>NZ_JAASQX010000002.1:0-1011237 GCF_011761895.1 Xanthomonas sp. F4 | reverse complement strand
TCGATGCGAGTTCACGCCGGGGGCGGACTCTGGATACCGTTCGGACACCCAAGGGCCAGCATGTGGAGAGGGGAGCCGATCTACGATGCAAGCTCTAAGCTTCAGGAGCGACTGGACTTCCCACACCTCCTCCGATGATCAGTCGGAAGACATGACGCCTGTTTAAGGGCGCCAGGTCCAGATACAAGGAGCGGCTTTTAGCCGCGACCGGGCTTTCCCGGTAACGCCCGGTCGCGGCTGAAGCCGCTCCTACAGATGGGAAGGCGCGCGCGGGACGCTACGCGCGCTAGAAATTACGGGTGAAGCGCACCGTGCCGGCGCCGTCGGCGCTGCGGACCTTCACCACGAAGCGCAGCTGATCGTGGGCGCTGCTGCGCACCGTACCGACGTAGTCGGTGTAGGCATCGGTGCGGACCGCGCGCAGCGCCACCGGCTGGCGTTGTCCGCTGAGGTCGGTCGCCACCACGTCTACCGTGCCGACCGCCGGCGTTTCCTCACCGCCGTGCAGAGTGCGCAGCGCGATCATCACCAGCGCAGTGTCGGCCTCGCGGGCGATGCCGTAGCGATGCGCCACGTCCTCGCTCATCGCCAGCGTGGGCAAGGCGTTGTAGTGCACGCGCAGCGCGCCGAAATCGGCCTGCGCCGGCGTGGCGGCGAGCAGTGTCGCCGGACGTGGAGCGTCCTGGTCCGAGCAGGCGGCCAGGGCCAGGCACAGCAGCGCAGCGGGCAGGACACGCATCGGCGTTCTCCGGGTTGGAGTGGCTAACACATCGTCGCGCGCAGTCGCCAGGTGGGGGCGGGCGGCGCGGAGGAACTGCAGTGTACGCGTGGTGGATGAGGATTCCGGGCGCCGACCGCGCCGCCTGGTGTTCGCTGCGCTCAGTCGTCGTTGGCGGCGGACAGGGCACGGCCGCGTTCCGCCGCCGCGGCGATCGCGGCCGCGGTCAGCGCCTCGAAGCCGCCGTGCTGGAAGGTCTCGATCGCGGCCTGGGTGGTGCCGTTGGGCGAGGTCACCCGGCGGCGCAGTTCGCTCGGCGCCTCGCCGGACTCGGTGAGCATGCGCGCCGCGCCGAGCACGGTCTGCAGGGTCAGGGTGCGCGCGGTGTCGGCGGGCAGGCCCTGCGCGATGCCAGCCGCTTCCATCGCCTCGGCGAGCAGGAAGACGTAGGCGGGGCCGCTGCCGGACACGGCGGTGACCGCATCGATCAGCGCTTCGTCCGCGACCCACACGGTGACCCCGGCGGCGGCCAGCACGCGCTCGGCGTGGGCCCGCTGCGCGGCGTCGACACCGGCGCTGGCGAACAGGCCGGTGACGCCGGCACCGAGCAATGCAGGGGTGTTGGGCATCGCCCGCACCAGGGCGTGGCCGCCGCCGAGCCAGCGGTCCAGTTGCGCGGTGGTGATGCCGGCGGCGATGGACACCAGCAGCGGCCGCTGCGCCTGCGCCAGCGCGGCCAGTTCGGTGCAGACCCCGCGCAGCACCTGCGGCTTGACCGCGAACATCCACAGCGCCGCGCCGTCGGCGGCCTCGGCCGCGCTGGCGACGGCGTGGACGGCGTAGTCGGCGACCAGGGCCTCGCGCAGCGCCGCCACCGGCTCGGCCACACGGACGCGGCGCGGGTCGGCACCCTGCCGGACCAGGCCGGCGATCAGGCTGCGCGCCATGTTGCCGCCGCCGATGAAGGCGATGTCGGCGGCGTGGGAATCGGGAGGAGCGGAAGCCATGGCGCAACACCGTCGCGAAGAGGGAGCGTCATGGTAGCGGTTGCGCCGCGCTGCAGTGCTGCGGTGCGGCGCAACCGGATCGTGCGAGGCGAGAACGCGCCAGCCGCTATGCGCGGACCGGCGCGGCGGCCTCAGTTGGACTCGGTGAAGGTGATCGACGGCGTGCTGCCGCCGGCCGTCGAGCAGCTGCCCAGGTTGAGGTTGTTGGTCTCGCCGGTGCTGCCGGCATTGGCCGCGCAGGTCGGGGCGGCGGTGGAGCCGTTGGTGGCGGCCACCTTCACCGTGATCGACGAGCCGGAGTTGAAGTTGGCGCTGGAACCGCCGGCGTTGCCCACCACGTTGAACTCGGCGTCCTTCCACACCGTGGCCAGCTTGACCACGCTGTCCTTGGCGCTGACGCTGTAGGCGGTGCCGTTGTTGGTGAAGGTGATGGTGTCGTTGCCGTTGGCGGTGGCCGAACCGGTCAGCTTGACGTTGGCCAGTTGCGTGGCCGGCACGTCCGGCGCGCTGACCGCATTGCTGTTGCGGTAGCAGTCCGAGCCGCCGCCGCTCATCCAGCCGCTCGGGCAACTGCTGCCGTAGCCGATCAGCCAGTACTGCATGAACACCGCGGCCTGGCCCTGGGTCTCGTAGTCGGTGGCGTAGACGAACTGCTGCCACACGGTGCAGCCGGAGCGGCCGCCGCAGACGCTGGTGGTGGCGTTGTAGTTGGAGTTGATCTGCAGCGAGTACTCGTTCGGACCGAGGATGCCGCCGCCGCCGAAGGAGGCCACGCCGACGCCCTGTTCCGAGGTCACGCCGGTGACCTGCGGGAAGCTGCCCACGGCCTTGCTGATGAGGCTGCTGGAGCGCAGCGCGTAGTCGTAGCCGTTGCCGGTGGTTTCGGTGGCGCCGAACAGGATCTTGTGCGGGATCGGATGCACACGGCGGGTCAGGGTCTTGCAGACGTCCGTTTGCCACTGCGTATCGGGGAAGTTGGCATGGAAGCAGCCTTCCGCCGGTGTCGGTTGATGCGCCATGGTTTCGCGCCAGGCGGTGCGCGCCTGGACTTCGGCGGGCGACATCATCGCTTCTTCATTGGTCCAGGCCGGCGTCGCCGTCGGCGCGGCCAGTGCCGCGGGGACGTGCAGCAGACCCATGAAGCAGGAGGCGAACAGCAATCGGGTGGATGCTTGCATCTGTGACCTCGTTGGAGCCGAGCGCATTCGGCGATGGACTGCGGATGACCCGCGGTCGCCGCCATGGAAGCCGAAGCGCGCGCATCTGAAACGTGACTGAATTAACGGTTCGCAACCGTGTCGCACGGTTCAGCAAGCACTGTCGGAGCGAACCTTTCATTCATCCCGAAACACTATTTTTTTCAACGAGATGGGCTACGACAGAATTCCGATGTTGGTGAATCGTTTTTGAAGCGGCTGTAGACAAATCATCACAGTGTCACAAGTGATGCGCTGATGCGGCGCGGCAGCAGCCGGTTCAGCCCGCAGCACGCGGACCGCGCGCACCGAACAAGGCGGTGCCGACCCGCACCATGGTGGCGCCGGCGGCGATGGCGTCGGCGAAGTCGCCGCTCATGCCCATCGACAAGGTGTCGACCTGCGGATGGGCGGCACGCAGCCGCTCGAAGAGGGCGTGCATGCGCGCGAACGCATCGATGCGGCGTTCGGCCTCCGGCCACGGTGCGGGAATGGCCATCAACCCGCGCAGCGCCAACCTCGGCTGCGCGGCGATGGCTGCGGCCAGCGCGTCCACGGCCTCGGGCTGGCAGCCATGCTTGCTGGCCTCGTCGTCGATGTTGACCTGGATCAGCACGTTCAGCGGCGCGGATGCGGCGGCGCGGCCCTTGGCCAGGGCGGCGACCAGTTTGGGCCGGTCCACGGTCTGCACCCAGTCGAACAGCGTCGCCGCCTGTTCGGCCTTGTTCGACTGCAGGTGGCCGATCAGATGCCATTCCAGACCGGCATCGGCCAACGCGGCGATCTTGGTCGCCGCTTCCTGCACGTAGTTCTCGCCGAAGGCGCGCTGGCCCTGTGCGGCCAGCGCCGCCACGGCCTCGGCCGGCTGGGTCTTGGACACCGCCAGCAACTGCGCGTGCGGCCGCCCTGCGGCGTCGGCGGCGCGGTTCATGTCCAGGCGGATCTGGTGCAGCGGAGAGAGGGGCACGGCGGCGTTCCGGCAAAGGGAAGGGCGCTATACTGCCGGCCGGGGAATCATCCTTCCAGTCGCAGCCCAAGGGGAAAAGCAGCGTATGGATATCGCTGAACTATTGGCGTTCTCGGTCAAGAACAAAGCGTCCGACCTGCACCTGTCCGCGGGCCTGCCGCCGATGATCCGGGTCGATGGCGACGTCCGCCGCATCAACATCCCGGCGCTGGACCACAAGCAGGTGCACGCGCTGGTCTACGACATCATGTCGGACAAGCAGCGCCGCGACTACGAGGAATTCCTCGAGGTCGACTTCTCGTTCGAGATTCCCAGCCTGGCGCGCTTCCGCGTCAACGCGTTCAACCAGAACCGCGGCGCCGGCGCGGTGTTCCGCACCATTCCCTCGGAAGTGCTGACCCTGGAAGACCTGGGGTGCCCGCCGATCTTCCGCCAGTTGATCGACCAGCCGCAGGGCCTGATCCTGGTCACCGGGCCGACCGGTTCGGGCAAGTCGACCACGCTCGCCGGCATGATCGACTACATCAACAAGAACGAATACGGCCACATCCTCACCGTCGAGGATCCGATCGAATTCGTGCACACCTCGCAGAAGTGCCTGATCAACCAGCGCGAGGTGCATCGCGACACCCACGGCTTCAACGAGGCGCTGCGCTCGGCGCTGCGCGAAGACCCGGACATCATCCTGGTCGGCGAGCTGCGCGACCTGGAAACCATCCGCCTGGCGCTGACCGCGGCCGAGACCGGCCACCTGGTGTTCGGCACCCTGCACACCAGTTCGGCGGCCAAGACCATCGACCGCATCATCGACGTGTTCCCCGCCGGCGAGAAGCCGATGGTGCGTTCGATGCTGTCCGAATCGCTGCGCGCGGTGATCTCGCAGGCGCTGCTGAAGAAGGTCGGCGGCGGCCGCACCGCAGCCTGGGAGATCATGGTCGGCACCCCCGCCATCCGTAATCTGATCCGCGAGGACAAGGTCGCGCAGATGTACTCGTCGATCCAGACCGGCCAGCAGAACGGCATGCAGACCCTGGACCAGCACCTGCAGGACCTGGTCAAGCGCAGCCTGATCACCCGCAACCAGGCCCGCGAGTACGCCAAGGACAAGCGGTTGTTCGAGTAGCCGGGATTGGGGATTCGGGATTGGGGATTCGCAAAAGCGGGTCTCTCCGATCCCAGGATGCCCGCTGTTACCAATCCCCAATCCCGAATCCCCAATCCCGGTTCCGAAGGAGCACGCCATGAGCACCATCGACTTCACCTCCTTCCTGAAACTGATGGCGCACCAGAAGGCGTCGGACCTGTTCATCACCTCGGGCATGCCGCCGGCGATGAAGGTGCACGGCAAGATCACCCCGATCACGCAGACGCCGCTGACCCCGCAGCAGAGCCGCGACCTGGTGCTGAACGTGATGACGCCGTCGCAGCGCGAGGAGTTCGAGAAGACCCACGAGTGCAATTTCGCCATCGGCGTGTCGGGCGTCGGCCGCTTCCGCGTCAGTTGCTTCTACCAGCGCAACCAGGTGGGCATGGTGCTGCGGCGGATCGAGACGCGCATTCCCAGCGTGGACGAGCTGAATCTGCCGCCGGTGATCAAGACCCTGGCGATGACCAAGCGCGGCATCATCATCTTCGTCGGCGCCACCGGCACCGGCAAGTCGACCTCGCTGGCGGCGATGATCGGCTACCGCAACCAGAACTCCACCGGGCACATCATCACCATCGAGGACCCGATCGAGTTCGTGCACAAGCACGAGGGCTGCATCATCACCCAGCGCGAGGTCGGCATCGACACCGACAGCTGGGAGAACGCGCTGAAGAACACGCTGCGCCAGGCGCCGGACGTGATCATGATCGGCGAGGTGCGCACCCGCGAGGGCATGGACCACGCCATCTCCTTCGCCGAGACCGGCCACCTGGTGCTGTGCACGCTGCACGCCAACAACGCCAACCAGGCGATGGACCGCGTGATCAACTTCTTCCCTGAGGACCGCCGCAGCCAGCTGCTGATGGACCTGTCGCTGAACCTGCGCGGCGTGGTCGCGCAGCAGCTGATCCCGACCCCGGACGGCAAGGGCCGCCGCGTGGCCATGGAGATCATGCTCGGCACGCCGCTGGTGCAGGACTACATCCGCGAAGGCGAGATCCACAAGCTCAAGGACGTGATGAAGGAGTCCACCAACCTGGGCATGAAGACCTTCGACCAGAGCCTGTTCGAGTTGTACCAGGCCGGCGAGATCAGCTACGAGGATGCGCTGCGCCACGCCGATTCGCAGAACGAGGTGCGCCTGCGCATCAAGCTGGCCCAGGGCGGCGACGCGCGCACCCTGGCGCAGGGCCTGGACGGGGTCGAGATCGCCGAGGTGCGCTGAGCCGGTCCTGCACGCGAGCGCAAGGCCGGGGGCTCGCTGCGATGGCCGGCGCCCACACCGCAGCGGCTGACTCCGGTGCGTTCACAGGTGTCGTGTTTCAGTCAGCCGTCCGCCGGAAGTCCATCGCGGACGTTTCAGCCGAAGGGAGAGAAGCCGCATGAACGACGCGCCTGAACTGCTCTGGTCGACACAGCCGCATGCCGGCTACTACATCAACTCGGTGGCGGTGTCCGACGATGGCAACGTCATCGTCGCCGGCACCTTTTTCCACCGTTACGGCCCCGCATCCCAGATTCCCGGGATGGACGCGGTGCCGGTGGCGCAACGCAAGATCTTCGAACGCACCGCACCGGCGGCCACGCGGACCGATGTGCGCGACGACCAGGACGGGCACTTCGGCACCTACGCCTGGGATCGGACCGGCAAGCCGCTGCTGACGCAGGAGTTCGACGGCTGGCAGGGCGTGTACTGGGTCGACGTGGCGGGGGACGGGAGCACCGTGGCGAGCTGCGGCTGGAAGAGCAAGGCGCCGTATGCGGGCTTCATCAGCGCCTGGGCGGTCCCCGGCGGCGAGGAACTGCTGTCCTTCGCGCTCCCCGGTCGCGGCAACATGGTGTCGCTGGACGCGTGCGGGCGGACGTTGCTGGCCGGCGCCGAGCAGGGCTATCTGTTCTGCCGCGACGGCGCCGGGGCCTTCGCCGCCACGCCCGCGTGCATTGCGCTGACCGCTGGCGGCGACAGCAACGGCGACAGCGTCATCGCCACCGGCATCGCCGCCGACGGCGCGACCGGACTGGTGGCCAGCGCGCAGGGCGAAATCATCCTGTTCTCGATCGCCTCCGGACAACCGACGGCGCTGGCGCGCTGGCAGTTGCCCACGCACGTCAGCGTCCATGCCGCGGTGCTGTCCGGCAATGGGCGCCGGGCCTATGTCGGTGCCAGCGACGGTACGCTGTACGCGTTCGACGTGGCGACGTTCCAGCATGCGTCCGCGCCCGCGCCGGCCTGGACCGCGACGGTGCCCGAGGGCGCGACGACCATCTACGGGTTGGCCTGCGACCGTGCCGGCGACAAGGTCGCGATCGCCGGCAACCTCAAGGGCGGCGGCGTCGTTGCCGTGTACGCCGATGCCGGCACCGCGGCGACGCTGCAGTGGACCGCGCACAGCACGCATTCGCCCAACTGTCTGGCGTTCGACCCGGACGGACAGTGGCTGGGGCTGGCCGATGGCCATCCCGACGCCACGCCTGGCGCGTTCACGCTCTGGAACGCGATCGACGGCACCCTGCAATGGTCCTATGGCACGGACAACATGAGCTGGCCGATCCGTCTGTGCAGCGGTGCGACGGTGGTGGTGGGCGGCAGCGACGACAGCACGGTCAGGGCGTTCGCCGGTCCCGGTTCGGCCATCGGCCGTGGCCGGCAGGAGGCCGATGGATGACCGGCTGGGACGCCGAGGCGCCGTTTCGCACGCGCGCCGCGGCGCCGCGCCGTCCCGCCGCGCTGCTGGTGCTGTCGGCCGTGCTGGTGGTGGCGTGGCTGGCGGTCTTCGAGTTGGCGCGGGTGCTGGACTATCAGCCGCATGCGAGCCTGTGGTTTCCGCCGGTGGCGGTGACGTTGGCGACGTTCATGGTGCTGGGCTGGCGCGGCGCACCGGCGATCGCCATCGCCTGCGTGCTGGCCACGCTGCTCAGCTTCTATCGCACGAGCGCTCATCCCGCCGTCCCCGGCCGAGCGGTCCTGTCGTATGCACTGCTGTTCACCGCGCAACAGTTCTGCGTCTGGGGCGGGCTGGCCTGGCTGCTGCGTCGCGTCGGCCGGGTCGTGTCCTCGAGCAGCCTGCCGCGCGCGGTCACCTGCTTCATCCTCGGGGGCGGGGTAGCCTCGCTGCTGTCCGCCTGCCTGGGCGGTGCGGGGCTGGTGGTCACCGGCGCCATCGACCTGCCGAGCATGCTGGCGCAGTTGATCCCGTGGGCGATCGGCGACTACGCCGGCCTGCTGGCGCTCGGCCCGCTGGCGATCGTCGCGGTGCTGCGTCTGGCCGAGCGGCTGCAGATCGTGCCGCAGCCAGGTATTCCGCGCCTGTCGGGGATGATCGAACCGGCCGGAAGCGTCTCTGCCTACCTGGTCAAGCTCGCGCTGCTGCTCGGCGTCACCCTGGTGGTGATGGCGCTCGCGGCGGTGTTGCCGCGGCAGCCGGCGGTGGTCTTCGCGCTGTTCGTGGTGGTGGTGATCCAGTTGTGGATCGTGCATACCCACGGGATGCTGCAGGCGCTGACGGCAATCGCCGCCTTCAGCCTGCTGATCGCCGTCGCCACGCCGTTGCTACGGCTCGAGGCGCAGGCGCTCGCGCTGCAGTTCGCCATGATCAGCCTGGCGGCGAACAGCTACTTCGGCCTGGCCGTTCCCGGGTTGTACGCCGACAACACGCGGCTGCGCCATGCGCTGGTGCGCGATCCGGTGACCGGGGCGCTGTCGCGGACCGGATTCCTGGAGCAGGTGCTCAACGATCTGCAACTGGCTGCGCAGGATCCGCGTCCACTGGCGGTGATCGTCGCCGACATGGACAACCTCAAGGCGATCAACGACCAGTTCGGACACGCCGCCGGCGATGCGGCCTTGCGCGCCTTCGTCAAGCGCTGCCGCCACTGTCTGCGGCCGGGGCAGTTGCTCGGGCGCCGCGGCGGCGACGAGTTCGCGCTGTACCTGCCGCTGACCACGCCGGAGCGGGCGGACGCGTTGATCGACACGCTGCGCGCGGCGCTTGCCAAGCCTGGCGAGGACGACGGGTTTGCGACCGGGCTGTCGGCCAGCTTCGGCCTGGCCCTGTGCCACCGCCGGGATCTGGACGCGGAGGCGCTGGAGGAACTGCTCGAACGCGCCGACGCGGCGATGTACGCGGACAAACGGCAGCACCGCACCGTGGCCGTTCGCTGATTGTTCCCCTTCTCCCGCGGACCATGGCCCCCTTCTCGGGCGAAGGGGCCCAAAAGGCGGATGAGGGGAGGACGAAGCCTCATGGTCTTGTTTCAGCGACACGCTTCGCGCCGGAGCCTCACCCCAACCCCCGCTCCGCGCCCCGGCCCGCGCTTGCGGCGCGGGCGCGCCAGGGTGCGCGCGCCCGCGGCGCGCAAGCGGCACCCCGTCGCCCCGGAGGGAGAGGGGCTTTGGCTCCCTTCTCCCGTTGGGAGAAGGTGCCCCGCAGGGGCGGATGAGGGTGCGGTCAGCCAGGAATGCCACACATGCCAGTAGATAACCCGTAGGCCGCCCCTGCCGCCGCGCTGCCTGCCGCCGCGCCCGCTGTGTCCCCCATCGATCCCCTGTCCACGCTGTTCGCGCCATCGGCCACCAAGTCGGCCTTGCTGTGCGCGACGAGCTTCGGCTGGTATGCGTTGTACTGGTTCTACCGCAACTGGCGCGCGTTGCGCCTGCTGTCCGGGCGCCGGTGGGTCTCGCCGGTGTGGCGGTCGGTGTTCTCGCTGCTCTGGGTGTTCGCCTGCTTCCGCGGGCTGGAACGCACCATCGGCGCGCAGCGTGGCGCGCTGGTCGGCTGGCTGGGGCCGGCGCTGGCCTATGTCTGCCTGAGCCTGCTGGGCGCGTGGCCCTCGGCGCTGTCGCTGCTGACGCTGTTGAGCTGGACGCCGGTGCTGCTGGTCAACCAGCGTCTGGTCCGCTTCAAGCAATCGCACGGCCTGCCGCGCAACCCGGCCGAACGGTTCAACGCCTGGACCTGGACGTGGCTGGCGATCGCCGGGCCAGTAGCGCTGCTGGTGATGGTGGGGATGGTGGTGGCGATCGCCGGGGTGCAGCACCACATCAAGGTCGACTTGCCGACCCGATAGGCTGGCGTTGGCTGGCGGAGCACGCTGAGCGTTCGCCCATGCAACCGTCGCCATGCACACAGCCATCAAAGTTTCATGTGCAACCACCTCCCGGCTGGTGTCTAATACCGCCCCCCACGCCGTGCCCCCTCCCGTGAGCCTTCCCGATTCCGATCTGCGTCCGGACCTGGACCCGTTGCCCGACGACGGCACCGTCGTCACCGCCGGGCCGCTGACCCCGCCGCCGGATTCGGCCGGCACCGTGCAGGATGCGCGCGCCCTGCGCCATAGCGTGGCCGAGGACGTGCAGGGCATGCTGCTGGCGACCCTGGTGGCCTCGCTGGGCCTGGCGGTGTTCGCCCATGGCGGCTTGATGATCGGCGGCATAGCCGGCGTGGCCTTCCTGCTGCACTACGCGCTGGGCTGGAACTTCGGGCTGATGTTTGTGCTGGTCAACCTGCCGTTCTACTGGCTGTCGGTGCGGCGCATGGGCTGGGAGTTCACCCTCAAGACCTTCGCCGCGGTGGCCGCCTGCGGCCTGTTGACCGACCTGCTGCCACGCTGGGCGCAGTGGGCGACGATGACGCCGCTGTTCTCGGCGCTGGTCGGCGGCGCGTTGGTCGGGCTCGGCATCCTGTTCTTCATCCGTCACCGCGCCAGCCTCGGCGGCGTCGGCATCCTCGCGGTCTACCTGCAGCGCAGCCGCGGCTGGAGCGCGGGGGGCAAGGTGCAGATGAGCTTCGACGCGGCGCTGATGGCGGTGGCGTTCTGGTTGCTGGCGCCGCAGCAGGTGCTGTACTCGGCGATCGGTGCGGTGGTGCTGAGCCTCGTGCTGATGTTCAACCACCGCTCTGGCCGCTACATGGGCGTGTGAGAGCTGCAGCAGATCGTCGTCGCGTAAGGGCGCTGGTGTGTCCGGCCGCATCGCCGCAAACCCGCATGATGCGAAATGTCCCTCAACCGTCGCCGTCGCCGCGCGCCGGGCACGGCGTCGGCACGCCCAGCCGTTGCGCCAGGCGCCGTGCGTCGAATGGCGCATGCACCTTCATGTCGTTGTCGAAATAGCAGTACACGTCGCGGCGTACCCGCGCCGCGGCGCGTGGGCCGACCCGCTGCGCGTCGGCGGGCTCGCTGCCGCGGTGCCAGGCCTCGATGCGCCGGGCCCAGGTGTCGAGGGCCTTGTCGTCGTAGCCGCTGGCATAGAGCTGCGCATCGCCGTGCAGGCGCAGGTACAGGAAGTCGGCGGTCACGTCTTCCAGGTACGGCCACTTGCCGGCGGTATCGGCCTGCACCAGCGCCACGCGGTGCTTGCGCAGCAAGGCCACCGCCTCCGGCGTGGCGAAGCTGGGATGGCGCACTTCCAGCGCATGACGCAGGCGCCGATTGCGGTCGATCTGCAGCAGGCTGCGGTTGCGCATGCGTGCAGCGTCGCGCTTGCGCGCCAGCGCCAGGGCGGCCTCGCTGGTGCGCGGCAGCAGCGCCAGGAAGGTGTCCAGCAGGTCGTGGTCGAAGGCCAGCGACGGCGGCAACTGCCATAGCAGCGGCCCCAGCTTCGGCCCGAGCGC
Organism: Xanthomonas sp. F4; assembly: GCF_011761895.1. Taxonomy (NCBI): domain Bacteria; kingdom Pseudomonadati; phylum Pseudomonadota; class Gammaproteobacteria; order Lysobacterales; family Lysobacteraceae; genus Xanthomonas; species Xanthomonas sp. F4. The sequence goes on along the minus strand of NZ_JAASQX010000002.1, from coordinate 999,591 downwards.
GAGCAGGCCGGAGGCGAAGAAATTGGCCAGCGGCTGCTCGCAGTCGCGCAGCCGCTTCAGGTGGGTGACGAAGCGCGGGCCCTTGACCGCGAACACGAAGTCGCGCGGCGTGGCGTCGTGCCAGGCGGCATAGCTTTTCGGGGTCTGCAGCGAATAGAACGAGCCGTTGAGTTCCACCGAGCGGAAGCACTGCGCGGCGTATTCCAACTCCCGCCGCTGAATCAGGTCGGACGGGTAGAAGACGCCACGCCAGCGCGGATAGCGCCAGCCGGAAATGCCGATGCGCAAGGCCATGCGCCGACCTTGCCGGCGGCCTCGTGCAGCGCCCGTGCAGGCCGCGGCAAGAAGGCGTCGTGCCGGTCCGCGCGTCGCGGTGGCCTCAGCCGGTGCGCATCCACGGCGGATCCAGCTGCGCGATGCGCGCGAACGCCGGGCAGTCCTCGCGGTGCGCGCCGGGCAGGTAGCCCAGGCTCATCAGGAACTCGCCGGTGATCTCGCCGCCGGTGAAGCGGAAGGTGCGCTTGAACAGCTTGATCCACTCTGCCTTGCTGCGCGGATGCTGCGCGTCCAGCCACGCGGCGAAGCTGCCGTGGCTGGCCCGCAGGCCCTGGATCACCTGCGCGTTGTGGATCGCGGCCTGCACCTTGAGCCGGTTACGGATGATGCCGGCGTCGCCGAGCAGGCGCAGCACGTCTGCCTCGCCGAAGGCCGCCACCGTGTCCACGTCGAACCCGGCGTAGGCGGCGCGGAAGCCGGCGCGCTTCTTCAGCATCAGCTCCCAGCTCAATCCGGCCTGGTTGATCTCCAGCACCAGCCGCTCGAACAGGTCGGCTTCGGCACGTTGCGGCACGCCGTACTCGTGGTCGTGGTAGTGGCCGTGCACCGGGTGCCCGGGGGCGATATCGCAATAGCTGCTCATGCGGCGGACATCCGTCAATCGGTCTGGTCGTTGGGGTCGGCAGGGTACACCTCGGTACGCCGGGTCCCGGGCAGTTGCAGGTCGGGCCAGCGCCGCGGCAGCAACTGCAGCTTGCCGTCGCGCAACGCCTGGTAGAGCGCATCGGCGTTGTCGCCGCGGCGCGGGAAGAAGTGGGTTCGCGCCACGTCGCTCCAGCCGTTGCCCACGTCGGTGTGGATGCGGCATTCGACGCCGTAGCCGACGCTGGCGTCGCACAGCAGCACGTCGTCGTGGCCATCGCCGTCCAGGTCGCGGCGCAGCGCCACGCACTGCGCGCCCTCGCGTCGGCAGTTGCCGTCCTCGATCTTTCCGGCCAGCAGTGCCTGCCACCACGCGGCGCCGGGGTCGGCGCTGCCCGCGGCCAGCGCGATGCGCTGGCGCACCTGCAGCGGATCGGCGCTGCGCGGTGCATCGTCGTTGTCGCCGCCCCAGCGCTGCTGGCGCTGCAGCATGCGCTGCAGGCGCTCGCGCTGCACCGGGTCGTCGGCGAACGCAGGCACTTCGCGCAGCGATTGCACGGCCCGGTAGCCGCGGCGGCCGCTGTCGAAGCGCAGGTAGGCCAGATCCAGTTGCGCCGCGCTGGTGTGGCCGTCGGCCAGGCGCTGCAACTGGTTGCCGACGACGATGCGGTAGGGGTCCAGCAGCGGCGAGCAGGCCGCCAGTGCCAGGCCGATCACCACCCATGACAGCGCCCGGTTCACCGGCGCCAGCGGCTGCAGCCAGCGCGCGCCCGGTCGCAGCACCGCCCAGGCATAACCGCATGCGTAGCCGCAGGCGATCACCGCGACCAGCACCCCGGCAAAGCGCTCGGTACTCCAGCCGTACTGCCCGATGCGCAGCCACAACGCGTACAGCGCCAGCCCTGAATACAGCGGCAGGCTCAGCAGCCCGGCGTCGATCACCCGTTGCAGCCAGGCCGGGTAGGGCACGTCGGCCGTGCCGTCCTGGTACACCGCATTGACGAAGACCACCAGCGTGGCCACCACCGCGATCAGGATGCTGGCTGCGGCGCGGGTCTCCCACAGCGGCTGCAGGCCGGTGAACGGCAGGCTCAACGCGAACAGCACCGCCACGAATGCCAGCAGCGGCAGCAGCCCGGTGCAGATCGCGAACAGGATCTGCCGCATCACCTGCACCGCACGCTGTTGGGTGCGGCCGATCAGGATGCCCAGGCCGAACATGGTGCCGGTGGCCAGGTAGATGAAGGCCGTCTGCCGGAACAGGTCGTAGAACAGGGTCAGCTTGACCAGCGCGAACAAGGCGCCCCACAGCCATAGCACCAGCCAGCAGATCCCCACGAACAGCAGCGCCAGCGCCAGGGTCAGCGCGTTCTGCCAGGCGTGTTCGAACAGGTCGCGGTACGGCGCCTGCCAGCGCCCGTGCTGCAGCCGGCACTGCAGCCACGGCAGCAGCACGAACATCGCCAGCGCCACGGTGGCACCGAACGGGCCCAGCACCTGGCCGGGGCGCAGGCCGGGCGCGCCGGTGGCGTTCCAGACCGCCCAGGCGGACAGGGCCGTCACCAGCACCGCCAGCGCGATGGTGTGCTGCCACAGGCGCGGCGCGCCCAGGTGCCGCACCGACAGCAGGGTCATGGTCGGCACGGTCAGCACCAGGGTGTACCAGCACACCTGTCCGCCCAGGGAGCCGAACGGCCACAGGCCGCTCTCGGCGCCGCGCTGCGCCAGGTACAGCAGCGCGCCTTGCAGCAAGGCCACCAGCACGATGAAGGCGCGGGTCTGGCGTGGCAGGTCGGGGGGCGTGTCCATGCGTGCTTGCTCCTGGGCGACCGGTCGGGGCCGCGATCGGGCGGATTATGGCAGCCCGCCGCAGCCAGGCGCAGCGCGCATGCGGGAGGGACGATAGAATGGGGCCATGTCCGCTTTGCCCACGCCTCTGGCCAACCAACTGCTGATCGCGCTGCCGGCGCTGTCCGATCCCAACTTCGCCCGCAGCGTGGCGCTGATCTGCCAGCACGACGAGAACGGCGCGATGGGCGTGGTGGTCAACCGCGCCTCCGAATACACGCTGGGCGAAGTGCTGGAACAGATGGGCATCGAAACCATCGACGCCGCGCTGCGCGAGCAGGTGGTACTCAGCGGCGGGCCGGTGCATCCGGAGCGCGGCTTCGTCATCCACGACGGCGCGCACGGCTGGGATTCCAGCCTGGCGTTCGCCGACGGCCTGTTCCTGACCACCTCGCGCGACGTGCTCGAGGCGATGGCGCGCGGCGAGGGCCCGCGCAACGCGGTGGTCGCGCTGGGCTGCGCCGGCTGGGGCGCCGGCCAGCTGGAATACGAACTGGGCGAGAACAGCTGGCTGACCGCGCCGGCCGACGCCGAACTGCTGTTCGAACTGCCGCTGGAGCGGCGCTGGCAGACCGCGGCCGGGCGCATCGGCGTGGACCTGTTCCGCCTCACCGACTACAGCGGGCATGCCTGAGTCCGGCCTGCCCGAGCCTGGCGCGCCGGCGCCCGCCAGCCCCGCGCCCGCGACGATCCGCCGCGACGGCACCGTGCTCGGTTTCGACGTCGGCCACCGCCGCATCGGCGTGGCCGTCGGCAGTCGTTTCGGCAACGGCGCGCGTGCGCTGGCGGTGATCGACGTGCACGCGCAGGGGCCGGATTGGCCGGCGCTGGATCGCCTGCATGCCGAATGGCGGCCGCACGGCCTGGTGGTCGGCGATCCGCTCACCCTCGACGGTGCCGACCAGCCCAACCGCAAGCGCGCGCATGCCTTCGCCCGCGAACTCGGCGCGCGCTACCGCCTGCCGGTGGTGCTGGTCGACGAACGCTCCAGTTCGGTCGAGGCCGCGCAACGCTTCGCGGTGGACCGTGCCGCCGGCCGCAAGCGCCGCCGCGACGCCGCCGCGCTGGACGCGGTGGCCGCCGCGGTGATCGTGGAGCGCTGGCTGGCCGCGCCCGACGACGCCCTTCCCCCTCCCTGATCCACTGCCCGGACCTGCCATGACTGATCCGCAACTCGATTCGAACGGGCGCCTACGCCACCTGCTGACCCTGGAAGGGCTGCCGCGCGCCACGCTGCTGCAACTGCTGGACCGCGCCGGACAGATCCGCGACGCGGCGGTGGGCCGGGTCGGCAAGCGCAGCGTGCTGGCCGGCACCGCGGTGTGCACGCTGTTCTTCGAACCGTCCACGCGCACCCGCAGCTCGTTCCAGCTGGCCGCGCAGCGGCTCGGTGCCGACGTGCTGAACTTCGACGCCTCCACCTCGTCCACGCGCAAGGGCGAGACCGCGCGCGACACGCTGAAGAACCTGGAAGCGATGGGCGTGCGCGGCTTCGTCGTGCGTCACCCCGAGGACGGTGCGGTGGAACGCCTGGCCGAGGCGGCGGGCGAGGGCACCGCGCTGATCAACGCCGGCGACGGGCGCAGCGCGCATCCCACCCAGGGCCTGCTCGACATGCTGACCCTGCGCCACGCCAAGGGCGGCGACTTCTCCAAGCTCAAGCTGGTCATCGTCGGCGACGTCAAGCATTCGCGGGTGGCGCGCTCGGACCTGCATGCGCTGCGCACCCTCGGTGCCGGCGAAGTGCGGGTCTGCGGCCCGCGCGCGCTGCTGCCCGACGACGCCACCCTGGACGGCTGCGTGGTCGGCGAGGACTTCGACGCCATGCTCGACGGCGTGGACGCGGTGATGATGCTGCGCCTGCAGCGCGAACGCATGGAGGAAGGCTTGGTGACCTCGCTGGAGGATTACCACGGGCGGTACGGTCTGACCGCCGAGCGCCTGCGCCGCGCGTCAAAGGACGCGGTGGTGCTGCACCCGGGCCCGATCAACCGCGGCGTGGAGATCACCGACGAGGTCGCCGACGGCGCGCAGTCGTGCATCCTGCGCCAGGTCGCCAACGGCGTGGCGGTGCGCATGGCGGTGCTGGAGACCTTGCTGGGCTGAGCCCGGCTGTGGGAGCGGCGTCAGCCGCGACGGGCCTTCCCGAGATGGCCTGTCGCGACTGCGGCCGCTCCAGCAGGATGCGCGATGCCCGCACGCCGCGCCGGCGTGGCATCCGTGGCCGAAGGTGGCGATCGGCACATCCGCGCCACCCCGAATCGGCCTACCATCGGTGGCGATCCTCCCCACGGACGTCATCATGATCCTTGTCCTGCGCCGCGCTGCGTTCGCCGCGGCCTGTCTTTCCCTTGTCGCCGCCGCTCAGGCCAATGCAGCCACTGCTGCTGCCGCGGATGGCGCCGGCACCTACGATCCGCAGGCGCTGTTCGCGCCGTTGCAGTTGCCGCAGCCGGCCAACGCCTATCGCAGCGGCGGCGGCGTGCCCGGCCCGCAATACTGGCAAAACCGCGCCGACTACGACCTGCACGCCACCCTGGAGCCGGCCACGCATACGCTGCGCGGCCAGGAGACCATCACCTACAGCAACCGCAGCCCGGACACGCTGGACGTGCTGTGGCTGCAGTTGGATCAGAACCTGTACCGCGCCGATGCCCGCGGCCGTACGCTGCGCGCCGCGCGTGCCGACCGACCCGCGCCGCAGAGCACCGATGGCGTCCGTATCGCCAAGGTGGAACTGGAACAGGGCGGCAAGCGCGTGCCGGCGACCTTCCTGATCGACGACACGCGCATGCGCGTGGACCTGCCGCAGCCGCTGGCCAGCGGCAAGGCGCTCAAGCTGCACATCGACTACGCCTACACCGTGCCCGGCACCTGGGGCGGCCGTACCGCGGTCACGCCCACCCCTGATGGCGACATCTACGAGATCGCGCAGTGGTATCCGCGCATGGCGGTGTACGACGACCTGCGCGGCTGGGACACCCAGCCCTACCTGGGCGCGGAGTTCTACCTGGAGTACGGCGATTTCGACTACGCGGTGACGGTGCCGTGGAACTATCTGGTGGCCGGTTCCGGGGAACTGGTGAATCCGGCGCAGGTACTCACCGCCACCCAGCGCCAGCGCCTGGCGCAAGCGGCCGCCAGCGACACGACGGTGACCATTCGCGGTGCCGATGAAGTGGGCAACCCGGCCAGCCGGCCCAGCGCCAGCGGCACCCAGACCTGGCGCTTCCACATGGACCACACCCGCGATGTGGCCTTCGCTGCTTCGCCGGCCTTCGTCTGGGACGCGGCGCGGATCAACCTGCCCGCGGGCAAGCACGCGCTGGCGATGTCGGTGTATCCGCGCAGTGCGGTCGGCAGCGACAAGTGGGGCCGCTCCACCGAGTTCGTGAAGGCTTCGATCGAGCACTTCTCGCAGTGGTATCCGTACCCGTGGCCGGCGGCGGTGAACCTGGGCGGCCACGGCGCCGGCATGGAGTATCCGGGCATCGTCTTCGACGACATGGAGGACGGCGGCAAGCCACTGTTCTGGATCACCGCGCACGAACTGGGCCACGGCTGGTTCCCGATGATCGTCGGCTCCAACGAGCGCCGCCACGCGTTCATGGACGAGGGCTTCAACACCTTCATCGACGTCTATGCCTCCGACGCGATCAACCATGGCGAATTCGCGCCCAAGCGCGATGGCGAGTACGCGCCCGGCGGCGGCAACCCGGTGGACGAGATCCTGCCGCTGCTGGCCGACGCGAAAGCGCCGACCCTGCTCGACCGCGCCGATGCCACCAGCGAGACCTACCGGCATCCGCTGACCTACTTCAAGGGCGCGCTGGGCCTGGTGCTGTTGCGCGAACAGATCCTCGGGCCGGCGCGCTTCGATCCGGCGTTCCGCAAGTACATCGCCATGTGGGCGTACAAGCATCCCACGCCGTCGGATTTCTTCCGGCTGATGGAGAGCGAGTCCGGCGAGGACCTGAGCTGGTGGTGGCGCGGCTGGTACTTCAACAACTGGCAGTTGGACATGGGCGTGCGCGCGGCCGCCTACGTCGACCACGACCCGGCAAAGGGCCTGCTGGTGACCTTGCGCAGCCGCCAGAAGCTGGTGATGCCGGCGACCTTGCGCATCGACTTCGCCGACGGCAGTCATCTGGACCAGCGCGTGCCGGTGGAGACCTGGATGCAGCAGACCCAGCCGCAGATCCGCGTGCCGAGCACGCAGAAGGTGCTGCACGTGACCCTGGATCCGGACCACGTGCTGCCCGACGCCGACCGCAGCGACAACCGCCTCGATACGGTGAGCTGATCGCGCCGCGGCCATCCGCGCCGTCGTCGGCGTCGGATGGCCCGCGCAAACGTGCTGCGGCCGCAACATTCGCCGCTGCGTGCCGCCGGCGTGGGCTTGTCCCCGATGCAGTGCCCCGGCGGCGATGCCGATGCGTGCGATGCGCGTGCGTTCGCCGTCATTGCCGACGCCCTGTGCCCAACGCGGCGCGCGTGTAGACAGCCTGTCCCTGGCTGTCGCTGTCTGTCTCCTGCGGACCGTGGGTGTCCGCTTGTCCTGTCCCACGCGGCGAACGGGGCGGAGGGTTCCAGTTCGGCATCGCGGCGATTGCGTGGGCCACAGCGCGCATTCCAAGAATGCCGCCGGCCCCCACGCCCCGTGCCGGCGCATGCGCGCACTGCCATGCGTCCTGCACTCATCGCGACAGATGGGAGAAACATCATGCAGCAGCAATTCCGCATGGGCGCACTGGCGCTCGCGCTGGCCGTCGCCGCCACCCCGGCCTTCGCCGGCCCGGTCGGCTACGGCGCCAACACCACCGGCGGCGGCACTGCCATTCCGGTGAACGTCGCCACGATGGAGGCGATGCAGGCGGCGATCGACAACTACGCCGGTTCCGGCGGCCTGGTGCTCAACTACACCGGCACCTTCAACTATGCCGGCATCACCGACGTGTGCACGCAATGGAAGCTGCCGGCCAAGACCGTGCAGATCAAGAACAAGCGCGACATCACCATCAAGGGCGCCAACGGCTCCTCGGCCAACTTCGGCGTGCGCGTGGTCGGCAACGCGCACAACGTCATCATCCGCAACATGACCATCGGCCTGCTGCCGGGTGGCGAGGATGCCGATTCGATTTCGCTGGAGGGCAATTCCAGCGGCCAGCCGTCCAACATCTGGGTGGACCACAACACCATCTTCGCTTCGCTGACCAAGTGCCCCGGCGCCGGCGACGCGTCCTTCGACGGCGGCATCGACATGAAGAAGGGCGTCAACCACGTCACCGTGTCGTACAACTACATCCACGACTACCAGAAGGTCGCGCTCAACGGCTACAGCGACAGCGACACCCAGAACGCCGCCGCGCGCACCACCTACCACCACAACCGCTTCGAGAACGTGGAATCGCGCCTGCCGCTGCAGCGGCGCGGGCTGAGCCACATCTACAACAACTACTTCAACAACGTCTTCACCTCCGGTATCAACGTGCGCATGGGCGGGGTGGCGCTGATCGAAGCCAACTACTTCGAGAACATCAAGAACCCGGTCACCTCGCGCGACAGCAGCGAGATCGGCTACTGGGACCTGATCAACAACTACGTCGGCAGCGGCATCAGCTGGACCGCACCGGAGAGCACCAGCAAGCCCTACGCCAACGCCACCACCTGGATCTCGTCCAAGACCTATCCGGAGCCGCTGGGCTATCTGTACACGGCGATCCCCGCCGCGCAGGTCAAGGCCAAGGTCATCGCCACCGCCGGCGCCGGCACCAACCTGGCCGAGTGACAGGTGCGGCCTCCACGCCTCGCGGCGCGGAGGCCGCCGCTGTCATATATCTGACATGTTAAGTGTGCCGTTTGCAGCATTTCTTGTCCCGGGTCAAAAGCCCCAGATTGGTGCGTTTTTGGCCGTTTTCGCACCCAGGAAATACAATACGGCCTGTTTTTTCACGCGAATTTGACGCGATTTTGCGGTTTTCGTGACTTGAACGCAGCGTCGTGCACGCCGTGGTCACGATGCTGAGGAAATTCAAAAAGTGTGCGCACTTACGCATCAAGAATCACGTGCGGCCGCCGCTACCTAAAGCGAGTCCCCGCACGTGACATCTCCGATGCGGTCGGTGCTGGAAGTGTCTTCGTCTTCTTCTCCGTCGCATCGCGTCCAGGCCTTCCGCCTGGCAGTGTCGTGCGCGATCCCAGGTCGTGGCGCGGGGCTCCCCCTTCCTCACTTGGTACCCCCCCATGATCGGTTTCCTGCAACGCTACAACGTCGGGACGCGGCTTGCCTGCGCCTTCGGTGTCCTCATCCTGCTGTCCTGCGCCCTTGTCGGCGCCGGCCTGCTGACGTTGAAACAGTCACGCGAGATGATGGATACCATCGTCAACCGGCGCATGCAGATCCTCGATTACACCGGCGGAATGCGCTACGCCAGCTCGCTGATCGCGATCAACCTGCGCAACATCGTGCTGCCGACCACGCGCGAGGAGAACGAGGGCTTCGCCAAGGTCGTCGACGCGCAGCGACGCTACTACGGCGAGATCCACGACAAGCTTTACGCGATTCCCAATACCAGTCCGGTCGGCGTGCAGATGCGCAAGGCGATCGACGATGCCTACGCGCGTACCCGTGTCGCCAACCAGGAGGTGCTGGATCTGGGCATGCAGGACAAGGACGCCGAGGCGCTGAAGGTGCTGGTGACCCAGGCCGCGCCAGCTACCCAGCAGTGGCAGGAGGCGCTCAACACCTATGCGAACCGGCAGCGCGAGCAGGGGGCCAAGGCCTATGCGACCGCCCAGGTCGCCATGGATCGCGGCCGTGCGCTGTTGCTCGCCGGTGGCGCCATCGTGGTGCTGGTCAGCGGCCTGCTGGCCTGGCTGATCACCCGCAGCCTGACCGTGCCGCTGACCCGCGCCACCCGTGCCGCCGAGGCCATCGCCAGCGGCAAGCTCGACAACGACGTGCATACCGACGCCCACGACGAGACCGGCCGCCTGCTGCTCGCGATGCAGGGCATGCAGCAGCAGGTGCGCAACCTGATCGACGCGCAGTTGGAGATGGCCCAGCGCCACGATGCGGGCGAAGTCAGCCACCGCATCGAGGCGCAGGCCTTCCCGGGCGACTATGGGCGCATGGCCGCCGAGACCAATGCGCTGGTGGCCTCGCACCTGGCGGTGAAGACGCGTCTGGCGCAGATCATGGGCCGCTACGCGATCGGCGACCTGTCGCAGGACATGGACCGCCTGCCCGGCGAGGAAGCGGTGCTGAGCCAGACCATGGACGAGGTCAAGGCCAACCTGTCGGCGATGAACGGGCAGATCAAGCACCTGGCGACCTCCGCCGCCGACGGCGATTTCAGCGCGCGCGGCGATGCCGAGCGCTTCCAGCATGATTTCCGGGTGATGGTGGAGAGCCTGAACCAGCTGATGGCCACCGCCGACGGCAACCTGCAGGCGCTGTCGACGCTGCTGCAGGCGATCGCCGCCGGCGACCTGACCGCGCGCATGCACGGCGACTTCCGTGGCGTGTTCGCACAGATGCGCGACGATGCCAATGCCACCGCCGAACAGTTGGCCGGTATCGTCGGCCGCATCAAGCACTCGGCGGTGTCGATCAATGCCGCGGCCACCGAGATCGCCGCCGGCAACGACGACTTGTCGCGCCGTACCGAGCAGCAGGCCGCCAGCCTGGAAGAGACCGCCGCCTCGATGGAGGAGCTGACCTCCACCGTCCGCCAGAATGCCGAGCACGCGCGCCAGGCCAATCAGCTGGCGGCCGGCGCGGCCTCGGTCGCCGCGCAGGGCGGCAGCGTGGTCGGCCAGGTGGTGACCACCATGAGCGGCATCGAAGCCTCCTCGAAGAAGATCGGCGACATCATCTCGGTGATCGACGGCATCGCCTTCCAGACCAACATCCTCGCGCTCAACGCGGCGGTGGAAGCGGCGCGTGCCGGCGACCAGGGTCGCGGTTTCGCCGTGGTCGCCAGCGAGGTGCGCACCTTGGCGCAGCGCTCTGCTGCCGCCGCCAAGGAGATCAAGAGCCTGATCGACGACTCGGTGAGTCGTGTGGCCGAAGGCTCGGCCCTGGTCGATCAGGCCGGCAAGACCATGACCGAGATCGTGACCTCGGTGCAGCGCGTCACCGACATCATGGGCGAGATCTCGGCTGCGTCGCAGGAGCAGTCGGCCGGCATCGAACAGGTCAACCAGACCGTGACGCAGATGGACGAGAGCACACAGCAGAACGCGGCGTTGGTGGAAGAGGCCAGTGCGGCGGCGCGCTCGATGGAGCAGCAGGCGGTGGAACTGAGCCAGGCGGTGGCGCTGTTCAAGCTGGACGCCTCGGCGGCCGCGCCGTTGGTGCACGCACCGCGTCATCACGCCAACGCGGCACCCGCAGGCAAGCGCAGTGTCCGTCCGGTGGTGGCGAATGCCGCACCGGCGCGGCGTGCGGCGCAGCCCGCCGCGGCGCTGGCGTTGGCTTCGGACAAGGATTGGCAGGAGTTCTGATCCAGAGGTTGTGCTGCATCGGGCGGCGTGGCGCAACGCGCCGCCCGCTCCACACGGCCGGCAGCCATGCTGCTGCCGGCGCCACGGCGCGCTGATCCAGGCGTTTGCTGTTGCAGTCGATGATGCCGTGCCTGCAGGGGCGCGGCGCCTGCGCTCCTGACAAAGCCGCACCCCACGTGCGCGCGGCACCGTGTGCCGCCCTCAACACCGCCACGCTCACGCGGACGTATCGCCGCATAGCGCGTTGCTGACCTGCGTCATGTTCGCCGCTGCCGCGTGCGTGCGCTTTCGTGCAAAGGGGCATGTGCCGCTTGCACGACCGTATCCGCGCGTCATCGCATGCCCCATCTCTTCCTGTCGATGCTGCGACGCGACTGTGATCGCACTTCTTGTCGGCGTCGCGCGCGTTTGGCATGCCTGCACCGCGGCCAACGGAAAATTTTTCCACCTCGCGCCCTTTCATCGAAAGCAAGTGCCATGCCGGCATTTGTAACCCTGCATGCACGCATCTTTCACGCAAAACGGCCGATCCGGCCGCTGCGCGAATGCGCCTTCGACACATCCGTCATCTGCCTGAGGCTGTTCAATAAATTTTCCGCAATCGCCTCTCAAGTCTCTCCGCGGGAAGCCGTTACACCGCCCGCACATTGAGCGGGAAGCGTCATCAAGCGTTTGATTCAGAACGCTTTTTCACGCTCTCTTCATCCCGGTTCCATTCGGACGCACGCACCGGCGGCTGGTCGGCGCGCGTGGTCCCGGCCGCTCCATTGCCCCAGCCATTCCCCCAAATAGGCCTCTTCCATGATTGCATTCCTTCAGCGCTACAACGTTGGCGCCCGGCTCGCCACCGCATTCGGCATCCTCATCCTGCTGTCCTCGGCCCTGGTCGTTGCCGGGCTGCTGACCCTGTTCCAGGCACGCGAACGGCTGGACGGCATCGTCAACCGCAACATCGCCGCCATCCGCGCGTCCAGCGACATGCTCAACGCCAGTTCGGTCGTGGCCATGAATGTCCGCAACATCGTGTTGCCGACCTCGCAGGAAGACAACATCCGCTTCGCCAAGGTCATCGCCGAGCAGCGTGCGCGCTACCAGGAAGCGCGCAAGCGGGCGGGCGCCATTCCGAGCGGCGCGCAGAGCCAGGCCGTGCTGGAGGAGGTCGACCGCACTCGGGAGAAGACCGTCGACGTCAATAATCGCGTCATCGATCTGGGCATGCACGACAAGCCGGATGAGGCACTGGCCCTGCTGATGGAACAGTCCGCGCCGCTGACGCAGAAATGGCAGGACGCCATCGCCCGCTATGCCGATCTACAGGCCACCCGCAGCAGCGAAGCCTACGCGGACGCGACGGCCGCGATGACGCGTGGGCGCGCCATGCTCATCGCCGGCGGCCTGGCGGTGGTGCTGGTCAGCAGCGTGCTGGCGTGGCTGATCACTCGCAGCCTCACGCTGCCGTTGGCCCGCGCCACCCGCGCCGCCGAAGCCATCGCCGACGGCCGCCTGGACAACGACGTGATCACCGAGGCACGCGACGAGCCCGGTCGCCTGTTGCTGGCGATGGGACGCATGCAGCACCAGTTGCAACGCTTCTCCAGCGAAACCACGCTGATGATCGAGTTGCACGCCGACAAGGACATCAGTCACCGCATGCCGCAGGACTTCCCCGGCGTCTATGGCGAGCTGAGCAAGGGCATCAACACCATGATGTTCGAGCACCTGGACGCCATCGTCGAGGCGGTCGAGATCCTCAACCAATACGCCAACGGCGACCTGCGCCGCGACGCCCGGCGCCTGCCCGGCAGCCGTGCGGTGCTGCACGAATCGATGGACGCGGCCAAGGCCAGCCTGCTGGCGATCAACACCGAGATCAAGCGCCTGGCCGCCGCGGCCGCCGCCGGCGACTTCAGCGCCCGTGGCGATGCCGCCCACTTCCAGTACGACTTCCGGCTGATGGTGCAGGACCTCAACGCGATGATGGAGGTCAGTGACCGCAACCTGGGCAAGCTGTCGGCGTTGCTGCAGGCCATTGCCGCGGGCGACCTGACTGCGCGCATGGACGGCGAGTTCCATGGCGTGTTTGCGACCATGCGCGACGACGCCAACGCCACCGCCGACCAGTTGACCGGCATCGTCGGCCGCATCCAGAGCGCGGCGGTCAGCATCAATGCCGCCGCCAGCGAGATCGCCACCGGCAACGACGACCTGTCGCGCCGCACCGAGCAGCAGGCCGCCAGTCTCGAGGAAACCGCGGCGTCGATGGAAGAGTTGACCTCCACCGTCAGGCAGAACGCCGAGCATGCGCGCCAGGCCAACCAGCTCGCCAGCGGCGCGGCGTCGGTCGCCTCGCAGGGCGGGGCGGTGGTGGGTCAGGTGGTCGCCACCATGAGCGGCATCGAAGCGTCGTCGAAGAAGATCGCCGACATCATCGGGGTCATCGACGGCATCGCCTTCCAGACGAACATCCTGGCGCTCAACGCCGCAGTGGAAGCGGCACGTGCGGGCGAGCAGGGCCGCGGCTTTGCCGTGGTCGCAAGCGAAGTGCGCACCCTTGCGCAGCGCTCGGCCAATGCCGCCAAGGAGATCAAGGGCCTGATCGACGACTCGGTGAGCCGCGTCGCCGAAGGCTCGGCGCTGGTCGACCAGGCCGGCAGCACCATGCAGGAGATCGTCGCATCGGTGCAGCGCGTCACCGACATCATGGGCGAGATCTCGGCCGCGTCGCAGGAACAGTCCGCCGGCATCGAACAGGTCAACCAGACCGTGACGCAGATGGACGAGAGCACGCAGCAGAACGCGGCGCTGGTGGAAGAAGCCACGGCGGCCGCACGTTCGATGGAGCAGCAATCGGTGGAGCTGGCCCAGGCGGTGGCGCTGTTCAAACTGGAGGGCGCGCCCGTGGCAACGTCGTCGCCAGCGCAGTCGCCACGCGGCAGGAGCGTGACGCCTGTGGCCACGCGCAGCCCGCGCCCGCTGGCTGCGGCAGCGGCTGCCCCGGCACGACGCGCGCCGTCGTTCGCGGCGGCGGTGGCGCTGGACAAGGATTGGCAGGAGTTCTAAGTCGCAACGGTCCGGGACCCGGACTGCTGTTGCGCTTGCGCGGCCGCCTTCTTTGGAAGGCGGCCGCCTACGTTTGGCGATCGGGCGATCGGCGACGTGGCCCGATTCGGGTACCAGCGGCCAGCGGCCGCCGGTCGACGGCCATTGGCCACGTCGCGGCCGCAGGCTGCGGCCGCGACGCACAGCTGGCGCTTACTGCGGCGGCTTGGTCTGCGGGCTCTTGATCACGTACGAGGTGATGTACTCGCCGTTGGAGCCGTAAACCACCACGATGGTGGTGTTGGCGTCGCGGTAGACCACCGTGGCGTTGCACGGGCAGCTCGCCGCGGCGGTGACCATGCCCAGCGGCTGGTTCTTCGCATCGTTGACCGCAATCATCTGCTCCTCGGCGGCTGTGCCGATCGGCAGCCGTGCCTCGGTGCCCGGCGTGGCGGTGAGCACGGTGATGACCTCGTCCTTCAACGAGTTGATCTGCACGAAACGCAGGCCGGCCTTCTCGAACGTGTAGACCTTGAACAGCGGCGACAGGCTGACGTTCTGCTTGCCGATGGGCAGGCGTTCGCCCATGCCCTGGATGGCATCGGCGGCGTTCAGCGGTGCGCGCTCGGCGGCCTGCAGGCAGGGCACGGCCAGCGCGGCCGCCAGCATCGTCAGCGTCAGTAGCGGTTTGATCATGGTGTCTCTCCTTGTCTGGATGTACGGACCTGTACGCCATGGGACGAGCGGCAGCCGTGGTCCTTTCCGGCCGGAGCGCCCGCAACGGGCCGTCTCCCGGTCCGTCGTCGCCTGCCGTCCTCCTGGCTCCGCGTGTGCGCCCTCATCGGCAGGTGCGGAGATAGGAGACTTTGCTGGCGTCTAGTTCAGTATTTCTGACGTTAGTATCGCTGTCAATACGCAAAATCAGAGAGATGCGAGAAATTCGCCGTTGCTTCGGATGTAAGGGGATTCAATACTTTCCGCAGCCTGGTTGGCGCTGGCGTGTTGCCGGGCAAGCCGTAATGCCGGGACCGTGTTCGCTGGCACGCAGCGGGCGGTCTCCCATCGCGGCCGCGTGCGCGGATCCGCGCTGCGTTGCAGCAGCCATCCCGCGGCGGCGGGTCGATCCGCGGCCACGGGCGGCCAAACACGGGCGCAGCCGCACGCCGCCGCCGGTCAGCCTGTATCGTGTCGCGTTTTCCGCACCCGACCGAGCCGATGCCGCATCCGTCCGCGCCTGTCCCGCCCGCCGCCGCACCCGCCTTGCGCCATGCGCTGAAACCGCGGCAACTGATCATGATGGGATTGGGCAGCGCGATCGGCGCCGGCCTGTTCCTGGGTTCCGGCGTCGGCGTGCACGCCGCGGGGCCGGCGGTGCTGATTTCCTACCTGGTCGCCGGCGCGCTGGTGATCATCGTGATGAACGCGCTGGGCGAGATGGCGGCGGCCAAGCCGGCCAGCGGCGCGTTCTCGGTGTACGCCGCCGACGCGATGGGGCCGACCGCCGGCGCCACCGTGGGCTGGCTGTGGTGGCTGCAGCTGGTGATCGTGATCGCCGCCGAGGCGGTGGGTGCCGCCGGCCTGCTGGCGACGGTGTGGCCGGGCTTGCCGGTGCCGCTGGCCGCGATCGCGTTCATGGCCGCGTTCACTGCGATCAACCTGCTGGGCGTGCGCAACTTCGGCGAGTTCGAATTCTGGTTCGCCATCCTCAAGGTGGCGGCGATCGTCGGCTTCATCCTGGTCGGCGTGGCCTTGCTGGCCGGCTGGTTGCCCGGGGTGGCCTCGCCGGGCCTGTCCAACGTCACCGGCAACGGCGGCTTCGCGCCGAAGGGCATGGCCGGCATCGGCGCCGCGCTGCTGGTGGTGGTGTTCGCGTTCGGCGGCACCGAGATCGTGGCGGTGGCCGCGGCCGAGACCGCCGACCCGGAGCGCAGCATCGCCCGCGCCATCCGCACCGTCGCCTGGCGCATCCTGGTGTTCTACATCGGCTCGCTGAGCGTGATCATCGCGGTGGTGCCATGGCAGAGCAAGGCGCTGAGTTCGCCGTTCGCCGCGGTGCTGCAGGTGGCCAACATCCCCGGCGCCGCCACCGGCATCACCCTGATCGCGGTGATCGCGTTGCTGTCGGCGCTCAACGCCAATCTGTACGGCGCCTCGCGGATGATCTTCTCGCTGGCCCAGCGCGGCGAAGCGCCGCGCGCACTGGCCGCGTCCAGTCGCCAACAGGTGCCGTGGCTGGCGGTGCTGGCCAGCGTGCTGTTCGGCTTCGTCGCCGCGGTGCTGGAGTTGCTGTATCCCAACCGGGTGCTGCCGGTGCTGCTGAACATCGTCGGCGCCACCTGCCTGCTGGTGTGGACGATCTCGCTGCTGTCGCAGTTGATCCTGCGCGCGCGCGCCGACCGCGCCGGCACCCGCCTGCCGTTCCGCATGCGCGGCTATCCGGTGCTCACCGTGCTGGCGCTGGCGATCCTGGCATTGATCTTCGGCCTGCTGGTGGCCTCGCCGGACACCCGCACGCAGTTCCTGTCGATGGCGGCGCTGACTGCGGTCATCGCCCTGGTCAGCGGCGTGGCGCGGCGGTTGCGCGCGGGGTAGGGCGCGCGCTCGATCGGGAGCGTCGTGCCTTTCAGTCCCGGCGTGATGCCGATGGCCGATGGCCTCGCGCGTCGCGACTGAAGTCGCTCCCACAAGAGGGGGCTTCGCGAGCGTCACGTGTGCTGCCGTAGCAGTGGCGCTTGTTGCCTTTCATGGATCAACCGCGGCAGGTGTCCACGGTAAGGCCTGTCGCGGCTGAAGCCGCTCCTACAACGGCACCGACAGCTCGCAGGCATGCCCTTGTAGGAGCGGCTTCAGCCGCGACGCGTTGCGGTAGAAGTCGCCGCGGCCGACCCGCGGTCGCGGCAGGCCAGGCCTGGGCGCCCGTCCCGGGGGGGCTGGCCGCCATGGGGCACTGGGCGCGCGCCACTCAGCCCAGCAGCAGCCGCGCGCCCAGCGCGCACAGCAGCGCCGGCGGCATCACCAGCGCGCCGACCTTGAGGAAGCGCCAGAAGCCCACGTCCTCGCCTTCGCGGCGGATCGCGGTCAGCCACAGGATGGTCGCCAGCGAGCCGGTGATCGACAGGTTCGGGCCCAGGTCCACGCCGATCAGCAGCGCGTCCACCACCAGCTGCGGCGGCTGCGCCTGGGCGACGGTGGTGCTGGCGATCAGGCCGGCCGGCAGGTTGTTCATCAGGTTGGAGCCGAACGCCAGCAGCGTGCCGGCGATGCCGGCGGTGGCCTGCGGCGAGTGCGCGGCGGCGTCGGCCAGGGTGCGCGCGAGCAGGCCGATCACGCCGGTGCGCGACAGTGCTTCCACCAGCACGAACAGCCCGGCCACCAGCGGCAGCACCGACCACGACACCGCCTTGGCCATCGGCAGCGGCGACTGCCGGCCGCCCAGGCAGACCACGCCGAGGGTGGCCAGGCCGGCCAGGCAGGTCGGCAGGCCCAGGTCCAGGCCGAGCGCGGAGACGCCGACCAGCAGCACCGCCGTGGCGAGGATGCCGACCAGGGCGAAGGTGCCGCCGCGGGTCAGCGGCACCGTGTCCACGCGCGCGGCACAGCGGCCGGTCAGGTCCTTGCGTTCGGCCCAGCGCAGCATCACGAAGGTCACGCCGATCGCCAGCAGCGACGGCAGCGCGAACGCGGCCATCCACGCGCCGAGCGTTGGCATCTTCCCGCCGTACAGCACCAGGTTGGCGGGGTTGGAGATCGGCAGCACGAAGCTGGCGGCGTTGGCGATCAGCGCGCAGGCGAACAGCAGCGGCAGCGGCTTGGCCCCGGCCTTGCGTGCGGCCGCGTACACCGCCGGGGTCAGCACCACCGCGGTGGCGTCGTTGGACAGGAACGCGGTGACCACGATGCCGACGCCGAACACCAGCGCGAACAGGCGCTGGGTCGAACCCTTGGCCAGGTTCACCGCATGCATCGCCACCCAGTCGAACAGGCCTTCGGCGCGTGCGGTTTCCGACAGCAGCATCATGCCGATCAGGAACAGATAGACGTCCAGGCCCTTCAGTACCGCTTGCCAGGCTTCGCCGCCGGGCATCAGCCCCAGCGCCATCAGCAGCAGCGCCCCGCCGACCGCCCAGCACGCCTCCGGCAGCTTGAACGGCCGCGTGATCACCCCGGCGGTGGCCAGCGCGCAGATGCCCCAGGTGGCGAGATTGGCCGTGTTCGCGCCGGGCATGCTCATGCCGCCGCTGCCTTGGCGCGGGCGCGAAGGCACATGCGCGAAGGTGCCGCGGGAGTGGGGCAGGGGAGGGCAGTGAGGGAGGGCGCGGGCATGGGGCGTCGGGCAGCGGAGTCCGAGGGGCGTGCAGGATAGCAGCGGGACAGGCGCAACCCTGGCCCGTGTGAGCGGTCTGGCGCTCGCGGTTTAGCTTGCGTAGACGCGCGGTGTGGCGTGTTTGCACATCGGCTTCGCGACGCTATGTGACGCGACGCGACGCGACGCGACGCAGTGCGGTCGGCGCGCCGCGCATGCCGGTAGGCGAGTGGCTGGCATCGTCCTTTGCCAGCCGCGATCGTGGCTGATTCCGAATGGCGCGATGCAAGATCTCCTTGACGTTCGCCCGCTTCATCCTCGGTGCGCCGCCCAAGGAACGCCCGACACGCGTCGCACTGCGGTGCGGCTATCCCAGATGGCGCGCAATCCATCCTTGCACGAACGCCACCGGCCCGGTCCGTGGCGGCGGCGTCAGCCCGGCGCTGCGCACGAAGCCGGTGGCGGCTTGGGCCAGCGCCTGATTGGCACGGCGCAGGGCCTGCTGCGCGGCCGCCTGCTGCTGTCGCAACTGCACCAGGTGCAGCGAGGGCCGCCCGGGCGGCGCGAACTTCTGGTCGCGGCGCAGCGCGTCGGCGGACAGGCCGGTGGCCTGGGTGGCGTGGTCCACGGCATCCAGCGCATCCAGCACCTGCAACAGCCAGCGTCCGCTGTCGCTGAGCTGCAGTGCCGCGGGGTCGTCGCGTGCCGGCACCAGCAGCGGTGGAATCGCTGCGGCGGCGATCGTCGCGGCGCTCGGGTCCAGCCCGCGCAGGCGGGCGTGGAAAACAGACTGCGATGAGGAAAGGGCGGTGGCCATGCCTAACCTGTGCACGAAAGCGCGGACTGTACGCGGTTTGGTGGAGTGCTGCGGCCCGGCTTGCACAGCCTGGCGTTGGCCGTGCGCCGCGTCGCACGCCGAGCGCGGTGGGCTTCTTGTGGGAGGGACTCCCACAAGGATGCGGCGTAGGACTGAGGGCAGAACGCCGTAAGCGCGCGCTGACTATCCGATCGCGCAGCCTTTCCTGGAAACGGCTTACTTGTCGGCGGTGGTCTCGTTGCCGGTGTCGCTGCGCTTCTGCGCGAACAGCCACTGCCACATCTTCGGATCGCGATAGGTGGCGTCCCAGGCGTTGTGGTTGCCCTGCGGGTACTCGGTGTAGCGCACGTCGGCGTCGAGGTTCTTGAAGGCACGGACGATCTTGCGGTCGTCGTGCGGCAGCACCACGTCGTCCTGGGCGCCATGGAAGATCCAGACCGGCACGTGCCGCAAGCGCTGCGCCAGCGCGCTGTAGGGATCGGCCAGATACGCCACCGGGGTCACCACCAGGTATTCACGGTCCTCGTGCGGGGACAGGATCGCACCGCAGATCGGCACCAGCGCGGCGAAGCGTTGTGGCTGCTTCAAGGCGATTTCCCAGGTGCCGTAGCCTCCCATGGACATGCCGGTGAGGTAGGTGCGCTGCGGGTCGCCGTTGAACTCGGCGCTGCTGTCGTCCAGTGCCTGCAGTGCCATGGTCGCGTTGGCGCCGTTCCATTCCTCGCCGTCGGGCGCCTGCGGCATCACCACCAGGGCCGGGAAATCGGCCAGGTGGCGGCGCAGGTACGGACCCAGTCCGGCCGTGGTCTGGTCGCGGCCATCGTCGCCGCGCTCGCCCGACCCGTGCAGGAACAGCACCACCGGCACTGGGCCCTGGCGATGCGCCGGCGCCGGCACGAACACCTGGTAGCGGTAGACGCGCCCGTCGAGGGTGAGCTGGCGGCTGACGAAGTGGCCGGTGGCCGGGTCGCTGGGCAAGCTGCTGCATCCGACCATCGACAGGCACAGCAGAAGCAGCAACGAACGCATCGACATGGCCGGCCCTCGGATGGGAAGGCCGCAGTATCGTGGGCTGGGCGTCTCCACCACAACCCGGGCAGGGGGAGCGGACATGCGCCAGTCAGCCGCCGGCCGCGGCGCGTGCTGGTGCGGCGGGCCTGCCGCGTACCGGGCGGATGGCGGGATCTGCGCCGCGCGGATCACCGTTGCTGTGTCGCACGGCGGGCCGGCGGAACCGCCCCCGCCGCACGGACACGCCCTACAGCAGGACCAGGGTGGCCAGGCCGAGGAAGCTGAGGAAGCCCATCACGTCGGTCAGCGTGGTCAGGATCACTCCGCCGGCCAGCGCCGGATCGAAGCCCAGGCGCTTGAGCGTCAACGGCACCAGCACGCCGCCGAGGGCGGCGGTGAGCAGGTTGATGGTCAGCGCCGAACCGATCACCAGCGACAGCAGCGGCTGCTTGAACCACAGCAGCACGATCAGGCCCAGGCCGATGCCCAGAGACAGGCCGTTGATCAGCGCCACCGTCAGCTCCTTGCGCAGCAGCACGCCGACGTTGGACGCGCCGATCTGGCCCAGCGCCAGGCCGCGCACCATCAGCGCCAGCACCTGGGTGCCGGCGTTGCCGCCCATGCCGGCCACGATCGGCATCAACGCGGCCAGCGCCACCAGTTTGGCGATGGTGCCCTCGAACTGGCTGACCACGCTGGAGGCGATGAAGGCGGTGCCCAGGTTGATCGTCAGCCAGATCAGGCGGCGCCGGAACGCGCGCCGCACCGGGCTGAACAGGTCTTCGTCCTCGTCCAGGCCGGCGGCGCTCATCGCCTGGTGCTCGGCCTGATCGCGGATGATGTCGACCACGTCGTCGATGGTGATGCGGCCGAGCAGGATGTTGTTGTCGTCCACCACCGGCGCGGAGATCCAGTCGTGGTCGGAGAACTGCCGCGCGACCTCGTCGGCGCCTTCGCCGACGTCGATGGCCGGCTGCTCGTCGTCGATCAGCCGGTTGATCGGGGTGGAGTCCTCGTGGGTGACCAGCGCCGCCAGCGACACCCGTCCCAGGTACTGGTGGCGGCGGCTGACCACGAACAGGTGGTCGGTATGGTCCGGCAGTTCGCCGCGCAGGCGCAGGTAGCGCAGCACCACGTCGACGTTGACGTCGGCGCGCACGGTGACCACGTCCGGGTTCATCAGACGGCCGGCGCTGTCCTCGGGATACGACAGCACCTGCTCCAGCCGCTCGCGGTTCTCGCGGTCCATCGACTTGAGCACTTCGTCGATGACCGTGTCCGGCAGGTCCTCGACCAGGTTGGCGAGGTCGTCGATGTCCAGGTCTTCGACCGCGGCGACGATTTCGTCCGGGTCCATGTCCGCGAGCAGGCTCTCGCGCACTTCCTCGCCGACGTGGACCAACACCTCGCCGTCGTCTTCCGGATCGACCAGGCCCCACACCACCTCGCGCTTGCCCGGCGGCAGCGACTCCAGCAGGTTGCCGATCTCGGCCGGCGCCAGCGTATTGACCAGTCGCCGCACCGGACCCAGGCGCCCGCTGTCCAGCGCATCGGACAGCATGCGCAGCTGCCGCGCGGTCTTGTCGTGGCGGACGGCGTCGGCCATGCGCTGCTCCCTTCGGTAGAGGCCGCGCTCCGGAGAAACGCGGTCGGTCAGATGTTCATCCCAACATTATCGCCTGCATGTTGCGGGAAGCACAGTGGAAGGCCGGGATTGGGGAGGCGGGATTGGGGAGTCGATGCTTCTGCGCGAGCGTGAGGCGCTGCGCTCCTCTGTGGGCGGGGCTGAAGCCCCTGCCACAAAAAAGCGGCGGGGCAGGCGCTGTCGGAACCGTGCGGTTGCTGCCCAGAGGGTTGGCGATTTTTTCATCGAAGCGCGCGGCGCAGGATGCCGCAACCGGCATCCTTCAATCGAATCCCCGCGTTCCGCAGCCGAACGGCTTCATCCCAATCCCCAATCCCGACTCCCCGATCCCGGCTCTCACGCCAACCAGCGCTCGATGCCCTTGCGGTCGCGCGCCTGCAGCAGTTTGGCGCCGCGTTGGCGCAGGGACTGCAGGTCGCTGTCGCGGATCACCTGGCGCACTTCCAGCATCGTCGCCGGATGCAGGCTGAACTCGCGCAGTCCCAGCGCCAGCAGCATGCGGGTCAGCGCCGGGTCGCCGGCGATCTCGCCGCACACCGCCACCGGCTTGCCGTGGGCCTGGCCGGTGGCGATCACTTGCGCGATCAGCCGCAGCACCGCCGGATGCAGCGGCGAATACAACTCGGCCACCGCCTCGTTGTTGCGGTCGGCGGCGAGCAGGTACTGCACCAGGTCGTTGGTGCCGATCGACAGGAAGTCGATGACGTCGATGAAGGTGTCCAGGGCGAGCGCCGCCGCCGGCACCTCGATCATCGCGCCCAGTGGCACCTGCTCGGCGATGGCATGGCCGTCGCGGCGCAACTGCGCGCCGATGCGCTTGAGGTGGCGGCGCATCGCCAGCAGTTCCTCGCGCGCGCTGACCATCGGCACCAGCACCCGCACCGGGCCGTAGGCGGAGGCGCGCAGCAGCGCACGCAACTGCGTATCGGAGACCTTGGGCCGGGCCAGCGACAGGCGCACGCCACGCAGTCCCAGCGCCGGGTTTTCTTCGTTGCTCATGGTCAGGCCGGTGCGATCGGCCTTGTCCGCGCCCAGGTCCAGCGTGCGGATGGTCACCGGTCGGCCGCTCATGCCCAGCACCGCGTCGCGGTAGGTGTGGAACTGTTCTTCCTCGTCGGGCAGGGCGTCGCGCTGCAGGAACAGGAATTCGGTGCGGTACAGGCCCAGGCCGTCGGCGCCGAGCGCGTGCGCGCGGGTGACGTCGTCGCGCGACTCGGCGTTGGCCAGCAGGGTGATGTCCACGCCGTCGCGGGTCCGGCTGGGCTTGGAGCGCAGCTTCCCCAGGCTGCGCTGCAGCTTGGCCTGCTCGCGCACGCGGCTGCGATAGTCGCGCAGGTCGTCCGGGGTCGGATCGACCAGCACCGCGCCCTGGGTGCCGTCGATGATCAGCACGTCGCCGTCGTTGATCTTCTGCAATGCGTCGGCGACACCGACCACCAGCGGCAGGTGCAGGCTGCGCGCCAGGATCGCGCTGTGCGACAGCGTGCTGCCGGCGCTGGTGACGATGCCGACCACGCCCTGCGCCTGCAGTTGCGCCAGTTCCGACGGCGCCACGTTCTCGCACACCAGGATCTCGCCGGCCAGGCCTTCGCTGTCCGGCTGACGCTTCTGCAGGAACGCATGGATCCGCCCGATCACATGGTCCAGATCGTCCATGCGGCTCTTCAGGTAGGCGTCTTCCATGTCGTCGAACACGGTCGCCAGGCGGTCGCGCTGCAGGCGCAGCGCGTAGTCGGCGCTGTAGCGGCCGGTGCGGATCAGTTCGTCCAGGCCATGCAGCAGTTCCGGGTCGTCGAGCAGCAGCGCGTGCAGGTCGAGGAATTCGCCGACCTCCTTGGCCAGGGCGCCGTGCAGGCGCTGGCGCAGGCCGTGCATCTCCTCGCGCGCGGCGCCCACCGCACGGTGCAGGCGATCGAGTTCTTCGGGAATCTGCGCGGCGGCGATGCGTTGCTCGGCCACCTCCAGCGCATGCGGCAGGCGCACCCGCGCGCGGCCCAGGGCATTGCCGCGCGAGGCGCCATGGCCGGCGATGCGCACGCTCACCGCGCGTGCCCCGTGCGGCGGCACCGCGTCCCTGCCTGCGGCCGCCGGCGACGCATGCTCAGCTGTCCTCGTCGAAGCGCCGCTCGAACAGGTCGACCACGGCCTTGAGTGCCTCGGCTTCGTCGGCGCCGTCCACCCGCACCGTCACCGGCGTGCCCTGTGCGGCGGCCAGCAGCATCACGCCCATGATGCTCTTGGCGTTGACCTCGCGGCCCTTGGCCGCCAACGTGGCGTTGCAGCGGAACGAGGACAGCGTCTGCACCAGCTTGGCAGTGGCGCGGGCGTGCAGGCCGAGGCGATTGGAGACCAGCAGTTCGCGTTCAAGCATCGTCGATCACCACGCCGTTGCGCGAGCCGGCTGCCGCGGTCGCGGGCAACTGCTCCAGTCCTTGTTCGGGATAATTCATGATCCGCAGCAGCATCGGCAGACTCAACGCCGAAACGCGCCGCACCGGCGTGCCCAGGCGTGCCAGCCGTGCGGCGAGGTTGCTCGGGCTGGCTCCGTACAGATCCGTCACCACCAGCACGCCATCGCCGTCGTCCACCCGCCGCAATGCCGCCGACGCCTGCGGCAGCAGCGCCTCCAGATCAGCATCGAACGGCACTTCGAACGCTTCGGTCTTCAGCGGCAATTGCCGCAACATCCGGGTCGCCACGCTCAGCAGCGCCGCGCCGATCCCGGGATGAGTGATGAGGAGAATGCCACAGGCCATGGGAGAACGTTAACAGGTCAGGCAGGGCGCAGGGAATGGCTGTGGGGAGCGGGGATTGGGAATTTGGGATTGGGGATTCGCAAGAGCCAGAGCAATGCCCCGCGTTTGCCAATCCCGAATCCCCAATCCCGAATCCCGGCGTTTCGATCAATCCTGCTCGCGATGGAAGGTCGCCACTTCCGGCCAGCCCTGTTCGCGGGCGTGGCGGGCCAGGCGTTCGGCCAGGTACACCGAGCGGTGCTTGCCGCCGGTGCAGCCGAAGGCGATGGTCACGTAGCTGCGGGTGTCGTTGCGCAGCCGCGGCAGCCAGGTGTCGAGAAAATCGATCAGTTGCGCGGTGTAGCGCTGCACGTCCGGTTGCGCGTCCAGATACTCGCGCACGCCGCTGTCGCGGCCGGTCATCGGGCGCAGCTCCGGGTCCCAGTGCGGATTCGGCAGCACCCGCGCGTCGAACACGAAATCCGCTTCGGCCGGGACGCCGCGCTTGTAGGCGAAGGACTCGAACAGCAGCGACAGCGTGTTCTCGGCGGACAGCGCGAACTCGGTGGTGACCCGCCGGCGCAGCTGGTGCACGTTGAGCGCGCTGGTGTCGATCACCGCATCGGCCGCTTCGCGCAGCGGTTCGGTCAGGGCGCGCTCGCGCTCGATCGCCTCGGGCAGCGACAGGCCCTGGCGCGACAGCGGATGGCGCCGGCGGGTGTCGGCGTAGCGCTTGATCAGCGCCTCGTCGTTGGCGTCGAAGAACAATAGCCGTGCGTCCAGGCCGAACTGCGCCACCGCCTCGCGCCAGCGCGAGAGTTGGGTCAGGTCGCTGTGGCGGCTGCGCACGTCGATGCCCACCGCCAGCTTGCTGGGGCCGGCATCCTCGTGCACCAGGCTCTTGACGAAGGCCGGCAGCAGTTCCACCGGCAGGTTGTCGACGCAGTAGTAGTCCAGGTCCTCGAAGGTCTTCAGCGCCACCGACTTGCCGGAGCCGGACAGGCCACTGACGATGACCAGCGTGGAGGTGTTGGCGCCGGTGGTCATGGGCTGCGCCGCTCCAGCAGGTTGCTGTGGCGGGCGATGAACATCGCCGCCGGGTCGATGCCCTTGGTGCGCAGGATGTGCAGGCGCGTGGCGGCCTCGGTCAGCACCGCCAGGTTGCGGCCCGGCATCACCGGCAGGGTGATCAGCGGCACGTCCAGGTCCAGCACGTGGCGGGTACCGGAATCGCCGGTGAGGCGTTCGTAGCCGTGGGGCGTGGGCTCGGTCATGGGCCGGGTCAGGTGCACGATGAGCCGAAGGTACTTGTTCTTCTTTACAGCCGTGTCGCCGAACATCTCGCGCACGTTGAGCACGCCCAGCCCGCGCACTTCCAGCAGGTCCTGCAGCAGTTCCGGGCAGGTGCCGTCGAGCACGTCGGGGGCGATCTGGGTGAATTCGGGGGCGTCGTCGGCGACCAGGCGGTGGCCGCGGCTGAGCAGTTCCAGCGCCAGCTCGCTCTTGCCCGAGCCGGCCTCGCCGGTGATCAGCACGCCGATCGAGTAGATCTCCATGAACACGCCATGCAGGATCACCCGCGGCGCCAGCGTGCGTGCCAGGTGGTAGGACAGGTGATTGAGCAGTTCGTGGCCGCGCTTGGGCGAGATCCACAGCGGCGTGTCGGATTCGTCGGCGGCCGCGCGCAGGTCTTCCGGGCACGACTGGTTCTTGGTGACCACCAGCGCCAGCGGCCGCACCTGCACGATCTTCTCGATGGTCTCCCAGCGCTGGCGCGCGTCCAGCGAGTCCAGCCAGGCCAGTTCCTCGGTGCCGAGGATCTGCACCTTGTTGGGGTAGATGGTGTTGAGATACCCGGCCAGCGACGGGCGCCGCGAGACCGCATTGCCGGCCTCCAGCACCCGGTGTTCGCCCTTGTGCCCGGCAATCCAGCGCAGGCTCAGGCGGTCGCGTTGCTGGTCGAACAGTTCGCGTGCGTCGATGCTGGTGTTCATGCGGCGGCCCGTGGCGCGCCGCCGAGCAGCGCATACAGCGCGGCGGCGTCCGGCGCGTTGCGCAGGGCGTCGCGGAATTCCTCGATGGAGAACTGCTCGGCCAGTTCGGACAGCAGCATCAGGTGTTGGTGGGTGTAGTGCGCCGGGACGGCCATGGCGAAGATCAGGTCGACCTGGGTGCCCTGGCCGTCGAAATCGATCGGCTGGTGCAGGCGCAGGAGCGCGCCGCGTGGGGCGTCCAGGTCCGGCGCGCGGCCGTGCGGGATGGCGATGCCGTGGCCGATGGCGGTGCTGCCGAGCTGTTCGCGCTCGCGCAGGCTGGCGAAGAGTTCATCGGCGCCGGCCTGCTGGCAGGCCAGCAGACCGGCGGCGGTGTGCAGCAGGGTGTCGCGATCGGCGGCCGGGAGCACCTGGGTGCTGACGGCCGCCATCAGATCGGTCAAGGGCATGGTGGCGCAACGTGGGGAGGATCACGCGAGATTGTCGCGCACCTCGGCCGCATGGTGGTCGTGCTTCTTTTCCTTGTGCTTGATGATCAGCCGGTCCAGCTTGTCGGCGAGCAGGTCGATCGCCGCGTACATGGTCTGTGCGCTGGCGTCGGCGTGCAGGGTGCGGCCGGGGACGTTGACCGTGGCCTCGACGTGATGGTCGGGCTTGCGCAGCGCCAGTTGGGCGCGGACCTCGATGGTTTCCTCGTAGTGCCGCTTCAGCCGTTGCAGCTTGGTCTCCACATACTCGCGCAGGGCGGGGGTGACTTCGATCTGCTGGCCGTAGGTCTCGATACGCATCGGATACTCCTTGGTTCGGGTTTCACCTATGAACCATTGCCGCCGCCGCTAGCCGATCCGGACGCGTTCGTGGGAGGCGGAAATGTTCATGGCCTCACGATACTTCGCCACGGTGCGGCGCGCTACAGGGACGCCGGCACTTTTCAGCAGGTCGGCCAGCTTGGCGTCAGAAAGCGGCTTGCGCGGATTCTCCGCGTCGATCAGCCGGCGGATCATCGCCTGGATCGCGGTGCTGGAGGCTTCGCCGCCGCTGTCGGTGTCGATGCCGGAGGCGAAGAAGGCGCGCAGCGGGATGGTGCCGCGCGGGGTGCGCACGTATTTGCGGGCGATGGCGCGGGAGATGGTGCTCTCGTGCAGGCCCAGTTCGCCGGCGATCTCGCGCAGGGTCAGCGGCCGCAGCGCCTGTTCGCCGAACTCCAGGAAACCGGCCTGCTGCTTCAGCAGGCAGCGGGTCACCTTGAGCAGGGTCTCGCCGCGCGCCTCCAGGCTCTTCAGCAGCCAGCGCGCTTCCTGCAGTTGCCCGCGCAAATAGCCGGCGTCGCTTTCGCCGCACTGGCGGATCAGCCGCTCGTAGCCGCGGTGGATGGTGACCTTGGGCTGGGCGTGCGCGGACAGCGCCGCATGCCACACCCCGCGCTGGCGCCAGACCACGCAGTCCGGCACCACGTAGGTATCGCTGCCCAACTCGCCGATCTGCTTGCCCGGACGCGGGTCCAGTGAGCGCAGCAGCGCGACCGCGGTGTCGACCTCCGCCGTCGGGCGCTTGAGTTCGTGCGCCAGGCCGGCCACGCCGCTGCGCGGCAGCCGTTCCAGCGGTCCGTTGGCGATGGTGCGTGCCAGGGCCAGCCCCGGCGTGTCTTGGGGCAGGGTGTCCAGCTGCAGGGTCAGGCACTCGCCCAGGCTGCGCGCGGCGATGCCGGCCGGGTCGAAGCGCTGGATCTGGTGCAGCACGGTCAGGATCTCGTCCTCCTCGGCGGCGATATCCGGGCGCAGGGTCTCGGCGATCGCGGTCAGCGGCTCGCGCAGGTAACCATCGTCGTCGAGCGCGTCGATCAGCGCCGCGCCGATGCTGCGGTCGCGCGCGGACAGCGGCGACAGGTGCAACTGCCACAGCAGGTGATCGATCAAGGTGTCCGGTTCGGCCACGCGTTCGGCCGCGCTGCCCAGGTCGTCGTCATCGAACGACCCGCCGCTGCCGCCGCTCCAGGCCGATTCGGCAGTGGACCATTCGTCGCCGTTGTGCTGCGGAACGTCGTCCAGGGTGTCGCCGGCCGGCGGCGTGACCTCGACCTCGCCCTCGGCGCTGCCGTGGCTGGTCACATCCAGGGTGGGCGCGGCGTCCTCGGACCATTCCAGCAGCGGATTGCTTTCCACCGCCTCGGCGATCTCCACCTCCAGCTCGGCGCTGGACATCTGCAACAGCTTGATCGCCTGCCGCAACTGCGGCGTCATGACCAGGTGCTGTCCCAGCGATGTCTGCAGCCGTGCTTTCATGCCTGTACCGAGCGCGGAAGGAGCGTAGCCGGCGCGTGCGCGGTCAGAGCCTGAAGGTTTCCCCGAGGTAGACGCGGCGCACGTCGCTGTTGGCCAGCAGCGCTTCCGGCGCCCCCTGCGCCAACACGCTGCCCTCGTTGAGGATATACGCCCGGTCGCAGATTCCCAAGGTTTCGCGCACGTTGTGATCGGTGATCAACACGCCGATGCCGCGCTGCTTGAGGTGGGTGACGATGCGCTGGATTTCGCCGACCGAGATCGGGTCGACGCCGGCAAAGGGTTCGTCGAGCAGCATCAGTCGCGGCTTGGCCGCCAGCGCGCGGGCGATCTCGCAGCGGCGGCGCTCGCCGCCGGAGAGGCTGGCGCCGAGCTGGTCGGCGACATGGCTGATCTGCAGTTCGTCCAGCAGCGCCGCCAGTTCGCGTTCCTGTCCGGCGTTGTCCAGATCCTCGCGCAGTTCAAGCACCAGGCGGATGTTGTCGGCGACGCTGAGCTTGCGGAACACCGACGGTTCCTGCGGCAGGTAGCCAACGCCGAGCTTGGCGCGCTTGTACATCGGCAGCGCGGTGATGTCGTTGCCGTCAAGCACGATGCGCCCGGCATCGGCATCGACCAGGCCGACGATCATATAGAAGCAGGTGGTCTTGCCAGCACCGTTGGGGCCGAGCAGGCCGACCACTTCGCCGGCCTCCAGGGTCAGCGCGAAGTCGCGCACCACTTCGCGCTGCTTGTAGCGCTTGCGCAGGCCTTCGGCGAGCAGCATCACTGGCCTCCTTGCTTGGTCGGCTTCGCCGGTGCCGCGGCGGGCTTGGCGGGGGGCTTGGCGGGGGGCTTGGCGCCGGCTGCCGGCGCGCCGGCCGGCGTTGCCGGGGCGGCATTCTTCGGCTGGATCACCGTGTGCACGCGGGTACCATCGCCGCCGCCCTGCATGTTGCCGGTCTTGGTGTTGTAGACCATGCGCTGACCGGCATTGGTGCCCTTGGGTGAGGTCATTTTGTAGTTGCCCGTCAGGATCACCGTATCGTTGCCGACGGTGTAATCGATCGTGTCGGCAGTGCCATTCACGGTGGATCCGTCGTCCATGTCCTGCTTCAGCGTGGCTTGCTTGCCATTGAGCAGGATCCTGTCGACATCGCCATTCTTGCGGAACAGGTCGGCCGTGTCGGCATGCACTTCAAGCGTACCCTGCACGATGATGACGTTACCGGCGAAGCGGCACTTGCCGTCATCACCGCTCAAGTTGTCGCAATTGTTGGTGTCGGACTTGATGTCCATCGGCTGGTTGCGGTCGGTGGACTTGGCCAGCGCCAGGGTCGGCAGCAGCAGGGCGAGCAGGGCGAGCTTAGCGGGCAGCATTCGGTTCATAACGGGTCTTGACCTGTGAAAGGAGCTTGTACTGCCGGGATTTCAAGTCGACTTCGAAGCCGACGCCGGTCTGCATCATACCGGGCCGGGTCATCGTGACCGGGGCGGCGGTGCGCGCGCTGTTGGTCTGCGGGAAGACGTCCAGGCTCTGCGTACGGAAGGTGGTGGGCGGGATGCTGGGCACCTTTGGGCTGTCGCCGGCGACGTCGTCGCGCAGGCGCAGTTCGTCGCCGTCGGCGCTGACCCAGCCGGTCTTGCTGCGCATCTCCCAGTGCTGGCCGTTGGCGTCGGGCAGCAGGAACAGCGGGGTCACGATCGACATCGTCTGGTCGGCGCGGCTGCGTTCCATCTGCGGCGCGCGCAGGGTCATCGCTTCCTTGCCCTGCTTGTCCAGGCTGACGATCTCGAAGTCGCGGGCGATGTAGTCCACGCTGGCTTCGTCGGAAGGATTGCGGGTGGGCTTGCTGCGCTGGTTCCAGGCCGACCAGCCGCTGATCAGCGCCCCGACCAGCAACAGGGTGCCAAGGGTGGTGCGCCAGTTCATGCGCCATGCTCCTGCAGCAGGGATGGGACGTGGCCCTGCGCGGCCAGCAGCACGTCGCACAGTTCGCGCGCCGCGCCTTCGCCGCCGCGGGCGCGGGTGGTCCAGTGCACGTGTTCGGCGGTCCAGGGGTGGGCGTTGGCCGGGGCCACCGCCAGGCCGACCACGCGCAGCGGCGCCAGGTCGGGCAGGTCGTCGCCCATGAAGCAGACCTGCTCCAGGCCGATGCCGCGCTCGTCGCACAGCGCCTGCACCCCGGCGCGCTTGTCCTTGACCCCGATCTGCACCAGCAGGCCCAGCTCCTGGCCGCGCTTCTCCGCCGCCAGGCTGGGCCGGGCGGTGATCAGCGCCACGTCGATGCCGTGCCGGCGCAACTGCACCAGGCCCTGGCCGTCGAGCACGTTGAAGGCCTTGCTCTCGTTGCCGTCGCGGTCGTAGTACAGGCGGCCGTCGGTCAGCGTGCCGTCCACGTCGAAGCACGCCAGGCGGATCCGGGCGGCGCGGTCGATCAGGTCGGCGGGGAGGTCGGCCAGCGGGGAATAGGGCATGTTCGGGATATCGGGGCGGGGAGGCCGGCTTTCCAGCGGCCAGGGCCAGCGGCGTGGGGACGCCGGCGGGCGGTGAACGGGTTCAGCCTGTTAAACCACTCTGGCGCGCAACAGGTCGTGAATGTTGAGTGCGCCGACCGCGCGGCCGGCCGCATCGACCACGATCAGGCCGGTGATCTTGTGGGTCTCCATCAGCCGTGCGGCCTCGGCGGCGAGCTGGTCGGCGCCGATGGTACGCGGCTGCCGGGTCATCACCTCGGCGATGCGGGTCTGGCGCACGTCCAGCGCGCTGTCCAGGGCGCGGCGCAGGTCGCCGTCGGTGAACAGCCCGAGCAGGCGGTCGTCGGCGTCCACCACCGCGGTCATGCCCAGGCGCTTGCGGCTCATCTCCACCAGCGCCTCGCTGAGGCTGGCGTCCTCGCGCACCTTGGGCAGTTCGTCGCCGCGGTGCATGACGTCGGTGATGTGCAGCAGCAGGCGGCGGCCGAGGCTGCCGGCCGGGTGCGAGCGGGCGAAGTCGTCGGCGGTGAAGCCGCGCGCGTCCAGCAGCGCCACCGCCAGCGCGTCGCCCAGCGCCAGCGAGGCGGTGGTGCTGGAGGTCGGCGCCAGGTCCAGCGGGCAGGCCTCGGCCGGCACGCTGACGTCCAGGTGCAGGTCGGCTTCGCGCGCCAGCGTGGACTGCGGGCGGCCGGTCATCGCGATCACCGCGTTGCCCTGGCGCTTGAGCACCGGCAGCAGCATCAGGATCTCGTCGGATTCGCCGGAATAGGACAGCGCCAGGACCACGTCGGCATCGGTGATCATGCCCAGGTCGCCGTGCCCGGCCTCGCCCGGGTGCACGAAGAACGCCGGGGTGCCGGTGGAGGCGAGGGTGGCGGCGATCTTGCGCGCCACGTGGCCCGACTTGCCCATGCCGGTGGCGACCACGCGCCCGCGCGAACCGAGGATCAGCCGGCAGGCAGCGGCGAAATCGGCGCCGATGCGCGCGCCGACCGCCGCCAGCGCGGCCTGCTCGATCTCGACCACACGGCGGCCGCTGGCGACCAGGCCGGCGTCGTCGGGCGTCGTGGGAGACAGGGGCGATACATCCATGCGGGTGCCGGTCGGAGGGTAGAATGGCCGATCATTTTATGAGGAAAGCCCGGTGGACGCCGAAACCATCCGTAAACTCATCGAGGCCGGCCTGCCGGACGCGCAGGTGCAGGTGCAGGGCGACGACGGCGTGCACTTCGAAGCCACCGTGGTCAGCGCCGCCTTCGCCGGCAAGCTGCCGCTGGCCCGCCACCGCATGGTCTACGCCACCCTGGGCGACCTGATGGGCGGTGCGATCCACGCGCTGGCGCTGAACACCCTGACCCCCGAGCAGGCCGGGCGCGCCGCCGGCTGAGCCGCCGCGTACCCGTTATTCCCCTTTTTTTCCTTCCCCCACGAGACCCATGGCCAAAATCGTAGTGACCGGCGGCAACGCGCTGCACGGTGAAGTGAACATTTCCGGCGCCAAGAACGCCGTGCTGCCGATCCTCTGCGCGACCCTGCTGGCCGATGCGCCGGTGGAGATCACCAACGTGCCGCAACTGCACGACGTGATCACCACGGTGAAGCTGCTCGGCGAGCTGGGCGCGGAAGTCACCATCGACGAAGGCACGCTGTCGCGCGGCAGCGCCATCACCGTCGACCCGCGCAAGGTCCACCAGCACGTCGCCCCGTACGAGCTGGTGCGCACCATGCGCGCCTCGATCTTGGTGCTGGGCCCGCTGCTGGCCAAGTTCGGCGCGGCCGAAGTGTCGCTGCCCGGCGGCTGCGCGATCGGCTCGCGGCCGGTCGACCAGCACATCAAGGGCCTGCAGGCGCTGGGCGCGGAGATCAGCGTCGAGAACGGCTACATCAAGGCCAGCAGCAACGGCCGGCTCAAGGGCGGCCGCTACGTGTTCGACATGGTCAGCGTCACCGGCACCGAGAACGTGCTGATGGCCGCGGCGCTGGCCGACGGCACCACCGTGCTGGAGAACGCGGCGATGGAACCGGAGGTCAGCGACCTGGCCGACTGCCTGATCGCGCTGGGCGCGAAGATCGAAGGCGCGGGCACCTCGCGCATCGTCGTGCACGGCGTGGAGCGCCTCTCCGGCGGCCGCCATGCGGTGCTGCCGGACCGCATCGAGACCGGCACCTTCCTGGTCGCCGCGGCGATGACCGGCGGCAGCGTCACCGTGCGCCGCGCGCGCGCCGACACCCTCGACGCGGTGCTGGACAAGCTCACCGAGGCCGGCGCCAGCATCGAGACCGGCGAGGACTGGATCCGCCTGGACATGCACGGCAAGCGCCCGCGTGCGGTCAGCCTGACCACCGCGCCGTATCCCGCGTTTCCCACCGACATGCAGGCGCAGTTCATGGCGCTCAACTGCGTGGCCGACGGCGTCGGCGTGATCAACGAAACGATCTTCGAGAACCGTTTCATGCACGTCAACGAACTGCTGCGCCTGGGCGCGGACATCCAGATCGAAGGGCATACCGCGATCGTGCGCGGCACCGAGCGGCTGAGCGGCGCGCCGGTGATGGCCACCGACCTGCGCGCCTCGGCCTCGCTGATCCTGGCCGGCCTGGTCGCCGACGGCGACACCACCATCGACCGCATCTACCACCTGGATCGGGGGTACGAGAACATCGAGGAGAAGCTGGGGGCGCTGGGCGCGTCCATCCGGCGCGTCGCATGATCCTCAGCGGCCGCTTCACCCGTCGGCGCAAGGTGTTGCTGGCGATCGTCGTGGTGCTGCTGGCCTGGGTCGGCTATGCCTGGTACACCGGCATCGCCATCACCCAGGGCATCGAGGAGCGCGACATGGACTGGAACGGCGACGGCCAGGTCACCCGCGACGAGATCTGGCAATCGTTCTACGCGGTCGGCGTGAGCCGCACCCAGAACGGCCCGCGCGAGTGCAGTACGTTCTACTGGCGCAGCAGCGGCGCCCAGATCCGCGTGGATTGCCGCACCACGTTCAAGGCCGCGCCGGCGGAGAAGAAGTAAGGATGTGGGGCGGGGCGCCGCGTGGGCGGCGCCCGCCTAGGCTGTGCACCAAGGGAGAGCACTACCTGTCGCCCCGTTGCATGTTCCATGGATGGGCGTTGACTCGCGCCGTTTGGAGCTTCTGCAATCGCTCGCCGGTTTCCGCAGGGCGATTCGCAACCTCGCGTCGGGGCTGAAGCCCCTCCCACATGGGACGCCACGCGCTGCGTTGGGAACTGCTGCTGCGGTTTCCCAATCCCAAATGCCAATCCCGGCTCACCGGGTCGCGGCTGAAGCCGCTCCTACATGGGAACCGCCACGAGCGGGGAGCCGCTTTTGCGATTCCCCAATCCCAATTCCCCATTCCCACGGCGGAACCGCCGTTGCGATTCCCCAATCCCGATTCCCCAATCCCAGCCCCTCAGCGCAACGACTTGATGGTCAGGTCCAGCGCGTCCTGGCCGTTCTCGCGCTGCAGGATGCGCACCGGCACCGGCATGTCCGGCACGATCCAGGCCACGATCTCCTTGGAACCGTCGGTGCGGGTGACCTTGGTCGCCTGCTCGGTCTTGCCGTTGACGGTGACCGCTTCCTTGCCGGCGACGTGGTAGGTCATCGGCTTGGCGCGGCCCTCGTCGACCATGCGGTAGCTCGGGGTCTTGCCGGCATTGACGTCGCGCGCGATCGCCAGGTTGATCAACAATGCGTCCATGTCGCCCGGCTGCAGCTTCACCGGACCGCGGCGGTCGGCCTTGAGGTCGCCGCCCCAGGTCGCCTGGCCGGTGCTCCAGTCATAGTTGGCGGTCACGGCCTTCTTCTTGATCAGGAACACCGAGCGGTCGTCGCTGCTGAGCGGACGCAGCTGTCCGCCCTTTTCCTCGAACACCGTGCTCTGGCTGAGGTCGGCGACCTGGTTCTTGATCGCCAGGCTGTAGCGCCAGCGGTCGCCGCCCTGCTTGGCCAGGGTCATCACGCCATTGGCCTGCATGCCCATGTAGCTGGCCTGGTAGTCCGCGGTGAACGGCTCCAGGGCCATGGCGGGCAGGCTCGCCGTGGCCAGCAGGGCGGCGGCGAGGGCGGTCAGCGGGCGGGCGATGCGGGTCATGGTCAGGCTCCTTGGTATTCGGTCAGGCGCAGGTCGATGCGGTCTTCGCCGTCTTCGCGCTGCAGGATGCGCACCGGCGTCGGCACGCCGTTGGCGATCCACAGGATGGTCTCATTGCGGCCGCCGTTGGTGCGCGACACCCGCAATGCGTCGTAGCTGATGTCGCCCACCTGCACGGTCTCGGTCTGGTCGGCGGCGCGGTAGACATGTTCGCGCACCCGGCCGACGTCGACGAAGCGGTAGGTCATGGTCTTGCCCGGCT
The DNA here is from genome assembly GCF_011761895.1 of Xanthomonas sp. F4. NCBI lineage: Bacteria > Pseudomonadati > Pseudomonadota > Gammaproteobacteria > Lysobacterales > Lysobacteraceae > Xanthomonas > Xanthomonas sp. F4. The sequence continues at coordinate 963,669 of NZ_JAASQX010000002.1, read as the reverse complement.
GCGCGTCGCGCATCAGCGAGAGGTTGAGCAGCAGCGCGCTCTGGTCGCCGGGCTGCAGCGGGATCGGCGCCTGCCGGTCCTTCTTCAGGTCGCCGTCCCAGCGCGCCACGCCCTGTTTCCAGTCGTACACGCCGGTGACCTTCTTGCCGAAGAACACCGCCTTCTTGACCGTGCTCTGGCTCTGCGGGACGTAGCGGCCGTCCTGCACGGTGAACACCGTGCTCTGCTCGATGTTCAGGCCGAGGATGCTGGCGAAACCGCTGCGTCCATGCACGCCCAGGTCGACCCGCCACTGGTCGCCGCCGGTATGCACGACGTCCATGCGCGCGTCGCCGGCCGGCTTGCCCTTGTACAGGGCGTCGTAGGTGGCCACGAACGGCTGCAGCGGCGGTGGCGTCCACGCCTCTGCGGGCAGCGCCGGCGACGCCGCGGCGGCCGGTGCGGGTGTGCCGGTGGCGGGCGTGGTCGGAGCGGGACCGGTCTGCGGCGCCGGTTGCGCGGCGGGCGCCGGCGCGACCTGCGCAGCGACGATGGGCGCCAGCAGGCCGAGGCCGGACGCAACGAGGAGGGCGAACGGACGCGGAGCGAGCTTCATGGGATCGGCTGGCGTGGGCGGGAGGGAAGAGGGGAGGGGCCGCGGAAGGTGCGGCAGCGCATTCAGGGAAGCAGCACGTCGTCGCAATCTAGGCGCAGCGGACTAAACCGGCACTGACCGTCCAGCCAGACCTTGCCGTCCCGTTCAGCCAGACGACCCGCCGCGGCCAGCCGCAGCACCGCGCACAGCAGCCGGTGTTCGCGCGGCAGCAGCCGCTGCGCCAGTTCGTCGGGGCCGTCGCCGGCCTGCACCGGCACCCGCACCTGCGCGATCACCGCGCCGGCGTCCAGCTCCGGCACCACGAAATGCACGCTGGCGCCGTGCTCGGCGTCTCCCGCAGCCAAGGCCTGCGCATGCGTGTGCAGGCCACGGTACTTTGGCAGCAGCGAGGGGTGGATGTTGAGCAGGCGCCCGCCGAAACGCTGCACGATGCCGGCGCCGAGAATGCGCATGTAGCCGGCGCAGACCACCCAGTCCGGCCGTGCCGCGGCGACCGCGTCGCCCAGCGCCTGCTCGAACGCGGCGCGGTCGGGGAAGGTCTTGGGCTGCGCCGACCAGCGCCGCTCCGGCGCCACCATCGTCAGCGCCGGCGCCTCGGGGCGATCGCTGAACACGCCGACCACCTCGGCATCGAGGGTGCCGGCGGCGATCGCGGCGAGGATGGCCTGCAGGTTGGAACCGCGGCCGGAGGCGAGCACAGCGAGGCGAAGCGTCATCGGGCAGGGTTCCGGAACAGGTCGCCCACCACAGGGCGTTGCAGTGTCAGCAAGGTGGCGATGCCCAGCGCGGTGCCCAGCGGAAAGCCCAGGCAGGTGATCGCGGCGCCGGTGTAGCACAGCCCCAACTGGCGACGCTGGCGCAAGGCGCGCGCAAGCAGCACCTTGATCACCAGCGAAAGCAGGCCGAAGCCGAGCAGCACCGACAGCATCACGATCGCGATGACGCCGCCCTGGGCCTGGTCCGGACTCTGGCCGACGGCGTTGAGCCGCGCCTCCTCGTGCACGCCGTAGCCCAGCACGGCGCCCACCAACAGCACCACGAAGAACTGCAGCCCGGCCATCACCGCGTACAGCCTCGCCAGGTTGTCCAGGTCGGTGGTGGCACGCGTCACTTCGGCGGCACGGCCGCCGGAGACGGGGAGGGGCGGTGGCAGCGACATCGTCGGTCTCAGCGCGGCGCGGAAGGAAGCGGGGGCGCGGCGCGCCGCCTTGGCCAGGCGCTGGCGCAGCCCAGGGCGGCCAGCAGCATGTCCATGTGCGCATCCCAGGGATCGCCCTGCTGGCCGTTGTAGGACTCGGCCTGCTGCGGCGACAGCAGCAGCGCGATCAGCCATTCCAGCCATTCGTAGACCAGGCTGACGCACATGATCGCCATCGTCGCCAGGACGAAGGCCTGGCGCGCCGACAACGCCGGCCAGCGCTGGCGCGCGTGCTCGCGCAGTGCCGGCGCGACGCACACGCCGAACAGCAGGTGGATCAGCCGGTCGGTGTGGTTGCGCTGCCAGCCGAAGGCCGCGCCCGGCGACCAACCGCCGGTCAGCGTGCGCAACCATTGGTCGTAGGGCACATTCGAATAGAGCCAGTGCGCGGCGACGTTGTGCACGCTGATGAACATGCAGATGGCGGCGAAGTGGCCGGTGCGCAGCGGCCAGCGGCGGTCGTGCCAGACCAGCCAGGCTAGGCCCAGCACCGCCAGGGAGCTGTGCATGGCCTGTTCCGCCGGCCATAGCGGCCGTATCCAACTGGCGGCGAACACCGCCAGCGCCAGTGCCAGCCAGGCGCGCTTGGCCGCCGCCATGCGCCTTTAGCCGATGTGCACGCGTTCGCCGGCGCCGGCCGCTGTCACCGCGCCGATCTGCCAGTGCGCCAGGCCCAGCGTGTCCAGGCTGCGCTCCAGCGCCGCCACCTGCTCCGGAGCGGCGACCAGCACGAAGCCGATGCCGCAGTTGAAGGTGCGCCACATCTCGCTGTCGGCCACCGCGCCTTCGCGCTGCAGCCACTCGAACACCGGCGGCAGGGTCCAGGCGCTGGCGCGGATGTCCAGGCCCAGGCCGTCCGGAATCACCCGGATGATGTTCTCGGTCAGGCCGCCGCCGGTGATGTGCGCCATGGCGTGGATGCCGTCGCCCTGTTCGCGCAGCAGCGACAGGATCGGCTTGACGTACAGCGCGGTCGGCGCCATCAGCGCGTCGGCCAGGGCCACGCCGCCGACCTGTAGCGCGTCGGGGCGCCCGGCGCGGTCGTAGATGCGGCGGATCAGCGAGTAGCCGTTGGAGTGCGGGCCGGAGGAGGCGATGCCGATCAACACGTCGCCCTGGCGCACCTTGGCGCCGTCGAGCAGTTGCGACTTCTCCACCGCGCCGACGGTGAAGCCGGCCAGGTCGTATTCGCCCGGCGGGTACATGTCGGGCATTTCCGCGGTCTCGCCGCCGATCAGCGCGCAGCCGGCCAGTTCGCAGCCGCGGGCGATGCCGCCGACCACCGCCACGGTGGTCTCCACGTCGAGCTTGCCGGTGGCGAAGTAGTCCAGGAAGAACAGCGGCTCGGCGCCCTGCACCAGCACGTCGTTGACGCACATGCCGACCAGGTCGATGCCGATGGTGTCGTGGCGGCCGAGCTGCTGCGCCAGCTTCAGCTTGGTGCCGACGCCGTCGGTGCCGGACACCAGCACCGGCTCGCGGTACTTGCCGGACAGGTCGAACAGCGCGCCGAAGCCGCCCAGCCCGCCCATCACCTCGGGGCGGAAACTGCGCTTGACCAGGGGCTTGATGCGTTCGACGACGGCATTGCCGGCATCGATGTCGACGCCGGCGTCGCGGTAGGTCAACGGGGCGGCGGCGGGGGGCTGGGAAGTGGTCACGGGCGGCGGGGTCGGGCGGAAAGGCGGCGATTTTAACAGGCCGCATTGGCGCTAGGCCCGCATTCGGGCAACAATTCGCCCCGGATACGCCGAGTACTGGACCCTTCATGCGCCGCAGCCTTGCCTTCCTCCTGTCTTTCGCACTGTGCCTGCCTGCCGCGAGCGCCCTGGCTCAGGCCGATCTGCGCACCGAGGGCGACGTGGCCGGCGCCACCGGCCCCTACGATGCGGAGGTGCCGGTCAACAGCCAGAGCGAGGGCGACCGCAACGGCGCCCTGGCCCGCGCGCTCGGCGTGGTGCTGGGCAAGATCTCCGGCGACAAGGGCGTGATGTCGCGGCCGGGGGTGAGCCAGGCGCTGCGCAACGCCAAGAACCTGGTCGACACCTTCGACTACCGCCAGGACCAGGGCACCTCGCCGAGCGGCGCCCCGACCTTCCGCACCATTCTGGTGGCGCGCTTCCGCCCGCAGGACGTGGATGGCCTGGCCGCGGCGCTGGGCCTGCCGGTGTGGCCGCAGCCGCGGCCCAAGCCGGTGGTGTGGCTGGCGATCGACGACGGCAGCGGCCCGCGCCTGGTCGGTGTGCAGCAGTCCAATGCCGCACGCAGCCTGCTCGACCGTGCGATCGAGCGCGGCTTCCGCCTCGGCCTGCCGACCGGCAGCGCCGCCGAGCAGGCGCTGGCCGGCGCGATCTGGCGCCAGGACACCGCCGCCGTGGCCAGCGCCTCGTCGCGCTACAGCCCGCCGATGCAGCTGATCGGCAAGCTGTACCGCGGCAAGGCCGGTGGCTGGACCGCGGACTGGACCTTCGTGGACGGCGGCAAGGTGCTGTCGACCTGGTCGTCCAGCGACGCCGACGCGCGTCGCGCCATGGCCAGCGGTGCCGATGGCGCCGCCGATGCCCTGGTCAAGCGCTACGCCAAGGCGGTCAGCGCCGGCCCGGCCGGCATCTACCGGGTGGTGATCACCGGCATCCGCAGCGCCGACGACTACCTGCGCGCCTCCGCCGCGCTGCAGAACGCCTCGGTGGTAAGGCGCATCGTGCCGATCCGCGCCGACGGCGATCGCCTGGAGCTGGACCTGGACCTGCTCAGCGGCGTGTCCGGGCTGAACCGCATGCTCGGCCCGGACGCCGCGCTGCAGCCGGTGGTCGCGCCGGTCGAGGGTCCGGTGATCCTCAACAGCGAGCCGACGGAGTACCGCCTGAAATGACGTTGTCGCCCGAAGCCGAGATCGCGCTGTTCCTGCGCCGCCTGAAATGGACGGCGGTGATCCTTGGCGTGCTGTGGGTGGTGTGGCTGCTGGCGCCGATCCTGACCCCGTTCGTGCTGGCGTTGCTGCTCGGCTGGCTCGGCGATCCGCTGGTGGATCGCCTGGAGCGCGCCGGGCGCTCGCGCAACATGGCGGTGACCCTGGTGTTCGTGCTGATGGTGCTGCTGCTGGTGCTGGCGCTGGTGATCCTGGTGCCGATGCTGGAGCGGCAGATCGTCACCTTCATCGACGTATTGCCGCAGGCGCGCGACTGGTTCATCGGCACCGCGATCCCGTGGGCCGAGCAGAAGACCGGGCTGGAGCTGATGACCTGGCTGGATCCGGAGCGGCTGATCGACTGGATCCGCGGGCACTGGCAGCAGGCCGGCGGCGTCGCCGCGACCTTCTTCGGCTACCTGTCGCGCTCGGGCTTCGCGATGGTGACCTGGGTGGTCAACCTGGTGCTGCTGCCGATCCTGACCTTCTACTTCCTGCGCGACTGGGACCTGCTGGTCGCGCGCGTGGCGGTCACCATCCCGCGCAACCATGTCGGCACCATCACCCGCCTGGCGCAGCAGTCCAACGAGGTGCTGGGCGCGTTCATCCGCGGCCAGTTCCTGGTGATGCTGGCGCTGGGCGTGATCTACGCCGGCGGCCTGACCCTGGTTGGCCTCAAGCTCGGCCTGTTGATCGGCATCGTCGCCGGCCTGATCAGCTTCATTCCCTACCTGGGCGCGACCACCGGCATCCTGCTGGCGGTGCTGGCCGCGCTGGTGCAGGCCAAGGGTTTCGACCTGCAGCTGCTGGTCCTGGTCGGCGTGGTGTTCACCGTCGGCCAGCTGCTGGAGAGCTACGTGCTGACCCCGCGCATCGTCGGCGACAAGATCGGCCTGCATCCGGTGGCGGTGATCTTCGCGGTGATGGCCGGCGGCCAATTGTTCGGCTTCCTCGGCATGCTGCTGGCGCTGCCGGTGGCGGCGGTGGCCAATGTGCTGCTGCACTACCTGCACGAGCAGTACCGGCAGAGCGACCTGTACGCGGGCGAGAAGTCGGCGATCCTGCTGGATACGGTCACCGAGCGCACCACCATCATCGAACTGCCGCCGCGCAGCCCCGATCAGCCGTGAGCGTGCCGCAACTGCCGCTGGCCCTGCGCTATCCGCCGGAACAGCGCCTGGACCGTTATCTGGGCGCGCCGGACGGGCTGCTGGCGCAGCTGCAGGCAGTCGCCGATGGCACCGCCGACGACTGGGTGTACCTGTCCGGCCCCGCCGGCACCGGCAAGACCCACCTGGCCCTGGCGCTGTGCGCGGCCGCCGAACAGGCCGGGCGCAGCGCCGCCTACCTGCCGCTGCAGGCCGCAGCCGGCCGCCTGCGCGATGCGCTGGAAGCGCTGGAAGGTCGCGATCTGGTCGCGCTCGACGGCCTGGAAGCGATCGCCGGGCAGCGCGAGGACGAGGTGGCGCTGTTCGATTTCCACAACCGTGCGCGCAGCGCCGGGGTGACCTTGCTGTACACCGCGCAGGCCATGCCCGACGGTCTCGCCCTGTCCCTGCCGGATCTGCGCTCGCGGCTCTCGCAGTGCACCCGCATCGCGCTGGCGCCGCTGGACGACGCCGGCCGCGCCGCCGTGCTGCGCGAACGCGCCCAGCGCCGCGGCCTGGTGCTGGAGGATGCGGCGATCGACTGGCTGCTCACCCACGCCGGACGCGACCTGGCCGGCTTGATCGGCCTGCTGGAGCGCCTGGACCGCGAATCGCTGGCGGCGCAGCGGCGGGTGACGGTGCCGTTCCTGCGGCGGGTGCTGGAAGGGCGGGGATTGGGGAGTCGGGATTCGGGATTGGACGAGCGTTGAGCGCCCGATGATCGCGACGGCCTGCGCCGCCCAGGCCGAGCGGATCGCCTAGCGCTTCCCGAATCCCGAATCCCGATTCTCCAATCCCAGCACCTCATCCAATTCCGCCAACCGCTGCGGCGTCCCCACGTCGGTCCAGCGGCCACGATGATGCAGGCCGTGCAACTGGCCGCGTTCGGCCTGTGCACGCAGCAGCGGCACCACCGAAAAGCGTGGCGGGACGCCCGGCGCGGTTGGCGCCGGGGCGGCGATGGTCTGCCAGTCGCGCAGCAGGGCAGGGCGGTACATGCCGATGCCGGCGTAGGTCAGCAGCGGTTCGCCGGTGTTGTGCACGTGTCCGTCGTCGCGCAGCGCGAAATCGCCGTGCGCCGCATAGGCCGGCGGATCCACCAGCACCAGTTGCGCCAGGCCGGGCGGCTCGGGCGCGAGCCGAGCGAAATCGAAGTCGGTCCAGATGTCGCCGTTGACCAGCAGGAACGGCGCCTCGCCGAGCAGCGGCAGCGCGTGCAGCATGCCGCCGCCGGTCTCCAGCGGCGTGGCGCCTTCGTAGGAATAGGCGATGCGCAGCCCGAACGCGCTGCCGTCGCCTAGCGTCTGCGGGAACTGTTCGGCCAGCCACGAGGTGTTGATCACCACCTCGCGCACGCCCAATGCGGCGAGCTTGCGCAGGTGCCAGACGACCAGCGGCGTGCCGCCCACCGCGAGCAGCGGCTTGGGCGTGTGCGCAGTCAACGGACGCATGCGCTCGCCGAGGCCGGCGGCGAAGATCAGCGCCTTCATGCGCCGCCCGCTGCGCGCTGCGCCAGGGCCGGCTTGATCCGCGTCTGCAGCAGCTGCGCCAACGGCTGCAGGCTGGGGTGCCGCGGCAACGCCTCGTCGAGGTAGGCGATGAAGCGCGGCACGTTGTCCAGGTACCAGGCCTTGCCGTCGCGGTAGTTCAGCCGCGCGAAGATGCCCAGGTTCTTCAGGTGGCGCTGCACGCCCATCCATTCGGCGTCGCGCAGGAACTGCGCCAGCGGCGGCACCGGGATCCCAGCCTGCAACGCCCGTGCGTGGTACCCGGCCAGCCAGGCGTCCACCCGCGCCAGCGGCCAACTCACCGTGGTGTCCTTGAACAGGCTCACCGGGTCGTAGGCCACCGGCCCCACCACGCAGTCCTGGAAATCCAGCACCGCCGGGCCGTCGGCTGCCGGCATCAGGTTGCGCGGCATGAAGTCGCGGTGCACCAGCACCTGCGGCTGTGCCAGCGCGTTGTCCATGAGCTGGCGCTGCACCCCGTGCAGGGCCGCGCGCTCGGCGTCCCCCAGAGTGATTCCCAGGTGGCGTTGCAGGAACCACTCCTCGAACAGCCCGGCATCGCGCTGCAGCAGCGCCTCGCCGAACACGCCCATGCCCGGCGGCGGCGCGATCGCCTGCAGGCGCAGCAACTGGCCGAGCGCGGCGTCGAAGTGCGCGTCCGCGGTGGTCGTATCGAGGCTTTGCGCCAGCGTCGGTTGCCCAAGGTCTTCCAGCAGCAGGAAGCCGGCCTCCGCGTCCTGCGCCAGGATCGCCGGCACCCGCACGCCGCCGCCGTGCAGCAGGGCGTGCATGCGCAGCCACGGCCGCACGTCTTCCAGGTCCGGTGGCGAATCCATCACGATGCGGCTGATGCCGTGGCCGTGGCTGCGCCAGTAGCTGCGCTGGCCGGCGTCCACCGAGGCGCGCTCCAGCGTCGCCTGCGCATCGTCCAGGGCCATGCGCGCCCAGGCCAGGCGGTGCGCGGCGCGTGCCGCAAGGACATCGGGAACGGTCGGACTGGCGCTCATCGGCAGGCTGCGGCGGAAACGAGCCGCACAGCGTAAACGGGCGCCGCCGCCGTGGCGAGCGGCGCCACGTGCCTCAGCGCTTGCTGGAGAACAGCCGCAACAGCGCGAGCAGGGCGATGGCGCCGAGCAGCGCGCCGAGGAAGCCGGCCGGCTCGCCGCGGCTGTACCAGCCCATGTAGTGGCCGAACCAGCCGGCCAGCAGCGCGCCGGCGATGCCCAGCAACACGGTGAACAGGCAGCCGGAGCGCCCGCTGCTGGGGCCGAGGAACCGCGCCAGCAGGCCGACCACGAAGCCCACCAGGATGATGTAGAGCCAGCTGTCACTGCCGAACAGAGTGTGCATGGAGAGCGTTCCGAGCGCGGAGGGGAGATCAGCGTCGGATCGTGCCAGATCGACGGTGATGGCGTCGATGCTTGCGCGCGCGGCGCGGGCGCTACAGCCCATGGAACCGGCCGCCCACGTTGCCCAGCGGTCAGGCTACGGAGAGGCGCCGCGTCTGGATCGACGCCTCTCCCGCAGCAACCAGGGAAGTCAGGCACTCAGGAAACCGGCTTCGCCAATCCCCAATCCCGACTCCCAAATCCCAGCCCCATCAACAGCAGCCGTGCCCGCCATGCTGCTCGCCGCCGGCCACCGCCGCGCTGCCGGTGGTCTCGCCGCGCAGGCTGGCGGCATGGTGGGCCGCGATCACCCGCGACACGCAGGCGGTCACCCGCTTGCCCATCGGGATGTGCAGGAACTCGTTCGGACCGTGCGCATTGGAATGCGGGCCGAGCACGCCGGTGATCATGAACTGCGCGCCGGGGAACTTCTCGCCGAGCATGCCCATGAACGGGATCGAGCCGCCTTCGCCCATGTACATCGCCGGCTTGCCGAACGCCGCCTGCGAGGCCGATTCGATCGCGTCGGTCAGCCAAGGCGACTGCGCCGGCGCGTTCCAGCCGGAGGAGGACTTCTCCAGCGCCAGCGACACTTCGGCGCCATACGGCGGGTCGCGCAGCAACACCTCTTTCAGCAGCTCGCCGGCGCGCTTGCCGTCCAGCGTCGGCGGCAGGCGCAGCGACAGCTTCACCGCGGTCTCCGGGCGCAGCACGTTGCCGGCCGAGGCCAGCGGCGGCAGGCCGTCGGCACCGGTCACCGACAGCGCCGGGCGCCAGGTGCGGTTGAGCACCAGCTCGGACAGGTCCTCGTGCATCGGCCGCATGCCGGGCAGGAACGGGAACTTGCTGTAGACCTCGTCGCCCAGCACCTCGGCGACCTTGCGCGCCTGCGCCAGCCGCTCCTCGGGGACGTCGGCGTACAGGCCCTCGACCTTGATCTTGCCGGTGGCCTCGTCCTCCAGCCGCGACAGCAGGTCGCGCAGCACGCGGAAGCTCGACGGCACCACGCCGGAGGCGTCGCCCGAATGCACGCCTTCGCTGAGCACCTTGACGCTGAAGTTGCCGCCGGCCAGGCCGCGCAGCGAGGTCGTGCACCACAGTTGTTCGTAGTTCCCGCAGCCCGAATCCAGGCACACCACCAGCGACGGCTTGCCGATCCGCGCCGCCAGGTGATCGACGTAGGCAGGCAGGTCGTAGCTGCCCGATTCCTCGCAGGCCTCGATCAGCACCACGCAACGCGCGTGCGGGATGCCCTGGTCCTGCAGCGCCTGGATCGCCGCCAGCGAACCGAACAGCGCATAGCCATCGTCGGCGCCACCGCGGCCGTACAGGCGGTCGCCCTTGAGCACCGGCGTCCACGGGCCCAGATCGGCGTCCCAGCCGGTCATTTCCGGCTGCTTGTCCAGGTGCCCATACAGCAGCACGGTGTCCTCGCCGGTCGCCTCGCTGCTGGCCGGCACCTCCAGGTAGATCAAGGGGGTGCGGCCTTCCAGTTGCACCACCTCCACCTGCAGGCCGGGGATGGCCTGGGCCCGCGCCCAGCGCTCCATCAGCGCCACCGCATCGGCCATATAGCCATGTGCGACCCAATCGGCGTCGAACATCGGCGATTTGTTGGGGATGCGGATGTAATCGACCAGTTGCGGGACGATGTCGTCATCCCACTTTTCGCTCAGGAAACGGTCGATCTTGGCACTGTCCATGAAAAACTCCGAGGTGATTGCACACGTGTGCATCCATTCTACGCCCCGCTGCCCGTGTAGGGTTTTTCCTACACGGCGACGCGCCGTTTACCTGCTGTTTGTGACGCGCTCCGACGATAGGCTGTACCCATGTGGCGAGCGATGCTGACAACGCCGGCAGGAAAGGCCGGCGAAGTCCCCATCCAAGTCACAAGGAGCGTTGCCATGCAGTCTTTTATCGTGGTCCTGAAGTCGCTGGTCGTTGCCCTGATGCTGTCCGGTTCCGCGCTCGCTGCGGACAAGGTCAACATCAACTCCGCTGGAGCGGAGGAAATCGACCAGGTGTTGGTGAACGTGGGAGCCTCCAAGGCTCAGGCGATCGTCGACTACCGGCAGGCGCACGGACCTTTCAAGAGCGCCGAGGAACTGGCACTGGTGAAAGGCATCGGACTCAAGACGGTCGAACGGAACCGCGACCGGATCGAAGTGGGCGCCACGAAGGCACCCGCGCCGACAGCCGCCAAGCAGGCAGCTGCCAAGCCGGTGGAAAGGCGTTAAAGGGATTTGCAACGAAAGGGATAGGGCCGGCGCTGGACGCGCGGCCGCAGCCTCACTGAGCAGGATGCGAGGGGGGAAGGCAGGAAGCCGACAGGGAGGTACATCGTCGCCCGGCGTTGCACAGTGACGTGCAGCCGGGCGATGTTTTTTTTGGGCCATGGTGCGGCTTGCCTGGCAGCTGCGGGCGCGCCAGGGACAGGCGCCGTTGCCATGATCGTGCAGAATGCGCGCATGGATTTGCATACGCTGCCCGCGCGGGTGATTCCCGCCAACGAGTACCGCCGCGAACGCTGGCGCAACGGCCTGGGCTGGACCCGGGAGATCCTGCGCTTGCCGATGTCCGGCGACGACTGGCTGCTGCGCCTGTCCATCGCCGAGATCGAGCAGGACGCCGCGTTCTCCGCTTTTCCCGGGATCGACCGCGAACTGGTGCTGTTGCGTGGCAATGGTGTGCGTCTGCGTTTCGACGATGGCGAGGAGCAGGTGCTGCAGGACCCGTACGCGCGCCTGCGCTTTGCCGGCGAGTGGCCGCTGCGCGGCGAGCTGCTCGATGGGCCGACCCACGATTTCAACCTCATGTGGCGTCGCGACCGGCTGCGCACGCAACTGCTGCACCGGCCACTGGTCGGGCCGATGTTGTTCTTCGCCGAACCGGGTGTCGCCTGGGTCGTTCATCTTCTGGCAGGGCAAGCGCAGTTCGATGCGGCCAGCGGACTGCCGCCATTGGCGGCCGGCGACAGCGCCTGGCTGGCCGCCGATGCTAGACGCCGCTTCGCTTTGAGCGGGGGCGGGGAGTTGTTGGCGATGCGCATCGAGGCCGCAGCGACGTCCGCGGACTGAGCCTGCGCGACCGCGCGCGCGGGTCTTGCGGCGTCGGCGCCGACCGCGTCCAATGCGCGAACGCGGCCATCCGGGTCGCACAGCGGAAGCCGACAGGTGGTCTCGGACAACAGGTGGTTGGCGAAAATTCTGGTGGCGGACGCGGACGCGGCCTTGCGCGGCCGGGTTCGCGATTACCTGGCCTGTTTCAACCTGCAGACGCACGACGCCGACAGTGCGCCGCAACTGCAGGCGCAACTGGCGGCCGGGCATTACGACGCAGTGGTACTCGATGCCGGCCTCGACGGCGCCGAGGGCCTGCGCCTGTGCCGGCAGCTGCGCGACCGCGGTGACATCGCCATCGTGATGATGGGCGACCGCGCCGAGCCGGTGGACCGGGTGATCGGCCTGGACCTGGGCGCGGACGATTTCCTGGTGCGGCCGCCCGATCTGCGCGAACTGGTGGCGCGGCTCAACGCGGTGCTGCGCCGGGTGCGTGCGACCCAGCCGCCGCCGGCTGCGCACGGCGGCTGGCAGGTCGATGCCGCGCGTCACCAGGCGGTGGCGCCGGACGGGCGGACGATCCCGCTGTCCCCTGGCGAACTGCGACTGATGGCGGTGTTCCTCGAACAACCCGGCGAAGTGCTCAGCCGCGAGGTGCTGCGGACGGCGTTGGGCGACGGCGAGGCCAGCGTGCCGCCGAGCAGCCGCGGCATCGATCTGCAGGTCTCGCGGCTGCGCCAGAAGCTCGGCGACGACCCGCTCGTGCCGCAATGGATCCGCACGGTGCGCGGCAAGGGCTATGTGTTCGAGCTGCAGCGCATGGGGTTGCCGACCGCGCGCTGATGGCGTGACGGTCGGGCGCTCCTGCCATGCCCGTCGCGGCGGACGCCGCGTCCGCATATGCCCGGCCACGCGCGGGATGCAACGCGACGCGTGTGCCCTGTCCGCGGAATGGCTGGTGCGTCTCGACAGCGCGTGTTCCAGATCGTCGCTTGGGCGCGGTAGCGCCTGGCGAGGCACTGCCTCAGGTCGCGTCGCTCCGTTCGCGCCTTCCGACGCGCATCGTCATCGCCAAGCGCATGCGCGACGCGACCGGGGTAGCCGATCGCACACCGTGGCGTTGCCGAAAACGGTCTAGCCGTGAGCCGGCCCATTCGCACCTCCCAATGTGCGTCGCCATCGACGAGTGCATGCGCAAGGCGGCTGGTTAGCCAATCGCACACTAGCGTGCCGAAAACGGTTTAGCCGCGAGGCGGTCCAGTCTCACCTCCCAATGCGCATCGCCATCGCCGAGTGGATGTGCAACGTAGCCTGGTGTCCTATCGCACACCTTCGTGTTGCCGAAGGCTTCCTCGCAATGTGGCCCACCCTGCGACAAGCGTTTGTCATTGGGTCGATAAGCATTCCCTGCGTGTCGCACCGTATCGCCGCCGTAGCCGCCGCAGCTGCGGGCGGGCAGCGGTGGACACCCGCTCGTCGTTCCGCACACCGGCGCATGGTGTCGCGCGGTGTTCTGGCGTTCTTCCGTGACCGTGGATCCAGGCGCAGCGCTCTGCGCTCAGGCCTCCGCCAATGCAGCGAACGCGCGGCTGACCCGTTCCTGCAGGCCGCCGCGCTGGCGCAGCACGAAGCGCACCGCCAGCCCTTCGCGTTCGGCACAGGTCAGGCCAGCCTCGGCGCCCAGCACGCTGAGCGCGGTGGCCCAGGCATCGGCGCGCATGGTATCGGCGGCCACGACGCTGACCGCGGCGAGCGTCGCGGCGATCGGCTGGCCGCTGCGTGGATCCAGCAGGTGTCCGTAGCGGTGGCCGTCCTGTTCGAAGTGCTGCCAGCGGTCGCCGGAGGTTGCCACGGCCAAGCCGTCGACCGCGAGCGTGCGCGGGGATGCATCGCCACGCAGGCCGTCCTCCGGGGCCGCCTCGAGCAGCACGCGCCACGCTTGCCCATCCGGCTTGCGGCCATAGCCGTAGAGATCGCCGCCGACCTCGACCAGTGCGCTTTCCACGCCGCGTGCCTGCAATGCTCGGACTGCCAGGTCGACGCCATAACCCTTGGCGATCGCCGACAGATCCAGGTGCAGCCCGCCGGGCTGGTGCCAACGGCCATCGTCATCGACGCGCAGCCGCCGCCAATCGCCGGCAGCGCGCGCCTGGCGCAATGCCCCCGCGTCGGGCACGCGCCGATCTCCTGCCATGGCGCCGAACCCCCACACGCCGACCAGGGCGCCGATGGTGGGATCGAAGGCGCCGCCGCTGCGTTGTGCCACGTCCAGTGCGCAGCGCAGCACGGTGTCGAGCGCGGCGGGCAAGGCGTGCCAGGTGTCGGTATCGGCGCGGTTGTAGCGGCTGAGGTCCGATTGCGCGTCCCAGGTGCTCATCTGTGCGACGACCAGATCGAGCTGCGCCTGGATCGCGTCGCGCAGTGCGTGCAGGTCGCTGCCAAGGGGTGGCAATAGCCTGACGCTCCAGCGCGTGCCCATGCTTCTGCCGTGCAGCGTGGCGATGCCGGCGCTGAAGCGCGATGCGGTGGGTGAAGCAGGGTGGTTCACGCGTCGACTGGGCGCGGCGTTACCACGCCAGGGCGGAGGCGTGCGGTGCTACGCGGCCGTGCGTGGGCCGAGTGCTCGGCGCTTTGGTCGCCGAGTCGGTTCATGTCTCCGACCAGTCGCGCAGCAGGTTGTGGTAGACGTTGGTCAGGCGCAGCAACGCCGCTGCGTCGGCACCGCTGGCGGTCAGCGCCTGGATCGCGGTGTCCAGGTCGAGCAGCGTCTGCCGCCGGCCGGCGTCGCGCACCAGGCTCTGCACCCAGAAGAACGAGGCCAGCCGCGCGCCACGGGTCACCGGCGCCACCCGGTGCAGGCTGCTGGACGGATACAGGATCAGATCGCCCGCGGGCAGCTTGACCTCGTGCTCGCCGTAGGTGTCGTGGATCAGCAGTTCGCCGCCGTCGTACTCCTCCGGCGCACTCAGGAACAGGGTGCAGGACAGGTCGCTGCGCACGGTCAGCGCCGGCTGTGCGGCGCTGGCCGCCTGGGTCATCACCGCGCCGTCGACGTGCAGGCCATAACTGCCGCCGCCGGCGTAGCGGTTGAAGCGCGGCGGGATGGTGCGCAGCGGCAGCGCCGCGGCGAAGTACAGCGGGCTGCGCGCTAGGGCGCTCAGCACCGCCTGGCCGAGTTCCTGCTTCAGTGGCGACGCGTCGGCCAGCTGCAGGTTGCGCTTGACCTGCGCGCCTTGCGCGCCGACGGTTTCGCGGCCGTCCACCCAGTCGGCGGACTGCAGTGCCTGGCGGAACCGCGCGACCTCATCGGCCGTGAGGATGTCGGGAATGTGCAACAGCATGGGGCGCTCCGGCGGTGGACGCCCAGGATAGGGCGTCCACCGCACGTTGGCAGGCGCGGTCGGTCAGAACCGGACCTCGGCGGTCAGCAGCACCGAGCGCGGCGCGCCGGGCGTGTAGCGGAAGCCGCTCTTGTTGATCGCGGCCACGTAGTCCTTGTCGAACAGGTTGTAGGCGTTCAGGCGCAGTGCCACGTGGTCGTTGACCGGGTAGCTCAGCACCGCATCCCACACCGTGTACGACTTCACGAACGCCGGCGTGCCGACCGCGCTGTCGCGGCCGCGCTGCATCTGCCCCGAATAGCGGACGCCACCACCGACGGTCAGCCCGAACGGCAGGGTATAGGTGCTCCAGGCGGTGAACGCGCTGTCCGGCGTGTAGGCCAGGTCCTGGCTGCCGTCTTGCGAGACCGTCGTGCCTTGCCGCACCCGAGCATCCAGCTTGGTGTAGCCGCTGGACAGCGACCAGCGCTCGGTCAGCTTGCCGACCGCCGACAGTTCGATGCCTTGCACGCGCTTGGCACCGCTCTGGTAGTACAGCCCGTCGCTGCCCTGCACGATCTCGTTATTCACGTCGGTGCGGAACAGCGCCAGGGTCGCGAACAGCGCATCGTCGAGGAAGTTCCACTTGGTGCCCACCTCCGCGGTCTTGGCCTTCTGCGGGTCGAAGCGCGGATTGTTGGCGTTGTTGGCCGAACTGCTCAGTTCCAGCGTGCTGCCGCCGGGCGGCTGCTGCGAGGTGGCGAAATTCGCGTACACGCTCACGTCCTCGTTGGCCTTGTAGACCGCACCGAGTTTCCAGCTGAACAGCGTGTCGGCGATATCGGTGTCCAGGCCGACCACGGTGGTGCAGGGCGCGGCGGTGGAGGTGGCGGAGTTGCACACCAGGCTGTCGAAGTCGGTCTTGTAGCGGTCCGCACGCACGCCGGCGGTGAGCAGGAAGCTGTCGCCGAACTTCAGCGTGTCGAAGGCATAGGCCGAGTAGGTGGTGGTGGTGCCATGGCTGCGCGCGCCGTTGCGCGCGGTGCGCAGCGCCGTGGTGTTCCAGTCCGGTGCGTACAGGTTGGCCGGATTGGCCGCCAGCCAGGTGGCACGGTCGACGATGTTGTGGCCCCAACTGCGCAGTTCCTCGCGCGACGCTTCCACGCCGGTGCTGAGGTTGTGCCGCACCGCGCCGGTGGCGAAGTCCACACGTAGATTCAATTGATCGGCGAGGGTGGTGTACTGCTGGTCCTTGAAGGTCGGCAGGCTGCGCAGCACCGTCCAGGTCGACGGATCCGCCGGATTCGGCGTGCGCAGGTTGGCGGCATTGGGCATGAACGCGAACAGCAGGTAGTCCTGATCGTTGCGGCCCCCGCGTGCGGTATTGGTCAGCTTGACCGTGTCGGACACGTCGTGCTCGATGCGGAAGGTCGCCATCTTCGCGGTCACGTCGTCGTGGTCGTCGCGGGTGCCGTAGAAATTGGCGCTGTCCACGCGCGCGGCGCCACCGAGCCACGGCCGCGCGGGATCGGGCGAGCTGTAGCCAGGCAGACCGATGGTCGGCACGCCGCCATCCGGCACGTTGTCCTGCTTCACGTACAGCAGGTCGAGCAGGTAACGCGTGTCGGTGCCCAGGCCGAACGCCAGCGACGAGGCCAGGCCCCAGCGCTTGTTGGCGACATGGTCGCGGCCGATGGCGTCGCTGTCCTGGCCCATCACGTTCAACCGCAGCGCGCTGCTGGCGCCCAGGTGCTGGTTCCAGTCCGCGGTCGCGCGGCGCTGGCCATGGTCGCCGCCGGACAGGGTGCCGCTGCTGGCATCCTCCAGGTGCGCCTGCTTGCTTACCAGGTTGATCGCGCCGGTCGGCGCGCTGCGGCCGTTGTCGGTGCCGGCCGGGCCCTTTTCGACCTCGATCTGCTCGATGTTGAACACATCGCGCGAGATCGAGCCGAGGTCGCGCAGCCCGTCGACGAAGATACTGCTGGAGCTGTCGAAGCCGCGCATGTACAGCGCATCGCCGGTGCTGGTGTTGCCGTTCTCGCCGACATAGAACGTGCCCACGCCCGGGCTGTTGCGCAGCGCTTCGGTGAGGGTGGTGGCGCCCTGCTCGTTGAACAGGTCCTTGCCGATGATGTTGAGGGTCTGCGGAGTGTCGATCAGTGGCTGCGTGAACTTCGGCGAATCCGGCGTTTCCACCAGGTAGCGCTTGGCGCGCTGGGCCTGCACGTCGACCTTGTCCAGGGTGGTCGGCTGGTCCGCCGCCGCCGCGTGCGCGGAGGAGAGCAGGCTCAGCCCGCCGAGCAGCATGGCCGTGGTGAGGGTCGGTGCCGCGGCCTGGCGGGTGACGGGATGTTTGCGGCGCTTGATCGGAGAGGTCATGGGCGGTTCGATTTGCAGGATGGATGACGACCCAGCCGCGGACACCGGCCGTCCCTCATCAGGAGCGGGCGCGGCGCCGGGGTCGGGCGGCAGTGCGAAAGGGTGTCTGCCGCGAGTGCGATGCGGGCAGTGCGTTCATTTTCCATGCAAATGCGAATTGTTTGCAATATCTTTGTCATCGAAACAGATTCGCCACCGTTCGGACGCCCTGATTCGTCAGGAACAGCACGGGGCTACGGAGGCACGCTGTCGGCCCGATGACCGGGCGCCGAGGTGAGAGATGCGAGTCTGTGCAGGCGTGCGACGCCGGACGCCGGCGAGGCGGATGCGGCGACGTCCGGGGAGGCAGGGACGAGGGCGAAGGGCGCCGGTGTCGGGATGCCGATGCTTTCCGAAGACGCCATGGTGGTGACGGCACATTGCCGTAGCCGGACCCGCTTAGTAGGGGCGCTTCGACATACACCGAGGGAACGGGTGGGGTGTCACACGACATGCCGCCAGAGGCGCCGGCATCGGCGACCATGAAGTCGGCCGGTGCACGCCCTCTGTGCCAGTGCCGGCAAGCGGCTGTGCTCCCGGAGATCGGCCGCTTCGCGGCGCCGTCCTTCGGCGCCGCTGACAGTGTGGTTCAGGCCGCAGCAGCCTGCGCCACGCGCGGACCTTCGCGCAGCGCACGGCCGATCAGGCCGACCAGCAGGTCCAGCTCTTCGCCGTCCATCGCGAAGTGCGGGGTGAAGCGCAGCGAGTTCTCGCCGCCGTGGATCACGTTGACGCCGTGCTGGCGCAGCCACTCTTCGGTGGAACCGGCGCCGTAGCACTTGTACTGCGGGGCCAGCGCGCAGGAGAACAGCAGGCCCGTGCCCTGCACCTGGGTGATGGCGCCGCCGAGCTCGGCCTTGAGCTTCTCCAGCTTCTGCACCGCCTCGGCGCCACGCTCGCGGATGTTGGCGCGCACTTGCGGGGTCAGTTGCGCCAGGGTCGCGGTGGCCACGTCGAGCGCGCGCGGGTTGCTGGTCATGGTGTTGCCGTAGGTGCCCTTGCGATACACCTGCGCCGCATGCTCGGTCACCGCCAGCACCGACAGCGGGTACTGCGCGGCGTTGAGGGCCTTCGAGTAGGTTTCCAGGTCGGGTGCGTCGAGCTGCTCGAAGCCGGGATAGTCCACCACCGACAGCACGCCGTGCGCACGCAGGCCGGCCTGGATCGAATCGACCAGCAGCAGGCTGCCGTGGCTGCGGGTCAGTTCGCGCGCGGCGGCGTAGAACGCCGGCGGCAGCGCACGGCCGGGGTCGCCTTCGCCCATCACCGGCTCCAGGAACACTGCCTCGATGAAGCAGCCGTGCTGCTCGGCCTCGGCAAAGGCGCGACGCAGCGCGTCCACGTCGTAGGGCGCGATGGCGATCAGCGCATCGTCGCCGCGGTAGCTGGCCAGGTGCTGCTGATAGGTCTTGCGACTGGAATCGGAATACATGCCCGGCCGGTCGGTACGGCCGTGGAAGCTGCCCTTGACCACCAGGCGCTTGATCTTGGCGCCGGCGTGGCGCGCACCCGGATCGGTCTGCAGCTTGGCGTTGATGTCGACGATGCGCGCGGCCAGGCCCACCGCTTCGGAACCGGAGTTGAGGCACATGAAGCGGCTGTACGGACAGCCGCCGCGGCGGTGGCCGATCTCCGCGCGCAGCGCGCGCTCGAAGCGCAGCTGCGACAGGTTGGGGGTCATCACGTTGGCCATCACCTGCGGCCGCGCCATCGCCTCCAGCACCGCCTCGGGGGTGTGGCCGAAGCCGAGCATGCCGTAGCCGCCGGCGTCGTACAGCACCGCGCCCTTCAGCGTGACCACCCACGGGCCGCGCGCGCTCAGCGCCACGTACGGGGTCACCGCGTCGTCGGCGTAGAAATTGACGAAACCGGCCTGCAGGTGGCGGATCTGCTCGGCCTCGTCGAGGTCGAGCAGGTCGTCGAACTCGGTGGCGATGCGTGCATGTTCCGCACCCGCCGCCTCGATCGCCGCGCGCAACGCGGGGTGCGAGGCGGCCAGGCGCTCGATGCTGGCGTCATCCAGGCCGTGGGTCAGGCGGTCGCCGGCGTGGGCACGGAGCGGGGCGAGGGGGCCGAGTACGGTCATGGGCGATCTCCTGAAGGCGGGCTGTCTGGCAGCGATCCTCCCTATTATCGGGACAGGATCGTCGAATGGCAGCGTGAATCCGTGCAGGAATTGACGCAATTTCGTCGATTCGACGAAAATCCCCGGCCATGAAGATCACCGCTTCCGACGACGCCCTGCTGTCGCTGCTGCGCGAGGATGCGCGCGCCTCCACCGCCCAGATCGCCCGTCGCCTGGGGGTGTCTCGGACCACCGTGCAGAGCCGGATCGAGCGCCTGGAGCGCGAGGGCGTGATCTGCGGCTACACCGTGCGCACCCGCGACGACTACGAGCAGGGCCATATCCGCGCGCACATCCTGATCACCGTGCTGCCGAAGAAGATGACCTCGGTGGTCAAGGCGCTGCGCGAGATCGAGGCGGTGCGCGTGCTGCATTCGGTCAGCGGTTCCTTCGACCTGATCGCGCTCGGCGTGGTGCCGGGCGTCAACGACATGGACGAACTGACCGACCGCATCGGTGCGCTGGACGGGGTGGAGCGCACGACCTCGTCGATCATTCTGTCCACCAAGTTCGAGCGCTGAGGGGCTGGGATTGGGGATTCGGGAGTGGGGATTCGCCAAGGCAGGCAGCACCGCGCTCTTGCGAATCCCCACTCCCGAATCCCCAATCCCGGCGCCGCTACAATGGCCGGCCCCATTCCCGATCTCTCCCGGCGCCGTGAAGAAGTCCGATTTCCACTACGACCTGCCCGAAGAGCTGATTGCGCAGGCGCCGCTGGCCGAGCGTTCGGCCAGCCGGCTGCTGCTGGTGCCGCCGGCGCCGGCGCCCTTCGCCGACCGGCACGTACGCGATCTGCCGGAGCTGCTGCGCGCCGGCGACCTGCTGATCTTCAACGATACGCGGGTGATTCCGGCGCGGCTGTTCGGGCAGAAGCGCACCGGCGGGCGGGTCGAGATCCTGATCGAGCGGCTGCTCGGCGGCCAGCGCGCGCGGGCGCAACTGGGCGTGAGCAAGTCGCCCAAGGCCGGTGCGCGCATCGCCCTGGACGCCGGCGGCGAGGCCGAGGTACTGGGCCGCGATGGCGAGTTCTACCAGTTGCAGTTCCATGTGGACGGCGCGCTGGAGCACTGGCTGCAGCAGGCCGGGCGCTTGCCGTTGCCGCCGTACATCCGCCGCGAGCCGGGCCTGGACGACCGCGAGCGCTACCAGACCGTGTTCGCGCGCGAGTCCGGCGCAGTCGCCGCGCCGACCGCCGGACTGCATTTCGACGCGCCGCTGCTGCAGGCGCTGCAGGACCGCGGGGTCGAGGTGGGGCATGTGACCTTGCACGTGGGCGCCGGCACCTTCCAGCCGGTGCGGGTGGAAGCGCTGGAGGAGCACCAGATGCACCGCGAGTGGCTCAACGTCGGCGCCAGCCTGGTCGAGCAGGTGCGGCGCACGCGCGCGGCCGGCGGCCGCGTGATCGCCGTGGGGACCACGGTGGTGCGCGCGCTGGAAAGCGCGTCCAAGGATGGCGAACTGCACCCATTCGCCGGCGAGACGCAGATCTTCATCCTGCCGGGCTACCGCATCCGCAGCGTCGACGCGATGGTGACCAATTTCCATCTGCCGGAAAGCACGCTGCTGATGATGGTCTCGGCCTTCGCCGGCCGCGAGCGCATCTTTTCCGCCTATCGCCACGCCATCGCCGAGCGCTACCGCTTCTTCAGCTACGGCGACGCGATGCTGCTGTGGAGCAGCGAGACGCCGGCAGACCGCGTCGCGTGATGCGTCGCGTGCGTGCCCGCACACACGCGGGTGCGGCGGCGCGCGCCTTGGGTTGCGCACTTCGCGCGTGTGCATGAGCGCGTGAGTTGCGTCGTTGTATCGCGACATCGGTGCCCACCCCATATCGCCTTGCCGACGCTGCCGCATCGATGCGACGAACGTGCGGACTGTGATGCACAGCGCGCAGCGTCTGCCTGAGTAGACGATGCCGCGCACGCGGTAGGGGAGGCGCATGCGCTCCTCGTCCTTGATGGGTGGAACCCCTGTTCCGGTGCCCCGACGCGCGGGGCATCTCCCAGTCAAAGGATGAGTCCATGAAGAAGACATCGACCGAGCTGCTGCTGGCCGCGCTGCTGGCGAGCCTGGCCGTCGCCTCCGCGCACGCGCAGCCGCAAGCCGCCAGCGGCGGCAAGTTCCCGGCCAAGCGCATGCTGCAGGAAGCGACCATGCCGCGCACCGATACGCAGGGACGGCGCCTGTACGCGATCGACCTCAACCCGTTCGTGCTGCAGGAGACCACGCGCCTGTACGCCAAGTCCCGTCCCGCGGACTACCGCACCCTGGATCCGGCGATCCGTGCGCAAGAGAACAGCACCGGCATGGTCCACTACGCCGACCAGATCGCGCAGCTGCCGGGGGTGAAGATCGAGCGGGTGCTGTCCACGGTTTCCAGCACCGTCTATGCCTGGATGCCGGAGCGCACCGCGGCGCAACTGCTCAAGGCCGACTGGGTGGTCTCGGTGCGCGGGGTCGAAGCCACGCACGCCACGTTCTCCGCTGCGGGCGACATCGTCAACGGCGGCGAGATCACGCCCTGGGCGCTGCCGTACACGCAGACCAACGATGGAGTCACCACGTCCAATCCCGCGTATCTGCTCGATGCGGTGCTGGACAATCCGCCGCATCCCGAGCTCAACGTGGTGTATCGCCAGGATTTCCCGACGCTTTCGCCCAACCCCCTGCACAGCACGGCGACGGCAGGGCTGATCGGTGCCAGGCAGAATGGACAACTGGTGCGCGGCGTCAATCCTGGCCAGCCGATCAAGGCGTTCGGCCTTGCCGATCTGAACGAAAGCACCGTGGCCACGGCGCTGGATGCCGCAGTGCGCTACGCCGAAGCGTCGGGCGAATTCGCCGTCCTGAACATGTCGTTCAATCAGAGCCCGGGTGGGACCTACAACCCGTTCAACGCCAGCAATCGTTGGGGCCGTCGGATGCGCGCGGCGAGCAATCGTTTCTTCATCACCCAGTCGGCGGGCAATGCCTACACCGTCGGGCTCTCGCCGCTAGAGCAGGACGCGTGCAAGGTGGCGTTCGGCTACATCGATCCGCAGACCCAGCAGGGGGCCGCACGCGACATGGATGGCATCGTCGTGGTCGGTGGCTTGCAGCGTGACGGCTCGCGCTTTGCCGGCGCACAGAACAGCGATCGCTGGGGCGGCTATGCGAAGGGATCGACCGTCGGCCCTTGCGTCGAGGCGTGGGCGCCGGCGCACGAAATCACCAACCTCATTTACGACGGTGGCACCGAAGCTGTCTCCGGCACCTCGTTCGCCGCGCCGATCGTCGCCGCGATCGCCTCGCGCTACGGCAACACCCAGACCCGGCCGCTCGAGCGAGAGGCCTACATCAAGGCCGGCCTGAGCAACACCGGCTACAGCGAGGCCGGCCTGCCGCTGCGCAAGGTGCAGTACGTGGCGCCGTCGTCGCTGAACCTGATCAAGCGCCTGCCGATCATCGGCGCGACATCGCCGACCAACTCGGACAACCTGGCCTCGCTATACGACGGCCGCTTCTTCAGCGATACCGACTACTGGAACGCACGCACCAACTGGGGCAGCGTCACCGTGAACCTGGGGCAGACGCGCAAGGTCACCGGCATGCGCATCACCGTGCGTACCGCGGCCAGCGAAACCGCGGGCGTCGCGCAGCCGATCGACTTCGCGGTCTCCGCCGGCCGGCATGGCGCGGTGTTCGGCGGCAGCACCAATCCCGGGCCGGTGTACTTCGACAACCCGCAGTACTACACCGAGCCCGATCAGTCCGACGTGGCGCCGGTGTACATCGCCTTGAACGGCAGCACCGCCCAGTACCTGAAGATCGAGGCCAACAACCCGTACTCGTGGTTGGCCTACTCGGAAATCGAGGTCTACGGCGAGTGAGTGACGCAGGTGCCGCCGCTGATTGCGGCGGTATCTGCCAATGCCTTCACGCGCAGGTTTCGCCTCGGGCCGATGCGGTCGCGGCCTGACGGCAGCGAGATGGCCGCTGTGCGCTGCGCACCGTCAATTGCAGGCACGCCTTCCGGTTCGCACTTTGTGCCGTCTTCGGCAGCCCCCTCCATCGAGGGGGCTTTTCTCTAGGCGCATCGGCAACGCCGCCGTTGCCAATCCCCACTACTTGATCGGCTCGTCCAGCATCAGCTCGCGCACGAACCGTACCGGCGGGGCGCCGTAGGACAGCACCTGGTCGTGGTAGGCCTTGAGGTTGAACTTGTCGCCGAGCTTGTCCTGCATCGCCTTGCGCAGGTCCAGGTGTTCCTGCACGCCGACGAAGTAGGTCGGCAACTGGGTCGAGGTCAGCTGCGCGCGCACCCACTTGCCCTCGGCCTCGCTCTGCTGCTGGAAGGTGTCGTGGACCATCAGGTGCAGCGCCTGCTCCTTGCTCCAGCCGTCCACGTGCACGCCCTGGTCGAGCAGCGCGTTGGCGATGCTGCGCAGATAGAACTTCAGCTGCACCAGGTGGAACAGCGGATCGTTGTCCAGATAGCCCTGCTCCTGCATCATCCGCTCGGTGTACACCGCCCAGCCTTCGGCGAACACGCCCGAGCGCAGTACGCCGCGCAGGGTGGACGGGAACTTGGCCGAGTGCCAGCCTTCCACGTAATGCCCGGGCACGCCCTCGTGGATGCTCAGCAGGTGGATCATGCGGCTGTTGTATTCGCGCAGGAACGAGTCGGCCTGCTGCGCGGTCCAGTCGTCGGGAATCGGCGACACCGCGTAGAAGGTTTTCAGGTTCTTGTCGAGCGGACCGGGCGAATCGCAGTACGCCACCGCCACGCCGCGCTGGAACTCGGGCATCAGGATGATGTCCACCGGCGCGTCGGGCAGGGTCACCAGATCCTTCTTGCGCACGAAGTCGGTGGCATCGGCCAGCGAGGCCTTGGCGTCCTCGACCACCTTGTCGCGCGCCGGATGCTGCGCGTAGGCCAGCTCCAGCGCCGCCTCGATCGCCTTCTGCTGCTGCGCGTCGCTGGGCGCGTCGACCAGCGCCGGTGCGCCGGGCTTGTCCTTGAGCACGGTGCGGGCGATGGCGTACATGTCCTGTCGCACGCGCGTGAGCTCGGCTTCGGCGCGCTGCTTGATGTCGGCACGCGACAGCGAGGAGTTGAGCGCGAACTTCAGCTTCTGGTCGTACTTCTCCGCACCCAGGCGGAAATCGCCCTTGGCGTTGGGCACCAGGGTCTGGTCCAGCCAGGTCTGCTGCTCGGCCACGGCCTTCTTCAGGCCCTCGATCGCCGCCTGCAGGCGTTGCGCGTCGGCCTGCGGCAGTTCCTGGATGTGCGGGACGATGAAGCTGTCGACGATGCTGAGGATGCCGCGGTTCTGCTTGGCCACGGTCCTGGCGCTGATCTCCGACACGCGGGCCGGGTCGAGGTTGGCGCGCGCCTGCGCGAACAACGCCGGGATCTTTTCCATGCGCGCGGTGGCCGACTTCAGCCGCTCCGGCAGCGGCGCGAACTCGCGCGCCATCAGCCCGTAGATCGCACCGCCGGCCAGGCCGTTGTAGACCTGCGGGTCGGTCGCCCAGCCCTGCGCCACCTCGTTGCTCCAGATGTCGGACTGCAATTGGTTGCGCAGGATCGCCGCGTCCACCTGGTTCTCGCGCGAGAGCTTGGCCACGTCGAGCTTGTCCAGCTCGGCCAGCAGCTGCTTGCTTGCCTCCAGGCTCTTCTGGCGGCCGGCGGCGCTGAGGTCGTCCAGTTCGCTGTCGTAGCGGTGGTCGCCGGTCTGGGTGGCACCGACCGGGGACAGCTGCATCCAGGTGTCGACGGCGCGCTTGGACAGCGCGGCGAAACTGGCGTCGGCGGCGGCATCGGTGGCGACCGCGGCCTGGCTGGGAGCGGCGTTGCTGGCGGCGGGCGCATCGGCGGGTTTCTGGCAGCCGGCGAGGGCGGCGAGCAGGGCGGCGGCGAGCAGGTGCTTGCGCATCGGGGTTCCTGGAGTGGGTCGATCCGCCAGGGTAGCCCCGCCGTGCTGCCGGCGCCCCTGCCATTGGATTACCCTTGACGCTTTCGCCACTCAGGAGCATCGAAATGCAGGACAAGGGACGTCGCCATCGCGGCCGCAGTGTGTGCGATTCCGAGATCGCCACGGTCGATGCCGCACTGCCTGCCGCAGCCGGGGCAGGGCGTGCCGAGACTGCGAGCGCTCGGCGCGGCCCGCTGCCTGGCAGCCGGCGCTGGCGCGGCTGGGGCGTTTCCCTGGCGTTGATGGCGGCGATTGCTGCCTGCAGCCGTGGCGGCGAGAGCGCTGCGGCGCCGCCCTATGCCGCCGATGCTGCCAGTGCTGCCAGTGCCGCCGAGGCCGCGGCGCAGGCGGCAGATGCGTCCTTCGCCGCGGGCGCGCCTGGCGAAGAGCATCGCGCCATGGCGACACTGGCCTATGAGCACGAGGTCGATGTGGCGCTGCCGGCGGCGCAGATCCCCTCGCGGCTCAAACAACTCCAGGAGGAGTGCCAGCAGTCGCGTTTCGGGGCCTGCACGGTGTTGCAGGTCGAACAGCGTGGCGGCGATCAGCCGCACGGCGAAGTCAGCGTGCGGATCGCGCCTGCCGGGGTCGAGCCGTTGATCGCGCAGGCAGGCCAGGGTGGCCAGATCGAAAGCCGCACCACCCATGCCGAGGATCTGGCGCAGGAGGTGCAGGACAACGACGCGCAGCGCCAGCGTCTGCAGGCCGAGCAGCGGCGCCTGCAGGAGTTCCAGCAGCGCCGCGATCTCAGTGTGGCCGATATGATCGCGCTGTCGGAGAAACTGGCCGCCGTGGAGACGCAGTTGCTCGCCACCAGCCAGGAAGCCGCGCAGCAGCGCCGACGCCTGGATACGCAGCGGGTGACGCTGACCTTCGTCGCGCCGACCGCCGAGCGTAGCCGCAGCGACATCGGCGATGCGCTGCGCGACAGTGGCGAAATCTTTGCCGGATCGATCGCCTGGGCGATTCGCGCAGTGGTCGGCCTGGCGCCGTTCGTGCTGCTCGGCTATGCGCTGTGGCGGCTGATCGCCTGGCGTCGACGTCGGCGGCGCGCAGCTTAGGAGACGTGGCTTTCCCGTCCGATGTGGATCGGGCGGGAGCGCCCCAGGCGATACGCCAGCGAGGTGGGGCGGCGCTGCGCTTGCCGCACGCATGCCACGCAGGTTGGCGTGGCATCGAACAGGTCTGGTCGGTCATTGATCCCGGGTCGCGGCTGACGCCGCCCCTGCAGGTACATCGACGATGCGCGTGCTGGCAGCGTGGGAATGCTTCAATCCCGACGCATGGCCGCAACGTGCCTGAACCAGGGGACGCGGCTGACCGTACTTCTACGCAAGCAGGCCATGCGGCCTGCCGGGACGCGGCGCCACGCGGCGCAACGTCCCATCGGCCGGCGTCAGCCTTCGTCCTGTTCGAACTCGACGATCACGTCCAGCTCGAACGCCAGCGCTTCCACCGCTTCGCGCACCTTCTGTGCGGTGGCGGCGTTGCCGGCTTCCACTTCCACTTCGTGGGTGCCCGGTCCCTGATCGTCGGGCAGACCGGCGGAACTCGAATCGTCGTCGTCCATGTGCGGCATCAGGTCGTCGATTTCCTCGACGTGTTCGATGCCTTCCAGGCTCGACAGCAGGTTGATGATGGCGCGGGCGTCGTCCTCGCTGCCGGTGATGCGGATGCGGAGCTGGGGCATGTGCCTTCCTCTTAGGGGGAAGGCGCAGGCTAGGCAGGCATCGGCTAAGGCGGGGTGATGACGCGCTCAGCGCAGTGGCACGACCGCGTCCGGCCCGGCATGCTCGGCCACCGGCAGCAGCAGCGCCTCGGCGGCCGCGTGCAGCAGCGTCGGTGCGATGTAGCGGCGGTGCGCGGCGGCGATCAGGGCCATGTACAGGTGGCCGAAGCGGTTGCGGCAGGCCACACGCGTCTCCAGGCTCAGCTCGGCGCTGCCGTCGTCGCGCAGCGTCACGCCCACGCAACTGCGGAACACCAGGTGGCGGTCGTCGGCGCCGAGCAGCACCTGCACGCGCCGCGCCTGCGCCGTGGAGGCCTGCGCCAGCACCGGGAAGCGGCCGGCGAACAACTGATCGCGCTGCGGCGACAGCAGCGAGGACACCGGGCAGCCCAGCGGCGAGGTGCGCAGCCGCAGCGGCGCGACCAGCACGTTGCGCAGGCGCATCAGCCAGGTCACGGTACGCGGCGGGTGCCGCAGGAAGCCGTCCAGCAAGGCGGCCATCAGTGCGTGTGCGCCCAGTGGCCGCAGCGCCTGCGCCGGCACCGTCAGCCGCACGCTGTCCTGGTGATGATGGGCGGGCAGCTGCTGTTCGAGCAGCGAGCCGGGCAGCAACTGTCGCATCACCCGTGCACGCGGCAAGCGTGGCGCGAGCGCCGCGAAACCGGCTGGATGCCGCCAGGCGCCCAGCCGCTGCCGCAGGCGTCCGCTGAGGGCGCGCAGGCCGGCGCACCAGGCCAGGCGCCGGCTGCCTGGCGACGCCGCCAGCGACAGCCGCACCGTCGGTACGGGCAGCGCCTGCGCCTGCGCCTGCGGCGATGCGAGCAGCGCCGCGACCGGGGCCGGAAGCAGTTCGGTGAGGGTGGCGATGTCGGCGGTGCCGGCCAGGACCTGCGCGCGCACGTCCTCGGCAAGCACGCCGCCGGCTTCGTCGCTGTGGCAGGACAGGGCGAAGAACGCCGGATGCCCGGATTGCGCGCGCAGCGGGGCGAACTGGTGCCAGGTGCCGCCGCCGAAGCGCACGCTGAACAGGCAGTCGGCGGGCAGTTCGACATGCCGCAGCGCGGCGAGGAAATGCTGCGGATCCTCCTGCAGTTGCGCTGGCGAGGCGGTACTGAAACGCAGCAGCGCGCCGCCGCTGCCGGTGATCGCGGTGAACATGCGATGCCCGGCATGGCAATGGAACGGATGGCCGCCGCTGCCGACCGCGAACGAATACAGTGCGGTCGACTCGCCATTGCCGAAATCGGTGCCGGCCAGACGCGCCGAGGGTTCGTCCAGCGCATCGCGGAACTGCGGATGCGCGCGCTGGCGCAGGCAGGCCTGGGCGATCAGCGGATCGCCGGCACCCACGCCGAGCTGGGCGATCAGGATGACCTCCACCGGCAAGCCGCCGCTGTAGGAGGGCAGGCGCACCGAGGGAAATCCGGTTTGCGCGGCGGCGTGTTCGCTGAGCGGTGCGGCGGTCATCGGCGGACTCCTGTTGCCGTGGCGGAAGGATCAGGCGGTGCGCTTGGCCTGTCTGCGCGACTCGCGTTTGAGCGGGCCGGCACTGGGGCAGATCTCGAAGGCGAAACCGCTGAGGGTGTTGACCAGGTTGTCGGGGGTGAGCCGGTAGACCACGAACTGGCCGCGGCGCTCGCTCGCCACCAGTCCCGCCGCTTCCAGCACGGACAGGTGCCGCGAGATCGCCGGCGCGCTCATCGCGAAGCGCTGCCCGATCTCCCCAGCGGTAAGTTCCTGGGCCGACAGGTAGGCCAGGATCTCGCGGCGTGGCCGCGAGGCGAGGGCTTCGAAAACGCGATCGATGGACATCGGGGTTTAGCTAATTAACGAATTAGTTAATTGATGACGTGTCGCCATGCAACTGTCAAGTGCCGAGGCAGCGCCGTCGGGCGCGGCGGTGGGGGCCACGTGCGCTGCCTTCTGGTGGAAGCGGCTCGGCCGCGACGGGGATTTTCGGTCCGCGCACAGGCGGGCGGCATGGCGATGACTCGGTGCCCTTCCATGGCGTTCGCCATCCATCAGCAGAGCGGTCGTGGCGGACGAGGCGGTCGGCGCAGTGCCCGCGTTTCGTTCAAGGGTCCTTGCGCGTCGTCACCAGCCGCAGGAAGGCTTCGTGCTGGTAGCGGCTCATGCGCAATTGCTGCCCCGTATCCATCGTGACCACATGGTGGCCGTTGAACCAGGGGTGGATCGCCCTGACCCGGCGCAGGTTGATGATCGCGGATCGGTGCACACGGGCGAAGTGGCGCGGGTCCAGCCGCGCGGCCAGCGTGGCCATGGTCTCGCGCAGTTCATGGGTGCGGTCGGCGAGGTGGATCAGCACCGTGTTGCGGCTGGCCTTGATCCAGACGATGTCCTCGACCGCGACCAGCACCACCGCTTCGTCGACGCGCACCGGAATCCGTTGCAGATAGTCGTCGCGCTGGCGCAACGCATCCAGGGTCTGCAGAATGCGCGCCTCGGAAGAGGTGCCAACGCCGATGCCGGCGGACAGACGCCGCTTCGCGCGCTGCAATGTCTCGGCGAAGCGTTCGCGGCTGAAGGGTTTGACCAGGTAGTCCACCGCGTTGGCCTCGAACGCACGGACCGCGTAGTGCTCGTAGGCGGTGACGAAGATCGTCGCCGGCATGTTGGCCGCACCGATCGTGGCGACGACGTCCATGCCGGTCATCGCCGGCATCTGGATGTCCAGGAACACCAGGTCGGGCGACTGGCTGCGGATTGCGATCACCGCAGAGGCGCCATCGCCGCATTCGCCGAGCAGTTCGATGTCCGGATCGGCGCGCAGCAGCCGCACGATGGCGTGGCGTGCGATCGGCTCGTCGTCGATCACCAGCGCGGTGACGCTCATGCAGGGAGGTGCTCCGGGGCTTCCTCGGCGTCCAGCTCGCGGAACGGCAGCCGGATGCGGCAGGCAACGCCGTGCGGATAGAGCATGTCGAGCCGGATGTCGGCGTTGTCGCCGTAGAGTTCCTGCAGCCGCAGGCGAGTATTGGAGAAGCCGATGCCGTGTCCGCCCGCTTTGCTGTTTTCCTCCAGCGTGCTGTTGCCGTTGCGCACTTCGATGGACAGCGTATCGCCTTCGCGCCGGCTCTCGATCTCGATGCGGTCGCTGCCGACACGCTGGCCGATGCCATGGCGGATCGCATTCTCCACCAGGGGTTGCAGCAGCAGGCTGGGCACCGCGCAGTGCAGGGTGCCGGGGGCGACATAGATCTTCGCGCTCAGGCGGTCGCCGTACCGCTTGCGCTGGATGCCGAGATACAGGTCGAGCAGGGCCAGTTCGCGTTCCAGGGTGATTTCCTGGCCGTCGTATTCTTCCAGGAACGCGCGCAGCAGTTCGCTCAACCGCAGCAGCATGTCCTCGGCGGCGACGGTGTCTTCGTCCAGCAGGGTGACGATGGCATGCAGCGTGTTGAACAGGAAATGCGGTTGCAGCTGGCTCTTCAGCACTTGCAGGCGCGACTGCGCGAGCTCGGCGGCCAGGCGGCTGGCTTCCACTTCGCGCCGGGTCTTCTCGGCGTGGAAGTGCAGCGCTTGCTGGATCGCGAACAGGGTCCAGTAGGTCAGCAACCCGATGGCGAAGTGCTGCTCCAGGAAATATCCCAGCTGTTCAGCGAAACCACTGGGCTCGAACAGGGTGGAGGCCAGCGCGCCGATGACCATCGCGGCAAACGTCACGCACAGGCTTGCGACTGCCTGCGCGCCAAGCCCGTGGAAGCGCTGAGCGCCACGGACAGGAAAGCGTTCGGCGAGCCGGAAGACGGTGGGCGCCAGGAGGGCCCAGCTGTACCACTGGATCAGCGACCATCGGATGGGCACCTCCAAAGGCCATCTGCTGGCAACCGCACCGTTGTTGACGATGTTCTGGAGCATGAACACCATGGCCACCAGCGTCCACAGCGCGATATAGCGCCCCAGGCTCATTTCGGTATTGCCGAGTCGGACGT
The DNA here is from genome assembly GCF_011761895.1 of Xanthomonas sp. F4. Lineage (NCBI taxonomy): Bacteria > Pseudomonadati > Pseudomonadota > Gammaproteobacteria > Lysobacterales > Lysobacteraceae > Xanthomonas > Xanthomonas sp. F4. The sequence continues at coordinate 932,360 of NZ_JAASQX010000002.1, read as the reverse complement.
TCATCCAGAGGTGGTCGAGGGGTGACGGGCGCATCCTAGGCGCAGCGACACGCCGTGGAAAGCGCCGGCGCGCGCCCACTACGATTGGGAGCGCGAGAACGACGATTCGTCCCGAATCGATTTGCAGCCGCTCGATCACCCGGCCTGATGGGCAGGCCAGCACAGCGGAATCCACCCCGCGTGGCTGGCGCATCCTTCCCATCGGAGATCCGTCATGCCCTCGATCCGCGTCCTTGCCTTGACTCTTGTCCTGTCCGTTGCGACCGCACCGGCTGCCGCGGCCGAGTCGGTGCGCTATCTGGAACTGAGCAACCGCGCCTACGACGCGCTGACGTCGCTGGCCGTCGCTGCACCAAGCAGTGAACAGTTCCGCGAGGTCGCGCTCCACGCGCCGTTGCGGGGCGGCGGCGACGCAGCGACCTTTCCGCTCGCCGGTCATGCCTGCCGCTACGATCTTCGCTTCACCTTTCGCAACGGACGTTCGATGCTGTATCGGGATGTGGACATTTGCGCGCACCGCGTGCGCATTCGGCCGTTGCCGCATTCGCAGTCGGGCGGGCATGCGCTGCAGGTCGTTGAGACGGCTGGAACCTCGCCTTGACCCGCTGTCCCGATCGAAGAGAGGCGACGTCGTGTCCTTTCCTCATCGGGATCATGGCCCGCTTTTCGGGGGAAGGTGCAGCGCAGGCGCGGACGAGGGGATGGGCGCAGCCTCGTCCATCCAGACTACGCGAGTCGCTTGTGCGTCGGACCCACCCCAACCCCTCCCTCGATGGGAGAGGGGCTTCCGCTCTCTGTGGGAGGGACTTCAGTCCCGACGCGACCCGCCGTGAGAGGCAAGATCTCGGTCGCACCACCACCTCACTGCACACGCACTGCGCACGCACGGCATCGGTCGTGGTCGATGCCGCGCCTGCGAACACGCGCGGCCAGGGGCGTTAACCCGCCTTCGGCGGCAACCCCAGCAGTTCCGCCGGCAGCGCCGGCATCGGCGTGCGCTCGTCCAGCGCCTCGCGCTTGAGCCAGTCGACGAAGTGGCTGGCGGCCGGGCTGAGCAGGCGGTGGGTCGGATGCACGATGTAGTAGGAATAGCGCGCGGTCAGCGCCGGGCCGGGCAGGCGCACCAGCTCGTAGCGTTGCAGGTAGGGCTGGGCGATATGCTTGCGCGCCAGCACCGCGCCGACGCCGTACACTGCCGCGCGCATCGCATCGGTGCTGTCGTTGAAGGTGTGCATCGGTGGCAGCGCCACGCCGCGCACGCCGGCGGCGCGGAACCAGTCGCGCCAGCCCTGCGGCGACATGTCGGTGAGCAGCGGCAACTGCGCGATCTGCTCGGGCCGGCGCAGCGTCGCCAGTTGCGGCAGGGCCGGCGAGGCGACCGGGAACAGTTCGTCGTCCATCAGGTGGTGCGAGGTCAGTCCCGGCCAGTCGCCCTGGCCGTAGCGGATGCCGAGTTCCGGGCCGCCGTCTTCGAAGCGCGAGAACGCGGAGTCGGTCTGGATCTCCAGGCGTACGTGCGGGTAGGCCTGGCAGAACCGCGGCAGGCGCGGCAGCAGCCAGCAGTACGAGAGCGAGCGCAGCGTGGTGAGGCGCAGCGGTGCGGTGTCGGCCTGCGGATGCAGGTTGCCGGCCACCGCGGCGATGTCGGCCAGTGCCGCGCTGGCGGCATCGGCCAGTTGCCGGCCTTCGGCGGTCAGCTTGACCCCGCGCGCGTGGCGCTGGAACAGCGTGGCGCCGAGCAGGGCTTCCAGGCGCCGCACATGGTGGCTGACCGCACTGGCGGTGAGGTGCAGTTCCTCCGCGGCATGGGCGAAGTTCTGGTGGCGGGCCGCGGCGGCGAACACGCCAAGCGCGGGCAGCAGGGACGGGCGCAGTTGCATGAGCAGACACGCGGCAGATTTGTGGCTCGCGACGATACTACGCGCTTGTCGGCCCCGTGGCACAGGATGATGCTGGCAGCCGAACGCGACATGCGCGGCGCGTAGCGGCGAGGCGGGGTCGGCGCGGAGGCGCCGCTCGGCACCCGCAGCCGGCCGCGGATGCGTGGCGTCGCACGATCGCTGCGGCGCGTTCCCGGTCGACCACGAGCCTCCCCATGCCCACTTCCGATCCCTCCCTGCAGCCGGCCATCGCCTCCGCTGCTGCTGCATCCGCATCCGACGGCGTTGCCACGCGCGACTGGCGCACGCCGCTGGAACTGGGCTTCCTCGGCGTCGTCTGGGGCTGCTCGTTCCTGTTCATGCGCGTGGCCGCGCCGCAGTTCGGCGCCTATGCGCTGGTGGAACTGCGCCTGGCGCTGGGCGCGGCGGTGCTGCTGCCGTTCCTATGGCTGGCGCGGGCGCGCTTCCCGCTGCGGCGCTGGCCGACCCTGGCGGGGATCGGCTTGCTCAACTCCGCGCTGCCGTTCCTGCTGTTCGCCTGGGGCGCGCAACATGCGCCGGCGGCGATCGGCGCGATCTGCAACGCGATGACCGTGCTGTTCACCGCATTGATCGCGTTCCTGTTCTTCGGCGAGAAGATCGGCACGCGCCGCGCGTTGGCGCTGTTGATCGGCTTCGCCGGCATCGTGGTGTTGGCCACCGGCAAGTCGGCCGGCATCAGCGTGGGACCCGCCGCGCTGGCCGGCACCACCGCCTCGTTGCTGTACGGCATCGGCTACAGTCTGGTGAAGCGGCACATGAGCGATCTGCCGCCGGCCGCTTCCGCCGCGTCCACCCTGGGTTGCAGCGCCTTGCTGCTGGCGCCGCTGGCCTGGACGCATTGGCCGGCCGCCCCGGTGTCGGCCGTCGCCTGGGCCTGCGCCGGCGGTCTGGGCGTGCTGTGTACCGGGCTGGCGTTCCTGTTGTACTACCGGTTGATCCAGCGCATCGGCCCGGCGCGCGCGTCGACGGTGACCTACCTTGTGCCGGTGTTCGGCGCGCTGCTGGCCTGGGCGCTGCTCGGCGAACCGCTGACCTGGACCATGTTGCTGGCCGGTATGCTGATCCTGGGCAGCGTCGCCTTCAGCCAGCGCGCGCGGTAGCAGCGCCGCGGCAACGTACGCGAAGATGCCCGAGCTGGCCACGTACCGGCGCGCCCTAATCGCCGTGTGGCACACGCCTTCTGGCCTGGAGAACGACGCAATGACCGATTCCCTGCTTGCATCGCAGTTCGCCTTCAAGGCCTGGGCCAACGCCGAACTGCTGCAGGCGCTGGCGCAGATCGACGGCGATGCGTTTCCGGCGCAGCGGGAGCGCGCGATCCGGCTGTTGAACCACACCTACGTGGTGGACCGGATCTTCGCCGCGCATCTGCAGGGCGGCACGCATGCGTTCACCGCGAGCAACACGCCGCAGACGCCGGAACTGGTGGCGCTGGGCGCGGCCGTGACCGAATCGGACCGATGGTATGCCGATTACGTCGCCCGGCTCGACGCGCCCGCCTTGCAGCAGACGCTCGCGTTCCGTTTCACCGATGGCGACGCCGGCAGCATGAGCCGGCAGGAAATGCTGTTCCACGTGCTCGCGCACGGCGCCTTCCACCGCGGCAACATCGCCATGCTGCTGACCGAGTGCGACGTGGAGCAGCCGCGCGAACTGTTCACCCGCTTCCTGCACGCGCAGCAGCCGCAACGGCGCGCTGCCGGCGGCGCCTGAGCGCGCAGCGTCGCGCGGAATACGCTACTGCCGCGGCGTGCGCACCGGCAGCGGCACGTTGCACAGGTCGATGTGCCCGGCCGGGCGCTTGTAGAACGCGTCGCGGCGGTTGCGCCGCGCTTCGGCGACTTCGCGGAAGGTGCGGGTGTCGGTGCGCAACACTTGCAGCGGGGTACGTTCGGCTTCCGGCACGTCGCTGGCCAGGCGGATCGCGCGGATCGGCGTGCGCTGCTCGGGTTTTTCGTAGAAGCCCATCGGGTCCGGCCCGCGCGGGATCACGCTGAGCAGTTCCATGCCCTTGACCACGCGGCCGACCACGGTGATGTTGCGGTCCAACTGCCGTGGCGACTGTCCGGTGACCACGTACAGTTCGGCGCCGATGCTGCTGTCCTCATCGTTGTTGCGGCCGGCGCCGAGCGTGCCGTAGCAGTGCGCCAGCCAGGCGGTGCCGGCCTTGGGATCGCGCGCCACCGGGAAGCCGTCGACGAAGCCCACCTGCGGCGCCCAGCCATCGCGGTCGGGCAGGGGCTGGAACGCCAGCCCCGCGGCGGGACGCTGGAATTCGGCCGGCAGGTGGGTCTTGGCGCTGCCCAGCGACTTGGCCTTGCCCGGCTCCTCGCCATCGGGGTCGCCGAACTGCACCACGAAATTGTCCTGCGAGCGGTAGATGCTCAGGCCGTCCCAGAAGTGCTCGTGGGCAAGGGTGCGGATGTTGCCGACGTGCTGCGGCGCGAACGCCGGCGCCAGCTCGATGATCACGCGGCCGGTCTCCAGTTCCAGGTAGAGCGTGTTCGCCGGATCCAGGGTGCGCCAGTCGCTGGGCTTGGAGGCATCCAGGATCTGTTGCGGGCTGCGGTACGGCACGGCCGGCGGCGGCGCCCCTGCCGCCGCGGCGAAGGTGGACAGCGACAACGCGAGGGCGAGCAGGGAAGTGCGCAGCGGCATGAGGGCGGCCCGGTCGGTGAGCGCTCGATTCTCACCGAAGCGGCGGCCGCTGCCAATGCGCCGGCGGCATGGCGCGACCGCCGTGCCGCCGGCAGTGCCGCCTACGACAGCGCGCGCCGCTGCGGTTCCTGCGCCTCCTGCACCGGCGCCTGGCTTGGGGCCGGCGGCAGCGCGGCCAGTTGCCTGGCGCTTTCGGCGGCCGGGATGGTCGCGGCCTGCGCGGCGTCCACGTAGGCCACCCGCTTGTCGCCGGACATGGGATCGCCCTGCACCGCGAACACGCGTCCGTTGTCGTTGCGCAGGATGTGATCGACCTGGGTCAGGCCGTCGCGCCTGGCCGCCAGCAGCAGGCTGCTGGCGACGTTGGCATCGTAGGGGCTGAGCTTGCTCGCGATCGCCTGCTGCATCGCCTGCTGCTGCGGATCGGCGACGGCATGCGCATCGGGCGCGGTGCCCGTGCTAGGGGCGGAGCGCGCGGGCGCCGACGGTGATGGCTGGTCGGCGCGCTCGACCTGCGCGTCGATGCGCACCAGGTCGCCGCCCGGCGTGCCGCCGGCGCTGCTGGCCACGCGAAACAGGCGCTCGCTCAGGCCGTACTGGGAATTGCCCAGGTTTCGCGCCAGCCCGATTGCGAAGTCCTGCGGACTCTGTTTTTCATACTGGGCGGCCTCGTGCGCGGTCATCGGACTGGCCTGGGCGGCACGCTGATACTGCTGGCGCAGCGCGTCCATCTGCTGTTCGGAAAAGCGCAGGGTGGCGTTCTGGCCGGCCGCGATCGGCGTATCGGCCGAGGCGGTGTCCTTGCCCGTCAGCGCGGCGTTGAGCAGCTGCGCCTGGTTGTGGTCGACCTTGTCGAAGGTGAACTGGTAGCTGCGCTCGTCCACGCGCTCCTTGCCCGCCGGATCGAACTGACGGGTCAGGGTCATCGGCACGTTGCCGGCGTACTGCACCTTGCCGACCACGCTGGAACTGCCATCGGCATAGGTGGTGCGCACGTTCTCGCCGCTGTTGCGCTGGCCGCCCAGTTCGGCCTTGAACGGACCCAGGCCGAGCTGGGCGCGGGTCTCCGAACTCATGGTCAGGCTTTCGACCTTCTGCACGTCGCCGACGCCGGGCACGTCGGCGGCGAGTCGGCCGCTGGCCAGGAACGTGCGATAGGCGGCCTGCGCCTGCGGCTCGCGCAGATCGAAGGTGGCGGTGCGCATGGTCGCCTGACCCAGCGCGTCCTGCCGGCCGAGCATGGCCTGGGCGATGTCGGTCTTCAGCCCCACCGCCTCCAGACGCTCCACCGCCTGGGTCGGGCCGACCGCGACGCGGACGCGGTCGGCGTCCAGGCGCTCCACCGCATAGCTCATGCCGGCCGCGTCGGTGCGTTCGCTGGACGTGGCGAAGCCGCGGAACGCGGCCTCCATCGAGGTCTTGGCGAATACCTGGCCATCGAGCCTGACGCGGCCGCCTTCCGGGATGGTCGTGGGATCGAAGGGATTCACCCGCGCAGCGGCGTCGGCCGTGGCCGCGCCGGGCAGCCTGACCTCGTAGCGGCCGCGCTCGCCGGTGGCCTGGGTCAGGCTGCCGTCGGCCGCCAGGCGCCCGGCTTTGAAGTCGCCCTGGATGCGATGGCCCTGGGTGAACTCCATCTCGACATTGAACGTGGTCTTGCCGTCTTCCTCCTTGCGGCCGGCGCCGACCTTGCCGGTATGCACCACCGCGTATTCCAGCGGGCCGTACTTGGCCTCTGCGGCCGTGCGGCTGTACTCGAGCGAACCCGAGCCGGCCGCCGGGTCGCGCTTGACCCCGCCGACCGAGAACTGGTTGCCGGATCCGGCGAAGCTGGCGTCGGTGGCCTGCCCGGGCTGTGGGGTGGCGGGCGTCGAACTCATGCGTGACCTCCTGGATGGCATGCGAGAAAGAAGTCTTCCGAGTGTAGTCAGCGCGGTGTTGTCGAATCGTTTGTCGCACCGGTGGCGGGCAGGCGAGGCAGGCATGACCAACGGCACAGGGACTATGTCGAACTCGGTACTAGTATCTATCTCAACCTAGCGAGGGCGCCATGGTCGAGCCGGATGCACAACTGAAGAAGTTCCAGAAGGAGCTGAGCGCCGGCACGGTGTCGCTGGCCCTGCTGGCGGTGCTGGCCGCGGCCGAGGCGCCGCTGTACGGCTACCTGATCGCCAAGCGCCTGGAGCAGGTGGGCGAGGGCGTGCTCAGCGGCAAGCAGAGCGCGCTGTACCCGGTGCTGCGCAACCTGGAGGCGGCTGGCCTGCTGTCCAGCCATGTCGAGCCGTCGGTGGCCGGGCCGCCGCGGCGTTACTACCACATCACCGCGGCGGGCCTGACCACGCTGCGGCAATGGGCCGCGGCGTGGCGCGCCACCCGCGATTCCGTCGATTCCGTGCTGAAGGGGATTTCAGAATGAGCAGCGCACACACCGCACCGCGGCCCTTGCCGACCACCATTCCCGACTACCTGGCGCAACTGCGCGCGGCGCTGGCCGGCGCCGACCCGGCGCTGGTCCAGGACGCGCTGTACGACGCGGAGGAATACCTGCGTTCGGAGCTGGCCGAGCAGCCGGGCAAGAGCGAGGCCGAGGTCATCGCCGGCGTGGCCGGCAGCTACGGTGCGCCGGATGAGGTGGCCGAGATCTACCGTGAGACGGAGGTGACGGTGAACCGCGCGCTGAAGCCGCCGGCGCCGCCGAAGCGCAAGTCGTTGCTCGGCCGCTTCTTTGGCGTGGCCGCCGACCCGCGCGCCTACGGCGCGCTCTTCTACATGCTGCTGTCGCTGGTCACCGGCATCTTCTACTTCACCTGGGTGGTGACCGGGGCCAGCGTGTCGCTGGGCATGCTGGTGCTGATCATCGGCGTGCCGTTGCTGGTGCTGTTCTTCGGCTCGGTGCGCGTGCTGTCGCTGGTGGAAGGGCGCATCGTGGAAGTGCTGCTGGGCGAACGCATGCCGCGGCGGCCGCTGTACAGCGAGCGCGCACAACCCTGGCTGCGGCGCATCGGGCAGATGTTCACCGATGCGCGCACCTGGACCACGATGCTGTACTTCCTGCTGATGCTGCCGCTGGGCACCTTCTACTTCAGCGTGTTCATCACCCTGCTGAGTATTGGGCTGGCGCTCGCGGCGGCGCCGCTGGGGTTCTTCCTGCCGCAGCAGTTCAATGCGATGTTCGTCGACGGGAACCTCATCGAAAGCGCGCCGTGGCTGCTGCCGGTGTGGAGCGCGCTGGGCATCGTGCTGCTGTTCGCTACGCTGCACCTGGCGCGCGCGGTCGGCAAGCTGCATGGCCTGCTGGCAAAGCACTTGCTGGTGCACAGCGCGGGGCAATGACGAGGTGCCGCGGCCGGCGACTGCCGGCCGCGGACATTACCGGCTCAGCCGGCCTTGCGGCTGCCGCGGCGCTTGAGCGGGGTGACGTTGCCGGCCGCCGGCGCGCGGCTGGCAGCGGCGTTGGCGGCGATGAAGCTGCGCACTTGCGGATACACGATGTCGCGCCAGCGGCGGCCGCTGAAGATGCCGTAATGACCGGCGCCTTGCACTTCCAGATGCTGGCGGCGCGCGGCGGGAATGCCGGTGCACAGGTCCTGCGCGGCCGCGGTCTGGCCCAGGCCGGAGATGTCGTCCAGCTCGCCTTCGATGCTGAGCAGCGCGGTGTCGCGGATCGCGGCCGGATCGACGCGTTCGCCGTCGATCACCCATTCGCCGCGCGGCAGCAGGAACTCCTGGAACACCACGCGGATGGTGTCCAGGTAGTAGGTGGCCGGCATGTCCAGCACCGCGTTGTACTCGTCGTAGAAGCGGCGGTGCGCCTCGGCGTCCTGCAGGTCGCCCTTGACCAGGTTGGCGTAGAAATCCCAGTGCGACATGAAGTGCCGGCTCGGGTTCATCGCCAGGAAGCCGATGTGCTGCAGGAAGCCCGGATAGACCTCGCGGCCGTGGCCCGGGTATGACGGCGGCACGGTGTGGATGACGTTGTGCTCGAACCAGGACAGCGGATTGCGCGTGGCCAGGTTGTTGACCTCGGTGGGGCTGCGCCGCGCGTCGATCGGGCCGCCCATCATCACCAGCGAACGCGGCGTGGTCTCGCCGCGCCCGGCCATCAGCGACACCGCGGCCAGCACCGGCACGGTCGGCTGGCACACGCTCATCACGTGCAGCGACTCGGCGCCGATGTGGCGGATGAAGTCCTGCACGTAGCGCACGTAGTCGTCCAGCCCGAAGTCGCCTTCGGCCTGCGGCACCATGCGCGCGTCGATCCAGTCGGTGACGTAGACCTTGTGATCGCGCAGCAAGGTGCGCACGGTGTCGCGCAGCAGCGTGGCGTGGTGGCCGGACAGCGGCGCCACCACCAGCACGGCCGGCTGCTTCTTGAGGCCGTCCACGACCTTGGCGTCGTCGCTGAAACGCTTGAAGCGCAGCAGGCGGCAGAACGGCTTGCGCAGCACTTCCTGTTCGACGATCGGCAGCGCGTGGCCGTCGACCTCGACATGGTCCAGCGCCCAGGCCGGCTTCTCGTAGTCCTTGCCGAGGCGGTGCATCAGCTCGTTGCTGGCGGCCAGGCGCTCGGCGCCTGGCAGCGTCGACCACAGGCTGTTGGGATCGGAGAAGATCTTGGCGTTGGCTTCGGCCTGGTGCACCCAGGGGGCGAGCAGGTTACGGGTCAGTTCGTGCCACTGGTAGAGCATGCCGGCGTTTCCATCCTGAGCGTATGCTGCCGTGCAGCATAGCGCATCCGCGCTGTTTGCACCTTAATGGGGCACCAGACCAATCGTCTCCAGCGCCGCCGCATCCCCCGCCAACGCTGGCGCCAGCCAGCAATGACTGCCTACCGGGCGCAGCCCGAGCGCACCGAACTGGCGCCGGTACCAACGCGCCGCGCGCGGCTGGAAGCCGGCGTGGTCGCCGTCGAAGTCGTCTTCGGCGGCGAAGGTCTCCAGGAACGCCACGCCGCCGCACAACTCCACCAGGCCGGGCAGGCCCTGGCGCAACTCGCGGCTGGGCACGTAGTGCAGCACGTCCGAGCACACCAGCAGGTCCACCGGCGCACACGGCCGCAGCCAGGCGAAATCGCCGAAGCGCGCCGGGTGCAGGTTGCGGTGGCGGCCATAGCGGGCGACCGCGTAGTCGCTGCTGTCGAAGCCGAGATAGCGCAGCTTCGGCCGCAACTTCAGCAGCGGCGCGCGCCAGGCGCCTTCGCCGCAGCCGATGTCGAGCACGCTGCGGATCGGCCGTTCCAGGTAGTACTCGGCCTGGGCCACGGCGAGGGCGACCTTGCGCGTCAGGCGCGCGGCATCGCCGATGCCGTCGCGGCGATACCAGCGCTGGAAGTAGTCGGCGTCGTACTGTTTGCTCATGAGCGCGTGTGATCCGTGCGGGCGCCGGACGAATCGGCGAAAATGGCCGCACATCCTACGCCAGCGACCCGGAGCCAGCGCATGCAACTCTATTTGTGGATCAAGTCCCTGCATCTGCTGTTCGTGATCGCATGGATGGCGGCGGTGTTCTACCTGCCGCGGATCCTGGTCAACGTCGCCGAGAGCGCGGGCCAGCCGCAGGTGCAGGAACGCCTGGCGCTGATGGGGCGGCGCCTGTACCGCTTCGGCCACAGCATGTTCGGCCTGGCGCTGCTGCTGGGGCTGACCCTGTGGCTGGGCTACAAGGTGCTGCCGGACTTCCCGACCATGGTCGCGCCCGGCCACAGCGGCTGGCTGCACGCCAAGCTCGGCCTGGTGGCGCTGATGCTGGCCTACTACATCTTCACCGGCCGCTGGCTCAAGCGCGTGGGCCAGGCACAGCCGCTGCCCTCCTCGCGCGCGCTGCGCCTGTTCAACGAACTGCCGGTGCTCGGACTGCTGGTGGTGATCTGGCTGGTGTTGGCCAAGCCGTTTTGATTGGAGCTGGGAATGGGGAATGGGGAAACGGGAATCGGAAAAGCGGGTGACCGCTCCTCCCGTCTCTCACTCGCCGATCTGGCGCTGCTTGGAACTGCGCAGCTGCCAGCGGCTTTTCCGATTCCCCATTCCCGTTTCCCGATTCCCCCGCAGCGGCGACGCCGCTGCGCTCACGCCGTCTCGTAGGCGCCGTAGCCGCGCAGGCGCTCGTAGCGCTTCTGCAGCAGTTGCTCGATCGGCAGCTGTTCCAGCGCGTCCAGTTCGTTGAGCAGGACCGCCTTCAGGCGCTTGGCCATCTGCGTCGGGTTGCGGTGGGCTCCGCCGATCGGTTCGCGGATCACCTTGTCGACCAGGCCCAGCGCGGACAGGCGCTTGGCGGTCAGGCCGAGTTGTTCGGCGGCGTCCTTGGCCTTGGACGCGTCCTTCCACAGGATCGAGGCGCAGCCTTCCGGCGAGATCACCGAGTAGGTGCCGTACTCCAGCATCAGGGTGCGGTCGCCCACGCCGATCGCCAGCGCGCCGCCGGAGCCGCCTTCGCCGATCACGGTGCAGATCACCGGCACCTTCAGTTCGGCCATCTCCAGCAGGTTGCGTGCGATCGCCTCGCTCTGGCCGCGCTCCTCGGCGCCGATGCCGGGGTAGGCGCCGGGGGTGTCGATGAAGGTCAGCAGCGGCAGCTTGAAGCGTTCGGCCAGCTTCATCAGGCGCAGCGCCTTGCGATAGCCCTCCGGACGCGGCATGCCGAAATTGCGTGCGATCTTGCTCTTGGTGTCGCGGCCCTTCTGGTGGCCGATGATCACCACCGCGCGGCCGTCGATGCGGCCGAGGCCGCCGACGATGGCCTTGTCGTCGGCGAACGCGCGGTCGCCGGCCAGCTCCTGGAACTCGTCGCAGAACACATTGATGTAGTCCAGCGTGTACGGGCGCTGCGGATGCCGCGCCAGTTGCGAGATCTGCCACGAGGACAGGTCGCGGAAGATCTGCGCGGTACGCACCCGCAGCTTGTCCTCCAGCGCGCCCACCTCCGCGTCGACGTTGACCGCCGGGCCGGTGCTGGCGTTGCGCAGTTCCTGGATCTTGGCTTCCAGATCGGCGATGGGTTGCTCGAAGTCGAGGTAGTTCGGGTTCATTGGACGCCGTGGTGAACGTGAATGTGGTGGAGTTTAGCCGAATGCCGCGTGGCGACCCGTACGCGGCCGTCCGGTGACTCGGCTCAGGGGCCGGTCACCAGCGCGGGGCTGGTCATGATCTGGCTGACGCCCTCGACGAAGGCGTTGACGCGTTTGTTGTCGTCCACCGACAGGCCGCTGAACAGGCGCGCGGTGGCATGGGTAAAGTCGATCTGCGTGGATACGTAGGTCTTGCGCAGGCGCTGTTGCTCGGCCGGATCGGTCGCATGCAGGTAGGCATTGACCAGCGCGCGCAGCGGCCCGGCGTGCGCCTCCATCACTGGCGGCAAGGCCGGCAGGCGTTCGGCCGCGGGCGTGACCCGGCGCTGCGGCGGCTGCCAATCGCGCGGCTGATGCGCCGCGACATAGCCAGGGGCATCGTGGCTGCTCTCGACGTAGGCGACGAAGTCGTCGGGCGCGAAAATCTTGCGCATGCGCCGGCCGCCGCTGCTGTCGACTGCGCCGACGGCGTTCTCGGGGAATGGGGTATGCACGTCGAAGTCCCAGTCCTTGACGATGAACAAGTCGTGGACTTGCCCGTAGCGGCCTTTCAGTGCCACGCCCCGCACCTCGACCACCGCATCGCCCTGAAACTCGCGCGGACGGGCGGTGCTGGTCCAGTAGACCTCGTCGACCCAGTAGTAATCCGACAGAGTGGGGTTGACCAGGGCGCCGTCGTGATCGGCGTACACGGTGAAGGGCACGCGTCCGAGCTGCGCGGTCTGCAGGGTGTGCGCGCCCGGCGCCAGTTCCAGGGCCAGTTCGGCATGTGCGGGGATGCTGTGCGAGTGTCCATCGACCTGGATCGGCAAGGCCTGCCCGGTCGGATTGTCGAAGCGGAAGGTTTGCGGACCCTTGCCGCAGGCAGTCAACAACAGAATGCAGCAGGACAGAAGCAAAAAGCGCACGCGGATATCCAGAACGTAGGGAAAAAAGAGACGGTAGATTCGGCTTGCAGCGCGGGTCAGCTCGCCCAAGGCGGGCTGTACTTGACCTTCACCGCGCGCACCGCCGGGTCGCCGCGCAAGGCGTCCAGCAGCTGCGGATCCACGCGCACCGAGTGGCTGCCGTTGAGGTCGAGCATGCCGGCGATGCCGCCCTGCGCCGACTGCAGCAGCAGGTCCAGGCGCAACGGCGTCTTGCCCGGGCGGTGGCGGGCGAGCAGGCCGTCGATGCGCGGCCAGGCGCTGCGCTGGCGCAGGTCCAGGCGCAGCGACAGGCGCTGCGCGTGGTGCGTGCAGATCTGTTCGTAGTCCCAGCACTGGCGGATGCGCATCGCGTAGCCGCCGTTGAATTCGTCCTCGCGCACGCCGCCCTTGACGATGAGGATGCGGTCGCGGGTCAGCAGGTGGCCGAACTCGGCGATGGCGTCGGAGAACGCGCTGCACTCGATGCGGCCGCGGCCGTCCTCCAGTTGCACGAACACCTGGCTGTCGCCCTTGCGACGCACGCCGACCACCTGGCCGGCGAGGATCGCGCTGACCTCCGGACGCCAGGCGCGCTTCTCGCCATCGCCGCCGCCACTGCGGCCGCCGCCGGACTGTGCGCAGATCTTCTCCAGCGCGCTCAGGTCGCAGCCGACCAGTTCGCGCATTTCGTCGCGGTACGGGTCGAACGGATGGCCGCTGAGGTAGAAGCCCAACGTCTCGCGCTCGCCGGCCAGCAACTGGCCCAGCGGCCATTCCTTGCTCTCCGGCAGGTCCAGGCGCAGCGCCGGGGCGCTGGTGTCGGCACCGCCGAACAGCGAGTTCTGCCCGGAGGCACGCTCGCGCGCCATCTGCTCGGTGGCCTTCATCACCTCCGGCAACTGCAGCATCAACGTGGCGCGGTTGCTGCCCAGCCCATCCATCGCGCCGGCGTTGATCATCGCTTCCAGCGTGCGCTTGTTGAGCTTGGCCGATTCGACGCGGGTGCAGAAATCCAGCAGCGAGGCGTATTCGCCGCCGCGCTCGCGCTCGGCCACGATCGCCTCGCAGGCGCCGCGGCCCACGCCCTTGATCGCGCCCAGGCCGTACTGGATGGTGTCCGGGGTGGCCGCTTCGAACATGTAGGCCGAGGCGTTGATGCGCGGCGGCAGCACGGTCAGGCCGAGGTTGCGCACCTCGTCGAGGAAGCCGACCACCTTGTCGGTGTTGTCCATGTCCGAGGACAGCGTGGCCGCCATGAACTCGGCCGGGTAGTGGCGTTTCAGCCACGCGGTCTGGTAGCTGACCAGGGCATAGGCGGCGGCGTGCGACTTGTTGAAGCCGTAGCCGGCGAACTTCTCCATCAGGTCGAAGATTTCGTCGGCCTTGGCCTCGCCGACGCCGCCCTTGGCCGCGCCCTCGCGGAAGATCTCGCGGTGCTTGGCCATTTCCGCCGGCACCTTCTTGCCCATCGCGCGGCGCAGCAGGTCGGCGCCGCCCAGCGAGTAGCCGCCGACGATCTGCGCCATCTGCATCACCTGCTCCTGGTACACCATGATGCCGTAGGTGTCCTGCAGGATCGCTTCGGTGCGCGGATCGGGATAGACGATCTCCTGCTGCCCGTGCTTGCGCGCGTTGAAGTCGGGGATCAGGTCCATCGGGCCGGGGCGGTACAGCGACACCAGCGCGATCAGGTCCTCGAAGCGGTCGGGGCGTGCGTCCTTCAGCAGCCGGCGCATGCCCGAGGATTCGAACTGGAACACCGCGCCGGTGTTGCCCGAGGCGAAGATGCCCTTGTAGGTCGGCGCGTCGTCGAGCGGGATCGCGGCGATCTCCACAGGCGGGATGCCGGCGCGCGCGTGGCGCACGTTGATCGCCTTCACCGCCCAATCGATGATGGTCAGGGTGCGCAGGCCGAGGAAGTCGAACTTGACCAGGCCGACCTGTTCGACGTCGTCCTTGTCGAACTGGGTGACCGGGTTTTTGCCGAAGTTGTCGACGTCGTGTTCGGCGAACAGCGGGCAGAAGTCCGACAGCGGCGTCGGCGCGATCACCACGCCGCCGGCGTGCTTGCCGGCGTTGCGGGTCAGGTCCTCGAGCTGCCGCGCCAGGTCCATCAGGTCGCGGACGTCGTCCTCGGCCTGGTAGCGCTGGATCAGCTCCGGCGAGGCCATCTCGCTGTCCTTGCCTTCGCCCATCGCATCCTTCAGCGTGATGCCGAGGATGTTGGGGATCAGCTTGGCGACGCCGTCGACCAGGCCGTACGGGAAGCCGAGCACGCGGCCGCAGTCGCGCACCACCGCCTTTGCCGCCATGGTGCCGTAGGTGATGATCTGGCTGACCCGGTCGCGGCCGTACTTGCGCGCCACATAGTCGATCACCTCGTCGCGGCGATCCATGCAGAAGTCGATGTCGAAGTCGGGCATCGACACGCGTTCCGGGTTGAGGAAGCGCTCGAACAGCAGGTTGTACGGCAGCGGATCCAGGTCGGTGATCTGCAGCGCCCACGCCACCAGCGAGCCGGCACCGGAACCGCGGCCCGGGCCGATCGGAATGCCCTGGTTCTTGCCCCACTGGATGAAGTCGGCCACGATCAGGAAGTAGCCGGGGAAGCCCATCTTGATGATGGTGTCCAGCTCGAACTCGAGCCGGTCCACGTAGTCCTGGCGGGTCTTGCCGGGCGCCAGCGGATTCTTTTCCAGGCGCGCGGCCAGGCCGTCGCGCGACTGGCTGCGGATCCAGCTGTCCAGCGTCTCGTCGTCGGGCACCGGGTAGGCGGGCAGGAAGTAGGTGCCCAGCTGCATCTCGATGTTGCAGCGTTGTGCCAGCGCCAGCGTGTTGTCGATCGCGTCGGGGATGTCGGCGAACAGCGCGGCCATTTCCTCGGCCGACTTCAGGTACTGCTGGTCGCTGTAGTCGCGCGGGCGCTTGGGATCGTCGAGCACGCGGCCGGAGGAGATGCACACGCGCGCCTCGTGCGCGGCGAAGTCGCTGGCGTACAGGAAGCGCACGTCGTTGCTGGCGACCACCGGCAGGCCGCGGGTGCCGGCCGCGTGCAGGGCGAACTGGTTGAACGCCTCCTCGCCGTCGCGGCCGGTGCGGGTCAGTTCCAGGTGCAGGCCGTCGCCGAAGATGCGCTGCCAGTCGGCCAATTGCTGCTCGGCCAGGTCGTGGCGGCCTTCGCTGGCCAGGCGCCCGGCCAGGCTCTCGCGGCCGGCCAGGGCGAACAGGTTGTCGCTGCCGGTCTGCAGCCATTCCGGGCGCAGCGCCACGCCGCCTTCGTTGCGGTGGCCTTCCAGCCAGGCGCGGGTCAATAGACGCGACAGGCTGAGGTAGCCGTCGCGGTTGCGGCACAGCACGGTCAGCCGCCACGGCGCCTGGGTGCCGTCGGCGATCAGCAGGTCGGCGCCGGCGATCGGCTTGATGCCCACGCCCTCGGCGGCCTTGTAGAACTTGACCAGCGCGAACAGGTTGTTGAGGTCGGTGACCGCCAGCGCGGGTAGGTCCAGCTCCACCGCGCGGCTGAGCAGGTTGGCCTGCTTGGCTTTCTTCGGGTCAGCCTGATCCGGTTTCTCGGGCACACGGATGGTCGAATCCGCCAGCGAGAACTCGGTGTGGATGTGCAGATGGGCGAAGCGGGAAGTGGACATGCGGAACCAGAGCGATGCCCGGGCAGGGTAGCGGCGGGGGGCGAGCCGGGCAAGGCTTGACAGGTGGAGGCGGGGATTCGGGAGTGGGGATTGGGGATTCGTTGCGGTCTCACTGGGCGTTGAGTGCGCGCGATTGCCCGGGATTCCGCTGAACGTCCTACGCGAGCTGCAGCGACTCCAACGAATCCCCAATCCCCACTGCCGAATCCCGGCCCTCCAGGGCCATCCGCACGGGCGCGAAGCTGCGCCGGTGGTGGACGCAGGGGCCGTGCGCGGCCAGCGCGGCCAGGTGCGCCGGGGTGGCGTAGCCCTTGTGCAGGTCGAAGCCGTAGTGCGGGTGTTCGTCGTGCAGGCGCTGCATGATCCGGTCGCGGGTGACCTTGGCGACGATCGAGGCGGCCATGATCGCGCGGTCCAGGCCGTCGCCACCGACCAACGCCTCGGCGGCGCAGGGCAGGCCCTTGGGCACCCGGTTGCCGTCGATACGGGCGAAGCCGGCCACGTGCGCCACGCCCTCGACCGCGCGGCGCATGCCCAGCATGGTCGCCTGGTAGATGTTCAGGCGGTCGATCTCCTCGGCCTCGATCAGCACCACCTGCCAGGCCAGCGCACGCTCGACGATGCGCGCATAGAGCGTCTCCCGCCGCGCCGCGGTCAACTGTTTGGAATCGTCTAGCCCGTTGATGCGGGTGCGCGCCGGATCGAACACCACCGCCGCCACCGCCACCGGCCCCGCGAGGGGTCCGCGGCCGGCTTCGTCGACGCCGGCGTAGAGCCGGGATTGGGGATTGGGGAGTGGGGATTCGCAGAGCAGCTCCTGCTGCGGCGATGGGGAGTCTGGGCGCTTCATGCCTTTGCTTCTCTCGAATCCCGAATCCCCACTCCCGACTCCCGGCTCTCAAGCAACTCGAGCACCGCATCGGCCGCCCGCGCCGAGGCGTCCTGGCGCAGCAGCAGATGCAGGCGTTCGTATTCGGGCTGCAGCGCCGCCACCGCCTGCGGATCGCGCAGCCAGTGCAGCAGCGCGGTGGCCAGCGCGTCGGGGGTGCAGGCGTCCTGCATCAGCTCCGGCGCCAGGTCATGGCCGGCGAGGATATTGGGCAGGGCGTAGCGGTCTACCTTCAGCAACCCAAGCGCCTTGACGATGCGGTAGGTGAGCGGGGCGACCTTGTAGCCGACCACCATCGGCCGCTTCACCAGCATCGCTTCCAGGGTCGCGGTGCCGGAGGCAAGCAGTACCGCGTCGGCGGCCAGCAGCGCGGCGCGCGCCTGGCCGTCCAGCACCTGGGTGGCGGCCGGCGGCAAGGCCGAGCGCGCGAGTTGCTCGGCGATCAGCGTCTTGCACGCGGCATTGGCGGCCGGCACCAGCACGCGCGCGTTCGGAAGCTGCTGCAGCACCCGCGCGGCGGCGGCGAAGAACGTGTCGCCGAGCTTGCCGATCTCGCCCAGGCGGCTGCCCGGCAGCACCGCCAGCACCGGCATGTCGGAGGCCACGCCGAGGGCCGCGCGCGCCGCGCCACGGTCTTCGTGCAGCGCGATCGCGTCGGCCATGGGGTGGCCGACAAAGCGCGCGTCCACGCCGTGCCTGGCGTAGATCGGCGGCTCCATCGGGAACAGGCACAGTACCCGGTCGGCGCTGGCGCCGATCTTGGCCGCGCGCTGCTCGCGCCAGGCCCACACCGACGGACTGACGTAATGCACGGTGCGCAGCCCGCGCTGCTTCAGCCAGCGCTCCACGCCGAGATTGAAATCGGGGGCGTCGATGCCGACGAACACGTCCGGGCGCCAGGCCAGCAGCCGCTCGCGCAGCGCGCGGCGCAGCTTCAGCAGGCGCGGCAGGTGCCGCAGCACTTCCAGCAGGCCCATCACCGCCAGCTCGCTGGCGTCGAACCAGGTCTGGCAACCGGCCTGGCGCATCGCCTCGCCCCCGACCCCGGCGAACTCGGCGTCGGGGTAGCGCGCGCGCAGCGCCTCGATCAGCCCCGCGCCCAGCAGGTCGCCGGAGGCTTCGCCGGCGACCAGGGCGATGCGCAGCTTTGCTGCGCCGGGAATCGGGAGTGGGGAATGGGGAATGGTTGAAGCAACAGCGGAGCCCGGTCCGGGCGGGCGACCGCTCTTCCCATTCCCCATTCCCGATTCCCCATTCGCGGCCGTCATCGCAACAACGGCCGCTCGCTGGATTCGATGAATTCCAGCATCGCGCGCACGTCCTCGCTGCCTTCGGCCAGCACCGCCAGCTGGTGCTTGGCCTCGGCCAGCGGCAGGCCGGCAACGTACAGCGCGCGGTAGGCGCGCTTGATCGCGGCCACGCGCTCGGGATCGAAGCCGCGGCGCTTCAGGCCTTCGCTGTTGATGCCGCGCGGGCGCCCCAGCGAATTGCCGCCGACCATGGTGAACGGCGGCACGTCGCCGTTGATCAGCGCGCCCATGCCGAGGAAGGCGTGATCGCCGATCCGGCAGAACTGATGCGCGCCGGCGAAGCCGCTGATGATCACGTGGTCGCCCACTTCCACGTGCCCGGCCAGGGTGGTGTTGTTGGAGAACACGCAGTGGTTGCCGACGATGCAGTCGTGGGCGACGTGGGTGTAGGCCAGGAACCAGTTGTCGCTGCCGACGCGGGTGATGCCGCCGCCGCTGCCGGTGCCGCGGCTGATGGTGACGAACTCGCGGATCACGTTGCGGTCGCCGATCACCAGTTCGGTGCGTTCGCCGGCGAACTTCTTGTCCTGCGGGTCGCCGCCGAGCGCGACGTGGCCGACCAGGCGGTTGTCGCGGCCGAGCCGGGTCGGGCCGACGATGCTGCAATGCGAGCCGATCTCGCAACCTTCGCCGATCTCCACCTCGGCGCCGATCACGGTGAAGGCGCCGACGCGCACGTCGGCCGCCAGCGTCGCCGCAGGGTCGATGACGGCGGACGGGTGGATCAGAGGGGCGTTGGCGCTCATCGCAGATCTCCTGCCAGGGTCATTCGCGGGTGCCGGCGCACAGCACTTCGGCGCAGGCCACGACCTTGCCGTCGACCTTGGCTTCGCCGTAGTACACCGCCATGTTGCGGATCACCCGCTTGATCTCCACGTGCAGCTCCAGCACGTCGCCGGGCACCACCTGGGCGCTGAAGCGGGCGTTGTCGACCTTGACCATGTAGAACAGCTTGGACTGCGCGTCGCGGCCCATCGCCAGTTGGGTCAGGATGCCGCCGGCCTGCGCCAGCGCCTCGATGATCAGCACGCCCGGCATGATCGGCTGGCCCGGGAAATGGCCCTGGAAGTACGGCTCGTTGATGCTCACATTCTTGTGCGCGACGATCCGGCGGTTCTCGAAATCCAGCGAGACCACCTTGTCCACCAGCAGGAACGGGTAGCGGTGCGGGAGCAGTGCGCGGATCTGGGCGATGTCCGGCAGGGGCTGATCGTGGCTCATTCCTTCTCCTTGCTGACAGACAGGATGCGACGGGCCAGGGCATCGAGCTGCTTGAAGCGCGCGGCGTTCTTGCGCCACGTGCGGTTGTCGGTCAATGGGGTGCCGGACGAGTACTCGCCCGGCTCGTGGATGGAGTTGCGCACGACCGACTTGCCGGTGACCACGACCTTGTCGCAGATCTCCAGGTGGCCGACCACGCCGACCGCGCCGCCGAGCATCACGTAGCGGCCGATCTTGGCGCTGCCGGCGATGCCGGTGCAGCCGGCGATGGCGCTGTGCGCGCCGATGTGCACGTTGTGCGCGACCTGCACCAGGTTGTCCAGGCGCACGTCTTCTTCGAGGGTGGTGTCTTCCAGCGCGCCGCGGTCCACGCAGGTGTTGGCGCCGATCTCGCAATCGTCGCCGATGCTGACCCCGCCCAGCTGCGGCACCTTGATCCAGCGGCCGGCGTCCATCGCCAGGCCAAAGCCGTCGGCACCGAGCACCGCGCCTGGGTGCACGCGCACGCGCTGGCCCAGGCGCACCCGGGTGACCAGGGTGACGCGGGCGATCAGTTCGCTGCCGGCGCCGACCTGGCAGTCTTCGCCGATCACGCAGCCGGGGCCGATCACGCAGCCATCGCCGACCACGCTGCGCGCGCCGATGCTGACGAAGGCGCCGATGTGCGCGGTTGGCGCCACCTGTGCGCTGGGATCGATGCTGGCGCTGGGATGGACGCCCGGCGGACGCGCCGGCGCCACATCGAACAGCGCGGCGATCTTGGCGAAGGCGACATACGGATCGCGCGCGATCAGCGCCGTGCCCGGCGCCGCCTCGGCGTCTTGGGCGCGCAGCACCACGATCGCCGCGGTGCTGTCGGCCAGTTGTGCGCGATAGCGGGGATTGGCCAGGAAGCTGAGCTGTCCCGGGCCGGCCTGCGCCAGCGTGGCCACGCCATGCACCGCGACGCTGCCGTCGCCATGCACCTGCAGGCCGAAACGCTCGGCGATCTCGTCAGCGGTATAGGTCGAAGTATTCACCGGGGGATTCTACCGTGTGCCATCGACACGGTCATACGTACGGCCGCGTAGGGCGCGTGACCCGCTCGCGCAACACCGTCTCGAACAGCCTCGATCAATCTACAGGTGAGGATCAGCCTGCTGGAGCAAAGGCCCCTTTGGTAAAGGGGGCGCGCCGAAGGCGCGGGGATTAGGCAAGCCAAGCCCCAGCAGGTTTTCGCGTCGCGAAAACCTGGCTGCCAGGGCAACGCCCTGGCAGCGGGTGGGCAGTTATTTAGAACTGACCACCAAAGGTGAACTGCAGACGCTCGATCTCGTCGTTGTCTTCCTTCTTCAGCGGAACCGCATAGCTGATCGAGATCGGACCGACCGGCGCGCGCCACAGCAACGCGATGCCGGTGGAGGCACGCAGTTCGTTGGACTTGAAATTGTCCACGCCGTTGAACACGTTGCCGACGTCCACGAACGCCGAAATGCGCGCCGACGGGCTGTCGAACAGCTTCGGGAAGTACATTTCCGCCGAACCCACGGTCTTGAACGAGCCGCCCAGCGGCTGGCCGCGGCTGTACGAGGCGGTGGCCTCCGAGCGCGGGCCGAGGGTGTTGTCCTCGAAGCCGCGGACCGAGTTGGTGCCGCCGGCGTAGAAGTTCTCGTAGAACGGCAGGCCCGAGGCGGTGACGCGGCGGACCAGGTTGGTGCCGTCGCAGGCCTGCGGGTTGTAGACCGGCGTGCCCTGCGCATCGGGCACGGTGACACCGCAGATGTCGCGCGAGACGTCGCTGCCGTAGCTGTCGCCGTAGCCGAATTCGGCACGGGTGTTCAGCACCAGCGCCGGCGAGATCGGCCAGTACTTGGAGATCTGGTAGTTGAGCTTCCAGTACTCCACGGTCGAGCCGGGCAGGGTGGCTTCCAGGCCCACGCGCTGGTACATGCCGCGGGTTGGCATGAAGTAGTCGTTGCGGGTGTCGCGCGCCCAGCCCAGTTCGCTGCGCCAGGCGTGGAAGGTCTTGGTCCCCATCGCATCGATGTAGTTGATGATCGCCTGCGGAGTGAAGCCGGGGTAGGTGGTGATCTGGTTGCTGTCGATGCCGAACATCAGCGAGACGCTGTCGGTCTCGGTGATCGGCACGCCGAAGATCACCTGCGCCGCGCCATTGGTGCTGTTGTACTGCGCGGTGCCGAAGTCGGAGTAGTCCAGCTTGCGCCACGACAGGTTGTAGCCCAGCGACACCCCGTCGTCGGTGAAGAACGGATTGGTGTAGGAGAACGCGTAGCGCTCCTGGTAGCTGCTGCGCGAGGCGTCCACCGAGACGCGGTTGCCGCCACCGAGGAAGTTGTTCTGCGACAGCTGCACCGAGGTGGTGACGCCGTAGGTCTGCGAGTAGCCCAGGCCGAAGGTGAAGCTGCCCGAGGTGGTCTCCTTGACGTTGTAGACCACGTCGACCTTGTCGTTGCTGCCCGGCACCGGCGGGGTTTCCACGTCCACCGACTCGAAGTAGCCCAGGCGCTGCAGGCGGATCTTGGAGCGGTCGATCGCGGCCTGCGAGTACCAGGTGTCCTCGAACTGGCGCATTTCGCGGCGCAGCACTTCGTCGGAGGTGCGGGTGTTGCCGCGGAACACGATGCGCCGCACCGACACGCGCGGACCCGGGGTCACCTGCAGGTTCACCGCCACCGTGCGCTTCTCGCGGTCGGTGGTCGGGATCGGGGTGACCTTGGCGAAGGCGTAGCCGATGTTGCTCAGGGTGTTGGTGATCGCGTCGGAGCTGTATTCCAGCAGCGCGCGCGAGAAGGTGTCGCCCGGCTTGGGGATCACCAGCTTCTCGATCTCTTCCTGCGGCAGGATGGTGTCGCCGGTGACCTTGATGTCGGAGATCTTGTACTGCTCGCCTTCGGTGATGCCGGCGGTCAGGTACATGTCGCGCTTGTCGGGGCTGATCGCGACCTGGGTGGAGTCGACGCTGAAGTCGACGTAGCCGCGGTCCAGGTACCAGGAGTTGAGCTTCTCCAGGTCGCCGGACAGCTTTTCCTTGGAGTATTGGTCGTCGCGGCGGTACCAGGACAGCCAATTGTGCTCGCGCGACTCCCAGTTCTCCATGATGTCCTGGTTGAGGAACTTCTCGGTGCCGATCAGGTTGACGTGGCGGATCTTGGCCGCCTTGCCTTCCTTGATCGCGATGGCCACGTCGACGCGGTTGCGGTCCAGCGGGCTCACCGTCGGGGTGATCTCGACGTTGTACTTGCCGCGGTTGTTGTACTGGCGGGTCAGCTCCTGGGTCACCCGGTCCAGGCTCAGCCGGTCGAAGGTGCCGCCCTCGCTGAGGCCGATGTCGGACAGGCCCTTGAGCAGTTCCTCGCTCTTGATGTCCTTGTTGCCGGTGACGGTCAGCTTGTTGATCGCCGGACGTTCCTTGACCGTGACCACCAGGATGTTGCCCTGGCGGTCGACGCGCACGTCCTCGAAGAAGCCGGTGCGGTACAGCGCACGGATCGCCTCGGCGACCTTGGCCTCGTCCACGCTGTCGCCGCGTTCCACCGGCAGGTAGGTGAACACGGTGCCGGACGAAATGCGTTGCAGCCCGTCGACGCGGATGTCGCTGGCGGTGAAGGGCTCCGCTACCTGGGCCATGGCCGGCAGGCTGAGGCTGGCGGCGAGGGCGAGGGCAAGCAGGCGGCGAGTGGGAAATCTCGTCATGTCACGTCCGGTAGAGGTCGATATCGTTGTTGCATGGGCGCCGGCGCAAGACGACAGCGGGTCGAGTGGATCGGCGCGGGTCATCGCAGTGCCTGGCCGAAGAGGTCGTTGTAGAACGCCAACCCCATCAGTCCTGCCAGCAACGTCAGGCCCACGAACTGCCCTGCCGCCATGGCGCGCTCGCTCAGCGGGCTGCCCTTGACCAACTCGATAAGGTAATACAGCAAGTGCCCGCCGTCCAAGATCGGGATCGGCAGCAGGTTCATGATCGCCAGGCTCAGCGACAGCAGGGCCAGGAAATTCAGGAACCAGTCCGGGCCCTGCTTGGCCGAGACGTTGGCGACCTTGGCGATGGTGATCGGGCCGGACACGTTCTTCAGCGAGGCCTCGCCGGTCAGCATGCGGCGCAGGATGCCCAGGGTGTCGCCGGCCAGCCGGCCGGTCTCGCGGAAGGCGACCGGGATCGCCGCCAGCGGGCCGTAGCGCAGGGTGGCGTCGTAGGCCGGCCGGCGCTGCTCGCCGATGCCCACGCCCAGCTTCCAGCTCGGCGCGCCGGGGCCGGCGGTCGGCTTGAGATGGACTTCCAGCGCCAGCCGCTCGCCGTTGCGCTCGACCTCGATCAGGCCGTTGCCGCCGTCGCGGCCCAGCGCCTGCACCCGTGGCGCAACCTGGTCGGCGCTGGTGATCGGGGCGCCGTCCACCGCCAGCACGCGGTCGCCGGGGCGAAGCACGCCGTCGGCGGCCGAGCCGGCGGCGACGTTGGCGATGACTGCCGGCTGCAGGGTGAAGCGCCAGGTCAGGCCGGACAGGGCCGGCACCTGCTGCTCGTCGAAGCCGACCGGCAGCTGCGACAGGCGCAGGGTATGGGTGCGGCTGGCGCCGTCCTGCGCGTCCTCGGTCTGCACCGGCACGTCCTCGCGGTCCATGGCGGCGACCGTCAGCTGCATGGCTGCCTCGCTCCAGGTCGCGACGTCGCGGTCGCCGACGCGGACGATGCGCTCGCCGGGCTGGAACCCGGCCTGCTGGGCCAGGCCCTCGGCGCGGCCGACGATGGGCGCGTAGTCCTGCTTGCCGATCACGAACATGGCCCACAGCAGCGCCACGCACAGGATCAGGTTGGCGATGGGGCCGGCGGCGACGATGGCGATGCGCTGCCACACGCTCTTGTTGTTGAAGGCCTGCGATCGCTCGGCCGGGGCCACCTCGCCCTCGCGCTCGTCGAGCATCTTCACGTAGCCGCCGAGCGGGATCGCGGCGATCGCGAACTCGGTGCCGTGGCGGTCGTAGCGCGACCACAGCGGCTTGCCGAAGCCCACCGAGAAGCGCAGCACCTTGACCCCGCAGCGGCGGGCGACCCAGAAATGGCCGAACTCGTGGAAGGTCACCAGGATGCCCAGGCTGACCAGCATCCACCAGATGGAGCCAAAGAAGTTACCCATGCGCGTGGCTCATGGCGGCGTGGGAATCAAGCATGGGCGAATTGGCGGGCAATGGCGAGTTCGGTGATCTTGCGCGATTGCGCATCCGCCGCCAGCAATGCGTCCAGGGAATCGGCCGCGACCGCAGGCAGCTCGGTCAGGGCGTTCTCGACCAGCGCAGGAATCGATAGGAAACCGATCCGGCCCTGAAGAAAGGCTGAAACAGCCACTTCGTTGGCCGCGTTCAGGATCGCCGGGGCGCTGCCGCCGGCCTGCATCGCGCGCCAGGCCAGGCCCAGGCAGGGGAAGGCGTCCAGATCAGGCGCCTCGAAATCCAGCCGGCCCTGCGCCAGCAGGTCCAGCCCGGCGACCCCGGAGGCGATCCGGTCCGGCCAGCCCAGGCCCACCGCCAGGGTGGTGCGCATGTCCGGCAGGCCCATCTGCGCCAGGGTCGAGCCGTCGATGAACTCGACCAGCGAATGCACCAGGCTCTGCGGGTGCACCAGCACCTCGATGCGCTCGGGCGCCAGCGCGAACAGGTGGTGGGCCTCGATCACTTCCAGGCCCTTGTTCATCAACGTCGCCGAATCGACGGAGATCTTCGGCCCCATCGACCACTTCGGGTGCGCAACGGCCTGCGCCGGGGTCACCGCCTGCAGGCGCGCGCGGTCCCAGCCGCGGAACGGACCGCCGGAGGCGGTCAGCAGCACACGCCTTACTTCGGCACCGGTCTGGCGCGAACGCAGGCACTGGAAGATGGCGTTGTGCTCGCTGTCGATCGGGATGATCTCGGCGCCGGCCGCCGCGGCGGCAGCCGTGACCAGCTCGCCGGCCAGCACCAGCGCTTCCTTGTTGGCCAGCAGCAGGCGCTTGCCGGCGCGGGCCGCGGCCAGGGTCGAGGCGAGGCCGGCGGCGCCGACGATGGCGGCGACCACGCTGTCGCAGGCGTCGCTGGCCACCAGCTGGTCCAGCGCGGCGTCGCCGGCATGCGCCTGGGTCGCCAGCCCGGCCGCGCGCAGACCGTCGCGCAGCGCCGGGTACAGGTCGGGATCGGCGATCACCGCATGGGCGGGGCGATGCGTGGCGCACAGCGCCAGCAGCGCGTCGACATTGCGCCCGGCCGCCAGCACGCCGGCGCGCAGGCGCTGCGGATGACGCGCGATCACGTCCAGCGCCGAGGCGCCGATCGAGCCGGTGGCGCCGAGCACGGCGATGGTGCGCACCGTGTCGGCTTTGCTGCGTTGCGTGTTCACTGGCCTCAGAACCCGAAGATGTCCTTGCCCAGCGCGAAGATCGGCAGCGCCGCCAGCACGCCGTCGATCCGGTCCAGCACGCCGCCGTGACCGGGAATCACGTTGCCCGAGTCCTTGGCGCCGACGTGGCGCTTGAGCAGGCTTTCGAACAGGTCGCCGACCACCGAGGCCAGCACGCTGACCGCGGCCACGATCAGCAGCCCGGGCAGGTGCGGCAGGGTCACGCCGGCCAGCCAGCCGAAGCCGGCGGCCACGATCAGGCCGGCCAGCAAGCCGCCGATCAGGCCTTCCACGGTCTTGTTGGGGCTGATCCGCGGCGCCAGCTTGTGCTTGCCGAACTGGCGGCCGGCGAAATAGGCGCCGGAATCGGCGGCCCACACCGTGGCCAGCGCGGTCAGCAGCCAGCGGTGGCCATTAGGCTCGCTGGCGTGGATCAGGCCCAGCGCGGCCCAGGCCGGGACGATCGCCAGGGTGCCGGCGGCGAGCTTGAACACCCGCGCATAGGTGGCGTGGTCGGAGCCGAAGCGGTAGAAGCCCAGCCACAGCAGCGCCGCGCACCACCAGCCGACGCCGATCAGGGTGGTCAGCTGGAACAGCACCAGCGAGCCGGCCGAGGCCCACACCAGCAGCACCATCAGCAGCAGGTTGAGCATCAGCAGGATGGTGCGCGGCAGGGTGTCGTCGACCTCGGCCAGCTTCAGCCATTCCCACAGGCCGATCAGGAAGATCAACGCGGCCAGCGCGACCAGCCACTGGGTCGGCAGCAGCAGAATGGCGCAGATGGCCAGCGGGGCCATGATCAGCGCGGCGATGACGCGGGTACGGGTCATGCGGAAACGTTCTCCGTCGCCGCTTCGGCGACCTGCGCGCTGGTGAGGCCGAAACGCCGCTCGCGGCGGGCGTAGTCGTCCAGGGCTTGTTGCAGCACCTCCGGTCCGAACTCGGGCCAGAGGGTCTCGGTGAACCACAGTTCGGTATAGGCCAGCTGCCACAGCAGGAAGTTGCTGATGCGCAGGTCGCCGCCGGTGCGGATGAACAGGTCCGGCGGCGGCAGGTCGGCCAGCGCCATGCGCGCCGACAGGGCGTCCTCGTCGATCTGCTCCGGGCGCAGGCGCCCGGCGGCGACGTCCTCGGCCAGCGCGCGTGCGGCCAGGGCGATGTCCTGGCGGCCGCCGTAGCTGGCGGCGATCGACAGGTGCAGGGCCTGGTTGTCGCGGGTGCGCGCCTCGGCCTGGGCCATGCGCTCGCACAGCGACGGCGCGAAGCGCGAACGGTCGCCGATGAAGCGCACGCGCACCCCGCGCCGCTGCAGCTCCTCGACCTCGCGGTCGAGTGCGTGCAGGAACAGCTTCATCAGCGCGTCCACTTCCTCCTGCGGGCGCCCCCAGTTCTCGCTGGAAAAGGCGAACAGGGTCAGCGCGCCGATGCCACGCTCCAGGCAGAAATCGATGGTGCGGTTGACCGCGCGGGCGCCGGCGCGATGGCCGATCACGCGCGGCCGACGGCGGCGCTGCGCCCAGCGGCCGTTGCCATCCATGATGATGGCCAGATGGCGGGGCAGGGACATGGGGACGGGGTCGGAAGGCATGGCCGGCAGGCGCAGGCTCAGACCGCCATCAGTTCCTGTTCCTTGCCCTTGACCACCTCGTCCACGTCCTTGATCGCCTTGTCGGTCAGCTTCTGGATGTCGTCCTCGCTGGCGCGGGCTTCGTCCTCGGTGACCTTCTTGTCCTTCAGCAGATCCTTGACCTGCTGGTTGGCGTCGCGGCGGATGTTGCGGATCGCGACCTTGGTGTCCTCGCCTTCGCCGTGCACGACCTTGGACAGCTCGCGGCGGCGCTCCTCGGTGAGGGCAGGCAGGTTGAGGCGGATGGTGGTGCCGGCGGTGTTCGGGGTCAGGCCCAGGTCCGAGGCCAGGATCGCCTTCTCGACCGCGCTGACCATCTGCTTTTCCCACGGGGTGATGGTCAGCGAGCGGGCGTCGGCGACGGCCACGCTGGCGACCTGGCTCAGCGGCATGTCCGAGCCGTAGTAGTTGACCTTCAGGTGCTCGACCAGCGCGGTCGACGCGCGCCCGGTGCGCACCTTGACGAGCGTATGACGCAGCGCGTCGATGCTCTTGGCCATGCGGGTCTGTGCGTCTTGCTTGATTTCGTTGAGCATCGCCGGTGTCCGTGCTGAATCTGAATCGGACGATTATAGCCTGCTGGGAGTGGGGAATCGGGAATGGGGAATGGCAAAGGCGGATCCCTGCGCGCCTAACTGAACGCCAATGTTGCGAGAATCGGGGCTAGCGCCAATGTTGCAGTGCGCAACGCTGTTGCGATTCCCTAATCTCGATTCCCCATTCCCGGCTTTTCAGCCCCGACCCTTCACCAACGTGCCGATCTCGGCGCCGCGCAGGATCTTCAGCAGTTCGCCGGGCTGGCCCATGTTGAAGATGCGCAGCGGCAGGTCGCTGTCGCGGGCCAGGGCGAAGGCGGCGGTGTCCATCACCTCGAGGTTGCGGGCGATGACCTCGTCGTAGGTCAGGCTGTCGAAGCGCACCGCGTCGGCGTGCTTCTTCGGGTCCTTGTCGTACACGCCGTCGACCTTGGTCGCCTTCAGCAGCAGGTCGGCGCCGATCTCGATCGCGCGCAGCGCCGCGCCGGAGTCGGTGGTGAAGAAGGGGTTGCCGGTGCCGGCGGCGAAGATCGCGATGCGGCCCTTTTCCAGGTGGCGGATCGCGCGGCGGCGGATGAAGTCCTCGCACACGTCGTTGATCTTGATCGCGCTCATCACCCGCACCTTGGCGCCGAGCTTCTCCAGCGCGTCCTGCATCGCCAGCGCGTTGATGACGGTGGCGAGCATGCCCATGTGGTCGCCGGTGACCCGGTCCATGCCGCCGGCGGCCAGGCCGGCGCCGCGGAAGATGTTGCCGCCGCCGATCACCAGCGCCACTTCCGCGCCGGCCTGCTGCGCCTCGATCACCTCATGGGCCAGGCGATTGATGATCTTGGGATCGATGCCGTAGTCCCCGTCCCCCATCAGCGCTTCGCCGGAAAGTTTCAACAGGATACGGCGATAGGCGAGCTGGGACATGGCGACCTCGTTGGGGGATGACGGGCAAACCACACGATTTTAGCCGATGCGCGCCAGCGCGTCTGTGCCGTCGGCGATGCTTCAGCGTTGCGCCTCGCCGCACGAGCGCGCGGTGACGCGATTGCGGCCGCCGTGCTTGGCGCTGTACAGCATGTCGTCGGCCGCCTGCAGCAGTTCCTGCGCGCTGTTGAAGCGCTCGCGGCCGCCCTGGGTGGCCACGCCCGCGGAGAAGCTGATGTGCAGAGGCCCGTGCTTGGTCTCGGTCATCGGCCGCTGCGCGATCTCGGACAGGATGCGCCGCATGACCCCGAGCGCGGCGTCTTCGCCGGTATTGGGCAACAACACCAGGAATTCCTCGCCACCGAAGCGCGCCACCATGTCGCTGCTGCGCACCAGCGGCTGCAGGGCCTGGGCGAACGCGCGCAGCACCTGGTCGCCGACCAGGTGGCCGTGGGCGTCGTTGATCTTCTTGAAATCGTCCAGGTCGATGAAGGCCACCGACAGCGGCCAGTCGTGGCGGTTGGCCAGCTCGAACTGTTGCTGCAGCAGGGTGTCCAGTTGGTGCCGGTTGAACACGCCGGTGAGGGCGTCGCGGCTGGCCTGCTCGGCCAGGCGCCGGGCGTGCTGCTCGTATTCGTCGGCGCGCTGGCGCACGCGGTTGGCTTCCTGCACGTCGCGCAGGTTGCGCAGCACCATCAGTTCGCGGGCGTGGCTGATGATCGCGTCGACCCGCTCCGGCTGCGCGATGCGCACGTCGAAGATCGGGCTGACCGCCGGCAGCGCCTCGGCGATGTGGCCGATCACTTCGTCGAAGCGGCGGCTGTCCAGCTGCAGGTCGCGATAGGCGCGCTGCATGGCGTAGGTGCGCGCGGCTTCGGTGTCCTCGCTGAGCCAGATATCGGCAATCGGCCCGGACAGGCGCACGCAGATGTCGAAGGGCTCGCTCGCCGCGGCATCGTTGCCGTTGGCGATGCTGCGCTGCAGGTAGGCGGGCAGCTTCCATTTCTTCGCCAGCCAGGCGCCGACCTCGGCGTGGTCGGCGCCCAGGTGCTCGCGCTCCAGGGCGCTCAGCCGCTGCGGATCGCCGGCGGCTTCGTGCAGCAGTGCGGCGTACTGGTCGTGGCAGACGTGCAGCAGGGCCAGTGCGCCCATGTCCTGCAGCAGGCCGGCCAGCATCAGTTCCTCGTGCTTGCGCAGGCCGACGGCCTGGCCGAGCAGGCGGCTGGCCAGGGCTGCCAGCACGCTGCGCCGCCACAGCCGTTCCTGCGGTGCGCTGGCGTCGCCACGCAGGCTCTGCACCATCGAAAAGCCCAGTGCCAGGCTCAGCGCGGCGTTCAGGCCGAGCATGGTCAGCGCCTGGCCGAGGTTGTCGATGCGTCGCCGGCTGGCGTACAGCGGGGAATTGGCGATGCGCAGCATCCGCGCGCTCAGCGCCATGTCCATGGCGATGGCATCGGCGGTGGCAGCGAGATCCACGTCCGCATCCTGCGCGAGTTCGATGATGCGCAGGGCGATGCCCGGGGGCGAGGGCAGGTCGCGGGAGTGGCTCAGGATCGCTTCGAGTTCAGGATGCATGCACTTCCGATACGGCATGGAATAAGAGGTGGGGCAGCGGCCTGTCCCAGCCCGCGCAGCGTACACCCGCAAAAAAAAAGCCGCGACAATGCGCGGCTCTTTTCTTCCCGGGGGCGGGATCAGGCCAGGCCGGCCTGCTTCATCACTTCGGCGGCGTAGTCTTCCACCACCTTCTCGATGCCTTCGCCCACGGCCAGGCGCTGGAAGCCGACCACATCGGCGCCGGCGGCCTTCACCGCCTGCTCCACGGTCTGGTCGGTGTTCAGCACGTAGGGCTGGCCGTACAGGGTGACTTCGTTGACGATCTTGGCGATCTTGCCGCTGATGATCTTCTCCAGGATGTCGGCCGGCTTGGCCTTGTCCTTCTCCGACATCTTGGCCAGCTCGATTTCCTTTTCCTTGGCCACGAACTCGGCCGGCACGTCGGACGCCTTGATGTGCGGCGGGTTCATCGCCGCGATGTGCATGGCGATGCCACGGGCCAGGTCGGCGTCGCCGCCCTTGACCTCGACCAGCACGCCGATGCGGCCGCCGTGCACGTAGGCGGCGACGTTGTTGGCGCTGTCGATGCGCACCAGGCGGCGCACCTGCACGTTCTCGCCGACCTTGGCGATGACCGCGGCGCGGGCTTCCTCGACGGTCTCGCCGCCGGGCAGCTTGGCGCTCTTCAGCGCTTCCACGTCAGCGGCGCCGGAGGTCAGCGCGGCCTGGACCACGGCGTCGGTGAAGGCCAGGAAGTTGTTGTCCTTGGCGACGAAGTCGGTCTCGGAGTTGATTTCGACCAGGACCGCCTTGCCGCCGTCCTGGGCCATCGCGATGCGGCCTTCGGCGGCGACGCGGTCGGCCTTCTTGTCGGCCTTGGCCAGGCCCGACTTGCGCAGCCACTCGGCGGCGTTGTCGATGTTGCCGGCGTTCTCGGTGAGTGCCTTCTTGCATTCCATCATGCCGGCGCCGGTGCGCTCGCGCAGTTCCTTGACCAGGGAAGCAGTGATTTCCACGGGATGTCCTCACGAAAGGTGGGAAAAGGCCGGCTTGCGGCCGGCCGGAAGATCTGGGGAGCGGGCGCCGCAGGCGGCGCTCGCGAAGCCGGGCGCGCCGAACGCGCCGGGCGGCGGCTGCGCATGATCGCGCAGTCGCATGGCGCGCCGGTTACTCGGCGGCGGGAGCGGTCTCTTCGGCCTTCTTGCCGTTCTTGCGCGGGCCGCGGCCCTTGTCGTCGCCGCCCTCGGCGAACTCTTCCTCGCGCACGCTGGCGGCGTTCGGCGCAGCGGCCTTGCCTTCCAGCACGGCGTCGGCGGCGGCACGGGCGTACAGCTGCACGGCGCGGATGGCGTCGTCGTTGCCCGGGATGGCGTAGTCCACCAGGTCCGGGTTGTAGTTGGTGTCGACCACCGCGATCACCGGGATGCCGAGCTTCTTGGCTTCCTTGATGGCGATGTCTTCATGGCCGATGTCGATGACGAACAGGGCGTCGGGCAGGCGGTTCATTTCCTTGATGCCGCCCAGCGAGGCTTCCAGCTTGTCGCGCTCGCGGCGCAGGGTCAGCACTTCGTGCTTGACCAGCTTGTCGAAGGTGCCGTCGGTCTCGGCCGCTTCCAGTTCCTTCAGGCGCGCCACCGACTGCTTGACGGTGCGGAAGTTGGTCAGCGTGCCGCCCAGCCAGCGCTGGGTCATGAACGGCTGGCCACAACGCTCGGCTTCTTCCTTCACCGCGTCGCGGGCGCTGCGCTTGGTGCCCAGGAACAGGATGGTCCCGCGCTTCTGCGCGACGCTGGAGATGAAGTTCATCGCGTCGTTGAACAGCGGAACCGTCTTCTCGAGGTTGATGATGTGGATCTTGCCGCGCGCGCCGAAGATGTACGGCGCCATCTTGGGGTTCCAGTAGCGGGTCTGGTGGCCGAAGTGGACGCCGGCTTCCAGCATCTGACGCATGGTGACCTGGGGCATTGCAGTGACTCCTGATGGGGAACCGGCCGTGCGCGGGCAGGAATGGGTGAAGCGCGCGCATGACGGTGCGGCCTTGTGGGTCCGCACGACGATTCCGGGGTTGGGCCTCCCTGCTGTCTCCGTGGCCGAACTCCTTGCGGAGCACCCCGGCACGGGCGATGGCAGCAGGTGTGAATTCGCCGGTGCGTCCGGCGTGGACGGTCCATCGGGCCATGACAGGCACGACGAAGCCGCGCACTATACCTGGCGGCGGTGGGCGGCGCAATGCGCCGGGTGGCTCACTCGGCCGGCAGCGGCTGCAGCGCTGACTGCTCGTCGAGCCGTGCCGCGAAGTGGCCGCCGGGTGCGGTCGCGGCGGCCGGCAGCGGCCAGCGCTTGTATTCGCCGGGCAGGACGTAGCCGGCTAGGCTGGGGAACAGGGTCAGGGTATGGCCGTCGGCACCGATAAAGCTCAGGTCGCTGAGGCGGGCATGGGCGGTGCCGCGGTTGTGCACCACCAGCTCCGGCCCGCCCGCGCCGGCGAGCAGGTGGACGCTGAGGCGCGGCGCCGCCGCGGGGTCCGATGCACTTAGGAACACCGGCGTGGAATAGCGCAGCAGCAGGGGAGGGGGCGTCGCCGCGGGTGCCGATGCAACGTCGGCCGGCGCGGTGCGTTCTTCCACCACCAGCCGGTAGGCACGCTCGGCGGTATCGGCGGGGGCGCTGCGTACCAGGCGTAACAGTTGCCGCCCCTGTGCCGGAATCGTGATCCACTGCGGACTGGCATGGAGGTCGTCGGTACTGTCCAACTGTTCCAGCCCGTTGGTCTGCTGCCAGCGATAGACCTGTACCTGCGCCTGCCAGGTGCGGTCCTGGGTATTGTCGAGCCAGATCTCGGTGCTGGTCTCGTCGGGGGCCAGTTGTACCAGGGTCGGGCTGATCCGCACTCCACCCGCATGGGCGCTGCCGGCCAACGCCAGCAGCAGCGCCGGCAGCAGGCGCATGAGCAAGCCACGGGCACCGCCCACTAGAACGCGACCGTGGCGTAGCGCGCCGGGTCGCGCGGCGCGGCGCCGGTCGTGGACAGGCTCAACGCCAGCGCGGTGCCGGCACTGGGCGCGGGCGCGCCGTCGACGCTGACCTGGTAGGCCATCGGGCGGTTGCAGGCGATCGTCGGCATCGCTCCGGGCTGCGCGCGGACCTCGGTGCCGACCTCGCAACTGCGCTCGATGCGGATGCCGATCCGCAATGCAGCGCTGCCGCTGCCGGCGGTCGGTTGTGCCGCCGCATCGACGCCGGCCACGCACAGGCTCGCCAACAACAGCGGTCGTAAGAACGGCAGGCGCATCGATCGGGACTCCGCGGTAGACACAACTGATAACGGCTCCCATCCGGGCAACTTGACCGGCGCGGCCGCGCTGTTCAGCCGTCAGTAGGTGACGGTGACCTTGACCACGTCACTGTAGCTGCCCGGGGCCGGGGTCTGCTGGGCCGGCACCTGGCCATACAGGGTGAGCGATTGCGCGCTGCCGGTCCCGGTGCCGGTCTGGGTATCGGTGTTCAGGGTGCTGCCCCAGCGTTGGGTGCGGGCGGCGTCGCGGTACAGCTCGTAGGTCAGGAACTGGCCGTTGGCGTTGCGCATGCGGCGCACGTTGCCGCTGGCGTTCTGGCCGTTGTCCAGGCTCACCTGCCAGGCGGTGCGGTAGCGGCAGTTCATGCTGAGCGCGGTGGTGTAGTTCAGCGGATTGTCGATCAGGCCCGACTGCGTACCGAAATCCAGGTCGGCGATGCTGGCGATGGTGCAGGTCGGTGCGGCGGTGACGCTGGCCACGAACGGGAACTGCACCGAGGTGCCGCCGCCGGCGCCGCCGGTGGTGCAGGAGGCGGGCATGCTCGCCGGGGTCCCGATCAACGGCTCGTCGTAGCGGTACTGCAGGTTGGTGAACACCCCGCTGAAGTTGTTCTGGTAGAGCCCGGTGGCGATGCCGCTCTGCAGCGGGATGCGTCCATATAAGGTGTAGCTGGCGCTGCCGCTGCCGCCGGTCGCCAGCGAGGAGTAGGTCAGATCGACCTGGAGCGGGGTGGAGCCGGCCAGCGTGCTGCCCCAGATCAGGCTGCGCGCGCTGTCGCGGTAGAGCTGGAAGCCGAGGCTGTCGTTGAGCGGGTTGAGCATGCGCCGCGGCGCGATGCCCAGGCCGCCGCCCTGGGCACCCTCGCCGATGTTCAGGCACATGCGCACATAGATGGTGCCCAGGATGCTCAGCGCGCCGGTCTGGCAGGTGACCACGATCTGCGCGGTGGCGTCGGTGGCGGCGGTGTCGGAGAGGGTGCCGAAGCTCAGCGCCGTGGCCTGCGCGGTGCAGGTGGTGGTGGCCGCGGCGCGCGAGGGCAGCAGCAGTGTGACCGCCAACAGCAGGGCCGGCAGCAGCATTCGCCAGGCGCGCGCGCTCATGGCGTGGTCTCCGGCAGGCAGCGCAGCGGCTCCAGCCCGGTAGGCCGCGCCTGCGTCGCGCGGTCGATCCGGAATCGACAACGGCTGCCGTGCATGTCCACCTCCAGATCGTTGCGGCCGGGCCCGAGTCCTTCCACATAGGCCTGACCATCGTAGCCGACCACCGTGTCGACCCCCGGTCCACGTATCCGGCTGCCGACTGGCAGCGGCACGCCGTCGGCATCGCGCAGTTGCACCAGCACGCCGTCGCTGCGGCGGATCGGGAACGCCACCACGACCCCGGTGCGGTCGCGCGGCACCACGATCTGGTCGACCTGCTCCGGCCGCAACTCCGCCGGCAGGCGCATCGGATCAATCGACAGCTGGTTGTGCTGCCAGGCCAGCAGCGGCGTGACCAACAGGAAGCCACGCGCATCGGTACGGCCGATCGGCCGGTTCTCCAGCAACACCGGCACGTCGGCGACGCCGCCGGTGGAGACCAGGGCGAAGGCCTGGTCGAGATCGCGGCCAGGGAACCAGCCGCCACCGATCCAGGCCACGCCGCCCGAGGCTTCGGCGTAGCCGTAGGTCTGGCCGCCGGCGCTGGCGATGCCGCCGGCGTAGCGGGCGCTGGCGCCGCGCCAGCTGGCTTCGGCCAGGCCGCCGCCGCCGTCCTGCCCGCCACGCGCCTGCAGCCGCCAGCCGCTGCCGCCGTCGGCGGCCGCCGCCTGACTGAGATCGGCCGTCGCACTGGTGCGTTCGCCGAAACGCTGCAGGGCGACGCCGGCCTGGCGGCGCCCCTCCAGCGCGATCGACCAGCCCAGATACACGCTGCGGTCGCTGGCCTGGTCCAGGTTCTGGTTGATGCTCAGGTTCAACGACGACTGCCGCGGCAGGGCCCGGGTCCAGAACAGGCTGGCGTAGCGCTGGTCGCCGCTGTCCGGATAGGCCAGGCGCACATAGCTCAGGGCGATGCTGCCCAGGCCGTCCCAGGTGCTGCCGAACAGGGCGCGCTCGCTGACCCGCGGCGGCGCGGCGCCGTAACGCGCGGCCACGTCGCGGTAGCCCGATTGCGCGCGCTGGGTATCCAACGCCAGGTTGAAGCGGCCGTTGTTCCATCGGTAGCTGAGCGCGTACTGCAGGCCTTGCTGGCCGGCATCGCCGCCGTGCGCCAGCGAGGCGCCGAACACGCCGGCGCGCGGCAGCAGCCACAGGCCGCCGACGCCGGCGTTGCGCACGCCGGCCCCGGCCTCGGCGTGCGCCTCGGCGGTGAAGCGCGGGCTGACACCGCGCCGCCAGCTGGCGCTGCCGACCGTGTCGCCGGCATAGGCGAAGTCGGCGACGCCGTAGTCCTCGCGCACCCGGCCCAGCGCCAGCGACCAGTCGGTCAGGCCGCTGGCCAGCAGATCCTGGGTCGCATAGAAAGGAAAGGCCAGCGAGCGGGTGCGGCCGTAGGCGTCGGTGATCACCACCTGGGCATTGCCGGCGCCGTCCACGCCCGGCGCGGCGGACAGTTGGAACGGCCCGGCCGGCAGCTGCGCGCCGTACTGGCGGATGCCGTTGACGTACAGGTCCACGCTGGACGGCACCGCCACTTCGCCGAGGAATTCCGGCAACGGGGTGAGCGCGCGGTACGGCTGCAGGCCGAAATCGCTGCCCACCCGTACCCCGCCCAGGCGCAGCGTGCGGCTCCAACTGGTGCTGCTGCTGAAGGTGTCGCCCAGCACCACGCTGGTCATGCGCTCGGGCAACGACCATTGCCACTGCGTGTCCAGGCGGATCGCCTCGGTATGCCAGTTCTGCTGCGGCTCGCGGTACAGCCTGCCGACGAAGGACTGCCGCAGCAGGCCATCGCCCAGGCCGAACACGCGCAGTTCGCCGCTGGCGGTGAGATTGCTGGCGCTGCCCTGGCGGCTGGCATAGAGGTCGTAGTCGAGCAGGGCGCCGGGCGAGCTGGTCGCCGGTAGCGACGGCACGCCGCCGCGGGCGTCGATCCGGGTGGTGGCGACGTCGAGCAGCGCCACCGGCGCGTCGATGGCCAGCTGCTGCAGGCTGGCGTCGTAGCGGAAGCGCACGCCGTCCAGATCGCCCAGGGCGATCGCCGCGGTGGCGTCGCTGCCGTCCACGCGCAGACCGAGCTGGCGCAAGGTTGCGGCACTGGCGCGCAGTTGCTCGCCGTCGCGCTGGAACTGGAACAGGCCCGGCTGCCGGGTCTGGTTCAGGGTGACCTCCAGGTACAGGGTCTCCTGCGCCGGCGCAGCGGCCTGGGGCGGGGTGGAGGGCTGAGGCTGGGCGACGGCGAGCGCGGCAGTGCCGGCCCACAGGGCCAGCAACAGCTCAGGGCGCCGCCGCGTCCACGACCAGCGACTGCGCGCGCGGCTCGCCATTGATCCTTGCCTCGAACGTTCCTTGTGGCTGCGCCAGCGCCGCCGGCAGCGGCCAGCGCTTGCGCTGGCCCGGCAGCACATAGCCGGCCAGGCCTTGGGCGATGGCGCTGCGCTGGCCATCGCTGGCGACGAACTGAAGGTCCACCAATTGCGCGTGGCCGTTGCCCTGGTTGAGCACTTCCAGCGCCGTGCCCGCGCCGTCGCGGACCAGCCGCGCGCGCAGTGCCGGCGCAGTGGCCACGGCCGGCTTGAGGAACACCGGCACCGAATAGCGCAGCACGAACTGCAGCCCGGCGCTGGCGTTGCCGCTGGCGTCCTGGCTGGGCAACTCGTCGACCAGGATGCGGTAGGCGTCCTCGCCGGCGCCGGGCGCGGGATCCAGGCGGATCACGCGGACCAACTGCCGCGAATGCGGCGCCAGCTCCAGCATCGGCGGGCTGAGCGCGATGCGGTCGCTGGGGTCGAGCACATCCTCGCCGTCGCGCTGCTGCCAATGGAACACGCGGACCTGCGCACGCAGCGGCACGTCGCCGCTGTTGCTCAGCCACACGCCCTGGGCGGTCTCCTCGGCGCGCAGCGACACCGAGGTCGGCGCCACCTGCAGGCTCGCCGCCACTGCCGCGCCGGCTGCCGCCAGCCACAACGCGGCGAGCGCCGGCAGGCGCAGGAAGGAATGCAGTCGCACATGCATGCAGGCGGCTCCGGTTACCAACTGACGGTGGCGGTGACGATGTCGCTGTATGAACCGGCAGGGTAGTTGGTGTTGGCGACCTGGCCGTAGACGGTGATCGGCTGCACTGCACCATTGCCGGTGCCGGCCTGGGTGTCGGTGCCGATGGTCGAGCCCCAGTTCTGCGTGCGCGCGGCATTGCGATACAGCGAGTAAGGCACCCGCGTGGTGTTGCCGGCGACGGCGCTGCCCATGGTGCGGGTGGTGACCGTGGCGCCGGAGCCGGAACCGGCGTTGAGCGCGATGTTGTACGGCGTGCCGGAGGTGCAACGCACGTTCAAGGTGCCGGTGCTGTTGATCGCCGTCTGGTTGGAATTGACGCTGCCGAAATCCACGTCGGTGGGGGCCGTCTGGATGTCGCAGACGCTGGTGATCTGGATCTTGACGTTGAAGGTGCGCGAGTCGGACTGGGCCCAGGCCAGGCCGGTCCCGGCGACGAACAGCACGAGGAAGGCGAGAACGCGATGGAAGAGGTACATGGCAGGGTTCTTCGGTGAGGGCGGACAACCGCCGGTGTCGCCATCAATGCAAACTGCGGGCCAGTTCACATTTTTTTGGATCGTCATCTAGATTTCACATGAGATGGCGACCACAGGACAGCGCGTTCAGTGCGATGAAGACGATGGTGGTCAGGGCAACGCGCCGGAAAACCACCGATGCGCCCGGCGCGTTCAGCCAGCGCCGGGATGAGCGATAATGACGACCATGACCGTCAATCTGAAAACTCCGCAGGACATCGAGAAGATGCGCGTGGCCGGCCGCCTGGCCGCCGAGGTACTGGACCTGATCGGCCCGTACGTGAAGCCCGGCGTCACCACCGCCGAGCTGGACCGCATCTGTCACGACCATATCGTCAAGGTGCAGCAGGCGGTGCCGGCCAACGTCGGCTACCGCGGCTTTCCGAAGACCGTGTGCACGTCGGTGAACAACGTGATCTGCCACGGCATCCCCAGTGAAAGCAAGGTCCTGAAGGACGGCGACATCGTCAACATCGACGTCACCGTGATCAAGGACGGCTGGCACGGCGACACCAGCCGCATGTACTGCGCGGGCACGCCCTCGGTGATGGCGCGGCGCCTGATCGAGGCCACCTACGAGGCCATGTGGCGCGGCATCCGCGCGGTGAAGCCGGGCGCCACGCTCGGCGACATCGGCCATGCCATCCAGCAGTACGCCGAGAGCGAGCGCTTCAGCGTGGTGCGCGAGTACTGCGGCCACGGCATCGGCAAGGTCTACCACGACGAGCCGCAGGTGCTGCACTACGGCCGGCCGGGCGATGGCCTGGTGCTGAAGCCGGGCATGACCTTCACCATCGAGCCGATGATCAACGAGGGCACGCGCTATACCCGCGTGCTGCCGGACGGCTGGACCGTGGTGACCAAGGACCGCAAGCTCTCGGCGCAATGGGAGCACATGGTCGCCGTCACCGAGGATGGGGTGGAGGTACTGACCCTGTCGCCGGGCGGCCTCGGCGAGCCGTGAGCCTGCTGCCGGCCGGTGCCGATGCCGGCATGCCCGATGCCGGTGTCGACGACGCCGGCTGGGCGGCCGCGGTGCGGCAACTGCTGGCGCAGACCGATGCGCGGCTGAGCAAGCGCTTCGACCAGGGCGACGACATCGACCGCCTGCTGGCGCTGCGCGCGCGCGCGCTGGACCAACTGATCCGTCACGCCTGGAGCCGCTGCGTGCCGCGCGAGGCCGGGCTGGCCCTGTTCGCAGTGGGCGGTTACGGACGCGGCGAACTGTTCCCGCGCTCGGACATCGACCTGCTGGTGTTCGGCGAGCTCGACCCCGTCTACGAACCGGCGCTGGCGCGGCTGTTCCCGCTGCTGTGGGATGCCGGGGTGCCGGTGAGCCACGCAGTGCGCTCGGCCGCGCAGTGCACCGCGGCCTGCGCCGACCAGACCGTGCTGACCGCGTTGATCGAGGCGCGCCCGCTGCAGGCCGACGCCGCCGCCAAGGCGGCGCTGGCCGCATCCATCGCGCCGCAGCGGGTGTGGCCGCCACGCGAATTCTTCATGGCCAAGCGCGAGGAGCTGCAGGCCCGCCACCAGCGTTTCGGCGATACCGCCGACAACCTGGAGCCGGACATCAAGGACGGCCCCGGCGGCCTGCGCGACCTGCACACCCTGGGCTGGATGGCGTTGCGCGCGTTCGGCGTGCGCGACCTGGAGCCGTTGATCGGGCTGGGCCATGTCGGCGGTGACGAAGCCGCCGCGCTGCGCCGCGAGCGCCGCGAACTGGCGCGCTTGCGCTACGGCCTGCACCTGGTCGCCAACCGCCCCGAAGAGCGCCTGCGCTTCGATTACCAGAAGACCCTGGCGCAGCGCCTGGGCTTCTCCGACGACGTCGAGAGCCTGGGCGTCGAGAAGATGATGCAGCGCTTCTACCGCAGCGCGGCGATCGTGCGCCGGCTCAGCGATCGGCTGCTGCAGCGCTTCGAGGAACAGTTCGATGGCGAGGCGCAGCCGCAGCCGCTGGCCGGCGGCTTCTCGCTGCGCCGCGGCTACCTAGCCGCCGACGACGAGCACTGGCCGCAAGCCGACCCGGTGCAGGTGTTCGCGCTGTTCGCCACCTGGGCCGCACACGGCGAGATCCGCGGCCTGCATTCGCTGACCGCGCGCGCGCTGGCCGAGGCGCTGCCGCACCTGCCGGCCTACGCCAGCGCCAGCACGACCGCGCGCGAGCGCTTTTTGGCGCTGTTGCGCGGCCCGCGCGCGGTGCAGACGCTGACCCGGATGGCGCGGCTGGGCGTGCTCGGGCAGTGGATCCCGGCGTTCGCGCAGGTGTCCGGGCGCATGCAGTTCGACCTGTTCCATGTGTACACGGTCGACCAGCACACGCTGATGGTGTTGAAGAACATGGCGGTGTTCGCCAGCGCGCGCGCCGACGACCGCTTCTCGATCGCGCATGAGGTCTGGCCGCGGCTGCGCAAGCCGGAACTGCTGCTGCTGGCCGGCCTGTTCCACGACATCGCCAAGGGCCGCGGTGGCGACCATTCGGAGCTGGGCGCGGTGGATGCGCGCGCGTTCTGCGCCGCGCACGCGCTCAGCGCCGCCGACACCGATCTGGTCGCCTGGCTGGTCGAGCAGCACCTGCGCATGTCGGTGACCGCGCAGAAGCAGGACATCGCCGATCCGGACGTGATCCATCGCTTCGCCAGCCTGGTCGGCGACCGCGAGCGGCTGGATCATCTGTATCTGCTGACCTGTGCCGACATCGCCGGCACCAGCCCCAAGCTGTGGAACGCGTGGAAGGACCGGCTGCTGGCCGACCTGTACTTCGCCGCCCGCCGCGCGCTGCGCGAGGGCCTGGAACACCCGCTGCCGGTGGCCGAGCGCCTGCAGGAGGCACGCGAGGCCACGCGTGCGCTGATGCACCTGCAGGGCCACGACGACGTCACCATCGACCGCCAGTTCGCCGGCATGCCGGACGAGAGTTTCCTGCGCTTCCGTCCCGAGCAACTGGCCTGGCAGGCGACCTCGCTGATGGAGGTGGAACTGGGCGGCACCCTGGTCAAGGTGCGTCCGGTCACCCCCGACGACGCGGCGCTGGAAGTGTTCGTGTACTCGCCGGACCGCGACGGCCTGTTCGCCGCGATCGTGATGACCCTGGACCGGCTCGGCTACGGCATCCATCGCGCGCGGGTGCTCGATGCACCGCATGAGGCGATCTTCGACACCTTCGAGGTGATGCCGGCCGATGCCTTCGCCAGCGGCGACATCGCGCAGCTGCAGGCCGGGCTGCGCGAGGCGCTGGCCGGCGACCTGGCGCGGCTGCGTCCGGCGCGGCGCGTGGTGCCGCGCCAGCTGCGGCATTTCCGCTTCGCCCCGCGCATCGAATTCCGCGAGAGCCTCGACGGCCGCCTGACCCGGCTCAGCCTGGTCGCGCCAGACCGCCCCGGGCTGCTGTCGGACGTGGCCCAGGTGCTGCGCCGGCACCAGCTGCGCGTGCACGACGCGCGCATCGCCACCTTCGGCGAGCGCGCCGAGGATCTGTTCCACATCACCGACGAGCACAACCTGCCGTTGCCCGACGCCTGCCGCCAGGCGCTGCAGGCCGCGCTGCAGGCCTGCCTGGACCCCGATACCCCGCCTGGAGACCCCCGCTGATGGCCACCAAGAAGCCTGCCGCCAAGACGCCCGCTGCGAAGAAGCCGGCCACCAAGAAGACCGCGAAGCCGGCCAAGTCCGCCAAGCCGGTCGCCGCGAAGCCTGCGGCACCGACCGCGGCGGCCAAGCCCGCGCCGAAGCCGCTGCGCGCCAAGCCGGTCGCCATGCCCAGCGCCGACGAACTGAAGTTCACCATCGACAGCGCGTTCGAGCGCCGCGCCACGCTGACCCTGGACGAGATCGAGGGATCGACCCGGCCGGTGGTCAACCGGGTCATCGACGGCCTGGAAAGCGGCGAGTTCCGCGTCGCCGAGCCGGACGGGCACGGCGGCTGGAAGGTCAACGAGTGGCTGAAGAAGGCGGTGCTGCTGTACTTCCGGGTCAACGAGATGGCGGTGGTGGAAGCGCAGCCGGCGCCGTTCTGGGACAAGGTGGAGTCGCGCTTCGCCGGCTACCACGAGGCCGAGTTCCGCAAGGCCGGGGTGCGCGTGGTACCGGGCGCGGTGGCGCGCCGCGGCAGCTACTTCGGCAAGGACGTGGTGCTGATGCCGAGCTTCACCAACATCGGCGCGCACGTCGGCGAGGGCACCATGGTCGACACCTGGGCCACGGTCGGGTCCTGCGCGCAGATCGGCAAGCATTGCCACCTCTCCGGCGGCGCCGGCATCGGCGGCGTGCTCGAGCCGCTGCAGGCCAGCCCCACCATCATCGAGGACCACTGCTTCATCGGCGCGCGCTCGGAAGTGGTGGAGGGCGTGGTGGTCGGCCACCACAGCGTGATCGGCATGGGCGTGTTCCTGGGCCAGAGCACGCGCATCTACAACCGCGCCACCGGCGAGATCTCCTACGGCTACGTGCCGCCGTACAGCGTGGTGGTGTCCGGGCAACTGCCGGCCAAGGACGGTTCGCACTCGCTGTACTGCGCGGTGATCGTCAAGCAGGTCGACGCCAAGACCCGCAGCAAGACCAGCGTCAACGATCTGCTGCGTGGGTTGGCTGACTGAGGATGGTGAGACCGGGCTAAGCCCGGTTTCGCTCTGGTGTGCTGCTTCCTGTCGACTTTATGGTCAGGCGCGGTACTTCTTCGCGCGTTGCGTAGCTATTGCGCGCGTCGGTGTCTGAGTGTCTAGGGCATTGGCATTCGCAAAGGCGCGCTGCGAGGCAACGACAAAAGCTTTCGCCCTTGCGGGCGAGTTACT
Organism: Xanthomonas sp. F4; assembly: GCF_011761895.1. Taxonomy (NCBI): domain Bacteria; kingdom Pseudomonadati; phylum Pseudomonadota; class Gammaproteobacteria; order Lysobacterales; family Lysobacteraceae; genus Xanthomonas; species Xanthomonas sp. F4. Next base: position 888,937 of record NZ_JAASQX010000002.1, on the reverse strand, counting down.
TTGATCAGCCTTTGGCTGCTGAGAAGCGCTTCTTTGCTCGTGCAAAGAAAAGTAACCAAAAGAAGCGCTTTACCACAGCCGAAGGCTGGTCAAGCACGCCCTGCCTTGCGCCCTCCGCGCTGCGCGCTCCGGGTCCGCGGATGCACCGGGGATTCGCGGAAGGGGCTTGGCTGCTTTGCAGCCAAGTCCGGGGCAGGCGCCTCACGGCGCCAGCCCGCCCGCCGGGGCGAAGCAGTGCTTCGCCTTTTTCCGGCGAGCCCTGCCCCTGCCGCGAACGGCGCATGTCCATGTGCGCCGCCCCTTCGGGGTTTTTCCCCGGTCCACCCGCCGCTGCGGAAGGGAACCCGGTAAATCAAAAGCAAACGCAAAGGCGGTAAAGCACGCGGTGGCTTCTGTCGTCGGGACCCGCATGCAAAGTCTTCGGCGGATTCGGCTCCAGTGCGAACAGCCGTGCGTCGGCAAGAACGCGGCGTTCGGCCTAGTGGCACTGTGCCGCTTGTAGGTAGGCAAGCTCAACTGATGGCTGTCGCCCGTAAGAGTTGGTCGACTGGTTCATCGTAGGGTTCGCGATTCCGAACCAAGGGCAGAGCGGGCGCACACCCGACGTACATCGGTGGCCGGATACGCTGCCACACGCGGGTTCGAGCGCTGCCGCGGCAGTGTGCATTGGACCGACGATGCCCGGTGCGGACTGTTGCCGGGTGCTGCACTGCCCTGACAGGGAGACACCAATGCGGAAGATGAAATGGGCTTGCTGGATGACGGTGGCGTTCGCGCTGTCCGGGTGCGGTCGCGAGGGCGCGCCGACGCCAGCGGCACCTGCGGACGGTCATACGCTCACCGAGACGGGCGCTGCGCCAAACCCCGTGCCTGCTGCGACCGCTGCGCCTGCAAAAGCGCCTGCGACGACGGAAAGCGCCAGCGTGGCAAGCGAACCACTGTCCTGCGCTGCCGAGATCGGTGCCGACGCTGCGGCGGCGCGCGTGGCGACCTGTCGCTCGGTGTCGCCGGCCACGCATCCGCCCTGCAATGCCGCGAACAGTTGCGCCATGATCGACGACGAGATCGCCCGTAGCTGCGCGCTGCTCGGCCGCGACGGACCACACACTGCCGGTTGCGGCCCGGCCGCCGACAGCCCGCAGGCCGCGGCCGACGTGGTGCGGCGTTATTACGCGGCGATCAACGCGCGCGACTACGCGGTGGCCTGGCAGCAATGGGGCGAGGACGGGCGCCCGGGGCAGTCCTACGACGCGTTCAAGGCCGGCTTCGCCCAGACGCGCGCGGTGAAGGTGACGATCGGCGCGCTCGGTGCCAACGACGGTGCCGCCGGCTCGGTGTATCAGCCAGTGCCGGTCACCGTGGAGGCGACGCTGGCCGACGGCACGCGGCAACGCTTCCGTGGCGACTACGTCCTGCGTCGAGTCAACGGTGTCGACGGTGCCTCGGCCGCGCAACTGCGCTGGCGCATCGACTCGGCCCGGCTCAAGGACGTGCCAGCGCAGTAAGGCGCGGTCGGGTCGAGTGCGTTTTCTCTCTGCTTGGGGGGAACCGACGGCGCGTGCGCCGGGTAAGATCACGCGCGATGTCTGCGTGTGCCATGTCACTGTGGCGCGCCGACCCCTGACCCCAACCCCTCTCCCGGCGAGAGAGGGGCTTTATTCGCTTGATGGGACATTTCGATGACGACGTTGTACGGATTGAAGAACTGCGACACCTGCAAGAAGGCGACCAAGTGGCTGGACCGCTTCGGCGTGGCCTACACCTTCGTCGACTACCGCGAGCACAAGCCGACCCCGGAAACGCTGCTGGAATGGGCCGGCCAGGCCGGTGGCTTCGACGCGCTGGTCAACAAGTCCTCCACCACCTGGCGGCAACTGCCCGATAACAAGAAAGCGCCTGGCTCCGATGCCGAGTGGAAGCTGCTGCTGCGCGAGTATCCGCAACTGATCCGGCGGCCGGTGGTGGTGACCGACGACGGCCGGCTCAGCCAGGGCTTCTCCGACAACGGCTTCAAGCAGCGATTCGGTATCGAGTGAACATCCGCCCGTACCGGGCAGACGACTGGGCACGCCTGTGCGCCATCCACGACGCCGCGCGCCTGGAGGAACTGCAGGCGGCGGGGTTGGCGGATGCGTTCCTGCCGCTGCCGATCGCGGCCGAGCGTGAACACCTGTTCGACTACCGCGTGCAGGTCGCCGAGTGGCAGGGCCAGGTGCTCGGCTTCGTCGCCGACGATGGCGAGGAACTGGCCTGGCTGTACGTGGATCCGGCCGCGCGCCGGCGCGGCGTCGGCCAGGCGCTGGTGACCGCGGTGCAGGACGCCAGCCCGGCTGGCCTGACGCTGGAATTGCTGGATGGCAATGTCGCGGCACTCGCGTTCTACCGTGCCTGCGGCTTCGTCGAAACCGGCGTGCAGCATGGGCGCATGCCCGGCAACGAGGCCTTCGCGGTACGCGTGCGCTGCATGCGCTGGCCGGGTGTCGCGCCGTAGCGAAGGCCAGGATCGCGAACGTGCATCCGCCAGGGAGACCCTGGCAGAGACTTCGAATCCGCCAGTCCCGCTCGTACACTGCACTTGCTGCGTCGCCCGCCCGCGACGTTACCGGCCCCGATCATCATCATCGCGCCCTAGCGCTTTCCCAAACGGTGTCCCTTGCATGTCCGATGTCCTTGAACTCGCCCGCGACCTGATCGCCCGCCCGTCGGTCACTCCCGACGATGCCGGGTGCCAGGCACTGATCGCGCAGCGGCTGGAACGCGCTGGTTTCGCCATCGAGCATTTGCGCTGCGGCCAGGTCGACAACCTGTGGGCGACCCATCGCGGTGGCGATGGCCCGGTGCTGGCACTGCTCGGCCATACCGACGTGGTGCCGCCGGGGCCGCGCGAGGCCTGGGCCAGCGATCCGTTCGCGCCGCAGATTCGCGACGGCGTGCTGTACGGGCGCGGCGCTGCCGACATGAAAGGCAGCGTGGCCGCGTTCGTCGTCGCCGCCGAACGGTTCGTGGCCGCGCAGCCGCAGCACCCGGGCACGCTGGCGGTGCTGCTGACCAGCGACGAGGAAGGCGATGCGATCGACGGCGTGCGCCACGTGGCGCGATTGTTCGCCGAGCGCGGCGAACGCATCGACTGGTGCATCACCGGCGAACCCTCGTCCACCGAGCGGCTCGGCGACCTGCTGCGGGTCGGCCGCCGCGGTAGCCTCTCCGGCGCGCTGCGCGTGCGTGGCGTGCAGGGGCATGTGGCCTATCCGCACAAGGCGCGCAACCCGATCCACCTTGCTGCGCCGGCGCTGGCCCAACTTGTCGCGCGGCATTGGGACGACGGCTACGAAAGCTTCCCGCCGACCAGCCTGCAGATCTCCAACGTGCATGCCGGCACCGGCGCCAACAACGTGATCCCCGGCGAACTGCAGGTCGCCTTCAACCTGCGCTACACCCCGCACTGGGATGCGCCGCGGCTGGAAGCGGAGATCGCCGCGCTGTTCGATCGCCATGGCCTGGACTACGACCTGCGCTGGCACCGCAGCGGCGAGCCGTTCTACACACCGGAAGGCACGCTGCGCCGGGTAGCGCGCGAGGTGCTGGGCGAGGTCGCCGGCGCGCCGCCGGAGGAGAGCACCGGCGGCGGCACCTCCGATGCGCGCTTCATCGCGCCACTGGGCGCGCAGTGCATCGAAGTCGGCCCGGTCAACGCCAGCATCCACCAGGTCGACGAGCACGTGCGCGTGGCCGACCTGGAGGCGCTGCCGGATCTGTACCTGCGCCTGATCGAACGGTTGCTGCGGTAACAGTTGCACCGGCCCGCGCGCCGGGTTACGGTCGCCGCATGACCTCGCTGTCCGTCCTCCGCTCGACCACCGCCAACGGCCGCAACAATGCGCTGGCGAATAATCGTGCGCGGCCGATGCGGGTCTGCGACTAGGCGCTACCAGAAACACCACGCCCAGCCACCAGAAAACCCGCATCGGCCGATGCGGGTTTTTTTGTGCCTGGGCGTGTGGATTCCCTCGCAACCCTTACCCCACGATCAGGAGTTTCCCCATGTGTTCGATCTTCGGCATCTTCGGCCTGCAACCGGGCGACGACCTGCAGGCGCTGCGGCGGCAGGCGCTGGACTGCTCGCAGCGGCAGCGCCATCGCGGCCCGGACTGGAGCGGCGTGTATGTCGACGACGGCGCGATCCTGGTCCATGAGCGCCTGGCCATCGTCGACCCGGCCGGCGGCTCGCAGCCGCTGCTCTCCGACGACGGACGCCTGGCGCTGGCGGTCAACGGCGAGATCTACAACCATCGCGAGCTGAAGAAGGAACTCGTCCAGCCTTACGCCTTCCAGACCGGTTCGGACTGCGAGGTGATCAATGCGCTGTACCGCGAAACCACGCCGGACGCGCTGCTGAACCGCCTCAACGGCATCTTCGCGTTCGCACTGTGGGACAAGGCCGCGGGCCGCGTGCTGATCGCGCGCGATCCGATGGGCGTGTGCCCGCTGTACTGGGGCCACGACGCGCAGGGCCGGCTGCGGGTGGCCTCGGAGATGAAATCGCTGGCCGACAGCTGCGCCGACGTCGCCCAGTTCCCGCCGGGCCACTATTACGACAGCGCCAGCGGCGAACTCGTGCAGTACTACCGCAAGCCCTGGCGCGACTATGCGGCGGTGCAGGGCGTGGAGGTCGGCAAGCAGGAACTGCGCGAGGCGTTCGAGCGTGCCGTGCATCGGCAGTTGATGACCGACGTGCCGTACGGCGTGCTGCTCTCCGGTGGGCTGGATTCCTCGCTGGTGGCAGCGGTGGCGGCGCGTTTCGCGCGCAAGCGCATCGAAGAGAACGACGAGGCCGAGGCCTGGTGGCCACGTCTGCACTCGTTCGCGATCGGCCTGAAGGGCTCGCCGGATCTGGCCGCCGCGGCGATCGCGGCCGAGGCCCTGGGGACCGTGCACCACGGCTTCGAATACACCTTCGAGGAAGGCCTGGACGCATTGCCGGAAGTCATCCGGCACATCGAGACCTACGACGTCACCACCATCCGCGCCTCCACGCCGATGTTCCTGCTGGCGCGGCGGATCAAGGCGATGGGCGTGAAGATGGTGCTGTCCGGCGAAGGCAGCGACGAGATCTTCGGCGGCTACCTGTATTTCCACAAGGCGCCGAACGCGCGCGAATTCCACGAGGAACTGATCCGCAAGCTCGACGCGCTGTACAACTACGATTGCCTGCGCGCCAACAAGTCGATGATGGCCTGGGGGGTGGAGCCGCGTGTGCCGTTCCTGGACGTGGAGTTCCTGGACGTGGCCATGCGCATGGATGCCCAGTACAAGATGATCGACAAGGCCAGTGGCGGCGCGGCGCGCATGGAGAAAGGGGTGCTGCGCGACGCCTTCGAAGGCTATCTGCCCGAGTCGATCCTGTGGCGGCAGAAGGAGCAGTTCAGCGACGGCGTCGGCTACGGCTGGATCGACGGCCTGAAGGCGCATGCCGAAGCCCAGGTCAGCGACCGCGAACTGGCCGCGGCCGACAAGCGCTTCCCGGTGAACCCGCCGCAGACCAAGGAAGCCTATTACTACCGCAGCCTGTTCGAGCGCGCGTTCCCGACGCCGGCCGCGGCCGAGACCGTGCCTGGAGGCAAGTCGATCGCCTGCTCCTCGCCGGCGGCGATCGCCTGGGACGCCAGCTTCGCGGCCATGGCCGATCCCTCCGGCCGTGCGGTGGCGGGTGTGCACGCGCAGGCGCTGGGAGCCTGAACTCGCACGTCCCGCCGGCGATGCGCCGGCGGGACGTGCCGGACTCGGGATCCAAGCAACGGGAGTCGGCGGTGCTTCGGATCGCGGCACCGCCTTTCCGGGGGCCGCGTCCCGGGTCCCGGCCTTACTCGAAGCGCACGCAGTGGCCGTAGCGTTCGGGCTGGATGTCGATGCCCGAGGCGTCGGCCTGGTTGTTCTTGCGCCACAGGTTGGGGCGGAAGTCAGGGCCGGTGCAGTTGGCCGCACTGTCCACGCCGATGGTGTAGGTGTAGGGATTGCCGCGGAAGGTGTTGTTCTCGAAGGTGTTGTCCTGGCTCATGCTGTTGTCCCAGCACAGGATCTGCGGCGTGCGCTGGCGGATCGAGCAGGTCAGGTAGAGCCCGGCGCCCTTGTTGTCGATGAACTGGTTGCCGGCGAACAGGTTGCGCCGCGCGTCGGCCAGGTACACGCCCTGGCTGCCGTTGCGCTCCAGCCGGTTGTCGCGGATCTCGCTGTCTTCCAGGTGCTCGGTGGTGATGCCGGCGGCGACGTTGTCGTGGATCACGTTGTCGATCAGCTTGACCTTGGCGGTGCGGTTGAACGACACGCCATCCCAGGTTGCGCCGGACACGTCGTTGTGCGCGATCAGCAGGTCGCGGCTGTCGAACTCGCTGAGCAGGCAGGCGCTGCGGCACTTGCTCACCCGCAGGTGGGTCAGTTGGATGTCCTGGCCGTTGCGCACCACCACCAGGCTGTTGCTCAGGTACGGGCGCTCGGGCATGAACTCCTTGTCGATGGTGCCGCCGACGATCTGCAACTGCTCCACGCGGACGTCGCGGATCGGCTTCAGCGGGCGCTCGTTTTGGTAATCGCCGATGACGATGGTCGGTTGCTGCACGTGGTCGCGCATGCGCAGCACGGTGCTGTCGCCCTGGCCGCGCAGGCGCAGGCCGTCGCGCTGGATCGAGATCAGCTTGCTGACCGGGAATTCGCCGGCGCTCAGGCACACGGTGGCGGGCTTGCCGTCGTTGGGGACGCGGTCGATGGCGGCTTGCAGATCGTCGCCGGGTTCGGCGCGCACGCTGCAGTCGGAGTTGGCACTGGCCGCGTCGGCGGCCGGCGTGGCACAGGCGGAGAACGACACGGCCGCGGCGAGCGGCAGCAACAGGGCGAGCAGGGGAGGGCGCTTCATCGGTAGGCAGACTCGGCAGTGGGGGGAGGGGAGGCGGCGGACCGGCGCATGGGACGAACGCCGGCGCGAAAACATCGGGTCATTGTGGCGTGGACGGGCTTAATGTCAGCGTGTGCCGGGTTTGACCGGGCAGGAACTTTGTGGCGCGGCCCTGCACCCAGTCGGCGTGGCCGGCGCCCCAGAACGGCGACAGCGGATGGCCGCTCTGGCCGCCCGGCATGTGCACGATGCCGTCGGCCTCGTGGCCGGGTGCCACCACCATGCGCTCGGAGGCGCCGAAGGCCGGGCGCTGCACCCGTGGCATGTCGTCGTCGCCCGCCAGCGGCGTGTCCGGCATGCACAGCCAGCCGCGCAGCGGCGCCGGCAGGCCCTGCGCCAGCGGGTGGCAGATCGCCGCACGGTTCTGCTGGCCCCAGCGGCGCGTGTCCAGCGGGCCGTCGGCCTGCAGCGTCGTGCGCACCTCGGCGGCGGCGTCCTCCAGCAGCGCCTGCCAACTGCCGTAGCGGCGCGGCAACAGGTGCAGGGGCTGTTGCTGCAGCAGCGGCCAGGCCACGCCTTCCAGTTGCGGCAGCGGCGGTGGCGCGGCATCGGCGTCCGATCCTGTCCGGGCCGGCGCGATCAGGCCGTCGCGGATCCGGGTCAGCACCGCCAGGCGCCATGCGCGCACCAGGGTGTAGCTGACCGAACCGGTGCTGGCGCGGCCTTCCCAGTGCGCGGCCGCCTGCGACACGGCGTGCAGCGCCGGCGTGGCCGCGCCGGCATCGCGTTGCCGTAGCAGTGCCCACCAGCGCTGCAGGAACAACGCGCGGTCGTCGAGCTGGATCGCCAGCAACTGTTGTTCGTCGAGATGCGGGTGCAGGCGCAGGTCGTCGCGGATCTGCTGCGCGCGCGCGCCCAGCGCGTAGCCGCCGTCGCCGATCGGGGCCAGTTCGGCGCCGCCGACCACGCGAGCGTTGGCGGTCCACAGTTGCCCGTCGGCGGGATCGATGCGCTGCGGCGACTGGGTGGTGGACAGCGGCCATGGCGCGCAGCGGGCCTGCGCCGGCACCGTCGCGCGCACGTCGTGCATCACCGCATCGGCCGCGCAGTGCGGGCCGCGCAGCGGCAGCGGGCCGAGTACGCGCCAGCCGATGTGGCCGTCGCGGTCGGCCAGCACCAGGTTCTGCGCCGGCGTGGCGATGGCTTGCGCGTGGGCGAAGGCGCTGCCCAGCGTCTCGGTGCGGGCGAAGTCGGCCAGGCCCAGGTTCAGCGCACCCGGCAACTGCGCGGCCCAGCGCAGCGCCAGCGCGCTGCCGTCCGGCTCGTGCTGCAGGATCGGGCCGTAAGCGGTGTCCTCCACCTGCAGCGTGGTGTCGGGAGCGCCGGAGACGCGGATCAGTTCGCGATGCACGGTGACCGGCGTGCAGCCGGGTTGGGCCACGGCGGCGCATGGGGTCAGTCGGTACCAATCGGCGGTATCGGCATAGCTGTTGGTGAAGCCCCAGGCGATGTGGCCGTTGCTGCCGACGATCACTGCCGGCAGGCCCGGCAGCGAGAACCCCGACACGTCCACGCGGCCGCCCGGTGCCTGCGCATCGGCATAGCGCAGGCGCACCCGGAACCACAGACTGGGCGCGCGCAGGGCCAGGTGCATATCGTTGGCGACGATGGCACGGCCGTCGGCGGTGCGGCTGCCGGCGATGGCCCAGTTGTTGCTGCCGGGCGCGCTGGTGGCGACCGCTTCCGTCGCGGCCGGCGCGGGCGCGTCGGCCAGGCGGCGCAGATCGACCTGGCCGGCATCGGGCAGCACCGCGTCGCCGCGCACGCTGCCGTCCAGTGTCGCGTCCCAACTGCTGCCTTCGTGGCGCAGCAAGGCATACAGCGGCGCCGGCAAGCGCTGCTGCAGGCGGTACAGGTCCAGCTTGCGCTCGAGTTGCTTGCCCTGCAGATCGAAGTACATCGCCTGGCCGGCCAGCGCCGAATCCACCGGCTGCCAGTCGCGCGGCGTGGCGAACAGCATCAGGTACGGCCACGGCCGCACCCGCAATGCGTGAAGGCCCTGGTTGACGCCGGCGCTGTAGGCCTGCAGCGCCGCTGTATGCGTGCCGGCGAACGTGGCCAGTTGCGCGCTGCTGCGGGCGCGCAGGCGCTGCGCGCGCCGCGCCTTGTCCACGCCCAGCGCATGTGGGCCGACCAGCTCGGACAGTTCGCCGGCGGCGGCGCGGCGCAGCAGGTCCATCTCGAAGAAGCGTTCCTGCGCGTGCACGTAGCCGAGCGCGCGCATCGCATCGGCCTCGTCGGCGGCATCGATGGTGACCACGCCCAGCGCGTCGCGCTGGATGCTCGCCGGCGCCCGCAGGCCTTGCAGCGGCGCGGTGCCGTCGAGCGTGGCCAGGCTGCCGCGCAGCAGCAGCCAGACGCCCAGCGCCACGGCCGCCGCCAGCAGCAGCGTCCCCAGCAGCAGGCGTTTCCATCGACCGCGCATCGTCTCTCTCCGGATAGGCAAGTCTCCGATTCTAGACACGAGTGCGTGTCGTTCCCGCGTAGGTGCGGCGCGCTGTGCGCGGGGTCACGCATCGCGGACGTGCGAGTCGGGATGTGAATGATTCCGATTGGAACGCGGCGTGGCGGCATCGGGCACTATGGCGCCCTCAGTCGACCCCACGGAGCCCGCCCCATGAAGGGACACCCCGACGTTGTGCAATGCCTCAAGGAGCTGCTGCGCGGCGAACTGGCCGCGCGCGACCAGTATTTCATCCACTCGCGGCGTTACGAGGACCAGGGCCTGCAGGCGCTGTACGAGCGCATCAACCATGAAATGGAAGAGGAAACCGAGCACGCCGATGCGCTGCTGCGGCGCATCCTGTTCCTGGAGGGCGACCCGGACATGCGTCCGCATGCGTTCGAACCCGGGCGCACGGTCGAGGAGATGCTGGAGAAGGACCTGAAGGTCGAGTACGAAGTGCGCGCCAACCTGGCTGCGGGCATGAAGCTGTGCGAGCAGCACGGCGACTACGTCAGCCGCGACGTGCTGCTGGCCCAGTTGCGCGACACCGAGGAAGACCATGCGTGGTGGCTGGAGCAGCAGCTTGGCCTGATCAAGCGCATCGGCATGGCGCTGTACCAGACCTCGAAGATCGACGGGCACGTGTCCGGCAAGGACGCCTGATCCAAGCGCGCGTCTCCCGCCTGCGGGAGGCGCCGATGCGTTGAGCGGGAGCTTCCCGCCACCGCGGCCGCGCCATCGCCGGCCGCTTGCGACCGGTCGATCGTGCCCGTCGCCATCTCTCTCGTTGGCCCGCATCGGCACTGCCGCACTCGCGGGCGATGCGTGTCATCGATGTCGTCGCGTTGGTCGCTGTAGCCAGGCTGCAGCGAACGCGGACCAACCTCAGCTTCCCTGGTCGTTTCGTGCCGTTGCCGACCGTGTTCGGCTGCGCACGTGTGGTTGCGTTGTCCGAGGACGTGTGATCGACGCATTCAGCGGGTTCGAGGCGTTGGGACATGGCCGCAAAGCGGACTGCTCCACTTCGAAGCCCCCGCTGGCTGCTGTTGCAATGCCGCAAAAAACGGCCGGCGCCGGCATGGCGCTACGCACGGAATCCCTTGAAATACAGTCACTTGTGCGCCTCGTCAGGTCCGCGCCAAGCGCCGTACCGGCAATGCTTGCAAAACAGTAGTGATCGCTATACGGTAGTTTTCACTACTGAATTGCGCGATGGCGAGGGGGCGTTCGATGCAGGCGAATCTGGGAATGAAGCGGTACGGCGCGGTCGGTGCGTTCGTCGCAGGATGGTTGCTGGCGCCGGCCGCGGCGGGCGCCGCACCGGCCGCGGCGCAGGGGCTGTGGCTGACCGCGGCCAAGGATGCGGTGGTGGAGTTCGCGCCCTGCGCGGATGCGGCCACCGCCTTGTGCGGGCGCATCGTCTGGGACAAGGACGCCGGCACCGCCACCGATACCTGCGGCGTGCAGATCGCGCGCCTGGGCCGCGAGGACGGCGACACCTGGCGCGACGGCTGGGCCTTCGATCCGCGCAGCGGCAAGCGCTACAAGGCCACGCTGCGCGCCAGCGGCAAGTCGCTGGACCTGCGCGCCTTCGTCGGCGTGGAAGTGCTCGGCGAGACCGAACGCTTCACCCGCGTGCAGGCGCTGCCCAGCACGCCGGTCTGCGCCAAGTAGTCGACTCGCCGCGCGCGCAACGCGCCGGCGCCATCGACGTGCGGGGCCGACGACGGCCACCGCGCGTCCCACCTTCCTCAGCGAACCAGGGGAGATTGAGATGACGGCAGTCCGCTTCATGGCGACCCTCGCGGGCGCACTGGCCCTGCACGGCGCGTGCTGCGCCCAGGCCCACGCCCAGCAGACCGAGACCGATGGCATGGTCAACTACGAGTTCCAGAACCAGATCAAGCTGATGAGCGAGCAGCGCACGCGCGGCGTGTCCGACTCGCTGATGCGTCCGTCGCTGAAGTGGACCACCCAGTTCGTGCATGCCAGCGGCTTCGTTGCGCTATTGGAGGTGGCCAAGGTCAGCAAGAAGCAGTTCCTCGACGGCGACGGCCTGGGTATCACCGCGGCGGCCGGCTACCGCTTCGGCAATCCCGATGCCTGGCATGCCGGCGTCGGCCTGGCCACCGAGCGCTTCCCCGGCGCCAGCTTCCTGGCCCCGCACCAGATCGATCTGCAGACCGGCACGCCGGCGGATGTCCGCCGCACCGACTACGACAGCAATTTCGGCGTGCTGGAACTCGGCTACGGCGCGATCGAAGGCCGCGTGCTGTACGTGTTCTCCAAGACCTACCGCGGCGCCGACACCGGCGGCGTGTGCGCGCAGATCCTGCAGTTCGCCGCCGACCCGACGACGGCGCTGCGCTGCTTCGCCCGCGGCGAACATGACTCGCGCGGCACCCTGCTGGGCGATCTCAACTACCAGACCCCGCTGCTGCCGTCGCTGCTGCCGTCGACCACGCTGCGCCTGCACGCCGGCTACCAGAAGCTGCGCAATTTCAGCGAGGGCAGCTTCGCCGACTACCAGATCGGCGTCACCCACAAGCGTTGGGGCCTGGACTGGAACCTGGACTGGGTCAGCACCCGGGTCAACGCGCACGAACTGTACTGGGTGCAGGACGGCGGACGCATCCGCAAGACCGACGGCGACACCCTCGTGGCCTCGATCGGCTACACGTTCTGACCCATGCGCAGCGAACTGCTCGATGCTGACCGTGGCGGCGACCAGCCGCTGGTGCTGGCGGTGGATCTGGGAACCTCCGGCTGCAAGTGCGCGCTGGTCACGCTGGACGGCCAGGTGATCGCCTGGGCGTTCGAACCGGTGCCGCTGCACGTGCACGGGGTCTGTGCCGAGCAGGATCCGCGCGACTGGTGGAACGCGCTGCTGGTCACCGCCGCGGCGGTGCTGCAAGGGGGCGAGGCGCTGCGCCGTCGGGTGACCGCGGTGTGCTGCTCGACCCAGGGCGAGTGCACCGTGTGCGTGGACCACGACGGCCAGGCGCTGGGCAACGCCATGCTGTGGCTGGACATGCGCGGGCAGGCGGCGATCGCGCGGCGCCTGCGCGGGCGCTGGCTCAACGTGCGCGGCTATGCGCCGGTGAAACTGTTGCGCTGGCTGCGCCTGAGCGGCGGCGCGCCGGCCGGCAGCGGCAAGGATTGCGCCGGCCACATCGCCTACCTGCGCGACCACGAACCGCAGCGCTACCAGCGCACGCACAAGTTCCTCAACGCGCTGGACTATCTCAACCTGCGGCTGACCGGGCGCTTCTGCGCCACCGCCGATTCGGTGCTGACCACCTGGGTCACCGACAACCGCGACCCGATGCGCATCCGCTACGACGATGGCTTGCTGCGGCTGCTGGGCATCGAGCGCGACAAGCTGCCGGACCTGGTGGCCTCCACCGAGGTGCTGGGGCCGCTGCTGCCGCAGGTGGCCGCGCAGTTGGGGCTATCGCCGCAGACCCGGGTGATCGCCGGCGCCATCGACAACTCGGCGGTGGCGGTGGCCGCGGCGGTCGACGACTATGCCGCGCATCTGTATCTGGGCACCTCGTCGTGGCTGGGCGCGCACGTGCCGCGGATGAAGACCGACGTGTTCAGCAACATCGCCGCGGTGCCGTGTGCGGTGAGCGGGCGCTACCTGGCCACCGCGCTGCAGTCCACCGCCGGCGCCAACCTGTCGTTCCTGCGCGACCGCATCCTGTTCCATCCCGATGAGTTGCTCCGCGACGAGGATCGTCCGGACGTGTACGAAGTGCTCAACGTCATCGCCGCGCGCGTGCCGCCCGGGGCCAACGGCCTGGTGTACATGCCGTGGCTGTTCGGGGAGCGCACCCCGGTGGAGGACCACAGCCTGCGCGCCGGGCTGGTCAATCTGTCGCTGATGCATACCCGCGAGGACATCATCCGCGCCTTCATGGAAGGGGTGGCGTTGAACACGCGCTGGATGATGGAGCCATTCGCGCGCCTGCTCGGCCGCGATCCCGGCGTGATCGCCGCGGTCGGCGGCGGTGCGCAGTCGGACCTGTGGTGCCAGATCATCGCCGACGTCGGCGGCCAGCCGATCCGGCAACTGCACAATCCGATCCAGGCCAATGCGATCGGCGCCACTTTCATCGCCGGCGTTGGCCTGGGCCGGCTGCGCTTCGCCGACCTGCCGGCGTTGCAACGCGCGCGCCGGGTATACGAGCCGTCGCCGCGCAACCGCGCGCTGTACGACGACCGCTATGCGACGTTCCGCGAATTGCAGCGCACCCTGGCGCCGATCTACCGGCGCATGAATCCCGCTCCCGAGTGCGTGCCGGAGGTTCCTCAGCATGTTTGCCCATGAACAACGCGCGCGCGTGGTCGCGCTGTGCGTGGAGCTGTCGCGGCGCGGCTACCTGGCCGGCACCGGCGGCAACGTCGCGCTGCGCCTGGACGCCGAGCGCTTCGCGGTGACGCCGTCGGCCACCGACTACCTGGCGATGCGCGCCGAGGACATTTGCGTGGTGCGCCTGGCCGATCTGCGGCAACTGGACGGTGCCGCCACGCCGTCGGTGGAGACCGGCCTGCATGCGCAGGTGCTGCGCCGCCGGCCCGACGTGGCCTGCAGCATCCACACCCATCAGCCGGTGGCCAGCGCCTGCGCGCTGCTCGGCGCGGCGCTGCCGGTGGAGGACACCGCGTTGCAGGCGGTAATCGGCGCACGCGTGCCGATGGTCGGCTACTTCCCGTCCGGCACCGGGCTGCTGGCCTGGCTGCTGGCGCGGCAACTGCGCCCGTCAAGCCACGCCTATCTGATGCGCAACCACGGCGTGCTGTGCTGCGGCCGCAGCCTGGAACAGGCGGTGGCCGCGGTCGATGCGCTGGAGCAGGTGGCGCGCGATCACCTGGCACGCCGCATCGAACGCCGCGCGCTGCACGACGCCGGAATGGCTGCGCCGTTGCGCGCCGTCCTCACCGCACTGGAGGCCTGAACCCATGCACGCCCTTTCCGTTTCCGTTCCCCCGAACCCGGCACCGACCATGAGCCAGACTCCCGCCATTTCGCAATGGCCCGATGTGGACCAGCTGTACGCGCGTTTCCATGCACTGGTGAACCAGCCGATGCGGCCGATCGGCGCCGCCGGCATGGCCAAGGTGATGCGCTATTTCGACGAGCGCTGCCAGGGCTCCAGGCGCTTGGGCGAGGCGGCCAAGCAGGTGATCCCCGGCGGCGTGCAGCACAACCTGGCGTTCAACCATCCGTTCCCGCTGGCGATGCACAGCGCCGAGGGCGCGTACCTGACCGACGTGGACGGCAACCGCTACATCGACTTCCTGCAGGCCGGTGGCCCGACCCTGCTCGGCTCCAATCCGCCGGAACTGCGCGAGCACGTGCAGGCGGTGCTGGACCAGTGCGGCCCGGTGACCGGCCTGCTGCACGAGTACGAGGTCAAGCTGGCCGAACTGGTCTGCGCCAGCATGCCGGCCGTGGAGATGCTGCGCCTGCTCGGCTCCGGCACCGAGGCGGTGATGGGCGCGGTGCGCCTGGCCCGCACCCACACCCGCAAGAAATGGATCATCAAGATCGGCGGCGCATACCACGGCTGGAGCGATCAGCTGGTGTACGGCATGCGCCTGCCGGGCACCGGGCGCATGGAGGCGATCGGCATCCCGCGCGGCGCCACCGCCTACACCCAGGAATGCCATCCCAACGATCTGGAGGCATTGCGCCGCAAGCTGCAATTCAATCGCCTGCGCGGCGGCACCGCGGCGGTGCTGCTGGAGCCGCTGGGGCCGGAGAGCGGCACGCGGCCGGTGCACCACGACTACAACCGGCAGGTGCGCAAGTTGTGCGACGAGTTCGGCGCGCTGCTGATCTTCGACGAAGTGGTCACCGGCTTCCGGCTCGGCCCGGGCGGTGCGCAGGGCTACTTCGGGGTGCTGCCGGACATCACCGTGCTCGGCAAATGCCTGGCCGGTGGCTATCCGATGGCCGGGGCGATCGGCGGCCGCCGCGAGGTGATGATGAGCCTGGTCGGTGGCATCGGCACCACCGCGCGACGCGCCTTCGTCGGCGGCACGCTGTCGGCCAATCCGCTGTCCTGCGTGGCCGGCTACCACGCCTTGCTGGAGGCGCAGCGCAGCGACGCCGCCGGCCAGGCCGGCCGGGCCGGCGATCGCCTGCGCCAGGGCCTGGAGGCGATCATCCGCCGTCTCGGCCTGCCGTACGTGGTCTACAACATGGGCTCGATCGTGCACCTGCAGACCTCCGGCGTGCTGCTGCTGGACACCGGCAACCTGTACAAGTTGTGGCGCGTGCGCAACGAGGCCAAGGAGCGCAAGCACATGATGGAGGAGATGGGCGCGGCGTACTCGGCACACGGGCTGATCACCCTGGCCGGCAGCCGCATCTACACCAGTCGCGCCGATACCGACGCGGTGATCGACGAGGCGCTGAATCGCTTCGACGACGTGTTCAAGCTGGTGTAGCGCATGCCCACCGTCCAGCAAATCGAAGCGCTGTGGCTGCACACACGCGAGCGGCTCGTGGCCAAGCGCCTGCTCGGCGACGATGCGGCAGCGCTTTCGCTGCGCTGCCCAGGCACCACGGCGATGTGCTGCGGCACGCTCGACGCGGAGCGGCCGCAATGGCTGGACTGGCGCGACCCGGCGCTGCCGGCGTCGGCGCAGGTGCACGCGCAGGTCTACCTGCGGCGTCCCGACGTCGGCGCCAGCGCCTGGTCGGCCGGCGCGTTCGGCAACCGCCTGGCCGACGTCGGCGGCGTGCTGCCGCAGGTGTTCGACGAGCAGGCCCGGCACATCGGGCCGATGCCGGCGCCGCTGGCGGCCGCGGACGCCTTGGCCGGTGCGCCGTCGCAGATCGGCAACGCCCTGCTGCTGGGCGGGCGCCCGCTGTGCCTGGGGACCAGTGCGCAACGGCTGGCACTGAACGTGGAACTGTTCGAAAAGTGCGCCAAGGCCTATGTGCTTGCCGCGGCCACCGGCGGGCAGGTGCGGGAACTGCCATGGTGGGTGCGGCGCATCGCCAACGGGCGCTTGCGCAAGGACCAGACGCGTGCCGCCGCGGCCTTTGCCGCAGGCGAACTGCCGGCCGAAACCACCGGGTATTGAGGAATCGCTGCGATGACCGCCACGCCCTCTCCAACGTCCATCCTGCCCGCCGCCGCGCAGGCGGCGCGTCCGCTCGCTGCGGCCTTGTCGATCGGCGCCATCGCCCTGCTGATCCTCGGTGTGCAGCCGATCGTGCTCGGCGCGCTGGTCGAGCAGCACCTGATCACCCTGCCCGGGGTGGGCGTGGTGGCGATGGGCGAGATCATCGCGCTGGGCATCGGGGTGGCGCTGGGCGATGCGCTGCTGCCGGTGTCCTGGCAGCGCAACACGGCGATCGTGGCGGCGCTGCTGGCGGCGCTG
This sequence comes from Xanthomonas sp. F4, assembly GCF_011761895.1. Lineage (NCBI taxonomy): Bacteria > Pseudomonadati > Pseudomonadota > Gammaproteobacteria > Lysobacterales > Lysobacteraceae > Xanthomonas > Xanthomonas sp. F4. The sequence continues at coordinate 872,144 of NZ_JAASQX010000002.1, read as the reverse complement.
CTGAACCTGGCCACAGTGCAGGCGCAGGGCGATGCGGCCTTCGTCGCGCTGCGCGCCATCGCCGGCCTGGCCGAGGGCCTGCTGGTCTGGGTGGCCACGGTGAGCATCGTGCGCGCGGCCACGCCGGACCGGATCACCGCGGTGTTCATGGTGCTGCAGGCGCTGGCGCAGATCGCGCTGGCGTCGGCGCTGGCGCTGTGGGTGTTGCCGGCGGCCGGCTGGAAGGGCGGTTTCGTCGCGATGGCCGCGACCTGCCTGCTGGTGCTGCCGCTGACGGCGGCGCTGCCGGCGCCGGCGCGCCTGGCCCCCGCAGCCGCTGCCCACTGCGCGGCGACCGCCACCGCCAGGCTGCGCTGGTCGCCGGCGACGCTGGCGCCGTTGTTGGTCGCCTTCCTGCAGATGTCGGCGATCGGCGCGCTGTGGGCCTATCTGGAGCCGCTGGCGCTGCGCGCGGGGCTGGATGCGCACGCGGCGCAGCTGCAGACCTCGTGGGTGCTGGGCATGCAGATCGTCGGCGGGCTGGCGGCGATCTACTGGGTGCGCCGGTTGTCGGTGACGGCGACCCTGACCCTGGGCAGCGTGGCGCTGTGCCTGGTCGCCGCGGCGATGTACCGGGTTCCCGGCAATGCGGCGCTGGGCTTTGCCGCGGTGTGCGTGGCGTTCGGCTTCGCCTGGATGTTCCTGATGCCGTTCCATGTCGGACTGGCGCTGCGCGCCGATGCGCAGGGGCGGGTGGCGGTGCTGGTGCCGGCCGCGCAGTTGATCGGATCGGCCTGCGGGCCGTTGCTGGCCTCGCTGCTGCTGCACGCCGACGATCCGGCGCCGGTGCCGCTGGTCGGCCTGGGATTTGCGCTGGCCGCGGCGCTGCTGGCGCTGTGGATCGGCCGGCGGCAACATCGCCTGGCGGTCGTGGAGGCTGGATCGCATGCGCGGTGATGGTGGCCGTGTGAGCGCGCTGGCCGCCATCGCGACGCGCGCCGGTAGGCCGCGCGTGGTGCAGGGCAGGGTGCTGCCACGCACAGGGCGATGGCCGATGTCCGACAAGCAGGAGCGTGGCGATGTCGCCTGAGCCCGTGCAGGACACCGCGCCGGAGACGATCGTGGCGCTGTTCGCCGCGCAGCAGGCCACCGCGCTGGCCTGGCGCGACTCCTCGGCGAACGCACGGCGCGCACATCTGCGTGCGCTGCGCGATGCGCTGCTGGCGCGGCGGCAGGCGCTGATCGCGGCCTTCGCCGCCGATTTCGCCAAGCCCGCGCTGGAAGTCGAATTGACCGAGGTGTTGCCGGTGGTCGACGAGATCGCCACCGCCATCGCGCAGCTGCCGCGCTGGATGCGTCCGCGCAAGGTCGCGCCGACCCTGCTGGCCCTGGGCACGCGCGCGCGCATCGCGTTCCAGCCCAAGGGCCGCTGCCTGATCATCGGGCCCTGGAACTACCCGGTAGCCACCGTGCTGGGGCCGCTGGTGTCGGCGCTGGCCGCCGGCAACACGGCGTTGATCAAGCCCTCCGAGTTCACCCCGCAGGTCAATGCGGTGCTGCAGGCGGTGCTGGAGGAAGCGTTCGCGCCGGAGGAGGTGGCCCTGGTGCAAGGCGGCGCGGCGACCGCGCAGGCCTTGCTGGCGTGTCCGTTCGACCATGTGTTCTTCACCGGCTCGGCATCGGTCGGTCGGCAGGTGATGGCCGCGGCAGCGCGGCAGTTGACGCCGGTGACGCTGGAGCTGGGCGGCAAGTCGCCGGTGATCGTCGACCGCAGCGCCGACCTGCGCCGTGCCGCCGAGGTGATCGTCTGGGCCAAGCTGGTCAACGCCGGGCAGACCTGCATCGCGCCGGATACCTTGTTCGTGCATCGCGACGTCAGCGCGCGTCTGCTCGACCACTGTCGCGCCCTGCTGGCGCAGCGCTACGGCGCCGATGCGCAGGCGGTCGCCGCCAGTCCGCACCTGGCGCGCATGATCCACCCGGCGCATGCGGCGCGCGTGGCCGCGCTGATCGACGAGGCGCGCGCCGGCGGCGCGCAGCTGCTGGCCGGTGGCGAGCACGACGCGGGGCGGCGCTACGTGGCGCCGACGCTGCTGGCGCAGGTGCCAGCGCAGGCACGGATCGCGCAGGAAGAGATCTTCGGTCCGGTGTTGCCGGTGATCGAGTTCGAACGTCTCGACGACGTGCTCGACCGCCTCGACGCCGCGCCCAAGCCGCTGGCGCTGTATCTGTGGAGCCGCGACCGCGCCGGCATCGCGCGGGTGCTGGCGCGTACCAGTTCCGGCAGCGCGGTCGTCAACCATTGCCTGCAGCAGTTCGTGCACAGCGGTTTGCCGTTCGGCGGCGTTGGCGCCTCGGGCTTCGGCAGCGCGCACGGCGTGCACGGATTCCGCGCCTTCTCGCACGAACGCGCGCTGCTGCAGGGCGGCCGCCTGCCGATCGTCAAGGCGTTCTTTCCTCCGTACACCAGGTTGCAACAGCGCTTGGCGGCCGGACTCAGCGCGTGGCTGGCGCGGCGCTGATCATTGCTGCCGGTGTGTCAGGTACGGGCGCGGTAAGATGCGATGTCGGCGCGTGCAACGACGTCGCGGCGCAGTCCGCGCGCCCATTGCCGCGACGATGCGTGCCGTGAGGCTGGCGTAGTGCCGCCACCGCGGCGCCTGCCGCTTCACCACCATCGAGATCCCATGCCCGCCGACACGCCGCGTCCCTCCGCACCGCACCGCCCGCGCCTGACCGGGAACAAGGTGCCGGCCCAGCATCGCGCCACCGAGACCTACGAACAGATCCTTTCGGTCACCGCGCAACTGCTCGGCGACGTCGGCGTGGAGCGGCTGTCCACCAACCTGGTGTGCGCGCGTGCCGGGCTGACGCCGCCGGCGTTGTACCGCTATTTCCCCAACAAGTACGCGCTGCTGTCGGAATTGGGCCGGAGGCTGATGGAGCGGCAGAACCAGCTCATCCCCAAGTGGATCACCCTGTCGGCGATGAGCGGCACGCGCGATGACCTGCAGCGTGCGCTGGCCGGATTGGTGCTGGATACCTACCGCGTCACCAAGGCGACCGAGGGCGGGGTGTGGGTGCTGCGCGCGCTGCGCGCGGTGCCGGCGTTGCAGCAGGTGCGCCTGGATTCGCATGCGCAGGTGACCAAGGGCCAGGTGCGCTTCCTCAGCGAGGCCTTTCCCGACGCCGATCCGCGCCAGTTGCGACTGGTCAGCCGCATCGTGGTCGACCTGATCTACGCCACCGTGGAACTGTTGTTCGACACCCGCCTGAGCGCCCGCGCGGTGGCCGACACCGTGGCGGCGATGATCGCCAGCCATATCGAGCAGCTGCGCGATGGAGCATCGGCTGGGTAGGCGATGCGTGTGCTCGGCTGATCGGATGGCCGTGTTGTGGGAGTGGCTTCAGCCCCGACGCGCTGCAGGTGATGCGCGTCGGGGCTGAAGCCCCTCCCACAAAAAGCCGCGTGACGTGCAGGTATTCGGGACGCTTGGCGTCGCACGCGATGCGCGTGCAGCTCGTGGTTGTTTTTTACGCTTCAACCGCCATGGTTCAGCGGTAAGGCTTCGCGGCTGAAGCCGCTCCTACGAAAAGCGGGATGCCGGGCCGCACGCAAACGCCGCACTTGCGCGAAACCCACATCCCCAATCCCGAATCCCCAATCCCGCGCTTGGCGCCAAGCGCCAAGCGCAAGCGCTTACTCCACCGCCAGATCGTCGACCTTCTGCCAGCCGCGCGGCAGCAGCCCGCCGCGGCTGGCGCGGGCGCCGAGGTAGGCGTCCAGGTCCTTGAACGACAGCGACATGGTGCGCTGGCCGCTCTTCACCAGCAGCGTGTTGCCCGGCGCCACCGCGGCGATCGCCACCACCCGTTCGGTGCTGAGCTTGGCCTTGGGGATGTCGATGATCTTGTTGCCCTTGCCCTTGTCCAGCTCGGGCAGGTCGGCGACCGGAAAGGCCAGCAGGTGGCCGGCGCTGGTGACCGCGACGATGCGGTCGCTGCCGGCGCCGCTCACCGGTGCCGGCGGCAGCACCTTGGCGTTCGGGGTCAGGTTGAGCATGGCCTTGCCGGCCTTGTTGCGGCTGGTCAGGTTCTCGAAGCGGGTGACGAAGCCGTAGCCGTGCGAGGACGCCAGCACCAGGCGGGAATCGCTCTCGCCGCTCGCCAGCGCCTGGAACGACGCGCCGGCCGCGGGCGAGAAGCGTCCGGTCAGCGGTTCGCCGTTGCCACGCGCCGAGGGCAGGGTATGCACCAGGGTCGAATAGGCACGGCCTTCCGAATCCAGGAACGCCACCTGTTGCGTGCTGCGTCCGCGCACCGCGGCCAGCAGACCGTCGCCGTCGCGGTAGGACAGCGCCGCCGGGTCCACGTCGTGGCCCTTGGCCGCGCGGATCCAGCCCTTCTCCGACATCACGACCGTCATCGGCTCGCTCGGCACCAGTTCGGTCTCGTCGATGGCCTGGGCCGCGCCACGCTGCACCAGCGGCGAGCGCCGCGCGTCGCCGAACTTCTTGGCGTCGGCCATCAGTTCGTCCTTGATCAGCTTCTTCAGCTTGGTCTTGCTGGCCAGCACCGCCTGCAACTGCTCGCGTTCCTTGGCCAGCGCGTCCTGCTCGCCGCGGATCTTCATCTCTTCCAGCCGCGCCAGCTGGCGCAGGCGCGTCTCCAGGATGTAGTCGGCCTGTTCCTCGCTGAGCGCGAAGCGCGCGATCAGCGCCGGCTTCGGCTCGTCCTCGCTGCGGATGATGCGGATCACTTCGTCCAGGTTGAGGAACGCGGTCAGCAGGCCTTCCAACAGGTGCAGGCGGCGCTCGACCTTCTCCAGCCGATGGTTGAGGCGGCGCACCACGGTGTCGCTGCGGAAGCGCAGCCATTCCTCCAGCAGGGTCTTGAGGTTCTTGACCTGCGGACGGCCGTCCAGGCCGATCACGTTGAGGTTGACCCGGTAGCTGCGCTCCAGGTCGGTGGTGGCGAACAGGTGGCCCATCAACTGGTCGGCATCGACCCGGTTGGAGCGCGGCACCAGCACCACCCGCACCGGGTTGGCGTGGTCGGACTCGTCGCGGATGTCTTCCAGCCACGGCAGCTTCTTGGCGCGCATCTGCTGGGCGATCTGCTCGATCACCTTGGACGGCGACACCTGGTAGGGCAGCGCCGTGACCACGATGTTGGCGTTTTCCTTCTGGTAGGTGGCGCGGGCGCGCACGCTGCCATGGCCGGTCTCGTAGAGGGTGCGCAGGTCGGCGGCCGGGGTGATGATCTCGGCGGTGGTCGGGTAGTCCGGGCCGCGCACGTGTTCGCACAGGTCGGCGACGCTGGCGTCGGGGTCGTCGAGCAGGCGGATCAGCGCGCTGACGATCTCGTTGAGGTTGTGCGGCGGCACGTCGGTGGCCATACCCACGGCGATGCCGGTGGTGCCGTTGAGCAGCAGGTGCGGCAGCCGCGCCGGCATCCAGGTCGGCTCGTCCATGGTGCCGTCGAAGTTCGGCGACCAGTCCACCGTGCCCTGGCCCAGTTCGCCCAGCAGCACTTCGGCGATCGGGGTCAGCTTGGATTCGGTGTAGCGCATCGCCGCGAACGACTTCGGGTCGTCGGTGGAGCCGAAGTTGCCCTGGCCTTCGATCAGCGGGTAACGGTAGGAGAACGGCTGCGCCATCAGCACCAGCGCTTCGTAGCAGGCGCTGTCGCCGTGCGGGTGGTACTTGCCGATCACGTCGCCGACGGTGCGCGCGGACTTCTTCGGCTTGGCCGTCGCGTTCAGGCCCAGCTCGCTCATCGCATAGATGATGCGCCGCTGCACCGGCTTGAGCCCGTCGCCGAGGAAGGGCAGGGCGCGGTCCAGCACCACGTACATGGAGTAGTCGAGGTAGGCGCGTTCGGCGTATTCGCGCAGCGGCAGCTGTTCGAAGCCATGGAAGGCGGGGCGGGCGAGATCGGTCATGCGCAGGAAGTACCTATAGGGGGACGCGGCGCCAGGCGCCGCAGGTCAGCCGGTCGATTATCCGGATGCGGCCGGCGATGCCAAGCCGCGCGTGCCGCCGGCGCTGGCCAGGTAACGGGCCGGAGGATGGCCGAAACGGCCGCGGAAGGCGGTGACGAAGGCGCTGGGGCTGCTGTAGCCCAGGCGGAAGGCGGTGTCGGCGACGCTGGCGCCGTCGCTGAGCCGGCGCAGCGCCTCGGCCAGCCGCGCCTGCTGGCGCCAGCCGGCGAAGCCGAAGCCGGTCTCGTCGCGGAAGTGCCGGCTCAGGCTGCGCGGCGACAGCCCGGCCCAGTGCGCCCATTGCGCCAGCGAGCGGTCGTCGGCGGGGGTTTCCAGCAACTGGGTGGCGATGCGCAGCAGGCGCCGGTCGCGCGGCATCGGCAGGTGCAGGTGCTCGACCGGGGCATTGCGGACCTCGTCCAGCAGCACCGCGCACAGGCGCTGCTGCTCGGCTTCCAGTTCCAGCGGCACGCCCCACTGGGTCATCCGCCGCAGCAGCTCCCGGAACAGGCCGTTCATGCCGATCACGCAGGTCCGCGGCGGCAGGTCGGCGCAGACGTCGGGGCGGATCAGCACCAGGTAGCTGCGCACCCGCCCGGACACCTGCACGGTGTGCAGTTCCTGCGGCGGCATCCAGCCGGCGCAGCCCGGCGGCAACGACCACTGGCCGTGCGCGGTGCGGGTGCCCAGTACGCCGTCCTCCACGTAGATCAACTGCCCGCGCACGTGGCGATGCCAGTCCACCTCGCGCCGCAGCGACACCGGCGAATGCGCCATGAACGCCAGCGCGGGCGGGCCATCGGCGCGTTCGAACCACTGCATGGCGCGCGGGTCCAGGGCGCTGTCGGAGCCGGCAGTAGCGGGGGTGGGGGTGGAGTGGGATGGCTCGATTTCGATATCCATTGTCCGGATTGTAATACCGAGCCATGACCGTGCGCCGCTACAGTGCGTTCGCCGCCAGCGTTCCTCCGCTGCAACGCAGCATCTACTTTCCTTAGGGATATTTTCTTGACATATATTTCTAAATGAAAATAATAGGCGCCCATGAATTGCGCTCCCTCCCTGCCTGGCCCGCCGTCGTTCGGCCTGTTGCTGCGCCAGGTGCGTGACGGCCTGATGCGCCGTCTCGACCAGGCCATGGCCGGGCTGGAGCCGGACCTGGGCTTCAGCCACTACATCGGCATGAAAGCCCTGGCCCACATGGCGCCGTGCACCGCCAACGAACTGGCCCAGGCCATCGACCAGAACCCCAGCGCGGTGACGCGCCTGCTGGACAAGCTGGAAGACCTGGGCTGGGTACGCCGCGAGGCGCACGCGCAGGACCGCCGCGCGCTGCGGCTGGTGCTCACCGACGAAGGCCAGGCGTTGTGGCAGCAGCTCAAGCGCCGCGGCGACGACGCCATCGCCGACGCCTTGCGCGATCTGTCCGCCGAAGAGCGCGAGCACCTGTTTTCGTTGTTGGCCCGCGTCCGCGATTCCCTCAATTCGCCCTGAACCCGCCCACATGACTCTGTCTCCTTCTCTCTCCCGCCTGCTCCCGTTCGCGGTCGCGGCTCTCACCCTGGCACTGGCCGCCTGCGCCAGCAGCCGCGGCCTGGAACCGCAGGGGCGCCGGCTCGATGCCGATCGCCAACTGCACATCGGCAAGACCCTGGCCACCGACGCCCTGGCGCCGGCGCCGTGGCCGCAGCAGGACTGGTGGAAGGCGCTGGGCGACCCGCAGCTCGACGCCCTGATCGCCGAGGCCCTGCAGGGCACGCCCAGCCTGGACGCGGCCGATGCGCGGCTGCGCCTGGCGCAGGCGCAGGCCGGCGCCGCCGATGCCGACCGCGGTGCCAAGCTGTCGCTGTCGGCCGGCTACACCGGCCTGCAACTGCCCAAGGGCCTGGCCGGCGACGAGATCGGCGGCAAGTACCTCCATAACGAACAGGCGCTGCTGGATTTCAGCTACGGCTTCGACCTGTGGGGCGGCAAGCGCGCGGCCTGGGAAGCGGCGGTGGACCAGGCGCATGCGGCCGAGGTCGACGCGCAGGCCGCGCGCCTGGACCTGTCGGCCGGCGTCGCCCGCGCCTACGCACAGCTGGGGTATGCCTGGCATCTGTACGACCTGGCCGGCGCCGAACTGGCGCGCTCGGAGAACAGCCTGAAGCTGGTGCGGCAGCGCCGCGATGCCGGTATCGACAACAACCTGCAACTGCGCCAGGCCGAAGCGCGGGTGCCGGCGGCGCGGCAGCAGCAGGCGGCGGCGCAGCAGCAGATCGACGAAGCGCGCACTGCGCTGGCCGCCTTGCTCGGCCGCGGCCCGGACCGCGGGCTGCAGATCGAGCGGCCGCGCCTGCTCGACCCGCAGGCCGCGCGGGTGCCCTCGGTGCTGCCCAGCGACCTGCTCGGCCGCCGGCCCGACGTGGTCGCCGCGCGCTGGCGGGTGGAAGCCGCCTCGCAGGGCATCCATGCGGCCAAGGCGCAGTTCTATCCCAGCATCAATCTGACCCTGCTGGGCGGCGTCGCCGCCACCAACCCGGGCGACCTGTTCAAGAGTTCGTCGGTGCTGGGCCTGCTCAGCCCGGGCGTGAGCCTGCCGCTGTTCGACAGCGGGCGGCTGCGCAGCCAGTTGGCCGAGCGCGATGCGCAGTACGACCTGGCGGTGGCCAACTACAACCAGACGTTGGTGGCGGCGTTGCGCGAGGTGGCCGATCAGGTCAACGCGGCGCGTTCGCTGGCCGAGCAGGTGCAGCAGCAGACGCAGGCGCTGGAGACCGCGCAGGCCGCCTTCGACCTGTCGCAGCAGCGCTACCGCGCCGGCATCGGCAACTACCTGGACGTGCTCAGCGCCCAGCAGCAGTTGCTGGACGCGCAGCAGCGCCTGGCCTCGCTGCAATCCAACCAGATCCTGGTCTCGGTGCGCCTGAATCAGGCGCTGGGCGGCGGCTACGACGCCACCTCCGCCGCCGACGCGCCGAGCTCTTCTTCTTCCGCACCTTCGCATTCCTGAGATCGCTGCAATGAATCAGACAACGACCCCCGCTTCCCCCGCTCCCGCCACCAGCCGGCGCGGCAAGCTGCTGCGCGGCCTGGCCGTGGTAGTGGTGCTGGTGCTGATCGCGCTGGCGATCTGGTACTTCCTGGTCGGCCGCTGGCACGAGGACACCGACGACGCCTACGTGCAGGGCAACCTGGTGCAGATCACCCCGATGGTGGCCGGCACCGTGGTGCGCATCGACGCCGACGACGGCATGCGCGTGGAGCGCGGCCAGCCGCTGGTCAAGCTCGACCCGGCCGACACCGAGGTCGCGCTGCAGCAGGCCGAGGCCAATCTGGCGCGCACCGTGCGCCAGGTGCGCGGTCTGTACCGCTCGGTCGAGGGCGCCCAGGCCGAACTGTCCGCGCAGCAGGTGACCCTGCAGCGTGCCCGCGCCGACGTGGCCCGCCGCGCCAGCCTGGTCGCCACCGGTGCGATCTCCGCCGAAGAGCTGGCGCATGCCCGCGATCAGCTGGCCGCTGCCGAGGCCGCGGTCAGCGGGTCGCGCGAGAGCCTGGCGCGCAACCGCGCGCTGATCGACGAAAACGGCGTGGCCGACCAGCCCGACGTGCAGGGTGCCGCCGCGCAGGTGCGCCAGGCCTTCCTCAACAACGCCCGCAGCGCCATCGTCGCGCCGGTGTCCGGCTATGTGGCGCGGCGCTCGGTGCAGGTCGGCCAGCGCGTGCAGCCCGGCACCGCGCTGATGGCGGTGGTGCCGCTGAACCAGGTGTGGGTGGACGCCAACTTCAAGGAAACCCAGCTCAAGCACATGCGCCTGGGCCAGCCGGTGGAGCTGGAGTCGGATCTGTATGGCGGCGCGGTGAGCTACCGCGGCACCGTGCAGAGCCTGGGCATCGGCACCGGCAGCGCGTTCTCGCTGCTGCCGGCGCAGAACGCCAGCGGCAACTGGATCAAGATCGTGCAGCGCGTGCCGGTGCGCATCGCCATCGACGCCAAGCAGTTGGAGCAGCACCCGCTGCGCATCGGCCTGTCGATGAAGGTCAACGTCAACCTGCATGATCAGAACGGCTCGGTGCTGCCGAGCAAGCCGGCCAGCGGCGTGCTGCTGGATACCGACGTCTATGCCCAGCAACTGCAGCAGGCCGATGCGGCCGTGAAGCAGATCATCCACGCCAACCTGCCCGACGCCGCCAAGGCGAACTGAGCCCGGCCATGTCCAACCAAGCAGCCGCTCCCGCCGCGCCCGGGGTTCCGGGCGCACCGGCCGCCGCGTTTCGTCCGCCCAGTGTGGCGTTGTGCACGGTGGGCCTGGCGATGGCCTCGTTCATGCAGGTGCTCGACACCACCATCGCCAACGTCTCGCTGCCCACCATCGCCGGCAACCTCGGCGCCAGTTCGCAGCAGGCGACCTGGGTCATCACCTCGTTCGCGGTCAGCAACGCCATCGCGCTGCCGCTGACCGGCTTCCTCAGCCGCCGCTTCGGCGAGACCAAGCTGTTCGTGTGGGCCACGCTGGCCTTCACCGCGGCCTCGCTGCTGTGCGGCCTGGCCCAGAGCATGGGCATGCTGGTGGTGTCGCGCGCGCTGCAGGGCTTCGTCTGCGGCCCGATGTACCCGATCACCCAGAGCCTGCTGGTGTCGATCTACCCGCGCGAGAAACGCGGCCAGGCGCTGGCCTTGCTGGCGATGATCACCGTGGTCGCGCCCATCGCCGGGCCGATCCTCGGCGGCTGGATCACCGACAACTACAGCTGGGAATGGATCTTCCTGATCAACGTACCGCTGGGCATCATCGCCGCGACCGTGGTCGGCTCGCAGTTGCGCGATCGCCCCGAGCCGACCGAACGCCCGCGCATGGACTACGTCGGCCTGATCACCCTGATCATCGGCGTCGGCTGCCTGCAGGTGGTGCTGGACTTGGGCAACGACGAAGACTGGTTCAATTCGACCAAGATCATCGTGCTGGCCGCGATCTCGGCGGTGGCGCTGGCGGTGTTCCTGATCTGGGAACTGACCGACAAGGATCCGATCGTCGACCTGCGCCTGTTCCGCCACCGCAACTTCCGCGCCGGCACCATGGCGCTGATCGTGGCCTACGCCGCGTTCTTCAGCGTGTCGCTGCTGATCCCGCAGTGGCTGCAGCGCGACATGGGCTATACCGCGATCTGGGCCGGCCTGGCCACCGCGCCGATCGGCATCCTGCCGGTGATCATGACCCCGTTCGTCGGCAAGTACGCCTCGCGCTTCGACCTGCGGATGCTGGCCAGCATCGCCTTCATCTTCATGGCCGCCACCAGCTTCATGCGCTCGGACTTCAACCTGCAGGTGGATTTCCCGCACGTGGCCGGGGTGCAGTTGCTGATGGGCGTGGGCGTGGCGCTGTTCTTCATGCCGGTGCTGCAGATCCTGCTGTCGGACCTGGACGGGCGCGAGATCGCCGCCGGTTCCGGCCTGGCCACGTTCCTGCGTACGTTGGGCGGCAGCTTCGCCGCCTCGCTGACCACCTACCTGTGGGCCAAGCGCACGCAGCTGCACCATGCGCACCTGACCGAGCACATCTCCACCTACACGCCGGGCATGCAGGAACAGGTGCAGATGATGGGCAACGGCAGCCTGCAGAGCGGCGCGGCCTTTCTCAACAACACCATCAACCACCAGGCCTCGCAGATGGGCTTCAACGACATCTTCTACCTGCTGGGCTGGACCTTCCTCGGGATCATCTTCTTCCTGTGGCTGGCCAAGCCGCCGTTCGGCGGCGGCGGTGGCGCGGCGGCGGCCGGCGGCCACTGAGTCCGGAGTTCGGCCGGCGCGGGCTGCAGACAGTCCGCGCCGGTGATGCGATCGCGTCGCGTGCGTCCCATTGCACGCTGGCGTAGCGCCCGGCATGCCGTGCCAACGCTGCCGGCACGGCATGCGTGCCCGGCGTCGCGCTCCTGCGCGGGGCACTTGCCGCTGCTGCGGCCCGCACACCAGAATGCGGCTCTTCGCAGGCTTCGGCAGCCCCGCACATGCAGCGCTTTCTCCGCGCCCTCGGCGCCCGCTTCGCCGTATCGCTCCCGCGTGCGGCCGTCCTTGCAGTGCTGTGCCTCGGTGCGCATCCGGGCAGCGCCCAGGCCGTGCCGCTGCCTGTGCCCTCGTCGGTTCCGGTGACCCCGGCCGATCGCCTGCAGGAAGCCTGGTGGGCCGAGCGCCACCAGCAAGTGCTGGCGCAGGTGCGCGCGCATCCGGATGCGCCGCTGCTGCTGATCGGCGATTCGATCACCCAGAACTACGAGAAGGCGCAGGCGCCGGACCAGGACTTCCAGTCGACCTGGCAGACTTTCTACGGCAGCCGTGGCGCACTCAACCTCGGCTTCAGCGGCGACGCCACCGAACACGTGCTGTGGCGCCTGCAGCACGGCGAAGTCGACGGCCTGCGGCCCAAGGTCGCGGTTCTGCTGATCGGCACCAACAACACCGGCCGCGACGGGCACAGCGCCGCGGACACGGTGCGCGGCATCGATGCGGTGGTGGCTACGTTGGAGCAGCGCCTGCCACGCACGCGCATCCTGTTGCTGGGCCTGCTGCCCAGCGCGCTGTCGGCGCAGAAGAGCGCGCGCGATGCCGAGGTCAACCGCGCGCTGGCGGTGCGCTACGGCGACCATCCGCGCGTGGCCTATCTGGACATCGGCACGGTGTTCCAGCGCGCCGACGGCACGCTGGAGCAGGGCCTGTTCTACGATCCGCGGCAGCGTCCGGGTAGCGGTGCGCTGCACCCGGACACGCGCGGGCAGCGGCGCATGGCCGAAGCCATCGAGCCGACCCTGGCACGGCTGCTCGACGAAGCGCCGCGGGTGCCGCTGGACGCGATGACCGACGTCGATACCGCACGCATCCCGGTGCCCTGGCTGGAGCAGGATTCCTACGACTGGTACGGCCGCCACCGTGCCGCGCTGGACGCGGCGCGACAGCTGCGGCCGCAGGTGGTGATGCTCGGCGATTCGATCACCCATTTCTGGGCTGGCGCGCCGCAGGCGATCCGGGTGAACGGGCCGCAGGCCTGGCAGCGCACCTTCGGCGATGCGCGGGTGCTGAATCTGGGCTTCGGCTGGGACCGCACCCAGAACGTGCTGTGGCGGCTGCGCCAGGGCGAGGTCGACGGTCTGGCGCCACGCTGGGTGGTGATCAACCTCGGCACCAACAATCTCGCCGGCACCGAACATGCGCGCACCAATACGCCGCAGGAGACCGCCGACGGCGTGGCGGCGGTGGTCGCCGACATCCGGCGGCGCCTGCCGCGCAGCCGGATCGTGCTGATGGGGATCTTCCCGCGCGGCTTCGCCGCCGATGCGCCGCAGCGTGCGCCGATCCTGGAGACCAACCGCCTGCTGGCCGCGCGCTTCGGTCACGACCCGCAGGTGCGCTGGCTCGACATCGGCGCGCGCTTCCTGCAGCTGGACGGCACGCTGCCGGCGGCGCTGATGCCTGACGGCACCCATCCCAGCGAAGCGGGCTACGCGATCTGGGGCGAGGCGCTGCGCAAGCTCGGCGTCGGTGGCTGAAGGGAGTCTCCAACATCACGCTTGCCGCGGCTCACCGGGACGCGGCGTTGTCCTCGTAGGAGCGGCTTCAGCCGCGACGAGGCGTTACCGATAACGCCCTGTCGCGGCTGAAGCCGCTCCTACGAATGGCATGCCTTCGTTGCTGGCGGTGCCCGCAAGCCGCAACCGCCGCCAGCGCGACTCAACCGCTGTTGGGCTTGAGCAGTTGCAGCACGGCTTCGCGGTGGCCCGGCGGCGCGTTGCGATAGCGTGCCAATAGCGCACGCTCCTGCGCATCCTGGGCCAGCAAGGGATAGTCGGAGGGCAGGTCCTGCACGCGCTTGCCCGGGCCCACGCCGCACACCAGTTCGTCGAGCGAGCGATTCAGCACGTTGCGCAGCGTCGGCAGCAGGCGAAAGCTCGGCGTTTCGCGGTCGTTCTCCCAGGCCGACACCGACGACTTGGTCACGTCCAGCGCAAAGCCCAACTGTTCCTGGGTGAGCCCGGCGGCTTTTCTGGCTTCGCGCAAACGGTCGCCGAAGCTATTCATCGCGGTGGGCCTCGGGGGACGGCGGGCCTACCAAGATATGGAGCATCCGTCGGCTTGTCGTACAGCCACGCTTGACTCCAATTGTTCGGAGATTCAATACTTGCGCGGTGTGGAATGTACGGACGCGCGAGGATGCGCATGCAGGACATGGACGTTGTGGACACGAGGGTGTCGGCGCCGCGGTGCGCCGCCGCCCCGCGCTTGCCGATCGCGGCACGACGCGGCGCCTGCCGGTGCGTGGGGGAGGGCGCATGGCCACCTACGAGGTGAGACTCCGGCGCATCGCGCAACTGGAGCCGTCCTTGCAGGTGCTGGTGCATGCCGCCAATGCCTACCTGGCCGCGCGTGCGGCCGAACGCCACAACCCGGGCTACCGTGCCTACAAGGTGGCGGTGTGGGTGAAGGGCGTGCGCGTGGACATCGGTCCGTTGCGTCCGCCGCAGCGCTGAGCGTCGCGGCCTGCGCGCAGCCAACAAAAAACCCGCCGAAGCGGGTTTTGAGATCTTTCTCGACCTGTCGGTCGTGGTGCCCAGGAGAGGACTCGAACCTCCACGGTTTTACCCGCTAGTACCTGAAACTAGTGCGTCTACCAATTCCGCCACCTGGGCAACTCAGAACGAGAATTGTGCGTGTGGAGGCGGATGCTGTCAAGCGTTTTGCGACAGTGGCGTTGCACTGCTGTCGCGTGCGATCGATCGCGACCTCAGTAGCCCACGTTGAAGCGCAGGCCCTGGTTGATCGCGCAGCGATAGCCGAGGGTGCTGCCGGTCTGCTGGTAGCTGGGCAGGGCGAACACGAACATGGTGAAGTCCACGGTGTTGTCCGGATGCACCTGGTAGCGCAGGAACTGCTGGATCGGCTTGCCGTCGCGGCCGACGGTGACGTGGTCGTCGGCGAAGGACAGGGTGCCGTCGGCGGTGACGCGATAGGCGCCGATGCGCAGGCCGCCGCGGGTCTGGCTGGGCGTGGCGCCGCCGGAGGTGGGCGTGCACTGGCTGAGGTCGATCGCCACGGCGACCGAGGCGCCGCTGTCCAGGGCGCGCTGGATCTGGGTGAGCGAGCCGAGCGTGGCATCGTCGGCGCCGGCAGTGGCGGCGGAAGCGCTGCTGGCGCTGGCGAACAGGGCGGCGGCGAGCAGGGAGGCGGACAGGCTGTGCATGGGGGAGGCTCCGGAGCGTGGGGGAGGGCGACGGATTGCCGGATGCAAACTAGCGAGGCGCCGATCCGGGTCAACCGACAAAATCGCGAACTTCCGGCGCCGTCACGGCGCATCTTCGAAGCCGGTCGGTTTGTGACCGCGTTGTGGCGGAATCGGCATTGCGCATGCGGTTTTCCGCCGAATTCGCGGGACGCCGAAGCGTGCGCACGTGCACAGCTGCGCAGCAGCCGGTGTTTGCGTGGCGCCGCCGCATC
This sequence comes from Xanthomonas sp. F4, assembly GCF_011761895.1. Classification (NCBI taxonomy): domain Bacteria; kingdom Pseudomonadati; phylum Pseudomonadota; class Gammaproteobacteria; order Lysobacterales; family Lysobacteraceae; genus Xanthomonas; species Xanthomonas sp. F4. The sequence goes on along the minus strand of NZ_JAASQX010000002.1, from coordinate 856,719 downwards.
CAGCGGTCGGATCGCGTCATCGATGGCGTCGATCGCGACCCGGTGCGAAATAGGCGTTGACAAGGTCGCGGCGGCACCGCAGAATTCGCGGCCTTCAGCGCCCAGGTGGCGGAATTGGTAGACGCACTAGTTTCAGGTACTAGCGGGTAAAACCGTGGAGGTTCGAGTCCTCTCCTGGGCACCACAGGCAACATCGCGAGAGCGCTGAACTCTCGCACCGACCGGCCCGCTGACGCGGGCTTCGTCGTTTCTGGGGCGTGCATTCGCCGCCGGCGCGCGACCAGGTTCGGGTGGGGGCCACCCGCATGGGAGTACCATGCACGGATGACAACTCGCAAAAGCAAGTCCGGCAAGCCCGGCACATCCGCGTCCAGCGACGCGCCCACCCCCGATACGCCGAAGAAATCGCGTCTGCCCGCCTGGATGCCCAGCTTCCTGCGCCGCGGCCCCAAGCCGCCGCTGCAACCGCTGCACCCGCCGTCGCCACCGCCGGCGGCCGCACCCGATGCCGCCGCGCCGATCCAGGACCCCTATGCCGCACGCGAGGCCGAGCGCTATGCGCAGCCGATCGCCAGTCGCGAGGCGATCCTGCAATTGCTCGAACGCTGCGATGGCCCGCAGACCCTGGACGAACTGGCCGACCAGCTCGGCCTGACCGAGCCGACGCGCAAGGAAGCGCTGAGCAAGCGCCTGGGCGCGATGCTGCGCGAAGCACAGCTGGTGCAGAACCGCCGCGGCGGCTACGCGCCGCTGCAGCAGACCAACCTGATCCCCGGCGTGGTGATCGCCAATCCGGACGGCTTCGGCTTCCTGCGTCCTGACGAAGGCGGCGACGATCTGTTCCTGCCGCCGTACGAGATGCGCAAGGTGCTGCATGGCGACCGTGCGCTGGCCAACGTCACCGGCATCGACCGCCGCGGCCGCCGCGAGGGCAGCATCGCGCGCGTACTCGAGCGCGGCCTGACCCGCTTGATCGGCCGCTTCAGCCTGGAAGCCGGCATCGCCTTCGTGGTGCCGGACGACAAGCGCATCCAGCGCAACGTGCAGATCCCCACCGACGCCGTCGGCGAGGCCCGCGACGGGCAACTCGTGGTGTGCGAACTCACCTCTGCGCCGGACGCGCGGCGCCCACCGATCGGCAAGATCATCGCGGTGCTTGGCGACAAGCTGACCCCGTCGCTGCTGGTGGAAGCGGCGATCCACGGCCACGAGCTGCCCTACGAATTCCCGCAGGCCGTGCTGGACGAAGCCGCGGCGGTGCCGCTGACGGTGGAGCCGGCCGCGACCAAGGGCCGCGTGGACCTGCGGCAGACGCCGCTGGTGACCATCGACGGTGCCGACGCCAAGGACTTCGACGACGCCGTGTTCTGCGAGCCCAACGCCGACGGTTTCCGCCTGGTGGTGGCGATCGCCGACGTGTCGCATTACGTGCGTCCGGGTACGCCGCTGGATACCGAGGCGGTCAAGCGTGCGACTTCGGTGTACTTCCCGGGCTTCGTGGTGCCGATGCTGCCGGAGACGCTGTCCAACGGTATCTGCTCGCTCAACCCCAAGGTCGACCGCATGTGCTTCGTCTGCGACATGCAGATCGATCGCCAGGGCGAGGTGGCCGGCGCACGTTTCTACGAGGCGGTGATGAACTCGCATGCGCGGCTCACCTACGAGCAGGTGTGGCAGGCGGTGGGCGAGAAGGACGCGCAGGTGCGCAAGGACGTGGCGGCGGTGCTGCCGCAGCTGGAGCGGCTGCATCAGCTGTACCAGATCCTGGCCAAAGCGCGTGCGCGCCGCGGCGCGATCGAGTTCGAGACCGCGGAAGTGCGTTTCGTGCTCGACAACACCGGCGAGGTGACACAGGCCGGCATGCTGGTGCGCAACGACGCGCACAAGCTGATCGAGGAATGCATGATCGCCGCCAACGTGGCCGCGGCCCGCTACTTGCTGGAGATGCACATTCCGGCGCCGTTCCGCGTGCACGAGCGCCCGCCGGAATCCAAGTACGCCGACCTGCTGGAGTTCCTCAAGGAGTTCAAGCTGAGCCTGCCGGCGTGGAGCAAGGTGGTGCCGGGCGACTACACCAAGCTGCTGAAGAAGGTGCGCGAGCGCCCGGACGCGGCGCTACTGGAATCGGTGCTGCTGCGCAGCCAGAGCATGGCGGTGTACTCGCCCGACAACGCCGGCCACTTCGGCCTGGCGCTGGAGGCGTATGCGCACTTCACCTCGCCGATCCGCCGCTATCCGGACCTGCTGGTGCACCGCGCGATCAAGTACGCGCTGACCCGCGGCGCGCCGGACAAGTACCTGTACGCGCCGCGCGAGATGGCGGCATTGGCGCTGCAGTGCTCCGAGCGCGAGCGCCGCGCCGACGAGGCCGAGCGCGAGGTCGACGAGCGCTACCGCGCCGCGTGGATGGAGAAACACGTCGGGGGGCAGTTCGATGGCGTGGTCAGCGGCGTGACCAGCTTCGGCCTGTTCGTCGAGCTGGACCAGTCCAAGGTCAACGGCCTGATCCACGTGACCCAGTTGCCGCAGGACTATTACCAGTTCGACGCCACACGCAAGACCCTGACCGGCGAGCGCCGCGGGCGCGAGTTCCGCTTGGGTGACCGCGTGCGCATCGTGGTGCTGAAGGCGAGCATGGAAGAGCGCAAGATCGACTTCCGGCTGGTCGAGGAAGGTTCATCGGCACACGAGGACTTGCCGCCGCCGCCGCCCCGCGGGCAGCCGGCCAAACGCAAGAAAAAGAAGTACTGACGGCGTGCGTCGCGGCGGTCGTGGCGACCGCCGCTGCGCCGCCCCGCATGCATGGGAGGAGCGGCGATGGAGCAGGACCAGTACAGCGGCGGGTGCCAGTGCGGCGCGGTACGTTTTCGCGTCCGTGGGCGGCTGCACGATGCCTCGATCTGCCATTGCCGGATGTGCCAGAAGGCGTTCGGTGCCTACTACGCGCCGCTGGTCTCCACCCGCGGTGCGGAACTGCTCTGGACCCGCGGCGCGCCAAAGCATTTCGCTTCGTCGAACCTGGTGCAGCGCGGCTTCTGCGCCGATTGCGGCACGCCGCTCACCTACGAAGCGCCGGATGGCACCGCGGTGGCCGCAGGTGCCTTCGATCGGCCGGACGCCCTGCCGCCCACCATCCAGTACGGCATCGAAGCCAAGCTGCCGTTCGTGGACGCGCTGCATCGGCTGTCGGCGATTCGCACCGAGGGCGATCTGGCGGCCGCGCCGTTCCTGGCCGATGTCGTGTCGCGCCAGCATCCGGACCACGATACCGAGCGCTGGCCGGGCTGAGCCGCTATCGGCGGCGCCGGGGATCCCTGCGTTCTAGAACCATCGATCGCGAAAGGCGGGAGGCAGGAGGTTCAGGCCGCCTGCAGTCGGGACTGAAGTCCCTCCCACAAGGCTGCGCCGCGTCCGGTGCTGCGTCGGTAGTCTTGCCGCCGCGATATGCATGCCCGGCATTGCGAGAAGTGGGACATCGCGGGCAAGCCGCTTCTGCCAATCCCCAATCCCCAATCCCGGCCCCCAAGGTGTGACGCCAGCGGCCACAACCCCTACCATGCCCGCTTTCCTTTCGCGTAGTCCCGCCTCATGAGCAAGCAGAACCAGTGGATCGTCGGCGTCAACGCCGTGGCCTCGTCGATCGAGAACGACGCGGACAACGTGCGCGAGGTGCTGGTGGAGGCGGGCAGCAAGAATCCGCGCCTGCAGGAGATCGAGGAGAACGCGCGGCGCAAGGGCATCGACGTGCGGCGGGTGAACACCCAGGCGCTGGACGGCGTCGGCGGCTCGGTGCGGCACCAGGGCGTGGCCGCGCGCTACGCCGCGGCGCCCACCTGGGCCGAGAGCGAACTGGAAGGGCTGGTCAGCGCCGCCGAGGGCCGCGCACTGCTGCTGGTGCTGGACGGCGTGCAGGACCCGCACAACCTCGGCGCCTGCCTGCGCAGCGCCGCGGCGGCCGGGGTGACCGCGGTGGTGATTCCCAAGGACAAGTCGGCGCCGGTCAACGCCACCGTGCGCAAGACCTCGGCCGGCGCCGCCGACCGCCTGCCGATCGTGGCGGTGACCAACCTGGCGCGCTGCCTGCGCGAGCTGCAGAAGCAGGGCGTGTGGATCTACGGCCTGGCCGGCGAGGCCGAGACCTCGCTGTACGCGCAGGACCTGCGTGGCAATGTGGCGCTGGTGCTGGGTGGCGAGTCCGACGGCCTGCGCCGGCTGACCCGCGAGCACTGCGACGGCCTGGTGCGCATCCCGATGCCGGGCGAGATCGAGAGCCTCAACGTCTCGGTCGCCGCGGGCGTGACCCTGTTCGAGGCGGTCCGTCAGCGCATGGGCTGAGCGCGGCGGCGCCGCGGCCAGCCTGCGACGCCACTGGCGCTCCCTCATCGGGAGCAAAGCCCCTCTCCCGCCGGGAGAGGGGTTGGGGTGAGGGTACGGGGCGAAGCCCTCGTGTATCAGGCCGACGCAAGGCTTCGCCCGTACCCTCATCCGCCCCCTGCGGGGGCACCTTCTCCCGGCGGGAGAAGGGAGCGCGGGGCGCCAGGAGCCCGAAGCCCCTCTCCCTCCGGGAGAGGGGTTGGGGTGAGGGTACGGGGCGAAGCCCTCGCGTATCAGGCCGACGCAAGGCTTCGCCCGTACCCTCATCCGCCCCTTCGGGGCACCTTCTCCCGGTGGGAGAAGGAACGCTCTGCTATCGAGCCCCGTCGGTGATGCCCTCTGCAACCCGCCCCGGCTTAACCGCCACGCAATCTTCACGCGTCCTTTTTCCTGCGTCTGCTACGGCCTCCACCCGCAGCGCCGCTTTTTTGCCTACCATGGGCGCTCGTCCCGTGTTCCGCTCCGGTAATGAGTCTGTGTCGCCCCCGTCCCTTTGACTCTGGCACCCCACGCCAGGGTCCTGTCGCGCCCCGCCTGCGTCGGATCGGGTCGGTACAGTGAACGTTGCCAGGGGGAGGGGGAACGCGGCGCTCGCACGCGACCGCGGGCGCGCTTGGGCGCGCGCATGGTCGGTGCTGCTGGTCCTGCTGCTGGCGCTGGGCGTGGCCTGGCGCGCCGTCGCCACCGACGGCGCGGCGAATGGGGTGCCGCCGCTGCGCGACTACGCGGTCGATTCCTGGACCTCGCGCAACGGCCTGCCGCACAACTCCCTGCGCGATCTGGCGCAGACCCCCGACGGCCGGCTGTGGTTCGCCACCTGGGAAGGGCTGGTGCGCTACAACGGTCTGGATTTCACCGTCATCGATCGCGGCACGCGGCCCGGCCTGCCCGACAACGGCGTCGGCTCGCTGTACGTCGATCGTGCCGGCGCGCTGTGGCTCAGCGATTCGCGCGGCAATCTCGGCCGCCACGATGCGGCCGGCCACTGGCGCTTCTGGCGGCAGCCGCCGGGCTGGCCGCATGCGCTGATCCACGCCATGACCCAGGACCGCGACGGCCTCATGTGGCTGCTGTTCGAGGGCAATGGTCTGGGCTGCCTGTGGCCGGACGGTCGCTTCGATTACCAACCGGCGCCGCGCGATCTGCCGTTGGCGGCGAGCTTTCCGCACCTTGCCGCCGACGATCAGGGGCGGCTCTGGATCGGCAGCCTCGACGGCCTGCTGTACCGCGACCCGCAGGGTGTGCTGCGGCGCGCGCCGGCCGCCTTCGGTCTGCCGCCGGGGCTGGCCTGGCCGTACCGGGCGCCGGACGGCTCGCTGTGGCTGGTGGCCGGCGAGAACCTGTACCGGTTGCAGGGCGAGCACGCGGTGCTGGTGCAGCACCTGCCGGGCTATGGGCATTTCACCTCGATGCTGCGCGACCGCGACGGCGCGATCTGGCTGGGCACCGAGAACCAGGGGTTGCTGCGGATCAGCGCGCATGGCATCGAGCGCATGCTGCCGGGCGACGTGCTGCCCAACGGGCGCATCGTCAGCCTGCTGCAGGATGCCGAGGGCAGCATCTGGATCGGCGCCAATGGCGGCCTGTTCCGCCTGCGCGAGACGCTGTTCGCCGGCTACACCCGCCGCGACGGGCTCAGCGGCGACTACGTGCGCGCGTTGCTGGAGACCCCGGATGGCGCGCTATGGATCGGCAGCGCCGCCGGCCTGGACCGGATGGCACCGGACGGACGCATCGACCCGGTCGCGCTGCGCGACGCGCCATCGGTGCTGAGCCTGGCGCGCGGCCTCGACGGCGACCTGTGGATGGGCACCTATGCCGACGGCGTGTTCCGCCTGCGCGACGGCCGCGTCGTGCGCCACTACGGAACGCGCGAGGGATTGCCCAGCGGGCAGGTGCGTGCGCTCAGCGTCGATGCGGCCGGCACGGTCTGGGTCGCCACGCGCAGCGGGGTGATGCGCATCGACGGCGACCGGCTGTCCGCGCCGGACGTGCCCGGCCTGCCGCATGGCCTGATCACGGCCCTGGCCAGTGTCGACGGGGCGCTGTGGATCGGCTCGGTCGAAGGCGTGTCGGTGCTGCGCGACGGCCGGGTGCGGCAGCTGGCGCTGGAACCGCTGGGCGGCGCGCGCACCGTGTTCGGATTCCAGGCGCTGGGCCGCGACATGTGGATCTCCACCGACCGCGGCCTGCACCGCGACCGCGACGGCCAGTTGGCGCGGGTCGGACTGGAGCAGGGCATGCCAGTGGATGCGGTGTTCCAACTGGTCCGCGATCGCCTCGGCAACGTCTGGATCAGCAGCAACCGCGGCGTGCTGCGCACCACGGTGGCGGCGCTGAACGCAGTCGCCGACGGCCGCCAGGCACGATTGCAGGTGAACCGCTACGACGAGATCGATGGCATGTCCAACGCCCAGGGCAACGGCAGTTCCGGGCCGTCGATGATCCTGCGCCACGACGGCACGGTGTGGCTGGTCACCGCCGGCGGCGTCAGCACGGTCGATCCGCGACGCCTTGCCCGCTTCCGCGATCGCGTGCCGCCGCCGGCGGCGATCGAGAGCGTGCTGCTGGATGGCCAGCCCTTTCCCTGGCAGAACAAGGCGGAGCTGCCTGGTGCCAAGCGCATCAGCGTGTCCTATGTCGGCCTGAGCTATCTGCTGCCCGAGCGCATCCGCTACCGCACCCGGCTCGACGGCCTGGACAGCGGTTGGATCGACCGCGGCAACCAGCGCAGCGTGGAGTTCATCGGCCTGCCGCCGGGCGACTACACCCTGCACGTGGCCGCGGCGCACCCGGACGGCGCCTGGAGCACCCGCGAGGCCGTGTGGCATTTCAGCGTGGCGCCGCTGTGGTGGCAGCGGCACAGCGTGCAGGCGGCGGCCGTGGCGCTGCTGGTGCTGACGCTGGTGCTGCTGTACCGCTACATGATCGCGCGCTACAAGCGTCGCGCGCTGCGCCTGGAACGGCTGGTGGAGCGGCGCACCAGCGCGTTGCGGCTGCAGACCGAGCGCCTGTTGCAGGCCGACGCCGAGAAGAGCCAGTTGCTGGCGGAACTGCAGCGCCAGGCCACCGCCTTCGAGCGCCTGGCGCACGAGGATGCGCTGACCGGCCTGCCGAACCGGCGTCACTTCGACGAGGTGCTGGTGCACAGCATGCAGCGTGCGCAACGCAGCGGCGCGCCGCTGTGCCTGCTGGTGATGGACATCGACCGCTTCAAGCAGATCAACGACGGCTATTCGCATGCCACCGGCGATGCGGTGTTGCGCGAGGTCGGGCAGCTCCTGTTGAGCGCCTGCCGCGCCTCCGACCTGCCGGCGCGCTTGGGCGGCGAAGAGTTCGCGGTGCTGCTCGGCGACACGCCGCTGGCCGATGCCGAGCGCCTGGCCACGCGCCTGCGCGACCTGTTCCATGCGCGCCTGCAGTGGGCGCCCGAAGCGCCCGCGCTGCGCGTCACCTTCAGCGGTGGCCTGGTCGCGCTACGCCCGGACGAGACGCCGTGCCAGTGGCTGGAACGCGCCGATGGGGCCCTGTACCGCGCCAAGGGCATGGGGCGCGATCGGGTGTGCGTGGGCTGAGCACGCGTCCGGGCATGCGGCTGGGTGCTGTCGTTCTACTTTGTAGCGTGCATCGCAGGCGCGCGGTTCAGCGTGTGGTGTGGTGGTCCAGCATCTCCAGCGCCATCTGCGCTGCCTCGCGGGTGTCTGGATGTTCCGACCGCAACGACAGGGCCAGCCCCTCGCGCAAGGTCGGATCCGCAAAGGCGGCGGCCAACTGCGTGACCCAGTAGCGGCTACCGTCAGGTAGCGCCGGATCGTCCAGCGCCTCCCGGATCGCGGCGATGGCGTCTGCGCGGTCGCAGGCGAGGAACACGTCCTCGACCAGCGGGTAGACGCCCCAGCCATCGCCGTTGCCGAAGGAACGCAGGAACAGCGGCAACGCGGCGCGCTCGGGAGCGGTGAGAAACAGCCGTCTCGCCGCGTCGTAGGCGTCGATCAGCTGCTGGGTGAGCTGGTCGTCGTCGGGCATCGGTTGATGCGCGCGCAGGAAGGACAGGGCGTCGGTCGTGTTCACTGACAGGCGTTCGGCGTCACGGCGCGCCATGAGGCGCGTTGTCCTGCGGTGGTGCAGTGTCCGCTTCGGTCACTGCAGCGTCAGTGACGGCGCCAGGCCGGTTGCGCAGTTGCTGCGTCAGGAACAGCATGATCGCCAGCGCGAACAGGTTCACGCCAAAGAAGATCGTTGTGCCGGACTGGAACAGGGTGAACGTGAAGCGGCTGCCGAGCAGAAAGTTCGCGCTGGCTTTGAACGGGGCGAACTGCACGACGGCGGTGAGGTGGAAGCCGCAGTTGAATACGTAGCTGGCGAGCGGGTTGCCGAAGGTGGGTACCTGTGCCAGCCAGAACGTCCGATTGGCGCGGACCGCGTTGGGCCTGCCTTCCAGCAACTGTACGCCGCAGTAGATACCCCAGCTGTAGAGCGCGGCGAATGCGGCGCAGATGATCCAGTCGGCCGGCTGCCGCAGATTCGGCACTTGGCTGACGATGGCAAGAAAGCCGATGCCGGCGCCGCCGATGTCGAGAATGCCGATGCTGCGGCGCTTCCATGCTTGCATGACGCGGTCGTCCTGGTGGGCGCCTTGGCCGGCGCGGCGGCGAGCGTAGCACGCGTGCCGGGGTGTCTCCGGATGGTGGTCGTGCTTGTGCGAATGCCCGCCTCGCGGCGGTGACCGAGGACCGGGATCAGCGCGCAGGCAGGTGGCGCGCTACCTTCGCGGTCAGCAGCTGCACCAGCGCCGGATCCATGTAGGCGAAGTCGTCGGGGATGTCCAGGCAGACGATGCGTGCGCGGCCGAGGTGGCGCTTGAACCGGCGCGACAGCTTGGCGCGGTGCGTCGGTTCCATGACGAAGACGATGTCCGCCCACTCCAGCAATTCCGGGGTGACCGGGGTGTCCGCGTCGTGGTCGATGCCGGCCGAGGCGGTCTCCACGCCGGGCCAGGTGGCGAACACCTGTTCCGCGGTGGGGCTGCGCAGCCGATTGCGGCTGCAGACGAATAGCACGTTGCGGGTCATGCGGCGCGCTGCCGGCGTGCGTGCGGCGCTATCACCAGCCGTTCGGGCGCAATGCCGCCGGGCCAACACGACGGCGTCGCGCGTGTGCCGTGCAAGGCGCGCCGCGGCTCATGGCGCTGCGGCGACCGGCGGGGCCGGCCAGGCATTGGCGATCTTGCAGAACAGGCGCGCGGTCTGCTCGGTGTCGTAGACCGCGCTGTGCGCGTCGGCGGCGTTCCAGTCGAAACCGGCGGCCTGCACCGCGCGCGCCAGCACGGTCTGGCCATAGGCGATACCGGCCAGGGTGACGGTGTCGAACACGCTGAAAGGGTGGAACGGATTGCGCTTGTGGCCGCAGCGGGCGACCGTGGCATTGAGGAAGTTGAGGTCGAAATGGGCGTTGTGGCCGACCAGGATGGCGCGCTGGCAACCGTACTTCTTCACTGCCGCGCGCACCGGCGCGAACACGTGGTCCAGCGCCTCGCGTTCGGGCTTGGCGAAGCGGAACGGATGGTCCAGGACGATGCCGGTGACCTCCAGCGACTTGGGATCGATCAGGGTGCCGGGCGCCGGCACCACGTGCGCGCTGGCGGTGACGCCGGGATACAGCTGGCCGAAATCGTCCATCTCGATCGGCACCACCGCGATCTCCAGCAGCGCGTGCTTGTTCCAGTCGAAACCGCCGGTTTCCACGTCCACCACCACCGGCAGATAGCCGCGGAAACGCCGCGACATCGGGGTGATGACCAGGGGTTGCGAGGGGCTGTCGACCGAATCGTTCATCGGCCAAGGTTAGCAGAGCGCGGCCGCCGGCCGCCGCGGCGTCATCCCGGCAGGCGCGTGCCGAGCACGCTGCCCTGCGCGCGCAGCCGTTCCAGCAGTGCCGCACCTTCGTGCAGCAGGGCGGCCGGCGCCAGGCCGTGGGTGGCGGCCAGGTCCAGCAGCAGCGCTCGTCCGCTGCGCGTGCCGGGCTGCAGCGCCGCCAGCACGGCGTAGGCCAGCGGCGCCAGTTCGGCGAAGCGCACCTGCCCGTCGGCCTCGCGCCGCGCCAGCAGGCAGGTCGGCTGCGCCGGCGCCGCGTCCGGCTGCCAGGCCGGGCCGATGCGCTGCACCGGCCAGCGGTAGCGCAGCAGGCGCAGCCAGGGCGACAGCAGCGGGATGCCGTCGAGCAGGTCGCCGTGCGGATCGTGCGGCGGCAGCGCGGCGTCGTCGATCTGCACCTGCAGTTCCACGGTTTCGTAGTCCGCCAGTTCGGCCAGCCACGGACGCTCCGGATCGGGTGCGCGCTGCTCCAGGAACGCCACCAGTTCGCCGCCCAGGCGCGGGAACAGCGGCGTGCGGGCGCGGTGCTCGGCGCAGAACGCGCGTAGCAGTGCCGTCCAGTCGGTGTCGCCGAGGGTGGCGCGCAGCACCGGGAACTGGCCGCCCAGCAAGTGCGCCAGGTTGTCGAAGAACAGGGCGCGGTACACCGCCAGGCGCTGCGGTGGGATGTCGGCCGGCGGCGGGTATCGCTGCGGATCGCGCAAATGCCGGGTCAGGGCGAACTGCTGCGCGTGCAGGGTCTCGCTCATGCGCTGGGCGCCTGCGCCTGCGCGCTGCGGATGCGCTGCACTTCGTCCAGCAGTTCTCCCAGCGGCGGGAACTGGCCGTCGCGCTCGAGCACGGTCGGACGCACGCCGTGCAGGCGATAGGCGGCGGCGAGCAGGGTCCACACCGGATCGGTCACCGGCGCGGCGTGGGTATCGATCTTCAGGCCGCTGGCGGCGTCGTCGCGGTGACCGGCGACGTGGTACGAGGCGATGCGTGCGCTGGGCATGGCGGCGAGAAAGGCCAGCGCGTCGTCGCCGTGGTTGCTGGCGTTGACGTGCACGTTGTTGACGTCCAGCAGCAGGTCGCAGTCGGCCTCGTCCAGCACCGCGGCCACGAAGGCGGCTTCGCTCATCGCCTGGCCGGGCGCGGCGTAGTAGGAGACGTTCTCCACCGCGATGCGCCGGCCAAGCGCGTCCTGCACCTGGGCGATGCGTGCGCCGACATGGCGCACCGCTTCGTCGGTGAACGGCAGCGGCAGCAGTTCGTAGAGTTGGCCGTCGTCGGCGCTGTAGCTGAGGTGTTCGCTGTACAACGCGACCCGGTGCCGGTCGAGGAAGTGCCGGGTCTGCAGCAGCAGGGTGGTGTCCAGCGCGGCCACGCCACCGAGCGACAGCGACAGGCCGTGGCAGCTGAGCGGATGCCGCGCGCTCAGCGTCTGCAGCAGTTCCCCGGGACGGCCGCCGACGCCGATCCAGTTGTCCGGTGCGCATTCGAGGAAATCGAACGCATCGGTTGGTGCTTGCAGCAGTTCCGGCAGCAAGCCGCGACGCAGCCCGAGGCCGGCGCTGGCCGCGGCAAGGGGGCTCGGTTCAGAGGCTGCCACCGCATTTGCCCTCGCCGCACTTGCCTTCGGCCATGGCCTTGTCGTCGTGCTTGGCCTGGGGCGTGGCGGCGCCAGCGGCCGCCTCGGGCTTGGCCGGCGTCGCCGCCGGGGCGTGCGCGCCGCAACTGCCGTCGCCGGCCTTGGCGCCGCAGCCGCCTTCGCTGGCCTTGGCCGGATCGGCGGCCTGCCTGGCCTGCGCCGGTGGCGCGGGCGTTGCCGGCGCGGTCGCCTCGGTGCTTTGCGGCGGGGTGACGGCAGCCTGCGCGCCGAGCGCATAGCCCTGGGCGAGATCGGTCATGGCCAGGGCGGAGGCGGACAGGCCGATGCCGCCGAGCAGGACCGCACCGGCGAGGGCAGGGGACGGGCGGGGCGATCTGGACATGGGCAGGCTCCTGGCGATGGGATGACACCAGCCGCGGCGGCCGGCGCTGGGCCAAGCCTACCCGCTGCGGCTCGCCCGCGGCAAAGCGCATTGCACATGCGGTCGCTGCGCCGCGCACGCTGTCCGTGCTGGCGCGCGCGGCGCAGTCGCGCCTCAGCGTGCTGCAGTCGCTGCAGGTGGGACGGAGGGCACGGGCTGCCAGCCGCCTCCCAGTGCCCTGAATGCCGCCACGGCGGCATGCGCCGCGTCGGCCTGCGCCTGGGCTCTCGCGTCCGATGCCTGCAGCAGCGTCGCGTCGGCCTGCAACACCTCGATCAGGCTCGCGGTCCCGTGCTGATACGCCGCGAACGAGGATTGCCTGGCACAGGACAGCGCGGCTTCGCCTTGCGTCAACCTCGCGCTCTGTTCGCCGCGGTTGAGCACGGCAGACAAGGCGTTCTCGACGTCCTCGGTCGCGCGCAAAACGGCTTGGCGGTAGGCGGCCAGCGCTTCCGCATCCTGCCCCTTGGCGAGCGCGATCTGCGCGTTGATGCGGCCGAAGTCGAACAGTCGCCAGCGCAGGCCCAACACGGCCGACGCCTGGTTCGCGCCGCCGTCGGACAGATGGCCGGCGGAAATCGCCGTGGCGCTTCCCAGCAGGCCGCTGAGCGAAAACGTGGGGTAGTACGCCGCGATCGCCGCACCGATGCGCGCATTGCTCGCCGCGAGCCGGCGTTCGGCCACGATCAGGTCCGGGCGTCGCTGCAGCAGATCGGCGGGCGAGCCCATGTCGGCGATCCGTGGCGGCGAGGGAATCGGCGCGAGCGCGCTGAGTTCGCCGCGATGCGTTCCCGGCGGAACGGCCAGCATCACATCCAGTGCGTTCATGGCGGCTTCGAGGCCGGTCTGCAGCGCGGGAACGGTCGCTTGCACGCCTGCCAGCGCGCCTTCCGCCTGCCGGAGCTGGTAATCGGCGGCCAGTCCCTTGTCGTACAGGTGCTGCACTTTCGCCACCAGGTCGCGCTGGATCTGCACCTGTCGCTCGGCGACCGCCAGGCGGGTCTGCAAGCCACGGATGGTGATGTAGAGGTCCGCGGTCTGCGCCGCCACGGCCAGCCGCGTTGCCGCGGCACCGGCATGCGCGGCCTGGTAATCGGCCAGCGCCGCCTCGCGGCCGCGACGCAGACCGCCGAACAAGTCGATCTCCCAGCTTGCGCCAAGGTTGGCCTCCTCCGCATTGCCCCAGCGATCGAAACCCGGCGTGGCCGCAAGGACCTGACCGAGTGGGGTCTGGACCGATTGATAGGCACGCGCGGCCGAGCCGCTGATCTGCGCCGACGGCAGCAATGCCGCCGTGGTGGCACCCAGCGCGGCGCGTGCCTGGGCAACACGGGCCGCGGCCTGGGCCATGTCGAGGTTCTGGTCGATCGCCAGCCCGACGAAGTGGGTCAGCAAGGGATCGTCGAAGCCCTGCCACCACGTCGCCAGATCGGCAGCCGGCGCGCCATCGCCGCGGTCCGTTGCCGCCTTGTCCAGGTAGCGAGCAGGCACCGGCGCATCGGGTCGGTGATAGTCCGGGCCGACAGCGCAACCTGCCAGCACGCTGGCGCAGAGGAGCGGGGCGAGAGAGCGGCGGGGCAGCATGCGGGGCCTTGGGCTTGGTAGGTCGTGACCATATTATTAAATGGTCACTCGTTGTCAAGCTGGAGCGGCTTACGTAAGCTTCGAAAATGAGCAAAGCACACACGTCTGCGCCGCAACTGCGGGGACCTTCGGACCATGACGTCCGCGATCAGATCGTCGAGGCGGCGACCGACTATTTCGGCCGTTACGGTTACGGCAAGACCACCGTGTCCGAGCTGGCCAAGGCGATCGGGTTTTCCAAGGCCTACATCTACAAGTTCTTCGATTCCAAGCAGGCGATCGGCGAGGTCATCTGCTCCAATCGTCTGAGCGCGATCATGGTGGCGGTCGACGCCGCCGTCGCCGATGTTCCCGCGGCGGCGGAGCGTCTGCGCCGGATGTTCAAGGCGCTTGCGGAAGCCGGCAGCCACCTGTTCTTTCAGGAGCGCAAGCTCTACGACCTCGCCGCCACCTCCGCCAGCGAGTCGTGGCCGGCGGTCGGCGCCTACGAGGCCCATCTGAAGGCGCTGGTGCTGCAGATCGTGCGCGATGGCCGCGAAGCGGGGGAATTCGAACGCAAGACCCCGCTGGACGAGGCGGTCAACGCCATCTATCTGGTCATGCGCCCATACGTCAATCCGCTGTTGCTGCAGCACAACCTGGACAACGTCGCGGATGCGACGACGCAGTTGTCCAGCCTGATCCTGCGGAGCCTGGCGCCTTAGCTGAGTTTCTGTGACTATTGACTAAATTGGTCACAAGTAAAAGAATGGGAGCGCCAGTTCTTCCTCAGAAGGGTTCCCATGCGTCGGCGCCGGTTCGCTTTACCTGTCATCTGTCTGTTCCCGCTTGTCCTGACCGCATGCGGTAACGATCACTCCGCCGATCCGCGCACCGAGGCGCCGCATGTCCGGGTCGCGGTGGTGCGCGCGGCCGCGGCGTCCTCGCAGTCGTTCTCCGGCGTGGTGGCGGCGCGAATCCAGAGCGACCTGGGGTTCCGCGTGCCCGGCAAGGTGCTGGAACGCCTGGTCGATACCGGACAGAACGTCAGGCGTGGGCAGCCGCTGATGCGTATGGATCCGGTCGATCTCGGCCTGCAGGCACGCGCACAGCAGGAGGCGGTGGCGGCAGCGAAAGCGCGCGCCGGGCAGACGGCCGAGGACGAGGCGCGTTATCGCGACCTGGTCGCCGAGGGCGCCGTTTCCGCCTCCGCCTACGCGCAGATCAAGGCCGCCGCCGACGCGGCACAGGCGCAGCTGAAGGCCGCCGAGGCGCAGGCCGACGTCGCCAGGAACGCGTCCGCTTACGCGCTGCTGCTGGCCGATGCGGATGGCGTGGTGGTCGAGACGCTCGCCGAGCCCGGCCAGGTGGTCAGTGCCGGGCAACCGGTCGTGCGTCTGGCGCGGGCGGGCCAGCGCGAAGCCCTCGTGCATCTGCCCGAGACGTTGCGGCCGACCCTCGGGTCGATCGCGCAGGCGACCCTGTACGGCGGCGACCGGCAGGCGGCAGTACCGGCGACCCTGCGCCAGCTGTCGGATGCATCGGATCCAGCGACGCGGACGTACGAAGCCCGCTACGTGCTCGGCGGAGCGCTCGCCCAGGCGCCGCTCGGGGCCACGGTCACCGTGCACCTCGCCGGCCGCGACGATGCTTCGCAGGCCCTGCAGGTGCCGATCGGCGCGTTGTTCGACGCCGGCAAGGGGCCGGGTGTCTGGGCGATCGAGGGCACGCCGGCAAGGACGGCCTGGCGACCCGTGCAGGTGCTCGGCGTGGCGGACGACACCGTGCAGGTGGCGGGCAAGCTCAGGGCCGGCGATCGGGTGGTGGCGCTGGGCGCGCATCTCCTGCATGCCAGCGAGATCGTCAGGCCGATCGAGCAGGCCACGGCGGTCGCGGTCGGAGCGCGTCCATGAGCGAGGGGCGTTTCAACCTGTCCGCGCTCGCGGTCCGCGAGCGCTCGATCACCCTGTTCCTGATCTTCCTGATTTCCGTGGCGGGGATCGTCGCGTTCCTCCAGCTCGGGCGCGCGGAAGACCCGCCGTTCACGATCAAGCAGATGACGGTCGTCACCGCCTGGCCGGGCGCGACCGCGCAGGAGATGCAGGACCAGGTCGCCGAGCCGCTGGAAAAGCGCCTGCAGGAACTGCGCTGGTACGACCGGGCGGAAACCTATACGCGTCCGGGATTGGCGGTCACGATGCTGTCGCTGCTCGACAGAACGCCGCCGTCGCAAGTCCAGGAGCAGTTCTACCAGGCGCGCAAGAAGCTGGGGGACGAGGCCGGGAAGTTGCCGGCCGGGGTCATCGGGCCGATGCTCAACGACGAGTATGCGGACGTGACCTTCGCGTTGTTCGCGCTCAAGGCCAAGGGCGAACCGCAGCGCCTACTGGTGCGCGATGCCGAGGCGCTGCGCCAGCAGTTGCTGCACGTGCCCGGGGTGAAGAAGGTCAACATCATCGGCGAGCAGCCCGAGCGCATCTTCGTGTCGTTCTCGCACGACCGCCTGGCGACGCTGGGGGTCACGCCGCAGGAGATCTTCGCTGCGCTGAACAGCCAGAACGCGTTGACGCCGGCCGGTTCCATCGAGACCCAGGGGCCGCAGGTGGTGGTTCGCCTCGACGGCGCGCTCGACACGTTGGACAAGATCCGCCGCACGCCCATCGTGGCGCAGGGCCGCACATTGAAGCTGTCGGACGTGGCGACGGTCGAGCGTGGCTACGAAGATCCGGCCACTTTCCTGGTGCGCAACAACGGTGAGCCGGCGCTGTTGCTGGGCGTGGTGATGCGCGACGACTGGAACGGGCTCGACCTGGGCAAGGCGCTGGAAGCGGAGGTCGACCGCATCAATGCGGCACTGCCGCTGGGCATGCGCCTGGACAAGGTGACCGATCAGGCGGTGAACATCCGCGCGGCGGTCGACGAGTTCATGGTCAAGTTCTTCGTCGCGCTGCTGGTGGTGATGGTGGTGTGCTTCCTCAGCATGGGCTGGCGCGTCGGCGTCGTGGTCGCGGCAGCGGTGCCGCTGACCCTGGCGGCGGTGTTCGTCATCATGGCGGCCACCGGCAAGAACTTCGACCGCATCACGCTCGGCTCGTTGATCCTGGCGCTGGGCCTGCTGGTCGACGATGCCATCATCGCCATCGAAATGATGGTGGTGAAGATGGAGGAGGGCTACAGCCGCATCAAGGCCTCCGCCTACGCCTGGAGCCACACGGCCGCGCCCATGCTGTCCGGCACGCTGGTCACCGCCATCGGCTTCATGCCCAACGGGTTCGCGCGCTCCACCGCGGGCGAATACACCGGCAACATGTTCTGGATCGTCGGCATCGCGCTGATCGTGTCCTGGGTGGTGGCGGTGGCATTCACTCCCTACCTCGGCGTGAAGCTGCTGCCGGAGATCCAGAAGATCGAGGGCGGGCATGCCGCCATCTACGACACCCCTCGCTACAACCGTTTCCGCCAGGTGCTCGGCCGCGTCATTGCCCGCAAGTGGCTGGTGGCCGGCGCGGTGCTTGGAACGTTCGTGCTGGCGGTGGTCGGCATGGGCCTGGTCAAGAAGCAGTTCTTCCCGACCTCCGACCGGCCGGAAGTGCTGGTCGAAGTGCAGATGCCCTACGGCACATCCATCGCGCAGACCAGCGCCGCGACGGCGAAGGTCGAAGCGTGGCTGGCGCGACAGAAGGAAGCCAGGATCGTGACGGCCTACATCGGCCAGGGCGCCCCGCGGTTCTTCCTGGCGATGGCGCCGGAACTGCCCGATCCCTCGTTCGCCAAGGTCGTGGCGCTGGCCGGCGACGACAAGGAGCGGGAAGCCCTCAAGGTCAGGCTGCGCCGCGCCGTGGCCGACGGCTTGGTGCCCGAAGCGCGGGTGCGCGTCACCCAGATCGTGTTCGGCCCACCGTCGCCGTTTCCGGTGGCCTATCGGGTGATGGGACCCGACCCGGACACGCTGCGTGCGATCGCGCATCGCGTCGAAGGCGTGATGCGCGCCAATCCGATGCTGCGCACGGTCAACACCGATTGGGGCACGCGCGTGCCGACCCTGCACTTCACGCTCGATCAGGAGCGCCTGCAGGCGATCGGCCTGACCTCCAATTCGGTCGCCTTGCAACTGCAGTTCCTGCTCAGCGGAGTGCCGTTGACGGAGGTGCGCGAGGATATCCGGTCGGTGCAGGTGGTCGGCCGTGCGGCGGGCGACATCCGCCTGGATCCTGCGAAGATCGGCGGCTTCACCTTGGTCGGTTCGGAAGGGCAACGCATCCCGCTGTCGCAGGTGGGCCAGGTCGAGGTGCGGATGGAGGATCCAATCCTGCGCCGCCGCGACCGCACCCCGACCATCACCGTGCGTGGCGACATCGCCGACGGGCTGCAACCCCCGGACGTGTCCACCGCGGTCCTGAAACAGTTGCAGCCGATCGTCGCGGCGCTTCCGTCCGGGTATCGGATCGAACAGGCCGGCTCCATCGAGGAATCGGCCAAGGCCACGACGGCGATGCTGCCGTTGTTCCCGATCATGATCGCGCTGACCCTGCTCATCATCATTCTGCAGGTGCGCTCGATCGCCGCGATGGTCATGGTGTTCGCCACCAGTCCGCTCGGCCTGATCGGCGTGGTGCCGACCCTGCTGCTGTTCCAGCAGCCGTTCGGCATCAACGCGCTGGTCGGGCTGATCGCGCTGTCGGGCATCCTGATGCGCAATACCTTGATCCTGATCGGGCAGATCCACCAGAACGCGCAGGAGGGCCTGGGGCCGTTCGACGCCGTGGTCGAGGCCACCGTGCAGCGCGCGCGGCCGGTGATCCTGACGGCGCTGGCGGCGGTGCTGGCCTTCATCCCGCTGACCCATTCCGTGTTCTGGGGGACGCTGGCCTACACCCTGATCGGCGGCACGCTCGCCGGCACGGTGCTGACGCTGGTGTTCCTACCGGCCATGTACGCCATCTGGTTCAGGATCACGCCCACGTCCGCGCAACAGCGCTGAGCGTCACCCTTATCGCCATAGGAAACAACTGCCATGTCCAATTCCACCGTCGTCGTCACCGGCGTTTCGTCGGGCATCGGGCGCGCCGCCGCGCTGGCCTTCGCCGAGCGGGGGTGCCGCGTGTTCGGAACCGTACGCGATCTCGAAAAAGCCCAGGCGTTGCCGGGAGTCGTGCTCGTACAAATGGATGTGCGCGAAGACGCATCCGTGCAACGGGCGATCGGCAACGTCGTCGCGCAAGCCGGCACGATCGACGTGCTGGTCAACAGTGCCGGCGTGACCTTGATCGGTGCGCTGGAGGAAACATCGGTGGTCGAGGCCCAGGCCGTGTTCGAGACCAACCTGTTCGGCCTGTTGCGCACGATCCAGGCGGTGCTGCCGCACATGCGCGAGCGGCGGTCCGGCCGGATCGTCAACGTCAGCTCGGTGCTGGGCTTTCTGCCCGCGCCCTACATGGCGGTCTATGCGGCCTCCAAGCATGCGGTGGAGGGGTTGTCCGAAACCCTGGATCACGAAGTTCGCCGCTTCGGCGTCCGTGTGTCCTTGGTCGAGCCGTCCTTCACCAGGACCAACCTGGAGCTCAACAGCCCCCAGGCCGTGGCCAGCATCCCGGCCTACGGCGAGGAACGTGCGACGGTGTCGAAGGCCATCCGGCAAAAGGTGCAGGACGCGCCGGCGCCGGACGGCGTCGTCGACGCGATTCTCGACGCCGCGCTGGGCACATGGAAGATGCGCCACACGCCCCGCGGCGAGGCTGCGCTTCTGGCCAAGCTGCGCCGCTTCCTGCCCGCAGGTCCGCTCGGGAAAGGGCTCAGGCGGACCTTCGGGCTGCGCTGACGCGTCCATCGCGCCTGCAGCAGGCGGCGCGGCTGGCGCAAACGCGGGCCGGCGGCAGACGGCCGCCATTCGCGATGCCGTCGATCGCTGTCACGTCCAGAGGCGAGCCGCCCGCGTGCGTAGCGGCAGGACGGAGGCGCCATGCGCCACGGCCGTGCCATGGCCTCATGCCATGCTGCAATGAAGAAGCTCCGCGACGCGCACGGAGCCGGGGAAAAGCGAGGGCGGCGACCGGAGCGCGGCCGGTCCGCCCGCGACGCTTCAGATGCCGCTGGTGGAACTGGTTTCGTCGCGCTTGTCGCGCGGCGGCAGCGGCTGGTCGCCGTGCACCAGGAACCACACGTTCTCGGCGATGTTGGTGGCGTGGTCGCCGATCCGCTCCAGGTTCTTGGCCATGAACAGCAGGTGCGTGCACGGGGTGATATTGCGCGGATCTTCCATCATGTAGGTCAGCAGCTCGCGGAACAGCGCGGTGTACTGCGCATCGAGCTGCGCGTCGCCCTGGCGCACCAGCAGCGCGGCGTCGGCGTCGTTGTGCTGGTAGGCGGCCAGCGCCGCGCGTACCTGTTCGGCGGCGAGCTTGCCGAGCTGGCGCAGACCCAGGGTCTGCGGCATCGGCGGCGACATGTTCAGCGCGATCGAGCGCTTGGCGACGTTGGCGGCGTAGTCGCCGATGCGTTCGACGTCGGCGGGAATGCGCAGGCCGGCCAGGATCTCGCGCAGGTCGCGCGCCATCGGCCCGCGCAGCGCCAGGCGCATCACGTCATGGCTGATGGAGTGCTCGAGCGCGTCGATCGCTTCGTCGTTGACGACGATGCGCAGCGCGGCGTTGTCGTCGCGGCGTTCGACCACGTCCAGCGCCGCTTCCAACTGCGCCACCGCGGTTTCGCCCATGCGCACGATCTCGGCGGCGAGGCGATGCTGTTCTTCGTCGTAGCTCTTCACGATGTGCTCGTTGGGCTGAGTGTTCATGTCGTAGGTCCAATAGGTGCGTTGGTGTCGTCGCGGCCATGCCTGGCGCTGCGGTGCTGGCGTCGCCGGACGCCCGCCCGGAGGGCGGCGGGCGCGGCCGCTGCGACGAGGCAGCGGCGGCCGCGGCGGCTCAGCCGAAACGGCCGGTGATGTAGTCTTCGGTCTGCTGCTTGTTCGGCTGCGAGAAGATGATCTCGGTGCGGTCGTGCTCGATCAGGTCGCCCAGGTACATGAAGGCGGTGTAGTCGGACACGCGCGCGGCCTGCTGCATGTTGTGGGTGACGATGACGATGGTGTAGTCGGTCTTCAGCTCTTCCACCAGCTGCTCGATGCGGCTGGTCGAGATCGGGTCCAGCGCCGAGGTCGGCTCGTCGAGCAGCAGCACGTCCGGACGTAGCGCCACCGCGCGGGCGATGCACAGGCGCTGCTGCTGGCCGCCGGACAGGCCCAGCGCGCTCTGCCCGAGCTTGTCCTTGACCTCGTCCCACAGCGCACCCTGGCGCAGCGCGTGCTCGACGCGGTTGGCCATGTCCGCCTTGGACAGCTTCTCGTGGTGGCGGATGCCGTAGGCGACGTTCTCGAAGATGGTCATCGGGAACGGCACCGGCTTCTGGAACACCATGCCGACCTTGCTGCGCAGGCGGTTCATCGGGTACTTCGGCGACAGGATGTTCTCGCCGTCCAGCATCACTTCGCCGCGTGCCTCCAGCTTCGGGTACAGCGCATAGATGCGGTTGAAGATGCGCAGCAGGGTGGACTTGCCGCAGCCGGACGGGCCGATCAGCGCGGTGACGCGCTTCTCCGGCACTTCCAGGTTGATGCTCTTCAGCGCGTGGTACTTGTCGTAGTAGAAGTCCAGGCCGCGCGCGGCGATCTTGACCGGCGACGGCGCCAGTGCGGTGTGCCCGTGGGGCATGGCGATGCGATGCATCGGTGCGGCGTTGTGGTGATCGTTCATGGCCGGGTCCATAGGGGGCTCAATCGTTGGATGTCTTGTAGCGCCGCAGAATGCCGCGGGCGCCGAGGCTGACCAGCAGCACGAACACGGTCAGCACCAGGGCGCCCGACCAGGCCAATTGCTGCCAGGTGGGGTAGGGGCTGCCGGCGAAGGAGTTCATCACCACCGGGACGCTCGCCATCGGCTGCATGATGTTGTTGTTCCAGTACTGGTTGCCGAACGCGGTGAACAGCAGCGGCGCGGTCTCGCCGCTGATGCGCGCCAGCGCCAGCAGCACGCCGGTGACGATGCCGGCCGAAGCGCTGCGGTACAGCACCTGGATGGTCACCTTCCATTGCGGAATGCCCAAGGACAGGGCCGCTTCGCGCATCTGCGCCGGCACCAGGCGCAGCATCTCGTCGGTGGTGCGCACCACCACCGGCAGCACGATGAAGGCCAGCGACAGCGCACCTGCCATGGCCGAGAAGCGCCCGCCGGTCTGCATCACGTACAGCGTGTACACGAACAGGCCGAGCACGATCGACGGCGCCGAGAGCAGGATGTCGTTGACGAAGCGCACCACCTGGCCGGTCTTGCGCGCGTTGCCGTATTCGGCCAGCCAGGTGCCGGCGGCCACGCCCAGCGGGGTGCCGATCAGCAACGCCAGGCCGCACATCACCGCGCTGCCGAAGAACGCGTTGGCCAGGCCGCCTTCTTCGCCCGGCGGCGGGGTCATGCGGGTGAACAGGTCCACGTTGATGCCGGAGATGCCCTTGGCCAGCAGGGTCCACAGGATCCAGCCCAGGAACACCAGCCCGAACAGCGCGGTGAGGCAGGACAGCAGCAGCGCGAACACGTTGATCACGCGGCGGCGGTTGTACAGGCGGTGGGCGACGTCGGCGGCCATCTCAGTTGCCCTCCTTGCGCGACAGTTGCGCCAGCATCAGGCGGGCGATCGCCAGCACGATGAAGGTCACGATGAACAGCACGAAGCCCAGCAGCAGCAGCGCCGAGCGGTAGGTCTCGGTGGCCTCGCCGAAGTCGTTGGCGATCAGCGCGGCGATGGTGGTGCCCGGCTCCAGCAGCGAGGGCGACAGCCGCACCGTGTTGCCGACCACGAACGCGACCGCCATGGTCTCGCCGAGCGCGCGGCCCAGGCCCAGGAAGATGCCGCCGATCACCGCCGAGCGGGTGTAGGGCAGCACGATGTCCCAGCTCACTTCCCACTTGGTCGAGCCCAGCGCGTAGGCCGATTCCTTCAGCCGCGTCGGCACGGTCAGGAACACCTCGCGCATCACCGAGGAGATGAACGGGATCACCATGATCGCCAGCACGAAACCGGCGGTGAGCAGGCCGATGCCCAGCGGCGGCCCCTGGAACATCGGGCCGATCAGCGGCAGCGTGCCGAGGTGGTCGTTGAGCCACGGCGTGCCGTACTCGGTCATCACCGGGACCAGCACGAACAGGCCCCACATGCCGTAGATGATCGACGGGATGCCGGCCAGCAGTTCGATCGCGGTGCCGATCGGGCCGCGCAGCCAGCGTGGCGACACCTCGGTGAGGAAGAAGGCGATGCCGTAGCTCACCGGCACCGCGATCAGCATCGCGATCAGGGCGGTGACCAGGGTGCCGTAGATCGGCGCCAGCGCGCCGTACTTGTTCTCGACCGGATTCCATTCGCTGGAATAGAAGAAGCTCAGGCCCTGCATCTGCAGGGCATGGCGGCCGCCCCACAGCATCGACAGCGCCGCGCTGGCCAGGGCGACGAGGACGAACACGACGGTGGCGGTGAGGATCCAGCGGAACAGACGGTCGGCACGGGCGTCGCGCAGGTCGCGTCCGCGGGGCGCAGTGATCGCTTCGGGAATGACGGTGGCGTTCATGGGCTCGGTATGTGTCGGAGCGCGCGGCGGCGCGATCCGATCGTGGCCGCGGCGGGGGTGGCCGCGCGCGGTGGGTGGTTGCGTCGCTCCCGCACAGGCGGGAACCCGAAAGTCCGAAGTACGTGATGCCGAGACGGCGACCGGCGCTGCACGATGCAGCGCCGGTGCCGGCGCGCGCGCGACGCCTCACGCGTCCGCGCGCGTGCTTCCACCGGCGAGGGCGGAAGCGCTGTCGCGCTTACTTGAACTCCTTGGCCCAGTACGCCTCGATCTGCTGCACCAGCTCCGGCGGCAGCGGCACGTAGTGCAGGGCGTCGGCCTGCGGCTGGCCCTTCTCGAAGGCCCACTTGAAGAACGCCAGGGTCGCCTTGCTGCGCGCCGGGTCCTTGGCCTGCTTGTGCATCAGCATGAAGTTGGTGGCGGTGATCGGCCACGCCTGCGCGCCCGCGGCGTTGGTGATGACCAGGTTGAAGTCCTTGGCGTTGGCCCAGTCGGCCGACGCGGCGGCCGCGGCGAAGCTCTCGGCATTGGGCTGCACCCAGTTGCCGGCGGCGTTCTGCATCGACGCGTACGGCATCTTGTTCTGCAGCGCGTAGGCCAGTTCGACGTAGCCGATCGAGCCCTTGATCTGCTGCACGTACGAGGCCACGCCTTCGTTGCCCTTGCCGCCGACGCCGCCCGGCCACTGCACCGAGGTGCCTTCGCCGACCTTGCCCTTCCACTCCGGGCTGACCTTGGACAGGTAGTTGGTGAAGTTGAAGCTGGTGCCCGAGCCGTCGGAGCGGTGCACCAGGTTGATCTTGGTGTCGGGCAGGGTCACGCCCGGGTTCAGCGCGGTGAGCGCCGGGTCGTTCCACTTGCTGATCTTGCCCAGGAAGATATCGGCCAGCACCTGGCCGGTCAGCCGCAGCTTGCCCGCGTCCATGCCGTCCAGGTTGACCACCGGCACCACCCCCCCAATCGCCGAGGGGAACTGGCCAAGGCCGGCCGCGGCCAGTTCGGCGCTGTCCAGCGGCTTGTCGGAGGAGCCGAAATCGACCGTGCCGGCCTTGATCTGGGCGATGCCGCCGCCGGAGCCGATCGACTGGTAGTTGATCTTGTTGCCGGTGGCCGCGTTGTAGTCGGCCGACCACTTGGAGATCAGCGGGTAGATGAAGGAGGCACCGGCGCCGGAGATCTCCGCCGCGGTCTTGGCGCCGGCGGCTGGCGCGGCAGCGGGCGTCCCGCCTGCCGTATCGGCGGCACCCTGCTTGTCGCCGTTGCCGGGCTGGCAGGCGGTGACGGCGAAGGCCAGGGCGAGGGACAGGACGGCAATGCGCGCCGGCTGCAGTTTCATGAGGGTCACTCCGTAGCGAAGAGCACCGGGACATCCGGCGGATGCTCGCTATGAAATGATATTTTTGTTACAGCCAGATGACTTGCGGATTGGTTGCGGACGCCATCACGGGATGCGCCAGGCACGCCGTCCCGCAAGGCCGTGGCAGGGCGGGGGATGCGCGCCAATGGCTGGCTGTGCGCGTCCGCGTTACCGGACAAAAAAAGACGCGGACCCTGCGGTCCGCGCCTTCGGGGTATCGCCGTGCCGGCGCGCGAGTGCCGGATGGGCGAGACGCCGGCTTACTTCATGTTCTGCGCCCAGTAGGCTTCGATCTGCTTGACCAGCGGCTCCGGCAGCGGCACGTAGTCCAGCGCCTTGGCCTGCGCCTGGCCCTGCTCGAACGACCACTTGAAGAAGTCCAGCGCGGCCTTCGACGACGCCGGCTTCTTGGCCTTCTTGTACATGATGGCCCAGGTGGTGGCGGTGATCGGCCACGCGTCCTGGCCCGGCGCGTTGGTCATGATCAGGTTGAAGTCCTTGGCCGACTTCCAGTCCGCGGTGGCGGCGGCAGCGGAGAAGGTCTTGTCGTCCGGCATCACGAAACGGCCGGCGGCGTTCTTCATGCCGGCGTAGTTGAGCTTGTTCTGCAGCGCGTAGGCGTACTCGACGTAGCCGATGCCGCCGCGAATCTGCTTGACGTAGGCGGCCACGCCTTCGTTGCCCTTGCCGCCGATGCCGGCCGGCCACTGCACGGCGGTGCCTTCACCGACCTTGCTCTTCCACTCCGGGCTGACCTTGGACAGGTAGTTGGTGAAGTTGAAGCTGGTGCCCGAGCCGTCGGAGCGGTGCACGATGGTGATCTTCAGGTCGGGCAGGGCCAGGCCCGGGTTCAGCGCGGCGATCGCCGGGTCGTTCCACTTGCTGATCTTGCCGAGGAAGATGTTGGCCAGCACGGTGCCGTCGAGCTTCATCGCGCCCGGGGCCACGCCCGCCACGTTGAACACCGGCACGATGCCGCCGATCACGACCGGAAACTGGCCCAGGCCGAACTTTTCCAGCTCCGCGCCGCTCAGCGGCTTGTCGGAGGCGCCGAAATCGACCGTGGCCGCCTGGATCTGCGCGATGCCGCCGCCGGAGCCGATCGACTGGTAGTTGACGCGGTTGCCGCTTTTCTCGGCATAGGCAGCCGACCACTTCGACAGCACCGGGTAGACGAAGCTGGAGCCTGCGCCGGTGACATCGGTGGCTTGCGCCGCGAGCGAAAACGTAGCGACCGCGGCGGCTGCCAGCAGTCGGAGCTTGAGGGAACGCATCGGGAGAACTCCTGAAATAGGTGGTATCCGGCACCCCTGGCCGGCATCGGCTGCATTCCAAGACTTTTTCATGAACGTCTGAAGAAAATCAGATGTCAGTCCGGTGACAGCCTTCCCGGCAAGGGGTGCCTTCGTTCAGACATGAGGTTGACTCAAAACCGTCATGTCTTTGACGGAATCTTTACAAATGGTCGGGCCATCGCACTGGGGCCGCACCGCACCCATACCACCCTGCCACCACCCATCGGAGACATCCTAATGCGTTCCCATCTTCTCGCCACGGCGATTCTCGCCAGCCTCGGCCTCGCGTCGGCGCCGCAGGCGTTCGCGGCGAAGGCCAAGGCCAGCAGCAACCCACCCGCCGTCAGCGCTGCCCAGCTGCAGCAGCTGCAGGCCCAGATCGAAGCGCTGCAGACCCAGGTCCAGCAGCTGCAGGCGCAGTCCGAAGCCCTGCAGGCGCAGTCCGACGCGCAGTCGGAAGTGAATGTCGTGCAGGCCCAGGCGACCGAAACGGCGCAGGCCAGCGCCGCCAAGGTCGACAAGCTCGCCAAGCTGGTCAACGACAACAAGATCGGCGGTCGCATGTTCTTCGACCTGACCAACATCGACCGCACCAGCGGCGGCGCCAAGACCGCAGCCAGCGGCACCGGTCTGGACGTCAAGCGCTTCTACCTGACCGTCGACCACAGCTTCAACGAGATCTGGTCGGCCAACCTGACCACCGACTTCCAGTACAGCTCGGCGCTGTCCAATACCCAACTGTTCGTCAAGAAGGCCTACGTGCAGGGCAAGTTCGACGACGCCTTCGCGCTGCGCATCGGTGCCGCCGACATGCCGTGGGTGCCGTTCGTCGAGAAGTTCTACG
The DNA here is from genome assembly GCF_011761895.1 of Xanthomonas sp. F4. Classification (NCBI taxonomy): domain Bacteria; kingdom Pseudomonadati; phylum Pseudomonadota; class Gammaproteobacteria; order Lysobacterales; family Lysobacteraceae; genus Xanthomonas; species Xanthomonas sp. F4. The sequence continues at coordinate 829,791 of NZ_JAASQX010000002.1, read as the reverse complement.
GCTACCGCTACGTCGAGAACACCCTGACCGACCGCCTGAAGTACGCCAACTCCTCCGACTGGGGCCTGCACGCCTTCGGCGACCTGGGCTCGCAGGTCAACTACGCGATGTCGGTGGTCAACGGCGCCGGCTACAAGAACCCGACCCGCGGCAAGGGCATGGACGTGGAAGGCCGCGTCGCCTACATGCCGATGCAGAACCTGGCCATCGCCGTCGGTGCCTACTCGGGCAAGCTCGGCAAGGAAACCGACATCCTCGACGCGCAGCACGACTACACCCGCGCCGACGCGATGGTCGCCTACGCCGATTCCAACTTCCGTCTGGGCGGCGAGTACTTCCAGGCCAAGAACCTCAACAACGTGCTGACCCCGGCCACCGACAAGTCCAGCGGCTGGTCGGTGTGGGGCAGCGTGGCGCTGACCGACGGCGGCATCAATGCCTTCGCCCGCTACGACAAGACCGACCTGAGCAAGACCCTCGACCCGACCCTGGCGGACAAGTACTGGAACGTCGGCGTCGAGTTCCCGGTGCTGAAGAACCTGAAGCTGGCCACCGTGTACAAATACACGCACCAGGACAACAACTCCAAGAAGACCGACGTGGAAACCAAGGAATTCGGCGTCTGGGGCGACCTGTCGTTCTGATTCGCGGATTCCCGCAGGTTGTACGAAAGGCGGCGCATTGCGCCGCCTTTCTTTTTTGCGGCGTGATCGCCGATGCCTGCACGATGGGTCCGTGCCGGGGTGCCTTTCACGGTTTGCGTCGACCGCCGTGGACGATGCGGTGAATTGTGCGGCGCAGCACTTGTCATCGACGAGGTGCCTTCCTACTGTCGAGGCATGCTCGCTCGCCTGTCCATGCTGCTGTTGACCGCGTTGCTGGCGCTGTCCGCGATCCGTGCAGGATCGATCGCGGCGGCGGCACCGGTGGCGGCGTGCGCGAGCGCCTGCGCCAGCGATGTCGACGCTGACCTCGATGGGGTGCCGCCCGAGCTGGACGCGCCAGCCGCCGATACCGATCCACACGACGCACCGCTTGCGGTCGCGCCGGCGTTGTTTCCGCCGACCCTCCTGATCCGGCCGATCCTGCCGGCGCCATCGGCAGCGCCTGGCCGCAGCTATCGCCGTCCCGCGCTGCGTCCTCCCTCTCCAGCCTGACGCCTGCATCGCCGCTGGCGATGCCGATCCTTCTTTGCTGTTTGCGTCTGCGTCTTGCCCAGTGCGGCACGGCCTCTCTCCCCCTGTGCCTGGAGATCCCCCAATGCAACGTCTGCTCGACGGTTTTCGCCATTTCCGCAACGAGGTCTATCCCCGCCAACGCGGGCTGTTCCGGCAACTCGCCGCCGGCCAGACCCCGCACACGCTGTTCATCACCTGCGCCGACTCGCGGGTGATGCCGGAACTGATGTTCGCCGCGCAGCCCGGCGAGTTGTTCGTCTACCGCAACATCGGCAATGTGGTGCCGCCATACTCGCAGCACGTCAGCGGCGTGGTCGCGGCGATCGAGTACGCGGTGGCGGTGCTGCAGGTCGAGCACATCGTGATCTGCGGCCATACCGATTGCGGCGCGATGAAGGCCGTGCTCAATCCCGCATCCCTGCAGGACGTGCCGACCGTGGCGGCCTGGCTCAAGCACACCGACAGTGCGCGCCAGGTCGCCGCGCAGCACGGCCATGCCGCCCATGCCGAGGATGCGCTGCACTGCCTGACCGAGGAGAACGTCGTGTCGCAGCTGGACCACCTGCGCACGCAGCCGGTGGTGGCGGCGCGGCTGGCGCGCGGCACGCTGCGCATCCACGGCTGGATCTACGACATCGGCCATGGCGAGATCCGCGCCTTCGACGCGGAGCAGGGGCGGTTCCTGCCGTTGCTGCCGGAAGCGGGCCGGCGCCCGCCCGATGCCACGCCGCCGCCGCGGCTGGCGCCGGTCCTGCGCAACGTCGCCGTCTGAGGAGCCGCCCATGCAAACGATGACAGAGCACGCTCCGGCCGGCGCTTCCGCGCTGGCCCGTTACCTGCGCGGCGGCGCCTTCGGTCGCGACCTGCTGGCCTCGGTGGTGGTCTTCCTGGTCGCCTTGCCGCTGTGCATGGGCATCGCGATCGCGTCGGGCATGCCGCCGGCCGCCGGCCTGATCACCGGCATCGTCGGCGGCCTGGTGGTCGGGCTGATCGCCGGCTCGCCGTTGCAGGTCAGCGGTCCGGCCGCAGGCTTGGCGGTGCTGGTATTCGAGTTGGTGCGCACGCACGGGGTGGCGGCGCTGGGGCCGGTGATCCTGCTGGCCGGTGCGATCCAGCTGGTGGCCGGGTTGTGCCGCGCCGGCGTGTGGTTCCGCATGACCTCGCCGGCGGTGGTCGCCGGCATGCTCTCGGGCATCGGCATCCTGATCGTCGCCTCGCAATCGCACGTGCTGCTGGATGCGGCGCCGAAGGCGCGCGGCCTGGAAAACTTCGCCGCCTTGCCGGCGGCGCTGTGGCGCGCGCTAGATGCAGGCGTCGGCCGCGCCGCCTTGCTGGTCGGTCTGGGCACCATCGCGATCATGCTGGCGTGGGAGCGGCTGCGCCCGCAGCGCTTGCGCTTCGTCCCCGGCGCCTTGTTGGCGGTGGTGGCGATGACCGCGCTGGTGCAAGCGCAGGGGCTGGATGTACGCAAGGTCGACGTGCCGGCCAACCTGCTCTCGGCGATCCGGGTGCCGAGCCTGGACGACATGCTCGGCGTGCTCGATGCCACGCTGCTGCTGTCGGCGCTCACCTTCGCCTTCATCGCCAGCGCCGAGACGCTGTTGTCGGCGGCGGCGGTGGACCGCATGCATCAGGGACCGCGAACCCAGTACGACCGCGAACTGGCCGCGCAGGGCGTGGGCAACATGCTGTGCGGTTTGCTCGGTGCGTTGCCGATGACCGGCGTGATCGTGCGCAGCGCGGCCAACGTGCAGGCCGGCGCGGCCACCCGCGTCTCCACCATGCTGCACGCGGGCTGGTTGCTGGTGTTCGCGCTGCTGCTGCCGTGGCTGCTGCGGATGACGCCGGTGGCGTGCCTGGCCGGCATCCTGGTCTACACCGGGCTGAAGATGGTCAAGCTGGGGCAGGTGCGCGACCTGGCCGCGTATGGCCGCGGCACCGCTGCGATCTACCTGGCGACGACCTTCGCCATCGTCGCCACCGACCTGCTGACCGGCGTGCTGATCGGTTTTGCGTTGTCGCTGCTGCGCCTGGCGCTGCAGCAGTCGCGGCTGACGGTCGGAGTACATGCGCACGAAGACGCCGGCGGCACGGATGCCGGTACTGGTCCTGGCAAGTTGCGCCTGTCGCTGGAGGGGTCGGCCACCTTCCTGCGCGTGCCGACCATGGCGCGGACCCTGGAGCGGCTGCCGCCGAACACCGAGTTGCATCTGGACGTGGCGCGGCTGCGCCACGTCGACCACGCGTGCCTGGAACTGCTGCGCGACTGGAGCCGCAACGCCGCGTCCCGCGGCTGCGCGCTGGTGGTGGACTGGAAGGAACTGGACCGGCGCGTGGAAGGGCAACGTGCGGCGTAGTCGGTGGGCGCGGCCAGCGGTCGCTCGTTGGTCATCGAACACCTGTGGGAGCGGATTCGGCCGCGACGAATGCAGGCGGGCAATGTTGGCTGCGGAGAGTGTCGCGGCTGAAGCCGCTCCTACAAGTGCCGCATCCAGCGAGCGTTCCAGGTGGAGTTGTAGGAGCGGTTTCAACCGCGACGAGCGCAGCGATAGGTTCACGGTGTCGGCTGCTGTCGGGGCTGAAGCCCCTCCCACAACATCAGGTTTCGGCTCGCGGAACGCCATTGTAGGAGCGACTTCAGTCGCGACGAGCGCAGCGGCGGACGTCGCGTGGCGTACACGTTGCCGGCGCCGACATTGCCGGGCGCCGCACCGGCCAATGCTCAAGACAATGATGCAGCCCACTCAACCCGGCGTCTTGTCCTTGTACCGGCACAGGTCGCGGATCGCGCACTGCGGGCAGTCGGGCTTGCGTGCCTTGCACACGTAGCGGCCGTGCAGGATCAGCCAGTGATGCGCGTCGTGCAGGAACTGCGCGGGTACGCGTTTGAGCAGGGCATCCTCCACCGCGCGCACGTCCTTGCCTGGGGCCAGCCCGGTGCGGTTGGCCACGCGGAAGATGTGCGTGTCCACCGCCATCGTCGGTTCGCCGAAGGCGGTGTTGAGCACCACGTTGGCGGTCTTGCGGCCGACCCCGGGCAGCGCTTCCAGCGCGGCGCGCGAATGCGGCACCTCGCCGCCGTGCTGCTCGACCAGGATGCGGCAGGTGGCGATGACGTTCTTGGCCTTGGCGTTGAACAGGCCGATGGTGGAGATGTAGCGCTTCAGCCCGTCCTCGCCCAGCGCCAGGATCGCCGCCGGCGTGTTCGCCACCGGATACAGGCGGCGGGTGGCCTTGTTGACGCCGACATCGGTGGCCTGCGCGGAGAGGATCACCGCGATCAGCAGTTCGAACGGCGTGGTGTACTCGAGCTCGGTGGTCGGGCTGGGGTTGAGTTCGGACAGGCGCGAGAACAGTTCGTGGATCTCGTCCTTGCTCAGCAGGCGTCCGCGCCGTGCAGGCGCGCCGGCGGTCGCGCTCATCGGCCGCCTCGCTGCGCCGCCTTGGCCTTGGCGCGGGCCAGGATCGCCGCGGCCGCCGCGGGCAGGGCCGGCGCGCTCGGTGCGGCCGTGGTTGCGGCCGAGGTCGAGGCAACCGGTATGGCTGCCGCACGCCGTGCCTGGCGCGCGTTGGCACGGCGTTCCAGCCGCGCAGTGCGCGCCCGGTAGCGCGCGCGCGCGGCCCACGCCTCGCGCAGGCGCTGCTGCGCGGCGAGCACCTGCGCGCGCAGCTGCGGATGCGCCGGGTCCAGGCCATCGTCGCCGGGGTCGGTGCCGCGGTACTCCATCAGGCCGCCGTCGATCGCGGCATCCAGATCGTCGTCCAGGATCCAGCGCAGCAACTGCAGCGGCGTGGCGGGAGCGGGGGCGTGCGACATCGTGCGCGGGCTCAGCGGTTGCGGAACTGCGGCGGGCGCCGCTCCAGGAAGGCGCGGGTGCCCTCGCGCATGTCCTCGCTGGAGAACAGCAAACCGAACTGTGCGGTCTCGTACTCCAGCCCCTGTTCGATCGCGCTTTCGCCGCCGATCTGGATCGCGTCGAGGATGCCGCGCAACGCCAGCGGTGCGGACTCGGCCAGTTGCTGCGCCAACTGCAGCGTGGTCGCACGCAGGTCGTCGGCCGTCACCACCCGGTTGACCAGGCCCAGTTGCAGCGCGCGCGTCGCGTCGATCGGCGCGCCGAGCAGGCACAGTTCCAGCGCCGCGGCGCGGCCGACCAGCCGCAGCAGGCGCTGCGTGCCACCGAAGCCGGGAATCAGCCCGAGGTTGATCTCCGGCTGGCCCAGGCGCGCGCCCTCGGCGGCGACGCGCAGGTGGCAGGCCATCGCCAGTTCCAGCCCGCCGCCGAGGGCGAAACCGTTGACCATCGCCAGCACCGGCTTGGGCATGCGCTCGATCCGGCGCATCAGGCGCTGGCCGAGCTGCGAGAAATCGCGGCCCTGCACCGGTGTCAGTTCGTTCATTTCGGCGATGTCGGCGCCGGCCACGAAGGCCTTCTCGCCGGCGCCGGTCAGCACCACCACGCGGATCTGCGGGTCGTCCGCGGCGTCGGCGAAGGCCGTCTCCAGCGTCTGCAAAACCTGGCGATTCAAGGCGTTGAGCTTGTCGGCTCGATTCACGGTGAGGATGCGGATCGCACCCTGGGTATCGGCGAGGACCGGCGTGCCGGACATGTGCATTCCTGGTTGTTAAAAAAAAGTAATGGGAACTCTGGGCGGGCCGCGCCAGTCAGAGCAGCGTCGTCGGTAGCGGTTACGCGCCGCGGCGGCTATCCTAACGCGTCATCTCAGGCGGCACGGGCCGCCCTGTGCCACCACCCTGGAGAATTGTTTGATGAAGTTGCGTTCTATTGCGGTCGCTGTCGCGGCCCTCGCCCTGAGCGGCAATGCGTTCGCCCAGGACACCTCGTCCGAGAAGGGCAAGCTGAGCTATTACTTCGGCTACGACTACGGCAACAACCTTGCCGAACTCACCGGCCGCGGCGAGCAGCTCGATATCAATGCGGTGGTGAAGGGCTTGCAGGACGCCTACGCCAAGAAGCAGCCGGCGGTCAGCGCCGACCAGCTGAAGCCGGCGGTGGAAGCGTTCCAGAAGCGCGAGCAGGCCCGCGCCCAGCAGGCCAAGGCCGACTACGAGAAGGCCGCTGCCGAGAACAAGACCAAGAGCGACCAGTTCATGGCCCAGAACAAGGCCAAGGCTGGCGTGCAGACGCTGCCCAGCGGTGTGCAGTACCGCGTGATCGAGGCCGGCAAGGGCGCCAAGCCGACCCAGGCCAGCACGGTGCAGCTGGAAGTGGCTGGTCCGTATCCGTTCGGCCAGCGTCCGGCGCAGGCGCGTCCGGCGCAGCAGATTCCGTCGATCAAGGTCAGCGAAGTCGAGATGCAGGCCATGCGCGACACGCTGCTGCAGATGCCGGCCGGCTCCAAGTGGGAAGTGACCCTGCCGCCGGACAAGGCCTACGGTGCCGACCCGCGTACGCCGTTCCCGCCGAACGTGGCGGTGCAGTTCGAGATCAAGCTGGTCAGCGTCAAGTAAGCACGCTGTTTCAGTGCACGACGATTGCGCCGGCAGCGATGCCGGCGCAATTTTTTTTGGCAGGCAACGACGGCGCCGACGAATCGCGCTAGGCTGGCAAGGTGTCGAATCCGATGGATCCCGTTCCGCATGCCCCGCTCACGCCCTGCATCGGTATCTGCCGTCTCGATGCGCAGGGCTATTGCGTGGGCTGCCTGCGCAGCGGCGACGAAATCGCAGGCTGGCGCGGCATGAGCGACGCCGAACGCCGCCGCTACATGGACGAGGTGCTGCCGGGTCGCGGCTGGTCGCCGTCGCCGGCGCAGCGTCTGGCCGAACGCGCGCATCTGCTGCGCGCGCTGCACCCATTGCAGCAGCCGCCAGCGGGGCCGGGCTGGAACCACCACGAATTGCAGGACCTGCTGCCGGATGGCGCGCCGGTGGAAGCGGCGGTGCTGGCCGGCCTGGTGCCGCGCGCCGATGGCACCCATGTGCTGTTGACCCGGCGCACCGACAGCCTGCGTCACCACGGCGGCCAGGTCAGTTTCCCCGGCGGCCGCATCGAGGCGAGCGACGCCGATGCGGTGGCCGCGGCGCTGCGCGAGAGCGAGGAAGAGATCGCGCTGGCGGCGACGCAGGCCGAGCCGTTGGGTTACCTGGATCCGTTCGTCACCATCAGCGGCTTCCGGGTGATGCCGGTGGTCGCGGCGATCGATCCGCGCTTCGTGCCGCAGCCGCATCCGGGCGAGGTGGCGGAGGTGTTCGAGGTGCCGCTGGCCTACCTGATGGCGCCGGACAACCTGCGCAGCATCGAGACCGATTACCGCGGACGCCCGCGGGTCGTGCTGGAGTACGGCTGGCCCGGCCAGCGGATCTGGGGCGCGACCGCGGCGATCCTGCTCAACCTGCGCCGCCGATTGGAGCAAACCGCATGACCGCAACGTCCCCCGCATGGCACACCCTGGTCGAGGCGCCGACGCTGGCGGCGGCGCTGGACGATCCCGATCTGCGCCTGGTCGACGCGCGCTTCGCGCCAGCCGCGCTGCTCGATCCGAGCGCCGCCGCGGCGGCACGTGCGGCGTACGCGCAGTCGCACCTGCCCGGCGCGGTCTACGCCGATCTCAACGCCGATCTGTCCGATCTCGGCCGTCCCGGCCTGGGCCGGCACCCGCTGCCGGACGCCGCGGCCTTCGCGCGCACCCTGGGGCGATGGGGTATCGGCCCGCAGCACCAGGTGGTGGTGTACGACGCCGGCGACGGCAGCATGGCTGCCGCCCGCTTGTGGTGGATGTTGGGACTGCTCGGCCATCGCCGTGTCGCCGTGCTCGACGGCGGCCTGGCCGAATGGCGCCGGCTGGGCCTGCCGGAAACCGACGCGGTCACCGCGCCGTCGCCGCTGCCGCCGTATCCGCAGGCCTTCGATGCGGCACGCATCGTCTCCGCCGAGGAGGTCGCCGCACGCTTGCACGAGGCGCCGGGCTGGTTGTTCGATGCGCGCCCCGGCGAACGCTTTCGCGGCGAGGTGGAGCCGATCGACCCGCTGCCCGGGCACGTGCCGGGCGCGCTCAACCGGCCGCTGGCGCAGAACCTGCGCGATGGTCGCCTGCGCCCGGCGCAGGAGCTGCGCGCGGAGTTGCAGCCGCTGCTGCAGGGCCGCGATCCGCGCGAGGTGGTGCTGATGTGCGGCTCGGGCGTCACCGCCTGCCATCTGCTGCTGGCGCTGGAGCATGCCGGCCTGCACGGTGCACGCGTCTATGCCGGCTCCTGGAGCGGCTGGATCGCCGATCCGGCGCGGCCGCGCGCCATCGGCTAGGGCCGGCGTCGGCGCAAACGGAACGCATGCACGATGACACGCGACCGGGGCGGCACCATGCGTTGGCGTGAGGTCTGCGGGCTGGCGATGCTGTTGGGCCTGGCCGCCTGCGGCGACCGACGCGCGGCGGCCGATGGCGCCGATGCCTCGCCGCGCGCGCAATCGGCCACGCACTATCGCGAATCTGTGCAGCGAGGCCGCGCGCAGCGCCTGGCGACGCTGCGTGCACCGTCGGGCTGGTTGAGTTTCACCGGCTCTGGCCGCCTGCACAGCGGCCTGCACCGGGTCGGCAGCGCACCCGACAACGACGTGCAGTTGCCGGCCGGTCCGGCGCATCTGGGCGTGCTGCAGGTGGATCTGCAGGACGGCGTGCATTTCCAGCCCGCGGCGGACGCGACGGTGCAGGTGAACGGCCAGCCGTTCGCTGGTGGCCGCCTGGAAACCGACGCGGCGCACGACACCCAGACCCGCTTGATGCTGGGTGCGCAGGAGTTCTACGTGGTGCGCACCGGCAACCTGTTCGGCTGGCGCTTCCGCGATCCGCAAGCGCCGGCGCGCGAACGCTTCCCCGGCATCGACTACTTCCCGATCGATCCGCGGTGGCGGGTGGTGGCCGACTGGCATCCGGTGCCGGCGCCGCAGGCGATGGTGCTGCTCACCTCGATCGGGACGCCGCAGCCGCTGGCGTTGGTCGGCAGCGCAGAATTCGTTCTGCAGGGGCGGCGCTACCGCCTGCAGGTGCTGCGCGACGGCGCCAGCCAGCGCCTGTTCCTGCCGTTCTCCGATCGCACCAGCGGCCGCGAGAGCTATGGCGGCGCTCGTTATCTGTTCGTGCCGACGCCGCAGGGCGACCGCATCGTGCTGGACTTCAATCTGGCGCAGAACCCGCCATGCGCGTTCACCTCGCACGTGGTGTGTCCGCTGGCGCCGGTCGGCAATCGCCTAGACGTGGCGGTGACCGCCGGCGAGAAGAACTACGTCGGCGCGCGCTGAGCGCGCAGGAATCTTTCAGCCGCGACGGGGCCGTTCCCGGTGAAATCCGTCGCTGCTGAAGTCGCTTCTACAGATGCTTTCGGTCGCGAGGAGAGGTGCCCTTCAGGCGCGACCAGGCAGTCGCGCTGACGCCCGGTCGCGGCTGAAGCCGCTCCTACGGGAGCGTGCGAATGCGACGCTGTCCGGTACTGCATCGCGGCCCGAATCGACCGTTCCAATTCACCGCTCCAAGGCGGTCACGGCGACGGCGCATACGGCGCCAGCGCCACCGCCTCCAGCACCTGCGGCCACGGGAAGCGGGGTCCCGGATCGAGCTTGCGCTGTACCTGCCGCGTCGGATCGTCGCTGGCCGGTTCCAGGCTGCGGTCCAGTGCCTCGTGTCCGGCGATGTGGCGCAGGTGCGGCAGTTCCGTACGCAACTGCTGCAACAGCCGGATCAGCGCCTGGATCTGCGCCGGAGCGTAGTCCTCGGTCATCGCCTGGTGGCGCGAATCCAGCCACAGCGGATAGCGCCCGCGGTTGACCAGTTCGATGCCCAGCGATTCCTGGTTGTAGCCGCGCACGTGGTGCGCGATCCGCTGCAGCGGCACGTAGCGGTGCACGCTGCCGTCGCGATCGATGTAGAAATGGCCGCTGTTGCCGGTGCCCGATGGATACAGCACGCGTTCGCCGTACAGGCGCGCGCTGGCCAGGTCCGGCAGTTCGGTGCAGTGGATCACCGCCAGCGTGATGCTCTCTGGCGCACGCTCCTCCAGCAGTCCGACGTAGGGCAGGGGCGCATCGTGGATCGGCAACGGCGAGGTGGGCGGCATGCGCGGATGCTAGCATTCGCCGATGACCCTGAATTCCGAAAGCCCGCTGGCGACCCTGCTGGCCACACTGCCGCGCGCCGGACGCGTGGAATGGATCGGCCTGCGCCCGGCGCGCGACGTGCCGATGCACGAAGTCGACGCCGCTGCGGCGCAGACCGAGGGCGGCCTGCACGGCGACCGCTACGCCGGCCGCAACGGCAAGCGCGGCGTGACCCTGATCCAGGCCGAACACCTGCCGGCGATCGCCGCGCTGGCCGGCCATGCGGCAGTGGCGCCGGCCACCCTGCGACGCAACGTGGTGGTCTCCGGCATTCCGCTGATCGCCCTGAAGGGGCGCCGTTTCCGGATCGGCGAGGTCGAGCTGGAAGGCATCGCGCCATGCGATCCGTGTTCGCGCATGGAGCAGGCGCTGGGGCCGGGCGGCTATAACGCCATGCGCGGCCACGGCGGGCTGTGCGCGCGTATCGTGCACGGCGGCACGCTGCGGCTGGGCGATGCGGTGGTGGCGCTGTGAGCCGCGGCCACTGCATCCTCTCGCACGGCTTCGAGAGCGGGCCGGACGCGATCAAGGTGACCGCATTGGCCGAGGTGGCCGAACGCCTGGGCTGGAGCCATTCGCGCCCGGACTACACCGACCTGGACGCGCGCCGCGACATCAGCCCGCTCGGCGACGTGCCGACGCGGCTGCAGCGCCTGCTGGAACTGGCGCAGGCCGCGGCGCAGCGCGGACCGGTCGTTCTGGCCGGGTCCAGTCTCGGCGCCTACATCGCCGCGCAGGTGTCGCTGCACGTGCCGGTGCGCGGCCTGTTCCTGATGGTGCCGCCGACGCGGATGGGCCACATGCCGGCGCTGGATGCGGCAGCGGTGCCGATCTCGGTGGTGCACGCCTGGCGCGACGAACTGATTCCCGCCGGCGAGGTGATCGCCTGGGCGCAGGCGCGCGCCGCGCGGCTGCTGCTGGTCGACGACACGCACCGCCTGGGCGAGCACGTGGCGACCTCGGCGCAGGCCTTCGCCGAACTGCTGGAGCGCCTGTGAGCGCATCCGATGCGCTGCTGCTGCGCGCCGAGCGGCCGGCCGACGCGGCGGCGATCGAGGCGCTGACCCTGGTCGCTTTCTTCCGCGTCGCAGACAGCCGCCACGACGAGCAGGCCATCATCGAACGGCTGCGCGCGGACGGCGCGCTGACCCTGTCGCTGGTGATCGAGCACGACGGTTACGTCGTCGGCCACGTCGCGGTGTCGCCGGTGAGCCTGTCCGACGGCAGCCGCGGCTGGTACGGTCTGGGGCCGCTGTCGGTGGGACCAGGCCACCAACGCCAGGGCCTGGGCACGCGGCTGGTGCGCGAGGCGCTGGCGCAGTTGCAGGCGCTGGGCGCGGCCGGCTGCGTGGTGCTGGGCGACCCGGCGTACTACGCACGTTTCGGTTTCAGCCCGGAACCCGGGCTGACCCTGCCGGGTGCGCCGCTGGATGCCTTCCAGGCGCTGGCCTTCGGCGAGCGCCTGCCGCCGATGGCCGAGGTGGCCTACCACCCGGCATTTCTGTCCGCTGCCTGAGCCAGCGCGGCGCGCCGTGGCCCTTCGGGCGCGCGGTGCGCTAGCATCGTCCCGCGTCCCACCCATCGAGGAACTCCGCCGATGCGCCATTGATGCCGCCGTCTTCGCGACGGCCTTCGTCCTTCCTGCCGATCTCTCGGCGGGCACGACCGGCATCCATGGAGGTTCCCATGACGCATCCGCTGCTTGCGCTGGACAGCGCGACCCATGTTCTGCCCGACGGCAGGATCCTATTTTCCGATCTGCACTTCGCGCTCGATGCGCGGCGCACCGGCCTGGTCGGCCGCAACGGCGTCGGCAAGAGCGTGTTCGCGCGCCTGCTCGCCGGCGAACTGACCCCCAGCGCCGGACGCTGCGTGCGCCACGGCCGCCTGCATTACGTGCCGCAGCAGATTGCGCCGGCGCCGCACGCCACCGTCGCCGACCTGGCCGGCGTGGGCGCTGCGTTGCGGGCGCTGGCACGGATCGAGGCCGGCAGCGCCGACGTGGCGGATTTCGACGCGCTCGGCGAGCGTTGGGACATCGCCCAGCGCCTGCAGGCGCAGCTGCACGCGCACGACCTGGGCGCGCTGGAGCCGCAACGCTTGGCCAGCACGCTCAGCGGCGGCGAGACGATGCGGGTGGCGCTGATCGGCGCCTGGCTGGCCGATGCCGATGCGCTGATCCTGGACGAGCCGACGCTGCACCTGGACGCGGCGCAGCGCCAGCGCCTGCGCGAGGCGCTGCAGCGCTGGCCGGGCGGCCTGCTGGTGATCAGCCACGATGCGTTGCTGCTGCAGGACATGCAGCGCACGCTGGAACTGTCGCCTGGCGGGCTGCGCGACTACGGCGGCGACTACGCGTTCTACCTGCAGTGCCGGGCGCGCGAGCGCGACGCCGCGCAGGCCGAACTGGCGCAGCACAAGCTGCAGCACGCGCGCGACAGCGTCGCCTGGCAGGCGCAGCACGATCGACAGCAGCGCCGCAGCGCACGTGGCCGGCAGCAGGCCGGCACGGCCAACCAGGCGCCGATCCTGCTCGGCCGGCAGAAGCAGCGCAGCCAGGACAGCGCCGGCAAGCGCGTGCGCGACCACCAGGCCACGCAGGCGCGCAGCCTGGCGCGGATCGCCGAGGCCGCGCGTCAGGTGCAGCCCGATGCGCCGGTGGCGCTGTTCGCGCCGCCGCCGGCCGATGCGGCCAGCCGCCGCCTGGTCGAGCTGCAGGCGCTGCGACTGCCGTTCGCGCCGGCGACACGGCAGCCGCTGGACCTGGTGGTGCAGGGCAGGGCACGGATCGGCGTGGTGGGAGCGAACGGCAGCGGCAAGTCGACCCTGCTGCGCGCGCTGGCCGGGCAGGTGGCGGCGCTGTCCGGCAGTTGCCGGGTGCGCGCCGCCAGCGCCTATCTGGACCAGTCGTTGATGCTGCTGGACCCGGCCGCCACCGCGCTGGCACAGGTGCAGGCCGCGGCACCCGGCATCGCGCTCGCCGAGCTGCGCACGCGGCTGGCCCTGCTCGGCCTGGACGCGCAGCGCATCGGTGTGGCCTGCGGCCAGCTCAGCGGCGGCGAACGGCTGAAGACCGCGCTGGCGTGCGCCTTCTACCGCACGCCGCCGGCCGAGTTGTTGTTGCTGGACGAGCCGGACAACCACCTGGACCGCGAGGCTCGCGACGCGCTGCGCGCCGTGCTGTTGCAGTATCCCGGCGCGCTGCTGGTGGTGTCGCACGATGCGGACTTCCTGGACACGCTGCGCCTGCAACAGCGCCTGCAGGCCGATTCCGAGGCGTGGCGGCTGACGCCGTGGTGAGTGGATGCGGCGGCGTCGCCGCGCTGGCGGCGTACTCGTGTCGTCCGGCGGCCTGGCGGTTGTGCGGCGTGCGGGAACGGGGGTGGACGGCCAATGCGCCCGCGCGTCGTGGCTCCCTGCAGCGCTGCTGCCTGCACCGTGGGGCGATGGTGGCGAGGTTGCGCCTCGCCAGGCGCTCCGTCGGTGCTCGCTCAGGCATCGGTGGCACGGCTCACTGCCTCCCATGCGGCGATATCCGCCTTCAGGCGGTCGAGCTTGTCGCGCACCAGGGCCAGCGCGTCGCTGCCCAGCAGCAGGTGCGCGGGCGGCGCAGGCGCGTCGATCAGCGCCAGCATGGCCTGCGCGGCCTTGGCCGGGTCGCCGAGCTGGCGGCCGCTCTTGGCCTGGCGGGCGTCGCGGATCGGATCGAACAGCGCATCGTAGTCGGCGATGCTGCGCGGCGTCCTGACCATCGAGCGGCCCGCCCAGTCGGTGCGGAACGACCCCGGCGCCACCGCCGTCACGTGGATGCCCAGCGCGGCGACCTCCTGTCCCAATGCCTCGGAAATGCCCTCCAGCGCGAACTTGCTGCCGCAGTAGTAGGCGATGCCGGGCATGGTGATGAAGCCCCCCATCGAGGTGATGTTGACGATGTGCCCGCGGCGCCGCTGGCGCATGGAGGGCAGCACCGCCTGCATCATCGCCACGGCGCCGACCACGTTGACCTCGAGTTGGCGACGCAGGGCGTCCAGCGGCGATTCCTCCAGGATTCCCTCGTGGCCGTAGCCGGCATTGTTGACCAGCACGTCCAGTGGCCCGACCGTGGCTTCGATCTCGGTGACGATGCCGGGAATGGCGTCGACGTCGGTGACGTCCAGCACACGGGCGAGCGCCGCCGCGCCCAGCGCCTCGACCTCCTGCCGCGCCTGCGCGCTGCGCACGGTGCCGACGACGCGATGTCCGGCCGCCAGCGCCGCCTGGGCCAGCGCGCGGCCGAAGCCGCTGCTGGCACCGGTGATGAGCAAGGTTTTCTGCGGCGCCATGGCACGCTCCTGAGGGGATGAGCGGCGAATGATGCGATGATCGACGCGCCGGTCCGATGCCGCGATCTCTGCAATCCTTGCCTGTTTCTATGACTGCCGTCGCCAGTACCGTGGAATTGCTGCGTGCCCTGGCGCCGCAGGAGGGCTACAACCTGACCGCATTGCCGGATGTGCGGGTGCTGCGTTCGGACCGGCCGTTGACCGACACGCCGGTGCTGTACGACCCGGGCATCGTCATCGTCTGCCAGGGCGCCAAGCGCGGCCATTTCGGCGAGTCGGTGTTCGTCTACGACGAGCAGCACTATCTGTCCGTCGCCGTCCCGGTGCCCTTCACCATGCAGTCCGACGGCAGCGCGGAGCGGCCGTTGCTGGCGCTGTACCTGCATCTGGACTTCCCGCTTGCGGCGGAGCTGCTGGTCGAGCTCGACCAGGTCGGTCCGGTGCCGGAGGCGCAGGCGCCGGCGAGCATGATGTCCAGTCCGATGGACGACACCTTGCGGCAGATCGTGCTGCGCCTGCTGCAGGTGCTGAGCCGTCCGCTGGACGCGGCGATCCTCGGCCGCGCCCTCGTGCGCGAGCTGTACTTCCGCGTGCTGACGGGCCCGCAAGGCCACGGGCTGCGCGCGGCGCTGGCGCGACAGGGCCACTTCGGCCGCATCGGTCGCGCCCTGCGACGCATCCACCGTGACCACGCCCAACGGCTCGACGTCGCGCAGCTGGCGCGCGAGGCCGGGATGAGCACGCCCTCGTTCCATGCGCATTTCAAGGCGGTGACCCAGGTCGCGCCGATGCAGTATCTGAAATCGATCCGCCTGCACCAGGCACGCCTGCTGATGGCGCGCGAGGGCATGACCGCCGCGGCCGCCGGCCACGCGGTGGGCTATGAGAGCGCATCGCAGTTCACCCGCGAGTTCAAACGTCTGTTCGGCCGGCCGCCGATGGCGGAGGCACGGCGCCTGCGCGCCGATTTCGCGGTACCGCCGGCCATGCCCGGCGCCGGATTCGTGGCCTCGCATTGAGCGATGCGGCGCGCGCCAAGGCTGCAGTGTCCGTGGCGCCGCCGGCACACCTGCCACGGCGCGGGTCGGTCGCCGCGCGAGCGGCAACGGGCGACGTCGCTGTCCCTGGCGCGCGAGGCCAGTGACGGTCGCGGCGCGCACGACGCCAGGGCGTTGCGCGGCAGGCAGGGGCGCACAGGCCCTGTGGTATTCTGCGCGCCGTTGCGGTGCGGCGCGTTCGCGTGCTCACCCCCGATCCGCGGCCGCGGCAACGCCGGATCCGGCGCTGCGATGCGCCACGCGCGCGGTGTCCGCCGTGCCTCCCTCCCGTCTGTCCTGGTCCGCCTTCCGTGAAATTCTTCGTCTCCTGTGCCAAGGGCCTGGAATACCTGCTCGTCGATGAACTGCTCGCGCTCGGCGCGGCGCAGGCCACCGCCACCGTCGCCGGGGTCAATGCCGAAGGCACCCTGCAGGACGCGCAGCGCGCGGTGCTGTGGTCGCGCCTGGCCAGCCGCGTGCTGTGGCCGCTGCAGTCCTTCGATTGCCCCGACGAGGCGGCGTTGTACGCCGGCGTCGCCGCGCTGCCGTGGCGCAACCATCTGGCGCCGCAGCACACCCTGGCGGTGGACGCGCATGTGTCCGGCACCGGCATCACCCACGCGCGCTTCGCGGCGCAGCGGGTCAAGGATGCGGTGGTGGACACGCTGCGCGGCGAGGGCCTGGAGCGGCCGTCGGTGGACGTGGAGCACCCGGACCTGCGCCTGAACCTGTCGCTGCGCAAGGGCCGCGCCACGCTGTCGGTGGACCTGGGCGGCGGCTCGCTGCATCGGCGCGGCTGGCGCCAGGCGCAGAACGAGGCGCCGCTGAAGGAGAACCTGGCCGCGGCGGTGCTGCTGCGCGGGCAGTGGCCGGCGCTGTATGCACAAGGCGGTGGCCTGCTGGATCCGATGTGCGGCAGCGGTACGCTGCTGATCGAAGGCGCGCTGATGGCCGCCGATGTCGCACCGGGCCTGCTGCGTGGCGAACTGGCGGCGCAGCAGCGCGGCGACGCCGATGCGGACGCCGCGCCGAGCCGCTGGCTGGGGTTCGATGTGGCGGCCTGGCGCGGGTTGTTGGCCGAGGCGCGGCAGCGAGCCCAGGTGGGTCGTGCCGCGTTGCGGCCGGTGCTGTACGGCAGCGACATCGATCCGCATGCGCTGCGCGCGGCGCGCGAGAACGCGCTGGCGGCCGGCGTGGTCGAGGCGATCGCCTTTGCCGTGCACGATGTCGTCGCGTTGCCTGCGCCGGCGCAGGCACTGGGTACGGTGGTGTGCAACCCGCCCTACGACGAGCGCCTGGCCGCCGACGCGGCGCTGTACCGGCGCCTGGGCGATGCGCTCAAGCGCGCGGTGCCGCAGTGGCGCGCCAGCCTGCTGTGCGGCAGCGACGAACTGGCCTATGCCACCGGCCTGCGCGCGGCCAAGAAGTACCAGATGTTCAACGGCGCGCTGGAATGCCCGCTGATCGTCTGCGACCCGATCGCGATCGCGCCGCGGGCCGGTGCCAGCGAAGAACCGCGTGCGCTCAGCGATGGCGCGCAGATGGTCGCCAACCGCCTGCGCAAGAACCTGCGCAAGTTCAAGACCTGGCGCGCGCGCGAGCGGATCAGTTGCTACCGCGCCTACGATGCCGACCTGCCCGAGTACGCGGCGGCGATCGACGTGTACCAGGAGGACGGCGGCCAGGCGCGCACTTTCCTGCACGTGCAGGAGTACGCGGCGCCGGACAGCATTCCCGATGTGGACGTGCGCCGCCGCCGTAACGAACTGCTGGCGGCCGTGCGCGAGGTGTTCGCGGTGCCGGCCGAACAGGTGGCGCTGAAGACCCGCGAGCGCGGCAAGGGCGGCAGCAAGTACGGCCGCTTCGAACAGCGCGGCGAGTTCCTGGTGGTGCGCGAGCACGACGCGCTGCTGCGGGTGAACCTGTTCGACTACCTGGATACCGGACTGTTCCTCGACCACCGTCCGCTGCGCGGGGTGGTGGCGCAGCAGGCGCGCGGCAAGCGCTTCCTCAACTTGTTCTGCTACACCGGCGTGGCCAGCGTGCAAGCGGCGGTAGCCGGCGCCGATTCCACCACCAGCGTGGATCTGTCCGGCACCTACCTGCAGTGGTGCGCCGACAACCTGGCGTTCAACGGCAAGGGCGGCGCCCAGCACCGGCTGGTGCAGGCCGACGCGCTGAGCTGGCTGGAGGCGGAGAAGAACCGCTACGACGTGATCTTCTGCGATCCGCCGACCTTCTCCAACTCCGCGCGCGCCGAGGATTTCGACATCCAGCGCGAGCATGTGCGGCTGTTGCGCGCGGCGGTGGCGCGGCTGATGCCCGAAGGCGTGCTGTACTTCTCCAACAATTTCCGCCGCTTCAAGCTGGACGAGAACGCGCTGGCCGAGTTCGCGGTGTGCGAGGAGATCAGCGCGCAGACCATCGACGCCGATTTCGAGCGCAACCCGCGCATCCACCGCGCCTGGCGCTTGCAGCGGCGCTGAGGCGCGGCGCCGCGTCTGTTTTTGTGGGGGGGCGGCTTCAGCGCGATGGCGTTACCGGTAACGCCCGTCGCTGAGCGTAGTGCGCTGTTCCTTCTCCATCCGGGAGAAGGTGCCCCAAGGGGCGGATGAGGGTACGGGCGAAGCCTCGTGTCCTCCATCTCTGCGAGTCGCTTCGCGCCGTACCCTCACCCCAACCCCTCTCCCGGGGGGAGAGGGGCTTGTATCAGCTGCCGTGGTGCCGCAGCGTGGCCTGCGCCTTGCCGCGTTGCGGCAGGTCTTCCTCTGCTTCGCGCTCGCTCCAGTAGTGCTGGATCTGCAGGATCTGCGGCAGGATCGCCTCGAACAACTGCACCAGGCGCGGCTCGAACTGGCTGCCTGCCTTTTCGCGGAACAGTTCCATCGCCTGTTCCAGCGGCCACGCGTCCTTGTACGGGCGCGGCGAGGTGAGGGCATCGAACACGTCGGCCAGCGCCACGATGCGTGCCGATTCGGGAATCTGCGTGCCG
Source organism: Xanthomonas sp. F4 (assembly GCF_011761895.1). Lineage (NCBI taxonomy): Bacteria > Pseudomonadati > Pseudomonadota > Gammaproteobacteria > Lysobacterales > Lysobacteraceae > Xanthomonas > Xanthomonas sp. F4. The sequence goes on along the minus strand of NZ_JAASQX010000002.1, from coordinate 811,152 downwards.
GAGACGCCGGCCGGGTAGCCGCCGCCGTCCCAGTGTTCGTGGTGGTACAGCGAGACCTCGGCGGCGAGGCGGAACAGCGGCGCGCTGCTGCGGCTGAGGATGTCGTAGCCGATCCGCGGGTGCCGCTTCATCACCTGCCACTCGGCGGCGTCCAGCGGCCCGGGCTTCTTCAGCACCGCATCGGGGATGCCGATCTTGCCGGTGTCGTGCATCGGCGCGGCCTGTTCCAGCAGATCGGCGTCCTCGCGCGACCAGCCGGCGGCCAGCGCCAGCGCACGGGCGTAGGCGGCCATGCGCCAGATGTGGGTGCCGGTGTCCGAGTCGCTGTAGTGGCCGGCCATGCCCAGCATCTCGATCGCGTCGCGGTGGCTGTCGGCCAGAATGGTGGCGCTGACCAGCGACAGGTGGGTGCGCACCCGCGCGCGCAGGATGCTCGGCGAATACGGCTTGGTGATGTAGTCCACGCCACCGGCATCGAACCCGATGCTCTCGTCGGTGGCCTTGTCCTTGCCGGTGACGAAGATGATCGGGATCGCCGCGCTGCGCGCATCTTCCTTGAGGGTGCGGGCGAGGGTGTAGCCGTCGACGTCGGGCAGGTCGACGTCCAGCAGGATCAGCGCCGGGCGGTGCTTGGCCACCCCGCGCAGGGCTTCGGCACCGTTCTTGGCGAACACCAGCGCGTAGTCCTCGCGCAGAAGCTGCCGGATCAGCGCCAGGTTGCTGGGTTCGTCGTCGACACACAGGATGCACGGTTGGGTCATGGTGATCTCTCGTTACGCGCGCTCAGTCGTGTGCATCGGCCAGCCATCGCCTGATTCTGGCCTCGGCATCGCGGAAGGAAAAATTCTCCAGCAACTGCTGCAGCTCGGCGGCCTGCGCCGCCGGCAGGACGGGCGCCAGTTGCCGCAGCGTGTGGTCGATGCGGTCCGGATCGTCGCTGTCCAGCGCCTGCAACACCTGGTACCAGGACGCCTGCAGCGTCGCCGGGTCCACCTTTGCGTCGGATGCTGGCGCAGGTGCCGTCGCGACCGGGATGGTATCGGCGAAGCGCAGCACTTCTGCAGTGGTGTCGGCCATCGCTGCGGCCAACGCGGCGATCTCCGCCTCGGCCTGCGTCGGCGCCGTGCCCAACCGCTCTTCGAGTGCGGCGCTGGCGACGCTCAACGCAGGCAACGCCAGCGATCCGGCCGAACCGCGCAACTTGTGTACCAGCGAGAGGGCGTCGGCCGGCCGCTGCGCCTCCAGCAGGGTGCGCACGCTCGCCGCCGGATCGGGATACTCCTGCAACAGCTTCAGCAGATAGCGCCGATACGGATCGCGCTCGCCCCACAGCCGCTGCGCCTGGACGGTATCGAGCAATGCCGGCTCGCTGGCCGGCCATTCGTCCGCCGGCAGCGCGGACGGTGGCGGCGCAAGCGGCAGTAGCGGCAGCGGGGTCAGGTTCGGCGGCAGGAACCGGCGGATGATCGCGATCAGTTCGTCGACCTGGAACGGTTTGGCGATGAAGCCGTTCATGCCGCTGGACAGCGCCATCTCTTGTTGCTGGCGGTAGGCGCCGGCGGTGAGGGCGATCACCGGCACGGCGGCCAGGTCCGGATCGGCGCGCAGTTGCCGGGTGGCTTCGTAGCCGTCCATGGTCGGCATCTGCACGTCCATCAGCACCACGTGGAAGCGGCCGGGATCGCGGCGTAGCCGCTGCAACGCCTGTGCGCCGTCCTGCGCCAGATCGACCAGTGCGCCTTCGCCTTCGAGGATGCGCTGCGCGACCTCGCGGTTGATGTCGCTGTCGTCGACCACCAGCAAGCGCGCCCCGGCCAGGCGCACGATGCCGTCGCCGGTCTGCGGCGCGGGCATCTCGCCGTTGCGGCGCGCCAGCAGCATGGCGATGGTGCGCTGCAGGGCCGAGGCGGTGACCGGCTTGGTCATCACCGCATCCACGTCGGCGACGCCAGGCTGCTGCTCCTGGATCATGCGCCGCTCGTAGGCGGTGACCATGACGATGATCGGCTGCCGGTCCGGCGCCGATTGCGCGCGGATGCGCTGGGCCACGCTCAGCCCGTCCAGGTCCGGCATGCGCCAGTCCAGCAGGATCACGTCGAACTCGGCGCGTTCCGGCGCGGCGGCGGCCAGTGCGGCGGTGCCGCTGGACACCGCTTCCACCTGCCAGCCGAAGCCGTTGGCGATGTCGGTCAGGCTGCGTCGTACCAGATCGTGGTCGTCGGCGATCAGCACCCGCCGCGCCTGCGCCGGTTCGGCATCGGCGGCCGGCGCCGGCGCCACCGCGAACGGAATGACGAAGTAGAAATCGCTGCCCTGGCCGGGTGCGCTCTGGACTTCCAGTTGCCCGCCCATCAGCTCCACCAGGCGCCGGCTGATGGTCAGGCCCAGGCCGCTGCCGCCGTAGCGGCGGCTGGTGGAGGTGTCGGCCTGCAGGAACGGCGAGAAGATCAGGCTCTGCTTTTCGCGCGGGATGCCGATGCCGGTGTCGCGCACCGAGAACAGCAGCTTGAGCTTGCCCGGTTCGGCACCGGGGAAGGCACGGACCGACAACGCCACCTCGCCCTGTTCGGTGAACTTGATGGCGTTGCCCACCAGGTTGATCAGCACCTGGTTCAGGCGCAGCGCATCGCCGCGCAGCCAGCGGCAGCCCGGCGGCAGTGGCTCGACGATCATCTCCACCGGCTTGGCGCTGGTCGCCGAGGTCATCAGCGCGGCGATGTTCTCCAGCAACTCGTTGAGATCGAACGGCGCCGATTCTAGGTCGATGCGCCCGGACTCGATCTTGGAGAAGTCGAGGATGTCGTTGATGATCTCCAGCAGGTTGCGCGCGGACAGCTCGATCTTCTGGATCATGTCCTGCGCCGCCTGCGACAGGGCACTGTGCCGCAATAGGTACAGCATGCCCAGGATCGCGTTCATCGGCGTGCGGATTTCGTGGCTCATGTTGGCCAGGAAGTCGCTCTTGGACTGGTTGGCGCTCTCGGCCGCGTCGATGGCCAGCCGCAGCTCGCGCTCGCGGCGTTTCTGCTCGGTGAGATCGACCGCGATGCCGAGGTAGCCGATCACCCGGTCGTCGTCGTCGCGCAGCGTGCTCAGGGTGAGCAGCACCGGGAAGGCATGGCCGTCCTTGCTCAGGTAAGTCCACTCGCGGGTATCGCTGCGTCCCAGCGTGGACAGCGCCGCCACCGATTCGAACGAGGGCTGCACCGGCATGCCCGATTGCGCCGCCATGCGCTCGGCGCGCGCGCTCAGTTGTTCCGCGTCCAGGAACAGGCCGGTGGCCTTGCGCCCGATCATTTCGTGCGCGGCGTAGCCGAGCAGGGTTTCGGCGGCAGGGTTGAACAAGGTGATGACGCCGTCCGGGTCGGTGGCGACGATCGCGTAGCCGGCGTTGGTCAGGATCGCGCGCTGCAGCGCCGAATAGGTGACCAGTTCGGTGGTGCGTTCGGCCACCTGTTGCTCCAGCGTGGCGTTCAGCTCCAGCACCCTTGCCTGCGCGCGCACTTGCTCGGTGACGTCGTGCAGCAGGTGCGAATGCCCGATGATGTCGCCACCGGTCCCGACGATCGGCGAAACGCTGGCCAGCACGCTGACCGTGTGGCCGTCGCGATGACGCAGCTCGCGCACTCCGTCCCCGCTGTCGGCCGGATCGCGGATCCGCGCGCCGAGCAACTGCTGCAGCGGCTGGCCGATGGCCTGCTCCGGGGTGTAGCCGAAGATGCGCGTCGCCGCAGGGTTCCAGTGGGTTATCTGGCCCTGCAGGTCTTCGGCAACGATCGCCTCGCTGGTGCCGGCGACCAGGGCTGCCAGTTGGCTCTGCTCGCTCAAGATCAGGTCGCGGCGGCGCCGGCTGGTCAAGAAGACATAGAGCAGGGAGGCGAGCAGGAGCGCGATGCCCGCGGTCAGCACGCCTGCCAGCAGCGGCGAGGGCTGGTCGAGCGAGCGCACGAAGCCGGGCGTGGCCTGTGCGCCGAGTCGCCACTGCCGCCCATAGACCTGCACGCTGCGTTCGGCGGCGGGGGCGTCGGCCGCGGGCGCAGGGGCGGCATCACGGTAGAACGGCTGTGTCGGCGTCTGGCTGTCGGCCAGGCTCAGGCGCACGGCGTTGCTGTGGTCGTCGGAGGAGGCCAGCACCTCGGCGATGCTCAATGGCGCGTAGGCCCAGCCGGTGGTGGCCTGCCAGCGTTGTTCCGGGGTCTGCAGCGGCAGGCCTTCGCGGTACAGCGGCAACAGCAGCAGGAAGCCGCCCTTGCCCTTGCCCGGCGTCTGCACCAGTTGCACCGGCGCGGTGATCGTGGGAACGCCCGAGCGCGCGGCGGCGATCGCTGCCGCGCGCCGCCTCGGCTCCGACGCGATGTCGAAGCCCTCCGCGGCGTTGTTGGACCGCGTCGGCTGGATGTAGACGATGACGAAGCGGTCGCCGGTGTGCGGAGCCAGTTCGCCGATCCGCAGCGACGGCGCCCCGTCGGCATGCACCTGCTGCAGGAACGCGGCCTCGTCAACACGCGCCACCCGTTGCACGTAGCCGAAGCCGCGCACGCCGGGAAACTCCCGCAGGTAGTCGCGCGAAGCGCTGTAGCGGGCGAAGCGCTCGCGCGAGATGCGCTCGCCGCCGGCCGCGATCACCGCGCCGCGCGCGCCGCGCAGGCCATGCTCGTACACGTCCAGGCGTTGCCGCAGATCGCTGGTCACATGCGTGACCAGTTGCTGGAACCGCGCCTGCGCCTGAGCGCGGTTGCGTTGTTGCACGCCGTGCGCGATCAGCAGCGCGGCAAGCAACCCGATGGCCAGCACGGCCAGGGCGGCGAGCCGCGCCAGTCGCGCAGGACCGGCGACGGGTGTCCGGCGTTTTTTCGACATGCTCCCCTTCCTTTGGCGAACGCGCATTCGGCACGCGCATCGGCTTTCCCCCGACCGATTGCGGAATGGCGTTCACAGTGATGGCGAACGTTCCGCGGGCCGTGCCCCAACGCTAGCGCGGGTGCTGCGGTCACGCCAGCCCTGGCGACGAAAGAGCCTCGGCGTGTCTACACCTTGCTGCGTGGATGGCACGGTGTGTCGCGGGCGAGCGGTCCGCGGCACGCTGTGTCTGCCTCGCATCGCGTGTCGGCGCGTGGTCGACCGCGCAAGCGTGGCATTGCATCCTCGCCATCCACGCTCAGCCAAGCAATGTGACGGCAGCGTGCAGCGCCAGGCCGATCAGCCCGCCGACCAGGGTGCCGTTGAAGCGGATGTACTGCAGGTCGCGGCCCACGCTCAGTTCCAGTTGCTCGACCAGGTGGCGTTCGTCCCAACCCTTCACGGTCTGTGCGATGTGCTCGGTGACGCCGCTGCGCAGGCGCTGGGTCAGCCGCTCGGCGCCGCCGAGCAGATGCTGGTTGAGCGCTTCGCGCAGGGCCGGATCCTGCGCCAGCGACTGGCCGAGCGCACCGAGGGCGCGCTGCAGGTGCTGCACCAGCGCGCCATCCTGACGCGACAGGTCCTCGCGCAGCGCGCTGTGGATCTGGTCCCACAGACCCTGCACGTACTCCTGCACGCCGGGGTGTTCGATCAGGCGCTGCTTCATCGCCTGCACCTTGGCGGCGGTGGCCGGGTCGCCACGCAGTTGCTGCACATAGCCGCCCAGCCAGCGCTCGTAGTCCTGGCGCAGCGGATGCTGCGGCTGCGACAGCACGTCCTGCAGTTCCTCCAGCAGCGCGTGCGCCAGGCGCTCGGCGAGGGTGTCGGCGATGCCCTCGACCGGCTTCACCCATTCCACGGTGCCCACCAGCTTGGGCCACTCGCGACGCGCGTACTTGACGATCATCGCCGACACCCGCTGCTTGACCGCGGCATCGTCCAGGTGCCGGCCGAGCCGGGTCAGCGCTTCGTCCAGCAGCGCCTGGTGGCGGCCATCGGCGGTCAGCAGGCCGAGCAGCTCGCCGGCGGTGGCGGCCGCATCCCAGTCGCGCAGTCGCGCCACCACGAAGCCATGGATGCGGCGCCGCACCGCGGCCTCGTCCAGCAGGTCCAACGCCTGCAGCGCCCAGCCGCGGGCGAGATCGGCCAGCCGTGCCGACTGCGCCGGTTCGGCCAGCCACTGGCCCAGCCGCGCCGCGGGATCGAAGGCGTTGAGCTTGGCCAGCAGCGCGCCCGGTTCCAGGAACTGGTCGCGCACGAACACCGCCAGGCTGTCGGCGATGCGCGCCTTGCTGTGCGGGATGATCGCGGTGTGCGGAATCGGCAGGCCCAGCGGATGCCGGAACAGCGCCACCACCGCGAACCAGTCGGCCAGCGCGCCGACCGTGGCCGCTTCGCAGAACGCGCCGACCCAGGCCCACACGCCGTGCAGGCCCATGGCATGGCTGAGCAGGAAGCCGCCGAGCATCGCCAGCAGCAACAGCGCGGCCAGCAGTTTCATCCGCCGCAGCTGCGCGCGGCGCGGATCGGGGGGCAGGGTGAGGTTGGGAGACGCGCTCATGCGGGCGAGTCTACGCAGTGCGCGGTGAGCGCGGCTGCATGGCCGCGACAACCCCGGCGGTAGACCGGGGCGCCGACGGCCTGCGTGTGGATCAGTCCGGCAACTGCGCGCGCAGCGCCGCCACTTCCTCGCGCAGCGCCTGGTTCTCGGCTTCGAGATCGGCCACGCGCTGGCGCAGCGCCAGCGTCGCGTCGCCATCGGCATCCGCTGCCGGGACCGGGGCCGTGTCATCGGACGTGGCCGGCGGCGCCTGCTTCGGCTTGCGCTTGGACTCGCGGGCGCGCTTGGCGGCCTGCTTCAGTTCGTCCTTGCCGGCCATGGCCGCGGCGCGCTGCTCCTCCTCGGGCAGGCTGGCCACCGCCGCGGCGGCATTGATCGAGATCGCGCCGGACTTGACCGCTTCCACCACCTCGGCGGCGGCCTGCTTCTGGATCTTCTCGATCTGCACCACCTGGCTGTTGCTGAGCCGCGCCACGCGCGCCAGCTCGGCGCGGCTCAAGGGTGCCGGTGCGTCGGCCCAAGGCGGTGTGTCGGTATCGCTCGCGGCCTCGGCGGCAGCTTCCGGGTCGGCGACGTCGGCAGCCGGTGCGTCCGCAGCGGCCGCAGCGGCGCGTCGCTCGGCGAGGATCTCGCGCTTGCGCAGCGCCAGCACGCCGCGCTGGAAATCGGAGACGCTGCGCCGGCCCAGGTGCTGGTCGATCATCCACAGGTGCACGTCCTGCAACGACTGGAAGCGGGTGTTCTGCACGGTCTGGAACGGCAGGCCGTGCTTCTGGCAGATGCCGTAGCGGTTGTGTCCGTCGACCAGGATGTCGCCCCACAGCACCAGCGCATCGCGGCAGCCCTCGGCCAGCAGGCTGCGTTCCAGGGCGGCGTACTCGTCGGCGGTCAGCGGATCGATGTAGGCCTTGAGGTCTTCTTTGACAACGATGTTCATCAACGGGGCGGCACGGTGTGGCAGTGGGGGCGGCATTGTAGAGGGCCGGGATTGGGGATTGGCGGATTCGGGATTTGCAAATGCGCAAATCTGCGTGCTGTTGCCAATCCCCCAATCCCGAATGCCCAATCTCGGCTCGCGCCGCGAGCCTCACCCCACCACCACCTCGCTGATCTGCATCACCGGCGTCAGGTCGGTGTAGTTGGCGATGTCGGCGAGGATCTCCTCCGCGTGCGGGCCGAAGCCGGCCTGGAACGCCTCCACCGAGTCGCTGAAGATATGGCACATGCCGACATAGGTCGGATCGCTGCCGGGGGTGCCGCCGGACAGGCCCTTGTCGACCGTGTAGCCGCGGCAGGCCGCGCCCATGCGCGCCTGCACCAGCGGCATGTGCGTGTCGCGGTAATAGGCATGGTCGAAGCGGGCGCCTGGTGTGTACGGGTACATCACACTGACCTTGATCATGGAGCGTCTCCTGTGGCTGCGGTGGCCCCAGCCGGGTGCCGGGGTGGCGCAAGGCTACACCCGGCTCCGGCTGCATGTGTTGCGATGCGGCGGGGCGTGGGGCGGGAATCGGGAGTGGGGAATCGGGATTGGCAACAGCACAGCAACAGCAACAGCAACAGCAAGCGATGCGGCTGACTGATTGCCAAATGCGCGCGCTGCGGTGCTTTTTCGATTCCCTATTTCCGATTCTTCATTCCCGGCCTCACAGGCAACCGTCAGCCCAGCGCGTCCAGCGGCCGCACGAAGTCCTGGCCCAGCGCCTGCGCCACCGCACGGTGGGTGAGCTTGCCGGCATGCACGTTGAGGCCATTGCGCAGGTCCTGATCGTCGCGCAGCGCCTGCAGGCCGTGTTCGGCCAGCAGCAGCACGAACGGCAGGGTGGCGTTGGTCAGGGCGAAGGTGGAGGTGCGGGCCACGCCGCCGGGCATGTTGGCCACGCAGTAATGGACGATGCCGTCGACCTCGTAGGTCGGCTGCTGGTGCGTGGTCGCGTGGCTGGTCTCGAAGCAGCCGCCCTGGTCGATGGCCACGTCCACCAGCACCGAGCCGGGCCGCAGCAGCGCCAGTTGCGCGCGCGACACCAGCTTGGGCGCGGCCGCGCCGGGGATCAGCACCGCGCCGATCACCAGGTCGGTGTGCGGCAGGCATTGCTCGATCGCATCGCGGGTGGAGTACAGCGTGGTCAGCTGCTGGCCGTAGAGTTCGTCCAGGTACTTGAGCCGCTCCAGCGAGCGATCCAGCACGGTCACGCGCGCGTGCAGGCCCATCGCCATGCGCGCGGCGTTGATGCCGACCACACCGCCGCCGATCACCAGCACCTGCGCCGGCGCGACCCCGGGCACGCCGCCGAGCAGCACGCCGGAGCCGCCCTGCGCCTTCTCCAGCGCATGCGCGCCGGCCTGGATCGCCATGCGTCCGGCCACCTCGCTCATCGGCGCCAGCAACGGCAGGCCGCCGTGGCCGTCGGTGACGGTCTCGTAGGCGATGGCGGTGCAGCCGGAGCGCTGCAGTGCCGCGGCCTGCTGCGGATCCGGCGCCAGGTGCAGATAGGTGAACAGCAATTGCCCGGGGCGCAGCAGCGCGCATTCCTCGGGCTGCGGTTCCTTGACCTTGACGATCATCTCGGCCTGCGCGAACACGCTGGCCGCATCCTCGGCGATGCGCGCGCCGGCGCGTTCGTAGTCGGCATCGGTCAGGCCGATGGCCTGGCCGCCGCCGCGTTGCACCAGCACCTGATGGCCGTGCAGCACCAGTTCGCGGACGCCGGACGGGGTCAGCCCGATCCGGTACTCGTGGTTCTTGATCTCTTTCGGAACGCCGACCAGCATGAGCGGTTCTCCAGGCAGACGCGGCGCGTGGGGAGCGCAGGCGGTGGGTTGGTGGGTGAGGGCGGGGTCAGGGCGTGCTGCGGATCATGTCCGCCAGCACCGCGAACATGCGCTCGATGTGGGTGGGCTCGACGATGAGCGGCGGCGACAGCGCGATGGTGTCGCCGGTGACGCGGATCAGCAGGTCGCCCTCGTGGAAGCAGCGCTCGAAGATCTCGTAGGCGCGCGCGCCGGGCGCGCCCTTGCGCGGCGCCAGTTCGATCGCGCCGATCAGGCCGAAGTTGCGGATGTCGATGACGTGCGGCAGATCGCGCAGCGCGTGGATCGCTTCCTCCCACACCGGGCCCAGTTCGATCGCCTTGTCGAACAGTTGCTCCTCGGCATAGGTGTCCAGCGTCGCCAGCGCCGCGGCGCAGGCCAGCGGATGGCCGGAGTAGGTGTAGCCGTGGAACAGGTCGATGGCGTTGGCCGGGCCGTGCGCGAACGCTTCGTGGATGGCGTGGGACACGAACACCGCGCCCATCGGCACGCAGCCGTTGGTCAGCCCCTTGGCGGTGGTGATCATGTCCGGGGTCACCCCGAAGCGCTGCGCTGCGAAGGCGTGGCCGACGCGGCCGTAGCCGGTGATGACCTCGTCGAAGATCAGCACGATGCCGTGCTTGTCGCACAGTTCGCGGATGCGTTGCAGGTAGCCGTGCGGCGGCAGCACCACGCCGGCCGAGCCGGAGATCGGCTCGATGATCACCGCGGCGATGGTGGATGCATCGTGCAGCGTCACCAGCCGCTCCAGGTCCTCGGCCAGTTCCGCGCCATGCGTCGGCAGACCGCGCGAGAATGCGTTGCGCTCCAGATCGAGCGTGTGTCGCAGATGGTCCACGCCGGGCAGCAGCGGACCGAACGCCTTGCGATTGTTCGGCAGGCCACCCACCGAGATGCCGCCGAAGCCGACCCCGTGGTAGCCCTTCTCGCGGCCGATGAAGCGGGTGCGCTGGCCCTCGCCACGGGCGCGGTGGTAGGCCAGTGCGATCTTCAGCGCGGTGTCCACCGACTCGGAGCCGGAGTTGGTGTAGAACACGTGGTCCAGGCCCGGTGGCGACAGTTCCACCAGTCGTTCGGCGAGCACGAACGGCAACGGCGAACCCATCTGGAAGGTGGGGGCGAAATCCAGCGTGGCGACCTGCCGCGCCACCGCCTCGACGATGCGCGGCCGCGCGTGACCGGCGTTGCAGCACCACAGCCCGGCGGTGCCGTCGAGGATCTGGCGCCCGTCCACGCTGCGGTAGTGCATGCCCTCGGCCGAGGCCAGCAGCCGCGGCCGTGCCTTGAACTGGCGGTTGGCGGTGAACGGCATCCAGAACGCCTCCAGCGTGTCCGGCTCGCGGGTGGCCTGCGCGGCGTAGTGGTCGGACAGCGCCTGGGGCGAGAGGGGCGGCTGAGGGCGCATCGCAGGCTCCACGCGAGGGATGTTGAAAAAACTTTACACCATGCCGGCGCGCCGGGTGTGACTCGGCGTGTCGCCGTTCGCGCGAATGCTGCTGACGTTTCCTGGTTGCGCCGCAACACGGGCGCGGCGCGCGAAATTGACCGCCTGGGGCGGGTGTGTAAAGTATCCGGCAACACCGCCACTGGCGATTCCCATTCGCGATGGATATCGGCGCCCGCCTGCACCGGGTTCGCACCGCCCACGGCCTGAGCCAGCGTGAGCTGGCCAAGCGGGTGGGCGTGACCAACAGCACCATCTCGTTGATCGAGCAGAACAAGGTCAGCCCGTCGGTCAGTTCGCTGAAGAAGGTGCTGGACGGCATCCCGATCTCGCTGGCCGAATTCTTCACCCAGGACCTGGACGCCGGCGCGGCCGATGCGCCGTTCTACCGCGCCGACGAACTGCCCGACGTCGGCAGTGACGGCATCCACTACTACCTGGTCGGGCAGCATCGCCCGCAGCGGCAGATGTGCATCCTGCGCGAGGTGATGCCGCCCGGCAGCGACACCGGCAGTGCGATGCTGGTGCACGACGGCGAAGAGGGCGGGGTGGTGGTGGCCGGCGAAGTGGAGATCACCGTCGGCAGCCAGGTGCGGGTGCTGCGCGCCGGCGAGGGCTACTATTTCGAGAGCCGGGTGCCGCACCGGTTCCGCAACGTCGGCAGCGAGACCGCGGTGCTGGTCAGCGCCAATACGCCGGCCACGTTCTGAGCCGCATGCGCACCGCGCCGCCGCTGGCCGTCGCGTTCTTCCGATCCTTCCTTCGCAGCAGGAGTTCCCGATGACCGCACCCCGCACCCGCGACGCCTGGCAGGCGATGGCCGACACGCTGCGTCCGCGGACCCAGGCCTTCATCGACGGCCGCTATGTGGATGCCGCCAGCGGCAAGACCTTCGACTGCATCAGCCCGATCGATGGCCGCCTGCTCGGCCGCGTCGCCGAGGGCGAGGCCGAGGACATCGACCGCGCGGTCGCCGCGGCACGGCGCAGCTTCGAGGCCGGGCACTGGTCGCAGGCCAAGCCGGCGCAGCGCAAGAAGACCCTGCTGGCGCTGGCCCAGTTGGTCGAACGCCACGCCGACGAACTGGCCTTGCTGGAGTCGCTGGACATGGGCAAGCCGGTGCGCGATGCGCGCCGGGTCGACCTGGCGGCGACGGTGCGCTGCCTGTCCTGGACCGCCGAGGCGGTGGACAAGCTGTACGGCGAAGTGGCGCCGACCGGGCAGGACGAACTGGGCTTGATCACCCGCGAGCCGCTGGGCGTGGTCGGCGCGATCGTGCCGTGGAATTTCCCGTTGCTGATGGCGGCGTGGAAGATCGCGCCGGCGCTGGCCGCGGGCAACTCGGTGGTGCTCAAACCGTCGGAAAAATCGCCGTTGAGCGCGCTGCGCCTGGCCGAGCTGGTGGCCGAAGCCGGCATACCCGACGGCGTGTTCAACGTGGTGCCGGGCTTCGGCAAGGGCGCTGGCGAGCCGCTGGCGCTGCACATGGACGTGGACGGGCTGGTGTTCACCGGCTCCACCGCGGTCGGTCGGCGCCTGCTGCAGTGCGCCGGGCTGTCGAACATGAAGCGCGCCTACATGGAATGCGGCGGCAAGAGCCCGAACCTGGTGTTCGCCGATGCGCCGGACCTGGAGCAGGCGGCGCAGGCGGCGGCCGCGGCGATCTTCTACAACCAGGGCGAAGTCTGCACCGCGGCCTCGCGTCTGCTGGTGGAGCGCTCGATCAAGGACAACTTCGTCGAGCGCGTGGTCGCCGCCGGCCGCGCGCTGCAGCCGCGGCATCCGTTCGACGACGACGCGGCCATGGGCGCGTTGGTGGACGAGACCCAGACCCACCGCGTGCTCGACTACATCGCCCGCGGCAACGCCGAAGGCGCGCGCCTGCTGCTCGGTGGCAAGCGCGTGGAGGTGGTGCCCGGCGGCTGCTACGTGGAGCCGACCATCTTCGACGAAGTCGGCCACGAACACACCATCGCCCGCGAGGAGATCTTCGGCCCGGTGCTGTCGGTGATCGCCTTCGACGACGAGGCGCACGCCCTGCGCATGGCCAACGACAGCGACTACGGCCTGGCGGCGGGCGTGTGGACCCGCGACATCGGCCGCGCGCACCGCGTGGCGCGCAAGCTGCGCGCCGGCAGCGTGTGGGTGAACTACTGGGACGGCGGCGACATGACCGCCCCGTTCGGCGGCTACAAGCAATCGGGCAACGGCCGCGACAAGTCGCTGCATGCCTTCGACAAGTACACGGAGATGAAGGCGACCTGGATCAATCTGGGTGGTTAGCGGGGATTGGGGAGTCGGGATTGGGGATTGGTCAAAAGCGCAGCTGCGGGCGCGGATGTCGTAGGAGCGGCTTCAGCCGCGACAGGCGTTTCTGGTAACGCCATCGCGGCTGAAGCCGCTCCTACAACGACGGCGGTGTTCCCGAAACGACAGCGGTGCTCCAGGTCGCAGTACAGCCAATCATCCCCAATCCCGACTCCCCAATCCCGGCTCCCGCTCCACCCGGCACGCAAAACAGCCTTGCCGCGCATGATGCAGGTGCAGGTAGCGCACCTGCGGGTCGGCGAAGGCGCAGGCGATCGCGGTGGCGATGCGTTCGCCCGGTTGCACGTCGGCGGTGATCAGCATGTCGCGGGCATCGTAGCCGCGCAGCGAGATCAGGCGGCGGACGATGGCATCGGGCACCTCGCCCGGCGCCGGTGCGGCGGTGACGACATGGCGGCGCACGTAGATCGGGCCGGCGGCGCGGTACGGCGTCTGCGCGGGTTGATGCAGATAGTGCAGCAACAGCAGTTCCTCGCCGGGCCGTGCGTCCTCCAGGCTGATCCTGCAGGGATAACCCAGCGCGCTGTCGGCGTGGAGCCGTTGCGCGTGGCGCTCCTGCAGTTGGGCGTCGTCGAGGTCGAACAGGGCGGCGAACGGCGCGGCCGGCAGGCCGACACAACGGAAGCTGGACATGGGCGCTCCAGGAGCGGATTGGAGCGCGCAGCGTGCCGGTCACCGCGACGGCGTGCTGGCCGCATTCGGACGCGGCATTCGTGCGGCGCCGGGACCGGCGCGTGACACAGCATCGGGGCAAGCCGCATGCACGGAGGGCGATGACGCGCCACCGTGGCGGTGCGTCGCCGCTTCGGTACTTGGACAGGCCGCGCGTGTCGATAACGACGGCGCGGCCTGCCGATGGCGCGTTCCCGCCTCAGCGCGGGACGTAGTCGGCGAAGCCGACCGGATGCTTCGGATCGGCCGACTGCACCTTGTCGCCGTCCTTGACCAGCGCCTCGGCGTCGGGCGTGGGATTGGGGTTCATTTCCCAGCGCTGCTGGATGCGCTTGTGGAACAGCCACTGCTTGCGCTGCGGGTCGTAGCGGAAGGTGATGAAGTCGGTCCAGTGCTGGCCGCAGGACACCCCGTTCTGCACGGTGAAGTAGCGGCCCTTGGCGGCGAACGGATCCTCGTCGGGATCGAACGGATCGCACTGGCCGCCCTGGTCGCGCTTGAGGATCACATGGTCGTTGCGCGCCGCCAGCCGGTAGTGGCCGTCTGCCAGTTGCACGAAGATCAGCAGCGGTCGTGCCGGGGCCGGATCGCGCTGCGCTTCGCCGCGCTGCTGCAACGCGACCAGGTAGTCGGCACGGCCGTCGCCATCGAGATCGGCCTGCAACTGCGCCAGCGGCTGGTAGCCGGACGGCACCTGACGCAGCACATCGGTGGGCAGTGCGGCGGCGTGGGCGAGGTGGCTGGCGAGCAGCAGGCTGGCGGCGAGGCCGAAGCGGTAGGGAAGGGGCATGGGACGATTTCGCAGGCAAGGGGGCGCAAGCCTAACCGACCGGGCAGGCTCCGGCGGAATCGCGCATTGGCCGACGTCGCGTGCGCTGGCGGATCGGCGGGGGCCGTGCCCGGCGGTCGTGCGCCGCACAAGGATTGGCGAGCCGCACACTTCCGGCCGATGGCGCGGCACCACTGCGCATTTTGTACTACGCTCGGCGCGTGCGGTCGCGCGTCGGCGGGCCGTTCGCAGGCGGCATCGTGCAGAGGCCGCCGGCACGTCATCCGCACCCAGGGCGCCGACGCATCCGAGGGGACACCAGATGAACGACTTGCACCGCGTTGCCGGTTCCGCGCCGACCGATCGTGCCGGCCTGCTCTCGAAGGAACGCATCGTTGCCGGGCCGGGCTTCAACCGCTGGCTGGTGCCGCCTGCGGCATTGGCGATCCACCTGTGCATCGGCATGGCCTATGGCTTCAGCGTGTTCTGGCTGCCGCTGTCCAAGGCGCTGGGCATCACTGAGGCGGTGGCCTGCCCGGCCGACATGGGCTTCCTGGCGCGCATCGTCTCGGCCAGCTGCGACTGGAAGATCAGCGAACTGCAGTGGATGTACACGCTGTTCTTCGTGTTGCTGGGTTGCTCGGCGGCGCTGTGGGGCGGCTGGCTGGAACGCGCCGGCCCGCGCAAGGCCGGCGTGGTCGCGGCGCTGTGCTGGTGTGGCGGGCTGGTGATCTCGGCGCTGGGCATCCACCTGCACCAGATCTGGCTGCTGTGGCTGGGCTCGGGCGTGATCGGCGGCATCGGCCTGGGGCTGGGCTACATCTCGCCGGTGTCCACGCTGATCAAGTGGTTCCCGGACCGCCGCGGCATGGCCACCGGCATGGCGATCATGGGCTTCGGCGGCGGCGCGATGATCGGCAGCCCGCTGGCCGACGCGCTGATGCGGCATTTCGCCGGCCCCGACTCGGTGGGGGTGAAGGAAACCTTCCTGGTCATGGCTGGCCTGTACTTCGTGTTCATGATGGCCGGCGCGTTCGGTTACCGGGTGCCGCCCAGCGGCTGGATCCCGGCCGGCTGGAGCGCGCCGACCGTCAGCGCCAACGCCATGATCACCGCCCACCACGTGCACGTGCGCAAGGTCTGGGGCATCCCGCAGTTCTGGCTGCTGTGGGGCGTGCTGTGCCTGAACGTGTCGGCCGGCATCGGCGTGATCGGCATGGCCTCGCCGATGCTGCAGGAGGTGTTCGGCGGCCGCCTGATCGGCATGAACGCCGGCTTCGCCAGCCTCGATCCCACGCAACTGGCCGCCATCGCCGCCATCGCCGCCGGCTTCACCGGCCTGCTCAGCCTGTTCAACATCGGCGGGCGCTTCTTCTGGGCCAGCATGTCCGACAAGCTCGGCCGCAAGCACACCTACTCGCTGTTCTTCGTGCTCGGCATCGCCCTGTACGCGGCGGCGCCGTGGGCCGGCAAGCTCGGCGGCACTGCGCTGTTCGTGGGCATCTTCTGCGTGATCGTGTCGATGTACGGCGGCGGCTTCGCCACCATCCCCGCGTACCTGGCCGACCTGTTCGGCACGCAGATGGTCGGCGCCATCCACGGCCGCCTGCTGACCGCCTGGGCCACCGCCGGCATCCTCGGCCCGGTGGTGGTCGGCTACATGCGCGAGTACCAGTTGGGCATGGGCGTGCCGCCCTCACAGGTGTACAACACCACCATGTACATCCTGGCGGGGATGCTGGTGCTGGGCCTGATCTGCAACCTGCTGGTACGGCCGGTGGCGGCCAGGCACTTCATGACCCCGGAGGAGCTGGCCGCGGAGAAGCTGCTGGCCCACGAGCGGGTCGGCCGCAGCGGGCAGGCGTCGCCGGATGCGGCGCAGCTGGCGCTGGTCGGTCGCGGCGGCAATCCGCTGCTGCTGGCGCTGGCCTGGCTGGCGGTCGGGCTGCCGATGCTGTGGGGCATCTGGGTCACCCTGCAGAAAGCGTTCGTGCTGTTCCACTGAGTCCGGAGAATCGCGATGTATTCGGGTGCGTCATCCAGGCCAGGTGCGGTCGCGCGCGGCGTGCGCCGCCATCGCGACGGGCGCACGACCATCGCCCAGGACCTGGTGGCGGCCGAGGTGCCGGTGGCGTTCGCCTACAACGACACGCCGTTCGTGGTGATGATGGCCACGCCGGAAGACCTGGAGGATTTCGCGCTGGGCTTCTCGCTCAGCGAGGGCATCGTCGAGACGCCGGCGCAGTTGCGCATCGAGGCGGTGGAGACCTATCTGGAGGGCGTGTCGCTGCGCCTGCGGATCCCGCCGGCGCAGGCCACCGCCCTGCAGGCGCGGCGCCGCAACCTCGATGGGCGCAGCGGCTGCGGGGTGTGCGGCAGCGAGTCGCTGGAGGCGGTGCTGCGCACGCCGCGGCCCGTGCCGGCCGGGGAGCCCATTGCGGCCGCGGCGCTGGCCCGCGCCTTGCGTGCCTTGCGCGCGCGGCAGACCCTCAACGCGCTGACCGGCGCCACCCATGCCGCCGCCTGGGCCGATGCGCAGGGCGAACTGCACCTGATCCGCGAAGACGTCGGCCGCCATAACGCGCTGGACAAGCTGATCGGCGCCTTGGTCGGCGCCGGTCTCGATCCCGGCGCCGGCTTTGCCGTGGTGACCAGCCGCGCCAGCTACGAGATGGCGCTGAAGGCGGCACAGGCCGGCATCCCGCTGCTGGCCGCCATTTCCGCACCCACCGCGCTGGCCGTCGCGCTCGCCGACAGCGCCGGCCTGACCCTGATCGGCTTCGCCCGCGATCACGATTACGTCGTCTACAGCCATCCGCAGCGCCTAGCGCAGACCGAACCCGCCGGAGAGCCCGCATGAGCAAGAAGACCATCCAGCCGTACACGCAACCGGCCGGCGGTTGGGGCGCGCTGCGCGCCGTGGCCAAGCACCTGATGGAGCAGGACGTGGCGGTGCAGGGGGCCAAGACCCTGCTGCACGCCAACCAGCCCGACGGCTTCGACTGTCCCGGTTGCGCCTGGCCCGACCGCGACCACACCTCCACGTTCGAGTTCTGCGAGAACGGCGCCAAGGCGGTGGCCGCCGAATCCACCGCACGCCGCGCTACCCCGGAGCTGTTCGCCCAGCACAGCGTCGCGCAACTGGCGCGCTACAGCGACTACTGGCTGGAAGGGCAGGGCCGGCTGACCCAGCCGCTGCGCTACGACGCCGACACCGATCACTACGTGCCGATCGACTGGGATGCGGCGTTCGCGCTGATCGCCCAGCACCTCAATGGCTTGGCCTCGCCGGACGAGGCGATCTTCTACACCTCCGGCCGCACCAGCAACGAAGCCGCGTTCCTGTACCAGCTGTTCGTGCGCGAGTTCGGCACCAACAACTTCCCGGACTGCTCCAACATGTGCCACGAGCCGTCCGGCACTGCGCTCAAGGCGCAGATCGGGGTCGGCAAGGGCACCGTCTCGCTGCAGGATTTCGAGCTGGCCGATGCCATCTTCATCTTCGGCCAGAACCCGGGCACCAACCATCCGCGCATGCTCGGCGAACTGCGCCAGGCGGCCAAACGTGGCGCGGCGATCGTCTCGTTCAACCCGTTGCGCGAACGTGGCCTGGAGAAATTCGCCGATCCGCAGGACAAGCTGGAGATGCTGCACAACGGCTCCACGCGCATCTCCTCGGACTATTTCCAGCTGAAGATCGGCGGCGACCTGGCCGCGGTCAAGGGCATCATCAAGCATGTGCTGGAGCGCGATGCCGAGGCGGCCAGTGGCGGCCAGCCGCGGCTGCTGGACATGGAGTTCATCGACCGCCACACCGCCGGCTTCGAGGCCTTCGCCGCCGAGGTCGCTGCCGAGCCGTGGGACACCATCGTCGAGGAATCCGGGCTGAGCGAGGCCGCACTGCGCAAGGCCGGCGAGATCTACCTCAAGGCCGAGCGGCTGATCGCCTGCTGGGGCATGGGCATCACCCAGCACAAGCATTCGGTGGCGACCATCCAGATGATCGCCAACCTGCTGCTGCTGCGCGGCCACCTCGGCCGCCCCGGCGCCGGCCTGTGCCCGGTGCGCGGCCACAGCAACGTGCAGGGCGACCGCACCATGATGATCTACGAGCAGCCGCCACAGGCGTTCCTGGACCGGCTGCAGAAGGTGTTCGGCTTCGCCCCGCCGCGCGCGCCCGGCTACGACACGGTCGGTGCGATCGAGGCGATGGCCGACGGTCGCGCCAAGGTGTTCTTCGCCATGGGCGGCAATTTCGCCACCGCCACGCCCGATACCGATGCCACCCATCGCGCGCTGCGCCGTTGCGAATTGACCGTTCACGTCACCACCAAGCTCAACCGCAGCCACCTGGTGCACGGGCGCGACGCGCTGATCCTGCCGTGCCTGGGCCGCACCGAGATCGACATCCAGGAGGGCGGACCGCAGCACGTCAGCGTCGAGGATTCGATGAGCATGGTGCACCTGTCCGGCGGCATCAATCCGCCGGCCTCGCCGCAGTTGCTGTCCGAGCCGGCGATCGTGGCGGGCCTCGCCGAGGCCACGCTCGGTGCGCGCAGCACGGTGCGCTGGCGCTGGCTGGTGGCCGACTACGATCGCATCCGCGACCTGATCGCGCAGATGTTCGACGACTTCGCCGACTTCAACGCGCGGGTGCGGGTGCCGGGCGGCTTCCGCCTGTCCAATGGCGCACGCGATCGCGTGTGGGACACGCCCGAGGGCCGCGCGGTGTTCAAGCCGCATGCGGTGCCCACCGACAACCCGATCCACCGCGCGCGCCGGCAGCATCCGGGCGAGCTGGTGTTCACCCTGGCCACCACGCGCTCGCACGACCAGTACAACACCACCATCTACGGCCTGGACGACCGCTACCGCGGCGTGTTCGGCGAGCGCCGGGTGCTGTTCATCAACGCCGCCGACATCGCCGACCTGGGCATGCGGGCGGGCGACTGGGTGGACCTGCACAGCCTGTGCGAGGACGGCGTGCCGCGCCAGGCCAAGCGCTTCATGCTGGTCGAGTACAACATCCCGCGCGGCTGCCTGGCCGCCTACTACCCGGAGACCAATGCGCTGGTGCCCCTGTCCAGCTTCGCCGACGAGGCGCGCACGCCCACCTCCAAGTCGATTCCGGTGGTGGTCACCGCGCATCTGGCCGACGCCACCGCGGCCGCCCCGCGCGACATCGGTGTGGCGCTTGTCCGCTGATCCAGCGTTGACCGCGCGCCTGCTGCCCTTGCTGGCCGAGGCGCCGGAGGGCATGGCCCTGGCCCGGGTGTGCAAGCGGCTGGACGTGCGCATGAGCGTGTTGTTGCGCACCCTGGCCTGGCTGGGCGATGCCGAACTCGCCGGGCAGGCGGGGCCGGGCTGGGTGCGGGTGGAACGGGCGGGCGAGCGCGAGCTGGCGGTGCTGACTGCCGCAGGTCGCGCACAACTGCCGCATTGAGCACGAAGCGGCAGCTACTTCAGATACCTCCCAATACCTGCACGCTGCGACGTCGGCTTCGCCGCGGGCGTGCTGCAGTCCGCTCCCGACCGGGTGGCCGGCTTTGGATATCGACATTGGTAAGTGTGCACTGCCGGCATATCTGCAGCGGGCGGTCATCGCACCATCTGGAAAAGCGCGTTGCGCTTGCGCGCCTCCAGCTCCGTCGCTCCGGAAACAAGTAGGTCTTTTTTTTGCGTTAACAGAAGCACGCGGAAATTGATAATCAATTCTCGTCGCGTGGAAATATAATTTTAATACTTTCCCGTGGTAAGTGATCCAGTAGCGATTTAGTGCGTTTGGCGCGCGGAAGTCTTTCCCTGTCTCAATCCGTGAGAATTCCGGATCCGACGCTGCAGGTTGTTTCCATGAAGTGGGCCGGCGCAGCCGATCGAACATGCGGCCAGGCCAAGATCCGGATTCTGCCAGGCGGCGGCGTGGCTTTGCGGTTACGACGCACGCCCATTTCGTGGAAATGCGGCAGGTACCTCGCCAGGCGTCTCTGGCGGTGGCCATGCCCATTGACCTTCGCAGCCGGAGTGGATGCGATGCAGCAGCGTTTTCCGTTGCAGGTCGCGGATTCGTCCTGGGAAAACATCCTGTTTTTCATGCCCATAAGAGGATGATGCGATGATCACTGGAAAGATTTTGGCGTTGCGCACATGTGCCAACAATATGGCCGATCACTGTGGCTTGATCTGGCCGATATCGGGTTATGTGGAATGCAGATACTGGAAACCGTCCAGATTGCACGAGAACGGCCTGACGGGCCTGTTGTGGGGAAGAGGGGACTGGGCACATCTGAGTGCGCATGCCGATGCCCGCTGGGTCGTCTGTGAAGTCGACGCCGGCGACGCGCTGCAGTTGCCAGAGGAGGGGTTGATCAAGTTCCCGCGTGCGGCCGTGCTGCTTGTCGGGAATCGGAACGAGGCGCTGGACTATATTGCGCACAACATCCAGTTCTACGAGATGGCAAGTCAGGCAGCGGTGTCCGCCGAATCGCCGGACGTGCCGAGCCCAGGGGTGGCGCTGTCTGCACGGGCGACCCAGGCAACCCAGGGAACCCAGCCCAACTGGCCCACCCCGCCGCACTTGGCAACACCGGTCGCCCCGGTTGCCGCGGTCATCGCGGCGAATCCTGGTGCATCGCGCCACGACGCCGTCGCAAGGAAGACCGAAACAGGTGTCTATGGCAGTACGCTCACCGGCTCCGACCAAAGCCGGCTGATCGCTGGCTACGGCAGTACCGAAACCGCCGGCGACCACAGCGATCTGATCGCCGGCTATGGCAGCACCGGAACCGCGGGATCCGACAGTTCCATCCTTGCCGGATACGGCAGCACCCAGACCGCCGCCGTCAGGAGCACGCTCATTGCGGGCTATGGCAGTACCCAGACGGCGCAGGAAGGCAGCCGCCTGACGTCCGGCTACGGCAGTACGCAGACCTCGGGTAGCGACAGTTCGCTGACGGCCGGTTACGGCAGCACGCAGACCGCGCGGCAGGGCAGCGACGTCACTGCCGGCTATGGCAGCACCGGCACTGCTGGCGCGGACAGCACGTTGATCGCCGGCTACGGCAGCACTCAGACCGCGGGTAGCGACAGCTCGCTGACGGCCGGTTACGGCAGCACGCAGACCGCGCGGCAGGGCAGCGACGTCACTGCCGGCTATGGCAGCACGGGCACCGCTGGCGCGGACAGCACGTTGATCGCCGGCTACGGCAGCACCCAAATTGCTGGCAGCGACAGCTCGCTGACGGCCGGTTACGGCAGCACGCAGACGGCGCAGCAAGACAGTTCGCTCACCACCGGCTACGGCAGCACCTCCACGGCGGGTCACGACAGCACGCTGATCGCGGGCTACGGCAGCACGCAGACCGCAGGCGGCGACAGTTCGCTGACGGCCGGTTACGGCAGCACCCAGACCGCGCGGCAGGGCAGTGACGTCACCGCTGGCTACGGCAGTACCGGTACCGCAGGCGCCGACAGTTCGTTGATTGCCGGCTATGGCAGCACGCAGACCGCAGGCAGCGACAGCTCGCTGACGGCCGGTTATGGCAGCACCCAGACCGCGCGGCAGGGTAGCGACGTGACCGCGGGCTATGGAAGTACCGGCACCGCAGGTGCCGACAGTTCGCTGATTGCGGGCTATGGCAGCACGCAGACCGCCGGCAGCGACAGCTCGCTGACGGCCGGTTACGGCAGCACCCAGACCGCTCGGCAGGGTAGCGACGTGACCGCCGGCTACGGCAGCACCGGCACCGCGGGCGCCGACAGTTCGTTGATTGCCGGCTATGGCAGCACGCAGACCGCAGGCAGCGACAGTTCGCTGACGGCCGGTTACGGCAGCACGCAAACCGCGCGGCAGGGCAGCGACGTCACCGCCGGCTACGGCAGCACCGGCACCGCGGGCGCGGACAGCGCGCTGATCGCCGGCTATGGCAGCACGCAGACCGCCGGCAGCGACAGTTCGCTGACGGCGGGTTACGGCAGCACCCAGACCGCTCGGCAGGGCAGCGACGTGACCGCCGGCTATGGAAGTACTGGCACCGCGGGTGCGGATAGCACGCTCATTGCCGGCTATGGCAGCACGCAGACCGCCGGCAGCGACAGCTCGCTGACGGCCGGTTATGGCAGCACGCAGACAGCGCGCCAGGGCAGCGACGTCACCGCCGGCTACGGCAGTACCGGCACTGCAGGTGCGGACAGCACGCTGATCGCCGGCTATGGCAGCACGCAGACCGCCGGCAGCGACAGCTCGTTGACGGCCGGTTACGGCAGCACGCAAACGGCGCGGCATGGCAGCGATATCACTGCCGGCTATGGAAGTACCGGCACTGCCGGCGCCGACAGTTCGCTGATCGCCGGCTACGGCAGCACCCAGACCGCGGGCTACAACAGTAGCCTGACCACGGGCTACGGCAGCACCCAGACCGCTCGGGAGAGCAGTTCCCTCACCGCCGGCTACGGTAGCACCTCGATGGCGGGCTACGACAGCACGTTGACCGCGGGCTATGGAAGCACGCAAACCGCCGGCTACAACAGTACGCTGACCGCGGGCTATGGCAGCAACTCGACCGCCGGCCACGACAGTTCGTTGATTGCCGGTTATGGCAGTACCCAAACCGCCGGCTATGAGAGCACGTTGACCGCGGGATACGGCAGTTCGCTGACCGCGCAGCAGAACAGTTCGCTGACCGCCGGCTACGGGAGTACCGAGATCGCCGGCTACGCCAGCACGCTGATCGCCGGCTACGGCAGCTCCCAGACCGCCGGGTACGAGAGCACCCTGACCGCCGGCTACGGCAGTACCCAAATGGCCGAACACAGCAGTTCGCTGACGGCGGGCTACGGCAGCACCGGCATCGCCGGGCAGGACAGCTCGCTGATCGCCGGCTACGGCAGCAACCTGACCAGTGGCGTGCGCAGCTTCCTGACGGCGGGCTACGGCAGCAACTTGATCGCCAGCTACGGTAGCTCGCTGATCGCCGGCCATGACTGTATCCAGATCGCCGGCCACAAGAGCATGCTGATCGCAGGAAAAGGCAGCTCTCAGACGGCGGGGTCTCGCAGCACCCTGATTGCCGGTGCCGAAAGCGTGCAGACCGCTGGCGACCGCAGCAAGCTGATCGCCGGTGCCGACAGTACCCAAACCGCCGGCGATCGCAGCAAACTGTTGGCCGGACGCAACAGCCATCTCACCGCCGGCGACAGGAGCAAGCTCACCGCCGGGGACGACAGCACGCTGATGGCCGGCGACCGCAGCAAGCTGACTGCTGGCAAGAACAGCGTCTTGACCGCCGGCGCTCGCAGCAGGCTCATCGGCAGTCTGGGTTCGACGCTGACCGGCGGGGAGAATTCGACGCTCATTTTCCGCTGCTGGGACGGCGAGCGCTACACCAACCTCGTGGTCACGACCGGCGAGCAAGGCGTGGAAGCCGATATGCCGTATCAGGTCGACGAGCAAGGCAACCTCGTCGGAAGGGCCGATGCCGCCGAGGTGCTGGAGCTGGTGCCGTGCGTGCCCTCGGACCGTGATCCAGATGCCTTAAAGGACGCGCGCGACGCCTGAGGTGCGAGGTGACGGCGCAGGTCGTGGTCGCAACGGGACTCTGGATGCGTTCGAAGCCGCCCGGTTGCGTGCGTAGTTCGATTGCCTAGTTTTCCGGCCGCTCCCGGATGTGCTCGTGCGAGGCGCGCACGGGCACATCCGTGGTCGATCGTCGCGGTGTGGTGGGTGTCGTGCGACACGCTTTTGCGTTGTGCCCTTCGCCGGTTGCAACCGTTGCGGCCGTCGTCCGCTTCCGGACAGCTGATGTCACTTGCGGCATGGTGCACGAGGGATTCCAGGCGGCGGCAGCGCGGCACGGAACGGCTGCGCCACGCTGCGAAAGGGAGGGCGATCTGCCAGAATCGGCCGGTTGCCCGTCGATACCGCCTCCATGACCGCTGCCGCGTCCGCCGTTCCGCCCGTCAACTCGCCGCGTCGCGTGCTGCTGGCCAGCCTGGTCGGCACCACCATCGAGTTCTTCGACTTCTACATCTACGCCACCGCTGCGGTGTTGGTGTTCCCCAAGCTGTTCTTCCCCAAGGGCGACGCCGATGCGGCGCAGCTGCAGTCGCTGGCGACCTTTGCGGTGGCCTTCATCGCGCGGCCGTTGGGGTCGGCGCTGTTCGGCCATTTCGGCGATCGTGTCGGGCGCAAGGCCACCCTGGTGGCGGCGCTGCTGACCATGGGCCTGTCCACCGTGCTGATCGGCCTGTTGCCCAGCTACGACCGGATCGGCCTGTGGGCGCCGGCGCTGCTGGTGCTGTGCCGCTTCGGCCAGGGCCTGGGCCTGGGCGGGGAGTGGGGCGGGGCGGTGCTGCTGGCCACCGAGAACGCGCCGCCGGGCAAGCGCGCCTGGTACGGGATGTTCCCGCAGCTGGGCGCGCCGCTGGGCTTCCTGCTGTGTTCGGGCATCTTCCTGCTGCTGGGCGCGGTGCTGGACGATGCGCAGTTCCTGCGCTGGGGCTGGCGCATCCCGTTCGTCGCCAGCGCCCTGTTGGTGATCACCGGGCTGTGGGTGCGCCTGCGCATCCACGAGACCCCGGACTTCCAGCGCGCGCTGGACCGCAACGAGCGCGTGCGCCTGCCGATGCAGACGGTGCTGTCGCAGCACGCGGGCGCGACGGTGCTGGGCACGTTCGCGGTGCTGGCGACCTTCGTGCTGTTCTACCTGATGACGGTGTTCGCGCTGGGCTACGGCACCACCACGCTGCACTACAGCCGCGAGCAGTTCCTGCTGCTGCAGATGGTCGGCATCCTGTTCTTCGCCGCCGGCATCCCGTTGTCGGCGTGGTACGGCGACCGCCGCGGCACGCGCCCGGCGATGCTGGTGGCCAGCGTGGCCATCATCGCGTTCGGGCTGCTGTTCGCGCCGCTGTTCCAGGCCGGGCAGCCCTGGCAGGTGCTGGCCTTCCTGGCGCTCGGGTTCTTCTTCATGGGCCTGACCTACGGCCCGTGCGGCACGCTGCTGGCCGAACTGTATCCGGTGCCGGTGCGCTACACCGGCGCCTCGCTGGCGTTCAACCTGGCCGGCATCGTCGGCGCGGCGCCGGCGCCGTATGTGGCGGTGTGGCTGGCCACGCACCATGGCCTGCCGTGGGTGGGCTACTACCTCAGCGCGGCGGCGCTGCTGACCGTGCTGGCACTGCTGGCGATCAGGCGGCCGCGTCGCTGAGCGCCGGCTCCGCCGGCGGCGCGTGTTCGACCCGGTTGCGGCCGCCGGCCTTGGCCAGGTACAGGTACTTGTCGGCCTCGGTCAGCAGCGGATGCAGGGTCTGGCGTTGTGCGCCGCTGCTGCTGACGCCGATGCTGATGGTCAGGCGCAGGATCTGCGCGCCCAGCGGGATCTTGAGGTCGGCGATGCGCGCGCGCAGGGTTTCGAAGTAGTCGGCCGCCGCGGTGGCGTCCAGGCCCGGCACCAGCATGCAGAATTCCTCGCCGCCGAAGCGCGCCACCATGTCCTGCGAGCGCGCGTGCGCGGCCAGGGCTGCGGCGACCGCGCGTAGCGCTTCGTCGCCGGCCTCGTGGCCGAACGTGTCGTTGATGTGCTTGAAGTGGTCGATGTCGAGCATCGCCACGGCGACCGGCTCCTGCCGCGCCAGCCACTTCGCCAGCACGCGCTGGCTCTGTTCGAGGAAGTGCCGGCGGTTGGGCAGGCTGGTGAGGAAGTCGCGCGTCGCCAGGTCCTGCAGGGTGCCGATCAGTTCCAGCTGATCCACGTTCTGCGAGACCCGGCAGAAGAATTCCTCGCGCGAGAAGGGCTTGCGCAGGAAGTCGTTGGCGCCGTTCTTGAGGAAGCGCGGCACCAGCGACGGGTCGTTGTTGCCGGACAGGCCGATCACCGCCAGCATGTCGCGCGCACGCAACGCGCGCAGCCTGCGGGTGAATTCCACGCCTTCCATGCCCGGCATCTCCTGGTCCACCACCGCCAGGCGGATCGACGGGTTGGCCTCGATCGCGCGCAGCCCGGCGGCGCCGTCGGCGGCCTCGACCACGCGGTAGCCGTACATCGACAGCAAGCACGCGGCATAGGCGCGCGCCGACGGCGAGTCGTCCACCACCAGCGCGGTGATGGACCGGTTGCGCGCCAGCCGCTGCACCAGCCAGGCCAGGTAGTCGATGCTGTCCGGTGCGTTCTTCAGCACGAAGTCGATGATCTGCTGGGTCAGGATGCGCTTGCGCAGGCTTTCGTCGTAGACGCCGCTGACCACCACCGTCGGCAGTCCGCGTGCGACGAAGAAATCCACCACCGTGTCGCGGTCGCCGTCGGCCAGCACCAGTCCGGTCAGCGCCAGGAACCAGGGACCGCCGTCATCCAGGGCGGCGGCGGCCTCGGCCAGGGTGGAGACCACGACCACCGGCAGTTCGACCCGTTGCTCGATCGCCGCGCGCAGCAGGTCGGTGAAGGTGCGCGAGTTTTCCACCAGCAGGATGCGCTGCTGTGCAGGGCTGCCGTCGGGGGCGATCGGGGAGATCGGCAGCGGGTGCGACATGCGTGCCTCGCGGGCGGCAATCCAGGGGTGGAACCCCGGTTAGCGGCCGCGCGCGCACGAACTTGAGGGCGGCGCGGTCGCGCCGGCGGTCACCACAGTGCGTCGCGCAGCTTGTACCAGGACATCGCCGCCACCAGCAGCGGCGTGCGCAGCAGGCGGCCGCCGGGGAAGGGGGCGTGCGGGATCCGCGCGAACACGTCCAGCCGCTGCGCCTGCCCGGCGATCGCCGCGGCGATGACCGCGCCGGCCAGACCGGTCGCAGCCACGCCATGGCCGGAAAACCCCTGCGCGAAGTACACGTTCGGGGTCAGCCGGCCCCAGTGCGGGGCGCGGTTGCGGGTGATGTCGACGTAGCCGCCCCACACCGACGCCATCTCGACCTGGCGCAATTGCGGGAACACCCGCCGCATGCGCCGGGTCATCACCCCGCGCAGGCCCGGCGGCGGCAGCGACGAATAGCTGGCACGGCCGCCGAACAGCAGCCGGTGGTCGCGGCTGAGGCGGAAGTAGTCCAGCGCCCAGTTGACGTCGGCCACGGCCATGTCGTTGCCGATCAGCTCGCGCGCCAGCGCCTCGCCCAGCGGCGCGCTGGCGCCGATGTAGGTGCCCACCGGCATGATCCGCGATTCCAGTTCCGGGGCGATGCCGCGCAGCCAGGCGTTGCCGGCGAGGATGGCGAATTCGCCTTCGACCTCGCCGTGCGCGCTGCGCAGGATCGGTCGCGCCCCGCGCACCAACTGCGTGACCGGGGTCTGCTCGTAGATGCGCACGCCGGCGGCCAGCGCCGCCCGCGCCAGGCCGCGCGCGTACTCCAGCGGATGCAGGTGGCCGCTGGCCGCGTCGTACATCGCCCCCAGGTAGCGCGGGCTGCGCAGCTGCGACTGCAACTGCGCGCGGTCCCACCATTGCAGCGGATAGTCGTAGCGCTGCGCCATCTCGATGATGCCGGCGCGCAGCGCGCGCTCCTGGCGCGGCTTGATCGCCACGTGCGCGTGGCCGTCCCGCCAGTCGCAGGCGATGCCGTGGCGGGCGATGCGGGTGCGCAGCAGCTGCATGCCGTCGCGGGAGAAATCGAACAGCAGCCGCGCATCGTCCTGGCCGAGCAGGGCTTCCAGGGTGTGCTGCTCGCAGCCATAGCCGACGATGGCCTGCCCGCCATTGCGCCCGGACGCGCCCCAGCCGACGCGCTGCGCCTCCAGCACCACCACCCGATACCCGGCCTCGGCCAGGGCCAGCGCCGCACTCAGCCCGGTGTAGCCCGCGCCAAGGATGCACACGTCCGCGCTTACCTGGCCTTGTAATGGTGCCTGTTCCGGGAACGGTGCGGCACTGTCGAGGTACCAGGACGCGCCGGGAGTCGGGAATCGGGAATCGGGAATCGGAGAAGCGCTGGTCATGGCGGCGAGCCGCTGCGATGGCCCAGGCGGGAGAGCTGGGCGCCGGAGGCTTTTGCCGTCGCTGTTTTCGATTCCCGATTCACCATTCCCGATTCCCGGCCTTCAAACCGTCCGCAGATACCAGCGATAGTCCACATCGCTGACCTGCGCCTGGAAATCCAGCAGCTCGCGGCGCTTCTGCTGGCCGTAGACATGCCGGAAGCGTGTGCCGAAATGGGTGGCGGCGAAGTCGCTGCCCAGGAAGCGGGCGATTGCGCCGCGCCAGTCCGGTTCGCGTGCGGCGTGTTGCGCGTAGGCGTTGCCCTGGGTCGGCGGGCCCGGATCGAGGCCCTGCGCCAGGCCGTGTTCGATGCCGGCCAGCACCGCCGCGGCGACCAGGTAGGGATTGGCGTCGGCGCCGGCGATGCGGTGTTCGATGCGGGTGTTGGCCGGGTCGCTGTGCGGCACCCGCATCGCCACGGTGCGGTTGTTGAAGCCCCAACTGTCGTTGAGCGGGACGAAGGCATTGGCGACGAAACGCCGGTAGCTGTTGGCGTGCGGCGCGAACAGCAGCAGGCAGTCCTCGGCGCTGCGCTGCAAACCGCCGATGGCATGGCGCAGCGGCGCGGCCGGCGCCTGCGGGGTGCAGGCGAACACGTTGTGGCCGGCGTCGTCGAGCAGGCTCACGTGCACATGCAGGCCGCTACCGGACTGCGCGGCGAACGGCTTGGCCATGAAGCTGGCGAGCAGTCCCTGCTGCTGCGCGATCGCCTTGATCGCGCGCTTGAGCAGCACCGCATCGTCGCAGGCGGCCAGCGCATCGGCGCGATGCTTGAGGTTGATCTCGAACTGGCCGGGCGCGTACTCGGCCACCGCGGTGTCGGCCGGAATGCCCTGCGCGCGGCAGGCCTGCGCGACCGCATCGGTGAAGCCACGCTGGTCGTCCAGTTCCTGCATGTAATAGACCTGGGTGCTGTCGTTGCGCAGCCCGCTGTGGGCGTGCAGCGGCGGCTGCGGGCGACCATGCGCGTCGGCATGCGGGTCGAACAGGTAGAACTCCAGTTCCACCGCGATCACCGGGGTCAGCCCGCGCGCCTTCAGGCGCGCCAGCACCTGCGCCAGCACCTGGCGCGGGGCGAAGTCGAGCGCGCCGCCGGCGCCGTCCTGCATCGCCAGCAGCAGTTGCGCCGAGGGCACCGGCACCCACGGCACCGGCCGCAGGCTGCCCGGCACCGGGAAGCACAGCCGGTCCTCGTCGCCGATGTCGTAGCCCAGCCCGGTTTCCTCGACGGTGTTGCCGGTGATATCGGTGGCGATCAGCGACATCGGCAGGCACACGCCGTCGCGGTAGACCTTGTCCAGCGCGTCGCGGGCGATGCGCTTGCCGCGCAGCAGGCCGTTGCAGTCCGGCAGCAACAGGTCGATCTGCTCGCAGCCGGCGATGCGCTGCAGGGTCTGGGCGTCGTCCGGGGGCAGCAGCGGGGCATCGTGCATGCGGGTCATCGCGGCGGACTGCGGGAGTGCTTCGAGCTTAGCAGAGCGCCATGGCGTCAAGAATACTCAACAGGTGTCCGGCGCGATGTGCCGGCGTTCAATCAAGCGGTTGCGCGGCGGTTGCGCGGTTTTGCCGAGTTGCAGGCGCAATGCACGCATTGCACAGGTCCGGCAATCGCTGCGTGCGCTCGCTCTGTGTTGCGTTCCGCAGTGCGTCGTGTTGTAAAAATAAAACGCCCGCGGTAAGTTGCGGCGACGCCGCACGAGTTCTTCGCATGGCCGTATCGCCCCTGGTCGGCGTGCCGACCGACCGCAAGCTCATCGGCCACCATCCGTTCCTGGCGGCAGGCGAAAAGTATCTGCGCGCCGCCGTCGATGGAGCCGGGGTGACCCCGGTGTTGCTGCCGTCGCTGCAGCCGCCGGTGGATGCCCGCGCCTGGCTGACGCGCCTCGACGGCCTGCTGCTGACCGGCGCGGTCAGCAACATCGAGCCGCATCACTACAGCGACGAGCCGAGCTGGCTCGGCAACATTCACGACCCGGCGCGCGACGCCAACACCCTGGACCTGATTCCGCAGGCGATTTCGCTGGGCCTGCCGATCCTGGCGATCTGCCGCGGCTTCCAGGAAGTCAACGTCGCCCTCGGCGGCACGCTGCATCAGAAGGTGCATGCGCAGCCGGGGTTGTCCGATCACCGCGAGGATCCGCAGGCGTCGCTGGAGGCCCAGTACGCGCCGGCGCACGAGGTGACGCTGAGCCACGGCGGCTGGCTGGAGGAGATCGCCGGCCGCGACCGGGTGCGGGTCAACTCGCTGCACGGGCAGGGCGTGGCCCGGCTCGGCGGCGACCTGATCGTCGAGGCGCTGGCGCCGGACGGGCTGATCGAGGCCTTTCGCGGCATCGGCCCCGGCTTCCTGCTGGGCGTGCAATGGCATCCGGAGTGGCGGGTGCTGGACGACGCGTTCTATCTCGGCATCTTCCAATCCTTCGGCGACGCCTGTCGCCACTATGCGGCCACCCGCAGGCACTGATTCCCATGGCCAGTCGACCCCGATCGCGCAAGCACACCCCGGAACAGCAGGAAAGCTCGCTGCGGCGCTGGCTCAAGGAACGCCACATCACCGAGGTCGAGTGCCTGGTGCCGGACATCACCGGCAACGCCCGCGGCAAGATCATTCCCGCCGCCAAGTTCTCGCACGACTACGGCACACGGCTGCCCGAGGGCATCTTCGCCACCACCGTCACCGGCGACTACCCGGACGACTACTACGACCTGACCTCGCCCTCGGATTCGGACATGCAACTGCGCCCGGACCCGGACACGGTGCGGATGGTGCCGTGGGCCGCCGACCCCACCGCGCAGGTGATCCACGATTGCTACACCAAGGAAGGCCAGCCGCACGAACTGGCGCCGCGCAACGTGCTGCGCGGGGTGCTGGCGGCGTATGCGGCGATCGGCTACAAGCCGGTGGTGGCGCCGGAGCTGGAGTTCTTCCTGGTGCAGAAGAACACCGACCCGGACTTCCCGTTGCTGCCGCCGGCCGGTCGCTCGGGCCGTCCGGAGACGGCGCGGCAGTCGTACTCGATCGACGCGGTCAACGAGTTCGACCCGATCCTGGACCTGATGTACGACTATTGCGACGCGATGGAACTGGACGTGGACACGCTGATCCACGAATCCGGCGCGGCGCAGCTGGAGGTCAACTTCACCCACGACGACGCGCTGTCGCGCGCCGACCAGGTGTTCCTGTTCAAGCGCACCATGCGCGAGGCGGCGCTGCGCCACGGTGTCTACGCCACCTTCCTGGCCAAGCCGATGGAGAACGAGCCGGGCAGCGCGATGCATATCCACCAGAGTCTGGTGGACAAGCACGGCAAGAACGTCTTCAGCGGCCGCCGCGCCGGCGAGTACAGCCGCACCTTTGCGCATTACCTGGCGGGCCTGCAGAAGTACGTGCCGATGGCGATGGCGGTGCTGGCGCCGAACGTCAATTCCTACCGCCGGCTGATGTTCGGCGAGGTGTCGCCGAGCAACGTGCTGTGGGGCTTCGACAACCGCACCTGCGGCCTGCGCGTGCCGATCGACACGATCGAGAACATGCGGGTGGAGAGCCGCTTCGCCGGTTCCGACGCCAACCCGTACTTGGCGATGGCGGCGACGCTGGCCTGTGGCCTGCTGGGCATCCGCGAGAAGCTGGAGCCGACCGCGCCGATCAGCGGCAACGGCAAGGAGTTGGGCTATCAGTTGCCGCGCTCGCTGGGCGAGGCGCTGGACGAGTTGGAGCGCTGCGCGCCGTTGCAGGAGTTGCTGGGGCCGCGGTTCGTGCGGGCGTACATTTCGGTCAAGCGCAAGGAGTACGAGACGTTCTTCCGGGTGATCAGTTCGTGGGAGCGGGAGTTCTTGTTGTTGAACGTGTGAGCTGCTTGCGGACGCTCTGGTTGGGCTGCTTCAGGCTTGTTCGTACTCATCGTCGGTGCTTCGGCTTCGGCTTCGGCTCGGCTTCGGCTTATGCTTCTGCTGTTGCTTCGGCTGTTGTCTTTGGCTTTTGATTTACCGGGTTCCCTTCCGAAGCGGCGAACCAGGCGGGAAAAACCCGAAGGGCGGCGCACAGGGACGTGCGCCGTCCGCGGCAGGGGCAGGATGCCCCTTCCGCGGATCCCGTCTGGTTCGCGGACCCGGAGCGCGCAGCGCGGAGGGCGCGCAGGCAGGGCGCGCTTTCTTTTGGTTACCTTTTCTTTGCGCGAGCAAAGAAAAGTAACTCGCCCGAAAGGGCGAAAGCCTTTGCTGTTGCTTCAGGCTTGAGTGTCGGATGAGAAAGACTGTAGGAGCGGCTTTAGCCGCGACCAACGTAATTGGTCATACCTGTCGCGGCTGAAGCCGCTCCTACAATTCAGCCATGGCGGCAGCATTTTCAAGAGCAAAGCTTTCGCCTGGCGGCGAGTCACTTTTCTTTGCTTGTGCAAAGAAAAGTAACCAAAAGAAAGCACACCCTGCCTCGCGCCCTCCGCGCTAACGCGCTCCGGGTCCGCGTCCACCCCGGGGATTCGCGGAAGGGGCATCCTGCCCCTGCCGCGAACGGCGTACATCCATGTACGCCGCCCTTCGGGTTTTTCCCCGGGCCGGCCGCCGCTTCGGAAGGGAACCCGGTAAGGCAAGGGCAACAGCAAGAGCAACAGCAAGAGCAACGGCAAGAGCAACGGCAACAACAACAACGGCAACAACAAGAGCACCAGCACCAGCACCAGCACCAGCAACAGCAACAGCAACAGCAAAGCTTGGTCGCGGCGGCGGCCTTGGCACCGACATTGGAGTGGACATGGACCGGATCGACACGCGTGCGCTGCAGGACCTGGATGCCGCGCACCACCTGCACCCGTTCAACGACAACGCCGCCCTGGCGCAGAAAGGCACCCGCATCCTCACCCGCGGCGACGGCGCCTACGTCTGGGATGCCGACGGCAATCAATTGCTCGACGCCTTCGCCGGCCTGTGGTGCGTCAACGTCGGCTACGGGCGGAAGGAACTCGGTCAGGCCGCCGCGCGGCAGATGGAGCAGCTGGCGTACTACAACAGCTTCTTCCAGTGCACCACCGAACCCACCATCCGCCTGGCCGCCAAGCTCGCCGAGCTGGCACCGGGCGACCTCGACCATGCCTTCTTCACCAACTCCGGCTCCGAGGCCAACGACACCATCCTGCGCCTGGTGCGGCACTTCTGGGCAGTGCAGGACCAGCCGCAGAAAACCATCTTCATCGGCCGCCACGACGGCTACCACGGCACCACCATGGCCGGCGCCAGCCTCGGCGGGATGAAGGGCATGCATCGCCAGGGGGGCCTGCCGATCCCGGATATCCACCACATCGATCCGCCCTACGGGTTCGGCGACGGCGGCGACATGGATCCGGACGAGTACGGGCTGCTGGCCGCGCGGCGGCTGGAAGACAAGATCCTGGAACTGGGGCCGGAGCGGGTGGCCGCGTTCATCGGCGAACCGATCATGGGCGCGATCGGCGTGTACATCCCGCCGCGCAGCTATTGGCCGGAGATCGAGCGCATCTGCCGCCGCTACGACGTGCTGCTGGTCGCTGACGAGGTGATCTGCGGCTTCGGCCGGACCGGCGAATGGTTCGGGTCGCAGCACTTCGGCTTCCAGCCGGACGTGATGACCATCGCCAAGGGCATCACCTCCGGCTACATCCCGCTCGGCGCGGCGATGTTCGGCACGCGCGTGGCCACGGTGCTGAAGGAGCAGGGCGGCGAGTTGGCGCACGGCTGCACCTATTCCGGCCACCCGGTGTGCGCGGCGGTGGCGCTGGAGAACCTGCGCCTGCTGCAGGACGAGGGCATCGTCGCACGCGCGCGCAGCGAGATCGCGCCGTACCTGGCGCAGCGCTGGGCCGAGCTGGGCGAGCATCGGCTGGTCGGCGAGGCGCGCATCGTCGGCATGATCGGTGCGCTGGAACTGGTGCCGGACAAGCCACGCCGGCACTACTTCCCCGAGCGCGGCAAGGTCGGCGCGCTGTGCCGCGACAAAGCGCTGCGCCGCGGCCTGATCCTGCGCGCCACCAACGACGCGATGCTGCTGTCGCCGCCGTTGATCCTCAGCCGCGCCCAGGTCGACGAACTGTTCGACAAGGCCTGGCTGGCGCTGGAGGATACGGCGCAGGCCCTGGGCAAATAGCCCGGCGCTGGGTAGTCTGGAACGTCGACCCCGGATCCGGCGCGCCTCGCCGATCCTCCCCCTCTTGCCCATGGACCTGCGGAGACCTGCCATGACCTTGCGACTGCTCACTCTTTCCCTGGCCACGGCGCTGCTCGCCGGCTGCGGCGGCGCCGGCAGCGATGCGGACAAGACGGGGCAGGGCGAGGCGAAGGTGCTCAACGTGTACAACTACTCGGACTACATCGCCGAGAACACGATTCCCGACTTCGAAAAGCAGACCGGCATCAAGGTCACCTACGACGTCTTCGACAGCGACGAGATGGTGGAGACCAAGCTGCTGGCCGGCGGCAGCGGCTACGACGTGGTGGTGCCGACGCTGAACTTCTTCGGCCGGCAGATCCAGGCCGGCGTGTTCCTGCCGCTGGATAAGAGCAAGATCCCCAACCTGGGCAATCTCGACCCGCAGATCATGCAGCGCATCGCGCAGCAGGATCCGGGCAACAAGTACGGCGTGCCGTACATGGTCGGCACCACCGGCATCGGCTACAACGTGGACAAGGTCAAGGCCGCGTTCGGCAGCACCGACATCGCCAACAGCTGGGACCTGGTGTTCAAGCCCGAGAACCTGTCCAAGCTCAAGGACTGCGGCGTGACCCTGCTGGACACGCCCTCGGACCTGATCCCGATCGCGCTGCACTACCTGGGCGAGGATCCGCACAGCGCCGATCCCGCCAAGATCGAGCAGGCCGCGGCGCTGATCAAGCGCATTCGCCCGTACGTGCAGAATTTCCACTCCTCGCAGTACGTGACCTCGCTGGCCAACGGCAGCACCTGCCTGGCGGTGGGCTGGTCCGGCGACATCATCCAGGCGCGCGACCGCGCCGAGGAAGCCAAGAACGGCGTGCACGTGGCCTATTCGATCCCCAAGGAAGGTGCGCCGCAGTGGTTCGACATGCTGGCCATCCCCAAGGACGCCAAGCATCCGGAGAACGCCTATGCGTTCATCAACTACCTGCTGACGCCGAAGGTAGCCGCGGCCAACACCGACTTCATCCATTACGCCAACCCGGTGCCGCAGGCGACCCCGCTGGTGGACGCGGCGATCCGCAACGACCCCACCATCTATCCGCCGCCGGACGTGGCCGCGAAGATGTTCACCTATTCGATCAACCCGCCCGAGGTGGACAAGCTGTACACCCGCCTGTGGACGGAGATCAAGACCGGCCGCTGAGCCGCTGGCGTTCGCGGTCCGGGTAACGCTTTGCGGTTTGACCCGGACAGCTATCGCACTGCGCTTGCCCAAGCGACCAGGGTGAGCGTGAGCGGCTGTTGTGGGAGGGACATCAGTCCCGACGCCATGCCGCCCGGGACGCATGGCGTCTTCGCTCGTCGCGGCTGAAGCCGCTCCTACAAGGTTTGCTGGCGCACGCAGGTACCGCGCCGGCGGGCTCTCCCGGTTGAGATCGGACAGGCAGGAACCGCTCCCGTAGGAGCGGCTTCAGCCGCGACGGGCCTTCCCGATAGCGCCTCGTCGCGTGGCTGAAGGGCGCCCCGAAGCATCGGTCCCCCATCGGGATGAGAGACCGGGACATCGCTCCCTCGACGCGAGCGACCGGGTCTGGCGCTGCCCAAGCGTCCGCAATCGCGTAGACGCCGCAGGGCCATCGCCACGCGATGCTCACATACTCTGTACTCGCCGGTACAAATAATGCGCCGGCCGGCGTACGCTACCGTTTGGTGGTGTCGCCGTCCCGACCCGGCGACGTTCTTCCTCTCCCCAGGAATCAGCGACTTGAGCAACCACGACCCAGACTCCTCGCAGGCGCCGCGGCAGGCCGCCGCGCACGACGCCCACGCCGACCAGGGCCAGGCCGGCAAGCGCCGGGACGACGCGGGCGGCGACGACGCCGGCAAGGCCGACACTCCGTCGCCGCTGAAGAACCCGAAGGTCAAATGGACCCTGCTGCTGATCGGCCTGGTGGTGGTGATCGGCCTGGTGGTGTGGCTGATCTACTACCTCACCACCGGCCGCTACCTGCAGGAGACCAACAACGCCTATCTGCAGGCCGACACGGTCGCGGTGGCGCCGCGTGTCAACGGCTACGTGACCGCGGTATACGTGCGCGACAACCAGACCGTCGCCGCCGGGCAGCCGCTGCTGGAGATCGACCCGCGCACCTACCGCGCCACGCTGGAGCAGGCGCAGGCCGCCATTGCGGTACGCCAGGCGAACATCGCCGCCGCCGAGGCCGGGCTGCAGGCGCAGCGCGCCAGCCTGCTGCAGGCACGCACCCAGGTGACCGCGGCCGCCGCCAGTCTGCGCTTCGCCCAGGGTGAGGCCAAGCGCTTCGGGCCGTTGGCCGCCTCCGGTGCCGACACCCACGAGCACTACGAAAGCATCCTGCACGACCGCGACCGTGCGCAGGCGCAGTTCGACGCGGCCAAGGCCCAGGTGGTCGCCGCCGAGAGCCAGGTGCAGGGCACCAGTGCCCAGCTCGACCAGGCGCGCGCCGCGCTGGTGCAGGCGCAGGCCGACGCCGCGCAGGCGCAGGTGGCGGTGGAGGACACCCGCCTGACCGCGCGCATCGCCGGCCGCATCGGCGACAAGACCGTGCAGGTCGGCCAGTTCGTCGCCGCCGGCACCCGGCTGATGAGCGTGGTGCCGGTGGAGGCGCTGTACCTGAGCGCCAATTTCAAGGAAACCCAGGTCGGGCTGATGCGGCCCGGGCAGCCGGCGCGGATCGAGGTCGATGCGCTGTCGGGCGTGGAACTGGACGGCGTGGTCGAGAGCATCGCGCCGGGCACCGGCTCGCAGTTCGCGCTGCTGCCGCCGGAGAACGCCACCGGCAACTTCACCAAGGTGGTGCAGCGGGTGCCGGTGCGGATCCGGCTCAAGGCCGGCGCGGAAGCGCGCAAGGTGCTGGTGCCGGGCATGTCGGTCACCGTGACCGTCGATACGCGCGGCGCCAAGGACGCCAAGGAGCGCGTGAAGCAGGAAGACGCGCAGGGCCAGGATGCGGTCGCCCCGCGCGGGCGCAACCCGTGAGCGAAGCGGCCGCGGCGGCTGGCGCGCAGGCGCCGCGCAAGGCCGACAGCGGCGCCTGGCTGGCGGTCGCCGCCGGCACCATCGGTTCGTTCATGGCGACGCTGGACATCTCCATCGTCAACGCCGCGCTGCCGACCATCCAGGGCGAGGTCGGCGCCAGCGGCACCGAGGGCACCTGGATCTCGACCTCCTACCTGGTCGCCGAGATCGTGATGATCCCGCTGACCGGCTGGTTCGTGCGCACCCTCGGGCTGCGCAATTTCCTGCTGATCTGCGCGCTGCTGTTCACCTTCTTCTCGGTGGTGTGCGGGCTGTCCAACAGCCTGACCATGATGATCCTCGGCCGCGTCGGCCAGGGCTTCGCCGGCGGCGCGTTGATCCCCACCGCGCTGACCATCGTCGCCACGCGCCTGCCGCCAGCGCAGCAGACCCTGGGCACGGCGCTGTTCGGCATGACCGTGATCCTGGGTCCGGTGATCGGGCCGCTGCTGGGCGGCTGGCTCACCGAGAACGTCAGCTGGCATTACGCGTTCTTCCTCAACGTGCCGGTCTGCGCCGGCCTGGTGGCGCTGCTGCTGCTCGGCCTGCCGCACGAGCGCATGTACCTGCGCGGGCTGCTGGATGCCGACTGGCTCGGCATCTTCGGCCTGACCGCGGGGCTGGGCGCGTTGACCGTGGTGCTGGAAGAAGGCCAGCGCGAGCGCTGGTTCGAATCCACCGAGATCGTGCTGCTGAGCGTGGTCTCGCTGGTCGGCTTCATCGCCCTGGTGGCCTCGCAGTTCTTCAGCCGGCAGCCGGTGATCCGCCTGTCGATCCTGCTGCAGCGCAGTTTCGGCGCGGTGTTCGTGATGGTGATGGCGGTGGGCATGATCCTGTTCGGGGTCATGTACATGATCCCGCAGTTTCTGGCGGTGATCTCCGGCTACAACACCGAGCAGTCCGGCTACGTGGTGCTGCTGTCGGGCATTCCCACGGTGCTGCTGATGCCGATGATGCCCAAGCTGCTGACCACGGTGGACGTGCGCGTGCTGGTGCTCGGCGGGCTGACCTGCTTTGCTACCGCCTGCTTCGTCAACATGCACCTGACCGCCGAGTCGGTCGGCATGCACTTCGTCGCCGGGCAGCTGTTGCAGGGCTGCGGGCTGGCGCTGGCGATGATGTCGCTGAACCAGGCGGCGATCTCCTCGGTGCCGCCGGACCTGGCAGGCGACGCCTCGGGCCTGTTCAATGCCGCGCGCAACATGGGTGGCTCGATCGGCCTGGCGCTGATCTCCACCTTCCAGGAGCGGCGCATGGTGTTCCATACGCAGATGCTCGGCAGCGGCACCACCGCCAACTCTCCATTGGCGCAGGACTACCTGCACGGCATCAGCGCGCAACTGCAATCGGTCTCCGGTGCCGGCGCGGCGATGCAGTCGCTGGCGCAACTGGCGCGGCTGGTGCAGCAGCAGGCGCTGGTGATGACCTACAACGACCTGTTCTGGATCTTCGGGGTGATCGTGGTCTGCACGATCCCGCTGGCGTTCCTGCTCAAGCCGCTGCCCAAGGGCGGCGCTCCGCTCGCGATGCATTGAGGATTCCATGGCCCAGCGTTTCTCCCGCGTTCTTGTCGCCGCCGCGCTGCCGTCGCTGCTGTCGGCCTGCATGCTCGGCCCGGACTACGTGAAGCCGCCGCCGGTGGCCGAGGCGGCGCTGGCGCAGCCTCGGCTGCATCGCGCCGATGCCACGGCCGCCGCCGCCGGGGTGGTGCCGGCACCGCCGCCGCAGCGTTGGTGGGAAACCCTGCACGACCCGCAGTTGAACACGCTGGTCGAGCAGGCCCTGCAGCACAGCCCGAACCTGCGGGTGGCACAGGCGCGCCTGCGCGCCTCGCGCGCGCTGGTGGACCAGCGCCACGCCGAGCAGTTGCCCAGCGTCGGCGCCAACGCGGCCTATCTCAACGCGCACGCGCCGGATGCGCTGACCGACCGCCTGGGCAGCATCGCCGCCGGCACCGGCCAGCCGGTGGAGATCGATCCGCGCGCACAGCTCTACAGCGTCGGCATCGATGCCAGTTGGGAACTGGATTTCTTCGGCCGCCGCCGTCGCGCCAGCGAGGGCGCACTGGCCGATGCCCAGGCCGACGAGGCCGACCTCGCCGATACCCAGGTGCAGATCGCCGCCGAAGTGGGGCAGGCCTACCTGGGCTACCGCAGCACCCGTGCGCGCATGGCCGTGGCCCAGCGTAATCTGGAGGCCGCCCGGCGGACCCTGCAACTGACCCGGCAGCGCCGCGAGCGCGGCGCCGATGCCGACCTGCAGGTGGAACGCGCGCAGGCCCAACTGCAGCAGCAGGAAGCGGTGCTGCCGGACCTGCAGGCCCAGGCGCAGGTGGCGCTGGACCAACTGGCGCTGATGATCGGCCGCGAGCCCGGGGCGCTCGACGCCGAACTGGCCGCCGACCGCCCGTTGCCGACGCTGCCGGCC
The DNA here is from genome assembly GCF_011761895.1 of Xanthomonas sp. F4. Taxonomy (NCBI): domain Bacteria; kingdom Pseudomonadati; phylum Pseudomonadota; class Gammaproteobacteria; order Lysobacterales; family Lysobacteraceae; genus Xanthomonas; species Xanthomonas sp. F4. Next base: position 771,100 of record NZ_JAASQX010000002.1, on the reverse strand, counting down.
AGCGTGCCGGTGGACGATGCCGGTGCGCTGATCCGGCGGCGCCCGGACGTGCGCCGTGCCGAGCGCCAGCTGGCCGCCTCGTCGGCGAAGATCGGCGAAGCGCTGACCGCGTATTTCCCGCAGGTCACGTTGCTGGGCAACATCGGCATGGCCGCGACCTCGCCGGGCGATCTCGGCCGCGACGCGGTCAACAGCGTGGTGGCGCCGTTCCTGCGCTGGTCGATCTTCGACTTCGGCGGCACCCGCGCCAAGGTCGAGCAGGCCCGTGCCGGCAATGCCGCGCGGCTGGCCGCCTACGAGGGCACGGTGCTGGCCGCGCTGCAGGATGCCAACGGCGCGCTGGCGCGGTTCGGCGCCGCGCGCCAGCAGGCGCTGGCGGCGGACAAGGCCGCGGCCTCGGCGGATCGTTCCGCCGCGTTGCTGCAGCAGCGCTATGCCGCCGGCGCCTCGTCGCTGATCGATGCGCTGGACGTGCAGCGCCAGCAAGCCTCCGCGCAGGACAGCGCGCTGCAGGCGCACACCCAGGTGCTGCTGCGTTACGTCGCGTTGCAGAAGAGTCTGGGCCTGGGTTGGGCGGCACCGGAGGCTCCGTCGTCCGCGCCAGCGCCAGCCACGGCGCGCTGAGCGCGCGCTGCTTTTACCAATCCCCAATCCCGACTCCCGAATCCCGCGCCGTCACAGCTACACTGCGGTTCACCGCGCCGCGGTCGCCACTGCATCGGCGCTCCGCACGACGGCGTGTTTCACGGGGAAATCACCAATGGCGTTGAGCGAAGCGAGAACCGACCATCTGCCGGCGCCGCCGCCGGCCAAGGGGGCCGGTTATGTGTCCATCGCCGGCCTGCGCAAGGAGTTCGACGGGTTCGTCGCGCTGGACGACATCGATCTGGACATCGGCCAGGGCGAGATCTTCGCGCTGCTCGGCGGCTCCGGCAGCGGCAAGTCGACGCTGCTGCGCTGCCTGGGCGGGTTCGAGCAGCCCAGCCGCGGCCGCATCGTGCTCGACGGCCAGCCGCTGGATGGGCTGCCGCCGTACCAGCGGCCGCTCAACATGATGTTCCAGTCCTACGCGCTGTTCCCGCACATGAGCGTGGAGCAGAACATCGCCTTCGGGCTGAAGCAGGACGGGTTGTCGCGCAGCGCCATCGCCAGCCGCGTCGGCGAGATGCTGGAGCTGGTGCGGCTGGGCACGCTCGGCAAGCGCAAGCCGCACCAGCTCTCCGGCGGCCAGCAGCAGCGCGTGGCGCTGGCGCGCTCGTTGGCCAAGCGGCCGAAATTGCTGCTGCTGGACGAACCGATGGGCGCGCTGGACAAGAAGCTGCGCTCGCAGATGCAACTGGAGCTAGTGTCCATCATCGAGACCTCGGGGGTGACCTGCGTGATGGTCACCCACGACCAGGAGGAGGCGATGACCATGGCCACGCGCATCGCGCTGATGGAGCAGGGGCGCATCCGTCAGGTCGGTACGCCGGGCGACATCTACGAATCGCCGAACAGCCGTTTCGTTGCCGAGTTCATCGGCTCGGTGAACATGTTCGAGGGCCGCATCGGCGAAGACCACCCCGACCACGTGACCGTGCTCTGCCCGCAGTTCCCGGTGCCCATCTACATCAGCCACGGCATCACCGGCGTGGAAGGGCAGGAGGTGGCGTTCGCGGTGCGTCCGGAAAAGGTCTGGATCACCAAGGGCGAACCCGAGCAGACCTACAACAAGGCGCGCGGCACCATCGAGGACATCGCCTATTTCGGTAGCCACTCGATCTTCCACGTGCGCCTGCCCAGCGGTATCCGCGTGCAATCCAACTTCGCCAACCAGAAGCGCTGGGACAGCGAAGGCATGACCTGGGGCGACACGGTGTGGGTGTCGTGGGACGACAACGACGGCGTGGTGCTGACCGCATGAGCGCGCCCGTCGTGCCGGTGCCGCCCGACTCGACACTGCGGCTGCGCCTGCAGCAGCGCTTGCGCCTGCGCTCCCTGCCGGCGATGCGCTGGCTGGTGATCGCCGCGCCGTACCTGTGGCTGCTGCTGTTCTTCGCGATCCCGTTCCTGATCGTGCTGCGCATTTCCTTCGCCGAACAGGCGATCCGCAGCCCGCCGTACAGCGAGCTGCTGCAGGTCCGCGACGGCGTGCTGACGCTGAAGCTGACCCTGCAGAACTACCTGGCGCTGCTGCGCGACCACCAATACATCGAGGCCTACTGGGGCTCGATCAAGATCGCCGGCATCTCCACCGTGCTGACCCTGCTGATCGGCTACCCGATGGCCTACGCGATCGCACGGCTGTCGCCGTCGGCGCGCAACATCGCGATGATGCTGGTGGTGCTGCCGTCGTGGACCTCGTTCCTGATCCGCGTCTATGCCTGGATCGGCATCCTCGACAGCAACGGCGTGCTCAACCGGGCGTTGCTGGCGCTGGGCCTGATCGATGCGCCGCTGCACATCCTGTACACCCCGGTCGCGGCCTACATCGGCATCGTCTACTGCTACCTGCCGTTCATGGTGCTGCCGCTGTACGCGACCCTGGTCAAGCTCGACCAGCGCCTGCTCGAGGCCGCCTACGATCTCGGCGCGCCGCCGTGGAAGGCATTCCTCACCGTGACCCTGCCGTTGTCGCGGCCGGGTATCGTCGCCGGCTGCATGCTGGTGATGATCCCGGCGGTGGGCGAGTTCGTGATCCCGGAGATGCTCGGCGGTCCGGACACGCTGATGATCGGCCGGGTGCTGTGGGGCGAGTTCTTCAACAACCGCGACTGGCCGACCGCCTCGGCGGTGGCGATCGCGATGCTGGCGTTGCTGATGGTGCCGATCCTGATCTTCAACCGCTACCAGCAGCGCCAGCTCGAAGGCGGGCAGGCATGAGCGGCGCGCGCGGCGGCATGGGCACGGTGCTGCGCTGGACGGTGCTGGGCGCCGGCTTCGCGTTCCTGTACCTGCCGATCCTGCTGTTGATGGTGTATTCGTTCAACGCCTCCAAGCTGGCGACGGTGTGGGCCGGTTTCTCCACCAAGTGGTACGGCGAGTTGCTGCGCGACCGGCAGATCCTGCAGGCGGCGTGGATCAGCCTGAAGGTGGCGTTCTGGACCGCGACCGCGTCGATGGTGCTCGGCACGTTGGCGGCGATGGCGATGACCCGCTTCCGCCGCTTTCCCAGCAAGAGCCTGTTCGGCGCGCTGGTGACCGCGCCGCTGGTGATGCCGGAGGTGATCATCGGCCTGTCGATCATGATGATGCTGGTGTCGATGGGCGGCGTGCTTGGCATCCCGCCCAAGGGGGTGATGGCGATCTGGGCCGCGCACGTCACCTTCACCCTGTCCTTCGTCACCGTGGTGGTGTCCTCGCGCCTGCAGGAGCTGGACCGCTCGCTGGAAGAGGCGGCGATGGACCTGGGCGCCAACCGACTCAAGGTGTTCTTCCTGATCACCGTGCCGATCATCGCGCCGGCGCTGGTGTCGGGCTGGCTGCTGGCGTTCACCCTGTCGCTGGACGACGTGGTGATCGCCAACTTCGTCGCCGGCCCGGATTCGACCACGCTGCCGATGACCGTGTTCTCCTCGGTGCGCATGGGCCTGAAGCCCAAGATCAACGCGCTCGCCACGCTGATGGTGCTGGCGGTGTCGATCGCCGCCGTCGTCGGCTGGTGGTTGATGGCGCGCAACGAGAAGCGGCGTCAGCGCGATATCCAGCTGGCTCAGCAGCAAGCCGGCTAAGGTGTTGCGTTGCTCCGCGTAGGAGCGGCTTCAGCCGCGACTGGGCATTGCCGGTAACGGCCCCGTCGCGGCTAAAGCCGCTCCTACGGGCCTTGCGGAACACTGTGAGCCATCGCACTCGGCACCATCGCCACGCCGCTGCAACTTCCGCCGCGCTAGGCTGGCCGGACATTTTTTCGAGGAGTCCGCGCGATGCCTTACGACACCGTCAACCCGGCCAACGGCCAGGTCGAATACAGTCTCGAGCTGATGGATGCCGCTGCCGTCGAGCAGCGCCTGGCCGCCGCGGCGCAGGCGTTCCCGGGCTGGGCGGCGACGCCGCTGGAGCAGCGCGGCGCGCTGGTGCGCAAGGTCGGTGCGCAGTTGCGCGACCAGCGCGACGCGATCCAGCGGGTGATGACCGCGGAAATGGGCAAGCTGCGCAAGGAAGCCCTGGCCGAACTCGACAAGTGCGCCGCGGCCTGCGACTACTACGCCGAGCACGCGGCCGAGTATCTGCGCGAGCAGGCGGTGGCCACCGATGCGCAGCGCAGCTACGTGCGCTACGAACCGCTGGGCTGCGTGCTGGCGGTGATGCCGTGGAACTTCCCGATCTGGCAGGTGTTCCGCTTCCTGGCGCCGGCGCTGATGGCCGGCAACGTGGCCCTGCTCAAGCACGCCAGCAACGTGCCGCGCTGTGCCGACGCGATCGCCAAGGTGCTGGCCGACGCCGGCCTGCCGACCGGCGTGTTCGACGTGCTGCACATCGACAACGACCAGGCCGCCGAGGTGCTGCGCGATGCGCGGGTGGCCGCGGTCACCCTGACCGGCAGCGAGCGCGCTGGCCGCTCCATCGCCGCCAACGCCGGTGGGCAGCTGAAGAAGTGCGTGATGGAACTGGGCGGCAGCGACGCCTTCGTGGTGCTGGACGACGCCGATCTGGACGTCACCGTGGCCGCGGCGGTGAAGTCGCGCTTCGACAACGCCGGGCAGACCTGCATTGCGGCCAAGCGCTTCGTGGTGGTGGAGGCGATCGCCGACGAATTCGTGCGTCGCTTCGTGGCCGCCGCCGCCGAGCGTCGCCTCGGCGATCCGCAGGACGAGGCGACCACGCTGGCGCCGATGGCGCGCCAGGACTTGCGCGACGAACTGCACAAGCAGGTGCAGGCCAGCATCGCCAAGGGGGCCAAGCCGTTGCTCGGTTGCGAGCCCGAGCGCGGCAGCCACGCCGGCTATCCGGCGTCGATCCTCGACCACGTGGCGCCGGGCATGCCGGCCTACGACGAAGAACTGTTCGGCCCGGTCGCGGCGATCCTGCGCGTGGCCGACGAAGCCGAAGCCGTACGCGTGGCCAACGACACCACGTTCGGCCTCGGCGGCAGCGTGTGGACCGGCGACCGCGCCCGCGGCGAACGCGTGGCCTGTCAACTCGAGTGCGGCGCCGCCTTCGTCAACGCCATCGTCAAGAGCGACGTACGCCTCCCGTTCGGCGGCATCAAGCGCTCCGGCTTCGGCCGCGAACTGGCCGAACACGGCATCCACGAGTTCATGAACATCAAGACGGTGTATGTGGCTTGAGGGCCGGGATTGGGGAGTCGGGATTGGGGATTCGCAAATGCGGATCCCCTCCGCTGATGCATCCCGTGCAACCCAGGCTTTAAACCATCAGGCGCAGCGCACCGCTTCAACGAATCCCAAATCCCCAATCTCCAATCCCGGCTTCACAGCCACCTTGCCCGCTTGAACGCCACATACAGCGCCACGCACACCGCGGCGACGCCGCCGACCATCAGCGGGTAGGCCCAGGGCCATTCCAGTTCCGGCATCTGCTTGAAGTTCATGCCGTACCAGCTGGTGATCAGGGTCGGGGCGGCGAGCAGGGCGGCCCACGCGCCGAGGCGCTTGACCGTCTCGCCCTGGGCCAGGGTGACCAGCGACAGGTTCACGCTCAGCGCGGTGCCGAGCATTTCGCGCAGGGTGTCGATGGCGTCGTTGGTACGCACCGCATGGTCGAGCACGTCGCGCACGTACAGCCGCACTTCCTCGGCGATCAGCGGGCCGGGGTGGCGCTTGAGGTGCGCCAGCACGTCCTGCAGCGGCGCCACGCCCAGGCGCATCTGGTTGAGTTCGCGCTTGAGTTCGTACAGGCGGATCGCGGTGTCGCGCCGATACGCCTCGGCGAAGATGTCCGTCTCCAGGCGTTCCAGGCTCTGCCGGAAGTCGTCGAGGATCGGCTGGTAATTGTCGACGATGTAGTCCAGCACCGCGTACAGCGCGTACGACGGCCCCAGTTTCATCAGCGAGGCCTCGCGTTCCAGCCGCTCGCGCACCGGCGCGTAGGGCAGCGAGGCGCCATGGCGCACGGTCAGCAGGAAGCGCTCGCCGAGGAAGGCGTGGGTCTCGCCGTAGACGATGCGCGCGTCGATCACCTGCGCGGTGTGCACCGCCAGGAACAGCGAATTGCCGAAGGCCTCGACCTTGGGCCGCTGGTGCGCCTTGCGGGTGTCCTCGATCGCCAGTTCGTGCAGCTGGAACTCTTCCTTGAGCTGCTGCAACACGGCGTCGCCGGGCTCGTACATGCCGACCCAGACGAAGCCGTCGTCATGCCCGGCCAGCACATCGCTGATCTGCTCCAGGGCGATGTCGTGGCGGCGGCCGTGGCCGTCGTAGTGCACGCAGTTGATGACGCAGGCGGGATTGGCGGTCGCGGAGGCCATGGCGGGTCGGGTTCGGCGGAGGCGCGCGTGGCGAGGTGGCGCGACGGTATCAGGGCTGCGGGCGAGGGCGGGTGAGCGCCCAGGCCAGCGCCGCGTGCACCGGCAGCAGCAGCGCGATCCATTGCAGGTTGAACTGCGGCTGCAGCATCGACAGCCAGTGGATCAGCAGCGCGGCGCCGGCCAGCGCCACCACCAGCCACAGCAGCACGTCGAACCAGCGCCCGGGGCGGCGCCCGCGCAGCAGCGCCACGCCGCCGACCAGCAGCGGCAGGCACAGTGGATCCAGCAGCAGCAGGTTGCGGTTGCCCCAGGCGGCGCGATGCTCGCTGAAGCCCCACAGGTACAGCAGGACCGCACCGCCCAGCGCGCACAGCAGCCAGAACGGCAGCGCCAGCGCGGCCAGCCAGCGCGGGCGGCGGCCCAGCGCCAGCACACCGGCCGCCGCGGCCAGCCCGACCAGCAGCCACGGCCACCAGTGCCGCAGCTGTTCCGGCGGCTCCGGCGGCAGGCGCTGCGGCAGCAACTGCTGGCGCGCCTGCACCAGCGGGCGGCCGGCGCTGTTGCGCACCTCGTTCAGGCTCTCGGCCAGGCGCATCGGCACGAAGGCTTCTTCCCAGCGCGACAGCGGCTTGTCGGCATACGGGCCCAGGCCCAGGTCGAAGCCGAGCCACATCCACGGCGCCGGCGAGGCCAGGCGCACCGATTCGCTGCGGTAGGTGTTGCCGCGCGAGCGGCCCGACAGTTGCGCATGCAGCGCCCCGCCCATGGCCCGGTCCAGCGCGTCGCGGACCATCGTGGCGCAGTTGGCGGTGTAGTAGTCGTAGCGGTAGCGGGCATTCTCCGGGCGTGCGCGCCAGGCCAGCGCCTGCTCGAGCGCGCGTGCCTGCGCCGGCGCCAGGTCCAGCCACTGGATGTCCACGCCGCGTCCGGCCTCGCGGTACTGCTGCAGATCCTCCTGCAGCGGCAGTGCGACCAGGTAATAGCGCATGTCGCCGGCGGCGAAGCGGCCGACGAAGCCCGGTTCGCTGGGGTCGAAGAACCCGAAGTTGTACGAGGTGGCCTGGCCCGTGCGCGGATCCAGCACCACGATGGCGTCGTGGCCGAAGCGCTCGAAGAACACTTCGCCGGGCTGCATCGTGGCCACGCCGATGCGCGGCGCCGGGTCGCTGGCATCGGCCGCGGCGGGCGCAGCCGCAACGGGCGCCGCGGGTACCGGTGCGGCCAGCGGCGGCGGTGACGCCGGATCCGGGGACGTGGTCTGTGCGAAGGCCAGCCCGGCCCACAGGGCCAGCAGCATTCCCAGCCAGCAGGCCGCGCGTCTGCGCGGCACGGCGTGCGTGCTCAAGCGCCGTCCTGCGCAGGAGGCGGCAGGATGGTCACGTGGAAGGCCTGCACCCGGCGCGCGTCGGCCCGCGCCACACGGAATGCGAACCGCCCCAGGGTCAGTTCCTCGCCGGTCTCGGGCAGGTGGCCGATCGCCTCGGTGACCAGCCCGCCGACGGTGTCGTAGTCGTCGTCGGGGAAGTCGGCGCCGAAGCGTTCGTTGAAATCCTCGATCGGGGTCAGCGCATCCACCACGTACTGGCCGTCGGCCTGCGCGGCGATCAGCGACGCCTCGTCCTCGGCGTCGTCGTGCTCGTCGTCGATGTCGCCGACGATCTGCTCCAGCACGTCCTCGATGGTCACCAGCCCGGCCACGCCGCCGTACTCGTCGACCACGATCGCCATGTGGTTGCGCGAGAGCCGGAACTCCTTGAGCAGCACGTTGAGCTTCTTCGACTCGGGAATCAGCACCGCCGGCCGCAACAGTTCGCGCACCGTGCCCGGACCGTCATCGGCGACCACGCCGCGCAGCAGGTCCTTGGCCAGCAGGATGCCGAGGATGTCGTCCTTGTTCTCGCCATGCACCGGGAAGCGCGAATGGCCGGATTCGACCACCTGCTTCATCAGGTCGAGGAAGCGCGCCTCCACCGGCAGCGAGACCATCTGCGCGCGCGAGATCATCACATCGCCGACGGTGAGTTCGGAGACCGACAGCGCGCCCTCCATCATGCGCAGCGTGTCGGCGGCGATCAGGCCATCGTGCTGCGCGTCGCGCAGCACCTCGACCAGATCGTCGCGGGTGTGCGGGTCGCCGGAGAACACCGAGGTCAGGCGTTCCAGCCAGCCGCGACGTTTTTCGTGGGATTCCGGGGAGGAGCTACTCGGTCCGTCTTCTGACATGTTCTGTGGGTAGGCGCCGATCGAACGGGCGGTAAGGGCAAGTCTAGCAGGGCGGTCGCGACAGCATCGCGACGCCGGCGGCGGGCCATCGGCGGCGCGCCGGCCCGGGTTCAGCCGCCGGGGGGCGGAGTATGCAGCGCGTCGGGTGCCGGTGCCGCGCCCGGTTCTTCGGGCAGGTCCAGGCTGTAGCTGCAGCCGGCCAGGGTCTTGCCGGGGTGCGATTTCACCGTGGACACGCTGAGGATGATCGACTCGATCATCGGCTCGCCGGTCTTGGGGTCGTGGACGTCGCGGCTGAGCACCTCGCGGCCGAACATGGCCTTCTCCGGGGTGTCCACCGCCGCTTCCAGGTTCAGGCGCTTGGCCAGCGGCCGCGGGTCGGGCAGGTCCAGGATCGCCATCACGCTGGCGCCGGAGAAGGCGATGCGCTCGCTGCTGTAGCCGAACACCTGGATCGGCCGGGTCAGCGCGTACTCGGTCATGAACAGGTTGGACTGCGGCAGCGGTCGCCAGCCGTGCGCCACCGCCTTCAGCGGATCGGCCAGCAGCGGCGCCAGCGCACTGAAGTCGGCCACGTGCTGGCGGCATTCCAGCAGGGCCGGCAGGTCGATGGCCGGATCGGCGGCCGTGGTGGCGGCAGGCGCTGCCGCCGGCGGCACGGCAGGCGCGGCGACCGCCGGAGCGGCGCAGGCGAGCGCGAGCAGGACGAGCGAGGGACGGATCAACGCACGGAACCTCGAAGGAAAACGGGGCGGCGATCGCCGCGCGGCCACGTTACCGCCGGCGCCTGCGCTTGACCAGCGCGGGAGAGGTGGGTGACACACCGAGCCCCTCTCCCCCCGGGAGAGGGGTCGGGGTGAGGGTCGGTCGCGGCAGAGCGCGCGGGATATCGGATCAACGCTCGCCGGCGTAGGGGTCGGACACGCCGAGGTCGGCGAGGATCTCGCGCTCCAGTTGCTCCATCGCCTCGGCTTCCTTGTCGTCCTCGTGGTCCCAGCCGAGCAGGTGCAGCACGCCGTGCACGGTCAGGTGCGCGTAATGCGCGTTCAGCGGCTTGTCCTGTTCGGCGGCTTCGCGCGCCACCACCGGTGCGCAGATCACCAGATCGCCGAGCAGCGGCAGTTTGACGCCTTTCGGCAGCCCCTCCGGCAGTTCCGCCGGGAAGCTGAGCACATTGGTGGCGTAGTCCTTGCCGCGGTAGTGCTGGTTGAGGGCGCGGCCTTCGCGGTCGTCGACCAGGCGGATCGCCAGATCGGCCTCGCGGATGCGGCCCTTCAGCGCCGCGGCGACCCATTTGCGGAAGCTCGGCGCCGCCGGCAGCCCGGCACGGGGCAGGGCGTAGCTGACGCCGACATCGAGGCGGACGGGACCTTTGGTCATGGCGGAACGGCCGGGTGCAGCGGTGGGGGCCACAGTATCGCGCTAACGCGCGCTCAGGGCGACGCCCCGTCGCCTGCTTCGTAGGCGATCTCGATCACTGTCGTGCGGTCGATGCCGGCGTCCGCTGCGCAGTTCCGGTCATGCACGCCTTGTCCTGGAGCGGCAGACGCGCCACTACAGACTCAGGTGACGCATTCGACCAGGAACAGCACGGGCTTTTTTTCGGCGTCTATGCGGTACGCCACGCTGCCCATCGGGCCTTGCTGGCATTGCGGATTGTCGTGCCGGATCTCCACCGTGGCGGCGAAGCGCCCCGAAGCAGAGAGCCATACGGCGGCCTGGCCGCGTTCGAGCAGGTGGCCGACCAGGTAGAGGCTGTCCGCTGGCACCTTGGCGTAGGCCAGCGCGTTGCAGCCGAAGCGATCGCGTGTCACGCCGGCGGTTTCGGCCGCATCGAGCAGCGCTTGCGCGCGGGTGCCGGCGATCCAGGCCAGGCGTTGCGCTTCGTCGCCGCGCGGTGCGGTCGGCGAGGTGCGAGAAATTGCCGCAGCGCGCTCGAGGACGTCGCGCGGCAGGCCGATGCTGGCCGCGTCCTGCACGATCGACAGGCAGGGCGGGGTCAGCGATTGCGCCAGGGCGATGCGCTGCGGTGCCGGGTCCTGCGCGCGCGGCGGGTCCGACGAATGGCCGCTGGCGCCACCGGCCACGCCGAGCAGCGCTGCCAGCAGGCCGGGCCAGGGCCGGATCATGCGGCGGGTCCGGTGGCGCGGTCGACGACGTCGCGCTTCTCGTAGGCGTTGACGATGCGCGCCACCAGCGGATGCCGGACCACGTCGCGTGCCTCGAAGAAGGTGAAGCTGACCCCGTCCACCTCGTGCAGCACCTCGATGGCGTCGCGCAGGCCGGACTTGACGTGCTTGGGCAGGTCGATCTGGGTCAGGTCGCCGGTGACCACCGCGGTGCTGCCGAAGCCGAGCCGGGTCAGGAACATCTTCATCTGCTCGATGGTGGTGTTCTGCGCCTCGTCCAGGATCACGTAGGCGTCGTTGAGGGTGCGTCCGCGCATGTACGCCAGCGGCGCGATCTCGATGACGTTCTTTTCCAGCAGCTTGACCACCTTCTCCACGCCCAGCATCTCGTACAGCGCGTCGTACAGCGGGCGCAGGTAGGGATCGACCTTCTGGCTGAGGTCGCCGGGCAAAAAGCCCAGCTTCTCGCCGGCCTCCACCGCCGGGCGCACCAGGATCAGGCGCTGCACCCGCGATTCGTTCAGCGCTTCCACCGCGCTGGCCACGGCCAGGAAGGTCTTGCCGGTGCCGGCCGGGCCGATGCCGAAGTTGATGTCGTGGGTGGCGATCTGGTGCAGGTACTTGGCCTGGTTGGCACCGCGGCCGCGCACCGTGCCGCGCCTGACCTTGATCGCCACGTCCTGCGGCTGGTACGCGCGCTGCGCGACCTGGTCGACGTTGGACTGGTTGAGCCGCAGGTGGATCTCCTGGTCGTCGAAGGCGACGTGGTCGGCCTCGGCGTACAGCGCCTGCAGTAGCCGCTCGGCCGCCGCCACCGCCTGCTCCGGCCCGGTCACCCGGTACACGTTGCCGCGGTTGGAGATCTCCACGCCCAGGCGCAGTTCGATCTGCCGCAGGTGCGCGTCGAACGGGCCGGCCAGGTTGGCCAGGCGCTCGGTGTCGGCGGGATCCAGGGTGAAGTCGCGTTGCGCAGGGGTGGTCATGGCGGGCGCACGCCGCCAGCGGCGGCGTCGAAGAAACGAGGGGCGCAAAGGGTAGCGCGCAGCGCGTAGCCGGGCCAGTGAAGGGCGCGCGGCGGCGCCGTCGTGGTGCGCAGGCTGCCGCAGTGGAGGTGCGCCGTGCGGATCGGCGCGCGCAGGCGCGGCGCCACCGCCGCGATCCTCGCGCCGCGGCGATGGCAACGTTGTCCACAATGGATGTGGATCGATTGTCCAAAAGCCTGTGGACAACCGCGCGAACGCCTTGCCGCGCAAGGCGCCGGCCTGTGCTGGCGAAAAAATCGCACCGATCCGCCCGGCAACGCCTGCATTGCGGCGGCGCTGGTCCCGCGGAATCGGTTGCGGCGCGTCTTATCGACGATCGCCAGCGTCGGTGTCGCCTTCGCAGCGCGCCTCGCGGGCCTGCATCCATGCGTCCGCAATCGCGCATGCACCGGCGGGGTCGTCCACGACCAGGATCAGTTGCCCGTGGTGGTCGCTGTACTGCACGGCGATGTTGATGCCGGCGGCGCCGAGCATGCCGGTCAGCAGGCCGAGCTGCCCCGGCGTTTCCTGGTCCAGGCGCAGGCTCACCACTGGGTGTTCGGCGGCCACGTGGAAACCGTGCGCGCGCAGGGTCTGGCTTGCCGGTGCGGCGGCGTCGAACAGGAAGTGCGCGACCGCGCGCCCGTCCACGCGCCACACGCCGCCGCCTTCGATGCTGATGCCGGCCGCGCCGAGCGCCTGGGCCATCGCGGACAGGGCGCCCGGGCGGTCTTCGAGATGGATTTCCACGTCCTTCATCGGCCAGCCTCCGGCGGCCCGTCCAGGCGCACGATCGTCGCCTCGCAACGCACCGGCATGGCGCAGCTGTTGGCGATGAAGCACTGCGCGTGGGCCTGCGCATGCAAGGCCTGCGCGCGGCGCGCATCGGCGTCCGCCGCGATGGTTACCCGCGGTGCCAGCGCCACCTCGCGAAAGCGCCCGCCCTGGCCTGGGCGAAGCGCCAGCCAGCCCTGCGCCTGGTCCTCGTAGGCCAGCACCCGGATGCCGGCATGCGCGCACAGCGCCAGGTAGGTGAGCATGTGGCAGGCAGCGAGGGCGCCGACCAGCAGATCCTCGGGGTTGTGCAGCGCCGGGTCGCCGCGGAAGCATGGGTCGGCGCTGCCAGTCAGGGTCGGCTTGCCTGGCACGTTCAACGCGTAGTCGCGGCCGTAGCCGCTGTAGTCGGCGGTGCCGTCGCCGCGGTTGCCGGTCCAGTGCAATTGCGATGCGTAGTGGTGGAGCGTGTCGGTCATGCGCCTGCCTCGTGTGGAGAGCGGGCACGGTAGGCGCCGGCGCGGCGCCATGCTTCGTCTAGAATCGAAGCATGAGCGAAGACACCCTGCTTGCGCGCGCCGCATTCCTGCTCGGTGATGCGGCGCGTAGCCGCATGCTGGCGGCGTTGATGAGCGGGCAGGCGCGCACCGCCAGCGAACTGGCGCTGGACGGTGAGGTCGCGCCGTCGACCGCAAGCCGGCATCTGGCGCAACTGGTCGATGCCGGCTTGATCGAGGTCGCGCAACAGGGCCGGCACCGCTATTTCCGCCTGGCCGGCGCGCAGGTCGCGGCGGCGGTCGAGGCGATGATGGGGCTGGCGCCGCCACCGATGACGCGGCGGGTCGGCCCGGCGGATCCCGCCTTGCGCCGGGCACGGGTGTGCTACGACCACCTCGCCGGCGAACTGGCGATTGCCTGGCGGCAGCAGATGGAAGCGCGCGGGCACCTGCTGTGCAGCGACGGCATGGCCCTGAGCGCGTCCGGCGCGGACTGGTGCGCGGCGATCGGCATCGACGTCGTGGTGCTGCGTGCGTCGCGCCGGCCGTTGTGTCGGCCGTGCCTGGACTGGAGCGAGCGCCGCGACCACGTCGCCGGTGCGCTGGGCAGCGCCGTGCTCGGGTATCTGCTCGACAACGGCCTGGCCCGGCGTGTGCCGGATTCGCGGGCCGTGCAGATCGGCCCGCGCGGAGGACGGTTCCTCAGCGCGCTCGACTAGGGCGTGCCCGCCGCCGCTCAGGCCGCGGCGTCGTCCTCGGTGATCGTCACCTTAAAGGTCACGGTGTAGCCAGTTCTTCTGCCAAAAAAATTCATGTAACTGACTATCGGTGCCCACGTAATCAATTCTAGGTATGCCTTCTCCGTCTGTGTATCCGACTGGATCGGAGGCGATAGATACTGCGCCGCCTACGATAGACATATCTTCAGCGATCCACTGCCCATCGATTTCCGTCAGGTGGTGTAGGTGATGGTCGACTCCTTGGTACAGCAAGTTCGCGTTGCCATTCATCACGAATCCGGAAGGTGAGCCGAGTGCTGCGACGAAATCAGGCATATGTTCGAAACTGGTGTCATGCCATCCATCGCTTTCCGTTTTCAATTGATGGACAATACCGTTGATGTCCCGATAGATCACCCTAGGGGATCCGCCTGAGTCGACGAACGCACGTGGATCTGTCGCTGCAGAGGTTGCTCCTGGGGTCGTCGTCATGTTCCATGCCTGCCACTTGCCATTCCAAAAGAATAGTTCAATGATCTGATTTCCCACGCTTCGATAAAAAACCCTATCGGCGTTGCCTGCTTGATAGCCGATCGGGCTTCCTTCGGCTGCCGGAAGGCTTTCTGCTTGCGCCAATGCGGTAATGTCGTTTTTTGTCCAGCCTGATGGAGTTAGGCGCACTTCGTGGACATGGCCGGACACATCGCGAAAGTAAACTCGAGTGATGTTGTCGGCTGGAGTGTATCCGCGTGGAGGACTATACGAATCTGGCAGGCCGAGTGCTGCACTCATGTCCCATATCTGCCAAGACGCTTTGGTGCGGAACGCTTCAAGGATATGATGTCCGTTGCCTGAAAAGTAAATGCGTTGTACGCCGTTGGCATATGTCACGGATGGATCGTCGACGGCAAGGTGGGTCGCTATTTTTTCAAGTATCGGTCCTTCTGGGCCAAGTTCTGCGGAGAAGTCGAGTAGATCGCCGGCACTATTGCGAAATACGATCAGGGGCTCACCTCGAGCAGGTGTTGCCGGCACTCCAATTGCATCGTGAGGGATAGTACTTGTTACCCTGATGTTGCCAATACTCATGCCAAGCTGGCTGGGTGATGCGCCATTACAATTGCTTGCATTGGCTTTGCATGGGTCGTAAACCTCTCCATTCACATTGATGAGCGTGAGAGCATAATCAAGTGGATTTGAAGAGAGCTTGCGGTGATCTGCAAAGGTTCTCGCGACGTCGTCCCGCATCAGTATCAGCTGGGTGGGTGACAAGCGAAAATGAACTCTCGTTGGCGAAAATGTCCCAGTTCGGAAATGCGTTGAATCGGGCATCCGAGTGATCCACCGTGGAGCGTCCAGCCCTGCATTGACGAGAGGGAGTGCGGTGGTTCCGGTATCGTCACGAATGGTGATTTCATTCGTTGCCCCAGTCATGTCGGGGCCTGTGTATCCAACGGAAATGCTAAAGGTGCATTTGTCATCGCAGCCGCCGCTGGTGTCGGTCACGATCATCTGAAAGTACGCTTGCGAGTGTGCTCCGCCACTGGCGGCAACGTATTGAACGCCTGTGTCAAATGCAACATCCAAGACCTGATAACTATTCGAATACACTCTTGCGTAAGGTGGTTCTTGGTACCAGCACCCTACGTTTGTGGAAAGGGATCCGTTGGCGAGAGGGGTTGGATCGTTCTGGGTGTTCATCCAAAATCCTACCCAGCGTCCCATCATTTGCTCTCCCGATTTGGCGTAGGAGTCCACATGGGCGCGCTGCACACCTGCAAGATCGGTGGCCGCCAATCCGGTGTATTCCGACATGCGCCAATGCGTAACCGGAATCAATGGTGAACTTGGCGATGATGACCAAGAGTCATGCAGGGTGTAGCGATTGCTGGTTGGGAAAGGAGCATCGGTCACGACTTGGTCTATCGAGCTGCCATCCACGTAGGGTTGATAGAACGGAAGCGTAAGAAAAGCGGGCGATGTGAGTGATAGCGGATCCTGTCGTAGGTTTAGACATTGAATGCCGCTCTTGCTGATGTTGCCGTTTTCTGCTTGTGCAATATGAGAGAGCATTAAAGCCATTCCCAAGCTGATCCAACTTCTACGGTATATGGCTGGCATTAGCTGCTCTGAATGCTTGAGTTGTCTCAGGCTGTTTTAGCAACGCCTGAGTTTCTTGATGGGGCTGGCTCTTGAGGTTGTCCGAGTGGGCCGGAGTGAATGATGCGCTTGATGAAGTGCCTGCAGGTTTTTGTCTGCACCTTCGCAATGCTCAATCCGCAACCACCAGGCGGCCGCGCAGCGAATTGCTCAGCGCTTCGGTGATCGTCACCTCGACGAACTGGCCGATCAGGCGCGGGTGGCCGGGGAAGTTCACCGAGCGCATGTTCTCGGTCTTGCCGGTCAGCTCGGCCGGGTTCTTCTTCGACGGCCCTTCCACCAGCACGGTCTGCACGCTGCCGACCATGCTTTGCGAGATCTGCTGCGCACGCGCATTGATGTGCGCCTGCAGCCGCGCCAGCCGCGCATGTTTGACCGCCTCGGGGGTGTCGTCTTCCAGGTCGGCGGCGGGCGTGCCCGGGCGCCGCGAGTAGATGAAGGAGAAGCTCTGGTCGAAGCCCACGTCCTCGATCAACTTCATGGTCTTCTCGAAGTCGGCGTCGGTCTCGCCGGGGAAGCCGACGATGAAGTCCGAGCTGATCGAGATGTCAGGGCGCACCGCGCGCAGCTTGCGGATCTTCTGCTTGAACTCCAGCGCGGTGTAGCCGCGCTTCATCGCGCTGAGGATGCGGTCGCTGCCGGCCTGCACCGGCAGGTGCAGGTAGTTGGCCAGCTGCGGCACGTCGCGGTAGGCCTCCACCAGCGAGTCGCTGAACTCCAGCGGATGCGAGGTGGTGAAGCGGATGCGGCCGATGCCCTCGATCTGCGCGATGCTGCGGATCAGCAGGCCCAGGTCGGCATGCTGCAGGTCCTCGCCGGCCTCGGCGTCGGCGTAGGGACCGCGGTAGGCATTGACGTTCTGGCCGAGCAGGTTGATCTCGCGCACGCCCTGCGCCGCCAGTTGCGCCACTTCCACCAGCACGTCCTCGAACGGCCGGCTGATCTCCTCGCCGCGGGTGTAGGGCACCACGCAGAACGAGCAGTACTTGGAGCAGCCTTCCATGATCGACACGAAGGCCGACGGGCCTTCGGCGCGCGGCTCCGGCAGGCGGTCGAACTTCTCGACTTCGGGGAAGCTGATGTCCACCTGCGACTTGCCCGATTCGCGCCGCGCGCGGATCAGTTCCGGCAGCCGGTGCAGGGTCTGCGGGCCGAACACCAGGTCCACGTAGGGCGCGCGCTTGACGATGGCCTCGCCTTCCTGCGACGCCACGCAGCCGCCGACGCCGATGATCACCGGCTTGCCGCCGGCCTTCAGCGCCTTCCAGCGACCGAGCTGGCTGAACACCTTCTCCTGCGCCTTCTCGCGGATCGAGCAGGTGTTGACCAGGACCACGTCCGCTTCTTCCGGGTTGTCGGTCAGCTCCAGGCCCTCGGACGCGGCGAGCACGTCGGCCATCTTGGCCGAGTCGTACTCGTTCATCTGGCAACCGTGGGTCTTGATGTACAGCTTGCCGCGCACCACGGTCGGTGGTGCCGGCCGTGCGCTCGGCAGCGGCAGCAGGGCGGGGACGTCCGCGGCGGCGGTCGCGGTCGGCGAAACAGGGGCGGGCGTCCCGGGCATGGCGCTTATTCCAGACGGGTTGCGGGCGGGCAGCCGGCGACGGCTGCGGTGAGCCACATAGTGTATCGGGAACCGCGCCAGGACGTTGCGCGGTGGCCAGTCCGGCACGGAAGGCGCAGACGGCCGGCGTTGTCGCCGGCCGCCCGGGTGCGGCTCAGCGCACGTAGGGGGATTCGGCGTTCTCTTCCTGCTTGCGCTTGGCCTCGTCGTAGCGCCGCTGCGCCTCTTCGCCGCTCATCCGGTACTTGGGTGCGAGATGCGGCAGCAGCAACTTGGCCCAGGCGGTAGTGATGCGTTCGCTTTCGGTCTGGCAGCGCAGGGCACGGTCCTCGGGCAGCATGCCGCTGGTGACCAGGCGCAGGTATTTGGCCGGGTCGTGCCCGTACAGCATGCACATCAGGTTGTAGAAGCGTTGCTGACCGAGCGAATGCTCGTCGGCGAAGTCGGCCGCGCCGTACTGTTCCTTGGTGTTCAGCATGAAGAACAGACCGGCCAGGCGCAGGTTCTCAGCCAGAATGCTCGGCGACTCGTTGGGGGCCATGAACATCAGCATGAGCGATGAGGCCAACTGATCGGCAGCATCCTCTTCACGGCCGGTGCTGGGCAGCTTCAGCATGTCGATCAGCGCGTGGCCGAATTCGTGCAGCATGATGAAGCGTGCGTTGGCGAGCAGGAAGCGTGCGCTGAAGTTTTGATCCTGGTTCTGTTCGCCGAGGCCGGCGCCGACCTTGACCAGCATGTCCACCATTTCATAGCACATCACCAATTCGTGCTTGGCGGGCGAGTAAAAGGCATTGATCTGGCCGCATTCGGCCGCGATCAGATGCAGCGGCCCCGGCAGCATCAGCATCCCGTCCATCGCGTTGATCTCGGGCAGGCGATGCAGGATGTCGATGTCGACGGCGAAGTCGTGCGCCTCCTTCAGGTCGGGATTCTTCGGCGCGACATACTCGTAGGTGAACTTGACCCCTTCCGCGGCCACTGCATCCGCGGCCGGCGCCGGCGGAGCCCCGGCGGCCTTGTCGGCCTCGGCGGGCGCGGCCTGCTTGGGGTCGGCTGGCTTGGCCGCGGTTGCCGCCACCGGCGCTGCCGCCGTCGGGGCGGCCTGTTGCGCCTTCCAGGTGCTGTATCCCCAGGCGCCGCTGACCGCCAGCAACGCGAACAGCAGAATTGCGATCAAGATCTTTTGCATGGCGATGTCTTCCTTGGCGTCGATGGCGAGTCCGTGCGCGGAGCACACGCAACGCGAATGGTACGGTGCAGACTCTCTGCAGGAAAGCTGCGGCGTCGCTGGCAGGGCTCAGGCGGCGGCGTCCACCGCCAGCGCGCGCTGCACCGCCGGCCGTGCCGCCATGCGTTCGGCGTACGCGCGGGTCGGTGCCGGCGGGTCGAGCAGGCCGAACCCCAGCATCCAGCCCAGTGCGCTGCCCCACAGCACGTCGGCGGCGCTGCAGCGGTCGCCGAGCAGGTAGTCGCCGCGCGCCAGTTGCGCGTCCACCACCGCCAGTACGGTGTCGCAGTCGGCATACGGCGACATCGCCCGCGGCGGCGGGGCGCGCTTGAGCGCGCGATCGACCAGTGCCGGTTCGAAGCAGGCGCCGTAAAACGCCAGCCAGCGCAGGTAGGGGCCGCGCAGCGGGTCGCCGATCGGCGGCGCCATGCCGGCCTCGGGATACAGGTCGGCCAGGTAGGGGTAGATCGCGCCCTGTTCGGTGACCACCGCGCCGGCATGCACGATGGCCGGCACCTTGCCCATCGGGTTGATCGCCAGGTACTCCGGCGCCAGTTGCCCCTGCCGATCGAAGTCGATGCGCTCGATGGCGTAGTCGGCGCCCAGTTCCTCGAGCAGGATCAGCACGCCGCGCGAGCGCGAATGCGGGTTGTGGAACAGGGTGACGTGGCGGTCGGCGGTCATGGGCGGCTCCTGGGTGGTCGGTGCGCACAGCCTAGACCCCATTGCGGACAGCTTCTGTCCGCAATAGCGTGCACCGATGTCATCGCCCGCCGCCCGCCTGTTGCGCCTGATCGCCTTGCTGCAGACCCGCCGCCTGTGGTCCGGCGCCGAACTGGCGGCGCGGTTGGGGGTGGACCGGCGCAGCCTGCGCCGCGACGTGGAGCGGCTGCGCGCGCTGGGCTATGCGGTGGAGGCGGCGGCCGGCGTCGGCGGCGGCTACCGGCTCGCGGCGGGCGCGCAGATGCTGCCGCTGCTGTTCGAGGAGGACGAAGCGGTGGCGGTCGCGGTGGCGCTGCGCGCTGCCTGCGCCAGCATGGCCGGCCTGGAGGACACCGCGGTGCGGGTGCTGGCCAAGCTCGAACCGCTGCTGCCGGCGAGGGTGCGGCAGCGCGCCGAGGCCTTGCAGGGGGCGACCCTGGCGCTGGGCCAGGACCCGCTGCGGCCGGACACGCGGGTGCTGATCGGTGTCGCCAGCGCCTGCCGCGACCGGCGCCTGCTCGGCTTCGCCTATCGCGACCACGGCGGCCGCGCCAGCCAGCGCCTGGTCGAACCCTTGCGGCTGGTCAACGCCGGCCGCCGCTGGTACCTGCTGGCCTGGGACCGCGACCGCACCGACTGGCGCACCTTCCGCGCCGAGCGCATCGCGCCGCCCTTGCAGCTCGGCGCGGCGGTGGCCTTGCGCCTGCCGCCGCAGGAACCGGCCGCCATGGTCGACGCGGCGATCCGCTACAGCCCGCAGGCGCTGGGCTACGCCCTCAGCGTGCGGTTGCGCGGCAACGCCGCCGAGCTGGGGGCGCGCATTCCGCTGTGGTGCGGCACCCTGCAGGACGAGGCCGACGGCCACTGCCGGCTGTCGCTGCTGGCCGACGCGGTGCCGTGGCTGGCGGCGCAGTTGCTGACCCTCGGCGTGCCGTTCGCCGGGCTGGAGGCTACGCCCGAGGTGCGTGCGGCGCTGCGTGAGGCGCTGAACGCGTTGCTGGAGCAGGTGCCGGAGTCGGTTCCGGTGGGATAGGTGCTACGGCCAGGGAGGGCACACTGACCGCTCGGCCGCGTCGCGGCCTCGAGCGGCCTGGACTTGGCAAGCGCCAGGGAAGTTGGGACACTCGCCGCCATGAAGGGGAAGCTGTGGCTCCTGGGGCTGGGACTCGCCACGTTGACGGCTGCGCCGGCCAGCGCCGGCACCCTGTACAAGTGCACCGGCGGCGACGGCGTGCCCAGCTACGGCAGCAAGCGCGTATCCGGCGCCAACTGCAGCGTGATCGGCCGCTACACCCCTGACCGCCGCGCCGCGCATACCGCCCCGGCGCCAGCGCCGGCCAGGGCCAGCACCGAGCGGCCGCCCAGCCGCGGCGTCATCGCCAACGCCGGCACCGTGGCGCCGGCCACCCTGATCAGCGCGCCGGTCGCGGCTCCTACGCCGGTCACTGCCAATGCCATGCCCAATCGCGTGGCGCCGGTGCCGCCCAGCAGCAGCGGTACGCCACGGCGCCTGGTCAGTGGCCAGCTGTACTCGTACATGAAGGACGGCGTGCGCCACTACACCAGTGCGCGCCCGACCCAGGTCGCCAATCTCGGTGCGGTGCGCACGATCCGCTACAGCTTCATGGAGACCTGCTACGCCTGCGCCAACCCGGGGGTGAACTTCGGTGCGGTGCGGCTGAACACCACCGCCTACCAGAGCGAGATCGCCGCCGCCGCGCGCGAATATGGGGTCGACGAGGCGGTGGTACGCGCCATCATCCATGCCGAGTCCGCCTACAACCCGATGGCGCTCAGTCGTGCCGGCGCGCAGGGGCTGATGCAGTTGATGCCGCCCACCGCACGCCGCTTCGGCGTCAGCGATTCGTATGATGCAGCGCAAAATATTCGCGGCGGCGTGCAGTACCTGGCGTGGTTGCTGAAGCGCTTCAACGGCAACCTCAGCCTGGCCGCGGCCGGCTACAACGCCGGCGAGGGTGCCGTAGACAAACACGGCGGCGTGCCGCCTTACAGCGAGACCCAACGCTACGTGCAACGGGTGGGCGTGCTCGCCGAGCGCTACCGCGGCGTGCTGGCGACCGCGCATTGAGCCGTCGCCGCGGCCCGGCAGGAGGCGTTGCGCGTCCATTGTCGGCGCGTTAAGGGTTCCGCTACACTGCAGTGGATTCAGTGCGGCTCGACCCCCACCGAGCTGCTGGCAGCCTCACGCTACCCAATCACAGATCGGAGTGCCGGATGGCCAACGATGGGGTCAACGATTCTGTAAACGTAGGACGCCGCCGCTTTCTCACCGCCACCACGTCCGTCGTGGGCGCGGTCGGTGCGGGGTTCGTCGCGGTTCCTTTCATCAAGTCCTGGAATCCGAGCGCAAAGGCCAAGTTGGCCGGCGCGCCGGTCACCGCCGACATCAGCGCCCTGCAGGAAGGCCAGCGCCTGATCCTGGAGTGGCGCGGCCAGCCGATCTGGATCGTCAAGCGCTCCAAGGCGATGCTCGACGCGTTGCCGTCGCTGGACGGCCGGCTCAAGGATCCGGAGTCCACCAACAAGGACCAGCAGCCGGACTACGTGCTGAAGAATCCGGAGTACCGCTCGATCAAGCCCGACGTCTCGGTGCTGGTCGGCCTGTGCACCCATTTGGGCTGCTCGCCGGAAATGGTCGCCGAGATTCGCCCCGAACCCTACGACGCCGATTGGAAGGGCGGTTACTTCTGCCCTTGCCACAAGTCGCGCTTCGACATGTCCGGCCGCGTGTTCCAGGGCGTGCCGGCGCCGATCAACCTGCTGGTGCCGCCGCACCATTATCAGGACGACAACACCCTGGTGATCGGCGTCGACCCGGCCGGGTCCGCGAAGGGAGGGGCGTAAGTCATGGCCGACAACATCCTCACCCGCACCGCGGGCAACGTGTTCGACTGGGTCAACGAGCGCGCCCCTGGGCTGATGCCGTTCTACCGCAAGCACGTCACCGAGTACTACGCGCCGAAGAACTTCAACCTTTGGTACTACTTCGGCTCGTTGGCGATGGTGGTGCTGGTCAACCAGATCGTCACCGGCATCTTCCTGACGATGCACTACAAGACCAGCGCGGCCGAGGCGTTCAACTCGGTCGAGTACATCATGCGCGACGTCGAGTGGGGCTGGCTGATCCGCTACATGCACTCCACCGGCGCCTCGCTGTTCTTCATCGTGGTGTACCTGCACATGTTCCGCGGGCTGATGTACGGCAGCTACAAGAAGCCGCGCGAACTGGTGTGGATCCTGGGCATGCTGATCTACCTGGTGCTGATGGCCGAAGCCTTCATGGGCTACGTGCTGCCCTGGGGGCAGATGTCGTTCTGGGGCGCGAAGGTGATCATCTCGCTGTTCGGTGCCATCCCGGTGATCGGCAACGGCCTGACCGAGTGGATCATGGGCGATTACCTGCCGTCCGACGCCACCCTCAACCGCTTCTTCGCCCTGCACGTGATCGCGCTGCCGCTGGTGCTGTTGCTGCTGGTGGTGCTGCACCTGGGCGCGCTGCACGAGGTCGGCTCCAACAATCCCGACGGCGTGGAGATCAAGAAAGGGCCCAAGGGCAATCGCTGGAGCCCGAACAAGCCGGCCGACGGCATCCCGTTCCATCCGTACTACACGGTCAAGGATCTGGTCGGCGTCGGCTTCCTGCTGATGATCGGCGCCTTCATCATCTTCTTCGTGCCCGGCTTCGGCGGCCTGTTCCTGGAGCACGACAACTTCACCGAGGCCAACCGCCTGGTGACGCCGGAGCACATCAAGCCGGTCTGGTACTACACCCCGTACTACGCGATGTTGCGGGTGGTGCCGAACAAGCTCGGCGGCGTGCTGGTGATGTTCTCGGCGATCGCGATCCTGTTCCTGGTGCCCTGGCTGGACCGCGCCAAGGTCAAGTCGATCCGCTACCGCGGCTGGATCTCGCGGGTGATGCTGGGAATCCTGGCGGTGTGCTTCGTCTGGCTCGGCGTGATCGGTTCCGGCCCCGGTACCGAGATCATCGAGACCTATATCGGCCGCGTGCTGACCGTGCTGTATTTCGCCTTCTTCCTGACGATGCCGATATGGACCTCGCTGGATCGAACCAAGCCGGTGCCGGAGCGGGTGAGCAGCCATGACTAAGCGCCTGATCGCTGTGTTCGCCGGCTTCGCCTCGGCGCTGCTGCTGTCCGCCTCGGCCATGGCCGCCGAGGGCGCCGCCACCCTGCAGGCCGGCAACGACCTGGGCGACCGCGCCTCGCTGCAGCGTGGCGCCAAGCTGTTCATGAACTACTGTTCCGGCTGCCACTCGCTGAAGTACCTGCGCTACCAGCGCATGGCCGAGGATCTGGGCCTGAGCGAGGACGAGGTGATGCACAACCTCAACTTCACCGGCGCCAAGATCGGCGAACACATCGAGACGGCGATGCCGCACGATGCGGCGACCAAGTGGTTCGGCAAGGCGCCGCCGGACCTGAGCCTGATCGCCCGCGTGCGTGGCACCGACTGGGTCTACACCTACCTCAAGTCGTTCTATCTCGACCAGTCGCGGCCGCTGGGCTGGAACAACAAGCTGTTCGCCAATGCCTCCATGCCCAATCCGCTGTGGGATCTGCAGGGCCTGCAGCAGCCGGTCTATGGCAAGGCCGAGCAGCCGGGGGTGG
The DNA here is from genome assembly GCF_011761895.1 of Xanthomonas sp. F4. Taxonomy (NCBI): domain Bacteria; kingdom Pseudomonadati; phylum Pseudomonadota; class Gammaproteobacteria; order Lysobacterales; family Lysobacteraceae; genus Xanthomonas; species Xanthomonas sp. F4. Next base: position 747,021 of record NZ_JAASQX010000002.1, on the reverse strand, counting down.
ACAAGCCGGTGGAGCGGCTGCAGCTGGCGACACCGGGCAAGCAGAGCCCGGTCGAGTTCGACCAGACGGTGCGCGACATCAGCAATTTCCTCGAATACGCCGGCGAGCCGGCGGCGTTGAAGCGGCAGAGCCTGGGCGTGTGGGTGGTGCTGTTCCTGGCGCTGCTGACCTTCCTGGCCTATCTGCTGAAGAAGGAATACTGGAAGGACGTGCATTGAGCGGCGGCCGTCTCGGCCGCATCCCGGCTGCACCGTTGCTGAGCCGATCCCCTGTTCATCCTATTGGCTTTTGTGAGCGAGGGTTGCACACTCAGGGGCCGTGACGACCGTCCGCAATGTGCGGGCGGCGTCGATGCGGCCGGCGGATTCCGGCCGTCGGAGAGCCTTGAATGGCGGCGAGTTTGCGCATGCGAAATACCTTGACGTTGTTTTCCTCCACGGATGATGTCCTGTGCCACCGCGTCCGCCTGGTGCTCGCGGCCAAGGGCGTGACCTACGATTTCGTGGCGGTGGATCCGCAGAATCCGCCGGAAGACCTGATCGACCTGAATCCCTACCACTCGGTGCCGACCCTGGTGGAGCGCGAGCTGGTGCTGTACGCCGCCTCGGTGGTCAGCGAGTACCTGGACGAGCGCTATCCGCACCCGCCGCTGATGCCGGTGGACCCGCTCTCGCGCGCGCGGCTGCGCCTGGCGATGCTGCGCATCGAGCACGACTGGGTGCCGCAGGTGCAGGCGATCCAGCTCGGCAACAAGGCCCAGGCCGAAGCCGGGCGCAAGCGCCTGAAGGAACTGCTGACCGCGTCGGTGCCGCTGTTCAAGGCCAGCAAGTTCTTCCTCAATCCGGAGATGAGCCTGGCCGATTGCGCGATGGCGCCGATCATCTGGCGCCTGCAGGCGCTGGACATCCCGCTGCCGAAGGACGGCAAGGCGATCGAGGATTACGGCAACCGCATCTTCCGCAATCCGGGATTCATCCGCAGCCTGACCGACCAGGAAAAGAAACTGCGCGACCTGCCGGCATGATGCTGTCCGCCGCGCCTTCCCCGCTGACTTCCGAGCTGTACCGGCGTTGCGCGCCGGCACGTAGAATGGGCGCATGAGCGACGACACTTCCCGCATGACCAGCCATCGCCCGTACCTGCTGCGGGCGCTGGTGGAATGGATCAACGACAACGGCATGACCCCGCACATCCTGGTGGATGCGGGACTGCCCGGCGTCCAGGTGCCGCCGAGCGCGGTCAAGGACGGGCGGGTGGTACTGAACATCGCCGAGCGCGCGGTGGTGCGGTTGCAGATCGACAACGACGGGGTCAGCTTCACCGCCCGCTTCGGGGGCGTCAGCTACCCGGTGCAGGTGCCGATGTCCGCGGTGCTGGCGGTCTATGCGCGCGAAACCGGGCAGGGCATGGCGCTGCCGGACGACATCCACGGCGCCAGCGAGCCGCCGGGCGACGACACTCCGCCGCCGCCGCGGCCGGGCGGTTCCGACGACGCCGGCAAGCGTCCGCGTCTGCGCGTGGTCAAGTAAGCAGTGGATGTGCGGCCCCGGTGGCCGCGCGCTGCATCCAGGCGTTGGCGTTTCCAGTGCGTGCGCATCGCGCGCACCGCGTTCTGTTGTCGGCGCGGCTTCAGCCGTTACCGGTAATGCCCGTCGCGGCTGAAGCCGCGTCTACAACACGCGGGATGCATCCCTGCGAATGCCCCTGGACGGGTGGTGCCAAGGATCGAGGGCGGCCGCCGTCCATTCCGATGTGGCATGGCGAAGCCGTCTCCCCGTCTTTTTTGCTGTCGCCGGAAAGATCGCGCCATCGTGCGCGGCCTTGGTGCATGGCTCAGTCGCGCTGCGCGCGCGCTTCCTGCAGACTGCTCACGCTGGCCACCGACGGCCCGCTGAAGGCGATCAGCTGGTCGCCGAGCAGCACCAGGCGCCCGCTGTGGCGGTCGGTGCCGTCGTAGGAATAGTCGAAACGGAAGCTGCGCTCAAAGCCGAGCCAGCCGTTGGGCAGACGCCGCAGGCGCAGGCCGGTGCCGTGCACGCTCTGGTCCAGCCACTGCACGTCGGCGGCCTTGCAGGCATTGCGGCCGAGGATTTCGGCGCGTTCGGCGGCGGCGCGCGCGGCGTTCCAGAACGCGAACGCCGCGGCGCCGGCGATCATCAACAGGATCAGGCTGGGCATGGCGCCACTGTAGCGAGGCGGCGGTAGGCGGGCAATCTTGGGGCGGGGATTGGGGATTGGGGATTGGGGATTCGGGATTGGCGGGCGTGTCCGCGGCTGACGGGGCGATGCTGCGCGTTCGCGTACCTTCAGGTGCCTGCGGGTAGTGCCGAGTTAGAGGCCCTGGTCGTCACCATCACCCTGAGCGCCGCCGCTTGCGCAATGCCTCGATTGCCCAAGGGATACGCTCGCTGGTTGGTTTTTAGAGATGCCCCACGTCGCAATGGACGAGCACGTTTCAGCCTTGCGGCTGTGGCTGCGGTTCGGTCTTGGGCGCTTCGTTGTTGGAGGGCGCGCCGGGTTGTGGCGGTGCTGGTACCGCGATGGGGACGGGTGATGCCGCCGCCGGCGTGTTCGGGATCGTGGGTGGTGTGAGTGGTGCCGGCGGAGTGGCGGGCGTGCCGGGGGCCGCGCTGGCCGCGGGCGCGGCTGGCGTCGCCATCGGCGCGGTGGCGGGATCGGTCGGCGCGGTCGGCAGCAGCATCTGTGCCTGCGGTTGCAGCTTCAGCAGGGCCGACCAGTCCTGGCGGTTGAAGTCGCACAGTTCCTCGTGGCCGGGCGTGCATTCGAGCGCGGCGCCTTCGTCGTTCTGGTCCTGCGCCAGCGGCGCATCCAGTTGCAGGCGCCCGCTGCGGTCCAGCTTGAGCTTGCGCATGGTCACCGCGTTGAACACGTTGCCGCCGATCAGATACAGGGTCTGGTCGCCGCCGACATTGGCCGCGACCACGATGTCGCAATGCGATTCCCACGGCAGCGGGCGGCCGCGCGCCAGCGCCTCGCGCAGGCCGGCAGCGCCGACCGGCTGCCGACGGCCGCGCAGGAAACACAGCAGGTCGCCGGGCGCAGGTTTTTCCTGCTGCGGGTCGGCAAGGCGATAGGGCAGGCCGTCGGCTCCGGCCTGGTAAGCGGCGCGGATGTAGTCGATATGGCGGATCGAGGTGTGGAAGCCGGCCACGCCAGCGCGCACCATCACGTAGGACACGAAGGCCGCCGACCAGGGGTTGTCGACGATGAAGGCGCGGCAGTCGTTCTCGCGATAGCGTGACCCGTCCAGTTGCTGGCAGCTCTCGGCGCCGTCGAAGCGGCCCATCGCGCCCAGCGTGCCGCTGTCGCGCCAGTACGTGGCGACGCGCTGCCAGGCTTCGATGCCATCGTCGGCAAGGTCGGCGCGCTCTGCCTCGGTGACGCGCAGGCCGGCCAGGCGGCCGTCGCGATCGATGAACGGGCGCCACCACAGCCGGTGTTCGTTGCAGGCGGTGCGCACGATCGCCACTGCCGCCGGAGTCAGGCCGAAGCGCGGCGGCAGATCGCAGACTTCCGCGGCCGCGGCGCGGCCGGCGGGAAACAGGGCGGCGACACACAGCAGCGCGAACCAGGGGCGGAACATCGGCGAACTCGGCGGGGAGGGGAAAGCGTGCAGCGTCGCAGAGCGGCGTTGGCGAGGCCGTGAAGTGTAGGGCGTGTCGTGCGATGTAGGCAGGTCGCACCGTGCTGGCTGATGCGTTCGCTGGCGATCAGGCGCCTTGCAGCTTGCCCTGGCGCGTGGCGTGACTCATCCAGCGAGGGCTGAAGCGATCAATCTCGGGACCGAGGCATGCGTGCAGACGTGCACGCTTGAGAGAATGTGTCCGCGTTCGCCGCGGGCGAGGGTTTCGCCACAGCGGTCGCCTCGCCACGTGCAGGTCTTGCCGCTACCGCGGGGGCGGCCCGAGTTTCAGCGATAGATCCACCGCCTGCACGTGTTTGGTCAGGGCGCCGATGGAGATGCAGTCGACGCCGTCGGCGGCGATCGCGCGCACCGCGTTCAGGTCGACACCGCCGGAGACTTCCAGCGGGATCGCGCGGTGGAACGGTGCGCCTGCGGCGATGGCCACCGCGTCGCGGCGCTGCTCCGCGGTGAAGTCGTCGATCAGGATGCGGTCGCAGCCGGCCTCTAGCGCCTCGCGCAGTTGCTCCAGGGTTTCCACCTCGACCACCAGCGGCAGTGTCGGCCACTGCGCGCGCGCGGCGGCCACCGCGGCGGGCAGCGAGCCGGCGGCGTGGATGTGGTTTTCCTTGAGCATCACCGTGTCGTACAGGCCGATGCGGTGGTTGCTGCCGCCGCCGCAACGCACCGCGTACTTCTGCGCCAGGCGCAGGCCGGGCAGGGTCTTGCGCGTATCCAGGATGCGCGCGCCGGTGCCGGCGACCGCGGCCACGTAGGCGGCGGTGGCGGTGGCGGTGGCCGAGAGGGTCTGCAGGAAGTTCAACGAGGCGCGCTCGGCGCTGACCAGGGCGCGACTGCGCCCGTGCAGCAGGGCCAGCACGGTGCCGGCGGCCACGCGCTGGCCTTCGGCCACCTGCCAGTCGATCCGCACCTGCGGATCCAGCGCCTGGTGGCAGGCGTCGAACCAGGGGCGGCCGGCGATCACCGCGTCCTGCTTGCACAGCAGGTAGGCGCTGTCGGCGCGGTCGGGCAGCAGCGCGGCGGTGACGTCGCCGCTGCCGAGGTCCTCGGCCAGCGCGCGCGCCACGTCTGCGGCGATCAGCTCCGCTGCAGGCGCCTGCGGCGGCGCCGGGTCGCGGCTCATTTGGCAGGGAAGTCGGCGAGCTGGGCGGTGCCGATGGCTTCCTCGGCCAGCAGCACCGGAATGCCGTCGTCGACGCGGAACACCTGCTTGCGGTCGCGGGTGATCAGGGCTTCGCGCAGCGGTTGCGCCTGCGCACTGCCATCGGCGCGCTGCACGCCGCCGGCGGCGATGGCGCGATTCAACGCCTCCAGGCCGCGCGCCTCCAGCAGCGCCAGCGGTTGGCGGGTGTCGGGCGAGCAGAGCAGGTCGAGCAGTTTGCGGTCCATCCGGTCTTCGTCTTGCGTGGAAGACGGCTAGAATACGTCTTTAAGGCAGGGGACGGCCATGACCTCCAAGCAAACCGCGCCGCTCGTCGGCATCGTGATGGGTTCCCGCTCCGACTGGGAGACCATGCAGCATGCGGCGCAGAAACTCGATGCGCTGGGTGTGCCCTATGAAGTGAAGGTGGTGTCGGCGCATCGCACCCCGGACGTGTTGTTCTCCTATGCCGAGCAAGCGGCCGCGCGCGGCCTGCGCGCGATCGTGGCCGGCGCTGGCGGCGCCGCGCACCTGCCGGGCATGCTGGCGGCCAAGACCGCGGTGCCGGTGCTGGGTGTGCCGGTGCAGTCCAAGGCGCTCAACGGCATGGACTCGCTGCTGTCGATCGTGCAGATGCCGGCCGGCATCCCGGTAGCCACGTTCGCGATCGGCGTCGCCGGCGCGGCCAACGCCGCGCTGTTCGCCGCGGCGATGCTGGCTCACGACCACGCCGAGATCGGCGCGGCGCTGGGCGAGTTCCGCCAGCGTCAGACCGACGAGGTGATGACCAAGGACGATCCGCGCCAATGACCACCGTCGGCATTCTGGGGGCGGGGCAGTTGGCGCGCATGCTGGCGGTGGCCGGCGTCCCGCTGGGCCTGCGCTTCGCGCTGCTGGATCCGGCGGCCGATGCCTGCGCCGGGCAGGTGGCGCCGCTGCGGGTCGGCGACTATGCCGACCAGGCCGCGCTTGCGGCGTTCGCGGACGCGGTCGACGTGGCGACCTTCGATTTCGAGAACGTGCCGGCGGACAGCGCCGCGGCCCTGGCCGGACAGGTGCCGGTGTTCCCGAGCCCGGATGCGCTGGCGGTGGCGCAGGACCGCCTGGCCGAGAAGACCCTGTTCCGCGAGCTCGGCATTCCGGTGCCGGCGTTCGCCGCGATCGACACCCGTGCCGATCTGGACGCGGCGCTGGCGCAGGTCGGTACGCCGTGCATCCTCAAGACCCGCCGGCTCGGTTACGACGGCAAGGGCCAGTTCCGCATCGCCTCCGCCGCCGACGCCGATGCGGCCTGGGCGGCGCTGGGCGCGCAGGCGGCCAGCGTGGGTCTGATCGCCGAGGCGTTCGTGCCGTTCCAGCGCGAGGTCAGCGTGGTGGCGGTGCGCGGCCGCGACGGCGAATTCCGCACCTGGCCGCTGACCGAGAACTGGCATGTGCATGGCGTGCTGTCCGCCAGCCTGGCGCCGGCGCAGGCCGATGCCGCGCTGGAGCAGGCGGCGGTGGCGCATGCGCGCGCCCTGGCCGAGCGCCTGCAGTACGTGGGCGTGTTCGCGCTGGAACTGTTCTGCCGCGACGGTGAGCTGCTGGCCAACGAGATGGCCCCGCGCGTGCACAACTCCGGCCACTGGACCATCGAAGGCGCGGAAACCTCGCAGTTCGAGAACCACCTGCGCGCGGTGCTGGGGCTGCCGCTCGGTTCCACGCGCATGCGCGGCCACGCCTGCATGCTCAACTGGATCGGCACGATGCCCGATGCCGCAGCGGTGCTGGCGCAGCCCGGCGGACACTGGCACGACTACGGCAAGGAACCGCGCCAGGGCCGCAAGGTCGGTCACGCCACCTTGCGCGAGGACACGCCCGAGGCGCTGGCCCACGCACTGCAGGCGGTAGGCGAGCAGCTGCAGCGGCAAGCCCAGGTCGCCCCGGTGATCGCCGCCCTGCGCGGCCAGCGCTGAATCAGGCGCCAGGTCCAGGCCTCGCCTGGGCCAGCAATCGGCGGCCACGGCCGCCGCTCCTGCGAATCCCCAATCCCGACTCCCCACTCCCGGCTCAGCGCAGATTGGACGCCGCGAACTCCCAGTTCACCAGCTTCCAGAACGCCTGCAGATAGCGCGCGCGGTCGCCGGGGTAGTCGGTGTAGTAGGCGTGTTCCCAGACGTCGCAGGCCAGCAGCGGCGTGTCGTCGCCGGTCAGCGGGGTGCCGGCGTTGGCCGTGCTGACGACCGCCAGACTGGCGTCCGGACGCTGCACCAGCCAGACCCAGCCGGAGCCGAACACGGCCAGCGCCATGCGCTCGAACTCGGCCTTGAACCGGGCCGCGTCGCCGAAGCTCTTGGCCAGGCGTTCGCCGAGCGCACCGCCGGGTTCGCCGCCGCCGCGCGGGCGCAGGCCGCGCCAGTAGAACTCGTGGTTCCAGACCTCGGCCGCCTCCTGGAACAGCCGGCCCTGGGCGCGCCGCAGCAGGTCCGGCAGCGCCAGCTCGGCCAGGTCGCTGCCGGCCAGTCGCGCGTTGAGCCGCTCCACCAGGGCGCGCTGATGCTGGCCGTGGTGCTGTTCCACCGCGGCAGCGGACAGGTGTGGGGCCAGCGCCGCAGCGGCGTAGGGCAGGGGAGCGAGTTCGATGGGCATGGATCCTCTGGCGGTTTCGGGCGCGCGTCGCGGTACTGCCGCGCGCAGGGCTTACACTATGCGGCTACGCGAGAGTCTAGCCGACCGCCAAGGTCGTTCTTTCGCCCCAGCAGGAGAGAACCCGCATGCAGGTGATGGAGCGCATCCAGGCCGACGTCGAACGCCATCCCATCGTGTTGTTCATGAAGGGCACGCCGCAGTACCCGATGTGCGGCTTTTCCAGCCGCGCGTTGCAGGCGCTGTTGGCCGCAGGGGCCGACCGCCTGCACACCGTCAACGTGCTCGACGAGCCGGAGATCCGGGCCAACCTGCCGCGCTACTCGAACTGGCCGACGTACCCGCAGTTGTTCATCCACGGCGAGCTGATCGGCGGCTGCGACATCACCATGGAACTGTTCGAGTCCGGCGAACTGCAGCGCATCGTGACCGAGGCCTACCAGTCGTGAGCGCGCCTGCGTCGCCGCAGGCCGGCGCGCTGGCGCAGCGGGTGATCCTGGTCAGCGGTGCCGCCGGCGGGCTCGGCAGCGCCGCGGCGCTGGCCTGCGCCCAGGCAGGGGCCACGGTGGTCCTGCTGGGGCACAAGCCGGCGCGCTTGAACCGGGTCTACGATGCGATCGCCGCGGTCGGCGCCGCGCCGCTGCTGTATCCGCTGGACCTGCTCGGCGCCACTCCCCCGGACTACGCCACCTTGGCCGAGCGCCTGCAGGGCGAACTCGGCCGCCTGGACGGGCTGCTGCACTGCGCCGCCGACTTCGCCGGGCTGACTCCGTTCGAGCATGCCGATCCGGCCCAGTTCGCGCGCGCCCTCCACGTCAACCTGACCGCCGCGGCCTGGCTGACCCAGGCTTGCCTGCCGTTGCTGCGGCAGGTCGAGGATGCCGCGATCGTGTTCGCGGTGGACGATCCGGAGCGGGTCGGCCAGGCTTACTGGGGTGGCTACGGCGCGGCCCAGCATGGCCGCCGCGGCCTGTTGGCGAGCCTGCACGGTGAACTGGCCGCCTCGCGCGTGCGCGTGGCCGGCCTGCAGCCGGGGCCGATGCGCACCGCCTTGCGCGCCCGCGCCTATACCCATCAAGAAGACCTCGATGCGGTCGACCCGGCGCGCTACGCCGGCGCCTGCGTCGAGCTGTTGTCGCCCGCCGGCGCCGCGCACCGCGGCGCGATCTGGAATCCCTTGGCATGACCATTCTGTCGGCAGCGCTGCTGCTGTTCCTGATCCTCGACCCGCTGGGCAATATCCCGGTGTTCCTCAGCGTGCTCAAGCCGCTGCCGGCGCGGCGCCAGCGCGTCGTGCTGGCACGCGAACTGCTGATCGCGCTGGGCGTGCTGATGGGCTTCCTGTGGGGCGGCAAGTACGCGCTGGAAGTGATGCATCTGCGCCAGGAGTCGGTGGCCATCGCCGGCGGCATCGTGCTGTTCCTGATCGGCATCCGCATGATCTTCCCGCGCCCGGAAGGGCTGATGGGCGAGATTCCCGACGGCGAGCCCTTTATCGTGCCGCTGGCCATCCCGCTGGTGGCCGGTCCCTCCGGCATGGCCGCGGTGATGCTGATGGGCAGCAACGAGCCGACCCGGCTGGGCGAGTGGAGCCTGGCGCTGATCCTGGCTTGGCTGGGGACCTCGGCGCTGCTGTTCTCCGGCACGCTGCTGTACAAGTTGCTCGGCATGCGGGTGCTGACCGCAGTGGAGCGGCTGATGGGCATGCTGCTGGTGGCGATCTCGGTGCAGATGTTCCTGGACGGGCTCAGCGCCTATCTGAAGCTGCCGGTCGCCGGCTGAGGCCGCCCGCGGCCGAGCGGTGAGCGCCGTGGGGACGGCGCGATCTCGGCAAATGTTTCGCCGCATCACGCTGCGCCGCTCGCCGGCCAGCGTGAGAGGTCATAGGGGAGGGCATCCGGTCGATCGCCGCCACATCCCGGCGGTGATCCTGTCCCCGCCTTGTCGCCAATAGCCGCAAGGACTGGGATCCAGGTCCTGTGATGTCCGCTTGTGCCGGGTTGTCACGATTTGGCAACAAATTGGCCCTATGGTGTTAAACTCATGTTAACCCTTGCGGGGAATCGGCAAGGGTGACCAGCCCCCATTCCGCGGCCGTGCGCCCTTACTCGCACGGCACTGCCATGCGCATTTCGTCAAACTCCATCGAGGCTATTGCAATGATTCAACCCCGTCTGCGGATGTCCAAGCTCACTCTGGGCCTCGTTGCGGCGCTGGCCGCTGCGCCGGTGTTCGCCCAGAGCACCTCCGCCGGTGTCGGCGGTGTGGTGACCCATGGTGGCCAGCCGGTCGCTGGCGCCGAGGTGACCATCACCCACGTCGAGTCGGGTACGGTCAGCCGCGCCACCACCGATGCCGCCGGTCGCTACAACGCGCGCGGCCTGCGCGTCGGCGGTCCGTACAGCATCACCATCACCAAGTCGGGCGACGGCACCAAGACCGAAGACGGCGTGTACCTGAGCGTCAACCAGAACGCCACCATCAACGCCGACCTGACCGGCGACATGGCCGCGCCGACCACGCTGGAGACGGTCAATGCCGTCGCCATCGCCGGCGGCTCGGAAGTGTTCAGCGCCACCAAGATGGGCTCGGGCACCAACGTCGGCCGCGAGCAGATCGAAGCGCTGCCGTCGATCAACGGCAACATCCAGGACTACATGCGCCTGGATCCGCGCGTGGCCTTCGTCGATCGCGCCTCGGGCACGATCAGCGCCGGCGGCCTGAACCCGCGCTACAACTCGATCAACATCGACGGCGTCTCGGCCAGCGACACCTTCGGCCTGGAAGGCAACAACATGACCACCCGGCGCCAGCCGGTGTCGATGGAGGCCATCGAAGCCATCGACGTCAACCTGTCCAACTACGACGTCAGCATCGCCAGCGCCGCCGGCGCCACCGTCAACGCGGTGACCAAGTCCGGTACCAACGAGTTCCACGGTTCGGTGTACGGCAGCTATCGCGACGGCGATTGGTTCGGCGACAACCCGGACGGCAGCAAGTTCAACGGCTTCACCAAGGAGAAGACCTACGGCGCGACCTTCGGCGGCCCGATCGTCAAGGACAAGCTGTTCTTCTTCGCCAACTACGAGAAGTTCCAGCAGGACGCGCCGGGCCTCGACCTGGGCAGCACCGCGCTGGGCAAGGCCAACGCCAAGTACGGCATGGCCGACGTGACCCGCGCCCAGCAGATCGCCCAGAACTACGGCTTCGACGCCGGTACCCTGGACAGCGACGGCAACACCGACCTGAAGGAATACGCGCTCAAGCTCGACTGGAACATCAGCGACAACCACCGCGCCAGCTTCCGCTACAGCAAGCTCGACCAGAGCAAGCTGCGCATCAACGGCGCCGGCAGCTCCAGCCAGGCCTCGCTGAGCTCGTACTGGTACCAGCACGAGAAGTCGGTCGAGAGCTACGTCGGCCAGCTGTTCAGCGACTGGTCCGAGAACTTCTCCACCGAGTTCAAGGTGTCCTACCGCGACTACTCCGCGATCCGCGTGGTGCCGACCAACGCGCCGAGCATCGCCGTGTACTTCGACGGTTCGGTCGCCAACCCGACCGGCGACGTGCTGTACCTGGGCACCGAGACCAACTCGCAGGGCAACATCCTCACCACCAAGACCTGGAACTACTACGGTGCGGGCACGCTGACCCTGGACAACCACAACCTGAAGTTCGGCGTCGACTACAGCACCAACGACATCTACAACCTGTACGGCCGCAACACCTGGGGCGTGTACACCTTCTTCGGCCTGGACAACTTCGCCAGCGGCCGCTGGAGCTCGTACCAGCTCAACCAGGAGCGTAGCCCGGGTTCGATCGCGGCCGACTACAAGAACAGCAACCTCGGCCTGTTCGTGCAAGACACCTGGTACGTCAACAACAACCTGACCCTGACCCTGGGTCTGCGCGGCGATCGTGCGAAGGTGAGCCCGGATCCGACCTACAACGCGGCGGCGCAGGCCTACTTCGGCTACGACAACAGCAAGGTCTTCAACGGCGACTTCCTGATCCAGCCGCGCGTCGGCTTCAACTACACCTTCGACACCGACCGTCCGACCCAGTTGCGCGGTGGCGTGGGCCTGTTCCAGGGCGATGCGCCGCAGGTGTGGATCGGCAACAGCTACTCCAACACCGGCTTCAACTACAACGCCTACAGCTATACCGCCTACAACCCGGCACTGCCGTTCAGCCCGAACAAGGACACCCAGCCGGTACCGAACGCCCCGGGTTCGGCGACCCAGGGCGTGAGCTTCGTCGGCAACGACTTCAAGCTGCCGTCGCTGTACAAGGCCAACCTGGCCCTGGATCACGAACTGCCGTGGTACGGCATCGTGGCCTCGGCCGAGCTGCTGGTGACCAAGGTCAAGGACGGCCTGTACTACAAGAGCCTGAATATCGGTCGCGTCAATGGCCAGGGCCAGGATCCGAGCGCGGCCTACTATGGTCCGGACGGCCGTGCGCTGTACTGGAACCCGGCCCGTACCGGGCGTCCGTGGGCGACCGGCGACAACCGCTACAACCGCAACCAGGCGTATAGCGACGTCTACCTGATCGACAACACCGACAAGGGCAAGACCCAGCAGTTCACCGTGTCGCTGTCCAAGCCGTTCAGCGAAGGCGGCGACTGGTCCTGGACCCTGGGCTACACCTACACCCACGCCACCGAAGTCGGCTCGCTGACCAGCTCCACCGCCAGCTCGGGCTGGGGCTACCAGTACGCCTTCAACGCCAACTCGGAAACCGAGAACACCTCGCGCTACGAGATCAAGGACCGCATCTCCGGCTCGCTGGATTGGAAGCACATGTTCTTCGGCGACTACGAGACCCGTGTGGGCCTGGTCTACGAAGGCCGCAGCGGCCGTCCGTACAGCTACGTGTTCAACGGCGACGCCAACGGCGACGGCCGTTCGACCAACGACCTGTTCTACGTGCCGAAGGGCCCGGGCGACGTGCTGTTCGGCACGCTGAGCAGCACCGGTGCGTTCACCGCCAACCCGGCCCTGCAGCAGCAGTTCTTCGACTGGCTGGCCAAGAACCCGCAGCTGGCCAAGTACGCCGGCAGCTACGCCCCGGCCAACGGCTTCCGTTCCGGCTGGATCAACACCTTCGACGTGCGCATCACCCAGCAGCTGCCCGGCTTCTTCAAGGGCCACAAGTCCGAGGTCTGGCTGGACATCCAGAACGTGGGCAACCTGCTGAACAAGAAGTGGGGCCGGATCTACGACTACGGCTTCTACGCCGACGCCCGCGTCGCCAACCTGCAGGGCATCTATCAGGGCAAGTACGTGTACAACACCCTGTACACCGACCAGCCGACGGCCGCCAACGCCGACGCCGATGGTTTCAACACCGGCGTGTCGCAGTGGTCGCTGCAGTTGGGCTTCCGCTATCAGTTCTGATCGCGGCGCAGGCTAGCTGAAGCGTTGGGAACGGCCGGGGCGACCCGGCCGTTTTCTTTTTGTGGGGGCTGACGTTAAAGTCGCCGGCTGACGACACCGACAAGACATTCGATATGACGACCAGCAATACGGCCGCGCGCGCGCTGCCGGTAGTGGATGCGCGGATCTACCCGCGCGGCGGCCTGGACATCCTCTCGCGCGTGGAAGTGGCGCGCCTGCGCGATGCCTCCAGCGGCGGCCTGCACGAACTGCTGCGGCGCTGCGCGTTGGCGGTGCTGACCAGCGGCAGCGCGTCCGACGACCCGCGCGCGGCGCGCGACCTGTATCCCGACTTCGACATCCAGGTGGTGCAGCGCGACCGCGGTGTGCGCATCGATCTGCTCAACGCGCCGGCGATGGCCTTCGTCGACGGCGAGATCATCAACGGCGTGGCCGAGCTGCTGTTCGCCGTGGTCCGCGACCTGGCCTACATGGCCATCGAACTCGGCCCGGAATCGACCACCGACCTGCAGTCCAGCGAAGGCATCACCAATGCGGTGTTCGGCCAGTTGCGCAACGCGCGCATCCTGCAGCCGAACGATCCCAAGCTGGTGGTGTGCTGGGGCGGCCATTCGATCTCGCGCGACGAGTACCTGTACACCAAGCAGGTCGGCTACGAGCTGGGGCTGCGCGGGCTGGACATCTGCACCGGCTGCGGCCCGGGTGCGATGAAGGGGCCGATGAAGGGCGCCACCATCGCCCACGCCAAGCAGCGCAAGCACGACAACCGCTACATCGGCGTGACCGAGCCGGGCATCATCGCCGCCGAGTCGCCGAACCCGATCGTCAACCACCTGGTGATCATGCCGGACATCGAGAAGCGCCTGGAGGCCTTCGTCCGCATCGGCCACGGCATCATCGTGTTTCCCGGTGGCGTCGGTACCGCCGAGGAGATCCTGTACCTGCTCGGTATCCTGCTGCGCGAGGAGAACCGCGACCTGCCGTTCCCGCTGATCCTCACTGGCCCGACCATCGCCGCGCCGTATTTCGAGCAGATCGATCGCTTCCTGCGCCTGACCCTGGGCGAAGTGGCGACCTCGCGCTACGAGATCGTGGTCGGTGATCCGGTGGCGGTGGCGCGCAAGATGGCTGCCGGCATCCAGCAGGTGCGCACGCACCGCAAGGAGCAGAAGGACGCGTTCTACTTCAACTGGTCGGTGGACATCCCGCTGGAATATCAGCGTCCGTTCGAGCCGACTCACGAGGCGATGGCCGCGCTGGATCTGCACCATGGCCGTCCGCCGCACGCATTGGCCGCTGACCTGCGTCGCGCCTTCTCCGGCATCGTCGCCGGCAACGTCAAGGAAGACGGCATGCGCCGCATCGAGCAGCATGGCCCGTTCGAGATCCATGGCGATGCGGACATGATGCAGGCGCTGGACGAACTGCTGCGCGCCTTCGTCGAACAGCGCCGCATGAAGATCTCCGGCGAGTACCGGCCCTGCTACCGGGTCATGGCCTGAGCCCGATCCGGATCGTCGCGACGAACCAGGCGCCATCGCTGGCGGTGTGCAGCGAGGCGCCTTCCATGCTTTCCAGGCGCGTGCGCAGGGCCGACAGGCCGACGCGGTGACCGCGACCGATGTGCGGCGACAGGCCGCCTGCCGGCACTGCGTTGCGCACCCGGATCTCCAGGGCGCCGTCGCGTTCGCCGATGGCGATGCCGATCTCGCCGCCCTCGGCAGTGCATTCGATGCCATGATGCACGGCGTTCTCCAGCAGCGGTTGCAACGACAGCCGCGGAATCCGCACCGGTACCGACATCTCGGGTAAATCCCACTGCACGCGCAGGCGCGGCCCGAAGCGGATCGCCTCGATGTCCAGGTAACGCCTGGCCAGGTCGATCTCGTCCTGCAGGTCGACCAGGTCCGGCGCCGCCAGCGCGGCGCGAAACAGGTCCGACAGGTCCATCAGCAGCTGTTCCACCTGCTGCGGTTGCCGGTGCACCAGCATCACCGCGGTGTTGAGCGTGTTGAACAGGAAGTGCGGCTGCACGCGCGCGGTCAGCGCGTCGATCTCGGCCTGCTTGGCGCGTTCGACCAGTTGCTTGATGCGCACATGGTTGTGCAGCGCGGCCATGCCGAGCAGGCCAATCAGCAGGGCGATGCCGGACAACTGCAGCGACAATGCCAGCCATGCGCGGCTGGAGAGCTGCCAGTAGTCGCCGAAGGCATACAGGATCACCCCGCTGATCAGCCAGGTCAGTGCCTGCATCAGGCCCAACGTGGCCACGGTGATGGACAGGAAGCCGCCTCCGGCCAGCGCCCGGCGCAACAGCAGTAGGCTGGCCAGGGTCAGCAGCGCGACCCACTGGATGCCCAGCGATGCCAGGCCGAAGTAGACCCAGCGGCTTCCGGCCATGCCCGCGCCCGGGACCGGGGTCAGGGCCAGGATGGCGGCGATGCATTCGCCGGCCATCACGATCCAGATCAGGGTCGAGGGTTGCTTGAGGACCTGCAGCTGGTCGTTGGAATAGGCGGAGGCGGGCATCGGGGCGGAAGGCGGTGGGGCAGGGCCGAGGTGCATCATGCCGGCTGGCGCCACGCCGCGCACGGTCCGTCCACTCCCCCATATCCGCCATCCGTCGGCAACGGCTGGCGCGTGGGCGGTCCGGCCGCTAGCGTGGCCGGCGGGAGAATCTGGGGAAGACTATGGCGGTTCCTTGCGAGCGTGGCCTTGCCGAGCGGACGCAACGTGGCTTCACGCTGGTGGAGCTGATGGTCACCGTGGCGGTGCTGGCCATCATCATGGCGCTGGCAGTGCCCAGCTTCACCGGCCTGATCCGCAGCAACCGCCTGACCAGCGCCGCCAACGAGCTGATCGCCGCGGTGCAGTTGACGCGCTCGGAAGCGGTGCGCCTGAACGGTGGTGTCAGCCTCTGCCGTAGCGACGACGGTGCCACCTGCGCCAGCGGCGGCAACTGGACCCGTTACCTGACCGTCGCCCGCGACGGCACCGTGCTGCGCAGCACGACCCTGCGCACCGGCCTGGTCGTCACCAGTAGCACCCTGGATGCCCTCGGCGACAAGCTGACCTTCGGTGCCGACGGCATTGCGCGCAACAGCAGCGGTACGCCAGTGATAGGCGGCATCGTGGTCTGCATGGCGGTTACCAACCCATCCAACAATGTCCGGAGCGTCAAGCTGATGGGCGGCAGCCGCGCCCAGGTCACATCGACATCCGACGGCGGCAGCTGTACCACCACCGGCTGAGCCGGTTCCGGCAAGCGGAGACACCATGAAGCGGTTCCAGAGCGGCAGACACATGGCAGGCGTCACCCTCATCGAGGTGATGATCTCGGTGTTGATCCTGGGAGTGGGGATGCTGGGCGTGGCGGCGATGCAGACCACGGCGCTGCGCAACAACCAGAGCGCGCTGCAGCGCAGCCAGATCGTCATGCAGACCTACACGATCCTCGATGCGATGCGCGCCAACCGCAGCGCGGCGATGCTCGGGGCCTACAACACCGGCAGCATGCTGTGCACGGCGCCGGCGGCGGGCGATCTGGTGGCGACCGACAAGTCGGTCTGGCTCAACGGCTTGAAGGATGCGATTGGCGGCGACAAGACCACGACCTGCGGTTCCATCGCCTGCAACGACGGCAATTGCACGATCACCGTGCAATGGGACGACAGCCGCGGAATGAACTCCAGTGCTAACGGCAACATCAGCGGCAGCGCGACCCAGACCCTGAGCACGACGGCCCAACTGTGAACATACGTATCGCGCTTACGCCGCCGCGGCGCCAATCCGGCTTCAACCTGATCGAGCTGATGATTTCGATGCTGCTCGGCCTGCTGGTGGTCGGTGCGGCGATCGGCATCTTCCTGTCCAACCGCCAGACCTATGCGGCGACCGAGGGCCTGAGCCGGATCCAGGAGTCGGCGCGGACCGGCTTCGAGATGATGGCCCAGGACATCCGCGAGGCCGGCGGCAATCCTTGCGATTCCGGATTGCCGGTGGCGAACGTGCTGAACAATCCGACGGCGAGCTGGTGGATGAATTGGGCGTTGCCGCTGACCGGTTACGAGAACACTAGCCCGTCCGGCCTCTCCATCACGTCAGGCACTGACGCGATCCAGATCCTGTCCGCTGGTACCGGCGGTGCGACCGTGACGGCGCACAACCCCGCGAACCAGACGCTGACGCTCAACGCGGCAGCGCCGGATCTGCACAGCAACGCGATCATGCTGCTGTGCGACCGCCAGCAACTGGCGGTGCTGCAGGTGAACAGCGTTTCCGGCACCACTGCCAATTACTCCAGTGGTGGGCTCAACGCCTGCACGCGGCTCGGGCGCCTGCCGGGCGTGTGTGTCACTGGTTCGAACAATTACCAATACGAGATCAACTCCATCCTGACCGAAGTGCGGGCCGTACGCTGGTATGTGGCCGCCAGCAGCGGCGGGGCGGGGGGCACGTCCCTGTATCAGGAAGTGATCGCGCCAGGCGGCACGAGTCAGAAGAACGAAATCGCCGATGGCGTCACCGGCCTGCAGTTCAAATACCTGTCCACCGGCGGCACCGCCTATGCCGATGCAAGCGGCGTGGGCAATTGGGCCAACGTCATCGCGGTGCAGATCAGCATGACCGTCAGCGCCAACACGGCGGCCGGCGCAAACCAGCAGCCGGCGACACGGACTTTCAGCACGATCGTGAGCATCAGGAACCGGAACCCGTGAACATGTCTCCGTCGCCCCGCCGGCAGGCCGGCATTTCGCTCATCGTCGTCCTGCTGCTGTTGCTGGTGATGACCCTGCTGGGACTGGCCGTGCTGCGCGGCACGCTGCTGCAGGAGCGCATGTCCTCCAACATGTACGACCGCAGCCTGGGATTCCAGGCCGCCGAAAGCGCCTTGCGCGATGCGGAGAAGGTCATTCAGACCGCCGCTGCAGCCGGCAATACCGTCGGCTTCAACTGCTCGTCAGGCACCACGGTATGTCCGGCCGTGCCCAGTAACACGTATACCGGCAATGCCTCCAGCGGCTGTGCGCTGGGCACCCAGGAGTGCTGGGTGAACGGCACGGTGGCGCCGAAGGGCCAGGCAGTGCCGGCCCAGTACTACATCCAGTATCTGGGCCAGCGCACCAGCGAGGATCAGTTGGGCCTGGGGTCGAGCATCAACCAGAACCAGTACGGCGGTACCGGCGGCACGTCGCTTGAAAAATACTATCGGGTGATCGCGCGTAGCGGCGATCCGTCCGCGTCCAATGGCCGCGCCATTGTCGTGCTGCAGACCAACGTCACCGTCAAGTAATGGAGCCCTCTATGACCAGTCGAGCGAAGAAGACGACATACCGGGACTGGCTCCTTGCCGTGGTGGCAGGCCTTTTCATCGGTACCGTCGGTGGTGCCGGTGCGGATGTGGATGTCTCGCAGTCGCCGCTGTATGTCGGTAGCGATGTGCCGGGCAATCTGGCCTTTGTGCCGTCGGTGGAATTTCCGACGGTCATCAGCAAGGCGAATCTGTCCGATACCTATTCGGCGACGACCAAATTTGTCGGCTACTTCGATTCGAAGAAGTGCTACAAATATAACTATAGCGACAACGAGGCTGAGCGTTATTTCTATCCTGTCAGCGTAATTGGAAGCAATCCGAGTAATTATACTTGCAGTGGTGACGGCGTTTGGGCGGGGAATTTCCTCAATTGGGCGGCCACTCAAACCATCGATCCTTTCCGTTCGGCTTTGACTGGCGGCTATCGCGTCACCGATACGACGACCGACACCATTCTGGAAAAGGCGATTGCTGATCGCGAAAGTACCGGCAATTTCCCGCGCCGCTCCATGAATAACGCTGATTTGATTGCTGGAGGGACGCCCGCAAGTTGGCAGAACTTCAATATGCGGATCGATGGTCTCGGTAATTAAATGAACTTTGGCGGAAGTTCACTTGCTGATCCCAGTAAGGCGATTCCCTACGATCCCAGTAAGCATCGGCTGGATGGTAGTCTGCTGAAGGCCGATGGTTCAAAATGTATCATTCTTGTGAATTGTGTCAGCGATACATCGCTGACATTCACGGTGTCGGTGCGGGTGAAAGTGTGTGATAAAGCCTTTTTAGAGGATAACTGTGTTCGCTATCCAAGTGGCAACTATAAGCCGGAAGGGCTGATTCAGCAGTACGCGAAGCGCATTCGCTACAGTGTGTTCAGCTACAAGAATGACGATAGCTCGTCTGTAGATAGCGGTATTCTGCGTGCTAACCAGAAGTTTGTTGGACCTCTCACTTACAATCCAGAGGAAGGGCCACTGACTAACGCGGCAAGCGAGTGGGATCCCGCCACAGGTGTCATCTACCAGAACCCTGATGCCGCTGACGCTAATGCGACGACCGCAACCATTGGTGCTGGCTATTCTATTAAAGATAGTGGGGTTATTAATTATCTTAATAAATTCGGCCAGCTAAAAACAGGCAAGAACGTCAAGACGTATGATGACGTTAGTGAATTGTATTATGCCGCAATTCGTTATTTCAAGCATCAAGGGAACGTTGCGGCATATTCGGCGTTGACTGCCGGTACCTCGCAAGGTCGTTACCAGCAGTCCGATGGGTTTCCAGTGATCACGAACTGGAAAGATCCGATTGCATATCGTTGCCAGGTCAATGTAATTCTTGGCATTGGCGATACAAATACGCATTACGATAAAAATCTGCCTGGCAATACTAATGCTGCTGGTGAGCCCGCCAAGCCTGTGGAAGTGGTAAACGACAAATCTGTCGATGTTGTGTCGCGAATGACGCAGATTTGGCGAAAAGAGGGGTTGAGTGAGTCCGATGCTGCGGCAAAGGCTGTGTCAAGTTCCTTCAATTCTGGAGGAAACAATAATTCAGCCTATATTGCGGCGCTCGCTTATGACGCGCACACCAAGGATCTTCGTCCTGATGCTGCTAAAGATGGCTTGCCTGGTATGCAGACTCTGTCGACCCACTGGGTGGACGTCGTGGAGTACGGAAATTACAAGTCACCTAGTACGAACCAATATTGGTTGACGGCCAAATATGGCGGGTTTCGTGTGCCAGCAGGATACAATCCTGATACGAACGTCACTGCATTGGACGATCCCACGTGGTGGGACAGTAAATCCTATGTAAATAATCAGGCCGGCTACAAACAGCCAGACAACTACTACACCGCGGCGGATGCGGAAAGAATGGTGGCTAGCCTGCGCAATGCATTCTCGCGCATCATCGACGAGATGAAGGGGTCTGCGGCATCGCTCGCCAGCAATACGACCAAGTTGGAGGCTGGGGCGCGGACCTATCAGTCCGTGTTCTATAGCGGAACTTGGCGTGGCGATGTTGTTGCGTACGATGTCAATCAGACTACTGGAGCGCTGACGCAGGCGTGGAGCGCCAGCGGGCAGGTTCCGGGTTGGAGCGATCGGACGATCAAATTCACCAACTCGTCCGGAAGTCTGGACGATTTCGCCTACGGCAAACTGGGCGGTACGCCGCTATCGTCGGCCACGCAGAATCAGATCAACTATCTGCGCGGCGACCGCTCTCAGGAGAAGGCCAGCGGCGGTACCTTACGAACCCGTACCGGTCTCCTAGGCGACATCGTTAATTCTCAACCGGTTTATGTTGGGGCGCCCAACCCGAGGCTGTACACGACTGCCACGTTCAGCGGTGCAAGCAGCTATGCTTCTTTCGCTGCAGCTAAATCCACGCGCACTCCTATGCTCTATGTCGGTGCCAACGATGGCATGCTGCATGGATTCGATGCCACAACTGGTACGGAGAAGTTTGCCTTCGTCCCGAAGGCGGCGATGACTGGGCTGCTCGACTATACCGATCCGAACTACCAGCACCGTTACTACGTGGATGGCGAAATCACCGTGTCGGATGTCTATTCCGGAGGTAGCTGGCGCTCGGTGTTGATTGGCACGATGGGACGCGGCGGCAAGGGCATGTTTGCGCTGGATGTTACCGACCCCAATAACATCACACTGCTGTGGGACAAGACTTCCACGGACATCGCCGGGCTGGGCAACAATCTTGGCAAGCCGATCATCGGGCAGCTCGCCAACGGCCAGTGGTACGCGATGCTTGGCAATGGCCCCAACAGCAGTGGCGATTCGGCCGATCTCATCCTGGTGAACGCCATCACCGGCGCATCGAGCCGCATCCAGACAGGGGCGAGCGGCAATAATGGCCTGTCCGCTGTATTGGCCTGGTCGTCCAACAATGATTTCATCGTCGATCGTCTCTATGCCGGCGATCTCAACGGAAATGTCTGGCGATTCAACATGACCGGCGCGAGCGGTACCGCGAGCAGGCTGTTCTCCGCCAGCTACTCGTCCAAGGCGCAGCCGATCACCGCAGCGCCCACGGCGGCGAAGGATCCGGCGACCGGCTTGACCTGGGTGTTCTTCGGGACCGGCAAGTACCTGTCCAGCGGCGATCTGGGCAACAAGGACGTGCAGAGCTGGTATGGCCTGATCGACCGCGGCAGCACCATTCCTTCGACGCGTGCCACATTGGGCAAAGTCAATATCCTTCAGGAGGGGACCGTGAACGGGTATGCGGTCCGGGTCATCGACGACAAGCCGAGCGCAGGACAGGACGGGTGGTACATGGACCTTGTGTCGCCGCCTGGTACGACGCCGCAGGGCGAACGCATGGTGGTGTCCAACTTCTTCCAGGGCACGGCACTGATCGGCACCACGCGCATTCCAGATTCGGGCGATGTCTGCCTCCCGAGCGGCAAGGGCTTCGTGATGGCGATCAATCCGTTTACTGGCGGTCGGCTGTCGCAGTCCTTCTTCGACCTGGATGGCAGCGGCGGATCCAGCACCGGCGATACACTCAATGGCACTCCCGTCTCTGGCATCGGCCTGAACAGCAGCCCCAACAGCCCGATCTTCATCGGCAACCAGATGCAGATCGCGTTGGACAACGCGAGTACGACCACGCTCGGTACCAATAGCAGCGCGCTCAGCATGAAGCGCGTGTCCTGGCGCGAACTCCTGAGGAACAATTGATGCGATCACTCACTTTCACGGCCCGTCGTCAGCGCGGTTTCACCCTGATCGAACTGATGATCGTGGTCGCGATCGTAGGCGTTCTGGCGGCGATCGCCTTCGCCAGCTATCAATCCTACGTCATCAAATCGCGTCGCTCGGCCGCGTCCGTCTGTCTGCAGCAGGGCGTGCAGCTCATCGAGCGGTACTACACGACCAACATGTCGTACGCCAATGTGCCGCTGCCGACGTGCCCGAGCGATGCGGTGCAGTTCTATGATCTGTCGTTCAGCGTTGCGCCCACTGCGAATGCATTCAAGCTGACGGCGACGCCTCGCGCGGACAGCCCTCAGGCAAAGGACACCCAGTGCGGCGCGCTCAGCATCGACCAGAAGGGGACGCGGACGACGTCCACCGGCGCTGGCGAGGGCACCTGCTGGTGATGCTGGGCGGATAGGGCGCAGCTGCACCAGCGAGGCGCGCGGTCACCCCTTGCGGTCGGCATGAGGCCTCTATACAATGCGCCTCCCCGCCCGAATAGCTCAGCCGGTTAGAGCACTTGACTGTTAATCAGGGGGTCGTTGGTTCGAGTCCAACTTCGGGCGCCAAATCCGCAAAGGCCGCGAGCAATCGCGGCCTTTGCTTTTGCGTGTCAGTCCGGCGTCCGGCAGGGCATCGGTTCCGTCGTTTTCCGGGTGCGGATGCGTCCGGTGTTGTTCACCACCACCGCGGCGCGTAGCTGCCCCCGCTCGCAGATGCTGACGGTCAGGTTGCTGCCGGCGCTGCGTCCATCGGGCAG
Source organism: Xanthomonas sp. F4 (assembly GCF_011761895.1). Classification (NCBI taxonomy): domain Bacteria; kingdom Pseudomonadati; phylum Pseudomonadota; class Gammaproteobacteria; order Lysobacterales; family Lysobacteraceae; genus Xanthomonas; species Xanthomonas sp. F4. The sequence goes on along the minus strand of NZ_JAASQX010000002.1, from coordinate 724,387 downwards.
GAAGCGGATCGAGGGCCGGCCGCGGTTGGAGCGCAGGACCAGGGTGCCGGCGCCCGGTGCGCTGCCTTCGCTGAGGATGCTGTCCGGCGCGATGGGCTGGCCTTGCCGTTCCGGGTCGCGGAACACCAGCCAGCCCTGGCTCCAGTCGCTGTCGCTGCGACAACTGCCGTCTCCGTTGGACGGGCAGGCGCTGACCGGGACGCCTGAGCTGATGGCGCTGCTGCGTGCCAGGGCAAGGTGTGCGCTCAGCTGGTGCGTGGCGGCCGTCAAGCGCTGGTTTGCCAGCATTTCCCGGAATGCTGGCAGACCGATGCCGGCGACCAGGCAGATCACCACCATCACGATCATCGCCTCGAGCAATGTGTAGCCTTTGACCGCAGCGTTGCGCATGTCCGTCGTCTCCCGGTGCGAGGTCGCCAGTCTCGCGGCGGGGCGGCAGGGCTTGAATGAGGGGGTTGTGCGTTCCCATGTAGGAAATCTCCCCGGCGCGGGGTCGGCCGACGCTGTCGCCCGCGCTTTCCACCTTGAGGCTTGTGCATGTCCGACCGTTTCCAACTCGTATCGCCGTATTCGCCGGCCGGCGACCAGCCGCAGGCGATCGAGAAGCTGGTGGCCGGCTTCGAGGCCGGCCTGGCCAAGCAGACCCTGCTTGGCGTGACCGGATCGGGCAAGACCTACACCATCGCCAACGTGGTCCAGGCGATCCAGAAGCCGACCCTGGTCATGGCGCCGAACAAGACCCTGGCGGCGCAGCTGTACGGCGAGTTCAAGGCGTTCTTCCCCAACAACGCGGTCGAGTACTTCGTCAGCTACTACGACTACTACCAGCCCGAGGCCTACGTGCCGTCTTCGGACACCTTCATCGAGAAGGACAGTTCGATCAACGAGCACATCGAGCAGATGCGCCTGGCCGCGACCAAGACCCTGCTGTCGCGGCGCGATGCGCTGGTGGTGGCCACGGTCTCGGCGATCTATGGCCTGGGCGCGCCGGAGGACTACCTGTCGCTGCGGCTGATCCTGTCGATCGGCGAGCACGTCGAGCAGCGCCAGTTGATCCGCCACCTGACCGATCTGCAGTACACCCGCAACGAGTACGAGCTGCACCGCGGCAGCTTCCGCGTGCGCGGCGAGGTCATCGACGTGTTCCCGGCCGAATCCGACAGCGAAGCCTTGCGCATCGAGCTGTTCGACGGCGACGTGGAGCAGCTGACCCTGTTCGATCCGCTGACCGGCGAGACCCTGCGCAAGCTGCAGCGCTACACGATCTACCCGAAGACCCACTACGCCACCACCCGCGAGCGCACCCTCAGTGCGGTGGATACGATCAAGCTGGAGCTGAAGGACCGGCTCGAGCAGCTGTACGCGCAGAACAAGCTGGTCGAGGCGCAGCGGCTGGCGCAGCGCACCCAGTTCGACCTGGAAATGATGGCCGAAGTCGGCTTCTGCAACGGCATCGAGAACTACTCGCGGCACCTCACCGGCAAGGCGCCGGGCGAGCCGCCGCCGACCCTGTTCGACTACCTCCCGGCCGACGCGTTGCTGGTGGTGGACGAGTCGCACGTCACCGTGCCGCAGATCGGCGCGATGTACAAAGGCGACCGCTCGCGCAAGGAAACCCTGGTGGAGTTCGGTTTCCGCCTGCCGTCGGCGCTGGACAACCGGCCGCTGCGCTTCGAGGAATGGGAGGCGCGCTCGCCGCGCAGCATCTACGTGTCGGCCACGCCCGGTCCGTACGAGTTGCGCGAGTCGGCCGGCGAGATCACCGAACTGGTGGTGCGCCCGACCGGCCTGATCGATCCTGAGGTGGAGATCCGGCCGGTCGGGACCCAGGTCGACGACCTGCTGTCGGAGATCAACCTGCGCGTGGCCGATGGCGACCGCGTGCTGGTCACCACGCTGACCAAGCGAATGGCCGAGAACCTCACCGAGTACCTGGGCGAGCACGGCGTGAAGGTGCGCTACCTGCACTCGGACATCGATACGGTCGAGCGCGTGGAAATCATCCGCGACCTGCGCCTTGGCAAGTTCGACGTGCTCGTCGGTATCAACCTGCTGCGCGAGGGGCTGGACATGCCCGAGGTCTCGCTGGTCGCGATCCTCGATGCCGACAAGGAAGGTTTCCTGCGCTCCACCGGCTCGCTGATCCAGACCATCGGCCGCGCCGCACGCAACCTGCGCGGCAAGGCCATCCTGTATGCGGACAAGATGACGCGCTCGATGCAGGCCGCGATCGACGAGACCGGGCGCCGCCGCGAGAAGCAGGTGGAGTACAACCTGGAACATGGGATCACCCCGAAGTCGGTGGCGCGTCCGATCGTGGACATCCTGGAGGGGGCACGCGAAGACGCGTCCGAGGCCAAGTCGGGCAAGGGCAAAGGCAAGGGCAAGGCGCGCCGGATCGCGGAAGAGCCGGCCGACTACCGGACGCTGGCGCCAGCGGAGATCGCCGCCCGGCTCAAGGCGCTGGAGCAGGAGATGTACCAGCACGCACGCGATCTGGAGTTCGAGGACGCGGCGCGGGTGCGCGACCAGATCAAGAAGCTGCGCGATGCCAGCCTGGTCGGCTAGGCGGGCCGCAGTAGCCGATATGGGGGCGGGTATTGTTCTTGTCCGCCAGGTGGGCTAAGATTCGCGCCCCTGCAGCGGTGCGCCGCGGCAGAGAAGGGCGGTTAGCTCAGCGGTAGAGCACTACCTTGACATGGTAGGGGTCACAGGTTCGAACCCTGTACCGCCCACCACGTCGCCAAGAAGCGGACGTGGACACGATGAAGCCGGCGAAAGCCGGCTTTTTTGTGCCTGCACTGCGGCCGCCGGGTAGCGCCCGCGGGGTAGCGCTGGTCGCATGGCCACGCTTGCTTTAGCATCCAAGCGGACGATCGGGCGAGGAGGCCAGGCGCATGGTGGAATACCATCATACGGTGCAAGTCAATGGACGCTACCAGCTCGTGGCGTTGACTCGGGAGCCGGAGTACAGCCCGGCCAACGTGGTGGGCTATGCGGTTACCACCGACGGCGGCGCGCGCGTGGATCCGCACGACATGTCCTGGGACGAGGCGCGGGTCTTCCTGGATACCCTGGTCGAGCGCGATCGGGACGCGGTCAGCGCGGAAAAGAAGCCGTCACGGAACAAGCCGAGCACGCGGCAGCGTCGCTGAGGCGTGGCGTATGCGTCGAGGCAGGGCGCGCCGCGCTGGACGCTCGGGCAGGATGTGCCGACGCCATGGGCGTGGCCATGAGCCCCATCGGAGGCATGGCAGTTGCGGTGGGGACGCCTGTCCGGCTGTGCGCCGTTTCCCGCAGGCGCCGCACCCGCATCCATCTCGCCGCACCGACTGCCTACGCAGGTCGTCTCAAAGTGCGTAACTCGCTCTAGAATATTCGCCAGGATGGATCAGGGAGGATAGGGCTTGTCGAATCGTAAACTCGTTGCGGCGGCGCTCGTCGTCGTGCTCACGGCCGTCTGTGGCTATTTCCTGTCCGGCTACCTGGTCCTGCTGCTGCTGAAGCTGGACACGCGGATGTTCGGGCTCGGCACCTACTACCAGTACGTCCACGCCATCGGCTTGCCGGAGGTGGCTCCCTACGTCGGCAAGATCAAATGGGCGGGCTACCTCGGTTTCGGCTTGCCCGGCCTGCTGGCCCTGCTGATCCTGGTGCTGATGTTCAAGCCGCCCAAGCGCAGCCTGCATGGCGACGCGCGCTTCGCGGGCGCCGCCGACCTGTCCAAGCATGGGCTGTTCAAGACCAGCGGCGACGGCATCGTGGTCGGCAAGTTCCGCGGCAAGCTGGTGCGCCTCAGCGGTCAGCAGTTCGTGATCCTGGCCGCCCCGACCCGCTCGGGCAAGGGTGTCGGCGTGGTCATTCCGAACCTGCTCGAGTACCAGGAGTCGGTGGTGGTGCTGGACATCAAGCAGGAGAACTTCGACCTGACCAGCGGCTGGCGCGCCAGCCAGGGCCAGGAGGTGTTCCTGTTCAATCCCTTTGCCGAGGACCGCCGCACCCATCGCTGGAATCCGCTCAGCTATGTCTCCGACGATCCGGCGTTCCGCGTCTCGGACCTGATGAGCATCGCCGCCATGCTGTACCCGGACGGCTCCGACGATCAGAAGTTCTGGGTCAGCCAGGCGCGCAACGCGTTCATGGCGTTCTCGCTGTACCTGTTCGAGAACTGGGACGACGAGCGCAACATCGGCTTTCCCGGCGGTCTCGGCACGCCGACGCTGGGCGCGATCTACCGCCTGTCTTCCGGCGACGGCACCGACCTGAAGAAGTATCTGAAGTCGCTGTCGGAGCGGCGCTTCCTCAGCGGCAATGCCAAGTCGGCGTTCTCCAATATGCTGTCGCAGGCGGACGAGACCTTCGCCTCGATCATGGGCACGCTGAAGGAGCCGCTCAATGCCTGGATCAACCCGGTGCTGGATGCGGCCACCAGCGACAACGACTTCCTGCTGACCGACCTGCGCAAGAAGAAGATGACCATCTACATCGGCATCCAGCCCAACAAGCTGGCCGAAAGTCGCCTGATCATCAACCTGTTCTTCAGCCAGATCATCAACCTCAACACCAAGGAGCTGCCCAAGAGCAATCCTGAGTTGAAGTACCAGTGCCTGCTGTTGATGGACGAGTTCACCGCGATCGGCAAAGTCGACATCATCGCCTCGGCAGTGTCATATATGGCCGGTTACAATGTCCGCCTTCTGCCGATCATCCAGAGCATGGCGCAGCTCGATGCCACCTATGGCAAAGACGTCTCGCGGACCATCATCACGAATCATGCACTGCAGATTCTTTACGCTCCGCGCGAGCAGCAGGACGCCAACGACTACTCCGAGATGCTCGGCTACACCACCTTCCGCAAGAAGAACGTCACGCGCGGCAAGGACGTGACCCGGAGCGTGTCGGAGGAGAAGCGGGCGCTGATGCTGCCGCAGGAGTTGAAGGCGATGGGGAACGACCAGGAAGTGTTCTTGTACGAGGGCATTCCACATCCGGTGAAGTGCGACAAGATCAAGTACTACAAGGATCGCCACTTCACCGCGCGGCTGCTTCCGAAAGTCGATATCCCGACGCTCTCGATCTGAAAGTGTGACAAGAAACACTTATTTTTTGGGCGTATTTATCAATTGAACGTTTTTTTGCCAAATGCTTGACGTGAGCATGCCCCTGCGGCACATTCTCGCGAGTATGGCGGCGCGTTGGTAAGAGAAACAGGAACAGGGGCGTGGGCCGAACAGGCGCACGTAAGGGGTGACATGGAAGGTTTGCTGTCAAATTCCGTTTTCTTCGGCGCTGGTCGCGCGGCCTCGGGAGTCCTCCGTTGCCCGCAGCAGGTCTGTGCCCGCGCCGTTCCCGGCGCCTTCCTTCTCGCGATGCGCGCGTGGCGTCGTCGCGTCGAACTTCGCCATCCAGTAGCGGGCCGCCTGTGCGCCGTCCGCTCTCAATACGTTTCCGCAATTCAGAGGCTCGCGTGAAAAGAACGCATATGTTTCGGCTCATCGTTACGTTGAGTGCCGTCGCGCTGTTTAGCGCCTGCGCAACCAGGCCGGCACCCGACTTCCGCGGCAAGTGGAAGCCGGTCAATCGTTTCTCCGAGTCGACCATGGAGATCCCGCTGTACTCGTCGTACGTGTACCAGGCGATCCCGATGGACGGCACGCTGAAGACGATGCTCGAGCGCTGGGCCAAGGACTCGAACATGCAGCTGTCCTACGGCATCCAGTCCGATTACACGTTGTACGCACCGGTCGCCAAGATCAACACCACCAGCATCCAGCAGGCGGTCGCCGAGCTGAGCGTGGTCTATGCGCAGGAAGGGCTGAGCGTGACCGCCGCGGGCAATCGCATCCTGGTGCAGCCGTCGTCGTCGCTGAGCGGTGCGCCGGCGGCCAGCGGCAGCGCGAAGTGACCTCACCGCGGGCATACGCGCTGTACGCCCGCAGCCACATTACGAAACCTGGTGAAGTCTGATGTTCGGTAAAAAGCCGGTCGAAAGCGAAAACGTTAACAAAGCGGTAGCGAAGGCGGTCAACTACGAAATCAGCATTGCTGATCTGGCGCGCCGCAGCGAGCGCCGTGCGTGGTGGGTCGCGTTCGGCGCCATCATCATGTGCCTGCTGCTCGGCGGCGGGTATTACTACATGCTGCCGTTGAAGGAGAAGGTGCCGTACCTGGTGATGGCGGATGCGTACACCGGCAATTCCACGGTATCGGTGTTGCGTGATGTCGGCGACGTTCGCAGCATCACCAATAGCGAAGCGTTGGCCAAGAGCAACGTCTCACGTTTTATTACCGCGCGCGAGTCCTACGATTCCGAGATGATGGGGCTCAACGACTGGAATCTGGTGTTCTCGATGGCGCCGCGGGATACCGGGGTCGGGGCGGAGTACTTCAGTCTTCACGCACCCAGTAATCCCTCGGCACCTTACTATATCTATGGTAAGACCCGATCCATCCGGGTGAAGATTTTGAGTATTAACCTGCTTGGCGGCGGCGGAAAGCCATATACGGGCGCTAATGTGCGCTTCCAGCGCAGCATCTACGACAAGAGAACCGGTCAATCCACTTTTCTTGACAATAAGTTCGCCATTCTCGGTTTCCGTTACAACAACAACCTGGCCATGGACGAGGATCTGCGGGTTCAGAATCCACTGGGTTTTCAAGTAACTGATTACCGGGTCGACAACGATTATTCAGGCATGCCGGTTCCGCCGTCGCCGGCCGTTCAGGCGCCTGCAGCGGGTGCGGTCCAGCAGCCGCCAGCCGGTCAGATGCCGGGAGCGGCTGGACAAATACCGATGCAGCAGGTGCCTGGCCAGCCGGCGGCGGCCCCGGCTGGCGGCACGATGCCTGCCCCGCAGCAGGCACCGGTGGCGAATCCGGGGAGCGCGCCCGTCTATCCGGGGGCACAGCCTGCTGCGGCCCCTCCTGCACCCAACGCTGCACCTCAGCACAATGGTAATGGAGCGAACGTTCGATGAGTTTCCTGACGAAAACCGGTGCGGCGCATATCGCGTTGCTGGCTCTGGGCCTGTTTGCGCCGATCGCGTCGGCCCAGGTGGTCCAGCAGTACGAGTACGAGCCTGACAAGATCTATCAGGTACGTACCGGCTTGGGCATCACCACCCAGATCGAACTGAGCCCGAACGAAAAGATTCTCGATTACAGCACCGGTTTCACCAGTGGCTGGGAGCTCAGCCGTCGCGAGAACGTCTTCTATCTGAAGCCGAAGAACGTCGACGTCGACACCAACATGATGATCCGCACCGCCACCCATTCCTACATCCTGGAATTGAAGGTAGTGGCGACGGATTGGCAGCGGCTGGAGCAGGCCAAGCAGGCTGGCGTGCAGTACAAGGTGACCTTCACCTATCCGAAGGACACCAGCTTTGCCGCAGCGAGCGACGAAGTGAAGGATGAGTCGCAACTGGATACGCGGCTGACCAAGGACCGCCATTACTACTTCGACTACGACTATTCCACGCGTTCCAAGCAGGCGTGGATCGTGCCGAGCAGCGTCTATGACGATGGCAAGTTCACCTACATCAAAATGGATCTGACGCGTTTCCCGACAGGCAATTTCCCGGCCGTGTTCGGTCGCGAGAAAGAAAGCGATGAGGATTTCCTGGTCAATACCACAGTCGAGGGCAATACCCTGATTGTCCACGGGACCTATCCCTTCCTGGTCATCCGCCACGGCAAGAATGTTGTCGGCTTGCGTAGGAACAAGCAAAAGTGAACTCGAATCTACCCCCGTCTGACGAAAACTACGGCCGCGACAACGGTCAGCCGCGTTCCCCGCATGCGGACGATGCGCCGCGCGAGAATCCCTATTTCGCTCGCCAGCAGCAGACTGCCGATCCGGATCTGGACGCCAATGAGCCGGTGCTGCGCTCCAGCGACCTGAAGAAGCTCAATCGCAAGGCGCTGGTGTTCCTGGCCGGTATCGCCGCGCTGCTGATCCTGGCGATCTTCTGGCTGGTGAGCGGCAGCAGCACGCCCGAGCCGCCGCCAAAGCCGCGTCAGGAAGCGGTGGTGGCGCCTGCGTTGCCACAGACTGCCGCGCCGCCGCCAGTGCAGCCGGCCGAGCCGGTGCCGCTGGCCGAACAGCCGAGCCTGCCGCCGTTGCCGCCGATGCCCACCGATAATGACCCCTCGATGCAGCCGTCTCGGCAGGAGCGGGGGCCGTCGTTGCTGGAGCGGCGCATGGCTGGCCTGCAGCAGGATACTGGCGGTGGTCAGGGCATCGGCGGCATGCCGCAGGGGCAGGAGCAGGGCGGCGTGCCGCAGGATCAGGTAACGTCGGCAAAGCCGATCGCCAATCCGGATGGTTTGCTGGTACGCGGCACGTATATTCGCTGCGTGCTGGAGACCCGGATCATCACCGACTTCCCGGGCTTCACCTCCTGCATCATCACCGAGCCGGTCTACTCCATCAACGGCAGGCGCCTGTTGCTGCCTAAGGGGTCGAAGATCCTTGGTCAGTACGGCGCTGCAGAGCCGACCGGCCCGCGCATGCAGGTGGTCTGGGATCGCATCACCACGCCGACCGGCATCGATGTGACTCTGGTTGGCCCTGGTGTCGACAATCTCGGCAGTTCCGGCCATCCGGGCCAGTACAATGCACACTGGGCGAGCCGGATATCGTCCGCGCTGATGATCAGCATGCTGAGCGATGCCTTCAAGTGGGCGGCGGCCGAGCACGGCCCCAAGACCACGACCACCGGCATCAATTCCGGCGTGGTCACCGAGCAGCCGTTCGAAAGCAATACTGCGCAGTCCGTCCAGCGTCTGGCCGATCAGGCACTGGATCGCCGGCGTCCCGCCACCGTGACCATCAACCAGGGCACCATCGTGAACGTCTACGTGGCCAAGGACGTCGACTTCACGGCCGTGTTGCCGCGTTGACCGAGAACGAGACACCGACGTGACCTTCGACGACTCTCCGACCGCGCAGATCTCCACGGATTTCCTGGATTACCAGTACTCGGTGCTGGGCATCCTGGATTACCTGAACTCGCCGGAAGTGACGGAAATCTGCATCAACCGTCCCGGCGAGCTGTACCTGGAGACGCTGCGCGGCTGGCAGCGGATGGACATTCCGTCGCTGACCTTCGATCGCGCGCGGCAGTTCTGCACGGCGGTGGTCAACGAGAGCAATACCGGTCAACGCATCACCGACGCCGATCCGGTGGTGTCGTTGACCTTTCCCACCGGGCAGCGCGCGCAGTTCGTGATTCCGCCAGCTTGCGACGCCGGCAAGGTGTCGATCACCATCCGGCTGCCGTCCAAGCACACCAAGACGCTGGAGCAGTACAAGGAAGACGGCTTCTTCCAGGAGATCCTGGAGGTGCAGTCGGGGCTCAGCGACCAGGATCGCGAGTTGCTCGAGCTGCGTCGGCAGCGCGATTACGCCGAGTTCTTCAAGAAGGCGGTGCTGTTCAAGAAGAACGTCGTCGTCGCCGGCGCCACCGGCAGCGGCAAGACCACCTTCATGAAGTCGCTGGTCAATCACATCCCGCACGAAGAGCGGCTGGTGACGATCGAAGATGCGCGCGAGCTCTTCATCAGCCAGCCCAATTCCGTGCATTTGCTCTATTCGAAAGGTGGACAAAGCACGAGCAATGTCACCGCGAAGAGCTGCATGGAAGCATGCCTGCGCATGAAGCCGGACCGCATCATCCTGGCCGAGTTGCGCGGCGACGAGTCGTTCTACTTCATCCGCAACTGCGCCTCCGGTCATCCGGGTTCCATCACCAGTTGCCATGCTGGCAGCATCGGGCAGACCTGGGACCAGCTGGCGTTGATGGTCAAGGCATCGGCCGAGGGCTCGGGCCTGGAGTTCGCCGTCATCAAACGGTTGCTGATGATGACCATCGACATCGTTGTCCATATCAAATCGCATGCGGGCCGGCGCTATATCACCGGTATCGATTTCGATCCGGAGCGCATGCATTCGGGTGGAGGGTGAATATGTTCATTGAAGTGATAAGGCGAAACCACGCCGATTGACTTTGAATTTTTCTTCCAACACGATTGATTTGCGACATCTGCGGCATTCCGGACGAGTTGCCGGGGAAGTCGATGCATAAGGAGTAACCACGGCATGTTGCCAGGCATGGAACTACTGAGCTGTCCCGAAATGGCGGTTCCGGCTGAAGTCATGCAGCACGTTGTGCGCGTCGAGTCGTCGCACAATCCGTTCGCGATCGGTGTGGTCGGCGGACGCCTGGTGCGCCAGCCGCAGAACCTGCCCGAAGCCGTCGCCACCGCGCGGATGCTGGAAGAGAAGGGCTACAATTTTTCCCTCGGCCTCGGGCAGGTCAACCGCTACAACTTGATCAAGTACGGTCTGGATAGCTACGAAAAGGCGTTCAAGACCTGTCCGAATCTGCAGGCCGCGTCCAAGATCCTGGCCGAGTGCTACAGCCGCTCCGGTGGCAACTGGGGCAAGTCGTTCAGTTGCTACTACTCCGGCAACTTCGAGACCGGATATCGGCACGGCTACGTGCAGAAGATCTATGCGTCGATCAACCAGGGCAGGGCGCTCGCCGTGTCCACCGCAGGCGCGATCCCGGTCATCCCGGCAGGGAACGTGCGCCGCGTGGTCACCGACTCGGCGAAGGCGGCCGCAGTGCGCGAAGTGGATTCCATCGTGTCGCGGCGTATTGACGCGGCGGCGAATAGACTTGCCGGTGACCTCACTGCGCAGGGCCAGCCACCGATGATTCCCCAGGCGTCCATTGCAGCGCCAGCGCAGCAGGCGGCGATTGTGGGCACTGCGGCGTCGACGCCGCAGGCTGCCGCGGACTCTGATCTCTATGTGATACGACCGACAGGCGCCGGCAAAGGAGTGGCGGTTCCTGCAGGTGGCGGAGCGACCCCCGCTTCGCACGTTCCCGCTTACGCACCGCAGGCCGTGGCGGGAGCGGCCGTTCCTGGCACAAGTACGCCGTCGCCGACGCCTGGCGACGGAGCCTTCGTATTCTAGCCAGATGCAGTAACTCGGCCATGCAAATGGCTTTACCCCCTGTTTCCCAGTCAAGGAGATACTCATGATGTTCAAGAAAAGTGAAGTGAATTCGAACGCCAAGATCGTCGGCATGGCGGCAATGAAGGCGGCGTTGTTTACCGCGGCCGTGTTTGCCTCCGGTGTTGCGATGGCCGGCGGTACCAACGGCTATGCGGGTACCGATACCAAGGTCTGCGGCTTCCTCAATAATACCAACGGCATCTTGAACATGGCGTCCGTCCTGGTGGTGACCATCGCGGTCATCTTTGCCGGCTACCAGATTGCGTTCGCGCACAAGCGGGTGGCGGAAGTGGCGCCGGTGCTGCTCGGTGGCGTGTTGATCGGTGCGGCTGGTCAGTTGGCGAAGATGCTGATCGGCAAGGATGCTGGAAATTGCGACGGCACCGCCGCGTCCGCGAGCATCCAGTTCATCCAGCACGTATTGCACTATGCATAAGAATGTACTTTTCCGGGGCTGCACCCGGCCGGCGATGTTTTTCGGGGTGCCCTACATCCCGTTCTTCATCGGCGCGGGCGGTGGCTTCCTGATGGGTATCTATTTCGACATGCGCCTGCTGCTGCTCATTCCCATCGTCGTCTTCGTCATGCAGCAGATGACCAAGCGGGACGAGATGATCTTCCGCATGCTCGGGTTGCGCTGGATGATGAGGATGCGCGTGCGCAACCTGCAGCGCTATTCCGGCATGTGGGTGTTCTCGCCGAATGAGTACAGGAAAGAGGTGCCGGGCGCCAAGCGCTAGCTTGGAACCGGGTGCCGGGTCTCGACCCCATGCACGACACCTCTGTTGTGCATGGGGTTGTTCGGTTTTTCGTGTCGGCGTGCGTTGCGGTTGCGAGCGTGGTCGGCGGTTCCCGGAGCATATGCCCCGGGCCTTGGCAAGACGAAACGGATTCTGAGTCACTTCATTATGTTCATCCCGGATACTTCGATTAGCGAGTTCATCTCCATCTCCACGCATGTGGCGCCGTCCGTGCTGAAGACGACGGGAGGAGATTTCATGCTGATCTGGCACTTGGGCGGGCTTCCGTTCGTGGGCCGCGAAGAGTGGGAGATTGAACACCGGCACAACACCTTCAATCGCATGCTGCAGACGCTGCGTGCCCCGGATTTCGCCAACGTGGCCTTTTGGGTGCACGACGTGCGCCGCCGCCGCCGCATCAAGAACGCCAATAAGTTCAAGCAGGCGTTCAACCAGGACCTGTCGGACCAGTACTACGGCACCTTGTCTTCGCAGAAGATCATGCAGAACGAGCTGTACATGACCATGATCTATCGCCCTGTGGTCACGGGTAAGCGTCTCATGGACAAGTCGTCGAACATTGCGCAGTTGCAGTCCGAGCAGGACCAGGCGATCGCCAAGGTGCTCGAGCTTGCCGGCAACGTCGAAGCCGTGCTGAAGGACTACTCGCCCTATCGGCTGAGCATGTATGAGGCCAGCAATGGTGTGGTGTTTTCCGAGGCCCTGGAGTTCTTCGGCTATCTGATCAACCGCATCGACGAGCCGGTACCGGTGCTGCAGGCGCCAGTACCCGCCTATCTGCCGGTCAGCAAGCACATGTTCGCCAACAAGACCGGCGACTTCGTGATCAAGACCCCGGAGGGCGTCAATCATTTCGGCGCCATTCTGAACATCAAGGAATACACCGACGGGACCTATCCCGGCATTCTCAATGGCTTGAAGTATCTCGACTTCGAGTACGTGGTGACGCACTCCTTCAGCCCGATGGGGCGGCACGATGCGCTGAAGGTGCTCGATCGCACCAAGGGCATGATGGTGTCCTCCGGCGACAAGGCGGTCAGCCAGATCCACGAACTCGACCTGGCGATGGATCAGCTGTCGTCGGGCAATTTCGTGTTGGGCGAATACCACTTCACCATCGCCGTCTATGCCGAGACGCAGGAAAAGCTCGCGCAGCAGGTGGCGACCACGCGCGCGGAGCTTTCCAATGCCGGTTTCGTCTCGACCAAAGAAGATCTGGCGGTCGCATCCTCTTTTTACGCGCAGTTGCCCGGCAACTGGCGCTATCGCACGCGTTTGGCCAATGTCAGTTCGTTGAACTTCCTTGGCCTGTCGCCGCTGCACAACTTCGCCCAGGGCAAGCGCGACAACAATCCGTGGGGCGAGTGCGTCACTACGTTGCAGACCACCAACGGCCAGCCTTACTACTTCAATTTCCACGCCACGCATCCGGCGGAGAACTCGTTGGGCGAGAAAGCGATCGCCAATACCATGGTGATCGGCAAGTCCGGTACCGGCAAGACCGCGTTGATCAACTTCCTGCTCAGCCAGGTGCAGAAGTTCGACCCGATCCCGACCATCTTCTTCTTCGACAAGGATCGCGGCGCCGAGATCTTCGTGCGCGCCTGTGGCGGCAACTACCTGGCGCTGGAGAACGGCAAGCCCACCGGCTTCAACCCGTTCCAGTGCGAGCGCACCGAAGCGAACGTGCAGTTCCTGGCCGACCTGATCAAGGTCCTGGCCGGCAAGATCGAGTACACCTCGCGCGAGGAGGAAGACATCTTCCGCGGCGTGGAAGGCATGCTCGATACGCCCATGCACCTGCGCAGCATGACCAACTTCCGCAAGAGCCTGCCCAACATGGGCGACGACGGCCTGTATGCGCGTATGCGCAAGTGGACCGCTGGCAACTCGCACGGCTGGGTGTTCGACAACCCGGTCGATACGATCGATCTGGAAAAGGCCAGCATCATCGGCTTCGACTACACCGACGTCATCGACAACCCGGAAGTGCGCGTTCCGGTCATCAACTACCTGCTGCATCGGCTGGAGGCCCTGATTGATGGTCGGCCGCTGATCTACGTAATGGACGAGTTCTGGAAGATCCTCGACGGCAAGGGCGGCCTCAAGGAATTCGCCAAGAACAAGCAGAAGACCATTCGTAAGCAGAATGGCCTGGGCATCTTCGCCACCCAGAGCCCGGAGGATGCGCTCGCCAGCGATATCTCCGCGGCGCTGGTCGAGCAGACTGCGACCATGATCCTGCTGCCCAATCCCAACGCCAGCAAAGAAGACTACATGGACGGCCTCAAGCTCACCGACGCGGAGTACCAGGTCGTGGTCAGCTTGGACGAGCGCTCGCGCTGCTTCCTGGTCAAACAGGGGCATGGGTCGTCGGTGTGCCAGCTCAATCTGCGCGGCATGGACGACGCCCTGTCGGTCATCTCGGCGTCGACCGACAATATCGAAATCATGCACCAGGTGCTGGAGCGCAAGGCCAAGGAGCACGGTGTCGCGCCGGACGACCTGACGCCAGAACAGTGGTTGAGCGAGTTCTACGCGAAGCGCAAGGGGTCCGGAAAATCAGGTCCGGCGAGGTCGATGTCTTCGGACAATCGCGGGGCTGCAGCGGTCACCTGACCGTTTCGTCCATCACGCATGGCGGTTTTTCTAAAAGATCTGTGTTGAGGTGTTTATGAACAAGATGACGAAAGCCTTCACCCGTATTCGCATTGTTGGTGCGGTTGCCTTGCTGGGGTTGCTGCCGGCGACGGCGTTCGCGCAATGGGAAGTGATTGACAACAAGCAAATCGACGAAAACGGGAAAAATACCGAAAAACTCCACGACAAGCTCGATGATATCTACAAGTCCAGTCTCATTGGCAAAAGTACTGGGGAGAAGCCCAGCGGCGAAGAGGTCGACAAGCCAAAGGAGAAGCTCCAGAAGGTTGACGACAATTACGGTGTTTCAACCTGTGCCAGCACGACATCCGGCACGCCCGTTTCCAGCGAGCAGCAAAAGACGTGCGAGCTCATTCAGCGCACGCGCAATTCGCAGTACAACTACATGGTAGCCATGTACGACATCACCGAGAAACGCTTGCAGCGGCTGCGCGATATCGAGAACGAGCGTCAGAACATCAAGCCCGAGCAGATTGGCTTGCTGGAAGACAATACCAACAAGCTGATTGCGCTCAAAACGCTGATGGATATCGATCGCCAGCAGACGGAATCGGCCATGTTCGCCTACGAGAAGCGGCTCGCGTTCCTGACCCAAGTGCAGTCCGCCGGAGCCAAGGCGGCCATGACTGGCCAGACGGCGCCATCGGCAACGGATACCGGGGGCGGTGGCTTGTTTCCGGGTTGGAGCGGTCTTGGCGATATTGCGAGTAAGGCAGTTGGCGGTGCAGTGGTGCTAGGCGCGCTGCAGGCGATCAAGTCGGACGGCAAGATCCATAAGTTGAGTATCGACGATTAACTTGTAAGTCATCCAGTTTTAAGAGGTCGGTTTGTGGCAACGATGCTTGGTGATGCGGGCGCCCGCGCGATGGAGTTTTTATGAATTTTTTAACGGATTTGGGGAATTATTTAGTATTCACCCGCATCAACGACTTCTTGCGCGACGAGATCGACTACTTCCAATGGTCGCTGCTGATGCGCATGTCCTGGTGGGTATCGGTAACGGCGATGAGCGCGCTGACATTGTGGGTGCTCTA
Organism: Xanthomonas sp. F4; assembly: GCF_011761895.1. Taxonomy (NCBI): domain Bacteria; kingdom Pseudomonadati; phylum Pseudomonadota; class Gammaproteobacteria; order Lysobacterales; family Lysobacteraceae; genus Xanthomonas; species Xanthomonas sp. F4. Next base: position 708,902 of record NZ_JAASQX010000002.1, on the reverse strand, counting down.
CAAGGGTTACCGCGTCGCGACCGGCCAGTCGCGTGAATTCGCGATGGATCTGGTTGTGACGTCGCTGCGTTCGGCGTTGATCGTCGGTGCGGCGATGAGCATGGTGTCGGCGAGCAACCCTGCAGGAGAGGGCGACACCAATAGTCTTTATTGGCGGCTCACCGATGGGTTGAGCAGCGCGATCGTGAATACGGTCACCGGGAGCACGCAGAGTCCCTACAAGGAAATCGACAAGAACCTGGCGCTCATGCAGGTCGGCATGACGGTTATCGACCAGATCAATACGGCCGGCGATCCGGAGCGCCAGAGCGAGAAGGATCGCGCGCGCATGTTCACGGGAATCGGCATGGCGGGCCCGGCGATCGTCGGTGGGTCGTTGCTCTTGTTGAACAAGTTGGCGATGGCGCTGTTCGTTGGTTTTGGGCCGTTGTTCATCCTGTGTCTGCTATTCGATGCCACGAAGTCCTTGTTCCAGAGGTGGCTCCTGTACGGGATCGGAACGGTGTTCTCCTTGTCCGTCCTGACGTTCACCGTTGCGCTTTCGACGAAGGTGACGACGGCGGTGGCATCGGGGTTCATCGCGGCTTGGGCAGCGTCGAATGGCTCGAGCGAGGGCGTGACCAGCATGTCCTTGCAGCAGGGTGGGATCGGCTTGGTACTGAGCACATTGATCATCACGGCGCCACCGATGGCGGCTTCGTTCTTCCAGGGTACTCTGGGCCAGTTCAGTGCCTATTCTGCGTTTGGGCAGATTGGGCGTGATCCCGCTAGTGGTAGGCCCTATACGCCGCAGCCGCCTGTAAGCAGCACCACACAAAACCAAGATGTGGCTATGAATAATACAGGTGGTACTTTTTCTGGAGCACAGACGACTTCACCTAGCCAGCAGCCGGGTTGGTTAGGTCAAGCAAATAAGCCTAACGCCTAGGATCTCCAACTAGGCTGATGGGAGATCATGATATGAATTTCAAGAAAGTTGAGTTGGCTGCTGGTTTTTTTCTTCTTTTGAATTTCGGTGGCACTGCATTCGCACAGACACGTTGTCCTGTAGGAGCGCAAGCAGGAAGCGCGCAATGTCTTCCTGACGATGAAGCTTCCGCACCCTCACGCCCTGCGGGCGAATGGATTAAGACATGGGGCGCCATTGCAACCTCGCCAAGTGGCAACGGCGGAGTGAGTTCAGGTCGCTTTTCAAAAGACGAGGCCCAGAGCGTTGCCTTGCAGAATTGTAAAAATGCTGGCGTGAAAAACTGCACTGTTGAGTTTGTGTATTACAATCAGTGCGTTGCTTTAGTATATCCGCCTGGTGGAAATGGCGGCATATTTTACAGCGCTGCGACGGTTAAAGAGGCGGTTAGCCTGGCCAAATCAAAGTGCGAGACCTCCGCTAAGGCTGAATGTAAAGTTGCGATATCTGAATGCTCTAGGCCGGTCTTTAAGAAATATTAATTATATTTTGCAGTGTTTAATGAATTTTATATGCGCCACTCGTGGCTTTATCTTGTGCGAATGCAGAATAATTCGCGCGATAACGCAACGTTGTAGAGCTAAAAGAGCCGGTAGAATTTGATGCGTTGAATTAGTTAAGTTTGCTAGTAAGAGAGGTGTACTGTAACTTCACATGTCGGGTCGGTGTGTGGCTATTGCATCGTAATACAATGATGTGACTGAGGGTGGTATAATAGGCAGGGTGGATTTGGGGAAAGCAAAGTTGGTAGATTTGGATATATGTAAGAAAAATGGTGGCTCTGGATGCTTTGTGATTTACAGCGATTGTTCAGGGTCTGCTTTTAAGAAATGCCAGCCTTTCTGAAAGGCCAATTTTTTGCATCCGGCCGTTTTGGATAATCCCGCGGTAAGGTATGACAGCGCCGAAGATCAGAGTCATGTGCTGAACGTGGGAATCGTAGTGCATACGGAAACAATGGTTGATTATGAATAGGAAGATATTTGGATTTATTTCATTTTTGACATTTTCTTTAGTTTCTTTGGGGGTGTTTGGCCAAACCCGTTGTCCAGTGGGTGCGCAGGCTGGGAGCGCACAATGTCTTCCGGATGAAGCGGGTGAGGCGCCTCCACGCCCCACCGGTGAGTGGATTAAAACTTGGGGGGCATTGGTTAGCTCAAATACGGCACACGGAGCATGGACCTCCAAAGGGAAATTCTCCAAGGATGATGCCATCAGTGATGCTTTAGGTAGATGCCAGGCTACCGGTGCTCCTGATTGTCATATTGATTCGACTTATTTTAATCAATGTGTGGCGGTTGTCGGTTCGCCCGATAAGGTAGGACTATCAATTTCCAGGGCGAAGAACGAGTCTATAGCGAAGAGTGCTGCGTCTGCTGATTGTCAGCAAAGAGGAGGGCGACAGTGTGAAGTGAAATTTTCTGACTGCACTGAGCCATTCTTCAGGAAGTTTTGATGTCTAGTTATGATGGTAAGAAAGCTTTTGACGTTGCGTTAGACGTTTCCAGCTCAGTAGAGTAACCACCAGATGGTGACTGGTTGGTGCGGACGATCTGGACTGCGGTATGGTGGGTGGGGTCATGAGAACAGTCGTCGATTTTGAAATTGATGTTTCCACGCATCATAGGATCGAAATGTGTGGTATTTCGATGCGTAGCCTTTCTATATTTTTTTTTGGAGCTTTTCTTCCAGCAACTCTGTGTGCCCAAACGCGTTGTCCGGTTGGGGCGCAAGCGGGAAGCGCTCAGTGTCTCCCGGATGAAGAAAGCTCCTCATCTGCTCGTCCTACGGGGGAATGGATTAAAACATGGGGTGGCATTGCTAGTGCCCCAGATGGGGAGGGTGGGGTAAGTTCAGGGCAATTGTCCAAGGCGGATGCTGAAAATGTTGCTCTTCAGAACTGCAGAGCGACTGGTGCCGGTCAATGTAAGGTTAACTTCGTCTACTACAATCAATGCGTTGCTCTCGCATATCCGGTGGGTAGTGCGGGTGGCTTTTTTCGTACAGGGAAGACTATTGATGAGGCAGTGAAGTTGGCTGTCGTTGATTGTGAGAATGAGATGGTTGGGCATCAGTGTAAAATTAAGGTAAACGAGTGTACGGATCCTGTTTTTAGAAAGTATTAGGGCTTTGTTTTGGCGTGATATTTGGACGTCCCATTCAGGTATCTATTGTGTTCGGCCAGGTGGCTGGTATTCGACTGGCAACCCGTTTGCGTGTTCAGAAGCCTGAGTTTTTTATGCTGCCAGGCTTGATGTTAATCTAGGCTACTATGTCACTTCCGATTTGGCTCAGCAATGCATCGCAAGAGTGATGCGCCCAGAGGAGGATGATTTTGCGTGTCTTGTTGGCTTTTTTGCTTCTGGGATACGCATGCGTCGCGAATTCGCAAACGCGTTGTCCTGTTGGGGCTCAGGCTGGAAGTGCACAGTGCTTCCCTGATGATGAGATGTCTGCCCCTCCGCCGAGGCCGACAGGGGAATGGATTAAAACATGGGGGGCTATTGTCAATGCCGATAGCAAGGAAGAGGCCTGGGCATCATCCAGAATGCTATCGAAAGAGCAGGCGGAAGATGACGCGTTGGATCAGTGCAAGTCCGCTGGTTACAAGGGATGTGTCGTAACCTTTACATATCGAAATCAGTGTATTGCTGTCTCATCGCCAAGTAGCGGTCCGATTCAGGGAGGAATTGCGGGTAGGGCGGATTTGGCAACAGCGAAATCGGCGGCCGTGGATATATGTAAGAAGAATGGTGGCTCTGGATGCTCTGTGATTTATAGCGATTGTTCAGAGCCTGTTTTTAAGAAATTCTAGTCTTTTTGAAGGGTTGAATTTTTCACCCGGTTTTTTAGGTGGCGTACCAAAGCTATGATGGCTGCAGGAGTGCGCTCGAGAGGATCGATAAGGGTAACAACAATCCGGTTTTGGCAGATTTGATGGGTTGCGTAGTCGTCGAAGACGACGAGTATCGGGACGAAATTTTTGAAGGGAGCAAGTCCATGAAAAAGTTGCTGCTGGTGATACTGTGTTTCACGGTTTGGAGTGCGATGGCTCAATCGCCCCAGGAGCATCTTCGCTATCGGAACGACGATCCGTTCGTGTTTTGTACCGAGGGCCAGAAGGACCCGGGCAAGTGTTGGATGCCGCTGCCTCCCTATACCGGAGCTTACATGAGGATGCCCTACTGCCAGCCGGAGGATCCGTATGGAAAGCCCTGGACGCCGCAGGACTACGATTCGCTCGTGCAGTATCAGCGTGTCTGCCCGCGTGCTTTGAATTCCGGTAGTTGGAAGGGGAAAAAGCCGGCAAATATGTCGCCAACGGAACACTAAGCGTGGACATGCTTGGTTAGGTGTTTTTGCTCGGCTGAGCCGAATTGGCCATTGGCGATCAGGGATGTCGAGAAGATATGGTCGCCAACACTGGCGATCGAGGTCGTTAGCGGCGCAGTGCTGAATACGTATGCAAGCACCGTTGAAATTCCTGCATCAACGCTACTCTAGCGCAGCGTTTCGCGTGCCCGTCGCACGCGCGATCTCTGCCCGAAGGGGGGCGTTGCATGTCTCAGGCTCCATGGTGGCGCGGTGCCGTCATCTATCAGATCTACCCGCGTAGCTTCCTCGACGCCAACGGCGACGGTATCGGCGACCTGCCGGGCATCGTGCGCAAGCTGGATTACATCGCGGCATTGGGCGTGGATGCGATCTGGATCTCGCCGTTCTTCAAATCGCCGATGGCCGATTTCGGCTACGACATCGCCGATTACCGCGAGGTCGATCCGCTGTTCGGCACGATGGCCGACTTCGATGCACTGCTGGCCAAGGCGCATGCGCTGGGCCTGAAGGTGATGATCGACCAGGTGCTCAGCCATACCTCGGTGGAGCACGACTGGTTCAAGGAGAGCCGGCAGAGCCGCGACAATCCAAAGGCCGATTGGTACGTGTGGGCCGATGCGCGCGAGGATGGGACGCCGCCGAACAACTGGCTGTCGATCTTCGGTGGTGTGGCGTGGCAGTGGGAGCCGCGCCGCGGTCAGTACTATCTGCACAACTTCCTGGCCTCGCAGCCGGATCTGAACTTCCACAATCCGCAAGTGCAGCAGGCGACGCTGGACAACGTGGAGTTCTGGCTGGCGCGCGGCGTGGACGGCTTCCGGCTGGATGCGATCAATTTCTGCTTCCACGATCCGCAGCTGCGCGACAATCCGCCCAAGCCGCCGGAAAAGCGGGTCGGCCGCGGCTTCAGCCCGGACAATCCCTACGCCTTCCAATACCACTACTACAACAACACGCAGGCGGAGAATCTCCCGTTCCTGCAGAAGCTGCGCAGTCTGCTCGACCGCTATCCGGGGACAGTGAGTCTGGGCGAGATCTCGTCGGAAGATTCGCTGGCGACCACGGCCGAGTACACCCGGGCCGGTCACCTGCACATGGGCTACAGCTTCGAATTGCTGACCGACGATTTCAGCGCCGCCTACATCCGCGAGACGGTGTCGCGCCTGGAAGCGGCGATGACCGAAGGCTGGCCGTGTTGGGCGATTTCCAATCACGACGTGCAACGTGCAGTGACGCGTTGGGGGCAGGGTACTGAGACCCCGGCCTTCGCGCGCCTGCTGATCGCGATGCTGTGCTCGCTGCGTGGCTCGGTCTGCGTCTACCAGGGCGAAGAGTTGGGCCTGGGCGAGGCGGAGGTGCCGTTCGAGGCGTTGCAGGATCCCTATGGCATCGCGTTCTGGCCGAACTTCAAGGGCCGCGATGGATGCCGGACGCCGCTGCCATGGGACGCCGGCGAACAGGCCGGCTTCAGCACCGGGACGCCCTGGTTGCCGATCGCGCCAGCGCATCGCGCACAGTCGGTTGCGGCCCAGGAGGCCGATCCACAGTCGGTCCTGCGTGCGATCCGCGAGTTCCTGGCCTGGCGCAAGCACCATTCGGCGCTGCGCGAGGGCGACATCGTGTTTCACGAGACGGCTGAGCCCGTGCTGATGTTCGAGCGTCGCCACGCCGCGCAAACCCTGCTGCTGGCGTTCAATCTGTCTGCAGAAGCCGTCGACGTGGCGGTGCCGCAGGGCGCCTGGGAGGTGCTGGAAGTACCGGGCGTGGCGCCTGGCGCGGTCGGCGAGCGTCTGCGTTTGCCCGGCTATGCGATGGTGTGTCTGCAGGGCGCGTGAGCGCGGGTCGGTAGTTGCTGGCTAGGGAGGTGCCGCATCGCCGGTGATCGGCTGCGGCACTGCAAACGATGTTTATCTGCGAAGAGACAGTCCGGTGTGTGCATCGCGTCGCGGATAGGGCCTTATGCGTGCCGAGGCAGCGTTGGCGCTCGATTGAACGACCCTGATCGATTCGGAATTCCAGTGTCTGTAGGCATGTTGCGGTGATCGCGCCGTTTTCGCAGCCGGTGCGTGCGGTCGTCAGCGCTCGCGTCGTCGCCGACAATGGCGCGGTCCTGGCACCAAGGTCAGCGCAGAGGCTTGCCTCGTTGCTCCACACGACAGACGGCCGCCTCCCCCCGCGCTGTCGATCCCGCCGGCTACTCGGCTACGAATCCGCCGTCATCGCTGCGATAGTGGAATCGCGGCAAGGTCAGCACGTCTGCGTGCCGACCTTTGTGACCTGAAACGCCGCTTTTGCCAGCGAGGCCCCAGTCTCGGTCTCGCAGCGTCTCTGCTGAGATCCGTCGTTGACGATGGGGTGCTGACCTCGATCAGTTGCCGTAGCATCGAGTCGGCGATGATGCATCGTCTGTGGTGTGGTCAGCCGGTCGGTTCGGAATTCAGCATTGAATGTCCATGCATGACGCTTCCTCGCACGCTCGAGGATTGGCCTATGCTTTCCCGAGATACAGCGTTTCCAGCGACGCGAGCCATTCCGCGCTTTCGCGGCTTTCTGTTGGGAACTTCGTTGACGAGGCGAGGTTTCTATCAGTTACTGCACGATCGCCTTGTATGGTTCTTCTCGCAGGCGAAAAGGTCGGAGCCCCTCCAAACCGCTCGGTTTGATCGCAATCGACAAAACGCCTGCCGCCCCGTGCGATCCTGATCTCATCGTGTTGCCTCCCCGCACTCCGCAGCATTCGACACAAACACAAGCGACAATCGCCCAACGAAAACGCCCGCCGGGTGCGCCGGCGGGCGTCGTCTGCAGCCTTTACGCGGGACTCAGAACTTGTAGTTCACGCCCAGCATGTAGGTGCGTCCCCATTCAACGTATTCCAGCGGGCGATCCTTGGTGCCAGCATACGTGCGGTAGGGCGAGTTGGTCAGGTTGCTGGCCTGCAATAGCAGGCTCAGCCCGGCCAGGGTGCTGCCATCGGCGAAGGTATAGCTGACCTGCGCGTCGGTGACGTTTTCGCCGACCACGTAGCGCAGCGTGCGGTTGCCGTTGAAGTTGCCGATCTCGCCGATGAAGTCCGAGCGGCGCCGCTGGCTGACACGCGCCTCGAAGCCGTTGTGCTCGTAATACGCGGTGAGGTTGTACACGCGCTTGGACAGGCCCGGCAGGTCGATCGGCGCCGAGCCGACGCTGGAGGCGCTCTCGGGATCGACGATCTTGATATCGCTGTCGTTGAAGGTGGCGCTGGCTTGCACGCCGAAGCCGCGCAGGCTGTCGCTGAGCATGTCCAGCGGCAGCGAGGCGGTCAGCTCCAGGCCGCGCAGGGTGCCGCCCTTGCCGTTCTGCGGCGAGGAGAAGGTGCCGGTGGTCTGCACCGGTACGGTCATCCCCGGCGGGGGCACATAGCTGGCGAGCAGGGCGGAAAAGTCGTAATCGTCGCGCGACTGCGTGTAGATGTAGCTCTTCAGGTCCTTGTAGAACACCGCGGCGGCCACATAGGCCTTCTCGCCGAAGTACTTCTCGTACGACAGGTCCAGCGCGTTGGCACGCCACGGATCGAGCAGGGGATTGCCGCCGCTGCCGCCGGGCTTGCCGGTGGAGGTATCCACGCCGAAGTCCAGGCCGGCGCGCATCTGGTCCACGCGCGGCCGCGCCACCTGCTTGGCAGCGGCGAAGCGCAGCGTCTGCTGGTGCGGGAACAGGAAGGCCAGGTTGAGGCTCGGCAGCCAGTCGTTGTAGGTCTTGCCGGCATCGATCGGCAGCACGTTCTGGCCGGCGGGACGCGATTGGTCGAAGTAGCTGGACTGCGAGCTCTGGTCGGCGTGCTGCAACTGCACACCGATGTTGCCGCGCACGCCGACCTCGCCGATGTCGGTGTTGATGTTGGCGCGCAGCCAGGCCGTGGTGATCTTCTCCTGCACGGTCCAGGACTTCGGGATCAGATAGTCCAGGTTGGTGACCGGGTTGAAGCTCATGTAGCGCGAGACCGCCGCCGGGACGTTCCAGGCCGGAATGGTGCCGATGCCGGCGAAGCCAAGGTTGACCGGGTCGTACTGCAGGTCGTTGGCGATGTTGGTGTCGCCCTGCGCGCCGAGCAGGATGTTGCCTTCGGCCTGGGTCTTCTGCTTGCGCCGGTCGGCGTAGTTGACGCCCACGTCGATGTCGGAGAACCAGGTCAGCGCCTGCGGTGCCGGTAGCGTCGCCGCCAGGCGGCCACCCTTCAGGCGGTCCTCGACCTCCGGCACCTTGCCGTAGCCGGAGCCGTAGATGGTGTTGGTCAGAAACAGGCTGTTCGGGTCGGAGTAGTCGCGGCCGGGCGTGATCTGCGAGAAGCCATTGGGCTTGACCACGAGGCCGACGGTGTCCAACTGCGGCATCGGCACTAGCTGCAGGTTGTTTTCCAGGTTCAGTTCTTTGCGCGTCGCCTTGGAGTAGTTGAGGTCGGCCATCAGGCGCATGCTGCCGAGGTTGAACTCGTTGTTCCAGCCGAACGCGTCGATCTTGTCCTTGCGCTTGTTGTACATGCCGCGCACCAGCGGATACACGCCGCTGGCGGTGCCGCCGGTGAAGCTGCCGCTGGCGTCGACCTGCGGATTGGTGATCAGCAGGCCGGGCGTGTAGCCGCCATTGAAGTTGCTGAGATTGACCTCGAATTGATTGGCGGTATCGATCTGCTCGGCTTCGGTATGGAACGCGTCGAAGGTGCTGGTCCAACTGCTGGACGGACGGAACTGCACGGTCGCCATCACGCCGTCGCGCTTGTTGTTGCCGGTGCGGCGCAGCGCCTTGATGCCGTCGGAGAAGTAGGTGCCCGGGGCCAAGCCGGGACGGCTGCCGCTGTCGGTGTTCTGCGTCGTCCACGGCTCATACAGGCCGACCTGGTTCTCCTGGATCGGCATGTCGCTGTGGGCATAGCCGATCGACACGCCCAGGGTGTTGTCCAGGAACTGGTCGATGTAGCTGGCGCTGAAGCGATTGCCGAAGGCGTCGACGTCGGCGGCCTTGCCGAGCGAGCTCTTCTGCAGGCGGCCGCTGATCGCGATCACCCGGTCCGGGAAGCTCAGCGGGCGCACGGTCTGCATGTCGATGGTGCCGGACAGGCCCTGGCCGACCAGGCCGGCATCGGGCGTCTTGTACACGGTCACGCCGTTGACCAGTTCCGAGGGGTACTGGTCGAACTCGACGCTGCGGTTGTCGCCGGTGCTGACCACTTCGCGGCCGTTGAGCAGGGTGGTGGCGAAGTCGGGCGACAGGCCACGCACGCTGATCACCTGGGCACGGCCGGCGACGCGCTGTGCGGCCAGGCCGGGCAGGCGGCCGAGCGACTCGGCGATGCTCACGTCCGGCAGCTTGCCGATGTCCTCGGCCGAGATCGCCTCGACGATGGACGTCGAGTCCTGCTTGATCGCGATGGCGTTCTCGATGCCGCGGCGGATGCCGGTCACCTGGACCTTGTCCAGTTCGGTCACCGGATTGTTGGGCGTGGCGGCGGTGGTATCGGACTGTGCGGCGGCCAGCATCGGCGTCATCGCGACGGCCAGCGCCAGCGTCAGCGCGTTGCGCTTGTGGTTCAACATTTTCCCCTCCCAGGCAATGTTGTCTTGCGAATGTCTGAACCGGCGAGGCGGCCGGATATGCGTGTCGCGCAGCCGCAGGGCGGTGTCGCGATTGCGCTGTATGGTAGACACGCGGCTTCGTCGCGAACGCCCGCTGCATACGTATTCACTGGCCTGCATCGCATTGGAAGCGCTTTCAGGATCGCGATGTCGTGCGCCTGGCGCTAAGCCGGTGCCGTTGGGTACGTGCATTGCGCTCTGCAGCCGATGTCGACTGTCGTGGATGCTCGGGTGCCATGAGGCAGGGGATGTAGCGGTTGCGTGAACGCGTGGGCCTATCCGGCCATGGAGCTGATAGCGCGGCAGATCCAGGCCAACGCCGCGTGCAACGGCGCTGTCCTTTCGTGCGCACTGGCGCGACGCCTGGCGCACGAGGAAGGGGCCAGGCAAGAGGGCCAAGCAAAGAGCGCAGTCGCCGCCGCTGTACCGCTGGCGGCACTGCATCGCCAAGAGGCCCCGTTAGCGCAGCGCACCCGAGCCGGCAGATGCAGGCGCCGGATCCAGCGGAACGAAACGGATCGCCTGGCCGCCGCCGGGCGCCAGCTTCAGCTGCAACTGGTCGCGGCTGGTGACCTCGCGCTGTTCGCGGACGAAGTCGAACGGATTGTGCTGGTAGTCGGCGGCATCGCCGTCGCGGTAGATCTCGGCGCGGTAGCGCACGCCCGGCTCGAGGAAGCCCAACGCGATCGGCAGCACGCGGCCGTGTTCGTCGGTGATGCTGCCGAGGAACCAGTCGCGGCTGTGGCGGTCCTTGCGCACGATGGTCACGTAATCGCCGATCTCGCCGTCGAGCACGCGGCTGTCGTCCCAGTCCACTGCCAGGTCCTCGATGAAGCGGAAGGCGTCGCGGTGCTGCAGGTAGTGTTCGGGCAGGTCGGCCGCCATCTGGATCGGGCTGTACAGGGTCACATACAGTGCCAGCTGCCGTGCCAGCGTGCTCGGAATCGCGCGTCCGCCGCGGCCCTTCAGGCTGAGGATGCCGGGCGTGTAGTCCATCGGCCCGGCCAGCATCCGCGTGAACACCAGATTGACCTCGTGCTCCGGTGGATTCGGCGGCTCGCCCCAGGCGTTGTACTCCATGCCACGTGCGCCTTCGCGCGAGAGCCAGTTCGGGTAGGTGCGGCGCAGGCCGGTGTCCTTGATCGGCTCGTGGGCATTGACCGACAGATGGCGCTTGGCCGCCTCCTGCACCACCTTGAGATGGTGGCGGGCCATGAACTGGCCATCGTGCCATTCGCGCCACAGCGGGCCGCCGGCCGGATTGCGCCGGTCCACCTGGCCGTCGTCGCAGACGTAGCCGGTCTTGAAGGTGTCCACGCCCAGCCGCGCATACAGGTCCAGCGCCGCATCGAGCTGGTCCTCGTAGTGCTCCACCGCGCAACCGGTCTCGTGGTGGCCGATCAGGTGCACGCCCTTCTTCGCCGCGTAGGCGCTGAGCGCGGCGATGTCGAAGTCCGCGGTGGCGCGGGTGAAGTCGAAGTCGTACCCATTGCCGACCCAGTTGCCGTCCCAGCCGGGGTTCCAGCCTTCGACCAGCACGCCACGGAAGCCGTGCGCCGCGGCGAAGTCGATGTAGCGGCGGGTATTGGCGGTGGTGGCGGCATGCTTGGGGCCGCGCGCCCAGGTTTCCTGGTTCAAGTGCATCGACCACCACACGCCGATGTACTTGGCCGGGTGCACCCAGCTCACGTCGCCCAGTGCGTTGGGTTCGTTGAGGTTGAGGATCAGGTTGGAATCGACCAGGCCGCCGGCGGTGTCGCTGATCTGCAGCGTACGCCACGGCGTGTCGAAGGGCAGGCGACGGCGGGCCTTCCAGCCCTCCGCCGACGGCGAGAGTTGCGCATGCAGGCGCTGGCCTTCGCCGCGGCGCAGCCACATGCCGGCGTAGTCGACCAGGGCCGCCTCGTGGATGGCCAGGTGCAGGCCGTCCTGGCTGCGCAGGGTGAACGGCGTGTGCGCCAGCGGCACTTCGCGCAGCGGCGTGCGCCGGTACAGGTATTCGTAGTGAATGGGAGCGCCGGCGGGAATCCACCAGGCCGTCGCGTCGGGGACGATGTCGAACTCGGTGAGCTCCTCGTCGATCACCGCCTCCTGCATCCCCGCCTGCTGCGGAAAGCTGTAGCGGAAGCCGAGCCCGTCGTCGTAGACGCGGAACACCACCGCGAAGCGGCGCTGGCGGCCGCCGCGCTCGCCCAGGTCCACGCGCAGCTCGTTGTAGTGATTGCGTACGTAGCGGCGCTCGCCCCAGGGCTGTTCCCAGGTTTCGTCGACGCTGCGGCTGCGCTGGTCCAGCAACGCCAGGTCGCGATCCAGGCTGCCATCGCGCAACTGGAAGCCGAGCCGCGATTCGCCGATCACCGGCTCGCCCAGGCGCTGCACGCGATAGCTGGGGCGGCCGTCGTCCAGTTGCACGGACACGCGCAGGATCTTGTCCGGCGAATCGATGCTGGCCACGGTCTGCGGTGCGGCCTGCAGTCCAGGGGCGATGCACAGCAGCAGCGTTGCCAGCCACGATGGCAGGCGCTGCGTCGGGCGCAGGCGCAATGAGGCGTGAAGCAGCGGCATATCCCCTCCCAAGGCGACCGTGGCGCCGCAACGACTATAGCGAGGCGGTTCCTTGCAGCCGGAGGCCTTGGCGATGAATACGTATGCAACTACACGCGCCGTGGTGCTGCCCGTCTACCATGTCCGCAGCGCCCCGCGATGCGGAGGCGGCGACCGCAGCGCAGGCATGCCGGCCTGCGCTTCCACCATGCAGGCAAAGAGGGAGGGAGGTCGATCGGTGCGAGCCGGTCTGCCGCTTCGATGCTGAAGATGATCTGCTTGGCCGCCACCTTGGGTGCTGCGGCGTCGGCGTCTGCTGGACAGACGTCATTGCAATGGCGCGGCCAGACCGCGCAGGCCGAAGCCACCGCCGACGGCGGCTTTGTGCTGCACGCGGCGCAGGGCACGCGCACGCTGTCGGTGCAGCCGCTGCGCAGCGAGACCGACAGCCTGTTGTTCGATGCGCTGTTCGCGTTGGCGCAGCAGGAACTGCGCGACGACCAGGTCCAGGCGATCCGTGACCCGGCGTTCGATCACGGCAAACCGTTGCCGTGCGATTGCTACCAGACCGGCGAGCGCTGGCCCTACGTGTGGACCCGCGACGTCAGCTATGCCGCCGACCTGGCGCTGGCGCGGCTGGATCCCGAGCGCACGCGGCGCTCGCTGCACTTCAAGCTGTCGCCGATGCGCGGCGCCGATGCGCTGCCGGGGCTGTTCGTGGCGCAGGACACCGGCTCCGGCGGCAGCTGGCCGGTGAGCAGCGACCGCGTGGTGTGGTTTCTGGCCGCGCGTCACTTGCTGGACGAACCGGGCTTCGCCGCCGACACCCGTGCCGCGCTCACCGCCACGCTGGCGCAGGACCGCGCGTTCGCGTTCGACCCGCGCATCGGCCTGTACCGCGGCGAGACCTCGTTCCTGGACTGGCGCGAGCAGACCTATCCGGCCTGGACTCGCGAGGACGTCGGCTTCATCGCCAGTTCCTTCGCGCTGTCGACCAACGTGCTGCACTATCAGGCGCTGCGTCTGGGCGAGCGCCTGGCCCGTGAGCAGGGCGACACGCAGGCGGCCGCGCGCTATGCCGGCTGGGCCGATGCGCTGCGAAAGGCGATCGCGCAGCGCTTCTGGCGCGAGGACCGCGGCACCTACGTCGGCTACATCGGCACGGCCGAGCATCCGGTGCGCTACGAAAGCTACGATCTGCTGGGCCTGTCGCTGGCGGTGCTGGCCGACGTGCTGCCGGCCGAGCGCGCACGCCAGGCGCTAGCCCGCTATCCCGCGGTGGAGGCGGGCAGCCCGGTGGTGTGGCCGCAGCAGCGCGAGGTGCCGATCTACCACAATCGGGCGATCTGGCCGTTCGTCAGCGCCTATGCGCTGCGCGCGGCGCGGCATACCGACGACAGCGCGCGCATCGATCTGGAAGTGCGCTCGCTGCTGCGCGGCGCCGCGCTCGCCGGCTCGAACATGGAGAACTACGAATTCCTGAGCCAGGCCGCGCATGTCGACGACGGTCCACTCAGCGGCCCGGTGGTCAATTCGCCGCGGCAGCTGTGGTCGGTGGCGGGCTACCTGGCGATGGTGATCGAGGGCGTGTTCGGCCTCGAGGACGATGGTCGCGTGCTGCCCAAGCTGCCGACCAGCCTGGTGCCGCTGCTGTTCGGCGAGCGCCAGGAGATCGCATTGCAGCTAAAGGACCGACGCATCGTGCTGCGGAGGCCGCAGCAGCTGCAAGGCGACCTGCTGGTCGCCGGCGAGACCCGCACCCAGGACGGTGTGACCACCGTCGACCTGGTCGCGCGCCGCAGCGGCAGCGCGCCATTGCAAATGCTCACGGCCGCGGACGCCTTCGCGCCGCTGGCGCCGCCGGCACCGCAGGTGCGGCGCCAGGCGCAGGGCTGGCGTGTGCAGGCGGCCGCGGACACGGTGCTGTACGTCGATGGGCAGGCGCGACCCGGCAGCGCCGACGGCGCGCTGTTGCCGCTGGCCGAGCGCGTGCAATGCCTGAGCCTGACCCGGCAGAGCGCGCGTTGGGAGTCGTTGCATAGCCCTACCGTCTGCATCGGCGACTCGGCGCGCATGGAGGGTGCCGATGACTGGGTCTGGACGGTGCCGCACGATGGCGCGTACCGGCTGAGCGTGCGCTACGTCAATGCGCATGGCCCGATCAACACCGGTGTCACCGCGGCGGTCAAGCGCCTGCAGGTGCAGTGCGGAGCGGCGTCGCCGCAGTCGCAGCCGCTGGTGATGCCGCACAGCGTCGGCGAGCAGGCCTCCACGGCGGCGGTGTTCGCGCTGCAGGCCGGGCAACGGTGCGTCGCGCGCTTGCTGCCGGCGCAGAACATGAGCGCGCTGCAGCACTTCGCGCGCTACACCGGCGGCCAGGGTGGCGCCGATGGCGTGGTCAATGCCGCCGACGTCGCCGCGCTGCTGATCGCGCCGGCCGGCCCGATCGAGGAGCGCCCATGAGCGCCGTGCCGCGCGCCAAGCCGGCGCTGTCGTTCTGGCAGATCTGGAACATGTGCTTCGGTTTTCTGGGCATCCAATTCGGCTTCGCGTTGCAGAACGCCAATGCCAGCCGCATCTTCCAGACCCTGGGCGCGGACATGGAGCAGGTGCCGGGGCTATGGATCGCCGCGCCGCTGACCGGCCTGATCGTGCAGCCCATCGTTGGCTACCTGTCCGACCGCACCTGGAACCGTTTCGGGCGGCGCCGGCCGTATTTCATGGTCGGTGCGCTGCTCACCACGCTGGCGTTGCTGGTGATGCCGAACTCGCCGGCGCTGTGGGTGGCGGCCGGGACGCTGTGGGTGCTGGACGCCTCGATCAACATCTCGATGGAGCCGTTCCGCGCCTTCGTCGGCGACCAGTTGCCGGCGCGCCAGCGCGCCAGCGGCTACGCCATGCAGAGCTTCTTCATCGGCGTCGGTGCGGTGGTGGCGAGCATGCTGCCGTGGCTGCTGGCGCACTGGGGGGTGAGCAACACCGCGGCCCCTGGTGAGGTGCCGGCGACGGTGCGCTACGCGTTCTATCTCGGCGGCGCGGTGCTGTTCCTGTCGATCGGCTGGACCGTACTGCGCACCCGCGAATATCCGCCCGAGGATCTGCACGGTTTCGACGACGCCACGCCGGCCGCCACGGCGACGCAGCCGCGCTACGCCGATGTCGCCGCGACGCTGTGGTGCGCCGCGGGCATCGCCGGGGCGGCGGCGATCGCCTTCAGTGGCGGCGACCGCATGCTGTACGTGCTGGCCGGGCTGTGCCTCGGCTACGGCGTGCTGCAGGGCGTGGCGCCGCGCCTGCGCCGCGGGCACATGCTGGCCGCGATCGTCTGCGACCTGCAGACCATGCCGCAGGCGATGCGGCGGCTGGCCTGGGTGCAGTTCTTCTCGTGGTTCGCGCTGTTCGCGATGTGGATCTACACCACCGCCGCGGTCACCCAGACCCACTACGGCACCCACGATGCGACCTCGGCCGCGTACAACGAGGGGGCAAACTGGGTCGGTGTGCTGTTCGCCGCCTACAACGGCTTCGCCGCCCTGGCGGCGATCGCGATCCCGCTGCTGGTGCGTGCCTGCGGGCTGCGCGTGAGCCACCTGCTCAACCTGTGCCTGGGCGCGGCCGGCCTGCTGTCGTTCCTGTGGATCCGCGACCCGCAGTGGCTGCTGCTGTCGATGGTCGGGGTCGGCTTCGCCTGGGCCTCGATCCTGTCGCTGCCGTATGCGCTGCTGTCGGACAGCGTGCCGGCGGCGAAGATGGGCGTGTACATGGGCATCTTCAATTTCTTCATCGTGATCCCGCAGTTGGTCGCGGTCAGCGTGCTGGGCTTCGTGCTCACGCACTGGCTCGATGGCCGGCCGCTGTACGCGTTGGCGATCGGCGGCGGCAGCCTGCTGGTGGCGGCGCTGTGCGTGCTGTGGGTGCCGTCGGATTCGGGAGCGAACGCATGATCGATCGGATGTCGTTGTTGGCGCTGGCCCTGCTGGGTGCCTGCGCTGGGTCGGCGCAGGCGCAGGCGCCGGCGCAGGAGGAGTTCTACGGCACGCTGGAGCCGTTCGCCAGCGAGGCGGTGTATTTCGTGGTCACCGACCGCTTCGTCAACGGCGACCCGGGCAACGATCATCGCGACCAGGGCGGCGCGCACCGCACCTTCGACATCCCGATCCCGGCGCCGCCGGGCGAGAGCGACAACATCGGCTACCTCGGCGGCGACTTCAAGGGCGTGGTCGACAACGCCGGCTACATCCGCGACCTGGGCTTCGGCGCGGTGTGGATCACCCCCATCGTCGACAACCCGGACGAGGCCTTCACCGGCGGCAAGCCGATCACCTGGGGCAGCTCGCTGAGCGACCGCGGCAAGACCGGCTACCACGGCTACTGGGGTGTGAACTTCTACAAGCTCGACGAGCATCTGCCGAGCCCGGGGCTGGATTTCGCCGGCTTTACCCAGGCCATGCACGCGCAGCAACTGAAGGTGGTGCTGGACATCGTCGGCAATCACGGCTCGCCGGCCTGGACCATGCCCAAGCGGCAGCCGATGTTCGGCCAGGTGTTCGACCGCGACGGCAAACTCATCGCCGACCACCAGAACCTGCCGCCGTCCAAGCTGGACCCGGCGCACAACCCGCTGCACGCGTTCTACAACACCGGCGGCAACCTGGCGCAGTTGTCCGATTTCAACGAGCGCAATCCGGCGGTGATGGAGTATCTGGTCGGCGCTTACTCGCAGTGGCTGGGGCAGGGCGCCGACGCGTTCCGCATCGACACCATCGGCTGGATGCCGGACAGCTTCTGGCACGAGTTCGTGCGCCGCATCCGCGCGCAGCGCCCGGGCATGTTCATGTTCGGCGAGGACTTCGACTACAACGCGCACAAGATCGCCGGCCACACCTGGGCCAGTAATGCGGGCGTCAGCGTGCTGGATTTCCCGCTCAAGCAGGCACTGGCGGCGACGTTCGGCCACGCCCGGCACGGCTACGAGACGCTGCAGCCGGCGCTGTATCTGGAGCGTGGCCCGTACGCCAATCCGTACGAGTTGATGACCTTTTACGACAACCACGACATGGCGCGGCTGGATGCCAGCGACGCCGGCTTCATCGACGCGCACAACTGGCTGTTCACCGCGCGCGGCATCCCGGTGATCTACTACGGCTCGGAAACCGGCTTCATGCGCGGCCGCGCCGAGCACGCCGGCAACCGCAACTACTTCGGTCAGGCGCGGGTGAACGCCGCGCCATCCAGCCCGATCTTCGCGCCGTTGCGGCGCATCGCCACGCTGCGCCAGCGCAGCCCCGCGCTGCAGCGCGGCCTGCAGCTCAACCTGCAGTTATCCGGCGACGAGGCGGTGTTCTACCGGGTGTTCCAGCACGCGGGCAGCATCCAGACCGCACTGGTGCTGCTGAACAAGAGCGATGCGCCACGGACGATGGAGGTGCGCCGCTACCTGCAGCCCGGCGCCTGGCACGACGGCTTCGATGGCAGCGCTATCGAGGTAACGGATGCGCTGCGCGCCGAGGTGCCGGCACACGGCGTGCGCGTGTTCCTGTCCGATGCGCTGATCGTGCGCCCGGACCTGCGCGCGCGGCTGCGCTGGCTGATGGCGGCCAAGGACGGGGTTGCGCCGACGCCCTGAGCGCGACGTGGCAGGCGTTGCGTCGTCGCGCCTGCCTGCAGGACCCGGCGTGGGCGCCTCGCGTCGGGTTCCGGCCCTTTCAGGCAGCTGACAGGCCGATGCGCTGCCGTGACGCAGGCCGGCAATGTCAACTGCGCAGCGAAGAACCGCGCAGCGCCAGCGTCACCGGCAGGGTGCGGCTGCTCACTGGCTGCCCGGCGATCTGCGCCAGCAAGGTGTCCACCAGCACCGCACCGGCCAGCTTGGTGTCCTGCTGCACCGTCGACAGCGCCGGATCGACGCTGGCGGCGACAGGAATGTCGTCGAAGCCGGCCAGGGCCACGTCCTCGGGCACGCGCAGGCCGTGCTCGCGCAAGGCTTTCAGCGCGCCGATCGCGATCAGGTCGCTGGCGGCGAACAGCGCATCGAAGCGCTCGCCGCGCCCCAGCAGGGCCAGGGCGGCCTCGTAGCCGGACTGCTCGGTAGTGATCGCATCGACCTGCAGTGCCGGCGTGGCCTCGGCGCCGGCCGCGTGCAGCGCCTGCAGATGGCCGCGGTAGCGCTCCAGGAACTCGGGGTAATGGTTGGAGGCGTCGCCGAGGAAGGCGACGCGGCGGC
Organism: Xanthomonas sp. F4; assembly: GCF_011761895.1. Taxonomy (NCBI): domain Bacteria; kingdom Pseudomonadati; phylum Pseudomonadota; class Gammaproteobacteria; order Lysobacterales; family Lysobacteraceae; genus Xanthomonas; species Xanthomonas sp. F4. Next base: position 690,220 of record NZ_JAASQX010000002.1, on the reverse strand, counting down.
GGCCCTGCGCCAGCAGGTGTGCGGTGATGTCGTGCCCGCCCTGGAAGTTGTCGCTGCCGATCGACACCCCGGGCTGCCCGGGCAGCACTGCGCCCCAGCGTACGAAATGGGTGCCCTGGTCGACCAGGTGCTGCAGCCGTTGCTGCGCCTGCAGGTAGTCGCCGTAGCCGAGCAGGATCAGGCCATCGGCCTTCTGGCTGTCGCCGTAGTCGGCGCGCCAGTTGTCCGACAACTGCTGGAACGACACCAGCAGGTCGTAGCCATGGCGGGCGCAGGCGCGGGTGATCGAGCCCAGCATCGAGTGGAAGAACGGGTTGATCAGCGAGTCGTCGGTGGTCGGATCTTCGAAGAACAGCAGCGCCAGGGTGCCGGCATTGCGCAGGCGCAGGCTGGAGGCGTGCTTGTCGACCTTGTAGTTCAGCTCGCGCGCGATCGCCAGGATCTTGCGCCGAGTCTGCTCATTGACCGCCGGGCTGCCGCGCAACGCGCGCGAGACCGTGGGTTGCGATACGCCTGCCAGGTAGGCGATGTCCAGCGATGTGGCCTTGCCTTTGATGATGGCGCGTCCGTTGCGGAGAAAACGTGGTCGAAGCATGCCATGGCGCCTGCTGCAGCTCTTGCTGCGCTGCAGCGAGAAGGGTGGTGGCGTCCTCTCTTCGCGGGCCTCAGGCAGTTGCCAAAAGGTATCGTTTTGAAAAAGAGTGGTTTACCATCGTCCCAATCACCTGATCCGGACCTGGGTGGCCCGCGGCGACGCCGGCCGAGCGTGCGACATGAGCACTACCACCGCCCTCGCTTGAGTTCCCGCCCAAGGCTGTCCGAGCAGGCGCCCTTGTGGCGCCTTCTTTCTGTCCCGCGCCCTGCCTCGACTGCCACCACGATGGCGTGGACGCCGTCCCCCCGTTTCCCTTTTCGCCGACTCCCATGATCACGATTACGCTCCCCGACGGCAGCCGCCGCGAATTCGAACATCCCGTCAGCCCCATGGACGTGGCCCAGTCCATCGGCCCCGGCCTGGCCAAGGCCACCATCGCCGGTCAGGTCGACGGCCGCCTGGTCGACGCCTGCGACCTCATCGACCATGACGCCAGCCTGCGCCTGATCACCGCCAAGGACGCCGAGGGCGTGGAGATCATCCGCCACTCCTGCGCGCACCTGGTCGGCCACGCGGTCAAGCAGCTGTATCCCGAGGTCAAGATGGTGATCGGCCCGGTCATCGCCGAGGGCTTCTACTACGACATCTACAGCGAGCGCCCGTTCACCCCCGAGGACATGGCGGCGATCGAGAAGCGCATGCAGGAACTGATCGCGCAGGACTACGACGTGATCAAGAAGGTCACTCCGCGCGCCGAGGTGATCGAGCTGTTCAAGCAGCGCGGCGAGGACTACAAGCTGCGCCTGATCGAGGACATGCCCGACGACGTCACCGCGATGGGCCTGTACTACCACCAGGAATACGTGGACATGTGCCGCGGTCCGCACGTGCCGAACACGCGCTTCCTCAAAGCCTTCAAGCTGACCCGCATCTCCGGCGCCTACTGGCGCGGCGACGCCAAGAACGAGCAGCTGCAGCGCATCTACGGCACCGCCTGGGCCGACAAGAAGCAACTCGAGGCCTACATCCTGCGCGTGGAGGAAGCCGACAAGCGCGACCACCGCAAGATCGGCAAGCAGCAGGACCTGTTCCACCTGCAGGAAGAGGGCCCGGGCCTGGTGTTCTGGCACCCGAAGGGCTGGTCGATCTGGCAGGTGGTCGAGCAGTACATGCGCAAGGTCTACCGCGACAGCGGCTACGGCGAGGTGCGTTGCCCGCAGATCCTGGACGTGTCGCTGTGGCAGAAGTCCGGCCACTGGGACAACTACCAGGACAACATGTTCTTCACCGAATCGGAGAAGCGCACCTACGCGGTCAAGCCGATGAACTGCCCGGGCCACGTGCAGGTGTTCAACCAGGGCCTGCACAGCTACCGCGACCTGCCGATCCGCTACGGCGAGTTCGGCGCCTGCCATCGCAACGAGCCGTCCGGCGCGCTGCACGGCATCCTGCGCGTGCGCGGTTTCACCCAGGACGACGGCCACATCTTCTGTACCGAGCAGCAGATCGAGGCCGAGGTCACCGCCTTCCACCAGCAGGCGTTGAAGGTGTACGGCGACTTCGGCTTCGACGACATCCAGATCAAGATCGCCTTGCGCCCGGAAAAGCGCCTCGGCGACGACGCCACCTGGGACAAGGCCGAGGCCGCGCTGCGCGCCGCGCTCGGCGCCTGCGGGGTGGAGTGGCAGGAACTGCCGGGCGAGGGCGCCTTCTACGGCCCGAAGATCGAGTACCACCTCAAGGACGCGATCGGCCGCACCTGGCAACTCGGCACCATGCAGGTGGATTTCATGATGCCCGGCCGCCTCGGCGCCGAGTACGTGGACGAGCATAGCCAGAAGAAACATCCGGTCATGCTGCACCGGGCCATCGTCGGCTCGATGGAGCGGTTCATCGGCATCCTGATCGAGCACCATGCCGGCATGTTCCCGGCCTGGCTGGCGCCGGTGCAGGCCGTGGTCATGAACATCACCGACGCGCAGGCAGACTATGTAGACAACGTGCGGAAACTCCTTGCAAATCAAGGCTTCCGCATCGAGGCCGATTTGCGGAACGAAAAAATCGGTTATAAGATTCGCGAACACACGCTGCAGCGGGTGCCGTACCTGTTGGTCGCAGGTGGCCGCGAGACGGAAAACGGCGCGATTGCGGTCCGTACGCGATCGGGGGAGGATCTGGGCACCATGTCGGTCGCCGCCTTCGCCGAACGGCTGCGCGCCGAGCAGTTGGCGTGACACCACCCTGGCGCGGACGGAGCCTCCGTCCGCACCAGTCCGATTCCCCTGGGAGATTGCAACATCAGTACCCCTGACAACAAACAGAACCGCAAGAACCAAGAGATCCGCGTGCCGCGCGTGCGCGTGATCGGCGCGGACGGCGAGATGGTCGGCGTGTTGACCCGCGACGAAGCGCTGGCGCTGGCCGAAGAGGACGGACTCGACTTGGTCGAGATCCAGCCGCAGGCCGATCCGCCGGTCTGCAAGATCATGGACTTCGGCAAGTTCAAGTTCGAGCAGCAGAAAAAGGCCAACGAAGCCAAGAAGAAGACCAAGCAGGTCGAGATCAAGGAAATCAAGTTCCGTCCGGTCACGGACGAAGGCGATTACCAGATCAAGCTGCGCAACATGCGCCGCTTCATCGAGGAAGGCGACAAGGTCAAGGTCAACATCCGCTTCCGCGGTCGCGAGATGAGCCATCAGGAGCTCGGCCGCGAAATGGCCGCGCGGATCGAGGCCGATCTGGGCGAAGACATCGTCATCGAATCGCGTCCGCGCCTGGAAGGCCGGCAGATGGTGATGATGATCGCGCCGAAGAAGCGCTGACGCAGGCCAGGATCGCGCCCCGCCCAACGCGGGCGCGCGACCAACCGGGCGCCCACGGCGCCCACTGGCATCGTAATCCCGGCGTTTTTGCCCCGACGCAGGCTGCGTGGTTGCGTCGTGCGCGCCGTTTCCGATGCTCCATTCCCGAATCGCGGCGCGCCAGTGCGCGCCACCCAAACTGCATGATTTGCAAGGCATTCCAAGCCCTGGCATAATGCGCGGCCCAGTTCATCGGGTTTGCCGCTCGCGCGGCAATAGGACCCGCCCGGATCCTCAGTGGATCAAGGGCTTACAAGCAGGTAAGGGCACGGACGGAAAGTGTGGCGCAGCCACCGCCCTGACCAGTGACAAAACACCATCAAGGACATTGCAATGCCCAAGATCAAGACCAACCGGGCGGCGGCCAAGCGTTTCCGCAAGACCGCCTCCGGCAAGTACAAGGCCGGCCACGCCAACCGTAGCCACATCCTCACCAAGAAAGCGACCAAGCGGAAGCGCAACCTGCGGCAGACGAACCACGTCCGTGCCGAGGACGCAGGCCGTCTTGACCGTATGCTTCCCTACCTCTGAGGACTGAACCATGGCTCGAGTCAAGCGTGGCGTCCAGGCGCGCCGTCGTCACAAGAAAGTTCTGAACCTCGCCAAGGGCTATTACAACGCCCGTCGCAAGGTCTTCCGCGTTGCCAAGCAGGCGGTGATCAAGGCGCAGCAGTACGCCTACATCGGCCGCAAGCAGAAGAAGCGCAATTTCCGTTCGCTGTGGATCACCCGCATCAATGCGGCGGCCCGCATCAACGGCATGAGCTACAGCCGTTTCATGAACGGCCTGCTCAAGGCTGGCATCACCCTCGACCGCAAGGTGCTGGCGGACATCGCCGTGCACGACGCGCAGGGCTTTGCCGCCCTGGCGGAGAAGGCGAAGGGCGCGCTGGCGGCATAAGTGCGAGTCCCCGCAGAAACCCGCACATCCATGTGCGGGTGTTCGGCGGGAGCAATCGCAGTCATGCAGGGGAAGGGCGCAAGTCCTTCCCCTTTTGCGTTTTTGGGCGTCCCGGCGACGGGGCGCCTGCCGGGTAGGGAGGTTCCGCATCGGCGGGACACGGTGGCCACGGGTTCGGCCGGAGCAGTGAGGCGCGAGTGCAATGAGTGAGATCGATTCCCTGAGCGGGCAGGCGCTGGCGGACATCGCCGCGGCGCAGAGTCCGGAGGCGCTGGAGCAACTGCGGGTCGCGCTGCTCGGCAAGAGCGGCAGCATCACCGCACAGCTCAAGCAGCTCGGCGCGCTGGCGCCGGAGCAGCGCAAGCTGGCCGGCGAGGCGATCAATCGCGCGCGCGACACGGTATCCGCCGCGCTGGCCGAGCGCCGCGCGCTGCTGGAAACCGCGGCCCTGGACGCACGCCTGGCCGCCGAGCGCATCGACGTGACCCTGCCGGGCCGGCGCGGCGAACGCGGCGGGCTGCATCCGGTCACCCGCACCCTGGAGCGCATCACCGAGATCTTCGCGCGGCTGGGCTACGAACTGTCCGACGGCCCCGAGATCGAGGACGACTGGCACAACTTCGAGGCGCTGAACTTCCCGCCGCACCACCCGGCGCGGGCGATGCACGATACCTTCTATTTCGGCGATGGCCGCCTGCTGCGCACCCATACCTCGGGCGTGCAGGTGCGCTACATGGGTGAGCATGCGCCGCCGCTGCGCATGATCGCCGCCGGCAAGGTCTACCGCAGCGACAGCGACCAGACCCACTCGCCGATGTTCCACCAGGTCGAAGGCCTGCTGGTCGACGAGCACGCGACCTTCGCCGACCTCAAGGGCACCCTGGCCGAGTTCGTGCGCGCGTTCTTCGAGCGCGATTTCCAGATGCGCTTCCGTCCCAGCTACTTCCCCTTCGTCGAACCCGGCGCCGAGGTCGACATCGCCTGGCAGCAGCCCGACGGCAGCACCCGCTGGCTGGAGGTGCTCGGCTGCGGCATGGTGCACCCGAACGTGCTGCGCAACGTCGGCATCGACCCGGAGCGCTACACCGGCTTCGCCTTCGGCATGGGCGTGGAGCGCTTCGCGATGCTGCGCTACGGCGTCAACGACCTGCGCGCCTTCTTCGAGAACGACGTGCGGTTCCTGCGGCAGTTCGCTTGAGGGCGGGGATTCGGGATTCGGGAGTGGGGATTCGCGAAAGCGGGTCCACGCGGCTTCCGGATCTCGCTTGACCCGCTCTTACGAATCCCCACTCCCGAATCCCCAATCCCGGCTCCCCAATGAAATTCAGCGAAAACTGGCTGCGTAGCCACGTTCCGACCCAGGCCACGCGCGAGCAGCTTGTGGCCACCCTGACCGCGATCGGCCTGGAGGTCGAGGAGGTCGTGTCGCTCGGCGACGGCCTGCAGCAGGTGGTGGTGGCGCGGATCGTCGAGGCCGCGCCGCATCCCGAGGCCGACCGGCTGCAGGTGTGCCGGGTCGATGCCGGGCAGGGCGAGCTGCTGCAGATCGTCTGCGGCGCGCCCAATGCGCGCGCCGGACTGGTTGCGCCGTTGGCGCTGGTCGGCGCCCAGGTCGGCGGCATCGCGATCAAGCCGGCCAAGCTGCGCGGGGTCGAATCCAACGGCATGCTCTGCTCGGCCAAGGAGCTGGGCCTGGACAGCGACGCGTCGGGCCTGTTCGAACTGCCCGACGATGCGCCGATCGGCCAGGCGCTGACCGAGTATCTGGGCCTGCCCGACGCCAGCATCGAGATCAAGCTCACCCCCAATCGCGCCGACTGCTTCGGCGTGCGCGGCATCGCCTACGACGTGGCCGCGGCCTGCGGCAGCGACGTGCTGCCGCTGGTGGTGGCGCCGGCCGCGGTGAGCAGCGCGCGCACGCTGCCGGTCGCGCTGGCGGCGGGCGCCGACGCGCCGCGCTACTGCGGCCGCGTGGTCGAGGACCTGGATCCGGCGGCGAAGACGCCGCTGTGGATGGCCGAGCGCCTGCGCCGCAGCGGCGTGCGCCCGGTGTCGCTGCTGGTGGACATCACCCAGTACGTGATGCTGGAACTGGGCCAGCCGATGCATGCGTTCGACCTGGACACGTTGCAGGGCCCGGTCGGTGTGCGCCACGCGCGCACCGGCGAGACCCTGACCCTGCTCGATGGCCGCGAGGCCGCGCTGGATCCGGGGTTCCTGCTGGTCACCGATGCCGATCGGCCGGTGGCGCTGGCCGGGTTGATGGGCGGCCAGGCCACCCGTGTCACCGAGACCACCCGGCACGTGTTCCTGGAGGCCGCGCATTTCGCCCCGGCGGCGATCATGGGCCGCGGCCGCAAGCTCGGCCTGCACACCGATGCCGGTCACCGTTTCGAGCGCGGCGTGGACCCGGCATTGCCGCGGCAGGCGCTGGAGTTGGCCACGCGGTTGGTGCTGGAGCTGGCCGGCGGACGTGCCGGCCCGGTGGTCGAGGCCGAGTTGCCGGAGTTCCTGCCGACGCCGGCGCCGATCGCGCTGCGCCGCGCGCGCATCCTGCGCGTGCTCGGCATCGAGATCGCCGATGCCGACGTGGAGCGTATCCTGCGCGCGCTGGGCATGGACGTGGCCGCTTCGGCCGATGGCTGGCAGGTCACCGCGCCGAGCCGTCGCTTCGACATCGCCCTGGAAGAGGACCTGATCGAGGAACTGGCGCGCATCCACGGCTACGACCGCCTGCCGACCACCTTGCCCGGCGGCGCCACGCGTATCGCCATGGACAGCGAGATCCAACTGGACGAGCGCAGCGTGCGCCGCCAGTTGCTGGCGCGCGATCTGCTCGAAACCATCAACTACGCCTTTGTCGATGCCGCGCTGCTGGACCAGTGGGGCCTGCACGACGGGCGCGTCGCCCTGGCCAATCCGCTCAGCGCCGAACTGGCGGTGATGCGCCCGTCGCTGTTGCCGGGGCTGGTCGCTGCGCTGGGCCGCAACGTCGCGCGCCAGGCCGGGCGCGTGCGCCTGTTCGAGCTGGGCAAGGTGTTCGCCGCGGCGTCGGAGGCCGGCACGGCGCCGACCGAGACCCAGCGCGTGGCGGCGGCCGTGTGCGGCGATGCCGACGCCCTGCAGTGGGGCCTGCCGGCACGCAAGGTGGATTTCCACGACCTCAAGGGCGACCTGGATGCATTGGCCGCGGCCTCTGGCGCGCGCCTGGACTACCGTGCGTCGACGCATCCGTTCGCGCATCCGACCCGTTCGGCCGACGTCTATCGCGACGAGACCCGGATCGGCTGGATCGGCCAGTTGCATCCGCGGCTGCTGCAGGCGATGCAGATCGACGTGGACGTGCTGGCGTTCGAGCTGGACCTGGCGCCGCTGGCCGCGCGCGCCCTGCCGCGCGCCGCCGAGTTGTCGCGGTTCCCGTCGGTGCGTCGCGATCTGGCCTTCGTGGTGCCGGACGCGGTGAGCTGGGCGGCGCTGGCGCGCAGCGTGCGTGCGGCGGTGGGGCCCTTGCTGCGCGAGGTGGTGCTGTTCGACCGCTACGTCGGCGCGGGGGTCGAGGCTGGTTGCAAGAGTCTCGCTATGGGCTTGATTTTGCAGGACAACACGCGCACTCTGACAGACCGCGACGTGGAGGCGGTGGTCGCCGATGCCGTGGCCGCGCTGGCGCGCGAACACGACGCGCGGATGCGTGGTTGAGACGTACAGGGGATAGCAGGGCAATGGCGTTGACCAAAGCGGAAATGGCCGAGCGGTTGTTCGACGAAGTCGGGCTGAACAAGCGCGAGGCCAAGGAATTCGTCGATGCGTTCTTCGACGTGCTGCGCGATGCGCTCGAGCAGGGGCGGCAGGTGAAGTTGTCCGGTTTCGGCAACTTCGACCTGCGCCGCAAGAACCAACGGCCCGGCCGCAATCCCAAGACCGGCGAAGAGATCCCGATTTCGGCGCGGACGGTGGTGACCTTCCGTCCTGGACAGAAGCTCAAGGAGCGAGTGGAGGCTTATGCTGGACCCGGGCAGTAACCGCGAACTTCCGCCGATTCCGGCCAAGCGCTACTTCACCATCGGTGAGGTCAGCGAGCTGTGCGACGTCAAGCCGCACGTGCTGCGCTACTGGGAAACCGAATTCCCCAGCCTGGAACCGGTCAAGCGGCGCGGCAACCGACGCTACTACCAGCGCCACGACGTGCTGATGGTGCGGCAGATCCGCAGCCTGCTGTACGAACAGGGCTACACCATCGGCGGCGCGCGGCTGCGCCTGGAAGGCGAGGGTGCCCGCCAGGAATCGGCGCTGAGCAACCAGATCATCAAGCAGGTGCGGCAGGAGCTGGAAGAAGTCCTGCAGTTGCTGCGGCGGTGAGGCGGCGCGGCGCTCGCTGACGCTAGGAATGGCCGCCGCAAACCCGCTATAATCGCCAGCTCGCCGCAAGGTGGGTCCGCCATGACGGCGGAGACGCAACACATCGGGGTATAGCGCAGCCTGGTAGCGCACTAGTCTGGGGGACTAGTGGTCGTCGGTTCGAATCCGGCTACCCCGACCATCTTTCGAAGGCCCATGTCCATGACATGGGCCTTTTTGTTTTGGTCGCGAGGAAGGCTGGGGCTGGCTGGAGAGCTGATCGGGATGCGGCGTTTGGACGCCCGGCTGGACGCCAGGCGCGCATGCCGGTTGCGTGTCGGGGTCGCCACACGTGGCGATCTGTAACGCCGCGAGGGGCGGCGAGTACGTCGCCGTAGACAAAAAGCGCCGGAGTGCGCCGTTCCAGCGTCGCGCCGTCGCCCAGCCGGAACGGAAAGCCCCGTCAGAACTGGGAGCAATGCAGCGTCAATGCATTGACATTGGTCACGTTAACACCGCGTCGATGGAACGTTCACAGGCCCTTGCCAGGCTGAATCGCCGGACATGTAGTTGAACCTTGCTGTTACTGCGTCAAAAAAATGTCGGGTAACGCCTTGGTGACGGCAGATGCCTGTGCCATAGTGCGTTGCAACACGAAGCTTCGCTGTTGGCCAGGGCCGTTCGTCCCAGGCAGGAATTGACACCGTGATCATTCTCCGGCCGGGAGGGAACCCTGGCCGGCTGGACGAGTGCGGCGCTTCGAAAACCATTCGACAGAGGGCATCAGCATCGCGCATGGGTAAACTCTCCGTGACCTTCCATTGGGCGCTGGCCCTTTTCTGCCTGGCGCTGCTGTCGGCATGCAACAGCGGGCCGGCGATGCGTTCGGACCTGCCGCCGGGCGATCCGCTTGCCGCGTCCATGGGCAAGCCGGAATACCTGCTCGGCCCGGGCGACCTGCTCACGGTCAAGGTGTTCCAGGTCGACGATCTGGAGCGCCAGGTGCGGGTCGACAACGAGGGCCGCATCTCGCTGCCGCTGATCGGCGACGTCAAGGCCGCCGGCTCCAGCGTCAATGCCCTGCAGAAGGAGATCGCCGACCGCTACCGCAACGGCTATCTGCAGAATCCGCAGGTGTCGGTGCTGGTGGACGAGTTCACCGGCAACCGGGTCACGGTCACCGGCGCGGTCAGCGAGCCGGGCATCTATCCCATCCAGGGCTCCGCGCTGACCCTGCAGCAGGCGTTGTCGCTGGGCAAGGGCGTCAGCGACGTGGCCAGCCGCGGCAACGTGGTGGTGTTCCGTACCGTCGGCGGGCAGAAGATGCTGGCCCGTTTCGATCTGCGCGATATCCAGAAGGGCGCGGCGCCCGATCCGGCGATCTACGGCGGCGACATCGTGGTGGTGTACCGCTCCGATGCGCTGGTGTTGCTGCGTACCGTGGTGCAACTGACCCCGTTCGTGATGGTCTGGAGGGCCTACCGATGAGCGCCTCCACCTTGCCTCCCACCTCCGCGTCGCGTCCGCGCCCGGTGGCCGCGCCGCTGAGCCCGGCCGACATCGGCCTGCTGGATTACTGGAATGCGCTGTACCGCCAGCGTTGGCTGATCGTCGGCATCACCGCCGCCGTGGTGCTGCTGGCGCTGCTGGTGATGTTGCTGATGACGCCCAAGTACCGCGCCACCAGCGTCCTGCAGATCGAGCGCGAATCGCTCAACGTCGCCAACGTCGCCAATCTGATGCCGGTGGAGTCGCCGCAGGACCGCGACTTCTACCAGACCCAGTACGAACTGCTCGGCAGCCGTTCGCTGGCGCGGCAGGTGATCCGCGAGGCCAAGCTGACCCAGGCGCCGGCGTTCAAGCCGCTGGTCGACGAAGCCCTGGAGAAGCTGCAGGACAACGGCGACGGGCGTGCGCCGACGCCGCAGGCGCGGGCCGCCGCGGCCGAGAATGCGCTGGTTGGACCGGTGCTGGATGCCTTGACCATCGAGCCGGTCCGCGACTCGCGCCTGGTGCGGATCAATTTCGATTCGCCCGATCGCGTGCTGGCCACGCGCGTGGCCAACACCTACGCCAAGATGTTCATCGCCTCGACCCAGGAACGCCGGCTGCAGGCGTCCTCGTTCGCGGCGCGCTACCTGTCCGAGCGCCTGGCGCAACTGCGCGACAAGGTCGAGGAGTCGGAGAAGAACGCGGTCGACTATTCCAGCCAGGAACAGATCGTGTCGATGGGCGAGGACAAGCCGTCGCTGCCGACGCAGAACATGAGCGAACTGAATGTGCGCCTGGCCGCGGCGCAGGACGCGCGGATCAAGGCCGAGGCGGCCTGGCGCCAGGCCGGCATCGGCGACGGCATGGGCCTGCCGCAGGTGGTCAGCAACCCGTTGATCCAGAGCCTGCGTACCGAACAGGCCAAGCTGACCGCCGACTACCAGCAGAAGCTGGCCACGTTCCAGCCCGGCTATCCGGAAATGCAGCGCCTGCAGAACCAGATCGCCGAGACCAAGCGGCAGATCGCCGACGAGATCGCCAACATCCGCGGTGCGCTGAAGAACGACTACGAAGCGGCGCGGCAGCAGGAGACGCTGCTCGCCGACCGCATCGCCGCACTGAAGAACGACGAACTGGACCTGCAGACCCGCAGCATCCGCTACACCATGCTGCGCCGCGAGGCCGATACCAACCGCCAGCTCTACGACGCGCTGCTGCAGCGCTACAAGGAGATCGGCGTGGTCGGCAACGTGGGCACCAACAACATTTCCATCGTCGACCGCGCCGATGTGCCGGGCAAGCCGAGTTCGCCGAAGAAGCTGCTCGGCCTGGCGCTGGCCTTCGTGTTCGGCTTGTTCCTGGCGGTGGCGGTGGCGCTGGTGCGCTACTTCATCCGCGAGACCGAAGCCGCGGCGGCGGCTTCGGCGTGATGTCGCAGCGCGATGGCGCGCCGCACCGCGCATGGCGCGAGCGCGTGCCGCAACGCACACATCGGCATCGGTTCGACGCACAGTCTTCAGTGAGGTGATACGTGGTTCAGCTAGGCAATGAGGTGCTCCATTATTTTCCAGCGCGGTTGTACGAAGACGTTCTTCTGTTGAAGTAGTCACGGGCTGCCGTGGACCTGGGGTCGGCGAGGGAGGCGCCGCAGCGGTCCATAGGCAGGCGAAATCGAGGCCCGGCGGCGTCGCATGTTCCCCCGCATGCCGATCGACCGGGTTTGGATAGGAATCCCGATCATGCTTTTGGCAGACCTGAGTAGCGCCACCTATACGACCTCCTCGCCGCGCATGCTGTCCAAGTACGCGGCCGCGGCAGACATCCTGCTGCGCGTCTCCGACCTGACCGTCATGGTCGGCGGCGCCTTGCTGACCCATCGGTTGCTGTTCGGCACCTGGATGCCGGAACCGGCGTACCGGGTGGCGATCGGCACCACCCTGCTGTACGCAGTGATCTGCTTCGCGCTGTTCCCGCTGTACCGCAGTTGGCGCGGGCGCGGCCTGCTGCGCGAAATGATGGTGTTGAGCCTGGCCTGCGGTGGCGTGTTCGCGCTGTTCGCGGTGCACGCCTTCGTGGTGCAGTTTGGTCAGCAGGTCTCGCGGCTGTGGATCGGCACCTGGTTCGTCACCAGCCTGGCGACGCTGCTGCTCTCGCGCACGGTGGTGCGCGGCGTGCTCAACCGGCTGCGCTCCGAAGGTGTGGACGTGCAGCGGGTGGTGGTGGTCGGCCTGCGCCATCCGGTGGTGAAGATCCACAACTACCTGAGCCGCAATCCCTGGGTCGGCATGCAGGTGATGGGCTACTTCAGCAGCGACTACGACCTGTCGGTGGCCGACCATCCGCAGAAGCTGCAGTGCCTGGGCGAAGGCACCGCGGACGCGCTGATCGACTACCTCGACGACCACCAGGTCGAGCAGGTGTGGATCTCGCTGCCGCTGGGCGAACGCGACCACATCAAACAACTGCTGCAGCGCATGGACCGCTATCCGATCCAGGTCCGGCTGATCCCCGACCTGTTCGACTTCGGCATGCTCAACCAGTCCGGCGACCAGATCGGCAATGTGCCGGTGATCAACCTGCGCCAGGGCGGCGTGGACCGCAACACCTACTTCGTGGTCGCCAAGGCGCTGCAGGACAAGCTGGTGGCCCTGGCCGCGCTGGCCGTGCTGTGGCCGCTGATGCTGGCGATCGCGGTGGGTGTGAAGCTGAGTTCGCCGGGCCCGGTGTTCTTCCGCCAGCGCCGCCACGGCCTGGGCGGGCGCGAGTTCTACATGTACAAGTTCCGCTCCATGCGCGTGCAGCAGGAGCCCAGCGAGGTGGTGGTGCAGGCCACGCGCGGCGACAGCCGGGTGACCCGCTTCGGTGCGTTCCTGCGCCGGACCAGCCTGGACGAGCTGCCGCAACTGTTCAACGTCCTGGGCGGCAGCATGTCGGTGGTGGGGCCGCGTCCGCATGCGGCGCAGCACAACACCCACTACGAAAAGCTGATCCACCACTACATGCAGCGGCACTACGTGAAGCCGGGCATCACCGGCTGGGCGCAGGTCAACGGCTTCCGCGGCGAGACGCCGGAGCTGCGCACGATGAAGAAGCGCATCCAGTACGACCTCGACTACATCCGCCGTTGGTCGTTGTGGCTGGACACGCGGATCATCGTGCTGACCGCGTTCAAGGTGCTCGGGCAGAAGACCGCCTACTGATGCGCCCGATGCGTCTTCTTCCCGCCGACCGTGAGCAGCGCCGGCGTCGCCGCCGCGTCGCTGTCGTTTCTGTCCCGCTTGCGCCGAATGACGTCGCGCGCGGCACCCGTGTGCCGCGCCTGGCGGCGGCGCACTGCCGCGTTGGCGCGCGATGCATCGCCGCCGCAGGGAGCTGCGCATGCTGAGCGCACCGGACATGCCGCTGCGCGAGCAGCGCCGCAACCTGCTGATCGAGCTGGTGTTGCTGTTCGCCATCGGCTACAACTTCGTGCTGGCGGTGATCAACGCCAAGGTGTTCCGGGTCAGCCCGGCGATGACCTATGCGGTGGAGCTGGCGGTCTATGCCGCCTGCTTCCTGCTCGGCCTGCGCGCGCTGGATCGCAAGCGCCTGGCGATGGTGTTCACCGGCATCGCGCTGTTGGCGCTGCTGATGCTGGTGCGCCTGTTCCTGGCGTGGTCGCTGGATCCGAAATTCTTCCGCGATGCGCTGATCCCGTTCGCCTTCCTGCTGCTCGGCGCCGCCTATACCGGCTCGCTGCCGCGCATGTTCGTGCGCATGGCGCTGCTGGTGTCGCTGGTGGCGGTGTTCGAACTGGCGCTGCCCAAGGTCTACGGCGACGTGGTCAATCCCAAGAGCTATTTCGTCAATGCACGCGGCGCCAGCGCGTCGAGCTTCTGGAACCAGGACAGCAACCTGTTCGTCAGCGCGACGCGGCCGGGTGCGCGCAACTTCTTGCCCTCGTCGAACCTGCCGCGCGCCTCCTCGGTGTTCATCGAGCCGGTGACGATGGGCAACTTCATCATCTTCTTCACCGCCATCCTCCTGACCTTCTGGCGCTGGATGCGGCCGTTCGCGGTCGTCGCCTCGGTGGCGATGATCGGCTTCCTGATCGTGGCCTCGGACGGACGCCTGGCCGCCGGCACCTGCGTGATGATGGCGCTGCTGAGTCCGTTGCTGCTGCGCATGGATCAGCGCCTGGGCTTCCTGATCTTCTTCGCGGTGATGGGCGGTGCATGGCTGCTGGTGTGGGCCTCGGGCATCCAGAGCTATGAGGACACCACGCTGGGACGGGTGTTCTTCACCGTCGATTCGATCCGCAGGATGAGCGCCGATGCGTGGATGGGGCTGGACGTGGACCAGCCGTACCGCTACTTCGACAGCGGCATCGCCTACTTCATCTCCTCGCAGTCGGTGCTGCTGGTGCTGGCGTTCCTGCTGGCCTATTCGTTCGCGATGCTGATGCGCACCATCGAAGGGCAGTTGTTCAAGAACCTGCTGATCTTCGCGTTCTCGCTGAGCTTGCTGGTCTCCAACGGCTACTTCTCGATCAAGACCGCGGCGCTGTGGTGGTTCGTGTGCGGCTGCCTGTGGCAGATGACGCCGCAGTTGCGCGATGCGTCCCCGGTGCCGCCGCGGCCGGCACCGGTCCCGCGGATTCCGGCGGTGCCGGCATGAGCGCGCCCGCCACGGCCGTTTCCACGTCCGTGCCGGCGCAGGCGCGCAGCGCACGCGCGAGCGTGCCGCGCGACATGCGCATCGACGCGGCCAAGGCGATTGCGATCCTGCTGGTGGTGTTCGGCCATGCCAAGGGCATTCCGCACGCCTACGTGATCCTGGCCTACAGCTTCCACGTGCCGATGTTCTTCCTGTTGTCGGGTTGGGTCGGCGAGGCCTTCGGCAATCGCCCACTGACTCTGGCCACGGTCGGCAAGCTGGCGCGCAGCCTGTTGCTGCCGTATCTGGCGTTCTTCTTCGTCGCCTACGCGTACTGGACGCTGACCCGGCATATCGGCAGCAAGGCGCAGCTGTGGGGCGACCGGCCCTGGTGGGAGCCGCTGCTGGGCCTGGTCAGCGGCATCGGCCCCAAACTCTACGTGATGCCGGCGCTGTGGTTCCTGCCGGCGCTGTTCGTGACCACGCTGGCGTATCTGGCGCTGCGGCGGACGCTGTCGGTGCAGGCCCTGGCCGGGCTGTCGCTGCCGCTGGCCTGGGGCTGGGCCTGCTGGTTCCCGGGGCAGGACATGCGCCTGCCGTTCTCCCTGGACGTGCTGCCGGTGGCGCTGTGCTTCTTCGCGATCGGCGCACTCGCCGCGACGCGCGCGCACTGGTGGCCGGCACGGCCGGCCGGCAATGCGCTGGCGGCGGTGCTGCTGGGCGCGGCCTGGTTCGCGATCGCCTGGCACAACGGCCGCGTGGACGTGAACCTGCTCAAGTTCGGCGATTCGCCGCTGGGCTTCCTCGCCGCCAGCCTGCTCGGCAGCGCCATGGCCTTGTGCATCGCCGGCCTGGTGCAGCGCTGGGCCTGGCTGCAGTGGATCGGACGCAATACCTTGCTGATCCTGTGCACGCACACCTTGTTGTTCTCGGTGATGGCCGGCGTCGCCGCCCGCACCGGCCTGGTCCGCGGCGATGCCTGGGGACCGGCCTGGGCGGTGTCGGTGAGCGTGCTGGCGGTGCTGGCCAGCGTGCCGATCCGCGCGGTGCTGGTGCGGGTCGCGCCGTGGATGATCGGCGTGCGGCGCAGCGCGGTCGCAGGAGCGACGGCATGATGGCGACGCTGCGGACCGCGCACAGGCGCGACGGAGGCCGGGCATGAAGGTGGTGCATGTGGTGCGCCAGTTCCATCCCTCGGTGGGCGGCATGGAGGAAGTGGTGCTGAACATCGCCCGCCGCCATCTGCAGCAGGGACGCGACCAGGTGGAGGTGGTGAGCCTGGAGCGGGTGTTCACCGATTCGCAGCAGCGCCTGGCGCCGCGCGATAGTCATCAGGGCGTGCCGATCGTGCGCTTGCCGTACCGCGGCTCCTCGCGCTACCCGCTGGCGCCGTCGGTGCTGGCGGCGGTGCGCGGCGCCGATCTGCTGCACGTGCACGGCATCGATTTCTTCTACGACTTCCTGGCCCTGACCCGGCCGCTGCACCGTGTGCCGATGATCGTCTCCACCCATGGCGGTTTCTTCCATACCACCTACGCCTCGCGCCTGAAGATGCTCTGGTTCAAGACCCTCACCCGCGCCTCGGCGCTCGCCTATGCGCGGGTGGTGGCGACCAGCGAGAACGACGGCCAACTGTTCTCGCAGGTGGTCGCGCCGCAGCGGCTGCGGGTGATCGAGAACGGCGTGGACGTGGACAAGTTTGCCGGGCAGGGCAGCGCCACCCCAGGACGCACGCTGATCTACTTCGGGCGCTGGTCGGTCAACAAGGGCCTGCTGGAGACCCTGGACCTGGTGCGCGCGCTGGCCGCACAGGACCCGGCCTGGCAGTTGATCGTGGCCGGGCGCGAATACGACTTCAGCGTGGCCGACCTGCAGCGGGCCATCGCCGAGCGCGGCCTGCAGCAGCGGGTGCGCCTGCAGGTGGCGCCGACCCAGGCGCAGCTGGCGCAGTTGCTCGGCAGCGCGCAGTACTTCGTGTGCCTGTCGCGGCACGAGGGCTTTGGCCTGGCTGCGGTGGAAGCGATGAGCGCCGGGCTGTTGCCGATCCTCAGCGACATCCCGCCGTTCGCGCGTCTGCAACGCGAGTCGGGGCAAGGCGTGCTGGTCGATCCGGCCGATGCGCAGGCCGCCGCGGCCACGGTGCGTGCTTTTGCCAGCGGCACCGATGCGGCCTTCGCCGCGCAGCGCGAAGCGGCGATGGCCTATGCGCATCGCTACGACTGGGACCGCGTGGTCGGCGCCTATCTGGACGAGTATGACTTGGCGCTGGACGGCGCGGAGGGCGGCCGATGAGCGGCGAGAGCCAGCGTCACGGCGCGTCGCAGCAGGCTGCGCCGGCGGTGACCGTGCTGCTGTCCACCGAACGCCCGACCGCGACCACCAATCCCTACCTGACCCAGCTCTACGCGGCGCTGCCGCCGCAAGTGCAGCTGCGTTTCTTCTCGATGCGTGCGGCACTGCTGTCGCGCTACGACGTGTTGCACCTGCACTGGCCGGAGTACCTGCTGCGGCATCGCACCGCGCTCGGCACGCTGGCCAAGCAGGTCTGCGTGGCCCTGTTGCTGTTGCGCCTGCGCCTGGCCGGGGTGCCGATTGTGCGCACCCTGCACAACGTCGCGCCGCACGAGGACAAGGGCTGGCGTGAACGCCTGCTGCTGGGCTGGATCGACCGCCAGACCGCACGCTGGATCCGCATCAACGCGACCACGCCCACGCGCGCGCCGGCCACCGACACCATCCTGCACGGCCACTACCGCGACTGGTACGCGCCGCTGCCGCAACCGCCGCGGGTCCCCGGGCGTCTGCTGCATTTCGGGCTGTTGCGCCCGTACAAGGGCGTGGAAACGCTGATCGCCACGCTGCGTGCGCTGCCCGATCCGCAACTCAGCCTGCGCATCGCCGGCAATCCGATCGACGCACAGATCCGCGGCGTAGTCGAGCGGGCCTGCGCCGAGGATCCGCGGATCAGCGCACGCCTGCAGTACGTGGAAGACGCGGTGCTGGCGCAGGAGATCGGCGAGGCCGAGCTGGTGGTGCTGCCGTACCGACAGATGCACAACTCCGGCACCCTGCTGCTGGCACTGTCGCTGGCGCGCCCGGTGCTGGCGCCGTGGAGCGAGGCCAATGCCGCCATCGCCGAGGAGGTCGGTGCGCAGTGGGTGCAGCTGTACCAGGGCGAGCTGGACGCGGCGCAGCTGGCGCAGGCCCTGGCGCAGGCGCAGCAGCTGCCGGCCGACGCCGTGCCGGACCTGTCGCGGCGCGACTGGAACGGGATCGGTCTGCAGCACTACCGCAGTTATCTGCAGGCGTTGACCGCGCGCCGCGGGGAGCACGCATGAGCGGCACCGAGACCCCACGGCCGGCGGCGCCGCAACCCGGGCTGGGCGCGCGCGCGGCCGGCGGTGCGGCGGTGACCATGGCCGGGCAGCTGGCCAAGATGGTGGTGCAGTTCGGCGGCATCATTCTGTTGGCGCGGCTGCTGACGCCCTACGACTACGGCCTGATGGCGATGGTGACGGCGATCGTCGGCATGGCCGAGATCCTGCGCGATTTCGGCCTGTCCTCGGCGGCGATCCAGGCCAAGCACGTCAGCCGCGAGCAGCGCGACAACCTGTTCTGGATCAACAGCGGCATCGGCCTGCTGCTGGCGATCGTGGTGTTCCTGTCCTCGGCGTGGATCGCGCACTTCTACCGCGAGCCGGCCTTGCTCGGCATTTCCCAGGCGTTGGCGGTGACCTTCCTGCTCAATGGCATGACCACGCAGTACCGCGCGCACCTGAGCCGTGCGCTGCGCTTCGGCCAGGTCTCGCTGAGCGATGTCGGCGCGCAGGTGCTGGGCCTGCTGGCCGGCGTCGGCGTGGCGCTGGCCGGCTACGGCTACTGGGCGCTGGTCTGGCAGCAGGTGGTGCAGGCGCTGGTCAACCTGCTGATCGCCGGTGCCTGCGCGCGCTGGCTGCCGCGCGGCTATCGGCGCGACGCGCCGATGCGCACCTTCCTGAGCTTCGGCTGGAACCTGATGGCGGCGCAGTTGCTCGGCTATGCCAGCCGCAACGTCGGCCAGGTGATCATCGGCCACCGCATCGGCGCCGAGGCGCTGGGCCTGTACAACCGCGCGTTCCAGCTGCTGATGATGCCGCTGAACCAGATCAACGCGCCGGCCACCTCGGTGGCGCTGCCGGTGCTGTCGCAGCTGCAGGACGATCCGCCGCGCTTCGGCAACTTCCTGCTGCGCGGGCAGACGGTGATGGTGCACCTGATCGTGGCGCTGTTCTCCTTCGCCTGTGCGCTGGCGATGCCGCTGATCGTGCTGGTGCTGGGCGAACAGTGGCGGCCGGCGGTGCCGCTGTTCCAGGTGCTGACCCTCGGCGGCATCTTCCAGACCGCCTCCTACGCCACCTACTGGGTGTTCCTGGCGCTGGGCCTGATGCGCCAACAGCTGGTGTACTCGGTGGTGGGGCGGGTGATGCTGATCGCCTGCATCTTCGCCGGCTCGTTGTGGGGCGTGATGGGCGTGACCGTGGGCTACACGCTGGGCTTGCTGGTGATGTGGCCGCTGTCGGTGATCTGGATCGCGCGGATCGCGCCGCAGATCCCGGCCTGGGAACTGTTCAACAACGCCTTG
This sequence comes from Xanthomonas sp. F4, assembly GCF_011761895.1. NCBI lineage: Bacteria > Pseudomonadati > Pseudomonadota > Gammaproteobacteria > Lysobacterales > Lysobacteraceae > Xanthomonas > Xanthomonas sp. F4. The sequence continues at coordinate 670,781 of NZ_JAASQX010000002.1, read as the reverse complement.
CGCGCCGTGCTCGGCTACGGCGTCTGCGGCGTCGCCGCCTACTTCGCCGCGCAGCAGTGGGGCGGCGCGTCGTTGTGGCTGCAACTCATCGTGGGTGCGGCGGCCATGGCGATCGCGTGCCTGCTGGTGTTCGCGCTGTGGCCGGCGTTCCGCCGCGACGTGCTGGCGATCGTGCAGATGCGCACGCTGCTGCGCCAGGCGCGGAGCACGCGATGAGCGCCGGCCTGCCGCCTCTTTCTTTCCCTTCCTCCCGCCTAGGAGCGAGCGCATGAGCGATTCTTCCGCAGCGGCGCTGCCCGCGTCGGCGCCGAGCGCTGCCGCCACCGGCCGCCCGCCGTGCTACCTGGTGCTGTCGGCGCACGACTACCGCACGCCGCGCCGCGCCAACATCCACTTCATCGCCGATGAGCTGGCCAAGCGCGGCACCACGCGCTTCTTCTCGCTGCGCTACAGCCTGCTGTCGCGGCTCAAGGGCGACCTGCGCCTGCCGCTGGACGCCAGCGCCAACCAGGTGGTTCGCCACAACGGCGTGGACTGCTACCTGTGGCGCGCGCCGCTGCATCCGTTCAACACCCGGCGGCGCTGGCTGCGGCCGCTGGAAGACCTGATGTTCAAGCTGTACGCGGCGCGCGCGCCGGCCACGCTGCTGCGCTGGATGCGCGAGGCCGACGTGATCGTGTTCGAGAGCGGCATCGCAGTGGCCTTCATCGCGCTGGCGGCGCGGATCAACCCGACCGCACGCAAGGTGTACCGCGCCTCCGACGGCTTGAGCACGATCAACGTCGCCGACTACATCGAGCGCGAGTTCGACCGCATGGCGCCGAGCCTGGACGTGATCGCCCTGGTGTCGCCGGCGATGGCCGAGGAGGTCGCCAGCCGCCACAACGTGTACCACGTCGGCCACGGCGTGGACCACGACCTGCACACGCTCGGCGACCCGTCGCCGTACGGCGAGGGCATCCATGCGGTGGCGGTGGGCTCGATGCTGTTCGACCCGGCGTTCTTCGTGGCCGCCAGCCGCGCCTTCCCGCAGGTCACCTTCCACGTCATCGGCTCGGGCATGGACCGCGCGCCCGGCTATGGCGACAACGTGGTGGTGTACGGCGAAATGAAGCATGCCGAGACCATTCGCTACATCAAGCACGCGCGCTTCGGCATCGCGCCTTACGCCTCCGAGCAGGTCCCGGCGTATCTGGCCGACAGTTCGATGAAGCTGCTGCAGTACGACTTCTTCGGCCTGCCGGCGGTGTGCCCGCATGCCGTCGTCGGCCGCTATCCGTCGCGCTTCGGCTACACCCCGGGCGACGAGGCATCGATCGTCGCCGCGATCGGGCAGGCGCTGCAGGCGCCGCACGTGCGCCATCGCCAGTGCCTGAGCTGGTCCGACACCACCGACCGGGTGCTGGATCCGGCCGCCTATCCGGAGACACGTCTGTTCGCCGACGGCGCGGTCTGAGCACACGCCGTCGGCGTGTTCGCCGTATCCCCCGCGCAACCAAGGAGGACCGATGTCCGCATTGCAAAAATGGATCGATTACGAAGAGCGCCGGGCGCTGTTCTGGTGGAAGCCGAAGAACGGCGAGATCAACGTCGGCGATCATCTTTCCAAGATCATCGTCTCCAACGTGCTCGGCCAGCGCGATCGCACCTTGCTGGACAAGCGCGACAAGCGCCAGCGGCTGATCGCGATCGGCTCGGTGCTGCATTTCGCCCGCGACGGCGACACCGTGTGGGGCAGCGGCGTCAACGGCAAGATCCCCGCCGACCGCCACAGCTTCCGCCAGCTCGACGTGCGCGCCGTGCGCGGACCCAAGACCCGCGCGTTCCTGCGCGAGCGCGGCCTGCAGGTGCCGGAGGTGTATGGCGACCCGGGCTTGCTGATGCCGCTGTTCTTCCCGCGCGAGGCGTTGGCACCGGCGCCGGCACGGCGGCCGTTCCTGGTGGTACCGCACTTCAACGAACCGCTGGACAAGTACGTCGGCTACAAGGATCACCTGGTGTTGCCGAACCGCCAGCCGGCCGCGTTCGTGCGGCAACTGCTCGGCGCCGATCTGGTCGTGTCCAGTTCCTTGCACGGGCTGATCCTGGCCGAAGCCTATGGCGTGCCCTCGGTATACCTGGACTGGGGCAACGGCGAGGACCGTTTCAAGTACGACGACTACTACGCGGGTACCGGCCGCAGTCGCTGGCACGCCGGACACACGGTGGAGGAATGCGTGGCGCTGGGCGGCAATACCGTGTTCGACCTGGCGGCGGTGCAGCGCGGCCTGCTGGAGAGTTTTCCGCATGACCTCTGGTGAGCGCGCGACGGGCGAGGTGCTCGCGCTGGGCGGCTATCCGATCCTGCGCAGCACCGAAGCCGATTTCGTCGCCACCCTGCTGCAGGCGCTGGCACGCGGCGAGCGCCGCCAGGTGTTTTTCGCCAATACCAACTTCGTGGTGCAGTGCCAGGCCCTGCGCGAGCGTCTGGCCGCGCCGGGCGTGTGCATCGTCAACGACGGCATCGGCATGGACCTGGGCGCGCTGCTGGTGCACGGCCGCCGCTTCGCCGGCAACCTCAACGGCACCGACCTGATTCCGGCGCTGTGCCGGAAGAGCGCGCGTCCGCTGCGCTTCTTCCTGCTCGGCGGCCGTCCCGGCGTGGCCGAGGCCGCGGCGCAGACCTTGCGGCAGACGCTGGGACAGCAGGTGGTCGGTACCTGCGACGGCTACGCCGAGTTCGCCGCGGCCGGCAAAGACCTCGCCGCGCGCATCAACGCCAGCGGCGCCGACGTGCTGCTGGTGGCCTTCGGCAATCCGCTGCAGGAGCGCTGGCTGCTGCAGCAGGCCGGCCGGCTGCAGGTGCCGTTGGCGTTCGGCGTGGGCGCGCTGCTGGACTTCCTGTCCGGTACCGCCCGGCGTGCGCCGGCCTGGGTGCGCCGGCTGCGCCTGGAATGGATCTACCGCCTGCTGCGCGAACCGCGGCGCCTGCTCAAGCGCTACAGCTGGGATCTGCTGGTGTTCTTCGCGCTGTGTCTGCGCCGTGGCCGGCGGCTGGCAGCAGCGCCCGCCCGCGACTCGCTGCCGCAGGCATGAACGGGGCGCGCATCGGCCGCGCAGATCGCAGCGCCTGACATGCGCGGGGCCGCGCGGCAGGATTAGACTGGAGGCATGTCCAGTGCCGCCGCCTTCCGAATCGCCGCCCTGGTGCGCGACTTGTCGCTGCTGCCGCACCCGGAAGGCGGGCGCTATGCGCGCGTGCATACCTCGGCGGTAATGGTGCAGCACGCGCAGACGCTGCGCCCGGCCTGTACCGCGATCCGCTTCCTGCTGGAGCAGGGCGAGGTCAGCCGCTGGCACCGCATCGATGCCGACGAGACCTGGCAGTGGGAAGAGGGCGGGGCGCTGGAGCTGTTCGGCTTCGACCCGCACCACGGCCTGCAGCGCTACCGCCTGGATGCCAGCGAGCGCGGCGGCATGCCCTCGGTGGTGATTGCGGCCGGCACCTGGCAGGCGGCGCGTCCGCTGGCCGACTATTGCCTGGTGCGCTGCGTGGTGGCGCCGGGCTTTCTCTGGGAGCGCTTCGAATTGCTGGAAGACAGCGACCCGCTGGCCGCGCATCTGCCCAGACTGGACGGGTAGTCATGCCTCCGCGGCTGGGGTGGAGCAGGGCACGCGGACTGCACGCGACGACCAGACAAGAACGCGTTGCGCGCCGGTTGCGGGCGCTGCTGTGCCTGGTGGCCGCGCTGCTGGTGCCGGTCGGTGTGCCCGCGGCGCAGGCGCAGACTGCGGCATCGGCACCGTCGTCAGCGCCAACCAGTCCACCGGTGGTCGACCTGGACGCGGTGCTGGTGAGCGGGCGCCAGCCCGGACCCGGACTCTGGCAGGTCCGCCGCGGCGACCACGTGCTGTGGATCCTCGGCACGGTCTCGCCGCTGCCCAGGCGCATGCAGTGGGAATCGGGCGAGGTGGAGCGGGTGATCGCCCAATCGCAACAGGTGATCGCGTCGCCGACCCTCACCCTGGACTCGGGCCTTGGCATGTTCCGCAGCCTGTTGCTGCTGCCGTCCTTGCTCAAGGCGCGGCGCAATCCCGACGACCGCACCCTGCAACAGGTGCTTCCGCCCGAGCTCTATGCACGCTGGCTGCCGTTGAAGGCGCGTTACCTGGGCCGCGACAGCAGCGTGGAACGCTGGCGTCCAGTGTTCGCCGCGCAGGAACTGTACGAGGCGGCGATGCGCACATCTGGCCTGAGCCTGGGCAGCGTCGTGCAACCGGTGATCGAGCGTGCGGCCAAGCGCGCCAAGGTGCCGATCGTGCCGGTGGTCGTGGAGGTCCAGGTGCCCGACGCCAAGCGCGCGCTGCAGGAATTCCGGGCGACGACCTTGAACGACAGCACCTGCTTCGCGCGCACCCTGCAGGTCATCGATCGCGACCTGGCGACGATGCGCCAGCGCGCCAACGCCTGGTCCGAAGGCGATCTGGAGACGCTGACCACGTTGCCCGCCAACGATCAGTACCGGGTCTGCCTCGATGCGGTCGGCGAAGCGGCGATCGCGCGCAAGCTGGGCCTGGGCGATGTGCGCAAGCGGGCGCAGGCGGCCTGGCTGCAGGCGGCCGAGCGGGCGCTGGCGCAGAACCGCTCCAGCTTCGCGGCGTTGCCGATGCAGACCCTGCAGGAGCCTGGCGGGCCGCTGGACCGGCTGCGTGCCCGCGGCGACGAGGTGATCGCGCCTTAGGGCGTGCGCTGGGGGCCGTGTCCCACGCGGAGCGGCCTCTGTGCGCGTCCGGAATGTAGATGCACGCGCGGTGGCGCAAGCCATCAGGCACGGCATGCGCTGAGGCCATGCCGTACCCGCCGACTGCGGTAGTCAGCCCGCCGCAGTGCGCGGTGCGCTGGCGCTGGTGGCCAGTTGCGGCCAGCGCTTCAGCACTGCGGCGCGGATGCCGGCGGCGTCGATGCCGGCTTCGGCCAGCAGTTGCTCGCGGCTGGCGTGGTGCTGGAACGCGTCGGGCAGGCCCAGGTGCAGCACCGGGCGCAGCACGCCTTCGGCGTTGAACAGCTCGGCCACGCCGGAGCCGGCGCCGCCGGCCACCACGTTGTCCTCGATGGTCACGAAGCCCTCGTGGCTCTGCGCAAGTTCCAGCAGCAAGGCGCGGTCCAGCGGCTTGACGAAGCGCATGTTGACCACGCTCAGGCCGAGTTCGCGGCCGACCTGTTCGGCCGCGGCCAGGGTCGCGCCGAACGCCAGCAGCGCCACCGTGTGGCCCTGCGCGCGCAGCTGCGCCTTGCCGATCGGCAAGGGTTCCAGCGTGGTTCCGGGGGCGATCCCGGGACCGGTGCCGCGCGGGTAGCGCACCGCGGCGGGGCCGGCATGGCGCAGGCCGGTGCTGAGCAGTTGCCGGCACTCGGCTTCGTCGGCCGGTGCCATCACCACCAGGTGCGGCACGCAGCGCAGGAAACTCAGGTCCAGGTTGCCGGCATGGGTGGCGCCGTCCGGGCCGACCACGCCGCCGCGGTCGATCGCGAACAGCACGTCGAGCTGCTGCACCGCCACGTCGTGCACCAGCTGGTCGTAACCGCGCTGCAGGAAGGTGGAGTAGATCGCCACGACGGGCTTGGCGCCGTGCACGGCCATGCCCGCGGCCAGGGTCACCGCATGCTGCTCGGCGATGGCCACGTCGAAGTAGCGCTGCGGGTACTCCTTGCTGAAGCGCACCAGGCCCGAACCCTCGCGCATCGCCGGGGTGATCGCCAGCAGCGCCGGCTCGGCCGCGGCCATGTCGCAGATCCAATCGCCGAACACGTCGGTGTAGGTCGGGGCCTTGGCGCCCGGCTTGGCCACCAGGCCCTTGCTGGGGTCGAACGGACCGACCGCGTGGTAGCCGATCTGGTCGCCCTCGGCCAGTTCGTAGCCCTTGCCCTTGGTGGTGATGACGTGCAGCAGCTGCGGACCCTTGAGGGTCTTGAGCGTCTTCAGCGCGCCGAGCAGCGCCGGCAGGTCGTGGCCGTCGATCGGGCCGGTGTAGTGGAAGCCCATTTCCTCGAATAGCGTGGACGGCACGAACATGCCCTTCCAGTGCTCTTCCCAGCGCCGCACGAAGCGCGCGGTGGGGTTGCTCTTCTTGTCGCCGAGGATCTTCTTGCCGCCCTCGCGGATGGCGTTGAGGGTCTTGCTGCCGCTCATCCGCCCCAGCATCTTGGTGACGCCGCCGACCGCCTCGGAGATCGACATGCGGTTGTCGTTGAGGATCACCAGCAGGTTCGGTTCCGGGTCCATGCCGCCGGCGTGGTTCAGCGCCTCGTAGGCCATGCCCGCGGTCATCGCGCCGTCGCCGATCACCGCCACCACCTTGCGCTCGTCGCCCATGCGCTGCAGCGCCATCGCCATGCCCAGCGCAGCCGAGATCGAGGTGGAGGAATGGCCGACGCCGAAGGTGTCGTACTCGCTCTCCTCGCGCTTGGGGAACGGCGCCACGCCGTCGGCCTGCTTGACGGTGTGAATGCGGTCGCGGCGCCCGGTGAGGATCTTGTGCGGATAGGTCTGGTGGCCGACATCCCACACCAGTTGGTCGACCGGCGTGTCGTAGAGGTAGTGCAGGGCGACGGTGAGTTCGATCACGCCCAGCCCGGCGCCGAAATGGCCGCCGCTCTTGCCGACGCACTCGATCAGAAAGGCACGCAGTTCCTCGGCGATGGCCGGCAGCTCCGTTTCATCGAAGCGGCGCAGTTCGGCGGGGACCTGGATGCGCGAGAGGCGCGGATAGCGGGTGGGGTCGATCATCGGGATGGAGGTTCAGCGGACCTGTCATTTTCCTCTCCATTCCGGGCACACGCAATCAACCCGTTCAGTCGCGGGCGCGCGCATGGCCTGTTTCGGCACGGGTGCGGCAATCCGTCGCAGCCCCATGAAGATGATGTGATGCGGCTAGCGCGACAGCTTCGAGCGCTTCGGCAACTGCGCCTTCAGGAACGACATCTGGTCGGCCAGGATGTTGCGGTTGGACAGGATCAGGTGCTCGATCCAGCTCGGCCGGTACGGCACCGCCAGCAGCGGCATCGAGGCCTGCTGCGGGGTGCGGTTGCCCTTGCGCGAATTGCAGTGGAAGCACGCGGTGACCACGTTCTCCCAGATGTCGCGGCCGCCCTTGGACACCGGCAGCACGTGATCGCGGGTCAGCTGCGGGCGGCTGAACTGCTGGCCGCAGTACAGGCACAGCTGCGCATCGCGGGCGAACAGCGCGGTATTGGTCAGGGTCGGGGTGGGGTCGAGCGCACGCGCATGCGCGTGGCCGCGCGCGGCGATGATCGGGTGCAACTCCAGCACGCTGCGCTCGCCACTGGCGCGGCTGATGCCGCCATGGATGTGCAGGCACGGCTCGCCGAGGGTCCAGGCGACCGCGCCGCGCGCGTACAGGCAGGCGGCGTCCTGCCAGTTGATCCAGTCCAGCACGCGGCCGTGCGCGTCCAGCGACAGCAGCCGGACCGAAGGCAGGTGGGAAGGGGACGCCGCAGGCGACGGGACCGCGACCGAAGTGCCGCAGGCCCCGGTATCGATCAGACCAAGCGTTGTTGTGTCTGTCTCCATCGGGAAAACAGCTTATACCCGATTGGTGACGGTTTGTGTATCGGCCGCGGCGGGCCATGCAGTCCCGGCACGGCGGGCGTGCCGGGGCTGCGTGCGCGGACTCAGAACTGCGCGTCGGCCAGCGCCATCAGCGGCTCGGCGCCGCTGTCGATGGCCGCGGCGTGGGTCAGCGTGCGCGGCAGCAGGCGGGCGTAGTAGAAGCGGGCGGTCTCGCGCTTGGACTGCTTGAACGCCTCGCCGTGCGTCGAGGCCTCGGCCGCGGCGACGCTGCGCGCCCACCAGTAGGCCAGCACCACGTAGCCGGAATAGAACACGTAGTCGTAGCTGGCCGCGCCCAGTTCCTCGGGGTTGCCGGCGGCGCGCTGCAGGATGCGCTTGGTCAGCGCCGCCCACTCGGCGGCCTTCTCGCGCAGCGGCGCGACGAATTCGGCCACCGCCGGGTTGTCGGCGTGCTCGGTCAGGAAGGCCTCGACCTGCGCCAGGAACAGCTTCAGTCCCGCGCCCTGGCTGGACGCGGTCTTGCGGCCGATCAGGTCCAGCGCCTGGATGCCGGTGGTGCCTTCGTAGAGGGTGGTGATGCGTGCGTCGCGGGCCAACTGCTCCATGCCGTGTTCGTGGATGTAGCCGTGGCCGCCGAAGCACTGCAGCGCGTGGTAGGTGTTCTCCACTGCCCACTCGGTCTGGCAGGCCTTGGAGATCGGGGTGAGGAAGCTGACCAGCACGTCGGCCTGCTCGCGTTCGGCCGGATCCTGCGCGCTGTGCGCGATGTCGATCAGGGTCGCGGCGTGCAGCGCCAGCAGGCGGCTGCCTTCGGTCAGCGCCTTCACCGTCAGCAGCATGCGCCGCACGTCCGGGTGCACCAGGATCGGGTCGGCCGGCTTCTCCGGCAGCTTGGCGCCGCTCAACGAACGCGACTGCAGGCGCTCGCGGGCGTAGTGCAGCGCGTTCTGGTAGGCGCGCTCGGACAGGCCGATGCCCTGCAGGCCGACACCCAGGCGCGCGGTGTTCATCATGGTGAACATGGCCTGCAGGCCCTTGTGCGGCTGCCCGACCAGATAGCCCTGGGCGCCGTCGAAGTTCATCACGCAGGTGGCCGAGCCGTGGATGCCCATCTTGTGCTCCAGCGAGCCGCAGCGCAGCGCGTTGCGCTCGCCGACGCTGCCGTCGCGGGCGACCTTGAACTTCGGCACCACCAGCAGCGAGATGCCCTTGGCGCCGGCCGGCGCGTCCGGCAGCCGCGCCAGCACCAGGTGCACGATGTTGTCGGTGAAGTCGTGCTCGCCGGCGGTGATGAAGATCTTGGTGCCGCTGACCGACCAACTGCCGTCGGCGTTGGGTTCGGCGCGGGTCTTGAGCAGGCCCAGGTCGGTGCCGCAATGCGGCTCGGTCAGGCACATGGTGCCGGTCCAGCGGCCGTCCACCAGCGGCTTCAGGAACACCTCCTGCTGCCAGGCCTCGCCGTGCTGTTTGAGCGCTTCGACCGCGCCGTGCGACAGCAGCGGGAAGTTGCCCCAGGCCAGGTTGGCGGCGTTGACCATCTCGTTGAGCGGCACGCCCAGGGTGTGCGGCAGGCCCTGGCCGCCGAACTCGGCGGCGGCGGTCAGCCCGGTCCAGCCGCCCTCGGCGAACTGCCGGTAGGCCTCGCGGAAGCCGGGCGCGGTGGTCACCGCGCCGGTGGCCTTGTCCAGGGTGCAGCCGTGCTCGTCGCCGACCCGGTTCAGCGGCGCCAGCACGGTGCCGGTGAAGCGCGCCGCTTCCTCCAGCACCGCATCGATCAGTTCGGCGTTGGCCTCTGCATGGCCGAGGCGGGCGAACAGCGCCTCCACCTGCAGCACGTTGTGCAGCGCGAAGCGGAGATCGGTCAACGGGGCTTGATAGGTGCTCATGCGATCGCTCGTGACGAGGGCCGCGGTGCGGCCGAGGTCCCCAGGATACTATGGCGTATGGAGTAAGCGTAGCCGGCTCCGAACGAACCGCCGCGCGGTGCTGTTCAGTCGAGCAGGCCGTGGCGGACCGCGTAGCGCACCAGTTCGGCGGTATTGCGCATGCCCAGCTTGTTGAGCACGCGGAAGCGGTGGTTCTCGGCGGTCTTGACGCTGATCTGCAGCACCCGCGCGATCTCCTTGGTGGTGCGGCCTTCCACGATCAGGTGGAACACCTCGCGTTCGCGTGCGGTCAGGCTGCGGTAGGGATCGGGCGGCAGCGCTTGCGGCTGCTGCATCTGTGTCACCAGCGCCTGCGCGGCCTGCGGCGAGAAGTGGCCGCGGCCGGCATGCAGGTTGCGCACCGCGGCGATCAGGTCGGCGCTGGCGCTGTCCTTGAGCAGGTAGCCGGAGGCGCCGGCGCGCACGGCGTGCAGCACATACTCGTGTTCCTCGTGCATGGTCAGCACCAGGATCCGCGCCAGCGGCACGGTCTCGCACAATCGTCGGACCACGTCGATGCCGTTGAGCCGCGGCATCGAGATGTCCACGATCGCCACGTCCGGGCTGGTCGCCTCGGCCTTGGCCAGCGCCTCGATGCCGTCGGCGGCCTGTGCCACCACCTGGATGCCGTCGATCGCGTCGAGCACGGCGACCAGGCTTTCGCGCACCAGGGTGTGGTCGTCGGCGATGAGGACCCGGATCGGCGCGCTCATGCCGGTGCGCTCCAATCGCGCTGACAGGCGGGATCTCGCGGCGTGTGCAGCGCCGCGCGGGTGTCGGGGCGGGGCAGGGCGATCACGTTCAATCGGTCTCCAGCGGCACCCGGATCTGCACGCAGCAGCCCTCGCCCGGGGACGACTGCAGGCGCAGGCTGCCGCCGCTCAGGCGCAGTCGTTCGCGCAGGCCGCTGAGGCCGCTGCCGCCGGCGGCCAGCGCCTGCTGCGGGTCGCAGCCGCGGCCGTCGTCCAGCACCTGCAGATGCGCCCAGCCCTCGCGCGCGACCAGTCGCAGCAGCACCGACTGCGCCCCGGCGTGCTTGAGCGCATTGGTCAGCGCCTCCTGTGCGCTGCGGAACAGCAGGGTCTGCAGCGCTTCGTCCAGCGCCGGCAGCGGGCCGATCTCGACCGTGACCGGGGTGGCACCGGCGGCGGACTGGCTGCGGCCCAGCCAGCCCAAGGCCGCCTCCAGCCCCAGGTCGTCGAGAATCGGTGGTCGCAGCAAGCGCGACATCTGCCGGGTGTCTTCCAGCGCCTGCGTGCACAGATGGATGGCCTCCTCCAGCGGCGCGCGCAGCGCAGCGTCGGCTGTGCCGAGCGCCGCACCCAACTGCGCCAGCCGGTGCTTGAGCACGGTGAGGTTCTGGCCGACGCCGTCGTGCAGTTCGCGCGCCAGGCGCCGGCGCTCGTCCTCCTGGACCTTGACCACGGCGCGGCCGAGCCGGCGGAACTCGCGCTCGTTCGCTTCCAGGCGCTGCAGCAGCAGGCGGTAGCGTTCGGCAGCGGTGGCAGTGGCGTCGCTCATGGCGTGCTCCGTGCGCTTGCGACATCGGCATCGCCGGCGGCCTGCGCCGCGGCGCGGCGGGCGCGTTGCGCGGCGGCGTGCTCGCCGAGCGCGTCCAGGCGCTGCGCGGCCTGCGTGTGCAGGGCGACGGCGAACAGCGGGCTGCCGCGCAGCAGCAGGGTCTGCAGCTGTGCGTAGCGCGCCGCCACCTGGTCGGCCGCCCCGTAACGCAGCGCCTGCTGCAGGTAGCGCAGGCGCAGCCCGGCGTTGCCCAGGCGGGCGACATCGGCTTCCAGCGCGGCCAGGGCGGGTTCGTCGTGCGCCGCCTGCACCCGCACCTGCAGTTGCAGCAGGCGGGTGCCGCTGGCGCGCGCCAGTGCCTCGGCCTGGCGCAGCGCGGCGGCGGCCGCGGCGTCGTCGCCGTCGCGTTCGGCCAGTTGCGCCTGCAGCAGCGCCGCACCGGCGCGCTGTTCGCTGGACACCGAGGCGGCGGCCTGGCGCTGCACCTGCTGCAGCGCCAGCCGCGCCTGCGCCGGGTCGTCCAGCGCCAGCCACAGTTGCGCGCGCAGCAGGGCGATGTCGGTCTGGCCGCGCTGGTCGCGGCTCTGCTGGAACAGCCGCTGCGCCTGGTCCAGTTCGGTCAGCGCCACGTCGCGCTGCCCCTGCCAGAACGCCAGTTCGGCCAGGTTGCGCCGGCTCACCGCCACCTCCTCGAGCATCTGGTGGCGCTCGGCCTCGCGCAGCGCCTGGGTCAGCAGGGTCTGCGCCTGCGCCCACTGGCCGCGCGCGGTGGCCAGCAGGCCGAGGTTCTGCGCGGTGCGCACCCGGCCGGTGGCGTCGTTGAGATCGGCATAGGCGCGCGCGGCCTGTTCCCAGAACGCCTGCGCGCTGTCCAGGTCGCCCAACTGGAAATGCGCGAAGCCGATGTTGTTGAGCGTCTCGGCGACTCCGTGCGCGTCGCCGAGCGCGCGCCAGGCGGTCAGCGCGCCGCGGAACGCCTGCAGCGCCTGCGGGTAGTCGCCGCGCTCTTCGGCCAGCAGACCGAGTTCGTTGGCGGCGGCGGCCTGGCCGTCGCGGTCGCCCAGTTCGACGTACAGCGCCTGCGCCTGGCGCAGCTGCTGTTCGGCCTCGGCGAAGGCACCGCCGATGCTGAGCGTGCCGGCCAGGTTGCGCAGGCTGGTGGCGACGCCACGGCGATTGCCGACCTGGCGACGCAGCTCCACGGCGCGCAGGTACTGCGCCTGCGCCTGCTGGGCCAGGCCGAGCCGACCGTAGCCCACGCCCAGTGCGTTCACCGTTTCCGCCTCGCCATAGAGGTCGCGTCCGCGGCGGAACAACAACTGTGCGCGCAGCAGGTCGTCGTCCACCGCGGTGGCGGCGTTGCCGCTGAGGATCGCCAGCTTGCCCAGCGCCAGCCATAGCCGCGGATCGTCGGGATCGCGCTGCGACAACGCGCGCAGACGATCGCGCGCCGCGTCCAGATGGCCGGCCTGCGCCTGGACCCGCGCGAACTGCAGTTGCACCACGCTGTCGTCGGGCCGGGCCGTGGCCAGCGCCTGCCAGGTGCGGTCGGCGGCGGCGAGATCGTCTTCGGCTTCCAGGCGCAGCGCTTCCAGCATCGCCAGGGTGTGCGGCCGCGCCGTCGCCGTGGGCGCGCGCGCGCTCAAGGCTTCACGCGCTTTCTGTTCTTCGCCGATGGCCTGCGCCGCGACCACCTCGGCCAGGCGCAACGGCGCGGACTGCGGCGCCTGCGCGCTGGCCGAGGCGAACTGCTGCAGCGCCTGCGCGCTGTCGTCGCGTTGCTGCGCCGCCAGGCCGCGCGCATACGCCTGCAGCGCGGCGGGTGCCGGCAGGTCGTCGGGCAGGGTGGCGCCCTCGCCGAGCAGGGCCCTGGACGCGATCGGCAACCAGGCCGCGTAGGCCGCGGCCGGATCGGTGGCGACCGGTCCGTCGAGGCGTTGCGCCGCGCCGCTGGCCGGATGCAGCAGCGCCTGCAGGCGCCAGCCGGCACCCTGGCGTTGCAGGCTCGGCTGCAGCACGCGTTGCGCGGAGGCGAGCCGGCGCAGCGCCGCCACGTCCAGCGGCGCCTGGCCGGTGGGGTCGTACTGGCGCAGCGCCTGCCGGGTGCGTGCGTCGTCGACCACGGTCAGCGTTTCGCCGAGGCTGCCGCGCAGCCACGCACCGAGCGCCAGGCGTTGTTCGGCGTTGCCCGGCTCCCCGGCCAGCGGCAAGACCAGCAGGCGCGGCAGCGGTTGCGCGGCGACCACCGGCGGCGGGGCGCTGGCGCGTTGCGCCTGCCACTGCCAGGCGCCGACGCCAAGCAGGGCAACACCGGCGAGCGTCGCGGCCAGGCCCAGGCCGACCCGGCGCCAGCGCCGACGATCGCGCGGCAGTTGCCGGCGCTCGATCGCCACGATGACTTCGCCAGCGTGCTGCAAGCGGTCGCGCGGCTGCGGGCGCAGCAGCCGCTGCAGCAGCCGCACCAGCCAGCCCGGCACGTCCGCGCGCAGCCGGTCCACCGGCGGCGGCTCGCGCAGCATGCGCTGGGCCAGGGTCTCGGACAGGGTCCCGCCGGCGAACGGCACCTGCCCGGCGAGCATTTCGTACAGGATCAGGCCCAGGGCGTAGAGGTCGCTGCGCGGGTCGAGCGCATCGCCGCGCGCCTGTTCCGGCGACAGGTAGGCGGGCGTGCCGATGACGTTGCCCAGAGTAGCGCCCAGACCGCTGCTGGCCATCGAGCAGGCCACGCCGAAGTCGCTGATCAGCGCATCGCCGCCGCGTTGCAGCAGGATGTTGGCCGGCTTGAGGTCGCGGTGCACGACGCCGCGCGCATGCGCCGCCTGCAGGCCGCGGGCGATGTCGCCGGCGATGCGCAAGGCGGTGTCGACGTCCAGCCGTTCCTCGCGCTGCAGCCGCGCCTCCAGCGACTCGCCGTCGACGTAGTCCATGCTGATCAGCCAGCGCCCGGCGTGTTCGGCTAGGTCGTGGATCCGCACCACGTGCGGACTGGATACCTGCCGCGCCAGCAGCAGTTCCTGGCGGAAGCGGGCGAAGGCCTGCGGCCGCTGCGCCAGTTCCGGGCGCAGCAGCTTGACCGCGACGTCGATGCCCAGCGCCTGGTCGTGGGCCAGGTACACCAGACCCATGCCGCCGATGCCGAGCAGGCGCTCGATGCGGAAGCGGCCGGCCAGCACGTCCCCCGGCGTCAGGCTTTCCTGCGCGTACAGGCCGGTGGCGGTGGCGGCGTCGCTCATGCCGGCCCAGGACCCTGTTCCGCACCGGTGTCGCGCAGCGCCTGGCGCGCAGCGATCCAGAGTGCGGCGCGCTCGCAGAAGGCTTCGAGCAATTGCATGTCCAGCGCACCGATGGCACTTCCGGCGCGGCGGCTGTCGGCGTAGATCGCGCCGAGCACGCGCGCGCCGTCGCGCAGCGGCAGGCACAGCACCGTGCGCAGGCCGGCGGCGCAGACCGAGGCGCGCTCGGCCAGCCACGGCACGCCGCCGACGTCGTGGGCCACGGTGGCCTGGCCGTGGCGCAGGGCGCGTTGCAGGGCACCCTCGCTGCCGGCGAGCCCGCGCTGCAGCGGCAGCGGCCCGGTGCCGTGGCTGGCCGAGATGCGCTGGCCGTGCGCCTCGGCCAGGACCAGCACGCCGCGCTCGGCCTGGGCCAGTTCGACCACTGCGTCCAGGCTGGCGCCGAGCAGATCGTCGAGTCCGCCGATCTGGGCGAGCCCCTGGGTGAGCGCGGTGGCGCGATCGCAGCGGGCGCGCTGGCGGCGTTCGGCCAGTTCCGCATCGGCCGGGCTGAGCGGGGCGAACTCGGCGTAGATGTCGCCAAAGCGCAGCCAGGTCGCGGTCTCCAGCGCGATCGGCGCAGCCACGCGCACGCCATCGCGGAAGCTGCCGTTCTTGCTGCCCAGGTCGTGCAACTGCCAGTGGCCGTCGGCCTGCGGCTGCAGCCGGGCGTGCCAGCGCGACACCGAGGGATGTTCCAGTGCCAGCGCGTTGTCCGCCGCGCGGCCGATCGCCAGCGTCTGCCCGGCGGCGAGCAGCAGCGTCGGCGCCGGCGCGTCGGGCAGGTAGGCGGTCAGGCGCGCGGGCATCGCGGGGTGTCCTCGATCGCGGTGCGGGTGACCGGTCCAGCAGTGCTCAAGGCGCGTAGAGACGTTGGTAGTCGATGGAGAAGCGCAGCGTCGCCGCGCCGGCCAGCAGTTCGCCGGCGGGGTTGCCTTCGCTCATGCCGGCATTCCAGGTCTGCGCGATGCCGTGGCCGGCGCGCGCCGACACCTGCTCGCGGAACCCGTCCAGCGCCACCGTGGCGGTGGTGTAGTCGGCATTGGCCAGAGCGCTCTGCACGCTGCTCAGCATGGCTGCCAGCGGCGCCGCCTCGCTGGCCGGCAGCTGCGCCACCAAGGCCTGCAGGCGGCTCAGCTTGGCGGCCACCACGGTGGCGGTCGGGCGCAGATCGTGGATCACGATGAACTGCGAGAAGCCGCCGGTGGTGCCGCGGGCACGGACGCTGCCGGGGGCGATGTCGTCGGTGATGTCGCGGAAATCGCCGCCTTCCGGGGCCTTGAACAGACGCAGGTTGCTGTCGGCGGTGTAGGCCAGCGCGTGCGTGTGCAGTTCCACATGCACGAGCCGCCGGAACGCCAGGCCGCCGCTCGGCGGCGGCGTCACCGTGACCAGCAGCGGCAACTGCGATGGCACCTGGCTAGCTTGCGTGCTGGGCAGTCGCGGCAGCAGCGCCGCGACCTGGGCCGGGGTCAGCAGTTGCGCGCTCAGGCCCAGGCTGCCCGGGTTGAGGTCGTTGACGTCGTCGAATTCCAGCGTCAGCTCCGCCAGCGGATACGGCCCGGTGCCGATCGTCGCCGTCGCCACATTGCCGCTCACGTCGACCTGCACCGGCAGCGGTTGTGCGGCGAGCCCGCTGGACGCCGCCATGGCGCAGAACAGCAGGCAAACCCTTGCGAACATCATGTGCATCTGAAACCCCCTGTTGCATGTGCCGGCACCGCGCACCGCACCCCGCGTTTCGCCCGACGACGCGGCGAGGCAGCGGCCTACGATCCGATCATACCCATCCGTACGGGCGATGCACGCGGCCCTGGGTGTTTTCACCCACGTCCGCTAGGGGCGATCCCGGATAGGCGTCGCTGCGCCGCCGCGTCAGGCTGCAGTCACCCGCCCGTCCCGGGCCACCAACCGGAGATCCCAGATGCCCATCCGTCGTCCCGCACTCGCCATCGGCATTTGCGCCGTTCTCGCCAGCGGTATCTTCGCTGGTGGCAAGGCCGAAGCCGCCGCGCATCTGGACAGCCTGCTGGAGTCCAAGCTGGTCAGCACGCCGCTGACCGACGAGCTGCAGATCGTCATCACCTACAAGCAGTCCAAGCCGGTCTCGGCGGCGCAGCTGACCGTGTTGCACGACCTGG
The DNA here is from genome assembly GCF_011761895.1 of Xanthomonas sp. F4. Classification (NCBI taxonomy): domain Bacteria; kingdom Pseudomonadati; phylum Pseudomonadota; class Gammaproteobacteria; order Lysobacterales; family Lysobacteraceae; genus Xanthomonas; species Xanthomonas sp. F4. Next base: position 654,351 of record NZ_JAASQX010000002.1, on the reverse strand, counting down.
GCATCACCCGCGGCGTCAGCATGCAGACCCTGCCGATCGCCGGTGCGCTGGCCACGCCCGAAGAGATCCTGGCGCTGGCCGAGCGCGACGACGTCGCCTCGATCTACTACAACGCGCCGCTGCGCTACTTCAACCAGGACGCGCGCCAGGCCACCGGGGTCGACCGCGCGCAGAGCAATCCGGGCGACTTCGGCCGCACCGTGCCGTACACCGGCCGCGGTGTCGGCGTGCTGATCAACGACTCGGGCATCGACGCCACCCACCGCGACCTGGCCTATGGCGACCGCGTGGTGCAGAACGTGCTGGCCAACACCAACCTGCACAATCTGAATTCGATGCTGCCGGTCACCTACCTGGAAGGCGTGCCGAACACCGACGCCGGCTCCGGCCACGGTACCCACTGCGCCGGCACGGTCGGCGGCAATGGCGCGCAGTCCGGCGGCAAGTACCGCGGCGTGGCGACCGGCGCCAGCCTGGTCGGCTACGGCTCCAGTGGCGTGCTGCTGATCCTGGACGCGGTGGGCGGCCTGGACTACGCGGCGGCGCACCAGAACAGCTTCAAGGATCCGATCCGCGTCGTCAGCAACTCCTGGGGCACGTCCGGCAAGTTCGATCCGGCCGATCCGGTCAACGTCGCCACCTACGAGCTGTACAAGCGCGGCATCGTCAGCGTGTTCGCCGCCGGCAACGACGGCCCGAAGGAGGACACCCACAATCCGTACGCGCAGGCGCCGTGGGTGATCTCGGTCGCCGCCGGCAACGTCGACGGTACGCTGGCCGACTTCTCCTCGCGCGGCAAGGCCGGCGAGCGCGATACCTTCACCACCGCCGATGGCAAGAGCTGGACCCACATCAACGAACCCAGCATCACCGCGCCGGGCGTGGACATCATCTCCACCCGCGCCTCCACCGGCTTGTTGCCGCCGCTGGCCGCGCAGACGGACGCCAAGCTGATCGCGCCGGCGCAGCTGCCGTTCTACACCACCATGAGCGGCACCTCGATGGCCACGCCGCATGTGGCGGGTGTGGTGGCGCTGGTGCTGGAGGCCAATCCGAACCTGACCCCGGACCAGGTCAAGGACCTGATCGAGCGCACCGCCACGCCGATGGCGGGACGTGCTTCCTGGGAAGTGGGCGCCGGCTATCTCAACGCCTACTCGGCGTTGCGCGAAGCCAGCAAGAAGTGACCGTCTCGGGCGGACGCCCAACGTCCGCCCGAGACACCGCAGGCGCAGTCGACCGCCGTGTCGACGTTTGCAATGCAGTCAGGACCTCCTCGCGGTTGCCTTCGATCACGCTGTCGCCGTTCGGCAGCGTGGTCGGCAGCTTCCGCGATCCCCCGTGCTGGGGCGTGCGGGGTTCCACCGCTCCCCGGAATGGCGTCCGGGAATCGGAAGGGCCCCGCACGTCCCCGCATTCTTTTTTGCAGCATGGCGTGGACTGCGTCGGACCGGCGCGCCGCTGCCGGATGCTGTCGTTGTCGCATGTCGATTCCCGCTGCCTGGAACGCGTCCTGTTCCGCTGCGGTCGCGGCGTTCATTGGATCGAGTGGCGTGTCCTACCGCGCGAGGGACGTTACCGGCAACGCCCGTTGCGGCTGAAGTCGCTGCCAGGCGTCACGTAAGCCTTGCTTGATTACCAGAAGCTCCAAGGGCGCTGCATCAGTCCTGCCGCGGATGCACGCTCACCGTCGCGGTCATGCCGGCCGCGAGCAGGGTGCCCTGCGGCACGCTGGCCGGATCGATGCGGATGCGCACCGGCACGCGCTGTGCCAGGCGGATCCAGTTGAAGGTGGGGCTGACGTCGGCCAGCAGCGAGGTGCCGGTCGGGTTGTCGCTGTCGGCGATGCCGCGGGCGATGCCCTCGACCTGGCCGTGCAGCATCAGTCCGCCGCTCATCAACCGGATGTCGGCACGGTCGCCGACATGCACGCGCGGCAGCTTGGTTTCCTCGAAGTAGCCGTAGACCCACATCGCATCGTCGCGCACCAGCGCCAGACGGGCGCCACCGGCCTGTGCGTAATCGCCCACGCGCACCTCCAGATTGGTGATGTAGCCGTCGGCGGTGGCACGGACCTGGGTGCGCTGCAGATCCAGCTCGGCCAGATCGAGCGCGGCCTGCGCCTGTTCCACCGATGCCACCGCCTGCGCCTGCGCCGCGGTGGCCTGGCCGCGCAGCGCCGCGCTGCGGTGCACGTCGGCCTGGGCCGAACGTGCGGTGGCTTCGGCGTCCGAGCGCGCCTCGGCGGAGATCACCGCGGCGGCGCGTGCGCGCCGTTCGGCCTGGGCGCGGCGCATCTGGAACTCCGCCTCGCTGGCCGCCTGAGTGGCGGCCGCCGCCGACAGGCTGGCGCCGGCCGCACGCGCCTGCGCCTGCGCGACCGCGAGGTTGGCGCGGGCCTTTTCCAGGGCCAGCTCATAGCGCTTGCGGTCCACGCTGAACAACAGGTCGCCACGCTTGACGTGCTGGTTGTCGCGCACCGCCACCGCATCCACCAGGCCGGAGACGTCGGGTGCGATGCGTACGACTTCTGCGCGCACGCGGCCGTCGCGGGTCCAGGGCGAGAGCATGTAGTGGCGCCACAGCGCATGCGCCAGCAGGGCGGCGACCAGCACCACGATGGCGGTCAGGGCGAAACGGATCAGGGCAGGGGTCTTCATGGCGGGACTCACGGCAAAAGGAGCAGGCCGAGCGCGGCGAACGCGCCGACGTAGATGGCCAGACGGAACAGGGAGGGATGCCAGGCGTAGCGGTACAGGCCGGCGCGACCGGCGACCGCGTCCAGTGCCCAGGCCACCAGCAGCAGGGCCAGGCCCAGCACCAGCAGACCGGGCACGTACACCCCGGCGATCGAGAGTTCAGCGGGCAGCAGCATCGTCGGCTCCTGGCGTGGCGGTGGTCGGCGCCGGCGTGTCGGCCAGCGCGGCGAGAACGGAATCGGCGTCGAGCAGCGCGCCGCGCAGCAGCAACAGATGTTCGCGGGTGGCCTTCCAGCGCAGCGGGACCGCGCCTTCCACCTGGCTGGCGGTCAGCGCGGCCTCCACCCGCTGCAGCGCCTGGCGGTGCCGCTGCGGGCCGGGGTCGAGATACAGCTCCGCCAGTGCCTGCACCGCGGCATCCACCTCGGCGGCCAGCGCCGGCGGCAGCGTGCCTTCGGCCGCGTCGCGGCGCAGCTCGACCAGGGTGCGCCCGGTTTCGTGCACCGACAGCGCCCAGCCCAGCAGGTCGCGCAGTTCGTCGCTGCCGGGCGGGGTGTGCGCGACGATCTGCTGGAACAGGTCGCGGTTGACGCTCTCCAGGCGCAGCGCCAGCCCCGACAGCGGCGCACGCGCAGCCAGCGTGGTCTGCCGCCGCAACCGCTCGAGCAGGCGCCGGCGCTGCCAGCGCGTGCCGATCACCGGCGGCACGAACACGAAGGTCGCGCTCACCGCCAGCGTCCCCAGCAGCAAGGGCACCACACTGTTGAAGGTGGCCGCAGCGTTGAAGCTGGGCGTGGGCTGGACCGCCAGGATCGACACGAAGGCGAGGTTGGCGCCGGTGGCGAAGCCGTACAACGCCGGTTTCGAGGCCAGGTACAGGGTCACCAGCAGGAACGGCAAGGTGCCTGCGATGAACAGGCCGTAGCCGTCCATCTGCGGCAGCACCAGAAGCTGGCAGATCACCCCCAGCGCGATGCCGAACACGAAGCCGTTGAACAGCGAGCGCGCGGCAGCCGGGGCATTGGCGCTGGACGACAGGATCGCGCTCAGCGCCACCGCCTGGAACACCGCGGTGGCACCGCTGATCCAGCCGGCCTGGATCCACAGCCAGCACATCGTCGCCACCAATAGCGCGCTGCGCAGCGCAGTCAGTGCGGCGGCGGCGTAGTCGTTGCCGCGCAGGAACACCGCGGTGTCGCCGCCGCCGTCCTGCGGCGTGCGCCACTGCTGCGGCGCGACCAGGGTCGCTTCGGTGGCGACGTAGTCGTGCAGGTCGGCGAAGAAGCGCCGCAGCAGAGACACGCCGGTGTCGAACGCCTCGTGCTGCGGGACGGCCAGCGGCGCACGCGCCTCGGCCGCACGCGTCGCCAGCGCATCGCGGCATGCGGCCAGCTTGCGCGCCGTGGCGGCCGCACCCTCGCGCCCGCCACGGTCGCTGAGCGCGGCCTTGAGCGGCCGGTACAGGCCGATCAGCGCCTCGGCCACGTCCGCGCCGCCGCTGCGCAGCAGCCGGTTGATGTAGTGGTGTAGCGCCTGGAAGCTGGTCGACACCGCCATGAAGCGCTGGTTGAGCAGGCGCAGGCGGCCGCTGCGGGCCCGCGCCTCCGGATCCTCGAACACCACCGAACTGCGCAGGTCCTCGATGGTCACCGCGTCGCGCACGAAGCGCAGGTGCGCCTGCTCCATCGCCTCGCGCGGCAGCTGCCCACCAGTGGCGTCGCGGACGAAGTCCAGGAAGCCGTCGGAGGCGCGGCGCACGGTGTCGCGCAGGGTCTGGCGCAGCCGGCTGGGGAACACCGCGTCGCTGACGATGCCGGTCACCAGCAGGCCCAGCACCACTTCGGTGACCCGCGCCACCACCAGGGTGAACACGTTCTGCGGCTGGTTCACCGCCGGCAGCGCGATCAGCGCCACCGTGTAACCGGACAGCACGAAGGCATAGGCCTTGAAGTTGCGGTACAGCAGCGCGCCGCCGGTGCAGGCGCCGATCCACAGCGACAGCACCAGCACGAACAGCACCGGCTCCTGCGGGAACAGCGCCACCATCGTCAGCGCGGCGACGCTGCCGATCAGCGTGCCCAGTATCCGGTAGAAGCCCTTGGCGAAGACCATGCCGGTCTGCCGGTGCATCACCACCACCACGGTGATCATCGCGGTCATCGGCGAGGCCAGGTCCAGGCGCAGCGCGATCCAGCCGGCCAGATAGATCGACAGCAGCGTGCGCAGCACGAACAGCCAGGCATCGCCTTCGCCGCGCAGCGCGTCGGCCAGGACGGTGCGCAGGCCCGGCGCGGGCTCGGCTGCAGCGGCGACGTTGGGCTGCGGCGCGCTCATGCGGCGTCCTCGACCCCGCGCAGCAGGGTCTTCAGCAGCGCCTGCAACTGCGCCAGCGCCGCCGGATCCAGATGCCGCACATAGGTGTCGAGCTGGGCGCACAGGTCGGGGATCAGCGCTTCGATCAGGCGCTCGCCGGCCTCAGTCAGGCGCAACAGCAGCATGCGCCGGTCCTGGGCACTGGGCATGCGCTGGATCAGGCCCTTGTCGACCAGTTGGGTCGTCAGGCGGGTGATGTTGGCCGACTTCTCGCCGGCCGCGTCGCCGAGCTGGGACGGGTTCAAGGTCCCGTCCGGGCTGGCGTCGATCATCATCAGCACGTTGTATTCGGCATAGCTCAGGCCGTAGGGCCGCAACACCTCGTTGCTCTGGTCCAGGCTCAGCTTGTGCAGCAGCTTGATCAGCCGCAGCACCAGCGCGGCTTCGCGGGGGAAGTGCGGATGCTTGCGGGCAGTCACGTCCAGGCGCTGCTCGGTGGCGGCGAAGCGGCTCATGCTCGGCTCGACATTTCGTACATGTGTAAATAATACATTTGTGTATTAATTTTACAGTAATGCTGGCTGAACGCGGCGGGTGGCAGCGGGTCGAACGCCTTGGTAGACGGTCATGTAGAGAGGCGAGCGCACGCGCGGCCATGCGCCAAGGCGCCGCGGGTTACCGTCAGCATCGCGAAGAGCGGGTCGAGGAAGCGCCTGAATCCGGTGAAGCGCAGGTCGACGCAGACGCGTCCTGCGCCCGGAGTCCGGGACATTGCGTTCGAGAAAGCGGAGCGGGTGGCGCGTCAGCGCCGTCGCATGGTCAGCGCAGCACGCCGTCCAGGCCAGGCGCCGGCGAGAGCATGTTGCGGGTGTCGATGTCGAAGCTGCGCTGCTTCTTGTCTTCCGGCGTCGCGGCGATGCTGCCCTTCAGCGTGTACTCCAGGCTGCGGCGGCCGGCCAGGGCGTCGGCGACGGCGATGCGCGCGCTCGAGCTGGGCTTCAGCGCGACGCTCACCACGTCCGCCGTTTCCGGGCCGATCGAGATCCCAGGCGCAGCCTGCAGGCTGCCAGCGGCTTCGCCCCCCACGCCCAGATCCAGGCGCAAGGTGTCGTAGCGCATCGGGATGCTGCTGTAGTTCTGCAGGCGCAGTTCCACCTTCCAACTGCCGTCCATGTCGACCGTCAGCTGCTGCACGCTGGCGGCCGGGTCGGACACACGCCGCACGATGCCGTCGCTGCAGGCGCCGAGCAATGCGGTGCACAACACGAGCAAGCCGAGGCGGAGCGGGTGACGCATGGGCGGATCCCAGGGTAGGTAGACCGGCGAAGACTACACCACACCCCTGTCTAACGTTGTGGCGCGGTGCTGGCGGATCCCGCTACGCGGCGCCGACGCCTGGCGCCGCGGGAGGGCGGTTGGCGCGCTATGGCTGGCGATATCCAATGGGCGTTGTCGCGACCAAATGGATGAAGACACATCACCCATGGCCATCCTCATGTCGCGCTCTCGCCAAAGGCATCAGGCCGTGGCGATGTGCTGGCGCGTGCCGGCGCCGATTGGCTGTCTAGGGGCGTGCAAGTGCGCCGGTTCGTCACCTGTGGTTCCTTCTCTCAAGCACCGGTGCGGCGGGTGCAGCGCAGCAGCGGCTGGAGCTGGAGGCGGAGTGGCTGGCCTGCAGCGCGTCGAGCCGTGTCTGCTGAGGCTGGATCCGGTGTGCCTGTTGCCGCGCCAACGCGGTCGGTGCGCTCGGCTCAGCGTGGCCGGCGCGGCTCGGCTTTTGTCAGACGTTTCATCAGGCGGCCAGCATCAGCCGTCGCTGTTCCAGTCATCCAATAGGTCCCGGTGAGCCAGTTGGCCTGCATGTGGCTGAATCCGTTCAGGGCGTGCTGCGGTCCCCCGTGCTGTTCGATTTTCGGGCAGTGTCCACGGCAATCCGGCCGGCGGCCATCTCCAGGCGTCCCTGCCGTGCGCCGGCCGGATGCCGAGGACGCGTCCAGCATCGCGCCATCCTCGGGTCGGACGCCGTCGGCGCACCCCGCAGCGATCGGTAGGAAAATTCTGCAACATTGCGCTTGCCCAATTCCGATCGCCTCGCTATGATGCGCGTCCTCGCACCGGTCCTGCCGCGTTGCGCAGTGGCCGAGTAGCTCAGTTGGTAGAGCAGGGGATTGAAAATCCCCGTGTCGGCGGTTCGATTCCGTCCTCGGCCACCACTCTTTCAGGGCTTGCAGCAATGCAAGCCCTTTTCTTTTGCCGCAAGGTTTTGCGGCGTTTGTCCGGCTTTTGCGGCTTGTTGTTGTTCCGGTGGTCCCGGTAGCCGGAGTTGCCGCGGCGTCGCCATCCGGACTCTGTGCCGCATCCGTGCGCTATGCAGACTTCCGCATGCGCCCCCGGCTTTTGACGGCTGCTTACACCAAGCGCATGTGAAGACGGCGTGTCCAATTCTGTAGACAAATACGCCCCTTTCACGGTTTTCCGGGATATTTCGCTCAATCAATGGCGCCGCCTGTCGTAATCATAGGCATGGGCAATCAGGGGACCTGCCAATGACCAGCGGATTCGGACGGATATGTGGCGGCGTCGTGCTGCTGTGGGCCATGGCGGGCACCGCGATGGCGGCCCCCGCCGACCAGGCGGAGCACGCGGGCGAGCAGGGCGGTCCCGGTGCCGATGCGCCTTACATCGAGCAGGTCGGCTCCGAGTGCGTGATGGTCAACACCTATCTGCAGCGACGCGACGGGGTGGTCGAGCGCGTGGTGCTGCGCGAGCCGGTGCAATGCGCCAGCCAGCCGGACCAGCGCTCCATGGCCGACCTGAGCAACTGACCGGCCGTGCCATGATTGCCGGCGTTCCGCGCCGCGCTTTACATCGCTGCGCAGCTCCTGCATAAGCTGCTGCTTCCCGTCCATCGGAACCTGCGCATGCGCTTCTCGCCGATCGCGCTGCTGTTGCTGGCGTGCCTGTTGTGCCTCGCACCGCCGCTGCGCGCCGCGCAGCCGGTGACCTCGGTCGCCGAGTTCGATCTCGGTCGTTATGCCGGGCAGTGGCACGAGATCGCGCACCTGCCGGTCTCCTTCCAGAAGAAGTGCGTCGGCGACGTCACCGCGGCCTACGTGTTGCGCGACGATGGCCAGATCGGCGTGCGTAACGCCTGTCGCACTGCCAGCGGCGACAGGCTGGCGGCTGAAGGCGTGGCAAGGCGGGTGGAGGGGCATCCCGGGCGGTTGCAGGTGCGCTTTGCGCCGGACTGGCTGGGCTGGGTACCGTTCGTGTGGGCTGACTACTGGGTGATCGCACTGGATCCGGACTATCAGTGGGCGTTGATCGGCGAACCTGGGCGCAAGTACCTGTGGGTGCTGTCGCGCTCGCCGCGCATGTCGCGCACGGTGTTCGAAGGGATCGAGGCCAAGGCGCTGGCGATGGGGTATGACCTCGATCCGCTGCTGGTGGTCGCGCCGCTGGATTGACGGTGCTGGCGCCGGTCGCCTCGCCACGCGGCCTCATGTGCCGAATGTCTCGTGTGTCGTCTCGGTAGGTGTTGTGGGCCGCGGGCTTGGCAAACGGGCCGGCATGCCTGCGCGCTTCGCCTTGCCGCGATGCGATGACATGCGCCAGCGACGAACTGCCGCTTGTGTCTCACGCGCAGCGCGTGTCGGACGTTTGCATTCGCGTGGCGAGGAGCCGCACTGCGCGCATCGCGTGATCCGCGCTAGCTGGGAAACGCCGTCAGCGCCGCGTCCAGCAGCGCCGCGCTGTCGCCGTCGCGCAGGCCCTGCAGTGCGCTGCGACCGTCGGCGAGGCGTACCTCCCGCAGCCATTGCGACAGCGTCGCCAGGTCGCTGCCGCAGCCGTTCCAGGCCACGCAGATGGTCTCGCCGACATTGTGCAGGTCGGCGTGGTTCAGGTGCTCCAGGGTGCCGTCGTGCGCAAGCCAGGCGAGCGCGCGTTGCGCATCCTCCGGCGCGCCATAGGCGGCGCCGTCGATCAGCGACAGCAGGTCGCTGCTGTCGGCGCGGCGCGCGGCCCGGCGCCGTTCGGCGCGGCGCATGCCCTGCAGGATCGCCTTGATCCTTTCTTCGTGGAGGTTGCCGGTCATGGGCGGCAAGGGCGATGGGGCGAAGGGATCACTCCGTGCGCTCGGCACGCAGGTGCAATTCGCCGTCGGCCAGGCGTGCGCGCAGGCGATCGCCGGGCGCGACCTGGGCCGCCGAGCGCACCACGCTGCCGTCGTCGGCGCGGCTCAGGATGCTGTAGCCGCGCGCCACCGTGGCCAGCGGGCTGACCGTCTCCAGTGCACGGGCCAACGCACGCAGGCGCTGCGCATCGGCCTGCAGCTGCCGCGCCATCGCCGCCTGCGGGCGCCGGCCCAGCGCAAGCAGGCGCACGCGCAGCATCGCCAGCCGCCGCTGCGGTTGGGAGGCGCGCAGCACTGCGGCGGCATGGCGCAACTGCGCATGGCGGCGTTCCTGCTGTTGCCGCCAGACTGTCTTCAGCCGTCGTCCGAGCTCGTGCTGGCGGCGCTGCAGCAATTGCAGGCGCGCTTGCGGACTCTGCGCCTGCAGGCGCAGCAGGGCGCGGTCGGCGCGTTGCTGCGCTTGCCGCAGCCGGTGCTGCTGCCAGCGCAGCAGCGCGGCATGCTGGGCACGCAGGCGCGCACTAAGATCGCGCTGGTCGGGGACCAGCAACTCGGCGGCGACCGACGGCGTCGGCGCACGCAGGTCGGCGGCGAAATCGGCCAGGGTCACGTCGGTTTCGTGGCCGACCGCCGACACCACCGGGGTGATGGCCGCGGCGATGGTGCGGGCCAGGTGTTCGTCGTTGAACGCCCACAGGTCCTCCAGCGAACCGCCGCCGCGGGTCAGCAGGATCGCGTCGTAGCGGCCGCTGGCGTCGGCCTGGCGCAGCAATGCGGCGATCTGCGCCGCTGCGCTGTCGCCCTGGACCAGGCTCGGCAGAATGTCCACCTGCAGCAGCGGCATGCGCCGGCCGAGCACGCTCAGCACGTCGCGCACTGCGGCGCCGCTGGGCGAGGTGATGACCGCCAGGCGGCGCACGAACCCGGGCAGGGCGCGCTTGCGCTCGCTGGCGAACAGGCCCTCGGCGGCGAGCCGGGCCTTGAGGTCCTCGAACGCGCGGCGCAACGCGCCTTCGCCGGCCTCCTCCAGGTGGTCCAGCACCAACTGGTAGTCGCCGCGCGCTTCGTACAGGGTCAGGCGCCCGCGCGCGAGCACGCGCAGGCCTTCGCGCGGCACGAACCGCAGCCACTGGCTCTTGGGCTTGAACATGGCGCAACGCACCTGTGCGCGCGCGTCCTTCAGGGTGAAGTACAGATGGCCGGACGAGGGGCGGGTGACATTGCCCAGTTCGCCTTCCACCCAGGCCACTGAGAACGTGCTCTCCAGCAGGTCGCGGGCCAGTGTGTTGAGCTGGCTGGGGCTGAGGATCTGGTCGGCGCGATCGGGCATGCGGGCAGTGCAGGGCGTACGGGCGCCTATCCTCGCACGTTCGCTTTCGGCATCGGCGCTGCCGGCGCTGCCGCCACACGGGTCGGCGCCTGCGCATGCTGCGCCAGCGCCCATTGCACGTGCTCGCGCACCAGCGGCGAGGGATGCTGCGCGCGCGCGCCGAGCGCGGCCAGCACCTGCGGCGTGGTCGGGGCGTTGCCCAGCGCCACCGCCAGATTGCGCAGCCAGCGTTCGTGGCCGCTGCGGCGGATCGCGCTGCCTTCGGTGCGGCGCAGGAATTCGTCTTCCTCCCAGGCGAACAACTGCGCCAGCGTGGCCTTGTCCAGATCGTTGCGGGCGCGGAAGTCCGGCTCGTCGCTGCGCTTGGCGAACTTGTTCCAGGGGCAGATCAGCTGGCAGTCGTCGCAGCCGAAGATACGGTTGCCGATCGCTGGACGCAGGTCTTCGGGGATTGCGCCGTCGTGCTCGATGGTCAGGTAGGCGATGCAGCGGCGCGCATCGAGCCGGTACGGCGCGACGATCGCTTGAGTCGGGCAGACGTCGATGCAGCGCGTGCAGGTGCCGCAGTGCGCGGTGGCCGGCGGATCGATCGGCAGCGGCAGATCGACGTAGATCTCGCCGAGGAAGAACCAGGAGCCGCCGTTGCGGTCGATCAGGCAGGTGTGCTTGCCGATCCAGCCGAGGCCGGCGTCGCGCGCCAGGGCGCGTTCGAGCACCGGTGCCGAATCGACGAACACGCGGTGGCCGAACGGGCCGATCTCGTCCTGGATGCGCTCGGCCAGCTTCTGCAGGCGGTTGCGCATCAGCTTGTGATAATCGCGGCCCAGCGCATAGCGCGCGACGTAGGCGCGCTCGCCGTCGCGCAGCGTGTCCCAGGCCGAATCGTCGTCGTTTCGGCCGTAGTCCAGGCCCACCGAGATTACCCGCAGCGTGCCGGGAATGAGTTCGGCCGGGCGCGCGCGCTTGTCGCCGTGCTGGGCCATCCAGTGCATCGTGCCGTACAGGCCCTGTGCCAGCCAGTCGCGCAGATGCGCCTCGTCCTGCTGCAGTTCGATCCCGGCGATGCCGCAGCGCTGGAAGCCGAACGTGCGCGCCAACGCGCGGATGCGCGCGGCCGCAGCGTGGGGGTCGGCGATGTCGAAGCGGGCGGACATCGCGCAAGTATAGAATCCCGTGCATGTACGACTGCTTCGATCTCTACGCCACCGAGGCCGCACGCCGCATCGATGCGCAGGCCACCGCGCTGCTCGGCGGCGACGGCTACACGCTGATGCAGCGCGCCGGCCAGGCCGCCTGGCAGACGCTGCTGCAGCGCTGGCCACAGGCGCAGCGCATCCTGGTGGCCTGCGGCAGCGGCAACAACGGCGGCGATGGCTACGTGCTGGCGCGGCTGGCGCATCGCGCCGGGCGCCAGGTGCGCGTGCTGCAGTTGCCCGGGCGCGGCCCGCAATCGCCGCTGGCGCAGCGCGCCTGCACCGACTACATCGGTGTCGGCGGTCGCATCGAGGAGTTCGACGCAGCGCTGGCGCCGGCCGATGTGGTGGTCGATGCGCTGCTCGGCATCGGCCTCAATCGCGCACCGGACGCCGAACTGGCCGCGCTGCTCGGCGCGCTGGGCGGACTCGGCGCGCCGGTGCTGGCGCTGGACGTGCCCAGCGGCGTGGACGCCGAGTCCGGCAGCGTGCCCGGTGCGGTGTTGCCGGCGACACTGACGCTGCAGTTCATCGTGGCCCACGCCGGCTTGCATACCGGCGCAGCCTTGAACCATGTCGGCGAGCGGGCGCTGGCGACGCTGGAGGTGCCAGCGGCCGCGTTCGCCGGCTGCGCGCCGCGCGCGCAGGCCTGGGCCGTTGGCGCCTTGCGCAGCCGTCTGGCGCCGCGTCGGCAGGACAGCCACAAGGGCGATTCCGGCCATGTGCTGTGCGTCGGCGGCAACCTCGGCAGCGGTGGGGCGGTGATGCTCAGCGCCGAATCGGCGCTGCGCAGCGGGGCCGGCCTGGTCAGCGTGGCGACCCGCGGCGTGCACGTGGCGCCGTTGCTGGCGCGCTGTCCGGAGGCGATGGTGCATGCGGTCGACGAGGCGGTGGCGTTGGCGCCGTTGCTGGGCAAGGCCAGCGTGGTCGCACTCGGCCCCGGGCTGGGCCAGGACGCCTGGGCGCAGGCGCTGTGGCAGGCGGTGCTGGCCGACGAGGACTGCGCACTGGTGGTGGATGCCGACGCATTGAATCTGCTGGCGCAGGCGCCACGTGCCGTGCCGCAGGCGGTGCTGACCCCGCATCCGGGCGAGGCCGGGCGCCTGCTCGGCATCGCCACCGCCGAGGTGCAACGCGATCGCTTCGCGGCTGCCGCGGCATTGGCCGACCGCTACCAGGCCGCGGTAGTGCTGAAAGGCGCCGGTAGCCTGGTTGCCGCGCCCGGGCAAACGCCACGGGTGATCGCCGCCGGCAATCCGGGCATGGCGGTCGGCGGCATGGGCGATCTGTTGACCGGGGTGATCGCGGCGCTGCGCGCGCAAGGCCTGCCGGCATTCGAAGCGGCCAGCGTCGGCGCCCTGCTGCATGCCGGCGCCGGCGACCATGCCGCTGCCGCGGGCCAGCGCGGGCTGCTGCCCACCGACCTGTTGCCGGCGCTGCGGCGCCTGTCCAATCCGGAATCCGAACCATGAGCATCACCTTGTTCCTGCCCGACAGCGAGGCCACCGAACGTCTCGGCCGCGCGCTGGCCGCGACCCGCCCGGCGCAGGCCTCGGTGCATCTGCACGGGGATTTGGGCGCCGGCAAATCGACCCTGGCGCGGGCGCTGCTGCGCGCGCTCGGCGTGCAGGGGGCGATCCGCAGCCCCACCTACACCCTGGTGGAGCGCTACCCGTTGGCCGACGGCGAGGCCTGGCACCTGGATCTGTACCGCATCGGCGCGGCCGGCGAACTGGATTTCCTGGGGCTGGACGAGGGCGGGGCCACGCTGTGGCTGGTGGAATGGCCCGAGCGCGGTGGGGACGTGCTGGCGCCGGCCGACCTGGACGTGCGCCTGGCGGTGCGCGATCGCGGGCGCAGCGTCGCCCTGCAGGCGCGTACCGATGCGGGCGCCGCGTGGCTGGCGCGGGTGGCCGAGGAGGCCGACTTGCAAGGACTTTTTGCCGGCTGACGCTAGAAAGTGAAGGCAGGTTATGGATTATTAAGGGAAAACCGCTTGCCTTTGGCTCCCAGCGATGTTTGAATCGCGTTATGCGCCCGGGGACCCGTCTTTTCACCAGTCTTGCCGCTGCCGCAGGCTGGTGCCTGGCGGTGCAGACGGCGTTTGCCGGGCAGGTACAGTCGGTCTCGCTCGACAACGGTGCCACCGGCACCCGCGCCGAGATCCGCCTGCAGGGCAGTGGCGGCTTCAGCACGCTGTCGCTGGCCAATCCGAATCGCCTCGTGGTCGATCTTCCCGATTCCTCCGCCGCCAAGGGCCTGAAGCTGCCGGCCGGCGGCGGCGTGGTCAGCGCGGTGCGCACCGGACACCCGGTGCCGGGCACCTTGCGCATCGTGTTCGACCTGAGCAGCTCGGTGGTGGCGTTCAAGCCGCAGATGCAGACCGTCGGCGGCAGTTCGGTGCTGGTGATCGAGTGGCCGGGCGAGGCGCCGTCGGGTCGTGCGGTGGCTGGCGACGCGCCGGCAGCCGCGACCCCGGTACCGCAGGCCGCGCCGCCCGTTCCGGCGCCGAAGCCCGCAGTGGATGCGCGCGCCGAAGCGGCACGCGCGACTGCGGCGCTGACCTCGTCGGTGGTGCAGCGTGCCAATCAGCCCGCACCGACCCCGGTCCCGCCGCCCGTGGCGCCCGCGCCCGCACCGACCGTCGTCGCCTCTGCGCCGAGCGTTGCTGCGGCAGTGCCCGGCCGTCCCGCGCCCGGCGTGGTGCCGGCGCCCGCGACGGTCGCGCCGCCGGCGAACGATCCTTCCGAGCGCGACGACGCGGACGACGACGCAGCGGTTGCCGCTGCCGCCGAAGCACGGCCGGTGATGCCGAGCGCGGCATCGCGGGTGAAGATGGCGCCGGGTATGCGCCCGCTGATCGTGGCGATCGATCCCGGCCATGGCGGCCAGGATCCGGGCGCGAGCGGCCCGAGCGGCAAGCACGAGAAGGACGTGACCCTGGCGATCGGCCGCGAACTGGCGCGCCAGATCAACGCCACGCCGGGCATGAAGGCCTACATGACCCGCACCACCGACGTGTTCATTCCCTTGCCGATGCGCGCGCAGAAGGCGCGCGCGGCCAAGGCCGACATCTTCATCTCGATCCACGCCGACGCCGCGGAAAACCGCAGCGCGACCGGTTCCTCGGTGTACGTGCTGTCGACCAAGGGCGCGTCCTCGCAGCGCGCGCGCTGGCTGGCGGACAAGGAAAACGCCGCCGACCTGATCGGCGGCGTGCGCCTGCAGAAGACCGACAGCACCCTGGCCAACGTGTTGCTGGACCTGGCCCAGAGCGGGCACATGAAGGCTTCCGAAGACGCGGCCGGCCATGTGCTGGGCGGGCTGAAGCGGATCGGCAACAACCACAAGCCCGAGATCGAGCGCGCCAACTTCGCGGTGCTGCGCACCTCGGACATGCCGGCGATGCTGGTCGAGACCGCCTTCATCTCCAACCCGGACGAAGAGCGCCGGCTGACCGATCCGGCCTACCAGCGCCGCATCGCCGGCGCGGTGCTCGACGGCGTCAGCACCTTCTTCACCCGGCAGCCGCCGCCGGGCACGCTGTTCGCCGCGCGTGCGCAGGCCGAGGCGGAAGCGGCCAGCACCGTGGCCGGCGGCAGCCGCTGAGGCGCTATCATTAACGGCTGATCCTCGATGACGGCGTCCGCGCCGCGAGCCGTGCCGATGTCCTTTCCCTGCTGTCGTTTTCGTCCTGTCGCCAAGACCGGTGTGCGCCTGCGCGTGCATGGAGCGACGGCGGCATGAGCATTCGTCAGCTGCCCGAGATCCTGATCAACCAGATCGCCGCAGGCGAAGTGGTCGAGCGTCCGGCCTCGGTGGTCAAGGAATTGGTGGAGAACGCGCTGGACGCCGGCGCGCACCGCGTCGACATCGATCTGGAAGAAGGCGGCGTGCGCCTGATCCGCATCCGCGACGACGGCGGCGGCATCGCGCCCGAGGAACTGCCGCTGGCGATATCGCGACATGCCACCAGCAAGATCGCCTCGCTGGACGACCTGGAATCGGTGGGCACGCTCGGCTTCCGCGGCGAAGCGCTGCCGTCGATCGCTTCGGTCAGCCGCTTCACCCTGGCTTCGCGCCGTGCCGGCGACGAACACGGCGCGGCCCTGCAGGTCGAGGGCGGCAAGGTCGGCGAGGTGCAGCCGCGCGCGCTGCCGCCGGGTACCCTGGTCGAGGTCCGCGAGCTGTTCTACAACGTGCCGGCGCGGCGCAAGTTCCTGCGCGCCGAGCGCACCGAACTGGGCCACATCGAGGAGTGGCTGCGTTCGCTGGCGCTGGCGCGCCCGGACGTGGAGCTGCGCGTCTCGCACAACGGCAAGCCGTCGCGGCGCTACAAGCCCGGCGATCTGTACTCGGATGCGCGCCTGGGCGAGACCCTGGGCGAGGACTTCGCGCGGCAGGCGCTGCGCGTGGACCACAGCGGCGCCGGCCTGCGTCTGCACGGCTGGATTGCGCAGCCGCATTACTCGCGCGCCAGTGCCGACCAGCAATACCTCTACGTCAACGGCCGCTCGGTGCGCGATCGCAGCGTCGCCCACGCGGTGAAGATGGCCTACGGCGATGTGCTGTTCCATGGCCGCCAGCCGGCCTATGTGCTGTTCCTGGAGCTGGAGCCGTCGCGGGTCGACGTCAACGTGCATCCGGCCAAGCACGAGGTGCGCTTCCGCGATGCGCGGCTGATCCACGATTTCGTTTACCGCACGTTGCAGGACGCGCTGGCGCAGACCCGTGCCGGCAGCCTGCCCGGCGCGATCGGTGCCGAAACGGCGCCGGCGCCTGCCGCGGGCGCTGCGGCCTGGGCACCCGCAGGCGCGCCGAACGGCGGCAGTGGGGCGGGCGGTGGCGGACAGGGCTACGGCTACGGTGCGCAGTGGCGCCCGGCACAATCGCCGCTGGGCTTGCGGGTGGAAGAGGCGCCAGCGGCGTATGCGGCGCTGTACGCGCCTGCAGCAGAGGCGGGAAGTGCCACCGGCCTGCCGCGGCAGACCCAGGACCCGGCCGGCGGCCTGCCACCGACGTCCGCCGACAGTGGCGTGCCACCGCTCGGCTACGCCATTGCGCAGTTGCACGGCATCTACATCCTGGCCGAGAACGCCGACGGCCTGATCGTGGTGGACATGCACGCCGCGCACGAACGCATCGGCTACGAGCGCCTGAAGACCGCGCACGACGGCATCGGCCTGCACGCGCAGCCGCTGCTGGTGCCGATCACCCTAGCGGTCGGCGAACGCGATGCCGACACCGCCGAGCGCGAGGCGGAGACGCTGGCCGCGCTCGGTTTCGAGATCACCCGCAGCGGACCGCAATCGCTGCACGTGCGCAGCATCCCGGCGCTGCTGGCGCAGGCCGAGCCGGAGGCCTTGCTGCGCGACGTGCTCACCGACCTGCGCGAACACGGCCACAGCGGCCGCGTCGCCGGCGCGCGCGACGCGCTGCTGTCGACCATGGCCTGCCACGGCGCGGTGCGCGCCAACCGGCGCCTCACCGTGCCGGAAATGAACGCCTTGCTGCGCGACATGGAAGCCACCGAGCGCTCCGGACAGTGCAATCATGGGCGTCCGACCTGGGCGCGGTTCACCCTGGGCGAGATCGATCGTTGGTTCTTGCGGGGGCGATGATGCGCAAGCGGGTGTGGACGACGGCGTTGCTGGCGGCGCTCGTCGCCTTGGGGGGCTGTGGCAAACAGGCGCCGGCACCGGCCGCGCCGAAGGCGATGGACGCGCGCTTCGTGGCCGACGAACAGGCCTGGCGCGCGCAGCGCCAGCGCGAGCTGCAGGCGCCGGATGGCTGGACCAGCCTGGTCGGCCTGCACTGGCTGGAATTGAAAGAGCACTACATCGGCAGCGGCGCGGACAGCGGCATCCGCCTGGCGGTGGGGCCGGCACGGATGGCGCTGGTGTCGCAGGTGCAGCGCGAGGTCTACCTGACCCCCGAACGTGGCGCCGCGCTCAGCGTCGCCGGTACGCCGGTGCAGGGGCGCATCCGCCTGTACAGCGACCATGACCCGCAGCCGACGGTGATCGACTTCGACGACGGCAAGGGCAAGCTCAGCCTGATCGAACGCGGCGGCCGCTATGCGCTGCGGGTCAAGCACGCCGACGCGCCGACCCGGCGCAGTTTCACCGGCGTGCCGTCCTGGCCGCTGGCCGAATCCTGGCGCGTGCACGGGCGCTTCGTGCCCAATCCGCCGGGTACGACCCTGCCCATCGTCGACATCATCGGCGTCACCACGCCATCGCCCAATCCCGGCGCGCTGGAGTTCGAGCGCGGCGGCAAGCGCTTCCGCCTGCAGGCGATCGGCGAGCCGGACGGGAAACTGTTCGTGGTGTTCGCCGACCGCACCAGCGGCCACGGCAGCTACCCGGCCGGACGTTTCCTGGACGTGGACGCACCGGCGGCCGACGGCAGCGTGGTGCTGGATTTCAACCGCGCCTACGATCCGCCGTGCGCGTTCACCCCGTTCGCCACCTGTCCGCTGCCACCGCCGGAGAACCGCCTCGACCTGGCGGTGGATGCCGGCGAGAAGACCTACGCCGTCGCCCACTGAACCGAGGATGCAGATGACCCCGTTCCCGCGCCTGTTGCGCCGCCTGCTGCTGGGCATTTCGTTGTGCCTGGCGCTGCCGGCCTTGGCCCGCACGCCGCCGCCGGTGGCGGCGACGCCCGTCGCACCGGCCGCCGCTGCGCCCGCCGTGGCGCCGCCCACGCCGCTGTTGTGGAAGGTCAGCGGCCCGCGCGGCACGCTGTACTTGCTGGGTTCGTTCCACATGCTCAAGGCCGACGACTACCCGCTGGCGCGCGAGGTCGATGCGGCCTACGCGGCGTCGCCGCGGCTGCTGTTCGAATTGTCGCCGAAGGACGTGGACGCGCCGCAACTGGGTGCGCAGATGCTGCAGGCGGCGCAGCGCCATGACGGCAAGCGCCTGCAGGACGACCTGGACCCGGTCACCTGGGAGCGGCTGCGCCGCTATGCCGCCGGCCACGGCCTGCCGCTGGCGCAGATGAGCGGCTTCGAGCCGTGGTTCGTCGGCCTCAGCATCAGCATCGCCGACATGAGGGCGCAGGGCCTGCAGGCCGATGCCGGGCTGGACCGCCACTTCATGACCCTGGCCCTGCAGGACGGCAAGACCGCCGAGGGCCTGGAGACCGCGCAGGCGCAGATCGACCTGCTCGACGGCATGGACCCGGTGGAGCAGAAGCAGATGCTGACCGAGGCGCTGGACGATGCCGAGCAGGGCGCGGCGCAGACCCTGCGCCTGCACGATGCCTGGCGCCGCGGCGACGAGCGCCAGCTGTGGCAGGAGATCGGCGCGCAGATGAAACGCGACTACCCGCGGCTGTACCAGCGCATCGACGTGGAGCGCAACCAGGCCTGGCTGCCGCGGCTGGAGCAACGCCTGAAGGACGGCGGCGGCGACACCATGGTGGTGGTCGGCGCGCTGCACCTGCTGGGGCCGGACGGCGTGGTCGATGGCCTGCGCGCGCGCGGCTACAAGGTCGAGCGGATCTGCGCGAGCTGCAAGCCGGCGCGGTCGCGCTGAAGCAAGTCTGCGAGGCTTCGCCCGACCCTCATCCGCCCCTTCGGGGCACCTTCTCCCGGTGGGAGAAGGGAGAGGCTAAAGCCCCTCTCCCGTCGGGAGAGGGGTTGGGGTGAGGGTAGGGCGCGAAGCGCCGCGCTGAAGCAAGTCTGCGCGGCTTCGCCCGACCCTCATCCGCCCCTTCGGGCACCTTCTCCCGGTGGGAGAAGGGAGAGAAGCTAAAACCCCTCTCCCGTCGGGAGAGGGGTTGGGGTGAGGGCGGGGCGCGAAGCGCTGCGCTGAAGCAAGTCTGCGAGGCTTCGCCCGACCCTCATCCGCCCCTTCGGGGCACCTTCTCCCGGCGGGAGAAGGGAGAGGCTAAAGCCCCTCTCCCGCCGGGAGAGGGGTTGGGTGAGGGTAGGGCGCGCAGCGTCCCGCCGAACCCCGCGCGCAGGGCTCAGCGCGGACGCGACTTCGGCGCAGCGCCGGCCGGCGGCTCGCCGGGCTTGCCAGTGCCCGCACCGGCGGCGGGGCGGCCGAAGCCGGCGCCGAGGTTGCGCTGGAACTCCTGCCACAGCTCCAGGTTGCGCTCGGTGAGCTGGTTCATCATGGTCCACGGGGTCTGACCCAGCAGATTGCCCATCTGCTGGCGGAACTGCTGCTGCTGGTCGAGAAACACCTGCATGCTGCGCTCCAGGTAGTTGCCCATGAAGCCCTGCAGCGAGTCGCCATAGAAGCGGATGATCTGGCTGAGCAACTGCGTGGACAGCATCGGCTCGCCGTCCTGTTCCTGGTCGGCGATGATCTGCAGCAGGACCGCACGGCTGAGGTCTTCGCCGGTCTTGGCGTCGCGGACTTCGAATTCCTCGCCGTCGATGATCAGCTGGCGAACGTCTTCGATGGTGATGTAACTGGAGATCTCGGTGTCGTAGAGGCGGCGATTGGGATACTTCTTGATGATGCGAATCTCAGCCATGAAGCGATCGCTCTGTGACGGTAGGCGCGCAGCATGGCGCAGCGCAGCAGGGCTTGCAACCGCCGTTACTCCCTGAACACGCGGGTGCAGCATAGAAATCATGCTGCGCAGCATTCGCGGAGCGGCCAAGGGCCGCCACGCTGCGCTTCGCGCCGGTTGGGGTAGCGTTACCTCGCGCGAAAGCCGCCGACTGAGCGGTTCAGTCGATCACCAACCCATATGGTGGCCGCCGTTGATGTCCAGGTTGGAACCGGTGATCCATGCGGCTTCCTCGGCGACCAGGAACGCCACGGCGTAGGCGATCTCCTCCGGCTTGCCGAGACGCCCGGTGGGAATCTCGGCGGCGATCTTGGCGCGCACTTCCTCCGGCACCGCCATCACCATGTCGGTGGCGACGTAGCCGGGCGAGACGGTGTTGACGGTGATGCCGTAGCTGGCGTTCTCGCGTGCCAGCGAAATGGTGAAGCCGTGCATGCCGGCCTTGGCGGCGGCGTAGTTGGCCTGGCCGTACTGGCCCTTGAGGCCGTTGATCGAGCTGATCTGGATGACCCGGCCCCAGCGCTGCTGGCGCATGCCTTCGATCACCGGTCGGGTGACGTTGAACACCGAGTTGAGGTTGGTGTTGATGACCTCGTGCCATTGCTCGGCGGTCATCTTGTGGAAGGTGGTGTCGCGGGTGATGCCGGCGTTGTTGACCAGGATCTCGACCGGGCCGAGCTGGCGTTCGACCTCATGCACCAAAGCCTGCGCGTGCTCGGGCGAGGCGACGTCGCCGGGGACGATGGCGACGTCATGGCCGCGCTCGCGCATGCGCTGCTGCCAGGCCAGGGCCTTGGCCTGGTCGCGGTAGTTGCTGGCCACGCGGTGGCCCTGCGCGGCCAACCGCTCGCAGATCGCGGTTCCGATGCCGCCGGTGCCGCCGGTGACCAGCGCAACGCGTGATGTCATGGATGTCGCTCCGGATAGAGAGAGAAAGGGAAGAGCGGCCGTGCTGCGGCCGAAGGTGCGATTCTAGTCAGCCTTGATGTCGCTGGGGATGTCGCTGCTGGTCTGCGGCATCGTCCACGCTCCGGTCCTGCGCCGGCAGTCCGGCCGGATCGAAGGCCCGCAGCGCGGCGGCCAGCAGCGCCGGCACCGAACCGGCGCCTGCCAATGCTGCGGGCGGCTGGCCCAGCGTGGCCCAGGCCAGGCGCAGCGCCGGCAGCGGGTCGGCATCGTCGAGCGGCAGCGCCGCGTGCGACTTGGACAGCTTGCGGCCGTCGGCGTCGAGCAGCAGCGGCAGGTGCAGGTAGCGCGGCGTCGGCAGGCCCAGCGCACGCTGCAGCAGGATCTGCCGCGGCGTGGACTCCAGCAGGTCGGCGCCGCGCACCACGTCGGTGATGCCTTGTGCGGCATCGTCGACCACCACCGCCAACTGGTAGGCCCAGCAGCCGTCGGCACGCAGCAGCACCACATCGCCGACCTCGGCATGGACGTCCTGGCTCAGCCGGCCGCGCACGCCGTCGTCGAAGGCGACCACGCTGGCCACGCCGGGCGGCACGCGCAGGCGGATGGCCGGCTGCGCGCGCGGCGCGGCGGCGACGCAGGCATGGTGCACGCCGCCCTGCGCCGCCAGCGCGCTACGGCTGCAACTGCAGGGAAAGGCGAGGCCGGCCTGCAGCAGCCGCTGCAGCGCGTCGCGGTAGACCGGGTCGCGCTCGCTCTGCCGTAGCACCAGCCCGTCGGCCTCCAGGCCGCAGGCGCGCAGGCTGGCCAGTTGCCGCTCGGCGGCGCCGGGCACGCTGCGCGGGCGGTCCACGTCCTCGATGCGCAGCAGCCATTGGCCGCCGGCGTGGCGGGCAAGCAGCCAGCTGCCGAAGGCGGCAAGCAGCGAACCCAGGTGCAGCGGGCCGGTGGGCGAGGGCGCGAAGCGGCCGCGATAGGGAGGCGGGGACATGGGCAAGCTGAATCCTCGGTCAGGTACGCGCTTGAATTCAAGCGGCCGACACCGCAGATTCGAGCCAATCCTTCCATTTAATCTGTGCGGAGCCCACGCTCACATGTTCAATCGTATCGCCCTGTTCCTCATCACCAACCTGGCGGTGCTGGTGCTGGCCGGCATTGTCATGTCCGTGTTCGGGGTCAATCCCAACCAGATGGGCGGCCTGCTGGTGATGGCCGCGATCTTCGGCTTCGGCGGCTCGCTGGTGTCGCTGCTGCTGTCCAAGTTCATGGCCAAGCGCGCCACCGGCGCGCAGGTGATCACCGAGCCGCGCAACCACACCGAGCGCTGGTTGCTGCAGACCGTGCAGCGCCAGGCGCAGGCGGCCGGCATCGGCATGCCCGAAGTGGCCGTGTACGACGGCCCCGAGATCAACGCCTTCGCCACCGGCGCCAACCGCAACAACGCATTGGTCGCGGTCTCCACCGGCCTGCTGCAGAACATGACCGAGGACGAGGCCGAGGCGGTGCTGGGCCATGAGATCAGCCACATCGCCAACGGCGACATGGTGACCATGGCGCTGCTGCAGGGCGTGCTCAACACCTTCGTGATCGTGCTGGCGCGCGTGGTCGGCGGCGTGATCGACAGCTACCTGTCGGGCAACCGCGACGGCCGCCGCGGCCTGGCCTACTTCGCGATCGTGATGGTGCTGGAACTGGTGTTCGGCCTGTTCGCGACGATGATCGCGATGTGGTTCTCGCGCTACCGCGAGTTCCGTGCCGACGCCGGCGGCGCCAGCCTGGCCGGCCGCGCCAAGATGATCGCGGCGCTGCAGCGGCTGGAACTCAACCATGGGCAGAGCACCTTGCCGTCGCAGGTGCAGGCGTTCGGCATCGCCGGCGGCCTGGGCCAGGGTCTACGCAAGTTGTTCATGAGCCACCCGCCGCTGTCCGAGCGCATCGCCACCCTGCGCGCCTCGCACGTCAACGCGACAGTGAGCTGAGCCACCGCGGGATCGACACGCCGACCGGCGAAGCGCAGGCTTCGCCGGTCGGCGCTTTTGCGAATCCCCAATCCCCAATCCCGAATCCCGAATCCCGAATCCCGAATCTCCGCCCCTCAGGCAAAATCGAACGTCATCCCCGGCGTGGCCAGGCCCACGAACTCGCCCTGCACGTAGTCGACGCCGGCGCTGAACAACAGGCTCATCGAGGTCGCGTCGGAGACGAACTCGGCGATGGTGCGGATGCTCGCCGACTGCGCGCGCGCGGTGATCTCGCGGATCTTGTCCTGGTGTTCGCGGGTCTGGGTCAGGTCCTGGGTGAAGCCGCGGTCCAGCTTCAGGAACGAGGGCTGGAAGTGTGCCAGCAGCTGGAACGAGTCCAGGCCGGAGCCGAACTGTTCCAGCCCGACCTTGCAGCCCAGGGTGGTGGCGTCGGCCAGGAACTGCTGCGCGTTGCGCAGGTGGGTGAACACCTTGGCCTCCGGCGTCTGCAGCCACAGGCGGTCGCCGGGCACGCCGTGCGCGGCCAGTTCGCGCCGGATCAGATCGACCATCTGCGTGTCGGCGAAGGCCTCCGGGCTGACCTTGACCAGCAGGCTGGTGGCGTGGCCGGCGCGCTGGCGTTCACCGATCACCGCGATCGCGCGGGCGACCACCCAGCGGTCGATCTCGGCGGTCAGGCCGTGTTCGGCGGCGATGCCGAGGAAGGTCGACGGGCCGATCAGCTCGTCGTTGCGCTCCAGGCGCAGGTAAGCCTCGTACAGTTCGTGCGGCTCGCCCTGCAGGTTCAGCACCGGCTGGTAGTGCAGCAGGAAGCCGTCGCCCGCCAGGGCCTCGCGCAGGTGCTGGACCCAGCGCTGCACGCGCTCCTCCTCGAGGCGGTCGGCCGCGCCGGGGTCGAAGATCTTGCAGGCATTGCCGCCGAGTTCGACGGTCGCCTGCACGTTCTCGCTGGCGCGCGCCAGGACCTGGCCGACGCTGGCGATCTTCTCGCCGATCTGCACGCCGCCGATGCTGACGGTGACCGTGGCCGAGCGCTCGCCGACGCTGAACACGTGGCTGGCGTAGGCCTGCAGCAGGCGTTCGGCCAGCGCCGCGGTGCGCGCGTAGTCGCCTTCCAGCAGCAGCGCGAAGTTGTGCTCGCCGAAGCGCGCGGCCTGTACGTCGCCGTCGATGGCGGCGGCCAGGTGCTGGGCCAGCGCCGCGACCAGCGCGTCGGCCGAATCCAGGCCGATGTCGGCCAGTAGCCGCGCGTAGTGGTCCGGCTCGACCAGCAGGAAGCCGTACTGGCCCTCGCCGCGGCCGACCTGGGCCACCGCGGTTTCCAGCGCCAGCATGAAGGTCGGGCGGTTGAGCAGGCCGGTGACCTGGTCGCGCTGGCGCAGGTCCTCGACCTCGCGCGCCAGTTCCGGGTCGAACTCTTCGCGGCGGCGGAACACCACCTGCACGCAGGCTTCGCCCTCGTAGCTGGCGGTGGCGAACTCCATCGTCGCCGGAAAGCTGTCGCCTTCCAGGGTGCGTGCGTCCACCTGATACTGCGCCGGCGGCGGCTCGCCCTTGCTTAGCGACTTCAGCAGTTGCTTGAAGCCTTCCACGTGTTGCGGGGCGACCATGTCCAGCAGCGACACGCCTTCGACGTCGTCGAACGACGCGAACCCGAACATCTCCAGGTAGGCGTCGTTGGCGCGGATGTGCATGCCTTCGTGGATGTAGGCGATCGGGTCGCGCGAGGAGGCGATCAGCGCATCGCAGCGGCGTTCGGTCTCGCGCATCTGCGCCTCGATCCGGCGCAGCCCGCGTCGTGCCTGCAGGTCGGCCCAGGTGGTGCGGACCACCGCCAGCAGATGTTCGGGGCGCTGCCGCAGCGCGATCGCGCGCGCGCCGCCGGCCACGGCCTCCAGCCATTCCTGTTCGTCGATGCGTTCGGCCAGTACGATGACCGGGATGTCCTTGCCGCTGGCCGCGACCCGCTGCAGCACCTGCGGCAGCGGGATCGACTGGGCCTGCGCGCTGAGCACCAGGTCGATCGGTTGCGCGGCCAGCGTCGCCGACAACTCCTCGGCGTGCTGCGGCCGTGACGGGCGCACGGCGATGCCGCTGTTGCGCAGGCTGCTGACGATCGCCTCGGCGTCTTCGCCGCTGTCGTCGACGATCATCAGGCGGAGGGTGATGTCTTTGCCTGTGTGCATGAAGCCTCCCGGAGACCGGGTTTAATACACGATGCCCGCTGCGGCGTCCATGAATGAGGGGCGGGGATTGGGGATTGGGGATTCGCTAAAGCGCACTCCGCCCGGGTTGGGTTGGTCGGCCTGGGCTGGCTCGCGGATCTACGGCCGTCATGAACCCGCCTTGGCGAATCCCCACTCCCGAATCCCCAATCCCGGCGGCAGGGTCACGCCGCCAGGCCCGCCGCATGGCCCGAGGCCCAGGCCCACTGGAAGTTGTAGCCGCCCAGCCAGCCGGTGACGTCGAGCACTTCGCCGACGAAGTACAGGCCGGGCACGCGCCGCGATTCCATGGTCGAGGACGACACCTGGTCGGTATCCACGCCGCCCAGGGTGACTTCGGCAGTGCGGTAGCCTTCGGTGCCGCTGGCCACCAGCGGCCAGGCGCCGAGTAGCTCGGCGGCCGCGCGCAACTGCGGTTCGTCCAGTTGGCGCACCGGCTTGTCCGGCAGCCACACCTCGCACAGGCGTTGCGCGAACCGGCGCGGCAGCGCCTCGCCCAGCACCGTGCGCAGCTCGGCGGCACCGCGCAGGCGTTTCTGGTCGCGCAGCCAGGTCGCCGCGTCCTGCCCCGGCAGCAGGTCCAGGCGCAGATCGTCGCCCGGCTGCCAGTACGAGGAGATCTGCAGGATCGCCGGGCCGCTGACCCCGCGGTGGGTGATCAGCATGAAGTTGCGGAAGCGTGCGCCGTTGCAACTGGCCTCGACCGGCAAGGCGAGGCCGGACAGGTCGTGCAGGCGTTCCTGGTGCTTGCCGCTCAGGGTCAGCGGGACCAGCCCGGCACGGGTCGGCAGCACCGCGTGGCCGAACTGCCGCGCCAGTTCGTAGCCGAAGCCGCTGGCGCCGAGGCTGGGAATCGACAGGCCGCCGGTGGCCACCACCAGCGACGTCGCATGCACCGGGCCATCGTCGGTGTCCAGGCGGAAGCCCTCGCTGCCGCGTTCCACCGCGCGGACGCTGCAACCGGTGCGCACCGTTACCCCGGCCGCGGCGCACTCGTCCACCAGCATGCGCACGATCTGTTTGGAGGAGACGTCGCAGAACAGCTGCCCCAGTTCCTTCTCGTGGTAGGCGATGGCGTGGCGCTCGACCAGGTCGATGAAGTCGGCGGGGCGGTAGCGGGCCAGCGCCGACTTGCAGAAGTGCGGATTGGCGGACAGGAAGTTGCCCGGCCCGGTGCCGGTATTGGTGAAGTTGCAGCGGCCGCCGCCGGACATCAAGATTTTCTTGCCGACCTTGTTGGCATGGTCGATCACCCGCACCCGGCGTCCGCGCTGGCCGGCGGCGATCGCACACATCAGCCCGGCGGCGCCGGCACCGATCACCACGACGTCGGTCTGGATGGGGGCGTTCCCGGCGCTCATGCCGCGGCTTTGCGCACCGAGGGGGTGAAGGCGAAGCTGCCGCTGTCGCCCAGCCACTGCACTTCGCCGTCCTGGATCATCACGTCGAACCGCATGCTGCGCTGGATCAGCTCGGCCGCCGCGGCGACGGCGTCGGCCGGCAGGTCGATCACCTGCACCTGCTTGAGCTTGGCCAGGGCGGAGGCATTCTTGTCCCACCAGATGTCCGCGGCGCGGCCGCCGTAGTTGGCCACCACCACCGAGCGCGCCCGGCCGCAGGCCTTGCGCACCCGCGACTCGTCGGGCTGGCCGACCTCGATCCATTGCTCGATCGCGCCGGTGTAGTCCATCCGCCACAGGTCGGGCTCGTCGTCGCTGCTCAGGCCCTTGCCGAACAGCAGGCGCTCCTCGGCGAACAGGGCGAAGGTCAGCAGGCGCGCCATCAGCCGCTGGTCGGTCTCGGACGGGTGTTGCGCCAGGGTCAGGGAATGGGCGGCGTAGTAGCCGCGGTCCATGTCGGAAATCTGCAGCTCCGCCTTGCGGAGGGTGGCGGTGAGGGCCATGCGGCTACCGTGATCGAGGGCGCAATAGGATACGGCGTGCGGCGGTGCCGGGCCCGGAACGTGCGTGGGACATGGGGATCGGTGCCGGCCGCCTTGGCTGGGGCGGGCGAGGGGCCGCAGGCTGATGTGGACGCATTCGCCATGGCCTCGGGCTCAGTCGTCGTTGCACGGTACGCGGGCTGATTTGCGCAATTTCTACGGGCCGGCAGGGGGTTCGGCCGCGCTGGCGCTAACTTTAGGGTTGGGTTCAGCTTCCTTGTGGTGGATCCCGGTTTGTCTACACAAACATGTCGCTTTTTGAGCGCGACCCGCGTATGGTGACCCCACTGTGTTTGCTAGAGTCACCGTGAATCGTGGCTTGGTGCAGTAGATCTCACGATCCACTTCATCGTTCCGCTCGCTTTACTAACGCCTGCAACTCAGTCTCGGCCTCGATTTCCGATGGCTGCGATTTCTTCAATTCAATGTTTCAGGAGTTAGCAAAATGACTGAGCGTCAGAACGGCACCGTGAAGTGGTTCAACGATGCCAAGGGCTTCGGCTTCATCACCCCGGAAAGCGGCCCGGACCTGTTCGTGCATTTCCGCGCGATCCAGGGCACCGGCTTCAAGTCGCTGCAGGAAGGCCAGAAGGTGACCTTCGTCGCCGTGCAGGGCCAGAAGGGTATGCAGGCTGACCAGGTGCAGGCCGTCTAAGGACGCCCGCCACCGCAAGGTTGCCAGACGCCGGAAGCGCAAGCTTCCGGCGTTTTTGTTTGGGCGATCGTTTTTCGGGCATCGCGCGCGCCGCGACGGCGGCGCTGCGGCCGGGTCGCCAGGCGCAGCGACGGGCCCTGCATGCGCGGCTTCACACCCGCATCCGGCTACCATGGCGGCCCCCGAGCTCCGGAGCCGTCGCCATGATCACCGTGCATCACCTCAACCAGTCCAGGTCGCAGCGCGTGTTGTGGTTGCTGGAGGAACTGGCGCTGCCGTACCAGGTGATCAAGTACCAGCGCGATCCCAAGACCATGCTGGCGCCGCCGGAACTGCGCGCGATCCATCCGCTGGGCAAGTCGCCGGTGCTGGTGGACGACGGTCACGTCCTGGCCGAGTCCGGGGCGATCCTCGACTATCTGGTGGACCGCTACGACACCGGCAGCACGCTGTCGCCGGCGCCGCAGCCGCTGGATTCGCCCGAGCGCCTGCGCTACCGCTACTGGATGCACTACGCCGAGGGCTCGGCGATGCCGCCGCTGCTGATGAGCCTGGTGTTCGGGCGGATCCGCTCGGCGAAGATGCCGTTCTTTGCGCGGCCGATCGCCAAGGCTATCGTCGACAAGGCGATGCAGGGCTTCGTCGGGCCGCAGGTGCGCCTGCACCTGGACTGGATGGAGCGCGAGCTGGCCGAGACTGGCTGGTTCGCCGGCGACCGCTTCACCGCGGCGGACGTACAGATGAGCTTCCCGGTGCAGGCCGCGGCCGCGCGCATCGGCCTGCAGACGCATCCGAACCTGGCCGGGTTCGTGCAGCGGATCGAGCAGCGCCCGGCTTACCAGCGCGCGCTGCAGCAGGGCGGCCCGTTCGAGCTGCTCGGTAGCGCGGACGGCTGAACCCGTTTCGCGCCGCTCGCGGTGCCGCCCGGATCAGGGGCCGGCTGGACGCGCCGGGCAGGCGCGCACGAAGGCGATGCTGTCGGCCATGACCGGCAGCGCCGGGTCGTCCTTGCGCAGCGCCAGCACCAGACGCATGTGGCCGACGCCGGGGTAGGTCTTCAATTCGGCCGGCACCCCGACGCGCTGCAGCGCGGCCTGCAGCGACTGGCTGTTGTGCGGTTCCACCACCGTGTCGGCGTCGCCGTGCAGCAGCAGCGCCGGCGGCTCGTCGCCGTCGACGAAGTTCACCGGCTGCGAGCGCCGCTGCTGTGCCGGGTCCTGGCCGAACATGCCGATCAGGTCCGGGTCGGTCAGCGGCAGGAAGTCGTAGGGGCCGGCCAGCCCGACCAGGCCGCACAACTGCCGCGGCGACAGGCCCTGCGCCTGCAGCCAGTGGCCGTCGGTGGCCAGCAGCGCGGCGATGTGCGCGCCGGCGGAGTGGCCCATCAGCACCAGCCGTTGCGGGTCGCCGCCATACTCGGCGGCATGGCGCTGGCTCCAGGCCACCGCGCTGGCGGC
Source organism: Xanthomonas sp. F4 (assembly GCF_011761895.1). NCBI lineage: Bacteria > Pseudomonadati > Pseudomonadota > Gammaproteobacteria > Lysobacterales > Lysobacteraceae > Xanthomonas > Xanthomonas sp. F4. The sequence continues at coordinate 624,979 of NZ_JAASQX010000002.1, read as the reverse complement.
GTCGCGCATGAACCCATCCAGGGTCACCTGCGGATACTTGCGGTAGTCCGGCACGATCGCGACCACGCCGTGCCGCGCCAGCGCTTCGCCGGCCCAGCGGTAGTTCTGGCGGTTGCCGGTCTTCCAGGTGCCGCCGTGGAAGAACACCACCACCGGCGCGTGCTGCACCCCGGCCGGGCGGTACACGTCCAGCGCCAGGCCGTGCGCCGCGTCGTAGACGATCCCGCGCTGCTCGCTGAGGCCATGGCGCGAGGAACCGGCGTTGAGGCCGCCGAAGAACAGGCTGCTGCAGGCAGAGACCAGCAGCGAGGACAGGGCGATCAGGGCGTTGCGGGGCCAGCGGGGCGGAGACGGACGGTCGGACATGGGCGATCCCGGAGAGGAGCGCGGAGCATGCCGGATGCCCATGTCGGTGGCGAGTGGAGGTGGGGCGGGGATTGGGGATTCGGGAGTGGGGATTGGCAAGAGCGTGGGCTTGCGGTGCCTGCGTCGGCGCCGTGGAGCTTTCGCGGCGGTCGGACCCTCACCCAACCCCTCGCCCGGGGGGAGAGGGGCTTGTACTCCCTTCTCCCTGCGGGAGAAGGTGCCCCGGAGGGGCGGATGAGGGTACGGCGAAGCCCGGTGCACTTGAAACACCGCATGCGCTTCGCGCCCCGACCCTCACCCCAACCCCTCTCCCGGGGGAGAGGGGCTTTGCAGGCCCGCGCGGCGACAGGCCTGCACCGTATGCTCACCTCGCGGCCTTTCCAATCAAGGTTGTGCCTTCTACGCTGTGCTCATGACTGCCTTGCGTTTCGACAATCGCTTCGTCGCCGAATTGCCCGGCGATCCGGAAACCGGGCCGCGCCGCCGCGAGGTGCTGGGGGCGCTGTGGTCGCCGGTCGAGCCGACCCCGGTGGTGGCGCCTCAGCTGCTGGCGTATTCGCCGGAGGTGGCGACCTTGCTCGGGCTGTCCGAGCAGGAGGTGCGGTCGCCGGAGTTCGCCGCGGTATTCGCCGGCAACGCGCGCTATCCGGGCATGCAGCCCTATGCGGCGAACTACGGCGGCCACCAGTTCGGGCATTGGGCCGGGCAACTCGGCGACGGCCGCGCGATCTCCCTGGGCGAGGCCCTGGGCGCGGACGGGCGGCGCTGGGAACTGCAGCTCAAGGGTGCCGGGCCCACGCCGTATTCGCGTGGCGCCGATGGCCGCGCGGTGCTGCGCTCCTCGATCCGCGAGTTCCTGTGCAGCGAGGCCATGCATCACCTGGGCGTGCCGACCACCCGCGCGCTGAGCCTGGTCGGCACCGGCGAGACGGTGGTGCGCGACATGTTCTACGACGGCCATCCGCGCGCCGAACCGGGCGCGGTGGTGTGCCGGGTGGCGCCGTCGTTCGTGCGCTTCGGCAGTTTCGAATTGCCGGCCGCACGCGGCGACACCGCCTTGCTGCGGCGCCTGGCCGACCTGGTGATCGCGCGCGACTTCCCGCACCTGCAGGGTGCCGCTGGCGCGCGCGACGCGGCCTGGTTCGCCGAGATCTGCGCGCGCACCGCGCGCATGGTCGCGCACTGGATGCGCGTCGGCTTCGTGCACGGGGTGATGAACACCGACAACATGTCGATCCTGGGGCTGACCATCGACTATGGCCCCTATGGCTGGGTCGACGACTACGACCCGGACTGGACACCCAACACCACCGATGCGCAGGGCCGTCGCTACCGCTTCGGCACCCAGCCGCAGGTCGCGTACTGGAATCTGGGGCGGCTGGCGCAGGCGCTGGCACCGCTGTTCGACGACGTCGCGCCGCTGCACGACGGCCTGGAGCGGTTCCGCGCCGAATATGCGCAGGCCGAGCGCGACAACATCGCCGCCAAGCTCGGCCTGGCGACCTGCGCCGACGACGATGTGGCGCTGATGCGCGATGGGCTGGACCTGCTGCAGCAGGGCGAGGTCGACATGACCCTGTGGTTCCGCGGGCTGAGTGCGTTGCCGCTGCAGCCGTGGACGCCGGCGCAGGCCCTGGCGGCGCAGGCCGAGGCCTTCTACGACCCGGCCCGGCTGGCGACGCAGGCGCCGGCGTTCGAGGCCTGGCTGGCGCGCTACGCGCAGCGCCTGCAGCAGGATCCGTTGCCCGCCGCCGCCCGCGTCGCACGGATGCGTGCGGCCAATCCGCGCTACGTGCTGCGCAACTACCTGGCGCAGCAGGCGATCGACCGCGCCGAGCAGGGCGACACCGGCGGCATCGACGAACTGCTGGAGGTGATGCGCCATCCCTACGACGAACAGCCCGGGCGCGAGGCCTTCGCGGCGAAGCGGCCGGATTGGGCGCGGAGCCGGGCCGGCTGTTCGATGCTGTCCTGCAGTTCCTGAGCAGGGCCGGCGCGTGCGCTCAGGCTGTCGGTCCGGGCGCTGATGGCGCGGTCCGGCGCGCGATTCGGGCGAGGCGTGAGGTTTTCCAGCGTGCGGGGCTCGTAACCGCGCCCCCGTCGCCCGCCGGCGTACGCCCGGCCCGCGCCTGATGCCCGCCTTGCGCCGTGACGGCGAAGGGGTGAGGGCACCTTCATCAGGGCCTTCTTGTCTTTGATAAATTAGACGCTCCCCTTCGTCGTCCCCAGGATCAAGCGCATGCCCGCGCCTCTCGTCCAGCGCCGCCGCGCGCTGCCGTTGCTGCTGACCGTCGTCGTGCTCGCGTTCGCCGGCTGCAAGGGCGGGGGCAGCGCCCAGACACCGGCGCCGAAAACGGTGGAGGTGCTGACCCTGCAGCCGCAGAGCGTGCCGCTGAGCGTTGAACTGGCCGGGCGCACGGTGGCCTCGGAAGAATCGGAGGTGCGGCCGCAGGTCAGCGGCATCCTGCGCCAGCGCCTGTTCGAAGAGGGCGCCACGGTGCGGGCCGGGCAGCCGCTGTTCCAGATCGAGCCGACCCTGTACCAGGCCGCGGCCAACCAGGCACAGGCCAATCTGGCCACCGCCGAGGCCACGCTCGCCGCCGCCACGCTGCGTGCCGAGCGCTACCGCACGCTGGGCAAGACCCGGCTGGCCGCGCAGCAGGACGTGGACGATGCGCAGGCCGCCTACAAGCAGGCGCTGGCCAGCCGCGACGCGCAACGCGCGGCGCTGGACACCGCACGCACGCAACTGCGCTTCGCCACGGTCGTGGCGCCGATCGGCGGGCGCATCGGCCGCGCGCGGGTGACCCCGGGCGCGCTGGTCACCGCCAACCAGACCGATGCCATCGCCAAGATCCAGCAGCTGGATCCGATGAACGTGGACATCACCCAGTCCGGCAACCAGTTCCTGGCGCTGCGCCGGGCGATCGCCGCCGGCGGCGTGCAGCCGGCCAGCACGCAGGTGCGGCTGACCCTGTCCGACGGCACCGCGTACCCGTTGCCGGGCACGCTGGAGTTCGCCGACCTCGACGTGGAGGAAACCACCGGCGCGGTGACCCTGCGCGCGCGTTTCCCCAATCCGGATGCGCAACTGCTGCCGGGCATGTACGTGCGCGCGCTGGTGGGGCAGGGCGTGCGCCAGCAGGCGCTGCTGGTGCCGCAGGCGGCGGTGGACCGCACCCCGCGTGGCGAAGCCGTCGCCTGGGTGGTGGGTGCCGACAACGTGGTGCGCCAGCGTGAGTTCACCACGCTGCGCGCGGTGGGCGATCGCTGGCTGGTCGGCGATGGCCTGAAGCCCGGCGAACGGGTGGTGGTGGCGGGCCGGCAAGGCCTCAGCGATGGTGCCAAGGTGACGGTGAAGGCCGCCGCCGCGGCCGCGCCTGCCGCCAGCCAGGGCTGAGCCGCATGCTGCCGCGTTTCTTCATCCACCGCCCGATCTTCGCCTGGGTCCTGGCCATCTGCATCATGGCCGCCGGCGCCATCGCCGTGTTCACCCTGCCGATCGAGCAGTACCCGGACATCGCGCCGCCCTCGGTCAATGTCACCGCCACCTACAACGGTGCCTCGGCGCAGACCGTGGAGGACAGCGTCACCCAGGTGATCGAACAGCAGATCAAGGGCATCGACCACCTGCTGTACTTCTCCTCGACCAGTTCTTCGTCCGGACAGGCGCGGATCAGCATCACCTTCGACCAGGCGGCCAATCCCGACATCGCCCAGGTGCAGGTGCAGAACGCGGTCAACCAGGCGCTCAACCGTCTGCCGCAGGAAGTGCAGCAGCAGGGCGTGACCGTGGCCAAGTCGCAGGGCGACAGCCTGATGGCGGTGGCGATCTACGACCGCACCGACCGCATGGACAACGTCGACATCTCCGACTACCTGGTCAGCACCCTGCAGGACCCGATCAGCCGCATCAACGGCGTCGGCGAGATCAACGTGTTCGGCGCGCAGTACGCGATGCGGGTGTGGCTGGACCCGCACAAGCTCAACGCCTACCAACTCATGCCCGGCGACGTGCGCAGCGCGATCCTGGCGCAGAACACCCAGGTGACCGCCGGCGAGCTCGGCGCGCTGCCCACCGGCGCCGAGCAGGAACTCAACGCCACGGTCACCGCGCAGTCGCGGCTGCAAACGCCCGAGCAGTTCCGGCAGATCATCCTGGCCACGCGCGCGGACGGCTCCAGCGTGCGCCTGGGCGATGTGGCGCGGGTGGAGATCGGCGCGGAGAACTACCAGAACAACGCCACGCTCAATGGCCACCCGGCGTCCGGCTTCTCGGTGACGCTGTCCGCCGGCGCCAATGCGATCGCCACCTCCGACGCGATCCACGCCACCATCGAACGGCTCAAGCCGACCTTCCCGCCGGGCCTGGACGTGGCCTATCCGCGCGACAGCACGCCGTTCGTGCGCATCTCCATCGAGAACGTGGTGCACACCCTGGCCGAGGCCATCGTGCTGGTGGTGGTGGTGATGTTCCTGTTCCTGCAGAACGCCCGCGCCACGCTGATCCCGGCGATCACCGTGCCGGTGGTGCTGCTGGGCACCTTCGGCATCCTCGCCGCGGCCGGCTTCACCATCAACACGCTGACCCTGTTCGCGATGGTGCTGGCGATCGGCCTGCTGGTGGACGACGCCATCGTGGTGGTGGAGAACGTCGAGCGGATCATGCACGAGGAACACCTGCCGCCGCGCGAGGCCACCGAGCGCTCAATGGGCGAGATCACCGGCGCGCTGATCGGCATCACCGTGGTGCTGGGCGCGGTGTTCCTGCCGATGGCGTTCTTCGGCGGCTCCACCGGCATCATCTACCGGCAGTTCTCGATCACCATCGCCTCGGCGATGGCACTGTCGGCGCTGGTCGCGCTGACCCTGACCCCGGCGCTGTGCGCGACCCTGCTCAAGCCGGTGGAGCAGGAGCGCAAGCTCGGCCGCTTCTTCCAATGGTTCAACCGCAGCGTCGAGCGCGGCCAGCAGGCCTACCAGCGCCGCCTCGGCAGCGTGCTGCAGCGGCCGCGGCGCTGGATGGCGCTGTATGCGCTGGTGGTGCTGGCGATGGTCGTGCTGTACATGCGCATGCCCACCGGCTTCCTGCCGGTGGAGGACCAGGGCCAGGTGCAGATCCAGTTCACCACCCCGGAAGGCACGCCGCTGGCCAAGACCCAGGCCCTGGGCAAGCGCATCAGCGACTACTTCATGACCCACGAGAAGGCCAATCTCACCGCGATCTTCATGGTGGTGGGACGCAACAACGCCGGCACCGGGCAGAACGCCGGCCAGGCCTTCGTGGCGCTCAGACCCTGGGGCGAGCGCAACCGCGACAACACCGCGCAGGCCATCATCGACCGCGCCAACGCGCATTTCCGCGGCGTCGGCGACGCCAAGATCAGTGTGCTGTCGCCGCCGGCGGTGCGTGGCCTGGGCCAATCCAGCGGCTTCGAGCTGTGGATCCGCGACAGCGACGGCGCCGGCCGCGCAGCGCTGCTGAAGGCGCAGCAGCAGGTGCTCAAGGCCGCCGGCGACGATCCGCAGCTGACCGCGGTGCGGCTCAACGGCCTGGGCGACAAGGCGCAGCTGCAGGTGGACATCGACCATGCCCAGGCCAGCGCGCTGGGCCTGGCGCAGAGCGACATCAATACGACCCTGGCCACTGCGTGGGGCGGCAGCTACGTCAACGACTTCATCGACCGCGGCCGGGTCAAGCGCGTGTACGTGCAGGGCGACGCGCCGTACCGCGCGCTGCCGGAGGACATCGCGCAGTGGTACGTGCGCGGCAGCGGCGGGCAGATGGCGCCGTTCGCCAGTTTCGCCAGCACCCACTGGACCCGCGGCCCGCAGCTGCAGCAGCGCTTCAATGGCCTGCCGGCGTCGCAGATCCAGGGCGGCGCGGCGGCCGGCAGCAGTTCCGGCGAGGCGATGCAGCGCATGCAGGCGCTGGTGGCCAAGCAGGAGGGCTTCGATCTGCAGTGGAGCGGGCTGTCCTATCAGGAGCAGTTGTCCAGCAACCAGACGCTGTGGCTGTACACCGCCTCGATCCTGTTCATTTTCCTGTGCCTGGCGGCGCTGTACGAGAGCTGGTCGATCCCGGTGGCGGTGTTGCTGGTGATTCCGCTGGGCGTGGTCGGCACGGTGCTGGCGACCACGCTGGCCGGCTTCGTCAACGACATCTATTTCCAGGTCGGCCTGCTGACCACGATCGGCCTGTCGGCGAAGAACGCGATCCTGATCGTCGAATTCGCCGAGGCGCGACAGCGTGCCGGGCGGCCGTTGCTGGAGGCGACGCTGGAAGGCGCGCGGCTGCGCCTGCGGCCGATCGTGATGACCTCGCTGGCGTTCGTGGCCGGCGTGCTGCCGCTGGCGCTGTCCACCGGCGCCGGCGCCTCCAGCCGCCGCGAGATCGGCGTGTGCGTGATCGGCGGCATGGTCACCGGCACCGTGCTGGCGGTGTTGCTGGTGCCGTTGTTCTTCGTGCTGGTGCGGCGCGCGCTGCGGCGCAGCCCGGCGGATGCGGCAACGGCAGCGCACAGCGGGTAGGATGTCGCGCCCCCCATCGATCGTCCCGGCCTGCCGGGACGCGTGACCATGACCGACGCCGTTGCCGATTCCCCGACCTGGGCCACTTTGATTCGCGATGTGCCGGACTTTCCCAAGCCCGGCATCCTGTTCAAGGACATCACCCCGCTGCTGGCCGACGGGCCTGATTTCGCCTCCGCCCTGGATGCGTTGGCCCAGCCCTGGCGCGGCACTCCGCTGGACGCGGTGCTGGGCATCGAGGCCCGCGGCTTCATCCTCGGCGCGCCGCTGGCGCACGAACTGCGCACCGGTTTCGTGCCGGTGCGCAAGCCCGGCAAGCTGCCGGCACAGACCCTGGCCCAGGACTACGGCCTGGAGTACGGCCGCGACCGCATCGAGATCCATGCCGATGCGCTACGGCCGGGCATGCGCGTGCTGCTGGTCGACGACGTGCTGGCCACCGGCGGTACGCTGCTGGCGGCCCTGGCCCTGGCGCAGCGGATGGGTGCCGAGGTGGTGGCGGCGACGGTGCTGGTGGAACTCGGCGAACTCGGTGCGCGGGCGCGCTGGCCCGCGGACATTCCGCTCACCGCGCCGTTGCGCTACTGAGGCCGATGCCGCGCAGGGGCGCGGCCTGGATCGTGCGCGTCTGCGGCGGCAACCGGCTCAATGGGGGTAGATCACGTCCTCCAGCGCCGGGTCGGCATACGCGTCGGCGTGGCTCAGGTGGCCATCGAACGGACCGATCTTGCAGATCCGGCCGGCGTCGGTGAATACCAGTTGCAGCCCGTGTTCGGCTTCCCAGTCGCAGTTGCATTCCAGGCTGATGCGCAGGCGGCCGTCGCGATAGCGGCTGACGTAGGCCTCGCCGCCGAACTGCACGTGTCGCCATACTTGCGACGGGTCGTCGATGCGCGGGCAGGGTGTGTCGTATTGCTGGTGCAGGGCATGCATGCGCCGGTAATAGGCGAACACATGCGGCGTCGCCGCGTCGAGCACGGCCTGGTCGATGCGCAGGAATGCGGCGACCGCGGCGGCGAAGTCGGCCGGCGCCGGATCCTCCGCGTAGTCCTCGAACACGAAGCTGCACGCGTCCTGCATCCACGGCACCGATACCGCTGCGCTCCAGGCGGCGCCGTCTTCGTCCTGCTCCAGCGACGCGAGGACGGTCTGCAATTCCGTCGATGCGTTCACAGCTTGACGACCCGGAACCGGCGGCCCTTGATCTTGCCGGCCTGCAGCTGCGCCAGCGCCTTGCCGGCATGGGCACGGGCGATGGCGACGTAGGAGCGGGTGGCGTAGATCGCGATCTTGCCGATCGCCGCGCCGGACAGCCCGGCATCGCCGGTCAGCGCGCCGAGGATGTCGCCGGGACGCAGCTTGTCGGTCTTGCCGCCGTCGATGCGCAGGGTGACCATCGCCGCCTGCGGCAACTGCGCCGGCCGCGCGGTGGCCAGCGGTGCGCGCGACCAGCGCAGCGGCTGGCCCTGTTCGGTTTCCAGCGCTTGTGCGCGCGCGGTCTCGCGCGGCGCCACCAGGCTCAGGGCCAGGCCATGCTTGCCGGCGCGCGCGGTGCGGCCGATGCGGTGGCGGTAGGTCTCGCTGTCGGTCGGCAGTTCGTAGTTGATCACCGCCGCCAGGTCTTCCACGTCCAGCCCGCGCGCGGCCACGTCGCTGGCCACCAGCACGTTGCAGCTGCGGTTGACGAAGCGCACCAGCACCTCGTCGCGGTCGCGCTGCTCCATGTCGCCATGCAGCGCGAGTGCGGAGAAGCCGAACTGCTGCAGCGACCCGGCGACTTCGTCCACCTCCTTGCGGGTGTTGCAGAACACCACGCTGGACTCGGGGGTGAAGCGCAGCAGCAGGCCGGCCACCGCCTTCTGCCGGTAGGTGGGGTCGACCTCGAAGAACTGCTGGTCGATTTCCGGCGCGCTGTCGGCGCCTTCGATGGTGATTTCCGCCGGTTCCTTCAGCAGGTCGCGCGCCAATGCGCGGATTTCCTCCGGGAAGGTGGCCGAGAACAGCAGGCTCTGCCGGTGCTTGTCGCACCGGCTGGCGATCTCGCGGATCGGCTCCTCGAAGCCCATGTCGAGCATGCGGTCGGCCTCGTCCAGCACCAGCGTGCGCACACCGCCCAGGTGCAGCGCCCGCTTGCGCGCCAGCTCCTGGATGCGGCCGGGCGTGCCGACCACCACCTGCGGGTCGTGCGCCTCCAGCGAGGCCAACTGCGGGCCCAGCGGCATGCCGCCGGTCAGCACCACCAGCTTCATGTTGGGGATGCCGGTGGCCAGCTTGCGCAGCTGCTTGCCGACCTGGTCGGCCAGTTCGCGGGTCGGGCACAGCACCAGCGCCTGCGCGCGGCTCAGCGCCGGATCCAGCTTGTGCAGCAGGCCCAGGCCGAACGCCGCGGTCTTGCCGCTGCCGGTGGGCGCCTGCACGATGACGTCCTGGCCGGCCAGGATCGGCGGCAGGCTCTGCGCCTGCACCGGGGTCATGCTGGTGTAGCCGAGCGCATCGATGCCGGGCGCGAGCGCCGGGGAAAGGGAGAGGGAGGCGAAATCGTTCATGCGGCATTTTAGCCGGTTGACGGCGGGGATTCGGGAGTGGGGATTGGGGATTCGCAAAGGCAGGCGGTGGGCCGAGGGACGTCGCTGCCGAACCGTGGGGATCAAGGGGGGGCATGCGCGAGCATAGAAGCTCGCAGGAAACTGCCAATCCCCAATCCCCAATCCCCAATCCCGAACCGGACCAGTGCGCTCCCGTACAATGGCGCAATGCCTCTTATCACTCTGCAGAACCTCGACTACAGCGTCGGCGGCCCCTTGTTGCTGGAGAAGACCGACCTGTCGATCGAGCCGGGCGAGCGGATCGCCCTGATCGGCCGCAACGGCGCCGGCAAATCCACCTTGATGAAACTGATCGCCGGCGAGCTCAAGCCCGACGACGGCGAAGTTCGCGTGCAGCAGGGCGTGCGCATCGCCCGGCTCGAGCAGGAGGTGCCGCATGGCGCCGCCGGCAGCGTGTTCGACGTGGTCGCCGACGGCCTGGGCGAGCTTGGCCATTGGCTGGCCGAGTTCCATCGGCTCAGCCATGCCGCCGAGTTCGACGGCGATGCGCTGGGCGCGGTGCAGTCCAAGATCGATGGCGCCAATGGCTGGGCGCTGGACCAACGGGTCAACGAGACTCTGACCCGCCTGGAGCTGGACGGCGATGCCGAGTTCGCGCGGCTGTCCGGCGGCATGAAGCGCCGGGTGCTGCTGGCGCGGGCGTTGGTGTCGGCGCCGGACCTGCTGTTGCTGGACGAACCGACCAACCACCTCGACATCGAGGCCATCGACTGGCTGGAAGGCTTCCTCAAGGGCTGGAACGGCAGCGTGGTGTTCGTGACCCACGATCGGCGTTTCCTGCGTGCCCTGGCCACCCGCATCGTCGAGATCGACCGCGGCCAGGTCAGCAGCTGGCCGGGCGACTGGGCCAACTACGAGCGCCGCCGCGAGGAGCGGCTCAACGCGCAGGCGCAGGAAAACGCGCGCTTCGACAAGCTGCTGGCGCAGGAAGAAGTGTGGATCCGCCAGGGCATCAAGGCGCGACGTACCCGCGACGAGGGCCGGGTAAGGCGGCTTGAGGCCATGCGTCGCGAGCGCACCCAGCGCCGCGAACTCGGCGGCAACGTGCGCATGGAAGCGGCGCAGGGCGAGTCCTCCGGCAAGAAGGTGATCGAGGCCAAGGACCTGAGCTTCGCCTTCGGCGCGCGCAGCATGGTGCGCGATTTTTCCACCACCATCCTGCGCGGCGACCGCATCGGCCTGATCGGCCCCAACGGCAGCGGCAAGACCACGCTGCTGAAGCTGTTGCTGGGCGAACTGACCCCGGACCAGGGCGAAGTGCGCGCCGGCACCAATCTGCAGGTGGCGTATTTCGACCAGTACCGGGCCACGCTGCGCGAGGACTGGAGCGCGATCGAGAACGTGGCCGAGGGCCGCGACTTCATCGAGGTCAACGGCAAGCGCAAGCACGTGCATGCCTACCTGCAGGATTTCCTGTTCACCCCCGAGCGCGCGCGTGCGCCGATCACCCGCCTGTCCGGCGGCGAGCGCAACCGCCTGCTGCTGGCGCGGCTGTTCGCGCAGCCGTCCAACCTGCTGGTGATGGACGAACCGACCAACGACCTGGACGTGGAAACCCTGGAGCTGCTGGAAGAACTGCTCGGCGACTACAGCGGCACCTTGTTGCTGGTCAGCCACGACCGCGATTTCATCGACAACGTGGTCACCTCGACCATGGTCATGGAAGGCGATGGCCGTATCGGCGAATACGTCGGCGGCTACAGCGACTGGGTGCGCCAGCGCCCGGCGGCCCCGGCAAGTGCCATGGCAGTCGCCAAGGCCTCGGCCACCGCGGCGGCGACCACGCCGGTGGCGGCCGCCGCGGCGCCCGCGCCGGCCAAGCGCAAGCTCAGCTACAAGGACGCGCGGGAACTGGAGCAGTTGCCGGCGCGGATCGAAGCGCTGGAACAGCAGGTCGCGGCACTGACCGAGGCGATGACGGACGCGGCGTTCTATCAGCGCGACGCGGCGGCGGTGAATGCGCACACGCAGGCCTTGAGCCAGGCGCAGGCGGACCTGGATGCGGCGTATGCGCGCTGGAGCGAGTTGGACGCCTGAAAAGCCGGGTCCCGGGACCGGGGACCCGGGGCCCGGAAAAACAGGGCAGATCAAGGAGCGCAATTATTCCCGTCGCACACGCAGGGAACATTGCTACGCCGGATCGCGCTCTTCCGGGTCCCCGGTCCCGGGTCCCGGGTCCCGGCTTCCGCCCACGAACGCGACGAAGCTGACGCCGTCCTGGGCCCACTCGCGGGCGACGTCGTCGAGGATCTCCAGCAGCACGTCGAAGGCCGGCTGCGCCACCGCCTGCAACTGCCCGGCATCCTCCAGCAGCAGCGCATAACCGCGGGGGGAGGGCAGCCAGGACAGGTCGCGCAGGCCATCGGTGAGCGCGTCCCAGTTGCGGCCGAAGCCGGGTGGGAAGTCCAATTGCGCGGCCAACCGCATCAGCAGCATGGCCTTGCCGGTGCAACCGTCCAGGTCGATCCGGCACAGCCGCAGGCCGGCGTCGCGGGCCAGGGCGGCGACGCTGTCCAGGTCGCGGTTGGCGACGCGATACACGCCGGAGGCAGCCGGCTCGGCCAGGTTCAGCGCGAACGGGAAGCCGCTCATGGCGTCGGCCCCGCACCGCCGACCTGGAAGCTGCGGAAACTGTCGTAGTGGTCGTCGCTGTAATACCAGACCTGCGGCGGCGTGCCGCCGGTGACGATGCGGCGCGCGCCGCGATGCGACAGGCCGGGCGTATCGACGGTGTACTCGCGGTAATAGCCGCGCGGTTGCGCCGGCAACCGGTTCTCGCGGTTGCCGAACACGCTGCCATCCTGGCGATGCGGGAACGGGCCGCCACGCAGGATCAGCGCCACCGTGGCGCGCGCTTCGGGCGGCAGGAACGCCGGCAGTTCCGGCGATGCCGCGTCGGCGGGCGTGGAGTTGCCGGGTGCGGTGTATGGGGTCTTTGCGGCGGCGTCGAGCGAGGGCGCGAATTGCGGGTGCGGCGGATGCTGCAGCCCGCGGATGCCCCACAGCCCGCCGACCAGCAACACGATGGCGGCGATCAACAGCACGGGCTTGCGCATGGACTCTCCTGCAGGAACGGCAGCGGCGCGCGGCATGGCGCCATCGCGCACAGTATGGGCCGGCCTGCCTGTTCCCGCTCTAAACGCCGCCGGTCACGCCTGTGACGCGTGCGATTCACATCCGACTAACCGGGGCGTGGGGCATGGTAGGCGCCGATTCGTAAGGCCGGCCGGCACCGCCGCCGCGGGATGGGACGATGTTTCCCCAGCCGCGCCCTTGGTAAGGTCGCCGACCGTCCCTACCATTGCTCACGCAACGCTCGTCCTTTCGACGGCGAAAGTCCAGGAGAACCGCATGGCCTACACCCTCCCCAAGTTGCCCTACGCCTACGACGCGCTGGAACCGCACATCGATGCGCAGACGATGGAGATCCATCACACCAAGCATCACCAGACCTACATCAACAACGTCAACGCCGCGCTGGAAGGCACCGAGTACGCCGATCTGCCGATCGAGGCGCTGGTGTCCAAGCTGAAGTCGCTGCCGGAGAACCTGCAGGGTCCGGTGCGCAACAACGGCGGCGGCCATGCCAACCACTCGCTGTTCTGGACGGTGATGGCGCCCAATGCCGGCGGCACCCCGAGCGGCGACGTCGGCAAGGCGATCGACAGCGAGCTGGGCGGCTTCGACAAGTTCAAGGAAGCTTTCACCAAGGCCGCACTGACCCGCTTCGGTAGCGGCTGGGCCTGGCTGAGCGTCACCCCCGACAAGAAGCTGGTGGTCGAGAGCACCGCCAACCAGGACAGCCCGCTGTTCGAGGGCAACACCCCGATCCTGGGCCTGGACGTGTGGGAACACGCCTACTACCTGAAGTACCAGAACCGCCGTCCGGACTACATCGGCGCGTTCTTCAACGTGGTCGACTGGAAGGAAGTGGAGCGCCGCTACCACGCCGCGATCGGCTGATCGCGCGTCAGCGCCGCACCATGAAGAAGGCCGGGTTCGCCCGGCCTTTTTTGTGTGTGTCAGACAGAAGCGCTGGTAGTGCGGGCGGGGCGTGGCAGCGAGGTGCGGAGAGGCAGGTTGGCACGTGCCTTCGCGCGCGTGAGCAGCGTGCTTCGGCAGCGATGGCGGTCTGCGCCGCATCGGCCACCGCTTGCGCCGCTGCGTCGCCAGGGCACCTCGAACAACCTAGGGACGCACCTGTAGGAGCGGCTTCAGCCGCGACGGGCATTCCCGGTAACGCCCATCGCGGCTGAAGCCGCTCCTACAACAGATGCGGTGATGCGTGACGAAGGCAGGGCATTAGCGGTGCACGATCGTTGCGTGCAATGGCACACCGCCGGTCCATCCCCACGCGCCGTATCGCACGGCGTGCGACCACGCCCAGCCTGCCGTCCGCTACGGCGCCGGTTGCAGCGATGTCGGCATCGGGTCCAGCGGCTGCAGTGTCATCAGCAGGCCACGCGTGCCGGCTGCAGGCAGGCCCGGCGCCGGCGCGAACAGGCGTGCGCCGCGTAGCGGGCGGAAGTGGCCGCGTTCGAAGAACACGTGGTCGGCCGCCGCCGTCGTGGCGGGTGCCCGCACGTCGATCCGGTTGCGTGGCGACTCGCCGCGCACGCTGCCGTCCTCGAAGCGCACCGCCAGCGGCGCCAGTTCGGGCGCGCGCGCTGCGGCAAAAAAGCCGCCCGCCAGCAGCGAAGGCACGCCCTCGGCGGTGGCATCGATCCATGCCATCAGATCCTCGGCCTGTTCGCGGCGGCTGGCGCTGCCGTCGCGCGCGGCGTGCAATCGGGTGAAGTACAGGTTCACCGGCTGCCCGTGCAGGTCCACCCGCACCAGGCCGGCCACGCTGTAGTCCTCCAGCGGATGCAGCAAGGTCTCGGCTTCCTCCAGCACCGGCAGGCGGGTCAGCAGCGCATTGCCGCGGCGTTGCGGTCGGCTCGGCGGATCGGGGCTGATGAAGTGGCAGTGGTAGCCCAGGCGAGCCGCCAGCCATTGCGCCTGGTTCGGCATCTCCGGTGTCTGCAGCACTTCCTGCAGGGCGATGGCGTCGGGGTGCAGCCGCTGCAGGGCCACCACGATGCGCTCGCGGCGCGCGGGCCAGTCGTCGCCCTCCTGCGCCTGGCGTGGATCGACGGCGAGCGTGAGGGTGACCACGGTAAGGGGGCTGTCCGGCGCTGCCTGGACCGTCGGCACCGCGTCGGTCATCGCCTGCGCCTGTGCCAATGCCGCCACGGCCAGCAACAGCCAGCCGGTGCGATGCCATTGGAAGACGCGGGGATTCATGTGGCGATGCTACGGCGCAGGGTCTCAGAGTTGCGTATACAGCCGGCGGCGCTGCGGCAGCCGCCACACAATCGTTGCTGCGCACGTCGCGATCGCGAACATCGCCCCGCCGCCGGCGCGCACAGGCGCGGAGGCGGGGCGGGAACCGAGCCGCGGCGCGCGGGCGCCGCGGCCCTCGCTCAGTGCTGCAGCACGCCGTCCTTCAGGTGCAGCGGCGCGCGCGCTTCCACCTGCGTCGCCGAACGGCCCAGCAGCAGCTCGTAGTCGCCGGCGGCGATGTGCCAGTGGCGCTTCTTCGGATCGAAGTCGGCCAGGGTCTTGGGCTCGGCGACGATGCTGACGTGGCGGCTCTCGCCCGGCTTGAGCATCACCTTGTCCCAGCCGACCAGGCGGATCGGGGTGTGGTGGCCCTGCGGCAGGCGCAGATACAGCTGCGGCACGTCGGCGCCTTCGCGATCGCCCGTGTTGCGCACGTCGAAGCTGGCGACGACGCGGCTGCCCTCGGCCTGCACCTTGAAGTTCGAGTAAGCGAACGTGGTGTAGGACAGGCCATAGCCGAACGGATACACCGGCTGCAGGCCGCGCGCGGCGAACCAGCGGTAGCCGACGTTGGCGCCTTCGATGTCGTAGTCGACGTTGCTTCCCGGCGGTTGCGCCGGCTTGAAGCCCAGGCCGGGAATCGACGGCCGCGGCAGTTGCGACACGTCGCGCAGCCAGGTCACCGGCAGGCGGCCGGACGGATTGACCTCGCCCAGCAGCAGCCGCGCCAGGCCTTCGCCGCCGCGGATGCCCGGGTACCAGGCCTCCAGCACCGCCGGCACCTGCTGCAGCCACGGCATCGCCACCGGGCCGTTGGTCTCCAGCACCACCGCCGTCTTCGGGTTGGCCTTGACCACCGCCGCGATCAGTGCGTCCTGCTTGTCGGGCAGGGCGATGTCCGGTAGGTCCACCGATTCGGCCGACCATTGCGTGGCGAACACGATCGCCACCTCGGCCTCGCGTGCCAGCTTGGCGGCGGCCGCGGGATCGTCGCCGCTGGCGTAGTCGATCTGCGCGTCCGGCAGCGCCTTGCGCAGCGCCTGCAGCGGCGAGGACGGATGGAACATCACCGGGCCCGGCCAGGTGGTCGGTGCGATTCCCGGCACCGCGTTGCCGCCGTTGACGGTGACCCCGACCATCGAGGAACCGCCGCCGCCGATCACACCCTTGTCGGCATGCCCGCCGATCACCGCGATGCGGCGCAGGTTGCGCGACAGCGGCAGCAGCTTGCCCTCGTTGCGCAACAGCACCGTGCCTTCCTCGACCACGCGCTGCGCGGCCAGGCCGCCGGCGGCATCGTCGATGGGCTGGTGCTGCGGCGGGTTGTCGAAACTGCCGGTGGCGATGAAGGCGCGCAGGATGCGCTCGACCATGTCGTCCAGGCGCGCCTGCGGCACGGTGCCGGCGGCCACCGCCATGCGCAGCGGCTGGTCGAAGTACACCGCCTTGTCGAACACTTCGCCGGCCGACTGCTGGTCCAGGCCGGCCAGCGCCGCCTTGGAGCCGCTGTGCACGCCGCCCCAGTCGGACATCACGTAGCCGGGGAACTTCCACTCCTGCTTCAGCACCTGGTTGAGCAGGTAGTCGTGCTCGCAGCCGTACACGCCGTTGATGCGGTTGTACGAACACATCACCGAGCCGGGCTGGCCGATCTTCAGCGCCAGCTCGAAGGCCAGCAGGTCCGATTCGTGCATGGCCTGTTCGCCGATGTCGGCGCTGTGGGTGTTGCGCCCGGTCTCCAGGTCGTTCATCGCGAAGTGCTTCATGGTCGAGACCACGTGCTGGCTCTGCACGCCGCGGATCGATTCGCCGACCAGCACGCCGGCCAGCAGCGGATCTTCGCCGGCGTACTCGAAGTTGCGGCCGTTGCGCGGGTCGCGCTGCAGGTTGACGCTGCCGGCCAGCAGCACGTTGAAGCCCTGCTGCCAGGCTTCGCGGCCCATGGTGGCGCCGCCGGCGAAGGCCAGCGCGCGGTTCCAGGTGGCGGCGGTGGCGGGGCCGGAGGGCATCGCGGTGGCGTGGTCGCCGGGGCGGATGTTGCCCGGATTGGTCACGCCGACGCCGGCATCGGCCAACTGCTGCGCGGGGATGCCCAGGCGCTCGACCGCCGGCACGTAACCGGCCGAGCCGACCGCGCCAGGCGGGCGCGGACCGCCGTCCTTGCCCAGCCCGAAGTAGCTGTGCAGCATCTGGAACTTCTCGTCCGGGGTCATTGCCTGCACCAGCAGCGCGGCGCGCCGGTCCGGCGACAGGCTGCGGTCGTTCCACGGGCGCTGCGCGGCGGCAGCGTTCGGCGTGGACGTCGTGCCCGCGGCCGTTGCGGGCGGCGCGGCGGAGGCGGGCGCGGCCAGCGCGAGAGTCAGGCAAAGGGATCCTGTAAACGTTTTCATATCGGGGCGAACAGCCTCACTAGCAGATAAAGGGAAGGCGCATCGGGGGGAGTCGGGGGGAGGGCGGAACCGCGCGTCAGGACGGTGCTTCGTCGCTGCGCATGACCGGGTACAGGCGGTAGCGCTCGTCCCAGGAGCTGTGGCGGCGGTAGAAGAACTCCAGCCGCGCTTGCGGGTCCTTGGCGAAGGCCGCGTCGTGTTCGAGCTTGTCCTCGAACTCGGCCTTGAGCGCCGGGTCGCTGGCCAGCATCTGCCGCGCCACGTCCTCGGCGACGTAATCCTCCATGTATTCGGCGCGCTCGAACGCGCTGTTGAACTCGCCCCATTGCAGCAGCGAGTCCGGCGCCTGCGGTTCCAGCAGTGCCATCAGCAGCCGCGCCTTGGGCTGGGCGATCGGCACGAACAGCGCGCCGGCGCCGACGGCGCGGGTCTCGGGTTTCCAGGCGCCGGTGACGCTGAGCCGCTGATGGCCTTCGGACGAGCGCGCGGCGAAGCTGGCGTCGTCGGCGCGGAAGGTCTGCACCGGCAGGGTGGCGTCGTGGTCCAGCGTGCGGAAGGCAATGCCGTGCTGGCGCAACTTGGCACCGACCAGGGCGGCCTGCGCCGCCGGCACCAGGTAGCCGGCGCGCGGCGCGGCGACTTCGACGCTGGGCACGATCTGGTCGCGCAGCGGCACGCGCCATATCTGCGGGGTGCGCTCGTCGTAGCGGGTCATCAGCGCGCCGGAGACCGGCGAGGGCGTGCGCGTATAGGCGTAGCCGCGGAAGTCCACCAGGTGCGAGGCGTCGGTGGTGCGGTAGTCCAGCGCCACGGTCTTCCCACCCAGGGCTTGCGCGCGCACGTCGGCGGCCAGTGCGTCGGCGCGCCACTGCGCACCGTGCCGCGCCACCTGCTGCAGTACCGAGACGATGGTGTTGCGGGTGATGCGCACGCGCTCGGGGTAGCGCTTCCACGAATGCGTCTCCACCAGCATGCCGAAGCGGTTGCGCAGCTGGAAATAGCCGTGCGAAAAGCGCGGTGTCGGCACGCCGTCCTCGAAGCCGGAGGTCGGGTCGTCGTTGACCACGAACGAGGGGTAGTAGGGCAGCGGCAGCGAGCCCTGCCGCTTCAGGTCGGCGAGCACGCCGTCGCGCAGGCGCAGGCCGTCGCCGCGCAGCGCGGTGTCGCCGGCGTGCAGCGGTTCCACCTGGATCGACACGTCGTGCTCGAACTGCGCGCCGTCGGTGACGTGCAGGTCCACGTACAGCAGCGGATCCCATTGCTCGACCAGGCGCAGCATCGCCTGCATCTCCGGCGCATCGGCCTTGACGTAGTCGCGGTTGAGGTTGAGGTTCTGCGCGGTGGTGCGCCAGCCCATCTGCTCCGGGCCGCGCTGGTTGGGCCGGTTCCAGGCGCCGAAGCGCTCGTGTCCGTCGACGTTGAACACCGGCACGAACAGCCACACCTGCTTGTCCAGCGCGCCGCGCGTGGCCTGGCCGTCGAGCAGCTGGCGCAGCGCGAGGAAGCCGGCGTCCTTGCCGTCGATCTCGCCGGCATGGATGCCGCCCTGGATCAGCACCACCGGCAGCTTGCGCGCCTGTGCGGCGGCGGGATCCAATGCGCCGGAGGTGGACACCGCCAACGCCTTCATCGGCCGGCCTTCCGGCGTGGTGCCGAAGTCGAAGCAGCGCACCGCGTGCGGATAGCGCTGCGCGAACGCATCGCACAGCGCGATGGTTTCGGCGTAGCGGCCGGTGCGCACGAACCCGCTGCGCTCGGCCTCGGTGGACAGGCCCGCCTCGCTGGCCAGCGATGGCATGCTGCACAGCAGCATCGGCAACAGCAGGGTGGCCAGCCAGGCTCGGATCATCTCGGCACCGTCTCGGAACAGACCCCCATGATGCGGGCAGCGCGCCGATTGCGAAAGCACCCTGGGGCGTGTCACCCATTCCCGAGCATGCCGCGCCGCGCTTGCGCGTGCCTGTGGCAAGGAAGCGCGAGGAAGTGGACGTGCGTCCACGCCCGAGCGATGACGCGGCCACGGCGCGCGCAACCGCGGCCCTTCGGGTTGGGCCTGGCAGGCGCGCGGCCGGCGCCGCGCGGCTTGACCTGACGGCCAGTCAGGCGCTGCGCCACGCAACGCCGGCCGCGCGCCTGCCAGACCCAACGCGGCATACTCGGGAATGGGTGACACGCCCTGGCGGTTCGATTCGCCGGAACGTTGGGGTAACCTTCTGAAAATTTTGCCTGGACGAGGGCCCGTGAGCAGCCAAGCCACCACGAGACACGCCGCATGAGCGCGGCGCAAGAGCGCGCCACCGCGCGCATGCCGCGGCAGATTCCGTACATCATCGGCAACGAGGCCTGCGAGCGCTTCAGCTTCTACGGGATGCGCAACATCCTGGTGCAGTTCCTGATCACCTCGCTGCTGCTGCAGGAAGTGACCGCGCCCGGCCGCGAGGCCGAGGCCAAGCACATCATGCACAGCTTCATGATCGGCGTGTATTTCTTCCCGCTGCTCGGCGGCTGGCTGGCCGATCGCTTCTTCGGCAAGTACAGCACCATCCTCTGGTTCAGCCTGATCTACTGCGTGGGGCACCTGTGCCTGGCGCTGTTCGAAGGCCACCGCAACGGCTTCTTCCTCGGCCTGGGCCTGATCGCGCTGGGCGCGGGTGGGATCAAGCCGCTGGTGGCCTCGTTCATGGGCGACCAGTTCGACCAGGGCAACAAGCACCTGGCCAAGGTGGTGTTCGACGCCTTCTACTGGATCATCAACTTCGGCTCGCTGTTCGCCTCGCTGCTGATCCCGCTGGCGCTGAAGAACCTGGGCCCGGCGTGGGCGTTCGGCATCCCGGGCATCCTGATGCTGGTGGCGACCCTGGTGTTCTGGGCCGGGCGCCACCGCTACGTGCGCGTGCCGCTGCCGCCCAAGGATCCGCACGGCTTCGCCCAGGTGGTGCGTACCGCGCTGCTGCGGCAGGCGCCGGGGCAGGGGCGTCCCGGGCTGGCCCTGGCCGGCGTGGCGGTGCTGTTGGCGCTGGGCACCTTCGCGCTGGTGCCGACGCTGGGCCTGGTGATCTGCCTGTGCCTGGCGCTGGTGCTGCTGCTGGCCGGCATCGGCGGCGGCACCTGGTGGCAACTGGAGCGCGCCCGCGCGGTGCATCCGGACGCCGCGGTGGACGGCGTGCGCGCAGTGTTGCGGGTGCTGGTGGTGTTCGCGCTGGTCACCCCGTTCTTTTCGTTGTTCGATCAGAAAGCCTCGACCTGGGTGCTGCAGGGCCAGCAGATGCAGATGCCGGCGTGGTTCAGCGCCTCGCAGATGCAGGCGCTGAATCCGGCGCTGGTGATGCTGCTGATCCCGTTCAACAACCTGGTGCTGTACCCGCTGCTGCGCCGGCGCGGTTACGAGCCGACCGCGCTGCGGCGGATGACCGCCGGCATCGCCTTCAGCGGCCTGGCCTGGATCGTGGTCGGCAGCCTGCAGGTGATGATGGATGGCGGCGACGCCTTGTCCATCGCCTGGCAGATCCTGCCGTATGCGCTGCTGACCTTTGGCGAAGTGCTGGTCTCGGCGACCGGCCTGGAGTTCGCCTACAGCCAGGCGCCGCAGTCGATGAAGGGCGTGGTGATGAGTTTCTGGAACCTCACCACCACCGTCGGCAATCTGTGGGTGCTGCTGTCCAACGCGGCGGTGCGCAATGATCGCGTCACCGCGCACATCGGCAGCACCGGGCTCAGCGAGACCGCGTTCCTGATGTTCTTCTTCGCCGCCTTCGCTTTCGTCGCCGCACTGCTGTTCGGGCTGTACGCGCGCCGCTACCGCATGGTCGACCACTACCGCCCCGCCTGAGACCCCGCATGCCCTCCGTCACCCCCGTCAACCTGATCCTGATCGTCCTTACCGTGCTGGTGTCGTGGGCGGCGTTCAACAACCGCCGGCTGCTCGACCGGCTGATCCTGTGGCCGCCGGCGGTCGATCGCCACAAGCAGTACGACCGGCTGGTGACCTACGGCTTCATCCACGCCGATTTCCCGCACCTGCTGTTCAACATGGTCACGCTGTACTTCTTCGGCGGCCCGATCGAGGTGCTGATGGAGCGGCTGACCGGCAACATGCTGGTGTATCCGCTGTTCTACCTGTCGGCGCTGGTGGTCTCGATCCTGCCCAGCTACCTGAAGAACCAGAAGAATCCCAACTACATGAGCCTCGGCGCGTCGGGCGCAGTGTCGGCGGTGCTGTTCGCCTTCATTTTGATGGCGCCGTGGACCGGGATCTTCTTCTTCTTCATCCCGATTCCGATCCCCGCCATCCTGTATGCCGTGTTCTATGTCGGCTACAGCATCTGGATGGACCGCCGCGGCGGCGACAACGTCAACCACAGTGCGCACCTGGCCGGCGCGGCGTTCGGCGTCATGTTCCTGCTGATCATGGAGCCGTCGGTGCTGCAGCACTTCCTCGGTGAGCTGGCGAACCCGCGCTTCGGGCGGGGGTGATACGCGGCGCGGCGGTGCCTGCACGGCGGTGCGCGAGCGGCACCTTTCGGATGCGTTGCATCAGGTGGAGTGGACGCAGCGGCGTCAGCGCGGTCGTGGACGACCGTGTCGCCGATAGGCTGGCGGCGGCGGCGCGTGCGGCCGCCGTCGGCGCTCAGCGGGTCTGCT
This sequence comes from Xanthomonas sp. F4, assembly GCF_011761895.1. Taxonomy (NCBI): domain Bacteria; kingdom Pseudomonadati; phylum Pseudomonadota; class Gammaproteobacteria; order Lysobacterales; family Lysobacteraceae; genus Xanthomonas; species Xanthomonas sp. F4. Next base: position 603,120 of record NZ_JAASQX010000002.1, on the reverse strand, counting down.
GGCCGCGCAGCTGCACCTTGGCGCTGCCGATGGCCGCGTTCTCGTAGGTGACCTTGAGGCGCTGATAGACCTCGTCGTCGAGCTGCTGGAACTCGCCGCCATGATGGTCGCCGCTGACCGACAGTTGGAACAGCCCTTCCAGCAGGGAGGCGTTGTGGTCGCCCTGGTTGTATTTGTTCTCGTTCTCGCTCATGCGCGTGGCTCCCTGTTGGATCGCTGCGTGATGGGAGGTGCAACTCCCATGCCAGGTTTTCGTCCTGTCCTGGCGGTATCGGCCGCGCGCGGCACGACTTGAGCGGCGTCCGGGTGACGCGCCGCGTCGGCGGCGTGACGCGGTGAGGCACGTGTTTCACATGGCCACGGCGAGCCGCAGCGGACACTGCGCGCTCCGCGACACAGCCAGCCCTCATGTCCGAACCCACCGTCCCGATCGCGCACGATCCGCAGCAGCGGCGCTTCACCCTGGAGGTCGACGGCCACCGCGCCGAACTCGACTACGTGCTGGAGCAGGGGCGCATGGTCATCACCCACACCGGGGTGCCGACGCCCATCGGCGGGCGGGGCGTGGCGGCGCAGCTGGTCACCGCCGCGCTGGACCACGCGCAGGCGCAAGGCTGGAAGGTGGTGCCGGCGTGTTCGTACGCGGCGGTGTTCATCCAGCGGCATCCGCAGTACGCCGCGCTGCTCGCCTGAGCGCGCAGCATCGCAACGGCGCGATAATGCGCGCCAATTCACAGATATCGCAGGAACAGGGGCAGTCGACGTGAGCAGTGCAGAGACGATGGGCAACGGGCGGATGGCATGGACGGCACTGGCGGTCGCGGCGGCGCTGGCACTGGCCGGCTGCAAACGCGAGGAACCGACCGCCGCACCGGCGCCCGCCGCGGCACCGGCACAAAGCGAGGCTGCCGCGCCCGCGGCGCCGGAGCCGGCGCAGGCCACGCCACCGGAACTGAAGGACATTGTCGAACACAGCCCAAGCTATGTGGTCGGGATCACCTTCCCGCCGTCGATCAACCGTTATCCGGGATTGGCCGACGCGGCCAACCGCTATGCGCAGAGCGCGCGCAGCGAGCTGATGGAAGCGGTCGACGGCCTCGGCAACGATCGCCCGCGCGCGCCCTATGAACTGTCGCTGCAGTTCGAGATGCTGCTGGAGCGCCCGGACCTGGTCGCACTGAGTGCCGACGGCAGCCGCTATACCGGCGGCGCCCACGGCGAACCGTTGGTGGCGCGCTGGGTGTGGCTGCCGCAGCAGCAGCGCATGCTCACCGCCGAGACGCTGATCCCGGATGCGACGCACTGGAAGCAGGTGGCCGACTATGTCGCCGCGCAGCTGCGCCAGGCGGTGCAGACACGGGTCAATGCCGAGCAGGTGCCGCCGGAGGATCAGGACGAGCAGGTGCGTAGCGCCAGCAAGATGATCGCCGAGGGCACCGAGCCGCAGCCCGGCAATTTCAGCCAGTTCCAGCCGCTGGTCGACGCAGCGGGCAAGATCACCGCCTTGCGCTTCGTGTTCCCGCCGTACCAGGTGGGGCCGTATGCCGATGGCACGCAGACCGTGGACGTGCCGGCCAGCGTGCTGCGCGAGCTGGTGGCGCCGGAGTACGCGCCGCTGTTCGCCGCCTGAGAGGTCGCCACCGCGCCGGCGCACGACGGCGCATGTCGCATGGCGTGCACAGCGCGCCAGAACGCAACGCATGCCCTCGTCGTGGCGGGGCGCAATGGGTAGCATTGACCGCTTCCCCCACTTGCAATCGATTTCTCATGGGCAGTTTTGATCAGACCGAGCGGCGCGTGGCGCACACCTGCGCGCGCTATCCGGCCTTTCCGCGCGAGCCTGCCGTCCTGGTCCGGCTGGTCAAGCATCTGTACAAGCGCGTGCATGCCAATGCCAGCGGCATGCTCAAGGAATACGGCATCAGTCCGCCGGAATACGAGATCCTGATGATGCTGTACGGCACGCCCGAGCAGCGCATCACGCCCACCGAGGTGGCCGAGGCCGCCAGCGAGAAGCCGGCCAACATCACCCGTCTCACCGACAGCCTGTGCAGCAAGGGACTGCTGTCGCGCACCGCCAGTCCCGACGATAGGCGCAAGGTTGCATTGACCCTGCAGCCGGACGGCATCGCCCTGATCGAGCGGCTGCTGCCGGACGTCTGCGCGTTCCTGGATACGGAGACGGCGGCGCTGGATGCCGGCGAGCAGCAGCAGTTGGAGATGCTGCTGAAGAAGATGCTGGCCGGCATCGATGGCCTCGACGCCGCCGCCGAGCCGATGACCTAGGCCGCGCTGCCTGCGGGGCAGGGCCGCCTAGCGCCAGCCGCGCGCCCGCGCGCGCTGTTCGGCGTCGGCGTCCAGCGTCTCGCCGACGATGCGCGCATCCACCGCTTGCAGCACCGCGGCCGGCATCGGGCTGGCCGCCATGCGCATGCCGCTGCCATCGTGACTTTCGCTGGCGGGCACCAGCAACTCCACCCGCCATGCGCCATCGCGCTGGCAGGCCAGGCCGGCGCTGGCGCTCGGCAGGGCGAAGGTGCGGCAGTAATGGCCGTCGCGATCGCGGAAGCTCAGGCCGATGCGAACGCCGCCCTGGGGTTGGCCGGACAGCTGCTGCGCCAGTGCCTGCGCCAACACGCCCTCGGCGACGCCGCCCTGGGTTGCGGCGACCGTCGGGCGCGGCGCAGCGCCCTGCGGCAATTGCCGCTGCGCGATCCACAGCCCCAGCAGCAGCGCCGCCGCCAACGCCGCCGGCAGCGCCCAGCGGCGGCGTGCACGCGGCCGCAGCGGTGTCGGCCGGCTCGCATGCGCCGTCGCCTGGACGGGCGGGGGAGATGACGCAGCGACAGCGGCGTCCTGGTCGGGCGCCTCGGCCGGCCGCGCGCGCGCGGCGGCGAGCAGGCGCTCTGGCACCTCCTCGTCCAGCACCGGCGCGAAGCCGGCAAGCAACCGCGCCTGCAGGCTGCGCAGCCGCTGCAGGGCCTGCGCCAGTTGCGGGTCGGTGCGTAGCGCCGCTTCCACCTGGGCGGCCTGCGCCGCATCCAGTTCGCCGTCGGCGTAGGCCTGCAGGGTGAGTGCATCGATCGTGCTGTTCATGCGGTCGCCTCCAGTGACGCTTGCAGGGCTTCGCGACCGCGCGCGAGCCGGCTGGTGAGTGTGCCGAGCGGAATCTCCAGCACCGCCGCGGCGTCCTTGTAGGACAGGCCTTCGATCAGCACCAGCGCGATCGCCAGGCGTTGTTCCTCGGGCAGGCCGGCCATCGCCGCCTGCACCGCCATCCAGTCCTGCTGCCGCTCCAGCGGCGTGTCGCCGACGTGTTCGCCCTCGGCGGCATCGACGAACACCTGTCGCCGTCGCCGCTGCGCCCGTACCTCGTCGATCCAGGCGTGGCGAATGATGCCGTACAGCCAGTACTGCAGCGGCGTCTCCGGCCGCCATTGTTCGGCGCGGCGCAGTGCGCGTTCGATCGCGATCTGCAGCAGGTCGTCGGCATCCTCGCGATGGCCGGCGACGGCACGCGCGAAGCGCCGCAGTTGCGGCAGCAGGGTACAGATGCCGTCGCCGACGGCGGCCGTGGGATCGGCGTGCATGTGGGGGATACGTTCGGCGGAGGCGTTTTCTTCCATGGGCGCGGCGCGGCGTTCACGGCATGTCGGAATGGCTGGATTAGTGTGGCACGCCAACAGGGGCGGGCGACGGAGCGGGGGGCATGGCGACGGGTAGGCGAATGCGCTGGATGGCGGCGGCCTTGCTGGCGGTGGCGACACCGGCATTGGCGCAGCTGGCGCTGCCATCGGCGGGCGGGCTGGTGCAGGACGTCACCCAGGGCGTGCACAGCGGCATGGATCGGTTGGGACAGTCGATGCAGGACGCGCGTGGCGATCTCGAACGGCTGCGCCTGAAACGCCTGCAGGCGCTGCTGCGCAGCGATCCGCGTGGGTTGGAGCGCGACGAGGGCGGCGCCGTGGTGATGCGCGGGCAGGTGGTGGCGCTGGAGCCGGACCCAGCCGCGTTGCAGGCGGCGCAGGCGGCCGGCTTCGCCGTGTTGGAGCAGCGCAGCTTCGGCGAATTCGGCCTACGCTTGGTGGTGCTGCAGGTGCCGTCGGGCCTGTCCACGCGCCGCGCGTTGCAGCAATTACGCGAGCGCGATCCGCAGGGTCAGTACGACTACAACCACGTCTACAGCGGATCGGCCGCGACGCCACCAGCACCAGCACCTGCCAGCGCGCCCGCGGCACCGGCAGCCGCAAGCGCTGCGGCGGGCGGATTCGTGGTCGGCCTGATCGATAGCGGCGTGGACGCGTCGCATCCGGCGCTGGCCGGCGTGCAGGTGCAGACCTGGGGCTGCGGCGGGCAGGTGCGCGCGCAGCCGCACGGCACGGCGGTCGCCTCGCTGCTGGCCGGCCGCGCGGTGGCGCACGGGCCGTTCGCGCGCACGCTGTATGCGGCCGATATCTACTGCGGGCAGGCCGACGGCGGCACCGTGGTGGAGTTGGTCGGCGCGTTGGCGTGGATGGCGCAGCAGCAGGTGCCGGTGATCAATATCAGCCTGATCGGCGGCCCCAACCGCGCCTTGCAGCTCGCCGTGCAGCGCATGCTCGCGCGCGGCCATGTGCTGGTCGCAGCGGTGGGCAACGACGGCCCGGCGGCACCGCCGCTGTATCCGGCCGCTTATCCCGGAGTGATTGGCGTCACCGCGGTGGATGCGCGTGCGCGGGTGTTGCCGGAGGCCGGGCGAGGACCGCAGGTGGCCTTCGCCGCGGTCGGCGAATTGATCGCCGCGGCGCCGCAGGGCCGTTGGCAGACGCAGCGCGGCACGTCGTTCGCCGCGCCGCTGGTAGCGCGGCTGGCGGCGCAGGCGTTGCCGCAGCCGGATCCGCAGGCGGCCGCGCAGGTGCGTACACAGTTGCAGGCGCAGGCGCGCGATCTCGGTGCGCCTGGCGCCGATCCGGTATACGGCGCCGGGCTGCTCGGCGCGGACCTGCCGCTGCAGCGCGCGCCGGGCGGCTGAACGCATTCTGTCTGCGCCCATCCCGGCCGGGATGTTCTGCGCCGTTCGACACGTAGGACCAGATGAGAGCCGCAGATGGCCTGCGGCGTCATGAGGAGAACGCGATGAACGGCAAGACTCTGTTGGCGAGCGCGGTGCTGGTGGCGACAGTGGCGCTGACCCCGGGCGTGGCCGGCGCGCAGGTGCTGGGCGGTGCGGGCAGCGTGGGCGGTGCCGTCAACGGTACGCTGGGCGGCCTGGGGGGCGGCAGCCTCGGCGGCAACGGAATGGGGGCGGGCCGCCTGGACGCGGGGGTTCCGCTAGATCGGGCGCGCAGCGGCATCGAGCAACAGTCGCAGCGTACGCGGATGGCGGCACAGCGGGCGGCGGCGCGTGGCGCGGCCACGGCGGACAGCGCCGCGCAGCGCGCGGGCACCGCGGTGAACGAGGGCCGGACGCTGGCCGGCAACGCTGCCGCCAGCGGCAATGCGGCGGCACGGAATACGGCCGGTAGCGCGATGGGCCAGGCCAATGCTGCGCTCGGCGCGGCGAGCAGCGCGGTCAATCCCGCTGCGACGTTGTCCACGGCTGGCAATGCCGCTGGTGCAGTCGATGGCATGGCCGGTCACGGTGCGGGCGCGGCGAATGCGGCCGGCAATGGCGGTAGCAACGGTGCCGCCAGCGGTGCTGGTCTGCCCACGGTGCCGGCGCTGTCCGGCAGCGGCAATGCCACTGGCGCGGCCAGCGGCAGCGCGTCTCATGGCGCAGGCACGCGTGGCGGGTCGGTGTCGGGCCAGGCGGGTGCGGGCGGCCAGGGCGGTGCGCAGGCCGGTAACGGTCAGGCGCAGGGACAGGCCGGCGGCGCGGCCTCGTTGGGCGTCAGCGTCGATGCCTCCGGCAATGGCCAGTAGCCGCTTGCGGACTGCACGCGGCGCACTGCGTGTCGCCGCTGAAATAGCAGGCTGAAAAACACGACGCCCGGCTGAGCCGGGCGTCGTGCGTGTTGCGTCATGCAGTTGATCGCGGGTGTCTTCGCCGCGAGGTCGTCGCGAGGTGGCGGCACGGCCGCGTGGGCCATGCCGCGATGCGCCTCAGCGCGCGCTCGGCGTCGCCGCCGGCGTGGCGTTGAGGCCGCGCTTCTCCAGCAAGGGTTCGATCTGCGGTGCGTGCCCGGCGAAGTCCTGGAACAACTGCATCGCATCGACGCTGCCGCCGCGCGAGAGCAATGTCTTGCGGAAGCGGTCGCCGTTGGCGCGGCTCAGCCCGCCGTGCTGCTTGAACCACTGCTGGGTGTTGGCGTCCAGCACCTCGGACCAGATGTAGGCGTAGTAGCCGGCCGCGTAGCCACCCATGATGTGGCTGAAATACGGCGTGCGGTACCGCGGCGGCACCGGCGCATAGGCGATGCCGTCGGCGGCCAGCGCCTTGGCCTCGAAATCCATCACGCCCGATGCCGGCGGCACCTGGCCGGCGCTGAGCTGGTGCCAGCGCTGGTCCAGCATCGCCGCGCCCAGGTACTCGGTGGTGGCGAAGCCCTGGTTGAACTTGGCAGTGGCCACCACCTTGTCCAGCAGCGCCTGCGGCATCGGCGCGCCGCTCTGGTAGTGCTTGGCGTAGTGCTTGAGGATGGCCGGATCGTCGGCCCACATCTCGTTGACCTGCGAGGGGAACTCGACGAAGTCGCGCGGCACGCTGGTGCCGGAGAAGTACGGATACTTCACGTTCGAAAACATGCCGTGCAGCGCATGGCCGAACTCGTGGAACGCGGTGGTGACTTCGTCCCAGGTCAGCAGGGTCGGCTGGCCGGCCGGCGGCTTGGGGATGTTGAGGTGGTTGGCGACCACCGGCTTGTCGCCGGTCAGCGCCGACTGCGACACGTAGGAGCTCATCCACGCGCCGCCTCGCTTGGACTCGCGTGCGTACATGTCAGCGATGAAGATCGCCAACTGGCTGCCGTCGGCGTCGAACACGTCGTAGACCAGCACGTCGTCGCGATAGGTGGGCAGGTCGGTGCGCTGCTTGAAGGTCAGCCCGTACTCCTGGTTGGCGGCGTAGAACACGCCATTTTCTAGCACGTTCTTCAGTTCGAAGTAGGGCTTGAGCTGGGCCTCGTCGAAGTCGTACTTGGCCTGGCGCACCTTCTCGGTGTAGTAGGCCCAGTCCCAGGCTTCGAGCTTGAAGCTGGGCTTGCCGGCGGCCTTCTGCTCCTGGTCGATCATCGCCTGCAGGTCGGCGGCCTCGCGCTTGGCGTTGGCCACCGCGGCCGGGGCCAGCTTGCCGAGCATGGCGTTGACCGCTTCGGGGGTCTTGGCGGTCTGGGTTTCCAGCGAGTAGGCGGCGTGGTTCGGGTACCCGAGCAGCTTGGCGCGGTCGGCGCGCAGGGTCATGATCCGCGACACCAGCGCGGTGTTGTCGTACGGGCCGCCGTGGCTGCCGCGCGACACCGAGGCTTCGTAGATCTTCTGCCGCAGCGCGCGGTCCTTGAGCTGGGCCAGCGGCGGCTGGCCGGTGGTGTTGAGCAGGGCGATCACGTACTTGCCGTCGAGCTTGCGCGCCTTGGCCGCTTCGGCGGCCGCGGCGATCTGCGCATCGGACAGGCCGTCGAGCTGCTTGACGTCGTCCACCACGACCGCGGCGGCGTTCACCTCGGCCAGCACGTTCTGGCTGAACTTGGTGCCCAGTTCGGCCAGCTCGGCGTTCATCGCCTTGAGCTTGGTCTTGTCGGCGTCGTTGAGCTTGGCGCCGTCGCGGACGAAGTCGCTGTGGTACTTCTCGATCAGGCGCACGCCCTCCGCGTCCAGGCCGAGCTGGTTGCGGGTGTCGTACAGGGTCTGGATGCGCGCGAACAGCTTGGGGTTGAGCGCGATCGCGTCGCGGTGCGCGGCCAGCTTGCCGGCGTACTCGGCCTGCAACTGCTTGCGGGTGTCGTTGGTGTCGGCACCGACCAGGTTGAAGAACACGGTGGTGGCGCGGTCCAGGACTTGCCCGCTCTTCTCCATCGCCACGATGGTGTTGTCGAAGGTCGGCTTGGCCTGTTGGTCGGCGATGGCCTGGATTTCCTTCAACTGCTGCGCCATGCCGGCGTCGAACGCGGGGGCGAAGTCGCTGTCCTTGATCTTGTCGAACTGCGGGTAGTGCAGCGGCAGCGGGCTTTCGGCGAAGAACGGGTTGGCCTGCGTGGCCGCCGTGGCGGCGGTGGGCGTGGTGGCTGGAGCGGCGTAGGCGGGCATGGCGAGTCCGAGCGTGGCTGCGAGGGCAAGGGCGAGGCGAGAGGTCATCAAGCGGTATCCGCAATCATGGTGATCGGGCAGGCTACCCCAGGCAAGCAGGCGTGGCCTGTGACGAAAGCCATGGGAGCGCTGCAGCATCGACGCTTGTTTCTCAGGGCTTTGCGGCATTTGGCGTGAACCTTGATGCAGTGCGCTCTCATGCGCGGCTGCGCCGGTGAAGGCGGTTGCATGGGTGTTGCGCTGGCAGTGTGTTGCCTTGTCCGCGCGAGCGCCTGCGATGCTGGCTTGCGCGTGTAGTCCGGCCTGCTGGCGACGCGTGCGGGCACCGCGTAGGATCGCGTCGAACCAGCGCCGCCGCGGCGCGCCGCAGCACGAGGAATCATGGACACGCCGACCACCGCCTACGCCTTCACCGCGACCACGCTGGACGGGCAGACGCAGCCGCTCGCCGAGTACACCGGCAAGGTGCTGCTGATCGTCAATGTCGCCTCCAAGTGCGGTTTCACGCCCCAGTACGCCGGGCTGCAGGCGCTGTGGCAGCGCTATCGCGAGCGCGGACTGGTGGTGCTGGGCTTTCCCTGCGACCAGTTCGGCCACCAGGAACCGGGCGATGCCGCGGAGATCCGCCAGTTCTGTTCGCTCAGCTACGACGTCGATTTCCCGATGTTCGCCAAGGTGCAGGTCAACGGCGACGGCGCGCATCCGCTGTGGCGCTGGCTCAAGCAGCAGAAATCCGGGCTGCTCGGCATCGCCGCGATCAAGTGGAATTTCAGCAAGTTCCTGATCGGCCGCGACGGCCAGGTGCTGGCGCGCTATGCGCCGACCGACAAGCCGGAAGCGCTGGCCGACGCTATCGAGCGGGCGCTGGGCTGACGATTCGCCCGCAAACGCCCGGCGTGGTCCCGAATGCCGGGGTGGTTGCCTTGCCCTTGTGGGAGGGACTGCAGTCCCGACGCCTTTGACTCGAACGCGTCGGGACTGAAGTCCTTCCCACACACGATTTCGCCACTATTGCGCTTTGCCCTGCCGCCATGTCGCTTACGCCGGTAGGAGCGGCTTCAGCCGCGATGCGCTTTACCGGTAAAGCCTGTCGCGGCTAAAGCCGCTCCTACGACGGGAGACGCGCAGCGCCGTTACTTCTCGACGAACGCGCGCTCGAACACGTAGTGGCCCGGCGAGCCGATGCGCGGCGAGGCGACGAAGCCGCGGGCGTCCAGGGTGTGGCGCAGGTCGGCCAGCATCTGCGGGCTGCCGCAGATCATCGCGCGGTCGTGTTCCGGGTTCAGCGGCGGCAGGCCGAGGGTGCGCTGCATCTCGCCGCTCTCGAGCAACTCGGTGAGGCGGCCGCGGTTGCGGAAGTCCTCGCGGGTCACTGCCGGGTAGTACAGCAGCTTCTCGCGGATGGTCTCGCCGAGGAACTCGTGCTGCGGCAGTTCCTTCTCGAAGTAGTCGCGGTAGGCCAGGTCCTTCTCGAAGCGCACGCCGTGGGTGAGGATCACCTTGTCGAAGCGCTCGTAGGTTTCCGGGTCCTTGATCACCGACAGCCACGGCGCCAGGCCGGTGCCGGTGCCCAGCAGGTACAAATGGCGGCCCGGGTGCAGGTCGCTGATCAGCAGGGTGCCGGTGGGCTTCTTGCCGACCAGTACCGAATCGCCCGGCTTGATGTGCTGCAGGCGCGAGGTGAGCGGGCCGTCCGGCACCTTGATGCTGAAGAACTCCAGCTGCTCTTCCCAGTTGGCGCTGGCGATGGAGTAGGCGCGCAGCAGCGGCCGCGTCTCCGTCTCCAGGCCGATCATCACGAACTGGCCGTTGTCGAAGCGGAAGCCGTCGTTGCGGGTGGTGGTGAAGCTGAAGTAGTCCTCGGTCCAGTGGCGGACATCGAGCACCGTTTCGGGGCCAAAAGCGGAAGACATGCCGTTGATCGTGATGGGGAAGGAACGGCGGCCATTCTACCCCATGCCGGCTCAAATGAGATCAAATCTCATTTGTGGCCCGGTACCGATCACGCGATCCGGCTCACTTCTCGAACGAGACCTCGTAGGACAGGTACAGCGGCGCCTGCGGCGGTGCCAGCAGCGGGCGCTGGCGCAGGAAGCGCTCCAGGCACAGCGCCAGCGGGGTGGTGCCGTTGCGCCAGCTGGCGCCGACGCTGCCGTCGGCCTGCACCTGCACCACTACGGTGAACGGCGAGGTGTCCGGATGCGGCGTGGCGCAACTGGCCACACCCTCGTCCAGCGCGGCGCGCTGCAGGGTCTGCAGGCGTTCCTGCATGGCTGCCGGCAGGCCGGCCTCGTCGCGGTCGGCCAGGGCCTTGGCCGCGGCGTAGTCGGAAGGCGCCGGCGTGTCCGCGGCGGGAGCGGCGAGTGCCGGGACGGCGAGGGCGACGGCGAACAGGCAGGACAGGGTGCGGAGCATGGCGGTGTCGGAAGGGGCGGACAGGCTAACGATACCCAGCGGCCTGCAGTTCGAACAGTTCCGCGTAGCGGCCGCCCTGCGCCATCAGTTCGTCGTGGGTGCCGCTGGCCTCGATCCGGCCATCGGCCAGGACCAGGATGCGGTCGGCCATGCGCACGCTGGAGAAGCGGTGCGAGATCAGCACCGCGGTGCGGTTGTCGGACAGCTCCTTGAAGCGCTGGAACACCTCGAACTCGCTGCGCGCATCCAGTGCGGCGGTCGGCTCGTCGAGGATCATCACCTGCGCGTCGCGCATGTAGGCGCGGGCGATGGCGATCTTCTGCCACTGCCCACCGGACAGGTCCACGCCGGTCTTGAAGCGGCGCCCGATCACCTGCGCGTAGCCCTGCGGCAGGCCGTCGATCAGCTCGGCGGCCATCGCCCGTTGCGCGGCGGCGCGGATCCGCGGCGCGTCGTCCAGCGCGTCGACCTGGCCGACGCCGATGTTCTCGCCGGCGCTGAAGTGGTAGCGCACGAAATCCTGGAAGATCACCCCCAGGTTGGCGCGCAGGTCGTCCAGGTCGTAGTCGCGCAGGTCGCGCCCGTCGAGCAGAATCCGGCCCTCGTCCGGGTCGTACAGCCGCGCCAGCAGCTTGACCAGGGTGGTCTTGCCGGCGCCGTTCTCGCCGACCAGGGCCAGCACCTCGCCGGCGCGCAGCGCGAAATCCAGGTGCCGCACCGCCCACTGCTCGGCGTCCGGGTAGCGAAAGCCGACGTTCTCGAACACGAAGCCCTGCACGATCGGCCGCGGTACCGGCACCGCGCCCGGACGGCTGCGGATCTCCGGGACGATGCGGAAAAACGAGTACAGATCGTCCAGGTACAGCGCCTGCCCGGCCACCTGCGAAAAGCCGATCAGCAGGCCTTCGAGCAACTGCCGCAGGCGCAGGAAGCTGCCGGCCAGGAAGGTCAGGTCGCCGATGCTGAAATCGCCGCGCACGGTGCGCCAGGCGATGTAGCCGTAGGCGCCGTAGTAGCCCAGCGTGCCCAGCGCCGCCAGCACGGTGCCCCACAGCATGCGCTTGCGCGCCAGCGCGCGGTTGGCCTGGAAATAGCGGTCGGCCAGGGCGCGGTAGCGGGTGATCAGGAAGTTGTGCAGGTTGAAGATCTTCACTTCCTTGGCGGTCTCGACGCTGGCGCCGAGCTGGCGCAGGTAGTCGAGCTGGCGGCGTTCGGCCGTCCACTGGAAGTTGAGCGAATACCCCAGCGCGTTGAAGTGCGCCTCGCCGATGAAGGCCGGCACCAGCGCCACCGCCAGCAGGGCGATGAGCCAGGGCGCGTAGACCAGCAGGCCGACCGCGAAGCTGGCCACGGTGATCGCGTCCTGCACCTGGCCGAACAACTGGCTCATCAGGTTCATGCGGCCCATGGTCTGGCGCCGCGCGCGGTCCAGCCGGTCCTGTTGTTCCGGGTCCTCGAAATCCTCCAGGTCCAGCTGGGCGGCATGCTCCATCAACTGCACGCTGGTGGTGTTGTTGAACAGCTCCGACAACAGCGTGTCGGCATAGCTGACCAACCGCCCGAGCAGGTCCGAGGCGATCGCCAGCGCCAGCTCCAGGCCCAGCAGCTCCAGCAGCCGGTTCAGGCGGCCGCTGGCCAGGGCCTGGCCCAGCGAATCGAACCCGGGCGATTGCCCGACCAGGTGGATGGCCTCGTCGATGATCAGCTTGCCCACGTACAGCGAGGCCACCGGCAGCAGCGCCCGGATCACGCGCAGGCCGATGCTGCTGAGGGTCAGCCAGCGGCTGGTCTGCCAGATCTGGCGCAGGAACGGCGGCAGGTTGCGCATCGCGTCGAAGCGCTCGCGCAGGCTTGGGCCGGTGCCGGGCGCGGTGCGGGCGCCGCCATGGGAAGGGGAGGAAGATGCCATCGGCGCATTGTGCCGGGGGCGGGCGTGCGCGGGGAGTGTGGACTGCGCCGGGGCCGAGGCTGCACCGGCGCTGACGCCGGTGGCGGGCGCGCGATGTCTGAAGACGAGGAGTGGCTTAGCATCGTGGATGTCCAGCCAAGGCCGTTGCCATGTCCGATCCTGCCGCGCCTGCATTCGCCCGCCTGCGTGCGCACATGCCGTCGTGGCGCGAACTGCTGGGTTGCACGATTTTCGCCTTGGTGGCCACCGCGCTGCTGCTGTGGGGCAACGCCGCCGTGTTGGTGTTGACGCTGTCGTATGTGGCTTTCGCGATCGGCTACAGCCTGTTTCGCTTGTTCGGCGGGCGCGGCGGCATCGACCTCGAACAGTTGTGGCGCGATGTGCTCGATGCGGTACTCGGTCTGTGCTGATGCGGTGTTGGTGGAAGCAGGTCTGTCCGGCGCGACGGCCGGGTCATGCGTCGGCCCGTACCCTCACCCCAACCCCTCTCCCGGTGGGAGAGGGGCTAGCGCTTCCCTTCTCCCTGCGGGAGAAGGTGCCCCGAAGGGGCGGATGAGGGTACGGGCAAAGCCTCGAAATGCTTGCTACCGCCAGGCGTTCCATGGCGGTCGTACCCTCACCCCAACCCCTCTCCCGGTGGGAGAGGGGCTGATTCTGCGTCTCACGGGAGCATCTTTGGCTTATTCGTCCAGCCGCAGCGTCAGGCACTTGGCGGCGCCGCCGGCCTTGAGGAATTCGTCCAGCGGGGTCTGCACCACGCGGTAGCCGATCGCGGCCAGCGCGGCGCATAGCGTGGGCGAGGCGCGGTTGAGCAGCAGGGTGTCGTCCAGGTCCACCGCGTTGCAGGCGAAGGCGAGGGCGTCGGCCTCGCCGACGGCGATGCGCCGCGAGGCCGGGATGTGCTGGGCGATCGCCTGCTGCGCGTCGGCGTCGAACGCGGCCGGGTAGTACAGCAGGTAGCCGTCGCGCAGTGGGCAGAAGCAGGTATCCAGGTGATAGAAGCGCGCGTCGACCAGGCGCAGCGGCACGACTTCGATGTCCAGCAGGTCGGTCAGTTCGTGCGCGGCGGCCAGGTCGCTGCGGTGGCCGTGGCCCATCCACAGCCGGCGTGCGCCGCGGTCCAACAGTGCGTCGCCGGCGCCTTCGAAATACACCTGCTCCGGCAGTTCGCGGATGCGCAGCCCGGCCTGGCGACACCAGGCGGTAAACAAGGCTTCCTCGCCACGGCGTTCGGCGTGGCGGAAGCGGCTGGGTACGAAGCGGTCGCCAAGCACCAGGCCGGCGTTGGCGCTGAACACCATGTCCGGCAGCCCCGGGGCGGCGGCGATGCAGTCGACGCGCGCTCCTGCCGCCTCGGCGGCGGCCACCAGCGCGTTCCACTGCGCCTGCGCCCGCTCGCGGCTGGCGGCGTGGACGTTGCCTTCCATCCAGGGGTTGATCACGTAGTCCACCGCGAAGTGCTGCGGCGCGCACATCAGCAGGCGGTGGCCATGGCCGGCGGCGCTGCGGAACTGCGGCTCGGGGGAGGCGAGGGCCAGGTCGGTCTCGTCGGACAGGCCGCCAGCAAGGACGTTCTCGATCATGCGCGCGCTCCGCGTCGGGGATGCGCGCCACGCTAGCGGCGCCGTGTTGCGAGGACATGTCGGCGGACTGGTGGCGGGATTGGGGATTCGGGATTGGGGATTCGTGCAAGCAGAACCGCGCACGCTGCGGGTCTGCCTGGCGTTGGCGTGTGGGTAGTACGTCCAGTTGCCAGCATTCGGGATTCGGAAGCGCTATGCATCCCGCTGGTTGCGCGATCCTGCCTCCGAATCCCGAATCCCGAATCCCGAATCCCGAATCCCCAATCCCCAATCCCCAATCCCCAATCCCGGCGCGCAGCGCCTTTACGGCAGCGCCGGCTGCAGACCCACGCCCAGCCGGTTCCAGGCGTTGATCACCGCCACGGCCATGGTCAGGGCGCTGATCCCGGCCGGATCGAACTGCGCCACCAGCGCGTCGTAGACGGCCTGTGGCGGCGCGCCGGCGGGCAGCGTGGTCAGCGCTTCGGCCCAGTCCAGCGCGGCGCGCTCGCGTGCGTCGAAGAAGCGGCTGTCGCGCCAGGCGGCGAGGGTATCGAGCTTGCGTGGCTCGGTGCCGGCCTTGCGCAGGGCGCTGGCATGCATGTCGATGCAGTAGGCGCAGCCGTTGAGTTGGGAGACGCGCAGGAACACCAGTTCGGTGAGGGCGCTGCCGAGCACGCCATCGTGCACGTGCTGGCTGGCGGTCAGCAGGGCACGGAACGCTTCGGGTTCGTGGCTGGTGTAGTCGATGCGGTGGAAGTGCATGGTGGGTCGCTCATGGCGGCCACCGTGGCCGCCTTCCCCTCCAGGACGCACCTATGCGTCGCGGCGTGACAGCGCCGCCGCAGGTCAGTCGCGGCCGGCTGCAGGCGGCGCCGTCGGGGCCGGCAGCTTGTCCGGGTTCATCAGGGTCAGCACCTCGGCGATGCGCTCGCCGTCGATGACCAGCAGCGTCGCCGAATGCAGCCGCGGCCCCAGGAAGCGCAGGATCGCCGGTTCGCCGTTGACCGTGCCGATCCGCGTCTGCAGGCCCAGGTCGCGCCGCGCCAGCGCCCAGTACAGCCGGCCGATGCGCTCGGCGCCGTGCAAAGGGCGCAGGCTGGCGGTGACCTTGCCGCCGCCGTCGGAGCGCAACTGGGCGTCGGCATGCAGCAAGGCGGCGATGGCGGCGCGGTCGCCGCGCTGCGAGGCGTGCAGGAAGCGCTCCAGCAACTGGCGGTGGCGCTCGGGGGTGACCGCGAAGCGCGCATGGCCCTGGCCGAGCCGCTCGCGCGCCCGGTGCACCAGTTGCCGGCAGCCGGCCTCGCTGCGTTCCAGGGCGCGGCCGATCCGCGCGTAGTCGTAGTCGAACGCCTCCTTCAGCAGGAACGCCGCGCGCTCGTGCGGGCCGAGCCGCTCCAGCAACGCCAGGAACGCCACCGACACCTGCTCGGCGCGGTCATGGCGCTCGGCCGGGTCGGCGTCGTCGGCGATCTCCAGCGGCTCGGGCAGCCACGGACCGACATAGTGGACGCGGGCGCTGCGCGCCGCGCGCAGGCGGTCCAGGCCGAGCCGGGTGGTGGCGGTCACCAGCCAGGCTTCGGCGTCGCGGATCGCGCCGCGGTCGCTGGCCTGCCAGCGCAGCCAGGCGTCCTGCACGGTGTCCTCGGCGTCGGCGCGGCTACCGAGCAGGCGGTAGGCCAGGCCGAACAGCCTGGCGCGATGGGATTCGAAGGTCGGATCGTGGGTCATGACGACCAGGACGGAACAGGGCGTGCCGGCGTGACACCGGGCGGGGCCGCCACTTTGCCCTAAAATGGGCGGGTTTCCCCCCGCCAGCCGCAGAGCCAGCCGTGACCTCGATCAAGCAGGAAGACCTCATCCAGTCCGTCGCCGACGCGCTGCAGTACATTAGCTACTACCACCCGGTCGACTACATCAAGAACCTGTCCGCGGCCTACGAGCGCGAGCAGTCGCCGGCGGCCAAGGACGCCATCGCGCAGATCCTGATCAATTCGCGCATGTGCGCCGAGGGCCACCGGCCGATCTGCCAGGACACCGGCATCGTCACCGTGTTCCTCGAGATCGGCATGAACGTGCGCTGGGACGACGCCACCATGGGCGTGGAGGACATGGTCAACGAGGGCGTGCGCCGCGCCTACAACCATCCGGAGAACAAGCTGCGCGCCTCGGTGCTGGCCGACCCGGCCGGCAAGCGCCAGAACACCAAGGACAACACCCCGGCGGTGGTCAACCTGAAGGTCGTCCCCGGCGACACGGTGGACGTCATCGTCGCGGCCAAGGGCGGCGGCTCGGAGGCCAAGAGCAAGTTCGCCATGCTCAACCCGTCCGATTCCATCGTCGACTGGGTGCTCAAGACCGTGCCGACCATGGGCGCTGGCTGGTGCCCGCCGGGCATGCTCGGCATCGGCATCGGCGGCACCGCCGAGAAGGCGATGCTGCTGGCCAAGGAAGCGCTGATGGAGCCGATCGACATCGTCGACCTGCAGGCCCGCGGCGCGTCCAACCGTGCCGAGGAACTGCGCCTGGAGCTGTACGAGAAGGTCAACGCGCTGGGCATCGGCGCGCAGGGCCTGGGCGGCCTGACCACGGTGCTGGACATCAAGGTCAAGGACTACCCGACCCACGCCGCCAACCTGCCGGTGGCGCTGATTCCCAACTGCGCGGCCACCCGCCATGCGCATTTCACCCTGGACGGCAGCGGCGCGGTGATGCTGGATCCGCCCTCGCTGGAAGACTGGCCCAAGCTGACCTACAACCCGACCAATGCGCGCCGGGTGAACCTGGACACCATCACCCGCGAGGAAGTGGCCAGCTTCAAGCCGGGCGAGACGATCCTGCTCAACGGCAAGCTGCTGACCGGCCGCGACGCCGCGCACAAGCGCATGATCGACATGCTCAACCGCGGCGAGACGCTGCCGGTGGACTTCACCAACCGCTTCATCTACTACGTCGGCCCGGTCGATCCGGTGCGCGACGAAGTGGTCGGCCCGGCCGGCCCCACCACCGCCACGCGCATGGACAAGTTCACCCGGCAGATGCTGGAGCAGACCGGCCTGCTGGGCATGGTCGGCAAGTCCGAGCGCGGCGACGCGGCGATCGCCGCGATCCGCGACAACAAGGCGGTGTACCTGATGGCGGTCGGCGGCTCGGCCTACCTGGTGTCCAAGGCGATCAAGGCCAGCAAGGTGCTGGCGTTCGAAGACCTGGGCATGGAGGCGATCTACGAGTTCGAGGTCAAGGACATGCCGGTGACCGTGGCGGTCGACGCCAGCGGCGAGTCGGTGCACAAGACCGGCCCGCGCGAGTGGCAGGCGCGCATCGGCAAGATCCCGGTGGTGGTCGAGGCCTGATCGGCCGTACCGCGAACGCCGGCGAGGACGCCGGCGTTCCGCGTGGCGCTGGCGGCGCGCCGGCGTCGCGGCAATAATCGGCGCTGGTTCCGCCTCCGGGGAAAGCGTCGTGTCCATCGTGCTTTACGGCTCGCCCAGTACCGCCTCATTCGTCGTGCATTGGTTGTTGATCGAACTGCAGGTCGATTTCGAACTGCGCATGCTCGATTTCGAGCGCCAGGAGCAGAAACGCCCCGAGTACCTGGCGATCAACCCGCAGGGGAGGGTGCCGACCCTGGTCTTGGACGGGCAGGTGCTGACCGAATCGGTCGCCATCGCCATGCACCTGGCCGACCTCTATCCGCACGCCGGCCTGGCGCCGCCGCCCGGCACCCCCGAGCGCGCGGCCTACTACCGCTGGATGCTGTTCGGCGCCTACACCCTGATGCCGGCCTATCGCGACTGGTTCTATCCCGATGAGCCAGCCGGCGCCGACAACGCCGAGCGCGTGCGCGCCAGCGCCCGCGCATTCCTGGAAAAAGCCTGGGACGAGGTGGCCACGCACCTGGAGCAGGGCGGCCCCTACCTGCTGGGCGAGCACTGCAGCGCCGCCGACTTCGTGCTGGTCATGCTGATGCGCTGGTCGCGCAACATGCCACGGCCCACCGACAGCTGGCCGGCGCTGAAGGCCCTGGCCGAGCGGATGAAGGCGCGCCCGGCGTTCCACGAGGCCTATCGGCGGGAAGGTATTACCGACTGGGTGTGAGCAGGGTGCGGGTGCGCTGATCGGAAGCGCCGGCGGCTGCATTGCCTGGCGTCGGCTGTCGGGTTTTTCCGGCAGTTTTCTGCGGCAACGAAACAGCGCTCGCGGAAGCTGCGCAAGCGGTTTCGTCTTGCACTCTATATTGGAGTCGAACCAACGACGCGCGGATCAACAGGCACTGCGCTGACCGCTCGCGTGGTTTGCCGTCCCCATCCTGCGTCACGTTGTCGCACCCGGCACCGCGGTCGGCTCGTTGTCGGCGCTGCCGCCTAGAATGACGCGGTGTCCGCCCTCCGTGCTCCTGCCCGACTGCGCCGCCTGATGCGTTGGCCCGCCTTGCTGGCCGCGCTGTTGCTGGTGGTCGCGCCGGTGGCCAGCCGGTTGCTGGAGGCAGCAAGCCTGCCGGTGCCGATGTGCACGGCGGCCGGGTTGCAGGCCGCCGCGGACGTGCTGCCGCAGCACGCTGCCGTCCACGCCGGTCATGACGACGCGTCGGGCGCGCAGCGCGACCATGGCCCGGACCATGCCGCCTGCGACTACTGCGTGCTCGCCGCGCGGCTGCTGCCGTGGCTGGCGATCGTCCTGCTGCTGGCCGCGTCGCTGCCGGCGCCGAGGGCCACCACGCCGCTGCGCCATCGTGTCCATGCCGCCGTGCGCTGGCGCGCGCACGCCGCACGCGGGCCGCCAGTTGTTCTCCAGAACGCTCTCCTGTTTCCGGTGCGCTAGGCGCGCCGGCGCCGTTCTTTTCTGGAGTTCACCTCATGCCTCAGTTCCTGCCGTCGCCCGCGCGGGCGGCGTTGTCGTGCTGCATCCTCGCGAGCCTGTTTCCCGCCGCCGGCCACGCCGAGACGCCCGATGCCACCACCCTCGACCGGATGCAGGTGACCGCCACCGCGCCGGTCGCGCCGCTGACCTGGACGGTCGATCCGAAACTGCCGCGGCAGCCTGTGCCGGCCAGCGACGGCGCCGACTATCTGAAGACCGTGCCCGGCTTCGCCGCGATCCGCAACGGTGGCACCAACGGCGATCCGGTGCTGCGCGGCATGTTCGGCTCGCGGCTCAACGTGCTCAGCAACGACGGCACCCTGGTCGGGGCCTGCCCGGCGCGCATGGACAACGCCTTGTCCTACATCGCCCCGGAAACCTTCGACCGGCTCACCATCGTCAAGGGCCCGCAGACCGTGCGCTGGGGACCCGGCGCCTCCGCCGGCACAGTGCGCTTCGAGCGCGACACCCCGCATTACGCCGCGCCCACGCTGGAAGGCGAAGCCAGCGCGCTGGTCGGCTCCTGGAACCGCAACGACCAGACCCTCGACCTGCGCGGCGGCAACCGCAGCGGCTACGCCCGCGTGGACGCCAACCGCTCCGAGTCCGGCGACTACCGCGACGGCGATGACGCGGTGGTGCCGTCGCGCTGGCGCAAGTGGAATGCCGATGCCGCGGTCGGCTGGACCCCGGATCCGGACACCGTGCTGGAACTCTCCGCCGGCACCGGTGACGGTCTGGCCCGCTACGCGGGGCGCAGCATGGACGGCGTCCAGTTCCGCCGCCGAAGCTATGCCGCGCGCTTCGAGCGCACCGGCCTGCCCGGTGCCTGGGAAGCGCTGCGCGCCAATGCCTATGTCAACGACGCCGACCACGTCATGGACAACTACACCTTGCGCCGGCCCAACCCGCAGTCGGCGATGCCGATGCCGATGGCCTCCAACGTGGACCGGCGCACCAGCGGCGGGCGCGTGGAATCGGAGTGGCGCTGGGAGCAGATCGTGGTCCAGGCCGGCGTCGATACCCAGCAAAGCCGCCACCGCGACCGCAGCGCCAGCGGCGAGGGCGTGTACCGGAGCCTGCCGTGGCGCACCGACGCGCGGTTCGACAACCTCGGCGCCTTTACCGAAGCCACCTTCGGTGCCGGCACGGCGCAGCGCTGGATCGCCGGCCTGCGCCTAGACCGCGCGCAGGTCGAGGACACCCGCCGCAGCGTCGGCATGATGGGCATGCCCAATCCCACCGCCGGGCAGACGCGCAGCGAAGACCTGGGCAGCGGCTTCCTGCGCGTGGAACGCAACCTCTCGGCCGACACCGTCTGGTATGCCGGCTTCGGCCGCAGCGCACGCATGCCCGACTACTGGGAACTGTTCTCGGCCGACATGGGCCCGATGGGCGCGGCCAATGCGTTCGCCGGGCTGCGTCCCGAGCGCACCACCCAGCTCGACCTCGGCCTGCAGTACCGTGGCGCGACCGTGCAGAGCTGGGTCTCCGCCTATGCCGGGCGGGTGCAGGACTTCATCCTGTTCACCTACGCCGACGGCGGCATGATGGGCACTACCACCCGTGTCGACAACGTCGACGCGCGCATTGCCGGCGCCGAGGCGGGAGTGGACTGGCAGCCGCGGCAGGGTCTGACCCTCGGCGGCACGCTGGCCTATGCCTGGGGCGAGAACCGCAGCGACGGCACGCCGTTGCCGCAGATGCCGCCGCTGGAATCGCGGCTACGGCTGGAGTGGGAAGGGCAGCGCTGGTCGGCTGGGGCGCTGCTGCGCGCGGTCGCGCGACAGGGACGGGTGGCGTTGGACCAGGGCAATGTGGTCGGCCGCGACCTCGGCCGCAGTGCCGGTTTCGCGACGCTGGGGTTGAGCGGTGGCTACCGGGTCAGCGCGGCGCTGCGGCTGAGCGCCGGCATCGACAACGTGTTCGACCGGCGCTACAGCGAACATCTCAACCTCGCCGGCAGCGCCGACTTCGGCTTCCCGGCCGATCCGGTGCGCATCGCCGAACCGGGCCGCAACCTGTGGTTGAAGGGCAACTACCGGTTCTGAGCGATCGGCGATCGGTGGGCGCGGTCGCATGGCGACTGCGCCGCCGTCGGGGTAGGGCGCTTATGTGCCCCCAGGCACTACGCATGCAGTTCTCATCGACGTGGCGCCGCATACGAAAAACTTCAACGCTGCCTGCGTCCGCCGTGACTGCAGCAATCCAGACGTCCGCGGGTCGCGCGCGGAATGCGCGACCAGCACACGCGACGCCCGCCAGTCGGGCGCCGCGCGTGTCGCTCAGCCGTGGCGTTGGCTCAGAACCATTCCAGCAGCGAGATGCCGACGCCGACGTAGGTGGCACGGTGGTTGTAGTCGATCATGCTCTCGCCGTAGCCGTCGAACACCTGCACATGGCCGCGCAGCAGGTTGCTGATCGGGAAGCCCCAGTCCAACTGCACCGCGCCGTGCGAACGGTCGCCGCCGCGCAGCGAGTGCCGCGCCATCAGCGCCACTTCGTGGCCGTTGCGGTTGTAGATCAGGGTCGCGTCGCCACGGCCCATGTAGTCCTCGATGTCCGGGTTGTTGTCCTGCTTGCGGCTCTCCGGGATGCGGTACCAGGGGCGCAGCACCAGCGCCCAGTTGTCGCGGTCCAGGCCGATGTTGAGCATCGCCCGGTTCCAACTGCGCGACAGCGGATCGCTGCGGCCGTTGGACTGGTGGGTCAGCTGGATGCCGGTCATCCGTCCCTTCCAGCCGAACAGGCTGTAGTTGTTGCGGAACACCAGCATCAGTTCCGGCTCGTAGTTGGTCTCGCGGAACGGGCGCGACTGCTCCGAGTTGTAGACCTGCCAGCGCGAGCTCTGGGTGTAGGCACCCCACAGGTCGCCGTTGTCACCGAAGATGTTCTCCACGATCTTGGTCTTGAAGCTCAGCTGGAACTTCGCCTCCACGCTGTCCAGCGGTTCGGCGGTGGTCACCGTGTTGACCGGGTTCGGCGAGGACGGCAGCTCGTTCTTCTTGCTGGTCCAGAACGCCGGCAGCAGGTATACCGGCTTGTAGGCGCGCAGCTGGAAGGTGCCCAGCTTGGAGTCCTTGGCCAGTTCCCAGCGGCTATCCAGCAGCGAACCCTTGCCGGCATTGGCGATGGTGCTGTCGTAGCGGTCCTGCTTGAAGATCGCGGCGGCGCGCTGGCGGGTGCGCTCGGCGACGCCGGCATCCTCCGGCACGCTGGCGTCCAGTTGCTGCTTCTGGCGTTCGCTGGCGACCTGCGCGGCGGCATCGGCCGCCTGCGGGTCGGCGGTCCGGCGCGACAGCGCCTGGTCGTAGCAGGCCAGGCGGGCGGCGTCGCTGGAGATGGCCACGCAGGCTTCCGGCGAGGCGGGAGTGGGCAGGACTTCCTGCGCATGTGCAAGCGGCACGGCCGCGATCGACAGCAGTAACAGGGGGCGGACCTGGCGGTGGGACATGCGGTTCTCGCTGCAACGGGCGGCGCGGGCGGGTGGTGCGCTGCCGGGGTGAATGGCCGGCAGCGAAAATACAGGAAGTGACGACAACAGGGTCATCACGCGTTCATGCTGTCGCCGCGACGCCGTCTTCAGGCAGGCGTCTTCAGAGCAGCCAGGCCACCGCGAACACCGCGAGCATCGCCAGCGCCAGGCCGAGCTTGGCGGCGGTGCCCAGCACGATCCCCAGCCAGGTGCCGACGCCGACCCGGGTCGCCTGGCGCAGTTCGCGGCCGTGCCAGTACTCCCCGGCCAGGGCGCCGACGAAGGGGCCGACGAACAGCCCGATCGGCATGAAGAACATGCCGGCGATCCCGCCCAGCACCGATCCCCACAGCGCCTTGCGACTGGCGCCGACGCGCTGCGCGCCGAACGCGGTGGCCAGCAGGTCGACCAGCAGCGACAGCGCGGTGAGCACGCCCAGCACGGTCAGCGTCGGCCAGCCGAGGCGTTGGAAGCCATCGGCCCAGGCCGCCAGCAGCATCCCGGCGAACATCAGCGGCGTGCCGGGCAGGGCCGGCAGCAGCACCCCCGCCAGCCCGACCAGCACCAACAGCCCGGCACACAGGTAATAGATGAACGCAGGGTCCACGTGGCTCACCGCGGGGGAGATTTGGGGGTTGACAGATGGGGTCTTTTTGCTGATTGCATTTTCATTTTGACCGGGGTAAGTTGCAGCCGCTGCGTTTGCAAAGGTCACCGTGAATCGTGGCCTGATGCGGTAGATCCATCGATCCGCTACATCGTTATACCTCGCTTCCTCCTTGCAACCAGCCGCCGCCCCCACGGCGTACCCACCCCTGAGACGAGTTCCAAGGAGTAAGTCCATCATGAACGGCAATCGCGAAAACGGCACCGTGAAGTGGTTCAACGATGCCAAGGGTTTCGGTTTCATCAGCCGCGAAAACGGCGAGGACGTGTTCGTGCACTTCCGGGCCATCCAGACCCAGGGCTTCAAGAGCCTGAAGGAAGGCCAGAAGGTCAGCTTCACCGTGGTGCAGGGCCAGAAGGGCCTGCAGGCCGACGCGGTGCAGCCCATCTGAGGATTGCCGCGCGATGTGGCGCGCAGCAAAAAGGCCCGCATTGCGGGCCTTTTTGCGTTTTCAGGGGATACCGGATCAGCGCGGCACGACGCGCCCGTTGACCACGCGCACGTAGGTGTTCTCGCGCACCCCGGCCAGGTCGCGCTGGTTGACCACGATCACCCGGCCATCGTCCATCTGCACGTGTACGTCGTAGGTGTCGCTGGTGACGTTCTTCTGGATCTGGTTGCCGGCGAGCGCGCCGGCTGCCGCGCCGGCCACGGCGGACACGTTCTGGTTGCCCTTGCTGCCGCCGGTGTGGTCGGAAATCTCGTGGCCGGCGACCGCGCCGACGATGCCGCCCAGGATCGCGCCGGTGGCCGATGGCGCCGTGCGCCCGGACGCCACGGTGTCGATGCGGGTGACGATGCCGCAGTCGGCGCAGCGCGTCTGGGTGTAACCACCGCGCGCCGGCTGGCTGTAGCCGCCGCCGTACCCGCCGCCATAGCCGGGGGACGTGGCGCAGCCTGCCAGCGCCAGGGTCGCCACGGCAGCGGTGGCCATCAATTGGATCTTCATGGGTGCTCTCCTCGAACAGTGATGGAGCGCGGCGGCAGCGCCGCGTTCGCACGCATCCTGTCCACCCCTGCGTGAATGCAACGCCAACCCTGGCGGGTGCCGTTCAGCCTCGCGGCGGCTGGCGTCAGCGCCAATTCATCCACACGCACGGGTGTGGATCAGCACAAAAACCGGCCCGCAGGCACCGAGAGGGGTAACGGCGGGACAGCCTGAGCATCTGCCGGCGGATGATGGGAACAGCACGATGCCACGTCGCCAGCAAGGCACACCGGGTTTTATCGACACGGGCCACGCCACTTTGGCGAAACCCGCATGACCGGTCGGTGCCGATCCCGCCGGAGCCTCAGCGGAAATCGCGATGGCAGGCGTCGCAGCGTTCGTCGATCTGCTGGCGTGCCTGCGCCAGCGCGGCGCAGTCGGCCGGCGGTTGTGCCAGCGCCGCGTCCACGCCGGTGCGTAGCGCATCGGCGTGCTCGCGAAAGCGGCTGTCGTCGGCCAGGTCGGGGAATGCCGTGCCCAGCTCGTCGCCGAGCAGGCGCAACGTGCGCAGCCGCGCCTGCGGCCCCGCGCCGCTGCATTGTCGATGCGCGGTGTCGCGTTCGAGCAGCGCCAGTTGCTTGCCCATGACCTGCATCAGGCTGCGCGGGAACGGATCCTGCCGCGCCTGCACCGCACGCAGTGCCATCACCGTCAGCACCAGGCCGAGCAGCAGCCCGGCCAGCAACACGAACAGATAGCGGGACGCGGAGGCGGGCGGAGGCGGCTTGGCCATGGCGGCATGCGCGGCGGGAAAGGAATCCCGATGGTACGCCTGCCGTCGCCTGCGCAGCCCAGCGGCGCAATCCCCAATCCCCAATCCCGGCTCCACCGGCAATCCCCTAAAATGGGCGCATGAACGAACAATGGCGCGAGCGCTTCGCCGGCATCGACCGGCTCTACGGGCAAGGCACGATCGAGCGGCTGGCGCACTGCCGGGTGGCGGTGGTGGGCATGGGCGGGGTCGGCTCGTGGGTCGTCGAGGCCTTGGCGCGCTCGGCGGTCGGGCATCTGACCCTGATCGACGCCGACGACATCTGTGTGTCCAACACCAACCGGCAGCTGCCGGCGCTGGCCGGGCAGTACGGACGCAACAAGGCGGTGGCGATGGCCGAGCGCTGCGTAGCGATCAATCCGCAGATCGAGGCGCTCGCGGTCGAAGCGTTCCTGACGCCGACCAACATCGCCGAACTGCTCGATGCCGGCTTCGACCTGGTGATCGACGCCTGCGACAGCTTCCGGGTCAAGGTCGAGACCATCGCCTGGTGCCGGCGGCGCAAGCTGCCGCTGCTGACGGTGGGCTCGGCCGGCGGACGCACCGATCCGACCCTGGTGCGGATCCGCGACGTGTCGCGCACCGAGCACGACGCGATGCTGGCGCTGATCCGCAAGAAGCTGCGCAGCGAATTCAACTTCCCCAAGAACCCGCAGCGCTACTTCGGCGTGCCGGCGGTGTACTCGCTGGAGAACGTGCGCTATCCGCAGGCCGACGGCAGCGTCTGCGGACTGCGCCCAGTGTTGGGTCCGGATGCCGCCTTGAACCTGGACTGCGGCGCCGGGCTGGGCGCCGCCACGCACATCACCGGGGCCTTCGCCTTCGCCGCGGTCGGCAAGGCGCTGGAGATGCTGTTGAAGCGCGCCGCGGCGCGCGAGGCGGCGGCCGCCTGACGCCTGCTAGGTCGGCGCCGTCGCGCCGGTCGCCAGGTTGCGCTCGGTGGCCGCCTGCAGGACGGCCAGCCGTTCCAGGTCCTGCGCCGGCTGCGGCCGGCCGAACAGGAAGCCCTGGAAGTGCCGGCAGCCCATCGCCGAGAGCATCTCGCACTGCTGCGCCTCCTCGATGCCTTCGGCGAGCGCGACCATGCCCATCACCTCGGAGATCTCCACGATCTTGGCCAGCAGGCGCCGCGAGGACTCGTCGGCCTTGGCGTCGTTGACGAACTGCCGGTCGATCTTGAGTTTGGTGACCGGCAAGGTCCGGAGCATCGCCAGCGACGAGAAGCCGGTGCCGAAGTCATCCAGCGCCCAGCCGATGCCGAATGCCTTGAGTTCGTGCATCTTGGTGCGCACTCCGGCGGTGTCCACGTACAGCGCCGACTCGGTCAGTTCGAATTCCAGCGATGCCGGCGCCACGCCCTCGCTGCTGATCACCTGCTTCACCGAGGCCACGAAGTTGGGATCGAGCAACTGCACCGGGCTGACGTTCACCGCCACCACCAGCGCATGCAGGTCCGGCTCCTGCGACCAGCGCCGCAGCGTGCGGCAGACCTGACGCAGCACTTCCAGCCCCACTTCGCGGATCAACTGGCTCTCTTCGGCCAGCGGGATGAACTTGTCCGGGGTCAGCAACCTGCCGCTGGGATGGCGCCAGCGCACCAGCGCCTCGGCGCCGAGCATGCGGCCGTTCGCGTTGACCTGCGGCTGGTACAGCACCTCGATCTCGCCGTTGCCGACCGCACGCGACAGTTCCCGCTCCAGCGAAATGCGCGCGTTCACGTCGTTGCGGTAGATGTGCAGGATCGCCGCCAGCAGGCCGGCGGCGCAGGCAAGGTTGGAGATCGCGCCGAGCCGGCGCATCCCCGGCGGCGGCGAGGACGCCGGCGCCAGCCAGTCCAGTTCGCCCGAGCCGAACGCGACGAAGGCGCCCAGGCAGGCCATCGGGAACACCAGTGCGCGGTAGCGGCGGCTGCGGTCGAACACGAACAGCGCGCCGGCCGCCAACGGCAGGAAGAAGGTGTGCACCGAGCGCGGCACCGTGCCGATCGGCGCGTCGATGATCGAGATCACCAGCACCACGACGAAGATGCCGTGCGCCACCAGTGACAGCGAGGCCTCGTCGCAATGGCGGCGACGGCCGAGCGCGAGCAGCCCGACCGCAGTCAGCCCGACGAAGGCGAATGCCAGTTCTGGCCGCCCGTAGTACAGGTAGCACACGGTCCAGAAGGTGCCGAGTGTGGTGCACGAGACCCCGGCCAGGGTCAGGGTGCTGCGCATCTTGCGGCTGCGATTGCTGTCGCGGAACTTCAGGGAGACCCAGCTTTCGCCGTTGGAGGCGTGTTTTTCCGAATTCGCGACGCTTTTCATCGTCTCAGCGCCCGCCTATGCGCCGTCGTCGCTCGCACCGGAACGTCGGCGAAGCACGCGATCGCACACGTGCGCCGCGCGCTGTGGAGAAGCGGGTAGGGGATGCGGCTTGCCGGTTGTTTCACGCCAGGAGGATCCGATCTGCCAGAACGCGTGCCATCGAGCCGGCCGCCGAGCCTTTGCTGAGAGCGAACGGGTTCACACTCCGGTGCCTGGCGGACAAAAGAGCCGCTCGCCGTTTCAGCGCGGTGCACAGTAGCAGAAGCAAGCGTGCCGAAACGCTATCGAAAGGCGACGTTCCGGCTGCTCAGTTCACAGTTTCGTGCGAAAGGTGCGCGGCAAGCGGATTTTCAGTGCGCTGGTGCGTCATGCGAGGGCGTTGGCCGCTCCGCGCGGTCCGCGATGGTGGTGGTTGCGGACGGCGGCGACACCGTGGCAAGGGCCGTCGACTGTCTGCGAGACAGTCCTGCGTCAGGCCGGATCGGTCGCGCCAGCGAGCGTGTCGGGCAAGCCGAACAGGCGTCGTGCATTGGCCGTGGTCTGTGCGGCGATGGAGGCGGCAGGTGCGTCGCGCAACTC
The DNA here is from genome assembly GCF_011761895.1 of Xanthomonas sp. F4. Taxonomy (NCBI): domain Bacteria; kingdom Pseudomonadati; phylum Pseudomonadota; class Gammaproteobacteria; order Lysobacterales; family Lysobacteraceae; genus Xanthomonas; species Xanthomonas sp. F4. The sequence goes on along the minus strand of NZ_JAASQX010000002.1, from coordinate 575,367 downwards.
GGCGATGGTGTCCAGCACCGTGCGCAGCCGCGCCGGTTCGTTGCGCTGGCCGCGGATCGACGCATCGGGCTGGTCCGGCGCATCGGTTTCCAGTAGCACCTGTTGCAACGGCACCGCGGCGGCCAGCCGGCGCAGGCGCTGCGCGCGTTCGTAGGTGACCGGCCCGCCGAGGCCGATCAGGAAATCCAGCGATTGCAACTGCGCGGCCTGTTCGGCGCTGCCGGCGAAACTGTGCACCACGCCACGCACGCGCCCGACCTTGCGGATCGCCAGGATCACCGCGTCCACCGCGCGCCTGGCGTGCACGATCACCGGCAGGTCGAACGCGCGCGCCAGCTGCAGTTGGCCGACGAAGTAACGTTCCTGCTCGGCTTCGTCCAATCCTTCGACGAAGAAGTCCAGGCCGCACTCGCCGATGGCGCAGGGACGCTCGCGTTCGATCCACTCGCCGAGCAACGGCAGGTGCTCGGGACGATGCTGGTCCAGAAACAGCGGATGCATGCCATACGCGGGATACAGGCCGGGGGCGGCCGCGCAGACCGCGCGCAGCTTGGGCCAGGACGCCGCGGTCACCGCCGGCACCACCTGCGCCCGCACGCCCGCCGCCTGCGCGCGTGCGATCACCGCGGCGCGGTCCGGGTCGAACTCCTCCGCATCCAGGTGGCAGTGGCTGTCGATCAGCTGCATGGCGCTCAGCGGCGCACGCGCTGCGCGGTGGAGGTCAGCGGTTCGGTGGCGGGCGCCGGCGTGCGGGTCTTCCAGTTGGCCAGCAGCAGGGTGCCCAGGCCGAACACGATCTCGTCGATGAAGGGCACCGGATCGGGCAGCAGCACGCTCAGTACGAACAGGCCGGCGGTGATCTTGAACAGCGTCGGGTAGCGCAATTTGCCCGCCCAGCGCAGCAGCGGATAGACGATCGGATTGGGCATGGCACGTTCTCCGGGGCAGCGGTGGAAACGCTAACAGCCTCGATATGGCGACGTTCCGGCGGCGTTACCAGCCGCGGCGCCGGCGCGTTGCTGAATAGGGAGCGGATTGGTTCAGCTTCCGCATGGTAATCACAGCACCGTAGACAACGCGGTCAGCCCGCAGGAGAGCACACATGAAAAGCACTACGACAACCGTTCTGGTCGCGGCTGGCGCCTTGCTGGTCGGCGGCGTCGCCACCGCGGCCTTCATGAACAATCGCGACAAACCGGTGGACGTCGCCAACAGCGACGTGCGCCCGGCCCTGGACAATACGCGCGGCGACAGCGCGCTGGACAACAGCGTCGGCGGCAAGCTGGAGTACGCCGACGTGGTGCGGGTCGACCCGATCACCCAGAAGCAGCAGCGCTACGCCGAAGTGATCGGCACCGAGCCGCTGCGCGAGACCTCCACCACCACGACGCCGCGCCAGGTGTGCAACGACGTGGTGGTGCAGGAGCGCTTGCCCGAGCGCGACGGCAACGTCGGCGGCACCGTGGTCGGCGCGCTGGTCGGCGGCCTGCTCGGCAACCAGGTCGGCCACGGCAATGGCCGCAAGGCCGCCACCGCGGCCGGCGCGGTGGCCGGCGGCTTCATCGGCAACCGCATCGACCAGAATCACGTCGGCGGCCGCGTGGTCGACCGCACCGAGCGCCAGTGCCACACCGAGAACAGCACCGCGCAGTCCTCGACCATCACCGGCTACAACGTGACCTATCGCAACGACGACGGCACCACCGGCACCATGCGCATGGACAGCAAGCCGGGCAACCGCATCGCCATGGGTTCGCAGGACGTGGTCAAGGGCTACGACGTGACCTACCGCTACGACGGCCAGGAAAAGACCGTGCGCATGGACGACCGCCCGAACAGCGACCGCTTGCCGGTGCTGGACGGTCGCCTGGTCACCCAGACCGCCTCGGCCGGCGACACCGCCGTCAGCCAGCGCTGAGTCGCAGTTTGGATGCACCCCCGAAGGCCGGCGCTTGCGTCGGCCTTCGTCTATCTGGAGGCGGCGGCGCGGGCGGGGCCGATACAATGCGGTTTTCGCCGTGGACACCGCCATGCCCCTGCCTTGCGACGATCTGTTCGACGTAGCCGCGCTGCTCAGCGAGGAGGAGCGTGCGATCCAGCAGGCGGTGGCGCGCTTCGTCGATGCCAAGGTGCTGCCGGTGATCGGCGATGCCTTCGACCAGGCGCGGTTCCCGCGCGAACTGGTGCCGGAACTGGCGCAACTGGGACTGCTCGGCGCCAGCCTGCCGGCCGGGCAGGGCGGCGGCGGCCTCAACGCGGTCTGCTACGGCCTGATCTGCCAGGAACTGGAGCGCGGCGACAGCGGCCTGCGCAGCTTCGTCAGCGTGCAATCCTCGCTGTGCATGTATCCGATCCACGCCTACGGCAGCGAGGCGCAACGCCAGCGCTGGCTGCCGGCGATGGCCGCCGGCACCGCGATCGGCTGCTTCGGCCTGACCGAATCCCAGGGCGGCTCCGACCCGGCGGCGATGCAGACCCGCGCGGTGCGCGACGGCGACGGCTGGCGCCTGAGCGGCAGCAAGATGTGGATCACCAACGGCAGCATCGCCGACGTGGCGATCGTGTGGGCGCAGACCGAGGACGGCATCCAGGGCTTCCTGGTCGAGGCCGGCACCCCGGGCTTCGGCACCCAGGACATCGCGCACAAGATGAGCCTGCGCGCCTCGGTGACCTCGGCGCTGTTCTTCGATGAGGTGCGCCTGCCCGACAGCCAGCGCCTGCCCGGTGTGCGCGGGCTGAAAGGACCGCTGGGCTGCCTGACCCAGGCCCGCTACGGCATCAGTTGGGGCGCGATCGGCGCGGCCATCGCCTGCCTGCGCGAGGCGCTGGCCTACGCTGGCGAGCGCATGCTGTTCGGGCGGCCGCTGGCGGCGACCCAGAGCGCGCAGATCAAGCTCGCCGACATGGCGCGGCGCATCGCCACCGCGCAGTTGCTGGCGCTGCAACTGGGCCGGCTCAAGGATGCCGGCACGCTGCAGCCGGCGCAGGTGTCGCTGGCCAAGTGGAACAACGTGCGCATGGCCCTGGACATCGCCCGCGAGTGCCGCGACCTGCTGGGCGGTGCCGGCATCACCACCGACTACGGCGCGATCCGGCATGCGCTGAACCTGGAATCGGTGATCACCTACGAGGGCACCGAGACCGTGCACCAACTGGTGGTCGGCCGCGAACTGACCGGCATCAATGCGTTTTGAACCCATGGCCCGCGCGCGGCGTGGGCCCGTTTTGCAGGAGAAGCGACGATGAGTGTCTTCGATGTGCGCGTGGAAACCGAGCGCCTGTTGCTGCGTCCGCCGACCGCCGAGGATTTCGCGGCGTTCTGCGCATTTTCCGCCGATGCGCAGACCATGCATCACCTCGGCGGCGTGCAGGCGCCGTCGGTCGTCTGGCGCGGCCTGGCGACGATGGTCGGCAGCTGGCAGTTGCAGGGCTTTGCGATGTTCTCGGTGATCGAGAAGCGCAGCGGGCAATGGATCGGCCGGGTCGGTCCCTGGCAGCCGCACGGCTGGCCGGGCACGGAGGTCGGTTGGGGCATCGCGCGTGCGTACTGGGGCCACGGCTATGCGCCGGAGGCGGCCGCGGCGTCGATCGACTGGGCGTTCGCGCAGTTGGGCTGGAGCGAGGTGATCCATGTGATCGCACCGGACAACGCCAACTCCAAGGCGGTGGCGGGCAAGCTCGGTTCGCAGTATCTGCGTCCCGGGCAATTGCCGGAGCCGCTGCCGCAGGAGCCGATCGAGGTTTGGGGCCAGTCGCGCGCGCAATGGCAGGCGCGGCGCTGACCCGCGGCCGCGGCGGAGCGTCGTCCGGGGGCCGAGGCCCCGCTCTTGCGAATCCCCATTCCCGACTCCCCAATCCCGATCCCGCAAGCAAGGAGCGGCACATGGCATCCGAACGTTTCCCCCTGACCGTGTACGGCATGGCGCTGTCCGGCAATTGCTACAAGGTGCGGCTGTTGCTGGAGCAGCTCGGCTGCGCCTACCGTTGGGTGGAGATCGACAGCGCCAACGGCCAGACCCGCACCCCGGCGTTCCTTGCCAGGAATCCCAACGGCAAGGTGCCGCTGCTGGAGCGCGAGGACGGGCGCGTGCTCGCCGAATCCAATGCCATCCTGTGCTGGCTGGCCGAGGGCACCGGGTATCTGCCCGCCGATTCCTGGCAGCGCGCGCAGGCGCTGAGCTGGCTGTTCTTCGAGCAGTACAGCCACGAACCCTACGTGGCGGTGGCGCGCTTCGTCTGCGGCTGGACGCCGCCCGACTCGCTGCGCCGCGCGGAATTGCCGCGCCTGCGCGAGGGCGCGACGCGGGCGCTGGCGGTGATGGAGCAGCACCTGCAGACGCAGGCCTGGTTCACCGGCCCGGCCTACGGCATCGCCGACATCACGCTGTTCGCCTACACCCACTGCGCCGGCGATGCCGGCATCGTGCTGGCGCACTATCCGGCGCTGTGCGACTGGCTGCAGCGGGTGCGCGCGACGCCGGGTTTCGTGGCGCTGCCGGAGTTGCCGGACGATGTGCGCGCGCGTCTGGCGCTGAGCGGAACGCAGGCGGCGTTCACCTGACTGCCGCGCGCTGGCGGCTAGCCTGCAGGTCCATTCGGTCAGGAGCAATGCCATGAGCCAGTACCGCATCGCCGTCTTCGTCGGCAGCCTGCGCAAGGAGTCGTTCAACCGGCGCCTGGCGCACGCGCTGGAGCGACTCGCCGGCGACCGTGCCAGTTTCGAGTACGTCGAGATCGGCGACCTGCCGCTGTACAATCAGGACCACGACCACGACTACCCGGCGCAGGGCCGGCGCCTGAAGACGCAGGTCAGCAACGCCGACGCGGTGCTGTTCGTGACCCCCGAATACAACCGCTCCATCCCCGGCGTGCTCAAGAACGCCATCGACCTGGGCTCGCGGCCGTATGGCGAGAGCGCCTTCGCCGGCAAGCCGGCGGCGGTGTGCGGGACCTCGCCGGGGGCGATCGGCACGGCGATGGCGCAGCAGCACCTGCGCAACGTGCTGGCCTATCTGGACATGCCGGTGTTGGGCCAGCCGGAGATCTTTCTGCAGTTCAAGGAAGGCCTGATCGCCGAGGACGGCACCATCGACGACGAGCGCACGCGCAAATTCCTCGCCGGCTTCGTCGACAAGTTCATCGCCTGGATCGACGAACTGCAGGCCTGAGTGCTGCCGCGGCATGTGCCGTCGGTGGTGCACGGGTAGGGCAGGGCGAGCCTTGTGCGGCGGGGCATCGGCGAGGTTCTCAACCGCTTGTCCCCAGACTTGTCCCCAGCCCCGGCGCGCGGCGGCGACGCTCGCGGCGCCACCCTGGGGACATGCCCTAGCCGCAGCCGGGCGCGGCGACTAAAATCGGCGCCCGGGCCGCGGTGAGGCCGCGCCCGGCGCCCGCGCCCCACAGAGAAGACCCAGCCTATGTCCGCCCGTCCCGGCTACCGCGGCGATCGCAAGAGCGAACGCAGCGAACGCAGCGAGCCGCGTCTCGACCAGTTGCGCGTGCCGCCGCACTCGACCGAGGCCGAACAGGCCGTGCTCGGCGGCCTGATGCTGGCGCCGGATGCCTATGACCGGGTCAACGATCAGCTCACCGACAACGATTTCTATCGGCGCGATCACCAACTGATCTATCGCGCGATCCGCGAGCTGGCCGAGAAGGGACGCCCGTTCGACGCGGTGACCCTGGGCGAGTGGTTCGAATCGCAAGGCAAGCTGGAGATGGTTGGCGACGGCGCCTACCTGATCGAACTGGCCAGCACCACGCCCTCGGCGGCCAACATCGTCGCCTATGCGGAAATCGTCCGCGACAAGGCGGTGCTGCGGCAGTTGATCGAGGTCGGCACCACCATCGTCAACGACGGCTTCCAGCCGGAAGGGCGCGAGAGTTCGGAACTGCTGGCGTCGGCGGAAAAGGCCGTGTTCCAGATCGCCGAGGCCGGCGCGCGCGGACGCAGCGACTTCGTGGCGATGCCCGGCGCGTTGAAGGACGCGTTCGAGGAACTGCGCAACCGCTTCGAGAACGGCGGCAACATCACCGGCCTGCCGACCGGCTACAACGACTTCGACGCGATGACCGCCGGCCTGCAGCCGACCGACCTGATCATCCTCGCCGCGCGTCCGGCGATGGGCAAGACCACCTTCGCGCTGAACATCGCCGAGTACGCGGCGATCAAGTCGAAGAAGGCGGTGGCGGTGTTCTCGATGGAAATGTCGGCTTCGCAGCTGGCGATGCGCCTGATTTCCTCCAACGGCCGCATCAATGCGCAGCGCCTGCGTACCGGCCAGCTCGAGGACGAGGACTGGGCGCGGGTCACCGGCGCGATCAAGATGCTCAAGGAGACCAAGATCTTCATCGACGACACGCCGGGCGTGTCGCCGGAAGTGCTGCGTTCCAAGGCGCGCCGGCTCAAGCGCGAACACGACCTGGGCCTGATCGTGATCGACTACCTGCAGCTGATGTCGGTGCCCGGCAACAGCGAGAACCGCGCCACCGAGATCTCGGAGATCTCGCGCTCGCTCAAGGGCCTGGCCAAGGAGCTGGGGGTGCCGGTGATCGCGCTGTCGCAGCTCAACCGCTCGCTGGAAACGCGCACCGACAAGCGCCCGGTGATGGCCGACCTGCGCGAATCGGGCGCGATCGAGCAGGACGCGGACATGATCGTGTTCATCTACCGCGACGACTACTACAACAAGGAAAATTCGCCGGACAAGGGCCTGGCCGAAATCATCATCGGCAAACACCGTGGCGGCCCGACCGGGTCGTGCAAGCTCAAGTTCTTCGGCGAATACACCCGCTTCGACAATCTCGCCCACGATTCGGTGGGTGCGTTCGAGTAAGCCCGCGCGCCGCACGCATTCCACCTGACAGCGCGGCGCCCGCAACATTCCGGGCGCCGGCTGGGTGGCATGACGCGACGATCAGTAGGGAATCTCGATCTCGGCGTTGCTGGTGGCGTCATAGGTGTTGGCGCCGTACTCGGCGTGGTGGGTGCAGACCACGGTGATCTTGCGGTAGATCCCGTAGACGAAGTTGGACGTGAAGTGCACGTCCACCAGTGCACCGTTGCCTTCCTCGTCGTAATCGGTGGTGTAGCCGTTACCGAACGGGTCGTAGGCGTTGCAGCGCACGTTGATGTAGCGGGCGTCGACGCGATCGTTGTTGGCGTTGGCGAAGCGCGAGTAGGCGCGGATCTTCAGGCGCTTGCCGCCGGCGGGGCGGTTGTCGGACTCGTAGCCCTGGTTCTGGATCACGCCCTGCAGCGTGTAGACCGGCGTGCTGCCGCCGCCGCTGCCCGGCGGTTGGTAGCCGCAGGAGCCCGGGCCTTCCTCGATCTCGGTACTGCAGGCCATCGCCAGCGGGGCGGCGAGGCTCAGTGCCAGGGTGAGGGCGGCTTTTGCGATGCGCTTGTCCATGGGTGTTGCTCTCCTGAGGTCATTGCGGATGTCGGCGATGGGCATGGCCGTGCTGCGCCGTTCGCTGCCCGCAGCGCGTCTGCGGCCCTGGCGATGCAGGTCCGGGCGCGCGGGCGGGTTCGGGGCGCACGCAACCGCGCTCGCCGGTCGTGGTGGCCGTGAGTCGCAGAGGCGATGGCGGATGTTCCCCGTGCGCGCGAAATGGCCGTGGCCATGTCGTGCGCGGTGCAGCGAAAGCACGGATGACGTCCTTCCCCGAACGTCATCCGACAGTAGCGGTCGCGGCGCCGCTTCGACATGACGGCGCCCGCCTCGGCGTTATAGCAGGGCAGGCGAGGCGCACGAGCGCGGCGTGTGGCGATGTCTACGAAATCCTGTCAGTGCGCACTCGCCGGGCCAGCACCGGCACCGCCACCGGCAGCGTCCGAGCGCGTGCGGTTCGCGTCGCGGCATGCTCACCTGGCGGCGGCACGCGATCCGTATCATGGCGCGTCCTTCGCTGCGTCCCCTCGCATGAGCTACGCCATCGTCTGGTTCCGGCGCGATCTGCGCCTGCACGATCAACCCGCCTTGCAGGCTGCGCTGGATGCCGGGCACACGCCGGTGCCGGTGTATCTGCACAGCCCGGAGGACGAGGGCGCCTGGGCCGCAGGCGCGGCCTCGCGTCGCTGGCTGCAGCGCTCGCTGGCGGCACTGGATGCGCAACTGCGCGAACGCGGTTCGCGCCTGATCCTGCGCCAGGGCCCGGCCGAAACCGCGTTGCGCCAGGTGATCGCCGAGTGCGGCGCCGTAGCGGTGTACTGGAACCGACGCTACGAGCCGGCCACGCAGCCGCGCGATGCGCGGCTCAAGCGCGAACTGCGCGAGCAGGGCCTGGAGGTGCACAGCCACAACAGCGCGCTGCTGTTCGAACCCTGGCAACTGGCGACGCAGCAGGGCGGCCCGTACAAGGTGTTCACCCCGTTCTGGCGCAGCGCCTTGAGCCATTGGCAGGTGCCGGCACTGCAGCCTGCGCCGAAGACGTTGCCGTCGCTCCCCGCGGAGTTGGAGAGTCTGCCGCTTGAGCGGCTCGGCCTGGTGCCGGCACTGGACTGGGACCGCGGCTTCTGGGAAGTCTGGCAGCCGGGCGAGGCGGGCGCGCACGAGGCGCTGGACGTGTTCGTCGATGGCGCGCTGCGCGACTACCTCGCCGGCCGCGACCGCCCCGACCAGGTCGGTACCTCGCGGTTGTCGCCGCATCTGCATTTCGGCGAGATCGCGCCCTGGCGCATCGTCGCGACGCTGGAACAGCAGCGCCGCGCCGCCACCGCCGCGGCGATCGACGGCTACATCCGCCAGCTCGGCTGGCGCGACTTCGCCCATCACCTGCTGCACCATTTTCCGGAGACACCCGAGCGCAATCTCAATCCGCGCTTCGACCGTTTTCGCTGGGCCAAACCCGATGCGGAGACATTGCAGGCCTGGCAGCGCGGACGCACCGGCGTGCCGATCGTCGATGCCGGCCTGCGCGAGTTGTGGCACACCGGCTGGATGCACAACCGCGTGCGCATGATCGTCGCCAGCTACCTGTGCAAGCACCTGCGCGTGCATTGGTCCGAGGGCGCGCGCTGGTTCTGGGACACCCTGGTCGATGCCGACCTGGCCAACAACACCCTGGGCTGGCAGTGGGTGGCCGGCACCGGCGCCGATGCCGCGCCGTATTTCCGGGTGTTCAATCCGGTGGCGCAGGCGCAGAAGTTCGATCCGAAGGGCGAGTACATCGCGCGCTGGGTGCCTGAACTGGCGGCGCTGCCGGTGGCCGACCGCTTCGCGCCCTGGCAGGCGCCGCAGCGGCTGGCGCACGCTGCGCCGCAGTATCCGCGGCAGCCGATCGTGGACCTGGCGGCCGGCCGCGATGCGGCATTGGCCGCCTACCGCGAGACCGCCGCCGGCTGAGTGCTGCGTTGCACTGGCGGCGCGCACATGCAGTGCGAGGCGCGCGATTGACGCCCTTCGCCGGCGCATGATTCACTCCGGGCTCGGACAGGAGCCCGCATGGCCACCAGCTCAGCTCGCCGCAAGCCGCAGCGCGAACCGATGTCGCGCGTGGACACCGCCTGGTTGCGGATGGACCGGCCGACCAATCCGATGATGATCACCGGCGTGCTGATGTTCGACGAGCCGCTGACCTTGCCTGCGCTCAAGCAACTGGTGCGCAAGCGCTTCCTGGCCTTCCCGCGGTTCCTGCAGAAGCCGGTGGAAACCGCCACCGGCGCCTACTGGCAGCGCGACGACGATTTCGATCTGGACTGGCACGTGCGCCTGTCGGCCTTGCCCGGGCGCGGCCAGAAGAAGGCACTGGAGCGCTTCGCCGGGCAGATGGCGTCCACGCCCTTGGACAAGACCAAGCCGCTGTGGCAGTTCCACCTGATCGAACGCTACGAAGGCGGCTCGGCGCTGGTGGCGCGCATCCACCACAGCTATGCCGATGGCATCGCCCTGGTGCAGGTGCTGCTGTCGCTGACCGATACCCAGCGCACCCCGGAGCCGTCGGCGCAGCTCGAGCGCGCCTGGCTCAAGGACGACGGCAAGGAAGTGGTGCGTCGCGTCGGCGCGGTCGACCGCTATCTCAAGCTCGGCGGGCGCATGCTCGACAAGGGCCGGGCCATGGCGCAGGACCCGAACCTGCCGCAGATGCTGGCGCGCGAGGGCGGACTGATCGGCCGCGAGCTGGTCAATGCCTTGCTGCTGGCCGACGATCCGCCGACGCTGCTGCGCGGGCGCCTGGGCGTCAGCAAGCGCGTGGCCTGGGCCGAGCCGCTGGACCTGGACGAGGTCAAGGCGGTCGGTCGCGCCTGCGACTGCACGGTCAACGACGTGCTGATGGCGACCATGGCCGGCGCCCTGCGCGACTACATGCTCGAACGCGGCGAACGCCTGGACGGGGTGACCCTGCGCGCCACCGTGCCGGTCAACCTGCGGCCGCTGGAGCACGCGCGCAAACTCGGCAACCACTTCGGCCTGGTGTTCCTGGACCTGCCGGTGGGCGAGGCCAATCCGGTGCGGCGCCTGCAGTGCGTGGCCGCGTCGATGCAGCAGCTCAAGCAGTCGCGCCAGGCGATGGTGGTGTTCGGCCTGCTGGCGGCGGTGGGCATGGCGCCGGCGGCGCTGCAGTCGGCGGCGCTGGACCTGTTCAGCCGCAAGGCCACCACCGTGGCGACCAACGTGCCGGGGCCGCAGCAGCCGCTGTACCTGGCCGGCAGCCGCGTGCGCGAGATGATGTTCTGGGTGCCGCAGACCGGTTCGATCGGCGTCGGCGTGTCGATCATGAGCTACAACCACCGCGTGCACTTCGGCCTGATCGGCGATGCGCGGCTGATTCCCGATCCGGATGCCGTGATGCGCCGGGTCGGCGCCGAATTCGAGAAGCTGCTGTACCTGGCGCTGATGGGCGATTGGGAGCAGCCGCTGCGCGCGGCCGACGCCGAAGACTTGCTGCCGTCTTCCTGAACCGGGCGCATCGCGCGCCGGGCTGCGTTCATCCGCGCCTCGCGTACCGCTGTTTATGCTGCGGCCACGTCAAACCAGGTTCGGGAGAGAACACGATGAAAACGACCGCCCTTCGCGGCATGTCCGTGGCCCTGGCCAGTGCGCTGGTGCTGTCCGCCTGCGCCACCGGCGGCTCCTACGTTCAGCGCGACCAGTACGGCAATCCCACCGAGCAGCAGAACCGCACCGGCCGCGGCGCGCTGATCGGCACCGCGGTCGGCGTCGCCGCCGGCCTGCTCAGCGGCAGCAGCGCCACCGAGCGTCGCCAGCACGCGATGATCGGCGCCGGCATCGGCGCGCTCAGCGGCGCGGCGATCGGCAACTACCAGGATCGGCAGGAGCGCGCGCTGCGCGAGCGCACCGCCAACACCGGCATCGACGTGCGCCGCGACGGCGACAACATCACCCTCAACCTGCCCGACGGCATCACCTTCGACTTCAACCAGTCCACGCTCAAGCCGCAGTTCTATTCGGCGCTCAACGGCGTGGCCCAGACCCTGGGCGAATACAACCAGACCATGATCGAAGTGGTCGGGCATACCGACAGCATCGGCAGCGATGCGGTCAACCAGCGCCTGTCCGAACAGCGCGCGTCCTCGGTCGCCGCCTATCTGACCGCGCAGGGCGTGCAGCCCGAGCGTATCCAGACGCTGGGCGCCGGCAAGAAGTATCCGATCGCCGACAACAGCACCGAGGCCGGCCGCGCGCAGAACCGCCGCGTGGAGATCCGCGTGGTGCCGCTGCGCTCCTCCGCCGGCTGACCGATCCGGCGACGGCAACAACGAACGGGCCGCATTGCGGCCCGTTCGCGTGTCTGCGCTGCTGCTGTGACGCGTCGCGCGCGGCGCGGCTCAGACCAGCGCCGCGTCCTCTTCGTCCTCGGCTTCCGTCTCCAGTGCCGCGTCCGTCGGCACCGGTGCGGCGGCCACGCGCGGCAGGCTGGGCAGCGACTGCGTGTTCATCGCCACGCCGCTGCACAGGGTGAACTCGGCGCCGTCCTCGGCCTGCTGCGTGGCCAGCTTGGCCGGGCACTGCGCCATCATGTAGCTGACGTCGAAGTTGAGCTTGTCGACCAGGAAGTCGACGAAGGCGCGCACCTTCGGCGAGAGCATGCGTCCGCCCGGGAACACCGCGTTGAAGTCCAGGTCCGGCCCGACCCAGCCGCCGAGCACGCGCCGCGCCTTGCCGGCCTCGATCAACGGCTTGATCGTCGCATCGCTGGCCAGCACCAGGCCTTCGCCGCAGACCAGCCCGCCGATCAGCGCGGCCGAATCGTTGGCCAGCAGGATCGGCTGGACCAGGAACTCGCCGCTCTGCTTGCCGTTGCGCAGCGGCCAGCACAGTCGGTTGCCACCGCCGCGGCCGGTGCTCAGCGCCAGCGTGCGGTGGTGCTGCAGGTCGTCCGGATGCAGCGGTTCGCCGTGGCGTTCGATGTAGTAGGGGCTGGCGAAGACCTGGGTGCGGAAGGTGGCGAGCTTGCGCGCGACCATGGTCGAATCCGGCAGCGTGCCCATGTGCAGGGCCACGTCCACGCCTTCGGCGATCGGGTCGACCTTGTCGCTGGTCATGATCATTTCCAGCCGTACTTCCGGGTGCTGGCGGTGGAACTCGCCCAGGATCGGCGCCACCCAGGAGATGCCGGCCGAGTAGGGCACGCTGAAACGCAGCCAGCCGCGCGGGCCGGCCTGCAGTTGGCCCACCGCGCTCTCGGCTTCCTCCAGTTCGCGGGCGATGCGCTGGCAATGCTCGTGGTAGACCGCGCCGGCCTCGGTCAGCCCGAGCCGGCGCGTGGTCCGGTGCAGCAGGCGCGCGCCCAGCCGCGCCTCCAGGTCCTGCACCTTGCGGCTGACGGTGGTCTTGGGCAGGCCGAGGGCATTGGCCGCGGCGATGAAGCTGCCTTGCTCGACCACCTTGACGAAGATCAGGGTGTCGTTCAGATCGTGGCTCATGACGGTTCCTTGAGGTGGAGACGATTGGACCGGTAGCGGGACGATTATTCCCCTTAATTCGGACTAATCAAGTGCGGCTTTGGCGCCTAATTTGTCCGCATTCGCCATCACCGACGGTCTTTGCCCATGTCGATGCGCACCCTGTTCCAGTTTTTCGCCTGCCCCGATCGCCAGCCGCGGCGCCGTTCTGCACCGGTGGCGCCGGCGCAATCCCTTTACCCGAAAGCGTTTCGCGAGTTCACCCCGCCACCGCGGCGGCAGGGCGGCAGCAGTCTGCGCCTGGGTGCGTCCGGCACCGACCGTCTGGGTCGAATCGCGATTGTCCCGTCCGCGGGAGGAAAAGTCCCGTGAGCGGGATGTTGGCCCCCGAGGTCCTGGTCCTCGGCGGCAGCGGCACGATCGGCCAGGGTGTGGTACAGGCGCTGCTGGAGGCGGGCAGCCCGGTGCTGGCAGTGGCGCGCGACCGCGCCCGCCTGGCCGAACTGCGCGATCGCCACCGCGACGAACCCGGCCTGGACGTGCTGTGCGGCTCGGTCGGCACCGACGCCGCCGCCGCGGCCCTGGTGGCCGAGATCGCACAGCGGCCGCGGCCGCTGGCGGCGGTGGTCGCCGCCCTGGGCAGTCCGCTGCGGCCGGGGCGTCTGCTGGAGCGGCCGCTGGGCGCGCTGCGCCGGCGCCTGGATGCCGACCTGCTGCCGCATCTGGCTGCGGCCCGGCATCTGCTGCCGTTGCTGGCGCAGCACGAGCGCGGCGCCCGCTATGTACTGCTGGGCAGCCCCTGCGCGCTGCGCGCCTGGTCCGGGCATGGCGACAGTTCGGTGGCGGCGGCGGCGATCCGCATGCTCGCCCAGGTGCTGCACGAAGAAGCCAAGCCGCTGGGCGTGCATGTGCACCTGCTGTCGCTGTCCGAGCCGGTGTGCCGCAGCGACGACGCCATCGGCGAGTGCCCGGACTGGTTCACCACCCTCGGCGTTGGCCGCGCCGTGGTTCACCTGCTCGCCGATCCGCAGCGACCGGACCGCGCCCTGGTCGAGATCGACCGTCGCCACGTCGCCCGCCCGCGCAGCGCCCTGCTCAACGCCTTGCCGTTTTCCTTCTCCACCCACGAGGTCTCTCCATGAATCCGATTCCGATGCCGTCGCGCCTGCTGCCGGGCGCCCTGCGCCCGCTGGCGGTGGCGCTGCTGGTCGCCACGCTCGCCGCCTGTGGCGGCAAGGCCAACGAACAGGGCGCGCCGCCGCCGCCGAGCGTGGGCGTGGCGCCCGCACTGCAGAAGCAGATCAGTCAGTGGGACGAGTTCAGCGGCCGCGTCGAGGCGGTCGAGCACGTCGACCTGCGGCCGCGCGTGTCCGGCTACATCGACAAGGTCAACTACGTCGAAGGGCAGGAGGTGAAGAAGGGCGATGTGCTGTTCACCATCGATGCGCGCAGCTACCGTGCCGAACTGGCCCGCGCCGAGGCCGACCTGGCGCGCGCACGCACCCAGGCCAAGCTCAGCGCCAGCGAGGCCGCGCGTGCCAAGACCCTGTCCGAACAGCAGGCCATCTCCACCGAGAGCTGGGAACAGAAGCGCGCCGCCGCCGAGCAGGCGCAGGCCGACGTGCTGGCCGCGCAGGCGGCGGTGGACACCGCGCGTTTGAACCTGGAATGGACCCAGGTGCGTGCGCCGATCGCCGGCCGCGCCGGCCGCGCCATGGTCACCGCCGGCAACCTGGTCAGCGCCGGCGACAGCGCCAGCGTGCTGACCACGCTGGTGTCGCTGGACAAGGTGCACGTGTACTTCGACGCCGACGAAGGCACCTTCCTGCGCTATGCGCAGATGGCGCGCGACGGCCAGCGTCCGAGCGAACGCGACGGCAGCCTGCCGGTGCAGGTCGGCCTGGTCGGCGAGGACGGCTATCCGCATGCCGGCAAGGTCGATTTCCTCGACAACCAGCTGGTACGCAGCACCGGCACCATCCACGTGCGCGCGTTGCTGGACAACGCCGATCGCCGCTTCACGCCCGGCCTGTTCGCGCGGGTACGGCTGCTCGGCAGCGGCCGCTTCGACGCGGTGCTGATCGACGACCGCGCGGTGCTCACCGACCAGGACCGCAAGTACGTGTACGTGGTCGACAAGGACGGCAAGGCGCAGCGGCGCGACGTGCAGCTCGGCCGCAGCGCCGAGGGCCTGCGCATCGTGACCAAGGGGCTGGCCGCCGGCGACAAGGTCATCGTCGACGGCGTGCAGAAGGTGTTCATGCCCGGCATGCCGGTGCAGGCCAAGCCGATCGCGCAGACCACGTCGCCGGCCGCACCGCGCCAGGCCGTCGCCCTCGACTGAGTCGCGGGCGCCGACGCAGCACCGGCCGGGTCGTTACGTATCGGCCGCGCCCGCCGGGCCAGTGATGGCCCGGCACCGCCACCGGCATGCCTGCGTCCGCGCCCGGTCCCCCGTTTCACCCGTTTCCAGGACCACCACCCATGGACTTTTCCAGATTCTTCATCGACCGGCCGATCTTCGCCGCCGTGCTGTCGATCGTCATCTTCGCCGCGGGCCTGATCGCCATCCCGCTGCTGCCCATCGGCGAATACCCGGACGTGGTGCCGCCCTCGGTGGTGGTACGCACGGTGTATCCGGGCGCCAACCCCAAGGTCATCGCCGAGACCGTCGCCACGCCGCTGGAGGAAGCGATCAACGGCGTGGAGAACATGATGTACATCAAGTCGGTCGCCGGCTCCGACGGCGTGCTGCAGATGACCGTGACCTTCCGCCCGGGCACCGATCCGGACGATGCCGCGGTCAAGGTGCAGAACCGCGTGGCGCAGGCGCAGGCGCGCCTGCCCGAGGACGTGCGCCGGCAGGGGGTGACCACGCAGAAGCAGTCGCCCACCTTCCTGATGGTGGTGCACCTGACCTCGCCCAAGGGCAAGTACGACACGCTGTACCTGCGCAACTACGCACGCCTGCACGTCAAGGATGCGCTGGCGCGGATCCAGGGCGTGGGCGATGCGCAGGTGTTCGGCGGTGGCGACTATGCGATGCGCGCCTGGCTGGACCCGGAGCGGGTGGCCGCGCGCGGGCTCACCGCCAGCGACGTGGTCGCGGCGATGCGCGAGCAGAACGTGCAGGTTTCCGCCGGCCAGCTCGGCGCCGAGCCGATGCCGGAGAGCAAGTTCCTGACCCTGATCAATGCCCAGGGCCGCCTGCGCACCGAACAGGAGTTCGGCGACATCGTGCTCAAGGTCGGCGCGGACGGCCAGACCGTGCGCCTGTCCGACGTCGCGCGCCTGCAGCTGGGCGCCGGCGACTACACCTTGCGCGCGCAGCTGGACGGCAAGAACGCGGTCGGCATCGGCATCTTCCAGGCGCCGGGCGCCAATGCGCTGCAGATCCGCGACCAGGTCATCGCCAAGATGGACGAACTGACCAAGCAGTTCCCCGACGACGTGAAGTACGAAGCGGTGTACGACACCACCATCTTCGTGCGCGACTCGATCAGCGCGGTGGTGCACACCCTGCTGGAGGCGGTGCTGCTGGTGGTGCTGGTGGTGATCCTGTTCCTGCAGACCTGGCGCGCCTCGATCATTCCGCTGATCGCGGTGCCGGTGTCGGTGGTCGGCACCTTTGCCGCGCTGTACCTGCTGGGCTTCTCGATCAACACGCTGACCCTGTTCGGGCTGGTGCTGGCGATCGGCATCGTCGTCGACGATGCGATCGTGGTGGTGGAGAACGTGGAGCGCAACATCGAGGAGGGGCTGACCCCGTTGGCGGCGGCGCACCAGGCGATGCGCGAGGTGTCCGGGCCGATCATCGCGATCGCGCTGGTGCTGTGCGCGGTGTTCGTGCCGATGGCGTTCCTGTCCGGGGTGACCGGGCAGTTCTACAAGCAGTTCGCGGTGACCATCGCCATTTCGACGGTGATCTCGGCGATCAACTCGCTGACCCTGTCGCCGGCGCTGGCCGCGCGCCTGCTGCAAGCCCATGACGCGCCCAAGGACCGCCTGTCGCGCGGCATGGAGCGGCTGTTCGGCGGCTGGCTGTTCCGCCCCTTCAACCGTTTCTTCAACCGCAGCTCCGACCGCTACCAGGGCGCGGTGTCGCGCATCCTCGGCCGCCGCGGCGCGGTGTTCGCGGTGTACGTGGCGCTGCTGCTGGTCACCGGGCTGATGTTCAAGGCGGTGCCGGGTGGCTTCATCCCGACCCAGGACAAGATGTACCTGATCGCCGGCGTGAAGCTGCCGGAAGGCGCCTCGATCGAGCGCACCGACGCGATGCTGCGCAAGGTCGCCACCATCGCCATGCAGACCGACGGCGTGGCCCATGCGATCTCGTTCCCCGGCCTCAACGCGCTGCAGTTCACCAACACGCCCAACACCGGCGTGGTGTTCCTGCCGCTGAAGCCGTTCGCCGAGCGCCACCGCAGCGCGCTGGAGATCAATGCCGAGATCAACCAGCGCATCTCGCAGCTGGGCGAGGGCATGTCGTTCGCCTTCATGCCGCCGCCGATCCTCGGTCTGGGCAACGGCAACGGCTACCAGCTGTTCATCGAGGACCGCGCCAACCTCGGCTACGGCGCGCTGCAGAACGCGGTCAGCGCCATGCAGGGCGCGGTGGCGCAGACCCCGGGCATGAGCTTCCCGATCGGCACCTACCAGGCCAACGTGCCGCAGCTCGACGCCGAGGTCGACCGGGTCAAGGCCAAGGCCCAGGGCGTGGCCCTGACCGATCTGTTCGACACCTTGCAGACCTACCTGGGCTCGACCTACGTCAACGACTTCAACCAGTTCGGCCGCACCTGGCAGGTGATCGCGCAGGCCGATGCGCCGTTCCGCGAGAGCGTGGAGGACATCGCCCGGCTGCGCACCCGCAATGCCCAGGGCGAGATGGTGCCGATCGGCTCGATGGTGACGATCAAGCAGACCTACGGCCCGGATCCGGTGCTGCGCTACAACGGCTATCCGGCCGCCGATCTGGCCGGCGAAGCGGATGCGCGATCGCTGTCCTCGGCCGAGGCGATGGCCAAGATCACCCAGATCGCCAAGCAGGTGCTGCCCAACGGCATGGAGATCGAGTGGACCGACCTGAGCTACCAGCAGGCCACCCAGGGCAATGCGGCGCTGGTGGTGTTTCCACTGGCAGTGCTGCTGGCGTTCCTGGTGCTGGCCGCGCTGTACGAGAGCTGGACGCTGCCGCTGGCGGTGATCCTGATCGTGCCGATGACGCTGCTGTCGGCGCTGTTCGGTGTGTGGTTGAGCGGCGGCGACAACAACGTGTTCGTGCAGGTCGGTCTGGTGGTGCTGATGGGCCTGGCGTGCAAGAACGCGATCCTGATCGTCGAGTTCGCCCGCGAACTGGAACTGCAGGGCAAGGGCATCGTCGAGTCGGCGCTGCAGGCCTGCCGCCTGCGCCTGCGTCCGATCGTGATGACCTCCATCGCCTTCATCGCCGGCACGGTGCCGCTGGTGTTCTCCCATGGTGCGGGCGCGGAAGTGCGCTCTGCCACCGGCATCACCGTGTTCGCCGGCATGCTGGGCGTGACCCTGTTCGGTCTGTTCCTCACCCCCGTGTTCTATGTCGCCCTGCGCAAGCTGGCCGGGCGGCCGCTGGTCTCGCATGCGCCGGCCCACGCCGACGCGCCCGCGCACGGCTGATTCCTACCTTTCCTTACCCTACTCAGGAGTTTCGCAATGAACGCAGCACACAAGATCGCCCTGGTCACCGGCGCCACCCGCGGCATCGGCCTGCACACCGTGCGGCAACTGGCCGAAGCCGGCGTGCACACCCTGCTGGCCGGGCGCGACGCCACCCGCGCCAGCGCCGCGGCCCTGGAACTGCAGGGCGAGGGTCTGCCGGTCGAGCCGCTGACCCTGGACGTCACCGACGCCGCCAGCATCGCCGCCGCGGTGGAGACGGTGCGCGCCCGCTATGGGCGGCTGGACATCCTGGTCAACAACGCCGGCATCCTGCGCGACGACCTGCGCCTGAGCGTGTCGCAGCAGAGCCTGGAGACCTGGCGCGAGACCTTCGACACCAACCTGTTCGGCCTGATCGCGGTCACCCAGGCGTTCCTGCCGCTGCTGCGCGAAGCGCCGGCCGCGCGCATCGTCAACGTTTCCAGCGTGCTCGGCTCGCTCGCGCTGCACAGCCAGCCGGGCTCGCCGATCTACGACTTCAAGGTGCCGGCCTACAACGTCTCCAAGAGCGCCGTGAATGCCTGGACCATCCAGTTGGCCTACGAACTGCGCGAGACCCCGATCAAGGTCAACACCATCCATCCCGGCTACGTGAAGACCGACATGAACTCGGGCGAGGGCGAACTGGAAGTGGCCGACGGCGCGCGCAGCAGCGTGATGATGGCGCTGCTCGACGCCGACGGCCCCACCGGCAGCTACACCCATGTCGGCCAGGTGCTGCCATGGTGATCCGTCCCGTCTTGGGCGCGCTGGCGCTGGCGCTGCTCAGCGCCTGCGCCAGCGTCGGCCCCAATTACCGCGCACCGGCGCAGCCGCCGGTGACGCTGCAGGGCGCGGCGTCGCCGGTGTTCGCGACCGACTCGCCGGTTGCGTCCTGGTGGGCGCAGTTCGACGATCCGGTGCTGGAACAACTGGTGCACGGCGGCCTGGTCGCCAACCTGGACCTGCGCATCGCCCTGGCGCGCGTGCACGAGGCGCGCGCGGTCTTCGCCGAGCAGCGCCTGGACCAGGCGCCGCACGTCACCGCCGGCGGCGACTACACCCGCGGCAAGGCGCCGGACGCGGACGCCGGCGGCGCGCGCGTGCTGACCGAGAGCTACCGGCTCGGCTTCGATGCCGGCTGGGAGCTGGACCTGTTCGGGCGCCAGCGCCGTGCCAGCGAGGCCGCACGCGCGAATCTGGAGGCCGAACAGGCCGGCCTGGCCGATGCCCAGGTCACCGTGGCCGCGGAGGTGGCACGCAACTACTTCGCCCTGCGTGGTGCGCAGAAGCGCATCGCACTGGCGCGCACCACGCTGGACAACCTGCGTGACACCCAGCGCCTGACCGAGACCCGTTGGCGGCTGGGCGCGGGCAGCGAACTGGACGTGCAGAGCAGCCGCGCGCGGCTGAAGGCGATCGAGGCCGATATCCCGCTGCTGGAAGTCGACGCCGCGCAGGCCCGGCACCGGCTGGCGGTGCTGCTGGGCAAGCCGCCGGGCACGCTCGACGCACTGCTGGCGCCGCAGTCGACCCCGGCCTATGCGCGGGCCTTGCCGTTGGGCGACACCACGCAGTTGCTGCGCCGACGTCCCGATGTGCGTATCGCCGAACGCAACCTGGCGGCGGCGACCGCGCGGGTCGGCGTGGCCACCGCCGACCTGTTCCCGCGGATCAGCCTGTCCGGCTTCGTCGGCTTCCTGTCCGGCGACGCCGGCGCCTTGTTGCACGGCCGCAGCAAGGCCTGGTCGTTGACCCCGTCGATCCAGTGGGCGGCGTTCGACTTAGGCAGCGTGCGGGCACGCCTGCGCGCGAGCGAGGCGCAGGCCGATGGCGCCGCCGCCGACTACGAGAAGGCCGTGCTCGGTGCGCTGGAAGACACCGAGAACGCCTTGACCGCCTATGCGCATGAGCAGGCGCGGCTGGCGATCGTGGCCGAACAGACGCAGGCGGCGCAGCGTGCAGCGGCGCTGGCGCAGATCCGTTACCGCGAAGGCTCGGAGGATTTCCTGACCCTGCTCGATGCGCAGCGCACGCAATTGACCGCCGAGGCCACCCTGGCCGACGCCGAAGCGGCGGTGAACATCGGCGTGGTGCGGGTGTACAAGGCGCTCGGCGGCTGGGGCCAGGATGCGGGCACGGACGCGGGCAGCAAGGATGTCGCAACCACGGCCGTGGCGGCATCTGCGGTGCGGTCGCGCTGAGCGGGGCGCCGCAAGCCGCGGTGCGGGCCGACCGCCCGTACCGCCGCGCCCGTCGCCTGGCGGGGCAGCCTTGGTTACCCGCGTTCGCCACCATCAAGCCGCATGCAGGGCTGCGGCGTCAGCCGCGACGGGCGTTGCCGAGGAAACTCGTCGCGGCTGAGCGGCTCCCACAGGATGCTTCTTGCCTTATTCAGAGCCGCCCTGGTGACGGCTGCCGAACCGAAGGCCAGTCGGGCGACGCGGCGGATCGCGTCGCGTCTGCCGGCGGCTGCCGGCCGCTCAGTCCTGCGCCACGTCCTCGGCGATCACGTAGCGGTCGCGTCCGCTGTTCTTGGCCTGGTACAGCGCGGTGTCGGCGCGCGAAAACCAGTCGTGCCACTGCACCTCGTCGCACAGCATCGCCGCGCCCAGCGAGACGGTGATCGTGCCGTTGGGACCGCGCAGCGCCGTGCGCGCGGCATCGTGCAGACGCCTTGCGAAGGCGGACAGCTCGGTCGCGGACTGCAGCCGCGCCACCACCACGAACTCCTCGCCGCCGAACCGGAACACCTCGTCCGGCGCGCGCACCTGCGCGCGCAGCAGCGCGGCCAGCTCCGTCAGCACCCGATCGCCCTCGGCATGGCCATAGAGGTCGTTGACCTCCTTGAAGTGATCGATGTCGAGCACGATCAGCCCATGCCGGCGGGTCGCCCGGCGCGGATCGGCTACCCGTTGCGACAGGCTGCGCTCGAGCATGCGCCGGTTCGGCAGGCCGGTGAGCGAGTCGTGCGACGCCAGTTGCTCCAGTTGCACGCGATCGCCTTCCACCCGCAACGCCAGCATGTAGCCCAGCCCGGTGATCAGCAAAGACACCGCCAGCAGCGAGAAGAAATGCTCGGCGCCCAGCGTGCTCGGCGTGACCACCAGCAGCACCGCGATCAGGGTGGCGTTGCAGGCCAACGCGACATGGCGCGTCACCACGAAGAAGTTGCTCATCATCACCAGGTACAGCCACGGCACCGCGGCATGGCGCAGTGCATGGCAGGCCAGGGCGCTGCCGAGCAGCCAGCTCAGCGACAGCAAGGGATCCATGCGGCCGTCGCCGCGGTGCAGCGCCAGCCAGGTCGCCAGCGTGGCCAGGCCGGCCAGCGCCGCGCCGGCCAGTGCGGTCCACGGCGCACCGATCGCCATCTGGTAGATGGCGAACAGCAGCAGCACCCCTGCCGTGGACGGGCCGAGCGCCTTGATGATGCCGAGCCGGAAATGCCGGCGCAGGGTCAAGCCCGCGCTCACGGACAAGAACTCCGGAACGGCACACGGTCATGGCGGGCGGGCTGGCGAGGGCGGGCGACGAACATGGCGACGGCAGGATGGCGAAGAGGCGTTCCAGTGTCATCTGCAATTTCCATGCCTGGAACTCTTTTGTGGTCGATATCCCGAAGCTGACCGAGCGCACCGGGATTGCCGGCACGTAGGGCGCCACGACGCCGTCGCATTGGCGCAGGGATCGGAGTCGCATCTTCCTCCCTGCGCCACGCGCCGGAGGTTGTCTGGCGGCGAGTCGGGCAGAGCCGATACGCGGACGCTCGCGCCTGATCCTTCTCCGGGGGGAGAAAGTGGGGTCCAGCGCCGGATGAGGGGACGGGTGAAGCAGAGCGCCAGCCAAACAAGCCCAAGCCGCACGGTGGCCGCGCGGGACGGCACTGCGCGCAGCACAGACCTGACGGGCTATGTCTGCACCGCTAACGTCACCGGCGTGATGGGAGGAGCAGATGCGCCGGCCAGAGGTACGGCTACGCTTCGCTGCCGTCGATGACCTTCAGCCCCTTCTGGCTCAGCGCCAGATCGCCGTCCTCGCCCTGAGCCGCATAGTTCTCGCGCACCGCCCAAGTGGCGTCTGCTTCGCTGACCGGCTTGGTGGCGTGGATGTCCTGCAGGATGCGCAGTTGTTCCTGGGTCAATGGCATGGCGGAGGTCCGAGTCGTGGAGGATATCCCCACCGTACAGACCGACGGTGACGGGTATGTCGGCGCCTCACCGCGATGTCCAGATCGCCCA
Source organism: Xanthomonas sp. F4 (assembly GCF_011761895.1). NCBI lineage: Bacteria > Pseudomonadati > Pseudomonadota > Gammaproteobacteria > Lysobacterales > Lysobacteraceae > Xanthomonas > Xanthomonas sp. F4. The sequence continues at coordinate 552,582 of NZ_JAASQX010000002.1, read as the reverse complement.
ACGTCCGTGTCACGCGATCATGGCAACGGCAAGCTAGACAAGCACCGCCTCATCGCACGGCCACGACGCCGCCGACATCATTTCGCAACGCGTCGAGGACGCCGGCGTAACGGTCGTCCACGCATGATGCGCATACCAGCTGTGCGGCCGGGGCGATGCCTGGGGCTGCTTCAAGGATGCAGGCATCCGCGGCTGGACCACATTCTCGCGCACCGGCAGGTATCCACTTGCCGGTGCGTGCGCTTGTCCGTGTAGTGCTGTGGCAGTGCACGACACGTTGCCGCCATGCACGCCGCTACATTGTCATCGCAGATCGGCTGCCCGCGGCGGCACCGGCCAAGCCCGCTGCCGCTGACCCGTTGTCGCTGACTTTTGCGACAGTACCTCGGAGCCAACCGTCTGCGAGCCGATCTGCGCGGGGTGGTCGGCCCGAATTCACTACGCTGCGGATCTAGGTCGCCAGTGGATTGAGGACGGCCTCGATGCGGTGCCCATCCGGGTCGACGACGAACGCGGCGTAGTAGGCGTCCCCATAGTCGGGGCGCAGGCCGGGCGCGCCATTGTCGCGACCGCCGGCCTGCAGTGCGGCGCGGTGGAATGCGTCCACCTGCAACTGCGTTGCCGCCGCGAACGCCAGATGGAAGCCGGGCCCTGGCGCCGTGGCGGCTTCGTGCAGTTTCAGGCAGAACAGATCGTCGGCGCCCTCGGTGATGCCATACCCGATCGCGGTCTGGTCTTCGAACACGCGGACGTAGCCCAACGGCCGCAGCGCGGCATCGTAGAAAGCGCCTGCCACGGCAAGATCGCGAACGCCAAACGAAACATGATGGAGCATCCGGCTACCTGCAAGAAGAATGGCGACTGTCGGCACGCCGGCGGGACGCGATGGCACGCAGCGCACCGGCGAGCAACGGGCTCGCTGCTGGCCGGTCCGCCCGGCGCCGTTCGGCAGGCGGCGGTTGGAATGGACGGCAGCTGTCCAGATGCATGGACGATTTTTCCCAAGCGTCTGGACACCGATTATGAGCTTCGCCCGGCAGTATTGCCGATTGTGTCGCATGCCCAGGGGGCGCTCGCTGCGGAGTGCAGGGAGCGCAGCAGCATGAAGTCCGTCAACACGTCGACACGTCGACATGCAGCGTCGTTGCGTGGAGCATTGCAGAGGCACACGCACCGTTGACGTCGCCCGCCCGCAGCGACACAAATGAGACATGAAGCGATGGCCGTGCAGGCAGGTGCGCGCCCAAGCGCGCACCTGCCTGGATCGTTTATCGATCCCGCTACGCGTCAGGCAACGCCTGCGCCACCCGTCGCGCCGAACACTTCGCCGGTCAGGTAGCTGCCTTCCTGGCTGGCAAGCAGCACGTACAGCGGCGCGATTTCCACCGGCTGGCCCGGACGCTTGAAGTGCGTCTTCGAACCGAACTGGGTGACCGCGTCCATCGGTTGACCGCCGGAGGACTGCAGCGCGGTCCAGAACGGGCCCGGGGCCACCACGTTCGCCCTCACGCCCTTGTCGCTCAACTGCGCCGCCAGCGCCTTGGTGTAGGCGACGATGCCGGCCTTGGTGGTCGCGTAGTCGAGCAGGATCGCCGAGGGATCGTAGGCCTGGATGGAGGCGGTGGTGATCACCGCGGCGCCCGGCGGGAGGTGGGGGACCGCGGCGCGGCAGATCCAGTGCATCGCGTAGAGATTGGTCTTCAGCGTCTTGTCGAAATCCTCGTCGCTGACGTCCCCAATCTCTTCCCGATACTGCTGCCGGCCCGCGTTGATCACCAGGATGTCCAGGCCGCCCAGGCCGGCCACGGCTTTCTCGACGAGCTCCGCGCACCATTGCCGATCGGTGATGTCGCCGGGCAGACTGATCGCCTTGCGTCCTTCGGCCTCGATGAGGGCGATCACCTCCTGTGCGTCCGACGCTTCCTCGTCCAGGAATGAGATCGCCACATCGGCGCCTTCGCGCGCGAACGCGATGGCCGCGGCGCGGCCGATGCCGCTGTCGCCGCCGGTGACCAGGGCGCGGCGGCCGGTCAGCTTGCCCGCGCCGCGATAGCTCGTCTCGCCGTGGTCGGGAACCGGGTCCATGTCCGAGGCCTTCCCCGGAACCGGCTGCGGCTGCCGCGGAAACGGCGGCTTGGGATATTGTTCGCGCGGGTCCTGCATCTTCAGTCGATCGTTCATCTTGTCTTCCTCTTCTTGGCGTGTGGACGGAGTTTTACCGGGTTGGTTGTCGTGTTCTCGATGGTCGACATCGCCATGATCTGGGCGAGATGGCTCAGTCCTTGCGGAAAGTTCCCCAGGAAAGCGCCACTGTGCGGATCGACCATCTCGCTCAACAGGCCGTTGCAGCGATCGAGCGCGGCATTGAGTTGGGCCAGCCGTTTCCTGGCCTTGGCTTTCTGTCCCAGGCGGGCATAGGCTTCGGCGATCCAGTAGGAGCAGGCGACGAAGCAACCTTCTTCCTGCGGCATGCCGGAGTAGCGGTAATGGAACGCGCCGGCCCCCAGCGTGCGGTCGATCGCGTCGAGCGTGGCCAACAAGCGATCCTTGCCGTCGAAACGGAAGCGCGCGGCCAACGCCACCGACGCATCCAGCTTGTCGCTGCCCGGATACATCACGAACGCCTGCTGCGCGTCCGACCAGCAGTGGACTTCGATCCAGGTCTTGATCCTGTCGCGCTCCCGTTCCCAGCGATCGCGACACGTGGTCGGCAGTTGGCCCTGGTCGGCCAATTCCACGGCTCTGGCCAGCGCCTGCCAGCAACTCACCTTGGACATGGTGTAGTGCTGCAACTCGGGCAATTCCCAGATCCCCGAGTCGGCCTTGCGCCAGTGATCGGCGCATTGGTCGGCAAGGCGCGACAGCAGTTCGGCGCTGGACGCGTCCAAGATGTTGCCGCGACTCACGAAGCAATAGGCGGTCTCGAAGATGTCGCCGTAGATGCCGTGCTGGTGTTGCCCGCCGGCGAGATTGCCCTTCACCACCGGCACCGTGTTGCGGTAGCCGGCGGCCTCCAGTTCGGTGACGTCGGGAACCAAGCCGCCGTCCAGGGTGAACACGACTTTCGGGCCGTGCTGTCGCAGTTGCCGGATCAGCCAGGTGAACGCCGCCTTCGATTCCGCTTCCAGGCCCGCGGCCAGAAACGCCTGGATGGTGTAGCCGGCATCGCGAACCCAGGCGTAGCGATAGTCGAAGTTCTTGTCGCCGCCGATCCGTTCCGGCAGCGACGTCGTCGCGGCCGCGGCGATGGCACCCGAGGGCGAGTACAGCAGCAACTTGAGCGCAAGCGCGCTGCGCACGAAAAAGTCCCGGCCGTCGCGGGGGAACGTCACGTTCTTCGCCCACGCTCGCCATTCCTTGTCGGTCAGATCGATGCGGCTGTCGATTTCCTCGATGGTGGGAGCGACCAGCGGCTCGTCTTCGCCGACGACCAGGGCGATCGTCGCGCGTTGCCCCTTCGCCACGGTGATGTCGCCGCGCGCGCCGTGGTCCGACCACGCGCACCTCAGCCTGTCGTCATGGATCATGACGCCGAGCAGGCGGTCGACATGGAACACCGTGTGCGGGCCGATCGCCGCGCAGTAGGGGCTGGCGTTCTGCGCCCGCAAGCTGAACTTCAACTCCAGGCGGAAGCGCATTTTCCCGCGCTGACACTCGATCCGCCGTGCAAGCTCGCACCACGGCAGGCGCCCCGCATGCCCGCTGTTGAGCGACTCGGTCAGCGTGGCCTGTCCGGATGCGGTGGTGAACGTGGTGACCAGGACATTGCTGTCTTGCCGATAGTGTCGCTCGGTGCTGAACGGCTGGTCCGGGGCGAGGACGAAGTAGCCGCCTTCCTTGGCGTCCACCAGCCGGTCGAACAGTGGCGCACTGTCCATGTTGGGGGCACACCACCAATCGATGGAGCCGTCCGCGCCGGTCAGCGCGACCGAACGTCCTTCTCCAAGCGCGCCGTACTGCTCGATGGGCAACACGCCATCGGTGCGGTCGACGCTGTCGGTCGCGCGGCGTCGCCGGGCTGTGGTGGGCACGCGCTCAGTCCCTGCGCCAACACGCGCAGTGGCAGCGCTGGCGCGTCGTCGATTCCAGGCTGACGTGTCGATGGAACATGGAGAAGGCGCGAAGGGGAGGGCAGCCCGACGGTAGAGGCCTGTGTGCCGACACGCGGTGAAGACGGCATGCGCTTGCTGGCCTGCACGTGGCGTGGACGAGTGCTGGTCCATCGTGCGTGACCGTCATCGAGGTGCGCCATGGGTAAGCCGGTCCTGTACTTCCTGCACGCCCTCGGCTCGAGCGGTCGTGAGTGGTCTTCGGTGATCGAGATTCTGCAAACGCGCTTCGACTGCATCGCATTGGACATTCCCGGCTTCGGCAATGCGCCGGCGTTGCAACGCTCCGATGTGGAGGCGCTGGTCGATTGGTTCGCAGGCGAGGTTGCGCGGGATGCGCCCCACTGCTGGTATGTCGTGGGCCACAGCATGGGCGGGAAGATCGCCACCCTGGCCGCTGCACGCGCACGCGACGGCATGGCAGGCCTCGCGGGCCTGGCCGGGGTCGTCCTGGTGGCCGCATCGCCGCCCGCGCCCGAGCCGATGGACGAATCCCGGCGACAGACCATGTTGTCCTGGTTCGACGCCGCTGGCCCCACACGGCAACAGGCCGAGCAGTTCATCGACGACAATTGCGCGGCGCCATTGCCGACACCGCCGCGCGACGGTGCCGTCGACGACGTCCTGCGTAGCAGCGCTCGCGCATGGAACGCCTGGCTCACGCATGGCAGTCGCGAGGATTGCGCCGCGCAAGCCGGCTGCATCGCGGTGTCCGCCCTGGTCGTGGCGGGCAGCGAGGATGGCGATCTCGACGAGGCGGCGCAGCGGCGCTGGAACCTGCCGCATTATCGCGACGCCCGCCTCACGGTGGTGGCGCAGGCGGCGCACTTGATTCCCTACGAGCGACCGCAGGCGCTTGCGGCCTTGATCGCCGCGCATGTCGACGGCACCGTGGCACGCCGTCTGCCCGACGACTTCGTGGCGTTGCTCAACGCGGAGCGTGTCGCGCCACAGATCAGGAAGACGCTGCTGCATCGCCACGCCGGGCCATCCAGCGCGGAAGCAGGAGTGTTGAGCGAGCGGCAGTCGACCACGCTGGCCGCGCTGGTCGAGCGCGTCCTCGACGGTGCGGGCGACGCCAAGGACATCGCGCGCCGCATCGACGTCGATCTCGCGAATGCGGTGGGAGACGGATGGCGGTTCGCCGATCTGCCGCCCGATCGTTTCGCCTGGCCGCTGGGGCTCGACGCGCTGGACGCGCTGTCGGGCGGGTTCGCCTCCCTGCACGCACAGGAGCAGGATCGCTGGCTGCACGCCATCGCCCTGCGCGACGCGGGCGATTGTGCCGATTGCGGATGGAGCGCGGCGCAGCTTGCCTCCTGGTTCGAAGACGTGCGCGCCGAGACGGTGCGGATCTGGACCAGCCTTCCGGTCACCATGGCGGCGTTGGGCTACGACGGCTTCGCCGTGGGCGGATTGGGCGCGGGCAGCCCCGGCTATCAGGAGACGGCCGCCGACCGGCGCGAGGCCTGGCAGCTGCGGCCCAAGGCGCAACCATGAGCGGCGCATCGCCTGCCGCGGTGGATGCCGTGGTGGTCGGCAGCGGCGCCGGCGGCGGTCCGCTTGCCGCGCGATTGGCCCAGGCCGGCGTCTCGGTGGCGGTGCTGGAGGCCGGCGCCGCATTTGGTCCCGACGCGCACCGCGCGGACGAGCTGGCGACGGATATCTACTGGATGGAAGAGCGCCTCAGCGGCGGGCGGACGCCGACAGCGTTCGGCCCGAACAATTCCGGTACGGGGCTCGGTGGATCCACGTTGCACTGGGGCGCGTTCTGTCCGCGCCCGGACCCGCGCGATCTGCAACTGCGGACGCAGACCGGCCAGGGCGAAGACTGGCCGATCCCGCACCAAGAACTGCAGTCCTACATCGAGCGCGTCGAACGCGTCATCGGCGTGTCCGGGCCGGCCGTCTATCCATGGGATGGCGCGCGTTGCTATGCCTTTCCGCCCGCCCAGCGCAACGCGCCTGCCGAAGCGATGGAGCGTGGCTGCCGTGCCCTCGGCATCACTGCCGCCGATGCACCGGCGGCGCTGGTCACCCGCACGCACGAACAGCCGCACTGGGGCACGCGGGTCGCCTGCAACAATTGCGGTGCGTGTCATCAGGGCTGCAGCAACGGCGCCAAGGTCAGCGTGGACACGACCTGGTTGCCGCTGGCGCGGGCGCGCGGTGCCGACCTGCGCACCGAGTGCCGCGTCATCGGCATCGAGCGCGATGGTCGTGGTGCGGTCACCGGCGTGGTCTACCGACAAGGCGAGCGCGAGCTGCGCCAACGTTGCGCGGCCTTGTTCCTGTGCGCAGGCGGCGTGGAAACCCCGCGCTTGCTGCTGAACCTGGGGCTGGCCAACTCCAGCGGCCAGGTCGGGCGCAATTTCATCGCGCATGTCGCCACCCAGGTCTGGGGCACGTTCGACATGGACATGCGCATGAACCGCGGCTACCCGTCGTCGCTGATGAGCGAGGACATGCTGCGCCCCGCGCACGCCGGGTTTGCCGGGGGCTATCTGATCCAGAGCCTGGGCGTGCAGCCGGTGACGCTCGCCAACACGCTGGCGCGCGGCGCCGGACGCTGGGGCGCCGCGCTGGTGCGGACCATGATGCGCTACAACCGCCTGGCCGGCATCGGCATCAATGGCGAATGCCTGCCGCAGGACGCCAATCGCCTGACGCTCGCCGACGAGCGCGACGCCTTCGGCCTGCGCAAGGCGCGCATCGACTTCAGCTACGGTCCCAACGAGCAGGCGATCGATGCCCACGCTCGGCGCACGCTGCAGGCGATCTGGGAGGCGGCCGGCGCCGAGGACATCTTCGCCGCCGCACGCTCGGCGCACACGCTCGGCACCTGCCGGATGGGCCGCGATCCCGCGCAGGCCGTGGTCGATCCGGATGGCCGTTCGTTCGACATCGGCAATCTCTACGTCTGCGACAACTCCGTGTTCCCCAGTGCGCTGGCGGCCAATCCGGGCTTGACGCAGATGGCGCTCGGCCTGCGCACGGCGGAGCGCTTTCTCGCGCACTAGGCGCTTGCTTCCCCTTTATCCAACGAGGAAATCGACATGGACCTTGGAATCAACCAGCGCATCGCCCTGATCAGCGGCGCCGACTCGGGCATGGGCAAGGAAACCGCGCGGCAGCTATTGCAGGCCGGCGTCCGTGTGGCCATCACCGACCGTGCCGACGGCACGCTCGATGAGGCCCTATCCGAACTGTCGAGCCTGGGCGAAGTGATCGCCGTGGCAGGCGATGTGACGCGTGCGCAGGACGTGGCGAACATCTGGGCGCAGGTCCGGACGCAGTTGGGCGACCCGGATATCTACATCAACGCGGCCGGCGTCACCGGCGCGACCGGCGACTTCCTGGACGTGAGCGATGCGGGGTGGCTCGAAACGCTGGACATCAACCTGATGGGCGCGGTGCGGATGTGTCGCGAAGCGATTCCCGCGATGCGCCGAAACGGCTGGGGGCGCATCGTCCTGTTCGCGTCCGAGGATGCCGTGCAGCCCTACGTGGACGAGCTGGCCTATTGCGCTTCGAAAGCCGGGATCCTGAGCCTCGCCAAGGGCCTGTCCAAGGCCTACGGCGGCGACAACGTGCTGGTCAATACGGTGTCGCCCGCGTTCATCCATACCCCGATGACCGACGCGATGATGCACAAGCGCGCGAAGGAGAAGGGGGTGACCTTCGATGAAGCGGTGTCCTCGTTCCTGGACGAGGAACGCCCCGGCATGGTCCTCAAGCGGCGCGGTCGGCCGGAAGAGGTGGCGGCGGCGGTCGCGTTCCTCTGCTCCGAGCGTGCCAGCTTCATCAATGGTGCCGGCATCCGGGTCGATTCGGGGTCTGTGCAGACCATCGCGGGCTGAGTCGGAACTGACATCGGGACGGCGGCGATGCTCCTGTGCGTTGCGCAGGAGCCGATGGTCGACGCTAAAGGTGTTTTCGGCTGCTGCTCCAAATGCTGTCGGTTCCCACGCCAGCAAGCGTGATGGGGTACGGCGCGTTTGGTTCTCTGGCAACGTGACGGTCGTCAGGGCCGTTTACGAAGAACAACTGCGTGAGTGCTGCTTTCGACGCGGCTAGCGCGACAACAGCTTGGCTTTCTGCGCCTGGAACTCGGCATCGGTGAGCAGACCTTTCTTCCGTAGGTCGTCGAGCTTCAGCAGTTCGGTGTATAGATCAAGCTGCGCGCCGAATGCGTGCGGAGCGTCGCCGGTTGCGGCCGGCGATTTCGCGCTCGCATTTATCTCGATTTGCATGTCGGCTCGCGGCTGCAACCCGACGGTCTCATCGGAAACTTGCGGAACTAGACGGAACTGATACTCGACGTACGGCCACTGGCCAGGTCCGCTCGCGTCCACCGCTTCCATTGCCACCGGTACCGCCTGCATGTTCTTGGCGGAGGCGAACGCGTTAGCGGCGAGAAGCGCTTTGCGCTTGGTCGTCGCAGCGCTCGCGAAGATGCCGGCGTGGTTCTTGACCGTCACCATCCACACGCCGGGTGACACCTGCGCAAACTCTGGTTCACCGGCCTGCGCGGTGCCGGCCAGTGCCATCCATAGCATGGACACGAAAAGAATGCGTTTCATGGTTCTTCCTCAGCGAGTGGCCGCGGCACCTGGTAACGCTGCTGGGCCGTTGGCGTCCCCGCTCATCATGGCATGCGACCGCGTGACCGACCGAGCGAAGGTTGGCGAACGCGGCGCTTTGCGCAGGGTCCATCCCGCGTGTCGCCGGCCAGCATCAGGCACAAAAAAAGCCGGAAACCTCGATGCGATCGGGATTCCAGCTTTGTTTGCACGTCCATGGACGTTTGGATGGTGGAGGTGGGCGGAATCGAACCGCCGTCCGAAGGCACTCCATCCCCGGCACTACATGCTTAGCTCATCGTTGGATCTCGCCCCGGAACAGCACGATGTGCGAAGCGCATCCCGGGACCAGCCTGCTTGATTTAGCCAATGGCTGACAGGCAGCCACCACCGGCGATTCCGTGATAATGACCCTACGTCGCGAGCACGGACACAAGCGATTTCGGGGCTAGGCCTTAAGCGGCCAGTGCGTAGTTGTCGTCGTTGGCAACTATAAGTTTGCGGCTGGATTTACGAGGAAAGCTGCCCCCTCGGCATGCGCCAAGCGATTTTGCAACCCCCGTCGAAACCAGTGCACCCCCGGGGACAATGTCAAACGCTGACCTGCACAGTGTAGGGATCGGGGAGGCCAGTCACAAGTCTTGAGACAGGCCACGCTTAAGCTGGCTTCATTGCGGTGCTGGCCCTGCGGCGCCGCGGTCCCCCCAGCATGGAGCAGCGCTATGGCAAGCAGACAGCCGCGTGGCCGCAGCAGCGGGCGCGCGCGGAAAGCACCGGTCACGTCCTCCGCGTCCACGCCCGGCAAGGCGCCGGTCAAGGCATCGGCAAAATCCTCAGCCAAGCCGACAGCAACGCCGCGCAAGACGACAGCGGGCAGCGCCCGTGCTGCCAAGGCGGCGAAGACGCCGGCACCGGCAGCCACATCGACGAAGGCAACTGCATCGGCACGTGCCGATGCACTGCGCAGGTCCCACGTCACGACTCCCGGCGCGAGCGGACGCGCTACCGCGACATCCGCCGCCACGGCACCGGCCGGCACCGCACCGCGGCCCAAGGCCACGGGCGAAGGCTCGCTGGCGCAAGGGCGCGCACGTACGGTCGTCTACATCCATGGCATCGGCAACAAGCCGCCGGCCGAGGTGTTGCGCTGCCAGTGGGACCGCGCCCTGTTCGGCCGCGCGATGGGCGAGCGCACGCGCATGGCCTACTGGGTCAATCGCGAGCGCTATCCGTCGCCGGAACCGGGCGATTGTCAGGATCAGGACCGGGGCCCGGTGTTGAACCAGGCCGAGCAGCGCGTGCTCAGCGCGCTCGGCGTGGTGCCGCAATTGGCCGATCTGCGCCAGCTCGCCGACACGCTGGCCGCCAGCGACGCCGAGCGCGCAAGGCTGCAGCAACTGCTGGACGAGGTGGAGACGGCCGCGCCGGCACCGGCTGCGGCGGCCGCCGAGGTGCATGCGCAGGGCGTGATCGACGTGGTCAACCGCGCGCTGCTCAAGCTGATCTCCGCGGCGCTGCTGCAGGACGTGCACGACTTCTTCTTCGTGCCGGCGCGGCACACGCAGATGCGCGAGAGCCTGCTGCAGCGCATCCGCGCCGGCGGCGGCCCGTTCGTGGTGATCGCGCACAGCCAGGGCTCGCTGATCGCCTACGACGTGCTGCGCGAGTTGCAGCCGCAGGACTGCGAGGTCTCCCTGCTGCTCACGCTCGGCTCGCCACTGGGGCTGCCGGTGGTGCGCAGCATGTTCAAGGAGTGGACCGGTACGCCGAAGCTGCCGTTTCCGCCCTGCGTGGCGCGCTGGGTCAACGTCGCCGAGCGGCGCGACCCGGTGGCGCTGGACGACGATCTGAGCGACGACATCGCCGACGCCGGCGGGCGCTTCCAGAACATCGCCGGGTCGAAGATCAACCCGGATTGGCAGCACAACCCGCATTCGGCCGCCGGCTACCTGTCCATCCCCGACGTGCGGGCCGAGGTGCGGCGCGCGGTGGGGGTGGGCTTCGATCAGCCGATCGCGCATCCGGTACTGATCAAGGACCTGTCCGACCAGTTGGAGGCGCGCGCGCCGGATTATCGTCACGAGGTGCTGATCGAACTCGAGAAGCTGTCCGATGCCGGCGATTCGGCGCAGCGCAAGCATGACCTGATCGCCGCGTTGCGTACGCTCGCCCAGGCGTCCACCGGCCTGCACGGCGAGGCGCTGGATGCGCAGATCGAGCTGGAAGATACGATGCAGCGCTACGTGTCGGCGCGGCTGACCCGGTTCGAGATCGAAAGCCTGCGCGAGCGCTATCACGACCTCAACCTCAAGCGCCTGTGGCGCGATGCCGGCAAGCGCGCGCTGATCTACCAGTCGCGCAGCACGATCCAGGTGGACGCGGCGCAGGTGGCCTATCGCGCGCTCGGCGCCGGCATCGGCTGGGCGGTGCTGGACAGCGGCATCGCCGCGGCGCATCCGCATTTCCACGCCGCCGGGCAGCCGGCGACGGTGCTTGCCCAGTGGGACTGCACCCAGCGCGGGCGCCCGCGTGCGTTGCGTCCGGGCGAGGCCGGCTTCGACACGCTCGACGGCAACGGTCACGGCACGCACGTGGCCGGCATCATCGCCGGGCAATGCGCCGCGCCGTTGCCGGGCGTGCCGACCTCAGCGCCGCTGCAGTTCGCCGGCATGGCGCCGCTGGCGCGGCTGTACGGGCTGAAGGTGCTGGACGACGACGGCAATGGCCGCGATTCCTGGATCATCAAGGGCGTGCAGCAGGTGGCCGAGCTCAACGAGCGTGCCGGGGAACTGGTGGTGCACGGGGTCAACCTGAGCCTGGGCGGCTACTTCGACGCCGAGAGCTACGGCTGCGGCTTCACCCCGCTGTGCAACGAATTGCGCCGTCTCTGGCGGCAGGGCGTGGTGGTGGTGATCGCGGCCGGCAACGATGGCCTGGCCTGGCTGATGCAGGGCGATGGCCAGGCCTATCCGCTGAACCTGGACCTGAGCATCGGCGACCCGGCCAACCTGGAGGAATCGCTGGCGGTGGGCTCGGTGCACAAGAGCAGCCCGCACAGCTACGGCATTTCGTATTTTTCGTCGCGCGGCCCCACGGCCGATGGCCGCTACAAGCCCGACCTGGTCGCGCCGGGCGAAAAGATCCTGTCGGCGCACCATGGCTATGTGGTCGAGGATCCAGGCACCTGGATGGTGGAAATGAGCGGCACCAGCATGGCCGCGGCGCATGTCTCGGGGCTGATCGCCGCGTTCCTGTCGGTGCGCCGCGAGTTCATCGGCACCCCGGACCGGGTCAAGCAACTGACGCTGGCGCAGTGCCTGGACCTGCAGCGCGATCGCTACATGCAGGGCAGCGGCCTGCCGAGCTTGATGCGGATGCTTGGCGGGACGTGAGTGGGGGGCGGGGATTGGGGATTCGGGAATGGGGATTCGCAACGACGGCTCCCCGGTTGCTTGCCCGTCTGTGGGTGTCGGCTTTAGCCGCCAGACGCTGAGATTGGAGTTAGAAGGTTCGGGATTTGGAATTCGCAACGGCGATTCCCTGTGCAGCGCGGCCTGCCGTGTGGGAGCGGCTTCAGCCGCGGCGCGATGCGGCTGGGGTTGGTGATTCGGGATTGGCGGGCAGGGCGCCCGCCGTTGCGAATCCCCAATCCCCAATCCCCACCCCTCAGGCATTCTTGTTGTGCCGGCGCATGATCCGCTGCTTGTCGCGAGCCCAGTCGCGGTCCTTGGCCGCGTTGCGCTTGTCGTGGTCCTGCTTGCCCTTGGCCAGCGCGATCTCGAGCTTGATCTTGTTCTTGCTCCAGTACATCGCGGTGGGTACGAGGGTGTAGCCGTCGCGTTCGACACGGCCGATCAGCTTGTCGATCTCGTTCCGGTGCAGCAGCAGCTTGCGCGTGCGCCGGTCGTCGGCGACCACGTGGGTGGAGGCCTGGATCAACGGGGTGATCTGCGCGCCGAACAGGAACAGCTCGCCCTGGCGCACGAACGCATAGCTCTCGCCGATGTTGGCGCGGCCTGCGCGGATCGACTTCACCTCCCAGCCTTGCAGGGCCAAGCCCGCCTCGTAGCGGTCCTCCAGGTGGTACTCGTGGCGCGCGCGCTTGTTCAGGGCGATGGTCTTGTTGGCCGCCGCGCCGTTTGCTTTATCCTTGACGGGTTTCTTGCTCATCTTGCTATTGTCTCCGATTCGGGGCCTCCCGAACGTCTTGGTCCCACTTCCCGTCCCGAATGCCTATCATCCGCCGCAGCGCTCTGGTCGAACACGCCGCAACGCGCATGTTCGATCTGGTCAACGACGTCGCCGCCTATCCGCGCCGGTTCGCCTGGTGCGACGCGGCCCATATTCTCGAGCAGAGCGACCGCTTCCTGGTGGCGCGGCTGGACCTGGGGCTGGGCTCGTTCCGCACTTGGTTCACCACCGAGAACAGCCTTGAGCGCCCGGATCGCATCGATATGCAGCTGCGCGACGGTCCGTTCAAGCGCCTGCAGGGGCAGTGGACCTTCCAGGGCTTCAACGAGCACGCCAGCAAGGTCAGCCTGATGCTCGACTTCGAACCCGCCTCGCGCCTGCTGGGGCCCGCGCTGGCGCTGGGTTTCCAGAGCCTGGCCGACCGCATGGTCAACGACTTCGTGCGCGTGGCCGACCGGGAACAGGCCTAGCCGCCATGCAGGTCGAGGTCGTGTTGGCCTGGCCGGAGCGCTTCGTGTCGCGGCGGCTGGAGCTGCCGGAGGGCGCGACGGTGGCCGATGCGCTGGCCGCTGCCGCGATGCCCGAGGCGACGCCGGGCATGCCGTGCGCGGTCTATGGCGAAGTCGCCGCACCGACGCGGCTGCTGCAGGACGGCGACCGGGTGGAACTGCTCAGGCCGTTGCTGATCGACCCCAAGGACGCCAGGCGGCGCCGCGCCAAGCCGCGCTGAGCGGCGGGGCGCGACGCGGCCGCCGGGTCATTCGCCGCGGCGCTGCTTCTTCTTGTCCTTGGCCAGGTTGCGGCCGAACTGGCGCACGCTGTTCTTGGCCAGCTCTTCGTCCTGATCCGGGAAGTAGTCGCCTTCCCAGCGGGTGACCATGTCGTTGTCGAAGAACACGACGAAGTTCTTGATCTCGGTATGGCCCACGCGATCGACACGCTCGGTGGAGGTGTAGTCCCAGCGCTGCGCGTGGAACGGATCCGGGATCGAGGGGCTGCCCAGCAGCGCGCTGACCTGCTGCTTGCTTTGTCCGACCTTGAGCTGGTCCACGGCCGACGGCTTGATCAGGTTGCCCTGGTAGATGGGCTGCTTGTAAATGATGCCGCAGCCAGCGGTGGACAGGGCAACAGCGGCGACCAGCAGGAGATTGCGCATCGGGGACAGGGCTGAATGAAATCGTGTCGATGATACACTCCCAGGGACCGCCGCGACCCATTCCCAGGCAGCTGGCGATAAACCAGCTATGAACGGAGACGCCATGGAATCCCACGATCTGCGCAAAGTCGGCCTGAAGGTCACGCATCCGCGGATGCGCATCCTCGAGCTGCTGGAGCAGAAATCGGCGCGGCACCACATGACCGCCGAGGAGATCTATCGGCAGTTGCTGGACCACGGCGACGAGATTGGCCTGGCCACGGTGTACCGGGTGCTGACCCAGTTCGAGGCGGCCGGCCTGGTGCTCAAGCACAATTTCGAGGGCGGCCAGGCAGTGTACGAACTGGACCGTGGTGGCCACCACGACCACATGGTGGACGTGGATACCGGCAAGATCATCGAGTTCGAAAGCGCGGAAATCGAGGAATTGCAGCGCAAGATCGCCGCCGATCACGGCTACGAGCTGGAAGAGCATTCCCTGGTGCTGTACGTGCGCAGCAAGCGGCCGAGCGGCAGGAAGGGGTAAGTGTTGGCGCCGGTGAAGTCGGCCGGTGTTGTCCTTTCCTGTGCTGGCGATGCGCGGGGCTTCGCCGACGTACCCTCACCCCAACCCCTCTCCCGGCGGGAGAGGGGCTAGCGGCTGTTCCTTTCTCCCACCGGGAGAAGGTGCCCCGAAGGGGCGGATGAGGGTCCGGGTATAGCCGCGTGGATCACGTCGGCGGGTCGCTCCGCGCCGGACCTTCACCCCAACGCTCTCCCGGCGGGAGAGGGGCTAGCGGCTGTTCCCTTCTCCCACCGGGAGACGCTGCCCCGAAGGGACGGATGAGGGTCCGGGTGTAGCCGCGTGGATCACGTCGGCGGGTCGCTCCGCGCCGAACCCTCACCCCAACCCTTCTCCCGGTGGGAGAGGGGCTAGCGGCTGTTCCCTTCTCCCACCGGGAGAGGTGCCCAGAAGGGGCGGATGAGGGTCCGTGTGTAGTTGCGTGGATCACGTCGGCGGGTCGCTCCGCGCCCGACCCTCACCCCAACCCCTCTCCCGGTGGGAGAGGGGCTTCAGTTTCCTGTGCTTAACTTCCGTCGCGGCTGGTGCGGGCCAGGGCGCCGGCCCTTGCGCATTCGCACAGGCGCCTAACGCCGGAGCTTAGCCAACCTGTGATCGGGCGTCGGCCGCCTGTATCGAGCAGGGCGGTACGCGCAAGGGTCGGCGCACCCTGGACCCCGCGACCGGCCAGTCAGCCCGCGCTGAGCAGCAGCCGCTTGGCGGCCGCGCGGGCTTCCTTGCTGACCTCGACACCGCCCAGCATCCGCGCCAGTTCTTCCTCGCGCTGGCGCGGCGCCAGCAGTTCCACCGAGCTCTGGGTCATGCCTTCGACCGGTGCCTTGCTGACCCGGTAGTGGGCGTGGCCCTGCGCGGCGACCTGCGGCAGGTGGGTCACGCACAGTACCTGGCGCTGCTCGCCGAGCGCGCGCAGCTTCTTGCCGACGATGTCGGCGACGGCGCCGCCGATGCCCGAGTCCACTTCGTCGAAGACCATGGTTGGGACGGCGTCCAGGCCCAGCGCGGCGACCTCGATCGCCAGCGAGATGCGCGACAGTTCGCCGCCGGAGGCGACCTTGCGCAGGGCGCGCGGCGGCTGCCCGGCGTTGGCGGCGACCAGGAACTCGACCCGCTCGGCGCCGGCCGGGTCCGGCCGTTCGGTGTCGTGCGGCTCGAGCTGGATCAGGAAGCGGCCGCCGCCCATGCCCAGTTCACCGATCAGGGCGGTGGTGTCGTGCGACAGCGCCTGTGCGCCGCGGTCGCGGGTGGCGGTCAGGGCGGCCGCGGCGTCGCGCCAGGCCTGGGTGGCCTGGGCGATCTCGGCGTCGAGCACGTCCAGCCGCTCGCCGGCGCCGCGCAGGCTCTCCACTTCGGCGAGCAGGGCGTCGCGGTGTTCGGCCAGCGCGTCCACGCCGATGCGGTGCTTGCGCGCCAGGTCGTGCAGGCGGCCGAGCTTGCGTTCCATCTCATCGAACTGCGCCGGGTCGGCGTCTAGGTCGTCGCGGACCCGGTCGATCAGCGCCAGCGCTTCCTCCAACTGGATGCCGGCGCTGTCGATCAGCGCCTGCACTTCGGCCAGGCGCGGGTCGTACTCGCCGACCTTGCCGAGTTCGTGGCGGGTCTGCTGCAACAGGTCCAGCACGGCCGGCGCCTCGTCGCCGTTGAGCCGCTGCGCCGCGCCCTCGCAGGCGCCGATCAGCGCGGCGGCGTGGGCCTGGCGACGGTGGTTGGCATCCAGGGCGGCGATCGCCGCCGGGTCCAGGTCCTCGCGCTGCAGTTCGGCCAGCTGGTGCTGCAGGAAACCGATGCGGTCGCTGACATCGCCCTGCGCCAGCAAGGTCTCGCGCTCGCTGAGCAGGCCCTGCCAGCGGGCGGCGGCGGCGCGCACCGCGGCGCGTTCGGCGTCGTTGCGGGCGTAGGCGTCGAGCAGGCCGAGCTGGCTGCCGCGCGAGAGCAGGGCCTGGTGTTCGTGCTGGCCGTGGATCTCGACCAGGTGGCCAGCCAGCTCCGCCAGTTGCGACAGGGTCACCGGGCGCCCGTTGATCCAGGCGCGGGAGCCGCCATCGGCGCGGATCACCCGGCGCAGTTGGCAGTGCTCCTCGTCGTCGAGTTCGTTCTCGCGCAGCCAGGCGCGGGCCGGGGCCGGGGCGACGAACTCGGCCGACAACTCGGCGCGGTCGGCGCCGTGGCGGACCACGCCGCTGTCGGCGCGCAGCCCGGACAGGAAGCCGAGCGCGTCCACCATCAGCGACTTGCCGGCGCCGGTTTCGCCGGACACCACGGTCATGCCTGGGCCGAATTCCAGTTCGGTGCCGCGTACGACGGCGAAATCCTTGATCGAGAGATGTCTGAGCATGGGGTCTGCTTCCGGGGCCGCGCAACGCTAGCATGCGCGGGTAGGTGGGCCAATGACTTGCCAAGCCGGCGTGCAGCCATTATCTAAGGGCCAGTCTCACGGGTTGATTCCATGCGCGCTTCCCCGGTCCATTCCAGCCTCGATCCGCGTGCCCGGCAGCTGCTGCGGACGCTGATCTCGCGCTATATCCGTGACGGCGAGCCGGTCGGCTCGCAGACCCTGGCCCGGCACGCCGGCCTGGACGTGAGTCCGGCGACGATCCGCAACATCCTCGCCGACCTGGAGGACGCCGGCCTGCTCAGCTCGCCGCACACCTCGGCCGGGCGCGTGCCCACCGCCACCGGCTACCGGGTGTTCGTCGACAGCCTGGTGCAGATGCGTCCGCCGGCCGAAGGCGAGGTGGCGCGGCTGCGCGCGGAGATGGCCAATGCCGCCGGCACCCAGGCGCTGCTGGGCAGTGCCTCGGAACTGCTGTCGGCGATGACCCACTTCGTCGGCGTGGTCAGCGCGCCCAAGCGCGAGCAGTTCGCCTTCCGGCACATCGACTTCGTGCCGCTGGACGCGCGGCGGGTGCTGGCGATCCTGGTGTTCGCCGACAACGAGGTGCAGAACCGGGTCATCGAGCCGCGCAAGGCCTACGAGCCGGCCGAGCTGGAGCAGGTGGCCAATTATCTGAACCGCCATTTCGCCGGGCGCGCGCTGGCCGACATCCGCGCCAGCCTGCTGCGCGACCTGCGCCATGCGCGCGACGAGATGGAGCAGTTGCTGGCGCACAGCGTCGAGCTGGCCGAGCAGGCGCTGGCGCCGGCCGGCGACGACATGGTGCTGGCCGGGCAGACCAAGCTGATGGGCGTGCAGGACCTGTCGGACCTGGAGCGGCTGCGCGAACTGTTCGAGGTCTTCGCCAGCAAGCGCGAGATCCTGCAACTGCTCGAACGCACCATCCGCGCACCCGGCGTGCGCATCTTCATCGGCGAGGAGACCGGCATGGTGCCGCTGGAGAGCGTGTCGCTGGTGACCGCCCCGTACATGGCCGGCGGCCAGGTGCTGGGCGTGCTCGGCGTGATCGGCCCCAAGCGCATGGACTACGACCGGGTCATCCCCCTGGTCCAGACCGCCGCCGACGTCCTCGGCGCCCGCCTGGACCCGTCCCCGCAAGGCGACCGCTGAGCCAGCGCGCAGGGCACCGCGGCGCCGTCCGCCAGCCGGCGTTTCCGCCGGGCTCGCGCAATCCCAATCCCGACTCCCCAATCCCGGATTCCCTTGAATCCGCCGGCACCGCCCACATAGGTGGTCCGGTAAGGCGGGACGCACCCCGCCAGGGACCCGGACATGACGCAAGAACACCCCGAATTCGATTCCGAACACCTGACCGAGGCGCAGCAGCCCTCGACCGATCCGCTGCAGGCGGAAGTGGAGACGCTGCGCAGTGAGCTGGCCCTGGTCAAGGCCGACGTCCTGCGCGAGCGGGCCGACCTGGAGAACCAGCGCAAGCGCATCGCCCGCGACGTGGAGCAGGCGCGCAAGTTCGCCAACGAGCGCCTGCTCGGCGACCTGTTGCCGGTGTTCGACAGTCTGGATGCGGGCCTGACCGCCGCCGGCAGCGAGCCCAGCCCGCTGCGCGACGGCCTGGAGCTGACCTACAAGCAGCTGCTCAAGGTCGCCGCCGACAACGGCCTGACCCTGCTCGACCCGACCGGCGAGCCGTTCAACCCGGAGCATCACCAGGCGATCAGCCAGGCCGAGGCCGAGGGCGTCGCCCCGGGCCACGTGATCCAGGTGTTCCAGAAGGGCTACCTGCTCAACGACCGCCTGCTGCGGCCCGCCCTGGTGGTGGTGGCCAAGCACGACTGAGTTCGCGGCCGCCCGCGCCTGAACCCGGTGCGGCGGCAGTGGAACGCTAATTTGCGGCGATGGCTTGAATGACTGGCGGCCATCCCTATATCCGAACCAGATCCCGGCACTGGCCGGCTACACGACCTTTCAGGAGTCATTGCAATGGGCAAGATCATCGGCATCGACCTGGGCACGACCAACTCGTGCGTGGCGATCATGGACGGCGGCAAGGCCCGCGTCATCGAGAATTCCGAGGGTGACCGCACCACGCCTTCGATCGTCGCCTACACCAAGGACGGCGAAGTGTTGGTGGGCGCCTCGGCCAAGCGCCAGGCCGTCACCAACCCCAAGAACACCTTCTACGCAGTCAAGCGCCTGATCGGCCGCAAGTTCACCGACGCCGAGGTGCAGAAGGACATCGGCCTGGTCCCGTACGGCATCGTCCAGCACGACAATGGCGACGCCTGGGTGGCCACTGCCGACGGCCGCAAGCTGGCCTCGCAGGAAATCTCTGCGCAGGTGCTGGAGAAGATGAAGAAGACCGCCGAGGCGTTCCTGGGCGAGACCGTCACCGAGGCGGTCATCACCGTGCCGGCGTACTTCAACGACAGCCAGCGCCAGGCGACCAAGGACGCCGGCCGCATCGCCGGCCTGGACGTCAAGCGCATCATCAACGAGCCGACCGCCGCGGCGCTGGCCTACGGCCTGGACAAGGGCCAGGGCGGCGACCGCAAGATTGCGGTGTACGACCTGGGCGGCGGCACCTTCGACGTGTCGATCATCGAGATCGCCAACGTCGACGGCGAGAAGCAGTTCGAAGTGCTGGCCACCAACGGCGACACCTTCCTGGGCGGCGAAGACTTCGACAAGCGCGTCATCGACTACTTGGTGGAAGAGTTCAACAAGGATCAGGGCATCGACCTGCGCAAGGATCCGCTGGCGCTGCAGCGCCTGAAGGACGCCGCCGAGCGCGCCAAGATCGAGCTGTCGTCCTCGCAGCAGACCGAAGTCAACCTGCCGTACGTCACCGCCGACGCGTCGGGCCCGAAGCACCTCAACATCAAGCTGACCCGGGCCAAGCTCGAGGCGCTGGTGGAGGACCTGGTCAAGCGCACCATCGACCCGTGCCGCACCGCGCTGAACGACGCCGGCCTGCGCGCCAGCGACATCACCGAGGTGATCCTGGTCGGTGGCCAGACCCGCATGCCGAAGGTGCAGCAGGCGGTGGCCGAGTTCTTCGGCAAGGAGCCGCGCAAGGACGTCAACCCCGACGAGGCCGTGGCGCTGGGCGCCGCGATCCAGGGCGGCGTGCTGGCCGGCGACGTCAAGGACGTGCTGCTGCTCGACGTGACCCCGCTGAGCCTGGGCATCGAGACCCTGGGCGGCGTGTTCACCAAGATCATTGAGAAGAACACCACCATCCCGACCAAGGCTTCGCAGGTGTTCTCCACCGCCGAGGACAACCAGTCGGCAGTGACCGTGCACGTGCTGCAGGGCGAGCGCGAACAGGCCCGCTACAACAAGTCGCTGGCCAAGTTCGACCTGTCCGGCATCGAGCCGGCGCCGCGCGGCCTGCCGCAGGTGGAGGTGTCCTTCGACATCGACGCCAACGGCATCCTGCACGTGTCGGCCAAGGACAAGAAGACCAACAAGGAACAGAAGGTCGAGATCAAGGCCGGTTCCGGTCTGTCGGACGACGAGATCCAGCGGATGGTTGCCGACGCGGAAGCCAACCGCGAGGAAGACAAGAAGTTCCACGAGCTGGTGCAGGCGCGCAACCAGGCCGACGGCCTGATCCACGCCACCCGCAGCGCGATCACCGAGCACGGCAGCAAGGTCGGCGGCGACGTGATCGGCAAGGTCGAGTCGGCGCTGGCGGATCTGGAAACCGCGATGAAGGGCGACGACAAGGGCCAGATCGAGGCCAAGACCAAGGCGCTGGAAGAGGCCGGTCAGTCGCTGTACGCGGCCGCGGCGGCGGGCGAGCAGCAGCCGGGCGGCAACGCCGGCGGCGCGCATGCGTCCTCGGCCCAGTCCGACGACGTGGTCGACGCCGAGTTCACCGAGGTCAAGGACGACAAGAAGTAAGGCCGGGATTTGGGATTGGGGATTGGGGATTCGCGAAGGCCTTGGCCTGGTGGTTCCCACTCCCATCCCTGTCCATCCAGTTTGTAAAAGCGGAAGAGCCGAGGCTCTCCGCTTTTGCGTTGAATGAATCCCGACTCCCGAATCTCGAATCCCCGCCCCATGAGCAAACGCGACTATTACGAAGTGCTGGGTGTGGCCCGCACCGCCAGCGACGACGAGCTGAAGAAGGCCTATCGCCGTTGCGCGATGAAGTACCACCCGGACCGCAATCCCGGCGACCAAGCCGCCGAGGCCGCGTTCAAGGAATGCAAGGAAGCCTATGAGGTGCTGTCCGACGGCAACCGCCGACGCATGTACGACGCGCACGGCCACGCCGCGTTCGAGCACGGCATGGGCGGGATGGGCGGCGGCCCTGGCGGCCCGGACATGGGCGACATCTTCGGCGACATCTTCGGCAACATCTTCGGTGGCGCCGGTGGTGGTGGCGGGCGTGCGCCGCGGCGTGGCGCCGACATCGGCTACGTGCTGGAGCTGGACCTGGAAGAAGCGGTGGCCGGCATCGAGCGCCGCATCGAGATTCCGACCCTGAGCGAATGCGAGCACTGCCACGGCAGCGGCTCGGAGGACGGCAAGGTCGAGACCTGCGTGACCTGCCACGGGCGCGGCCAGGTCCGCATCCAGCGCGGCATCTTCGCCATGCAGCAGACCTGCCCGCATTGTGCCGGCCGCGGCCAGACCGTGCAGAACCCGTGCGGCGTGTGCCATGGCGCCGGGCGCGTGGAAGAGACCAAGGTGCTGTCGGTGAAGATCCCCGCCGGCGTCGACAATGGCGACCGCATCCGCCTGTCGGGCGAGGGTGAAGCCGGCCCGGCCGGCACTCCGCCAGGCGATCTGTACGTGGAAGTGCGGGTGCGTGAGCATCCGATCTTCCAGCGCGACGGCGACGATCTGCACTGTGAGGTGCCGATCCGCATCTCACAGGCGGCCCTGGGCGACACCGTGCGCGTGGCCACCCTCGGCGGCGAGGCGGAGATCCGCATTCCGGCCGAGACCCAGACCGGCAAGCTGTTCCGCCTGCGCGGCAAGGGCGTGCGTTCGGTGCGCAGCCGCAGCGAAGGCGACCTGTACTGCCGGGTGGTGGTGGAGACGCCGGTCAACCTCACTGCCGACCAGCGCAAGCTGCTGGAGCAGTTCGAGGCCACCTTCACCGGCGAGGACGCGCGCAAGCATTCGCCCAAGTCGGCGACCTTCATCGATGGGGTGAAGGGGTTCTGGGATCGGATGACGTCGTAAGGCTGGGATTCGGGATTGGTGATTCGGGATTCGGGATGACCAGCCTGCGGCTATTGAAAGCCGGGGTCTTGGATGTTCCCGGTGTTGTTCCGCGTCGCAGTGTTTTTTTGTGGGAGGGGCTTCAGCCCCGACGCGTATCGTCAAAGCGTCGCGGCTGAAGCCGCTCCTACGCTGGAATGTTCTGCTCGCTGAGCAGAGCGGAAATGGAAACTTTCGATTCCGGATGCGTGGGCTTTTTCCCGCATCCTGGTCCCCGTTGTGGAAGCGGCTTCAGCCGCGACGCTTTCTCGTCGGAGCGTCGCAGCTGAGGCCGTTGTTGCTGAAAGCCTCGCAACGCCACGGATGCGCGCGCCGCTGGGCGTCATTGCGCCGGCGCTACACTACGGCGATGAACACTCCCGCCGACAGTTCCGCCGCCAGTCATCTCATCCATGGTCGCCGCCAGCGACCCGACGGGCCGGTGCCGGTCGACGTCATTTCCGTGCAGTCGCAACTCGTCTACGGCCACGCCGGCAACAGCGCGGCGGTGCCGCCGTTGCGCGCGCTGGGCCTGCGCGTGGCCGAGATTCCGACCACGCTGCTGAGCAATGCGCCGTTCTACGCGACCTTGCGCGGCAAGGTGCTGCCGTCGGACTGGTTCGCCGATCTGCTGCTCGGCGCCAGCGAACGCGGCCTGCCGCAACGCGCGCGCATGCTGGTGTCCGGCTACTTCGGCAGCGTCGGCAATGGCGCCGCCTTCGCCGACTGGCTCGACGCCACGCTGCCGCAGTGCCCGACGCTGCGCTACTGCCTGGACCCGGTGATCGGCGATACGCATACCGGTCCCTACGTGGAACCGGGACTGGAAGCGATCTTCGCCGAGCGCCTGTTGCCGCATGCGTGGCTGGTGACGCCGAATGCATTCGAACTCGGCCGCCTGACCGGCATGCCGGCGCTGGCCCAGGACGAGGCGATCGCGGCGGCGCGGGTGTTGCTGGCGCGCGGCCCACAGTGGGTGCTCGCCCACAGCGTCGGCGGCGATGCCGGGCAACTGGTGACGCTGGCGGTGAGCCGCGATGCGGTTTATCGCTGGTGCTCGCCGCTGCTGCCGGTGGACGTGGCCGGCACCGGCGATGTGCTGATGGCGCTGCTGGTGGCCTTTCTGCTGCGCGGCGACAGTTTCGAGGCGGCGATCGGCCGCGCCATCGCCGGCGTGCATGCGGCGCTGGAGGCGACCCTGGCTGCGGATGTGGAAGAACTGGACGTGCTGGCAGCGGCGCCGGCCGCGTTGGCGACGCCGCTGCGCTTCGTCGCCGAGCGCCTGGCGTGAGCCTGCGCCCGGTCGTCGGCATCGTCGGCAGTGCCGGCGCCTATGGCCGCTGGCTGAGCCGCTTCTTCCGCGAGCGCATGCAGTTGGAGGTGATCGGCCACGATCCGGCCGATCCGCAGTCGCTGGCGCCGGAGGCGCTGCTGCAACAGGCGCAGGTACTGATCTTCTCCGCCCCGATCCGGCACACGCCGGCGCTGATCGGCGAGTACGTGCAGCGCGCCGGCGGCCGCGAACGCGGCCAGCTGTGGCTGGACGTCACCTCGGTCAAGGCCGCGCCGGTGGCGGCGATGCTGGCCTCGCAGGCGGAAGTGGCCGGGCTGCATCCCATGACGGCGCCGCCGAAGTCGCCCACGCTCAAGGGCCGCGTGCTGGTCGTCTGCGAGGCGCGGGTGGCGCAGTGGCAGCCCTGGCTGCAGCGCATGTGCACGGCGCTGGAAGGCGAGTGCGTGCGCACCACGCCCGAGCACCACGACCGGGTGATGGCGCTGGTGCAGGCGATGGTCCATGCCACGCACCTGGCCCAGGCCGGCGTGCTGCGCGAGCATGCGCCAGCGTTGGGGCCGTTGCAGGCCTTGCTGCCATACCGCTCGGCCTCGTTCGAACTGGACACCGCGATCATCGCGCGCATCCTGGCCCTAAATCCTGCCATCTACGAAGACATTCAGTTCGGCAATCCGCATGTCGGTAGCGTGCTCGATGGACTGATCGCGCAGCTGTCGCGGCTGCGCGACCAGGTCGGCCGCGGCGACGATGCGGCACGTGCGCAGTTCCGCGCGGAGTTCCTCGACGCCAACCGCCAGGCGCTGGGTGAGGCGGCGATCGCCCAGGGCAACTACAGCTACGAGCGGGTGGGATACCTGCTGGCCGATCTGACCGAGCAGATGACGCTCAGCGTGTATCTGCCCGAGGACCGCGCCGGCTCGCTGCGCGCGCTGTTGCACGTGTTCGAACGCCATGGCGTCAACCTGGCCTCGATCCATTCTTCGCGCACGCAGGCGGGGGAATTGCATTTCCGGCTCGGCTTCGATCCGGGCAGCGACGCTGCGGCGGTGCGTGCCGCTGCGGCGGAAATCGATGCCAGCGGGATTGGGCGGGTGCTGGTGGGTTGAGTTGCGCGGTGATTGTCGATTGCGCGATTTCTCGGGTTCACGGTCGCGGCTGAAGCCGCTCCTACAAAGGTCTCTACGCTTTCGTAGGAGCGGCTTCAGCCGCGACCGTTCTTGGAATGACCTGACGACCGAGCACCCACCAATCCATCCACAGCGCATGTGGATTGTCACGGCGCAAACGTGTGGATAACTGTTGGCGCGCCTTGCGTGGCGGGCCTGTCAAGTCACCTGGCGAAAAAATGATCAGCGCGTCGCCAGCGCTCCGAACGCCAGCAGCGGTGACGGGGCTGGGCGGCGACGCGTAACCGTTACGCTAGACCGCAGTCAAGGTCAGTTCGCCGCCGGTGGTGACGAACTGCTGGCCGCGGCGGATCAGCTTGCGGCCATCGGCCAATTCGTAGCGCAGTCCGCTGTCGGCGTGCGGGTCGTGCTGCGCCTGCTGCTGGCGCGGCGCATCGTCCTGGAACTCAGTGATCAGATAGGCCTCGCCGTCGGGACCGAGGGCAGGCAATTGGCGAAAGGACATCGGGAGCCTCCTGTCGAACGCTGCATCGAATGCGGGACGCTGCAGCGGTGGCCGCGACACGCGCGGACCGCAGCAGACGCGGCTCGACCGTAGTCCCGCCGCCGTTAGCGCGGCGTGCTCAGTCGATGAACTGCAGGCGAGCGAGTTCCGCGTATAGCCCGTCCTGCGCCAGCAGCTCGGCGTGGGTGCCCTGGGCGACGATGCGGCCGTGATCCATCACTACGATGCGGTCGGCCTTGAGCACGGTGGCCAGGCGGTGCGCGATCACCAGGGTGGTGCGTCCGGCCATCAGCCGCTCCAGCGCATGCTGCACGGCATTTTCGCTCTGCGCGTCCAGGGCGCTGGTGGCTTCGTCCAGCAGCAGGATCGGCGCGTCCTTGAGCAGGGCGCGGGCGATGGCGATGCGCTGCTGCTGGCCGCCGGACAGGCGTGCGCCGCGCTCGCCCAGTTCGCTGGCGTAGCCGTCGGGCAACTGTCGCAGGAACGCATCGGCTTCGGCCGCACGCGCCGCAGCCTCGACCTCGGCCTCGCTGGCCTCGAGCCGGCCGTAGCGGATGTTGTCGGCGGCGCTGGCGGCGAACAGGGTCGGGTGCTGCGGCACCAGCCCGATCGCCTCGCGCAGCTGCGATGGATCCAATGTGCGCAGGTCGCGGCCGTCCACCTGCACGCTGCCCGATTGCGGATCGTGGAAGCGCATCAACAGCGCCAGCACCGTGCTCTTGCCGGCGCCGGAGGGGCCGACCAGCGCCACGCTCTCGCCGGGCCGCACGTGTAGATCGAAGCCGTCCAGCGCCGGGTGGTCTGGGCGCTGCGGATAGCGGAAGCTGACGTTGTCGAAGCGCACCTCGCCGCGCAGCGGCTGCGGCAGCGCAAGCGGCTGCGCCGGCGCGACGATTTCGGGGCGTTCCTGAAACAGTTCGGCGATGCGGCCCATGCCGCCGGCCGCGCGCTGCAGGTCGTTCCAGACTTCGGCCAGCGAGGCGACCGAGCCGCCGCCGAACATGGCGTACAGCACGAACTGGCCGAGCGCGCCGGCGCTGAGTTCGCCGGCGGCCACTTCGTGCGCGCCCGACCACAGCACCAGCACGATGGCGCCGAAGATCAGCACGATCGCGGCGGCGGTGATCACTGCCTGCGCGCCGACCCGGCGCCGCGCGACCGCCACGGTCTGCGCCAGCGCCTCGCCGAAGCGGCCGCGTTCGTACCTTTCGCGCGCATACGCCTGCACCGTGCGCACCGCGCCCAGGGTCTCGGCGGCCAGGGTGTTGGCGTCGGCGACGCGGTCCTGGCTGGCGCGCGAGATCTTCTGCAGCCGCCGCGCGCCGAGCACGATCGGCAGGACCGCCAGCGGGATGCCGAGCAGGGTATAGGCGGCCAGATGCGGGCTGGTGACGCACAGCATCACCACGCTGCCGATCGCCGTGACCGTGCTGCGCAACGCCACCGACATGGTGCTGCCGATCACCCCGCGCAGCAGTTCGCTGTCGGCGGACAGGCGCGAGACCAGTTCGCCGCTGCGGTTGCGGTCGTGGAAGCCGGCATGCAGGCCGATCAGATGCGTGTACAGGCGTTCGCGCAGATCGGCGACCACCTTCTCGCCGAGCAGCGACACGAAGTAGAAGCGCGTGGCGGTGGCCACCGCCAGCACCAGCGCGACCGCGAACAGCAGGGCGAAGGATTGATTGATGCGGCTGCTGTCGCTGAAGCCGTGGTCGATCATCTGTCGCACCGCCACAGGCAGGCTCAGCGTGGCGCTGGAGGAGATCGCCAGCGCCACCAGCCAGGCGACGAGCAGGCCGCGCCGACGACGCACGAACGGCCACAGGGTGCGCAGGCTGCCGAGTCTGCGCAGCGACTTGGCCTGGTCGGCCGACGGGGTGTTCATGCGGGGGCGGGTTCCGAACAGCGGACACGATTGCGAGTGGCGTCGCGCAGGCGGGTTTTCAAGGCGTCCACGCGATCGCTGGGCAGGCGCAGGCGCAGTTCGGCGCCGCCGGCATCGAAGCGTTCATCGAGTTTCTCCGCGGCGCAGGCGCTCAGCGCGGCATGCACCGCGCCCAGGTCGTCGAAGCCGCAGTGCAGGGTGAGCAGGCTCAAGGCCAGCAGCGGTTGCCGCGGCGCCAGCCGCAGGCATTCTGCGGCGCTGCCGCCGTAGGCGCGGACCAGGCCGCCGGCACCGAGCTTGATGCCGCCGTACCAGCGTGTGACCACCACCACCACGCGGTCGAAGCCCTGGCCGTCGATCGCCGCCAGGATCGGGCGGCCGGCGGTACCGGCGGGCTCGCCGTCGTCGCTGGAGCGGTACTCGTCGCCATGGCGGTAGGCCCAGCAATTGTGGGTGGCGTCGGCCACCGTCACCTGTTGCAGGAACGCCAGGGCCGCACCGGCGTCGGCGATCGGTGCGGCGTGGGCCAGGAAGCGACTGTGCTTGATCTCCACGCTGTGGCTGACGGGGTGCGGGAGCGTATCGGGCATCGGCGGCATTGTAGACGAGACGCGACGCCGGCCTGCTGCGCAGGCGCCGGCACCACGCCGCTCAGTCCTGCAACAGCCTGCGCAGGTCGGCGGGCACCGCGCGGTGCGGGTGTGTGCGCTGGAAGCGCAGCAGGCTGGCACGGGCGGCGTCCAGTTCGCCGCTGTCGCGGCGCTCGCGGATCCGCTGCAGCCAGCGGCGTGGCGACAGCTGCGCGTCTGCCTCCACTGCCACCTCCACTGCGGCTGCGTCTGGCAGGGGCTGCGGCAACGCGGCAGCGGGGGCAGCAGGCGACGTCGATGGGCGCAGCGAGAGGGCATCTGACGATTCGGCCGCACTGGCCTGCGTGCGCGCGGAGTTCGCCAGCTTGGCCTGGCGGGCGTTGTCGCTGGGTGCGCTGCGGGCCAAGCTGTCCTGCGCCGTTGTCGCGCGCGCCGGTGCGCGCACGGTCTTCGCGGCAGGCACGGCTTGCTGTTCGGTAGCCGGTTCCGGAGACGACTCGCCGCTGTCGGCTGCGATGGCCGGCGGCGGTGGGGCCGGGGCCGGCGGTGCCGCGGGCGTCACCACGGCCGCTGGTGCGGGAGGCGTCATGCTCTGCGCGGGCGTCGGCTTGCGCGCCTGCGCCTGCGGTGCACGCTCCGGTAGTGGTGCGGCAGGTGCCTCCGTGGCCATACGCACCGAGGCCGCAGGGGCGGGCGCTGCTGTCTCGGAGGCCGCCGCCGCGTCGGTGGCCGGCGCCTGCTGCTCTGAGGAAGGTGCCGGCGATGCGACGGGCGCAGGCCTGGCGTCGGTGGTGGGAGCAGCTGCCGGGGTAGGCGCAGGCACCGCTGCCGGTGCGGGGGCCGGCACGGAGGGCGCCGGCGGGCGCCCGCGCCAGGCGATGCCCGCCACCAGTAGCAGCGAGGCGGCCAGGCCGAGCCAGGTCGGCCAGCGCGAGCGCGCTGCGGCGCGCGGCGCGGGGGGCGGCGCTATGGGGGGAGAGGTCGTTGCCGGCGCTGGTGCCGGTATCGGCGTGGGCGTCGCCGCGGCGGTCTGCGCCCGAGCCCTTTCCGCAGCGCTGCTGGGATATTCCGCGATCTCGTTGGCACCCGGCGCGACCGCCGCGCGCGCGGCGGCCAGGATCGCCGCATCCAGCGCCGGCGGCGGCAGCGCCTGCCGGCCCAGGCGCAAGTGTTCGGCGAGCGCGCGCTCTTCCGGGGTCAGCGGTTCGTCGGCGCTCATCCGCCCAACCTCGCGCGCAGTTTGTCCATCGCATAACGCAGCCGCGACTTGACCGTCTCGCGGCCGACACCGGTGATCTGCCCGATTTCGTCCAGGCTCAATTCCTGCTCCAGGCGCAGCAGCAGCACGTCGCGTTGCTCCTCGGGAAGCGCATCCAGGGCCAGTTGCAGTTGGCGCCGTTGTTCGAAGGCCGACAATTGCCGCTCCGGGGTGTCGGGGTCCTGCACGCGGGCCGTGCGCAGGTCGGCGTCGGCCGGTGCCGGCGGACGATGCCTGGCCGCGCGCCAATGGTCGCCGAGCCGATTGTGGGCGATGCGCAGCAGCCAGGTGGTGAACGCGGCCTGCGGCTCCCAGTCTAGGCGTGCGGCGATCACCCGCTGCCACACGTCCTGGAACAGTTCTTCGGCCAGCGCACGGTCGCGCAGCTGCCGCAGCAGGTACTGGTACAGGCGGCCGCGGTGACGCAGGTACAAGGTCTCGAACGCACGCGCGTCGCCGGCCGCGTAGGCCAGCATCAGGGCTTCGTCGCTCGCTTCGACCGGGGCGTCCACGGCGGCAAGCCTAAGCGTTCCCCCGGCCGGCGCATAGTCGGGAGGCGGGAGTCGTGACGCGGGCGGTGATGGCGGAAGTTCGGGCAACATCTGTAGACAAACGCCCATCTCGCCACTTCGGGGTTGAGCGGGCGTCGATCGGCGCATGCAACGGGTATGCTGATGTGAAGGGCGAGCGTGGAGCAGTTCCGGGGGGCCCTGCAGGAGTTGTCGTCGATGCTGTTCAATTCGTCCACCACCGTCCGTGAAGACCCCTCTGGCGGCCATGCTCCCGCCCGCACGGCGCAGGCCTTGTGCGGCCTGCTGCCGCCGGGCAGCGCCGTGGCGATCGGCTGCGGCGACGGCGTGGTCGGCCGCCTGCACGGGGCCAGCGCGGATGCGCCGGGGTGGTTGCAGGCGCTGGTCGCGGAGGCGCTGGCCGATACCGCGCCGCTGCCGTCGACGGTGCCGGCCGTGCTGCACGTGCATCGCACCGCCGAGGGCGCCTGCGTGGCCATCGGCGCGGAACTGGCGCACCCCCTGGATGAGGCGCAACGCGCGGCCTGGTGCGATGCCGCGGTCGCCTTCGGCCTGAATCTGCTCGACACCGAGCGCATGCGCGCGCGCATCGAGGGCCTGGAAAAATCCAAGCAGCTGCAGCAGGCGCTGTACGAGATCGCCGACCTGGCCGGCGCCGATCTGGAGATGAGCCAGATGCTGCAGCGCGTGCACGCCGTGCTGGAATCGCTGATGTATGCGGAGAACTGCTACATCGTCGAGTACGACGAAGACCAGCAGAGCATGCGCTTCCTGTACTTCTCCGACCGCCACGACGACTTCGTCGCCGATCCGGAGCAGACCTACTTCCTGCGCGACATGCCGTACAGCCTCACTTTCGCCCTGCTGCGCCACGGCCGCGCGGTGCGCGGGCCGTCGGAACAGGTGCGCGAACGCCTGCAGTTGGGCGACAACATCGGCCACGGTCCGGAGAGCCGCGACTGGCTCGGCGTGCCGATGCTGCGCGAAGGCCGGGTGTGCGGCGCCATTGTGGTGCAGAACTACGACTACGCGTTGCGCTACACCGATGCCGACCGCGCGCTGCTTGCCTACGTGGCGCAGCACGTGCAGACCGCAATGGACCGGCGCCACGCGCAGGTGCAGTTGGAGCGGCGGGTGGACCTGCGCACACAGGAACTGCAGCGGGCCAACTGCGACCTGCAGGACGAGATCCAGGAGCGCAAGCGCGCCGAGATGTTGCAGTTGGCGCTGTTCCGCATCGCCGAGCTGGCGATCCGGTCGGAGAGCCTGCAGCAGTTCTACACCGAGGTGCATGCCATCATCGGTGGGCTGATCGACGCACGCAATCTGTACATCGCCCTGCTTTCCGACGACGACACCATGCTGGAGTTCGTGTATTCGGTGGACGAGTTCACCCCGTACCGGCCGCAACGGCGCCGCGGCCGCGGCCTGACCGAATACGTCATGCGGGTGCGGCGCCCGCAACTGCTTGAACTGTCCGACATCGATGCCTTGCTGGCGCAGGGCGAGGTGCAGGAATACGGCCAGCGTCCCTACAGCTGGCTGGGCGCGCCGCTGTTCGACGAGGGCGAGGTGATCGGCGCGATCGTGGTGCAGAGCTACGTCGCCAAGGTGCGCTTCACCGAGCACGACCAGCGCCTGCTGACCTTTGTCGCGCACAACGTCGGCAGCGGCCTGGCGCGGCAGCGCGCGCAGGAGCGGTTGCGGCTGGCGCATGCGGAGCTGGAGCAGCGCGTGGACGAGCGCACCCGCGAACTGGCCGAGGTCAACGAGCAGTTGCTGGCGCAGATCGCCGAACGCTGGCGCGCCGAGCAGCGCCTGACCCATCAGGCGCTGCACGATGCGCTGACCGGCTTGCCGAACCGCTCGCATCTGCTGGACCGGCTCAGCGAGGCGATCTCGCGTGCCCGCGGCGGCGGCAGGACCTTCGCCGTGCTGTTCCTGGACCTGGACCGGTTCAAGCTGGTCAACGACAGCATCGGCCACGCTGCCGGCGACGAGATGCTGGTGCAGGTGGCCAAGCGCATCGTGTCCACGATCCGCGGCCAGGACGTGGTGGCGCGCCTGGGCGGCGACGAGTTCGCGGTGCTGACGCCCTGTGAGCACGGCCTGGATGGGGCGCGCGAACTGGCGCGACGCCTGCTGCACGTGCTCGGCCAACCGATGTGGGTGGCCGGCCGCGAACTGTTTCCGTCCGGCAGCCTGGGCATCGCCGCCTGGCATCCGCGCTACCACAACGGCGAGGAGATGCTGCGTGATGCGGACGCGGCCATGTACCGGGCCAAGGCGCAGAGCCAGGATCGCTGCGTGGTGTTCGACGAGGCCATGCGCGAGGCGGCGCTGCGCAGCCTCGACCTGGAGGCGGACCTGCGCCGTGCGATCAACAACCGCGACTTCGAGCCGTTCTACCAGCCGATCGTGCGCCTGCACGATGGCGAGGTGATCGGCCACGAAGCCCTGTTGCGCTGGCGTCACGAGAGCCGCGGGCTGCTGGTGCCGAGCCAGTTCATCGACCTGGGCGAGGAGAGCGGCCTGATCGAGCAGGTGGACTGGCTGCTGTACGCGCAGGTGATCCGGCGCCTGGCGCAGAGCGAGGGCGGCTACGTTTCGGTCAACGTCTCGCCGCGGCACTTCCGCTCGCCGGATTTCACCGAGCGGCTGTTCGGGCTGATCGACACCGCCGGCGCCGATCCGCGCCGCCTGCGCGTGGAGATCACCGAGGTGGCGCTGCTCGACGACGCGCCGCGCACCCTGACCATCCTGCAGGCCTTGCGCGAGCGCGGCGTGTTGGCGCAGCTGGACGACTTCGGCACCGGCTTCTCGGCGCTGTCGTACCTGCACCGCTTCCCGATCTCGGTGCTGAAGATCGACCAGAGCTTCGTCGCCGGCCTGCAGGACGAGGGGAGCACCGGCAGCCACGCACTGGTGCGCGGCATTCTCGCCCTGGCCAGCACGCTGGGCATCGAGACGGTGGGCGAGGGCATCGAGACCGAACAACAACTGGCGACCCTGCGCGAACTGGGCTGCGATTATGGGCAGGGCTATCTGCTCGGGCGCCCGGCCGCCGCGCCGCAACAGCTTTGAGGCGATCGCATGCGGAGCGCGTCGTCATGCGCGTTGTGCTCGCTGTCGGCACGCGCGCATTGGCCGCAGCTCGCTGTATTACGGCGCGTTTGTTCGATTCGCGCCTCCGTCATCCCGGACGCTGGAGTGAACGACGGTTTCGCCATCGCCGCTTGTCGCGTAGGAGCGGCTTCAGCCGCGACGGGCGTTCCCGGTAAAGCCCGGTCGCGGCTGAAGCCGCTCCTACAGGGCGCTTCCTGTCGTCATGTGAGGTGCCCTAAGCGCGACACCGAGGGCCCTGCGCTCGCCGCCGACACGCTGCCTTGGGTTTTCAATGCAATGCGTTGCGGTCCTTTTCGTCGAGCCGCGCCGCGCCACGGGAGTAGTGAGGCGCCGGAATCTATAACGCGTCGCCACGCGCCAGTCGCTAACCGCTGATCCGATGCTCTCAACGCAGCGCGTTCCGGCGCTTTTCGTCGATCCGCGCCGCGCAACGGGAGTAGTGAGACGCCGAAATTCGTAACGCGTCGCCACGCGCCAAGTGCTTACCGCCGATCGGCCGCTCTTAGCGCAGCGCGTTGCGGCGCTTTTCGTCAATCCATTTCGACGCCTGCGCCGGCGTGTACTCCCGCATCCAGCCCAGCATCGTCTCGATGTCGCTGCCGTACCACAGGTCGGTGCGCTGGTCCGGGTGCAGGAAGCGCTCCTCGACCATGCGATCGATCATGCCGATCAGCGGGGCGTAGAAGCCTTCCACGTCGAGGAAGGCACAGGGCTTGTTGCCGATGCCGAGCTGGCGCCAGGTCAGCATCTCGAAGATTTCTTCCATGGTGCCGAAGCCGCCGGGCAGCGCGACGAAGGCATCGGACAGGTCGAACATGCGCGACTTGCGTTCGTGCATCGAGCCGACGATCTCCAGCTCGGTGAGGCCGCGGTGCGCCACTTCCCAGTCGGCCAGTTGCTTGGGAATCACGCCGGTGACCTCGCCGCCGGCGGCGAGCACCGCATTGGCCACGGTGCCCATCAGGCCGACATTGCCGCCGCCATAGACCAGGCGCAGCCCCTGCTCGGCGATGCGCGTGCCCAGCGCGGTGGCGCGTTCGACGTAGGCGGGCTTGTTGCCGGCATTGGAGCCGCAGTAGACGCAGATGCTTTTCATGGGATTGGGGAGTCGGGATTGGGGATTCGTAAAAGCGGTGGGTTTGTCGGGGCGCTGATGCTGCCGGAACGGGCGCCGGTCATCGCTTGATCGCTTCACGCGTGCGGCGATCCGCAAAGCACAACGCCGGGCATGTGCCCGGCGTTGCGCGGCTGCCGGGCGGGGCAGGAGAGGGGCGCTGTTGCGAATCCCCACTCCCAAATCCCCAATCCCAGCCTCAATTGGCCTTATGGATCGCCCGCTTGCTCACCGCCATGGCCGCGTCGTGGATCGCTTCGGACAGGGTGGGGTGGGCGTGGCAGATGCGCGCCAGGTCGTCGGCCGAGCCGTTGAACTCCATGGTCAGCACGCCTTCGTGGACCAGTTCGGAGACGCCGACGCCGACCAGGTGCATGCCCAGGACGCGGTCGGTCTCGGCGTGGGCGATGACCTTGACGAAGCCCGCCGGCTCGCCCATCGCCACCGCACGGCCGATCGCCGCGAACGGGAAGCTGCCGGCCTTGTACGGCACGCCCTCGGCCTTGAGCTGCTGCTCGGTCTTGCCGACCCAGGCGATTTCCGGCTCGGTGTAGATGACCCACGGAATGGTGTCGAAGTTGACGTGGCCGGGCAGGCCGGCGATCAGTTCGGCGACCGCGATGCCTTCCTCGAAGCCCTTATGCGCCAGCATCGGCCCGCGCACGCAGTCGCCGATCGCCCACACGCCGTCGACGCCGGTGTGGCAGTGCGCATCGACCTCGATCTGGCCGCGCTCGTTGACCTTGACGCCGGTGCCGTCGGCCAGCAGCCCCTTGGTGGCGGCACGGCGGCCGACGGCCACCAGCAGCTTGTCCACGGTCAGGCTCTTCTCGCCTTCGCCATCGGCGTAGGTGACGACCACTTCCTGCTTCTTGCCCTTTCCGGTGATCTCGGTCTTGGAGACCTTGGCGCCGAGCTTGATGTCCAGGCCCTGCTTCTTGAATTCCTTCAGCGCGGTCTTGGCCACTTCGGCATCGGCCAGGGCCAGGAAGTCCGGCAGCGCTTCGAGGATGGTGACCTCGGCGCCCAGGCGCTTCCACACGCTGCCCAGTTCCAGGCCGATCACGCCGGCGCCGATCACCGCCAGGCGCTTGGGCACCTCGGTGAAGTCCAGCGCGCCGACGTTGTCGACGATGGTCTCGCCGTCGAACTTGGCGAACGGCAGTTCGATCGAATCCGAACCGGCGGCCAGGATCACGTTGGTGCCCTTCAGCTCGACTTCGCTGCCGTCGTGCTGCTTGACCTTGACCACGTTGCCCGGCTGCCCCGCGTTTGCTTGGAGCTCGCCGAAGCCGTAGTACGGGGTGATCTTGTTCGCCTTGAACAGCATCGCGATGCCGCCGGTGAACTGCTTGACGATCTTGTCCTTGCGGCCGACCATCGCCGCGACGTCGATCTTGGCATCCTTGAAGCTGATGCCGTGCTCGCCGAACAGGTGGCCCATGTTCCAGAACTGGCGCGAGGAGTCCAGCAGCGCCTTGGACGGGATGCAGCCCACGCGCAGGCAGGTACCGCCCAGCGCCGGCTTGCCATCCTTGCCCAGCGCCGCGTCGATGCACGCGGTCTTCAGGCCCAACTGCGCGGCGCGGATGGCCGCGTGATAGCCGGCAGGACCGGCACCGATGACGACGACGTCGAATTGTTCTTGTTCGCTCATTCTTCGCTCACGAGATTAGGAATTGGGGATTGGGGATTCGCAAGAGCGGGCACCGGGGAACGGGAGCGCTTGCGCCAATCCCGAATCCCCAATCCCCAATCCCGGCTTTCATCACAGACCGAACAGCATCCGGCCCGGGTTTTCCAGTTGGTTCTTGATGTCGACCAGGAACTGCACCGAGTCCTTGCCGTCGATGATGCGGTGGTCGTAGGACAGCGCCAGGTACATCATCGGCGCGATCACCACCTGACCGTTCTCGGCGATCGGACGCTCCTTGATCGCGTGCATGCCCAGGATCGCACTCTGCGGCGGGTTGATGATCGGGGTCGACAGCAGCGAGCCGAAGGTGCCGCCGTTGGTCACGGTGAAGGTGCCGCCCTGCAGTTCTTCCAGGCTCAGCTTGCCGTCGCGCGCCTTCTTGGCGTAGTCGGCGATGCCCTGTTCGATGTCGGCGAAGGACTGCCGCTCGACGTTGCGCAGCACCGGCGTGACCAGGCCCTTGTCGGTGGACACGGCGATGGAGATGTCGCTGTAGCCGTGATAGATGATGTCGTCGCCGTCGATCGAGGCGTTGACCAGCGGGAAGCGCTGCAGCGCGTTGGCCGCGGCCTTGACGAAGAAGCTCATGAAGCCGAGCTTGATGCCGTGGGCCTTCTGGAACTCGTCCTGCAGTTCCTTGCGCGCGGCCGAGACCTTGGCCAGGTTGACCTCGTTGAAGGTGGTCAGCATCGCGGTCGAGTTCTTCGACTGCATCAGGCGTTCGGCGATGCGCTTGCGCACGCGGGTCATCGGCACGCGCTCTTCCGGACGTGCGCCGCTGGCCTTGCCGGCACCGCCGTTCTTGGCGTAGTTGAGGATGTCTTCCTTGGTCACCGCGCCGCGGCGGCCGGTGCCTTCGACCTGCGACGGATCCACGCCCTCGGTGATGGCGCTGAAACGCGCGCCCGGCGGCAGGCTGGAGACGTCGCCAGCGGCCTTCGGCGCGTCGGCCTTGGCGGCCTTCGGCGCTTCCGCGGCCGCCGCCTTGGGCGCCTCGGCCGGCGCATCGGCGACCTTGGTTTCGGCCGGAGCCGCAGTGGCGGTGGCGCCTTCCTCGATGATCGCCAGCAACTGCGAACTGGTCACGGTGGCGCCGGCTTCGAACTTGATCTCCTTCAGCACGCCATCGACGGGCGAGGGCACTTCCAGCACGACCTTGTCGGTCTCCAGATCCACCAGGTTCTCGTCGCGCTTGACCGCGTCGCCGGCCTTCTTGTGCCAGCTGGCGATGGTGGCGTCGGATACGGATTCGGGCAGTACCGGAACTTTGACTTCGGTGGCCATTGCAGGGGGCGTCCTAGTGGTGTCTTTTTTGGAATGTGAAAGGAGGTTATTCAGCGACTTGGTCGTTGAACGGATTCAATAGCGCATCGGCGACCAGCTTCAGCTGCTCTTCCACGTGCTCGGCGAAATGGCCGGCGGCGGGAGACGGCGAACGGGCGCGGCCGGCGTAGTGCAGGCTCTGTCCGTCGGCCAGGCAGGCCTGCAGGTGGTGCTTGATCTGGTACCAGGCGCCCTGGTTCTGCGGCTCTTCCTGGCACCAGACCAGGTCGGTGGCATTGCCGTAGCGCTTCAGTTCGGCCGACAGCAGCTCGCGCGGGAACGGGTACAGCTGCTCCACGCGCAGGATGGCGACGTCGTCCTGGCCGCGCTTGGTCTGGTCCTCGAGCAGGTCGTAGTAGACCTTGCCCGAGCAGGCGACCACGCGCTTGACCTTCTTCGGGTCGGCCTTGGCATCCGGGATCAGGTGCTGGAACTCGCCGTCGGCCAGTTCTTCCAGGGTCGACACCGCCAGCTTGTGGCGCAGCAGCGACTTGGGCGTCATCACCACCAGCGGCTTGCGCGTGGACATGCGCATCTGCCGGCGGATCATGTGGAACGCCTGCGCCGGGGTGGTCGGCACGCAGACCAGCATGTTCTCCAGCGCGCACAGCTGCAGGAAGCGCTCCAGACGCGCGGAGCTGTGCTCCGGGCCCTGGCCTTCGTAGCCGTGGGGCAGGAACAGGGCCAGACCGGTGATGCGGCCCCACTTGGCTTCGCCGGCGGCGATGAACTGGTCGATCACCACCTGCGCGCCGTTGGCGAAGTCGCCGAACTGCGCTTCCCAGATGCACAGCGCATTGGGATCGGTGGTGGAGTAGCCGTACTCGAAGCCCATCACCGCTTCCTCGCTGAGCAGCGAGTCGATCACGGTGGCGTCTTCCGGGTTCTCCACCAGCTGGCGCAGCGGCAGGTAGTAGCTGTCGGTCTTCTGGTCGTGCAGGATCGCGTGGCGGTGGAAGAACGTGCCGCGGCCCGCGTCCTGGCCGACCAGGCGCAGCTTGTGGCCTTCGCCGAGCAGGGTGGCGTAGGCCAGGTTCTCGGCGAAGCCCCAGTCGCCCGGCAGTTCGCCGGCGGCCATCTTCACCCGGTCTTCGTAGATCTTGGCCACGCGCGGGTGCAGCTCGACGCCGCCCGGGATGGTGGTGATGAGCTTGGCCAGCTGGTCCAGGGTCTTGCGCTTGACCGTGGTGTCGACCTTGTCCGTCAGCTTGCCCGACAGGTACTTGGACCAATCGATGGCGAATTCGTCCGGCTTGCGGGTCGCAAGCTCGGTGGTGTATTCGCCCGAGTCGAGCTTGTTGCGGTAGCTGTCGACCAGCGCCTGGGCCTCGCCGGCTTGCAGCACGCCCTCGCTTTCCAGCTGGGCGGCGTACAGCTCGCGGGTGGTCTTGTGCTTGCGGATGGTCTGGTACATCACCGGCTGGGTGGCCGCCGGCTCGTCGGCCTCGTTGTGGCCCCAGCGGCGGTAGCAGACCAGGTCGATGACCACGTCCTTGTTGAACTGCTGGCGGAAGTCGTAGGCCAGGTTGGCCACGAACGCCACCGCGTCCGGATCGTCGCCGTTCACATGGAACACCGGCGCGCCGATCATCTTCGCCACGTCCGTGCAGTACAGCGTGGAGCGGGCGTCGTCGCGGGCGCTGGTGGTGAAGCCGATCTGGTTGTTGACCACGATGTGCACGGTGCCGCCGACCGCGAAGCCGCGCGCCTGCGACATCTGGAACAGCTCCATGACCACGCCCTGGCCGGCGAACGCGGCATCGCCATGGATGATCACCGGCAGCACCGACTTGCGCGCGGCGTCGCCGTAGCGCTCCTGGCGCGAACGCACGCTGCCGACCACGACCGGATCGACGATTTCAAGGTGCGAGGGGTTGAACGCCAGCGCCAGGTGCACCGACTTGCCGTCGGCTACCGCCACGTCGGCGGAGAAGCCCATGTGGTACTTCACGTCGCCGGTGTGGGCGCGGTCGTCGTGGGCGTGCTCGAACTTGCCTTCGAACTCGTCGAACAGCTTGCGCGGGTTCTTGCCCAGGGTGTTGACCAGCACGTTGAGGCGGCCGCGGTGGGCCATGCCGACCACGATGTCCTTGACCGCGTCGTTGCCGGCGCGCTGCACCAGCACGTCCATCATCGGGATCAGCGAGTCGCCGCCTTCCAGCGAGAAGCGCTTCTGGCCGACGTACTTGGTGTGCAGGTAGCGCTCCAGGCCCTCGGCGGCGGTGATCCGCTCCAGGGTGCGGCGGCGGCTGGCGGCGTCGCCGGCGATGTTGCCGCCCGCGTTCTCCAGGCGCTGGTAGATCCACTGGCGCTGTTCGAACTCGGAGATGTGCATGAACTCGCTGCCGATCGACCCGGTGTAGGTCGCCTTCAGCCGCGACAGCAGATCGCGCAGTTTCATCCGCGGCTGGCCGCCGAGGCCGCCGGTGCTGAACTCGCTGCCCAGATCGCTTTCCGACAGGCTGTGGAACGGCAGGCCCAGGTCCGGCGGGTTCACCGGCGGGGTCAGGCCCAGCGGATCCAGGCGCGCGCCGAGGTGGCCGCGCGAACGGTAGGCGGTGATCAGGCGGCCGACATGGCGCTCGCGCTCGTCGCCGCTCGGGCCGGTGCCGCTGTTGGCGGCCTGGCGCGCGGCGCTGGCGATGTGGGCGATGACCGCAGAGTGGGGGACGTCACCAGCATCGCGGCCCTGGAAGCCGTCGAAGTAGGTTTTCCACTTGGGATCGATGCTGTCGGGAGAGACCAGATACTGTTCGTACAGGTCTTCGATATAGGCGGCATTGCCGCCGGCGAGTTGCGATGACTGCGCAAACTGCTTGAGTAGATTGTCCACGATGGTGGGGTCGGGTCGCTTTGTTGGAGTGGCTTGCGGTAGGAACCGGCGGACGCGTGGGCCGCGCGGGCGTAATCAAGCGCAAAAATTATACCCCCATGAACCAGCCGGGGTGTGCATTCGGCGTGGTCAAAGGCCGATCCCGGTTCATCCGCGGCGCGCGTGGCGGCGCCGGTCCGGTCTCACCAACCCAGGGCGCGCAGTTCGCTGCAGGGGCGCGCACGCTCCCAGACCCGTTCGAAGACGGTGCGCAACTGCCGCGCGCGGCCACCGCCGAGCAGGTCGGTCTCGCCGTCGTAACGGTGACCGAGACCACGGAAGTAGTAGCCGCCGCCCTCGTTCACCAGATAGGCGGTGGCGTCGCTGCGGTCCACCGGATCGCTGACCTCGCGCAACTGGAACACGCTGGGCAAGCGCTGGGCCAGGGCCAGCAGGGGCGCGCCGGCGCGCTGCGGCGCGGCCGCGTCGTGCAGCAGTATCCACACTTGCTTGGCGTGCGCGGCGACCGCGAAGCGCCGCACCTGCTCCAGCACCCGCGCATCGTCGAACAGACCCGGATCCAGCGCGCGGCTATGGATCAGCACCTGGCGGCGGGCCTGCGCCAGCACCGCGATGCTGGCGGCGATCGCCATCGCCGCGTCCTCCACCGCCACGGCGCCGTCGAAGCGCCGGCGCAGCGGCACGGTCTCCGCGCTGGCGGCCATGCCGCCCGGCGGCGGCAGGAAGCCGTGGCGGGCGCAGAACGCCAGGGCGGCAGCGGGCGCATGCAGCTCCAGTTGCGGCCAGCGCCGGCGTTGCGCTTCCTCGATCAGGCCGCGCAGCAGCGCGCTGCCGACGCCGCGGCCGCGCCAGTCCGGCCGCACGGTCAGGGCGGCGATCCGCCGATCCGCGCCGAGCCGGGCCGCGCCCACCGCCTGGCCGTCGTCGCTGCGCGCGACCAGATGGTCGCCCAGCGTGTCCAGCGCCGCCGCGGCGGCGGCGTCGGCCGGGTCCGCGGTGCCGGCCACGGCACGCAGCGCGCGCAGTTCGGCGCCGTCGTGGACGGGATCCAGCGCAGCGATGCGGAAACCGGGGCCGGACATGGTCGGATCAGGCCGGGTCGGCGTCCGCGTCGGTCGCGTCCTCGTCCTCCAGCGGCTGGTAGAAGCCGCCTTCGATCAGCTCCAGCAGGGCCTGCTTGCCGGCCGCCGACAGCGCCGCGTAGTCCGTGCCGTCGATGTGCTCGGCCGCGGCCAGGCGCTTGGCGTCCTTGACCGGCAGCGCGAACTCCTGGCCGCTGCAGAACAGCATGGCGCCGCGGCTGGTCCGCCGCCAGGCCGGCCGCGCCCAGGGATGCCGCTGCAGGACCAGGCCCTGTTCCAGCGCGGCGGCGATCTCCTCCGCCGGGGGCATGCCGGCCGGCGGCAGGATCTCGCCGGCGGCGCGGTAGGTGGTGATGAAGCGGCCGAACCAGGCACCCAGCTTGTCCGGGTCGTTCATGCGCAGCGCGTTCAGCGCCTCGACCACGCGGCCCATCGCCGCCGCGTCGATCTCGTAGGGGTCGGCCGGCGCCTGCAGG
The DNA here is from genome assembly GCF_011761895.1 of Xanthomonas sp. F4. Taxonomy (NCBI): domain Bacteria; kingdom Pseudomonadati; phylum Pseudomonadota; class Gammaproteobacteria; order Lysobacterales; family Lysobacteraceae; genus Xanthomonas; species Xanthomonas sp. F4. Next base: position 511,575 of record NZ_JAASQX010000002.1, on the reverse strand, counting down.
TCTTCGTCGTGGTAGCGCAGCGCCTCGTCGGCGCCGTCGATCAGGGTGTCCAGGTAATCGGCGATCAGTTCGGCCGAGGACGGCGCGCGCATGCCCACCGAGAAGGTCAGGCAAGCGTCCTCGGCGACGCCGTGGTGCGGCACCAGCGGCGGCAGGTACAGCATGTCGCCCGGCCCCAGCACCCAGTCGTGGGTCGGGTCGAACTGGCGCAGCAGCTTCAGCTCCACGTCGTCGCGGAAGTCGGTCGGCGGCGCCGGCCGGCCCAGCGCGACGCTGGCGTCGATCTGCCAGCGGCGATGGCCGTGGGCCTGCAGCAGGAACACGTCGTAGTGGTCCACGTGCGCGCCGACCGAGCCGCCGCGCGCGGCGAAGCTGACCATCACGTCGTCCACCCGCCAGCGCGGCAGGAAGCGGAACTGCTCGAGCAGGGCGCGGATGTCCGGGTCCCACTTGTCCACGTCCTGCACCAGCAGGGTCCAGTCGTGGTCGGGCATGCCGGGAAACTCGTGCTCCTGGAACGGGCCGCTGCGCACGCGCCAGCGGTCGTTGGCGCGGTCGTGCTCGATCAGCCTTGACAGCGCCGCCTCCTCGCAGGCCAGGCCGGCCAGGTCGCCCGGCTCGATCGGTGAGACGAAGCCGGGGAAGGCGTTGCGGATCAGCAGCGGGCGCTTGTGCCAGTAGTCGCGCAGGAAGGTCGCGGCGGGCATGCCCAGCGGTTGCCCGGGGCGGGCGTGGAGTTCGAAGGCGGGAGCAGCGGTCTTGCGGGCAGCCATGGGCGATGGGTCCTTGCAACGCGGAAGGTAAAAGGCGGCGCGCAGCTGCGCCGGCCGACCCGGCCATTGTCCGCCGGTTTGGCGCGTGGGGCCATCGCGCTGGCCTTCGTGTACGCCGCTGCGCACGGATAGGGACCGTTGGCCGCCCTGGCCGTGTGCCGCGACCGCGCGTCGCAGGTGACCACGTGCGCGCGGCCCGTGGGCGGCGCTAAGTGCAACGGGGCTTGGGAGTCGCGGCAGCGCCCCGTTGTGGTGCAAACAGCGGGTGACTCAGCACCGGGCGCGCTACTGGCTGAGGATGCGGTTGTCGCGGCCGCCGTCGTCGACCTGAGCAGTGCCGCTGCGCTGGACGATGGCGTTGTCGTTGCCCTGCAGGGCGATGGTGTCGATCTCGCTGGCCTGCAGCTGGTTCTGGTCGCCGGACACTTCGAGGGTGGCGATGCGCGCCATCTGCAGCCGGCCATGGCGGCCGAACAGCGCGACCTGCCCGGCGTCGCCGCGCATCGCCACCTGGGCGTTGTCGCCGAGCACGCGCAGGGTGTCGGCCCGCTCGATCTGCAGATTGCCGTTACGGCCGAACAGGCTGACCGTGGCGCAGTGGCCGTGCAGCACCAGGGTGGCGTCGCGGCCGACGATGTTCAGGTCGCGTCCGTCGCAATCGATGTCGCCGCTGGCCGAAGCGGCCATGCGGATCGGCGCCTCGGCGTCGCGCTCGTCGCCGTCGGCAATGTCGCCGGCCGACGGTGCCGCCGCGATCGGCGGCGGCGCGGCCTGCATGACCATGGTGCGCGTGGCGGCGGTGTGCGCGCCATCGCCGGCCGGCGGGCGCGGCGCCTGGGCGCAGCCGACCAGGGCCAGCAGCGGCAGCACAAACAACGGGGTGCGTTTCATCGCGGGGCTCTGCTGTGAGCCACCAGCATGCCGCTGGCCGATTAACCCAGGATGGACGGGCCGCGGCTAGGGCGTGTCACCAACCCGAAGGGTCGAGATTGCGCGGGGATTGGTGACACGCCCTAGATGCCGCGCGCCAGCCGCTCGGCCAGGCCGACGTAGCCGCCCGGGGTCAGGTCGCGCAGGCGCTGCTTGGCGTCCTCGGGCAGCTCCAGGGTCTCGACGAAGGCGCGCATCGAGGCGGCGGTGATGCCCTGGCCGCGGGTCAGCGCCTTGAGCTGCTCGTAGGGGTTGGGCAGGCCGTGGCGGCGCATCACCGTCTGCACGGCTTCGGCCAGCACTTCCCAGGCGGCATCCAGGTCGGCATCCAGGCGCTCCGGGTTCACGGTCAGCTTGCCCAGGCCCTTGGCCAGCGAGTCCAGTGCCACCTGGGTGTGGCCGAAGGCGGTGCCGAGCGCGCGCAGCACGGTGGAGTCGGTGAGGTCGCGCTGCCAGCGGCTGATCGGCAGCTTGGCCGAGAAGTGCTCGAACAGGGCGTTGGCGATGCCGAAGTTGCCTTCGGCGTTCTCGAAGTCGATCGGGTTGACCTTGTGCGGCATGGTCGAGGAGCCGACTTCGCCTTCCTTGAGCTTCTGCTTGAAGTAGCCCAGCGAGATGTAGCCCCAGATGTCGCGCGCCAGGTCGATCAGCACGGTGTTGGCGCGGCGGGTGGCGTCGCCCAGTTCGGCGACGTTGTCGTGCGGCTCGATCTGGGTGGTGTAGGGGTTGAACACCAGGCCCAGGCTTTCCACGAAGCGCTGGGCGAAGCCCGGCCAGTCGACGTCGGGGTAACTGGCGACGTGGGCGTTGTAGTTGCCCACTGCGCCGTTGATCTTGCCGGTGAGCTCGACTGCGGCGATCTGCCGGCGTTGGCGCTCGAGGCGCGCGACGACGTTGGCGATCTCCTTGCCCAGGGTGGTGGGCGAGGCGGTCTGGCCGTGGGTGCGCGACAGCATCGGCTGCGCGGCCTGCGCATGCGCGAGGGCGCGGAGCGTGGCGATCACCGCGTCCAGGGTCGGCAGCAGCACCTCGCGCCGGGCCTGCTCCAGCATCAGTCCGTAGCTGAGGTTGTTGATGTCCTCGCTGGTGCAGGCGAAATGCACGAACTCCAGGGCCGGGCCGAGTTCGGCGTCGTCCTTGAGCTGCTCCTTGATGAAGTACTCCACCGCCTTGACGTCGTGGTTGGTGGTGCGCTCGATCTGCTTGACCCGCGCCGCGTGTTCCACGCCGAAGCCGTCGGCCAGCGCGCGCAGGCGCTGCGCCGCCGCCGGCGAGAACGCGGCCAGCTCGCCGATGCCCGACTCGGCACCCAGCGCCAGCAGCCATTCGATCTCCACCTTCACCCGCGCCCTGATCAGGCCGTATTCGGAGAAGATCGGCCGCAGGGCGTCGACCTTGCCGGCATAGCGGCCATCGAGCGGGGACAGGGCGAGCAGGGCGGAATCGGACATGGCGGGGGCGTGGGGTGGTGTCGGCGGGGGCGCCATTCTACGTCGGCGCGGCCTCGGCCGGCGCCAGGCGCACGGTCACCGCCTGGATGCGATGCCCGGCCATGCGCTTGACCGTGAACAGGTGCCCGTCGATCTGCAGTTGCTCGCCTTCCTCGGGCAGGCGCTGCAACTGGTGCACGATCAGTCCGCCGACCGAGTTGAGGTGCTCCGGCGCGCGCAGGTCGCGGCCGAGCAGGCGCTCGAGGCGGAAGATCGAGGTCGAGCCGGCCACCAGCACGCTGCCGTCGGCGCCGCGGGTCGGTGCGTCCTTGACCACGTGCGGGTGTTCGTCCTCGATGTCGCCGACCACCACTTCCAGCAGGTCTTCCAGGGTGAAGTAGCCGAGGATGCGGCCGTGCTCGTCCACGCACAGCGCCATGTGCGTGGCGCCGGTACGGAAGCGCTCCAGTACCAGCGGCACCGGCGTCTCCAGCGCGATCAGGTTGGCCGGGCGCAGCAGCAGGCGCAGGTCGTCGCTGCGGCGGCCGCCGGCGATCTCCACCAGCAGGTCCTTCATGTGCAGGATGCCGAGCACCTGCTCGCCGTCGCGGTCGAACCACGGGTAGCGGCTGTAGCGGCTCTCGGCGAACTCGGCCATCACCGCGTCCAGCGCCATGCCCTCGCGGAACCCGCGCAGATGGTCGCGCGCGCGCATCAGATCGCCGGCCACCAGTTCCGGCAGTTCCAGCGCGTGGCTCATCAGGGTCAGTTCGTGATCGGGCGCGCCGCCGGCGGGTTGCTGGCGGCCGACGATCAGCTTCAGTTCCTCGCGCGAGTAGCGGTGCGAGGCATGCTCGACCTCGCCCCAGCCCATCGCCTTCAACAGCGTGTTGGCACTGGTGTTGAGCAGCCAGATCGCCGGATACATCGCCCAGTAGAACAGGTACAGCGGCGCGGCGGTCCACAGCGACATGCGCTCCGGGCGGCGGATCGCCATCGACTTGGGGGCCAGTTCGCCGAGCACGATGTGCAGGAACGAGATGACGCTGAAGGCGATGATGAAAGCGCTCAGGCGTGCCGCCTCCTCGCTGAGCCCCAGCAGGTCGAACAGCGGCTGCAGCAGGTGCGCGAAGGCCGGTTCGCCGACCCAGCCCAGGCCCAGCGAGGACAGGGTGATGCCGAGCTGGCAGGCCGACAGGTAGGCGTCGAGGTGGCCGTGCACGTTGAGCAGCAAGCGGCCGCGCCAGCCGTGGTGCTCGGCCAGCCCCACGGCCTGGGTGTGGCGCAGCTTGACCAGGGCGAACTCGGCGGCGACGAAGAAACCGTTGAGCAGCACCAGCAGCATCGCCAGCGCCAGCAGCAGGAGATTGCCGATCATGTGCGTTCCCCGGCGCGCGCCGCTGGCGCGTCATGGCGCCGGGCGGGAGGGGTGGAAACGGCGGGGTGCGTGGCCCTGCGCAGCGTGCGCCGGCATCTACAGGCTGAATCGTCGCCCATGGCGGCGTGCGCGTTCCGTCGGTGATACGTCGTCGCAGTCTAGCCGATGCGTTGCGTCGTTGCCGCCGGCGCGCGCCGTCTCGCGTATTCCGTCACATGCCAGCGCTGCAACATGCGCCGTGGATCAGCGCGCGGAGTCGCTGTTGCGAATCCCCAATCCCGAATCGCCGGCCTTTCAGCAGCCGAATGGCTGATCATCCCGGCCTCCAACCATCACGCTACCACAATCTTTTCGTTTGCTAAACTTTCTGTAACCGTTTTCAACATCAACATTCCCCCATGAAATCTTCTTTGCGTCTGGCGGCGCTGGCCGCCGCTGTGTCCGTTTTCCTGACCGCCTGCGGCGGCAAGCCCTCGGCCACGCCGACTGCGTCCGATGCCGGTGCCGATGCCAGCCATGCATCCGACGCTGCCGCCAGCGACGCGGACCAGGCGCTGACCAGCAAGCTCAACGCCTACATCGAATGCTTCAACAAGGTCGATGGCCGCATCCACGAAGGTGCGCAGCAGTACATACGCTGGATGGCCGACCCCAAGGCCGGCCCCACCGGCAAGGAAACCAGCGTGTACGGGCCCGCCCCGATCGACGAATACGCGATGAAGCTGTGCGATGCGCCGATGACCCAGGCGATCGCGGCCAAGCCGTCCTTGCCGGCCCTGGATGCGGCGGCGAAGCGCTATCTGGCCGCCTTGAAGACGTTGCAGCCGCTGGCCAACCAGGCCCGCGACTACTACGACCGCGAGGACTACCAGGACGACCAGTTCGCCAAGGGCAAGCAGATGCATGCGCCGCTGATGGCCGCGCTGTCCGAATTCCACGAGGCCAGCGAGGCCTTCAGCCACGAACTGGAGGCGCAGAACGACGCCGCCCAGCGCGAGCAGTTGAAGGCGATGGAAAAGGCCGAGGGCCGCACCCGCGACTTCTATCGGCTGTCGATGATGCTCGAGGCCAAGGACATCGTCAGCCTGATGCAGGACGACGATTTCGACACCGCCAAGGCCACGGCGTTGGTGGCGGGCTTCAACAGCCTGTCCGACGAGGCGCATGCCAAGGTCGCCAACCAGGAGCCGGGCAAGTCCGACTGGAGCGGTTTCGAGACCGCCGCGGAGAACTTCCGCAAGGAATCCAAGGCGCGCATCAAGCGGGTGGCGGAAAAGATCCCGTACAGCGCATTCGAGCAGCGCTCGCTGGACAACCCGATCGTCGCGCCGGAAGGCTCGCCGGCACGCTTGATGAAGAGCTACAACGACCTGGTGTTCCAGAGCAACCGCCAGCGCTGAGCGCGCGGGCCGGCGGCGCAAGGCCGCCGGTCCCGCCGGTGCCGTCGCCAGGGCGGCCCCGGCATGCCGGAGTCCCGTCCTTCGCCGACGGTGCGCACGGTTCGCGCCGTCCGCATCACGATAGCGCGCTCGCGGAATGTGCCATCATGCGTCGCGCCGTTGCCAGGCTTCGCAAAGTCGATCCTGGACCGCATACGCCTGCCGGTCATGGCGGGCTGCCGCGCTTCTCGCGCCTCCAGACATTCCTAACATCCGCCGGCGCACACTGGCTGACGCCGGGCGCTGCGCCACGGATAATGCGCGCGCCAGCCGCAATCCCGCCAGCCTGCCTCCCCGGACGTCCGATGACGGCGCCGATGGATTCCTTTTTGCAGATGCGGAGATTGCGCAATGAGTGACAAATTCAGGGTCGAACACGACAGCATGGGCGAACTGCAGGTGCCCGCCGATGCCTTGTGGGGGGCGCAGACCCAGCGTGCGGTACAGAACTTTCCGGTGTCCGGGCAGCCGATGCCGCGCGGCTTCATCCGCGCGCTGGGCCTGATCAAGGCCGCCGCGGCCGGCGTCAACGCCGACCTGGACTTGTTGCCAAAGGCCGTCGCCAAGGCGATCCAGGCCGCGGCGCTGGAGGTGGCCGACGGCCGCCACGACGCGCACTTCCCGATCGACATCTACCAGACCGGATCGGGCACTTCGTCGAACATGAACGCCAACGAGGTCATTGCCACGCTGGCCAACCGCGCCGCCAAGGGCGAGGGCAAGCACGGCAGCAACGCACTGCCGACGGTGCATCCCAACGACCACGTCAACCTCGGCCAGAGTTCCAACGACGTGGTCCCCACCGCGATCCGCGTCGCCGCGCTGCTGGCCGCGCGCGAGCATCTGCTACCGTCGCTCAAGCACCTGCGCAAGACGATCGACAAGCGCGCCAAGCAGCTGCAGGGCGTGGTCAAGACCGGGCGCACCCACCTGATGGACGCGATGCCGCTGACCTTCGGCCAAGAGTTCGGCGCTTGGTCGGCGCAGCTGGTGTCGGCGCAGGCGCGCATCGACGACAGCCTCAAGCGCCTGCGCCGGCTGCCGCTGGGCGGCACCGCGATCGGCACCGGCATCAACGCCGATCCGCGCTTCGGCGGCAAGGTCGCCAAGGCGTTGTCGGCGCTGACCGACTTCACCTTCGAGAGCGCCGAGAACAAATTCGAGGGCCTGGCCGCGCAGGACGACGCGGTGGAACTGTCCGGGCAACTCAATGCGCTGGCGGTGGCGCTGATCAAGATCGCCAACGACCTGCGCTGGATGAACGCCGGGCCGCTGGCCGGCCTCGGCGAGATCGAACTACCGGCGTTGCAACCGGGCAGCTCGATCATGCCGGGCAAGGTCAATCCGGTGATTCCCGAGGCCACGGTGATGGCCTGCGCACAGGTCATCGGCCACCACACCGCGATCACCGTGGCCGGGCAGACCGGCAATTTCCAGTTGAACGTGACCCTGCCGCTGATCGCGGCCAACCTGCTGGAGTCGATCCAGTTGCTGGGCAACGTATCGGTGCTGCTGGCCGATTCGGCGATCGCCGGGCTCAAGGTGCGCGAAGAGCGCGTGCGCGAGGCGCTGGACCGCAACCCGATCCTGGTCACCGCGCTGAATCCGATCATCGGCTACGAGAAGGCCGCGGCGATCGCCAAGCGCGCCTACAAGGAGAACCGGCCGGTGCTGGAGGTGGCCAAGGAGGACAGCGGCCTCGGCGAGGACGAACTGCGCCGGCTGCTGGACCCGGCTGCGCTGACCGAAGGCGGCATCCATGCCGGCGCGGGCGGCGGCGGCTGAGTCGCGCTGGCGCTGCAAGCAGCAAGGCCTGGCACGGCGTTATGGTCGTGCCAGGCGCAGCGGACGATCGCACGGTGAAAGCCGTCGGGACTGAAGTCCCTCCCACATCGCGCCCGGACACTACTCCGCAAACCCTCGTAGGAGCGGCTTTAGCCGCGATGGGCTTTACCGTGAAGGCCAATCGCGGCTGAAGCCGCTCCTACAGGGGCACCTCCAATTCTTCGAGGCTCCCTCGTGCCGGGCTTGCCGGCGCCGGCAGGCCTCAGCGGCGTTCGGCCTGCAGGTTGCCGAAGCTGTCGCGGTACGGTTGCAGCGACGGAATGTCGCGCAGCACCGCCGCCTGCGCGGCGGTGATCTCCGGGGTCGGGGCGAAGCCGACCGAGCGCATGTTCGGATCCGGCGCCGCGGTCTCCAGGGTGCGCTGGCGCTGCATCTGCAGGTGCATGAACAACTGCTGCAGTTCGGTGCGCTGTGCGGGGGGCAACGGCAGCTCGATGTCGTCGATGCGCAGGCTGCCGTCGGGCCCGATGGTGGCATTGGCGGCCGGGGCGCGGCGCAACATCACGTTCATGCTGTCCACCGCCACCCGCGGCTTGCTGCGCTCGGCGCGCGAGGAAGTGGTCTCGCCGCCGCGTCCGCCGCAGGCGGCGAGCAGCAGGCACAACGACAGCAGCGAGAACCAGGCGAACAGCGTCTTCTTCATGGGGGCGGTGCAGTGGGGGAGTGCGGGCATTCTAGAACGTGCGGCGGCTTCGGTCGTGGCGAGGCGTGCCGGACGCGCGCTAGCGGCGCGGGTTCGGAGCGGACTGCATGGCGCGCGCGAGCACGCCGAACATCCGTTCGTCGGTGGATTGCGCGACGTTGAAGCGGAGAAAATCGCCCGCGCTCAGCGACTGGCTGAAGGCATTGCCCGGCGCCAGTACCACGCCCTCCTGCAGGCAGGCGCGCGTGATCGCCGAGGCCTCCATGCCCGCGGGCAGCCTGCACCAAAGGAACAGGCCGGCCTGCGGGATCAGCCAGGGCCGGATGCCAAGGTCCTGCAGCCGCGCCACGGTCCTGGCCATCTGCTCCGCCAGGCGCCGCCGCAAGCTCTCCAGATGCCGGCGGTAGCCGCTGTCGGTCAGGGCGATCAGCACGGCGTCGGCCGCCAGCCGGCCGCCCCCGAAGCTCGTAGCGATCTTCAGGTCGGCGAGGCTTTCGATCCAGTCGCCACGCGCGGCGATGTAGCCGCAGCGCAGCGATGCCGAGACCGTCTTGGAAAAGCTGCCGACCTGGATCACCCGCGCCAGGCCGTCGAAGGCCGCCAGCCGTGGGGCTGGGCTGGTCTCGAAGTCGGCGAAGATGTCGTCCTCGACGATCACCAGGTCCGAGCCCTCGGCCAGCAGCAGCAGCCGGTGCGCCGTCGCCGCGGACAGGGCCGCGCCGGTGGGGTTGTGGATCCCCGAATTGGTGATGTACAGCCGCGGCGCGTGCGTTTTCAGCGCCGCTTCGAAGTGCGCCACGTCCGGTCCGTGCGGCGTATAGGGCACGCCCACGACCTGCACGCGATGCGCCTTGAGCAAGGCATGGAAATTGAAGTAGCAGGGGTCGTCGACCAGCACCGTGTCGCCGGGCGAGAGCAGGAAGCGACCGATCAGGTCGATCGCATGCGTCCCCGATTCGGCGAGCAGGATCTGTTCGGGCGGGGCCTGCACGCCGTTGCCCGCCAACCGTCGTGACAGGAACTGGCGCAAGCCGGGGTGGCCCAGGGGCGTGGCGTACTCGGTCAGTTCCAGCGTGTCGGCGCGCGCCAGCGTGCGCAGCGCGCGGCGCATGCCCGCGGCGTACAGCCACGTCGGCGGCAGCCAGCCGCAGCCGGGCTTGAGCACGCGCGCATCCGCTTCCAGCGACTGCCGCGACACCCATAGCGGATCGATCTGCCGGTCGAGCTTCGGGCCGAGTTGCGCCAACGCCAGCGGTGCCACCGGCCCGGCCACATAGAAGCCCGACCCCGGTCGCGCCACGATCGCGCCTTCGGCCGCCAGCCGCTCATAGGCTTCCACCACCGTCGACACCGACACGCGCAGCGCGCGCGCCTGCGTGCGTACGGAGGGCAGGCGCGCTCCCGGCAGGCTGGTGCGGTTGGCGATGCGGGCGCGGATATCGGTCATCACCGCATCGATGCGCGTGCCGGCTGCTGCGGGTCTGTTCACTGTCGTCGGCTGTACTGGGTCTTGAGGCATAACAGTACTGCGAAACCGTATTGGATCGTACCTGGCCGGATCGGTCCCGCGTGGCGTCTACTGCAACGGCGATGCCGAAGGAGACGCGCATGGAAAAAACCACCGGTGGCTGGATCAATGGATGTATCGGCGTGATGATTTTTGCGGGGTCGTTGCCCGCGACCCGCGTCGCGGTCGCCGATTTCTCCCCCGTGTTCCTGACCTGCGCCCGCGCCAGCATTGCCGCCGCGCTCGGGCTGGCGCTCCTGCTCGGGTTTCGGCAACCGCGTCCGCGCCGCGCCGAGCTGCCCGCCTTGGCGATGACGGCGTTGGGGGTCGTGGCCGGGTTTCCGCTGCTGACCGCGCTGGCGCTGCAGCACGTCACTTCGGCGCATTCCATCGTGTTCGTAGGCCTGCTGCCGTTGTGCACGGCCGTCTTTGCCGTGTTGCGCGCCGGCGAACGCCCGCGTCCGCCGTTCTGGGTGTTCTCGCTGGCCGGTGCCTGCAGCGTCGTCGGCTATGCGGCGATCGGCGGGATCGACGCCTCGCTGCAGGGCGACCTGCTGATGCTGGCCGCGGTGGTGCTGTGCGGGCTGGGCTACGCGGAGGGCGCGCGCCTGTCGCGCACGCTGGGCGGATGGCAGGTCATCTGTTGGGCGCTGGTGCTGTCGCTGCCGCTGATGGTGTCCCTGGCCCTGCTGACGCAGCCCGCGTCGTTCGGCGCTGTGCACATGCCGGCATGGCTCGGCCTGGGCTATGTCTCGTTGTTCAGCATGTTGATCGGCTTCGTGTTCTGGTACCGCGGCCTGGCGCAAGGCGGCATCGCGGCGGTCGGGCAACTGCAGTTGTTCCAGCCCTTCATCGGCTTGGGCCTGGCCGCGCTGTTGCTCCACGAAACGGTGAGCTGGACGATGCTGGCGGTGACCCTGGTCGCCATGGTCTGCGTGGCGGGCGCGAAACGATACGCCCGCTGAGACCGCGACCCGCCCGGCAGGCGTGGGGCGACTGCCGGGCGGAGCGCGGACACAGCGGGCGGTCGTGGACGATCGTCGCGGCAGCGCGGCTGCCGCCGGTTACGCGGCCGAGTGCCTGCAGTCGTTGACGTCGCTGTCGTCGAGGGTGGAGTAGGGACGGAATGCCGGCACCTTCTGCATCAGCGCATCCTGCGCGGCACGCAGCGCGGCCACCTGATCGCAGATCTTCAGCGCCGCCTGCTTGATCTTGTCGGCCTGCGCTTCGACATGCTCGCCGATGTGCTCGGTGTTGCCGCTGAGCACGCCACTGATGGCATCGCCGGCCGCTTTCACGCCGAGCGCGGCGCCGGCCTTGCCGACTTCCACGCCCTGCTTGCCCACCGCTTCGATCTGGCCGCGGTAGGCCAGCAACAGGCGCTGCTGCTCGGCATCCAGGGCCACCGGCTTGCCGTCGATCAACAACTTGCCGTCGCGGGTGATGGTGGCCGGCGGCTGGCCATCGGCCTTCAGGGTGAGGTCGCCGTTGAGGAAGGTCAGGCTTTGCGCGCCGCCGTGATCGACCACGACGCGGTCGTTCGACGAGCGCTCGCAGGCGCTGAGCGAGAGCAGGACGGCCAGGGCGACGCCGGCCAGGGGCAGGGAACGGTACTGCATGGGCGTGTCCTCGTGCGGAAGTGAGAAAATCGGAGTGGAGGATCAGCGCGGCTTGGGCAGATTGACGCTGCCGCGCACGCCACGGTGGGTGACGTCGCCGCTGCCGACCTTCTGCACGCTCAGGTTGCCGCCGACGTTGCCCACGTCCAGGTCGCCGGAGCCCACGGTCTGCACCGCGACGCTGCCGCCGACATCGCGCAGTTGCACGTCGCCGGAACCGAGGCTGTCGACCTGCACGCTGCCGCGCACGCCGTGCACGGTCAGGTCGCCGGAGCCGACCGTGCCGACCTTGACGTCGCCGCCGACCTGGTCGGCCTTGACGTCGCCCGAGCCCAGCGTCGGCAGCGCCACGCTGCCGACATTGCGCAGTTCGATGTCGCCGGAGCCGACCGTGGCGCTGACCGCGCCGCGGATGCCCTGCGCATGCAGGTCGCCGGACCCGATCTTGGCGTCGAGCGAGGCCACGCCGCTGATCTCGGCATCGCCCGAGCCCAGTTGCAGTTGCACCGGCAGGTTGGCCGGAATGCTGCCGGCCACGTTGAGGTAGGCGTAACGGTTGCCGACGCTGATGCCGTGGATCTTGCCCTCGTGCTTCAGCGTCACCACCAGGGTGTCGCCATCGTGGCGCTGACGCAGGGTCAGCTCCTTGAGCATGTCCGCGTCGGAAGCGCAGGCGCGGCCGCGCAAGGTGGAGTCGCCGGCGCTGGCGCCGCTGAGCTTGAGGTCGTTCTGCTGCACGTCCAGCAGGACCGTCTTGACGCCGGCCAGGTCCAGCTTCAGTTCGCGCGGTTCGGAATACTTGCAGTCGTCGGCCATGGCGACGGCCGGCAGCGACAGCAGCGCACACAGGATGAGGGTCTTGCGCATCGGAACACTCCTTGCGGAAAAGGGTAGGGAGACGGCAGTGCGATCAGGCTTCGTCGCGCCAGCGGCGCACGTAGATCGCGGCGACGATGAAGGCCACGCCGACGGCGGCGCCGATCCACATGTCGGGGTCGCGGAACAGCACCCAGCTGTCACCGAGATGGATCGCATTGACCAGATCCTGCGGACCGCTGATGTGGGTCTCTGCCACCTGCTCGTTCAGCACCGGACCCCAGCTGCCCGGCAGCACGCTGAGCAGGCCGCGATAGACCACGGTGTACCAGATCAGGTTGTGGTTGACGTTCAGCATCGGCAGGATGCCCATCATGCTGGCGGTCACGCAGCCCAGGATCGGGATCAGCACTGCCCACAGGAACGGCTTGCTGCGCGCCCAGGCCGAGCACAGCATCAGCCAGCCGATCGCCGGCAGCGACCACATCACCTGCACCGGCAGTGCGGCCAGGACCATGCCGATGATGCGCAGCGGGTGCGATTCGGTGAAGACCGCGGTGCTCTGGGGAATGCCGTTGACCGACAGGGTCAGGGCGGTGACCACCCACAGCGCCAGGCCGATCAGCAGGCCAATGCCGATCGCCAGCAGCGGCGCCAGCAGCAGCGCCCAGGCGGCCTTGGACAGCACGGTGCCGGTATCCGACAGCGGCAGCGACTTCCAGAACAGCACGCTGCGGTCGCGGCGGTCGTCGTACAGCGCGCCCAGCGCGTAGAAGAACACCACGAAGCCGACCACGATGCAGGCCAGGATCACGCCGGCGAGCATGGTGCCGTCGCCGACCGCGCCGATGATCTGGTGTGCGTTCTGCGCCTGGCCGTCCCACTGCACGTCGTTCAGCCGCGAGCCGCCGCCGTGGTTGCGGCCGGCGATGCTGCCGATGATCGACAGCACCGTGTACAGCGCGGCGACGATGCCGCCGGTGATGACCGGGGCCCACAGGAAACCGCCGCGGTGTTCCCAGAACTCGCGCTTGAGCAGCCACGTGAACGTGGACACGGGAGAGATCGATTTGGCGGGAGCGTTCATGCGTAGGTGCCCTTCATGATGGCGACGAACAGGTCGGCCAGGCCGGGGGTGCGGGTTTCGCCGAGCGCGGCCAGCTGCGCCTGCGGCACGCCGTCGTACAGGAACACCGACTTGCCGAACGGCAGGCCGCGTTCGTCGATCGGCTGCAGCGCGCGCGCCGCCTCGATGCGCTCGGCCGGCACCAGCAGTTCGGTGTAGCGGGTGGCCATGTGCTCCATGTCGGCGCTGAGCACGATGCGGCCGTCGCGGATGAACAGCACGTCGGTGAGGATGTGCTCGATCTCCTCCACCTGGTGGGTGGTGATGATGATGGTCTTCTGCTCGTCGAAGTAGTCTTCCAGCAGGCGCTGGTAGAACTCCTTGCGATACAGGATGTCCAGGCCCAGGGTCGGCTCGTCCAGCACCAGCAGGCGCGCGTCGATCGCCATCACCAGGGCCAGGTGCAGCTGCACGATCATGCCCTTGGACATCTCGCGCACCCGCAGCTTGGGCGAGAGCTTGGTGTTGGCCAGGAAGCGCTCGCACTTGGCGCGATCGAAGCGCGGATGCACGCCGGCGACGAAGTCGATCGCCTCGCTCACCCGCATCCAGCGCGGCAGCACCGCCACGTCGGCGATGAAGCACACCTCGTTCATCAGCGCATCGCGCTGCTTGCGCGGGTCCATGCCCAGCACGCGCAGTTTGCCGTCCACCGCGGTCAGGCCCAGCACCGCCTTCAGTGCGGTGGTCTTGCCGGCGCCGTTGGGGCCGATCAGGCCGACGATGCGGCCGGGCGCGATGGTGAAGGACGCGTCGGCCAGCGCCGGCTTGTGGTTGTAGGTCTTGCGCAACCCCTGCGCATAGACGACGGATTCGGATGCGGCGACAGCGGCAGTCATGGTGTTTTCCCCGGTGGCAACAAGTCTTGCAGTGTCAGGCCCAGGCGCTGGATGCGTTCCAGCACCAGAGGCCACTCTTCGTTGAGGAAGCGATCGCGCTCGCTGCCGCGCAGCTTCTGCGCTGCTTCCTCGGTCATGAACATGCCCAGCCCGCGGCGCTTCTCGACCAGGGCCTCGTCGGCCAGTTCCTGGTAGGCGCGCGAGACGGTGATCGGATTGAGCTGGTATTCGGCGGCCACCTGGCGCACCGAGGGCAGGGCGTCGCCGGGCTTGAGGATGCCGTCGAGCATCATCGCGATGACCCGCTCCTTCAGTTGGCGGTAGATCGGAGCGCCGTCGCTCCATTGGATGTCGCTCATGGTCAGCTCCGTGGGCGCAGGGTGCGCGCGAAGGAGAAATAAGGCACGGACAGCGAGGCCCGCAGTCGCCGCACCGCCGGGACGGTAGAGGGTGCGGCGCCGGCGGCGCTGTCGTCGTGCGGCGTGCTGGCGCCATAATCCAGCGGCCGTCCCTGGTGGCGTTGGGCGCCGATCCAGCTCGCGCAGAGCAGGGTGCCGACGATGACCAGGGCCGGGAGACTGCGCTGGAGGTGTTTGAGATTCATCGTGGGACCTGCTCTGGGTGAGTGGTGTTGTATTTAACTATAACACCGTTACACAGCATGTCAACACGCTGCAGACCCAACTTCCGACCTGGTCGTGCGCGACTTCCTTTTCTTCCCAACGGTGCCTCATGAAACTTTCCAAGCGTCTGTTTTTCCTTGCGATCCTGGCCGCTGCCGGCACCGTCGGCAGTGCCTGGGCGGGCTCGCTGCTGGACCGGGACTACCGTCCGCTGGCCGGCAAGGACAAGGTGAACCTGAACAAGACCTACGGCGGCAAGGTGCTGCTGGTGGTCAACACCGCAAGCAAGTGCGGCTATACCCCGCAGTACGACGGCCTGGAGAAGCTGCAACAGCAGTACGCGGCACAGGGCTTCAGCGTGCTCGGCTTCCCGTCTAACGACTTCAAGGGCCAGGAGCCAGGATCGGAGAAGCAGATCCAGGAATTCTGCACGCTCACCTACGGGGTCAAGTTCCCGATGTTCGAGAAGGTGCATGTGATCGGCGACGATGCGACGCCGCTGTACAAGCAATTGACCCAGGCCACCGGCGTGGCGCCGGGCTGGAATTTCCACAAGTATCTGATCGCGCGGGACGGCCGCGTGGTCGCGCAATTTCCGAGCAAGGTCACGCCGGACGATCCGGCCTTGCGCAGTGCCATCGAACGCGAACTGAAAGCGCAGCCGGCATCGCACTGAAAGCGGGTCAACATCTCGGCCGCACATGCGACAATGCCGGCCTCTGTCTGCGCCATCGCGGCGCGTCCAGTTCACAGTTCACTTCCAGGGAAAGTAGCGAATGAAGATGGGAATGCGCGGCGCCGTGGCGTCGCTGGTGGTGGGGATGATGCTGGCCGCCGGCCAAGCGTCCGCGCAGGCGCCGGCTGCCGGCAACGCGGCGGCGACGCTGGGCAGCGAGAAGCAGAAGGTCAGCTACGCGATCGGCATGGATGTGGCGCGTTCGTTCGAGCCCATCGCCCAGGACATCGACGTGAACGCACTGCAGCGCGCGATCGAGAACGCCTTCAAGGGTGGCAAGCCGCTGCTGTCCGACGAGCAGACCCAGGCCACCGATACCGCGCTGCGCACGCAGTTGGCCGCGCGTAACGGTCAGCCGGTGCCCGGCATGGCGCCGGGCGCGCAGCCGCCGCCGGTGTCCAAGGAAAACGTCGGCCTGATGCTGGGCGACCGTGCGGTCGGCCCGTCGCTGGCGCGGATCCAGAACGACATCGACCTGCCGACGCTGATGGGCGCGGTGCGCACCGTGTTCGCCAAGGGCCAGACCGCGATGACCCAGGAGCAGGCGATGGCCACACTGCAGGCGTTCGGCGCATCCAAGCAGGCCGCCGTGGCGACCAAGAACAAGCAGGAGGGCAACGCCTTCCTGGCGCAGAACAAGAACCAGAAGGGCGTGATCACCACGCCGTCTGGCCTGCAGTACATGGTGCTGCGCGAAGGCAGCGGCGCGCGGCCCACGCCCACCAGCAAGGTGCGGGTGAACTACGAAGGCAAGCTGCTCGACGGCACCGTCTTCGACAGCTCCTACAAGAACGGTCAGCCGGCCGAGTTCGCGCTGAACCAGGTCGTGCCGGGCTGGAGCGAGGGCGTGGCGCTGATGCCGGTGGGCTCCAAGTACCGCTTCTGGATTCCGTCCAACCTGGGCTACGGCCCGCAGGGAACGCCGGGCGGCCCGATCGGCCCGGATGCGATGCTGACCTTCGACGTGGAACTTTTGAACATCCTTCAATAACCGAAAGGAGATTACATGCGCGTAGCGATATTCGGCACCGGCTATGTCGGGCTCGTCACCGGAACCTGTCTGGCCGAAGTCGGCCACCATGTGGTGTGCGTAGACATCGACCAGGCCAAGGTGGATGGGCTCAACAAGGGCGTGGTCCCGATTTACGAGCCTGGCCTCTCGCCGATGGTCAAGGCCAATCACGCCGCACGGAGGCTGTTCTTCACCACCGATGCGGCCAGCGCCATCGCGCATGGGGATATCGTGTTCATCGCCGTCGGCACGCCGCCGGACGAGGACGGTAGCGCAGATCTGCAGTACGTCCTGGCGGTGGCCCGCACCATCGGCCAGCACATCCAGGGGCCGACCATCGTGGTCAACAAGTCGACGGTGCCGGTCGGTACCGCCGACAAGGTGCACGCGGCCATCGCCGCCGAGCTGGAAGCGCGCGGCGAGGCCATCGAGTTCGACGTGGTGTCCAACCCGGAGTTCCTGAAGGAAGGCGATGCGGTCGCCGACTGCATGCGGCCGGACCGCATCGTCATCGGCAGCAGCAAGCCCGGCTCGGCCGCGCGCCTGCGTCGCCTGTACGCGCCGTTCAACCGCAACCACGACCGCATCGTGGAAATGGACGTGCGTTCGGCCGAACTGACCAAGTACGCGGCCAACGCGATGCTGGCGACCAAGATCAGTTTCATGAACGAGATCGCCAACATCGCCGAGCGCGTCGGTGCCGACGTGGAGAAGGTGCGCCAGGGCATCGGCTCGGATCCGCGCATCGGCTGGCACTTCATCTACCCGGGTGCCGGCTACGGCGGCTCGTGCTTCCCCAAGGACGTGCAGGCACTGGCGCGCACCGCGCAGCAGTACGGCCACGCGCCCAGGCTGCTGGATGCGGTGGAAGCGGTCAACGAGGCGCAGAAGGGCCACCTGTACGAACTGATCCAGCGCCACTACGGCGCGGCGCAACCGCTCAAGGGCAAGACCTTCGCGGTGTGGGGCCTGGCGTTCAAGCCCAACACCGACGACATGCGCGCGGCCTCCAGCCGCCGCCTGCTGGCGCAACTGTGGGAAGCGGGCGCGACGGTCCGCGCCTACGATCCGGAGGCAACCGACGAAGCCAAGCGCATTTTCGGCGAGCGCGCCGACCTGCACTTCTGCAGCGATGCCTTCGAAGCGCTGGAAGGCGCCGATGCGCTGGCGGTGGTCACCGAGTGGAAGCAGTTCCGCAGCCCGGACTTCACCCGCATGAAGGAACTGATCGGCGATGCGGTGGTGTTCGACGGCCGCAATCTCTACGATCCGCAGGAAATCGAGAGCTTCGGCCTGGCGTATTACGGCATCGGCCGGGGACGTTCGATCCATGCAGCATGATTTTTCCACCCAGGATCGGTTGCTGGAGAACCGCCTGATCGAGCTGGAAACGCGCCTCTCCTTCCAGGAGCAGGCGCTGTCGGAAATGAGCGATGCCCTGGCCGAAGCGCGTATCGAAAGCCAGCGCAACGCCGAGTTGCTGCGTCACCTGCTCGAAGATCTGGGCAAGGTGCGCAGCACGCTCTACGCCGATCCGGCCGACGAACCGCCGCCGCCGCATTACTGATCCCCCGAACCGATCGATTCCGACCCGATGAGCGATACCCTCCGCGACCAGTTGCTGGGCCTGGGCTTCAAGCCCGCGCCGAAACCCGAACGTAAAGCCCCGCCTGCCGCGCCGCGGCCGCAGGGACGGTCGGGCCAGCGCCCGGCACCGGCCGGGGCGCGCGGCGAGCGCGCGCCCGGCGGCGCGCCCAACGCCGGCAAGCCCGGCGGCGGGCGTGGCCGTCCGCACGGGAACGGCCCTGGCAAGGGCCAGGGCCAGGGCAAACCGCAGGGGGCGGGCGGCCAAGCGGCGCGGCCGCCGCGCAGCCGCGAGGACATCGACCTGGCCAAGGCCTACGCGATCCGCGCCCAGCGCGAGAAGGACGAGCGCATCGAGGCCGAGCGGCAGAAGCAGGAAGAAGCGCGGCTGCGCCGCGAGGCGCGGGCCAAGCTCGACGAACTGCTCAAGGGCCAGGCGCTGAACCACGCCGAGGCCGACATCGCCCGCCATTTCCCCTATGGCGGCAAGATCAAGCGCATCTACGTCACCCCCGACCAGCTCAAGGCGCTCAACGCCGGCGAGCTGGGCGTGCTGCAGCAGAACGGCCGCTACCTGCTGGTGACCGCGGCGCTGCTGGACCAGGCCGAAGCGATCTTCCCGGCGGCGGTGGCGCTGCGGGTCGATCCCAACGCGACCGCAGAAGAAGACCCCTACGCCGATCCCAAGTACCAGATCCCAGACGATCTGGTCTGGTAAGCGTGGCGCTGCCAGGGATGGGCACGCTGGCCGCCGGGCGCGGCCACACGCCGCCGCACGGGCAGACTGGTGGCGGCTACTTGCCGTACGTGGACGGGCTGCGCGCGATCGCGGTGCTGGCGGTGATCGCCTACCACCTCGATCCGGCGTGGCTGCCGGGCGGGTTCACCGGCGTGGACATGTTCTTCGTGATCTCCGGCTTCGTGGTCAGCGCGTCGCTGCAGCGCCTGCCGGCGGCCGGACAGTTGGGTGTGTTCGCGCAGTTCTACGCGCGGCGCATGCGCCGCATCGCGCCGGCGCTGGTGGCGTGCCTGCTGCTCACCGGCCTGGCCAGCGGCCTGTTCATTCCCGAGTCCTGGCTCAGCGAGACCAGCGCCAAGACCGGACGCATGGCCTTCGTCGGCCTCAGCAACTGGGTGCTGGCCGCGACCGGCAACGATTACTTCTCGCCCAAGGCCGAATTCAATCCGTACACGCATACCTGGTCGCTGGGCGTGGAGGAGCAGTTCTATCTGCTGTTCCCGCTGCTGTTCCTGGCCTGGAACCGCGGCGGGCGCGGCCGGGTGGGGTCGACGCTGCTGGTGGCGTTGGCCTCGGCCGCGTCGCTGGCGTTCGCCTGGCGGCATAGCCGCGACGCCAGCGATGCGGCGGCCGCGTTCTATCTGACCACCGCGCGGTTCTGGCAACTCGGCAGCGGCGTGCTGCTGTACCAGGTATTGGCGCTGCGCGGACGCTTCGAGGCCGGCACGCAGGCGCCGCCACCGGGCGCGTGGAGCTGGCGTTCGCCGCTGTTGGCGGTGGCGCTGGCGGCGATCGCGGTCGGCCTGTGGCGCGCGCGTCCGGGCCACTCGCCATGGCCGGACGGGCTGTGGCCGGTGCTGGGCACGCTTGGCCTGCTGGCGCTGCTGCATGGTGGCCCGGCCGGCTGGACCCGCCGCGCGCTGGCACACCGCGTGCCGGTGGCGATCGGCCGCGTGTCGTACTCGCTGTATCTGTGGCATTGGCCGGTGTTCGTGCTGTTCCGCTGGACCGTCGGCCTGGACTCGGTGCCGACCAGAGCCGCGGCATTGCTGTTGGTGGCGCTGCTGGCGCTGGCCTCGTACCGCTGGGTGGAGCTGCCCTGGCGGCATGGCCGCATCGGCCACGCGCGTACGCCGGCGCGGACCATCGTCGCCGGGTTGGCGCTGGTGTTGCTCGCCGCCGGCACCCATGCGCTGCTGCAGGACACCCAGCGCTATTACGGGCTGAGCACGGTCAGCCGGCATCCGCTGGACTGGTACGCCTATGCCAAGGGCCTGCGCCGGGAATTCCCGCAATGCACGCTGCAGACCCGCCAGGTGCCGGTGCAGGTGGGCAGCGTCAAGCTGTTCGAGCGCGGCGCGTGCACGCTGCACAATCGCGATGGCGGCCAGTTGTTCGTCGCCGGCGATTCGCATGCGCTGGCCTACAACGAACTGCTGCGGCGTTTCGCGCTGCAGAGCGGGGTGCCGGTGCGCCTGTACGGCGTCGGCGGTTGCCCGATCGTCGGATTGCAGGCCTGGCAGGCCAGCAATCCCGGCTGCCAGGCCTACGAGCGCAGCACCCTGGCCGACGTCGCCGCGCACGCGCGCGACGGCGATGTGCTGTTCCTGCCCGCCTTGCGGGTGTTGCGCCTGGCCGACCAGGACCGCCTGTTCGACGAGACGGCGGTGATGGCCGAGCAGGAGGGCGCCGCGGCGCAGGCGGCACGCAGCGCTGGCGAAGCGTCCGCGGTGGCGCTGTTGCAGCCGCTGGCGCAGCGCGGCGTGCGCATCGTCTTCGAAGCGCCCAAGCCGGTGCTGCGCGCGCCGCCGTATCGCTGCTCGGACTGGTTCAACCGCGGCAATCCGATCTGCGCGCATGGCATCCCGATTCCGCGCGCGACCATGCAGCGCTACCGGGCGCCGGTGCTGCAGAGCCTGCAGCGCATCGCCGCGCAGCTGCCGCATGCCTCGGTGTGGGATCCGCTGCCGCTGCTGTGCGATGCGCAGCAATGCACCGGATTCCGCGAAGGCCGCCCGTTGTTCTTCGATGCCGATCACCTCAGCGGCTATGGCAACCGGGTGCTGCTGCCGGGCTTCACCGCGCACTTCACTGCGATCCAGGCAAACTCGCCGCCGTCGCCTTGAGGCGCAGCCCTCCGCCTCCCGCATCGCAAGGAGTTCGCGCATGCCTGTTCTACGTTTGGTCGCGCCGCAGCTATCGCCGCCGGTGCCGTCGTCCATCGCCACCCGCCATTGCCGCCGGCCGCCATTGCGCCGTGGTGGCGATGCAATGCTGCGCGGGGCGCTGCTGCTGGCCGCCACTGCCGGCAGCGCCGGCGTGGCCTGCGCCGAGGATGCGCCGGCGTTCGATCGGCCCGGCATCGGTTTCGCCTCGACCACGCTGCAGCGTGGCCAGGCGGCCTGGGAGCAGGCGTTCTTCGACGGCAGCTACGACCGCGACGGCGATGTGCGCAGCACCGAATACGTCGCCAACAGCCGGCTGCGGATCGGCCTGAGCGCGCGCACCGAGCTGCAGTTGGCGATCGACAGCCAGGTCTGGCAACGCGTGCGCGGCGGCGGCCAGGACCGGCGCGGGCACAGCGGCGGCGACGCCAGCATCGGCCTGAAGCAGGCGCTGCCCAGCGCCCGCGACGGCTTCAGCTGGTCGCTGCTCGGCAGCGCCAGCCTGCCGGTCGGGCGCGCACCGTACGGCGATGCCGGACATCGCTACGACCTGGGCGTGAGCGCTGGCTGGGACCTGCCGGAGGGGCGCAGCCTGGCGCTGTACGGCAACGTCAGCGACAGCGAGGACGGCTCCGGCTGGAGCGTCTCGCCGAGCTATACCTTCTATGCAGGCGACACGCTGAGCGCCTACGTCGAGGCCGGCATCGGCGGCGGCGAGGACGAGATGCGCGCGCTCGGCAGCGGCGTTACCTGGCTGTTCGCCAAGCGCGTACAACTGGATGTGTCGGTGCTGCGCGGTCTGTCGTCGCAGACCCCGGACTGGCAGGGCGGCCTCGGCATTTCCGTGTTGCTGCGCTGAGCCCGAGCCCCTCTCCCATCGGGAGAGGGGTTGGGTGAGGGTCGGCGCAAAGCGGCTCGTGGTGTTTGGGTTGACGTGGCTGTGCCCGTACCCTCATCCGCCCCTTCGGGGCACCTTCTCCCGAGGGGAGAAGGGAACAGCGGCAGTACGTGTGCCCCTCTCCCCTTGGGAGTGGGGTTGGGGTGAGGGTTGGCGCGAAGCGTCTCGTGCTGTTTGGGTTGACGTGGCTGCGCCCGTACCCTCATCCGCCCCTTAGGGGCACCTTCTCCCGAGGGGAGAAGGGAACAGCGGTAATACGCGTGCCCCTCTCCCGTCGGGAGAGGGGTTGGGGTGAGGGTTGGCGCGAAGCGTCTCGCGGAGCTGGGTGCGCGAGATTCTCGCCCCTACCGCCGCACGCTCACTCGCGCGCGACCTCGCCATCGCCGGGCGGCAGGACCTCCGGGACGTGCTGGTCGTACTGCGCCAGCACCTCCTCGAAACCGTAGCGCGGTCGCCAATCCAGCGCCTGCATCGCGTGCCGTGCCGAGTAGACGCGGTCGATCCGTTCCGGCAGTGCCCAGCCACGTTGCGCGAACGCCGCCACCAGGGCAGGGGCGCGTCGTTGCAGGACGGTCGCTGCCGCGCTATGCAGGTCGGCGCAATCCTCGCGCAGGAACGGCGTGGCCCCGGAAATCACGAATGTCTCGGCCGCCGGCCCGGCATGCCGCAATGCCGCGGCATGGGCCTCGGCGACGTCGCGCGCGTCGATGCCACGATGCAGGCGGAACGCCGCCATCACGTTGGCCGGCTCCGGGAAGCAGCGCGACATGCGCAGGATGCGCACGCTCGGCCCGCCCTGGTCGGCCGCTTCGCGCAGCACCGCCTCGGCCTCCAGCTTGGTGTGGTGGTAGATGGTCTGCGGCTGCGGCGTCAGCGTTTCGTCGACCCAGCCGGCGCTGCCGTCGGGCGTGGCGGCGCTGCCGTACAACGCGGTGGTGCTGGTGAACACGATGCGGCGCACGCCGGCCGCCGCCGCGGCATCCAGGACGCGGCGCGTACCGTCGACATTGACCTGGCGAAAGCGTGCCGCCGGCACATGCGCGACGTGCGGAGCATGCAGCGCGGCGGTGTGGATCACCGCGTCGGCGCCCTGCAGCGCTCGCGCCAGCAGCGCGGCATCGTCGAGGTCGCCGACCCAGTCGGCGGTGGAGCAGGGCGTGCGGTCGAAGCCACTGACGCGGTGCTCGCGCGCGAGCCGGATGTGGATCGCGCGGCCGACCCGGCCGGCGCTGCCGGTGACCACGATCTTCAGCGGGGATGAGGTGGGCATCGGCATGGGCGGTGGGCGGGAAGGGCGTGCGTGATGGCGAAGCAGGCGATGCGGGCCGCACCTGCGACGGCCCGGGCTCACTCCGGATCGTAGTCCAGGTTCGAGGCCAGCCAACGCTCGGCCTGCTGCAGCGAGACGCCCTTGCGCTTCGCGTAGTCGGCGAGCTGGTCCTTGCCGAGCCGGCCGACCACGAAGTATTGGCTCTGCGGGTGGCTGAAGTAGTAGCCGGACACCGCGGCGGTTGGCAGCATCGCGAAGCTCTCGGTCAGCGACATGCTGGCGTTGCGCCCGGCGTCGAGCAGCGCGAACAGGGTCTGCTTCTCGCTGTGGTCGGGGCAAGCCGGATAGCCGGGCGCGGGGCGGATGCCGCGGTAGCGCTCGGCGATCAGCGCCTCGTTGTCCAGCGCCTCGTCGCCGACGTAGCCCCAGAATTCGGTGCGCACGCGCTGATGCAGGCGCTCGGCCAGCGCCTCGGCCAGGCGATCGGCCAGGGCCTTGAGCAGGATCGCGTTGTAGTCGTCGTGCGCCGCCTCGAAGCGCGCCACGTGTGGCTCGATACCGATGCCGGCGGTGACCGCGAACGCACCGATCCAGTCCTGCTTGCCGCTGTCGCGCGGGGCGATGAAGTCGGCCAGGCAGAAGTCCGGGCGCTCGGCGGGTTTGTCGACCTGTTGGCGGAGGAAATGCAGGAGGTGCCGGGATTGGGGAGTGGAGATTGGGGATTGGCTTTGTTCCTGCGAATCCCCAATCCCGATTCCCGACTCCCGGTGGTCCGCCAGGACCACCTCGACATCGTCGCCCACCGACTGCGCCGGCCACAGCCCGAACACCGCCTTGGCGGTCAGCCATTTCTCCTCGACGATCCGCTGCAGCATCGCCCGCGCGTCCTGGTACAGCTCGCTGGCCTGCTGGCCGACGATCTCGTCGGTGAGGATCGCCGGGAACTTGCCGGCCAGTTCCCAGGCCTGGAAGAACGGGGTCCAGTCGATGAGTGGGACCAGGTCGTCCAGCGGGTAGTCGTCGAACACATGCAGGCCGGGCTGTCGTGGGGCCGGCGGGGTGTAGGTGTTCCAGCCGCCATCGAAGCGCTGCCCGCGCGCGTGCGCGAGCGACACCAGGCGCTTGGCGTCGCCGCGGTTCTTGTGGCGCTGGCGGATCTCGGCGTAGTCGGCGTCGTTGGCGGCGACGAAGGCCGCGCGCAGTTCGCGCGAGATCAGCGACTGCGCCACGCCGACCGCGCGCGAGGCGTCCTTGACCCACACCGTCGGCGCCGCATAGTGCGGGTCGATCTTCAGCGCGGTGTGCGCGCGCGAGGTGGTGGCGCCGCCGATCAGCAGCGGCATCGAAAAGCCCTGACGCTGCATCTCGCGGGCGACGTGGGTCATCTCTTCCAGTGAAGGGGTGATCAGCCCGGACAGGCCGATGATGTCGGCGTTCTCGGCGCGGGCGCGATCGAGGATGGTCTGGGTCGGCACCATCACCCCCAGGTCGATCACGTCGAAGTTGTTGCAGGCCAGGACCACGCCGACGATGTTCTTGCCGATGTCGTGCACGTCGCCCTTGACCGTGGCCATGATGATCTTGCCGTTGGACTTGCCGGTGTCGCCGCTGCGCAGCTTCTCCGCCTCGATGTACGGCAGCAGGTAGGCCACCGCCTTCTTCATCACCCGCGCCGATTTCACCACCTGCGGCAGGAACATCTTGCCGGCACCGAACAGGTCGCCGACCACGTTCATGCCGTCCATCAGCGGGCCTTCGATCACGTCCAGCGGGCGCGTGGACTGTTGCCGAGCTTCTTCCGTATCGAGCTCGACGAACTCGTCGATGCCATGCACCAGCGCATGGCTCAATCGCTCGTGCACCGTCTTCTCACGCCACGCCAGCTTCTCGCGATTCCCGATTCCCGAATCCCGATTCCCGGCTTTCTTGTAGCGCTCGGCGATCTCCAGCAGGCGTTCGGTGGCATTGCGGCGGCGGTTGAGGATCACGTCCTCCACGCGCTCGCGTAGTTCCGGGTCCAGTTCGTCGTAGATCGGCATGCCGCCGGCGTTGACGATGCCCATGTCCATGCCAGCGGCGATGGCGTGGTACAGGAACACCGAATGGATCGCCTGGCGCACGGTCTCGTTGCCGCGGAACGAGAACGACACGTTGGACACGCCGCCGGAGACGTGGCAGTGCGGCAGGGTGCGCTTGATCTCGCGGGTCGCCTCGATGAAGTCGACCGCGTAGTTGTCGTGTTCCTCGATGCCGGTGGCCACGGCGAAGATGTTCGGATCGAAGATGATGTCTTCCGGCGGGAACCCGACCTGCTCGGTGAGGATGCGGTAGGCGCGGGTGCAGATCTCCACCTTGCGTGCGCAGGTGTCGGCCTGGCCGACCTCGTCGAAGGCCATCACCACCGCCGCGGCGCCGTAGCGCAGCACCTTGCGCGCGTGTTCGACGAACGGTGCCTCGCCTTCCTTGAGCGAGATCGAGTTGACCACGCTCTTGCCCTGCAGGCACTTCAGCCCGGCCTCGATCACGCTCCACTTGGAGGAGTCGACCATCACCGGGATGCGCGCGATGTCCGGCTCGGACATGATCAGGTTGAGAAAGCGCACCATCGCTTTCTCCGAGTCGATCAGGCCCTCGTCCATGTTGACGTCGAGGATCTGCGCGCCGTTGGCGACCTGCTGGCGCGCCACCTCCACCGCTTCCTCGTAGCGCTCCTCCTTGATCAGCTTGCGGAACTGCGCGCTGCCGGTGACGTTGGTGCGTTCGCCGACGTTGACGAACAGCAGGTCCGGGGTCAGCAGCAACGGCTCCAGGCCGGACAGGCGGGTGTAGCGGGCGGAGGACATGGTCAGCGTTCCGGAAACAGGGAGGTGCAGGCGTGCGCGCAGGCGGCACCGTGCCCGCGCAGGAGTGCGCCGGCGGGGACGGCGGGCATGCGCGCGGCGGACATCAGGCGGCCTGCGCCGTGGTCGCCAGCGGCACGCGCGGCGGCAGCCCGCGCACCGCCTCGGCGATGGCGCGGATATGCGCCGGGGTGGTGCCGCAGCAGCCGCCGACCAGGTTCAGCAGCCCGGACTCGGCGAACTCGCGCAGCGTCGCCGCCATTTCCTCGGGGGTTTCGTCATATTCGCCGAAGGCGTTGGGCAGGCCGGCGTTGGGATGCGCGCTGACGTAGCCGTCGGCGATCCGCGCCAGGGTCTCCACGTGCGGCCGCAGATCCTTCGCGCCGAGCGCGCAGTTCAGCCCCACCGACAGCGGCCGCCCGTGCGCGACCGAGGCATAGAACGCCTCGGCGGTCTGCCCGGACAGGGTGCGGCCAGAGGCATCGGTGATGGTGCCGGAGATCATCACCGGCAAGCGCCCGCCGCGCGCGTCGAACACTTCTTCGATCGCATACAGCGCAGCCTTGGCGTTGAGCGTGTCGAAGATGGTCTCGACCATCAGCGTGTCGGCGCCGCCGTCGATCAGGCCGTCGATCGCGTCGCGGTAGGTGGCGCGCAATTCGTCGAAGCTGGTGTTGCGGAAGCCGGGATCGTTGACGTCCGGGCTGATCGAGGCGGTGCGGCTGGTCGGGCCGAGCACGCCGATCACGAACCGCGGCTTGTCCGGCGTCAGTTGCTCGACCGCGTCGCAGCAGGCGCGTGCGACCTGCGCGCCGGCCTTGTTGAGTTCGTAGACCAGGTGTTCCAGGTGGTAGTCGGCCTGGCTGATCGCGGTGGCGTTGAAGGTGTTGGTCTCCAGCAGGTCGGCGCCGGCGTCGAGGTAGGCGCGGTGGATCTCGGCGATCACCTCCGGGCGGGTCAGCAACAGCAGGTCGTTGTTACCCTTCAGGTCGTGGCCCTGCGATGCGTGGTCGCAACCAGGGCCGTGCACGTGCCCGGCTTGCGCGTCGTAGCCCTCCGCGAAGCGCTCGCCGCGGTAGTCGGCCTCCTGCAGCCCATGACGCTGGATCATCGTGCCCATCGCCCCATCGATGATCAGGATGCGTTCGGACAAGGCCTGCAGCAGTTTCTGCGTGCGCTCCGGGTTTAGCCAGGGCAGGCCCGGGATTGGGGATTGGCGATTGGGGATTGGTGGAAAAGCGCCGGTCATGCTTCAGCTCCTGCTTTGGCTTTTGCCTTATCCAATCCCGAATCCCCACTCCCCAATCCCGGCTTCCCAGCAATCAACGAAATCACCTCGAAGTGCGGCGGACGCTTCTCGCGGGTCACGGTTTCTAGGCTGGAGACCTCGAGCCCGGCCTTGCCGACGAACTTGCGCAGTTCCTTGGCGGCGAAGCCGAGGTTGACGTGGCCGTAGGCCTGCACCGCGGCCTTGTGTTCGTGGCGCGCCAGGCTGCACAGCAGCAGGCGGCCGCCCGGACGCAGCACCCGCGCCGATTCGCACACCGCCTGCGCCGGCTTGGTGGCGTAGGTCAGCGCGTGCATCATCACCACCAGGTCGAAGCTGGCATCGGCGAAGGGCAGGGCGTGCATGTCGCCCTCGCGCACTTCCACATTGCCGAGCCGGCGCAGGCGCTCGCTGGCCGCGGCCACCACTCGCGCGCTGGTGTCGATGCAGACGTAGCGGCGCGCGTGCGGCGCCACCAGTTCGGCCAGCACGCCGTCGCCGGAGGCGATGTCGAGCACGTCGCCGGTCTCCAGCAACGGCAGGGCGGTGCGCGCCAGCGCTTCCCAGGTGCGGCCGGGGGAATAGTGGCGTTCCATGTCGCCGGCCACCGAGTCGGCCCAGTTCTGGTCGGCGGCGCGGTTGGCCAGCACCGCCGCCACGCGCTCGGCGTCCTGGCGCAGCAGCGGATCGTCGCTGCCGGTGCTCAGCGCCAGCCACAGCGCGCGCTGGGCCGGGTCCAGCAGGGTCTCGTCGAAGCGATAATAGGCCGACACGCCGGCGCGGCGGTCGCGCACCAGTCCGGCCTCCTTGAGCTTGGCCAGGTGGGTCGAGACCCGCGGCTGTGCCAGGCGGGTGATGGCCGACAGCTCGGCCACGGTCAGCTCCTCCTGCTCCAGCAGCGCCAGCAGGCGCACGCGGGTGGCGTCGGCGAAGACCTTCAGCCGGGACGACCAGTCCTCCAGATCCATAAATATCTTCCTATCGCGATATAGAGATATTTTGGTCCGCGCGGCGGTTGCGGTCAAGTTGCACACGCCGGCGTATGGTCTGCACGGCTACAATGGCCGGACCAATATGCCCGGGAGGGGTTCGACGTGGATTTCAGCTTTACCGAAGAGCAATTGATGATCCAGGACGTGGCGCGGCGCATCGCCCAGGAGCGGATCGCTCCCAGTGCCGAGCACCACGACCGTACCGGCGAATTCCCGTTGGAGAACATCCGCCTGCTGGGCGAGAACGGGCTGATGGGCATCGAGGTGCCGGACGAGTACGGCGGCGCCGGCATGGACCCGATCGCCTATGTGCTGGCCATGGTCGAGATCGCCGCTGGCGATGCGGCGCATTCGACCATCATGTCGGTCAACAACTCGCTGTTCTGCGCCGGCATCCTCAAGAACGGCAACGAGGAACAGAAGCAGAAGTACGTGCGTGCCATCGCCGAGGGCCGCGAGATCGGCGCCTTTGCGTTGACCGAGCCGCAGTCCGGCTCCGACGCCACCGCGATGCGGTGCCGCGCGGTGCGCCAGGACGACGGCAGCTTCCTCATCAATGGCAAGAAGAGCTGGATCACCTCCGGCCCGGTCGCCAAGTACATCGTGCTGTTCGCGATGAGCGAGCCAGACAAGGGCGCGCGGGGCATCACCGCCTTCGTGGTCGACACCGACAAGCCCGGCTTCCATCGCGGCAAGACCGAGCCCAAGCTGGGCATCCGCGCCTCGGCCACCTGCGAGATCGAGTTCCAGGACTACGTGGCCAGCGCCGACGAGGTGCTGGGCACGCCGGGCGAAGGCTTCAAGATCGCGATGAGCGTGCTCGACGCCGGCCGCATCGGCATCGCCTCGCAGGCGATCGGCTTGGCCCGCGCCGCTTACGAGGCCACGCTGGAGTACGTGAAGGAGCGCAAGGCGTTCGGCTCGCCGATCGGCGCGTTCCAGATGACCCAGGCCAAGATCGCCGACATGAAGTGCAAGCTGGACGCGGCGCTACTGCTGACCTTGCGCGCGGCCTGGCTGAAGGGGCAGGGTCAGCGCTTCACCACCGAGGCCTCGGTAGCCAAGCTCACCGCCTCCGAGGCGGCGATGTGGATCACCCACCAGGCGGTGCAGATCCACGGCGGCATGGGCTACTCCAAGGAGATGCCGCTGGAGCGCTACTTCCGCGATGCGAAGATCACCGAGATCTACGAGGGCACCAGTGAGATCCAGCGCTTGGTGATCGCCCGCAACGAGACCGGGCTGCGGTGAGGCCGGGATTTGGGAGTCGGGATTGGGGATTCGCCCGGTCCTGAGTCGGCTGGTGAGTTAAGGAGAAGCGGCCGCAGGGCCGCTTTTTCTTTGGGCGGGAAAGAAATGAGCGCGTTCTGGCTGCAGCGCGTCGGGACTGAAGTCCCTAAGGTCGGGATTCGGGAGTCGGGATTGGGGATTGGGGATTGGGGATTGGCCGGTTCCCGGATCGGCTGAGGGTTCAGGAGATGCGGCCGCTTGGTTGCCTTTGTGTGGAAAAGGAATGAGTGGCGTCTGGCTGCAAGGCGTCGGGACTGAAGTCTCTCCCACAAGGAACCCTCAACGTTGCGTCGGGTTCTGGGCCGCGCTTCCCGACCAGGTTCCCAGACAACAAAAAAGCGGCCTTGCGGCCGCTTTTCGTTTGTTTCTACAGGGAAGGATCAAGACGGGGAGCGGGACCCGACTGACGAATCCCAACTCCCGAATCCCCAATCCCAGCGCTTCAGCGATCCGGCTGATGCCGCGCCAGACCCTGCTCCTGCATCTGCGTGAACTCCTTCGACGGCTCGTCCAGCTTGTCGCCGAGCATGCGCCGCACCATCACGAAGAAAAGCGGGATGAACAGCACGCCCAGCACGGTGGCGAACAGCATGCCGCCGATCACGCCGGTACCGATGGCGTGGCGGGCGTTGGCGCCGGCGCCGGTGGAGATCGCCATCGGCAGCACGCCGAGGATGAACGCGAACGAGGTCATCAGGATCGGGCGGAAGCGCAGGTGCGCCGCCTCGGCCGCGGCCTCGCGCAGGGTCTTGCCCATCGCCCGCTGCTCCACCGCGAACTCGACGATCAGGATCGCGTTCTTGGCGGCCAGGCCGATCACCGTGATCAGGCCGATCTTGAAGTAGATGTCGTTGGGCAGGCCGCGCAGCAGCGAGAACGCCACCGCGCCGAGCACGCCGATCGGCACCACCAGCAGCACCGACACCGGGATCGACCAGCTTTCGTACAGCGCCGCCAGGCACAGGAACACCACCACGATCGACAGCACCAGCAGCAGCGTGGCGGTGTTGCCGGCGATGATTTCCTGGTACGACATGCCGCTCCAGTCGAAGCCGAAGCCCGGCGGCAGGTCGTTGTTGACGATGTCCTCCATCGCGCTCATCGCCTGGCCGGAGCTGCTGCCCGGCGCCGGGTTGCCGACGATGTTGATTGCCGAGTAGCCGTTGTAGCGGCTCAGCGACGGCGAGCTGTAGGTCCAGTCCGAACTCACCACCGTGCTCAACGGGATCATCTGCGGCAGGCCGCTGCTGTCGGTGGACGTACTGCTGGGCACGTAGAAGTTGCGCAGCGACTCCGGACCGGTGCGGAACGGCGCATCCGCCTGCATGTTGACGCGCTTGATGCGGCCCTCGTAGAAGAAGTCGTTGACGTACACCGGCGCCAGCATCAGCTGGATCGACTGGTAGATGTCGCTGACCGACAGGCCCATCGACTGCGCCTGCACGCGGTCCACCTTCAACTGCAGCTGCGGCGAGTTCTCCAGGCCGTTCGGGCGGACCCCGGCCAGGGTGTCCTGGCGCTGCGCAGCCTTGCCGAGCACGATGTTGCGCGCCTGCAGCAGGGCTTCCTCGCCCTGGCCGCTACGGTCCTGCAGCCACATGTCGAAGCCGCCGAACTGGCCCAGGCCGTTCACCGTGGGCAGGTTGACCACGAAGATCTGCGCATCCTTGATCCCGTAGAACATCCCGTTCAACTGCTGGATCAGGTCGCCGGCGGCGATGTCGCGCTCGTCCCACGGCTTGAGCCGGATGAAGCCCATGCCCACGTTCTCGCCGCGCCCCAGGAAGCTGAAGCCGGCCACCTGCAGCATGCCTTCGACCGCCTTCTGCTGCTGCAGCACGCCGCGCATCTGCGCGAACACCTCGTTGGTGCGGGTCTTGGTCGCGCCCGGCGGCAACTGCACGATCGCCAGCGCGAAGCCCTGGTCCTCTTCCGGCAGGAAGCTGCCGGGCATGCGCGTGAACAGGAAGCCGCACAGCACCACCAGCAGGGCGAACACCGCCATCCAGCGCGGCGCGCGGCGGATGGTGTTGCCGACCGCGCCGACGTAGCGGTGCGAGAGCTTGTCGTAGTACTTGTTGAAGGTGCGGTAGACCCAGTTCGGGTTGTCGTTGTGGGTGGGCTTGAGGAACGCCGCGCACAGCGCCGGGGTGAAGCTCAGCGCCAGGAACGCCGAGAACGCCATCGACATGGCGATGGTGATCGCGAACTGCTTGTAGATCGCGCCGGCGGCGCCGGGCTGCATCGACGAGGGGATGAACACCGCCGCCAGCACCACGGTGATCGCCACCACCGCGCCGGTGATCTGGGTCATGGCCTTGTGCGTGGCCGCCTTCGGCGCCAGGTGCTCCTCGGACATGATGCGTTCGACGTTCTCGATCACCACGATCGCGTCGTCGACCACGATGCCGATCGCCAGCACCATCGCGAACAGGGTCAGCTGGTTGATGGTGAAGCCGATCGCCCACATGCCCAGGAAGGTGCCCAGCAACGCCACCGGGATGACCAGGGTGGGGATGATGGTGGCGCGGAAGTTCTGCAGGAACACCAGCATCACCAGGAACACCAGCACGATCGCCTCGGCCAGGGTCTTGACCACTTCCTCGATCGAGATCTTGACGAAGGTGGTGCTCTCGTACGGCGTGAACCAGGTGACGCCCTGCGGGAAGCTGGGCTGCAGCTCGTCCATCTTGGCCTTGACCGCCGCGGACACGTTCAGCGCATTGGCGCCCGGCAGCAGCTGGATCGCGAAGGCGCCGGTCGGCTTGCCGTTGTACTGGGTGTCGAAGCCGAAGTTGGTCGGGCCGAACGCGACCCGGGCCACGTCCTTCAGCCGCACCACGGTGCCGTTGCCGTCGGCGCGCAGGATGATGTTCTCGAACTGCTCGGGCGAGGTGAAGCGGCCCTCGGCGCTGACCGTGGCGGTGAACGACTGGCCCTGCGGCGCCGGATCCGAGCCCAGCGAACCGGCAGCGAACTGCACGTTCTGGGCGCGGATCGCGGTGTACACGTCGTTGGCGGACATGTGGTAACCCTGCAGCTTCTCAGGGTTGAGCCAGATGTCCATGGCGTACTCGGCACCGAACTGCTGGGTGCTGCCGACGCCGGGCACGCGCGAGATCTGCTCCAGCACGCGCGAACCGACGATGTCGTTGAGCGCGTCGCGGTCGATCGACGGGTTGTCCGAGCGCAGCGCGATCACGCTGAGGAAGCCGGCGTTGGCCTTGGCCACCACCACGCCCTGTGCGGTCACTTCCGAGGGCAGGCGCGGCGTGGCCAGCGACACCTTGTTCTGCACCTGCACCTGGGCGATGTCCGCGTCGGTGCCGGTCTCGAAGGTCAGGGTGATGGTGGCGGTGCCGCTGGAGGACGACGACGAGCTGAAGTACAGCAGGTGGTCGATGCCGGTCAGCTGCTGCTCGATCACCTGGGTGACCGAGCGTTCGGTGGTGCTGGCGCTGGCGCCGGGGTAGGTGGCGGTGACGGTGACCTGGGGCGGGGCGATCGAGGGATACGACTCGACGCCGAGATTGAGGATGGCGATCACGCCGCTGAGCGAGATCAGGATCGCCACCACCCAGGCGAAGACCGGGTGTTCGATGAAGAACTTAGGCATGGGGGGAGTCCGTTACTGCTTCGGCTGGTCGGAATGCGAGGCGGCGTCCGGCGTGTCGCCGTGCGCTGCGCCCTGCGCCGGGGCGGCGCCCTTGGCCGGCGCCGCGGCGCCTTGCGCGCCCTGGCCGGGAGCCGCGCCGGCACCCGGGCCCTGGCCCTGGGCGGCGGCGTTCGGATCCCACGGCTTGGCCACTGCCGGTGCGCCTTCCTTGACCTTGGGCAGGCCGCTGACCACGACCTGGTCGCCGCTCTGCAGGCCGCCGCTGACGATCCACTTGTCGCCTTGCTGGCCGACCGTGGTCAGATCCTTGCGTACCACCTTGCTGTCCTTGCCGACGACCATGGCATAGGCGCCCTTGGCGTCGCGCAGCACCGCGGCCTGCGGGATCAGGTACACGTCCTTGCGCTGGCCCAGGTTGGCCGAGAAGCTGACGAAGGCGCCGGGCAGCAGCACCCGGTCCGGATTCGGCAGCAGCGCGCGCAGCGTCACCGAGCCGGTGCTCGGGTCGACCGCGGCGCCGGAGAAGTCCAGGGTGCCGGCATGCGCGTAGCTGCTGCCGTCGCCGAGCTTGATCTGCACGGTCGACTTGTCCTCGGCGTTGAGGGCGACATTGCCCTGGGTCTGCGCCTGGCGCAGCTGCGCCAGCTCGTCGGAACTCATCGAGAAGTTGACGTACAGCGGGTCCAGCTGGTCGATCGTGGTCAGCAGGGTGCTGTCGCCCTGGCCGACCAGCGCGCCCTCGGTGACCTGCTGCTTGCCGGCGCGGCCGGCGATCGGTGCGGTGACGGTGGCATAGCCGAGGTTGATGCGCGCGGTTTCGACCGCCGCACGGGCCTGCTGCACCGACGCGGCGGAACTGCGCTCGGTGGCCTCGGCGTTGTCCAGGTCGGACTTGGACACGTAGGCCTGCGGCGCCAGGCTGCGCGCGCGGGCGGCGGCGGCCTTGGCGTTGGCGTAGGTGGCTTCGGCGGCGGCCAGCTGGCCCTGCGCCGAGGCCAGGGTCGCACGCAGCGGCGCCGGGTCGATCTGGAACAGCGGCTGGCCTTCCTTGACGTCGGTGCCTTCGGTGTACAGACGCTTTTCCAGCACGCCGGGCACGCGGGCGCGCACATCGGCGCTGCGGAATGCGGACAGGCGGCCGACCAGCTCGCGCTCGAGCGGCACGGTCTGCGGCTGCGCCTGCAACACGCCCACTTCCGGCGGCGGCATGGCCTGCTGCTGATCCTGTTTCTTGCAGGACGCCAACACCACCACGACGGCGCAGGCCAGGGCGAGAGAACGCAACGGGGAGGTCATCGGGTGGTACTCCGGTCTGGTTTTGTAGAAGGAAGGGGAGGGGCGGCGGCGAACGCGCGCAAAAAGCCGTCCACGGCGAACTCGGCCCAGGCGCGCTGCGCGGCGGCGTCGCCGCGATGCGCGCTGTGGAAGCGCTGACGCTCGAAATCCATGCCGACGATCATGCTCAATAGCAGCTCGGCCATGAAGTGCGGATCGTCATGCCGGAGCTGGCCGCGGGCGATGGCACCGCGCAGGCGCTCGCTCAGGCGCTGCATCAGCGCGCCGGCGCTGTCGCGGAACATGGCGCGGGCTTCTTCGGGGAAATGCCGCGACTCGGCGGCGATCAGCTGGCAACTCTGCAGCACGCGCGGTTCCGACAACTGTTCCAGGTATTCGCAGGCGAAGCGCAGCAGGCCGCCGCGCAGGTCATCCTGTACCGGCTCCAGGTGCGCGGTGGCCAGGTCTAGGTGGTCCTGCAGCGCCCGCCGCAGCAAGGCCTGCTTGCTGCGGTAGCGGCTGTACAGGGTCTGCTTGGAGCAGCCGGCGCGTGCCGCCACCGCGTCCATGCTCAGGCCCATGCCTTCCTCGGCCAGCAATTCGCGCACGGCGACGTACACGCGCTGGTCGCGCGCCTGGCGCTGTGCGGCGGAGGCGAGGGGGGTGCTCATTGATTGTGGACTATACCGTCCAGTTTAGAATTAGAACAGCCTTGACACCGGGGCGTTCTTGCTGACAACAGCGCGGCCGACAAAGCATGGTGACCGCCGCGTGACGAAGATGTTGTAGACACTTTGCGCGATCTGGCGCGTGGTCTCTGGCGCACCGTCGGTTTGCGATGCAGCAAGGTAGTTGAACGAGGCACCGGTACAATTCCGGCTTTCCCATCGAGCATCGTTGCTGCTCTCCGTCATGAAACCCAAACACGCCGCTTCCCGTTCCACCTCTTCGGCCGCTGCCAGCACCTCCGCGACCGCGTCCGCCGCCAAGTCGGCCAAGGCACCTGCGAAGTCGCCTGCCAAGGCCAAGACCCCGGCCAAGCCGGCTGTCCCGCGCAAGGCCGCGCCGCCGGCCAAGCCGGCCGTGACCGTTCCGGCCACCGCCAAGGTGATCGACGCCGCGCCGGTCGCCAGCGGTTTCAGCCTGGCGCCGGTGTTCGCGGCGCTGCGCAAGCGCTACCCGGCCGCACGCCAGGAGCAGGCGCAGACCTTCGCCGAGGAGTTCTACAAGCGCATGGAGGAGGACGAGTTCCCCCACCACAGCGCGCAGGAGTGGGCGGCACTGGCCGCGTCGATGCTGGAATTCGCGCGCAAGCGCAAGCCGGGCACGGTCAACGTGCGGGTGTTCAACCCGAACCTGAAGGACGACGGCTGGGAGTCGTCGCACACCGTGCTGCAGATCGTCAACGACGACATGCCGTTCCTGGTCGATTCGGTGAGCATGGCGCTGGCGGAACTGGGCATCGGCGTGCACGTGCTGGGCCACCCGGTGCTGCGCATGCAGCGCGACAAGGGCGGCACGCTGGAGAGCGTGGGCGAGGGCAAGGCGGAATCGCTGATGGCGCTGGAGATCGACCGCCAGCCGCCGGAGGACATGGCCAAGGTGGAAGCGGCGATCCGACGCATCCTCGGCGAGGTGCGCAACATCGTGCGCGACTGGGGCAGCATGCGCGAGAAGATGCTGGCGTTGGCCGACGACCTGACCACGCGGCGCCTGCCGGTGGACGACAAGGGCCGGCGCGAGGCGCAGGAGTTCCTGCGCTGGGCCGCGGCCGACCACTTCACCTTCTTCGGCTACCGCGAGTACCGCGTGGAGAAGCAGGGCGGCGAAGACGTGCTGGCGCCGCTGGAAGACAGCGGCCTGGGCCTGCTGCGCGGGCAGGACAAGTCGCCGGCGCGGCCGGTGCGCACGCTGGCCGCACACGGCCTCAGCGAGTCCGGTACCAAGGAAGCGCTGATCCTGACCAAGACCAATGCGCGCTCGCGGGTGCACCGCAGCGGCTACATGGACTACATCGGCGTGCTGGAGTTCGACGCCAAGGGCCGCATCATCGCCGAGCAGCGCTTCCTCGGCCTGTTCACCTCCAGCGCCTACAACCGCCGCCCGTGGGAGATCCCGCTGGTGCGCGAGCGCTTCGACTCGGTCATGCGCAAGTCCGAGCTGACCCCGAGCAGCCACAGCGGCAAGGCGTTGCGCCACATCCTGGAGACGCTGCCGCGCGAGGAGCTGTTCCAGTCCAACGAGGAAGAGCTGTACCGCACGGCGATGGGCATCCTCGGCCTGCAGGAGCGGGTGCGCAGCCGCCTGTTCCTTCGCCGCGACAAGTACGGCCGCTTCATTTCCGCGCTGGTGTACATCCCGCGCGAGCGCTTCAACACCGACGTGCGCCTGCGCATCGAGGCGTTGCTGAAGGACGCGCTGCACGGCGAATACATCGATTCCAGCGTGGTGCTGGGCGAATCGCCGCTGGCGCAGCTGCACCTGATCGTGCGGCCGAAGCCGGGCGAGGCGCTGGAGTTCGACACCAGCGAGCTGGAGTCGCGTCTGGCGCACCTGCTGCGCAACTGGCACGACGACCTGCGCGAAGCGCTGGTGGCCAGCTGCGGCGAGCGCGATGGCCTGCGCCTGGCCGCCGGCTACGGCCGCGCGCTGCCGGCCGGCTACATCGAGGAGTCGACCGCGCAGATCGCCGCGCGCGACGTGGAGCGCCTGGCCGCGTTGCGTGGTCCGGAAGACCTGCATCTGAGCCTGCAGGCGTTGCGCCGCGACGGCGCCGACAGCCTGCGCCTGAAGCTGTACCGCCAGCACGACGACCTGCCGCTGTCCGACGTGCTGCCGATGATGGAGAACCTGGGCCTGCGGGTGATCTCCGAGCGTCCGTACCGGCTGGTGGTCGACGGCACCGCGCTGTCGATCCAGGATTTCGAGGTCGAGCCGCTGGCCGGCAGCATCGACGTGGAAGCCGCCGACGCGCCGCTGTGCGAGGCGTTCGTGCGGATCTGGCGCGGCGATGCCGAGAACGACGGCTTCAACCGCCTGATCGTCGGCGCCAGCCTGAGCTGGCGCCAGGTCGCGGTGCTGCGCGGCTACTGCAAGTATCTGCTGCAGACCGGCGTGCCGTTCTCGCAGGCCTATGTGGAAGAGACCTGCAACCGCTATCCGCTGCTGGCCCGGCTGCTGGTGGAACTGTTCGAGGCGCGCTTCGATCCGGCCACCGGCAACGAGAGCAAGGCGCAGATCGCCGAGGGCCAGGCCGCGCTGTCCGCGCAGCTGCGCCTGCTGGCCAACGGCGACGATGCCGCGCTGAAGGCGCTGCAGCCGGTGATCGACGCGCGCAGCGGCAGCCGCGCCGCGCAGCTGGAGGCGGTCTCGGCCGCGCTGCTGAAGCTGTTCGACCAGGTGGCGAGCCTGGACGAGGACCGCATCCTGCGCAGCTTCAAGGGCGTGATCGAGGCGACCCTGCGCACCAGCCACTACCAGCGCGCCGCCGACGGCGGGCTGGGCCACTGCATCAGCTTCAAGCTGGATTCGGCCAAGGTGCCGGACCTGCCCAAGCCGCGTCCGTACCGCGAAATCTTCGTGTACGGCCCGCGCGTGGAAGGCGTGCACCTGCGCTTCGGCGCGGTGGCGCGCGGCGGCCTGCGCTGGTCTGACCGGCGCGAGGACTTCCGCACCGAGGTGCTGGGCCTGGTCAAGGCGCAGATGGTCAAGAACACGGTGATCGTGCCGGTCGGCGCCAAGGGCGGCTTCTTCTGCAAGCGCCCGCCGGTCGGTGGTGACCGCGATGCGGTGCTGGCCGAAGGCATCGCCTGCTACAAGCTGTTCATCCAGGGCCTGCTGGACATCACCGACAACATCGTCGGCGGCAAGATCGTGCCGCCGCCGCAGGTGGTGCGCCACGACCAGGACGATCCGTACCTGGTGGTCGCCGCCGACAAGGGCACGGCCACCTTCTCCGACATCGCCAATGGTCTGGCGCTGGACCACGGCTTCTGGCTGGGCGATGCGTTCGCCTCCGGCGGCTCGGTCGGCTACGACCACAAGGGCATGGGCATCACCGCGCGCGGCGCCTGGGAGTCGGTCAAGCGCCATTTCCGCGCGCTGGGCCGCGATTGCCAGAGCGAGGACTTCACCTGCGTGGGCATCGGCGACATGTCCGGCGACGTGTTCGGCAACGGCATGCTGCTGTCGCGCCACATCCGCCTGCTCGCCGCGTTCGACCACCGCCACATCTTCCTCGACCCGAACCCGGACGCGGCGACGTCCTTCGCCGAGCGCGAGCGCCTGTTCAAGCTGCCGCGCTCCAGCTGGGCCGACTACGACGCCAAGCTGATCAGCGCCGGCGGCGGCATCTACCCGCGCACGCTCAAGTCGATCGAGATCAGCGCGCCGGTACGCGAGGCGCTGGGCCTGGAGCCGGGCGTCAAGCAGCTCTCGCCGAACGACCTGATGAACGCCATCCTCAAGGCGCCGGTGGACCTGTTCTGGAACGGTGGCATCGGCACCTACGTCAAGGCGGCCATCGAGACCCATGGCGACGTCGGCGACCGCGCCAACAACGGCCTGCGCGTCAACGGCGGCGAACTGCGTTGCAAGGTCGTGGGCGAGGGCGGCAACCTCGGCCTGACCCAGCTCGGCCGCATCGAGGCCGCGCAGGTCGGCGTGCTGCTCAACACCGACTTCATCGACAACTCGGCCGGCGTGGATACGTCCGACCACGAGGTCAACATCAAGATCCTGCTCAACGACGTGGTGCAGGCCAAGAAGCTGACCCTGGACGCGCGCAACAAGCTGCTGGCGTCGATGACCGACGAAGTCGCCGAGCTGGTGCTGTGGGACAACATCCGCCAGAACCAGGCGCTGAGCCTGATGGAGCGGATGAGCGTCACCCGCCTGGGCTCCAAGCAGCACTTCATCCGCACCCTGGAAGCGCAGGGCCTGCTCGACCGGCAGATCGAATACCTGCCCTCGGACGCGGAGATCTCCGCGCGCAAGGCGCGTGGCCAGGGCCTGACCCGGCCGGAACTGGCGGTGCTGCTGTCCTATTCCAAGCTGGTGGCGTTCCAGCAACTGCTCGAATCGGACATTCCCGAGGACCCGTACCTGTCCAAGGAACTGCAGCGCTACTTCCCGCAGCCGCTGCAGAAGAAGTACGCCGACGCGATGGAGCGGCACCGCCTCAAGCGCGAGATCATCGCCACCGCGGTCACCAACACCACCATCAATCGCATGGGCGCCACCTTCCTGATGCGCATGCAGGAAGACACCGGCCGCAGCATCGCCGAGGTCGCCAAGGCCTACACCATCAGCCGCGAGACGCTGGATGCGCGCGCGCTGTGGACGCAGATCGATGCGCTGGACGGCAAGGTGCCCGAGTCGGTGCAGATCGACGCGCTGGAGGTGATCTGGACGCTGCAGCGCGCCTTCGTACGCTGGCTGCTGTTCCGTCCGGGCCCGATGCCGGGCATCACCGCGGCGGTGGAGCGCTACTACGAGCCGTTCAACGACATCCGCGTCGCCTCCGGCGTGCTGCCCGATTCGCAGCGTCCGCGCTACGAAGCGCTGGTGCAGGAGTGGCAGGACAAGGGCCTGCCGCCGGCGCTCGCCCAGCAGCTGTCGGAACTGCGCTTCCTGGAGCCGGCGTTCGACATCATCGAGATGGCGCGCACCCGCAAGCTCAAGCCGGTGGAGGTGTCGAAGGTGCACTTCCGCCTGGGCGAGGCGCTGCAGCTGCCGTGGCTGTTCGAGCAGATCGACGCGCTGGAGGTCAACGGCCGCTGGCATGCGGTGGCCCGCGGCGTGCTGCGCGACGAGTTGGCCAAGCACCACGGTGTGCTGGCCGGCCAGGCGCTGAGCCTGCCGGGTGGCACCGCCGAGGCCAAGGTGCAGCATTGGCTGCAGCGCGACGACAGCAGCCTGCGCTTCACCCTGAGCATGCTGCAGGAACTGGCCGCGCAGAAGACGCTGGACTACCCGACGGTGTCGGTGGCGGTACAGCGGCTCGGCCAGCTGGCGGCGCACGGGGTGACGGCACACGGGGTGTAGCCCCGTGGTCAGGCCCGCTGCGCGGGCCTGACCCAACCGTTTGCGCCGCAAACGGTTGGCGCCGCACGGCGGCCTTGCCTATCCCCCGCGGCTTCGCCGCGCCCCCCTTAACAGAAGGGGGGCTCTCCTCCATTGCCGAGATTGGGAAGTCGGGATTGGGGATTCGCCAAGCGGATCCCCATCGCTCGACGCGACCGCCCGCTTCTACCAATCCCGAATCCCGAATCCCGAATCCCGGCCTTTATCGGTGTTTGCCGCGTTCGCAGCCCGGCCTCCGATGCGACAGCCCGCTTCTGCGAATCCCCAATCCCGATTCCCGAATCCCGGCTTTCATGACCGGGCAGGTATGATCGGCGCCATGAATGCGCCCATGCCGTCCTCGCCCCGCATCTGCTTCCTCGCCAGCGTCACGCCGGAATCCCAGCGTGCGCGCGAACAACTGGTCACGCGCTACGGCGATTGCGAGCCCGCCGACGCCGATGTGCTGTGCGCGCTCGGCGGCGATGGCTTCATGCTGCAGACCCTGCATCGTCACGGCAGCCTGGGCAAGCCGGTGTTCGGCATGAAGCTGGGCACGGTCGGCTTCCTGATGAACCAGTTCCGCGACGACGACCTGGTCGCGCGTTTGGCCCTGGCCGAGCCGGCCAAGCTACGGCCGCTGGAAATGCTGGCGCAGACCGAATCCGGCGCCACCACCGGCTCGCTGGCCTACAACGAGGTCTCGTTGCTGCGGCAGACCCGCCAGGCCGCGCACGTGAGCATCGATCTCAACGGCCAGACCCGGGTCGATGAATTGATCTGCGACGGCGTGCTGGTGTCCACCCCGGCCGGCAGTACCGCCTACAACTCTTCCGCGCACGGACCGATCCTGCCGTTGGGCTCGCACACCCTGGCGCTGACCCCGATCGCGCCGTACCGGCCGCGGCGCTGGCGCGGCGCGATCCTCAAGGCCGACATCGAGGTGCGCTTCCGCGTATTGGACCCGTACAAGCGCCCGGTCAGCGTCACCGCCGACTCGCACGAGACCCGCGACGTGGTCGAAGTCACCATCCGCGAATCCCGCGACCGCCTGGTCACTTTGCTGTTCGACCCGGAACACAATCTGGAGGAGCGGATCCTGAGCGAGCAATTCATGGTGTAGGGGCGGGGATTCGGGAGTCGGGATTGGGGATTCGCAACAGCGCATCCGCTTTGCTTCCGGTCTCCAGTCCACGTTCCGACTCCTTTGCCCGCTTTTGCCAATCCCCAATCCCCACTGCCGAATCCCTGCTCTCATGTCCGACAACTCCCCCCGTCTGCTCACCGTCGCGGTCACCTCGCGCGCCCTGTTCGATCTGGAAGAGGGCCATGCCCTGTTCGAGCGGGACGGCGTGGAGGCGTACAGCGCGTACCAGCGCGAGCGCGAGGACGATGTGCTCGCGCCCGGGGTCGCGTTCCCGGTGGTGCGCAAGCTGCTGGCGCTGAACCAGGGCACGCCGCCGGAGACGCCGCCGGTGGAGGTGATCCTGCTGTCGCGCAATTCCGCCGACACCGGGCTGCGCATCTTCAATTCCATCCAGCACTACGGCCTGGGCATCGTCCGCGCCACCTTCACCTCCGGCGAGGCGACCTGGCCCTACGTCAAGCCGTTCGGTACCGACCTGTTCCTCTCGGCCAACCCGGAGTCGGTGCGCCGCGCGCTCAGCCACGGCATCGCCGCGGCGACCATCCTGCCCAAGCCGCCCGGCGAGCACGCGCAGGAGGCGGCCGCGGCGGCAGGCGCGATCGATGCCGATCGTCTGTCCACGCAGTTGCGCATCGCCTTCGACGGCGATGCGGTGATCTTCGGCGACGAGGGCGAGCGTTTCTCGCGCGAGCAGGGCGTGGAGGCGTTCGGCCGCTACGAGCGCGAGAACGCGCGCCAGCCGCTGACCGGCGGCCCGTTCCGCAATTTCCTGTCGGCGCTGCACGCGCTGCAGTCGGCGTTCCCGGCCGGCGAGGCCTCGCCGATCCGCACCGCGCTGGTCACCGCGCGCTCGGCGCCCGCGCACGAGCGGGTGATCCGCACCCTGCGCGAATGGGGGGTGCGCCTGGACGAGGCGCTGTTCCTCGGCGGCCGTCACAAGGGGCCGTTCCTGCAGGCCTTCGGCGCGGACATCTTCTTCGACGATTCGCAGCACAACATCGACAGCGCGGCCCGCGAGCGCGTCGCCGCCGGGCATGTGCCGCACGGGGTCGCCAACGACATCGCCAAGCCGTGAGCGCGGCGCCCGGCGGCGGCCGCTGGGCTGCGCTGCGCCGCCTGCTGCGGCCAGCCGTGGACGCGCGCGCCGACCTGCGTCCCGGGCGACCCTACGTACGCCATGGCTGGCGCTATACCAGCCTGCAGTTCAAGGGCGAGGTGACGCAGAGCCGCATGTACACCTGGTGGCCGGACGTGCTGCAGGTGGGCTACACCCGCAGCATGCTGGCCGCGCTGCTGTTGCGTCCGGA
Source organism: Xanthomonas sp. F4 (assembly GCF_011761895.1). NCBI lineage: Bacteria > Pseudomonadati > Pseudomonadota > Gammaproteobacteria > Lysobacterales > Lysobacteraceae > Xanthomonas > Xanthomonas sp. F4. Next base: position 468,406 of record NZ_JAASQX010000002.1, on the reverse strand, counting down.
CCCGCGGCGGATCGGCATCGTCGGCCTCGGCGGCGGCTCGCAGGCCAAGTTCTGCTATCGGCACCTGCCGCAGGCGCGGATCGAGGCGATCGAGGCCGATGCCGACGTGCTGGCCTTGCGCGCCGCCTTCCGCATTCCGGACGACGACGCGCGCTTCGAGGCCGTGCACGGCGACGGCGCGCGGCTGCTCCCGCAGCGGCGCGACCGCTACGACCTGCTGCTGCTCGACGCCTACGATGCCGACGGCATCCCGGCGGCGCTGCTCAGCCGCGGCTTCTACGAGGACTGCCATGCGGCGCTGGCGCCGGGCGGGGTGCTGGCGGTGAACCTGTACGACACCGACACCCGCCGCCACCTGGGGCATCTGCGCGCGCTATTCGGCGGCCGCGTGCTGCGCCTGGACGAGCCGGGCATGGACAACCACGTGGTGTTCGCCTGGACCGGCGCGCTGCCGGCGCTGGAGGCGCACGCGGCGCTGGCGCGCCTGCCGTGGTCGGCGCGCTGGCAATTGCGCACGCCGTTTCATCGCTTGCAGCAAGCGATGGCGGGCAGGACCGGGGCAGGCACTCAGCGCTAGGCAGGATCTGGCTTCGTAGGGGCACTATGTCCTTCGAGTTGCGACGTGCAGGCGCGATGCTCTGCGCGCCTGCCCCATCGGCCTTTCCGGCGGCCACCGGCTGCTCACCCGAAGCGCGGACTGGCGCGTGCCGGTACGGGTCGGGGCGCGCACTGGCACGATGCGCACGGCGGTGCGCAGTCGCTGCAGCGTGAATGGTGGTTGCGGGGTGCGCGAGGTGAGCATCTGCGATGTGGCGCGCGCGAGGACATCCTTGCCTGGCGCCTGCAGCGCCCGGTCCGCGGCACCTGTCTGGACGCAGCCCGCCATCGCTGGCAAACACGTCCCGCTCAGCTGCGATTTGCGAAAATCCTGCCGTCTTTGATGGAAGAGTTCTCGCATCGATGCGTCCGCGACAAGGTTCAGCTGCGTCCCTGCCTGCGCACACGAGCGCACATCCCCAGGCTGCCACGATTCTGTGGCGGACCACGGTTCCCGGCGTGGCCGCCCATCGACTCTGGGTGGATGACCAGGCCGGGCATGTGCTGGTCGCGGATGGATGGGGCGTCAGCTTCGGTGCGCTGCGGGTTCGCGCGCTGGCCATGGCGACGGGGGCCGAACTGGCGTCGGTCGCCCTCGGCAACCAGGCGCGGGCGTTCGCCAGAGACGGCGAGGGCAGCGTTCTGGTGGCCACCGATACCAAGCTGTTCCGGCTCGATGCCGGCACGCTGCGCGTAGTGGAAAAATGGACCTCGCGCATTCCGCGTTACATCGATCGCCTGTTGCCGCTGGGCGGCCACGTGCATGCGGCGAACGCGCGCTCCGCACAGCTCAGCGCCATCGCGCTGGCGGATGGCAGCGTGCGGCGCAGGGCGCTGGCGGACGAATTGCAGCTGCACGCGACGCCCGACGCGAAGCTCCTGGCGGTGGCGGCCGAGGGCAGCCTCTGGCTGGCGGAGCCGGGCCTGCCGCAGCCGCCCAAGCGCATCGCGCAGACGCCGCCGACCTGCCAATCGGCGATGGATGGACAGGGCCGCCTCTGGCTCTCGCTCGGACCCGGCCGGATCGTCGAGGGCAATCGGGTGTTCTGGGCAGCGCCGACCGCGACCGCCGGCTTCATGGACCCGCCATACACGTCGGTGACGGAGATCGACCTCGGCATGGACTTCTGGAACATCGCGGTCACCCGGGATGGCAGCATGCTGTCGGTGGCCGCAACGACGCCGACAACCGACGAGTCGCCGCGCCATGTGCAGACCAGCGTTGCCTCTTTTCGTACCGACGATGGCGGCCGGCACCGGTGGGTGCAGGCGCCGCCGGAGTTCGAGATCGTATTGATGTGCCCTGACGCGGGATGCGCGTTCGCCACCCGCAACCTGTGGCGCAGTGCCGGCGATCCGGAACTGTCCGAGTTGATCTGCCTGCAGCTGTAGCGCTTCCGCGCGCGCCGAGTCGTGTGGTGTGGGCGGGGACCTCAGCGAGCCTCTTGCAAACGCGCTTGTCGGTGGCTCAGCGGACCACCTCGTCGCGCTTGTAGGAGCGGTTTCAGCCGCGACGGGCGTTACTGATGCCCTGCGTCGCCGCTGATTCATGAGAAGTGATGCTGCGGCTGATGGTCCAACGCTGCGTCGCGTCACGTTAAGTGAGCGGATCGAGATCGCTAGAGTGCCTAGTGTGGGAGGGACTTCAGTCCCAACTGCAGGCTGCCTGATGAAACATTGGCGCTTCGCCCGTCGCGACTGAAGTCGCTCCTACAAGAGCAACGCGCATGCGTGGCGGCTCGAGGTGGCCTCCAGTCTCCGGCCGCGCCCATTTGCCGCCAACCGCCGCATCGCCTACAACGGCAGCAGGATATTGCTGAGCTTCCACTGCAGGCCGTCGCGCGTGAATACGAAGGGTACCGCGGTGCCGTCGGCGGTGTGCACGGTGGCAACGAAGCGCGTGGTCGATTCGAAGCGGTGCTCGGCCTGGCGCAGCGGTTGCGGCGGGCGCGGCGCGGCGTAGGTGTCGCCGCCGACGGTGTCGCCGCTGGCGCGTTTCCACAATGCATCGCCCTGCATCAGCGCACCGATGCCGGCCGGGGTGACCATCGCGTCCACGCTCATCCCGCCGAGGCCACCGGCCAGCGACAGCAGCGCGCCACCGAACAGGCTGGACTGCAGGTCCGGCCCGGCGCGGCGCACCAGCGCATCGTCCACCTGCGCCTTGAGGTTGACCCGCAGGGTGGGGAAGTCGACGTAGCGTTCCAACGCGGCGGCATCGCGCTCGCGCAGTGCCTGGTCGATACCGCGGATGGCCAGGTACGGCCCGGCGGCGACATAGCCGCCGAGGGCGAGCAGGGCGAGGAACAGCAATGCCAGCCATTTCTTCATCGCATGTCTCCTTGCGCGTGTGGGCGTTCTGTAGGAGCGGCTTCCGCCGCGACGCGTGACCGGTAATGCCTGTCGCGGCTGAAGCCGCTCCTGCAGCGAGCGTTGCCTCCCTAGAATTCCAGATCCAGCGCCGCGCACAGATAGTCCACGAATGGACCCAGCGTCTGCAGGTCGGCGGCGATTTGCGTACGCAGCCGCGGGCCGGTCATGGTCGCGTCGTCGAGCTGGCGCCAGAACACCCAGTTCTTGTGCTTGAGGTCGTCGATGCATTCGAAGTCGGCCGGGAAACCGCGCGGCGGCCGCACCAGCATCTCGCTTTCCTCGAAATCGAAGCGGCGGCGCAGCGCCGGCGCATGCGCGGCGGCCTTCCAACTGCCGGGATTGTCGAAGATGAACTGGCGCACCTTGCGCTGCGTGTCCGGCTCCGGATGCCACAGCCCGGCGCCGACGAAGCTCTCGCCCGGCTGCAGGTGGATGTAGAACGAGGGCGCCGGCACCTGCTTGCGCCGCTCATGGAACAGGCGCGCGCCCTGCCAGGTCTTGTACGGCGACTTGTCGTGGGAGAAGCGCGCGTCGCGATGGATGCGGAACAGCGAACCGCCGACACCGCGCGGATCGGCGCGGAAGTGCTCGCTGACCTGGGCCAGGTCCGGCTGCAGGTCGGTGATCAGGCGCAGGAACGGCTGGCGCACGTGTTCTTCGTACTTGTGCCGGTTGTCGTTGAACCAGGCCTTGTCGTTGTGCCGCGCCAGGGCACGCAGGAACTTGAAGCTGGCGTCGCTGAAATAGCTGGTCATAGGCTGCGTTGCAGGTCGTGGCCCCAGGCGGCCAACTGGTCGAGCAGGGCTTGCTTGGTAGCATCCTGCGGGTGAGCCAGGCGTAAACCGGCCAGCTCCGCGTAGAAGCCGTCGAAGCTCAGTTCGGACAGGCCGCTGTCCTGCTGCAGGCGCTGCCGCCGGTAGTCGTCCCAGCGCGCCTGCTCGGCGATGGACAGGCTTTCCGGCCAATTGCGCGCGCGGTAGCGGAACAGCAGTTCGGGCAGGCGCGGATCGCGGAACTGGCCTTCCAGTGCAGCCAATTGCGCCGGCGGGGTGGCGCGGACCTGTGCCATTGCGCGCTTGTCGCCATCGGCGAGGAAGCCGTCGTACAGCGAGGCGTCGACATCGGCCGGCACCGCGGCGCGCTCGTTGGCGAACACGCGCCGCACCTTCTCCGCCAGCGCCGGGCCGGCCTCGCGCAGGCGCGCGGCCTTGGCCAGGAGGTGCGCCGGGTCCAGTCGCAGCCGGGCGAAATCCGCCTCGCGCAGGTGCGCCCAGGCGACCAGTGCCGGCGCCTTGTTCAGATGCACTTCCTTGAGCGGGATGCGCTGTTCGCCTTCGGGCAGATCGGCCTGCGGCGTGTACAGGCGATCGGCGATCTGTTCCGGCGAATAGCGCAGCAGCGGCTCGATGTCGCCTTCCAGGTCGAACACCAGCACGCGGCTGTCGATGCGCGGATGCCGCGCCAGCGGCAGCACCGGCGCCGCACACAGGCGCGCGGCCGGATAGCGCATCGACACGTGCAGCACCGGCTGCATCGCCACCGCGTCGAGCAGGCCGCCGCAGAAGCGCTTGTCGCGCAGCTTCAGCGCGTAGTCCCACAGCCGCGGCTGGCTGCGGCGGAAGTGCCGGGCCATGCCGATGGTGGCGTACACGTCGGACAGCGCCTCGTGCGCATCGCCGTCGCGCACGCCATTGGCCAGTGCCAGTTGCTCCAGCTTGAACGAGGTGGCGCCGTCCTCGCGCTGCGGCCAGACGATGCCCTCCGGGCGCAGCGCGTGCATCAGCCGCAGCATGTCCAGCAGGTCCCAGCGCGAGTTGCCGTTGCGCCACTCGCGTTCGTAGGGATCGTGGAAATTGCGGAACAGGCCGTGGCGCACGAACTCGTCGTCGAAGCGCAGCGAGTTGTAGCCCAGCGTGCAGGTCTGCGGCCGTGCCATCTGCTCGGCGATGCGTGCGAACGCCTCGGCTTCGCTGACGCCCTCGCGCAAAGCCTGCTGCGGGGTGATGCCGGTGATCAGGGTGGCGACCGGCGAGGGCAGCAGGTCGTCGGCCGGCTTGACGAAGAAACTGATCGGCTCCTCGATCACGTTGAGTTCGGCATCGGTGCGCACCGCGGCGAACTGCGCGATGCGCGTGCGCCGTGGATCGGCGCCGAAGGTTTCCAGGTCGTAGAAGAGGAAGCTGTCTGGCATGAAGAGTCGAATGGTCCGGGCAAGGCAGGCGAGGCGCGGAGCGCGGCAGTGCTTGTGTAGGAGCGGCTTCAGCCGCGACGGGCGTTACCGGGAATGTCCGCCGCGGCGCTCCTAGGGAAGATAGGACATCCGGATAGGGTACGCCGGTTCAATGCGCCCCCTCCAGCGGTGCCAGCCGCGCGTGCACGATGCGCTCCAGCCGGTTCCAGTCGATCCGCGACAGATCGCTGTGGCCCTGCGTGGCCTGGACCAGGATGTCGCGCTGCACCTCGCTGCGTTCCAGCGCCTGCGCGTACGGCGTGCGCAGGAAGGTGACCATGGTGTAGTGCGGCACGAAGCGGGTGGGATGCCGTGCCTGCAGGGCCTGGCCGAGTTCGCGCTGCAGCAGGAAACCCGCGTCGCCGACGCGGTCGCGCATTTCCACGTAGTTCTCCAGCGCCATCTGCTGAATCGCGCCGGCGTTGGGCTTGCGCTCGGCCTCGAAGGCGGCGTAGGCGCGCGCCAGGTCCGGCTCGCGCTGCAGGTGCGCGGCCAGCGCCGCGCAATCCTCGAACGCGCAGTTCATGCCTTGCCCGTGGAACGGCACCATCGCGTGCGCGGCGTCGCCCAGCAGCACCGCGCGGCCGTCCAGGTGCCAGCGCTCCAGGCGCAGCGTGCCGAGCAGGCCCGGCGGATGCTGTTCCCAGTGCTCGGCCAGTTGCGGCATCAGCGGCAGTGCGTCGGCGAAATCGCGCGCGAACAGCGCCAGCGCCTCCTCGCCGCTGCGCACCGTGGCGAAGCTCGGCTCGCCCTTGTTGGGCAGGAACAGGGTGACGGTGAAGGTGCCTTCATCGTTGGGCAGGGCGATGCACATGTAATGCCCGCGCGGCCAGATGTGCAGCGCGTTGGGTTCGATGCGGAAGCCGCCGCTGGCGCTGGGCGGGATCTCCAGTTCCTTGTAGGAATGATCGAGGAACTCGATGTGCTCGGCCATCGGCGCCTTGCGCTGCATCGCTGCGCGCAGCGCCGAGCCGGCGCCGTCGGCGCCGATCATGCTGTCGAAGCGGATGTCGTGCGGCTGGTCGTCGCGGTCGTCGATGAAGCGCGCATAGCCGGCATCGAAATCCACCGTGTGCAGGCGCCGGTAGAAGTGGATGCGCGCGCCGGCCTGTTCGGCCAGTTGCAGCAGGGTGATGTTCAGATCGTTGCGGTGCACCGACCAGATCACTTCGCTGTCGTCGCGGCCGTAGCGCTGCAATTGCTGCTGGCCGTCGGCGAAATGCACCATGCGCCCGCGCATCATCACCGCCTTGGCCATCACCGCGGCATCGGCGCCGGCCTGGCGCAGCACGTGCAGGCCGCGTTCGGCCAGGGCCAGGTTGATCGAGCGGCCGCGCTCGTAATCGTGCACGCGCGGGTCGCCGCGGCGTTCGTAGACGGTGACCTGCCAGCCCTGGCGCGAGAGCAGGATGGCGAGCAGGGAGCCGGCCAGGCCGGCGCCGATCAGGGTGATGCTGCGGGGGGATGCGTTCAATGCGGTGTCCGGAAAGCGCGGCAGGCCGCCGCGCGAAAAAGGCGGCTCAGACGCCGGCCCAGGTTTCCACTTCCTCGACGAAGCGGTAGACGTCGCGGTAGCGGTTGTACAACGGCACCGGGCTGATCCGGATCACGTCCGGTTCGCGCCAGTCGCCGAGCACGCCGACCGATTGCAGGTACTCGAACAGGGCACGGCCGCGCTCGCGGCCGCCGGCCACGCGCAGCGACAGCTGGCAGCCGCGCTGTGCCGGGTCGGACGGGGTGATGATCTGCAGGGTGTCGGCCAGGCGGGCGCGGATCAGCGTCTCCAGGTAGCCGGTGAGCTGCTGCGACTTCTGCCGCAGCGCGTCCAGCCCGGCGCGCTCGAACAGGTCCAGCGAGGCGCGCAGCGGCGCCATGCTCAGGATCGGCGGATTGCTCAGCTGCCAGCCGTCGGCGCCGGGCGCGGCGACGAACTCGGGCGCCATGCGGAAGCGGGTGCGCTTGTCGTGGCCCCACCAGCCGGCGAAGCGCGGGGTGTCGCCGTGGCCGTGGCGCTCGTGCACGAAGGCGCCGGCGACCGCGCCGGGGCCGGCGTTGAGGTATTTGTAGTGGCACCACACCGCGAAGTCCGGGGCGGCATCGTGCAGGTGCAGCGGCACGTTGCCGATGGCATGGGCCAGGTCGAAACCGACCGCGGCGCCGGCCGCACGCGCCAGCTGCGCCACCGCAGCCAGGTCGAACGCCTGGCCGGTGCGGTACTGCACGCCCGGCCACAGCACCAGCGCCAGGCGCGGGCCATGCTCGCCGATGGCGCGCTCGATCGCCGCCAGCGACACGGTGCCGTCGGCGCCGTCGGGCTGCACTTCGATCAGGTCGGTGGCCGGGTCGAGGCCGTGGAAGCGGATCTGCGAGGCCACCGCGTGCTGGTCGGAAGGAAACGCGCCGGCCTCGATCAGGATCGCCGGGCGCTCGCGGGTGGGCCGGTAGAAGCTGACCATGAGCAGGTGCAGGTTCACCGTCAGCGTGTTCATCGCCACCACTTCGTGCGGATGCGCGCCGACCAGCCGTGCCAGCGGCGCAGCCAGCAGTTCGTGGTAGGTCATCCACTGGGTGTCGCCGTTGAAATGGCCTTCCACCGCCAGCGACGACCATTTGTCCAGCACCTCCTGCACCGCGGCGCGCGCGCCGCGCGGCTGCAGGCCCAGCGAGTTGCCGACGAAATAGGCCTGGTCGGCGCCCTGGTGCTGCGGGAACAGGAACTCCTGGCGCAGGGCCCGCAGCGGATCGGCGGCGTCGAGGGCGATGGCATGCTGGCGGGACAGGATCTCGTTCATCGGCTTGGGTTCCTGGAAGCAGGGCGAGAGTCTAGAGGGTGTGGGACGACGTGAGGTAGCTAACCGGAGGCGTGGCGCTTGGGGCGCTGCGGACGTTGCTGGCGCCGTCGGTACGACGCGCCTTCACCCGCTGCGCTGCGCGCCCACCGGCGGCGGATCCTTCGATGCCGCCGCGGCCGGCAGCAGCGCACCGCGAACCAGGTGGGTGAGGGTGCCGATGCTGTCGGCGACGCGGTCGCTGGTGTCGGCCAGCGCGGCCAGGGCGCCGCCGTCGCTGCCGTCCTGCTGCGCAGCCAGTGCCTCGGCCAGGCGCCGCTCGTCCGTGCGCAGGCTGGCCTGCGGCGGCGCCGTGCCGGTGCGCAGGCTCTCGGCCAGTTCGGTCAGTGCGGCGTGCGCCTGCTGCCGGAACTGCGGCAGTTCCGGCAGCGGCGGCAACGGCGGCGCATCGCGCAGCACCGCCTCCAGCGCCAGCGAGGCGCGGATCAGCCGGTTGCCGTTGGCCAGCACGGATTCGGCCAGGGTCAGTTCGCGCAGGTTGCGCTTGCGCCGTGGCTCGCCGCGCAGGCGTTCGATCGAGGCCTGGGCATTGGTGCGGGCGGTGCGCGAGGCCGCGCGGGTGTCCGGCAGCGCCTGCAGGCGCCCCTCCAGCACCGCGTCGAGATGGTCGCGGTAGGCGAGCAGCAACTGCGCCAGGATGGCGCGGATGTGCTTGCGTTCCCAGGTCGGCCACAGCGCGTAGGCCGCCAGCGCCAGGGCGCTGCCGAGCACGGTGGCCTGGATGCGCTCGCCGATCGCCTCGCCCGGGGCCATGCCCTCGAACGACAGCAACAGCACCAGCATGCCGGTCAGGCAGGCCACGCCGAGCCCGTAGTTGACCTGGGTGAGCAGGCGGAAGCCCAGGCAGAACACCGTCAGCAACAGCAGCCGCACCACCGCCCCGTCCATTACGAAATGCGCCAGCACGGTGGCCAGCAGCAGCCCGGCGAAGGTGCCGGCCACGCGCAGCGCGCCGAAGCTGAGGGTGCCGCCGAAATCCGGCTTGAGCACGATCGCGGTGGTCATCGGGATCCAGTAGCCGTGCGGGATCGCCTGCCAGCGGGCGAACAGCACCGCCAGCGCCAGGCATACCCCACAGCGCAGCGCGTGGCGGAACGCCACCGACGACAGGTTCAGGTTCGCCCGCAATGTCTGCAGCGGCGCCAGCGGGCGCAACGCCGGCGGCAGCCGCGCTTCGGCCAGTTCGGCCTGGATCTCGCCGCGGCTGCTGGCCCAGCGGCCATTGCGCACCAGCGCGCGCAGCTGGCCGCCCAGGCCTTGCGCGCGGGCCACGGCGATGCGCAGCAGGCGTCGTTCGCGGGTGTCCTCGGTCTGCGCCTGCACCTGCGCCAGGGCCTCGACCAGATCGTCGAAGCCGGTCATCGAGTCGTTGGCGGCGTCGGGGTCTTCGGCGCTGTCCAGCGCATGCGCCAGCTGGTCCAGCACCACCGCGCTGCGTTCGAGCACGCGTTCGATCGGCAGCCGCGCGGGCGACGCTGCGTCCAGGCGCCCGTGCAGATCGGCCAGGGTCAGCAGCTCCAGCCGCGCGCGTTCGCACAGCTCGGCGATGACCCGGAACGCCTGCACCGCACGCCCGCGCGAACGGTGTTCGCCGTGCAGCATCACCATTGCCTCGAGCACCGCTTCGGTGGCCGGCGGCGCCGCGGTCGCGCTCGGCCGCTGGCGGGCGAGGCCGGCCAGTTGCCGCATCAGGTCGGCCAGGGCGAAGCGCTCCGGGCGGTAGCGCTGCAGCGGCCAGGCCGCCAGCGCCATCAGCATCTGCAGCACGCCGCCGGCGAAGATCAGCGCGGCCACGCCCACGCTCTGCGCAGGCGGCAGTCCTACGTCGGCGCTGACCACCAGCAGGATCATGCTGGTCAGCCCGACCCGCGCCGCCACCGGACCCAGCGCCACCAGCAGGCCGCCGCCCAGGCCGAGCAGCAGCGCGCACAGCGCCAGTGCGACCGTGTGCGCGCCGATCAGCATGCCCAGCAACGCGGCCACGCCCGCCGCCAGCGCGGCCATCAGCATGCGCTGCATCCGCGCCCGGTACGGGCCGGGCTGGTCGGAGAACATGGTGTTGAGCGCGCCGGTGGACACCGCCAGGCCCAGTTCGGCATGGCCGGCGGCCACGCCCAGCGCCAGCGGCGCGACCACCGCGGCGGTGTTGCGCAGGGCCACGCGCACCGGCACGTCGCGCGGCTTGAGCGCGATCAGGCCGCGCAGCATCGCGATGGGGAACGGCGCGGGCGCAGGGCGGTCACGGCGCGGCGGCAGCGGCCGGCAGCGGATGCACGTGGCCGCAGGCGGCGCAGGTGCGCACCGATTCGGACGCGTAGAAGCGCGCGAACACCGGCGGGAAGTCGGTCTCGATGTTCTGCAGCGGGAAGTAGGCTTCGTACAGCAGGTGGTTGCAGCGCTCGCAGTACCACAGCAGGCCATCCTGTTCGTGCGGCAGGCGTCGCCGCTCGATCACCAGGCCCACCGACTCCGGTCCGCGTTGCGGGGAGTGCGGCACCTTCGGCGGCAGCAGGAAGGTCTCGCCGGCGCGGATCGGGATCTCGCGCACCGCGCCGTCCTCCTGGATCTTCAGCACCATCTCGCCTTCGAGCTGGTAGAACCACTCCGGGCCTTCGTCGTAGTGGTAGTCGCTGCGCGCGTTCGGCCCGCCGACCACCATCACGATGAAGTCGCCGGCATGCATGCACTTGTTGCCGACCGGCGGCTTCAGCAGGTGCCGGTGGGCGTCGATCCAGGCGTGCAGGTTCAACGGGGCAGGGAGCATGGGGATCCTCGCGGGCGATGACGGAACGGCGCGCGCCGCTCAGCGGTCCTCGCGGTCCTGGCTGATGCGCGCCAGGGCGGCATCGTAGCGCGGCACCAGGTCGTCGATGCGACCGAGTTCCATGCCCAGGTCGTGCACGCGGCCGTCGCGCAGGCTGTAGACCCAGCCGTGCACGGTCAGTTCCTGGCCACGTGCCCAGGCGTCGAGCACGATCGAGGTGCGGCTGACGTTGACCACCTGCTCGAGCACGTTGAGTTCGCACAGCCGCGCGTGCTGCACGTTGAGCGCGCCGGCCTGCTGCAGGCAGTGCTCGTGCTTCTCGGCCACGTCGGTGACGTGGCGGATCCAGTTGTCGACCAGGCCCAGCCGCGCGCGGGTCAGGCCGGCATGCACTCCGCCGCAACCGTAGTGGCCGACCACCAGGATGTGCCGCACCTTCAGCACCTCGACCGCGAACTGGATCACCGACAGGCAGTTGAGGTCGGTATGCACCACCACGTTGGCGATGTTGCGGTGGACGAACACCTCGCCCGGCGCCATGTCGATGATCTGGTTCGCCGGCACCCGCGAGTCGGAACAGCCGATCCACAGGTACTCCGGGGTCTGCTGCTTGGACAGGCGGCTGAAGAACTCCGGATCCTCGCGGTTGATGCGTTCGGACCAGGAGCGGTTGTTGTCCAGGAGTTGCGCGATTTTGCTCATAGCGTCGCATTATTCCAGAAGCCTGGGTCCGGCGTGCAGCTGACGCATACGCCGACGCGCATGAGGGCCGCGGCGCCTCAGTGCGCAGGCGTCGCCGGATCGGGCTTTTGCCGATCCCGTTGGCGCGGCCCGCTGCGCAGACTTCCTCCACGCCCACACCGGGCATCAGCGGAGGATCCCATGGCCGACTTCAACGCGTTCTTTTCGACCCTGCTCAAGCACGAGGGCGGCTTCGTCAACGATCCGGTCGATCCGGGCGGCGCCACCAACAAGGGCATCACCCTGGCGACCTTCCGCGTGTACGCCAAGAGCCTGCTGCAACTGGAACCGACCCTGGACAACCTGCGCGCGCTCACCGACGCGCAGGCCGGGGTGATCTACAAGACCTGCTACTGGAATGCGGTGCATGGTGACGAGATCGCGCTGCAGCCGCTGGTCAACATCCTGTTCGACTTCCAGGTCAATGCCGGCAACAACGCCATCAAGCTGCTGCAACGCGTGCTCAATGCGCAGACTCCGACGCTGAAGCTGCCGGAGGACGGCAAGTTGGGCTCGGCCACCCTGGCGGCGCTGTTGGCGGCCGACCAGCGCGATCTGTACGCACGCTACAAGCAGGGCCGGCGCGACTACTACCAGCGGCTGGTCGCGGCCAGGCCGCCGCTGGCCAAGTTTCTCAAGGGCTGGCTGGCGCGCACCGATTCCTTCCCCGACCTGAGCTGAGCGCGCACACGGCGTACGACGCCGATCCGCCGCCGTCGCCGACGGCAGCCTTCTTTCCCCAGGAGCGACCATGGCTGGACCGACCGCATTGAACGACCTGATCGAAGCGCTGGCCGGCGCCGTGATCGAGGCGCAGGACCGCATCGAGCAGCACCAGATGGCCAACCTCGGCGACTACTTCGACGAGTTCCACCGGCCCAAGAGCGTGATCATCCGCCTGCCGTCGCAGCACCCGCAGGCCGCCGAAGGCGACGAGGACTACTACCGCGCGCCGCTGCTGCCGCTGGTCTCGACCAACGTGCTGCGGATCAAGGACGTGGAGATCAGCTTCGATGCGCAGCTCGGCGACCTCGGCGGCCTGCAATCCGCCGACGGCTTCTTCGCGCCGGAGTCGCCCGGCCCGCGCGGTGCCTGGCAGGCCAAGCGCACCGCCACCCGTTCCAGCGTGCGCGTGGATACCAGCGCCAGCGCGCGGAGCCAGCGCCAGAGTGCCGTCCACGTCGTGTTGCGCGTGGAGGGGACCGAACCGACTGACGGAGCTGCCAGATTGCTGAACCATCTGGCGCAGACGCAGGGCGTGTTCAAGACGGTCATGGCCGACAAGCCGGACGTCGCGGGCACGGACGATGTAACCAATCCCACCAACTAAGGAGTCACTGCAATGGCTGACGAACTCGTCAACATGTCAAGTCAATTCAAGGGTCTGCCGATGGGCGACCTGATCGGCGGCCCGCTGGATGCGGCCTGCGACGCGCAGGTCAAACTGGCCCGCGCCACCGCCGATTTCATCCGCGTCATCGGCTTCTTGCCGCCGGACAACCCCGACCCGAAGAATCCGCAGGCGACCGGCGCCACCCGTACCGCCAGCTTCCGCTTCAAGCGGCCGGTCGACGACCCGGACAAGGCCGGTGGCATCGCCGAGGAGGACGTCGAACTGGAAGTGCCGCTGCTGGCCATCGTCAACGTGCCCAGCCTGAGCATCCAGACCGTGGACATCACCTTCGACATGGAAGTGAAGTCGTCCTTTTCCTCCAAGGAAAAGACCGATGCCTCGGCGTCGCTGTCGGCGGACGTGGAATACGGCTTCGGCCTGTTCAAGGCCAAGGTGCACATCCAGGGCTCGGTCTCCACCAGCAAGGAGAACACGCGCAGCTCGGACAACTCGGCCAAGTACCACGTCTCGGTGCATGCCGCCGACAAGGGTCCGCCGGAAGGCCTGGCGCGGGTGCTGGACATCCTGCAGACCTCGGTGGCGCCGCGCAAGATCGGCAAGCCGATCGCGGTCAACCCGTAATCCCATAGCGGTCCGTTGAACCATCTCGTCGGGGGACTCGTCAACGATGTTCGACCTTACTGAAGTCAAGTTCGTCAAGCGGGTCGTGGTCGGTAGCGACAACCCGACGCAGATGCAGTCGCCCGAGCAGATCGAGGCGGCGCGGGCTTTGCTCAACCGCTGCCTGAGCGATTCGCCGAAGGGCGCGATCATCGGCACCGAGAAGAATTTCGCCGTGCTGCAGATCGGCGAGCACCAGGTGGTGATGCAGTGGCTGTGCTACCACGTGGGCTTTCCGCGCAAGCCCGGCTGGTTGAAGGACGACTGATGGCCAGGCTGCGCTGCGAGTTCGACCTGTTCCTGCAGGGGCTGTCGGCGGCCTTGCTGGATGCGCAGCGGCGCTGCCGCGCGCGTCACGCACAGGCATTGCGCGCCTGCTTCGGCGCAGGCGAGACGCTGCAGGTGGAAACGGACGCGGCCGAGCCGCCGTCGCTGCAGATCCCGTTGTGGGAACTGCGCGCCTGGCAGTTGCCGCAGATCGGCGAGTTGGCCCTGGCCTTCGACGTCGAACTGGACGTGGTGGACGTGCCGGACGAGGCGCCGCGCCTGCTGCTGCAGGTGCAGCCGCGCCGGCCGCGCCGGCCCGGCCACCGCTTGCAGGTCCTGTTCCGCGGTACCCATACCCCGATCGGCGAGGTGCTGTTCGACGGTCAGCGGCTGAAGCTGTGGCACCTGTCCGACGCGCCCGCCCCGCACGATCCCGCCCAGGAGAGCGCACATGCGTAGACACGGCTTCATCCTGTCCCGGCACGACACCGACCTGTGGTGCCGAGAACTGCACATCGACCTGCGCTCGCTGGCCCGCGCGCAGCGGCTGCGCCGGCGTCGACGCCGGGCGCTGTGGCTGCTTGCCGTACTGTTTCTCGTGGCGGCCGTCCTGGCGCTGATCCGGTTCGGTCTGTCCTGACCGCGCCCTTCGTTTTACCTTCATATCCAACAGGAGAGTCGCATGCGTATCCGTTCGCGTGGTGTTGCGCGTTTCCCGCTCTGGCTGGGGCTGTGCCTGGCCCTGCCGTCCGCCGCCGTTGCCGCGCCGCAGGCGCCTACGCCTGCCGCGCCGGTCGCAGCGGCCAGTGCCGAGGCGCTGCCGCCCGGCGAATGGAACGGCACCCTGGCGACGGACGCGCAGCGCCTGGCCTCGGTGCGCCTGGTCCAGCGGGACGGCAAGGCCCGGTTGATGTTCGGCTCGCCGCTGAACTGCGCGCTGCTGGTCAAGCCGCAAGCGGACGGCAGCTTCGCGCTGGAGTCGATCAATGGCGGCGCCTACTGCGACAAGCTGATGGGCAAGCCGCTGCGCGTGCAACGCAGCGGCGACGACCTGCGGCTCAATGTCGGCGGCACGGACCTGCCGGTCGTGCTGCATACCGATCCGGGCCAGCCCAGCCCGCTGCAGGGCGCATGGCGCGGGTTGATTCGTCCCGATTACGGTAATGGGGCAGTTACCGTGCAGCTGAGCGTCGCCGCGACGCCGCAGGCGCCGGGCAACGCCACGGTACAGTTGCGCTACGGCGCGCCGCGCGAGTGCAGGGTGCAGGGACGCTACCTCGACACGCGCGAGGGAGCAGCGCTGTACGCGCTGGACATGAACGATCAGGGCACCTGCGCGCGCCTGGGCGACGGCCAGCTGACGCTGCGCGCGAGGCCGGACGGCAAGCTCGAACTGCAGACCGTGGACCGCGCCGGGACGCGCCGGGAAAACGCATTGCTGGAGCGTGCGCCCGCCAACCCGTAATCCGCCGCACGCAGGCGCCGGCCACCGCTTCCGTCCAGGAGTGTTGCGATGAACGTCTGGATCAAGACGCTGGCCGGCGCCCTGTGGCGTCGGCTGCGCGCGGCACGCAACGCCGTGCCGCGCCTGCCGCCGCCGGGCATCCTGCCGCAGTTGCGTGCGGAGTGCGAAGCGATGGCCCGCTACGCGCTGGAGCATGGCATGGCGGTGCCGCCGGAGCTGATTGCGCGGCTGTCCATGCTGTTATGCGCCGCTTCGTCGGACGGCGAGGCGGGCGACATCGAGCAGCGCGCGCACGAACTGGCGGTGACCCATCGGCGGTTGGCGCAACTGATCCGCCCGGCGACTCCGCAGGCGGTATTCCTGCTCGACGCCGAGCGGCGCCGTCCGCACTGGGCGACCTTGCTCGGTCCGCTGCCGCTGGTGCGCGCGCTGACCGCCACCTCGCTGTTGTTCCTGTTCGCGGTGGTGGCATCGGCGCTGTCCAGCAAGGTCAGCGCGGACAACGTGCGCCTGGGGTTCCTGGATTCCTCGGGCAGCGTGCTGCTGTGGAACGCGCTGTTCCTGCTGTTCTGCGCCGGCCTGGGCGCCTCGTTCTCCTCGCTGTTCCAGGTGCACCGCTACGTCGCCGACGCCAGCTACGACCCCAAGTACGACGCCTCCTACGGCGCACGCATGATCCTGGGCCTGATCGCCGGCCTGATCCTGGTCGAGGTGCTGCCGCCGGACCTGTTCGAAAGCGGTGGCATGCGCAGCTTCGGCAAGCCGACCCTGGCGATGCTCGGCGGCTTTTCCGCCACCGCGGTGTATCGCCTGCTGCAGCGCCTGGTCGACGCCATGGAAACGCTCGTGCGCGGCGACACCTCCGCGCAGGCGCAGGCGTCGCTGGAAGTGCAGCGCGCCAGCAACGACACCGAGCGCATGCGCTGGCAGGGCGAGCTGGCCGCGCAGTTGATGGCCTTGCAGCAGTCGATCGAGGCCGGCACGCCGCCGGCCGCGATCCAGCAGCGGCTCGCCGAGTTCGCCCGCGCCATGCTGCAGGTGGAGGCCGCCCGGTTACCGCCACCACCACCGCCGCCAACCGCTGCTGCGGAATGAGCATGCCGGCGTATCGCCGGCGTCCCACCATCGTTCGTCGGCGCAGGACTTCGTTCTGCGTCACAGCGTGTGCGCCCTAGCACGGGATTCTGTCTACAAACCGAGACTAATGCGGCAATCCGCACAAGTTCAGCCGTCGCCGCCATCCATATCAGCCTGAAGCCGATGGCCGCCATGGCCCAGCGTGACAAGCTGAGGACGTAACGCAAGCGCAGGTTCCGCGCTGTCGCATCGGTTGAAAAAAGGGGCGCGTCGCACTGCAGCGGACGCGGGTTGCCGCGCGGTCGCGCGTTGGGAGTTCCATTACCAACACAGGTAGAGAATGAACACACGTATCGTGATTGCCGCCGAACGCAGCATCGTGCTGGAGGGCATGGTGGCCCTGTTGGACAATACGCCGGACATCGACGTGGTCGGCCACGCGGTCGACGGACTGGAGTGCGTGCAACTGGTGACCCGGCAGCAGCCGGACGTCGTGCTGATGGATGTGATGCTGCCGGGACTCAACGGCATCGAGGCCACCCGTCGGCTACTGCAGCGCAGCCCGCGCAGCAAGGCCATCTGCATTGCCGCCTCCGATGCCGCAGTCAACGTACGCGCGGCCATCGACGCCGGCGCCAAGGGCTACCTGGCGCGCAACAGCACCTTCCACGAATTGCTGCGCGCGATCCAGCAGGTCGGCAACGATCAGTTGTACATCAGCCCGCAGCTGTCGCAGTCGCTGGTCAGCGAGTACCGCTGCCCGCCCGGTGACGCGGTTTCCGCCTATACGCTGCTGACCTCGCGCGAACGCGAGATCGTGCAGTTGCTGTCCGAGGGATTGTCGACCAAGGAGATCGCCGCGCGCCTGCACATCAGCGTCAAGACCATCGGCACCCATCGCGAGCACATCATGCTCAAGCTGGGCATGCAGAGCATCGCGCAGTTGACCCGGTACGCGATCCGCGAAGGCCTGTCGCCGCTGGACGGCGGCCGCGCCAGCGCACACCGCGCCGATCGCGACCGCCAAGGACCGGCCAGCCGTTGCGGCTGAGTGGCGCGCGCGTCATGGCGGTGCAGCCGCCAGGCGGCGCGCCCGGCGCTCGCGATCTTCATGCATCACGCATGCGTTGCGGTCGCTGCTGCGCTTCATTGGCCAGGCCTGACCGCTCTGCGTTCGGTCGTGCTCGCCACGCTGGATCGCGGCCGCGCGTTCAGTCCTGGCGTCGCGCGCGCATCAGTGCCGCAATGCCTTGCGCGCCGGCGTCGGCCTGGGCCTGCAACGCCTCGCGCACCGCGGCCTGGTTCGCCGGCGGATGGTTCTGGCTGAGCTTGAACTTCAGTTCGACCCGCTCGACCTCCAGGTGGAAGCCGACGATGCCGCGCAACTGGCGCCGGTGCGCGTCGTTGTCCGGCTCGTAGCGCCAGTCGCTGCCCAACGCGCGCTCGTGGCGTTCGCTCAGCCGCGCCACCACATCGGCCAGCATGGCCTCGTCGTCGCTGGGCTGCAGGTGACCGTGCAGGTGCGCCGTGGCGTAGTTCCAGGTCGGCACCCGCGCCATCGCGTCCTTGTCCGGATACCAGCCCGGCGAGACGTAGGCATGCGGGCCGTGCACGATCAGCAAGGCCGGCCCGGCGTGCCGGGCCTGCGGGTTGGCCCGCGACCAATGGCCTTCGACCAGGATGCGCGCGCCGTCGCGCCGGTACAGCACCGGCAACGGCGTGGCGCAGGGCAGGCCGTCGGCGACGGTGACCAGGGTGGCGAACGGGTGGTGCGCGATCAGCGCGTCCAGCGCGCCCAGGTCGTGTTCGGCGAAGGCGGGCGGAACGTGCATCGCCAGGTCAGGCGCGCGCGCCCAGGCTCTGGGTCATGCGTCCGCGCAGGCCGGCGTCGTCGTCGGCCTGCGGCGGCGACACCTCGCTCAACGAGAAGCCGCGCGCCCGCGCATCGTCTTCGTCGAGACCATCGAAAGCGACGAACTCGGCGTCGAACAGCGCCGCGCGGGCGGTGTCCTCGCTGTCGTAGCTGAGCGTATTGCCGTCGCTGTCCAGCACCTCGGCGGTGCCGGCGTCGCGCACGCGCAGGCGCGCCCACACCAGCAGGCGGCCGAGACTGGCCAGGTACCACTGATCGTGGGAGGGGGAATCTGAAGTCATGGGATCACCAGGGAAAGCAGCCAGAGCAGGGCGGCCATGCCCAGGCCGAAGAAGATGGTCATCAGCGACAGCCAGGCCGGCGTCGCCAGCCCGGAGAGCCCGCGGTCGCCCAGCGGGCGGTAGCGCCGCGCCAGCAGCCAGCCGAGCGCGACCGGCTTGAGGAAGGCGCCCGGCCCGAACGCCGCCACCAGCGGCGGATGGCGGTCGCGGATGTGCACCAGGGTCAGCGGCCAGAAGATCAGGAACGCGCTGGCCCCGGCGATCGCCACGCCGACGAAGCACAGCGCGAAGAACAGGATCATGGCGCGCGCTCCCCTGGCCGGCTCAGAACTCGGCGCTGCCCGGCGCGCGCGGGTAGGGGATGGCGTCGCGGATGTTGCTCAGCCCGCACACGTACACCACCAGGCGCTCGAAGCCCAGGCCGAAGCCGGCGTGCGGCACCGTGCCGTAGCGGCGGAAGTCGCGGTACCAGCCGTAATGCTGCGGATCCAGGCCGAACTGCTGCATGCGCGCGTCGAGCACGTCCAGGCGTTCCTCGCGCTGGCTGCCGCCGATGATCTCGCCGATGCCGGGGGCCAGCACGTCCATCGCCGCCACGGTCTTGCCGTCGTCGTTCAGGCGCATGTAGAAGGCCTTGATGTGCTCGGGGTAGTTGGTCACCACCACCGGGCGGCCGACGTGCTGCTCGGTCAGCCAGCGCTCGTGCTCGGTCTGCAGGTCCAGGCCCCATTCCACCGGGAACTCGAACTTCTGCCCGGATTTCTGCAGCAAGCCGATCGCGTCGCCGTACTCGATGCGCTCGAACGGCGAGTTGATGAAGGTCTCCAGCTTGCTGATCGCGGTCTTGTCGACACGCTCGGCGATGAACGCCAGGTCGTCGGCACGCTCTTCCAGCACCGCACGGAACAGGTACTTCAGGAAGTCCTCGGCGACCCGCGCGTCCTCGGCCAGGTCGGCGAAGGCGATCTCCGGCTCGATCATCCAGAACTCGGCCAGGTGGCGGGTAGTGTGGCTGTTCTCGGCGCGGAAGGTGGGGCCGAAGGTGTAGACCTTGCTCAGCGCCAGGCAGTAGGCCTCGACGTTGAGCTGGCCGGATACGGTCAGGAAGGTCTCCTTGCCGAAGAAGTCGCGGCCGAAGTCGACCTGGCCCTGCGCGTCGCGCGGCAGGTTGGCCATGTCCAGCGTGGAAACGCGGAACATCTGGCCGGCGCCTTCGGCGTCGGAGGTGGTGATGATCGGCGTGCTGATCCAGTTGTAGCCGTTGAGGTGGAAGTAGCGGTGCACCGCCTGCGCCAGGCAGTTGCGGATGCGCGTCACCGCGCCGAACAGGTTGGTGCGCGGGCGCAGGTGTGCGACCTCGCGCAGGAATTCCGGCGACATCGGCTTGGGCTGGATCGGGTAGGTCAGCGGGTCCTCGACCCAGCCGACCACTTCGACGGAACTGGCCTGGATCTCGAACGACTGGCCCTTGCCCTGTGACTTCACCAGCACGCCCTTGGCGATCAGCGAGCAGCTGCCGGTGAGCCGCTTGACCTCGTCGAAGTTGGGCAGCGCGTCGGTCCCCACCACCTGGATCGGGGCGAAGCAGGAGCCGTCGCTCACATTGATGAAAGCCAGTCCGGCAGATCCGCGCAGCGTGCGCACCCATCCCCGCACCGTGACTTCGCCGCCTTCCGGGATCTTCCCGGCCAGCGCATGTGCAACGCTCACCACCGTCATGACTTGAATCCTCGCCGCAGCGACTCGATATGGAAGGGGCAAGTGTACTGGCTGGAGCGCAGCGCTTGCGAGGCGTGGCGGCGATCGGCCGCCGTCCTCCCTATAATGTCCGCTCGCAGTTGTCCGGAGTCGTCGCCATGGCCGTCCATCTCACCCCCGTCGCCCATGCCCGCGTGCAGCGCTTCGTCGCGCAGACGCCTGGCGCGCTGGGATTGCGCTTCGGCGTCGAGCGCACCGGCTGTTCCGGCTGGGGCCATGTCACCGACCTGGCGCGCGAGGCACGTCCGGACGACGCGGTGTTCGAGCAGGATGGCGTGCGCATCTACGTCGATGCCACCAGCCTGCCGCTGGTGGACGGCACCGAGATCGACTTCGGCAAGCAGGGCCTTGGCGAGACCTTCGTGTTCCGCAACCCGAATGCCACCGCCGAATGCGGCTGCGGCGAGAGCTTCACCACCGACGCCGCGCACGCCGACGCGCCCTGAGCGTCGCCGCGCCGGCCAAGCGGCCTCCTCCGCGGAGGACGTAGGGCAGGGCGGTATCGGTTCGCATGCAACTGCCTCAGTTCCTCCATCATCCCAACGCCTATGCGCTGTGCTTCGCGCAGGAAGACGGCGTCTGCGATTGCTGCGGCGAAACCCGTGCCTGGCACTACCAGGGGCCGTTCTACTGTGTCGGCGACAGTCCGCAGTTCCTGTGTCCCTGGTGCATCGCCGACGGTCGCGCCGCGGCCCGCTTCGAGGGCGAGTTCAACGACTGGGCGGAGATCGAGGGCGTCTCGCCCAACCCGGACGACGCGCCGCCGGCCATCGATGCCGCGCTGCTGCAGGCGATCTGCACCCGCACGCCGGGGTATTCGGCCTGGCAGCAGCCGGTGTGGCTGAGCCATTGCGATCAGCCCTGCGCCTTCCTTGGCTACGCCGGGGGCGATGACCTCGCGCCGATCCTGGACGAGGTCATGCCCGACATCGTCGAGGTCACCCCGCGCGATGCGGACTGGCTGCTGGCGCGGCTGTCCCGCGACGGCACGCTGGTCGGCTGCCTGTTCCGTTGCCTGCAGTGCGGCCAGCATCGCCTGCATGTCGATATGGGGTGGGAAGCCGGGACCCGGGGCCCGGGACCGGGGACCCGGAAGAGCGGTCCGGATCCCTTCTTCGTGCAGGTGGGTTGAGACATCTCGCCACGAGAGGCCGGGCGGCCTTGCTTTCCGGGACCCGGGCCCCGGGTCCCGGCTTCGTTAAGCCAGGACATTCATTCCGCCTCCGCTTCGACAGCTTGTCCGTGGCGGCACTTCTACGCCATAATGTGCGGCTTCCTGCCTTCCCGGCGGGAGTCCTTGCCCCACCGCCGTCACCACCGCGGGGGGCTGTCCGGCCGCAAGGCCACATCCGAAAGGTAAACACCATGAGTCGTCATTACGAAATCGTGTTCCTGGTCCACCCGGATCAGAGCGAGCAGGTCCCGGCCATGATCGAGCGCTACAAGTCGCTGGTCGAGAACGGCAAGGGCACCATCCACCGTCTGGAAGACTGGGGCCGCCGCCAGCTGGCGTACCCGATCCAGAACCTGGTGAAGGCCCACTACGTCATGCTGAACATCGAAGTGGACCAGGCCGTGCTGAGCGAGCTGGTCGAGAGCTTCCGCTTCAACGACGCGGTGCTGCGCCACCTGGTGATCAAGCGCGACGGTCCGGACACCGAGCAGTCGCTGATCATGAAGAGCAAGGACGAGAAGGCCGACAAGCCCGAGCGCGGTGAGCGCCGTCGTCGCGACGACGAAGAGGGCGATGCGCCCGCCGCCGCCACCGAAACCGACGGCGACGCCGCCGAAGCCGCCTAAGGAGCACGCTCATGTCCAAGTTCTTCCGTCGTCGCAAGTTCTGCAAGTTCACCGCCGAGGGCGTCAAAGAGATCGACTACAAGGATCTCAACACCCTGCGCCAGTACCTCACCGAGAACGGCAAGATCGTGCCGAGCCGCGTGACCGGCACCAAGTCCAAGTACCAGCGTCAGCTGGCCACGGCGGTCAAGCGCGCGCGTTTCCTGGCGCTGATCCCGTACACGGACAACCACGACGTTTGATTCCGGGTCTCCCGGAACGCAACACGGCCCGCACCTCCCGGTGCGGGCATTCAACCGAAGTCTGGCGATCGAAGAGTGCGGTGCCGATCGGGTGCAAATCCCGATTCCCGAATCCCCAATCCCGGCTTCTCCTATTCGGACAGCACCCGTTGCGGCGGCCGCGTGCCGACGCTAACGAATAACGGAGCAAGACCATGCAACTGATTCTTCTGCAGAAAGTGACCAACCTGGGCGGCCTCGGCGACAAGGTCGACGTCAAGCCGGGCTACGGCCGCAACTACCTGGTGCCGCAGGGCAAGGCCGTGCCGGCCACCGCCGCCAACATCGCCGAGTTCGAAGCCAAGCGCGCCGAGTACGAAGCCAAGGCCAAGTCGATCCACGACGACGCCGAAGCCCGTGCCGCCAAGCTGGAAGGCGCCAGCGTGACCGTCAAGGCCAACGCGTCCACCGAAGGCAAGCTGTACGGCTCGGTCGGCCCGCGCGACATCGCCGAAGCCTTCACCGCCGCCGGCATGCCGCTGGAGAAGGGCGAAGTGGTGCTGGGCGAAGGCGCGTTCCGCAACATCGGCGAGTACGAGGTGCTGGTGCGCCTGCACGCCGACGTGGAAACCACGGTCAAGGTCGTGGTCGAAGCCGACGCCTGATCGCGTCGTCATCGCTGTACCGACACGGGCACCGCAAGGTGCCCGTGTCGTTTGTGCCGACCTGCGCCGCCGTCGGCGGGTCGTGTGGCCCTGGCTTGCACGGCTGGCGACCGGTCGCCTGCATGTGCGATCGCCGTCGCATCGGCGCCACCCGGCGCAGGCCGCCCCAGTGCCGCGCAGGGGCCGCTATACTCAGCGACTCGTGTCCGATGTCGACCCGGTGGTGTAGCCGCATCAATGGGTTGGAAGCAGGACCTCACCTGGATCTTCATTAGCGGCAGCGCAGCTCGGAATGCCGGCGGCGCCTGCCATGGATTGCCCGCACCATGCGCCTGTCGACCATCAAGCTGTCCGGCTTCAAGTCCTTCGTCGATCCGACCACGCTGCACCTGCCGACCAACATGACCGGCATCGTCGGTCCGAACGGCTGCGGCAAGTCGAACATCATCGACGCGGTGCGCTGGGTGATGGGCGAAAGTTCGGCCAGCCGCCTGCGCGGCGATTCGCTGACCGACGTGATCTTCTCCGGTTCCTCGGCGCGCAAGCCGGTGTCGCAGGCCACGGTGGAACTGATCTTCGACAACTCCGACCACACCATCTCCGGCGAGTACGCCTCGTTCAACGAGATCTCGGTCAAGCGCCAGGTCAGCCGCGACGGCAGCAGCAGCTACTACCTCAACGGCACCAAGTGCCGGCGCCGCGACATCACCGACCTGTTCCTGGGCACGGGCCTGGGCCCGCGCAGCTACTCGATCATCGAGCAGGGCATGATCAGCCAGATCATCGAGGCGCGCCCGGAGGACCTGCGCGTGTACCTGGAGGAGGCCGCCGGCATCTCCAAGTACAAGGAGCGGCGCAAGGAGACCGAGACCCGCATCCGCCACACCCGCGAGAACCTGGAGCGGCTGGGCGACCTGCGCGAGGAGATCGGCAAGCAGCTCGAGCACCTCAAGCGCCAGGCGCGCCAGGCCGAGCAGTACCAGGCGCTGCAGGAAGAACGGCGGATCAAGGACGCGCAGTGGAAGGCGCTGGAATACCGCGGCCTGGACGGGCGCCTGCAGGGCCTGCGCGAGGCGCTGGGCCAGGAAGAGACCCGCCTGCAGCAACTGATCGCCGAGCAGCGCGATGCAGAGGCGCGCATCGAGACCGGACGCGTGCGCCGCGAGGAAGCCGCCGAGGCGCTGAGCACCGCGCAGGCCGAGGTCTACAAGGTCGGCAGCACCCTGGCCAGGATCGAACAGCAGATACAGCACCAGCGCGACCTGTCGCAGCGCCTGCACAAGGCGCGCGACGAGGCGCAACTGGCGCTCGCCGAGCTCGGCCAGCACATCGGCACCGACGAGGCCAAGCTGGCGCTGTTGCGCGAATCGGTGGACGTGGCCGGCCCGCAGCTGGAGCAACTGCAGGAAGACAACGAATACAAGCAGGAAGCGCTGCGCGAGGCCGAGGCGCGCCTGGCCGACTGGCAGCAGCGCTGGGAATCGCATCAGCGCAACACCGCCGAGGCCTCGCGCGCCGGCGAGGTGGAGCGCACCCGCGTCGATTACCTGGACCGGCAGTCGCTGGAGGCAGAGCGCCGCCGCGAGGCGCTGCTGGCCGAGCGCGCCGGGCTGGACCTGGACGCGCTGGCCGAGGCGTTCGCGCAGCTGGAACTGCAGCACGAGACCCAGCGCGCCGCGCTGGATGGCCTGAACGAGCAGGTCGAGGCGCGCAAGCAGGCCGTGGCGGCGCTGCAGGACCAGCAGCGCAGCGCCCAGGCCGAACTGGCCGACGTGCGCAAGCAGGCGCAGTCCGCGCGCGGCCGGCTGTCGTCGCTGGAAACCCTGCAGCAGGCCGCGCTCGGCCAGGAGCAGGGCGCGGCGGTGGTCTGGCTGCAGGCGCGCGGGCTGGATTCGGCGGCGCGCGTCGGCGAGCGGCTCAGCGTGGAGAGCGGCTGGGAGAATGCGGTCGAAGGCGCGCTCGGGCAGTTGATCGAAGGCGTGCTGGTGGAGGCGCCGGAAACCCTGGTCGACGCCCTGGGCGAACTCGGCGAAGGCCGCATCGCCCTGGTCAGCGGCGCCGATGCGGCCGAGACCTTCGCGCCGACCTCGCTCGCGGCCAAGGTGCAGGGGCCGATCGCGATCCGCCGGCTGCTGGCGCGGCTGCATGCCGCCGAGGATTTGAGCGCGGCGCGGGCGTTGCTGCCGCAGCTGGGCGAGGGCGATTCCATCGTCACCCGCGACGGTGCGCGCCTGGGCCAGGGCTGGCTGCGGGTGTCGCGCTCCGGCGCGGCCAAGCAGGGCGCGCTGCTGCGCGAGCGCGAGATCCAGAGCCTGCGTGGCCAGATCGAGACGCTGCAGGAGCGCGAGGCCGACCTCGAACACCGCCTGGGCGAACTGCGCGCGCAACTGCTGGCCGGCGAGCAGCAGCGCGAGGACGCGCAGCGCCAGCTGTACCAGGCGCACCGCAGCGCCTCCGAACTGGCCGGACAGTTGCAGAGCCAGCAAGGCAAGGTCGACGCCGCGCGCACCCGCATCGAGCGTATCGAGCTGGAGGTCGCGCAGCTGCTGGAAACCCTGGACAGCAGCCGCGAGCAAGCGCGCGAGGCGCGCTCCAAGCTGGAGGACGCGGTCACCAGCATGGGCGACCTGGAGTCGGTGCGGCATGCGCTGGAAAGCGAGCGCCGTCAGCTCACCGAGGCGCGCGACCTGGCCCGCGACGCCGCGCGGCGGGTGCGCGAGGCCTCGCACGCGCTGGCCCTGACCCTGGAGTCGCAGCGCACCCAGATCGCCTCGCTGAGCCAGGCGCTGGAGCGCATGGGCAACCAGCGCGGGCAGCTGGACGCGCGTCTGGGCGAACTCAGCGCGCAGTTGAACGAGGGCGATTCGCCGGTGCTGGCCCTGGAGGCCGAGCACCAGGCCGCGCTGAGCGAGCGCGTGCGCACCGATCGCGCGCTCGGCGAGGCGCGCGCGCTGCTCGACGGCATCGACAACGAACTGCGCGCGCTGGAGCAGACCCGCCAGCAGCGCGACGAACAGGCGCTGGCGCAGCGCGAGCGCATCGCCCAGCGCCGGCTCGACCAGCAGGCGCTGGTGCTCAGCGCCGAGCAGCTGTCGGCGGCGGTGGTCAAGGCCGGCTTCGTGCTGGAGGACGTCATCAATGGCCTGCCCGAGCAGGCCGACCCGGCCGAGTGGGAGCAGGCGGTGCAGCAGATCGATGGACGCATGCGCCGGCTGGAACCGGTCAACCTGGCGGCGATCAGCGAGTACGGCGAGGCCGCGCAGCGCGCCGAGTACCTGGAAGCGCAGGACGTCGACCTGAACACCGCGCTGGAAACCCTGGAGGACGCCATCCGCAAGATCGATCGCGAGACCCGCGGCCGCTTCAAGGACACCTTCGACCGGGTCAATTCCGGCGTGCAGGCGCTGTATCCGCGCCTGTTCGGCGGCGGCCATGCCTACCTCGAGTTGACCGGCGAGGATCTGCTGGACACCGGCGTGGCGATCATGGCGCGCCCCCCGGGCAAGCGCGTGTCCAGCATCTCGCTGCTGTCCGGCGGCGAGAAGGCGATGACCGCGGTGGCGCTGGTGTTCGCGATCTTCCAGCTCAACCCTGCGCCGTTCTGTCTGCTCGACGAGGTGGACGCGCCGCTGGACGAAGCCAACGTCGGCCGCCTGGCGGCGATGGTCAAGGAAATGAGCGAGAAGGTGCAGTTCCTGTTCGTCAGCCACAACAAGGCGACGATGGAGGCGGCGCATCAGCTCAGCGGCGTCACCATGCGCGAGCCCGGCGTCAGCCGCCTGGTCAGCGTGGACCTCGAGGAGGCCGCGCGTTTGGCGGGCGCGGCCTGACGTGACATGCTAAAGGACGTGATGCGCGTCGAGGCGTTGTCCCTGTACTGGCAGACGTCGTGCGCACCAAGCAGTTATTTTCCCCCTGTGTACCCTTGCCGGAGTAACCCCTGAATGTCCGACATGGCAATGCTACGCATCGGCATCCTCGCCGCCGGCTTGCTGTTGATTGCGGCGATCTTCCTGTTCGGCCGCCCGAAGAAACCGAGCCAGGGCCGGCGCGTGGAGTCGGCCGATCCGGCCGCGCCGCGCCGCGAACCCTCGCTGGGCGACGCCGCCCCGGCTGTCGGCGATGACGCGCTGACTGCGGATGGTGCGGACGGCGAAGCGCGCCAGCCCGACCTGGGCCTGCCCGCGGCGGAGTCGCCCGGCGCCGACCTCGGCAAGCGGCCGAGCCAGGATTTCGACAAGATCGTCTCGCTGTACGTCGCCGCCCGTGCCGGGCAGGTGTTGCGCGGCGAGGACATCGTGGTGGCCGCGGAGAAGACCGGCCTGACCTTCGGTCACATGAACGTGTTCCACCGCCTGGTGGAAGGGCATCCCGAGCGCGGCCCGATCTTCAGCATGGCCAGCATCATGAAGCCGGGCAGCTTCGACATGGCGCACATCCGCGAGATGGAGACCCCGGCGATCGCCTTCTTCCTGACCCTGCCGGCGCCGCTGACCGCCCTCGACGCCTGGGAGAAGATGCTGCCGACCGTGCAGCGCATGGGCGAGTTGCTCGATGGCGTGGTCCTGGACGACAGCCGCAACGCCCTGGGCCGCCAGCGCATCGCCCACATCCGCGACGACCTGCGCGCCTACGACCGCCAGCACCAGGCACCGCCGTTGACGAAGGCCCCGCGCTGGTAGCGTGGGGCCGGGATTGGGGAATCGGGAATGGGGAATCGTAAGAGCGATTCCCTGCCGCTGACACCTGGCAAGCTTTCCCTTCTCCCACCGGGAGAAGGTGCCCCCGAAGGGGGCGGATGAGGGTGCGGCCGCAGCCGATGCCAAAGCCCCTGGCTTTGGCTCTTGCGAATTTCCAATCCCCTTCCCGAATCCCGCCTGTTAAGCCAATCCCGAATCCCGACTCACCGCCAATCGAGCGTTGGCGCCGAGGCTAGCGAATCGCGAATTCGCAAGGGGAATGCCAGGGCAAAACCAGCCGGGTCTCAGTCGCACGGCAACCCGCTTTTACGATTCCCGATTCTCCATTCCCGATTGCCGGCGCGCGCTACTTGCGCGCCTTAACAAACGCATCCCGAAACCGCAGCATCTCCGCTTCGCTGCCCACGGTGACGCGCACCAGCTTCGGCCAGATCGGCCAGCTGCGGCCGACGATCACGCCTTGCTTGGCCATCGCCGCGGCAAAGGCGGCGCCGTCGCGCTTGACGTCGACCATGAAGCAGTTAGCCTGCGACGGCAGGCACTTGTAGCCCTTGCTCTGCAGCCAGGCGATGGTGGCGTCGCGGATGCGCGCGTTCTCGGCGCGGCGCGTCG
Source organism: Xanthomonas sp. F4 (assembly GCF_011761895.1). Taxonomy (NCBI): domain Bacteria; kingdom Pseudomonadati; phylum Pseudomonadota; class Gammaproteobacteria; order Lysobacterales; family Lysobacteraceae; genus Xanthomonas; species Xanthomonas sp. F4. The sequence continues at coordinate 440,119 of NZ_JAASQX010000002.1, read as the reverse complement.
GCACCAGTTGCAGGTCCTGCAGGCTGGCGATACCGGCGGCGAGGGCGGGCACCGACACCGGATTCTGGCCGAACGCGGCCAGCTTGGTCTGCAGCCCCGGCGCGGCCACCGCCAGGCCCAGGCGCAGCCCGGCCATGCCGTACAGCTTGGAGAAGGTGCGCAGCACCAGCAGGTCCTGGCGCTGGCCGATCAGATCGATCACCGACGGCTCGTCGCTGTAATGCAGGTAGGCCTCGTCGACCAGCAGCACGCTGGAGGCGGGCTTGTTGGCCAGCAGCCATTCGATGTCGGCGCGCTTGGTGATCGAACCGGTCGGGTTGTTGGGATTGCACAGGTAGATCAGGCCGGCGTTCGGGTCGGCGCTGGCCATGGCCTTGACGTCGTGCGCACCGTCGGCGCGCAGCGGCACCCGCCGCACCGGTGCGCCATGCGCGGCGGCGACATCGGCCACGGCTTCGAACGTTGGATCGGCCACCACCACACCGGCGCGCGACGAGGTGAAGGCGCGCGCGGCGCGGGCCAGCGGCTCGCTGGAGCCGGGATAGACGGCCACGTGGTCGGCCGGCAGGCGTTGCTCGCCGACGAAGGCGGCGATCAGTGCGTCCGACAGCTCGAACAGGTAGCGACCGCTACGCGGCAGGATCGCCTGCGCCGCCGCCAGTGCCGCGGGCGCAGGGCCCAACGGGCATTCGTTGAAGTTCAGGTACACGGTGCCGGCCGCCGGTGCCACACCAGGTGTCGCGGCTGCGGCGGCGTCTGCCTTGCGCCGTGCCGCCTCCGCGACGGGCGCCAGACCAACGGCGCCGAGCGCCAGGCCGGAGGTGGCCAGAGACAGGAAGGAACGGCGCGAGACCGGTAGCGACACGTGGCTCTCCAAAGCGGGCGGGGGAGGTTACGTTAACGAAGTGTTAATGGCGGGGCAAGGGAGAGAGGGGTAGGGAGTCGGGATTTGGGATGGCTTGAGGTCGGGATTAGGGATTGGGAATTGGGGATTGGCAAAAGCGGGGCACTAACGCTGATCGGCAGCGCGTTTCCTTCTTCCGTCGGGAGAAGGTGCCCCAAGGGGCGGATGAGGGCCGGGCGAAGCCTCGCGTTGCCAGATCGGTGCGGGCGCTGCGCGCTCCGTACCCTCACCCCAACCCCTCTCCCGGGGGGAGAGGGGCTTTGGCCTCTCCCTTCTCCCGTCGGGAGAAGGTGCCCCGCAGGGGCGGATGAGGGTGCGGGCGAAGCTTCGCGTTGCCAGATCGGTGCGGGTGCTGCGCGCTCCGTACCCTCACCCCAACCCCTCTCCCGGGGGGAGAGGGGCTTTGGCTCTTCCCTTCTCCCCTCGGGAGAAGGTGCCCCGCAGGGGCGGATGAGGGTGCGGGCGAAGCCTCGCGTTGCCAGATCGGTGCGGGCGCTGCGCGCTCCGTACCCTCACCCCAACCCTTCTCCCGGGGGGAGAGGGGCTTTGGCCTCTCCCTTCTCCCGTCGGGAGAAGGTGCCCCGCAGGGGCGGATGAGGGTGCGGGCGACGCTTCGCGTTGCCAGATCGGCGCGGGTACTGCGTTGCTCCGTACCCTCAGCCCAACCCCTTCCGGAGAGAGAGAGGCTCATCTACGTCGGCTTTTGCGAATCCCCAATCCCAGCCTTCAAGCTACTATCGCCCCCTCTCCGTTACCCGCATTTCCGCTGCGCATGACCGCAACTCCCGATCCCCAGCAGCGTGCCGCCGAGTTGCGCCAGCGCATCGACGACGCCAACCACCGCTACTACGTGCTCGACGACGCCGCGATCCCCGATGCCGAGTACGACGCGCTGATGCGCGAGCTGGAAGCGCTGGAAGCCGCGCACCCTGAGCTGGCCAGCGCGGACTCGCCGACACGCAAGGTCGGTGCGCGGCCGGACGGTGGCTTCCCGGAGGTGCGCCACGCGATCCCGATGCTGTCGCTGGCCAATGCCTTCGAAACCCCGGGCGTGGCCGAGGACGCCGACGACCGCACGCGCTTCGCCGAAGTCGCCGATTTCGAGCGCCGCATCGAGCGCGAACTGGAACTGGCCGCGCCGGTGTTCTCGGTCGAGCCGAAGCTCGACGGCCTGGCGATCAGCCTGCGCTACGAGGATGGCGTGTTCGTGCAGGGTGCCACCCGCGGCGACGGCAGCACCGGCGAGGACGTCACCGCCAACCTGCGCCAGGTGCGCTCGGTACCGCTGAAGTTGCGCGACCTCGGCACGCCGCCGCCGGCGGTGCTGGAGGTGCGTGGCGAGATCTACATGCCGCGCGCCGCGTTCGCCGCGTGGAATGCGCAGGCGCTGGAGCGCAACGAGAAGCTGTTGGCCAATCCGCGCAATGGCGCGGCGGGGTCGCTGCGTCAGCTCGATCCGGCGGTCACCCGACGCCGGCCGCTGGCGTTCTTCGCCTACTCGGTGGGCGAGGTGCGTGGCCTGGAGCTGCCCGAAACCCATTCGCAGACGCTGCAACTGCTGCGCGACTACGGCTTCCCGGTGGCGCCGGAGGCGGACACCGCCACCGGCTTCGATGGCCTGATCGCCTATTTCCGCCGCATCGGCGCCGCCCGCGACAGCCTGCCGTACGACATCGACGGCGTGGTCTACAAGCTCGACGACTACGACCAGCAACAGGCGATGGGCTTCGTCTCGCGCGCACCGCGCTGGGCGTTGGCGCACAAGTTCCCGGCGCAGGAACAATCCACCGTGCTGCGCGCGATCGAGGTGCAGATCGGCCGCACCGGCGCGGTCACCCCGGTGGCGCGGCTGGAGCCGGTGCAGGTCGCCGGCGTCACCGTCACCAATGCCACCTTGCACAACGCCGACCAGATCGCGCGGCTGGACGTGCGCGAGGGCGATACGGTGATCGTGCGCCGCGCCGGCGACGTGATCCCGGAAGTGGTGCGGGTGATCGAGGAGCGGCGTCCGCCCGGCACCGTGCCGTGGACGATGCCGGCAGCGTGCCCGGTGTGCGGCTCGGAACTGGTCAAGGAAGAGGACGCGGTGGCCTGGCGCTGCAGCGGCGGCCTGGCCTGCGCCGCGCAGCGAAAGGAAGCCTTGCGGCACTTCGCCTCGCGCCGCGCGCTGGACATCGAAGGCCTGGGCGAGCGCCAGGCCGACGCGCTGGTCGAGTTCGGCTTCGTGCAGTCGCTGGCCGATCTGTACGCGCTGAGCGTGGAGGACCTGGTGCGGATGAAGGCCGCGCTGGACGCGGCCACCGCCGCCGATCTGCTGCAGGCGCTGGAGGACAGCAAGGGCGCACTGGCGCTGGACGCGGCCGGCCGCGCGGCGCTGGAGGACGAGGCCACACCGTGGCGACGCGCCGACTTCCTGCGCACGCACCTGGCGGTGGATCTGAGCGGCAAGCTGGCGACGAAATGGGCCGAGAACCTGGTGGCCGGCATCGACGCCAGCCGCGCCACGACGCTACCGCGCTTCCTGTTCGCACTGGGCATTCCGCACCTGGGCGAGACCACGGCCAAGGCGCTGGCCTACTGGCTGGGCTCGCTGGCGTTCGTGCGCAGCACCCCGGCGGTACTGCTGCAGGCGCTGCCGGACATCGGCGGCGAGGTGGCGCGTTCGATCGCGACGTTCTTCGAGCAGCCCGGCAACGCCGCGGTGGTCGATGCCTTGATCGCGGCAGGCATCGGCTTCTCCGACGAGGGCAAGCCGCCGGCGGAACTGCGCGAGCGCCTGGACCTGGCGCATCTGCTCGGCACGCTGCCGGTGGACAAGCTCGGCGGCAAGAGCGCGCAGCGCCTGGCCGCCACCTACGGCAACCTGGAGGCACTGCTGCGCGCCAACGAAAGCGGCTGGACCGGGGCCGGCCTGTCCACGGCCGGCGCCGCCAACCTGGCCGCGTACCTGGCCGACCCGGCGCAGAAGCAGGCCTTGCTGGAGGCCGAGGCGGCGATGCAGCGCCTGCTCGACGCCGCACCGGCACAGACGCAACGCCGCGCCGGCCCACTGGACGGGCAGACCGTGGTGCTGACCGGCACGTTGACCGCGCTGACCCGCGACGAGGCCAAGGCGCAACTGGAGGCGCTGGGCGCCAAGGTCGCCGGCAGCGTGTCGAAGAAGACCGCGTTCGTGGTCGCCGGCGAGGCCGCCGGCTCCAAGCTCGACAAGGCGCAGGAACTGGGCGTGGCGGTGTGGGACGAGGCGCAGCTGCTGGCGTTCCTGCAATCGCCGGGGCAGGGCGCATGAGTGCGCTCGGCACGGCGCAGGAGGAACTGCGCTGGCGCACCGCCGGCGTGGCCGACCAGCCGGCCTTGCTGGCGATGCTGCAGGCGTTCTACGCCGAGGACGGCATCGCCTTCGATACAGAGCGGGTGACGCGCGGCCTGCAGGCGCTGCTCACGCAGCCGGCGCTGGGCGAGGCGCTGCTGTGGCTGGCGCCGGACGGCACGGTGGTCGGCTATGCGCTGATCACCGCTTGTTTCAGCGTCGAACTGGGCGGGCGCTATCTGCTGCTCGACGAGTTGTACCTGGGCCCGGACGCGCGCGGCCGCGGCTGGGGTCGGCGCGCGGTGGCGCTGGTCGAGGCGCGGGCCCGCGCGCTGGGCGCGGACGTGCTGCGGATGGAGGTCAACCACCACAACGCCGCCGCCAAGCGCCTGTACCTGGGCCTGGGCTACCGCGACGACGCGCGCGACCAACTGAGCCGCCGGCTCGACACGGCGCACTGATGGACCTGCTGTCCGCGCTGCAGTTGCGCGCCCGGCTCAATGCCGCCATCCGCGGCTTCTTCGCCGCGCGCGGCGTGCTGGAAGTGGAGACGCCGATGCTGTCGGCGGCCGGCAATACCGAGCCGAACATCGACAGCTTCCAGACCCGCTTCAGCGGCCACGTCGATGCCGGTCCGTCGTTGCGCTGGCTGCGCACCTCGCCCGAGTACCCGCTGAAGCGGCTGCTCGCCGCCGGCATCGGCGACTGCTACGAACTGGGGCGGGTGTTCCGCAACGGCGAGGCCGGCGGCCGCCACAATCCCGAGTTCACCATGCTCGAGTGGTACCGGGTCGGCTGGGATCACCGGCAACTGATCGACGAAACCGTGGAACTGGTGCGCACCGCGTTGGCCCTGGTCGGGCGCAGTGCCACGCTGCAGGTGCTCAGCTATCGCGACCTGTTCCTGCAGGGGCTGGAGCTGGATCCGTTCACTGCGCCCCTGGAGGCGCTGCAGCAGCCATTGCGCGATATCCGCATCGACGCCGACGGCCTTGGCCGCGACGACTGGCTGGACCTGCTGATGACCCACCGCCTGCAGCCGGCGTTCCCGGCCGATCGCCTCACCGTGGTTCACGACTGGCCGGCCAGTCAGTGCGCGCTGGCACGCATCCGCGACGGCGATCCGCCGGTGGCCGAGCGCTTCGAGCTGTACCTGGGCGGCTACGAGCTGGCCAACGGTTACCACGAGCTCAACGACGCCGCCGAGCAGCGCCGGCGCTTCCTGCGCGACCATGCGCTGCGCCAGGCCCGTGGTGCGGTGCTGCCGCCGCTGGACGAACGCCTGCTGCAGGCGCTGCCGGCGCTGCCCGATTGCGCCGGCGTGGCGGTCGGCGTGGACCGGCTGCTGATGGCGATGCACGGCACCGCGCAGATCGGCGACGTGCTCGCCTACGATTTCGCGCATGCCTGAACCGGTCTTCATGAACGGCTTCGATACGTTGTTGCGCTGTCCACATCGATGATGGTTTGATCGGGCACGGCATGCGCTCACGGCGCGCCAGCAGGTCTTCGTTGTTCAGGTTCTAGGCATAGGGGCAGAGCCAAGCATGAAGTGGGCGTACGGGCTCGGTGGCTGGTGTTGGCTGGGATTGGCGGCAAGCGTGTGGCCGATGCCGTCGCCGGCGCAGAACGCCGATGCGTACGACGCCGCGGTGGTGCGCTGCGAATCGCGCGACATGACCTGGGTGCATTGCCCGATGCCCACCGAGCAGGGCGTGCAACTGGTGCGACAACTGTCCGACAACGACTGCATCCGCGGCAGCGAGTGGGGCTCCGACGCCACCGGCGTGTGGGTGACCCTGGGTTGCCGCGCCGAATTCCGTCCAAATCCGGGGGAGACGCCGCGCAGCGCCATGCGCCGCGTCTTGCGTTGCGAGTCCGACGGGCGCCTGGAGAGTTGCCCGGTGATGCTGCGTGGGGCGCCGGTGCGCCTGATGCGGCAGCTGTCGTCGGTGCCGTGCCGTGAGGAGCGCAGCTGGGGCGTGCGCCGCAACGAGATCTGGGTCGCGCGCGGCTGCCGCGGCGAGTTCGAGATCGGCGCCGCCGACGGCTCCGGCTTCCCCGCCGGTCCGCGGCCGGTGCTGTGCGAATCCAAGGGCAAGGCGCGGCGCCGCTGCGGGGTCAGCGTGCAGGACCGTGTCGAACTGCGTCGGCAACTGTCCGGCGCCGCCTGCGTGCAGGACGACAGCTGGGGCTGGGACCGCGACGGCATCTGGGTCGACAAGGGCTGCCGCGCCGAGTTCAGCGTCAACTGAGCGCCCTGGCGCTGCGGCGCCGCGCTCGGTCCTCAATCCGCAATCGCCGGCGTTTACAATGGCGCGATGAACGCCGCCCTCGATATCGATTACGCCCGCTACGACCATATCCGCCCGATCCTGTGGACCGGCGATGCGCTGGAACTGCTGGACCAGCGCAAGCTGCCGTTCGCGGTGGAACACGTGCGTTGCAGCGACAGCGACCAGGTCGCCGCGGCGATCCACGCACTGGCCGTGCGCGGCGCGCCCGCGATCGGCATCGCCGCCGGCTGGGGCACGGTGCTGGCGGCGCGCGAGGTGCAGGCCGAGAACGGTGCCGAGGCGCTGCTGAAGCTGGAGCCGGCCCTGCAGCGGCTCAATGCCGCGCGGCCGACCGCGGTCAACCTGGCCTGGGCGCTGGCGCGCATGCGCAGCGTGCTGGGCGCAGCCGGCAGCGACTGGCGCTCGGTGCTGGAGCGCGAGGCGCAGGCGATCGCCGAAGAGGATCTGGCCGCCAACCGGCACATGGGTGCGCTCGGCGCCGGCCTGATCGCCGCCGGCAGCGGCGTGCTGACTCATTGCAACACCGGCTCGCTGGCCACTGCCGGCTTCGGCACCGCACTGGGCGTGATCCGCGCCGGCGTCGCCCAGCAGCGCATCGCCAAGGTGTTCGCCGGCGAGACCCGGCCTTGGCTGCAAGGCGCGCGGTTGACCGTGTGGGAACTGCAGCAAGACGGCATCGACGCGACCCTGATCGCCGATTCGGCGGCCTCGCACCTGATGAAGACCGGGGCGGTGCAGTGGGTGATCGTCGGCGCCGACCGCATCTGCGCCAACGGCGACACCGCCAACAAGATCGGCACCTACCAGCTGGCGATCGCCGCGCGCCACCATGGCGTCAAGTTCATGGTGGTGGCGCCGTCGTCCACCGTGGACATGGACACCGCCGACGGCGCGCAGATCGAGATCGAGCAGCGCGATCCGGGCGAACTGTTCGGCGTGGGCGGCACCCGCACCGTGGCCGACGGCATCGCCGCGTGGAACCCGGTGTTCGACGTGACACCGGCCGCGCTGATCGATGCCATCGTCACCGAGCGCGGGGTGATCGAGCAGCCGGACCCGGCACGCATGCGCGCGGCCTTCGGCGGCTGACGTCGGAAGCAGCGCCACAGCGCCCCGGCAAACGTGGCCGATGGCGCGCAAGTGCTTGTTCGGGCCGGCAAAAACCGGGCAATCGGGCGCCCGTCATGCTAGAATCCGGCGGTTCGATCGACCGCCGTGCGCCCTAGGCGTGCGGCCGCGGCGGGCCTGCCTGTCGCGGGCCGGCGTCGTGGTCGATCCGCCACCAGACTTACGGAACCCGAATGGCAGAATCCGCCAAGGAAATCATCCAGGTCAACCTGGAAGACGAGATGCGCAAGAGCTACCTCGATTACGCCATGAGCGTGATCGTGGGGCGTGCCCTCCCGGATGCGCGCGACGGCCTCAAGCCGGTGCATCGCCGCGTGTTGTTCGCGATGAACGAGCTGGGCGCGCACAGCAACAAGCCCTACTACAAGTCGGCGCGTATCGTCGGCGACGTCATCGGTAAGTACCACCCGCACGGCGACCAGTCGGTGTACGACACCCTGGTGCGCATGGCGCAGCCGTTCTCGCTGCGCTACCTGATGGTGGACGGGCAGGGTAACTTCGGTTCGGTCGACGGCGACTCCGCCGCGGCGATGCGTTACACCGAGGCGCGCATGTCGCGGCTCGCGCACGAGATGATGGCCGACATCGACAAGGAAACCGTCGATTTCCAGCCCAACTACGACGAGAAGGAACAGGAACCGTCGGTGATGCCGACGCGCTTCCCGAGCCTGCTGGTCAACGGCTCGGCCGGCATCGCGGTGGGCATGGCCACCAACATCCCGCCGCACAACCTGACCGAGTCGATCAACGCCTGCCTGGCACTGATCGACAATCCGCAGATCGACGTCGACGGGTTGATGGAGCACATCCCCGGCCCGGATTTCCCGACCGCGGGCATCATCAACGGCACCACCGGCATCGTCGCCGGCTACCGCACCGGCCGCGGCCGCGTGCGCATGCGTGCCAAGGCCGAGATCGAGATCCAGGACAACGGCCGCGAAGCGATCGTGGTCACCGAGATCCCGTACCAGGTCAACAAGGCGCGGCTGATCGAGAAGATCGCCGAGCTGGTCAAGGAAAAGAAGCTCGAAGGCATCAGCGAGCTGCGCGACGAGTCCGACAAGGACGGCATGCGCATCTACATCGAGGTCAAGCGCGGCGAAGCCGCCGACGTGGTGCTGAACAACCTGTACCAGCAGACCCAGATGGAGTCGGTGTTCGGCATCAACATGGTGGCGCTGGTCGACGGCCGCCCGCAGTTGATGAACCTCAAGCAGATGCTGGAGGCGTTCGTCCGCCACCGCCGCGAAGTGGTCACCCGCCGCACCATCTTCGAACTGCGCAAGGCGCGCGCCCGCGCGCACATCCTGGAAGGCCTGACCGTCGCGCTCGCCAACATCGACGAGATGATCGAGCTGATCAAGACCTCGGCGAACCCGAACGAAGCGCGCGAGCGCATGCTGGCCAAGACCTGGCAACCGGGCCTGGTCGGCGCGCTGCTCGGCGCGGCCGGCGCCGAGGCCTCGCGTCCGGAAGACCTGCCCAGCGGTGTCGGCCTGGTCAACGGCGGCTACCAGTTGACCGAGGTGCAGGCCACGCAGATCCTGGAAATGCGCCTGCACCGCCTGACCGGCCTGGAGCAGGAGCGCCTGACCGAGGAATACAAGCAACTGCTGGAGGCGATCGCGGGGCTGATCCGCATCCTGGAAAACCCGGACGTGCTGCTGCAGGTGATCCGCGAGGAACTGGTCAACATCCGCGAGGAATACGGCGATGCGCGCCGTACCGAGATCCGCCACAGCGAGGAGGATCTGGACATCCTCGACCTGATCGCGCCGGAAGACGTGGTGGTGACCCTGTCGCATGCCGGCTACGCCAAGCGTCAGCCGGTCAGCGCCTACCGCGCGCAGCGTCGCGGCGGCCGCGGCCGCAGCGCGGCGGCGACCAAGGAAGAGGATTTCATCGACCAGCTGTGGCTGGTCAACACCCATGACACGCTGCTGACCTTCACCAGCAGCGGCAAGGTGTTCTGGCTGCCGGTGCACCAGTTGCCCGAAGCCGGGCCGAATGCGCGCGGCCGTCCGATCGTCAACTGGATTCCGCTGGAGAACGGCGAGCGCGTACAGGCGGTGCTGCCGGTGCGCGAGTATGCCGAAGGCCGCTACGTGTTCTTCGCCACCCGCAACGGCATGGTCAAGAAGACCCCGCTGAGCGAGTTCGCGTTCCAGCGCAAGATCGGCAAGATCGCGATCAACCTGGACGAGGGCGACGCGCTGGTCGGCGTGGCGCTCACCGACGGCGAGCGCGACGTGCTGCTGTTCGCCTCCAACGGCAAGACCGTGCGTTTCTCCGAGCGGCCCAAGGACGACGAGGCCGATGATGTGGTCATCGACGAGGCCGGTGCCGACGAGGCCGCTGCCGACGACGAGGCGGCGGGCGAGGAGGGCGACGAGACCCGTGGCGCGCGGCGCAAGAGCCGCGGCGGGGTCAAGCCGACCGGGCGCAGCAGCCGCGGCGTGCGCGGCATCCGCCTGGCCAAGAGCGAGTACGTGGTCAGCCTGATCGTGGCCGAGCCGGCCGTGGGCCAGGACGAGGATGCCGAGGATGTCGACGCCGCGGCGGACACCGAGGTCGATGCCGAGGCGCGCAATGGCGACGAGGCCGATGCCTACATCCTCACCGCGACCGAGAACGGCTACGGCAAGCGCACCCCGCTGGTCGAGTATCCGCGCAAGGGCCGTGGCACCCAGGGCGTGATCGGCATCCAGACCAGCGAGCGCAACGGCAAGCTGGTCGGCGCGGTGCTGCTGAGCACCCGCGACGAAGTGCTGTTGATCTCCGACGGCGGCACCCTGGTGCGGACCCGCGCCTCGGAAATCTCCCGCGTCGGCCGCAACACCCAGGGCGTGACCCTGATCCGCCTGTCCAAGGGCGAGAAGCTGCAGGCGGTCGAACGCCTGGATGGCTCGCTGGTCGAGGAAGACGTGCTGCCGGGCGAGGACGGCGTCGCCGAAGGCGCTGGCGAGGCGGCACCGCCGCAGGAGTGATCCGCGCCTGAGCGAACGACGACGCCGGCCTCGTGCCGGCGTCGTCGTTTCGTGGGGCGGTCAGCAAGAGGCGGGCGACGTGCTGCGAGTCCATGCAAGCGCGCCATGACCGCCGCCTGTGCGTCCGCTGCGACACCGAATGCGCCCATGCCGGCAGGCAGTGGTCGCCTTCGACGGCACATGCTGCGTGACGCCCAGGTCGGCGCGGGGTCACGAAGACCGCAACGTTGCGTGTCAGTGTGTGTCGTCGAGAAACGCATCACGTTCACTGGCTGCTTGGGATAAGGATGCGCGGCGCACATGCGCCGCTGCCACGGCGGATGTTCCGCGTGGCCGTGTCCTGCAAGGAGTGGCAATGAATGCATTCGAACAAACGCAGCGTCGCGGCGGCTGGCCGCTGCGCCTGCTCGGCGGCGCCTGCGCGCTGATCGGCGTGGTGCTGGCGGCCGGTGGCGCCTGGCTGCTGGCGCTGGGCGGTTCCTGGTACTACCTGGTCGCTGGCCTCGGCCTGGCGATCTCCGGCGTGCAGCTGTGGCGCGCGCGGCGCAATGGCGCGTTGTGGTTCGCCGCGACCTTCCTGCTGTCGCTGCTGTGGGCGGCATGGGAATCGGGCGCCGATTACTGGCGCTGGGTGCCGCGCATGGGCCTGATGGTATTCCTGGCCTTGCTGCTGGCACTGCTGCTGCCGCGGTTGGACCGGCCGTTCTCGCGCACGCTGTCGCGCACGCTCGCCGCGGTGCTGGCGCTGGTGTTCGTCGGCGCGTTCGCGCTGGCGTTCCTGCCGTATGGGGTGACCGAGGCCGATGGCGCATTGGCGCACGCGGCCGGCATGGCCGCGGCGCTCAGGACCCCGCGTGCCGGCGTACAGCCGGCCGATGCGCCCGCCGATGCCGACTGGGCCGCCTACGGCCGCGACAATGCCGGTAGCCGCTATACGCCACTGCACCAGATCACGCCCGGCAACGTGGCGCAGTTGCGCACCGCCTGGACCTTCCGCACCGGCGACCTGCCGGACAAGCGCTGGGGCGCGGAGACCACGCCGCTGAAGATCGGCGACAGCCTGTACCTGTGCAGCGCACGCAACCAGCTGATCGCGCTGGATGCGCGCAGCGGCCGCGAACGCTGGCGCTACGATCCCAAGGTGGCCGACAAGGCGATCCCGTACACCGCCGCCTGCCGTGGCGTCAGCTACTACGCGGTGCCCGACGCCGAGGCCTCGACGTCGACCGCGTGCCGCCATCGCATCATCGAAGGCACCCTGGACGGGCGCCTGATCGCCGTCGATGCCGCCGACGGCAAGCCGTGCGAGGACTTCGGTCAGCATGGCCAGGTCGCCATCACTGTCGGCATGGGCTCCACGCCGCCCGGCTATGTCTCGATCAATTCGCCGCCGACCATCGTGCGCGGCGTGGTCGTCACCGGCCACCAGGTGCTGGACGGACAGAAGCGCTACGAACCCTCCGGCGTGATCCAGGGCTTCGACGCGGTGACCGGCGCGCTGCGCTGGGCCTGGGACATGACCCATCCGGACTGGACCGGCGCGCCACCGCCGGGGCAGACCTGGACCCGCGGCACCCCGAACATGTGGACCAGCGCCGCTGGCGACGAACAGCTCGGCTACGTGTACCTGCCGATGGGCAACTCCTCGGCCGACTACTGGAGCAGTTCGCGGACCCCGCAAGAGGATCGCTACGCGACCTCGCTGGTCGCGCTGGACGTCACCACCGGCAAGCCGGTGTGGAATTTCCAGACCACCCACATCGACGTGTGGGACTACGACCTGGGCTCGCAACCGACCCTGCTGGATTTCCCGCACGACGGCACGACCGTGCCGGCGGTGCTGCTGCCGAGCAAGCAGGGCGAGCTGTACGTGCTCGATCGGCGCACCGGCAAACCGCTGGTCGGGGTCGAGGAACGTCCGGTCCCGGGCGGCGGCGTAGAGCCGCAGCGCCGCGCCAAGACCCAGCCGTTCTCGCTGTACCACTCGCTGCGCAAGCGCGACCTGACCGAGCGCGACATGTGGGGCATGACCCCGATCGATCAGCTGGTGTGCCGCATCCAGTTCCGCAGCGCCAGCTACAAGGGCATCTACACGCCGCCGGAAGCCGATCGGCATTCGATCGAGTACCCAGGCTACAACGGCGGCTCGGACTGGGGCAGCGTGGCGGTGGATCCGCAGCGCGGGGTGATCGTCGCCAACTACAACGACATGCCCAACTACAACCGCCTGGTACCGCGGGCCAAGGCCGACAAGCTGGGCTGGGCGCCGCGCGACCAGGTGCGCGGCGACAGCGGCGGCGCCGAGGGCGCGGGCGATCCGCAGGCGGGCACGCCGTACGCGATCAATGTCAACGCCGGCTGGCGCCTGCCGTTCACCGGGCTGCTGTGCAAGCAGCCGCCCTACGGTGGCATCCGCGCGATCGACCTGGCCAGCGGCAAGACCCTGTGGGACCGTCCGTTCGGCAGTGCGCGGGGCAACGGCCCGTTCGGCATCCACTCCGGCTTGCCGATCGAGATCGGCACGCCCAACAACGGCGGTGCCGTGGTCAGCGCCAGCGGCCTGATCTTCATCGCCGCGGCCACCGACGACATGATCCGCGCGATCGACCTGGCCAGCGGCAAGACCCTGTGGCAGGCCAAGCTGCCGGCCGGCGGCCAGGCCACGCCGATGGTGTACGCGGTCGACGGCCGCGAGTATCTGGTCATCGTCGCCGCCGGCCACCACTTCATGGAGACCAAGCGTGGCGACTACGTGATCGCCTATGCGCTGCCGGCAGCGCCGTGATGATCGCCACCGCTGCGAGGTCGCGATGCGGCTTCGCAGCGGCGGGACGTGGCGGACGCGGGGCGGGCGTATTCGGACGCCCAGCATGCCGCGCAGCGAGCAGCGTTGCGTCGCGATTCGTCCGCGCGAGGCATATGCGATTCGCAACCTGCAGGTAGGAGCGGCTTCAGCCGCGACAGGCGTTCCCGGGAGCGCCCGTCGCGTCTGAAGCCGCTCCTACGGACGCGACTGTGCGGGCGGCGCATCGCAACCGTAGAAGCAGCGCGGCAGCAGACGTCTGCCCGCGCCCATGTCACGCCTTCCACGCGCCGAGGCGGTGCTTACTCCAACTGGTCGCGCGCGAACGCCGCATCCAGCGCTTCCATCGCATCGCGCGGCTTGAGTTTGGCCGCCTTCTCGAACGCCGCGGCGGCGGCGTCCTCGCGCTTGTGGCCGTACAGCAACAGCAGCACGTTGGCGTGTTCGACGTGGGCGATCGGTGCGTCCGGCACCAGCTTCAGCGCCTGCTGGATGTGCTGTTCCGCGGTGGCCGCCTTCGCTCCGTAGGTCAGGCCGCCGATCATCGCCCCGACCTTGCCGATGATCTCGGCGTGGTACAGGGCCAGCGCCATGTGCGCCTCGGCATGCTTGGGTTCCAGTTCCAGCGCCGCTTCCAGCGACGCGCGCACCTTGCTGGCGATGCCCTGCTTGAGCGCCTTGACGATGCTCAGGCCCTGGCTGTACCGGCCCAGCGCGAAGGCGTGGCGGTAGTGGCTGTTGGCTTCGTCCGGCAGCGCGGCGATCGCCGCTTCGGCCAGTGTCGCGGCCTGCTGCAACCTCTGCAATTGCTCTTTTTCGTCGTCGACCAGATAGCCGGCGTGGATGCCGATCGCCTTGACCGCGACCGAGGCGCCGAACACGCCCAACGCCTTGCCCGCCTCGTAGGCCTGCTGGAACTGCCCGTGGTGGAAGGCCTGCCAGGCCTCGATCAGCGCCGCCGACAGCGTCTGCGCGTCGCGGCCCTTGCCGGCCTTGCCGGCGGCATCCAGCAGCGCCTGCGCGCGCGCCGGGTCGGGGTAGGGTTCGCAGTCGCCGGCGTGCAGCTTGGGCCAGGCCTTCTTCAACGCATCGCCGGCGTAGGCGTAGGCCTTGGCGTCGTACGGGAACGGCGCCCATGCGCCCGATGTTGCTGCCATGCGAATCTCCCTGTCTGCGCCGGCAACGGCGTCCGCGCCGAGCATGGCGCTGCGGCGGGCGCGTGGCAAGGGCGGTGGCGGATAGTGTGTTTGCTCAAGCCGCCGGCGCCAGCATGGCGCACATCGGGGCCACTGCCGGCCCAGTTGGAGATCGTGCGATGGCGACCAAGAAGCGTTCCACTTCCGCGCTGCGGCCGGACCGGCTGAACCCGCGGCACCTGTGGCTGGCCGGGCTGGGCGTGGTCGCGCTGACCCGCAAGCGCGCGCTGGCCGCCGCGGCCGATGCCGCACAGGGCGCGGCGACCCTGAAGGCGCTGGCCACGCAACTGGCCGACGAGGCCGAGAGCAGCGTGCGCGAGGGCGCCGCCGCGTTGCGCGGCCAGGTGCAGCCGTTGAGCGCCGAGGTCGAGGCGCGCCTGCAGCCGGTGCTGGTCAAGCTGGGGCTGCAGGCAGGTCCGCAGCCGCGCAAGCGCGCCACGAGCAAGCGCGGCGCCAAGCAGGCGACGGCCAAGCGCTCCGCCGCCAAGCACGCCACCCGCCCGCGTCGCGCTGGCGCCTGACTCGGCGCGCTCCCGCACGCACGGCAGCGCGCCACGCTCGGGCATACTCGCCGGCCACGACCCGATCCGAGACGCCCACAGCATGCAGATCCGTCCCGCGACACTCGACGATGCCGAGGCGATGGTCGCCGTGCAGAACGCGATCTTCGCGGCCGGGCTGCGCAAGGCGCCGACCGACCTGGCGACGGTGCGCGCGACCTATCTGCAGCATCCCGATCGCCTGCAGTGCGTGCTCGCCGAGGACGCCGAGGGGCGTGTCCTCGGCTTCCAGTCGCTGCGGATCGCGCGGCCCGGCAATGCCTATGATGTCGCCGAGGGCTGGGGCATCATCGGCACCCACGTCGATCCGCGTGGCGCCCGCCGCGGCGTCGGCAGTGCGCTGTTCCGCGCCACCTGCGCGGCGGCGCGTGGCGCCGGGCTGACCCGCATCGACGCCAGCATCGCTGCCGACAACGCGCTCGGCCAGGCGTACTACGAGGCCATCGGCTTTCGCACCTATCGCACGCCGCCGGATTTGGTGTGCAAGGTCTACCAGCTCGACGGCGACACCGCTAACGGCTGAGTGTCGTCGCGCCCCCGCGCGCTGACGCGCAGGGCGGGGTGCCTCAATCCAGATAGGCGTCCATCAGCGCGGCCAGGTGCGCGCGTTCGGCCTCGCGCAGGAACGGCGCGATCAGCCGCATCACCTGCACGATGCCGTGGCGGATCGCCACTTGCTCGTCCTTTTCGCCGCGTGCGGCCGCGTAGTTGAGCCAGAACGTGGCCACCACCAGCGCGTTGGTGGCCACGCCCGCCAGTTCCTGGGCGCTGGCGCGCATCGCCCCGGTCTGCGCCAACCCCTGGAACACCGCCTGCACGCTGGCGTCGGCGCGGCGCAGGATGCGCGCGAAGCGCAGGCGCAGGCGCCGGCTGCGGCTGAGGATCTCGACCAGATCGCGGTACAGGAAGCGGTAGTCCCAGATGCACTCGAACACCAGGTGCAACTGCAGCCAGATGTCCTCCAGCCCGGGCAGGCGCGCACTCGGCAGCGCCAGCGCCGCGTCCATGCGCTCCTCATAGCGCGCGAACAGGTGCTCGATGATGTCGTCCTTGTTGCGGAAGTGGTAGTACAGGTTGCCGGGGCTGATCTCCAGCTCGTCGGCGATGTGGTTGGTGGTGACGTGCGGCTCGCCCTGCGCGTTGAACATCGCAAGGGCGGTCTCGAGGATGCGCCGCCGGGTGTCGCGGGCCATCAGGCCAGCAGCTTCTTCACCAGGTCCACGTACTTCTTCTGCGCGTCGGCCTGCGGCATGCCCTTGAGCTTGGCCCAGGCCTCGTACTTGGCGGTGCCGACGAAGTCGAAGAAGCCGGGCTTGGCGCCGCTCACGTCGCCCTCCGAGCCTTGCTTGTACAGCGCGTAGAGCCGCAACAGGGTGTCGTTGTCGGGACGCTCCGCGCGTTGCTTGATGTCCTGGACCGCTTTCTCGAAGGCTGCCTTGCTGTCCGCCATGATCCCGCTCCGCCCTGACCGGCAGGCATCACAGCACGGGCGACCGGCCGGGTCAACGCGGTCCGTGGCCGTCCGCGCCTGCGGCGGCCGGCGCGGACGCTGGGGTCACAGCATCGACAATGCGTCGAGCTGCCGGGTGTCGGCGATGCGTTCGTGCGCGTGCGCGGCCTGTTCGTGCGCCGCCTGTGCCTGCCGCGCCAGCGAGGCCTTGGCCGCGATCGAGCGGATCGCATCGGTCACTTCGGCCAGCGGCACCTGGCTGCCGAGCCGCTGGAAGGTGTCGCGACTGTTGTAGCCGGAGCCGTCGCGCAGGTACTGCTCGTACATGGTCAGCAGTTCGGTGCAGGCCGCGGTCAGGGTTTCCATGTTGTTGCGGGCCAGGGCGTGGCCGACCTGGTCGAGGTTGTGCAGGCAGTCGGACAGCCAGTGCAGGTCGTAGCGCGCGCTGGCCGGCTCCGGCCCGTTGTGGCCGCGGCTGTAGGCGCTGTAGCGGCGGATGCTGCGCGCCACGCGGGCGACGTGGGCAAGCAGGGTGCCGACCTCGTCGGCGATGTCGATTTGCGCCAGGGCGATGGTCGACGGCGGCGCAGCCGGCACCGGCGCTGGCGCCGCCTTCGGCGCTGCCGCCGGAGATGCCGTGGCAGGTGCGGCAGTGGAGGACGCGGCCGCCGCGGGCGCCGCCTCGTATTCGAGGGTCGCGCGCAGGCGCTCGTGGTCCTGGCGCAGCGTTTCCAGTTCCTGCGCGCTGGCGGCGGCCTGCGCCTTCAGCTGGCTCAGCGCCGCCTGATACCGCGCGATGGTCTCCTTCGCAGTCGCGTCGCGTCGATAGGCATGCCCCAGACGCTGGAACAAGCCATGCGCGAACGCTGTGGCAACGGCAGCCCACAGCGCCACGGCAGGAGTGAGGTAGATCAGGATGCCCATGCAGGCTCCTTGAAACGATGCATCCCTTGTCGGCGTGTTTCCGCCGAACTTGAGGGTCTATCGTTCGAGGGGTGACGCAGTTCCGGTTTGAGGTGACAGCCGCTGTCCTATGCCCCGGGCAGGTGGCGCGTGGGCTGTCGCGACGCTAGGGAGCGGGCTTGGACAGCGCCTTCGACTTGGCGTACAGCGCCTTGGCGATCTCCGCATCGCCCAGTGCTGCGTGACATTCGGCCAGGCTGTCCCAGACGTTGGCCGAGTCCGGAAACAGCACGGTGTTGAGGGTGAATACCTTCAGCGCCCTGGCAGCGCCGAGGCTCTCGCGGATGGCGTAGCCGCTGGCGTTGATCGCGCGCTCCTGTTCGCTGGCAGGGACGCCATTGCCGTCGTGCAGCCACGCGCGCATGGCATCCGTCGCGCCGGCGCCATCGTCCAGCGCATAGGCGATCAAGCGCTCGGAGAGCAGCGCATGCGGGAATTCCTTCGGGGCGGCCTGCGCCATCGTGCTGTCCACCAGCGTGCTGGACCAGACATTGCGGGCGCTGCCGTTGGTGAAATACACGAAGATCCAGTAGCCATTGCGCAGGTTGCCTTTGTAGGCCAGCCGCGCCCGCACGCGGGTGCCGCCATCGTGGCCGACCTGGGTGTAGCCATCGCTGCGCGTGGTATCCCAACCGGTGGAGAAGAAGTTGCTGCCGCCACCGGCCAGCGTCTGCGGCTGCCACAGCCGTTCCAGCGTCGCCGTGGGCACCAGCCTGCCTGTGGCCAAGGCCTGCAGGAAGCGGTTCATGTCGCCGACGCTGGTCTGCAGATCGGCGTGGCCCCAGCCGTAGTTCGGCCAGGGGTCTTCATCGGCCGGCTGCAGCGCGCCGTCCTTGCCGAGATACGGCACGGCCGCGCGATCCGGCGGGACGCTGGCCCGGCCCCACGACGTACTGCGCATCTGTAGCGGCCGCAGGATGCGTTCGCGCGCGATGGCGGGGTAGGGCTTGCGGTAGTGCGCTTCCAGCAGGGCGGTCAGCACCAGGTAGTTGGCCTGGGTGTACCGCACCTGGCTGCCGGTGGCGAACTGCATCGGTGCCGCGCCGGCCACCTTCAGTGCGGCGGCAAGGTCGGGTGCCACGCCGGGGTAGCCCTTGCTCACCCAGCGGTTGTCCACGCGGTCGTAGTACTCGGCGATGCCGGAACTGTGATTGAGGAAATCGCGGACGTGGATCGTCTGCCACGCGGCCGGCAGCTGCGGAACGTAGCGGCTGGCTGGGGCATCCAGATCCACCTTGCCCTGATCCACCAACTGCATCACCAGCGTACTGGTCAACAGCTTGGCCATCGACTGCGCGGTGAAGATGGAATCGACGGTGGCCGGCGCGTGGCTGGCCGGATCGCGTTCGCCACTGGCGCCCTGGTAGAGCACCCGACCGTTGTGCGCGACCAGCACCGCCTGGCCGGCAATACCATAGCGTTCGCGGTTGACCTGCAGTTGCGCGTCCAGTCGCGCGGCAAGGGTGTCCGCGCTATCCCGAGCCGAGGCAGGCATGCTGCCGAGCAAGGTGCAGAGCAGCGTGGCAGCAAGGGCGCGAACCATCGCGGTGATCCATCAGTGGCGATGGCGCATCATGGGTGCCCTGAAAAACAGGGTCAAGCGTCGCGAGGCGCGCCTTGCTCGACTGCGGATCGCAGGCATGCACCTTTGCCTATCGGGCCGGGCGCACCTTGGCGCGACAGAATGCAGGCGGATGCCGGCCAGTGGCCAGCACCCCTCGTCGGCACCCGATCAGCCCAGAATGCCCGGCAGATCCAGTTCCTTCTCCTTCGCGCAGTCCATCGCGATCGGGTAGCCCGCATCGGCATGCCGCATCACCCCCGTGGCCGGGTCGTTCCACAACACCCGGGCGATGCGCCTGGCCGCGGCCTCGGTGCCGTCGCAGACGATGACCATGCCGGCGTGCTGCGAGAAGCCCATGCCGACGCCGCCGCCGTGGTGCAGCGACACCCAGGTGGCGCCGCTGGCGGTGTTGAGCAGGGCGTTGAGCAGCGGCCAGTCGGAGACCGCGTCGGAGCCATCGGCCATGGCCTCGGTCTCGCGGTTCGGCGAGGCGACGCTGCCCGAATCCAGATGGTCGCGGCCGATCACCACTGGCGCCTTCAGTTCGCCGTTGGCGACCATTTCGTTGAACGCCAGTCCCAGGCGATCGCGGTCGCCCAGGCCGACCCAGCAGATGCGCGCGGGCAGGCCCTGGAACTTGATCTTCTCGGCGGCCATGTCCAGCCAGCGGTGCAGGTGCGGGTTGTCCGGGATCAGTTCCTTGACCTTGGCATCGGTCCTGGCGATGTCCTCCGGGTCGCCGCTCAGCGCGGCCCAGCGGAACGGGCCGACGCCGCGGCAGAACAGCGGGCGGATGTAGGCCGGCACGAAGCCGGGGAAATCGAATGCATCGGTGACGCCTTCTTCCAGCGCCATCTGCCGCAGGTTGTTGCCGTAGTCCACGGTCGGCACACCCAGCGCGTGGAAGGCGAGCATGGCGCGGATGTGGTTGGCCATCGAGTCGCGCGCGGCGGCCTCCACTTCCTTGGGCGCGCTCGCGCGCTTTTCGTCCCACCGCTCGACGCTCCAGCCCTGCGGCAGGTAGCCGTTGACCGGGTCGTGCGCGGAGGTCTGATCCGTCAGCAGGTCCGGCTTGACGCCACGGACCAGCAGTTCATCCAGCACGTCGGCGACATTGCCGAGCAGGCCGACCGACAGCGGTTTCTTCGCCGTGCACGATTCTTCGATCAGGCGCAGCGCCTCGTCGAGATTATCGGTCCAGGTGTCCAGATAGCCGGTGCGCAGGCGCATCTCGATGCTGCTCTTGCGGCACTCCACCGCCAGGCATGAGGCGCCGGCCATCACCGCGGCCAGCGGCTGCGCGCCGCCCATGCCGCCGAGGCCGCCGGTGAACAGCCACTTCCCGGACAGGTCGCCGCCGTAGTGCTGCCGGCCCATTTCCACGAAGGTTTCGTAGGTGCCCTGGACGATGCCCTGCGCGCCGATGTAGATCCAGCTGCCGGCGGTCATCTGGCCGTACATGGCCAGGCCCTTTTTATCCAGCTCGTTGAAGTGGTCCCAGTTGGCCCAGCGCGGCACCAGGTTGGAGTTGGCGATCAGCACCCGCGGCGCGTCGGCATGGGTGCGGAACACGCCGACCGGCTTGCCCGACTGCACGAGCAGGGTCTGGTCGTCGTCCAGGCGCTTGAGCGTTTCCACGATCGCGTCGAAGGATTCCCAGTCGCGCGCCGCGCGGCCGATGCCGCCGTACACCACCAGTTCCTGCGGGCGCTCGGCCACGTCCGGGTGCAGGTTGTTCATCAGCATGCGCAGCGGCGCTTCGGTCAGCCAGCTCTTGGCGGTGAGCGTGCTGCCGGTGGGGGCGTGGATGCGGCGGGTGGCGTCGAGGCGGGTCATGCGGGAATCCTCAGGTGGATGCGCGGAAGGCGGAACGCGGTGCGCGCGCGTCAGTTGGCGACGCGGCCGGATGCGGCGGGGCTGCGGGCGAAGGCGAGGCAGGCCTGCAGCACGTGCTGCAGCACCGCGTGCAGCGGCGCGGCGTGGTCGGGTTGCCAGGGTGACGGCCAGGTGCTGGGGTCGACCGTGTCCGGCTCGTGCATGTAGCCGCGGCAGGCCAGTTCCATCTGGATCGCGTGCACGCCGTCGGCCGGCGCGCCGTGGTGGCGGGTGCTCCAGCCACCCTTGAAGCGGCCGTTGCGCACATGGCTGAAGCCGCTGTCGGCGCAGACGCGCTCGACCGCATCGGTCAGCGCCGCCGCGCAACTGCTATCCACTGCACCGGAGGCGCCGGCACTGCCGATGTTGAACTGCGGCAGCTCGCCGTCGAACAGGTGCGGAATGCGCGAGCGGATCGAATGCGCGTCGTACACCACGATCGCCGGGTGCCGGGCGCGCAGGCGCGCGATCTCCGCATCCAGCGCGGCGTGGTAGGGCGCGAACCAGCGCGTGAGGCGCGCGTCGATCTCGGCCGCATCCGGCTCGGCGCCGGGCCGGTACAGCGGCTGTGCGTCGAAGGTGGTCAGCGGGCACAGCCCGGTGGTGTTCTGGCCGGGATACAGCGACACCCCGGCCGGGTCGCGGTTGACGTCGATCACCGAGCGCGAGATCGCGGTGCGCACGGTGGTCGCGCCGAGTGTCTTGGCGAAGTCGTACAGCAGGTGCACCCACCAGTCGGCATCGCGCTGCGCCAGCCACGGCGAGACGAAGCGCTCGGCCAGCGCCTCCGGCAACTCGGTGCCGGTATGCGGGAAGCTGAGGATCAGCGGCGCATCGCCGCGGTGCACGGTGAGCCAGTCGGGCAGGGATGTCATACGGCCTCGCGGGTTGTGCTGTTCTGTAGGAGCGGCTTTAGCCGCGACAGGGCATTGCCGGGAAAGCCCGGTCGCGGCTCAAGCCGCTCCTACAAGGGGTCGTCGGATTAGACACTGACCTCGGGCAACGGCATCCCCACCGCCGCGGCCAGCGCGCCGTCGCGCACCAGCGCGGTGGCGGCCAGCATGTCCGGGTGGAAATAGCGGTCGTCCTGCAGCGCCGGCACGCGGGCGCGCAGCAGCGCGCGTGCCGCTTCCAGGGCGGCGCTGGAGCGCAGCGGCGCGTGGAAGTCGCAGCCCTGCGCGGCCGCCAGCAATTCGATACCGACCACGTTGGCCGCGTTCTCGGCCATCGCCAGCAGGCGCCGCGCGCCATGCGCGGCCATCGACACGTGGTCTTCCTGGTTGGCCGAGGTCGGGATCGAGTCGACGCTGGCCGGATAGGCGCGCTGCTTGTTCTCCGAGACCAGCGCCGCGGCGGTGACCTGCGGGATCATGAAGCCGGAGTTGAGGCCCGGCTTGGGCGTCAGGAACGCCGGCAGCCCGGACAGCGCCGGGTCCACCAGCATGGCGACGCGGCGCTCGCTGATCGAGCCGATCTCGCAGACCGCCAGCGCCAGCATGTCGGCGGCGAAGGCCACCGGCTCAGCGTGGAAGTTGCCACCGGACAGCGCCTCGCCGGTATCGCTGAACACCAGCGGGTTGTCGGAGACGCCGTTGGCCTCGGTGGCCAGGGTGGTGGCGGCCTGGCGCATCACGTCCAGCGCCGCGCCCATCACCTGCGGTTGGCAGCGCAGGCAGTACGGGTCCTGCACGCGCACGTCGTTGTCGCGGTGCGAATCGCGGATCGCCGAGTCGTGCATCAATTCACGCAGCGCGGCGGCGGTGGCGATCTGCCCGGGCTGGCCGCGCAGCGCATGGATGCGCGGATCGAACGGGGTGTCCGAGCCTTTCGCGGCCTCGGTGGACAGCGCGCCGGCGACCAGCGCGGCATGGAACACGCGCTCGATCTCGAACAGCCCGGCCAACGCATAGGCGGTGGAGAACTGGGTGCCGTTGAGCAGTGCCAGGCCCTCCTTGGCGCCGAGCGTCAGCGGCTGTAGCCCGGCCTGGGCCAGCGCCTGCGCCGCCGGCAGGCGCGCGTCGCCGACGAAGGCCTCGCCGACGCCGAGCATCACCGTGGCCAGGTGCGCCAGCGGCGCCAGGTCGCCGGAGGCGCCGACCGAGCCCTGGCACGGCACCACCGGGATCACCTCGTGGTGCAGCAGCGCCTCCAGCAGCGCCAGCGTCTGCGGCTGCACGCCGGAGGCGCCCTGGGCCAGGCTGGCCAGCTTCAGCGCCATCATCAGCCGCACCACCGGCACCGGCATCGGCGCGCCGACCCCGGCCGCGTGCGACAGCACGATGTTGCGCTGCAGGGCCTGCAGGTCCTCGCGCTCGATGCGCACGCTGGCCAGCTTGCCGAAACCGGTGTTGATGCCGTACACCGGCGCGCCGGTGGCCACGATCGCCTCCACGGTGTGCGCGCTGCGCAGCACCGCGTCGGCGCAGGCCGGGTCCAGGCGCACGCCGGCGCCGCGGTACACGGCGCGCCATTGCGCCAGGCTGACCGCGCCGGGGCGCAGCAGGATCTCGTCGTCGCTCATTGTCCTCTCCAGATACGCGCATGCAGCGGGTTGAAGCCCATGCGATAGACCAATTCGGCCGGTTCGGCGATGTCCCAGATCGCCAGGTCGCAGACCAGTCCGGCGCGCAGCCGGCCGACCTGGTCCTGGCGCCCGAGCGCACGCGCCGCCTCGCGGGTGAAGCCGGCGATGCACTCGGCCACGGTCAGCCGGAACAGCGTCGCCGCCAGGTTCATCGCCAGCAGCGGACTGGTCAGCGGCGAGGTGCCGGGGTTGCAGTCGGTGGCCAGCGCGCGCGGCACGCCCGCGGCGCGCAGCGCGGCGATCGGCGGCAGCTGGGTGTCGCGGGTGAAATAGAACGCGCCCGGCAGCAGCACCGCGACAGTGCCGGCGGCAGCCATCGCGGCGACACCGGCGTCGTCCAGGTATTCGACATGGTCGGCCGAGCGCGCGCCGTAGCGTGCGGCCAGCGCTGCGCCGCCCTGGTTGGACAGTTGCTCGGCATGGATCTTCAGCGCCAGGCCGTGGCGCTGCGCGGCCTGGAACACCTGCTCGGTCTGCGCCGGGGTGAACGCCAGATGCTCGCAGAACACGTCCACCGCCTCGGCCAGGCCCTGCGCGGCGACGGCCGGGATCATGCGCTCGCAGACCTCGTCGATGTAGGCCTGCGCCTCGGCCTCGGGCGGCACGGCGTGCGCGCCGAGGAAGGTGGGCGACACCGCCACCGCGCGCAGTTCGCCCAGGCGCCGCACCACGCGCAGCAGGCGCAGTTCGTCCTCCAGGGTCAGGCCGTAGCCGGACTTGATCTCCACCGTGGTCACGCCTTCGGCCAGCAGCGCGTCCAGCCGCGGCAGGCTGGCGGCGAGCAGGGCGTCCTCGTCGGCGGCGCGGGTGGCACGCACCGTGGAGACGATGCCGCCGCCGGCGCGGGCGATGTCCGCGTAGCTGGCGCCGAGCAACCGCTGCTCGAACTCGCCGGCACGGTTGCCGGCATAGACCAGATGGGTGTGGCAGTCGATCAGGCCGGGGCCGATCCAGCGCCCGCCGCAATCGATGCTGCGTTGTGCCGACAGCGGGCCGGGCAATTGCGCGGCGGCGCCGGCGTAGACGATGCGCCCGTCGCGGCAGGCCACCACGCCGTCGTGGACCAGCCCCAATCCGCCGTCCTCGGCGTCCAGCGTCATCAGGTGCGCGTTGTGCCAGAGCGTGTCGCAGGGCATGGTCACGGGCAGGCTCGTCGTTTATTTTGTATATACAATATTGCGGTCGATGGAGGGTGTCCAGTGCAGACCCAGGCGCAACAGCAGGCCAGTGGCAAGGCGGGATCGGGCGAATTCTGGTGCGCGCACGCGTTGCTGCCGCAAGGCTGGGCGCGCGACGTGCGCATTGGCGTGCGCGGTGGTCGCATCGCCACGGTGGAGCGCGGCGTGCCCGCGGCCACGGGCGATCGGCGCCTGGACATCGTGGTGCCCGGGCTGGGCAATCTGCACAGCCACGCCTTCCAGCGCGGCATGGCCGGACTCACCGAGATCGGTGGGCGCAGCGGCGACAGCTTCTGGAGCTGGCGCGAACTGATGTACCGCTTCCTGCAGCGGCTGAGCCCCGACGATCTGCAGGCCATCGCCGAGCAGGCCTACGTGGAGATGCTCGAGGCCGGCTTCACCCGGGTCGGCGAGTTCCACTACGTGCATCACGCGGCCGACGGCCGGCCCTATGCCGACCGTGCCGAGATGGCGCAGCGCCTGGCGGCCGCGGCGCAGACCAGCGGCATCGGCCTGACCCTGCTGCCGGTGTTCTACGCGCATGCCGACTTCGGCGGCGCCGCGCCGAACCCGGCGCAGCAGCGCCTGCTGCACGACGTCGACGGTTTCGCCGCGCTGCTGGACGGCAGCCGCCGCGCCCTGCAGGGGCTGGACGACGCGGTGCTGGGCCTGGCCCCGCACAGCCTGCGCGCGGTCACCCCGGAAGAACTGGCGACCCTGCTGCCGCTGTGCGATGGCCCGGTGCACATCCATATCGCCGAGCAGACCCGCGAGGTCGACGCCTGCCTGGCCTGGAGCGGGCAGCGGCCGGTGCAGTGGTTGCTGGCGCACGCGCCGGTGGATGCGCGCTGGTGCCTGGTCCACGCCACCCACGTCGACGCCGCCGAAGTGCAGGGCATCGCCGCCAGCGGCGCCGTGGTCGGACTGTGCCCGATCACCGAGGCCAACCTCGGCGACGGCCTGTTCCCGATGCCGGCGTTCCTGCGGGCCGGCGGCCGTTTCGGCGTCGGCTCCGATTCCAACGTGCTGATCGATGCGGCCGAGGAACTGCGCCTGCTCGAATACGGTCAGCGCCTGAGCCTGCGCGGGCGCAACGTACTGACCGGCGACACCGCGCTGTCCAGTGGCCGCCTGTTGTTCCAGTCCGCGGCGCAGGGCGCGGCGCAGGCGCTCGGCGTGGCCCAGGGCCTGTGCGAGGGCGCGCCGGCCGATCTGGTCGAGCTGGACGCCGCGCATCCGGCCTTGCAGGCGCGCCATGGCGATGCCTGGCTGGACAGCTGGCTGTTCGCCGCGCGCGGCGGCGCGGTGCGTTCGGTCTGGCGCCACAGCCGCGAACTGGTACGCGAAGGCCGCCACCTGCAGCGCGAGGGCGTGGCCGCCCGCTATGCGCGCGCGCTGACCCGGCTGCTGGACGCATGAGCCGCGGCACCCGCGCGCTGTGTGCTGTCTGCCGTGGCACGGACTGCCGATGACGCCGGCCGCACCGATCCTGCCGCTCAATCAGCGCATCCGCCGCGACATCGAGGCGCATATCCGCAGCGGCGCGTGGCCGCCCGGCCATCGCATTCCGTTCGAACACGAGTTGATGGCGCAGTACGGCTGCTCGCGGATGACCGTCAACAAGGTGCTGGCGCTGCTCGCCGACGCCGGCATGATCGAACGCCGGCGCCGCGCCGGTTCGTTCGTGGCGCGGCCGCATCCGCACATGGAGCAGGTGGCGCTGGAGATCCCGGACATCCCGGTCGAGGTCGCCGCGCGTGGTCATGCCTACCGCTTCGAACTGCTGGAGCGGCAGCAGCGCGCACCGCGCGCGGGGCTGCCGCAGGAGGCCGAGGTCGCCGCCGGGGGCAGCCTGCTGGCGCTGCACTGCCTGCACTACGCCGATGGTCGTCCGTTCGCGCTGGAGGAACGGGTGATCAATCCGGTGGCGGTGCCCGAGGCCTTGCAGATGGACTTCGCGGTCACCGTGCCCGGCAGCTGGCTGCTGCAGCATGTGCCGTGGACGCGCGCCGAACACCGCATCAGCGCGGTCGGCGCCAGTGCCGCGCAGGCGGCACGCCTGCAGGTGCCGGCCGGCACGGCCTGCCTGTTGATCGACCGCCGCACCTGGCGCGGCGAGCAGGCGGTGACCTTCGTGCGCCAGGTGTTCCTCGGCGACACCTACGACCTGATCGCGCGGTTTTCGCCCGGCGCGCGCTGAAGCCGGCGCACTGCACACGAGCGTCGCCACATAGGCGCACTGCGATGCTGTGATGCAGCACGGCGCGCACGCACTCACCATACTCCAGCGTGCGTTTGTCCTGCCCGCCGCACTCTGGCAAGTTAGCGCCGAGGCTGGGCGAGGGGCCGTGGCCGCGGAACGAGGGATGGTTCGGCATGACGTATTTCGTGACAGGCGCCACCGGTTTCATCGGCCGCTATCTGATGGCCAACCTGATGCGGCGCAAGGGCACCGTGCATGTGCTGCTGCGCAAGGAGTCGCAGCGCAAGTTCGATACGCTGGTCCGCGAGCAGGGGTGGGATCCCAAGCGCCTGGTGGTACTGCACGGCGACGTCGGCGCCGACTGCTGCGGGCTGGACGCGGCGCAGCGCAAGGCGCTGCACGGCAAGGTCAAGCATTTCTTCCACCTGGCCGCGCTGTACGACCTCACCGCCAAGGCCGAGGAACAGCGCGTCGCCAACCTCGAGGGCACCCGCAACGCGCTGGAACTGGCCGCGCAACTTGGCGCCGGCATCTTCCACCACACCAGTTCGATCGCGGTGGCCGGGCTGTACCCGGGCATCTTCCGCGAGGACATGTTCGAGGAAGCCGAGGGGCTGGACGATCCCTACCTGCGCACCAAGCACGATGCCGAGGCGCTGGTGCGCGCCGAGACCCGGATCAAGTGGCGCATCTACCGCCCGGCGATGGTGGTCGGCGACTCGCGCACCGGCGCCATCGACAAGATCGACGGCCCGTACTACTTCTTTCCGCTGATCAAGAAGCTGCGCCAACTGCTGCCGCCGTGGGCGCCGATGCTGGGCATCGAGGGCGGGCGGATCAACCTGGTGCCGGTGGACTTCGTCGCCGACGCGATGGACCACATCGCGCACAAGCCCAAGCTCGACGGCCATACCTTCCACCTCACCGACCCCGAGCCGCTGCGCGTGGGCGAGGTGCTCAACGTGTTCTGCCGCGCCGGCCACGCGCCGGAGATGACCTTGCGGGTGGACGCGCGCATGTTCGCGTTCGTGCCCTCGAGCATCCGCGCCGCGGTCGGCAGCCTGCCGCCGATCCGCCGCTTCACCGGCATGCTGCTGCGCGACTTCCGCATCCCGCGCGAGGTGCTGAAGTTCATCACCTATCCCACGCGCTTCGACAGCCGCGAGACCGAGCGCGCGCTGAAGGGCAGCGGCATCGCCGTGCCGCGGCTGGAGGACTACGCCTGGCGCCTGTGGGACCACTGGGAGCGGCACCTGGACCCGGATCTGTTCGTCGACCGCTCGCTCAAGGGCAAGGTCCGCGGCAAGGTGGTGCTGATCACCGGCGGCTCCTCGGGCATCGGCCTCGCGACCGCGCAGCGGGTGGCCGAGGCCGGCGCCATCACCGTCATCGTGGCCCGCGGCGAGCAGGAACTGCATGCCGCGCGCGATGCGATGAACGCCAAGGGCGGCAAGGTCTTCGCCTATACCGCCGACCTGTCCGACCTGGCCGACTGCGACCGCCTGCTCAAGACCGTGCTGGAGGCGCACGGCCATGTCGACGTGCTGATCAACAACGCTGGCCGCTCGATCCGCCGCTCGATCGAACTGAGCTACGACCGCTTCCACGATTTCGAGCGGACCATGCAACTGAACTACTTCGGCAGCCTGCGTCTGATCATGGGCGTGCTGCCGGGCATGACCGCGCGGCGCAAGGGCCACATCATCAACGTCAGCTCGATCGGCGTGCTGGCCAACTCGCCGCGCTTTTCCGCCTACGTCGCCTCCAAGGCCGCGCTGGACGCCTGGAGCCGCTGCGCGCAGGGCGAGCTGTCGGGCAAGGGCATCAGCTTCACCACGGTCAACATGCCGCTGGTGAAGACGCCGATGATCGCCCCGACCAAGATGTACGACAGCGTGCCGACCCTGAGCGTGGACGAGGCTGCGGACCTGATGGTCAAGGCGATCATCGAACGCCCCAGCCGCGTGGCCACGCGCCTGGGCATCTTCGCCGCCCTGGTCAACGCGGTGGCGCCGAAGGCCTACGAGGTGGTGATGAACACCGCCTTCGAACTGTTCCCCGACTCGGCCGCGGCCAAGGGCGACCGCAAGGCGCTACGCGAGGCCAAGCCCAGCCAGGAGCAGATCGCGTTTGCTGCGCTGATGCGGGGCGTCCATTGGTAGTGGGGCGGGGATTGGGGAGTTGGGATTGGGGATTCGCAAAAGCGGGTCCCCGATATCGGATACGTGTTCGCGTGGGCTAAGGTCTTCCTGTCGTTCCGCTAGGACGCAGCGGGGCGTGCAGTGGCCAGAGCGGGCGCTGCCTCAGAACCAGGCGACCTAGGGCAAATGGCAATGACCGCGCCGACGCGGCGTCTGCGTGATTGAGCCCGATTGGAATGCAGGACTTCGCAACAGCCCATCCGCCGCAGTGACCCGCTTTTACCAATCCCCAATCCCGATTCCCCAATCCCCGCTCAAAACGTCCTACATTGCCGCCAGCGCACCGGCTCGGCGTGGCCGGGGCGCGGGTTGAGCTGGATGCGGACGGTGCGCAGGCTCGGGTAGCGCTCCACTTCGCGGCAGATGCGGGGCCACACCTGGGCGTCGTCACCGCTGCGGTCGACCACCAGGGTCATCTGCGTCTGCCAGATGCCGCGGATCACGCCCGGGGTGCCGGCCAGGGTCTTGGAGAGTGCCTGGCGGTGGCGCTGTTCGGTGGCGGGGTCGGGTTCGGCCAGGTTGCCGGTGTCGTCGAGTGCTGGTTGCGGCGCGGCGACGGCGCTGTTCGTTGGCGCGGCGGTGGCCTGCGTGGGGGCTGCCGGTGCGGCGGGCGCCGGCGGTGGTGCAGGTGCGGCCACGGAAGCTGGCGGCTCCGTGGGTTGCTGCAGGGCCAGGGCACCGACGCCGGTCACCACGCCCAGCGCGAGCGAGGCCAGGCCGGCGATGGCGATGTGGCGCTGCGCGCGGCGGCGGCTGGCGCCGATCACGCCGTCTTCCAGTTCGCTGGGCAGGTAGGGCTTGAGCATCGGCCAGATGCGCCGGCCGTCGAGGATTTCCACCGCCTGTTTCTCGGCCGCGGCGATGCCGTCGCGCTGCACCTTGCCCTCGGTGATCAGGATGCCGCCCTGCGCGCCCATCAGCCGCGCTGCCGCACCCAGTTCGTTGACCGCGGCCGAGCCGATCCGGTAAGCCCGTCCGTGCTTGCACGACAGCAGCCAGCGCGCGTCGCCGCGGGTCATCACGAAGTCGCTTTGCGGTTCCTGGCTGGCGTGCTCGTCGACGGCGGCGTCCTGCAGGTCGCGCTGCTCGCGCATCGCGCGCCGCACCATGTAGGAGAAATCGCGCCAGTGCAGCCCGGCCAGCGCGTGCAGCCCGGCCATGGTCTCGTTTTCGCGGCGCCGCACCAGCCACAGGTAGAGGCTGGCCGCCAGCCATGCCGCGACCGCCAAGATCGCTGCCGCTATCCAGGAAAACATGCTTGCACCCGCACACGCGCCGTAAAGAAGTCAGTGTATCGCCAGCGTGTCACGGCGCCGGCAAGGCGACAGCGGTGGAAGGCGGACAGAAAAGACCCGCCAGTCCGAAGCCGAGAGGGGAGGGGAGCAAACGGTCTTCTGATGGACTGGCGGGTCCGTTTCGATTGTCTGGAAAAACGTGCTGCTTTGCAACAATCCGGTTACTCGGCCGGGGTCGGCGCCACATTGCGCTTGCGGCTGGCGCGCTTGGGCGCCGTGGCGCTCTTGGCGGGTGCGACCTTGGCGACCACCGGGCCGGCGCGTCGACGTGCCGGTGCCGCGCGCTTGGCGGCGCCGGGCTGCGCCGCGGCGGTCTTCTTGGTGGCCTTCTTCGCTGCCGGCGCCTTGCCCGATGCCTGCGGCGCACGGCCGCCGCGCAGATGACGCAGCTCGCCGTTGAGCGCATCCACGCGGTCGATCAGCGCGCCCAGGTCCTCGCGGCTGGGCACTTCCAGGCGGCGCAGGGCGCGCTGCACGCGATCCTCGAACACCTTCTCCAGGCGGTCCCAGGTGTCGGCGGCGCGCTCGCGGGCCTGGCCGACCCGGTTCTCCACCGCATCGCGCACCGCGTCGACGCCGCCACCGGCCAGCTTGCGCGTGCTCTGCTCCAGGTTCAGCCCTTCCTTCACCAGGGTCTCGAACAGCTTGCCGCCTTCGGCCTGGGCGCGGCCGAACGCGCCGACGCCGGCCAGCCAGACCTGCTGCGCCGATTCGCCCAGGCGCTTGGACAGCTTCTCCGCCTGCGCCTGCAGGGTGTCGTCGGCAGGGGCGGTGCTGCGCTTCTTGCGGGCGGATTTCTTCAGAGTGGCCATGACGGTGCGGTTCCTTCGGCGAATGAGTGGCGGAGGTCGAGACTCGGGAGGTTGACTAGAGTAATCACACCAGCGTGCGCGTGGGGTGCGCGGAACGCGATGCCGACGTCGGCAGGCGCGGCGTTGGCTACGCCCCCGGCGAACGGCGGGTACCGCGCGTGGCACGCCGGTTGGCGATGACCTGGTCGACGTCGTCCAGCGCCCGGCGCAGCCGCGCGGTGGTCTCGGTCATGCGCCGCGGCTGCACGTCCACGCCATCGAGGAAGGTGCGCTTGCGGTCGTTGAGGATCGGATGGCGCAGCGCGATGCCGTGCGCGGCCAGCAGCGGCTCCAGCGTCTGCGCATTGCGGCGCAGGTCGGACAGGGTGTTGCGGTAGGCGAGCTGGCACACGCGGTGGCGCGCGGCGTAGCTGAAGAGATTGGTGAAGAACAGTTCGCCGTTGTCGGCGTTGGGCTCGAACACCAACTGGTCCACCTGCGGGTACTGCCGCGCGTACTTCTCCAGCCCGACCTGCATGCGCGATTGCAGCAGGGTGCGGAAGGTCTGCGACAGCAACGCCGGCAGGCCGCCGGCGAGTAGCCGCGCGCGGTCGACGTGGCCGTTGCGGCGCGGCGCGTGGGTGGCGTCGTAGGGCACCAGCGGGTTGATCCCGATCATCAAGTCGATGCCGCGCTCCAGCAGGGTGGAGGCATGCATGGTGCGGCGCAGCGCGCCGTCCACGTAATGGCGGCCGTCGATCTGCACCGGCGGGTACAGCCCCGGCAGCGCCGCGCTGGCCTGGATCGCCAGCGAGATCGGTACGTGGTCCATGCCCGGCTCGCCGAAGCGCACCGCGCGGCCGCTGTCCAGGTCCACCGCGACCACGAACAGGTTGGCGTCGAGGTCGCGGAAATCGTTGCTGCGGCCGCGACGGCTGAACACGTCCTGCAGGAAGCGCTCGACCCCGGCATTGTCGAACAGGCCGCTGGGCACCAGCCCGCCGAAGCGGGTGATCAGGTCCGACCAGCGGGTCTTGCGCGGCTCGGTGAGCAGGTCGTGCCACCAGCCGTAGGCCAGCCCTGGCAGGGTCGCGGCCCGGCGCAGGTATTCGTAGACGTTGGGCCGCAGGAAATCTTCCGGGCGGAACCGCGCATCGTCGCTGTTGCCGGTGACGAAGATCCGGCAGATCTCGGCGCTGCTGATCCGGTTGGCCAGACCGGCGGTCAGGAACGCACCGGAGCTGACGCCCACGTAGCAATCCAGTCGGGTCAGGTCCAGTCCGTCCAGCGCTTCGTCCAGGGCGCGCAGCGCGCCGAGGCCGTACATGCCGCCGATCGGGCCGCCGCCGGCGATGGCCAGGCCGATGCGGCCGTTGGAGTGGGGACGGGGCGAGGCGCTGTGGAGGGAAAGCATGCGCGGTCCGCTGGAGGCAGTGGCGCGAGTGTAGCCGAGCGCGGTGACGCTTGCGGTCGTGCCGGGCTGCGACCATCATCGGCGCCCATGGCGCGCAGCACTCCCGTCCTGGAACGACTCGGCCGCCGTCTGGCGTGGCACCAGGCGCTGCACGATCCCGCGCGCGAACCGCGCAACGCGCTGCGTTGGCTGCAGGAACTGCGGCGCTGGCAGTCGCAGCGGCTGGAGCGCAGCTTCGAGCATTTCCTGGAGGATCCGCAGCGGCGTCCGGCGGCGATGTTCTTCCTCACCGATGTCTATGGCGACCGCGACTTCAGCCGCCGCGACGCCGACATCGTCAAGGTGTTGCCGATGATGCAGCGGCTGATGCCGGCGTCGCTGCTGGACACGGTCGCCGACGGCATCGAACTGGGCGCGCTGACCCACGCCCTGGATCTGCGCATGGCCGCCGCGTTGCAGGCCCTGGCACCGCGGCGCAAGCGCCTGGACGAGGCGTTGTATGCCGAGGCCTATCGGCAGGCCGGACTGCCGCGGCTGCGCCAGCGCCAGATCGATCTGATCGCCCGCGTCGGCCTGGGTCTGGCCAAGGCGGTGCATACGCCGGGCGTGCGCATGCTGCTGCGCTTCGCCCGCGGCCCGGCCAAGGCGGCGGGGCTGTCGGAACTGCAGGGGTTTCTGGAGCGCGGCTTCGACGCGTTTTCCACCCTGGGCGACGCCGAGGGGTTCATCGGCGATATCGAGAGCACCGAGCGTGCTGTATCGCGGCGGTTGTTCGCGGGCGATCCGGATCCGTTTGCGTTGGAGTGAGTGATCGGTGGCCGGACCCTCACCCCAACCCCTCTCCCGGTGGGAGAGGGGCTTTAGCCGTTCCTTCTCCCACCGGGAGAAGGTGCCCCGAAGGGGCGGATGAGGGTACGGGCGCAGCCTCGCTTAGCCAGCTTGGTGCACGCGCTTCGCGCGCCGGACCCTCACCCCAACCCCTCTCCCGGTGGGAGAGGGGCTTTCAGCTGTTCCTTCTCCCACCGGGAGAAGGTGCCCCGAAGGGGCGGATGAGGGTACGGGCGCAGCCTCGCGTAGCCAGCTTGGTGCAGGCGCTTCGCGCGCCTGACCCTCACCCCAACCCCTCTCCCGATGGGAGAGGGGCTTTCAGCTGTTCCTTCTCCCACCGGGAGAAGGTGCCCCGAAGGGGTGGATGAGGGTACGGGCAGCGCGTGTTCCCACCTCGGCGAGTCGCTTCGCGCCGCACCCTCACCCCAACCCCTCTCCCGGTGGGAGAGGGGCTAGATCCACTTATGCCAGCTTCTCCGACAGCACGCGACGGATCTCGCTTTCCACCGTGCCCTTCATCGCCGAGAGCAGGAAGCCCAGTTCGGCGGTGACGTGCACCTGCTTGGGCAGCAGTTCGATGCGTCCGTCCACGCCCGAGCGCGAGAACAACAAGGAATCGCCATCCCAGTGCGATTCCAGGTCGAAGCGCTCGGCCAGTTTCTTGGCGGCGGTCTCGATGGCCTTGCGGGCCTGCGCGGGGGTCTTGCTGTGGTCGTGGCGGATGTCGATGCTGGACATGCTGGCTCCTGTGCGGGCGGGCGCCCGCGTGAACGATCAGGCATTGTGCGTATGCGTGGTGCATTGTCCAGCACGCACGCTTCTGCGCGCGCAGGCAACCTGCTAGGCTGCCCGCCGTGCACGATCTGCAAGTCCATTTCAGCAACCGCCAACATCCCGACCGGCCCCTGCGCGCGGGCGTGCATCGCATCGTGCGCCTGGCCTCCGGCCAGGTCAGCGTGGTCGACGACACCCAGGGCGCGTTGCTCCTGGCGCAGTTCTGCCTGGACCGGCGCGGCCTGTGGCTGCAGGTCGCCAACGGCAGCCGCGGCATCCACGTCAACGGTCGCCCGGTGCGGCGCATGGCCCTGCTGCGTGCCGGCGACGCGGTTTACGCCGACGGCGTCGAAATGGTGGTGCAGGGCAAGTGTGAGCCGTTGCAGCGCCTGCCCGAGGTCAGCGAAGCCGAGCACGACGATCCGCGCCTGGTGCTGCGCGGCGTCGGCGGTCCGCACCATGGCCGCAGTTTCACCGTGGACCGGGTACGCAGCATCGGTCGCCTGCGCGAGTGCGACATCCGCATCGACGATCCGGCCTGCGCCGAGCAGCACGCGCGCCTGGAGCGGCACGGCGAGCGGGTGCTGCTGCGCGGCTTCGGCGATGCGCAGACCCAGGTCAATGGCGTCACCGTGCGCAGCTGCTGGCTGCAGCCTGGCGATCAGGTGGTGTTCGATGCCCAGCACCGGTTCGTGCTGGAAGTCCCGCAGGTGGTCGGCGCCGAGCCGCTGCGCGACGACCCGGCATTGGCGGCATTGGCGCTGACGCCGGCGGCGGTGGCGCCGCGCCCGGCCACCGCGCGGCGCTGGCCGTGGTTGTTGCTCAGCGCCTTGCTGCTGGCCGCCGCACTCAGCGGCCTGCTGTGGTTCGGCGCGCGCTGAGCGCCCGCCAGCCGCGCCAGCCCAGCAGTACCGCCAGGATTGCCGCGTACAGCAGCGGTTCGCGGATGTCCGATTTCACCAGCCACCAGAAGTGCAGCACGGCGAGCACGCCGATCGCATAGATCGCCTTGTGCAGCTTGCCCCAGTTGCGCTTGAGCCGGCGCATCCAGCCCTGGGTGGAGGTGATGGCCAGCGGCACCAGCAGCAACCAGGCGAGGAAGCCGACGGTGATATATGGGCGTTTGACGATCTCCTCGAAGATCTGCGTCCAGTAACCGCGCAGGTCCAGCCCCAGGTAGGCCGCCAGATGCACGGTCGCGTAGAAGAACGCGTACAGCCCGAGCATGCGCCGGAAGCGCAGCAGCACCGATTGCCCGGTCAACTGCCGCAGCGGCGTGATCGCCAGGGTCAGCAGCACCAACCGCAGCGCCCACAGCCCGGTGCGGTGCTCGACCTCGGCCACCGGATCGGCCCCGAGCGCGTCGCTGCCGGCCTGCCATACCTGCCAGAACTGCCAGCCCAGGTACGCCATCGGCGCCAGCGCCAGCGCATGCACCACCGCCTTGGCAGCGATCAACGAAGCGGATGTCTTAGCCATGCAATCTCAAACCAACACGCGCCAACGATGCCGTGGAGGTTGCGCAGACCCGCCGCGTGCAGCGACCGCTCCGCGAATCCCCACTCCCGAATCCCCAATCCCGGCTCAATACCATTTCTTCAGATCCATCCCCGCATACAGCGACGCCACCTGGTCGGCATAGCCGTTGAACGGGCGGGTGGGAATGCGCTCGGCGAACAGCTTGCTGGCCTTGCCGGCGATACGGCGTTCGGTCTTCTGGCTCCAGCGCGGGTGGTCCACCGCCGGATTGACGTTGGAGAAGAAGCCGTACTCGGACGGCTGCAGTTCGTGCCAGGCGGTTTCCGGCATGCGCTCGACAAAGCGGATCTCCACGATCGACTTGATGCTCTTGAAGCCGTACTTCCACGGCACCACCAGCCGCAGCGGCGCGCCGTTCTGCTGCGGCAGCGGCTTGCCGTACAGGCCGGTGGCGAGCAGGGTCAGCGGATGCATGGCCTCGTCGATGCGCAGGCCTTCCTTGTACGGCCAGTCGATCGAGCTGTAGCGGATGCCGGGCATCTGCTGCGGATCGGCCAAGGTGGTGAAGGCGACGTACTTGGCCTTGGAGGTCGGCGCGAAGCGCTTCAGTACATCGCCCAGCGGCACGCCCAGCCACGGGATCACCATCGACCAGCCTTCCACGCAGCGCAGGCGGTAGATGCGCTCCTCGTGCGTGTGGCCCTTGAGCAGGTCGTCCAGGGACAGCGTGCCGGGCTTCTCGCATTCGCCGGACACCTTCACCGACCACGGCGAGGTGCGCAGGGTCTTGGCCGCCTTCGACGGATCGGTCTTGTCGGTGCCGAACTCGTAGAAGTTGTTGTAGCTGGTCACGTCCTCGTAGCGGGTCAGCTCCTCGTTGGTGCGGAACCCGCTGCGCGCCTGCTCCGGGGTCACCACGGTCTTCGGCGGGGCCGGCGGCTCGGCGTCGGCGCAGCCGACCAGGCCGGACAGCGGGGTCAACGCCAGGGCCTGCAGCAGGCGTCGCCGGTCGCGGTAGACCGCCTCGTCGGTGATCTCGCGGCTGGGGACGGTGAGGGCATCGCGCAACGACATGGCGGACTCCTGGAGCGAAGGGGGCGAGCAGTGGCGGGGACTTCAACACAGACTACGCATGCGCAGGGCGAATGGATGCAAATGCAACCTAAATTGCCCGGGCCGCAAGCTGTTGCGCTGCGGCATACTAGGGGTCCTGTCCGATAGGTGCCCCATGACGCGCGCGTTCAATTTCAGTGCCGGCCCCGCTGCCTTGCCGGAATCGGTCCTGCGCCAGGCGCAGGCGGAGATGTTGGAGTGGAACGGCGTGGGTGCCTCGATCGTGGAGCTGAGCCACCGCGGCGCCGAGTTCATGGA
The DNA here is from genome assembly GCF_011761895.1 of Xanthomonas sp. F4. NCBI lineage: Bacteria > Pseudomonadati > Pseudomonadota > Gammaproteobacteria > Lysobacterales > Lysobacteraceae > Xanthomonas > Xanthomonas sp. F4. Next base: position 402,964 of record NZ_JAASQX010000002.1, on the reverse strand, counting down.
GGTGGCGGCGCAGGCCGACGCCGACCTGCGCCGGCTGATCGGCATTCCCGACGACTACGCCGTGCTGTTCCTGGCCGGTGGCGCCACCACCCAGCAGGCACTGCTGGCGCTGAACTTCGCCGCGCCCGGGCAGACCGTGGACTACGTGGTGACCGGGCACTGGGGCAAGACCGCGATCAAGCAGGTCGGGCCCTACGTCGACGTGCACGTGGCCGCCAGCAGCGAGGCCGACGGCTTCCGCGACATCCCGCCGCGTGCCGCGTGGCAGTTGCGCGACGATGCCGCCTACGTGCACATCACCGCCAACGAGACCATCCACGGCGTGGAGTTCCGCGACACGCCGGACGTCGGCGCGGTGCCGCTGTTCGCCGATTTCAGCTCCAGCATCGCCTCCGAGCCGATCGACGTGTCCAAGTACGCGCTGATCTACGCCGGCGCGCAGAAGAATCTCGGCCCGGTCGGCGTCACCGTGGTCATCATCCGCCGCGACCTGCTCGAACGCGCCGGCCAGCCGCGCGCGGACATCTTCGACTACCGCTCGCACGTGGCGCGCGACTCCATGCTCAACACGCCGCCGACCTGGAACTGGTACCTGGCCGGGCTGGTGTTCAAGTGGATGCTGGCCGAGGGCGGGGTGCAGGCGTTCGCCGAGCGCAACCAGGCCAAGTCGGCGCTGGTGTATTCGGCGATCGACGCCTCCGGCGGTTTCTACCGCAACGAGGTCGCGGCGGCGGTGCGTTCGCGGATGAACATCCCGTTCTTCCTGCCGGACGAGACCCTCACCGCGCGCTTCGTCGCCGAGTCCAAGGCGGCCGGCCTGCTGGCGCTGAAGGGGCACAAGGCGGTCGGCGGCATCCGTGCGTCGCTGTACAACGCCATGCCTCTGGCCGGCGCGCAGGCGCTGGTGACGTTCATGCGCGACTTCCAGCAGCGCCACGGCTGAGTCGCCGATTTTTGTAGGAGCGGCTTCAGCCGCGACCGGATCGCTCGGCGATCCGGACCACCGAGGAACCCCCGAGCCATGGCCGCAAAGCCGAAGCAATCCCCCGCCGCCGACCCGAAATCGTCCAAGTCGGCCAAGCCCGCCGCCACGCCGGCCCTGGCCGACGTCCGCGCCAAGATCGACGAGATCGACCGCACCATCCAGGCGTTGATCGCCGAGCGCGCGCAGTTCGCGCACCAGGTCGGCAAGGCCAAGGGCAAGCTCGCCGCGGCGGTGGACTATTACCGCCCCGAGCGCGAGGCGCAGGTGCTGCGCATGGTGGTGGACCGCAACCAGGGCCCGCTCAGCGACGAAGTGCTGGTGCACGTGTTCCGCGAGATCATGTCCGCATGCCTGGCGCAGCAGGAGCCGCTGAAGATCGGCTACCTGGGGCCGGAAGGCACCTTCAGCCAGCAGGCGGTGCTCAAGCACTTCGGCCGCTCGGCGGTGGGCCTGCCGATGGCCACCATCGAGGAAGTGTTCCAGGAAGTGGAAAGCGGCAACGCCGACTTCGGCGTGGTGCCGGTGGAGAACTCGGGGCAGGGCACGATCCAGGTCACCCTGGACATGTTCCTGACCTCCAACCTGAAGATCTGCGGCGAGACCGAGCTGCGCGTGCATCAGTTCCTGCTCTCGCGCAGCGGGCGGCTGGACGCGATCGAGCGGATCTACGCGCATCCGCAGTCGTTCGCGCAGACCGCCGGCTGGCTGCGCGCGAACCTGCCGAAGGTGGAGAAGATTCCGGTCTCCAGCAACGCCGAGGGCGCGCGCCGCGCGCGCAACGCCGACGATGCGGCGGCGATCGGCGGGGAGAGCGCGGCGCATGTGTATGCGCTGAAGAAGGTGATCATGAAGTCGATCGAGGACGACGCGGACAACACCACGCGCTTCCTGGTGATCGGGCGGCAGATCTTCCCGCCGTCGGGTCACGATCGCACGTCGGTGCTGGTGTTCATCCACGACAAGCCGGGTGCGCTGTTCGATGTGCTCAGTCCGTTCGCGCGGCATGGGATCAGCATGAATCGGATCGAGTCGCGGCCGTCGCATCAGGCGAAGTGGGAGTACGGGTTCTTCATCGATCTGGCGGGGCATGTGGAGGATGAGGCGATGAAGTCGGCGTTGGCGGAGTTGAAGGCGCATTCGGCGCAGATCAAGGTGTTGGGGTCGTATCCGGTGGCGGTGCCTTGAGGTGGTTGCGCTGTTGCTTCGGCTCTGATCGCGGCAGGGCGCTTTGATGACGAAAAGAGGTGCGCCTGTGTAGGAGCGGCTTCAGCCGCGACCAGGCGTTCTTCGGGATGATTTCTTCTTCAAAGGCAACAGCAAAGGCAACAGCAACAGCTTTCGCGCTTTGCGCGAGTCACTTTTCTTTGCCTGTGCAAAGAAGCGCTTTACAGCAGCCGGAGGCTGATCAAAGTAACCAAAAGAAAGCACACCCCTAACGGGCTGCCCCGCGCTTCGCGCGGGGTCCGCGGCCACGGCGGGACATCGGAAGGCACATCCATGTGCCTGCCGAAAACGACGCGCTTCCTGCGCGTCGCCCCTCACGGGGTTTTACCCGCCGTGTCCGCCAGCCCTCACGGGGGATTGAGAGCAACAGCGACAGCAAGAACAACGGCAACAGCAAGAACAACAGCAACGGCAACAGCAGCAAGAACAGCAGCGACAGCGGTGGCTCTGGTTGACTGGGTGTAGGCGTCGTCGTGGTAGCGCAAGCGCTCGGTAGTGGCGGCGGTGACCTCGGGCGGTGGTGGATCTTCGGGTGGTTGGACTTTCAGGAACGATGATGAGCAACGAGCAAGGCTGGATCGCAACGCGCGGCACTGCGCTGCAGGGCACGCTGACGGTGCCGGGGGACAAGTCGGTGTCGCACCGGGCGGTGATGTTCGCGGCGTTGGCCGATGGCACGTCGCGGATCGAGGGGTTCCTCGAGGGCGAGGACACGCGTTCGACCGCGGCGATCTTTGCGCAACTCGGGGTGCGGATCGAGACGTCGTCGCCGTCGCAGCGCGTCGTGCATGGGGTGGGCGTGGATGGGCTGCAGGCGCCGCAGGGCGCGCTGGATTGCGGCAACGCCGGCACCGGCATGCGCCTGCTCGCCGGGCTGCTCGCGGCGCAGCCGTTCGATAGCGTGCTGGTCGGCGATGCATCGCTGTCCAAGCGGCCGATGCGCCGGGTCACCGAGCCGCTGGCGCTGATGGGCGCGCGTATCGACACCGAGGCCAACGGCGTGCCGCCGCTGCGCATCCATGGCGGCCAGCCGCTGCGCGGCATCGAGTTCGTCTCGCCGGTGGCCAGTGCCCAGGTCAAGTCGGCGGTGCTGCTGGCCGGGCTGTACGCCGAGGGCGTCACCTCGGTGCAGGAACCGCATCCCACCCGCGACTACACCGAGCGCATGCTGTCCGCGTTCGGCGTGGACATCACGTTCTCGCCGGGCCAAGTGCGCCTGCACGGCGGTCAGCGCCTGCGCGCTACCGATATCGCGGTGCCGGCCGACTTCTCCTCGGCGGCGTTCTTCATCGTCGCCGCCAGCATCATTCCCGGCTCGGACATCACCCTGAAGGCAGTCGGACTCAACCCGCGCCGTACGGGCCTGCTGGCGGCGCTGCGGCTGATGGGGGCGGACATCGTCGAGCACAACCACAGCGAGCATGGCGGCGAGCCGGTCGCCGACCTGCGCGTGCGCTACGCGCCGCTGCGTGGTGCGACGATTCCGGAGAGCGTGGTGCCGGACATGATCGACGAGTTCCCGGCGCTGTTCGTGGCCGCGGCCGCGGCCGAAGGGCAGACCGTGGTCAGCGGTGCGGCGGAGTTGCGGGTCAAGGAGTCGGACCGCCTGGCGGCGATGGCCACCGGGTTGCGCAGCCTCGGCATCGTCGTCGACGAAACCGCGGACGGCGCCACCATCCACGGCGGCACGCTGGGCGCGGGAACGATCGAGAGCCACGGCGACCATCGCATCGCCATGGCCTTTGCCATCGCCGGGCAACTGTCGCAAGGCGAGGTGCGGATCGAGGACGTGGCGAACGTGGCGACGTCGTTCCCGGGCTTCGACGCGCTGGCGCGCGGCGCTGGATTCGGGTTGCGCGCTGCCGGTTGAGGACTGACTGCGGCCTGCCGAGCGCAGGCCGCAGTGCACGCCTCGATCATCGATCGCCAGGTGCGCGATCCATCTGGCGGAGCGTCCGTGCCGAGCGCGTCACCGGCCTTGGCGGGCGTGATCGGGGCAAGGCGCTGGAGCCTCGCGTACGCGATCCCGGCCACCCGCCGCGACGCAGGGCGCGGCGAGGTGGCGAAGACCGCGCCGATTACGCGACCTGGCGTGCGGAGTGCTGTGCCAGCAGCAGCGAATGGCCCGGATAGTCCGCTTCCGACCAGGCTTCCGCGCGTCCTCCCAGGTGGCAGCTCAGGAAGTCCTCGCACAGCGCGTTGAACGACATGCGGTTGGCCTCCCGCACGAAGCCATGGCCCTCGTCCGTGTAGAGCGCGTAGGTCACCGCGATGCCGCTCTGCCGCAGCGCGGCCACCATCTGCTCGGATTCGGCCTGCTTCACGCGCGGGTCGTTGGCGCCCTGGGCGATGAGCAGCGGCGTGCGGATCTGCGCGGCGCGGTGCAGCGGCGAGCGCTCACGCAACTGCGCACGGCCTGCGTCGGTGCCCGGGTCGCCCAGCGCACGGTGCTGGCGCACGCGGTCCGCTTCCCAGTAGGCGGGAATGGAGGCCAGCAGCGTCTCCAGGTTGGAGGGCCCCACCACGTCGATGCCGCAGGCGTAGCGCGTCGGATCCCGCGTGAGCGCCGACAGCACGGCGTAGCCGCCATAGCTGGCGCCGAAGATGGCCAAGCGCTGCGGATCGGCGATCCCACGCTGCAGCGCCCAGGCCACGGCGTCGTCCAGGTCTTGGTCCATCTTGCGGCCCCATTCGCCGTCTGCCGCGTTGACGAAGCGCTTGCCGAATCCGGTCGAGCCGCGGAAGTTGACGCTCAGCACCGCGTAGCCGCGGTTGGCCAGCCACTGGTGCATGGGGTTGAAGCCGAAGGCGTCGCGCGACCACGGGCCGCCGTGCACCAACAGCACCAGCGGCAGCGGATTGGCGGCGCGCAGATCGCCCGCGTCGGCCTCCACGGGCACGGTGAGGTAGGACACCAGCGGCAGCCCGTCGCGCGCGGGGATGACCACCGGCTGCATCCGTGCCAGCGGCGCCCAGGTCAGCCGGGGCCGCAGGTCCATCAGGTGCTGCAACGTGCGCGCCTGGCGGTCGTACAGCCACGTCGACGAGGGGCGCGTGTCCGACGACAGGGCGACGATCCAGCGCTGGTCGTCCTCGGTGCGTGCGGTCATGCGCCATTCGCCGTTGCCGGCGGCATCGTCGAGGGTTTCGATGTCGCGCAATAGAGCTTCGTCCAGCATGTGCAGCTTGAAGCGCTCGTAGGTGACCCCGTAGGCCAGGGGGCGGTGGCTGGCGGCATCGGTGAGCATGCCGCCGATGTCCGCGCGCGGGTCCTCGGCCAGCACGCTGACGGTGCCGCTGTCCCAATCGATCGCGACCAGCGCGGCGGTGTCGCGCCCGCGGCTGTCGTAGGCATACAGGGTGTGGCCCTGCTCGTCGAAGTGCGAGGGCCCCGAGCTGCGCGCGTCTTCGGCGGAGAACACCTGCCAGGGCTGCCAGTGTCCGGCGGCATCGCGCCGGAGCCATTCGCTGCCGCCATCGCGGGTGTTGCGTACGGCCAGCTTGCGCTCGTAGCGCGCATCCAGCACGAAGCCGGCGAAGCCCGGGTTCTCTTCCAGGCACTGCAGCTCACCGCTGCGCAGATTCAGTAAATGCACGTCGAAGAAACGCGCGTCGCGCGCGTTCGACACGATCGCGATCTCGTCGCGCCGCTGTCGGCTGATGCTCTGCACGCCGGTGCGCACGCCCGGCGCGGCGGGCGTGAGGGCGCGCAGGGTGCCGTCGGCGAGATCGGCGCCGAACAGTTGGAAGTTCTCGTCGCCGTCGCGGTCCTGCGAGAACAGCAGCATGCCGGGGACGTAGGTCCAGTCGAAGGCCTGGATGCCCCGCCGCACGTCGTGGGTGATCTGCCGCGCCTCTTGCTGGCTGGCGCTGGGCGCCGCCCAGATGTTCATCACGCCATCGCCGTCGGCCAGCCAGGCCAGCCACTGGCCGTCCGGGCTGATGCTCATGGCCGCCCGCGCCGGGTTGGCGAACAGGTGCTTGCGCGGGATGAGCGCGGCGGGCGCGGAGCCGTCGGCGGCATGCAGGATGTTCTGCAGCGCCAGCGCTGCCTGGCGCCATTGCTTGGCGTACTGGTTCCTCTGGTACCTGTAGAAGGCCCTCAGCCGCTTGGCTTTCTCGGGATGCTTCTGCTCCAGTAGAAGGAAGACATTGGTGTATTCGGTGTCCCCCGGCTCGCGGCTGGCCTTATCTTCCTCATGCAAGGCTCCCAGCACCTGCGTCATGTCGTCGTCGTCCGCCTTGCTCCAGGAGTAGGCGGCCATGCCCGCCGCGATCCGTGCGCTCATCCAGCCGCGCAGCGTGTCGGACACGGCACTGCGGGACTGCATCGGGTCCCAGGCGGCGGCTTCGATGCACGATCCCACGGCCGCGGCGACCGACCCGGGCTCCTGGACATTGGTCTGCTCGACCGCAGCGCGGCGGGCTTTGCGCCAGCGGGCGCCGTCGACGTCCTGGCCCTCCAGGCGTGCAGCATGCAGCGCGGCAACGCCTTCCAGCGCCTCGGCCAGGCCTGCGGCCGCTTCCAGGCCGTGCAGACCGTGGGTCTTGCCCTTCAACAGCTCCAGCAGGGTACGGCTGCCCACCGTATCCATCGGCATGCCGGGCGGAATGCCCTGCAGCAGGTGGATGCCCCATGCCACGCCGAGGGTCGAATTGCCGGCGACCATGGAGTCGATTGCCAGGGCGAGCCACTTCGGCAGGCCGAAGTCCGCCTCCCAGCGGTCGAGGTCGTCGCTCTGCAGCAGGCTGCCGACGACGCTGCCGACCTCGCCGTTCCAGTAAAGAGGCCGGTACTCCCAGCGGCCCGCGTGTTCCAGGCCGTACAGCTGGTCGATCACTTGCTGACGCAGCTGCGGGTCGCCGTGGTATGCGTGCATGCTCATGTCAGGCCTCCAGGCATTCGTCGATGACCTGGGCGATCCGCGTCTTGGAGACCAGGCCCACCAGGCGGGCCTTTTCCTTGCCGTCCATGAACAGGATCATGGTGGGCAGGCCGCGCACCTGGAACTGCTGCGCAGTGTCCTTGTTCTCGTCCGCGTTGATCTTGCAGATGCGGGCTTCGCCCGCGTATTCCTCGGCGATGTCGTCCACGATGGGCAGCAACTGCTTGCAGGGAGCGCACCATTCGGCCCAGAAGTCCACCAGGACCGGGCCGGAGGATTGGAGGACCTGTTCTGCGAAGGTCGCGTCGGTGAGTGAGATGAGCTTGGAGGGCATGGTTCGGCCTCTGTCAGTGGTCGGAAAGGGGGGGTAGGGGGATTCAGGCGGGTACCGGAGGGGGACTGAAGCCGTGGCCGTCGCCATCGTGCGTGTGGCCGTCCTCGCCTCCGCCTTGGCTGCGTTGCGGCGTCATGTCCAGCACGTGGTCGTGATAGGCGGCCAGCGATTCGCGGTGCGCCACGCTGATCAGGGTGCTGTCCGGCAGCGCGTGCACCAGCGCCTGGTAGAGCGCGCGCTCGGTGTCGGGGTCCAGCGCGCTGGTCGCCTCGTCCAGGAACAGGTAGTCGGGCCGGTGCAGCAGCGCACGGCAGATCGCCAGCCGTTGCTGTTCGCCGCCGGAGAGCGTCTGCTGCCAGCGGTCGCTGTCGTGCAGCCGTCCGGCCAGCGTCGACAAGCGGACCTCATGCAACACGTCCTGCACGCGCCCGTCGTCGAAGTCCTCGGGTTGCCCGGGATAGCACAGCGCCGCCTTGAGCGTGCCCTGCGGGATGTAGCTGCGCTGGGGCAGGAACATCAGCCGGCCATCCCGGGGCTTGTCGATCTCGCCCTCGCCGTAGGGCCAGATGCCGGCCACGGCGCGCAGCAGCGTGCTCTTGCCGGCACCGGAGGCGCCGCGCAGCAGCCAGCGTTCGCCACGGCGCATCCGCAGCGCGGGAATGGTGGTTAGCGGCGCGCCATCGGGCCTGTGCAGGGCCAGGCCGTGCGTGGCGATGGCAGACTCGGGCGTCTGCGAGACGTGGATGCCCGCAGGCTGTGCGTGGACATCCTGCAAGGCGCCCAGCAGGTCGCGCAGTCGGTTGCCGAGTGCCCACCACTCGGTGAAGGTGACGTAGGCCTGGCTGAAGAAGGCCAGGCTGCTGCTGACGGCGCTGAAAGCGCCGCCTACGCGCGTCACGTCGCCCATCGTGATGGCGCCGGAGAGGTAGCGCGGCATCGCCGCCGCCGTCGGCAGGAGATGGGAGGAGAAGGTGTTGCTGTAGGTTTCGCGCGCCAGCATCAGTTTGGCGTTGCGCGCGATGATGTCCCGCCAGTTGGCGCGCACCTGTTCGAATGCGTCGTCCAGGCGCTTGTGCTCCTGCGCGCCGCCATCGTAGAAGGCGATCTGCTCGGCGTTCTCGCGCAACTGCATGCCGCGGTAGCGGAAGTTGGCCTCGACGGTCTGGCGGAGATTGAACAGATGGATCAGCGGCCGCCCGGTAAGGTGCGACACCAGCAGCATGCCGGCCGAGTATGCATACACCAGATAGACCATGTACCCCGGAATCGCAAAATCGATGCCCCACAGCGTGAAGTGCAGCGTGCCGGACAGGTTCCACAGGACGACGGTGAAGGAGATGGCCGACACCAGCACATGGATCGGATCCAGGAACAGCTGCAGCGTCAGTTCGATGAAGCGCGCCACGTCCTGCGAGATGCGCTGGTCCGCGTTGTCCAGGCGCCCGTCGCGCTCGATGGCGTAGTACGCGCGCCGGCGGGTCCACGCGCGCAGCAGCCAGCGGGTCATGGCGGTACGCCATTCGTATTGCTGCAGTTGCGTGATCGCGAACAGGAGCACCATCGCCAGCAGCATGGTGAGCATGCCGGCGATCCAGGACAGGCCCAGGCTGTGCCAGATGTCGTCCCATTGCCGCTTCACCAGCGCATCCACCACTTGGCCCTGGAGCTGGTTGCTCCAGACCGCCAGATAGATGCTCGTGAACATCAGCGTCAGCCTGATCGCCAGCAGGATCCAGCCGCGCCAGCTTTCCCGCGACGTCCAATAGGGCAGGATCAGGTCGCGCAGACGGGGACGGTGGTGGTGGGGGGCGTTCATGGGCGTTGGGAACCTGGGAGGGGCGCAGGGACAGGCCGTGGAGTGCGTGGCGCGCGGCGTTGCCGCGCGCTAGGCGACGCGATGGTCAGAGCTTGCGTTCGTACGTCAGTGTGAAGGTGCGCTTGTCGTAGATGGGCACGTACCCGCTGCTGGTGGAGTAGCCGTACAGCGTGCGGTTCGCCAGGTTCTTCGCACCGAGCCGCAGCGACCACGTCGGCCGGGTATAGGCGATGCCGGCATCGAGGCGGGCGCCGCCCGGCGAACGCGGGTCGGTTTCCCGTACTCCCAGGATGGAGTCGCTCCAGCCGCTGATGCCGAAGGCCAGGCTCAGGTCGCGCAGGCGTTCGGACTGGAAGTCGTAGGTGCTCCACAGGCTCACCTGGGTGCGCGGCTGTCCGCCCGGCCGCAGGGTCGGATCGAACAGGCTCTCCAGCTTCACATAGGAGTAGTTGAAGATGAGGTTGAGCCCGGGCATGAGTTTGCCCGAGGCTTCCAGTTCCGCACCGCGGGAGCGTTGGCCGTCGATCAGGTCGTTGCAGTTGCGTGGGCGGTTGCGCTGCAGCAGGTTGAGTTGATCGATCTGGAAGACGGCGGCCGACCACGAGAAGGTGTTGTCCGCGTTGTTGCTCTTGATGCCCAGCTCCTTGCTTCTCGACTGGGTGGGCGGGACGGACGTCGAATCGGTGCCGCAGACCACCAGATCCGAAAACAGCGGCGAAAAGCCTTCGGCGTAGCTGGCGTAGACGGACGTGTTCGAGCTCAGGTTGTAGATCAGCCCGGCATTGACGGTGTTCTTGCTGAGCGAATGCGCCTTCGAAGTGAGCACGGCACCAGGCGTGGGCGGCGCCGGATACACGATGGTCGTTCCCTGGCCGATGTCGATGCTCGAATGACGCAGGCCTGCCACCAGGGTCCACCTATCCCATTTCACCGTGTCCTGGAGATACAGGCCGCGTTGGGTTTGCGCTTGGGCGCTGCCGAAGGAGCGGTTGCCATCGCTGCGTTCGAGCTTGGGGAAAGGGTACTGCGTGGGCGCATCGAATCGGTTGTTGATCCGCACGCTCGAGTACTGCGTCGTATCGAAGTCGTAGTTGATGTGGTTGGCGCCCGCCACCAGATGTTGCTCCAGCGGCCCCGTATTGAACGTGTAGCTCAGGTAATGGTCGCCGCTGGTGGTCGTCTGTTTCGTTTGGGCCAAGGTGCCGCTGTAGTTCAGTAGCAGGGTGGCCGTGTCGACCGGGTACTGCGCCGTCCATATCGCCAGATCCAGGTCGTTGCGAGTGCGCTGCATGCGGCTGGTGAACTGCAGCGCGTCGGTGAAGGAATGCTCGAGGGTGTAGAACGCCGAGTGCGTATAGGTATCCGCGCCATCGTCGCGGTTGCCGGGCCGGGTAGGGGCAGGAGGTTCGATGAAGCCGCGGATCGCCACGGTGTACCGGTCCGGCGGCACGCGGGACAGGTCGGCCGAGATGCCGGCGATGAAATCGGTGTCCGCATTCTTCCAGCGGATCTCGCCCAATCCGTAGTTCTGCGTGCGTCCGTCGTAGCCTCCGGCGCTGCTGCCGGCGTGCGTGCCCGAGACGATCAGCCGATAGCTGAGTTCCTTGCTGTCGTTCAGGGCGCCTGCCAGGTCGACGGTGCCGGTGCGTTCGGCATGGCTGCCGTAGCTGAGCGTCACGTCGCGGATCGGGTCGGTCGTCGGCTTCTTGGTGACGATGTTCAGTGTGCCGCCCAGGGCGTTGGCGCCGGCGAGCAATGCCTGCGGTCCTTTCAGCACCTCGACGCGTTCCACGCCGGCGATGTTGGTCTTGACCGAGTTGGGATCGCTCAAACCATTGGACAGTGTGCTGCTGGCCGTGCCGAAGCCGCGGATGCTGAACCCGCTGGTACCCTGCGCGCCGGGGCGCACGACCACGCCGGCCACGTTGCGCAGCGCGTCTTCCACCGTGGCCGTCTGCTGCGTCTCGAACACCTTGGCCGTCAGCACCGTGACCGACTGCGGCACGTCGCGCAGGTCGGCGTCGCCGCGTGTCGCGGTGGAGGAACGTGAGGCGCGGAAGCCGGTCTCGGCTTCGTCGCGCTTGGCGGTGACCACGACCGAATCCAGTTGCTGCACGAAGACCCGGATCGAGCCGTCAGGCGCCGATGCCATGGTCAGGCCACTGCCCGAGACCGCCGCCTGCACGGCTCCCTGCGCGGTCGTCTGGGCGGCGATGGCCGGGGCGAGGATGTCCTTCACGTCCGACGCCTGGAACTGGATGGGCGTTCCGCTGATCCGCTCGATCGCCTGCAGAGTGGCGGACAGCGGGCCGGCCGGGATGGAAAAATTCCGGCTTTCCGGCGCCGCCTGCCTGGTCGCGCCGGCGCTGTCCTGCGGCTGGGCGTGGGCAACGCCTGACAGCGCGAGCACAAGGGCCGCATAGAGCGCGGTGGAACGGGACGGTGCCGGGCGAAGCGTCAGGGACTTGATGGGAAACACGGTGGAATCCTCTGCGATGGCGTGGCGTGGCGTGGCGTGCGGAATCGCGATCGACGGACGCGATTCATGGTCCATGGGTGCAATTCAGCTGTTCCATACACTTTTCATGCGATCTACCTCGGGCGATTCCCTGCCATATATGGCTTGCCGGAAAGCTCTTCGGGCCGAGCATGCCACGTCAAAAGTGTTTGGTACAGTTGAAATTCATGTCATGTCACACGCGTGTAGGGGGTGGGATGTAGAAGCCCGGCCACCTGCGCCGCAGTGCACCTCGCTGGGGCGCGCTAGTGGCTTGGAAGTGCAGGTGACGGCAGTGCTGCGCCCCAGGGTGGTGCGGTCTGTGCACCGCTGCGGCGCAACATGGCGCCGCGCAACTGTCCGCATCAATTTTTCGAATCCGCCAGCCAGTCCTGCCGACGGTCTATCATCCTGGGCTCTTCGCCTTGCCATTGCTCCCCGCCCATGCCAGCCTCTCCTCCATCGAAGCCCGGCGCCAAGCGCACGCGGAAGGCAGCCGCGCCGGCTGCCCGCGCCAGTGGCCCGCTCATCGACCGGATCTTCGACGACGTCAGGAGCCGGATCGAGCAGCAGTCGCTGGAGATCGGCGAGCGCCTGCCGTCGGTCCGGGCAATGGCCGCCAGCATGGCCATCAGCAACGAGACCGTGCTGCGTGCCTACGACAAACTCACGGCGGCGGGCTATCTGGAAGCGCGCCGCGGATCGGGTTTCTATGTGTCGCCCGGGGCCCGCCAGGCGGGGGCGCCGGCGTCGCAGCAGCGATGGAACGGCCCCTCTGCTCGGGTCGCCTGGGGCCATCTGCTGCAGGCGGAGGGACCACATGACGGCTCGGCGCTCGGCACGCTGCCCGCCGAATGGGGCGGGGCCGACGTGCTGTCGGAGGCGCTGCGGGCCGTGGCGGCCCGGCCGCGCAGGAGCCTGTTCGACTATGCCGACGTTCGGGGCTGGCTGCCCTTGCGGGAGGCGCTGAGCGCCAGGTTGCGCACGGCCGGGATCGGCGCCGCCGCCGAGCAGATCGTGACCACGGCCGGCGCCACCGACGCCCTGGACCTGATCGTCTGGTCGTTCCTCTACCAGGGCCAGTACGTGGTGGTGGAGGAGCCTGGGCCCTTCATCCACACCCAGCGGCTCCTGGCCAATGGCCTCTGGATCCTGCGCGTGCGCCGCCTTGAGGACGGACCCGACCTGGAGCAGCTCGCGCAGCTATGCGAGCAGTACCGGCCCAAGGCGTTGTTCTGCAGCTCGGTGTTGCAGAACCCGACCTGCACCAGCATGTCTCCGCGCAATGCGCATCGACTGCTCCGGCTCGCCGAGCAGCACGACCTGTGGATCGTGGACGACGATGCCTGCGGCGACCTGCTCCCACGCGCTCGGCAGGGGGCGGTCACGCGCCTGGCGGCGCTCGATCACTTCGAGCGCGTCATCCACGTCGGCAGCTTCTCCAAGACCCTGGCGCCCGGCCTGCGGTCGGGCTTCCTGGCGGCCAACAGCCAGCGCATGGAGCGCCTGTTGCTGATGCGATCGGTCGGCGCCATCCACTCCTCGCTACTCACGGACCAACTCGTGCACCACGCGCTCACCGAGGGCGGCTACGAGCCGCACTGCGAGAAGCTGCGCAGGAAGCTGGCCGCCAGCGGCAAGGCGTTGCTGACGAAGATACGGGCCCGCGGCTGGCAGGCGCGCGACACCGAAGCGGGCATGTACCTGTGGACGTCGTTTGGCGACGACGTCGATGCACGCGCGGTTGCGGACGTGCTGCGCGCGGACGGCATGATGCTTGCCACCGAAAGCGTGTTCTCGAGCGATGGCGCCGATCGGCACGTGCGCCTCAACGTCGCGCGTACCGACGACGCAATGCTCGATCGCATCGCCGCTGCGGTCGCCAAGGTCGCCGAATAGCCGCGGCGGCACGCCATGTCCTGACGGCAGGCGTGCGGACGCCTGGCGATCTGTCTTGCCCAATCTGGCAGGTCCTGCCAACCGGTGGCGATGGACCCGCGGCAATGCACCGTTGGATACAAACGCTCGGCGGCATCACGCATCAAACTGGGCGCGTACATTCTCGGCAGCCACTGCGACCACGCATCAGCATCGCCTTCGCCTGGCAGCGAATTGCAGGGCGAGGTGCGGATCAAACATGTGGCGAACGTGGCGACGTCGTTCCCGGGCTTCGACACGCTGGCGCGCGGCACCGGTTCCGGATTGCGCACTGTGTAAGCGCGCTAATGGCACCGGCCGCGTACGAACGTGGCCGGTGCAAGCATCGATGCGTGGATTCGGGAAATTAGTGCGACGGCTGCGGGCGAGGTGGATCGTTGGCAGGCGTCGACTGCGTCGCCCGTTCGCTGCGGCCGTCGTCGTCGCGATCCACTGCCAGCCACCACCCGGCGACAGCCAGAGCCAGCGCGATCACGATCATCCAGGCCCAGGGCGACCCATGATCGGCGCGCGCATGCGGCTGCCGGCGCGCAGACGACGGGCGGGCAGGGCGCTTCCACGCATCCAGCGGCTGTGTCGACTTGTACGGGGTGGGCATGGCGGCAACTCCGGTGCCGTGGGACGGGTCCAGTGTCGCCCAGGACCCGCCTCAGGGGTGTCACCCCCATGTGAACGCCGCCCGCGCGTCCGGGTGGCGATTCAGTTACGGCCCCGGCTTGAAGTCGAACGGAATCTCGATGCTGGCCGGCACCGCATGGCCGTTCTGCTGCGCCGGGCGGAACTTCCAGCGGCGTACGGTCTCCATCGCCGCGCGGTCCAGGTCGCGCGAGCCGCTGCGCCGGAGCAGCGCCACGCCGGCCGGCGCACCGCTGGCATCGACCTCGACCCGCACCACCACAGTACCGGCATCGCCACGCCGCAGCGCCGCCGGCGGATAGCGCGGCGGCGGGGTCTGTCCTTCCAGCGGCACCGGACGGTCGCCCGGGGCCAGCGCGGTGGCCGTGCCGCCGGCGGTATCGCTGCCCGCAGCCGGGGCAGGGCCTTGCGTAGTCGGCGGCGGCGTCGGTGCGGTCTCCACCAGCTTCGGCGCATCGCCAGCGGGCGCGGGCTTGGCCTGCGGCATGCTGCTGGCGGCGCTGCCGGCCGGCAGCGGCTCGGGCAGCGGCTTCACCTGCTCGGTCTCCTGCTGCACCTGCGCCGGCTGCGGCTTGTAGAAATCGTTGTCCTTGCGTCCGACCAGCCATACCACCAGGAACAGCAGCAGGCCGACGGCGAAGGCGATGCCGACGATCGCGAGCAGGCGCCGCGGCAGATGCAGCACGATGCCGGACTTGGAAGACGAGGGCGACGTGGACATGGGACTCACCGTAGGGAACCGCTCGATTCTGGCATAGCCGCGGTGAATCGCGCGCCGCGGCGGGAGCGAGTCGGCAAAACCGCGACGGACAGGCGATAATCCCGGGTTCGTTCCCCTGGCACCCCGCGCCCATGCTCGATCCCGCTCTGCTTCGCCAACAGCCCGCCGACCTCGCCGAGCGCCTGCGCACCAGCCGCGGCTATGCGCTGGACGTGGCCGTCCTGGAGGCCCTGGAGGCCGACCGCAAGCGCATCCAGGTGCGGACCCAGGAGCTGCAGAGCCTGCGCAACAGCCGTTCCAAGGCGATCGGCCAGGCCAAGGCCAAGGGCGAGGACGTGAGCGCGCTGATGGCCGAAGTGGCCGGCTTCGGCGACGAACTGAAGGCCTCCGAGCAGCGCCTGGACGAGATCCGCGCGCAGTTGGAGACGCTGGCGCTGGAGATTCCGAACCTGCCGCAGGCCGACGTGCCCGCCGGCAAGGACGAAGCCGACAACGTCGAACTGCAGCGCTGGGGCACCCCGCGCAGCTTCGAGTTCGAGGTCAAGGACCACGTCGAACTCGGTGCGCGCCATGGCTGGCTGGACGGCGAGTCGGCGGCCAAGCTGTCGGGCGCGCGCTTCACCGTGCTGCGTGGGCCGATCGCGCGCCTGCACCGCGCCCTGGCGCAGTTCATGCTGGACCTGCACACCGGCCCGCATGCCTACCAGGAAACCAACGTGCCGGTGATCGTCAACGCCGACAGCCTGTACGGCACCGGCCAGTTGCCGAAGTTCGAGGAAGACATGTTCGCCACCGCGCTGGGCGAACAGAAGCGCTACCTGATCTCCACCTCGGAGATCTCGCTGACCAACCTGGTGCGCGACGAGATCGTCGAGGCCGAGCGCCTGCCGCTGCGCATGACCGCGCACTCGCTGTGCTTCCGCTCCGAGGCCGGCAGCGGCGGCCGCGACACCCGCGGCATGATCCGCCAGCACCAGTTCGAGAAGGTTGAACTGGTCAGCGTGTGCCGCCCGGAGGACAGCGCCGCCGAACACGAGCGCATGACTCGCTGCGCCGAAGTGGTGCTGGAGACGCTCGGCCTGCCGTACCGCAAGATGCTGCTGTGCACCGGCGACATGGGCTTCTCCGCCAGCAAGACCTACGACCTGGAAGTCTGGCTGCCGTCGCAGCAGACCTATCGCGAGATTTCTTCCTGCTCCAACTGTGGCGACTTCCAGGCGCGGCGCATGCAGGCGCGCTGGCGCAACCCGGCCACCGGCAAGCCCGAACTGCTGCACACGCTCAATGGTTCCGGCACCGCGGTCGGCCGCGCCATGATCGCGGTGATGGAGAACTACCAGAACGCCGACGGCTCGATCACCGTGCCCGACGCGCTGCGCCCGTACATGGGTGGGGCCGAGCGGATCGGCTGATCGACCGGGCCCGGGGCATCCACCTCGGGCGCGCCTCGCGTCGCCGTTGCTGCGGCGACGCCCTCCTGTCCGTCCCTGCGCTCACGCAAATTGTCCTGATGCGGGCAATGCCCCGCCTTGCGCCACAAGTGGGTCTTCGACCCGGACGGGGCAGGGCGTTCGCATGCATTGCCCACTGCCGCACCCGCCGCAAACGGCGTTCCGCGTGCGCCGAACTCCCGTCCCCGTCACTTCGCGCTAGCCAAGCCGGGGTTACCCTGGGTGCGTCCACATCCGTGCCTGAGCCACCGCGCGAGCGCGACCAGCGTCCCTGCAGCGTGAATCGTTGTAGGAGTAGAATGAACCGGATCCGATTGTCCCCATCGTTCTAAATATCGAAAGAACATGCACGACCTCAACGATCTGTACTACTTCGCCATGGTGGTCGACCACGGCGGATTCGCCGCCGCCGAGCGCGCCCTGGGCATCCCCAAGTCGCGCCTGAGCCGTCGCATCAGCCAGCTGGAAAGCGACCTGGGCGTGCGCCTTCTGCAGCGCTCCACCCGCCGTTTCGCCGTCACCGACCTGGGCATGAGCGTGCACCGCCACGCCCAGACCATGCTGGCCGAGGCGCAGGCCGCGCGCGAAGTGGTCGACCGGCTCAGCGCCGAGCCGCGCGGGCTGGTGCGGGTCAGCGTGCCGGTGTCGCTGGCTCAAATGCAGCTGCCCAAGCTGCTGCCGGTGTTCCTGGACCAGTACCCCAAGGTGCGGCTGCAACTGAACATCAGCAATCGCCGTGTCGACATCATCAACGAAGGCTACGACGTCGCCCTGCGCGTGCGCTCGCGCCTGGACGACGACGGCAGCCTGGTGATGCGCAGCTTCGGCCAGGTGCAGGAACTGCTGGTCGCCAGCCCCAAGTACCTGGACCGCGCCGGCCGCCCCAAGGACCCCGAGGAACTGGCCTCGCACGTCACCCTCAGCATCAGCGAGGACGAAGCCCGGCAGCGCTGGGAACTGCATGGCCCGGCCGGCGAAGTGCGTCGCGTCGACCTGCAGCCGCGCGTGGCCGGCTTCGACTTCCCTTTGCTGCAGTCCATGGTCAAGGACGGCTTCGGCATCACCCTGTTGCCCGAGACCGTCTGCGCCGAAGCCGTGCGCAACGGCGAACTGGAAGTGGTGCTGCCGGAGTGGTCGCTGCCGCAGGGCATCTGCCACGCCGTGTTCGCCTCGCGCCGCGGCCTGCTGCCGGCGGTGCGCGTGTTCATCGACTTCCTCGCCGAACACCTGCCGCGCCAGATCGAGGCCTCGCGCCTGGACTGCGGCGGCGACTGCCCCGAACGCACCAAGGCCCGGCACTCGACACTGGGCGCCATGGCGGTCGAGGCGGGTTGATCAAGACGCCGGCCGAGTACGTCGGTCGAGCAAAACCGCCGCGGCCGAGCAAAACCGCCGCGGGCGTGCGAAAATGCGCGCCCGTGCTGGTGGTTCTGGGTTCGGGGTGCATGAGGTGCCGTCAGAGGCACCGACCGCTTTTAGGCGGGGCAGGCACTGCAGCGTCGCGCTGCTGCGGCGGTGCGCTTTAAGCGGCTGCGACGTTCTTCCGCAGCACCGCCGCGTTCGCAAACGGAGAGATGGCCGAGCGGTTTAAGGCACCGGTCTTGAAAACCGGCGAAGGGTCAAACCTTCCGTGGGTTCGAATCCCACTCTCTCCGCCACGCTGGCGGGCAAGGCGTGATGGCATATGTGGAGTCTGAGGGCGGGCCGCCTGCGTTGATCTAGCGGGGCGGGACCTCTGCAACGTTTACGTCCTGGAGGCATCAATAAAGTCACGGCGTGGCCGGCACCGATTGCGCGCGATACTGGCTGGGCGACGCATCGAAGCTGCGCTTGAATGCAACCGTGAACGCGCTTTCAGACGAATAACCGACGGAAATGCCGATCGTGCCGACGGACAGCGTGGAGGTCAGCAGGCGATGAGACGCCAGGGCCATGCGCCACCGGGTCAGATAATCCATCGGCGTCTCGCCGGTGACGCGCTCGAAATGGGCGGCGAAGCTGGAGCGCGACATGCGTGCGGCAGCAGCCAATTCTGCGACCGTCCACCGATGGCTGACGTTTGCGTGCATGGCCGTCAGGGCACGATTGAGCGCGGGCACGCCGAGCGCGGCCAGCCACCCCACCTGCTGCTGGCCTGTCTCCAGATGTGCGCGCAAGGCCTCGATCAAGAGCGCCTGCGCAAGGTGTCCAGCAAGCAGATCGCTGCCTGGCCGAGGTTCGCGCAGTTCGACGATGAGGCGCCGTACGCTGGCTTGAAGCGCCGCCTTGTGGTCTTGGGACCGAATGTGGACCACCGGCGGTACGGCTGAAAGGATGGCCGCAGCATGTTGGCCACGCAACGAAAAGAAACCTCCGATGCCTCGACACACCCCACCGCCGTTGATTTCAGCAACGTGGCCCGGCGGCACCTGTGTCAGGAATGCGATGGCGTCTTGCCACGTCACGGGGGTGCCAGCATACAGCTGCATGGCGGCTCCTCCTTCCACAAGAATCACATCCCCCGGTTCCAGGGCAATCGAAGAGCCGGCGTCCTGCATCGCGAGCCTGCATTCCCCCGAATCGATGGCAAAACAGCGGATACCCTCGGCTGGTGGAAAACGCAGTCCCCAATCGCTTCCTGCGTCCAATCCGCGAAATCCATACGAGTTGAGCTGCACGAGGCCGAGGATGTCGGAAAGCGGGTCGGTCATGTCTGGACGATAGCGACAGATGTTTCGACGATCTAGCATGGGCTCGGCTGCGCGGCAACGGTAGTGTTGCACCTGAAGGACGTGGCAGACACGCCGCGGCTTGAAGTCCGGCCGATGGCCGCATTTGTCTCCCCGGGAAGCAGCATGATGAATTCGACGTATCGGTCGCAGGCAGGCGCGACAGCGAAATCCAGGCGGTCGAGCTACGCATGGGGAGTGCTCGCTGTGTTGAGCGGCGCGGTAGCCCTGGTGTCTTATCGCTATCTGTTCGACCGAGGTCCCGTGCCGCCTGGGGTCGCAGCCAACCGGCACGTGCATCCGTGGTTGATCGTGCACGCGACCAGCGCCGCGACGGCGCTGCTCTGTGGGCCCTTCCAGTTCGTTCGCCGTCTTCGTCTGCGTCACCCAGGGTGGCATCGGGCGACCGGACGCGTTTATGTCGCGGGCTGCATGGTCGGAGGCATCTCCGCCCTGTTTCTTGCCGCCGGGATATCCACCGGGCCTGTCGCTGGCGTGGGGTTTGGTGCGCTCGGCATCGCTTGGATGGCGACAACGGCCATCGCGTTACGCAAGGTCCTGACAGGTCGTCTGGCTGAGCATCGGCAATGGATGATGCGCTCTTTCGCCTTGACCCTGTCTGCGGTGACGCTGCGTCTTTACCTGCCTTTCTCGACGTTTATCTTGGGCATCGAATTTGTCTTGGCCTATCGGGCGATTGCCTGGTTATGCTGGCTACCGAATCTTCTGGTGGCCGAGTGGCTGATTAAAGCTCCCCGGCCGGTCCTCGGGCGAGACGACGTCAGTTCCGATTTCAAGCGCTCAACATAGGCATCTGATGCGAGAGGGATCGGTCAATCGGCGTCGCGCAAGCCAATGGTACGTTTCCCCCTTGACGCATTGACGGGCGCGGGTCATGACGTAGTCAGAAGGCGGCGTGGCGGAAACGGCCGATACCGTGGTTAAGAGCCTCGGCGTTAATCGTAAGGTTGACGTGTTTTTGCAGGTGTATGTTGTTGCGCGATAAGCGCCCCCGTCCTTCTCCTCGTCATTCGCAAGTAGGGCCTGCAAGCAGGATCTACGGTTCGGCCGGAATGCCATGTTTTCTTCATTCAGTTCCAGGTTGCATGGCGTCGCAACCCGGTGATACCGTCCGGCCGAGCTTCCAAAAGGACTCCCCGGGTTGGCGAGCAAAGCGTCTCTAGGACAGTGGCGGACACGGATGCTGGCCGGGATCGGTGGCATTGCCGCGATCGTGGTGGGATGGGGCATCGGTTTGTTCGAGGCCAAGGAGGTGCCGGTGCCGCCCGCGCTGCAGGCCGGGAAGGATATTGCCGCCGGCGAGTGGTCGCTGCGCTTCGACCACGTGGAGACCAGCGATCGGCTGCCGAATGGCGAGGTGGTGTCGCGCGACGGTCGCAAGGCGATCGTGCTGTATCTGCAGGCCACCAATCGCACCACGCAGACCAGCGGCTCGCTGGTGCAGGCGGTGGCGTTGAAGACGCCGCCGCGCGGGGCCGATGCGCGGCCGACGGCCTATCTCTTGCGGGATCGTGCGGCGACCACCGAATTGCAGCCGGGCCTGCCGGAGCAGATCGCCTTGGTCTGGACCTATCCGGTGAAGGAGCACTCGGCCGCGCGCGTGCGCTTCGACGTCACCGCCAGGACTTTCAAGGCCTTCGACAATCTCTACGCGCAGCCGCTGTGGACCGATCCGCATCCGGTCGGGGTCGTGGAGTTGCCGCTTGGTGTGTCGCGTGCCGGCGCACAGGCGGGTGAACCGTGAAGCGGCTGGCCGCCATCGCGATCCTGCTGCTGGGCTTCGTGCTGCTTGCCGGGATGCGCTGGACGATGCCGCGCTACGAGCGCATCACCGGCCCGATCGCGGTGTCCGGAGCGCCTGGCAGTTGGGTGCAGACCGAGAATCTGGCCGTGAACGCCGGCACGCCGCAGCTCGCGCGCACGATCCGTTTCAAGGCGGCGGGCGCGGTGCAGCAACGCGACAGCGGCGGCGTGTGGCTGGTGGTGCCGGTGCGGTCGAAGGTCGCGCGCGCGACGGCGCGCGTGTACGGCCGGGTCTGGGCGACGCCCGACGGCCGCCGTTATCGCGCCAGCGGCCGCGCCGAGATGGGCGATGCGGTGCTGTCGTCGATCAAGGCGCTGCAGCCCGGGCTGGAACGCAAGGACGTGCTTGTCTTCGAGTTGCCGTCCGCGCTCGCCAGGGCAGGCGGCACGCTGGTGCTGTCGGAGGACCGCGACCCACAGCTGACGGCCGAGGCGCAGGTGCGCTATCCGCCAATCCCCGCCGGGTCTCCGGTGGACGTGCTCGATCTGGATGCGCTGCATGCACGCCTCTGACCGCGACGTGGCCCCGGCCGTTTCCGAGCGGCGCATGCGCTGGCTCGCGCTGGCGGCGCTGGTGGTGCTGGTGCCGTGCACGATGGTCGCGACCGGCTGGCGTGATGTGCGGGAGTTGCTGCATGCGCGCGAATGGCGGCCGGTGGATGTGGCGATGGCGCAGACCGTTGACTACGACGGTGCCGCCGTTCGGCTCGCGTCGGTCGATGTGCTGCCGTTCGAGGCGGGACTGCCCGCCGATCGCACGTTCGTGCGCACGCGGCTGACGCTGGTGCCGGGTGCCTCCGGTGCGCAGTGGAGCGATTGCACGCTCAAGCTGGTCGACGCCAGCGATCGTTCCTGGTCCGCGATCGACACCGTGCCGGACCTGTTGCAGCGTGCCTTGGCCAAGCCGGGCGAACCGCCCGGCGTCGCCTGCGATGGGCTGGCCGTGTCTGCGGCCAAGCCGGGCGTGCCGTTGGCGGTCGACGGCTACTACTTGGTGCCGCGTGCGGTGGCCGCGCAACTGCAACTCACCGTGAGCACGCGCGGCGGTCGTCCGCACTATCTGCGTTTCGCGCGGGAGCACGCCCATGACTGAGTTGGCGCTGCGCGGTGGGCCGGTGGGGCTGATCGGCGACACGCTGCGGCTGTGGGTTCGCTACCTGCCGCAATTGCTCGCCGTGGCGCTGGCCGGCGTGTTGCTCAACGAACTGCTGCTGCAGGCCGCGGTGTGGATCGGCTACCAGAACCGGCTCGCCGGTCTGCTGTCGCTGACGCTGGTGGTGCTGGTCAAGCTGGTGATCTTCGTGCTGCTGTTCGAAACGCTGCGCCCGGCCTTGCCGGGGATCGCAAGTGCGGCGCTGGCCGACCAGGCCGATGCGACGGCCGCAGAGGAAGAGGGCAGGGCACGCTGGCGTCGCCTGTCGGCGATCGTTTCGCAGGCGCTGGTGCCGTTCTTCGCCTACTACGCCGCCTGGGGTTTCCTCGGCGAGACGATCCGCGCCTACGGGCGCGAAGGGTTGGGGCAGTTCAATCCGTTCGATCCGACCTACCGCGGATCGCTGTTCGAGGTGTCGGGTGGCTGGTGGCTGGCGGCGTCGGTGGCGCTGCTGTGGCTGATCCGGCGCGGCGCGAAAAAACAGAAGCAGCGCAGCCCGCATCCGGCGTGGAATGTGCTGATCGTGCTGTGTGAGGCCGGCTGGACCTTCGTCGGCATGTACGTGCTGACCGAATGGAAGGGCGGTGTGTTCCGCTGGCTGGCGCATCTGCGCATCGCCGATCTCGGCCAGCAACTGTGGCAGGGCATCAGTCATCCGATCGGCGTTGCGCATGCCGCGCTGCCGGGCGCGGTGGAGCAGGCGCCGCCGGGCGTGGCCGACACGCTGGTGGTGATCTTCTTCTCGGCCTTGTTGCCGGTGGTCTGGCTGGCGCTGGCCGCGCTGATCTACCGCTACGACGTGCACAACGCCGAATTGAATGCGCCCGCCAAGTGGTCGAGCAAGGTCGACGGCACGCTCGGGCTGTGGCGGAAACTGCCGACCTGGTTGCGTGACTTCATCGGCCATTTCTGGGCGGGCACCGTCTCGCGCTATCGCGCCGCGGCCAACAGCGTGCATCTCGCCGGCGCCACCGGGCTGGCCGCCTTGGTCACCTTGATCGTGCTGTATCGCGCATTGGACTGGGCCTCGGCCTGGGCCTGGATGGGCCTGACCCGTCTGATCGGCCCGCATCCGCAGGTGGTGTGGCAGGCGATCGCCAATCAGCTGTCGGTGGTGCTGGGTACGCCCAGCGACCCCGGCGACGGCATCCTGCCGCAGACGCTGAAGATCTGCCTGCTCGCGGCGACGCTCGAGCGTGCCTTCCGTGCCGGTCGAAGCTGGCGGGCGTTGAAGTAGCCTGGAGTGTTGCGCGCCGTTTCGCAGCGGTGCGGACCTGGCGCATGTCTGGCTTCGGCGCGAATGATGGTGCGTTAGCCGGTGCATCCCAGTAGCGTCGATGCACGGTCAGGTCGGCATCGGAAGCTGGCGGCGCGTGGCTGGCACTGGCCACCGCGTGTGGCGTGGGAAACAGCATGTGGGACCAGGCCTTACTGCGCTCACGTGTCCCGTGACCGGAGCGGACGGCGGCAACGTAGGACAAGAACGCTCAGGCGGCCAGGGCCTCGCGCTCGAGCGAGCGTTGTACCGTAGCCAGTAAAAAGCGCCGCGATGGCGAACCATCGCGGCGCTGCAACACAAGGCAGAAACTCAGAGCGGGTGCCTCGGAACGCCCCGAGGGAACAGGCTGGCTCAGCCGGCAGCCGGCGCCTTGGTATCGCCCGCCTTGATGTCGCCCGGCTGGCATTCGCCCAGGCGCTTGCCGTCGAGCTTCATGTGCGTCTTCATCGACATGCCTCCCGGCAGGCCGGTGATCGTGGAATGCGATTCGGAGGCCATCTCGGTGGCACTGAAGGTCCCGGTGCTGGTGCCCGCGACCTTGATGTCGCCCATCGTGCAGTGCATCTTCGCGTCGATCTTGCCGTCCTTCATGCTGAAGCTGTCGTACACGCAGTTCTTCTGCATCGGCGAGGCGCTGCCGAAGAGGCTGGCGGGATCGTTGATCTGCTCGGCGGTGAGGCACACCTTGGCGGTGCTCGGCGGCACCTTCGGCATCTGCGGCATGTTGCCGGAGCCGCCGCTGGTCTCGCTGCTCACCTGCTCGATCCGCATCTCCCACTGGCCGGGCTGCAGCTTGGCCGCCTGCACCTTGGCCACGTCGGCGACCGAGGCGTTGGACATGGCGACGTTGTCGCCGTTCTTGTCGCCGCCCTTGCTACAGGCGGCGAGCAGCACACACACAGCAACCGTTGCCGGCATGGTCAGACGCATGAACTTCTCCCTAAGTTATGTGAGGTGCGCGGAGCATAGCCGGGGGCGTGATTAAGATCACGTCGACGTCGGAGACCGCGCCCTGACCATGCAGCAGGCGTCGGGGGAGGGCGAGGGTCTATCGCTGAGGGCGCGCTCAGTGGCCTGGAAGACAGCCGGACATATCGCGCAGTCGTTCAAGCCGCCCGCATCCGGGTCCAGGCCGTACGATCCCGGCCACCGCGAGCGCATGCCGACGTATCCGACGTGCACGGCCAATTCCATGCGGCTCTGCTAGCGTCTGCGCCGCCGCGCGTGTCCCCACGCCATCCGCTCCAGGTCCCACCTTCGATGCCCAGTCTCGCCGAACGCCCTGTCATCCTCGAACGCAAGCGCACCTTGAAGATGGCGCGCTCCGCACACGCCTACGTGCGCGGCAATACCGCCCGGTTCTACGAATGGCTGGCAGCGTCGCCGGCGGCGCGGCGTGTGCCGATGGGGCCGGCGATCTGGATCTGCGGCGACTGCCACCTAGGCAACCTGGGGCCGGTCGCCGATGGCGAGGGGCGCGTCGAGATCCAGATCCGCGATCTCGACCAGGGCGTGATCGGCAATCCCGCGCACGACCTCATCCGCCTGGGCCTGTCGCTGGCCACCGCGGCACGCGGTTCGGACCTGCCCGGCGTCACCACCGCGCGGATGATGGAGGCGATGATCGACGGTTATTGCGCGGCCATCGAGGATCCGACGCGCGATCACCCTGGTGCCGAACCCGAGACCGTGCGCAGCATCCGGCGCGAGGCCTTCGGCCGGCGCTGGCGCCACCTGGCCAAGGAGCGTCTGCAGGCGGTGGAGCCGCACATTCCGCTGGGCGAGAAGTTCTGGGCGTTGGCACCGGAAGAACGCGAGGCACTGGAGCGGCTGTTCGCCGATCCGGCGGTGGCGCGGATGGTGCTGTCGCTGAAGGGAAAGCCCAAGGACCGCGAGGTGCGTCTGGTCGATGCGGCGTACTGGATGAAGGGCTGCAGTTCGCTGGGCCTGTTGCGCTATGCGGCGATCGTCGCCTTGAAGACGGGCAAGGGCCACTGGTCCTACGCGCTGGTCGATCTGAAGGAGGCGATCGCACCGATCGCGCCGGCGGCGCCCGATGCACGGATGCCGGCGGATAACGCCGAGCGTGTGACCGCCGCGGCGCGGGCGCTGTCGCCGTACCTGGGCAGCAGGATGTTGCCGGTGCATCTGCTGGGCCGCTCGCTGTTCATTCGCGAACTCTCGCCGCGCGACCTGAAGCTGGAGGTCGACCAGTTCAATCACGTCGAGGCGATGCGCTCGGCGCGCTATCTCGCCTTCGTCGTCGGCAAGGCGCATGCGCGGCAGATGAAGCCCAAAATACGCGCCGCGTGGCTGCACCTGCTGGACGCCGACCGGCGCAAGGCGATCGACACGCCGTCGTGGCTGTGGGAGAGCGTGGTCGCGCTCGCCGGCCTTCACGAGGCCGGCTATCTCGAACATTGCCGCCGCTACGCGCTGGCCGCATGACGGCAGTTCCGTGAGGTGCGGCCGACTGGCGTCGCATCGCGATCCGCTTCAGTCGCGCGCGTTGTCCAGGTTCAACGCCATGTCCCAACGATCCAGGCCCGGGCCTTAGCCGTTCGCGACCACGCGGTCGACGCTGAAGCCGAAGCGCGCGTAGAACGCCTGCGTGTGCTGGCTGGTGTCCAGTTCGATCCGCGCCACGCCGGTGCTGCGCCGGCAGGCGTCGAGCCGGGCCTCGGTCAGCGCCCGGCCCAGGCCCTGGCGGTGCAGGCGACGCTCGACCATCCCCCAGCCGAAGCTGGCGACGCGGCCGTCTGCGCTCAGCGCGTGGCCGCCGCAGGCTACGACCGCGCCCGCGCGGACGATGACCAGGTAATGCCAGGCACCGGTGTCGTGCTGCAGGAAGCAGTCGAAACCGGCGCGCTCGCTGCGATCGAAGAACTGCGGGACGTTGCTGTCGAACATCGCCAGGCAGGCGACGTGGTCTTGCGCGGCATACGGACGGACGGTGTTCACCCGGGCAGTGTGCCGCAGGCGGTCGGTCAAGTCGTGGTTGTGTCGAGTGCGCGCGCCCTGCATCGGCCATTTCCGAAGTGCATGTCGGAAAATTTCGCCGGGCCTGTCCGGGATCCGCAGCGCGGTGGTGTCCGGAAGCGGGAAGGGGGAGGGTCAGATAATTCTGACGTGAGATCAGGATTGTCCTGATAACGCTTTTCCCGCCGCGGCAGCATACTGGCCTCGGCCTGACGCAGGGACCGTCGCGCGCCTTACGAGGAAAGCGCTGGCAGGTCACTCGACCCTGCGTGCCGAGCCTTGAGTAAGCTCGGCAGGGTTTTGATGACGACAACATGACGTTTCGCGAGGTGCAGATGAGCACACCGTGAAGCGTCTTCGTTTGTCTACAAATTTGTATTGCCCTGAATAATTCACGCAGATAGTCTGGATAGTGCGGTATCCGCTGCGTTGGGGTTATACGAGATGGCCATCAGGGTTTTTCTGGTCGATGATCACGCTCTTGTCCGCACGGGCATGAAGCTGATCCTGTCGAATCAAACGGATATCGAAATCGTCGGCGAAGCCGACAGCGGCGAAACCGCGCTCCCGCAGATCCGGCAGTTGAAGCCGGACATCGTCCTGTGCGATCTGCACATGCCCGGCGTCAGCGGGCTGGAAGTCACCGAGCGCATCGTCAAGGGCGACCACGGCACCAAGGTCATCATCGTCTCGGTGCTGGAAGACGGCCCGCTGCCCAAGCGCCTGCTGGAAGCCGGTGCGTCCGGCTATGTCGGCAAGGCCGGCGACGCGCAGGAATTGCTGCGCGCGGTCCGCGACGTGGCGATGGGCAAGCGCTACCTCGGCGCCAACATCGCGCAGAACCTGGCGCTGGCCAATCTGGAAGGCGGCGGTTCGCCGTTCGATGCGCTGTCGCCGCGCGAACTGGAAGTGGCCTTGCTGCTGACCCGCGGCCTGCGCCAGGAAGACATCGCCAAGCGCCTGAGCCTCAGCGCCAAGACCGTCAACACGCACAAGGCGCGGTTGTTCGAGAAGGTCGGCATCCAGGACAACATCGCCCTGGCGCGCCTGGCCACGCAATACGGCTTGCTGGATCCGACGCATCCGCTGTAATCGGCATCGCCTGTCGAAGTGACACGAGAGCGGCCTTCGGGCCGCTCTTGCGTTGTGCGGGCGCGAAGGAAGATCCGTTCGCGGTGTCGATCGACTGCAATCGCCGTCGGCCTCGCGCACGCCGCACACAGCCTCGCGACAGTAGCGGTCGCAATGGCTGAGTGCCTTCGCGTGGCAGCGCTCGACGCAGGTGTGGCGGCGAAGCAGCACGGCACTCTGTGCGGGCGCAGCGCCCATCACGGCAATCTTTGGCGAAGCGCGCGTGCGTGCTCCCAAGGAAGCGCGCGCGCATGTGTGTCGTGTCTGCAGGACACCTCCAGTCGCCTGCTTTCGCCACGGGCTATGTACGCCGCGCACCGCGTGTTCTTGTAGGAGTTGCTTCAGCCGCGACAGGCGACCGGTAATGCTCTGTCGCGGCTAATCCCGCAAAGGGGAAGAGCCGCACCTACGAGGTGATCGAGTGTCGTTGCTGCCGCAAAAGCGTGTTTTGGAGGTGACGTGAAGCTGCTGCTTCGGCGGTGCAGCGCAACTGGATCGCGCTGACTATTCGCGCATGCGGGCATATCGCCTTGAGCCGCTGCGCTGTTTGCGCTGCAGCGCGCCCATAAAAAAAGCGGCCCGAAGGCCGCTTCTTTCATGCTGCAACGGGAAAAGCGTGGATCAGCTGCGATCCTTGTGCTCGTCGCCGTCCGCCTTGTCCGCGGAATGCGGCGCATGCGCTGCGGATTGCGCGGCAGTGGCGGCGCGTTCCTTCTTCGCCGCCTCGTCTGCAGACACGACCTGCGCCTGCGCAGCCGGGGCGGCAACGGACGTTGCGGTGTCGTCGCTTGCCGGCGTGGCCGATACGCTCTCAGTCGACGCTGCGGCCGCTGCCGCACCACCGTGCGGAGCCTGCGCCGGTGCATCGGCGAAGGCGTCGAGCAGGGTGGTCTGCACCGGGACGTAAGCCGGCTTGGCCGGGGTAGCCTCTTCGGCACGCGGCTCCACGGAAGCGGTGGGCGCGGCGGTGACGGCCGGCGCTGCGCTCGGCGGAACGACGGCAGCTTCCGCCGGCGCAGTGACGCCCGCCGGATCCTCGACCGTGGTCGTGGTATCTGCGGCGTCCGGCTCCGCGACCGGCGCCTTGGCGGCGGTGGCGGTCGGTTGCTCGACGGCAGTGGTGACTGCCTGCGGTTGCTGCGTGGTCGGGGCGACGGCAGGCGTGGCGCGTTCGGCCGGTGCCGCGGCGCGGGTGACCACAGTCTCCTGTGCGACCGGCGTGGTCTCGGCGACCGGCGTCGGTGCTGCCGGTGCCGCCACCACCGTGTCGGCATGGGCAACGGCCGCATCGCTCACGCCCTGAGCCGCTGCGGCCGGCGCCGTCGGCGCGGGCGATGCGATCACGGTGTCGGCAGACGCGGACGGCTGCATCGGTGCGGTGGCTGGCGCAGGCACGGGGTCGACGGTGATCGGCGCGGGGGCCTGGGCTGCGTCGCTGGCCGGTGCCGCTGCACTGACGGCAGCCGGACGCTCACGGCGCTCGCGCTTTTCCTGCGGCTCGCGCTTTTCCTGCACGGGCGGCTTGGGCGCGGGTGCGTCGGTGGCACCGTCGTCGTCGAAGTCGAACTCCGGCTGGCTGCGGCTCGGCGCCGGCGCGCTTTCGCCGTCGCTGTCGCTGTCGCCGGCATCCAGATCGGCATCGTCCAGCCCGGCGGTATCGCCGGCGGCACCGGCTTCGCCATTGCCACGACGACGACGACGTCCACCGCGACGGCCGCGACGACGGCGGCCACCGGCGTCGCCGGTGCCGTCCTCGCCCTCGGCGCCTTCGCCGGCGGGCACGGCCTGCGCGGTTTCCGCGGCGCTTTCGCGTTCATCGATGCCGGCTGCTGCGGCGGCAGGCGCCTGTTGCACCGGTGCGGCGGCGGCTTCGACAACCACTGCCGGCTCCTGGGACGCGGCGCTCGCGCCACCGGCGACCGCAGCGGCGGCCAGGGTGGTGGCGTCCTGCATCGGCGTCACGGGTGCGGTGGCGACGGGCGCGGCCTGCTGCTTGGCCACGGCCTCGTCGGCGCGCGGCTGACGCGGCGGCTTGTCGCCCTGCACGGCGGCCTGTGCCGGATCCTGCTGCGGCTTCGGCTGGCGCGGCGGGTTCTGCGGCTGCTGTTGCTTCGGCGGCTTGGGCGTTTGCGGCTGCTGTTGCGGCTTGGCCTGCTGCGCGGCCTGCTCGTTGCGCGGTGCCTTGGGCTGCTGGTTCTGCTGCGCGGCCGGCGCAGTGGCGCCATTGCCGTTGCCGTTGCGGCGTTCGTCGCGGCGCGCATTGCCGCCGTTGCCGTTGCCGCGGGCGGCATTGCCGCCCTGGCCGCCGTTGCGGCGCGCGTTGCGGTCGTTGCGATCGCCACGGTCGTTGCGGTTACGGTTGCCGTCCTGCGGGCGTTGGCGCTGTGCCGGCTCGGCGGCGGCCGGGGCGGCGGCCGGGTTGTCGCCGGCGCCGAAGATGCGCTTCAACCAGCCGACCACGCCGGTGGCCGGCGGTGCGACCGGGGTCGGCGCGACGACCGGCGCCGGTGCCGGCGCGGCCACCGGTTCCTCGGCCGGTTCGCGCACCGGGGCCGGCTGCGAGTGCTTCACATTGGTCACCGCAGGCGCCGGAATGTTCAACTGCGCCTTGGTCAGCGCATGCACCGGCAGCTTGCGCGGGGTGCCGCGCTGGTAGCTGGGCTTGGTGCTTTCCTCGCCCAGTTCGTTCTCGCGCAGGCGGGTCACTTCGTAGTGCGGGGTGTGCATCTGCTCGTCGGCGACGATGACGATCGGCGCGTCGTGGCGCTTCTCGATCTCGCTGAGCGCGCGGCGCTTCTCGTTGAGCAGGTAGTTGGCGATCTCCACCGGGGCCTGCACCAGCACCTGTCCGGTGTTCTCCTTCATCGCGTGCTCTTCGGCGACGCGGATGATCGACAGCGACAGCGACTCGACGCTGCGCATGCGGCCGTGGCCATCGCAGCGCGGGCAGACGATCTGGCTGGACTCGCCCAGCGACGGACGCAGGCGCTGGCGGCTCATCTCCAGCAGGCCGAAGCGCGAGATACGGCCGATCTGCACCCGCGCGCGGTCGTACTTGAGCGCGTTCTGCAGGCGGTTCTCGACCTCGCGCTGGTGCTTGTTGGAGGCCATGTCGATGAAGTCGATCACCACCAGGCCGCCGAGGTCGCGCAGGCGCAACTGGCGCGCGACCTCTTCGGCCGCCTCCAGGTTGGTCTGGAACGCGGTGTCCTCGATGTCGCTGCCCTTGGTGGCGCGCGAGGAGTTGACGTCCACCGCGGTCAGCGCCTCGGTCTGGTCGACCACGATCGAGCCGCCGGACGGCAGGCGCACACTGCGCTCGTAGGCGGCCTCGATCTGCGACTCGATCTGGAAGCGATTGAACAGCGGGATGTCGTCGGTGTAGTGCTTGAGCTTGCGCAGGCTCTGCGGCATCACCTGCTGCATGAACTCCTGGGCGTCGCCGTACATCTCGGCGGTGTCGACCAGGATCTCGCCGATGTCGGCGCGCAGGTAGTCGCGCAGGGCGCGGATGATCAGCCGCGATTCCTGGTAGATCAGGAACGGCGCCGGCTTGGCCAGGGCGGCCTCGGCGATCGACTTCCACACCTGCAGCAGGTAGTCCAGGTCCCACTGCAGTTCTTCGGCATCGCGGCCGACGCCGGCGGTGCGGATGATCACGCCCATGTCGTCGGGGATGTTCAGCTTGTCCAGCGCTTCCTTCAGCGCGGCGCGGTCCTCGCCCTCGATCCGGCGCGAGACGCCGCCGGCGGTGGGCGAGTTCGGCATCAGCACCATGTAGCGGCCGGCCAGTGAGATGAACGTGGTCAGGGCCGCGCCCTTGTTGCCGCGCTCTTCCTTGTCCACCTGGACCACGACTTCCTGGCCCTCGCGCAGCAGTTCGCGGATCGTCGCCTTGTTGTGGTCGACGCCGGCCTGGAAGTAATCGCGGGAGATTTCCTTCAGCGGCAGGAAGCCGTGACGCTCGCCGCCGTATTCGACGAAGGCCGCTTCCAGCGAGGGCTCGAGCCGGGTGATGCGGCCCTTGTAGATGTTGGACTTCTTCTGTTCCTTGGACGGCTGCTCGATGTCGATGTCGTACAGGGTCTGGCCGTCCACGATGGCCACACGCAGTTCTTCTGCCTGCGTGGCGTTGATCAGCATTCGCTTCATTGTTGCGTTCCTCGCGCTGCTACCGCGCGGAACGCCATGGGGTTTCGCTTCTGGTCACGCTTCGTCGCCCATCGCGCAGGCGCGGGGTGGGCGTCTTGGGTTTCCAGCGCTACGACACCACGGCGAGCCGCGGGAGCGCTTCTTGCTTTTAGGTGGTTCAGGACCGGCGGCGACTCCAGCCAGGCTGGGCGCCGCACGGGGCATGTTCAGCGCGGACGCTTGCGGCATCCGGCGATGGCCGGGTAGGCCGGTGAGCCGCTAACATGGCCGCCCCGGGGGCGGTGGTCGCGCACTGTGCCGGAATCGTCGTAAGCCGGGCTTCTGGCCCTCAACTAACTTCCAACGAAATCAAACCCTTATCTCGCCCCCCGAGTGTAACAGAATAAACTGCCTGATGACTTCCCCCCCGATCCCTCCAAAGCCGCGCGATGTCGCGACCAGCGCGGTGCGCATTCTCAAGGTCCCGGAAGACAGGGCCGGACAGCGCGTAGACAATTTCCTGCTCGGCCAGCTCAAGGGCGCGCCGCGCAGCCTGATCTACAAGCTGATGCGCAGCGGCCAGGTCCGGGTCAACGGCGGCCGCACCAAGGCCGAGCGCAAGCTCGAGGCCGGCGACGAAGTGCGTATCCCGCCGGTGCGGCTGGCCGAGGAGGGTGAGAAGAGCGCGCCGCCGGATGCGTTCATGGCCCGGTTGGAGGCGGCCATCGTCTATGAGGACGCACGGCTGCTGGCGCTGAACAAGCCGTCGGGCGTCGCCAGCCACGGCGGCAGCGGGATCAGTTTCGGCGCCATCGAGACGCTGCGTGCGCTGCGTCCCAATCAGTCGCTGGAACTGGTACACCGGCTCGACCGCGACACCTCCGGGTTGCTGATCGTGGCCAAGAAGCGCTCGGCGCTGACCGAGCTGCAGGCGCTGATGCGCGAGGACGACCGGGTCCAGGGGCGGGGCATCAGCAAGCGCTACCTGACCCTGCTGGTCGGACGCATGCCCGACGGCACCATGAGCGTGGACGCGCCGCTGCACATCGGCCTGCGCCAGGGCGGCGAGCGCCACGTGCAGGTGAACGCGGCGGGCAAGCCGTCGCTGAGCCATTTCCGGGTGCTGGAACGGCGCGGCGGGCATTCCTATTGCGAGGTGCGGATCGAGACCGGCCGCACCCACCAGATCCGCGTGCATGCGCAGCACCTGGGACATCCGGTCGCCGGCGACGACAAGTACGGCGATCCGGCGGTCAACAAGCGCCTGCGCGAGCAGATTGGGCTCAAACGCCTGTTCCTGCATGCCGCCTCGCTGGAGTTCAGCCTGGACGACGGCAAGACGCCTTATCTATTGAATGCGCCACTGGCCGACGAACTGGCCGAGGCGCTGAACCGCCTCGGCTGAGGCGGACGCGCCGGGAGCGGCATCGCGGCCGCTCCCGGGTTGCGCTCAGCTTTCGTGGTGGTCGTGGTCGTGGCGCCCGTCGTGGTGGGCCGGGGCCGGCCGCTGTGCCGGATGCGACTCGGCCGGACGCGGCGCCGGCATGCGCGGCGGCGGCGAGAACCGGGCAACGCGCTGCTCCTGGCGTGGTTCCGGCATCGGCGCGCGCATCGCCTCGCGCGGCATCTCCGGCGCCCGCGCTTGGCGCTCGGGCGCCGGCGCATGCCAGGCCTGGGCCCGCGGGGCGTCGGCCGGCATCGCCTGGCGCGGCGGCTGCGTGCGTGCCATCTCGCGCGCGAAGCCGGAGGGCTGCATGCCCGGGTCGCCGTGCCGCGACGGTTCGGCGACGCGAGCTTCCGGCATGCCGCCACGATTGGCGACGGCCTCGTGCGGCACCGGCGTGGGCGTCAGCGCCTGCGGCACCGGGCGGCCATGGAACTGCGGGACCGGCATCGACGGAGCCGCGTGCGGTGCGTTCGGCTGGGCCATCGCCAAGGTGCGTTGCGGTGCTGCGGCATGCTGGGCGAAGCCGGGCAGCAGCCGCGGATCGCGCGCGGCGGCCATGGCCGCTGGCGTGCCCGGGGCCGGCAGGCGCTGCACCGGCGGCGGCGTCGCCGCGACCGGGCGGCCGGCCTGCAGCATCTGGTGGGTGAAGTGCGGCATGGTCTGCGGCATCGCGTCCGGCTGGGCGCGGGCCGGCCCGAACGCCGCGGCCGGCATGCGTGCGCCCATCGCCGCGGCGGTCATTGCGGCACCTGGAGCATGCGTGGCGGCGAAGGCCTGCTGACCGCCCGGCCCGCCCATCGGTACGGCCGGCGGCGGCGCGCCGCGATAGTCGTTGTGCACGTAGCTGCGGTTGTCGTAGTGGTTGTTGATGATGGTGGTGCGCGGCGCGTACACGCTGTTGCGGTAGACCACGTAGTTCGGCGCCGACGGCGGCGCGTTCCAGTTCACCCCCCAGTTGTTCCAGCCCCAGCTGTGCCACGGCGGTGCCGGTTCCAACCAGCCGAACACGCTGTGGTGGTGATGTTCGAGCGCGTCGCCGACCAGCACGCCGACGCCGAAGGAGATGATGCCGGCGGTGACCAGGTCGCCGGTGTCGTAGTAGGGGCGCGGCGGGCGGTAGCGGTACTCGCGGTAGACGTTGACCGGTGCGCCGTAGACCACGTCGGGGTCGTAGCGCGGCACGTAGACCACGTCCGGCTGCGCCGGCTCGATCACGATGGTGCGGGTCGGCGGTGGTACCGCGTCGGCATAGGCCGGCGCCGGTTCGACCACCGTGCGCTGCACCACCTGCACGCGCTGTTGCGGGGTGCTGCGCAGGTGGCCCTGCGCCTGCGCACGCTGGCGCATCACCTGCACCGCGTCCAGCACCTGGTTGGGGTCGTGGGCGTAGGCATCGCCCAGCGAGCGGGTCCAGTCGCCGTTGCCGGCCAGTTGGTCGACCACGTCGGGGAAGGCGGTCAGCGCCTTGACGCTGGGGTCCCAGGGCTGCGCCGCGGCCGCCTGCAGGCGGTCGGTGGCGGACAGGGTGCGGTTGTTGCGCAGCCAGTCCTGCGCGGATACCACCTGGTCCGGATACACAGAGGCGGCGAGGGTCTGCGCCAGCAGCTTGTCCGGGAACAGCGCGATCGGCGCCACCAGTTGATACAGCTGGTCGGCGGTGGGCGGTACGTAGGGGGCGGGCGCGGGGGCCGCGGCGGGCGCGGGCGCATCGGCCTGTGCCGCGGGGGCGGGGGCGTCTTGTCGCTGGCAGGCACCCAGTGCCACCACGCTCAGCGCGGTGAACAGGGCCAGCCTGGCCGGGGGCAGGGGACGGAACTCCATGCGACACCTCATCGAGCGGGGCGAAGGTGGCCGCAGCATGCGCCGCCTTGGGTGTCTGCGACCTTTCTGCGCAGCGTCGCCGCGCGGGCCAGCGAGCGCGCGTTCAGGCGGCGCCGGCGGGCACGCTCAGACCGGCGCGGACAGGCGGAACAGCACCAGGCTAAGCGCCAGCGTGGCCATGCCCGCGACCAGGCCGTACACCGTCTCGTGCCCCTGCGCGTAGCGCTTGGCCGCCGGCAGCAATTCGTCCAGGGCCAGGAACACCATCACCCCGGCGATCAGCCCGAACACCGCGCCGAACACCGCATCGGACAGGAAGCGTGCCAGCGCGACGTAGCCGATCAGCGCGCCGATCGGCTCGGCCAGGCCGGACAGCAGGCTGGCGCCGAAGGCATAGGACTTGCGCCCGGTGGCGTAATGCACCGGCACCGCGATGGCGATGCCCTCGGGGATGTTGTGCACGGCGATGGCGAGGGCCAGCGGCATGCCGACCGCCGGGCTTTCCAGCGTCGCGAAGAAGGTGGCCAGGCCCTCGGGGAAGTTGTGCGCGGTGATCGCCACCGCGGTGAGCAGGCCGACACGCTTGACGTAGGCACGGTTGTCGTCGCGGAACAGCGGATCGCGGCTGTTGAGGCTTTCGTGCGGATTGGGTACCAGCCGGTCGATGGTCACGATCAGCACCATGCCGGCCAGGAACGCCAGGGTGGCGTAGGCCTGGCCCAGGCGCGGATCGAAGGCTTCGCTGAAGGCGGCGATCGACTTGCCGAGGATCTCGGTCAGCGACACGTACACCATCGCGCCGGCGGAGAATGCCAGGCCGAAGGCAAGCAGGCGCGGATTGGGCCCCTTGCTGAACAACACCAGCACGCTGCCCAGGCCGGTGGCCAGGCCGGCGGCGAGGGTCACGCCGAGCGCGACCAGGACGTTGTGCAGCGGGATATCCAGCATGCGCCGGCGGCTCCTAGGAAGAGGCGTCGATCAAACCCGGCGCGGTGCGGGTGTCGCGTGAAGGCGCGCCGCGCGCGCCCATGGTTCAGCCAGCCTTGTGCGCCTGGGCGTCCAGCGCGAAGCAACGGTCCGGGCGCGGCTGCGGCGGATTGAAATTGACCGGCACCTGGATGGTCCACGGCACCGCCTGGCCGTTGCGGGTGGCGGGCTTGAAGGTCCAGCCGCGCACGGCGTCCTGCGCCGAGGCGTCCAGCTTGGCCTGGCCGCTGCCGGCAACCACGTCCACCTCGGTCGGCTTGCCCTGCACGCCGACCACCACCTTCAGCACCACCTTGCCGCCAACGCCGGCGCAGGCGACGTCGATCGGATAGTCCGGCGGCGGCGTCTTCACCGCGGCGACCTCGGTCGGCGGCTGCGCCACGGTGTGTTGCTGCGATTGCTGGGATTGGCCGCAGGCGCTGAGCAGCACGGCGCTCAGGCAGGCCAGGGGGAGCAGACGGCGGGCGGTAGCGGTGGCGGTCATCGGGTTCATTCCGGAAGCGCGGACGCCTTGGCGGCGCAGATGAAGTCGTTCTCGCTGAGGCCACCGACATCGTGGGTGGAATAGCGCACCACCACGCGGTCGTAGTGCACGCCCAGGTCGGGGTGGTGGTCCTCGCGGTGGGCGATCCAGGCCAGCGCGTTGACGAAGGCCAGGGTGCGGTAATAGTCGGGGAAGCGGAAGGTGCGGCTGATCGCGGTGCCGTTTTCCACCACTTCCCAGCCGGGCACCTGCGGCAGCAGTTCGGCCAGGCGCGCCTGGGTCAGTTTGTATTCGCTGCCCTTGCAGGGCGAGCAATGGGCCTGGACGAGCGGGATCAGGTCGTTCATGGTGGTCTCTGCGGTGGAACGGACAGGGCCGGTCAACATACCGCCGGCGACGAGCGCAGGGCGTGGAAGGGTCTAGAATACCCGCATGATCCAGATCTCAGACAACGCACAGGCCCATTTCCGCAAGTTGCTCGAACGCGAGGCCGTGCCCGGCATGGGCGTACGCCTGAGCGCGGTCGATGCCGGCACCCCGCGCGCCGATGCGCGGCTGGAGTTCGCCGAGCCGGCGGACCTGGCCGGCGACGAATGGGCGATCGATTGCGCCGGCTTCACTCTGTACGTGGCAGCCGACAGCGTCGGCTGGCTCGACGGCGCGGAAATCGACTACGTCACCCAGGGCACCGGCCAGCAACTCACCATCAAGGCGCCGAAGATCAAGGGCGAAGCCCCGGGCGAGGCGGCCTCGCTGGTGGAACGGGTGCGCTGGGTGGTGGAAAACGAGGTCAATCCGCAGCTGGCCCAGCATGGCGGCCGCGTGGCGGTGCAGGAAGTGTCCGCCGATGGCGTGGTCCTGCTGCGCTTCGGCGGCGGCTGCCACGGCTGCGGCATGGCCGACGTGACCTTGAAGCAGGGCATCGAGAAGACCCTGATGGGCCGTGTGCCGGGGGTGACCGCGGTGCGCGACGCCACCGACCACGACAGCGGCAGCGCCCCCTACATTCCGCGCGATTCGGCCGCCTGACTTTCCACTACCGGTGACGCGCGCCACCGACATCCTCGATGCGCTGTTGGCGCGCAC
Source organism: Xanthomonas sp. F4 (assembly GCF_011761895.1). NCBI lineage: Bacteria > Pseudomonadati > Pseudomonadota > Gammaproteobacteria > Lysobacterales > Lysobacteraceae > Xanthomonas > Xanthomonas sp. F4. The sequence continues at coordinate 365,446 of NZ_JAASQX010000002.1, read as the reverse complement.
GCCGCGCAAGCTGCTGCGCGATCGCCGCACCGGCCTGCCGTACGCATGGGCGCACTGGATCGCGGCGCAACCTGCGGTGCCGCGGCCGTTCGCGGCGCCCGAGCTGATCGCGGCGATGCCGCCGGCGCAGCCGCCCGCGACCATGCGCCTGCCGGCCTTGCCGCTGTGGCAGGCATTTCGCCGCCTGTGGTGGCAGCACTGGGATCCGGCGCCCTACGACCAGCGCTGGTGGCGGCGCATCGCGGTACTGCTGAGCTTGCTGCTGCATCTGCTGTTCGCGGTGTTCCTGCTGTGGGTGGCATTCGTGCGCTGGCTGCCGCCACGCACCGATGCGGACGCCGCCGGACGCGTGCAGGTGGAATTCGTCGGCCGCGGCACACCCGCCGAGAGCGGTGGCGGTGCGCCGGCCGAGGCGGCTGCAGCGGCGGCGTCGCCGACCCCGCCGCGTGCGCAGCGTGCCGCGTCTGCGCGCTCGCGTCCGTCGCCGCCGGTCGCTGCAGCGTCGGCGCCCGCACCGACCGCAGCGCCGACTCCGGCTCCCGCTCCGGTACCGCCGGCGCCCGCGCAGGCCAAAGCCAGTGCGCCACCGCCGCCGGCGGAGCAGCCGCTGCAGGTGACCGAGACGCCGACGCCCACGCGCGACTTCGTGCTGCCGCCGCCGCCCAGCGTGCGCGTGCCGGTGCCGACCCCGCGCGCGGTCGTGCCGCCCGACGTGCAGGTGCCAGTGCGCGAGGTCGAGGTGGTCACCGATGTGCCGACGCTGGCGCAACTGCGCCCGCGCGAGGTGGCGGCGCCGCGCCCCGTCGCGCCGCCGCTGCAGGTGCGCGAACGCGAGGTGCCGGCACCGTTGCCGCAGGTGCAGGTTCCGGCGTCCCAGCTGCGCACGCCGGCGTCCACGCCGGTGCTGCGCAGCCCCGATGTGCCGCAGGTGCGTCAGATCGAAGTGCCGACACCGAGCACCGCGACCGCGAGCGCGCCGACGCCGGCACCGGCGGCCGCCCCGGTGGCCAGCCCGGACGCGGCGCCGGCCAGCGCGCCGACACCGCAGCAGGCACCGCCCGCATCGGCCGCTGCCACCGCCAGCGCGCCCGCCAAGCCGACCGCGCCCACGGCCGGCACCGCGCCGCCCGGCAGCCAGGCCGCGACCCCGGGCAGCGGTCCGGCGCCGGTCGCCCGCGATGGCGGCTGGGCCACGCCGCAGCGCGGCGACGACTGGGGCGCGGCCGCACGCAACCGCCCCGGCGATGCCGGTGCCGGCGCCAGCAAGGGCGGCGGTCTATTCAATGCCGACGGCAGCGTGCGCCTGGCCGATGGCCGCGGCAACGAGCAGGCGCCGGCGCGCAGCGCGCCCGGCTCCGAGACCGACACCTGGACGCGCGAGCGCATCGAAAAGGCCGGGGAGTGGCTCAAGCGTCCGCCGTACGACTACACGCCGACCTCGTTCGACAAGTACTGGCTGCCGAATGCGACCCTGCTCGAAGAGTGGGTGCGGCGCGGCATCAAGTCGGTGAAGATCCCGATTCCCGGCACCACCAGCAGCATTTCCTGCGTGATCTCGATCCTGCAGGTGGGCGGCGGCTGCGGCATCACCGATCCCAATCTCAACGAACAGCCGGCCGGCGCGCGGCCGCCGCCGAACGTGCCGTTCAAGCGAGAGTTGCAGGAAGACAACGGCAGCCGCTGAGCGGCCTTCCCACGCTCAGGGAAGGGAGGAAGGAAGGGTTCGTCGTCGCTGTGCGCTGCCGGGCGCGCCGGTGCAGGGCCGGCGCCATGCCTGCTGTACCACCGGATGCTTCCGGCGGCGAACTGGGGCATGCGGACCCATGCATCGTGGGACGACACTAGGGCACCTCTAATCACGCGCGTTGCCGCGGCTCAAGCGGACACGTCGTGACGCTTTGGTAGGAGCGGCTTCAGCCGCGAGGGGCGTCACAGGGAGTGCCCGTCGCGGCTGAAGCCGCTCCTACAGTCGGGCGTGCGTCGTGGTAGGAGGCGCCCACGACTCGCCGCGCTGCAATGCGTGCCTGAGACGTTGCCCAGGCATCCCGCACGTCATGCGACGACGCGCGTGGTCCCTGGCGGTGGTCCGCTCAGTTCACGCCGTGCAGGTCACGCAACTGGCTGCTGCGCGAACCGAAATAGGCGGCCAGGTCGGCGATGTCCTGGTCGCTCAGTTGCGCCGCCTGCGGGCTCATCAGCGGATGCGTGCGGGTGCCGCCGCGATAGGCCTGCAGTGCGTGCGCGAGGTAGTCGCCGTACTGGCCGCCGAGCTTGGGATAGGTCGGGTCGATCGGCGCGTTGCCGTCGGCGCCATGGCAGTCGATGCAGCTCTGCCCGGTGGCCTTGCCCTTGGCGTGGGCCAGCTTGTCGCCGGCCTCGATGCGCCCGCCGGGCAGGCCGGCGGAGGAGCCGGAACCGTGCTCGCCGCTGGCGTGGCCGGGGTCGCCGGCGGATTTGCTGGTGGATTCCACCTGCGATTGCGAACAGGCCCCCAGGCACAGGGCGGCAAGCAGGACGAGGGCGGGACGCAAGGCGTGCGCGGCGTTCGGCATGGGAGGCCTACTTGAGGGTGGACAGGAAAGCGGCGATGTCGGCGATCTCCTGGTCGGAGAAGCTTTCCGCCTGGGCCTGCATGGTCGGATGCTTGCGCTTGCCGAGCCGGTATTCGGTCAGCGCCTGGGTCAGGTACTGCGCCGACTGCCCGCCGATCTTGGGGATGCGGTAGCTGGGGTAGGCGTTCTTGTAGCCGGTGACGCCGTGGCAGCCCTGGCAGGTATAGGTGAGCACCCGACCATTGGCGGCATTGCCCTGCACGGGCGCGGGTGCCGCGGCTGCGGCGGCGGGAGCGGCGGGCGCCGGCGCGGTCTGCGCCATGGCCGGGGCGGCCCCAACGGAAACGAGTACGGCCAGAGCAAAACAAGCGGCTAGCGGCTGCGTGCGCATGGTTTCGTGGTCCGGAGGACGGATTGGGGTTCCGGCGTGGGGGAACACGGAACGGCCCGAGTATAGCCTCACCTTTCGCGGCTCCGAAACTGGCCGTGGCGAGGGACCCGTGACCTTTGGGGCATTCGGCATGGCGTCGATTGGTGATCTACTTATCTACAACACCATTTACGCCATCCACCGGGGATACGACGATGACGCGACCGCTCACGCGCCGCACTGCCAGTTGCGCTGCCGCGCTGTTGGTCACCACCACGCTGCTGCTGCTCAGCGCCTGCAAGCCGGCGGCCGAAGCCAAGGCCAAGGCCGCCGACAGCGAGAAGGCACCGGAGGCGGTGCCGGTGGAGGTGGCCGCGGCCAGCCGCCGCGCGGTGGCGGCCAGCTATAGCGGCACCGCGGCGCTGGAGGCCCGCGCCGAATCGCAGGTGGTGGCCAAGACCTCCGGCGTGGCCCTGGCGGTGCTGGCCGAGGAGGGCCAGCAGGTGCGCGCCGGGCAGCCGCTGGTGCGGCTGGATCCGGACCGTGCGCGGCTGGCGCTGGCGCAGAGCGAGGCGCAGCTGCGCAAGCTGGAGAACAACTACCGGCGCTCGCAGCAGTTGGTGGGCCAGCAACTGGTCAGCGCCGCCGACGTCGACCAGATCAAGTACGACCTGGCCAACGTGCGCGCGCAACACCAGTTGGCGTCGCTGGAACTGTCCTACGCCACGGTGACGGCGCCGATCTCCGGGGTGATCGCCTCGCGCTCGATCAAGACCGGCAACTTCGTGCAGATCAACACGCCGATCTTCCGCATCGTCGACGATTCGCGCCTGGAGGCCACGCTCAACGTGCCCGAGCGCGAACTGGCCACGCTCAAGACCGGGCAGCCGGTGACCCTGCTGGCCGATGCGCTGCCGGGCAAGCAGTTCCGCGGCCGGGTCGACCGCATCGCGCCGGTGGTGGATGCCGGCAGCGGTACCTTCCGCGTGGTCTGCGCCTTCGACGAGGGGGCGCAGGCGCTGCAGCCGGGCATGTTCGGGCGCATCCGCATCGATTACGACCAGCGCGCCGATGCGCTGGTGGTGCCGCGGCTGGCGTTGCTCGACGATGGCGAGCCGGCGGTGTTCCGCGTGGTCGCCGGCAAGGTCGCGCGGGTGCCGGTGACGCTGGGCTATGCCGAAGGGCCATGGGTGGAGATCCGCCAGGGCCTGCAGCCCGGCGACCAGGTGGTCACCGCCGGCAAGGTCGCGCTGCGCGACGGCAGCCGCGTGCAGGTGATCGCGCCGCAGCGTGAGGTCGCCGACGCCGCGCCGGCCACCGCCGCCGGAGCGCGCTGATGCACGGCGCCGATCCCGACGCGCACGCGCCGCCTGCGCCCGCCGCTGCGCACGGCGGCGGCCTGGTGGAATTCGCCACCCGCCGCCGCGTGACCATCGCGATGATCACCCTGACCATGCTGCTGTTCGGCGCGATCGCGCTGCACGGACTCAAGGTCAACCTGCTGCCGGACCTGAGCTATCCGACCCTGACCGTGCGCACCGAATACGCCGGCGCCGCGCCGTCGGAGATCGAGACGCTGGTGACCGAGCCGGTGGAGGAAGCGGTCGGCGTGGTCAAGAACCTGCGCAAGCTCAAGTCGGTGTCGCGCACCGGGCAGAGCGACGTGGTGCTGGAGTTCGCCTGGGGCACCAACATGGACCAGGCCAGCCTGGAGGTGCGCGACAAGATGGAGGCGCTGTCGCTGCCGCTGGAGGCCAAGGCGCCGGTGCTGCTGCGCTTCAACCCCTCCACCCAGCCGATCATGCGCCTGGTGCTGTCGAGCAAGACCGCCGCGCACAGCGACGCCGAGGCGGTGCGCGCGCTGACCCAGTTGCGCCGCTACGCCGACGAGGATCTGAAGAAGAAGCTGGAGCCGGTGGCGGGCGTGGCCGCGGTCAAGGTCGGCGGCGGCCTGGAGGACGAGATCCAGGTGGATATCGACCAGCAGCGACTGGCGCAGCTCAACATGCCGATCGACACGGTGATCGCGCGGCTCAAGGACGAGAACGTCAATCTTTCCGGCGGGCGCCTGGAGCAGGGCACGCAGCGCTACCTGGTGCGCACGGTCAATCAGTTCGCCGACCTGGACGAGATCCGCAACCTGTTGCTCACCACCCAGGGCGCCGGCGGCAACGCGGCGGACGCCGCCTTGCAGCAGATGTATGCGATCGCCGCCTCCACCGGTTCGGAAGCCGCGATCGCGGCCGCGTCGGCCGCGCAGAGCGCGACGTCCAGCACGACCACCATAGTCGCCGGCGGCATGCCGATCCGGCTCAAGGACGTGGCGCAGGTGCGGCAGGGCTACAAGGAGCGCGAGGCGATCATCCGCCTGGGCGGCAAGGAAGCGGTGGAACTGGCCATCTACAAGGAAGGCGACGCCAACACCGTGTCCACCGCCGCGGCGCTGCGCAAGCGCCTGGAACAGCTGCAGGCGCAGATCCCGGCCGACGCCGAGTTGACCACGTTGGAAGACCAGTCGCGCTTCATCGAGCACGCCATCGGCGACGTCAAGAAGGATGCGGTGATCGGCGGCCTGCTGGCGATCCTGATCATCTTCCTGTTCCTGCGCGATGGCTGGAGCACGTTCGTGATCGGCCTGTCGCTGCCGGTGTCGATCGTGACCACGTTCTTCTTCATGGGCCAGCTCGGGCTGAGCCTCAACGTGATGTCGCTGGGCGGGCTGGCGCTGGCCACCGGCCTGGTGGTGGACGACTCGATCGTGGTGCTGGAAAGCATCGCCAAGGCGCGCGAGCGCGGCCTGAGCGTGCTCGATGCGGCGATCGTCGGCACCCGCGAGGTCGGCATGGCGGTGGTCGCCTCGACCCTGACCACGATCGCGGTGTTCCTGCCGCTGGTGTTCGTGGAAGGCGTGGCCGGGCAATTGTTCCGCGACCAGGCGCTGACCGTGGCGATCGCCATCGCGATCTCGCTGGTGGTGTCGATGACCCTGATCCCGATGCTCAGTTCTCTGAAGGGCCGCCCGCCGCTTGCATTCCCGGTGGAGCCGGCGGCGCCGCGCTGGCAGCCGCAGCGCGGCTGGCTGAAGCCGCTGGCCTGGAGCCGCCGCGGCGCTGGTGTGGCGGTGCGCGGCGTGTGCTTCGGCGTGGCCTGGTCGTGCGTGCGGCTGTGGCGCGGCGCGATGGCGGTGGTCGCGCCGGTGATGCGCAAGGCCAGCGACCTGGCGATGGCGCCGTACGCGCTGGCCGAGCGCGGCTACCTGCGGCTGTTGCCGGGCGCGCTGGCGCGTCCGGGTTGGGTGCTGGGGCTGGCGGCGCTGGCCTTCGCCGCGACGCTGGCGGTGGCGCCGCTGCTGGGCGCCGACCTGATCCCGCAGCTGGCGCAGGACCGCTTCGAGATGACCGTGAAACTGCCGGCCGGTACGCCGTTGCGGCAGACCGACGCGCTGGTGCGCGAACTGCAGGAGGTCCACGGCAAGGATGCGGGCGTGCAGGCGCTGTACGGGGTCAGCGGCAGCGGCACCCGGCTCGACGCAAGCCCCACCGAGAGCGGCGAGAACATCGGCAAGCTGACCATCGCCATGGCCGGCGGCGGCAGTGCGCAGTTCGAGGCGCAGCAGAGCGAGCGCATGCGCGCGACGATGCGTAACCACCCGGGCGTGCAGGTCGGTTTCAGCCGGCCGGAGCTGTTCAGTTTCTCCACGCCGCTGGAGATCGAACTGCGCGGCCAGGATCTGCAGACCATCCAGCATGCCGGACAGAAACTGGCGGCGCTGCTGCGCGGCAACGGCCACTTCGCCGACGTCAAATCCACGGTGGAGGAGGGCTTCCCCGAGATCCAGATCCGCTTCGACCAGGAGCGCGCCGGCGCGCTGGGGCTGACCACGCGGCAGATCGCCGACGTGGTGGTGAAGAAGGTGCGCGGCGACGTCGCCACTCGCTACAGCTTCCGCGACCGCAAGATCGACGTGCTGGTGCGCGCGCAGCAGAGCGACCGCGCCAGCGTCGACAGCATCCGTCGGCTGATCGTCAATCCGGGCAGCAGCCGGCCGGTGACCCTGGACGCGGTCGCCGACGTCGTCGCCACCACCGGGCCCAGCGAAATCCACCGCGCCGACCAGATCCGCGTGGCGATCGTCTCGGCCAACCTGCGCGACATCGACCTGGGCGGCGCGGTGCGCGAGGTCGGCGAGATGGTGGCGCGCGATCCGCTCGGCGCCGGCGTCGGCATGCACATCGGCGGGCAGGGCGAGGAGTTGGCGCAGTCCGCGCGCTCGCTGCTGTTCGCGTTCGGCCTGGCGGTGTTCCTGGTGTACCTGGTGATGGCCTCGCAGTTCGAGTCGCTGCTGCATCCGTTCGTCATCCTGTTCACCATCCCGCTGGCGCTGGTCGGCGCGGTGCTGGCGCTGCTGCTGACCGGCAAGCCGGTGTCGGTGGTGGTGTTCATCGGCTTGATCCTGCTGGTGGGCCTGGTGACCAAGAACGCGATCATCCTGATCGACAAGGTCAACCAGTTGCGCGAGGAGGGCGTGGCCAAGCGCGCCGCGCTGATCGAAGGGGCGCGCTCGCGACTGCGGCCGATCGTGATGACCACGCTGTGCACATTGTTCGGCTTCCTGCCGCTGGCGATCGCCAGTGGCGAGGGCGCCGAGGTGCGCGCGCCGATGGCGATCACCGTGATCGGCGGGCTGCTGGTGTCGACGCTGTTGACCCTGCTGGTGATCCCGGTGGTCTACGACCGCCTGGATCGCCGCGCCGACGCGTACTACGCCGAGCGCGGACGGCGCGCGCGGCAGCGCGAGCACGGCGAGCAGCGCTTGCAGGACGGTGAGGGCGCACCGGCATGAGCGTCGCCGAGTTCAGCATCCGCCGTCCGGTCACCACCATCATGTGCTTCGTGTCGTTGGTGGTGGTCGGGCTGATCGCGGCCTTCCGCCTGCCGCTGGAGGCCTTGCCGGACATCTCCGCGCCGTTCCTGTTCGTGCAGCTGCCGTACACCGGCTCGACCCCGGACGAGGTCGAGCGCAACCTGGTGCGGCCGACCGAGGAAGCGCTGGCGACGATGACCGGGATCAAGCGCATGCGCTCGACCGCCACCGCCGACGGCGCCAACATTTTCATCGAGTTCTCCGACTGGGACCGCGACATCGCCATCGCCGCTTCCGACGCGCGCGAGCGCATCGACGCGATCCGCGCCGATCTGCCGGCGGACCTGCGGCGCTACAACGTGTTCAAGTGGTCCAGCAGCGACCAGCCGGTGCTCAAGGTGCGCCTGGCCGGCGCGGCCGACCTGACCGGCGCCTACGACATGCTCGATCGCGAGTTCAAGCGCCGCCTGGAACGCATTCCCGGCGTGGCCAAGGTGTCGGTGTCCGGCGCGCCGCCGAACGAGGTCGAGATCGCCATCGCCCCGGACCGGCTCAGCGCGCACAACCTCAGCCTCAACCAGCTCAGCGAGCGCCTGGGCAAGCTCAACTTCTCGCTGTCGGCCGGGCAGATCGACGACAACGGCCAGCGCCTGCGGGTGCAGCCGATCGGCGAACTGCGCGACCTGCAGGAACTGCGCGATCTGGTCATCGACAGCAAGGGCCTGCGCCTGGGCGACATCGCGCAGGTGCGGCTCAAGCCGACCCGGATGAGCTACGGCCGGCGCCTGGACGGACGCCCGGCGGTGGGCCTGGACGTGTTCAAGGAGCGCAGCGCCAACCTAGTCGAGGTCTCGCGCGCGGTGTTGGCCGAGGTCGAGCAGATCCGCAAGCAGCCGGCGCTGAGCGACGTGCAGATCAAGGTCATCGACAACCAGGGCAAGGCGGTGACCTCGTCGCTGGCGGAACTGGCCGAAGCCGGCGCGGTGGGCCTGCTGCTGTCGGTGACGGTGCTGTTCTTCTTCCTGCGCCACTGGCCGTCGACGCTGATGGTGACCCTGGCGATCCCGATCTGCTTCGCCATCACCCTGGGCTTCATGTACTTCGCCGGGGTCACCCTTAACATCCTGACCATGATGGGCCTGCTGCTGGCCGTCGGCATGCTGGTGGACAACGCCGTGGTGGTGGTGGAGAGCATCTACCAGGAGCGCGAGCGCATGCCCGACCAGCCGCAGCGCGCCTCCATCGTCGGCACCCGCAACGTTGCCATCGCGCTGTCGGCCGGCACCCTGTGCCACTGCATCGTGTTCGTACCGAACCTGTTCGGCGAGACCAACAACATCAGCATCTTCATGTCGCAGATCGCCATCACCATCTCGGTGTCGCTGCTGGCGTCGTGGCTGGTGGCGGTGAGCCTGATCCCGATGCTGTCGGCGCGCATGCGCACCCCGGCGCTGGTGCATTCCCCGCACGGACTGATCCCGCGCCTGCAGCGCCGCTACGCGCGGGTGCTGGCCTGGTCGCTGGCGCACCGCGGCTGGAGCGTGAGCGCGATCGTGCTGATCAGCGCGCTGAGCGTGATCCCGATGATGCAGACCAAGAAGGACATGTTCGGCGGCGACGGCGGCGAGCAGGTCTTCATCGGCTACCAATGGAAGGGCGCCTACACGCGCGAACAGATGGCCGAGGAAGTGACCCGGCTCGAACGCTTCATCGATGCGCGCCGCGCGCAATACCACGTGACCCAGGTGTATTCCTGGTTCAGCGAGGAGGAGGGCAGCAGCACCACGCTGACCGTGGACCTGAAGCAGGTCCGCGACCTGCCGGCGCTGATGGAACGCATCCGCAAGGAACTGCCGCGCTCGGCGCGGGTGGATTTCCACGTCGGCAACAGCAACGGCGGCGATGGCGGCAACGGCGGCGGGCAGACCGTGCAGGTGCAACTGGTCGGCGATTCCACCGAGGCGCTGCGCGCGCTGGCCGACGACGTGGTGCCGGTGCTGGCGCGGCGCAAGGAACTGCGCGACGTGCGCGTGGACAGCGGCGACCGCAGCACCGAACTGGCGGTGCGGGTGGACCGCGAGCGTGCCGCCGCGTTCGGCTTCAGCGCCGAGCAGGTTGCCAGCTTCGTCGGCCTGGCGCTGCGTGGCGCCTCCTTGCGCGAGTTCCGCCACGGCGACAACGAGGTGCCGGTGTGGGTGCGCTTCGCCGGCGCCGAGCAAACCTCGCCGGAGGATCTGGACAGCTTCAACGTGCGCACCCAGGACGGGCGCAGCGTGCCGCTGCTGAGCCTGGTCGAGACGCAACCGCGCGCGGCCGCGACCCAGATCGCCCGCACCAACCGCCAGACCACGCTGACCATCACCGCCAATCTCGGCGCCAAGGTCACCGCGCCGGAAGCAAAGCAGGCGATCGAGGACACGCTCAAGGCGGTCAGCTTCCCGGTCGGCTACCGCTACAGCTTCGACGGTGCGGACGGTCAGGACGACGACCAGGCCAGCCAGCAGATGCTGTTCAACTTGCTGATCGCGCTGCTGATGATCTACGTGGTGATGGCCGCGGTGTTCGAATCGCTGCTGTTCCCGGCGGCGATCATGAGCGGCGTGCTGTTCTCGGTGTTCGGCGTGTTCTGGCTGTTCTGGATCACCGGCACCAGCTTCGGGATCATGGCCTTCATCGGCATCCTGGTGCTGATGGGCGTGGTGGTGAACAACGGCATCGTGATGATCGAGCACATCAACAATCTGCGCCGGCGCGGCCTGGGCCGCACCGAGGCGCTGATCGAAGGCTCGCGCGAGCGCCTGCGGCCGATCATGATGACCATGGGCACGGCGATCCTGGCGATGGTGCCGATCTCGCTGACCACCACGCAGATGTTCGGCGACGGTCCGGCCTACTACCCGATGGCCCGCGCCATCGCTGGCGGCCTGGCGTTCTCGACCGTGGTCAGCCTGCTGTTTCTGCCGACCATCTACGCGATGCTCGACGATCTCAGCAATGGCGCGGCGGGCTTGGTGCGGCGCGCGCGTGGTGTCGCCGCACCGCAAGCCGCATGAGTTTTTCGTAGGAGCGGCTTCAGCCGCGACAGGCGTCCCAGGGAAGGCCCGTCGCGGCTGATCCCGCAAAAGGGGACAAGAGCCGCTCCTACGAGGTCAATGCTTCGGCTGGTTTAACCCGCCAGCTTGCCGAAGATGCGGAAGCCGGCCAGCCACACGCCGAGCATGCTGCCCAGGTTGGTCAGCAGGAAGGTCAGCACTACCCGCGAGACGCGGTTGCGATACCAACCGCGCAGGTTCTGCGCATCGTCACGCAGCGCCAGGAAGTCGCCATAGGCCGGCTTGCGCATGTGCACTTCGACCAGGGCGCTGAACGCACCGGCCGGCACGCCGGGGCGGAACGGCTTCAGCGGCGCGGCGATGGCGCCGGCGATCACGCTCAGCGGATGGCCGCCGGCCAGGATGCAGCCCAGCCCGGCCAGGCCGCCGGTGAACAGCACCCACTGCAGCAGCAGGTCGGTACCTAATGCGAAGCCGCCATGCCAGTAGCCCCAGGCCACGCCGCCCAGCACCAGCGCGGTCAGGGTCAGGGTGATCCACGGCACCTTCTTCTTGGTTTGCACCTCTTCCAGCGCCTTGCGCAGCGTCGCGGGATCGTCCTGGTCGCCCTGCAGGTGCCGCGCCAGGCCGGCCAGGTGGCCCGCACCGACCACCGCCAGTACCTCGCGCACGCCGGCACCGGTGGAGCCGTCCAGTGGCTCGGCGTTGCCGGCCAGCGGCAGCGTGCGCTGTCGCGCCTGTTCCTCGCGCAGACGCGTGGCCATGTAGCGGTCGCGCTCGGCGATGATGGTGTCGTACAGCGCCGGGCTTTCGCTGGCGAAGTCGCCGAAGCTGGCCTCGAGCATGTCGCCCTGCTTGAGCTTCTCGATCTCCGCCTCGCCGACCTCGTCGGAGGCGAACAGGCCGCCGAGCAGGCCGCTGGCCAGCTTCAGCTTGCCGAAGAAGCCGAGCCGGCTGGAGGCGCGCTTGAAGGTCAGGCCGACTTCGCGATCGACCAGGTACACCGGCAACTGCCGCTCGCGCGCCAGCAGTACCGCGCGCTTGAGCTCGGCGCCGGGCTCGATGCCCAGTTGCTCGGCCAGGCGCCGCTGGTAGGCGGCCAGCGCCAGGTTGGCGGCGAACAGAGCCACGCGGCCTTTGCGGATCACCTGCACCAGATCCAGCTTGGTCAGTGCGTCCGGATCGGTCAGTGCCTGCAGGCGCTGCGAGTCCAGTTCCACCGCCACCGCATCGAAACGGCCGCTGCCGATCGCCCGTTCCACGGCCGCGACGCTGGCCAGGGACACGTGCGCGGTGCCGAGCAGGGTGTAGCGGATGCCGTCGCGTTCGACGATGCGGTACGGCTGGCCGTCGAACAGCGCGTCGTCGCCGTCGGCCTGGGAAAGTTCGTTCATTCCATCACTCATCGGAGGGCGCCTCGGCAGCGCCGGGGCTCAGCAGGCAGGGGGTGTGAGGGCATTGGCCGCGACCGGCATGGGCGCCTGCGGCCGGGGCGCGCTGCGCCGCAGGGAGCGGCGCCGCACAGGCGAAAACCCGGCACGGCGCTGCGGGTCAGTCGATGTAGCGCTTCAGCAGGTCGCCGTAGGCATCGATGCGGCGGTCGCGCAGGAACGGCCAGATCCGCCGCACGTGCTCGCTGCGCTGCAGGTCCACGTCGCAGACCAGCACGGTCGGCTCGCCACCGGCCTCGGCGATGAACTCGCCCTGCGGGCCGAGCACGTGGCTGTTGCCCCAGAACTGGATGCCCGACGCGCCCAGTGGCGAGGGCTCGTGGCCGACCCGGTTGCAGCTCAGTACCGGCACGCCATTGGCCACCGCATGGCCGCGATGGCTGAGGATCCAGGCATCGCGCTGGCGTTCCTGCTCGGCCTGTTCGTCGTTGGGATCCCAGCCGATCGCAGTCGGATACAGCAGCAGTTCGGCGCCGGCCAGCGCCATCAGTCGCGCCGCTTCCGGGTACCACTGGTCCCAGCACACCAGCACGCCGAGGCGGCCGACCGAGGTCTGGATCGGGGTGAAGCCCAGATCGCCCGGGGTGAAGTAGAACTTCTCGTAGAAGCCCGGATCGTCCGGGATGTGCATCTTGCGGTACTTGCCCAGCAGGCTGCCGTCCTTTTCGAACACCACCGCGGTGTTGTGGTACAGCCCGGCGGCGCGGCGCTCGAACAGCGAGCCGACCAGAACCACACCGTGGCGCTTGGCCAGCGCGCCCAGGCGCTCGGTGCTGGGGCCGGGAATCGGCTCGGCCAGGTCGAATTCGTCCACCGACTCGTGCTGGCAGAAGTACGCGCCGTTGTGCAGCTCCTGCAGCAGCACCAACTGCGCGCCCTGCGCGGCGGCCTCGGCCACACGCGATTCGATCGCTGCCAGGTTCGCCGCGGCGTCGCCGTGGTTGCGCTCCTGGATCAGCGCGACGGAAAGAGTGGTTCGGGTCATTGCGGAATCAAGGTTCGCGGTAAACCGGCATGGTAGCGCGGATGGCCGCGCGGCAGGTTCCGGGGAGATGAATCCCGCGCCGCGCGTGGTGTGGTCGGCGCTGCGCCGGCGTGCGGCGCAGGCGCGGCGGCTCAGTCCGCCAGCAATCCGGCCGGCAGCTGCATGGTGATGCAGTGCAGGCTGCCGTTCTGCCAGATCAGCGCGCGGCAGGGGATCGGCACGATCTCGTGCTGAGGGAAGGCCTGCGCCATCACCGCCTGCGCCTGCGCATCGGCCGCGTCGCCGTAGGCCGGCATCAGCACCGCACCGTTGACGATCAGGAAATTGGCATAGGACGCGGCCAGGCGCCGGCCATCGTCGATCACCGGTTGCGCCCACGGCAGCGGAAACAGCCGATAAGGCGCGCCGTCGGCGGTACGCAATGCGGCCAGTTCGGCGCCCATCGCCTGCAGCTCGGCGTAGTGCGAATCGCCGGCGTCGTCGCAGGCCTGGTAGACGATCGCGTCGGGGCTGGCGAAGCGGGCGAGGGTGTCGATGTGCGCATCGGTGTCGTCGCCTTCCAGATAGCCGTGATCCAGCCACAGCACGCGCTGCTGCGCCAGCCAGTCGGCCAGGTCGTGGCTGAGCGATTCGCGGCTGCGCTGCGGGTGCCGCTCGTGCAGGCACTGCCAGGTGGTCAGCAGGGTGCCGGCACCGTCGCAGTCGATGGCGCCGCCTTCCAGGGCGAAATCGATGCGGCGCACGTCGCAGTCGGCGAACAGGCCCTGCTCGGCCAGCACGCTCACCAACTGGTCGTCGCGGCTGGCCTGGAACTTGCCGCCCCAGCCGGTGAAGCGGAAATCCAGCAACTGGAAGCCGCCGCCGGCGCGGGCCAGGGTGATCGGGCCGGAATCGCGCAGCCAGGTGTCGTCGTACTCGGCCTCGACGAAGCGCACCCGCTGCATGTCCACCCGCGCCGAGCGCAGCCGTGCCTCGGCATAGATCTGCAGGTCGGCGTCGGCCACGCAGATCAGCACCTGCTGGAAGCGCACGATCGCCGCGACCAGGGCGATGTAGGTCTCCTCGACCTCGGCCAGGCGCTCGGCCCAGTCGGTGCCGGCATGCGGCCAGGCGATCAGGATGGCGGACTGCGGTTCCCATTCTGCGGGAAGGCGAAGGCGATCAGTCATTGCGACCAGTACTCAGGTTGTGCCCGGCATCGCGCCAGGGCGTGTGTCGTTCATATCCCCGCACCGGCGGGCGCGGGGGCGTTGCGCAGGACCGCGGGACGGGACGGTCGCCAGCGGCAGCGCCGGGGTGTTCGGCCAGGCGCACGCGCAACCGGGCGCAGGACCGACGTCAGCGGATCGCCGGCTTGGGGCCGATCTCGTTGGCGTCGGCCTTGTTGGCGACCACGTCCACCACCTTCTGCTTCTCGAAGTACACGGTGAAGGCCGGATAGACCCAGCGGTTGATGGTCGGCCATTGCCGCTTCTGGCCGCCGCGCGGCTCCAGCTTCTGCTGCGGGGCGCCGTAGCGCGCCTGCACCTGGGCCATGCTCAGGCCGCGGGTCGGCATCGCCGCGGCGGGTTCTTCCTTGACCCGCTCGACCAGCAGGGTCTCGGCGTGGGCGCCGCCGGCCAGGCCCAACACGGCCAACAGCGGCAGGACGGACAGACGATGCTTCATCACGTGTACTCCCCAGAGGACGAGCGCCGATTACAGCAAACTTCGGCAACAAAAAACCGCCCGAAGGCGGCTTTCGTCGACGACCGGCCACCGCTGCGCGCAGCGCGGCAGGGTAGGCCGGGTCGGATCAGCGCTGGCGCGCCTTGAAACGGGGGTTGGACTTGCAGATCACGAAGACCTTACCGCGGCGGCGGACCACCTTGCAGTCGCGGTGACGGGCCTTCGCCGACTTCAGGGAGGACAGGACTTTCATGGCACACCTCGGCGTAAACTTGTGGATTCGAAGGAGGGCGGCACGGCCGAAACCATGGCGCGGGATCAGTAAGCCGGCGATTGTAGCCTGGTTTTCTTCATGGTTTCAACTGCTTGCGCCAGTCGGGCTGGCGTCGGCGCTACAATGCGCCGCCCCCCGTCCGAGGAACCGCATGAACGAGCCCGCTCCCGTCCTGACCATCGATGGCCCGTCCGGGGCCGGCAAAGGCACCGTCAGCCGCATCGTCGCCGCCCGCCTGGGCTGGCATTACCTGGATTCGGGGGCGCTGTACCGGGCGGTCGGGGTCGCGGCCAGCTGGGCCAATCTGGACATTTCCGACGCCGCCGCCCTGGTGCGCTGCACCTTCGACACCCGGGTGGATTTCGACGAGGTCGCCGGCGGCGGCCTGCGGGTCCGGATCAACGGCGCCGATGCCACCGACGAACTGCGCCTGGAGACCACCGGCGCGGTGGCCTCGGCGATTGCCGCCATTCCCGAGGTGCGCGCGGCGCTGAAGCAGCGCCAGCGCGCCTTCCGCACCGCGCCGGGTCTGGTCGCCGACGGCCGCGACATGGGCACGGTGATTTTTCCGGACGCCCCGTACAAGGTGTTCCTGACCGCCAGCGCCGAGGAGCGCGCCCAGCGCCGGCATAAGCAGTTGAAGGAAAAAGGGGTTTCCGTTATATTCGACGACCTGCTGCGCGAGATCATGGCCCGCGACGCACGCGATGCCCAACGCGCGGTGGCCCCGCTGAGGCCGGCAGACGATGCCGTCCTCCTCGATACCACCGGCATGGACATCGACCAGGTGGTGGGCCGCGTCCTGCAGTTGTTGCCAGTCTGAGAGCAGTGCGCAGGGCAGGGCAGCAGAGTGGTGGTGGCATGCATGCCACCGGTTCCTCGCAACACGCTACATCCAGGTTCCACCGATAGTGTCAAAGGCTCCGCTGCGCAATCCCGCGCTGCGGTTTTTCCATTCCACACCCGGCCGCTGTTCGGGCCGACTAACAGGTGGGCAGTCGCTGTTTTTCCAGAAGAAAAACGCCCTGTCCGTGTGTCCACTAGAGTAATTTCAAATGACCGAATCTTTTGCCGAACTGTTCGAAGCCAGCCAAGCCAATCTGGCCAAGCTGAAGCCCGGCGCCATCGTCACCGGTACCGTCGTGGAAGTCCGCGGCGACGTGGTGGTGATCAACGCCGGCCTGAAGTCCGAAGGCATCGTGCCGATCGAGCAGTTCCGTAACGACGCTGGCGAGATCGACGTCGCCGAAGGCGACCTGGTCAAGGTCGCGCTCGACTCGCTCGAGAACGGCTTCGGCGAGACCGTGCTGTCGCGCGAGAAGGCCAAGCGCGCCATGGTGTGGGACGAGCTGGAAGAAGCGTTGGAAAAGAACGAGACCATCACCGGCCGCATCAGCGGCAAGGTCAAGGGTGGTTTCACCGTGGACATCAAGGATGTCCGCGCGTTCCTGCCCGGTTCGCTGGTGGATGTGCGCCCGGTGCGCGACCCGGCCTACCTGGAAGGCAAGGAACTGGAGTTCAAGCTGATCAAGCTGGACCGCAAGCGCAACAACGTGGTGGTCTCGCGTCGTGCGGTGGTCGAGAGCGAGCACTCGGAAGAGCGCGAGCAGCTGATGGACAAGCTGCAGGAAGGCGCGATCCTGAAGGGCGTGGTCAAGAACCTGACCGACTACGGCGCGTTCGTGGACCTGGGCGGCATCGACGGCCTGCTTCACATCACCGACATGGCCTGGAAGCGCGTGCGCCATCCGTCCGAAGTGGTCAACGTCGGCGACGAACTGGACGTGCGCGTGCTGAAGTTCGATCGCGAGCGTAACCGCGTCAGCCTCGGCCTGAAGCAGCTGGGCGAGGATCCGTGGGACAACATCGCCCGCCGTTACCCGGCCAACAGCCGCGTGTTCGGCAAGGTCTCCAACGTCACCGATTACGGCGCGTTCGTCGAGATCGAGCCGGGCGTGGAAGGCCTGGTGCACGTGTCCGAGATGGACTGGACCAACAAGAACGTCAACCCGTCCAAGGTCGTGCAGGTCGGCGACGAAGTCGAAGTGATGGTGCTGGACGTGGACGAAGAGCGTCGCCGCATCTCGCTGGGCATGAAGCAGGTCGCCGCCAATCCGTGGGAGACCTTCGCCGCCACCCACAAGAAGAACGACAAGGTGTCCGGCCAGATCAAGTCGATCACCGACTTCGGCATCTTCATCGGCCTGGACGGCGGCATCGACGGCCTGGTGCACCTGTCCGACATCAGCTGGAACACCACCGGCGAAGACATCGTGCGCAACTTCAAGAAGGGCGACACGCTGGAAGCCGTGGTGCTGGCGGTGGACCCGGAGCGCGAGCGCATCAGCCTGGGCGTCAAGCAGCTGGAGCAGGATCCGTTCGGCCAGTACATGGCCGCCAACCCGAAGGGCTCGAAGGTCGAGGGCGTGGTGCGTGAAGTGGACGCCAAGGGCGCCACCATCGACCTGGCCGACGGCATCGAAGGCTACGTTGCCGCGCGCGACATCGCCAACGAGCGCGTCGACGACGCCAGCCAGCACCTGAAGGTCGGCGACAAGATCGAAGCCAAGTTCGTGGGCATGGACCGCAAGGGCCGCACCCTGCAGCTGTCGATCAAGGCCAAGGACGATGCCGAAATGCGCGAAGTGCTGGAGGAATACCAGTCCGCGTCGGGCGGCACCACCCAGCTGGGCGCGCTGCTGCGTGCACAGCTGAACGGCAACAAGTCCGAGTAATCCGCCACACGCAGCGTTACTGGCACGGCCCGGTGTTCCCGGGCCGTGCCAGGTTGCGACCCCACTGCACGAATCCGCAATGACAAAATCCGAGCTGATCGAAATCCTGGCGCGCAAGCAGGCGCATCTGAAGTCGGACGACGTCGATCTGGCGGTGAAGTCGTTGTTGGAAATGATGGGCGGCGCCCTGTCCGGCGGTGATCGCATCGAGATCCGCGGCTTCGGCAGCTTTTCCCTGCATTACCGGCCGCCGCGCCTGGGACGCAATCCCAAGACCGGCGAGTCCGTCGCGCTTCCCGGCAAGCACGTGCCGCATTTCAAGCCCGGCAAGGAGCTGCGCGAGCGCGTGAGCGGCGTCGTTCCGGTCGAATCCGACACGCCCTGAGTCCGGCGTCCGGCGTTTGCCGGAATCCACGCCTGTTCGGCTAATCTAGTGTCTCCCGACGCTGGAGTTGCTCATGAAGATTGCACGACTGCTGATCCTGCTGGTGTTGCTGTTGGCCGGCCTGGTCATCGGGTCGCTCAATTCGCAGCCGATCCAGATCAACTTCGTGTTCTCCAGCATCGCCACCACCTCCGGCATCGCCATCATCGTCTCGCTGTTCGCCGGCGTGCTGATCGGCGCTTCGCTGGTCCTGGCGACCCTGGTGATCCCCCTGTATGCCAAGCTGCGTCGCGCCAACAAGGCAGCGAACGCCGCGACCCCGGCCGTCACGCCGGTTTCTTCCCATGCCCAGCCCTTGGACGGACGCTGATCTTCGATGGACTTTCTGACCGAGTGGTTCTGGTTCTTCCTGTTCCTGCCGCTGGCAGCGCTGAGTGGCTGGGTGATCGGCCGCCGTGGCGGCCAGCGCCATGGCGATACCCAGGTCAGCCGGCTCTCCAGTACCTATTTCCGCGGCCTCAACTACCTGCTCAACGAGCAGCCGGACAAGGCGATCGAGCTGTTTCTGCACATCGCCGAACTGGACAAGGAAACCTTCGAGACCCAGGTCGCGCTGGGCCACCTGTTCCGCCGCCGCGGTGAGGTCGACCGTGCCATCCGCCTGCACCAGGGCCTGGTCCAGCGCGGCGACCTGAGCGACGCGCAGCGCGTGCAGGCCTTGCTGGCGCTGGGCGAGGACTACATGAAGTCGGGGCTGCTGGACCGCGCCGAAACCGTGTTCACCGAATTGGCGCAGATCGACCAGCGCGCGCCGCAGGCGCTCAAGCACCTGATCGGCATCTACCAGGCCGAACGCGACTGGGAAAAGGCCATCGACAACGCCACCCGCTACGAAGAGGTGACCGGCGAGCCGATGGGCAAGCTGATCGCCCAGTTCGAATGCGAGTTGGCCGACCGCTATCGCGCGTCGGGCAAGAACGACCTGGCGCGGGCGGCGATCGCGCGTGCCTACCAGGCCGATGCCAAGTCGGTGCGCGCCGGCATCCTGGAGGGACGCATCGACGTCGACGATGGCAACGACGAGGCCGCCATCCGCGCCTTTGAGCGCGCCGCCCGCCACGACCCGGACTACCTGCCGGAGATCATGCCTGCGCTGATGGACTGCTACCGGCGCGGCAACGATCTCAGCGGCGCGCGTGCGTTCCTGTCGGAGATGACCGAGCACTATCGCGGCATCGCCCCGGTGTTGGCGTTGACCCGTCTGATGGAGTCGCAGGAAGGTATTTCCGCCGCGCGCTCCTATCTCGGCCGGCAGCTCAAGGACCGCCCGTCGGTGCGCGGCGAGTCCGCGCTGATCGACCTGACCCTCGCCGAGGGTGCCGACTCCACCGCGACCCTGCAGGACCTCAAGCACATCACCGACCAGTTGCTGGTGCGCAATCCCAGCTACCGCTGCACCCGTTGCGGCTTCGGTGCGCGTACCCACCACTGGCAATGCCCCAGTTGCAAGGAGTGGGGCACGGTCAAGCCGCTGCTCAACTACGCGGTGGTGTAATGCCCATCGCAGGAGCCGCGCTGCTCTTGGCGCTCGGGGCATTCAGCGCGGCCGGCACCTGGCTGTCGCGCCGCTACGCACTCAAACGCAAGTTGATGGACGCACCCGGCGAGCGGCGCAGCCACACCGTGGCGACGCCGCGCGGTGGCGGCGTGGCGATCGTGGCGGCAGTGCTGCTCGCCTGCGGCTGGGCGGCGCTGCAGTGGCCGCAGCACGGTGCCGGCGTCGCCACCTTCGCGGCCGGCCTGCTGCTGGTCGCCGGCATCGGCTGGTGGGACGACCACCGGCCGCTGTCGGCGGCGCTGCGATTGCTGGTGCATGCGGTGGCGGCGACCCTGCTCGCTGCACTTGTCTACAGTGCGAGCCAACCGTTGTGGGTGGTCGCGCTGGTGTGGTTTGCAACGGTTTCGCTGATCAATATCTGGAATTTCATGGATGGCATCAATGGCCTGGCCAGCAGCCAGGCGATGATCGCGGCCATGGGATTCGCCTGGTTGCTGCCGGCGCCGCTGCGGTGGCCATGCTGGGTGCTGCTGGTCGCCTGTGCGGGGTTTCTGCCGTTCAACTATCCCCGGGCGCGCATTTTCCTCGGAGATGTCGGCAGTGGCGCACTCGGTTACCTGATCGCCGCGCTGTTCGCCTGGTGTCTGGTGGCCGGTGAGCAGGCGCCATGGCTGCCGGCATTGCCGCTGTCGGCCTTCGCCATCGACGCAGGCTTCACGCTCGCCTCGCGCATGCTCGCGGGCGAACGTTGGTGGCAACCGCACGCGCAACATTTTTATCAGCGTTGGGTACACACCGGCAGTAGCCATACTGTCGTCACGCTCGCCTACGGTCTGTTCAGCATCGTCGCGATTACAATCGCGCGGCTGGGCAGGCCCCTGGATGCGGGCGTCCAGGCCGGTCTGACGATCGCCTGGTTCTGTTCGGCAGGTGTGCTTTGGCTGGCTTTGCGCAACCGGATGCGCCGAACTCTCACGGATCACTGATGCTTTCCACGCGCGACCGATTCACCGAGCTGTTTCCCAAGGCCTCCGTGGTCGTCCACGATCTGGCCATCGTCTGGGTCTGCTGGCAACTGCTGCATGCTGCCCGCTACACCATGCTGCCTGGCGAGCATCCGTTGCCGCTGTGGAACCTCAACACCGCCATCGTGCTGGTGGCGCAGGGGCTGGTGTTCTGGAAGGTCGGCCTGTACCGCGGCCTGTGGCGCTTCGCCAGCGTTCCCGACCTGCTCAATATCTTCAAGGCCAGCTTCTATGGCCTGGTGGCGATCGTGCTGGGGCTGGCCTACAGCCGCTTCGATGCGATCCCGCTGTCGGTGCTGATGGTGTATCCGTTTGCGTTGTCGGCGCTGCTCGGCGCGCCCCGCCTGCTGTACCGCGCCTGGAAGGATTATCAGATCGCCCATTCGGACGACACTGCACGGCGCGTGCTGATCGTCGGCGCTGGCCGTGCCGCCGAGGCACTGGTGCGCGACCTGCGCCGCTCCGGTGCCTACCAGCCCGTGGGTTTCGTCGACGACGCCGGCCACCTGCACGGCGCCAAGTTGCAAGGCCTGCCGATCCTGGGTCGCATCGACGAAGCCGGCGCGATCGCCAAGGAAACCGCGGCCAAGCTGCTGGTCATCGCGATCCCCTCACTGGACGCGGCCGGCATGCAGCGGGTGGTGGCGATCTGCGAGAGCACCGGCCTGCCGTTCCGCACTGTGCCGAGGCTGGTCGACGTCCTCGAGGGCCACTACCTGCCGGGCGAACTGAAGGAGGTCGCGATCGAGGACCTGCTCGGGCGCAAGCCGGTGACACCGGACTGGAAGCTGATCAAGGGCTGGCTGTCCGGGCGCACGGTGCTGGTCACCGGCGCCGGCGGTTCGATCGGTTCGGAACTGTGCCGGCAGTGCGCGCGTCACGGCGCGCGCAAGATCGTGCTGCTGGAGATCAACGAACTGGCGCTGATCACCATCCATGCCGACCTGCACCGCACCTTCCCGGATCTGGAGATCGACTGCGTGTTGGGCGATTGCGGCGATCCGGCGGTGATCCGCCACGCCATGAAGGTGGCCGAGCCGGACGCGGTGTTCCATGCCGCCGCCTACAAGCAGGTGCCGCTGCTGGAGCGGCAGTGCCGCGAGGCGGTGCGCAACAACGTGCTGGCCACCGAGAACGTGGCGCGTGCCTGTGTCGCGGCGAAGGTCTCGACCTTCGTGTTCATTTCCACCGACAAGGCGGTCAACCCGGTCAACCTGCTCGGCGCGTCCAAGCGCTACGCGGAAATGGTGTGCCAGTCGCTGGACGACCAGGCGGTCAGCACGCGCTTCGTGACGGTGCGCTTCGGCAACGTGCTGGATTCGGCCGGCAGCGTGGTGCCGCTGTTCCGCGAGCAGATCCGCCAGGGCGGTCCGGTGACGGTCACCGATCCGCAGGTGACGCGCTACTTCATGACCATCCCCGAAGCCAGCCAGTTGATCGTGCAGGCAGCCGCGTCGGCGTCGCATGGCGCCATCTACACGCTGGACATGGGCGAGCCGGTACCGATCCGCCTGCTTGCCGAGCAGATGATCCGCCTGGCGGGCAAGCAGCCCGGGCGCGACATCGCCATCGTCTACACCGGCCTGCGTCCGGGCGAGAAGCTGCACGAGACCTTGTTCTACGCCGACGAAAACTATCGGCCGACGTCGCATCCGAAGATCCTGGAGGCCGGCGTGCGCAGCTTCTCGCGCGAGGACGTGCTGCGTGGCGTGCAGCAGTTGCGCGCGGCGGTGGCCGACTACGACAGCGAGACCATCGAGAAGGTGCTGCGCATGACCATGCCGGAGTTCGCTCCTCTGCGTCAGCAAGGCGATCACGACGGCTCCGCTACCATCGTTCCATTCCCCGCACGCGAGGCCAGAAGGCTCTGATGAGCAAGAGAATCCGCAAGGCAGTATTCCCGGTGGCAGGTTTGGGTACCCGCTTCCTTCCCGCCACCAAGACCGTTCCCAAGGAAATGCTGCCGATCATCGATCGGCCGTTGATCCAGTACGCCGTGGACGAGGCGATCGAAGCCGGTTGCGACACCCTGATCTTCGTCACCAACCGCTACAAGCACGCGGTCGCGGATTATTTCGACAAGGCCTACGAACTGGAGCAGAAGCTGGAGCGTGCGGGCAAGCACGAGCAGCTGGAAATGATCCGCCACGTGCTGCCCGAGGGCGTGCGCGCGATCTTCGTGACCCAGGCCGAAGCGCTGGGCCTGGGCCATGCGGTGCTGTGCGCCAAGTCGGTGATCGGCGACGAGCCGTTCGCGGTGCTGCTGCCGGACGACCTGATCTGGAACCGTGGCGACGGCGCGCTGAAGCAGATGGCCGATCTCAACGAGCGCAGCGGTGCAAGCGTGATCGCGGTGGAAGACGTGCCGCACGAGAACACCGCCAGCTACGGCATCGTGGCTACCGAGGCGTTCGACGGCCGCAAGGGCCGTATCGCGCAGATCGTCGAGAAGCCCAAGCCGGAAGACGCGCCGAGCGATCTGGCAGTGGTGGGGCGGTATGTGCTCAGCTCGAAGATCTTCGAACTGCTGGAAAGCACCGGCACCGGTGCCGGCGGCGAGATCCAGCTGACCGACGCCATCGCCGCGCTGCTGAAGAGCGAAGAAGTCGACGCCTATCGTTTCGAGGGCACCCGCTTCGACTGCGGTACCCACCTGGGCCTGGTCGAGGCGACGATCCGTTTCGCGCTGGAGAACAAGAAGCTGGCCAAGCCGGCGCGCGAGAAGCTCACCCAGATGCTCGCCGAGGAGTGAGCCTGGCGCCGCGCGCCGCTGCAGGGCGGCGCGCCGGCTGAGTGCTGATCCAAGAGCGTCAAGCCGCTGATTCGATCCAGATGGGTCGAATCGGATGACAAACAGAAAAGGCAGCCGCGAGGCTGCCTTTTCTGTTTGTACGTTGTTCGTACAGCAACGCTATGCCGGACCCTCACCCCAACCCCTCTCCCGGTGGCAGAGGGGCTAGGTCCTGCTCCTTCTCCCTCCGGGAGAAGGTGGCCCGCAGGGCCGGATGAGGGTAGGGCGCGCACCCGCATGGTCCATTTCACACGTGCTTGCTACCGGACCCTCGCCCCAACCCCTCTGCCGGGGGGAGAGGGGCTAAGAGCCCAGGTGGCGCGCTTACAGCGCCTCGATGATCCCCGCGGCACCCATGCCGGTGCCGATGCACATGGTGACCATGCCGTACTTCTGCTTGTGTCGGCGCAGGCCGTGCACCAGGGTGGCGGTGCGGATCGCGCCGGTGGCGCCGAGCGGATGGCCCAGGGCGATGGCGCCGCCCAGCGGGTTGACCTTGGACGGGTCCAGGCCGCTGTCGCGGATCACCGCCAGCGACTGCGCGGCGAAGGCTTCGTTGAGCTCGATCCAGTCCAACTGGTCCTTGCTCAGGCCGGCCTGCTTGAGCGCCTTCGGAATCGCTTCGATCGGGCCGATGCCCATCACTTCCGGGCGCACGCCGGCGACCGAGAAGCTGACGAAGCGGGCCAGCGGGGTCAGCCCGTAGTCCTTGATCGCCTGCTCGGAGGCCAGCAGCACCGCACCGGCGCCATCGCTCATCTGCGAGGAGTTGCCGGCGGTGACGCTGCCGCCGAACTGGCCGTTGCGGAACACCGGGCGCAGCTTGGCCAGGCCTTCGATCGAACTGTCTGGACGCGGGCCTTCGTCGGTGTCGACCAGCTTCTTGCGCAGGGCGATGACGTTGCCGGCCAGGTCGGGCTGGTGCGAGAGGATCTCGTAGGGACTGATCTCGTCGCGGAACTCGCCGGCGGCGATCGCGGCGATGGCTTTCTGGTGCGAGGCGAGGGCGAACGCATCCTGGTCCTCGCGCGACACCTTCCACTCCTCGGCCACCTTCTCGGCGGTGATGCCCATGCCGTAGGCGATGGCCACGTGGTCGTCGGCGAACACGCTCGGCGACAGCGCGACCTTGTTGCCCATCATCGGCACCATCGACATCGATTCGGTGCCGCCGGCCAGCATCAGGTCGGCGTTGCCCAGGCGGATCTGGTCGGCGGCCAGCGCCACCGCCTGGATGCCCGAGGAGCAGAAGCGGTTGATGGTCTGCCCGGCCACCGAGTTCGGCAGGCCGGCCAGCAGCACGCCGATGCGCGCCACGTTCATGCCTTGCTCGCCCTCGGGCATCGCGCAGCCGATGATCGCGTCGTCGATGCGCGAGGTGTCGATGCCCGGCGCCTGCGCCACCACCGCGCGCAGCACGTGCGCCAGCATGTCGTCGGGACGGGTATTGCGGAACATGCCCTTGGGCGCCTTGCCGACCGGGGTGCGGGTGGCGGCGACGATGTAGGCTTCCTGAATCTGTTTGCTCATTTGGCTTTCTCCGAAAGCCGGGAATGGGGATTCGGGATTGGGGATTCGTCAGAGCGGATCCCGGCGTCGAATGCTTTTTGCCCGGCTGATAAATGGTGGGAGGCGAGGGTGGTATCAGGAATTGGGAATCCGCCGTAACGAATCCCCAATCCCGACTCCCAAATCTCAGTTCCTAAGCGGCTTACCCGTCTTGAGCATGTGCCCGATGCGCGCCTGGGTCTTCTCCTGCTGGGCCAGTTCGACGAAGTGCTTGCGCTCGAGCTTGAGCAGCCATTCCTCGTCCACCAGCGCGCCGCGGTCGACCTCGCCGCCGCACAGCACGGTGGCGATGCGGGTGGCGATCTCGTAGTCGTACTCGCTGATGAAGCGGCCTTCCAGCATGTTGACCAGCAGCATCTTGAAGGTGGCGATGCCGACGTCGCCGGCGACCTGGATGCGTCGGGCCGGCAGCGGCGGGCGGTAGCCGCCCTCGGCCAGGGCGCGCGCCTCGGCCTTGGCGATGTACAGCGATTCGTAGCTGTTGAACACCACCTTGTCGGTGCCGCGCAGCAGGCCCAGTTCCTTGGCGTTGACCGCCGAGGTGGAGACCTTGGCCATGGCCACGGTTTCGAAGGTCTTCTTCAGTTCGGCGAACACGTCGCCGCCCGGACCCGCGGCCTGCGCCGCGCGCACCGCGATCTCCTTGAGGCCGCCGCCGGCCGGCAGCAGGCCCACGCCGGCCTCGACCAGGCCGATGTAGCTCTCCAGCGCGGCCACGGTCTTGGCGCTGTGCATCTGGAACTCGCAGCCGCCGCCCAGCGCCAGCCCGCGCACCGCCGCGACCACGGGGACCAGCGAGTACTTGATGCGCTGGCTGGTGGCCTGGAAGTTGGCGACCATCGCCTCGAACGCGTCGACCTTGCCGGCCTGCAGCAGGCCCAGCGCGCCGGCCAGGTCGGCACCGGCGGAGAAGGGCTCCTTGTGCTGCCACAGCACCAGGCCCTTGAAGTCCTTCTCGGCGCGGCCCACCGCTTCCTGCAGGCCGTCCAGCACCTGGTCGGAGACGGTGTTCATCTTGGTCTTGAAGCTGACCACGGCGATGTCGTCGCCGTCGTGCCACATGCGCAGGCCGTCGTTCTCGAACACGGTCTCGCCCTGTGCGAACTTCTCGCCCAGCAGCGGATCGGGGAAGCGCTGGCGCTTGTACACCGGCAGCGCCGAGCGCGGCAGCTTGGCGTCGCGCGCCGGGCTGTAAGAGCCTTCGGCGGCGTGCACGCCGTCGCGGCCATCGAACACCCAGTTCGGCAGCGGCGCGCTGCTCATGCTCTTGCCGGCGGCGATGTCGTCGGCGATCCACTGCGCGACCTGCTTCCAGCCCGCGGCCTGCCAGGTCTCGAACGGACCCAGCGCCCAGCCGTAGCCCCAGCGGATCGCCAGATCCACGTCGCGCGCGGTCTCGGCGATGTCGGCCAGGTGGTAGGCGCTGTAGTGGAACAGGTCGCGGAAGGTCGCCCACAGGAACTGCGCCTGCGGATGCTGGCTCTCGCGCAGCTTGGCGAACTTCTCGGCCGGGTTCTTGATCTTCAGGATCTCGACCACTTCCGGCGCGGCGGCGCGGTCGGCCGGGCTGTAGTCCTGCTTCTGCAGGTCCAGCACCACGATGTCCTTGCCGACCTTGCGGAAGATGCCGGCGCCGGTCTTCTGGCCCAGCGCGCCCTTGCCGATCAGCGCTTCCAGCCACTTCGGCGCCTTGAAGAAGGCATGCCACGGATCGTTGGGCAGGGTGTCGCCCATGGTCTTGATGACGTGCGCCATGGTGTCCAGGCCGACCACGTCGGAGGTGCGGTAGGTCGCCGACTTCGGCCGGCCGACCAGCGGGCCGGTGAGGCCGTCGACCTCGTCGAAGCCCAGGCCGAACTGCTCGGTGTGGTGGATGGTCGACAGGATCGAGAACACGCCGATGCGGTTGCCGATGAAGTTCGGGGTGTCCTTGGCGTAGACCACGCCCTTGCCCAGGGTGGTGACCAGGAAGCTTTCCAGGCCTTCCAGCACCGCCGGTTCGGTGTGCTTGGCCGGGATGAGCTCGGCCAGGTGCATGTAGCGCGGCGGGTTGAAGAAGTGCACGCCGCAGAAGCGGTGGCGCAGCTGCTCCGGCAGCACGTCGGACAGGGCGTTGATGCCCAGGCCGGAGGTGTTGGAGGCCAGCACCGCATGATCGGCCACGAACGGCGCGATCTTCTTGTACAGGTCCTGTTTCCAGTCCATGCGCTCGGCGATGGCTTCGATGATCAGGTCGCAGCCGCGCAGCTGCTCCAGGCCGGAGTCGTAGTTGGCCGGGGTGATGGCCTCGGCCAGGGCAGGGCTGGCCAGCGGCGCCGGGCTGAGCTTGGTCAGGTTGGCGATCGCCTTGAGCACCACGCCATCGGCGGGGCCTTCCTTGGCGGGGAGGTCGAACAGCACGGTGTCGACGCCGGCGTTGGTCAGGTGCGCAGCGATCTGCGCACCCATCACGCCCGCGCCCAGGACGGCGGCACGGCGGACGAGCAGGGGATTGGACATAGCGATCAGCCTCTGTGGGTCAACGTTTGCGGGATCAGGGAACCGAATGGGCGAGGAAGCCGGCTTCGGCGAAACGGATGAGTTCGCGGGCGGCGTGGGCGCGGTGGGCACCCTCGCTGACGCCGGCGGGACGCTTGATCAGGCCGAAGTCGGCCATGGCGTAGGTCAGGGCGCCGGCCAGGAAATCCAGGCGCCAGTACAGTTCCTGCTTGCTCAGCCCGGGCACGCAGGCGGCGATGGCCTTGCCGAACTCGCGCAGCACGTGGCCGTAGTGGTCGGACAGGAACTGGCGCAGGCTGTCGTTGTTCTCGGCGTAGGCGCGGGCGATCACCCGCACGAAGGCGCCGCCGCTCTGCCGCTCCTGGGCCATCGCCAGGGCCGGCTCGACGAAGGCCGCCAGCACGGGGCCGAGCTGGCCGGGATGCTGCCGCTGCGCGGCCTCCAGCTGCGCCATGCGCGCGGCGGTCATTTCGTCCATGCGCCGCCGGAACACCTCGTTGACCAGGTTTTCCTTGGACCCGAAGTGGTAGTTCACCGCGGCGATATTGACGTCGGCCTGGCTGGTGACCTGGCGCAGCGAGGTGCCGGAAAAGCCGTGCTGCGCGAACAGTTCCTCGGCCGCGCTGAGGATGCGGTCCTTGGTCGAGAAGTGCGCTTGCTTTGCCATGCGGCCGCCAGAATCAATCAAACGATTGTTTGAGTCTAGGCCTGGGCGGCAGGCGCGTCATGCTGCTTTGCAGCACGATTCAGCCTGGCCGTGCAAAGCCGGCGCCGATTGGATAGAATTGTCCATCGCAATTCTGGCTAAGCCCGCGTTTTGACGCGGGTTTTTTTCATGTTAACCTCGGGCCTTCAGTGGCCCGCCCAACGGAGAACTTCCCATGGCGCTGGAGCGCACCCTGTCCATCATCAAGCCCGACGCCGTCGCCAAGAACGTCATCGGCGAAATCTACTCGCGCTTCGAGAAGGCGGGCCTGAAGGTCGTGGCCGCCAAGTACAAGCAGCTGTCGCGCCGCGAGGCCGAGGGCTTCTACGCCGTGCACCGCGAGCGTCCGTTCTTCAACGCGCTGGTCGAGTTCATGATCTCCGGTCCGGTGATGATCCAGGCGCTGGAAGGCGAGAACGCCGTGGCCGCGCACCGCGACCTGCTGGGCGCCACCAATCCGAAGGACGCCGCGCCGGGCACCATCCGCGCCGACTTCGCCGATTCGATCGACGCCAACGCCGCGCACGGCTCGGATTCGGTCGAGAACGCCGCCAACGAAGTGGCGTATTTCTTCGCCGCCACCGAAGTGGTTTCGCGCTAAGCGAGGTCGTCGTGAACGAGGTCGTCCATCCTCCCTTGGCCATCGCCGATCCCGTGCGGACCGGCGCGGCGGCCAAGCAGAATCTGCTCGACCTCGATCGCGAGGGTCTGGAGCGTTTCTTCGCCGAGACCCTCGGCGAAGCGCGCTACCGTGCCCACCAGGTGATGAAGTGGATCCATCACCGCTACGTCACCGACTTCGACCAGATGACCGACCTCGGCAAGGCGCTGCGCGCCAAGCTGCAGCAGCATGCCGAGGTCGTCGTCCCCAACATCGTGTTCGACAAGCCCTCCGCCGATGGCACCCACAAGTGGTTGCTGGCGATGGGCGTGGACGGCAAGAACGCGATCGAGACCGTGTACATCCCCGACAAGACCCGCGGCACGCTGTGCGTGTCCTCGCAGGTCGGCTGCGGCCTCAACTGCACGTTCTGCTCCACCGCCACCCAGGGCTTCAACCGCAACCTGTCCACCGCCGAGATCATCGGCCAGGTATGGGTGGCGGCGCGGCATCTGGGCAACGTGCCGCACCAGATGCGCCGTCTCACCAACGTGGTGATGATGGGCATGGGCGAGCCGCTGATGAATTTCGACAACGTCGTGCGCGCGATGAGCGTGATGCGCGACGACCTGGGCTATGGCCTGGCCAACAAGCGCGTGACCCTGTCCACCTCGGGCCTGGTGCCGCAGATCGACCGCCTGTCCAGCGAAAGCGACGTGTCGCTGGCGGTGTCGCTGCACGCGCCCAACGACGCGCTGCGCGAGACCCTGGTCCCGCTCAACAAGAAGTACCCGATCGCCGAGCTGATGGCGGCCTGCGCACGTTATCTGCGCGCCAACAAGCGTCGCGAGTCGGTGACCTTCGAGTACACCCTGATGAAGGGGATCAACGACCAGCCCGAGCATGCGCGGCAATTGGCGCGGCTGATGCGCCAGTTCGACAACGCGGTGCAGGCGTCGAACGCCGGCAAGGTCAACCTGATTCCGTTCAATCCGTTCCCGGGCACGCGCTACGAGCGCTCCGGCGAGACCGAGATCCGCGCGTTCCAGAAGATCCTGCTGGACGCGCAGGTGCTGACCATGGTACGGCGCACGCGCGGCGACGACATCGATGCGGCCTGCGGGCAGCTCAAGGGGCAGGTCATGGACCGCACCCGCCGCCAGGCCGAGTTCAAGCGCGAATTGCAGACGCGGGCGGATCGGGATGCGGCGGCTTAGCCAAGGGCATTCCATCGCGGTGGTGGCGATTGCAGTGCTGGCCTTGCCGGGCTGCAACTGGATCGCCGCCAAGACCGGCACGGTGCGCACTGCCGAGCAGGTGCAGCCGAATTACTCGTTCCGCGACAACCGTGCGGTGAAGTCGCGCGTGGCCTTGCAGGAGCAACTCGGCCTGGCCGCCAACGGGCTGGCCTCCAACGACCTGGACGCGGCGCAGACGCACGCGCGCAAGGCGCTGGCGCTGGATCCCAGCTCGGTGGACGCGCTGACCGTACTGGCGGTGGTCGCCGATCGCCGTGGCGATGCCACGACCGCCGGCGGGTACTACCGCAAGGCCGCCGAACTGGCGCCGACCGACGGTGCGACCTTGAACAACTACGGCGCCTGGCTGTGCGCGAACGGATCGCCGGCCGAATCGCTGGCCTGGTTCGACCGCGCGCTTGCGCTCCAGGACTACGCCACCCCGGCCTCGGCACTGGCCAACGCCGGCGGCTGCGCGCTGCAGGTCGGCCAGCGCGAGCGCGGCGAACGCGATCTGCGCAAGGCGCTGGACCTGGATCCGGACAACGCGTTCGCACTGGAGGCGATGGCGCGCAACCAGGTCGCGCAAGGGCGCTTTTTCGAGGCGCGCGCCTTCTCCGAGCGGCGTCTGGCGGCTGCGCCTGCCACCGCTTCCGTGTTACAACTTGCTATTCAGATTGAGCAAAGGCTGGGCGACAAGGCTGCCGCCGGCCGTTACCAACAGCGGTTGCGCAAGGAGTTTCCCGACGCCGCGACCACGACACCCGGGGCTAGTGCATTGTGATCAGTGATTCCAATCCGAACGCTTTCGATGGCGCCAAAGGCTGCGGGCAACAGCTCCGCGAAGCGCGCGAAGCGGCGGGCCTGAGCATCGACGACGTCGGCAGCCGACTGCGCATGCCGCTGCATGTGGTGCAGGCGCTCGAGTCGGAGCAGTGGCAGCGCCTCGGCGCGCCGGTGTTCGTCCGCGGGCAGCTGCGCAGCTATGCGCGCCTGCTCGGTGTCGATCTTGAGCCGCTGCTGCAGACCGCGCAGATCGCGCCGGTGCAGCCGGTCGAATTGATCAGCCACACGCATACGCCGCCGCTGCGGCGCATGCTCGAGAGCGCCACGCGGCGCATGGTGTACGTGGTGATCACCGCCGGACTGGCGGTGCCGGTCTGGTACGCCACCCGCAGCCACTTCGCCGACGACAATGGCCCCAGCACCGCGTCGCTGGACGTGGTGCCGGGCGCGCCGGGCAATACCGCGGCCGCGCCGGCGGCGCCGGCCAATGGCGCCGCGTCGACGGTGCCGGCCGCGCCGGTGGCCGCACGGCCGGCGCCGAGCGCTGCGCCGTACATCGCCTCGCTGACGCCGATGCCGCGCCCGGCGGCGGAGCCGGAAAAGAACAGCCTGAGCCTGTCGTTCCAGGGCGACAGCTGGGTGCAGATCCTCGCGCCCGACGGCACGCCGGTGGAGAAGGCGCTGCTGAGGGCGGGCGAGACCCGCACCTATGCGCCGGGCCAGGTCGGGCGCGTGGTGCTGGGCAATGCCTCCGCGGTCCAGGTTCAGCATGCCGGGAGTACGGTGGATCTGACCCCGTTCAGGCGCGCGAACGTGGCGCGCTTTGCGGTATCCTCTGACGGTTCCGTGGTGCCCGCCTCCGAGTGACGGCGGCGCGGTTCCTCATCTTCAACATTTCATGTCCCGTCGCAGCGGCGGGGCGAGAGTACGCATGGCGATTGACGACCTGCTCGACGAGCACGAACAAAGCGAACGCGTCCGCACTTGGCTCAGGAAGAACGGCGCCGGCCTGATCGGCGGCATCGTCCTGGGCCTCGGCGCGATCATCGGCTGGCAGTGGTGGACCAAGCAGCGCTCCAGCGATCTGGCCCAGGCCAATGCCCGCTACGAAGCGGTGCTCAAGAGCATCCAGGCCAATCAGCTGGACAAGGCCGCCAAGGACATGGCCGAGCTGCAGCAGGGGTCGACCAACATCTACGCCGAACTGGCCGCGCTGCGCCTGGCCAAGGCGCAGGTCGATGCCGGCAAGTCCGATGCCGCGTTGACCACGCTGCGCGGGCTCAAGACCGACGGCGAAATGAAGGTGATGGTCGACCATCGCGTGGCGCGGCTGCTGATTTCCGGCGGCAAGCCGCAGGACGCGCTGCCGCTGGTGGCTTCGGCCACCGATTCGCAGGGCCTGGAAATTCGCGGCGATGCGCTGATCGCGCAGGGCAAGCGCGACGCGGCGCGTGATGCGTACGCCAAAGCGCTGACCAGCCTGGACGTGGCCTCGCCGCAGCGGCGCGTGGTCGAAACGAAATTGATGGATGCGGGCGGCAGCGTGCCGAATGCCGCGGAGCCGATCTGATGAAGGTAGTCATGTTCAAGCGTGTCGCCACCGTGGCCCTGCTGGGTCTGGCGTTGTCGGGCTGCACCACGGTCAAGGGCTGGTTCGCCGGCAAGGATGCGGCTGCCAAGAAGGCCGCCGAGCCGGCCGAACTGGTGAAGTTCACCCCGTCGGTGAAGGTGGTGAAGCTGTGGTCCACCGACGCCGGCAAGGGCGAGCGCCGCATCGGCGTGCGCCAGCACCCGGTGGTGGCCGACGGCAAGGTGTATGCGGCCGCGACCTCCGGCACGGTCTACGCGCTGGATCTGCAGACCGGCAAGACCATCTGGGAATACGACGCCAAGCAGGCGCGCAAGCAGAAGCTGGCGCAGGTCGAGGACCAGCCGAAGAGCCAGGTCGAGAGCGAGTCCGGCAAGAACCTGACCAAGGACGAGCGCGCCGCCTACAAGCAGCGCCTGCGCAACGAGAAGCAGCAGGCCAAGGAGCGCAAGCGGCTTGAGAAGAAGCGTCCGCTGCCGCGTTTCGCCGGCGGCCCGGGCGTGGGCGATGGCCTGGTGGTCGTCGGTGCGCTGGATGGCGAGGTGATCGCACTCGATGCCGCTACCGGCACCGAGAAGTGGCGCGCCAAGGTGCCCAACGAAGTGATCGCCGCGCCGGTGATCGCGCAGAACACGGTGTTCGTGCGCAGCAACGACGGCCGCACCACCGCTTTCGATGCCGCCACCGGCCAGCAGCGCTGGTTCAACGCGCAGGAACTGCCGAGCCTGACCGTGCGCGGCAACGCGCCGGTGGTGGCGGGTCCGGGCGTGCTGTTCATCGGCAACGACGACGGCACCCTGGCCGCGCTGGCGATGCAGGACGGCCGCGTGCTGTGGGAGCAGACCATCGGTGCGCCGGAAGGCCGCACCGAGCTGGAGCGCATGGCCGACGTCGACGGCGCCCCGGTGCTCGACGGCACCACGCTGTTCGCGACCAGCTTCAAGAACCAGACCGTAGCACTGGAAGGTCCGAGCGGCCGTCCGCTATGGAGCCGCGATCATGGCGGCGCCGGCGGCGTCGGCGTGAGCTCCGGCAACGTGGTGGTGGCCGACAACGCCGGCACCGTGTGGGCGCTGGACAAGGCCTCCGGATCGGCGATGTGGTCGCAGCCGGCGCTGGCGCGCCGTTCGCTGACCGGTGTGGCGATCCAGGGCGACTACGCCGTGGTCGGCGACTACAAGGGCTATCTGCACTGGCTCCGGCTCGACAACGGCGAGTTCGCCGCGCGCGAGCGGGTCGGGCGCCAGCCGCTGGTGGCGCAGCCGGTGGTCGCAGACGGAATTCTGCTGATGCAGAACACGAAAGGCGACCTGACCGCGTTCCGGTTGGGTCAATAACAAGAGAAGGATGTCGCGATGCTGCCGCTGGTCGCCCTGGTTGGACGGCCGAATGTCGGCAAGTCCACGCTGTTCAACGCGCTGACGCGCAGCCGTGACGCGCTGGTCCACGACCAGCCCGGCGTCACCCGCGATCGCCACTACGGGGTCTGCCGGCTGCAGCCGGAAACCCCGTTCGTGATCGTCGATACCGGCGGTATCTCCGGCGAAGAGGAAGGCCTGGCCGGTGCCACCGCCGAGCAGGCGCGCGCCGCGGCCGGCGAGGCCGATCTGATCCTGTTCGTGGTCGACGGCCGCGAGGGCTCTTCGTCGCTCGACGACGAGATCCTGGCCTGGCTGCGCAAGCTGGCGCGGCCGACCCTGCTGCTGATCAACAAGATCGACGGCACCGACGAGGACCAGGTGCGCGCCGAGTTCGCGCGCTACGGTCTCGGCGACGCCATCGCGGTTTCCGCCGCACACCGCCATGGCATCGACGACCTGCTCGAGGAAGTCCTGGAGCGGTTGCCGGAAGAGGGCGCCGGCGAAACCCTGGACACCGATCCGGCGCGCATGCGCATCGCCTTCGTCGGCCGCCCGAACGTCGGCAAGTCGACCCTGGTCAATCGCCTGCTGGGCGAGGAGCGCATGATCGCTTCGGAGGTTCCGGGCACCACCCGCGACTCGATCGCGGTGGACCTGGAACGCGACGGCCGCCTGTACCGGCTGATCGACACCGCCGGCCTGCGTCGCCGCGGCCGCGTCGAGGAGGCGGTGGAGAAGTTCAGCGCGTTCAAGACGCTGCAGGCGATCGAGCAGTGCCAGGTGGCGGTGCTGATGCTCGATGCCGGCGAAGGCGTGACCGACCAGGACGCGACCGTGCTCGGCGCGATCCTCGATGCCGGCCGTGCCCTGGTGGTGGCGATCAACAAGTGGGACGGGCAGAGCGACTACCAGCGCGCGCAGGCCGAAGATCTGCTGTCGCGCAAGCTCGGCTTCGTGGCCTGGGCCGAGGCGGTGCGTATTTCCGCCAAGCATGGCTCGGGCATGCGCGAGCTGTTCCAGGCGATCCATCGCGCACACGCCTCGGCGGTGCGCGAGTTCAGCACCAGCGAAGTCAACCAGGCGCTGGAAATCGCCTACGAGAGCAATCCGCCGCCGAGCATCCGCGGACACGTCTCCAAGCTGCGCTACGTGCATCCGGGCGGCAGCAATCCGCCGACCTTCATCGTCCACGGCACGCGCCTGAAGGTGCTGCCAGAATCGTACAAGCGCTACCTGGAAAATTTCTTCCGCAAGCGCTTCAAGCTGGTCGGCACGCCGGTGCGCTTCATGTTCCGCGAAGGCGCCAACCCTTACGAAGGCAAGAAGAACGTGCTGACCGAGCGCCAGATCGCCAAGAAGCGGCGTTTGATGAAGCACGTCCGCGGCAAGTAGCCGCACGATGGACCCGCAGCGCGCAATCACCCTCGGCATTCTCGCCGGTGGCCGCGCGCA
The DNA here is from genome assembly GCF_011761895.1 of Xanthomonas sp. F4. NCBI lineage: Bacteria > Pseudomonadati > Pseudomonadota > Gammaproteobacteria > Lysobacterales > Lysobacteraceae > Xanthomonas > Xanthomonas sp. F4. The sequence goes on along the minus strand of NZ_JAASQX010000002.1, from coordinate 329,935 downwards.
GCGCCTGGGCGGATACGACAAGGCCTGGCTGCAACGCGGCGGGCAGGCGCAGGTGGAGTGGCTGGTACAGGCGCTGGCGCCGCGGGTGTCCGTGGTGCTGGTCAGCGCCAACCGCAGCTTGCCGCGCTACGCCGCCATTGGATTGAAGGCCGTGCCGGACCGCGTCGCGGCGCCGGCCGGGGCGGAGCGTTCGCTGGGGCCGATCGCCGGGCTGGATGCACTCGCCGCCGCCTGCGCCACGCCCTGGTTGCTGACTGTGCCGGTCGACCTGTGCGTGTTGCCGCCGGATCTGCCCGCAAAGCTGGCCGCAGCCGCTGATGAGTGCGACGGTGCCTGGGTCGAGGATGCCGACGGCGCGCAGCCGCTGGTGGCGCTGTACCGGTTGTCCGCGCTGCGCCCGGCGCTGGAGGAGGCGCTGGCGGCCGCCCGCTACGCGCCGCGGGCATTGCAGCAGCGCCTGCGGATGGGGCCGGTGGCGCTGCCGGAGATCGTGCTGGGCAACCTGAACACGCCGCAGGACCTGGCCGCAGCGGGTATCCTGCCGCCACCATGACCGACTATCCCTCCCGGATCGCCTACACCGACGCGTTGGCGATCGTCGCTGCCGCTGCGCGTGCCCGTCCCGTCAACAGCGAGCGCCTGGCGGCGTCGCGCGCCGATGGCCGCATCCTGCTGGAACCGCTGGATGCGCCGATCGACCTGCCGCCGTTCGCCAACAGCGCGATGGACGGTTTCGCGCTGCGCCATGCCGACCTGGCCCCTGGGGCGCCGACCGACTTGCGCCTGGCCGGCGAGCAGTTCGCCGGCGCCGATCGGCAGCAGGCGCTCGCGACCGGCGAATGCCTGCGCATCACCACCGGCGCGCCACTGCCGGCCGGGGCGGATACGGTGGTGATCAAGGAGAACGTGCACGAGCACGATGGCGTGGTGCAGGTCCCGGCCGAGATCGCCGCCGGCGCGCACGTGCGGGCGCGCGGCGAGGACGTGCGTGCCGGCGAGCGCGTGCTCGAGGCCGGCATGCTGCTGACGCCCTCGCGCATCGGCCTGGCGGCGGCCTTGGGCATGGACCAGCTGACGGTGGCGGCGCGGCCGACCGTGGCGGTATTCGCCACCGGCGACGAACTGGTCGAGCCGGGCATGCCGCTGCAGCCGGGGCAGATCTACAACAGCAACCGCGACATGTTGATGGCGCAGCTGCGTCTGCTCGGCCTGGCGCCGACCGCCTGGCCGACCCTGCCGGACGATCCGCAGCGCATCCAGGCCATGCTCGCCGATGCGGCCTCGGCATTCGACGTGGTGCTGACCTGCGGCGGCGTCTCCGCCGGCGAGAAGGACTACCTGCCGCGGCTGCTGGCCGATCATGGCCGCATCCTGTTCTGGAAGGTGCGCATGCGTCCGGGCATGCCGCTGTTGTTCGGCGAGTGGGATCGCGCCTTGTTCCTGGGCCTGCCGGGCAATCCGGTGTCGGTGCTGGCGACCTTCCTGGCGATCGGGCGACCGTTGCTGGATGCACTGCAGCGTCGCAGCGAGCCGCACCGCGCCTGGCGCGCGCGGCTGGCGGCCGGCTGGGACAAGCGCCACGACCGGCTGGAGTTCCTGCGCGGACGCATGCGCTGCGATGCGCGCGGCCAGCTGTGGGCGGAGCCGAATCCCGCGGACGGCTCGCATCGCCTGCGCGGCGCCGCCGACAGCGACGTGCTGCTGCGGCTGGAGGAGGGCGCGCGCCAGTTCCAGGCCGGCGACGTGGTCGAGGTGGTGCCGTACTGAACTGCGCCGCGGACGGCGGACGCGCGCCCGGTTTGCGCCGATAATGCGCGGATGGGCATTCGAGAACTGACCCCCACGCAGGCGCAGGCGCGGCAGGCGCAGGGCGCGCGCTTGATCGACATTCGCGAGGAGCACGAGCGCGCCACCGGCATGGCCAGCGGTGCGCAGGGCGTGGCGCGCGCGCAGTTGCAGGCCGACCCGGCCGCCTATTTTGGCGCCGACACCGAGGTGCTGCTGATCTGCCAGAGCGGCAAACGCTCGCACGACACCGCGGTGTTCCTGGAGCAGGCCGGCTACACGCAGGTCGCCTCGGTACTGGGCGGCACGACGCGCTGGCAGCGCGAGGGCTTGCCGCTGCAGCGGCCGCCGCTGGCACCGGAGCAGGAGGACTTCTTCGATCGCTATTCGCGGCATCTGCGCCTGCCCGAAGTCGGGGTCGACGGCCAGCGCCGGCTGCAGGCCGCGCGCGTGCTGCTGGTCGGCGCCGGCGGCCTGGGCTCGCCGGCTGGCTTCTACCTGGCTGCGGCCGGGGTGGGGCAGTTGCGCATCGCCGATGACGACGTGGTCGAGCGCAGCAACCTGCAGCGGCAGATCCTGCACGGTGACGCGCGGATCGGCCAGGCCAAGGTGGACTCGGCCGCGGCGAGCCTGGGCGCGCTGAACCCGGGTGTACGGGTGGAGGCGGTGCGCGAGCGGGTCACCGCGGACAACGTCGAGCGGCTGCTGCAGGACGTGGACGTGGTGCTGGACGGTTCGGACAATTTCCCTGCGCGTTACCTGCTCAACGATGCCTGCGTGAAGCTGGGCAAGCCGCTGGTGTACGGCGCGGTGCAGCGTTTCGAGGGCCAGGTCAGCGTGTTCGACGCCGGCCGCCGGCGCGGGCAGGCGCCGTGCTACCGCTGCCTGTTCCCGGAGCCGCCGCCGCCGGAATTCGCGCCGAACTGTGCCGACGCCGGCGTCCTCGGGGTGCTGCCTGGCATCGTCGGCCTGCTGCAGGCCAACGAAGTCTTGAAGCTGCTGCTCGAGATCGGCGAGCCCCTGCGCGGTCGCCTGCTGCACTTCGACGCACTGGCGATGCGCTTCCGCGAAACCCGCCTGTCTGCCGATCCGCAGTGTCCGCTGTGTGCGCCGGAGCGGCCGTTTCCTGGCTATATCGACTACGCGCAGTTCTGTGGTGCTGAGGATTAGCTGCAACTAGGTGTCGCTGTTCGCGGCGGCACCCGTACCCTCATCCGCCCCTGCGGGGCACCTTCTCCCGGTGGGAGAAGGGAAGCGAGGTCTCGGTGGCTGAAGCAGTGCCGTGCACGTTTTAAGCCCCTCTCCCCCGGGAGAGGGGTTGGGGTGAAGGTACGGCGCGAAGCGCACTCGTGGTGCCAGCCTGCAGTAGGTGTCGGTGTGCGCGGCGGCACCCGGACCCTCATCCGCCCCTGCGGGGCACCTTCTCCCGGTGGGAGAAGGGAGCGAGGTCTCGGTGGCTGAAGCAGTGCCGTGCACGCTTTAAGCCCCTCTCCCCCCGGGAGAGGGGTTGGGGCGAGGGTACGGCGCGAAGCGCACTCGTGGTGCCAGCCTGCAGTAGGTGTCGCTGTGCGCGGCGGCACCCGCACCCTCATCCGCCCCTGCGGGGCACCTTCTCCCGGCGGGAAAAGGGAAGCGGGTCTCGGTGGCTGAAGCAGTGCCGTGCACGCTTTAAGCCCCTCTCCCCCCGGGAGAGGGGTTGGGGTCAGGGTACGGCGCGAAGCGCACTCGTGGTGCCAGCCTGCAGTAGGTGTCGCTGTGCGCGACGGCACCCGCACCCTCACGCCCCTGCGGGGCACCTTCTCCCAGTGGGAGAAGGGAAGCAGGCTCCCGGTGGGAGAAGGGAAGTGTGTTCTGCGCGTTGATCGCACGATCGACATTGGCCGGCAATCGACTGCCTGCATGTCTCAGGCGACGCATGGTGCGCGCAGCACGCAGTGCGCCGCGTCTCATGTCGCTTCCCGCTCCATAGGGATGCTCCGGCGGTGTGCGTAGAATCGGCGCATGACAAGTCCAGCCGACAGCAGCGAACTGATCAAGGTGGTGGCGCTGCTCGGCGCGGCCGTGGTGGCGGTGCCGGTGTTCCGCCGGCTCGGCCTGGGCTCGGTGCTCGGCTATCTCGCCGCGGGTCTTGCGATCGGGCCGTTCGGCCTGGGCTGGTTTTCCGATCCGCAGGCGATCCTGCACGTCGCCGAACTGGGCGTGGTCATGTTCCTGTTCGTGATCGGCCTGGAAATGCGGCCCTCGCACCTGTGGAGCCTGCGCAAGCAGATCTTCGGTCTGGGCACCGCGCAGATCATCGTCTGCGCCAGCGTGCTGACCGGCGTCGGTCTGGCCTTCGGCTTTCCGCTGCCGGTGGCCTTTATCGCCGCCTCCGGCTTCGTGCTGACCTCCACCGCGGTGGTGATGCAGTTGCTCGGCGAGCGCGGCGACATCGCCTTGCCGGCGGGGCAGAAGATCGTCGCGATCCTGCTGTTCGAGGATCTGTTGATCGTGCCGCTGCTGGCGGTGGTGGCGTGGATGGCGCCGGTGCCGGCGGATGCCTCGGCGCCGTCGCGCTGGATCGGCATCGGTGTTGGCGCCGCGGCGATCGTCGGCCTGCTGGCGGCCGGGCGCTGGCTGCTGAACCCGCTGTTCCGGCTGCTGGCCGCGGCCAAGGCGCGCGAGGTGATGACCGCGGCGGCCTTGCTGGTGGTGCTGGGCGCGGCGCTGCTGATGCAACTCGGCGGGCTGTCGATGGCGATGGGCGCGTTCCTGGCCGGCGTGCTGCTGTCCGAATCGACCTTCCGCCACCAGATCGAAGCCGACATCGAGCCGTTCCGCGGCATCCTGCTGGGGCTGTTCTTCCTCGGCGTCGGCATGGCGTTGAACCTGGCGGTGGTGGTGGCCAACTGGACGCTGATCCTCAGCGGCGTGCTCGCCTTCATGGCCGCCAAGGCCGCGTGCATCTACCTGGTCGCGCGGCTCACCGGCAGCGGCCACGCGCAAGCGCTGGATCGTGGCGTGCTGATGGCGCAGGGCGGCGAGTTCGCCTTCGTGCTGTTCGCCGCCGCCAGCGGCGCCGGCGTCATCGATGCGCAGATCAACGCCAACCTGACCGCCATCGTGGTGCTGTCGATGGCACTGACCCCGTTGTTCGTGCTGCTGTACCGGCGCTGGGCGCCGGTGGAAGCGCCCTCCATGGAAGGCGTGGACGCGGCCGACGGCCTCACCGGCAGCGTGTTGATCATCGGTTTCGGCCGCTTCGGCCAGGTCGCCAGCCAGTCGCTGCTGGCACGCGACGTGGACGTGACCATCATCGACAACGACATCGAGATGATCCAGAGCGCGGCCAAGTTCGGCTTCAAGATCTACTACGGCGACGGCACGCGCCTGGACGTGCTGCACGCGTCCGGCGCGCACAGCGCCCGCGCCATCGCGGTGTGCGTCGACAACCGCGAGGCGGCCAACCGCATCGTCGAGCTGGCCACGCATGAGTTCCCGCACGCCAAGCTGCTGGTGCGCTCCTACGACCGCGAGCATGCGCTGGAATTGATCGCCGCCGGCGTCGACTATCACATTCGCGAGACCTTCGAATCGGCGGTCGAGTTCGGCCAGGCCGCGCTGGTCGAACTGGGTATGGACGAGAGCGAGGCGCGCTCCATCGCCCGCGAGATCCGCCGCCGCGACGCCGAGCGGCTGGAACTGGAGGTCGCCGCCGGCGACGTGCGTGCCGGCAGGGGCCTGATGTACGGCAACATCACCCCGGTGGTACCGACGCCCACCCCGTTCACTCCGCCACGGCGCGAGAGCCGCACGCTGAATCCGGAAGGCGTGCCGGTGACCGAACCTGTGCAGGAGCGTGACGGCACTTAGCCGCCATCGTTGGCGGGAGTTGTAGGAGCGGCTTCAGCCGCGACAGTGCCTTCCCGGGAACGCCTGGTCGCGGCTAAAGCCGCTCCTACGACAGGCGCCCAGTCTCAGCGCAAGAACGCCTGCAGCGCCTGCACATAGCCTGGATCGTCGCTGATGTCGTTATGGTCGGCCTGCGCGAAATCGACCACGGTTGGATGCTGCGGCAGGGCCTTGAGCAGGGCATCGGTGCTGGCCGGCGGCACCACCTGATCGCGGCCGGCGCGCAGGATCAGCAGTGGACCGCGATAGGCGTGCAAGGCCCGCGCCGAGTCGTAGCGATCGCGCAGCAGCCAGCGCACCGGGACCCACGGATAGTGCGCCTGTGCCGCCGAGACCAGGCTGTCGAATGGCGTCACCAGCACCAGCCGCGACACCGCGCGGCGCGCCGCCAGCTGGCTGGCCACGCCGCTGCCCAGGCTGCGCCCGAGCACCGCGATCTGTGCCTGCGGCTGCGCGGCGCGCACATGGTCGTACAGCGCCAAGGCGTCGCCGACCAGTGCGGTCTCGCTGGGTGTGCCATCGCTGGCGCCGTAGCCGCGATACGCGAGCAGGTAGAGGCTGTGGCCGGGCAGGGCGGCCTGCAACTGCGCGCGTGCCGAACGCAGGTCCTCGGCATTGCCGCCGAAGTACAGCAGCACCTTGTCGCGGCCGGGAGTGACCTGCCAGCCGCGCACCTGTACGTCCGCACCGCGTCGCAGCGCGAAGTCGGTCTGCGCCGGCGCCACCCGCGTGCCCTGCGGGAAATACAGCAGGTCGCGCTGGCCCCGGTAGAGCAGGGCGCAGACGCTCAGATAGGCGATGGCGAGGGCAATGGCGGCGTAGCGCAGCATCACTAGCCGTGCTTGCGCTGCGCCTCGGCGAAGGCGGCCAGTTGCTCCGGTGTGGCCTCGGCCTGGTGCCGCGCCTTCCAGTCGGTGAACGGCATGCCGTAGACGCGCTCGCGCGCCTGCTCCTTGCTCAAGTCTTCGCCTTCGGCGGCCGCCGCCTCGCGGTACCAGTCGGCCAGGCAGTTGCGGCAGAACCCGGCCAGGATCATCAGGTCGATGTTCTGTACGTCGGGGCGGTCCTGATTGAGGTGCTGCAGCAGGCGGCGGAAGGCGGCGGCCTCGATGCGGGTGGTGTCGGTCATGGCGGAATCGGGGACAATGGACATCCCCCGACTCTACACCCGCCCGCCCCGATGACCGATTCCGCGCCCGTCTCCTCCGTCCCGGCCCGCATCCTCGACGGGCGACGCATCGCCGAAGACCTGCTCGACGAGCTCAAGGCACGGGTTGACGCGCGACTGGCGGCCGGACAGCCGCGGCCCGGGCTGGCGGTGGTGCTGGTGGGCGGCGACCCGGCGTCCGCGGTGTATGTGCGCAACAAGCGCCGTGCGGCCGAGAAGGTCGGCATCGAGGCGTTCGACTACGACCTGCCGGCCGGCACCAGCGAAGCCGAACTGCTGGCGCTGATCGACCGGCTCAATGCCGACCCCAAGATCCACGGCATCCTGGTGCAGTTGCCGCTGCCGGGCATTCCCGATGCCAGCCGGCTGATCCATCGCATCGATCCGCGCAAGGATGTGGATGGCTTCCATCCGGAGAACGTCGGCCACCTGGCGCTGCGCGAATTCGGCCTGCGCCCGTGCACGCCGCGCGGCATCGTCACCCTGCTGGCGCATACCGACCAGCCGGTGCGCGGGCGCAACGCCACCATCGTCGGCGTCAGCAACCACGTCGGCCGGCCGATGGCGCTGGAACTGCTGATCGCCGGCTGCACGGTCAGCTGCTGCCACAAGTTCACCCCGCCGGAGGTGCTGCAGGCGCGGGTGCGCGACGCCGACATCCTGGTGGTGGCGGTGGGGCGGCCGGGGCTGGTCCCGGGCGAGTGGGTCAAGCCCGGCGCGGTGGTGATCGACGTCGGCATCAACCGCCTGGACGACGGCCGTCTGGTCGGCGACGTCGGCTTCGACGCGGCGGCGCAGCGCGCCAGCTGGATCACCCCGGTGCCGGGCGGGGTCGGGCCGATGACCGTGGCCACGCTGATGCAGAACACGATCGAGGCCGCTGAGGCGGCGGGGATTGGGGATTCGGGATTGGGGATTCGTTGAAGGCTGCGCGGGATTGCGGAGTCGGGATTCGGGATTCGTTAAGTTGACAGCAAAAGTGCATGCACCGCCTGTCCGGGGCGCATCGTTGCCGGTGGATCATCGAAATCGGCCGTTTGACAGCCAGGCAAACGATCGGCCGCGCAGGGCGCCACCGTAGCGAATCCCCAATCCCGACTCCCCAATCCCCGCCCCAATGCGTTAAAATGCCGCGCTTCCCCACACTCGGGTCCGCCGATGCTCCGCATCCAGGCTGAAGCTCTCACCTACGACGACGTTTCGCTCGTCCCCGCCCATTCGACCGTCCTGCCCAAGGACGTCAGCCTGGAAACCCGGCTGACCCGCGACCTGCGCCTGAAACTGCCGATCCTGTCGGCCGCGATGGACACGGTCACCGAGCACCGCCTGGCGGTGGCCATGGCCCAGCTCGGCGGCATCGGCATCATCCACAAGAACCTGACCCCGGCGCAGCAGGCCGCCGAAGTGGCCAAGGTCAAGAAGTTCGAGGCCGGCGTCATCACCGAGCCGTTCACGGTCGGTCCGGAGACCACCATCGGCGAGGTGCTGAAACTCACCCGCGCCCGCAACATCTCCGGCGTGCCGGTGGTGGACGGCAGCGAGCTGGTCGGCATTGTCACCAGCCGCGACATGCGCTTCGAGAAGAAGCTCGACGATCCGGTCCGCCACATCATGACCAAGAAGGATCGCCTGGTCACCGTGCGCGAAGGCGCCAGCGACGAGGAAGTGCTGCAGCTGCTGCACCGCCACCGCATCGAGAAGATCCTGGTGGTCAACGACGGCTTCGAGCTGCGCGGCCTGATCACGGTCAAGGACATCCAGAAGAAGACCGACAACCCCAACGCCGCCAAGGACGCCGCCACGCGGCTGCTGGTCGGCGCCGCGGTGGGCGTCGGCGGCGATACCGAACAGCGCATCGAACTGCTGGCTGCGGCCGGCGTGGACGTGGTCATCGTCGACACCGCGCACGGCCATTCGCAGGGCGTGATCGAGCGCGTGGCCTGGGTCAAGAAGACCTACCCGCAGTTGCAGGTGATCGGCGGCAACATCGTCACCGGCGACGCCGCACTGGCGCTGATGGACGCCGGCGCCGATGCGGTCAAGGTCGGCGTGGGCCCCGGCTCGATCTGCACCACGCGCGTGGTCGCCGGCGTCGGCGTGCCGCAGATCACCGCGATCGACATGGTCGCCGAGGCGCTGCAGGACCGCATCCCGCTGATCGCCGACGGCGGTATCCGCTATTCCGGCGACATCGGCAAGGCGCTGGTCGCCGGCGCCTCCACGGTGATGGTCGGTGGCCTGTTCGCCGGCACCGAGGAAGCCCCGGGCGAAGTCGAACTGTTCCAGGGCCGCAGCTACAAGAGCTACCGCGGCATGGGCAGCCTGGGCGCGATGGAGAAGGGCAGCAAGGACCGTTACTTCCAGGACGCCTCCGACGCCGACAAGCTGGTGCCGGAAGGCATCGAAGGCCGCGTGCCGTACCGCGGCCCGCTCAGCGGCATCATCCACCAACTGATCGGCGGCCTGCGCGCGACCATGGGCTACGTGGGCTGCGCCACCATCGAGGACATGCGCACCAAGCCGAAGTTCGTCACCATCACCGGTGCCGGCCAGCGCGAGAGCCACGTCCACGACGTGCAGATCACCAAGGAACCGCCGAACTACCGCATGGGCTGATGCCCATGCGCGGGATTGGGGATTCGCGATTGGGGATTCGTCGCCCGCCGCGTCTCCACTGGCCGTGCGCAGCGCGGCCCCCCGCTGTTGCGAATCCCGAATCCCGAATCCCCAATCCCGGCCCCAGATGACCAACATCCACAGCGACAAGATCCTCATCCTCGATTTCGGTGCGCAGTACACGCAGTTGATCGCGCGGCGCATCCGCGAACTCGGCGTGTACTGCGAGATCTGGGCCTGGGACCACGATCCGGCCGAGATCGCCGGCTTCGGCGCCAAGGGCATCATCCTCTCCGGCGGCCCGGAATCGACCACGCTGCCGGGCGCGCCGGCCGCGCCGCAGGAAGTGTTCGACAGCGGCCTGCCGATCTTCGGCATCTGCTACGGCATGCAGACCCTGGCCGCGCAGCTCGGCGGCGCCACCGAAGCGGCGGACCAGCGCGAGTTCGGCCACGCCGAAGTCGAGGTGGTCGCCGCTGATGCACTGTTCTCCGGGCTGACCGATCACGCAGGCGCGTCGCGTTTGAACGTGTGGATGAGCCATGGCGACCACGTGTCGCAGGTGCCGCCGGGCTTCACGATCACCGCCGTCACCGACCGCATCCCGGTCGCGGCTATGGCCAACGAGGCCAAGCGCTGGTACGGCGTGCAGTTCCATCCGGAAGTCACCCACACCCTGCAGGGCCAGACCCTGCTGCGCCGCTTCGTGGTCGACGTGTGCGGCTGCGCCACGCTGTGGACCGCGGCCAACATCATCGACGACCAGATCGCCCGCGTGCGCGCCCAGGTGGGTGAGGACGAAGTGATCCTCGGCCTGTCCGGCGGCGTCGATTCGTCGGTGGTCGCTGCGCTGCTGCACAAGGCGATCGGCGACAAGCTGACCTGCGTGTTCGTCGACACCGGCCTGCTGCGCTGGCAGGAAGGCGACCAGGTGATGGCGATGTTTGCCGAGCACATGGGCGTCAAGGTGATCCGGGTCAACGCCGCCGACCGCTACTTCCAGGCGCTGCAAGGCGTCAGCGATCCGGAAGCCAAGCGCAAGATCATCGGTAACCTGTTCGTGGAGATCTTCGACGAAGAGTCGAACAAGCTCAGCAACGCCAAGTGGCTGGCGCAGGGCACCATCTACCCGGACGTGATCGAGTCGGCCGGCAGCAAGACCGGCAAGGCCCACGTCATCAAGAGCCACCACAACGTCGGCGGCCTGCCCGAGCACATGAAGCTGGGCCTGGTCGAACCCTTGCGCGAATTGTTCAAGGACGAAGTGCGGCGCCTGGGCGTGGAACTCGGCCTGCCGCGCAGCATGGTCTACCGCCACCCGTTCCCCGGCCCCGGCCTGGGCGTGCGCATCCTCGGCGAAGTGAAGCGCGAGTACGCCGAACTGCTGGCCAAGGCCGATGCCATCTTCATCGAGGAATTGCGCAAGGCCGACCTGTACGACAAGACCAGCCAGGCCTTCGCCGTGTTCCTGCCGGTGAAGTCGGTTGGCGTGGTCGGCGACGCCCGCGCCTACGAGTGGGTGATCGCCCTGCGCGCGGTGGAGACCATCGACTTCATGACCGCGCACTGGGCGCACCTGCCGTACGACTTCCTCGGCACGGTGAGCAACCGCATCATCAATGAGCTGCGTGGTGTCTCGCGGGTGGTGTACGACATCAGCGGCAAGCCGCCGGCGACGATCGAGTGGGAGTGAACCCCGGTTCTTCTGGGGCGATCACCAGCGGTCGGTTGCGGTTGCGCCATCTCCATCGCGGGTAGCGCTCGCCGGCCACGCCGGTGTCGCTTCCCGTGCTTGCGTAGCGCTCGCCGTTGTCGAGCCACGCATCGGCCTTTCTCTGCGTTTGCGCGACGCTAAGCAGTATCCGACTTGACGGTGGTCGGGCGCGTGTCGCAGTGTTTGCGCCAGGCATCGTCTGCTGTCCGCTGACACGGACGGTACGACCAGCTGGCAGTTGAGGGAAGGCAGGCTCGTATGCCGCTGGGCGATGCACTAAGCATCCCCGGCGTGCAGTTCGGCACGCGCCAGCTCCTCGCCCAAGGTGTCGCTGCCGCGCGCGTTTCTGCGCAAGGCGACGACGCCAGCGACGCCGCGGCAGTGCGGCAGTGCGCAAGCCAGCAGCCTGGACTCGCCTATCGGCGCTGGTACATAACCCCCTGCACCAAGACCTGATCCGGCTCCGGCTGCGCGTCGAAACGCTGATGCGCCTCAGCGATGGCACCTTGGTGCTCGTTCGCCCAGTCGACCAGCGCCATGACCGGCTTCAACAGCGTTGTTCCCAGGTCGGTCAGTTCGTAATCGACGCGCGGCGGGATCGTTGGATACAGCGTGCGCGTGATCAGTCCGTCGCGCTCCAGTCCACGCAAGGTCAGCGTCAGCATGCGCTGGGAAATGCCCTCGATGCCACGCTTCAATGCGTTGAAGCGCTGCGGTCCGTTTTGCAGCATGGCGACGATGTAGAGACTCCACTTGTCGCCGATGCGATCCAGGATTTGACGGGTCGCCAGGCAGCCACCCGCGTCGGGTGCAGGCAACTCGGCAGGGCGCGTGATGTGACCAGGTGACATGCATGTGCCTTCTTGTTGGGCAGCGGCAGGGACCATACCATCCTTTGTATAAATTGGTAAGTAAAAACCAATTTATCACTTGGTTCTCATTTTATACCTAGGAGTCGTCATGCGCCACGCGCTACTTGTCACCTCCAGTCCGCGTGGGGCGGACAGTCTTTCCACGCGGTTTGCCACCGACATCGCTCAGGCCATCCAGGCCCGCACCGGCGGTGCGCTGACGGTGCGCGACCTCGCTGCGAATCCGCCGCCGCATATCACCGCGGCCTATATCCAGGGCCGGATCACGCCGCCGGAGCAGCGCACGCCGGAACAGGTCGATGCGGTGAACATCGCCCAGGAACTCGTCGACGAGTTGACGCGCGCCGATGTGATCGTGCTCGGCTCGGGCATGGTGAACTTTGGCCCGCCCTCGCAGCTCAAGGCGTGGTTCGATCACGTCACCTGGCCCGGCGTCACGTTCAGCTATGGCGACACTGGACCGAAAGGACTGCTGACCGACAAGAAGGTCTATCTCGTCGCCGCCACGGGCGGCGTGTTCTCGGAAGGTGCATGGGCACCGTTCGATTTTCAGACCAAATACTTGTTGCACCTGCTCGGCTTCATCGGCCTGAGCGATGTCGAGGTGGTGCGTGTCGAAGGCACGGTGCTCGGCCCCGATGCGGTGAACGCCGCCATCGACAAGGCCGCAACGGCCATCACTGCCTTGCTGGCGAAGGCGGCGTGAGCGCATGACCGGCAAAAAGACCATCGCCTTGTTCGGTGCAACCGGGCCGACCGGGCGGCAGCTCATCGAGGACGCCTTGAAGCGTGACCATCGGCTGTCGGTCTACACGCGCGACGCCGCGAAGCTCGCCGCGTTCGCGGGAAAGGTCGACATCGTGGTCGGCGATCTGCAGGACCGCAACGCCATTGCACAATGCGTCCGAGGGGCCGACGCGGTCATCAGCGCGCTTGGCCCCAACGGTTTCAAGATGCAGGGCGACAAGCCGGTCATGCACGGCCTGGCCAACATCATCGCCGCCATGCAGCAGGCCGGCGTGCGCCGCCTTATCCAGATTTCCACCGCTGCCTATCGCGATCCCAAGGATGGGTTTGATCTTGGCTCGCGCGCGAACGCGCTGATGTTCAAGGTGATTGCCCGCAAGGCGTACGACGACATCAAGGCTACGGGCGAACTGATCGCCAACTCGGATTTGGACTGGACACTGGTGCGGATTCCATTCCTTCAGGATGGCCCTGCGAACGGAAAGATCGATGTGGGTTGGTATGGAACAACCAGGCTCGGTTCGAAACTTTCCCGCGGAAATCTGGCGGATTTTCTGGTGAGGCAGATCACTGACAAGCAGTTCGTGCGGGCCGCGCCTGGCATCGCGAATGGTTGAAGAAGGGAGATCTGGCATGTTGAAAATCGACCTCTATACCGAGATCAGTTGCCCTTGGTGCTTCGTCGGCCATCACCGTCTCGACAAAGTGCTGGCGGAGCGTTTCCCCGACCTGGCCGTGGACATCCGGCAGCATCCGGTCCTGCTGTTGCCGGATGCGCCGGTGGGCGGCCTCTACATTCCCGACTTGCTGCGCTCGCGCTACGGCATCACCGATCCGAAGGCCGCCTTCGCGCGTCCCGAGGGAGAAGCACGCGCGTCGGGTTTCGACCTGGATCTCGGTCGCCAACTCTGGACCTATCCGACCCAGGCCGCGCATGCGCTGATCCTCGCCGCCGCCGGGCGCGACACCCAGCATCGGCTCGCCGTCGCCATCACCGATGCCTACTTCATCGCAGCGAAGAACATCGCCGATGCGGAGGTGCTGGCCGACATCGCAGTCGGCCATGGTTTCGACCGCGACCAGGCGCGTGCCATCGCGCTCGATCCTGCGCAGCACCGCCGCGTCGAGGCGGAAGCGGCCAGGTCGGCGGATGCCGGTGTCCGTTCGGTTCCTCACTTTGTCTTTGGGGAACGTATTGCGATCAATGGCGGTCGCAGCGAGGACGAGATCGCTGCGGCGATACGCGCGGCGTCCGGCGCGGTTCCTCTTTGACGCGATCGGCCTCCGTCCATTCGATGTCGGACGACAGCACTGCCAACAGGTGCTTGCCGTTCTCCTCGGAGGACCCTGCGTAGGTCCTCCGGATCAGTTCGCGATTGTCGGTCTTCTCAGCCCCAGGGCATTTCGCCGGTGGCGACCTTTGCGCCGATCTCGAGGGCCACACCCATGCCGAGATTCGGGAAGCGCGCTTCCATCGCGGCCTTGAGCGATGCGGCGTCCTTGGCCGTCGCAAGCGCCTCCTCGAAGGCCAGCAGATAGGCCTTGGTGTGGGCGATGGCCGACAGGTCGGTCGCCGCGTCAGGCGTCAGATGACCAGGCACGACGATCGCCGGCGCGCGCGCGGCGATCGCATCGAGATTGGCGACCCAGGCAGCACGCTGAGCCTTCGTCTGCGTATCGGCGGTCCAGACATGCACGCCGGAGAAGATCAGGACGCCGCCGAACACGGCACGCAGCGACGGCACCCAGAGATATCGCCGATTGCCCAGGCCCTGGGCCGCGACGATCTCCACCGTCTCGCCATCGACCGACAGCGAGGCGCCGTCGAAGGCCTCGGGCAGGACGATGTCGTCCAGCGTCTGCGGACCGTTCTCCTTGAGTTGCGGCCCCCACACGGCGAGCTTCTTTTCGACGTTGGCCTGGATGGCGGCGAGCGTGTCGGAAGCGGCGACGACCTTGGCCTGTGGGAAAGCTTCGCGCACCGGCTTGAGGCTGAAGTAGTAGTCCGGGTCCGACTGGCTGACGTAGATCGTCGTCAGCGTCTTGCCGGTGGCCTTGATCGCCTCGGCCAGCGCCTTGCCGTCGGGATAGGTGAAACCGCCGTCGATCAGCAGCGCTTCGGTCGCACCGGTCAACAGCACCGGTGCGCGGAAGAAGCCGTTCTGGCCGGCGGGAAAATGGGTCCAGGTCAATGTGGACGTCTGGCGGTCGTTGGTCATTGCAGGTCTCCTTGGGTTCGAGCGTGCAGGCAGCGGGAATGAAGGGTCTGGGAACTCAGGCGGCGCGCAGATGCGCGGCCAGGGCGTCGCGGTTGCCGAACAGCACATCGCTCGGCAACAACCGACTGCCGTGCGCGTCGTTGACGACGAGCGTGGGAACGCCCTGTGCACCGAAACGCGCCATCTCGCCGCGTGCGGCATCGATGCGCGCGCGATAGGCGCCAAGCACCTCGGCGTCGGGCGAGACCACGCGCCGCGCGGCATCGGCAAACCCTGCGCCGGACAGTACCTCCGCCACGACCACGCGATCGGAGGTGTTGCGGCCGTCGACATAGCGGGCACGTTGCAGGGTCTTCAGCGCCTCGCGTTCGCGCTCCGGCGCGGTCATGCCAACGGCGATCACGCCGAGCGTCGCGGGTGCCGAATCGAACAGCGTGCCGGTCGCGCCGAGTACCTGGCTGCGGTAGGCCTCGGAAA
This sequence comes from Xanthomonas sp. F4, assembly GCF_011761895.1. NCBI lineage: Bacteria > Pseudomonadati > Pseudomonadota > Gammaproteobacteria > Lysobacterales > Lysobacteraceae > Xanthomonas > Xanthomonas sp. F4. The sequence goes on along the minus strand of NZ_JAASQX010000002.1, from coordinate 314,446 downwards.
ACGCTTGCCCGGTGAGGCGGGCGATGCGCTGGTCGTTCTGCCAGGCGTAGGCGGCGAAGGACGCCTCCATCGGCCGCGCATTCTCGCCGGCGAACAAGCCGGTGGGGGCGAGCCGCACGGTGACGCCCGGGACCTGCGCAAGCTGGTCCAGGGCCGGAATGGCGCCGTAGCACCACCCACAAAGAGGATCGAAGAGGTAAGTGAGGCGCATGGTGGGATCCGCTTGAGGAGGTGCGGCCACCATAGCGAAGCGAGATTGACGGATAAATCGTGTGTAATGCTACAGTCTGTAAGTCATTGGCTTACAGTGTAACGAGGTCGGCGTGGAAGCCGTCAATCTCAACAGGCTTGCCTATTTCGCGGCCGTGGTGGACACGGGCTCGTTCACGCGCGCGGCCGAACGGTTGGGTATCACCAAGACCGTGGTCAGCCAGCAGGTGGCCAAGCTCGAGGCAGAGTTGAAGACGGCGCTGCTGATGCGCACGACCCGTCGGGTCGAGCCGACCGAAGCCGGACGGTTGCTGCATGCGCGCAGCGTGAGCGTGCTGCGCCAGGTCGAAGACGCCATCGGCGAGGTCACCCGCTCCAACACCGAGCCGAGCGGTGTGCTGCGGGTGGCCGCACCGAACGATTACGGGACCTCCAGGATTGCGCCACTCGCTGCCGCCTTCACCCGGCTGCACCCGGCGTGCCAGGTCGAGTTGATCCTAGCCGACTCGCGCATCGATCCCGTCGCCAGCCAGATCGATCTGTCCATCCGGGTGGGCTGGCTCGACGATTCCAGCCTGCATGCACGGCGCATCGGCGGTTTCCGGCAGTGCCTGGTCGCCACCCCGGAACTGGCCAGGACCTTGGCGGTCGCAGGCCCCGACGACCTCGCGCAGGTTCCGTTCGTCGCCAACAGCGCGCTGCGCGAGCCGCTGACCTGGCACTTCGTCAAAGACGATTTCGAGCGGCGCACGGTCCACATGCGCCAGGCCCTGTCGACCAATGCGACGCCGGCCGTGCTCGCGGCGACGCTGGCCGGTGGCGGGGTGTCGGTCTTGCCGGATTTCCTGGTGGCGGACGCCTTGGCAGCCGGAACGCTGGTCGCTGTGCTGCCGGACTGGTCGTTGCCGGCCGGCGGCATTCACGTGGTATACCCGACGGCGCGCTTTCGCCCATCCAAGGTCACCGCATTTGTCGAGATGCTTGTTGCTGGTGTCGGCAACCGTGCGGCATCACGCTGATCTGGGCGCGTAACCGCGATCGCCAGCGGATCCGGCGAACGCATGCACGATCGGGGTTCGAAGGCTGCGATGTCGTTGTCATGGACCATTGCGGTGCTGGCCCGCGCCGATCGCGGGGAGTGATCGGTGCCATCGCAGCAGTTGCAGGGTCGCTGCCATGCGCAATCCCGCAAATGTCCGCCTGCTTGGGGAACCGACGCCCGCCCTCCCGCCTGCGTTCGGAAGGGCGCAGTGAGCGAAAACACTGGGTCACGCCAGGGCCGGCACGGGATCGTGCTCGGAAGACGCATCGCCAGCGCACATCTCCCAGCGCAGATCGCCGCCATAGCGCCAAGCCATCCGCCCGTGGTCGTCCAGCGCGAGCAGATGCAGCCACCGATTGTCGAACAGCGCGCGAACCTGCGGGTGACGTTCGAGGATGTTGGTAACCGCGTCTGTCGGCGCCTCGATCAGCACCGAAAGCCGTAGCGGTTCGTGGATCAGCCGCTCGCCGTCGTGCACCGACTGCCATGGCAGTCCGCCGCGCAGCAGGCCGCCATTGCCCTCGACCACACCGATGCCGCCGGTGACGTTGTGCAGCAGCTTGTTGCCCGCGCCGAAAACTTCGGGCGCGACGGTCGAGCCGTAGTACTGCAGGCTGATCCAGCTGGCGACCACGACCGGAGCGGTCAGGATCAACTCCAGCACGCCGAAGCCCTCGTCGCGTCGCCAGTCGTAGTCGTGGAGGAAGGCGCGTCCTGCCAGGTCGCGCCCGGCGGTGCGCGCGCGCGGCGCGGCGATGAAGGCCTGGCAGCCGGCCAGCGCCCATTCGGGACGCAGCTCGGCCCAGTCGCGGGCGCGATGCGCGATGTCCTGGCTGCGCTGCGCGCGCGGCAGGCGCAGCGCTCGCTCGCCACGCGCCAGTGCGCCGGCGGCGTGCAGCCAACGTGCCGCCTGCTCGACATCGGCGGCATGCGCGGGCGAAGGATGGTCGGCGCTGTAGAGCATGACCGCATCGGTCGTGGTGTCGTGCAGTGCGCCCACGAACAACGTGTCTGTGGGAATCGCGATGCCGCGTTCGGTGAGGCCGGCGCGTACCTCGGGATCGTTGAGCAGCGCGGCGAGCAGCCGCGCGTTGACTTCGCCCGAGTAGCCGCCGCAGGCGCCGCAGTGCAGGGCGCTGGCATGGGGGTTGTTGACCACGTTTGCCCCATGGCCGGCGATCACGACGAGCCGGGCGAAGTCGGTGGTGAGCGACATCGCCTTGAGGATCCGCATGGCCATGGTCAGCCGCGTATCGAGGTCGAGCGCGTCGGTCGGGCGCGGCGCGGGATCGTTCGGCGCTGAGTGCCGCGTCAGTCCCAATCCATCACGCAGCAGCTTGGCGACGTAGATCGGGCCGGTGGCCTCGACGAAGGCGAAGGAAGAAATGGCGGCGAGCTTGAAGCGACCCCAGGCACGCTTCGCACGGGCCGTGATCCGTGCGGCGAGATCGGATTCGGCCAGCGACGACGTCGCGTCTCCCGAGCAGGTCTGCAACCCCGGCGTCAGCAGCACCGGAAGGCGCGCCTCGACCACGTCCGAAGCGAACCGACGATGGCCGATGCCCAGCCCGAAGAATCCGGCGAATCCGAGCGTCTGGATGCCGGAATCGAGGCTTTCCAATGCGCGGCGGAACACTTCCGAGCGCACGTCGATGCAGAAGGCCATCTGCAATTTCATCCGGGCGGGCGCGGCAGGAGTTGAAGCAGGTACTGCTAGCACGCTGTCGAGCCGCCGCTGCGCCGCCCGTTCGGCCGCTTCCTGCAGGATGCTGTCGACAACATCGTCCGGCGTCGCTGCCACTGGCATGGCGTAGGCCGCGATGGCGGATCGCCACTGCGGCGCGATCTGCGAACCGAACTTGCCCAACAGCGCCGCTTCCCAGCTGATGCGGATGGCGAGCAGGTCGGTGACGCAGGCATCGGTGCCGCCGTTCAACTCCGCTTGCCAGAGCCGATACCGGGCGACCTGGCTCCAGCCGCCCAGCGTGGTCAGCAGGCGGTGGAAGTAACTGTCCAGCGCGTCCGGCGAGAGGCCGAGGCGGGCGACCCCTTCGACGATCGCCTCTTCGGCAGTCGCTGGCGCGTCCGCTACCTGCTGGGCGAATCGGGTGAGCCCGGCGATTTCCGGCGTCAGATCATGCGTCGCGACCTGACGCCATGCGCTGTAGGCGCCGCCGGATTGTCCGGCGACCCACAGCGCCTGGCCCTGGTCGAAATAGGCGGCGGCCCAGTGCCCGATGCGCTCGCCGACGATGCCCGACCAGTCGACGGCCGAGGCATCGCGTGCCAATTCGGCGACGGTCGGGATCGCCTGTGGGGCAGGGCGCGCGGCCTGGACGGCCTGTCGGAGTGCGGACAAGCTCGGCGGGCGCAGCGCGGCCGGCGCGTTGTGCCAGGCCGCCTGCAGGTCCTCCTCGGTGATCTCGCCGGACTGCAGCCGCTCCGCATACCAGGTGCGCGGCATGGTCAGGGCGATGCCGGCGGCATTGCGCAGGCGCGCTGCCGCGGTCGCCAGCGGTTCGCCGGCCTGGCCGAGGAAGGGATTGACCGCCACGCTCGAGGCTAGCGGCCACAGCGGGGGAATGGCGCGTGCCGCGCGCCTGGCGGCGGCGATGATCAGATCCTGGGACAAGGACGGTGCGTTGGTCGCGGTCATCAGCATGGGGGTGTCCTGGCGGGTAGAGGTCACGACGTCTTGCGAACAGACCAGCCGCCGAGCAGGCGGTCGAGCGTGGCGTTGGCGTACAGGCCGTTGGAAAGATGCACGCGCAGTCCGGCGGCGGCCGGGTGCGAAGCCCACAGCGGGAACAGCGCCTGCGCCACCGCGACCAGCCCGAAGCTCAGCACCGCCAGCGCCATCAGCGTCCACTCCAGCCGGCCCGGCGCCGGCGTCGCCGGCAGCACGCCGGTGGTCAGCCATTCGGCCACCGTCTGCAGGGCGAAGTAGCCGATTGCCGCGGCGCTGGCGTACAGCGCCGTCCTGCGGGTGAGCGGACGCGGCGCGGCATCGGCCAGGCCCTGGGCCAGCAGATAGGCCACGCCGAAGATCAGGATGGCGCCCAATGCCAGCGCCTGCGGCGATTTGTGCTCGAAGCCGAAGGCGAACCCGAAGGCGGCGCCGATCCCGACATAGATCGCCAGGGCGATCAGGAAGGCGCGGCCGACCGCCGCGCCGTCGGGCACCGCAACGGGCCCGGGTCGGCGAATCGAGGCCACCTGCTCGACGGCACCGCCGGAGGCCAGGAAGGCATGCGCCTTGTAGAGCGAGTGCGCGACGATGTGCAGCAACGCCACCGGGAACAGCGCCAGCCCGCACTGCAGGATCATGAAGCCCATCTGCGCGACCGTGGACCATGCCAGCGAGGTCTTGACCGCGGGCTGGGTCAGCATCACCAGCGCACCGAACAAGGCGGTGAACCCGCCCAGCATGGCCAGCACGGCGAGCACGCCAGGGGCTGCGAGCATCAGGTCGGCGAAGCGGATCAGCAGGAAGCCGCCACCGTTGACCACGCCGGCATGCAGCAGCGCCGACACCGGCGTGGGCGCCTCCATCATCTCGGTGAGCCAGCCGTGGGTCGGGAACTGCGCCGATTTCAGCACCGCGGCGAGCGCGAGTAGCGCGGCGGCGGCCGTCAGCAGCCAGTCGTGCCGGCCGCCGCGGGCCAGCGTGTTGATCGTGGCGATGTCGGTGGTGCCCAGGCTCTTCCAGACAAGCAGCGCCGCGCAGATCAGGGCGATGGCGCCGATGCTGGAGAACAGGCGCTTCTTGCGCGCAGCGCGCTGTGCCGCCACGCGATCGGGATAGAACAGCAGCAGGCGATTGAGCGCGATGCTGGTCGCGATCCAGGCGACGACGATCTGGACCAGGTTGCCGGCCTGCACCAGCAGCAGTACCGCCGCGAGCGCCACGCACAGCCAGCCGGTGAAATAGCCCTGGCGCGCCTCGCCATCGAGATAGGTGCGGGTGTAGCGGACCACGATCCAGCCGACGAAGGCGACCAGCAGCAGCATCGTGGTGCTCACCGCATCCAGCCGTGCCGACAGGCCGAGGCCGCCCCAGCCGATCAGCTCACTGTCGCCGGCGCCACGAACGATCAGCAGCGTCAGCGAGGCGAGCGCGACGAGCAGCGCGCCGAGCGCGGCGCCTTCGGCGAAGGCGGGCAGCAGGCGTGGACGTCGGCCGCTGCGAACGAAGCCGAACATCGCGGCGGCGAGCAGCAAGAACGGTGCAGAGAGCGGCAGCAGATAGAGCGACAAGGCAATCCCCTCGGATCGAGCGCAGTGGCGGGCGGCGCCACGATAGCGATCGTCGGGCTGGAATAAAAATTCATTGTTTTCGCGATATCGTTCGTTATTATCGAACGATGGCCGCCCTGAACTACAACCACCTGCGCTACTTCTGGGCCGTAGCCCACGACGGCAATCTCACTCGCACTGCCGAGCGGCTCAACCTCACCCAGTCGGCCTTGTCGGTGCAGATCCGCAAGCTCGAGGAGCGCCTCGGCCATGCGCTGTTCGAACGGCGCGGGCGGCAGTTGCACCTCACCGAAGCCGGACAGATCGTGCTCGACCACGCCGATGCGATCTTCGCGACCGGCGACGAACTGCTGGGCACGCTGCGGCAGACCGGCGCTGCCCGGCAGGCGCTGCGGGTCGGCTCGCTGGCCACGCTGTCGCGCAACTTCCAGTTGGAGTTCTTGCGGCCGCTGCTCGGTCGGCCCGACATCGACCTGATCCTGCGTTCGGGCAGCGCCGGCGAATTGCTGCGGGCACTGGAGGCCCTCAACCTCGACGTGGTGCTGCTCAATCAGGCGCCGCCGGGCGACGCGCTGACCCCGTTCGTGACCCACCGGCTCGCCGAGCGCCCGGTCAGCCTGGTAGGCACGCCGGATCGGTTGGGTCACGCCGCCAGCATCGCCGACCGCCTGCGCCACCACCCCATCATCCTGCCGACGGTGGACAACAGCGTGCGCGCGGGCTTCGACGCCTTGGCCGATCGCCTGGGCGTGCGCCCGCAGATCGTGGCGGAAGTGGAGGACATGGCGATGATGCGACTGCTGGCGCGCGAGGACATCGGCCTGGCCGTGCTCCCGCCGATCGTGGTCAAGGACGAGATCGCCGCGGGCGTGCTGGTGGAAGGCGACCAATTGCCGGACATCGTGGAGACCTTCCACGCCGTGACCATGTCGCGGCGCTTCCCGAATCCGCTGGTGCGGTTGCTGCTGCAGCCGACGGCCGCATTTGGAAGCCTGTAGTGCCACTGTGGCAGCCGTCGGACACATGCCTTGACCGGCGTGTGCATCGCTTCATGGGGATTCGGCAGCACGAACTAGAACGGTTCCCACACCGCCTTTGCCAAATCAACGACGAGGCGGCCCTGCATGGGCTCGCTCTCGACGTGGAGGCCTGGCGTCGGCGCCACGCCGAGCCCCGCTGACGGCTTCGATCGTCGCGGCGCCGATGGCTGTCTTGCCACGTAGCGCCGATCTCCTTCGCTACTGATGACACGATCCCGCGCGCGCCGTGCGCGGTGGCCCATGCACGCGCATCAGGCGGGTCGTGCAACCCAGAGGGTCCAGCGGTCTTGCTCGACGATTTCCTCATCCGCGGGCAATCGGCTACGGAGGTCGTCGATCAGGGACTGCAGCTCTTCATCGCTCAGTTCGTGCAGGATCGAGCGACCCGAGCGCGCCGCCAGGTCCAGGGCCAGCGATTCGACGCCATCGTAGCGTTTGCGTGTTTCCCACAGCGAACGCTCGGCGATGTCGGTGAAGCCGGCAGCTTGCATTGCCGCCGCGACGGTCGCGTGCGTAGGCCGACGGCCGGCCTCGACGGCACGAAGCCGCGGAAAGCAGTCGAAGAAGTAGCCGCGCAGGTGCGTGCTGGATCCAGGCAGGTCGACGTCCTCGGGTGTGCGGTCCTGCACGAGCAGGCGTCCTCCGGGCGCCAGGAGGCGGCGAGCCTCGGCAAAGCACGCCACGTAGTCCGGCAGGTGGTGAATCAATGCGCGCTGGAACACCACATCGCAGCTTGCCGTGGGAAGCCCCGTCGCGGCGGCGGAGCCTTGCACGAAGCAGAGGTTGTCCACGCCCGTGCCTCGCTCGCGGCTTGCAGCCACCATCTCCGCGGAGAAATCCACGCCCGTTACGTGGGCGGCACCCAGCGCATGCCAGGCCAGCGAGTAAAGGCCGCCCCCGCAGCCAACGTCGGCAATCCGCTTGCCCACGGGTGCGACAAGGACCTGCATGGCGTCCATCCAGCCTGGATCGACGTCCCTGCCGGAGTAGGTGTATCGGTTCTGGCGTGCGTGGAAATCGATGGGCATCGGCGATGGTCCATAAAAGGGATTCACGAAGGACCGCGATGCTAGGGATGGATAATCGGAATGTAAAATATCTGCTTGCTACCATGAGCGGATATTTTGAATATCATTAACGCCATGGAATTGCGCCATCTCCGTTATTTCGTCGCCGTGGCAGCTGCGCAGAGCGTCACCAAGGCGGCGGCGCATCTGGGCATTCAGCAGCCGCCACTCAGCCAGCAGATCCGCGATCTGGAGCGCGAACTGGGTGTCGAACTGTTCCAGCGGACGCCGCGCAGCGTGCGCCTCAACGATGCAGGACGCGTGTTCCTGGCGGATGCGCAGGCCATTCTGGCCGCGGCCGATGACGCCGTCGTTCGCGTGCGGCGTGCGGCGCAGGGGCAACTGGGTCGCCTGGTGATGGGCTACACCAGTTCGGCTGCATTGCATCCGCTGGTGCCGCGGATCCTGCGAGCGTTCCGCGAAGGCTATCCGCAGGTCGCGCTGGATGTGCGTGAGCATGCTACCGACGGCTTGTTTCGTGCGGTGCGGGCCGAAGAGATGGACGCGGCGTTCGTACGCGCCCCCGCCGAGCGCTTTGCGCCGCTGCACGCCATCACCCTTGCTGAAGAAGCCGTGGTGGTCGCACTTCCGCGTGGGCACCGGTTGAGTGCGGCAACCGATGCGTTGGCGCTGGAAGAATTGGCGACGGAGGAGTTCGTGCTGTATCGCAGTCCGGACGGGCCAGGCATCCTGGATGTGCTGTCCGCTGCCTGCCACCGGGCCGGTTTCGCGCCGCGGGCTGTGGCCACCGTGCCGCGTCTGCTGTCCGCCGCCGCCATGGTGGCAGCTGGGCAGGGCGTCTCGATCGTGCCGATGGCGCTGCAGTCGCTGCATCGCGAGAGCGTGGTGTACCGGACGCTGGATCCGGCATCCGCGTTCACCATTCCGTTGACCTTGATCTGGCGCGACGCGCCCTCCGGCTCGCCGTTGGCCCATTTCGTGGCGTTGGCGAAGGACGATTGAGCCGGCGCGGCGGGTACCCAGCGCCGCTGTGTGTCTGTAGTCGCTTGCCCGGGGACTGCGTACAGAATGGTGAGCAGCAGGCCGATCTCCTACGCGCCGGCGACGGAACGGTTCAGCGATCGGACTCCCCAAAGGCGAGCGGCCCTGCACGGCCTTGCTGATGGTGTTTGTCGACCGCTTCCGGGCCAGGACCACGTACCTTGATCCAGCCTGAGATGCAGGCGGAATTCCCCGCGTGGGAAAGGATCGATGGAATGGAAACGAAGGCGAAAGGCTTGGCAATCGTGGCGGCAGCGGCGCTGGCGCTGTCCTTTCAGGCGCAGGCGCAGACGTGTTGCCCCTCCGGCGGGCATGGGGTCGTCGGCAAGGGGCTGGGAGAGAGCGTGCCCCAGGCGCTGAATCTCGCCACGGATTCGGCCTGGCGCATCTACGAGTTTTCGCGCGACGGCGTGAACTACCTGCAAATCAACGACGCCAACGGCGTGGTCCGCGCTGCGGTCGGCCGCATCGGCAAGACGCTGTGGGTGCTGCCGATGGGCAGCGACGTAGCGCGCGTCACGGTGACGGCAGCGCCAGTGGTGCCGGGCCGTGTGGTCTATCGGACCGCGGATGTGGTGGTGCGACTGCGCGCGGATGGGCGCGGCGACGCGTGGGAGGTCACGTCGGCAGAGTGAAGGCTGGCGGCAGCGCTTTCCGACACCAGGAAGCTGAAACTCAACGCATGGCGGCGCCGGCAGGTGCCGCCATGCGCTTGCAGGCGGACCGCCAGTTCCCGGTCCGGCACCTCCGGGCGACGCCGCATTGCGCTCAGCATGGCGGCGTCGGCGGTGATGCGGATGGCGATGCCCTGCCGCCCCCTGGCACGCCAGACCCGTGCCTGCAGCAGGTGGGTGTGGGCGACGGGCAGGGTCTCGATGGCGTCGAGGATGCAGCGATAGGCCACCAGTTGCAGGCCCAGCGACAGGCGCCGCGGATCGCCATGCAGGCGGCAGCGGAACTCGGTCGCGCACAGGTTGGCGAAGGTCGGCGAGTGCAGGGTGGGGTACAGGCCATGCGTCTCGATGCCGAGCGGGTAGAGCGCGGTGACGTACTCGTCCAGCAGTTGTGCCTGGATCACGCCGGTGCGGGTCATCTGCATGGCGGCGGCGTAGTGTCCGCGCGCGCGCAGATCCTCCACCACGTCGCGGCGCAGCTTGTTGATCTGCGTGCTGAGATCGGTGTAGTCGACCACCCGCCGGCGCAGCGTGCGTTCGGCGGACAGGTAACCGGCCTGCGCGAAGGCCAGCGCCTGCTCGCGCAGGCGTCCGTCGTCGCGCATGTGCCGATAGGCCGCGGAGATGCGCGACCCGAACGCGAACATCACCGTGGCCGTGGCGGCGAGCAGGATCTGCACCACGAACGCGTCGGCGTCGTGGATCCCGGGTGCCACGACCTTGGGCATGGACAGCGCCACCGCAACGTTCGCCAGGACCACGCCGAGCGCCGCGCCCCGCCAGCCATGGCGCAGCGTCAGCACGATCGCCGGGACCACCAGCAACACCATCAGCAACTGCCGCAGCAAGGCATCGTCCACGCCGGCGATCGACGCCGACAGCACGACGACCACAGCGATCGACGCCAACCCTTCGCGCAACAGCGAGGCATGCATCTGCGTGGGTTCGTCGCGGCGCAACCACAGCAACGCCGGCAGCGCGAACATCAAGGTGCCCAGGTAATCGCCGAGCCAGTAGCGCAGCAGGACATCGAGCGGCGCTGGCCCCGCCGGGCCGCCCAAGGCGGTGTTGATGGCGATGTTGCAGAGCGTGCTCCACAGCGCGGTCGCCAGCGCCAACGGCAGCAGCCAGTGATCGTTGCGCGCCAGATCCGGTACTCGCTGACGCACCAGGACCGGCAACAGCGACACGGCCGGCATCAGCAGGAACGGACTCAGGTAAGCCCAGGCGGTACTCGCGCCCCAGGCCTCGCTCATGGGAATGCGCAGCGTCAGCAGCGCGGCGGCATCGCCGGCCAGCAACCACGGCCAGCGTCGCGCGGGCAGGAACAGCAGGCTGGCGACGCGCACGCCTGCCGGCAGATACCACTGATCCACGGAGCAGCGCCACGCCAGCAGGAAGGCGATGCAGTAGGTCGCGCTCAGTAGAACGCCTTTGGCGAAATCTCTTGCCGCGGCCATCCCCGCCATCCCTGGTATGTCGCGGCTACTGTATAAGCCGGATCGGCGTCGAGGGTAGACAGTTGCTGGCGTAGGCGACAGTGTGAGACGCGTCGCACCTCATCGGTGCCGCAGGCGAGTGCGTGGTCTTTCTTTCGCCTCGGATTTGCGAGCCTGCACCGGCGGCACCGTCACTTGCAGCATTCCAGATGTTTCGTCGGTATGGCCTGCTTGCCGCTGGCGCGTGCGGTAGCACGTCTTTGACCGGTTCGGTGCCAAGCCATGCGAGCGAAGCCGGCTTCGATGTGCGGCCATGTACTACTCGACGGATGACAGCGATGCGGCGCGGACGTCCGCCCATCGCCTTTGCCTACACAGAAAAATCACTTTGCCGAACGTAGCGTGGTTCGTGGCGAAGAAGTGCAAGGGAGGCGGCGTGCTCGACGCGCGTGCACGTCGCGGCATGCGGTGGTCGCGACCTCCGGCCGGGTTGCACTTGGTCACCACGCACCCCGAGCACACGACGCGTTGACCACAGTGCAAACAGCACAGAAAGGACGACCATGACGCCCCATCGGCGGACCGATCACGTGAATGGCGATGAATTGCCGCGTATTTCCACCGGTAGCGCGGGCCTGGACGACATCCTCGGCGGCGGCGTCGACGCCAACCGCCTGTATCTCTACGAAGGACGTCCGGGCACCGGCAAGACCACCATCGCCCTGCAGTTCCTGCTGGAGGGCGTTCGGCAGGGCGAGCGCGTGCTGTACATCACGCTCTCGGAGACCCAGCGCGAACTGCATCTGGTCGCCACGCGCCACGGCTGGAGCATGGAGCAGGTCGATGTGTTCGAGCTGGTGCCACCGGAAACCGCACTGGACCCGGAGCGCGAACTCACCGTGTTCCATCCGGCGGAGATGGAACTCACCGAGACCACCAAGCTGATCTTCCAGAAGGTCGAACAGCTCAATCCCAGCCGCGTGGTGCTGGACAGCCTGTCGGAACTGCGCCTGCTCGCGCAAAGTCCACTGCGCTACCGTCGCCAGGTGCTGGCGCTGAAGCATTTCTTCGCCAGCCGCCAATGCACGGTGATCCTGCTCGACGACCTGTCCTCGCAGGAAAACGACCTCCAGCTGCATTCCATCACCCATGGCGTGGTGCTGCTGGAACAGTTGGCGATCGACTACGGCGCCGAACGCCGGCGCCTGCGCGTGGTGAAGATGCGCGGCATCCAGTTCCGCGGCGGCTACCACGATTTCAGCATCCAACGCGGCGGCTTGGAAATCTATCCGCGGCTGGTCGCGGCCGACTACAAGCATCACCACATCGACGCATTCACCTCCAGCGGCAATGCCGAACTGGACCGGCTGCTCGGTGGCGGGCTGGAACGCGGCACCAATGCCTTGCTGCTCGGCGCTGCCGGCGTGGGCAAGTCCTCGCTGGCGCTGACCTATGCCATCGCCGCTGCCGAACGCGGCGAACACAGTGTGTTCTTCGCCTTCGACGAAGGCCGCGGCACGGTCGAGGCGCGTGCTCGCACCCTGGGACTGCCGCTGGAGAAGCACTTGGCGAGCGGGCTGATCCGCTTCCAGCAGATCGACCCGGCCGAGATGTCGCCCGGACAGTTTGCCGCCAGCGTTCGCAGCAGCGTCGAGGTCGACGGCGCCCGGGTGATCGTCATCGACAGCCTCAACGGCTATCTCAATGCGATGCCGGACGAGCGCTTCCTGATCCTGCAGATGCACGAACTGCTCAGCTATCTGGGCCAGCACGGCGTGCTGACTATCCTGGTGCTGGCGCAGCATGGCTTGGTCGGCCCGATGGAGACCCCGCTGGACCTGAGCTATCTCAGCGATTCGGTGCTGATGCTGCGGTATTTCGAAGTGGGCGGCACCGTGCGCCGCGCGTTGTCGGTCGTCAAGAAGCGCAGCGGCAACCACGAGAACACCATTCGCGAGTTCCGGCTCAGCAGCAAGGGCATCGACGTGGGGCCGCCGCTCAAGGAATTCAGCGGCATCTTTTCCGGCACGCCGCGCTATGGCGGGGGAGACCTGCCGCTGCTGGACCCGCTTGCATGAGCAGCAGCGACGCACCCGAAAAACGCGTCCTGGTGTACACGCCGATCGGGCGCGACGGCCCGGCGTCGGTGGAACTGCTGCGTCGCGGCGGGGTGGTGGCGTGCCACTGTTTAGACCTGGGCATGCTGGTGCGCGAGCTGCACGTCGGCGCGGCGGCGGTGTTCCTGGCCGAGGAGGGACTGTTCGGCGCGGACACCTCGGCGCTGTTCGCCTGGGCCGACGCGCAGCCGGCCTGGTCGGACCTGCCGTTCGTGGTGCTGACCAGCCACCAGGAGCAGCCGTTCGTGGTCGCATGGCGGCGCAAGCTGGTGGGTGCGCTGCGCAACGTGGCGCTGCTCGAACGCCCGGTGCAAACGATCACCTTCACCAGCACCATCAAGGCCGCATTGCGCGCACGGGCGCGGCAATACGAGGTGCGCACGCTGCTGCAGGCGCAGGCGTCGGCCGCCGCGCAGCTGGAGGCGCAGGTGGTGGCGCGCACGCGCGAGCTGGAGGAGGCCAATCGGCTGTTGCGCCGGCAGATGGACGAACGCGCGCGGGTCGAGGAGACCCTGCGCCAGGCGCAGAAGATCGAGGCGCTGGGCCAGTTGACCGGCGGCGTCGCGCACGATTTCAACAACCTGCTGATGGTGATCTCCGGTGGCCTGGCGATGCTCGACAGTCAGAGCGATCCGGCGATCCGCAAACGCTTGATGGACGGCATGCAGAAGGCCGCACAGCGCGGCGCCGGGCTGACCCGGCAACTGCTGGCGTTCTCGCGCCGGCAGGAACTCAAGCCCGAGCCGATCGACCTGTCGCGGCAGATCGGCGGCATGCGCGAGTTGCTGGACCGCAGTCTGCGTGGCGACGTGCACGTGGATTTCGATCTGGCCGACGACCTGTGGCCGGTCGAAGTGGACCCAGGTGAACTGGAACTGGTGGTGCTGAACCTGGCCGTGAACGCGCGCGATGCAATGCCCAACGGCGGCACCATCGTGGTACGGGCGCGCAACCTGCCTGGCGCCGTCGCCACCGACCCGGATTTCATCCGCCTGTCGATCATCGACGACGGCAGCGGCATGGCGCCGGAGGTGAAGGCGCGGGTGTTCGAGCCGTTCTACACCACCAAGGACATCGGCAAGGGCTCCGGCCTGGGCCTGGCCCAGGTGCATGGTTTCGTGCAGCAGTCGGGCGGTTCCATCCACATCGACAGCGAGCCGGGGCGCGGCACGGCGATCCATCTGCTGTTGCCGCGCTCGCACCGTGCGCCAGTGCAAGAAGATCGGCACCTGGTGGACCTTCAGGTCGTTCGAGATGAGCCCGGCCAGGCCGGCTGCGTGCTGCTCGTGGAGGACGACGACGAAGTCGCCGCGCTGGTCGGGGAGATGTTGCGCCAACTCGGCTACGAGGTCGTCCGCGCGGCCAGTGCGGGCGCGGCGCTGGGTGCGCTGGCCAACGGCCGCGTGGTGGACATCGTGTTCTCCGACATCATGATGCCCGGCGGCATGAACGGCCTGGAGCTGGTGCAGGAAATCCGCATGCGGCGTGGCGCGTTGCCGGTCCTGCTCACCAGCGGCTATGCCGAAGCGGCGAAGTCCGCGGCAGAGGCGCAAGGGGTGCAGATCCTGTCCAAACCCTACCGGCTGGACGAACTGGCCAACGCGCTGCAGCAAGTGCGGGCCAATGCCGGCATGGCCGGCAGATCGGACACCGCTTCGCTGTGCTAGTGATCGACGCCGGGGCCTGAAAGACCAGGGCCCGGAAGCGCACGGCAACCGCGCCGTCAGTGCAGCAGCGTGTCGATGAGCAGCTTCAGGTTCAGCACCACGATCAGCGCGGCGATCCCCCAGGCCAGCCAGGCCAGCCCGCGGCGCACCACCAGCGGACCCATCCGAGGCTTGTCGGTGACGAAGCGCACCAGCGGGATCACCGCGAACGGCAACTGCATCGACAGCACCACCTGGCTCAGCACCAGCAGCTTGGCGGTGCCCTGTTCGCCGTACAGCGAGGTCACCGCCACCACCGGCACGATCGCCAGGCCGCGGGTCAGCAGGCGCCGCGCCCATGGCGGCAGGCGCAGGTGCAGGAAGCCTTCCATCACAATCTGCCCGGCCAGGGTGGCGGTGACGGTGGAATTGATACCGGAGGCCAGCAGCGCCACCGCGAACAGGGTCGAGGCCAGGCCGACGCCGAGCATCGGCGCCAGCAGTTCGTGGGCCTGTTCGATTTCCTGCACGTCGGTGCGGCCGTGCGCATGGAATACCGCGGCGGCCAGGATCAGGATCGCGGCGTTGACGAACAGTGCCAGGCTCAGCGCGATGGTGCTGTCGGCCAGCGCCCAGCGCAGCGCCGAGCGGCGCCCCTCATCGGTGCGCTCGTAGGCGCGGGTCTGCACGATCGAGGAATGCAGGTACAGGTTGTGCGGCATCACCGTCGCGCCGATGATGCCGATCGCCAGGTACAGCGCGGCCGGGTCGGTGACCACCTGCGTGCGCGGGATGAAGCCGGCCAGCACCTCGCGCAGCGGCGGCGCGGCCAGCACGATCTGCACGAGGAAGCAGGCGAAGATCACCATCAGCAGGGCGATCACGAACGCTTCCAGCGCGCGGAAGCCGCGGCGCATCAGGAACAGCACCAGCAGCGCGTCGATCGAGGTGATGATCGCGCCGGCGGTGAGCGGGATGCCGAACAGCAGCTTCAACGCGATCGCGGTGCCGATCACCTCGGCCAGGTCGCAGGCGACGATGGCCGCCTCGCAGGCCAGCCACAGCAGGAAGTTCACCGGCTTGGAATAGTGCGCGCGGCAGGCCTGGGCCAGATCCAGGCCGGTGGCGATGCCCAGGCGCGCGGCCAGCCCCTGCAGCACGATCGCCATCAGGTTGGAGAGCAGGATCACCGACAGCAGCAGATAGCCGAAGTGCGAGCCGCCGGCGATGTCGGTCGCCCAGTTGCCCGGATCCATGTAGCCGACCGAGACCATGTAGCCGGGCCCGAGGAAGGCCAGGAAGCGGCGCCAGCCAAGGCCGTTGCGTGGCACGGCGACGCTGGCATGCATGGCGCCCAGGCTGGGGCGCGCCTCGCCACGGCTGGCGTGCTCGGCAGCGGAACTCGGCAGGGGCAGGGGGGCGGCCATGGCGACGACGGGGTGGGGCGGGGTGCAAACGAGTATATAGCAGGTGCTATATGGATTAGCATTGGCAATTCAAATCGCTGCGATAGCCGCGATTTCGGCCAGAATAGGCAGGTGGTCGGCGGGGCGCCGGCACCGGACAAGGGCGTTGCAATGCAAAAAAGCGGGAAGTCGATGGCGCCGCCGGCGGTGCTGCTCGACGCCGAAGTGCAGGTCGAAAGTTTCCGCCAGGTGCGCGAGGCGCACCGTCTGGAGCTGATCGAGGACTACGTGGAGTTGATTTCCGACCTCCTCGCCGATGGCGGCGAAGCGCGGCAGGTGGATATCGCCGCGCGCCTGGGCGTGGCCCAGCCGACCGTGGCCAAGATGCTCAAGCGCCTGGTCAAGGGCGGCTGGGTGGTGCAGCGCCCCTACCGTGGCGTGTTCCTCACCCCTGAGGGCGAGGCGCTGGCCGCGGCCAGCCGGCAGCGCCACCAGACCGTGGAGCAGTTCCTGTTGGCGCTGGGCATCGATGCGGACACCGCGCGCCGCGATGCCGAGGGCATCGAGCACCACGTCAGCGAAGCGACGCTAGCGGTGTTCGCCGAATTCGTGCGCAAGCACGGCGCGTCGCGATGACTGTCGGCGACGACGCGCAACTGGCGCGCGACGAGCACTGGATGCGGCACGCGCTAGCCCTGGCCGAGCGCGCCGAGCGCGAGTTCGACGAGATCCCGGTCGGTGCGGTCCTGGTCTCGGCCGAGGATGAGGTGTTGGGCGAGGGCTGGAACCTCAACATCGCCGAACACGATCCCAGCGCGCATGCCGAGATCGTCGCGCTGCGCCAGGCCGGCCGCCGGCTCGGCAACCATCGTCTGGTCGGCAGCCGCCTGTACGTGACTCTGGAACCGTGCGCGATGTGCGCGATGGCGGTGGTGCATGCGCGGGTGGCGGAGCTGATCTACGCCGCCACCGATCCCAAGACCGGTGCCTGCGGCAGCGTGTTCGATCTGCTGGCAGATTCGCGCCATAACCATCGCGTGCAAGTCCGCGGCGGCGTGCTGGCGGCGGCGGCCAGTACGCGCCTGACCAATTATTTCCGCGCCAAGCGCGGCAAGCCGCCACTGGACGCGTGAGCGCCAAGCCCCTGCCTGTCGCGCAGCCCGCGCGGTATCATTGACGCTTGATACGACACTACCGCGCCGGCCTCGCCGCCGCGAACGACAGGACGGTGATATGGCGCAAGCGCACGTGGCGAACGATCGGCTGATCTGGATCGATCTGGAAATGACCGGCTTGGATACCGATCGCGATTCGATCATCGAAATCGCCACGGTGGTGACCGACGCGCAGCTCAACGTGCTGGCCGAAGGCCCGGAGTTCGCCATCGCCCATCCGCTGCAGACGCTGGAGGCGATGGACGAGTGGAACCGCAACCAGCACCGCCATTCCGGTCTGTGGCAGCGCGTGCTCGACAGCCAGGTCACGCTGGCGCAGGCCGAGGCCGAGACCATGGCGTTCCTGACCCAGTGGTGCAAGCCCGGCACCTCGCCGATGTGCGGCAACTCGATCTGCCAGGACCGGCGTTTCCTGCACCGGCAGATGCCGCGGCTGGAGCGGTTCTTCCACTACCGCAATCTTGACGTGTCGACGTTGAAGGAACTGGCGCGGCGCTGGGCGCCGGCGGTGTCGGCCGGCCTGACCAAGACCTCCTCGCATACCGCGCTCAGCGACGTGCACGATTCCATCGACGAACTGCGCTATTACCGTCCCTTCATGGGCAGGCTGGGCGGGCAGGGCGAGGGCTGATCCGCGAACCTTGCGCGTCGGGGCGCATGCGGAACACCGCCCGACGCTCGTCGGGCGGATGCAGTGGTGCATGAATACAGAAGGTGAAGCCGCCGCTTAGCGCGCCAGCGGCGGTCCCGGCTTGGTCTCGCCGTCGTCGGTGACGCCTTTGGTCAACAATTCCGCGATCGGGCGGCCGTCGGCATCGTGGTGGTACACGTGCAGGTCGCGCTGCGGATACGGAATGCTCAGCCCGTTCTCCAGCAGCTGGTTGCGGATCTGCTCCAGCGTGCTGCTCTTGGCCGCGCCGAAATCGCTGTTCTTGGCGTAGCCGAACAACATCAGGTCCACCGTGCTCTCGCCCAGGTTGGTGACCTGCACGAATGGGGCGGGCGTCTTCAGGATGTTCGGATTCTCCTGCGCGATCTGCAGCAACAGCTCCTGCGCCTTCTTCAGGTCGTCGCCGTAGCCGACGCCGACGGTGATCTCCAGGCGGCGGTTGGGCAGGGCGCTGTAGTTGACGATCGGCGCGGTGGTGATGGTGCTGTTGGGCAGGGTCACCATGCGCTCGTCGAAGGTGCGGATGCGGGTCTGGAAGATGCGGATCTCGTCGACCACGCCTTCCTGGCCGGCCACCACCACGTGGTCGCCGTCGCGCATCGGCCGCAGCACGATCAGCATCACCCCGGAGGCGATATTGGACAGCGAGTCCTTCAGCGCCAGGCCCACTGCCAGGCCGGCGGCGCCGAGCACGGCGAACAGCGAGGTCGGCGGTACGCCGATCTTTTGCAGCGCGGTGACCAGCACCAGCACCAGCATCAACGCATAGGCGACGTTGCGCAGGAAGTTGCTGAGCGTGGTTTCCACCCGCGCCCGCAGCAGTGCTCTGCGCAGCCATTCGCTCAGGCGCTTGGCGATCCACATCCCGACCACCAGGATCAGGATCGCCACGCCCCAGTTGAGCGCGTACTGCGCCCAGTCCAGCGTCCGCCAGTCGAACGGGCGCGCCGCCCGCGCCGCAGGCGCAGCGGTCGTGGCCGCCGTCAGTGCCGTCAGCCACGACTGCATCGGCATCACCCCTGGCTCTTGAGCTTGGCCAGGCGCAGCCAGGTGTCGACCACGGTGTCGGGATTCAACGACACCGACTCGATGCCTTCCTGCATCAGCCACTCCGCGAGGTCCGGGTGATCCGACGGGCCCTGGCCGCAGATGCCCACGTACTTGCCCTTGGCGCGCGCGGCCTTGATCGCCATCGACAGCATCTTCTTGACCGCCGGATTGCGCTCGTCGAACAGGTGCGCCACGATCGAGGAGTCGCGGTCCAGGCCCAGGGTCAGCTGGGTGAGATCGTTGGAGCCGATCGAGAAGCCGTCGAAGATCTCCAGGAATTCCTCGGCCAGCAGCGCGTTCGACGGCACCTCGCACATCATGATGATCTTCAGGCCGTTCTCGCCCTGGCGCAGACCGTTGCTGGCCAACACCTCGACGACCTTGCGGCCTTCCTCGAGGGTGCGCACGAACGGAATCATGACCCACATGTTGTCCAGGCCCATTTCGTTGCGGACCTTGAGCACGGCTTTGCATTCCAGCGCGAACGCCGCGGCGAAGCTCGGGTCGACGTAGCGGCTGGCGCCGCGGAAGCCGATCATCGGGTTCTCTTCGTGCGGTTCGTAGTTGCTGCCGCCGATCAGGTTGGCGTACTCGTTGGACTTGAAGTCCGACAGGCGCACGATCACCGGGTGCGGCGCCACCGACGCGGTCAGCGTGGCGATGCCTTCGGCCAGGCGGTTGACGTAGAAGCTCACCGGGTCGGCGTAACCGGCGATCTTCGCGTCGATCTTCTTCTTGGTCGCCGCATCCTGCTTGGCGTATTCCAGCAGCGCATTGGGATGGATGCCGATGTGCGCGGCGATGATCATTTCCAGGCGCGCCAGGCCGATGCCGGCGTTGGGCAGCTGGCCGAAATCGAACGCGCGCTCCGGGTTGGCCACGTTCATCATGATCTTCAGCGGCGCCGGCGGCATGTTGCCCAGGTCCGTGGTGGTGCGCTCGAACGGCAGGCGCTCGCCATAGATGTAGCCGGTGTCGCCTTCGGCGCAGCTGACCGTCACTTCCTTGCCATCCTCGACCAGCTCCATCGCGTTGCCGGTACCGACCACTGCCGGCACGCCCAGCTCGCGGGCGATGATCGCCGCGTGGCAGGTGCGGCCGCCGCGGTTGGTGACGATCGCCGAGGCGCGCTTCATCACCGGCTCCCAATCGGGATCGGTCATGTCCGCGACCAGCACGTCGCCGGGCTGCACCCGGTTCATGTCGTCCAGGCTGCGTACCACGCGGGCGACGCCGGCGCCGATCTTCTGGCCGATGGCACGGCCTTCGGCGATCACCTCGCCGCGCTGCTGCAGCGCGAAGCGTTCGATCTGGGTGGCGTGGCCGCGCGACTTCACCGTTTCCGGGCGCGCCTGCACGATGAACAGCTTGCCGCTGACGCCGTCCTTCGCCCACTCGATGTCCATCGGCCGCTGGTAGTGCTGCTCGATCACCAGCGCCTGCTTGGCCAGTTCCTGCACATCCTCGTCGTTGATCGAGAAGGTGTTGCGCAGCTCGGCCGGGGTGTCCTCGATGCGCACGCGCTCGCCGGGCACATCCGAATACACCATGCGGATCAGCTTGCTGCCCAGGGAACGGCGCAGGATCGCCGGCTTGCCGGCCTTGAGGGTGGGCTTGTAGACGTAGAACTCGTCGGGATTGACCGCGCCCTGCACGACCATCTCGCCGAGGCCGAAGCTCGAGGTAACGAACACCACGTCGCGGAAACCGGATTCGGTGTCCAGGGTGAACAGCACGCCGGAGGAGCCGACGCCGGAGCGCACCATCAACTGCACGCCGGCCGAAAGGAACACGTCCTCGTGCTTGAAGCCGTGGTGCACGCGGTAGGCGATGGCGCGATCGTTGTAGAGGCTGGCGAAGACTTCCTTGACCTTGTGCACGACATCGTCGGCGCCGGTCACGTTGAGGAAGGTCTCCTGCTGGCCGGCGAAGCTGGCGTCGGGCAGGTCTTCGGCGGTCGCCGAGGAGCGCACCGCCACGGCCACGTCGCCGCCGCCGTTCTCGCTGCATAGCTGCGCATAGGCCTCGCGGATCGCCTGGTCCAGTTCCGGCTGCAGCGGCGCGTCGATCACCCAGCCGCGGATTTCCTTGCCGGCGGCGGTCAGTGCGCCCACGTCTTCCACGTCCAGCGTGGCCAGCTTGTCGAAGATGCGCTGGTACAGATCGTTGTGGGCGACGAAGGCCTTGAACGCTTCGGCAGTGGTGGCGAAGCCGCCCGGCACGGACACGCCGAGGCCCGCCAGGTTGCCGATCATTTCGCCGAGGGAGGAATTCTTGCCACCAACGCGAGCCAGGTCGGCCAGGCGCAGCTCATGCAACCACAGGATGTTCTCGTTCAAGCGCGATGCTCCGTTAGGCCATCGCCCGAGGCGGGCTGAATGGCCGCGTCCGTGAGGGAAGAAGCCGATATGATGCAGTGCGCACCCGAGCCGGCACAAGCGAAGCGGGCGCATCCGTTGGGTTTCAGCCAGGAGAATGCAGGCAATGTCGACGATCAGACCGGTGTTCTACGTGTCCGATGGAACCGGTATCACCGCTGAAACCATTGGGCATAGCCTGCTCACCCAGTTCAGCGGTTTCAGCTTCGTCACCGACCGCATGTCGTTCGTCGACGATCCGGAAAAAGCGCGTGACGCGGCGCAGCGCATCCATGCCGCGGGCGAGCGCTATCAGGTTCGGCCAATCGTGGTCAACTCCTGCGTCGATCCGCAACTGAGCATGTTGCTGGCCGAGAGCGGGGCGCTGATGCTCGACGTGTTCGCGCCCTTCATCGAGCCGCTGGAGCGCGAATTGAACGCGCCGCGGCACTCGCGGGTGGGACAGGCGCACGGTCTGGTCGATTTCGAGACCTACCACCGCCGCATCAACGCGATGAACTTCGCACTCGCGCACGACGACGGCATCGCGCTCACCTACGAGGAGGCCGACGTGATCCTGGTGGCGGTCTCGCGCGCGGGCAAGACCCCGACCTGCATCTACCTGGCGCTGCATTACGGCGTGCGCGCGGCCAACTATCCGTTGACCGACGAGGATCTGGAGAGCGATCGGTTGCCGCCGCGGTTGCGTGCCTACCGCAACAAGCTGTTCGGGCTGACCATCGATCCGGAACGGTTGCAGCAGATCCGCCAGGAGCGGCGGCCGAATTCGCGCTACTCCAGTGCGGAGACCTGCCGGCGCGAAGTGGCGGCCGCCGAGACCATGTTCCGCATGGAGCGGATTCCGACCCTGAGCACCACGCATACCTCGATCGAGGAGATTTCCAGCAAGGTGCTGACGACGCTGGGACTGCAGCGCGAGATGTTCTGAGCGGGCGGGGCCGCTCCTGGCGGCAATGGAATTTCCGCACGTCGCCGCATGGATTTCCACGGTAGGCCGCCGGCGCCGATCCGTCAATGCTGCCGCCGGCGCGATCCAGCGTGTAGGATCGGTCCATGCAGCACGCCATGACCCGCAGCGAACGCATCCCCCGGCTCAGCCGTTTCGGCTGGCTGATGGGGCTGTACGCCGAGAACTATCTGCACCTGAACCGCCTGTTCGTGCCGGCCGACCTCGAGGCCGGCAGCTACGTGTCCAGCATCGGCGACGGCCTGGACCTGCGCCTGGATGTGATCGAGCGGCACCGCTACACCGTCGAACTGCGCCTGACCTACGACCTGTGCGATCCGCTGACCGGGGAGCCGGACCCGTCGGCCTACGTGCGCCTGTACCTGGACGCGCGCCAGGCCGAGACCACGCATTGCTACGTCGGCCGCCGCTGGCAGGACGTGATGGGGCTGTACCCGCCGCCGGCGGAGCTGATCAGCCACCGCATGCGCATGAACACCTTCCTCGGCAAATGGCTGGAATACCTGGCCGAGCGCGGCCACGGCGTGGCCACGCTGCGACCGGCGCCGCCCCTGCCGCGCGACGCCGCGACGCCGGCCGTTTAAACGTCTAGCCTCAGGCTAGACCAGGCGACAGCGCAGATACGGCATACTGCGCGCCCGTCGCCCTCCGCCGTCACCGCATGCCTTACACCCCCATCGTCGCCACCTTGGGCTACGTGCTCTCGCCCGACCGTACCCAGGTGCTGCTGGTCCACCGCAATGCCCGGCCCGGCGACCATCACCTGGGCAAGTACAACGGTCTTGGCGGCAAGGTGGAGGCGGACGAGGACGTGCTGGCCGGCATGCGCCGCGAGATCCTGGAAGAGGCCGGCATCACCTGCGAGGCGCTGCAATTGCGCGGCACCATCAGCTGGCCGGGGTTCGGCAAGCACGGCGAGGACTGGCTGGGTTTCGTGTTCCTGATCGAGGCCTACGCGGGCGAGCCGTTCGCCGAGAACGCCGAGGGCACGTTGGCCTGGGTGCCGATCGCGCAGATGGACACGCTGCCACTGTGGGAGGGCGACCGTCACTTCCTGCCGCTGGTGTTCGATGGCGACCCGCGCCCGTTCCACGGGGTCATGCCGTACCGCGACGGGCGCATGCAGTCCTGGCGCTATTCGCGGGCCTGACACGCTCGCGCTGCCATAAAGCCCCTCTCCCTTCGGGAGAGGGGTTGGGGTGAGGGTCCGGCGCGAAAGCGTCTCGCGGAGTTTGGGTGCACGAGGCTTCGCCCGCACCCTCATCCGCCCTTGCGGGGTACCTTCTCCCAATGAGAGAAGGGAACAGCCTAAGCCCCTCTCCCACCGGGAGAGGGGTTGGGGGTGAGGGTACGACGCGAAAGCATCTCGCGGAGTTTGGGTGCACGAGGCTTCGCCCGCACCCTCATCCGCCCCTGCGGGGCACCTTCTCCCGAGGGGAGAAGGACGAGTGCTAGCGCCTCTCCCGTCGTCCGGCGCACCGCTCGGTCGCCTCCGCGTGACGCCGCGTCGGGCTTGTCCACAGCGGCTGTGGATCGATCCTGCACAAGCCTGTGGGCAAGCATGGCAAGTCACTGAAATGGCTGCCCGATTTTGCCGGGTGGTGAAAATTTCAGCAGTCCCGGTCGCGCTTCTCCACAGCCGGTGTGGATGAAATCGCACGAACGCTGTGGATAAGATCCGGGTGGCGTTGTGCCGCAACGGCCGCCGCCGTGTTGGCGAAAAATTCGCCAGTGTCGATCGCGCGATCCAGCAGCCGGACCTGCGTGCTTGCCGCAGCGCTACTGCGCGGTCCAGCCGCCGTCGATGGCGATGGTCTGCGCGGTGATGTTGCGCGCCGCCGGCGAGGCCAGGAACGCCACGCAGCCGGCCAGTTCGTCGTAAGCGATGAACACGCCCTTGGGCATCGGCTTGAGCATCACCTGGGCGATCACGTCGGCTTCGGAAATGCCGCGGGTGCGCGCCTGGTCGGCGATCTGCTTGTCCACCAGCGGCGTTTTCACATAGCTGGGGCAGAGCGTGTTGATGGTGATGTCGGTATCGGCGGTCTCCAGCGCGATCACCTTGGAGAAGCCGACCAGGCCGTGCTTGGCGGCGACGTAGGCACTCTTGTACGGGCTGGCGA
Organism: Xanthomonas sp. F4; assembly: GCF_011761895.1. Lineage (NCBI taxonomy): Bacteria > Pseudomonadati > Pseudomonadota > Gammaproteobacteria > Lysobacterales > Lysobacteraceae > Xanthomonas > Xanthomonas sp. F4. Next base: position 290,183 of record NZ_JAASQX010000002.1, on the reverse strand, counting down.
CCAGTGAATGGATGCTGCCGATGTTGACGATGCGGCCGAAGCCGCGCTCGCGCATGCCCGGCAGCACCGCCTGGGTCAGCCGCGCCACGCCGGTCAGCATCACCTCCACCAGCAGGCTCCACCTGTCCATCGGGAACTCCTGCAATGGCGCCACGTGCTGCAGCCCGGCGTTGTTGACCAGCACGTCCACCGGCCGGCTGACGGCGCCCAGCGCCGCCGTGATGCTGCCTGCGCTGGCCACGTCCAGCGCCACCGCCTCGGCCGAGCCGCCGGCCTGGCGCAACTGCGCGGCGACCGCGTCGGCGGCAGCCAGGTCGAGGTCGCTGACGACGATGTGGCGGCCGCCCGCGGCAAGTTCGTGGGCGATGCCGGCGCCGATGCCGCTGGCGGCGCCGGTGATCAGGACGGTCTGCATGGGGAGTGCCTGCGCGGAAGTGGGGAGCCGCCAGCGTAGCAGCGCGCGGCGACGCTCGGCAGCGGCCGCTCGCCAGTGCGGCGGCACCACGCTACCCTGTGCCGTCGCTCGCCGCTCACGCCGGATCCGCCACGTTATGCCGATGAAACGCCACTTCTCCATGCTGCGCGAGTTCCAGCTGGCCGACTGGTTCACCCTGGCCAATGCCTTCTGCGGCACCGGCGCGGTGTTCGCGGCGATGCGCTTCCTGCAGGATGGCCGCCGCAGCGATCTGCTGTTCGGCATGGCGCTGATCCCGCTGGCGTTCGTGTTCGACGCGCTGGACGGCCGGGTGGCGCGCTGGCGCAAGTCGTCCTCGACCCTGGGCCGCGAGCTGGACTCGCTGGCCGACGTGATCTCCTTCGGCGTGGCCCCGGCCGCGCTGGCCTATGCCTGCGGCATGCAGGGCGGCTGGGACTGGCTGGTGCTGAGTTTCTTCGTCTGCTGCGGGGTCAGCCGCCTGGCCCGCTACAACGTCACCGCCGAGCAGATCGCCGGCGACGGCGACAAGGTGCCGTACTTCGAGGGCACGCCGATCCCGAGCAGTCTGGGCTTGGTCATCGTGCTGGCGGTCGCCGCGCACCTTGGCCATATCGGCGATGCCTTGTGGTGGGGCGAATGGCGACTGGGGCCGTGGCTGCTGCACCCGCTGTCGCTGCTGTTCGCCTTGTCCGGCTCGCTGATGATCAGCAAGACGCTGCGCATTCCCAAGCCCTGATCGCAGCGGGTTGCTATCATCGCGGGCCAGTTCGGGAGAGTGGCGATGAAGGCTAGCGGCGGCGGTGGCGCCGGCGATTTCGAGGCGATGACGCGGCAGTACTGGGAGGCCTGGAGTGCCGCGTTGCGCCAGGGCGCACCGGCCCCCGCGTCGGCCGCGGCTGGCGACGGCACCGGTTCCTGGCGCGAGGCGATCGCGGCCTGGAGCCAGTGGCTGCCGCGCGGCAGCGCGCCGCAGGCCGAGGACGCGGTGGCGCAGTTCCAGCAGCATGCCGGCGACTGGCTCGGCGCGATGCAGCAGGTGGCCGCGCAGTTCGCCGGCCGCGATGCCAGCAGCGCCGACGTCGCCGAGGCCTGGAAACGCCAGGTGCAGGGCCAGCGCGAGCAGTTGCTGCAATGGCTGCTGGGCGCGGTGCGCGGCACCGGTCAGGGTGGCATCGATCCGTGGTTGCAGCAGGCGGCGCAGTGGCTGCAAGGGCTGCAGCGCGACAGCGGTCCGTGGCTGCAGATGCCCGGGTTCGGCCCGGCGCGCAACCACCAGGCGCGCTGGCGGGCGCTGGCCAAGGCGCAGCAGGACTACCAGGCGAAGTTGCAGGCCTATCTGGGGCTGCTGCAGGGCGCCATCGACCGCGCCTTCGGCCTGTTCGAGGAGAAGCTGCGCGGCCACGAGGACCCGGGCCGGCAACTGACCAATGCGCGGGCGATGTTCGACCTGTGGATCGACGCGGCCGAGGAAGCCTATGCGGCGGCCGCGCTGTCGCCGGAGTTCCGCCAGGTCTACGCCGACGTCGCCAACGCGCAGATGCGCCTGCGTGCCCTGCTGCAGCGCGAGACCGAGCAGGTCTGCGAGCAGGTGGGCCTGCCCACGCGCACCGAACTGGATGCTGCGCATCGGCGCATCGCCGACCTGGAACGGCGGCTGCGGCGGATCGAGCGCGCAGAAGGGCAGGGTGCGCCTGTCGCGCCTGCACCTGCTGCTGCGCCGGCTTCTTCTGTGCCGCGGAAAAGCGCCAGGAAGACCGCAGCCAAGCCCGCCGCTGCGAAGGCGGCAGCAGGCGCACCCGAATCCAAATCCAGATCCAACGCCGCCAAGCCAGCGAAGGCCGCGCCCGCCACCCCGTCGCGGCGGGCGGGAACCAAGCCCGCTGGGCGTCGGAGTCGCGCATGAAGGGACCGCTGAGTTTCAGCAGCGACGATCTGCTCCAGGAAACCCTGGAGCTGCAGCGCAAGTTGCTCGAAGGCCTGCGCGTGCTGCCGGGCCTGGATACGGTGGACTACGGCGCGACTGCGCGCCAGGAAGTGTGGCGCGACGGCAAGGTGGTGCTGTACCGCTTCGTCGGCGAGCGCCCCCCCACCGCCAAGGTGCCGTTGCTGATCGTCTATGCCCTGGTCAACCGCCCGTACATGGTCGATCTGCAGGCCGACCGCTCGCTGGTGCAGGGCCTGCTGGCGCTGGGCGAGGACGTCTACGTGCTGGACTGGGGCTACCCGGATCGGTCCGAGCGTTACCTGACGCTGGAGGACTATCTGCTGCGCTACATCGACGGCGCAGTGGACCATCTGCGCGCGGCCGCTGACGGTGCGCCGGTCAACATGCTCGGCATCTGCCAGGGCGGCACGTTCTCGCTGTGCTACGCGGCGCTGCAGCCGGAGAAGGTGCGCAACCTGGTCACCATGGTCACGCCGGTGGATTTCCATACCCCGGACAACATGCTGTCCAACTGGGCGCGCCAGGTCGACGTCGACCTGTTCGTGGACACGCTGGGCAACGTGCCGGCGGATCTGATGAACGTCAGCTACCTGATGCTCAAGCCGTTCCGGCTGAATCTGCAGAAGTACGTCGGCCTGCTCGACATCCTCGACGATCCGCGGGCGCTGGAGGACTTCCTGCGCATGGAGAAATGGATCTTCGATTCGCCCGATCTGGCCGGCGAGACCTTCCGCGAGTTCGTCAAGCAGTTCTACCAGGACAATGCGCTGATGCACGGGCGCGCGCGCATCGGTGCGCACACGGTGGACCTGGGCCGGGTCACCATGCCGGTGCTCAACGTCTATGCCGAGCAGGACCACCTGGTGCCGCCGGACGCCTCGCGGGCGCTGCGCGGCGTGGTCGGCAGCCGCGACTACGCCGAACTGAGTTTCCGCGGCGGCCATATCGGCATCTACGTCTCCGGCCGTGCCCAGCGCGAAGTGCCGGCGGCGTTGCACCGGTGGCTGGCCGACCGCGATGGCGGGCACTGAGCGCCAACCATGGCGCACCGTCACGCGGCGCCCGCCCCGGCGCCGGTAGAGTGAGTCGCCGCCGTCGCTGGAGCCGCCGCCATGTCGCAACCCCGTTCGCTGTCGCGCTCCTTGAACGACCGCATGATCGCGGGCGTGATGGGCGGCATCGCTCACCGCTTCGGCTGGAATGCGACCCTGCTGCGGGTGTTGTACGTGGTCGGCTCGATCGTCTCGGCCGCCTTCCCCGGCATCCTGGTCTACCTGATCCTGTGGCTGCTGATTCCCAACGAAGCCGACTGAAGCGGCCGCTGCCGCCGGCCTGGCGCCGTGCCGGCCTCGCCGTCGGTGTGCTGTGGACCTTGCCCAATACCTTGCTCGGTGTGCTTGCTGGGGGCATCGCGCTGGCCTTCGGTGCGCGCCTGCGCTTCAGCCGCCGCGAGCTGGCGCTGGTGTTCGAACGGATGCCGTTGCGGCCGCGCGGGGCGATGACCCTGGGCAACGTGATCCTGCTCAGCGCCGACGATCTGGACGTGGCCTGCGCCACCTACGAACACGCCGCCGGTCGTTGCCGGCATCCCGCGGTACGGCTCGGCGACCACGAACGTGCGCACGTGCTGCAGTACATGCTGCTGGGACCGTTGTTCCTGCCGGTGTACCTGGCGTGCGGCGGTGTCAGCGTGCGCAATCCATTGGAACGCGCCGCGGATCGCTATGCGCTGCAAGGCCGCGGCTGGTGGCCGGGCACTGGTTGAGTGCGTGGCGCCAGCACACCGCTGCGTTCGCCATGCACGACGTTATCGCGTAGGAGCGGCTTCAGCCGCGACAGGGGGCGTTCCCGGGAAAGCCCGTCGCGGCTGAAGCCGCTCCTACGGAGGTACCAGTGGCGCTTGTAGCGGCTCGGGTCAGTCGAGCCGGGAGAAGCCGAACAGGCGCTTGAGCGGATGCGCATGCCGCTCGATCTGCGCGCGCAGCAGGCCGGCGCCGATCATGCTGTAGGTGATGCCGTTGCCGCCGTAGGCCATCGCGAACTGTACGCGCGGGCCGTGCTGCGGGTGCGGGCCGAAGAACGGCAGGCCGTCCTCGGTCTCGGCGAAGGTGCCGGCCCAGGCGAAGGTCGGCTGCAGCTTGAGCCCAGGCATTACCTTGGCGATCTTGCGCGACAGCGTGCGCGCCTTGCTGTCGACGCGCGCGTCGCGGCGCGCCGGCACATCCACGCTGTCGTCCTCGCCGCCGGCGACGACGCGGCCGTTGCCGGTGCTGCGCAGGTACAGGTACGGCCGCGCGCTTTCCCAGATCATGGTGTCGCGCAGCGGGCCGAGAACGGAGGGTTCCAGCGGGTCGCTGACGAAGGCGTAGCTGCTGCGGTTGCGCGCCACGCGCTGGTCCAGCCAATGCTGATTGGCGTAGCCGGCGGCCATCACCACGTGGCCGGCGCGCACCTGCGCGCCCTGGTCGGTGTGCAGGGTCACGCCTCGGCCATTGACCTGGATCCGTGCGATGCGGGTGCGGTCGTAGACGCCAACCCCGCGCCGGAACGCGCGGCCGAGCAGGCGATAGGTAAGGCGGTACGGATCCACTCGCGCGGCCTGGTGACTGAGGATCGCGCCGTGCGCCTGGATGCCGTAGTTGGCGTCCAGCGCCTGCGCGCCCAACCATTCCACGTCCAGGCCGTGCCGCGCACGCACCTCCAGCTCCTCCTGTAGCACCCGCACGTGCCGGCGCTTGCTGGCGTAGTACAGGCTGTCGTTCCAGCCGAAGTCGACATCGCGCAGCGGCCGCACCAGGTCGCGCAATTGCTCCAACGCCTGCGCGCAGGCGCCATAGGCGAGGGCGCCGGCCCGTTCGCCATAGCGCTTGGCCAGGTCGATCAGGTGGGTGTCGATCTCGTACTGCAACAGTGCCGTGCTGGCGGCGGTGCTGCCCCAGCCGATGTCGCGCTGCTCCAGCACTGTCACCGCGTGCCCGTGCGTACTCAGTTCTTCGGCGATCAGCGCGCCGGTGATGCCGCCGCCGACCACGGCGACATCGCAGCGCACGTCGTCGCGTAGCTGCGGGAAACTCTGCATGAGGCCGTTGCGGACCGACCAGAAGGGATAACCGCTCTTGAGATCCATGACGCCCCGGCGCAGAAAGGATGTGCGACTTACGCGCAGGCCTGGTTAAGTCCGCGTGAGCCGCGGCGGACGTCATGCTCGGGCAAACAGCCGCGATTAACCTCGGTGCAGAAGTCCCTCACATGGCGCTGTGTATGGTGCGCGCCAGTTCCACGAATTCCCTGTAGAGAAAGCGTCATGTCGGTCGTTCTGTATATCGGTGGCAGCAAGGACGGAGAGAAGGGCGTGATGCCCTACGGTTTCCGCAAGTCCATGAAGGAAACCGAGGCAGGCCCGGAAATCTATGTCGAGCGCGTGCTGGCGTTGAGCGACCGGCAGGTGCGGATCATGGCCCTGGAGTCGCTGCAGGACGATATCGTGGTAGAACGCCTGCACAGGTATTATTCGCGTTGACGCCGGCGTGCGAACCCCGGTGTGGCCGCCCGTCTAGCCGGGCCAGCGACGGTTCGCATCGACCTGCCATCGACCATGCCCGCACCAGAAATCAGCAACTGCCCGGCGCCGCACACCACCGTCGACCCTGACGCTCCCACCGACATGTCCAACCAGCGCAGCGATATTTTCTTCGCTGCCGTGCAGACCACGCGCATGCCCATGATCGTCACCGATCCGCGGCAGCCGGACAACCCGATCATCTTCGTCAATCGCGCGTTCCTGGAGATGACCGGGTATGGCAGCGATGAGCTGATCGGCAACAACTGCCGTTTCCTGCAGGGACCGGACACCGACCGGGAAACGGTGCGCAGCATCCGCGATGCGATCACCTCGAGCGACGAAGTGGCGGTGGAGATCCTCAACTACCGCAAGGACGGTTCAAGCTTCTGGAACGCGCTGTACATCTCTCCGGTCTACGACGACCGCGGCGAGCTGGTGTACTTCTTCGGTTCGCAGCTGGACGTCAGCCGTCGCCGCGACGCCGAGGATGCGCTGCGCCAGGCGCAGAAGATGGAAGCGCTGGGCCAGCTTACCGGCGGTATCGCCCACGACTTCAACAACCTGCTGCAGGTCATGTCCGGGTACCTGGAACTGATCGAGCATGCGGTCGAGAGCGATCCGCTGAATCCGCTGCTGCTGCGCAAGAGCGTTGACCGCGCGCGCGATGCCGCCGGCCAGGCCGCGCGCCTGACCCAGCAGTTGCTGGCGTTCGCGCGCAAGCAGAAACTGGAAGGGCGCGTGCTCAACCTCAATACCCTGGTGGCCGGGATGAGCGATGTGGCCGAGCGGACGCTGGGCGACGGCATCGCGTTTTCGCTGGAACTGGCGCCGGACCTGCGCAACTGCCGGATCGACCCGACCCAGGCCGAGGTGGCGCTGCTGAACATCCTGATCAATGCCCGCGATGCCATGGCCGAACAGGCATCGCCGCGCCTGGTGATCCAGACCCGCAACGTCTCGGTGCGCGCCGACGAACCCACCACCTACGACAACCTGCTGCCCGGCCATTATGTATGCGTGTCGATCACCGACAACGGCAGCGGCATGCCGCCGGAGGTGCTGACGCGGGTGCTGGATCCGTTCTTCACCACCAAGGAAGAAGGCAAGGGCACCGGCCTGGGCCTGTCGATGGTGTACGGCTTCGCCAAGCAGTCCGGCGGCGCGGTGCGCCTGTATTCGGAGGATGGCCACGGCACCACCGTGCGCCTGTACTTCCCGATCGACGACAACGTCGAGAACATGGCGCCGCGCGATTCGCGCACGCGCCGTCCGTTCGACCGCCAGGGCGACGAGACCATCCTGATCGTCGAGGACCGGCCGGACATCGCCGAGCTGGCGCGGCTGTTCCTGGAGGACCAGGGCTATGCCACGCATGTCGTCTACAACGCCCGCGAGGCGCTGGAACTGCTCGACACCGGCGTGCACGTGGACCTGCTGTATTCGGACCTGATCATGCCGGGCGGCCTCAACGGCGTGATGCTGGCGCGCGAGGCGCGGCGGCGCCGGCCCAAGATCAAGGTGCTGCTGACCACCGGCTATGCGGAGTCCTCGATCGAGCGCACCGATGCCGGCGGCAACGAGTTCGAGGTGCTGGCCAAGCCGTACAACCGCCAGGAACTCACCCGCAAGGTGCGCATGGTGTTGGACGGTCCCAACGGCGTGAGCTGACCGACAGGTCGGCGCGCGCCTGTCAACGGGGTTTCCCGGCGGCGCGCGCACTGCGAAAATGCGGGTTTTCCGCAAGGCGGCTTCGGCCGGACGCAATGCACGACACTCAGCTCGCCCAGCAGATCGCCAACACCATCGCCGCCGAGATCGGCGCGCAGCCGGCGCAGGCGCGCGCCGCCATCGCCCTGCTCGACGAGGGCGCCAGCGTTCCGTTCATCGCGCGCTACCGCAAGGAAGTGACCGGCGGACTGGACGACACCCAGTTGCGCAACCTGGAAGTGCGCCTGACCTATCTGCGCGAACTGGAAGAGCGCCGTGCCGCGGTGCTGGCCAGCATCGCCGAGCAGGGCAAGCTCAGCGACGAGCTGCGCGCGGAGATCGTCGCCGCCGATACCAAGTCGCGGCTGGAAGATCTGTACCTGCCATACAAGCCCAAGCGCCGCACGCGCGCGCAGATCGCCCGCGAGGCCGGGCTGGAGCCGCTGGCCGACGGCCTGCTGGCCGATCCGACGCTGGTGCCGGAGACCTTCGCCGCCGGCTTCGTCGATGCCGACAAGGGCGTGGCCGACGTCAAGGCCGCGCTGGAAGGCGCGCGCGCGATCCTGATGGAACGCTGGGGCGAGGACGCCGCGCTGGTCGGCGAACTGCGCAGCTGGCTGGGCGAGGTCGGGGTCATCCGCGCGCGCGTGGCCGAGGGCAAGGAGCATGAAGGCGCCAAGTACCGCGACTACTTCGACCATGCCGAAGCGCTGGCCAAGATTCCCTCGCACCGGCTGCTGGCGCTGTTCCGCGCGCGGCGCGAGGAGATCGTGTACCTGGAGCTGGATCCCGGCGCCGATGCGGAGGCCGGCCACCAGTACGCCGAGGGTCGCGTCGCGCTGCGCGCGGGCATCGCCAACCAGGGCCGCCCCGGCGATCGCTGGCTGCTGGATGCCTGCCGCATGACCTGGCGCGCCAAGCTGCACATGCACCTGCTGCTGGACCTGTTCAACCAGGCGCGCGAAAAGGCCGAGGCCGAGGCAATCGCGGTGTTCGGCGACAACCTGCAGGACCTGATGCTGGCGGCGCCGGCCGGGCCGCGCGTGACCTTGGGCCTGGACCCGGGCATCCGCACCGGCTGCAAGATCGCCGTGGTCGACGCCACCGGCAAGCTGCTGGCCACCGACACCATCTACCCGCACGAGCCGCGCCGGCAGTGGGACCAGTCGCTGCACACGCTGCGGCAGCTGTGCACGCAGCACGGCGTGGAACTGATCGCGATCGGCAACGGCACCGCCAGCCGCGAGACCGACAAGCTGGCCGCGGACCTGATCAAGCAGAACCCGCAGCTGAAGCTGGAGAAGATCGTGGTCAGCGAGGCCGGCGCCTCGGTGTACTCGGCCTCCGAGTTCGCCGCCAAGGAATTCCCGCAGCTCGACGTGTCGCTGCGTGGTGCGGTGTCGATCGCACGGCGCCTGCAGGATCCGCTGGCGGAACTGGTCAAGATCGAACCCAAGGCGATCGGCGTGGGCCAGTACCAGCACGACGTCGACCAGTACCGCCTGGCGCGGGCACTGGATGCGCGGGTGGAGGACTGCGTCAATGCGGTCGGCGTGTACGTCAACACCGCCTCGGCGGCGCTGCTGTCTCGCGTGTCCGGGCTGTCGTCGAGTGTGGCCGAGAACATCGTTCGCCACCGCGACGACAACGGCCCGTTCAAGCGCCGCAAGGACCTGCTCAAGGTGCCGCGGCTGGGCGACAAGACCTTCGAACAATGCGCCGGCTTCCTGCGCATCGCCGATGGCGAGGAGCCGCTGGACGCCTCGGCAGTGCATCCGGAAGCCTACCCGGTGGTGGAGCGCATCGTCGGCGCCACCGGCAAGCCGATCAAGGCGCTGATCGGCGACGGCGGCTTCCTGCGCGGCCTCAGGCCGGACCAGTTCACCGACGAGAAGTTCGGCCTGCCGACCGTGCGCGACATCCTCAAGGAACTGGAAAAGCCGGGCCGCGATCCGCGCCCGGAGTTCAAGGCCGCGCGTTTCGCCGACGGCGTGGAGGACATCAAGGACCTCAAGCCGGGCATGGTGCTGGAAGGTGTGGTCAGCAACGTCGCCGCCTTCGGCGCGTTTGTCGACATCGGCGTGCACCAGGACGGCTTGGTGCACATCTCCGCGCTCTCGGACAGCTACGTCAAGGATCCGCGCGACGTGGTCAAGGCCGGCGACATCGTCAAGGTCAAGGTGCTGGAGGTGGACGTGGCGCGCAAGCGCATCGCGCTGACCCGGCGCCTGGACGACACGCCGGCACCGGCGCGTCCCGCCGACCGCGACAGCGGTGCGCGGAATGCCGGCGGCCCACCGCGGCGCGAGCGCGACGGGCGCGGCAACCCGGGCGGCGGCAACGCCAAGCCGCGTCCGGCCGCGGCGGCGCCGCCGGTCAACAGCGCGCTGGCCGACGCGTTCGCCCGCGCCAAGCGCGGCTGACGTTCCAGAAGAGGAGGAGCGCCGGCGCGCCTGCGCCGGCCGTTGCAGTCGCGATCGCCCGCTGCGGTCGCGCAATGCGCCGAACCGGCCTGATCAGGCCGGTTCGGCGTGCGGGCTCTGGTCCGGCGCGAGCGTGGCCGGTGGTGGCGCCACCAGCGACGCGGCCAGCCCAAGCAGCTTGACCGGATCCACTGGCTTGCCCAGGTGCGCATCGAAGCCGGCCTCCAGGGCCAGCGCACGATCCTCGCTGCGCACGTAGGCGGTCAGGGCAATGGCCGGGATGCGGCTGGCCGCACCGGCACCGCGGCTGCGGACGCTGCGGATCAGGCTGTGGCCGTCGCGGCGCGGCATGCCGACGTCGCTGACCAGCAGCGCATACGGCCGCTCGCGCAGCAGCGCCTCGGCATCGTCGGCGCAGACCGCGGTCTCGACCACGGCGCCGGCCTCCTGCAGGAAGCGCTGGGTGACGCCGCGCGAATCCATGTCGTCGTCCACCACCAGCACGCGCACGCCGTCCAGGCGAATGCCGCCGCGGCGTAGCGCGCCGCCGGACAGCGCCGCGTCGTCGCGGCGGATCGGGTCAAGGCTCTGCAGGTCGTTGCGCGGCAGCAGCAGGGTGAAGGTCGCGCCGAGGCCGATGCCATCGCTGCTGACCGACAACTGTCCCTGATGCAGTTCGGCCAGTTGCTTGGCGATCGCCAGGCCCAGGCCGAGACCGCCGGCGCTGCGCGTGCTGCTCGCATCGGCCTGACGGAAGCGGTCGAACACATGCGGCAGGAACGCCGGGTCGATGCCGATGCCGGTATCGCTGACGGCGATGCGCACATGGGTGCTGGTGCTGTCCAGGGTCACCGTGACCGTGCCGGCGCTGGGGGTGAACTTGATCGCGTTGCCGATCAGATTGGTCAGTACCTGCTGCAGCCGCACCGGATCGCCCAGATAGGGCAGGGCGGTGGCCTCGTCGGCGACCAGCACGATGTCGACACCCTTGTTCTGCGCGCCGGGGCGGGCCGCATCGATGGTCTCGCCGAGCAGTCCGCGCAGGTCCAGGTCGTTGGGCTCCAGGTGCACCTTGCCGGAGAGAATCGCACTCATGTCCAGCAGGTCGTCGATGATCTGCGCCTGCGAATGGGCGCTGCGTTCGATCACCTCCAGACCCTTGCCCAGATCCTTCTCGCGTACCGCCTCGTCCTGCATCAGCCGCGACCAGCCCAGGATCGCGTTGAGCGGCGTGCGCAGTTCGTGGCTGAGCGTGGCCAGGAATTCGTCCTTCATGCGGCTGGCGCGCTCGGCCTCGCTGCGCGCGCTCTGCTCTGCGGCGAGCAGCTGCTGCAGGCGCAGGTCGGTACCGCGGCGCTCGATGATGATGCCGGCCAGGTGCGAGGCCGAGCGCGCCAGGTCCTGTTCGTGCGGGTTGGGGTAGTGCACGAACGGGTGGTACAGCGCGACCACGCCCAGCACTTCGCCGTCGCTGGCCAGGATCGGCGTCGAGCAGCAGGCGATGATGTCCGCTTCCATGGCCACGGCCAGATAGTCCTGCCAATGCGGATTGACCCGCACGTCGCTGCACAGCACTTGCCGGCGCAGGTAGGCGGCGCGTCCGCAGCAACCGGTGTTGGGACCGATCGGCAAGCGCTGCACGGCCTTGCGGAAGCCTTGCGGCATGCTTGGCGCGGCCCCTTCCAGCAGGCACTGGCGGTGCTCGTCGACCAGCATGATGGTGCAGCGCAGGCCGACGTCGCTCTGCGACTCGATGCCGCGCGCGATCGCCTCCAGCACGGCGTTCAGGGGCTTGCCGGTGGTGATCATCTCCAGCGCCGCACGCTCGGCGGCGGTGGCGTTCTCGATGCGTTTGCGCTCGGCGATGTCCAGCAGCGAGCCGATGAAGCCGAGGAACTGGCCCGACGAGCTGAAGCGCGGTGTGGCGGTGTCCACGCACCAGCGGTATTCCCCGTCGTGGCGGCGCAGGCGGTACTCCACGGTGTAGGCGCGACGATCCGCGCAGGCGCGCGCCAGGGTACGGCCCACCGTGGCCAGGTCGTCGGCATGGATCATTTCCTGCCAGCCGCTGCCCAGCGCTTCCTGCTCGCTTTGCCCAGTGAACAGATACCACTGGCGGCTGATGTATTCGCAGTCGCCATCGGCATTGGACATCCAGATCATGACCGGCGCGTTGTCGCACAGCTGACGGAAGCGCAGTTCGCTTTCCTGCAGGCGTTGCTCGACCAGGCGGCGGTCGTGGATGTCGGTGTTGGTGCCGATCCAGCGCACGATGCGGCCGCTGTCGTCGCGGATCGGCAAGGCGCGGCCGAGATGCCAGCGGTACTCGCCATCGTGGCGACGCAGCGGATACTCGATCTCGTACGGTTTGCCGCTGCGCAGCGCCTCCGGCCACACCTCCATCACCCGCGCCAGGCCTTCGTCGGTGTGCACCTTGCGCCAGCTGTCGTAGCCGGCCTCGCCGACCGGCAGCCCGGTGTACTCGTACCAGCGCCGGTTGAAGTAGTCGACATGCCCATCCGACGTGGAGGTGAACACGATCTGCGGCATCGCATCGGCCAGCTCGCTCAGGCGTGCGGCACTGCTGGCCAGTTCACTTTGCGCGCTCGCGCGCTCCATCGACTCCCAGCAGCGCGCTGCGACCAGCCGCACCAACTCGATCTCGGCCGAGGTCCACACCCGCGGATGGGTCTGGTGCACGCCGATCGCCGCGACCAGGCGGCCGGCCTTGTGCAGCGGCGCGGTGAGCACCGCGCGCATGCCCAGCCGGCGGTAGTTGGGATCGTCCAGGCGCATCGGCGGCTGGTGAGTCTCGGTGTCCTGTACCACCCATGGGCGGTTTTCGCGCATGCACTCCAGCAGGTCGCTGCCGAAGTCGCTGAAGCGCGAGCGCCCGGTCAGGTGCGAGGCGCCGTCGACATAGTCGGCGCGCACGTCGAACACGTCCTCATCGGCCTCGACGATCGCGTAGGCGCAGCGGTTGGCGCCCAGGTGCTGGCCGAGCAGGGCGGCACCGGTCTCGCAGATGGCTTCGGTGCTGTGCAGGTTCTGCAGGGTGTCCTCGAGCATCAGCAGGAAGCTGTCGTGCGCCTGCGCGCGCGCCTGCTCGGTGCGGTCGATGCCGTGCACCAGGATCCCGCTGACCCGGCCCTCGGCGTCGTGCATCGGCTGGTACACGCATTCCAGCGTGGTTTCCGAGGTCGCTTCGTGCGGGCTGCGGCACAGGTGGAAGGTCATCGACTCGTCGATGAACGCCTGGCCGCTGGTGCGGACGTTGTCGAGCAGGCCGATGACGCCCTGCTGCTGGATTTCGGGAATGGCCTCGGTCAGTGGCCGGCCGACCACGTCGCGTGGTCCGATCAATTGCTGGTAGCGCCGGTTGACGGTCTCGATCACGTAGTCCGGGCCGCGCAGGATCGCCAGCGCCGCCGGCGACTGCTCGAACGCGTCGGCCATCTGCGCGCGTTGCGCGTCCAGCGCCCTCAGCAGCGTGTCGCGTTCGCGGGCCAGGGTGATCCGTGCGGTGTCCTCGGTGCACACGCACAGCACGCCGGCGATGCGGCCCTCGTCGTCGAACAGCGGGCTGTAGGAGAAGGTGAAGTACACCTGCTCGCTGTAGCCGTTGCGCATCATCTTCAGCGGGATATGTTCGTTCCAGGTCGATTCGCCGCTCGCCATCACCTGGTCTGCCTGCGCCCGGACCTCCGGCCACACGTCCGGCCACACCTCTTCCATCGGCCGGGCGAAGCCCTGCGGATGCCGCAGCCCGAGGATCGGCACGTAGGCGTCGTTGTAGAGGTTGAACTGGCGCTCGCCCCAACGCACCGCCATCGGGAACCGCGAGTTCAGGCAGATCGACAGCGCGGTGAGCAGGCTCCGTGGCCACTGCTCCATCGGGCCCATTTCGTGCTCATGCCAATCGATGGCGCGCAGCAAGGCGCCCGTGACGCTGCCGGCGGGAAACCGGACAGGAGGCGGCGAACAGTCCTGGGCGTTGATGGCTGAGTCCCTCGAATCGTCCCCGCCAGGCGGCGGGCTTACTGCCGAGGATTCTCAGGGGCCTGCGGTCGTCTTGGCGTGAGCGTCCTGCAATGCCTTGATCAGCTGCTCGGACAGGTAGGGCTTGGTGAGCACCACGCCGGCGGTAAAGGCGGGAGGCAGGGCGTCGGCGGCCACCCCGGTGGCGAGCACGAAGGGAGTGCCGCGTTCGCTGAGCGCCCGCGCCACCGGCTCGCTGGTTTCGCCGGCGGAGAGGCGGAAGTCGAGCACGGCCCGGTCCGGGCGTTCGCTGTCGAGCAGGGCAAGGGCCTGCTGCACGGAGGCGGCGACGCCAACCACCTCGGCACCGGCCTGGGCAAGCTGCAGCTCGAGCAGCGTGGCGTTCATCTCGTCGTTCTCGACCACCAGGATACGCAGGCCCCGCAATGCCGACATCGCTTGCTCGTTAAGGTTTGGGAACGGAAAGTATAACGGGACCGTCACGGCCGCCGCCTAGACAAACGACGACAGGAAAATGAAGCGTTTACCTGTGATCGCCGTCAATGCGCTGTGGTGATCGCGCAAAAAACAAACGGCAGCCGAAGCTGCCGTCAGTCCTGGTGCCGAAGGTGGGACTCGAACCCACACGCTTTTAAGGGCGGCGGATTTTGAGTCCGCTGCGTCTACCGATTCCGCCACTTCGGCGCGGCCGCGGAGTATAGCCGACTGTTCGCCCGCGCCGCTAGCGATCCGTTCTTGCGGTTGTCGGGGCCGGGCAGGTGAGGACATAGCGGAGGCTGTGGTGGTGTGAGCCGCTCTCTGCACCTGCGGTGCGTCCTATATGTGTGGTGCGCCGTTGCAACCCCCTTGCCGCGCGCTTGCCACGCACGCCCTTTGCGTTGTGCCGATATCGGCAATCGCGGGCGACCGGTGGCGACGCGGGCGCAGCGCGATTCTGCGCTACGCACCGCGCCAGACGCAGCTCGCAGCAATGGCTTGGCGTGAGCCGTGCGCCCTGCGCAAAGCAGGGGCGCGAGTCGATTCCAGAGGGCGTGGCGATGGCCTTTGCGATGTCGCAAACGTTCCGCAAAAAAACGCTTGCGTGTGCCGATCACGATCGTTAATATTCCGCTCCTCGCAGCACGTGGGGCCATAGCTCAGCTGGGAGAGCGCTTGCATGGCATGCAAGAGGTCGCCGGTTCGATCCCGGCTGGCTCCACCAACTTTTCGGACATAGGCCGTCCGCAAAGGCGACACCGTTACACAGCGTCCCCATCGTCTAGAGGCCTAGGACATCACCCTTTCACGGTGGCGACCGGGGTTCGAATCCCCGTGGGGACGCCATTTTCGCAGGAATTCCTCGCGCGCATCCGGGTTCGGCTCTGCCGAACATGTTGAGTGCGGGGTTTGTACATCGGAAGAAAGTCGGGTATGATTCCGCTTCTGCCAGTACACGTGGGGCCATAGCTCAGCTGGGAGAGCGCTTGCATGGCATGCAAGAGGTCGCCGGTTCGATCCCGGCTGGCTCCACCAACTTTTCGGACATAGGCCGTCCGCAAAGCAACATCGTTATCCGCGTCCCCATCGTCTAGAGGCCTAGGACATCACCCTTTCACGGTGGCGACCGGGGTTCGAATCCCCGTGGGGACGCCATTTTTCGAAAACACCCGGCATTGCCGGGTGTTTTTTTATGGGTGTTGTGGGCGTGGGCGGTGAACGGAAGAGCGCCGCAGGGCGTGTGCTTCAAGCGGTGGATTGCTTGCATCTTCGAACAATGGCTTTCTTCTGAGTGCCTGCTTGCATCCATGGTGTGCGTGGCTGCGCCCGTACCCTCACCCCAACCCCTCTCCCGAGGGGAAAGGGGCTTTGCTTCTCCCTTCTCCCTTCGGGAGAAGGTGCCCCGCAGGGGCGGATGAGGGTACGGCCGCGCATAGCATTCCAGCCGTCAGCACATACGTCATTTGCATTCCGACCGCGCGTCGCTGCGCTCCGTACCCTCACCGCAACCCCTCCCCCGAGGGGAGAGGGGCTGACGCCCGTTCAGTGCAGCAGCCGGCGGATCTGCAGGATCGCCTGCGGCGTGCGTTGCACGCTGTGCCCGGAGACGATCACCGTTTCCGAGGCGGCGCCGGGCAGGTGGGCACTCCAGTACGGCACGATGCCGTCGCTGGACTGCGCCAGCGGCACGCGCGGATCCTCCTGCCCGATGATGGAGTGGTAGGTCACCTGCGGCGAGATCGGCAACTGCGCCGCGGCGAGGATGAAGGGATCGCGGTCGCTGAGGCTGTCGATGCTGTTGGGCAGTGCGCCGAGCCTGTCCTTGCCGGCGATGTCCTTGAACTGATCGAGGACGCGCCGGGGCAGGCCGATCACGGCGCGCGCCAGTTCGCCGACGGTGCCAGCGGCCTCGGGCGTGCCGCGCTGCGGCGTGGCCAGGAAGATCGCCTCCGACACTTCCGGCATCGGCGCGAAATGCAGCATCTGTCCGAGCCTGTCCTGCAGCGCCTGACGTGCCTGCGGATCCAGCTTCGTTTCGTCGAACAAGGTTCGCCACAGGCGCTCGCCGCCGCTGGAAGACATCATCAAGCGCGCCAGCACGCCGCCCATGCTGTGTCCGATCAGCACCATGTCGTGTGCGGACACGCTGCGGCGTTGCGGATCGAGCTGATCCAGTGTCTGCTGCAGCGCCATGCGAACCTGCAGGTGGGTGTAGGGGATCGGCAGGTTGGTCGGGTAGTACACCAGCCAGATCTGGTAGCGCGCGCGGACCTGCGGATCGCCGAGCAGGTCGTTGGCCAGGTTCACCCAGGCCTCCGGGCTGCTGGCCAGCCCGTGCAGCAGCACCAGCACGCGCCGGTTCGGATCGTAGGGCTGGGTCAGGAACACATGCGGCCGGTCGATGCCGTGCCCCAGGCCGAGCAGGGTACGCAGCGATTGCGCGGCGAAGCCGGCGCGCGCCATCCACACGCCATAGCCGGCGCTGAAGTTGGCCGCCAGCGGCACGTCGACACCGCCCATCGCCACCCGCTCGCTGACCGAGGGGTCGTGGACCTCCACGTGCGCAGTGTGGCTGGCCAGCACCTCCTTGAGGCTGCGGCCGTCGAAGCGCAGCAACACCGTGAGGTTGGGCGTGGGCATGTCGCTGTAGGCGGGCGCGGCATCGGCGTCGCGCGTGGCGCCCGCCGGCTGCGGCAGGACCGCGACCATTTCCGCGCCGAAGCCGTCGCGCCGATACACGCTGCGCAATCCGTCGAAGCGCAGGTCGCTGGCCACGAGCATCGCCTCGGGCATCGGCATGTCCTGTGGGCTGCCCACGCTGGCATCCAGCGTCACCGTCCAGTGGGGCAGGGCGGCGATCTGCGCGTCGGCGTCGTGCGTGGCGGGCGGATGCTGTCGGTAGCGTGCGAACAACGCGGTCACAGCCTGCTGCACGGCGTAGTTGTAGTAGTCGCGCACTTGGGTCTGGCGTTCCTCGAAGGCGCGTTCGCTGGGCGTGCGTCCGCTGAAGAACAGGTAGGCGTAGGCGTAGCGCGCGGTCTGCAGCCAGGCCGCCAGCGTGGCGTCGCTGTCCGGTCGTTGTCTGGCGGCACGCTGCGCGGCCAGGAGCGATAGTTCCGCTGCCGTTGCCAGGACGCGTTCCTGGTCCAGGTCGGCATTGCCGAGCAACTGGTCGATGCAGGGCGGCACCTTTGCCGTGCAGCTTGCCACGTCGAGCCCGGCGACGTTCAGCGTTTGCAGGGCGGCGTCGCTGGGGCGCGCGGCGCTCAGCGCGTCGCCGCGCTTGGCCTGGATGTAGCGCGCCGCATCCACGCGCTGCACGGTGACACTGGCGCAACCGCCCGCACACAGTGCCAGCCCCAGCATCGCGCAAGTCGAGATTCCGCGGTGCCAGCGCTGCCGCCTCATGCCGCGGCCTTCGCCGGCATGCCGGCACGGCGCGCGAACAGCAGGTCGTACAGCACGGGGATCACGCCCAGGGTCACCAGCGTGCCCAGGGCCAGGCCGCCGATCATGGTGATGGCCATGCCGGTCCACAGCGGGCCGGCGAACAGCATCAGCGGGATCAGGCCGACGATGCAGGTCAGCTTGGTCATCACGATCGGGCGCAGGCGCTTGACCGCCGCGGCGATCACCGCCTCGTGCCGGGGCAGGCCATCGGCCAGTTCGGCCTCGATCCGCTCCAGCAGCAGCACCGCGTTGTTGACGATGATGCCGGCCAGCGCGAGCAGCCCGAAGGTGGCCATGAAGCCGAACGGATAGCCGGTGACCAGCAGGGCGAGGGTGGCGCCGATCAGCACGAACGGAATGCTGGCGACCACGATGAACAGCTTGCGGAACGAATTGAACTGCCACACGAACAGCAGCAGGATCGCGCCCAGCGCATGCGGCATGTACTGCAGCAGCGCCTGGTTGGCTTCGGCGGCGTCCTCCAGTTCGCCGCCCATCTCGATGCGGTAACCCGGCGGCAGGCGCAGTGCCGCGACCTTGTCGGCCAGTGCGTCCACCACCTGGTCAGTGGTCAGGTCCGGGTTGCGGCCGGTGATGGTGATGGCGCGGCTCAGGTTGCGGCGCTGGATTGTCGAGGGTTCCGAACGCAGCTGGATGTCGGCGATCGCCGCCAGCGGCAGCGGCGCGGCGCCGGAGGACGGGTAGATCGGCGTGTTGCCGGGATTGCCGCCGCGCGCATCCTGGGCGCCGTCGCCGCGCAGCACGATCGGCACGTTAGTGCCATCGTCGTGGATCACCGAGGCGTCCACGCCGCCGTAGCGCAGCTGCAGCGCCTGGGCGATGTCCTCGCTGGCGACGCCGGCGCGGCGTGCCTTGGCCTGGTCCACCTGCACCACGTAGCGCGGAATGCGGCTGTCCCAGTCGTCGCTGACGTCGAGCGTGCCGGGCAGGGCGCGCAAGGTGTCGGCGATGCCCGCGGCGAGGCGGCGCAGTTGCGCCTCGTCCGGGCCGATCACCCGGTAGATCGCCACGCCGGATTCGGTCGAGCCCAGCGAAAAGCGCTTGGGCTCGGCGCGCACCGCCGGGTAGGCCTGGCGCAGGTGGGTGCGCACCTTGGCGATCAGCGCGTCGATGTCGCTGCCCGGCCGCACGCTGACGGTGAAGTAGGCGATGTTGGCCGCCGGCAGCGGCGGGTTCAGCCCGAGCACGATGCGCGGGCCGCCGTCGGCGACGTAGCCGATGCTGTCGACGATCTGCGGGTTCTGCCGGCGGTCGGCCAGCCACTGGCTGATCGACTGCACGGTGCGCAGGGTCTCGCGCGCATCGCTGCCCGGTTGCAGGGTTACCGGCATCTGGAACTGCAGGCGGTCGGACTTGGGCAGGAAGCTGTACGGCACCGAGACCAGCACCGTCACCGCCAGCGCAAGGAGCGCCAGCATGCTGCCCAGGAACAGCGCCTTGTGCGCCAGCAGCGCCTCGATCGCGCGCCGGTATAGGCGATACGGTTTGGACGTATAGGTATCATCATGGCCGTCCGCAGGCGCGGCATGCGCGCGGGCGAAGTACATGCATAGCAGCGGGGTGATGGTGATGCTGAGCAGCCACGAGCCGAGCAGGGTCACCGCCAGCACGATCGCCAGCGAGCGCATGTATTCGTTGGTGCTGGTCTGGCCGAAGAAGAACGGCGAGAACGCCAGCACGATCACCAGCGAGGAGGTCAGCAGCGGGATCGCCAGGCTGCGGCCGGCGGCCTCGCAGGCGGCGCGGCGTTCCTCGCCGGCGGCAAGGCGCCGCTCGATGTCCTCGGCGATGACGATGCCGTTGTCCACCAGCAGGCCCAGCGCCAGGATGATCGCGGCGATGGACACGGTCTGCAGTTCCACGTTCAGCGCCCGCATCGCGATCAGCGCGCCGAGGATGGTCAGCGGCACGATCGCGCCGACGATCAGGCCGGTGCGCCAGCCGAGGAACAGCATCACCACCGCCATCACGATGACGATGGTCTCGCCCATGACGTGGTGCATCTTGCCCATCTCGCGCTCGACCACGTCGGCCTGGAAGGTGACCACGTGCTGCGCGAAGCCCACCGGCAGCGCCTTGGCGGTCTCGCCCAGGGTGCGCCGCAGCGCCTTGCCGACCTCGGCGACGTTGTTGCCCGGGGCCATCGACACCGCCACCACCACCGCCGGCTGGCCCTGGTAGATGGCGCCGGCCTCCGGCGGATCCACCGGCATCAGCTCGATCCGCGCCAGTTGCGCCAGCGGAATCTGCCGCGGGCCGTCGGCGCCCTGCGTCGCGATCGGGGTATTGCGCAAGTCGTCCAGGTCGCGCACTTCGCCGGAGGTGGTCACGGTCATCGCCATGCCCGACGCGGCGACCAGGCCGCCGCCGGCGACCACGTTCTGCGCGCGCAGTTGCTGCGCGACCGTGGCCGGGGTGAGACCAGCCTCGCCCAGTTTGGTGCGGTCGAAGGCGACATAGACGCGCTCGTCCTGCAGACCGTGGAAGGTGACCCGCTCGACGCCCGGCACGGTGTACAGTTGCGCGCGCATCTGCCGCAGCGGCCCGAGCATCTCGGCGGTGTTGAAGCCGGGTGCGGTGACCGCGATCGAGGCGATGGCGACGCGGCCGAAGTCGTCGTCCACCAGCGGCCCCTGTGTGCCCGCGGGCAGCTCGGCGCCGGCTTCGGCGGCCTTACTGCGCACACGCTGCCACAGTGCCGGCAGGTCCTTGACGCTGTCCTGCGCGGTGACCTGCACGATGGCGCTGCCGGGATGGATGGTGGTGACGATCTTCTTCAGACCGCTGACCTCGCGCAGCCGTTCTTCCAGCGGGCGCGCGAGCAGGTTTTCCACGCGTTCGCTGGGCATGCCGGGGAACCCGACCTGCACGATCGCATCGCGCACGGTCACGCTGGGTTCTTCCTGCGACGGAAAGCCGAGGAAGGTGACGATGCCGCCGATCAGGATCAGGGCGGCGCTGAACAGCGCCAGGCGGCTGGACTGCAGGGTGGCGCGGGTCAGGTTCATGGCGAGGTGGTGCCGAGGCGGGTGGTGGGACGGAACGGCACGACGTGCTGGCCGTCGTGGAGGAAGGCGGCGCCGGCGGCGACGATGCGTTCGCCCGCGGCAAGGCCGCGCAGGATCTGCACGCGGCCGTCATCGGCGTGCCCAGCGACGACCTGGCGGCGGCGCACGCTGCCGTTGTCCTGGCGGTACACGAACACCATGGTCTGGCCATCGGCCATGCTCGGGATCAGCGCGCTCAACGGCACGCTCGGCGCCTGATTGGCGGCGCTGTCGGGCAGGGCCAGCAGCAGCGATTCACCGCTGCGCGGCTGCGCGGCATCGGTGCCGGTGCTGTCGAACAGCGCCTGCACGGTGGCGCCGCCGTCCACGCGTTCGGACACGCTGCGCAGGCGCAGCGGCAATCCCTGCTGCGGCGCGCTGCTGCGGTAGGCGAGGACGCGCTGGCCGGGTTGCAGCGCGGCCGCGCGATCGGCCGGCAGCGTCGCCAGCACCTGCGCGCGATCCGCGCCGTCCAGTTGCACCACCGGCTGGCCGGCGCTGACCAAGGTGTCGGGCTGTTGCAGCCGCGCCACCACACTGCCGTCGAACGGCGCACGCAGTTCCGACTGGCGCACCGCGCGGCGCGCCAGCGCCAGGTCCGACTGTGCGCTGCGGACCCGCGCCTGCGCCGCGGCGAAGGCGCTCTTGGCGGCGGTCAGGGTCGCGGCGGAGGCGGCGCCGTCGTCGAACATGGCCTGCTGCTGGGCGAGCTGGGTCTGTTGCTGCTGCAGGTCGGCCGCGGCGATGCCGACGCCGGCCTCGGCCTGCTGCAGGCGCAGGCGGTTCGGCTCCGGATCCAGGCGCGCGAGCACCTGGCCGGCGTGCACGCGGTCGCCCACGTCCACGGCGATGGTGGCGATGCGGCCGCCGCCTTCGAAGCCGAGATCGGCGCGTTGTTGCTGGCGCACCTGGGCGAGGTAGCGGGTGCTGTCATGCGCGGCGTCGCTGCCGACGGTTTCCAGCTTGACCGCGCGCGGCGCATCGGCGGGCGGCGCGGCCTCGCGGTCGCAGCCGGACAGCGTCAGCGCAGCCAGCGGCAGGCACAGCATGAGAAGCAGGGTGGGGCGCAGGGTCATGGTCGGCGGTGTCCCGGAAGCGGTCAGAAGGTGTAGGTGACGGTGGCGCCGCCGCCGGCAGCGGCACGGCGACGCACCACCGGGCTGCCATCGGCGGCGCCGACGTAGCGGGTGGCGTTGAGCAGCAGCGAGGCAGTCCAGTGCGGCGACAGGGTGTGATCCCATTCGGCACCGACCGTGTAGGCGTACACGCCGGCATCGGCACGGTGCGGTTGGAAGCCGCTGGCCAGGCTCTGCGCATCGGTGACGCCGAAGTACGCCTGGTTGAAGCGGCGGTCGCCGAAGTGCGCGTCAAGGTCCAGGGTGACGTTGTCGGCCGCGGCCTGCAGCAGGGTGAAGCGCGTCCCGGCGCGATAGCGGTTGCGGCGCGCGCCGTCCTTCAGCGCGAACTCGGCTTCGGCGTCCAGCGCCAGGTACGGGGTCAGCTGTTGCATGACCAGGCTGCGCGCGGTGATCGCGCCGGGCACGTCGCCCATTCCAGCCAGGCTCCTGGAGCCGGGGCGCCAGCTGCTGTTGCGCTGCAGGCGGCCCAGGTCGTAGCCGAACGACTGGCTGGCGGAGAAGCCGTGCGCATTCTGGAACTGCACGCCGGCGCCGCGCACCGTGTCCGCGAACAGGATGCCGCGCTGCACCGAGAACACCGGTACCGCCTGCACGCGATCGTCGGCAGAACCGGCATAGCGCGGGGTCAGCATGGCGCCGCCGCCCACGCTCAGTTGGGTGCGGTCGCCGAACAGGCCGGCGCTGGATGCCGGATCGGGGTCTGCGGCGTGCGCGGCCGGCGGCAGCGCCAGCAAGGCCATGGTCAGCGTGGGCGACAGAACGGACAGGACATGTTTCATCGGGTCAACCTCGTGCGGTGGGGGAAAGGTCAGGGCGCGTGCGGCAACGGCACGCCGTAGAACGCGCGGAACAGCGCGATGCGATCGAGCAGCAGATCCTGGCGCGCCTGCAGGTGCGCCAGTTCGGCCTGTGCGGCCTGGATATCGCCTGCCAGGAGCTCGGGGCGGTCCTGCAGGCCCTGCGCCACGCGTTGTTGCAGGCGCGCCACGCGCTGGCGTTCGCGTTCCAGGTTGGTGCGTTCGCCGCGCTCGCGCTGTTGCAGCGCCGGCAACGCATCCAGCGCATCGGCCACCTCGCGGAACGCCGCTTCCACGGTCTTCTCGTAGTCGGCCACCGCGCCGTCCTTGCGCAGCTGCGCGAGATCCAGGTTGGCGCGGTTGCGGCCGCCGTCGAACAACGGCAGCAGCAGTTGCGGCATGAAGCTCCAGGTGCGGCTGCCGGGCATGAACAGGCCGTTCAATGCCTCGCTGGCGGTGCCCAGCGAGGTGCTCAGGCGGATCGACGGGAAGAACGCGGCGCGTGCGGCGCCGATGTCGGCATTGCGCGCGCGCAGCTCTGCCTCGGCCTGACGCACGTCCGGGCGCTGCAGCAGCAGCTGCGAGTCGAGGTCGCGCCAGGCGTGGCCGTCGTCCTGCTCGGCGCGGGGCAGCAGATCCTGCAGGGTGCCGGCGCCATCGGGCGTGGCGTAGCCGGCGAGCAGTTGCAGGGCGCGGCGGGCGGCGGCGTGGTCGCTGCTAGCTTGCTGCGCGCGCGCCTGGGCCTGGTCGTCGTCGTGGCGCTGACGGTCCAGCGCATCGCGGGAGATCAGCCCGACCGACTGCTGGCGCGTGGCGATCGCCAACAGTGCGGCGCTGCGTTCGGCGATGGTCTGCGCCTGCTGCTGGCTCTGCAGGGCGGCGCGTTCCAGCGTGTAGGCGCGCAGGACCTCGGCGATCAGCGCACCGCGCGCCGCCTGTCGACCATCCTCAGAGGCCAGGTAACGCTGCTGCGCGGCCGCCGACAGCGAGGCCAGCTTGCCAAACAGATCCAGTTCGAAGCCGTCCACGCCGACCGCGACAGTGCTCAGCTTCTGCCCGTAGCGCGCCTGCGTGGCCGCGTCGTCGTAGCTGCGGCGCGTGCCCTGGGCATCGAGGCCGAGCTGCGGCAGCTGCTGCGCGCGTTCGATGCGGTACTGCGCGCGCGCCTGCTGCACGGTCAGCACGGCATTGCGGAAGTCCGGGTCGTGGGCCAGCGCCTGGGTCAGCAGCGGGGTCAGGTCGTGCTGTGGCGAGAACGCCTGCACGAACTGCTGTTCCTGCTCGGTGAGCGCATTGTCGCTACGGTTCGGGGCGGCAGCCTCGGTCGCAGTGGTCGCGCCCAGCGTGGGCGGCAGGGCCGCTTGCGGGCGCTGGTAGACCGGCGCCAGGGAGCAGCCACCCAGGACGAGCGCGAGCAGGCCGAGCAGGGCGCCGGTGCGGCGCGGGCGGAGCAGCAGGAACGGTAGAATCATGGCGGCGGTCGGTGATCGAACTCGACTGCCAGCATGGGCGGGCATGTTCAAGCCGCCTTCTAGGAATCTTCAAGATTCCATCAAGACGCGAAATACAGGCACCAGGCAATGCACGCGAAGAAGATCCTGCTGGTCGAAGACGATGCCGACAGCGCCAGCATCCTCGAGGCCTACCTGCGCCGCGATGGCTTCGAGGTCACCATCGCCGAGGACGGGCAGAAGGCGGTGGCCGTGCATGCGCAGTGGAAGCCGGACCTGGTGCTGCTGGACGTGATGCTGCCGCGGCTCAGCGGCACCGAGGTGCTGTCCACGATCCGCCGCAGCAGCGATACCCCGGTAATCATGGTCACCGCGATGGGCGACGAACCGGAAAAGCTCGGCGCGCTGCGCTACGGCGCCGACGACTACGTGGTCAAGCCTTACAGCCCCAAGGAAGTGGTGGCGCGGGTGTATGCGGTGCTGCGTCGCGCCGGGCCGGCGCGCGCCAGTGAGGAACCGCTGCGCCACGAGCGGCTCACCGTGGACACGGCGGCGGTGCGCGCCACCGTGCGCAATGCCGATGGCCACGAGGTGGCGCTGGAACTGACTCCGACCGAGTTCAACATCCTGGCGACGCTGATGAAGACGCCGTTCAAGGCCTTCACCCGCAGCGAACTGCTGGAGATCTGCCTGCCCGACAGCGATGCGCTGGAGCGGGTGGTGGATGCGCACGTGCACAACCTGCGCAAGAAGCTGGAACACGAACAGGTCACCGGCCTGCTGGTGACGGTGCGCGCGATCGGCTACCGCTTCCGATGAACTGGGCCTGGTTCCGCCGCAGGCGCCACGTGCCGCTGTGGCAGTGGGTAGGCCTGCGCATGAGCGCGCTGGCGGTGCTGACCATCATCGCGATCGCGCTGGGCATGCTGCTGCGTTTCGCGATCTGGGATGCCTCCACGCTGAGCCGCCTGCCGCCGCAGGCGCGGCAGGAGATGCTGCAACTGCGCGAGGATCCGCACAGCAACGCGCGGCGCCTGTGGGAGTTGTTCGAGACCTACTACGACGTGGCCGATTTCCTGCCCGGGCTGGCCAGCCGCGACTGGCTGCTGCTGGCGGGCATGATCCTGGCATCGATCCCGGTGATCGTGGTCTGCGGCCTGCTCGCCTCGCGGCCGTTGTCGCGGCAGTTCTCCAACGTCGCCGAGGCGGCGCGGCGGATCAGCGACGGCGATTTCGCCGCGCGTGCGCGGGTGGTACCCGGTGCACCGGACGAACTGGCCGGGCTGGCCATCGACTTCAACGGCATGAGCGCGCAGCTGCAGCAGTACGAACGCGAGGTGCGCGAGTCCAGCGCGATGCTGGCGCACGAACTGCGCACGCCGCTGAATGCGGCGATGGGCCGGGTGCAGGGCATGCTCGACCAGGTGTTCCCGAGCAGCGAAGAGCAGCTGCGCATGGTCCAGCGCCAACTGGAGCAGATCAATCGCCTGGTCGGCGACCTGCACCTGCTGTCGATGGCCCGCGCCAACCAGCTGATGCTGGAGCCGCAGCGCTTCGCGCTCGGCGCGCTGGTCCGCGAACGCCTGACCTGGGCCGCGCAGCCGCTGCAGGAGGCCGGCATGCAGGTGCAGGTGCGCATTCCCGAACAGTTGTACATCAGCGCCGACCGCGATCGCCTGGGCCAGGTGCTGTCGGTGCTGATCGACAATGCGCTGCGCTACGCCGCGGCCGGTGGCGAACTGGCGCTGGAGGCGCAGGCCGATGCCGACGGTGTGATGATCCGCGTCGCCGACCGCGGTCCCGGTGTCGACGAGGAAGCGCTGGCGCGGATGGGCGACCGTTTCTGGCGTGCCGACGACTCGCGCGCACGCCATTCCGGCGGCAGCGGCCTCGGCCTGTCGATCGCCGCGGCCATCTGCCAAGCGCACGGTGGCGCGCTGGAATTCGCCAACCGCGAAGGCGGCGGGTTGTGCGCGCGGGTGCGTTTGCCGCCTGGGTTTCCAGGTGACGCCGGCCCGGGTGGAGGCAACGCGCCTGCGCCAAATCCGCGCAAACGGCAGGTTTGAGATCGGCGCTGCGGTAAAGTCACTGCACGAAGAATGCGTTCAGGACTAGCTTCCACATGAGTACCGCATTGGACACCAACCGCCAGCGCCAAGCCATCCCAACAGGCAAGACTGCCGAAGAATGGCGAGCCATCGAGAACGCCGCCATCCAGGAGCTGCGGCGCCGGGCCGATGAGGCACATGCGACTGTGGTTGCGTTGCTGGATCGGCACAGCAGGGATTTCAGTGCGAAGCAGATGGCGCAGATACAGCGCCGGATGGGGAGGCGCTGAGGGGCTGACGCGAGGAGCACTGCCGCAGTTCGATTTTACATAAGATACATTATGCGAAAATCTAGTACTTCTCCTAGTGTTGCGTGGAAGCCCTAGATAGGAGCCTTCGGCCCGCAACAGAGTCCTTGTTCGATGGTACATATAGTGTTGCTTCCTCAACAGGAAACAGCCCTTGCTCAACGTGCTTACGGATCCTCAGGTTCCCGCTTCACTACGGGGCGCCTTACTAGTTGACGATGTTCACAGGCTGCCTCGTTACTGGGCTAGCGTCTGGGCGTTGATGTCCAACCATGACCTCGCCGCATCTAGCCAGGTCAAGAAGCTTCGGTACATCGAGAGTCTGTACGGCCATGCGGATCGTCAGTTCGGCGCCCACGCGCTAGATGACGCCTTGGGACACCTGAACGAGGTCGTGCTCGCCGAGATCCTAGAGTCCTGGTTCATATCGATCCGCAATCAACCTTCCGTTGGTCCGGCAGACGAATCACGTTGGCGCGCCGGCTTAGCATTTGTCGGGTCTGTGGTCACCTGGTTGTCCAAGTCAACGCTGCCAATCGACCGTCTTCAGCAGATCGAAGCTCGCCTGCATCGCCTATCCCACTTGTATGGGCAGCTCCACGTCCGCAGGAGCCGCCAACCGAGTCAGGTCCGTTCATTGCCGGCGAGCGTGATCAAGGCACTCTACGAAATGCTAGACCCGGCATCGGCGACCAATCCTTTTGTACGACAGCGCACGCGATGGCTCGCCTTTATTTCCTTCCTGTTGATGCTCCATCAGGGGCTTCGACGCGGCGAGCTCCTGTTGCTTACCGCAGACGTGATCAAGGACGGATTTGATGAAGGGCAGAAGAGATCTCGTTGCTGGATGAATGTGCAAGAGAGCCTTTACTCCGATGACGGCGATGACCCGAGGTACTCCAGACCCAGCATCAAGTCGGCGAACTCTATCCGCCAACTGCCAGTGAGCGAAGCGGTTGCGGGGTTAGTACAAACCTATGTTGAAAACTATCGAGGTAGGACAGGTCACGCCTTCCTGCTGAATACACAGCAGGACAGTCCGCTGTCCACTGAATCCTTGACGAAGATGTTCCTGAAAATCTCCGCCGCCCTACCACCCTCCACTCTCCAAGAGCTGAAGGAACGAAGTGGAAAAAATTCAGTCACCCCACACGACCTTCGTCATACTTGTGCCGTAGTGCGACTGAATCAACTTCTTCACCATGGGGACTCAATGGATGAAGCACTGCAGAAGCTCCGGGCCTTCTTCGGCTGGTCGCGAGAATCACAGATGCCCGTTCGCTACGCGCGAGCGGTGTTCGAAGACCGTCTATCGTCGGTGTGGAACAACGCATTTGACGATCGACTGGAGGTTCTGAGAGCAATTCCTTCCTGAGTTGCGCCATAGGAATACATATGGATATGCACCGTGATCATCATCGTCGGCTCGATGCGTCAACGCTGAGCGAAGTCGCTGCGCAGCTTCCGCCGTTGCCGCCCGTGATTAGGTACTACGACGATTTCGATGACACGACTCGCTCCATTCGAAGTCCTGCGGCAGCCAACCGCTTCGAAGTTCATGCGAATGGAAGCGTTATCAACATCGAGTTCGCTCTGGTTCAAGAGGCCTTTGGAACCATTCTAAAGCACGTATTTCTTCGCATCATTGGAGAGGGCTTTGCGCCGAGGACCGCCGCAATGTACACGATCGGAGGGAAGCACTTTGGAAGCGAAGATGTTACTGGGCTTTTGAGCGCTGGGCCCACAGGAATCTCTTCCGTATGGACCGCCTTCCTCGCGAAGACCTTGCCCACAGACGCCTACTCCTGCGCTAAATCGATCCTCAAGCTGCTCTGCCAACATCGCATCAATGGCTGGTCAGACTCCTATCACGATGTCATATCTGCTCTACCCCTCCCCTTCAAAGACAAGTATGCCGTCGTCCGATCGGGTGAAGCCTTTATTTCGGTTAACGATGAAGCTGCGATAGTTCGGTTCTTGGATGAGGCGGCGATCCAGGCAAGTAAGTCGTTGCTGGATCTCGAAGATGTACAAGACGCAGCGATGTTGCTTTGTGCGTATCAGTTCGCAATGCGACCTATTCAGATTGCAATGCTCACGTTTCGTGACGTAAAAGTTCGTCGAGAAGATGTCGGCATGCTCGCGTCTGCCCACATCACATTCCGGATGGCGAAGCAGCGGAGTTCCAGTGCCGCTAAGGCGCTGCTTAGGCGCGTGAAACGCGAGTGGACCCCACTCTTCGTCGAGATCGATCGATACTTTCAGGCTAGTGGCGATGATGCGGGCGCTAGGGTGTTCGGCGCCACATCCGCTCATGAAGCAAGTCGTCGCATAAGCTCCCTACTTCGCGACCTCCTCGAGTTCGACGCGACTGCCATCAATCTGCGGCACACAGCCGCTCAACGTCTCGTTGATGCTGGCGCAAGCCAAGAGGAACTTGCCGAGTTCCTTGGGCACTCGGATATAACTACTGCGCTCGTGTACTACGAAACATCGGCCAGCCAGGCTGAGCGGGTGAACAAAGCACTGGGAATCTCCGAGATTTATCAGCGCGTTGCTCGCATTGCCCACGATCGGTTTATCAGTCCAGAAGAGCTCGCGCAATTGAAGGAGTCCCAGCAGATCGGCGGAGCGCCACATGGTGTTCCGATCGCGGGGATCGGTGGATGCACCTCCGGGCAGGCTGCGTGTCCCTACAACCCGATCTTGTCCTGCTATGGCTGTAGGAAGTTCATGCCGATTCACGACGTTCGGATGCACTCGAAAGTTCTAGCCGACTTTCGAGGTGTGGCGAGGTTCTTCCATGACTCATCTCGTGGCGACGCGGTTTCGCCAGCCTATCTACAGCTCGAACGAACGATCGCCGAAGTTCAGGCGGTGGTGGTTGAGCTTGACGGTCTGCCGTCTTGAATCCCCACTTCTCCGCTTTCATCAAGCTCGGAATGGAGCTAGCCGCAACGCATGGGGTTCCTTGGGAAATTCCGCTGGATGAGAGCGGAACGGCGATCAAAGGGCATGAATGGCACCTCACTGCGCTAGCAGGAGGCGTTGCTCCCATACATCGTTTGCGCCACTTCAGTTCGGAACGTCTGGCAATTGAAGCGATCAACGCATCCCGCTCTTTCAACGGGCTGCCGGTTCTGTCTGCTCGCACTTTTTCGCCCGCATGGCAAGACCTCATCAAAGCTGCCGTCATGGAACAGCTATTTGTTCGCCGCAACTCGTTCGGTCACATCGCCAACAATGTGGCGCGCCCCTTGCGCGTGATCGCTACATGCGCGGGAGGCACTGAGCCGTGGAGTGTCACCGTTGACGAAATGGCTCTCGCGGTTCGTACCGGCAACAGCATCCAGGCATCGGGCAAACTTGGCGACTTGATCGCGGGGCTGACCAAGGTGTTGTTTGATACCAACCACTTGGCCGATGTCGGACCGCTCTACCCTGCCCTCGCCGCCACGCGTCTCCAGCCTAGAGCCACTCGGCGGTCCAAATTTCTCAATTCTCAAGCGGAGATTCGGCACAACCTGGAAGATCGCAAACGCGCTGAGCGCCTACCCGAACGTCGCGCGTTCTGGGAGTTGGTCCGGATCGTCATGACCGAGCAGCCCCTGACCTTCATGGACGAACTGCGCTTTGCAGCCATTCGCATCATGATCTTAACGGGCTTCAGAATTGGAGAGGCGACGCTCCTTCCTGTTGAGTGGCGAACGGAACGGCACTACTACGACTCGAAGCAGCGGCCTGCAGGGGAGCTAGGCGGGTACTCTCAATCGCTCATGATCCGGCACTTCGCCGAGAAGCAGCAGGCAAAGAATGCCGACAGCAAGGTGCTCATCGACAAGGCTCACTACGTTCCCCAGATGTTCGAGGAGATCGTGAGCGAGACCCTGACCCGTGCTGCGGCAATCACCAACCCGCTAAGGAACACGCTGAGGAAGCAGACTGAAACAGGGCGCGTTTTTCCAGACTTTGCGCTCAGTGAGCTGGTGCCGACCACGCAAATCTACACCCGCCTCTCCGGAAACGCCTTCTGGTTAGACCTGGCCGAGGACAAAAAGAAGTATTGGATGCAGAAGTGCCGCCAGAACTACTCTGCCGACTGCTTCGACGAGCTCCACGAGGTTCAAAAGAGCTTGAACGCCAGTTTGCAGGGTGAGATGAGTTCGACCGCTCGCATGTACTTTCGCCGAATGGCGGAATTCGAGGGCAAGGATGGTGGCGCATTGGTACTGAGAGACGTTGAAGGCAGGACAGTTTCACCCAATGGAAGGCGTGACATGAGCCAGGTCTACGTCAAGATCGGAGATCTTGAAAATTACCTTCGTTTCGCGGCCAGATCAAAGTTGCCGGACACAGACCTTTTCAGCCTGGCCGATCGCAGCTTTGCTTCCTGGGAATTCCTTTTCCTGCATCCGAAACGATCGCTGGCTGAGGAGCGAAACAACGGGGTCTGCGATGTCACCCGATACGTCTCCGTTGGTCGGCCTGATACAAGCCTGGTCAATCTTGCCTTGGGCGAGCAGAAGTCCCGTGACACGCTGTTCAAACGGTATGGGCAATCTGACGACGACAAGGATCTGGTGCTCACCTCCCACACGCTGCGTCACCTACAGAACACCGAGCTTTTCCGTCTCGGCGTGGCCGACACCATCATCTCCAAACGCTTCAATCGCCGCAGCGTGGCCCAAAGCTACGAGTACGATCATCGCAGCCTGGCGGAAGAGCTGGATCAACTCGAACTGCCTGCAGACGTGGAAATGGCGCTCGGCGAGAAAGCCAGCACTGTCGCGAAGATGATCCAATCCGGGAAAGCCAGCGGTCCAATCGTGGATGCGTTCAAGAAGATCCAGAGCATCGAGGGTGACACCGCCGCGTTCGAGTTCCTGAAGGTCGAAGCAGACGGTTTTCACGCGACTCCCTACGGTCATTGCTTGAACAGCTTCACTGTCGATCCCTGTCCAAAGCATCTCGAGTGCTTTTCCGGCTGCCGCCATCTATCGGCAACCAATTTGCCGGAGAACCGCCGTCACCTGCAGACGCTCGAACTCAAGCTGACCGCAGCTGTCGAGATCGCAGAGGCCAAGCCTTCAAAGAGCATCGGCCGCACAAACCAGATTCAACATGCCAAGGTCAGACTTGACGGCGTGCGCACGCTCCTGGCGACCAAGCAAGGCGAAAAGCCGTTCCCCGATGGTCCCGACCTCTCTCTTCCTCGCCGCACTGGAGTCATGGATGGATAACGACAGCTTGCAACAAGCCACATCCCATTCCGATCCGGAAATGTCCCGAGTGCTGGAGAACCTGTTATCTCGCGACGAGGACATCACCGCGCGAGCAGTTGCACGTTTGCATCCGCGAATCAAAGCAGCGTCGTCGATCACCCGGAGCGTAGAACGCAGCCGCATGCTTGCGCAGTATCAGGAGCGGCAAGCCGAATTCCGTCGTTGGCGAGGCAGGCCGGGAAAGCTCTCTGGTGTTGCCGCGGCCAGCGCCCTGGCGGATCGCGATGTGCGCATCGCCGACCTCGAATCGCAGGTCGCTCTGCTAACCGCATCCCACGTCGCGATGATCCGCGCAGTTGGCGAACTGGGCGGCTTCAGTAAATGGGCACAGTTCTATGAATCCTACAGCGGCTCAAGAGAACGGCTGGCGCAGTTGGGCGCGCTGCCAGAAGCAGCGGTGGAGTCACTTCCGCAGCGCATGCCAAAGTAGCCGGCCATGCTCGGGCCGGGCCAGTAGTGAGTGATTCACACGAATCTATTGCGGAGTGACCACTGAGCGCGCGCCAACTCCTCAAGGGCGTAGACCGCGCCATTGGTCAGCGGCAGGCCAGTCTGGAAACGCCGGAAGCGGCGCATGTCATCACTGGTGTCCACGCTGAACCACAACAGCTTCCAAGCCACCATGCCGATCCAGATGCCGTGGCCGAAGCAGACCGTTCCGTCCGGAAGCAGTGGGAGCCGGTCGGCCATGAACGTGGACACTCGGCTCGCGAACTGCCCGAAGCTTTCGGCCTGCTCGCCCATCTGCTTTGTGGGATCACCCTCTTTCCAGAACGCATCGGCGATCGGACGCCGTTGCGCTTGATCCATGCCGGCGATCAACACCGGGTCGACCATGTCGAATTCCTGCAGCAACGGCTCCTGCTCGATCTTGACCTGCATTCGCTTGGCGTAAGGCTCTGCGGTGTCCAGTGTCCTAATAAAGGGCGAGGCAAGAATCCTGGGAGGTTGGGCGGGCAGCCGAGCCGATAGCGCGTCTGCCTGCTTGCGTCCCGCTTCTGTCAGTGGAATCAAGGCATGGGGCATGGTGATGCCTCCAGCATTGGAGGCGCTTTCTCCGTGGCGTACCAGATAGATGGTGCGAAGCATTAATGCGGATTCCTGTCAGCTTGGCCTGATACCAGATGGGAGCTCCCAGCTTCTTGCGGGAAAGCGGTGATTCGCGGCCATGCCCCGTCAGTCGGCCTCCAGCACCTGCGGCACATAGATGCGCCGCAACGGCAGCAGGCCCTTGTGGCGTGAATCGAACTGCTCGTAATGGGCGAAGATCAGCGCCACCAGCTCATCGCCATCGATCAGCCTCAGATTCGACTTGCTCTGCTCGAAGTTGCGGCAAGACGGGCTGTAGCTTCCCAGCGTGATGAACAGGCCGTACTCGCCATGGGCGAGCTTGCCGTACAACGCCGACACATCCCGATCCTGCACCGTGCTGGCGCTGCTCTTGACCTGCACCTTGATGATCGGCGGCTCGATGCCGAGATGGTCCTTGTGCGCGATGACGTCCACGCTGGGCTCGTTCGTCCGGGTCTTGCGCGCGTGGTAGCCCATGCACTGCAACAGATGCACCACGAAATCTTCCAGCGGCAAGCCCTTGAACTCCTGCGCCAGCCGCTTGAGCACGAAGTCGCGCGTGGTGTCTTCCATCTCGTCGGACACGATCGCCACCGAATCGTCCTCGTCCACCGCCATTGCAGGCGCAGGCCTGCCATCGATGGCGTGTCGGAACTCGTCGGCATAGCTCTTGACTTGGAACAGGCTGAGCGCCGAGCCGATTTCGTACAGCGCGCCCTGGGTGAACTGCAAGCGCGGCACGTGACTCAGCCATTGCACGCTGCGGCGGTGAGGATAGCCTTGGGTGGCATCGGCCACGTACTGGTACGGGCCAGTGACTCGGCCAATGTGCACCTGTTTGTCCTGCTTGGAGGGGTACACCACCAGGTCACCGGCCTTCATCTCGTGCAGGAACCGGTAGGGAATGCCAGACACCGTGGCAATGCCGCCCTTCTTCGCCTCCGGGTAGGCCCGCACATAGCACTGCCGGAAGGCATCGCGGTCGGCTACCAGCCGCGACAAATCGCCCATGGCATCCCAGCCAATGGCGATGCAGCCCTGCTTCAGGAACAAGGCATCAGCATCGCCGGTGCGACTGCGTGGATGCCCCACACCACTTCATTCATAGGAATGTCCTTGTGCCTGCATGTGGGGGTCAGCCGTCTTCACTGATATCCAGCGGTGGCAGCGCAGCGATGATCTTCTGCGTTTCCAGGCTGACGGTGACCACTCGCTGGAACAGTTCCAAGGGGTACTTCGGGTTGCCCATGGTTTCGGTGGCCCAGTCGTTGGCATCGTTGACGATGCCGCTGGCCTTGTCCACGCGCACGGACTGGCGTTCCATCACCCAGTCCAGGGCGGCCTTACCGTTGACGATGTAGCCCCAAGCCGCTTCGGGAATATCGCGGATCGTGATCTTGCTGTTGTAGATCACGGTGCTGCGGTCGTTGATGGACTTTCCCGTCTCCGGATCCTTGATCTTGGCGAACTTCATCTTCTCAACGCGATAGTCGGCGTCGGTTAGCGCGCCCTTGGCTTCGATGGTAAGCGGATACTTCTCGACTGCTTCGTAGCTCAGGTGCAGCGCAGCCAAGTCGCGGCCGGCCTTGCTAAAGTGCGAGAAATCCTTAGCGGTGCTCACGCGGGGAATGCGAGGCAACTCCTTGCCCAGATTGTCTGCGTAACGTTCGCGGTAGTCGGGGGAGTGCAGGAGGCCGTAGATGTAATAGAATAGGTCTTCCTTGCTAATGAGCTCATCAGGATATGCCGACTGGAAATGCTCCAACGCCTCATCAGTGATGGCGTTCCTGCGTTTGCGGCCGGCGGGTGTCGCTTCATGCGAATTGAAAAGGCCGGATTGTTGCTCGCCCGCGCCTTCGCCTTCCAACTCGCCGTAAAGATAGAGTGGAAAATTCCGGGCGCCGCCGTCGGTTTGATGCTCTGCGGGAGCGTCCACCATCAAGACAAATTGGCTGCCCGGCGTTATACGCTGCTTCACCATTATCGCGATGTTCTTTTCCGCTGGGGTGGGGAAAATCTGGTGAACTTGATATGCACTCCAAATGCACGCGCGATCAAAGTAGAAGTGCATCCTCGTGAAAGGTCGATAGCTTGCATCTACGATGAACTGTTCCGAGTATGCAATCGTTTTGTCGGATGCCACGCTTCGAAAAAGCTTCGCGTCCCACGAAATCTTGTGATCATCCTTTTCAACAAACTTAACTGGCTCCGAGACTTCGGGGGCCGCTTGGTATCTGCGGCGCTCGTGATCGTAAAAATTCAACATCGAAGACACCTGATTTGCCAACTTTGAACGCGAGAAGTTATAAACCCAAGCATCGCGATGACTAATTGTCCCGTACGAGTACTCTTCAAAAATAGCCGGAGCGCCTTCCTTATCACCCATAACCTTGAATCGCACGAAGTTTACGTCCCGCTTGTTCCGCCAATCGCCGTAGCTGTCGGGCTTAATTGTTTGCCAGCCTCCGCCCTTAGAAATTCCGTCAATCGATCCGAGCTCGACAATGCGCTCCAACTTTTGCTGACGCGATAAGCAATCCCCAATGTCGTGGAACATGATCTTTCCATGCTCTTTAGCTTTTGGATTCTTCACCAACAGGGAAATTGCAACGGGAGTACGAATATTAAAAACACTACCCCCTTCCGCTTTGGCTTGCGCTCCGATTGTTCGCGAATTACCGCGCAAATGGAAAATGTATAAACTGGAGAATTCATTTACAAGACAGCGACGCAGTCCATTCGTCGCACCGGCATCAATGTAGCTTGCATTGGTAATGTACCCTATTACACCTGAGTCACCGATCCTGTCGGATGCCCATCGAATAGCTCGAATATATGAGTCGTAAACATTGGTCCGAGTACGCGCCGAAGAATTTGCCGCGTACGTTTCTGAAATTCGCTTATCAAGATTCGGGTAGCTGACATTTTGATTGTCCTCGGCTCCATCCGACTGCCCAACGGAATACGGCGGATTTCCAATGATTACCCTGATGTCAAGCTGCTTCTGTCGCTTCCGCCGCTTGCTGTTATCCACCAGCAGTTGATCGACCAGGTCTTCCTTCTCATACATCTGGAAGGTATCAGTCAGGCAGATGCCCTCGAAGGGCGTGTAGTCCCCGCCGGCGATTCCGTGGTAAGTCGCCTCGATGTTGATCGCGGCGATGTAGTAGGCCAGCAGCACGATTTCGTTCGCGTGGACTTCGTGCTTGTACTTTTGTGCCAGTTCTTCCGGTTTGATCAGGCCGGATTGTAGAAGTCGGGTAATGAAGGTGCCTGTGCCGGTAAACGGGTCGAGGATGTGCACGCCCTGGCTGCCGAGGGTCTGCCCGAATTCCTGCCGCAGCAGGTGATCGACGCTGTGCAGGATGAAGTCCACCACTTCGACCGGGGTGTAGACGATACCCAGGCGCTCGGTCATCTTCGGGAAAGCGTTGCGGAAGAACTTTTCGTATAGCTCGACCACGATCTTCTGCTTGCCCGCGGCGTTGTCGATGCCTTCGGCGCGCAGCTTCACGCTGTCGTAGAACTCCTGCAGGGTGTCGGCTTCCTTCTCCAGGTGCAGTTCGTCGAGCACGTTCAGCACGGCCTGCATGGCCTTGCTCATCGGATTGTGGCTAGCGAAGCTGTAGTCGGCGAACAGCGCGTCGAACACCGGCTTGGTGATCAGGTGCTGGGCCAGCATCTCGATGATTTCGGCGTCGCTGACCTTGTCGTTGAGATCGTCGCGCAGTTCGCTGGCGAAGGCGTTGAAGGCTTCGCGGGCCCTGGTTTGCGTGTCGTCCTCTAGCAGCGCCTTAATGCGGTCGATGTGGGTCTGGGCGATCCTGGCGATGTCGTTGGCCCACTCCTCCCAGTGGTGGCGGTTGCCGCATTTCTCCACTACCTTGGCATACAGCGCACGCTCGACCTCGCCGATCTCGAACTCGAACTCGCCCTGCACCTTGGCCTCGTAGCTGGGCTGCCCCTCGCCGATGCCGAACTTGCCCTTGGCTTTCGCTGCCTTGCTTGTCACGAGTCGCGCGGCCTTGCGCTGGACGGTGTCGGCAATGGCGACGACCTCCATCTTGCGGGGGTCCGGCCCGACTAGGTCGAGCTTGTTGACCATGGCGTCGAAGCGGTCGTCGTGCGAGCGCAGGGCCTGCAGCACCTGCCAGACCACCGCGTAGGTCTTGTTGTCATTGAGGGCGTCGTGCGGTTCGACGCCGGCCGGGATCACCACTGGAAGCACCACGTAGCCGCGCTGCTTGCCCGGGGCGTTGCGCATCACCCGGCCGACGGACTGCACCACGTCCACCTGCGAGTTGCGCGGCGTGAGGAACAGCACGGCGTCCAGCGCCGGTACGTCCACGCCTTCGGACAGGCAACGCACGTTGCTCAGCACACGACAGGTGTCCGGCGGTGTGGGGGCCTTGAGCCAGTCCAGCTTGGCCTCCTTCTGGCCGGCGTTCATGCTGCCGTCCACGTGCTCCGCCTGGCATGTCAGGCGGGCGGCATCCTCGATGTCCTCGGCATCCTGGTAGGCCTCGACCACCGCCTGGAACATGCCGGCGATTTCCTTGGAGCTGACCTTGTGGGTCTTGCCGCCCTTCCCCGGTTCGATGACTTGGCAGAAGGCCACGGCGCGCTTCATCGGCTCGGGCGTGTCGGTACCGTCTTCGTGGATACCCAGCTTGGCCAGCGCCTTCCAGCAGCCGACGATCTTGGCCGCATCGTCCACGCGCAGGGTGTTGTTCTCGTCCTTCAGCAGGGCCTGGAGTCGGCGGTTGATGTGGCTTTCCTCGACCGCCAGCACGATGACCTTGTAGTCCACCAGCAGGCCGCGCTTGACCGCCTCGGAGAAGGTGATGACGAACAGCTGCTTGCCGTACCACGCCTCGTTGTCCATCGAGTACAGGGCAACGTTGTCACGCTCAGCGATGGCCCGGGCCTCGCTGCCGTAGATGCGCGGCGTGGCGGTCATGTACAGGCGCTTGGCGGCGCGGATGTAGCCGGCGTCGTGGACGCGGACGAAGGCGGATTCGTCGTCGCCCTCGAAGGTGGCGCCGGTGGTGCGGTGGGCCTCGTCGCAGACGATCAGGTCGAAATCGGCCAGCCCCTGCTGCTGGGCGTCGTGGATGACCTCGATGGAGTGGTAGGTACTAAACACCACGGTCATGTGCGCGTCGTCGCTGCGCGCGGCGACACCTCTGGCCAGTGCGCGGGCGTCGGTGGTGGCCGGGTAGCGCAGTTCGTGGGCGAGGGTCTGGACGGCGTCGTCCTCCTTGCGGCCCTTCTTCTTGCCGACGTCGCTGTCGGAACACACCGCGAAACTGTGCAGGGGAATCGAGCTTTCCTGGGTCCACTCGGTTAGCGTTTGCTGCAGCAGCGACAGGCTGGGCACCAGGAACAGCACGCGGCCGCCCTTGCCGGCCATGCTTTCCGCGATCTTGAGACTGGTGAAGGTCTTGCCGGTGCCGCAGGCCATGATCAGCTTGCCGCGGTCAGCCTCCTTGAGGCCGGCGGTCACGGCCTTGAGGGCGGATTGCTGGTGCGGGCGAAGGGACTTCTTTGGCTTCAGCGTGACCGCAGCCTTGGGCTGGAACTTCGCCCATTCGATCTGGCTTTCCTCCAGATCGTGGAGAGTGATCTTGCTGACCGGGGGCTGCTGGTCGATCAGCGCGTTCTCGGCGTTGTCGGACCAGTGGTTGGTGCTGCTGACGATGACACGGTGGGTGAAGGGCTTGCGGCCGGAGGCGGTGAAGAAGCTGTCGATCTCGCTTTTTAGCAGTCGGTGCTCTGACTCGTAGAACTTGCACTGAATGGCGTGGATGGCGCCAGTGCCAGCTTCTTCAGCGACCAGATCGATGCCGTCGTCCTTGGCGGAGAAGCCGTGGGCCGGCGCCCATTCGGCCCACGTCCAGACTTGGCGGTAGAGGTCGCGGTAGGTGGCCTCGTTGCGCAGGTAGGCGAGGATCAAGTCCTCGAAGTAAGTGCCCTTCTCGCGCTCAGTCATCGACGACTGGCGGAGGGTGTCGAGCAGGGTCTCAAGTGAGGTCACGAATCCGGATCCTGTAAAGGCGGTGAATCGAAGGAAGAATAGGGGCGACGGACTCAATGTCATTTGAAATCAATGTCATGCATGACATCGCGTGCCCCCTCTAACCCTAGATTCTAGGTGCCGTCAGCTCAAAGAGCGACAAGCGGGGACTATCGGCCTCCGGAATCGTCGCCCGGGGCCACGTAGGCGCCCGGGAGCCAGCCGGCGGCGGGCGGCGGAAGGACTTCACACTCGCCCCTGGGCGCTGGCAGTTGCCGGATAGCCCGAGCGGACTCCAGCCTGTCGACGAAGTCGTTGATGGAGGTATAGAAGTTCGGAATCCGCTCGTTCTCTTCGTCGGTGAATACCCAGTGGGCCAGCCTTCTCTTGGCGAACCCTGCGCGCTGGGCCTCGGCACGGGCTGCGTACTGGGTGATGAAGAGCCTATACAGCGCCCGCTCCGGGTGGAAGCTCCGACGCACCCAGGCGGCGACATCCCTCTGGTTGAAGCGGTTGCCCGGGGATCGCTTTGCCACGAAGTGGTCATGGGCCAGCCGCCCTACCCCCATAAACGTTCCCTAATCGCGTATGGCTGCATCACGTGGAAAGTGGCCGAAGAGATAAATCGGCCACATCAAGCAGGACGGTAAAAGCGACCCTTACGAGTTCGCTCCGGACGTCAGCCATTCACTCTGCCGAGCGACCATACAGCTGAAATGCGCGCGCACGGCCAGTCCGATCGTCACTTGCTTGTGGCAGTCGACTGCTCGACCTGCTTCACCAGATCGCGCTTCTGCGTCTTGCTGAGATCGTTCCAACGCAGGAGCAGCTTGGCCAACATCTCGTCCTCGGTATACAAGAACGCCGCCGGAACATTCAAGGCTTCAGCAAGCTTCTTCGCCATATCGGCGCGGGGCTCGTGCACGCCGCGTTCGTACTGGTTGACGCGAGGACTTGCCACTTCAGGCTCCATACCGGCCAGAACGCCAAGCTGCGCCTGGGAAAGACCTGCCCGAGTACGTGCTTCAGCCAGTCTCTGGGCAAAGATTGGACGCGTGGTGTCGGACACTGGGCCCCCTACGGTTGGAACCCTAGGATGGCGCAAGCGTCCACGATTTCACACTAAGATATCCTTAGTGCCTGGTCAAGCCTTCAAGGACTCAACAGTTCCATGGGCCTCTATCTAGTAGCACCTGAGCACGGCATAGCCCTCGAGATCCCAATCTCTGAGGCGGATGAGCGCGCCCTCGTTCGTCAATGGGCCCGGTTGCGAGAGGCTGCTGCGCGTGAGCGATTCAACGTTAGGCTTGGCAAACACTTGACCAGCGCACTGTCTGAAGCCTTGGACTGGGACATCAAGGCGCCAACTGATGCTCAGATGGCTCTGGCATCAGTGCTCGCCCAGAAGCTAGCTATAGAAGTCCCGCCCGGGGCAATGTCCTCCCGGTTGGAGATGTCACTCTTCATCGACAAGGCGTCCGCTCGCCTCCGCGACGGCTGACCGGTGGGCTCGCTGGCACTTCTAGAACGATGCCGAGCCTAAGCGCCTCAGATTTTCAGCAAGTTGCTGCTCTGCTTCAGTGGGCGGCACTGCCCACGCAGCGCTTAATCCCAGCACCGCGGACGACGCCTCCCACGGAAGAATGGAGCGGCCGTCAACTTGCGCAAACGGACCGTCGGATTCGGTGAGCACTCTCTCCCTGGGCATGCGGTCCACCAGAGCACGGGCCTTTGAACTGCCTAGCATGGCTGGGCCCACACTGAACCAGCATCCCAGTTCGACGGCCCTGTCGACCTCTTTCACCGTGCCGCTGAACCAATGAAGGATAGGAATTCCTGCCCACGGATGCTCTGCCAGCCGACTCAGAACGTCTTTGCTCGCGCGGCGACTGTGTAACGACAGGATCTTGCCGCCCGCGCTGGAGCAGGCTGCAAGGATTCGCTCGAAGACTTCCACTTGGTCATTCCAGTGCGGCTTGAACTCTGGCGCCCCATCCAAACCGATCTCGCCCACGTAGCGCGTCTGCTCCACCAATTGCTCGAAGAGCGGCAGCTCCGACTTGCGCAGATGGGCCACCTGAGGATGAAGCCCCAGGGCGGTTCTGATACGGCTCTTGCCCAACGCCAAGGCCGAGGTGCCATTCCAAGCCGATGGCGTGGTGGTGACCGACAAGACGTAGAGGCCCCGCTCCTGGCACGCCGCAGCGACTGCGTGAGGGTCCGGATACAGGTCCAAGTGGCAGTGAAAGTCGATCACGTCACACCAAGCTCTGCGTGCAGGCTTTCAAGCTCAGCGAGCCCACGTTGCACGAGCGCACGGCGCCGTGGCCTGTCGCCCATCCGCGGATACGACAAGGAGGAAGAGAGCCAAGCATCGATCCCATCCGCCTTCACTTCAGCAATGGCCATGGCGACGGATCTTACGTCATCGAACTTCGCGTGATCGGTGTCCTTCTTACCCAAGCTCTTGAATTTGTAGCCCGTGTCGTCCACATGCTCCCAGGCATTGATTGCCGCCCGACGGACCTGACAAGGAACGCAGCGCCCGCAATGTTGGTAGCCAAACACGCGGTAGCGGCCACAACTGACGGAAGAGAGAGCAAGTTCTTCCAGCAAGGTTTGATCCATACATTCATTCAACATCTGACCCTTTGTCTTGTCTTCATACGGGTTC
Source organism: Xanthomonas sp. F4 (assembly GCF_011761895.1). NCBI lineage: Bacteria > Pseudomonadati > Pseudomonadota > Gammaproteobacteria > Lysobacterales > Lysobacteraceae > Xanthomonas > Xanthomonas sp. F4. The sequence continues at coordinate 248,330 of NZ_JAASQX010000002.1, read as the reverse complement.
TCCAGCCGAATCCTTAGCCCCGCTGAGGCCAGAAGATCACGCAGCCTGCTCAAGAACTCCGGATGCGCCGTGCGGGTGCTCAAGCTGCCCAACCGTGTGTGCGTCAGAGATGGATTAAGGGCGATGAATCCGTTCTCGCAAACAAACACGGGGACTTCCTCGCCTTCGTGATAGCGCTCGAGCGTGGTTGCCGCGACAACAGCGAATGCCAAAAAGATGATGGATCGAGCGCGCTGTGAATCTTCCTTATCCCACGGTGGGGTAGCGTTGTGATTGAGAGCCAAGTGCTTAAGGCCTGCACCGATACGCTCAGCGAACACGCTCTGATTGTCCGCATCGCCTCGGACCACATTGCTCACAGAAATGGGCGAAAAGCCCTTTTCTACCAAATCGATCGCACCGACCAAGCTGTCCAGCCCCCCGGAAAGCAACACCACGCAATCTTCCTTGGGCCGAACTAACTTCGACGGCGCTTTGGGTGTGTGCCCTCCTTCGACAAAACTGATGTTCCAGCGATCCGTGGACAGGAAGCCCAGCATTGCTTGGATGGCATTGGATTGGGTGGACCAAAAGCTAGGATCCGAAACGGCAACGACGAGCTCTATCTGGCGCGTCCACCCGTCGGGACTGTCACGGCGCGTCACCGAAACATCTGCCGTCACCACCGCCAATGCCAGCGAGAGAAAGTCCCAGGCACGTTGATCCGGCAGTAGTCCAGCTCGGTAAATTTCCCGCTGGACGGCTTCTCCCGCACTGCCCTGGCGATCGTTAGACCGGTTGCGCTGGCCGTAAAGCAGAACCTCTAGATCGTGGCCTTGCGGGACAGAACAGCCCTTCGGTGCACAGAAGATCTTCAAGACACGTACTCCTCGAACACCGTGAATGTCTCCCTCAGCGCGTCCCTCACCACTTGGGTGACCCTGTCGGAATTCAGTTGGCGTCCTGCCTGCTTTAAGGCCCGAAAAGAAGCGGACACCGTCTGCTTGATGTAGCTGCGAATCTCCTTGAGCCTCGCCAAACCCATGGTGGTGGTAGGCGCCTTTTCGATGATGACTTGGCCCGTATCGAGCTCGAACCGACGAACGACGTCGTTTGCCGTGAAACGCTCAATCGCGAATTCCCGCTGTTCGTCCGTCAGCTGCAGAAGGTTAGCGTTCTCGTAGCGCGCTAAGAGCTCGGATAAAGCGTCTCGAATCGCTGCTCGTGAGGCTTCCGCATCCTGGGTGCCATCCACCGGTCGCACTGCTTCGACGATCGCATCCATGATCTCGTCGGCGTTGCGCCCAACCAGCAAAGCGCGATCCAACACCGCAGAGGGATCGGGCTTCGCCCCTCCGGCCAAGCTGCTGAGAGCTGTAGAAAGGGAACCTGCGGTGGTTGCGGTGCTGCCCATCCGGCGAGATGCTGTGCCGGATCCTCCATACCCGCTGCGCACGTACCCTTTCAGCGCCCTACGCATCGACCTGCTGTCGCCGGTTTGCGCGTAGTCCCCCAAGTTCCTGCGGGTCGTCCCCCACCTGCCCGGTGGCGCCGTCGGGGTGGGTGTGGGAGTTTCACCAGGCTGTCCGTCCTGTCCGTCTTGTCCGTTCTGCCCAGGATCATCCTCAGGTGGACCACCTGACGCCGAGTCGTCCGCCCACGGTGGAATCATCGGCACGCCCGGCCCTGGCCCTTTACTGCTCTGAGAGGTTCCCATCAGCTCGTCCTTTGCTGGATTGCTTTCTTCGCTGGACCACCGACTCCTTGTCTGAGCCAGTGATCGAAAAGACTGTCCGCCCATGGTTGGCCATCGACCTTCGGCACGATGCTGGCTTGGATCTGCGCGATCGGCCGATCACGAAGGAAGGACGCCAACCGTAGCCCCTGGGCAGGATCGTGCTCCCCCACGATCAAGCAAGCCTCCAAGATCTCTGGAACGCCCCACTGCTGCTCCTGCCGGGCCCGATCCAAAAGGCGATCCATCATGATGGCAATCTCGGGACGGCTGATGGCCGCCAAGCGTGGTTTCAGTGCACCCGCCATGTCTGGGCTCGCCAGCAATCCAGTCAACACGTCCGCAGCGTCTGACGACAGCCTGTCTTCGGGCATGATCAGAGGCGCATGTTCCCGGCCAACGTATAGCGCGCCACGAAGATCTTCTTTCGCCAACGCAGGCGGCAACGTCAACCACTCTTGCACGAAAGACCCTTGCCAAGGTGCAGCCAATTCGACAGCACCACCACTGGCAGCTTTCTCCTCCCATTCCGCCAGTATTGTTGGGTGACCGCTGTCATGCGAGCTTACCGAAGCAATGAGTTGGGCGTAAGCCTTTGGATCGCCCAGGCGCTCAAACAGCAGCAGCTTAGCGAGAACGGCCTCATCGACGCCGACTCCTTGAGCCTTCGAAATCGTCATTCGTATCGAAAGCGCGTTGAGAAACCGCTTAATCAGGCGCGGGTTGCCCGAAATGTCCGACGCGGCAAGCATCAAAGGCGCCAACCGATCCGCTGTGTCCAGCTGACCGAGCAAACTAGGGGGAAGGTCAATTTCCAGCGATTGGATGAAAGCACGATCCACGCGCTTTCCGAGCCAGCTCTGGCGCAGACGCTCTCCGACCTTCTGATGAATAATCTCCTTGACAGATGCCTCAAGCTCGCTGTTGTCTACGAACAACATCATCATGTACGCCCGAACTTCCTGAGTCCCCAGTGCGGGCACACGGATGGGCACCTGAATAAGCTTGTCGAAGTAGTTGGTGATCAACGTATCGTCTTCAAGACCTTCGAAATGCTTGCGCACCGCGTGTTTGATCATTCCATCATCGGCAGCGATCACAAACGCCGTGTTCTTCAAGAACAGGAAGAGCCGGATAGCCTCGAGCGTCGAGATGGTGGTGGGCGGCAAGCATCGGTCCAAGTCGTCGATCAATACGACCAGTGTGATGCCGAGCTCTTCCAGGGCTTCCTCAAAGCTATCGCGAAGCGCCTGAATTTCCTTAGGAGGAGAGTCGTCGGGTTTGGCCCCCAGCAGGAAGCCAGCCTCGTCGGCTGCTGCCTTGGCTTGCTCCTTACCCTTCTCGAACTCCTTCTGACTCACACCATCGGCCATGCCTTTCGCCGTACGCAAGAGCCCGCCCAGCACGCCGGTTGGAGCCAGCCCCAAGGCCAACGCAATGGCGTCCCCAGTTACCAGCTTGGCGGCGCGAAACCACTTGATCCGTTTGATGAACTCCAGGACCTTGCTCTTGCCCTTGCCCCGCTTTTCAGCTTCTTCCTGCAGCTTCTCGGCGACAACGTCCATCAGTGCCGCACGCGCATCGTCATAGCCCTGATAAAGCCAGGCATTGAACTCCACGAAAACAAAGTCCCGATCACCGCTCTTCTTAGAACGGCCCGTCAAAGATGCTCGTGTCAGTTTGATCAGCGACGACTTGCCCCTGCCCCATTGCCCGGACACGCCGATTGAAATCGGCTTACCCTGAGCCTGCGCGATGATTTCGGCGATGGTGTCCGCCACACCAGAGAAGTTCAGGAAATCACGTTCGGTCTCGTTATCGGCCCACATCAAGCCCCCCCCCGGACTCCAAATTGTCTTAAAAGCTTAGTTTGGATCGACCAAGCTTTTGTAGACAGCTAGAAGCCATACTTCATAGCAATGACCGCGGTGTCTATGAGCAGCAACAGGCAGTACACGGATACGGTTCTGTCTAGGCCTTTGCTCATTGCGATGCTTCTGGTGGGGTTACTTCACTAGCTGTAACACGGGCTTCGTCCGCGTTGGTTCGGTAATCTCCGGGCTAACGGGCAAAATCTGAGCGAGTAGCGCGGGGTTCACGTGCAACTGCTTGGCCACCGCCTCCCGACCGAGCTTGTGATGGATGCGAAGGACTTCCAACGCTTTGGTTACGATCTCCGCTTCTTCCTTCTGGCTGAACGCGTCTTCGGCCTCCTGAATAGCCTCGCCGCGGTTCTTCAGGGTAATCACAGCACCTCGGTACTGATCGTCATCGAGCAGTTCCAAGGACTTGGCCCGATACAAGATCGCCGCCTTGCTGACTTGGAACTCCAGCTTCAGCGCACGAATACCGGCCCAGTCGATGCGGGTTCCGCGTTTGGGAAAAACCTTCAGGAATGTCGATCGGGGAAGGAGGAATGCCGAAGCGAATCGATTGGCTTCCGATTCGGTCTTGCGATCCCCGGTTACCTGCCCTTCGTGCAAGACCAAATGCCCCAGCTCGTGGGCTATGTCAAAACGCATCCGAAACGGGCTGGCTTTGGCGTCGTTGCGGACGATGACCGGGCGCCGCGACGTGATCGAGAGAGCATCAACCTCGGTCGAGGCGTCATTGAAGAACGCCACAACGGCGCCCGCACTCTCCACCACGCGCACCATATGGGCGATTGGGCCTACGCCCAGTGACCAATGGCGACGCACTCTTTCCGCCGCAAGCTCTATCTCTTCCGCCGTGTGAGCGCCGGACTCATCCGGGAAATTGACATCCGGCAACCTCACCTTCGTGTCGAAGAACTCCACGAGTTGGTCGAATATGGTGCCCATCGCTAGCACCCGTTGCCGCGTGCTGGTCTTGGTGGTGGCCAATTTCCTGAAGTGCGCCTGGTCTTCAGACAATAAAGTACCGGCAGTCTTGTAGAAGAATGCCGGCATGACCTGGAGCGAATCCGCTAACGAAAGAACTATCGGGTCATCTGATCGAGGTTTTGCTTTTCCGGTTTCCAGTTGGGAGACGTACTGACGGGTTTTGTCGATATCGACCGCTACGTCGTTGAGTGTCTTGCCCCAAAAGTGACGCGCGAGTCGAAGCTGTCCGCCATTAAAGGTCTCGGTCACCAACTGCGTCGGCGTTTGCGTTGGCTTCATAGGAATCACCGGATGTTGCTACTTCGTCGTAAATAGGAGTCAGGTCGAGCGGCGCGAGTTCAGCCGCTGCCGGGATGTGATCGTCCACCGCATGGAGCGAACGCACCGACTCGCTGTACTGCCACTGCGCGACCACTTCAGTCATTCGGTTGTAACCGACAAAGAAGACCTGATGCTCGTCGTCCTCGGTCAGTGCGCGCTCGACAATGAATCGCCACAGATCGACCGACTTGTCTCCGGACTGGGGCAAGAGCTCAAGCTGGATTGCCTCACTCTCGGTGGGGTTCAGCACTCGAAGCTTGCGAGGATTAAGGTGGTCATCCAGAAAAAACCGAACAGGATGGGGGCCGATGCCGATCAGGAGGTCATTGCCGCCGTGCTTCAAACTCAACCAGGGATATCGCCGCGTCGCGATCAACTGCTTCAGCGCATTCCGGATACGACCCCAGGGGAGCGTGCCGCGGGTGTACGCGCAATCGTGTTCGGTGTTCGTATCGAGCAGCGCCTTGTCCAGAACATCCAACATCACCTGCGCGACAATGCTCAGGCGACTAGGCGCCAACTCGTGGGAGATATCTGAGGGACTTGCCAGTTTGTCCACTTGCCGGTTCCCAATCGTGGATTTGTAAAGCTGATGATTGTTCCAAACTTGGATTTTGTCAACTCCTAGATCGACGGGCGCCCGCGGCAACCGGGAGAACTGAGGTCAGGTGGTAGTCGAAGTGCGCAACAGACCGGCGGGAAACTTCGCCTAGATTGAGGTGAAGTCGTTGCGCCCAAGCCGGCAAGCGATGGCAACAGACGCGTGGGCAGCGACCAGGCAACACGCTCTAAGGCCAAATGCTATCGCCGACACCATGTGTCCATGGCTCTTGGCGCGCAACACCTGCTAACTAGTACCAAGATTGCGAAATTACATGTTCGCCTGGCACGGGCGCGCCTGTATTGGATGCGGCTAGAAACGCGTCAGCAGCTTCTCCGGTTCGTGTCCTTTGCTTGGACCGTACCCTACCTGTTCGCTCTCAATTGATGAGCCTCTTTGGTCTCCTAGCACGCCCGATCTACCTTCGCATGTGCCCGATCTTCCCTGGCGCGCCCACGTTGGGTAAAAGTGTCGCGCTCAAGCGGCGTCGCTTCCTGCATGTGCTGAAGCTCAATGAGCAGCGCTTTTTGGGCGCTTTCTGCTTCGGGATGCGTAAGCGCTGCTCGTCACGCTGCGCGCAATGAGAAGCCTGAGAAGTGGCGCTCGGAGCAGTTTACGCTCGCAGCACAACCGCAACCGCGCTTAGCGACAGGATTCCGGTAACGTCTCCAACAATCCGGTCACCGTCGGCATCTATGGTGACGCGATCGCCATGGCGATCTCCAACGCTCTGGATCCATCCAATCCGCCAACCATCATCGAAGCGACCGAAAGGTCTCTCGCACGTGATCAGCAAAAGCGGACGGATTTTCCATTGCAGCGAAATGCCCGCCCCGCTCCGCTTCTCCAAAGAAACGTAAATCCTCAAAGCGTCGCTTTGCCCATTGCCGGGAAATACGCACCTGTTCTCCTGGAAGCATGCTGATGCCCGTTGGCGTCCGCATCGCGTGCGAAGGCATCGCTGTCCCTATTTCATGCGCGGCTTCCCAATAAAACCGCGCGGAGCTTGGGCCTGCATTGGGGAGCCAGTACAACATGATGTCGTCGATGAGATGGTCCAATGTGACCACTTTTTCGGGTTCGCCGTTGCTTTGGGAGACGTCCTGAAAGAGCGCATAGATCCAGGCAGCCAAGCCGGTCGGAGAATCAGCCAAGCCGAAACTCACAGATTGCGGCCGCGTGCTTTGAAGCCGCATGTAGCCGGAAAATTCTGTGTAGTAGCGCTTGGCGTCATCGAGCATCCTCTTCTCAGCAGGCGTGGCGTTGGCGATCTCCTCTGCGCTCGGGTCGAACATCACCATGTTCAGATGGATGCCGACCAAGCCTGGCGGCTGCATAAATCCAAGTGCTGTCGTGATCGCACTGCCCCAGTCGCCACCCTGGGCACCCCACCGCTTGCCGTAGCCCAGCCGCTGCATCAACTGGACCCATGCCATCGCCGTTCGCCCTACTCCCCATCCGCTGGTGACGGGTTTCCCGGAGAAACCAAAGCCAGGCAACGACGGAATCACCAAATGAAAGGCGTCCGACGCTTTACCGCCATTGGCTACCGGGTCACTCAGTGCGCCGATGACCTCACGAAACTCAAGAATGGATCCCGGCCATCCATGCGTCAACAGCAATGGAAGCGCATCCGGTTCCGGGGAGCGCACATGAAGGAAATGGATATCCAATCCGTCAATGGTAGTGCGACTGCTGTTCCAGCCATTCAGAAGCTTCTCCGTTACGCGCCAGTCGTAGCCAGTCTGCCAGCGGTCGACCAGACGTCGAATGCGCTCGACTTGTGGGCCCTGGCTCTGGTCGCTCACCGTTTCCGCGCTGGGCCAGCGGGTTTGCCCGAGACGTTGCTGGAGGTCATCGAGTTCTGACTGTGAGACGTGGATCTGAAACGGTGCAATGGCGTCCGTCATTTTAGGCTCCCGATGCATACGTTCTGGTTAGGGTCCGACGATCGGTCTGCCAAGTTCGCGCGCAGTAGCGATCGTTATCCAGCTGGGTCAAGGCGCCGGCGACGACAACCCGCGAATTCAGACCGGCGTTCGACACATCGTTCTCGCTTGACTCTTTTTGCGCCGAAACCCGCGGATGGCCAGTGCAATAGAAGAGACAAGCGCCCTGTCACATCGGCTGCGATGCAACGTGCAGCCCAGGGCTCGTGCAGAGAACAACTGAACGATATCGTTCAGTTGTTGAAAGCGCAAGCGCCGTGTAACTTTTCGTCGATGAAAACTGCGAAGCAGAAATCCAAAGGCGGGAGGCCGCCGCTAGATAAGGCGGGCGATGTCGAGCGGCGCCTACTCGACGCGGCATTGCAACTTTTTCTGGAACGCGGCTTCGAGCACACCTCGTGTGAAGACATTGCGCGATTGGCGGGCGCAGGAAAGGCAAGTCTTTATGCCCGCTATGCCAACAAAGACGCCATCTTCGAGGCGGTGATTCGCCGTGATGTCGAGACGCAGCCCGCGCCCGCCCCTGCCAGCGTCCCGATGGATCTGGAGGGGCGGCTAAGGCTCGCAGGTCAAGGAATACTCGCGCACGCCTTGCAACCCGAGACAGTGGCCATGATGCGTTTGGTCGTCGGCACGTCCATCCGAGCGCCGGCGCTTGCCACTGAGGTCAACCGGATCGGTTGGGAGGGCGGGCTGCAGCGCGTCCGCGTGGCGATTCTCGATGGCCCGGATCAACCTGCCGACCCGTCCACGTTGGCACGCAACTTCGTCGACCTGGTCTTCGCCCCGCATCAACTTCGAGCGCTGCTGGGAGAAGACCCCGGCAACTTGGTCGACACTGCATCAGACCGCGTCGAGTGGGCACTTGGGCTTCTCAGAGCTGCGGGTCAGCTAAAGACTGAGCGCCCTCGTTGACATGCCTTCCGGCTTAGCCCGCACTTTTTTCTCCCACGAAGAGTGGACGAACGAGAGGCGATAAACTGCTGATCTTTGGCTCGGGCGGCCAGAAATACCATGCTACGCCCGGATCAAAATCGTCTGTCATAGACGATACAGACTGCCAGCACCGTTGGCCGGCGCCCGGTCAAGGCAGTCGGCCATCGGCAACCCCTGCGACCATGTTGCCGCCATGGCCTGGGCATCGCGCACTGGATCGGACGCCTTGGCGCGCTCATTGCGAAGACGGCAGGTTTCGGGGTCTTGGGCGAAAAGGCCGCGTGCGAACATTCGGCCCTGCTCTGCCAGCTTTAAGGTCTTTGGTCCGCGGACTGCGGCGAAGCGTGGCAGTGCTTCATCAAGGCCACCGTCGGCGCCAGCGAGGCACCGCGCCAGATGCCAGGCGTCTTCCAATGCCTGACAGGCGCCCTGGCCCGAGGTCGGCAGCGGCGCGTGCGCCGCATCTCCTACGAGCAGCACATTTGCTCGGCTCCATGTGTGCAGCGGCTCCACGTCATGGACGGCAATCAGCTGGATGGTGTGCGCCGGCGTGGCCTCGATGAGGCGCGCGACAGGTTCGGGCCATCCTGCAAACAGATCCATCACCTCCTTGCGCAGATCCGCTGCTGGCGTCGCCTCGGGCAATGGCCGCGCCTGCGCGGCGGCCCAGTACACCAGATCTGTCCGGATCGGGACGCAACCGAAACGATCGCCAGACCCCCAGTAGTCCTGAATTGCGAGGTCGCTCACCAACGCGCCACTTCCCTGTGCAACGCCGATCCAGTTCACAAAGCCCTGGTAAATGGGCGTGTTGTCCCCTGCGACGAACCTGCGCGCCACCGAGTTCATGCGCCCATCCGCGCCGATAAGCAGGTCCGGGCGGATACGCTTCCCGTTCTCGAACCGCGCCACGGCCTTATCGCCGGCATCCAGATCAATGGCTACCGCGCGATGCCCGAACTCCACCTGGATACCAGCGCGTGCCACGTGGTCCAGCAGCACCGCCTGCAAGTCCCGACGCAGGATCGTATGGGTCGGGTAGCCCATGAGTCGGTCCAGCAGCGTGATGTCCAGGCCTCCCAGCGAGTTACCCGCTGCGTCCTTGCGCTGCACTGACAATGGCCGGCCGCCCGCTGCCGCGACATCCTCCAATAACCCCAACTCTTGCAGCACAAAGCCAGCGTTGGGCCAAAGCGTCACGCCAGCACCCATGGTGGCCGGCCCGTTCCGACGTTCATAGACGTGGACCATGTGCCCCTGCTTGTGCAACGCGAGGGCCACGCTCAAGCCTGCGATGCCGCCACCCAGTATTCCGATCTCCATGCCGATGCATCCCGATTCGATTGGTCCAGGCGTGCCGTTGCAGGGCAGCCGTTGGACGGGAGTGCATCTTGGTCTCCACCAGTTACGCAAACTAGCATGCAAAAATGGCGGGCTTTCATACCTCAGGTGGGATAACGGTGCGCAGCAAGCTCGACCTGAATGCAGTTCGTGTCTACGTGGCCGTCGTCGACGAGCAGAGCTTTTCCGGCGCGAGTCGCCTGCTGGCCCTGCCGTCGTCGAACGTCAGCCGTCACGTCGCGGCACTGGAGCGCAGGCTCGGCGTTCGCTTGCTTGAACGCAGCACGCGCCACCTGCGCATGACGGAGGCCGGGAGGCTGGTTTACGAGCGCGCCAAACCGGTCCTCGACGCCTTGCTGTCCACGGAGGAGGAGCTCGGCGCAGTACAGGGCGATTTGAAGGGGCCTCTCAGGATGTGCATGCCCAACGAAGCGCCCAGGCTGCTCGCGCCTATCCTTGCCGAATTCTGCAGTCTTCATCCTGGCATTGAGTTGGAATGCGACACGCGCCTGACCGGCCTGGAAGTGTTGCGCGAGGACATGGACCTCTCCATCGTCTTCCATCGCGGACGTCAGGATGACAGTGCGTTCATTACCCGCGAACTGGCGACACTGCCCAGCATCGTGGTCGCGTCCCCCGCGCTGTTGGCCCGAACCGGAACGCCGCGCTACGTGCGCGAACTCAAGTCCTTGCCTTGCATCACCACCGTGAGCGCACTGAAGGGCCAGCCCTGGCAGTTTCTCGATCCTGCGGGCGAGATCGTGAAGGTGCCTGTGCGCAGCCGCTACCGCGTCAATAGCGGAGAGCTTGCTGTGGCCGGCGCGCGCCAGGGACTTGGCTTCGCGATCGTTGCAGCCCACCCGTGCCAGGACGATCTTGCCGCGGGCCGGTTGCAGGAAGTGCAGTTGGATCTAAGCCCCGCACCGCTGCAATTGCTTGGCGCCTACAGTCACCGTCATTCGGTCACTGCTCGGGTTCGGGCGTTACTGGAGTTCATCCAGGTGCGGTTGCAGGGGTTCGGGGGCACGTCAACGTAAGGCCCGACGCGATAACGTGGCGTGGGAGCCTTTCTAATCAGCTGCTTCGCGAACTTCTGTCTTGGCCAACTCCGGCCTTTCGGAGCCGTTAGCTTCCGCCGTGCGAAAGCACGCGCGCGCTCAGCGACAGGATTCCGGCAACTTCTCCAGCAAGCCAGCCACCACCGGCGTCAGCCGGTTGGCGACCTCGGGCGGAATCGCGTCACCAGCCCCTTGCCCGGCTTCGCTACGGGCCTGCTCGCAGGCCTTGACGATCCGCGGGCGCACGCCGGACCACAGCGCCCTGCACTGCCAGCCGTCCCGGCCCAGCGGCAGCACCGCGTAGGCGATTGACTGGCATTCCTGCGCCGCGCGGGCGCCCAGCGGCTGGCCGGCGTATTCGTGCGGCACGGTGTCCAGCGTCGGTTGGTAGTAACTGTCGGGGAACGCTGCCGCGTAGCGTTCTGGGTCCAGTTGCAGCGGCAGGCCGGTCGCGGCCAGGTCGAGTGCGCGGCCGCAGGGTGCGGCAGCGGCGATGCGCTGGATCGCCTGGTAGATCGGATGGTCCAGGTCCGGTTCGCGTGCGGTCACCTCGGACGTCGCGGCCAATACCGGCAGGCGGGCGCGGTTGGCCATCTTCGCCAGTTCGCCGGCATGGGCGGGTGCGCAGCGTTCGCGGACGCTGGCCACGATCAGGAAAGTGGCGTCGCGCGCGAATGCGGCGTCGCTTTGCAGCAGTGTGGTGATGCGCTTGTCGGCTGCATCGTCGGACAATGGCGCGACATGGAATGCGGGCACAGTTGGCGGATGGGTCGCCGTGGTCGCAGCAGCATTCGGTGTTGATACCACGTGCCCGTGCTTGCGTAACGTCAGCAGCACGCCGCCGGTAATAACCAACGCACAGGCGGCGATCGCGATCGCCAAAAGCATGGGCGACTTCAGGCGCACAGATCCGCGCATTCAGCCCTGCACCGGAGTGATCGTGGCGTCCTCCGCCTCGTAGGTGGCATTGGCGATATCCGCCTTGAAGTCGGCCAGATGCAGCCGCCCCTGCAGGTGGAACGGGTCCCACAGCTCGGGCACGTCGATCGGGGTGCGTAGCACCACGTGCAGGATCTGGTTCGGTGGCGGCGGTGGTACGTGGATGCAGGCGCCATAGAACGGAACGAACAGCAGTTCGCTGACCTTGCCCTCGTCGTCGCTTTCCAGCGGCACCACGTAGCCGTCCAGGGCGAAGCGTTTGCCTTCCAGCCCCTTCACCACTTGCGACGATCCGAACTGCGCGGCGCGTTGGGTGCCGGAATGGTCGATCGGCATGCCGTTGACCACCGACGGGCCATCGTCGACCGGCGCCGCCTGATCCATCACCGTGGCGTCGCCTCGCCAGGACGCGCTGATCCGCGGCGGTGGACGCTGGTAGATGTCGTTGGCCGGCGCCAGTTGTTCCCAGCGTTCCACTGTGTCCGGGACGCTGTCGGCGGCTGCGGTCGCGTGCGTCGCTACCGGTGATGGTGTCGGCGTGGCGTCCGGCTGCTTCCCGCCGTCACCGTGGCAGGCCGCCAGCAGGCACAGCACCGCGACCAGCGCGAAATGGCGATCAGCCTTTTTCATAAGGATGCAGGTGCGCCTGCTCCATCGTGTAGGCGGTGCCGGCGAGTTCGCCGTGGAGGGTTTCGGCGCGCAGTTGGCCGGTCAGGTAGAACGGGCTGTACATGTCGGGTGGGTCGATCGGGGTGTCCAGGCGCACATGCACGATCTGGTTCGGCGGCGGGGGCGGCACGTGGATGCAAGCGCCGTAGTACGGCACGAACAGGAACTCGCGCACGCGGCCGGCGTCGTCGCTGTCCAGCGGCACCACATAGCCCGGCAGGCGCACTTTGCGCGCCAGCACGGCGGCCACGGTGTTGTAGGTGCCGGTCTGCGGCATCGCACGCTTGCCGGTGTGGTTGACCGGCGCCTCATCGCTGTTTTCCAGCGCCTTCAGCTCGGCCGGTGGCAGCATCGCGCTCCAGTCCAGCTCGCGATAGCCGTCGGCGTCGGGCTCGCCCAGCGGCGGGTTGATCGCCGCGTCGTTGGCCGGCGCTGGCTGGGCCGCCGCTGTTTCCTGCGCCTTCACCGGGGCCGCGGATTGCTGCCGGCCGCAACCGCACAACACGGCGAGCGCCAGCAAGGGAAGGATCCAGCGCGTCATGCTCACAGCTCCGGCGACAGGCCATCTGCCAGGGTGCGGCGATAGGCCAGCAGGGCTGGCACGATGCCGGCGAGCACGCCGGCCAGCAGCACGCAACCGAGCCAGCCCCATTCCGTCGCGCTGGGCCCGATGCGGTTGATCGCCAGGCCGAAATGCTCCAGCACCCAACCGCGCGCCAGCCAGCTGGCCGCCGTCACCACCAGCAGCGCCAGCGCGCAGGACACGACTGTGACCAGGCCGGCCTCGAACAACAGCAGCCAGGCGATGTCGCGCGGCCGTGCGCCGACCGCGCGCAGGATCGCCATCTCGCGTCGGCGCTCCTGCAGCGTGGCCACCAGCAGCGCGACCATCGACACCAGGCCGAGCAGCACCACCAGCGAGGCGATCATGCGCAAGGCGCCTTCGGCGGTGCCCAGCGTGCCCCAGAGCTGCTGCAGGGTGACGCCCGGCATGATCGCCAGCATCGCTTCTTCCGGGTACTCGTTGATCCGCCGCTGCACCGAGAAGGTGGCGATGCGGGTCTTCAGGCCGAGCATGAAGGCGGTGATGGTGTCCGGGGTCAGGTCCATCGCCCGCGCCTGCGCCGCGCTGACGTGCTGGCCCGGCAGGCGCACGCCGGAATGCCAGTCGATATGGATCGCTTCGATCGCCTGCAGCGAGACCAGCACGCTGGAATCCACCGGCGTGCCGGTGCGGCGCAGGATGCCGACGATCCGGAACGGCTTGTCGGCATGGGTGGCCAGACTGATGCGTCCGGTACCGTGCGTCAGGACGATCTCGTCTCCCAGGTGGCGGCCGAGCGCGGCGGCGACGTCGGCGCCGATCACCGCATCGTAGAGGTCGTCGAATGCCCTGCCCTGCGCGAACGCCAGGGGATGCTTGGCGCCGTAGTGATAGTGCTCGAAGAATCCGGTGCTGGTGCCGACCACGCGGTAGCCGCGGTAGGAATCGCCCAGCGACAGCGGTACCGCCCATTTCACCTCGGGCATCGCGCTCAGGTCCTGGTAGCTCTTCCAGGAGACGTTATTGGTGGCGTCGCCGATATGGAACACCGAGTACAGCAACAGGTTCACCGGGCCCGAGCGCGCGCCGACGATCAGGTCGGTGCCCGACACCGTGCTGGCAAAACCCTCGTGCGCCTGCGTGCGGATCCGCTCCACGCCCAGCAGCAGCGTCACGCTCAGGGTGATCACCAGCACGGTCAACGCCACGCCCAGGCGCCGGCTGCGCAGGCTGGCCAGGGCCAGCTTCAACAGGGTCATCGCGACCCTCCGGCGCTGGCGCGGTTGAGCGTGGCCAGGTCGGCCTGGGCGTCGAACAGCGGTGCGATCGACGGATCATGGCTGACCACGATCGAACTGGTGCCGCCTTGCCGGCACTCTGCGAACAGCAGTTGCAGGAAGGCCTGCGCCGCCAACGGGTCGAGCGCGGAGGTGGGCTCGTCGGCGAGCAGCAACGGCGGACGCGCGATCAACGCGCGCGCAGCGGCCACGCGTTGCTGCTGGCCGACGCTGAGGCGGGCGGCCGGGCGCGACCACAGCGCCGCCACGTCCAGGCCCAGCGCGACCATCAGCCGTTCGATCTCCGTGTCCAACGCCTGCGTGCCTGGTGCCAGCCGGCCGCGGCGCGCGGAGAACTGCAGGCCCAGTGCGATGTTGTCGCGGGTGCTCAGGAACGGCAGCAGGTTGAACTGCTGGAAGACCACGCCGCAGTGGTCGGCGCGAAAACGGTCGTGTGCGGCCTTGCGCAACGCCGCCAGGTCCTGACCGGCCACACGCACGCAGCCGGTGGTGGGCTGCAGCACGCCGGCGATCAACGCCAGCAAGGTGCTCTTGCCCGAGCCGCTGGCGCCGCGCAGCAACAGTTGTTGCCCACGCGGCAGCGCGAACGATGCGATGTCCAGCACCGGAGCGGCGCTGCCGGGATAGCCGAAGCGCACCTCGGCCAGTTCGACGACGGGCTGCTGGTTCATTCCGGCAACTTCACCCGGGTCTGCCCGGGCACGACCTCGGTGCGGCCCTGCCCGGCAGCGGTGGCGACATCTACCACCGCCGTGTGCAGCCCCGGGAAACGCTGCGGGAGCAACACCTGCAGGTGATCGAGTCGCGTCGGCTGGGCGCAGTTGAATGCGTAGTGGGCGTGGAATTCTGCATGGCTGTGGCCAGGTTCGTCCGGATCGGCCATCGCCACGTCGTAGCCCTCGGTGGTGACCTGCGCACTGCGCAGCGAGCAGGCCGCCGCGACCGGGAACTGCAACCAGCTTGCACCGCGCAAGGTGGCGACCGCGGCCTGCAGACGCTGGCGCTCGCCGGCGTCGCGCGTCGGGTGTTCGAAATCGAGGATGCCGATGCCGGGCGCACTGAGCTGCACGTCCACGGCCGTGCCATCGACGGCGACCTCCAGGTTGGCCTGGCCGTGCACATGCGGGCCGTGGTGGCGGATTGCAGCGGCGGCGGGCGAACTGGCGAAGAGGAGCAACAGGATCAGGGGAATGCCAGGTCGCATATGCAGCGCATCGGTTGAGTTACACTATAACATTAGTGAACAATCGATCACGGGCGCAAGCCTGCCGTTGCCGTCAGTCAGCCGCGGTTCGCATCCGGCCACCATCGACGTGCGTCGCACGGGGGGCTGCGCCGCGGTGGGTGCCGAACTTCAGGGATCTTCATGTCTTCTTCCATCATTCCCGATAGCTACACCGCGTGGCGCCACTGCATCGAGGTCGACTGCGGCCTGCGATTGGAGCCTGCCTATATCGCGCAACGTATCGCTGCGCTCAACGATCCCACCGACCATCACACCCAGCAGTTCGTGCGCTGCTGGGGCGAGCCGCATCGCCAGCAGGTGCGGCAGTGGTTTGCGCAGGCGCAGGCTGCATTCGCCGATGGTCGCGTTTGAACCCTCCCGCATGGCGCGACGCGGTCGCGGGAGCCGTTGGACCGCGATGCGTTTCTTCTGCAACCGCTGCTCGGCCGGGCGTGTCGGTCGCGGCGCAGCCCTGCATGGCAACGTCCCGATCCAATGCGGCCAGTGAGTCGTCAAGCGATGGAGGTCGGCCCCGACCGGCGCGCGCATCGGCGGCGCGCTCTATCCTGACGCGCTGACGCGCCTGGACAGGGCCGCGCCAAGCTATCCGGAACCCATCGGCACCGGGGCATCTCACTGACACGTGTGTTGCAGCAACGGGCTGCCAAGCTACGACGGCTGCCGGTAGCATGCACGCGCATCGCCGCCCGGCGTCCACTTCCCAAGCTCCCGCAAGGACACCCAACGTGCCTCTCGCTTCCATCGCCAGCGCGCATCGCGCACGCCGTTTCCTGTCCGCCGCCATGGTCTGCCTGCTGCTGTCGGCAGTCACCGGTGCCGAGGCCCGGCCGCAGCCCTCGCAGTTCCAGATCGTCGAGAGCGTGCCCGAGGCCAGCGTCTACGGCGAACCCGGCGTGCCGCGCACCCAGCAGACCTGGCTGGGGATGATCAACGGCGCCAGGCAGCGCATCGACATCGCCGCGTTCTACATCTCCGAGAAGCCCGGCACCGGCCTGACGCCGGTACTGGACGCGCTGGCCGCCCGCGCCCGTGCCGGGGTGGCGGTGCACCTGCTGGTCGACCACACCTTCCTGGCCAAGAACCCGGACAGCGTCGCCTGGCTGGGCAAGGTGCCGGGCATCACCGTGCGGGTGCTGCCGGTCGATACGCTGACCGGCGGCGTGCTGCACGCCAAGTACATGATCGTGGACGATGCCAGCGTGTTCGTCGGCAGTCAGAACTGGGACTGGCGTGCGCTGGAGCAGATCCACGAGATCGGCGCGCGCATCGATGACGCGCGCTTCGCCAGGACCTTCGCCGCCAGCTTCGACTACAGCTGGCGCCTGGCCGACGAGGGCGATTTGGCCAAGGCGCAGGCACGCGGCGTGCTGCCGCCGGACTTCGTTCCGGTCACTGCCAGCGATCCGGTGCTGCTGGACGCCGGCAGCGATGCACCGCTGACCGCCTTCCCCGCGTTCAGCCCGCCGGCGTTGCAGCCGGCATGGGTCACTGCCGAGGAGCCGGCGCTGGTCGAGATGATCCGCGCCAGCCAGCATGCGCTGCGCATCCAGGTGATGACGCTCTCGGCGATCCGCAGCTTCGGTCCCAAGGGCTGGTGGGCGCCGGTCGACAGCGCCATCCGCGATGCCGCCGCACGCGGCGTGCAGGTGCACATCATCGTCGCCGACTGGGCGCTGCGCGAGCCGATGCAGGCGTATCTGAAGAGCCTGGCCGCACTGCCGAACATCGCGGTGAAGTTCAGCCGCCTGCCGCCGGCGCCGCAGGGCTTCATTCCCTACGCGCGGGTCGAGCACGCCAAGTACGCGGTGGCCGACGACCGCAGCAGCGTCATCGGCACCGGTAACTGGGAGTGGAGCTACTTCAACACCGCAGTGGACGCCTCGGTGTTCGTCAAAGGCAAAGGGCCGGCCGAGACGCTAACGCGCATCTTCGACCGTGACTGGAACGGCCCTTATGTGACGACGCTGCAGCCTGGCCAGAACTATGAGGCGCCGCGTACCGAGTAGCTTCTACTGTCGCGCTGGCGGCATGCACCTTCAGGGTTCAGGCAATCCCTAGATGTGTAAACCCAGTACGTTGTTCATTGGGATACGGGAGATGGGCGACAGGTATCCGAGGCTTGCGTGAGGGCGATGCCAGTTGTAGTGATGCACCCAGGCGGGGAAGGCGTCGGCGCGTTGTTGGGAGTTGACGTAGGAGCGCGCGTAGGCCCATTCACGCAGAGTGGTTTGCACCAGTCGCTCGGCTTTGCCGTTGGTGCGCGGGGTATACGGCTTGGTGCGTAGGTGACGCATGCCGAGCCGGCGTACCAAACGGCGGAAGCGACGGAACGTGTAGCAGGCGCCGTTGTCGGTCAGCGCACGCGCAAAGCGCACCGATAGTAACGAACCGCTTTCATCAGCGCCCGGCAGGCGCTGATGCCGCGTTCATCCGGCTCGATGCAGCCGAAGGCGACCCGCGAATGGTCGTCGATGGCCAGATGGATGTACTCCCAGCCGATGCCATCGGAATTGACCTGAAGGTTGCCGGTGACCCGATGGCCGGGCTGGCGGAAGCGGGCCAGCTTCTTGATGTCCAGATGCAGCAGTTGCCCCGGTTGGGCGTATTCGTAGCGGTTGTGTGGCGGCGCTGGCTCCAGCTCGGCCAGCCGATGCAGGCCTGCACGGCGCAGCAACCGGGCGATGGTGCTTGGTGCCACGGGAAGCTGCCCGGCGATCTGGCGGTAAGTTTGCCGGCAGCGGCGTTGCTCAAGTATCTGGTCCACGATGGGCTGCGGGGTGGCGTGTGGGCAATGACGTGGCCGCGAGGATCGATCCATCAGCCCCGCTGCCCCTTCTTCCTTGCACCACCTGAGCCAGTTGTAGGCAGTGCGCACGCTGATCCCGGTGGCATGCGCCGCTTCCTCCACGCGTAGACCATGTGCCAAGATGCGGTCCATCACTCGCGGGCTCAAACGGGCATGTTTATGCAGGCGCGCGATTATTGCGGGACACAGGAATATTCCAAGCGTGACGCATATCCCTGCTTCAAAAAATCAATGCAGGGGAAAGTTAAGAGTGGCAGCCTCAGCGTGCTATATGGCTTGTTGAATTTGCTTGCCGCTTTCTCTATAAGGCCAATCACGAGAACTCTAGACGTAAACTCAAAGGAGTGACAAATGCGTAGGGAACGTGGAAGAAGTACTAAAGGAATGGCGCTATCGTTGGTAATGGCTTCAACATTTGCGGTGCCGACGATCGCACAGATATCCCCCCAAGATCATGAGCGGACGCTAACACCAGAGGGTGCCCAAGTTCTGGAACAGATTGAGCCTGACCTCCAAAAGTTTGTGGACCAATTGGAGCGATTGCCTGGTCAAGATAAAAATATTTCGGTCCGAATCACGCCTGAGCTGAGTTCAAGCATCATTTGGGTAGACCTCGGGCCAGGCTTCATACCAAGAGAACAAATGGATTTTGACGAGAGCCTTGGCGAAAAGGTGCGCGAAGTAACGGAGGAACTTAATAGCTACATTCAGGGGGAAGTTACCTTTCTATCCATCAGAGCCCGTATCGACGGAAAGACACTTGATGAGTTGTTTCCACCAATCTACATTCGCGACAAAGAGAAGAAAGAAAAGCATAGCTCTATAGAATACGTAAAAACCAAATCGAGTACAACGCAAGGTCTGGTAGTGATCAATCCCGGTCATGGTCGATATCTTCACTTCTTAACCAACACTTGGGAGCTGCAGCGCCCAGAGGCATATGCGGGGACGACTGATATCTACGAAGATAACATTACGCCGCTGTACGCCGCGTCGCTAGAGACCTATTTGACGACTCGGAGCCGTGAGTTTGTCACTTCTGTCAGGCACACGCGTGACATCTTCAATGGGGGAATAGAAGACGAGAGCAGGCACTCTTGGGCTGACCTCGCATCGCGCTACTTTGTAAAGAGCCTCCTCCCGGACGAGGGAAGTACAATATGGGGTCGCTTCCCAAATGGTATAAACCAAGCGCGCTTCAATCTCAGGCATTATGATGAAGATTTGGTGACGCGCCCTCTTTACGCAAACCATATCGGAGCCGAAGCCTTCATCTCCCTCCATACCAATGCAGGCACGCCAACAGCACATGGCGCATCAATTGTCACAAAGATTGGCGATCCGCAGTCGGTGCAGCTGTCCAAGAACATCATGTGTTATATGAAAGAAATAATCCAGGCGCTGCCTGCTTACTCGGATTATGTTATCCAGCCGGATCTAAAGGACGGCGCATCCTATGCGGAGATCCGAGAAGCATCCATGCCGACTGCGATAGTGGAAGTTGGCTTTCACACCAATACCGAGGACTCCACGGCACTCAGAACTTCCGCGTTCCGCCTTGCCGCCATGAAGGGCGTCGAGAAGGGTTATCGAACCTTCAAGAAAGGCGAGACCGACTGCCGCCCGCTGACGATCACCAGCGCACCTCCTGTAACGGGCGCCCATTCCACTCGAATTCCCTATTCGGTAACGTATAGCGGAACGCCGTCCTATCCGCTTTACTTGCGATCAGAGATCGTAAGTTGCCCTCAAGGCTACCAGTGCAGCCAACAAGTGCCGCAATACATCTCACCTGGCCCCAACCCGGGCGTTTTGTCGGGAGAGTCACGCTGCACTGCGCTCAGGCCAGTGCCAGGCAGTGTCATCGTCGTCAATCGTTACTTGGAAGACAGCGATGGCGTTAAGAGTCCAAAGGTGCAAAGTACGATAACGTGCACATAAGCGTCGCCTGGCTGGGCAAGGTGCCGGGCATCACCCGTGCGGGTGCTGCCGGTCTATAAGCTGACCGACGGCGTGCTGCAAGCCAAGTACATGATCGTCGACGACGCCAGCGTATTCGTCGGCAGCCAGAACTGGGACTGGCGGGCGCTGGAGCAGATCCACGAGATCGGGGCGCGCATCGATGATGCACGCTTCGCCAGGACCTTCGCCGCCAGCTTCGACTACAGCTGGCGCCTGGCCGACGAGGGCGATTTGGCCAAGGCGCAGGCACGCGGCGTGCAGCCGCCCGACTTCGCCCCGGCCACGGCCACCGATCCGGCGCTGCTGGACGCCGGCAGCGACGCGCCGCTGATCGCCTACCCCGCCTTCAGCCCGCCGGCGCTGCAGCCGGCGTGGGTCAGCGCCGAGGAACCGGCGCTTGTCGAGATGATCCGCGCCAGCCAGCCAGCATGCGCTGCGCATCCAGGTGATGACGCTCTCGGCGATCCGCAGCTTCGGGCCCAAGGGCTGGTGGGCGCCGGTCGACAGCGCCATCCGCGATGCCGCCGCGCGCGGCGTGCAGGTGCACATCATCGTCGCCGACTGGGCGCTGCGCGAACCGATGCAGGCGTATCTGAAGAGCCTGGCCGCGCTGCCGAACATCACGGTGAAGTTCAGCCGTCTGCCGCCGGCGCCGCAGGGCTTCATTCCGTATGCGCGGGTCGAGCACGCCAAGTACGCGGTGGCCGACGACCGCAGCAGCGTGATCGGCACCGGCAACTGGGAATGGAGCTACTTCAACACCGCGGTGGATGCTTCGGTGTTCGTCAAGGGCAAGGGCCCGGCCGAAACGCTGACGCGGATCTTCGACCGTGACTGGAACGGTCCCTACGTGACGACGCTGCAGCCCGGCCAGAACTACGAGGCGCCGCGTACCGAGTAGCCTCCGCTGTCGCGCTGGCGACATGCCCTTTCAGGGTTGGGCACCCCCGGGCCACGCGTATCGGCTACAGGGCGCAACCGAGACCGAGATGCACGATCGCTGCGAGGGTGGTGCTGCAACGTCGTGCCGCCGCTATCCCCACGAAGCCTTAACCACCGCTGCCTATGCTAGCCCCGCGCTGGAAGACGGCCGCTGTGCCAGGCATTGACGCATGCGTGGCGACAAACGCCTCCGGCTGCGTAAGGATACCCAACAACAAGGAGACGCCATGAAGAAGCTGTACGCACTCGTGTTCGCAGGAAGCTTGCTGGGCCTCGCCTCGCCGGCCTTCGCCGAGGTCGCCAATCTCACCAACAGCGCGGACGGTGCCAACCGCGAAGCCGGCATCGCCGCGGTCAAGAAGAAGTTGCAGGAGGCCTGCACGTCGCGCAAGGGCACGCCGGATCCCAACTCGTTCGAGGTGGTGTTCGAAAAGAGCAGCCAGAATCCGGACGTCCCCAAGCCGTACTACGTGGATGGAAAGATGAAGTGCGACATCCCGCAGGGGTGAGTTGGACCTGCATGACTTTATGTGCGACATCGTTTTCTTAGGAACAAGGCCCCGTTTGCGGGGCTTTGTTTTTTGGCTTGGCGAACGTCAAACATCTGGTGGAGAGGGTCTGGCTTGGGTAAAGCGATGGCCACTCTTTGGCCGCTGCGCCGACTGTAGGAACTTCTACCCTTTCCAGCCGCACTACGCCGCCAACACCTTGGTCAGTAACGCCAGCACCGCCAGGTGTCCAAGGTAGTACCCATAGAAAGCCCAGCGCATACGTGGGACCTGGAAGTTGCGCGGCGCAAGCGCGAGCAACAACGGAATCGCCAGCAACGCCCAGCCGTTACGGTTGTACCAGCACAGCAGGCCGAAGGCGGCGAAGAACAGGATCAGGCGCAAGCCGCGCCCGTCCCACGACCGCGCTGCGCTGGGCATTATATCCGCGGACGTCGCCCCCCGCGCTGCGACCGAGGAGCGGAACAGCCACCACGCCGACAGCACGAGCGCCAGGCCGGACCATTGATAATCCACTAGCAACGGTGCGACGACGCTGCACATGCCCAGCAGCACCCACTGCCGCTGCTGGATGCTCCAGATGGCGGCGCTGGCCAGTGCGAAGCTCAGCAGAACGTTGAACGGCACCCAGAAGCCGAACGCCAGACCATGCACCGGTTGCGCCAGGATGCCCCACAGCAGCAGCCTGCGGAACGATTTGAGCGTGTCGACGCCAGGCTGCGCGAGGTTGTAAGCCAGGACGATGGCAAATACCGGAAAGGCGATGCGGCCGAGTTCTGACACGACCGGCACATAGCCACCGTAGAACACCTTGGCGACGTGGTCGCCGGTCATCAAGACCAGCGCGATCCACTTCAACAGTTCACGGGCACCGCTGGTCATCATGTCGATCCGAGGTTCGCTGCTGGCGATCGCATCGCGCCTACGGCTCTCGCCCGCTGCCTGCGCCCTGCCCTGCGCCGGATCGGGCGCAGGGGTCGATACGCTGCGAACGAAGCGGCGCACTGTAGCGGCTCGGACGTGCAGATGGGGAGATGAGCATGGATCAACGCGCCGCCGCAGGCCGCGCGGGTGACTCCCGGTTGGCTCAGGACGCGCGATCGGCCAGCAGCAGCGGGGCGACAGTCCCGCGTTGCACCATCACGCACTGGTCGGCGATCGCCGTCAGGCCGAGCCGATGCGACACCGCCACAAGAGCGGTCTGCGGCAAGCGGCGCCGCAGCGTCCTCAGGACCTGTTGTTCGGCGACGGCGTCGAGGGCGCTGGTGGCTTCGTCGAGCAAGGCCACGCGCGGTTGCCGCAGCAGCACCTGGGCCAGCAGCAGCCGCTGCAGTTCACCCCCGGACAGGCGCGCGCCGGCGCCGTGCGCGGCGGTGTCCAGGCCGGCGCCGCCCTGCAGACGTGCGGCCAGGCCGACGTCGCGCAGGGCCTCCCACATCGCCGCCTCGCCCGCGCTCGGCGCCGCCCAGGCCAGGCAGTGCCGCACGGTGTGCTGCCAGGGCCGCACGCCCTGGGCGACGTAGGCCAAGGGCTGTAGCGCGGCACGATAGCCGGCGAAGTCGAGCGCGTGGCCGTCGCAGTGGGCGACGAACTGCGGGGGCGCGACCATGCCGGCCAGCGCATCCATCAGGCTGCTCTTGCCGACCCCGGACGGGCCACTGATCAGGGTCAGCGTGCCGGGCGCCAGGACCAGATCGGTCAAGGCGACGGCGGCCAGCGGCGGGGCGAGACCGATGCGTTCGATCTGGATGGCCGCTGGCGCCGCCGCCTCGGTCGCTGCACTGGACTGCGCTGCCACCGTGGTTGGCGGTGACGGCGCTGGCGCCCGTGCTGGCGTGCCAAGCGCCACATAGCGCTGCCATAGCTCCAGCGCCGGCGCCGCCGAGCGCAGCTGCTGCACGCTCTGCCGGGTCGAGACCAGGTACGGCAGCAGCCGTCCCAGCAGCAGGCCGACGGTGATCAGCGCACCGCGATCGATGCCGTGCCACATCCCGGCCAGCAGCATGATCGCGGCGACGGCCGCCACCGCCGCCAGTTCCAGCCATAGGCGGCCGGACGCGACCAGCGCCTGCTGCCGTGCGTAGCCATGGGCGAGCCGACCGGCGATCGCCTCGTAGGCTTCCTGCTCGCGTGCCTCGCGCGCGAACGAACGCACGTGGCGCAGGCGCCGCGGAAAATCCTCGCTGAGCCAGAACAGCCGGGTCATGTCGGCAACGTACTGGCGGCTGACCCGGGCCTGTTCGTGGCCGGCGATGCGGAAGGCGAGCAGGCCCAGCGCCAGCAGCGGCGGCAGTGCCAGCACCAACATGGGCGAGACCAGGAATGCCGCGGCCAGGCTCACCGCCGCGGTGATCGCCGCCACCAGCAACTGCAGTAGCGCACTGAAACCCTGCACCACGATCTCGACGTTGTAGGTGAGCAGGTTGGCGATTTCCGCCGAGCTGGCATCGGCCAGGGCCGGCAGCGGCGCCTGCAGCAGCCGCGCATGCACCTGCCGGCGCAGGTCCAGCGCGTGACGGCTGGCCAGGTCCGCGGCCAGTCGCGTCGCCCACCAGCGCAGCAGGGCGAAGCCGCTGCTGGCGGCGACGAACAGCAGGGTCTGCGCGAGGAAGCCGCTCGGCAATGGCAAGGCGTGCCCGGCCAGGGTCAGTACATGGCCGGGTTGCACCAGCGGCACCAACGCGACCGCGGCGAGCGCGCCGGCCAGTGCACCGAGCAGCGACAGCAGCACGTACCAGGCGATGCGAAGGCACTCGCCGCGACCGAGTACGGCAATGAAGGCACGCAGCAGGTGCGAGGCTGGATCCGGTCGCGTGCTCATCGTCGGGTGTCTGTGCCGTGGACCATGAACACCTTGCTTAGCCGACACTCCCGGACGCCGGCAACGCGCATCGCCGGCACCATCACCTTGTGCGAGGACTCAGCCCAGCAGCGTCTGCAGCGCATCGACCGAGGCCTCCGGATGGGTGCCGCGCTGCAGTTCGTAGACGCCCAGCCGCTGCAGTTGACGGGCGAACAACGGCCAGTGCGGCTGGCCCGCGGCATAGGGCTGGTCCGCGGCAAGGCGCGCCGCCACGTCCGCGTCGGGCAGCGGCTGCAGCAGGCGCTGCGGATCGGCCGCCACGGTGGCCGAGACGAACACGGCCGCGGCCAGCCGCAATGGCGCCTGTGCCAGGCGCCAGTCGCCCTGGCGGATGTCGACCTCGTGCTTGAGCGCACCGCTGCGGCGGCGGATCATCGGTGCCGCTGCGATCCAGGCGCAGGTCTGCGGGTCGAGCAGGCGCAGCAGTTCCGGCCGCAGGTGCAGGAAGTTGCCGATGCCGGTGGCGAGCAGGTACTGCGGCGCGACGAACAGGGCATCCTCGGCGAGGAACTCCAGCCCGCGCAACAGGCTGTGCAGCGCCAGGGTCGACTTGCCGGCGCCGCTGCCGCCGAGCAGCAGCACGCCGCGGCCATCGCGGCCGACGCAGGCGCCGTGCAGCGGCACCAGGCGCATGCCGCGCGCGGCGAGGACGAACACGGCGAACTCGATCAGTTCGTAACGCACGTGGTAGGCGTGCGCGAGCATGTCCTCGGACACCACCACCAGCGCCCTGCCCTGCTCGGGCACCAGCACCACGTAGTTGTGCGCATCGATCACCCCACTCAACACGCCGGCACCGGAATGGGTCTGCACCGGCGGCGGTTCCAACGCCAGCGCGTAGGGCGCCTCGCCGCGGTTCACCAGGGTCAGCTCGATACGGAACGCAGCGCTCTCCGGCAGGCGATGCGCCGGCACCGCGCCGAAAGCGGCCTCCACCAAGGCCAGCAGGGCCGGACTGTTGCTTTCGAAGTGGAAGCGGCCGCCGAGCAGTTGCTTGCTGAGCGTGTGCGGTCGCGGCAACCGGGTGTGGAACGGATCGCAGGCGCCGCTCGCGGCGACGACAGGCGCGGCGTGGTCGCTTGTCTCCACGTCCAGAACACGCACGGTCGATCGCTGCATCGGAGAAGAGTCGCTTGAGTGGATGCAGCGTGGGTGCGCTGGTCGCGGCCAAAGGTTGCGACGGCGCCACCCACGCAGCGCGCAACCAAACGACGCAGGCCCGGCACCTACCGCCACGGCCACCTGCGCGCGGCCATCGCTGCATGCGCCCCTCCCCCACGGCGCCGAACGAGACCTTTCGCCGATGCTCAAGATCCAGGTCAGCCACTCCTACTTCCTGCGCTACGACCCCAAGCAATGGGAGCGTGGCAAGCCGTATCCGCCGCTGGCCACGCTGCAGGTGGCGGCACTGCTGCGCCAACATGGACACCAACTGACGCTGTTCGACGCGATGCTCGCCGAGGGTGTGGAGGACTACGACCACGCCGTTCGCACGCAGCGGCCCGACCTGGTGGTGTTCTACGAGGACAACTTCAACTTCCTCACCAAGATGTGCCTGAGCAGGATGCGCGAGGCCGCGTGCCGGATGATCGCCGAGGCGCGCGCCGGCGGCAGCCGGGTGATCGTCGCCGGCTCCGACGCGTCGGATCACCCGGAGGCATTCCTCGCCGCCGGTGCCGACGCGGTGCTGATCGGCGAAGGCATCGCGGCCTTGCTGGAACTGGTGGCGCGCCTGCAGGCGGAACCGGACATCGACCCGGCGCGCTGGGTGGCCGGCATCGCCGAGGTGGCCAGCGCGGTGTTGCCGCAACTCAAGCGCGCACAGATCGGTGCGCGGCCTCCGGATCCGCGGCTGTCGGTGACGGCGGCCTGGGACCTGCTGGACATCGCCCGCTACCGTGCGTTCTGGCAGCAGCGGCACGGCCATTTCAGCCTGAACATGGCCGCGTCGCGCGGCTGCCCGTTCCGCTGCAACTGGTGCGCCAAGCCGATCTGGGGCAATCACTACAAACGCCGCGAGGCGCAGGACGTGGCCGCGGAGATGACCCAGCTCAAGCGCAGCTTCGCGCCCGACCATGTGTGGATGGCCGACGACATCTTCGGCTTCCACGTCGACTGGGTGGAGGACTTCGCCGACGCGTTGGCTGCCGCCGACGGCGCGGTGCCCTTCACCATCCAGACCCGTGCCGACCTGTGCAGCGAGCGCATGACCGCCGCGCTGGCGCGGGCCGGTTGCCGCGAGGCCTGGATCGGCGCGGAGAGCGGCAGCCAGCGCATCCTCGACAAGATGACCAAGGGCACCGACGTGGACGGCGTGATCGCCGCGCGCCAGCGCCTCGGCGCGCAGGGCATCCGCGTCGGCTTCTTCCTGCAATTGGGCTACCTGGACGAGCAACTGGACGACATCCTCGCCACCCGCCGGCTGGTGGCGCAGGCGCGGCCGGACGACATCGGCGTCAGCGTGTCCTATCCCCTGCCCGGCACCGTGTTCTACCAGCAGGTCAAGGACCAGCTCGGGCGCAAGACGCATTGGCAGGACAGCGACGACCTGGCGATGATGTTCCGTGGCGCCTACGACTCGGCGTTCTATCGCCAGGTGCGCGACCTGCTGCACCGGCAGGTGGACCTGCAATGCCGTGAGGATGCGCGCCCGGCGCCGACGCATGCGCAGGACTGGGTGGCGCTGGACGCCGACTGGGCGGCGTTGATCGCGCGCGAGGCGCAGCATCGGACCGAGGCGCCACCGGCGCCGACGGCCAAGGCGGTCGCCGCCGGTGGCAGCCGCCGCATCCCGCTGGTGCAGCGCTCATGAGCGACGTGGCGACGCCATCGAATCCGGCCGTGGCGGCCGACCCGCCGGCGGCGGTCCCCACGGTGACGCCGGCACACCTGCCGCTGCGGCGCATCGGTCGTGGCCTGCGCCTGGCCACCGAAACCTTGGCGCACGAGCTGGCGCGCCCGGGTGCGCCGATGCCGGCCTGGAGCGGTCTGCACTGGCAACTGGCCGCCGCGGCGGCGGTCGCGCACGGCGTGGCGCCGCTGCTGAGCCAGCGCTCGCAGTGGCCCGACCAGCCGTGGCGCGCGTTCCTGGACGGGCAACGCGAGCACGTGGCACATCGCTACCAGCGCATCGCCGCACTGTTGCAGCGGATCGATGCCCTGGCGCAGACCGCCGGCCTGGCGATCGTGCCGCTGAAAGGCGCGGCGCTGCATGCGCAAGGCCTGTATCGCCCGGGCGACCGCCCGATGGCCGATATCGACCTGCTGGTGCGCCCCGAAGACACCGAGCGTGCCGCGGCGCTGCTCGGTGCGCTGGGCTACGTGGCCGAGTTCGTGCAATGGAAGCACCAGACCTTCCGCCCGGCACAGGCGCAGGCCGTGCCGGCGCTGGGCGAGCACCGCGACACCCCGATCAACATCGAACTGCACGTGCGCATCCAGGAGCGCCTGCCGCTGCACACGGTCGACCTCGGCGAACGGATCCTGCCGCGCGACGGCAAGCCTGGCTTGAATCCCTACCCCAGCAACGGCGCGCTGATGAGCCACCTGCTGCTGCATGCGGCCGGTGGGCTGTGCAGCCGCAGCCTGCGGCTGATGCACCTGCACGACCTGGCCCTGCTCGCCCCGCGCATGCGCGCCAGCGACTGGCAGGTGCTGACCGGCGCCGACGCCTGGTGGGCATGGTCGCCCTTGCGGCTGATGTTGCGTTACTACCGCGCGGCGATCCCGTCGGCGGTGCTCAAGCAACTGCGCGCGCAATGCCCGCCGCTGCTGCGGCTGCGCACGCGCGGGCTGGACCTGACCGCGGCGTCGTGCTCGCAACTGTGGCTACCGGCACTGCCGGGCATCGAGTGGGCGCGTTCGGGCCGCGAGGTGCTGGACTATCTGCGCCAGCGCCTGCAGCCCTCGGCGGAAAGCCGGCAGGAACGCGCCGAGATGATCCGCACCCAACTGTGGTTGCAGGGTCAGGACTGGGTGCGGCTGCCGCAGCGTCGCCGCGTGCTGCAGCGGCTGCTGCGTCCGGTGCCGCGGATGGACACGCTGTACGCGGTGCGGACGGCGCTGCAGGGGTATGTGCCGTCGTCGGATTGACGCACGCCCTCATCGAGCGCGCAGTAAAAGACCGTCGTAGGAGCGGCTTCAGCCGCGACAGCCATTGTGGCGGCGCATGTCGCGGCTGAAGCCGCTCCTACCACAAAGCGTGATTCCGTCTTGAAGGCGAAGCGCCGGAATGCCGCGCTGCGCGTCAACCATGCTGCGCCGCGCGCCGGCCATCGCCATTGCGCGGTGCACATAGGCGCTGGTACAGCGCAGTGAAGCCGCGCACGCTGCAATCGGCATCCTCGCGCACGGCCCGGCATTGCGCCGCCCAGGCCAGACGCAGGCGCAGTTCGTCGTCGCTGAGCACCTGGCGCAGCGCATCGGCCAGGCCGGCCCAGTCGCCCACCGGCACCGCCAGCGCCGCCGAGGGCGCCCACTCCTGCAGATGCCCGACCGCAGTGCCTACCGTCGGCACGCCCGCCACCGCCGCTTCCAGCAGCACCAGCGGCCCGGCCTCGTGCTGCGACGACAGCACCAGCAGATCGGCCGCCTCCACCAGCGGCCGCAGTTCGCGCTGGGTCTTGAAGCCGAGGAAGCGCACGCGCTCGCTCAGCCCCAGCGCGGCGACCAGGCGCTGCATCGCGCCGCCGAGGGTGTCCACGCCAACCAGGTCGACGCGGAAGTCGACCCCGGCGCGGACCAGCGCGGCGAGTGCGCGCAGCAGGGTCGTCTGGTCCTTGACCGGATTGAGGCTGGCCACGTGCAGCAGGCGCGCCGGCCCCTCCCCGCGCGCACGCGGCGGGCGCGGCGGCCAGGCGCGCAGGTCCACGCCCAGCGGCACGCGTTCGGCGGCGATGCCCAACGCCCGCAGGCTGTCGAGGATGGGCGCGCTGGCGGCGGTCACCGCGCTCGCCAGGCGCAACACCAGCGCCTCGCGCAGCCGACCCTGCCATTTGCGCCGGCCGCCGTAGCCGATGGCATGCAGCGCGACCAGTTCGCCGCCGGCGATGTGGACGAGGCTCGGCCGCCGCAGCCAGCGCGCCGCCACCACCGCGATCAGGCTGCAGTGGCCGGAAAACAGCGACTGCACCGCGTCGAACGGTGCGCGACGGTGTTCGGCGCGGATCGCGGCGATCGCGCGCCAGCGCGTGCGCACCGCGCCGATGTTGTGGATGCGCGCGCCCAGCAGGTCCCATTGCGCCGGCAGCGGCTCCTGGTGCAGCACGAAGACGTGCAAGTCGTGCATGCGTGCCAGGCGTTCGATCAGGCTCAGGAAGGCCGGAATCACCCGGTACTCGCCGCTGCGGTCGACGCCGCCCGGCACCACCAGGGCCAGCTTCATGCCGCGCTCCGCGGCGTGGCGCCGAGCAGCTGCGCATAGGCGCGCGCCCAGCGCCGGCCTACCGCCGCGAACGACAGCTGCGCATCGAAATGCGCGCGCACCATCGCCCGCGACGGCCCGTCGCGCGAGGCCTGCAGCAGCGTGGCCGTCAGGCGCTCGGCGTCGCCGCAGGGCCACAGCGCGCCGACCCGGCCGCCATCGCTGAGCGCACGGAACGCGGGGATGTCGGTCAGCACCGGCACCGCGCCGCAGGCATAGGCCTCCAGTGCCGCGTAGCCGCAACTCTCGGCCAGGCTGCCGGACACGAACAGGTCGGCCGCACGCATCAGGGTCTGGATCTGCGCGTGCGCCACCCGGCCCAGCAGGTGCACGCGGCCGGCCAGCCGCGGATCGGCCTGGATGCGCTGCTGCACCACCGGCAGCAGCGGCGCATCGCCGAACGCGCAGAACAGTTGCAGCTCGGGCAACTGCACGCTGGCGCGCGCCACGCCTTCGAGGACGGTGAGCGGATCCTTGCCCTCGCTCAGATGGCCGACCCACAGCACACAGGGCGCGCCGTGCAGTCCGCTGTCGCGGCGCGCCTGGTCGCGCTCGCCGGGAGTGAAGCGGCAACTGGATTCGGGAATGGCGAACAGCCGCGTGGATCCGGCGAACAGCCCGGCACCCACGAAGCCGCGCGCCAGGCCCAGCGAGGTGAAGGCGATGCCGGCGGCGGCCGCATACCAGCGTCGCCACTGCGGCCGCCGCCACCAGCGCGGCGGACGGTTGGCGTGGTCCTGCAGCAGGATCGGCAGCGACGGCCGCCAGCGCGCCAGCGTCGCCGCCTCGCGCGCGAACTGCAGGCCGTGCACGTGCACCACGTCGGCATCGAGCTCGGCCAGCAACGCGGCGATGCGCCGCAGGTGGCGCCGGCGTCCGGCGTCGGCGCGACGCACGAAGTGATAGTCGACGCCGTTGCGCCGCAGCTGTGCATCGACCGCAGCGGCCTGGATCACCGAGACGCGGGTGCCGGCGCTGGCCACGGCCTCGGCGATGTCGGCCAGCGATGGCCACAGCGCGAAGGCCTGCTCCGGCGTCACTCCGTCCGGCAGCGGCACGAAGTTGAGCTGCACGGCGTGTACGGCGCGGGGGACGTTGTCGGCCATGCTCAGATCCCGGACGCCTGCGGCCGGTGCAGGCGCACCAGCCGGTTGGCCAGGTTCAGCTCCCACGGCCGGTCGTAGCGCCGGTAGCGGTAGCGCCACGCGGCCAGGGCGCTGAGACCACGCTTGGCCCAGCCCGGCGAACGCGGGTCCTGCGCGGTGGGATAGCGGCAGCCGAGCACGGTGACGAAATCGCGGATGCGCTGGCGCAGCGCATCGGTGAGCCAGGGCGCATCGGCGTGGCAGGCGTAGTCCACCCACTGCGGCTGCGCCCACTCCTCCGGCGTGCGCGGGAACTGCACCGGCACGCCGTCGCGGTCGAGCGAGGGCATGCCGGCGCGGCGGCCGCGATCCTTCTCGTGGCGGCTGCTTTCCGGCAACGGGGTGTACACGTAGACGATGATTTCCGACTGCGGGTTGATCCGCTTCAGCTCGCGGATGAACTCGAAGGTCTGCTCGGTCTCGCGCTCGCTGTCCTGCGGCGGCGCGACCATGAACGACAATTCCGGGATCACCCCATTGCGCCGGCACAGCTCGGCCACTTCCAGGGTCTGGTCCGGGCGCGTGCCCTTGCGGATCTCCTTGAGCATCGCCCCGCTCGGCGACTCGGCACCGATGTAGGCCATGCGCAGGCGGCTCTTGCGCACCAGTTTCCAGGTGCTCTCGGACAGGTTGAGCAACGCGTCGGCGCGCGCGTAGCACCACCACGGCATTTCCAGCTTCGCCATCACCTCCAGTAGCGGGATCATGTCGGCTTCGCGGTCGAAGAAGTTGTGGTCGAAGAACTGGATCGAGTCGGCGCCCAGGCCGTACTTCAGATAGCCCAACTCGCGCTCCAGGCGTGCCGCGGCCGGCAAGGCGGTGGCGCCGCCGAACATCGCCGCCACCCCGCAGAACGTGCAGCGGAAGCGGCAGCCCAGCGCGGCCTGGTGCGAGGCGGTGCGCTGGCCGAGGAAGGTGCGGCCGAGATAGCGACGCGGCTCGCCGAGTTTTTCGTAGGGCAGCGACGGCAGTGCATCGCCGCGCTGGAAGGCGCGGTTGCGGTTGTGCACCACGGCGCCGTCGTGTTTCCAGGACAGCCCGTCGACCTGCGCCAGCGTCGGTCCCTCGCCGCGCAGGGCGGCCAGCAGTTCCGGCAAGGTGTCCTCGCCCTGCGCGCGGATCGCGTAGTCCACGTACGGCGCGGCCAGCGCGGTGTCCGGGTACAGCGTGGGGAAATAGCCGCCCCAGACGATCGGCAGCGCCGGGAAGCGCGCGCGGATGGCCTGCGACAGCGCGATCGACGGCGCCAGTTGCGGCCCGCCCATCACGCTGATGCCGACCGCATCGAAGTGCTGCTCGTGCAGCGCCTGCAGGCTGCGATCGATGAAGTCGCGGTCGACGTTGCCGTCGATGATGCGGCTGTCGCCGTGGCGGTCCAGCGCCGCCGCCAGGTTCAGCAGCGACAGCGGAAAGCGGGCGCTGGACGGCTTGGTGATGGTGGGATTGACCAGCAGCGTGTTGGGTGTGGAGGACATACGAGGCGAACGCAGGACGGGGGTCACGGCAGGCGCCGCAGGCGCAGCACCAGGGCCACCGGCACCTGCAATGCAGCGGGATCGAAATGGGCGCCGGCGGGAATGTCCACCGGGTCGAGCATCGGTTCGCTGACCGCGTCGATGGCCAGCCCCAGCGCGGCGCAGGCGGCGTGCCAGTGGCTGTACAGGTGCTGGGTGTGGCGCACCGCGTAGCGCTGGCCGCCGGCCTTGAAGTCGCGGCGCCAGCCCAGCGCCGGGCCGATCGGGTGCACGTCGCTGCACAGCACCCAGCCGCCGGGCCGGGTGACGCGGCGCAGTTCCGCCAGCGCGGGCGGCAACTGCGGCAGGTGCCCCAGCGCCAGCGCGCAGAGGCTCAGGTCCACGCTGGCATCGGCGAGCGGCAAGGCCTCGAGGCTGCCTTCGCGCAAGGTGCAGCGGCCGGCGTCGGCATCCGCCAGTTCCTGCACGGCGCGCGCCAGCATCTGCGGCGACAGGTCCACGCCGGTGACGTGCTCTGCGCCACGCTGCAGGGCATGCAGCAGGTAGCGGCCGCTGCCACAGCCGGCATCGAGCACGTGCTGGCCGCGCAACGATGGCGGCAGCAAGGCCAGCATGGCGCGCTGCTCGGCCTGCATCACCGGGTTGTGCGCCTGCGCCGGGTAGCTGTCCGCCCACAGGGCGTAGGCGGCGAGCGGATCGAGGGTCGGGACTGCGCTCATGCGTGGCATACCTGCACCGGGTCCGCCGTGCGCGAACGCGGCGGCGCAACTTGAAATTCCAGGCCCGGCTCCAGCGCCAGCAACTCAGGATCGGCCAGCTCCGCGGCCAGCAGTTTGGGCACGCCGTCCAGCGTCACCGGCACCGTGTCCACGCCGACGGCGGCGAACCAGGGAGCGAAATCGGGATCGGCGATCCGCGGCCGCCCGTCGCGCACCACCGCGCGCAGTGCGTTGCGCGACAGCCCGACCAGGCTCTGCGCCGGTGCGCCACCGCGATCGGCGACGATCAGCAGATCGGCGTGTGCGCCCGGCGCCAGATGCCCGCGCTCCGGCAAACGCAGGATGTCGGCCGCGGCGGTCGTGGCCAGACGCAGCGCCTGGGTCGCGTCGAGGCCGTGGGCAGCGGCCAGGCGCAGGTCCTCGAGCAGGTCGCGGCCGCCGCTGACCCGCGCATCGCTGCCCAGCGCCAGGCGCCCGGCGGCGCTCAGGCGTCGTGGGTCGAGGGTGCGTCCGAGCAGGGTCAGGTTGCTGCTCGGGCACCACACCACCGCTGCGCCGCAGGCGAGCACGCGCGCGACATCGTGCGTGCCTAGGCCGACGCCGTGGATCAGCACGGTGTTGTCGGCCAGATGGCCGCGCCGCTCCAACTCGGCGAGTTCGCCAGCGGCCACCGCGTCGGTGCCTTCGGCCAGGTGGATCATCCATGGCCAGCCGGCAGCCGACGCCGCGGCGAAACTCTGCGCCAGCGGTGGCCCGTAGTCGGGGCCATGCAAGGTGTAGCTCCAGCCGAAGTCGCGCAGCAGCGCCACCGGGAAGTCGGCCGCGTCCAGCGCGGCATGCCAGGGGTCGTGGTGGGCCACGCAGGTCACCCCGGCCAGCAGGTTCTTCA
This sequence comes from Xanthomonas sp. F4, assembly GCF_011761895.1. NCBI lineage: Bacteria > Pseudomonadati > Pseudomonadota > Gammaproteobacteria > Lysobacterales > Lysobacteraceae > Xanthomonas > Xanthomonas sp. F4. Next base: position 214,118 of record NZ_JAASQX010000002.1, on the reverse strand, counting down.
GCACGCCATGGCGCAGCCGCAGCGGCTTGGGCAAGGCCAGCGCGGCGGCCACCGCAGGGGTGCGGAAATGCGCGGCGAAGGCGTCGATCCAGGCGTAGCTGTTGGCGAATGGCGCGGCCTGGGGCAGCGGCGGCACCGCATTGACGTGCAGATGCTCGTGGGCGTTGATCAAGCCCGGCAGCAGCAGGTGCCCCGGCAAGGCGATGTGCAGCGCCGCCGGCGTGACCGACGCGGCGACGCGACCGGCGCATAGCGCCAGCGGCGCGTGCACTGCCCCGCCGGCATGCGCGATACGCGCACCGTCCAGGCAGACGTCGACGGGAGCGGCAGGCGCGGCCATGCTCAGCGCTTGCGCATCACGATCAGGAAGTGGTCGCCCATGTCGCGCAGCAGCGGCCAGCCGCCGATGCGGTCGTCGAGGCGGCCCAGTGCCTCGCCCAAACGCGGGTGGCGCTGGTAGTGGTCGACCAGGTACGGCGGCGGCAGGCACAGGCTGAGCGCGCGGTACGACTCCAACTCGAAGTGCGGCGCGAACGCGCGGTAGAACTCGCGTGGGAAGTAGTACCAGGTCCAGATCGTGTGCCCGTTCATGCCGACCGCGGTGGCGCCGCGGGCGGCGCGGACGGCGGCACGGCGCAGGCGCCCGCGCAGCAGGTAGTGGCCCAGTTCCCACGGACACAGCCGGCCGATCACCGAGAACACCAGCCGGCCATCGCGGCGCAGCAGCCGTGCGCAGTGACCGGCGACCTCCGGCAGATCCGGCGCGCAGTTGAGCGGGCCGAAGTTGGAGTACATGCCATCGAACTCGCCATCGAGCAGATCCAGCTGCTGGATGCCGACGTGGGCCGCGCTGAGCCGGCCGTGAAGGCTCGGGTCCTGCGCGCGGGCGCGGGTGCGCTCGACCATTTGCGGCGACCAGTCGGTGGCCAGCACGCGGTAGCCGCGTTGGGCGAAGGCGTGCGCATCCAGGCCGGTGCCGCAGCCCAGGTCGACCAGGCGCGAACCGACCGGCAACTGCGTCGCCACCGTGTCCCACAAGGTGGTGCGCATGCGCTGGATCAGCGCGTTGTTGCCGCGTGGGCCATCGTAGTCGGCGGCCACGCTGTCGAAGGCGCGCTGCGTGTCCAGCAGCCGCACCGGGTCCAGAGTGGTCGTATGCGCCGTCGCGCCCGCCTTGCCGTTCGCTGTCACCTGCACCTCTCCACTCCCCTGCCCTCGTCGGAATCCGCGCGCATCGAGCGCGCGGTACTGACGGTAGGTGCGGCGGCAGCGCCGTTTGGTTGAATCGGCAAGGTGCCGTTATGCGACAGCCGCAGTCGGCCGCGTCTGGCGGCGGCGCAGCGCGTTGCGCACCACCGCGGCCAGCACGCCGCCGCCGAGCCCGGCCAGCAGCGCCGCGGCCAGCACCAGCACCGGGTTGGGGAACGCGGCGCGCGGCGGCACATAGGTCTCCCAGGGCGCCGAGGTGTCGTAGGTGTAGCGCGCGCCGAGCCGGCCGAGCAGATCCTCGCGTTCGGCCTTGAGGCCGCGCAGCGTGGTGGTCTTCTCCGACAGCAGCATGTTGCCGAGCAATTGCTGCTCGACGCTGCCGCGGCCTTCGCGCTGCTGCTGCAGCAAGCGGTCGCGCTCGGCCTGGGTGGTGGCGATGTCTGCGGCCAGCGCCTGCAGCCGTGCATTGGCCTGCTGCAGCGGACCGGCCTGGATGCCCCGGTGCAGCGCCTGCAGCTGCGCGATGGTGGCCGTCGCCAGCTGCCGTGCCTGCTGCGGCGATTGGGCGCGCAGGGTCAGCTGGATCAGGTTGGCGTACGGGTCCGGATCCAGCTTGAGGCTGTCGCGGTACAGCGCGGCCTGGCGGCTGTCCAACGCCATGCCGGCGCCGCGCAGCACCTGTTCCTGGAACTGCCGGGTCTTGATCCGGTCGATCACCCGCTGGAACGGCTCCAGCTTGGGGTCGCGCCCGGACGGGGTCGGGCCGAACTCGCCGACCTGCACCCAGGCGGTGGCCTGCCACTGGCGGGTCGCGCCATGCAGGAACAGCGCCGCCAGCGCCACTGCCAGCAACAGCGGCAGCAGGCACCAGCGCCATTCCCGCCGCAGGATCCGCCACAGGTCGATCAGGTAGATTTCGTCTTGGGGCATGGCGGTGTCGGTCATGGCAGCGGGGATCTCGGGGGAGCGGAAGGCAGGGCCGCCGCCGCTGCGGCGTCGCGGCGGTTCGGCAGCAAGGCGCTGCAGGCGTGCAGCAGCAGGCACAGCGCGACGAAGCCGGCATTGGTCCAGGTGAAGGCCTGCGGCGCGAACGGCGACATCACGCAGGCGTAGGCGATGCGCAGGAACACCAGCAGGTTGAACAGCGCCACGCCGCGGCCGAGCAGGCGTACGCTCCACAGCAGCGCCGCGTACAGCGCCAGCATCGCCGCCAGCGCGGCGCCGGGGCCGCCGGCCAGCAGGAACGGCAGGAACTCGGTGCCGACATTGATGTTCGGCGCATCCAGCGGGATGCCGGTGCCGGCAGTGGCGATGGAACCGCTCAGCGGCACCAACTGGTTGACCAGGAAGCTGGCGTTCTCGTAGCCCTTGCTGAGCAGCGCGCCGAAGTTGTACGGGCCGGCACCGATGTACAGCAGCAGCCACTTGATGCCCTGCGGCGCGGCCCGGTACAGCGCGCCGAACGGCAGCGCCACCGAATCCAGCGAGCCCGAGCGCAGCGTGCCCAGCAGCGAGAACGCGGCGGCGCCGGCGCATAGCAGCGCCAGTACCCGTTTCCACGGCAGCGGCCGCGCCGGGTCGCGACGCAGCAAGACCAACAGGCCCACACTGAACACCGCCGCGAACAGGCGGTTGCGGTCGATCACCAGCACCGGGAAGGCGAAGCCGACCAGCAGCAGCGCGTTGCGCACGCTGCGCTCGCGCACGCATAGCAGGCCGATCGGCGGCAGGATCCAGCACATGTTCGACACATGCCGCACGTGCGATTGCAGCGGGCTGAGGTCGGCGTAGGCGGAGGGGTTGTGCAGCAAGGGAATCGGGAACAGCAACAGGTCCAGCAGGCAGAACAGGCCCACCGCGGCGGCCAGGCCGAGCGCGACGAAGGCCTCGCGGGTGCCGGCGTAGTCGCGCGCCCGGAACGCCGCCAACGGCGGCAGGCGGATGCCGAGCAACGCGTCCAGCCCCAGCGTCGCCAGCGCCACGGCGGCCAGCAGCGCGATGCCGGCGAGATAGCCTGGCGGCAGGTCGAAACTGAGTAGGGTCAGCGCACAGCTCAGCAGCAGCGGCAGGCCGAAATACGCCGACGGCAGGCGCAGCAGGCGGCTCATGTGCGCTCGATCAGGGCTGGCTGGCCGCCCTGGCGCAACCGTGCCAACAGCGACAGCCACGCATGTGCCAACAGGTGCCCGCCCAGCGCCAGCGGGCTGCGCCGCAGGAACGCGATCTTGGCGGCGATGTAGTGCGCCTGCGCATGCAGCAGGGTGCGGCAGGCGGGATCGAACAACCGCGCGCGGCGCAATGCCACCTGCCGCGATTCGGCCAGGTTGGCCAGGCGGCTGGGCAAGTGCCGGGTGCGGCTGGCGTTGTGGTCGTGCACGCGGTAGGCGCAGACGGCGACGTCCAGGAAGCCGAGGGCGTCGCGCGCGACCAGGCGCAGGAAGAAGTCCCAGTCCTCGATACGCAGGCCCTCGTCCCACTCCGCGCCCGGCTGCAGCGCGCTGCGCCGGACCAGCGCTACCGCCCCGCTCACCGCCCAGTGGCGGATCACCGCGCGGCGGATGCCGGCCTCGCTCAGGTACAGGCGTTTGTCCACGCCGTGCAGGTCGCGCATGCTGCTCTGGTGCAGCGTGCGGCCCTGGGTGTCGACCACGATGGCGTCGCCGATCACCGCAGCCTTGTGCGGATGCGCGCCCAGGTACGCCACCTGCACGCCCAGCCCGCCGGGCAGCAGGTAATCGTCGCTGGCCCCCAGGCGCAGAAACTCACCGCGGGCCATCGCCACCAGGTGGTTGAGCGTGGCGGCGATGCCGAGGTTCTCGCGCGGCCAGAAGCGCACGTGCAAGGTGTCGCCGTGCTGGGCAATCCACTCGGCGATGCACTCGGCGGTGCCGTCGCTGGAGCCGTCGTCGACGATCACCAGTTCCTTGTTCGGGTACGGATCCTCCAGCACGCTGTCCAGGCAGCGCTGCACGAAGCGCGCGTGGTTGTAGGCCGGGATCAACACCGACACCAGCGGCAGCGTCGGCGGCGTGTGCGGTGCGTCCATCAGCCCAGTCCTCGCAGGTAGCGGCGCACCACCAGCACGTTGAACGCCAGATACAGCGCGTAGTTGCAGGCGAACGCATAGGCCGCGCCGATCAGGCCCATGTGCGCGGTGAACAGCACCACCAGGCCCAGGTAGCTGGCGGCGAAAAAGCATTCGGAGAGCACGAACAGCCGCGTCATCGCCTTGGCCAGCATCAGGTAGGACAGCACGAAGGACGCGATCTTGAGCACGTCGCCGAGCAGCTGCGGCGCATACAGCGGCAACGCGGCGGCAAAATGGGCCGAGAACAGCAGCCGGGTGATCCAGTCGCGGCACAGGTACACCGTAGCCGCGGCCAGGATCACCGCCGGCAGCACGTAGCGGTAGGCGCCACGCAGTTCCTGCAGCAGCGCGGTGCGCGTGTGCAGCGCCGCCAGCTTGGGCAGGTAGTGGACGTTGATGGCGGTGGTGAAGAACAGCAGGTAGGCATCGGAGACACGGCTCACCGCCTGCCAATAGCCGACCTGCTGCCAGCCGAGCTGGCCGGCCAGATGATCGCGCACGCCGATGTTGACCAGCAGCGGCAGCAGCGCCGAGGCCAGGGTCATCGCGGAGAAGGCGGCCAGCCGCCGCACCATCGCCGGGTCGAAGCGGATGCGCAGCATCTCGCGGCGGAAGTACGGGCTGCGCCGCAGCGCCGGCACCCCGGCGCACAGCCAGGCCACCTGCCCCAGCACCAGGCCCAACAGCGCCCCATACAGGCCCATGCCGTGCGCCAGCGCCGCCACCAGCAGCACGCTCAGCACTGCGCCGGCGACCTGGATCAAGGCCAGCCGGCGCACGTCCATGAAACCGTTGACCACGGCCAGAATATAGTTGGCCAGCGCAATCCCGAGCTGCGCCACTGCCAGCACGCAGATCAGCGGCTGGTACTGCGCGTCGCCGAGCAGGCGCTCGGCGATCAGGCGGCTGCACAGCAGTGCGGCCGCGCCCATCGCGACCGCGGCGACGCAGGCGTAGCCGAGTGCGCTGCCGAGCAGCCGGGTCAGTGCCGGCGCATCGTTGCGGTATTCGGCCACGTACTTGACCACGCCGGCACCGATGCCGCCGCCGGCCACCACCGCCAGCAGCGACATCAGGCTGGTGAACTGGCCGAGCCGGGCGACCCCGGTCGGCCCGGCGTACACCGCCACCAGCTTGAGCACCAGCAACGCGGCCAGCAGCTTGGCCGCGGTGGCCACGCCGCTGTACACGCCGCTGCGCAGCACGTTCATGCCGCCACGCCACCGAAACGCTGGCAGGCGTCGATCACCTGCGCGACCGCCGCGTCGTCCAGGGTCGGACCGATCGGCAGGCTGAGCACCTCGGCAGCCAACCGCTCGCACAGCGGCAACTGCAGCGTCGCCAGTTCCGGATAGGCCGGCTGCCGATGCGGCGACGTTGGGTAATGCACCAGGCACTGCACGCCCTGGGCCTGCAGATGCTGTTGCAGCGCATCGCGCTGCGCGCAGCGCACCACGAACAGGTGCCAGGCGTGCGCGGCCGGGTCGGCCACCTGCGGCACTGCGATCTGCGGATGCGCGATGCCATCGAGGTATCGCTGGGCGATCGCGCGGCGCGCGGCGATGTCGGCATCCAGATGGCGCAGCTTGACCCGCAGCAGCGCCGCCTGCAGTTCGTCCAGGCGCGAGTTCACGCCCTGCACCAGATGCCGGTACTTGATGTCCGAGCCGTAGTTGCGCAGCACGCGTAGCTGCGCCGCCAGCGCGTCGTCGTCGGTGGTCACCGCGCCGCCGTCGCCGAGCGCGCCAAGGTTCTTGCCGGGGAAGAAGCTGAAACCGGCGGCATCGCCGAAGCTGCCGGCATGGCGGCCGTCGCGGCGTGCGCCATGCGCCTGCGCCGCGTCCTCGAGCAGCAACAGCCCATGGTGCTGGGCGATGGCACGCAGCGTGGCCATGTCGGCGAGTTGCCCATACAGGTGCACCGCCAGTATCGCCTTGGTGTGCGGGCCGATCGCCCGTTCCACCTGCGCCGGATCCAGATTGAAGCTGACCGCTTCCGGCTCCAGCGGCACCGGCCGCAGCCGGTTCTCGCTGATCGCCAGGAAGCTGGCGATGAAGGTATTGCCCGGCACCAGCACCTCGTCGCCTTCGCGCAGCCGGCCGAGTGCGCGGTAGCCGCGCAGGATCAGGGTCAGCGCATCCATGCCATTGCCGACGCCGATGGCGTGGGCGGTGCCGCAGTAGGCGGCGAACTCCCGCTCGAACGCGTCCAGTTCCTCGCCGAGCACGTACCAGCCGGAATCGATCACCCGCGCCGCGGCGGCCTTGAGCTCGTCGGCATAGCGCGCATTGCTGGCGCGCAGGTCGAGGAACGGCACGCTGGCCGCTGGCAGGTTCATTGCAATTCCCAATTGTAGAAATCGTGGACCACGGCGCGTGCGCCGAAGCGCTCCTTCTGCTCGACCAGGCCGGCATTGAGCACCTGGCCCTGCTGCTCGGTGGAAATGCCCAGGCTGAGGAACTCGCGCTGCGCGTAGACCTGCTCGATCAGGTCGGCCAGCAGCAGGCTCAGCGCATCGGCGCGGCGGCCCTGCTCCGAGCAGGCCAGGTATTGGGTATGGACGACATGGCCGAAGTCGTACACCAGCGTGCCGGCCAGCAGGTCGGCACCGTCGTGCACTTCGTAGGGCACGATCTGCGCCGGGAAGCGCGCACACAGCAGGCGCAGTTCGTCCAGGCTGTGGGTCGGGCGCGCGCCGTGGCGTTGCAGCACCTCGCCCAGCAGCGCATGCAGCGGCGCCGGATCCTCCACCCGTTGCACGCGCAGCCCGGCGCGGCGCGCCTTGGCGACCGAGCGCTTGCGTGCGGCTGCGAAGCGCGGCGGTTCTCGTAAGGGCACCGCCGAGGACAGGTCGCGGCGCTGCAGGCGCGCGCCGAGCCGGTGCAGTGCGTACAGGTCCTCTTCCGCCGGGCTGCGGTGGAACAGATGCGGCACCGCCTTGTACAGCAGCGTGCGCACGCCGGTGTCGCGATAATGCGCGGCGATGCGCTCGAACGCCTCCAGCGTCGCCGTCGCACGCAGCGCGTGGGTCGACACCAAGCCGGCATAACTGAGGCCGGCATGGCTGGTCACCGCGTCGCCATCGCGGTTGGCCGGAAACACCGCCACCGGCGCGCCGGCGTCCTCGACCAACAACGAAGCATCGACGAAGCGTGCGGCGTGATAGTCCATATAGCCACGCCGGTGCAGCAGATTGCCGTTGCGCGAGGCGTCCACCAGGGCATCCCATGCCGGCGCGTCGGTCGCGGTATACGCCCTAACCGACAGCATTGCCGTCCTCCCAGGCCATGCCGGCCGGCACCACCGCCTCGGCCACGCCGAACCCGTCGCGGCCCATGTCGTTGCCGTTGTAGAACAGCAGCAGGCGCTCGCCGTGGCGGATCAGCGCCGGATAGCACAGCGTGCGTGCGTCCCAGCCATCGGCCGACAGCGGCAGGCCCAACGCCGCGTCGCAGCGCTGCCAGTGGCGGCCGTCGTCGCTGACCGCCATGCCGGGCAGATAGGCGCCGGCGCGGCTGCCGTGGGTGAAATACATCAGATAGCGGCCATCGTGCCGGTACACCCGCGGGCGGCCGATGCGGTACTCGTCGCCCTGCGGCTGCAGGCAGACCGTGTCCTGACGCGGGATCGCCTGCAGGTCGTCGGTCTCCACGCAACGGATGTGGTAGCGCGGGTACGGCGTGCCGCCGGTCCATTCCCAGTCGTCGCCCACCGCGTACCAGAGCTGCCAGCGGCGATTCTCGTAACGCGCCGAATGCACCGCGGCGATGGTGCTGCGGCCCGGCGCGCGGTCCAGCAGCGGCGTGTCCTGGCGGCGCTGGAACGTGTCGCCGCCGTCGTTGGAGACCGCCAGGCCGGTGAACGCCAGGAACTTGGCGCGCGCCACCTGCTGGAAGCCGACATAGAACATGTACAGGCCGTCCGGCCCATGCACCACGTCGCCGAGGATCATGCCGTTGTCGTCGAAGCAGCCGGCGCGACCGATATCCAGCACCGGTGCGGCGCTGATGCCGAGCACCTGGGTGGGATCCTCTGCGCGCACGTCCACGTAGCCGATGCGGCTGACCCCGGCATCGTCGCGGAAGCCAGCGTAGATGCGCAGACGCTCGGCATCCAGCCGCAGCGGGGTCGGCGTCAGTGCCGAATGTCGCATCCAGCCGCCGACGCCGTCGCGCGCGGTGTCGAACACCAATCCGCGTTTGCGCCAGGCGAACATGCGCCTCACAGATCCACGTCGAAGCTGGACTTGCCGGCCACCGCCCGCGCCGGCGCACCGACGTAGACGCGTCCGGGTTCGGTGTCGCGGGTCAGCAGCGCACCGGCGCCGATGACGTTGTCGGCGGCGACCCTGACCCGGTCGCTGAGCGTGGCGTTGACCCCGATGAAGCTGCTCGCGCCGATCTCGCAGTAGCCGGAAATCACCGCGTGCGAGGCCACGAACACGTGGTCGTGGATCACCGTGCGGTGGCCGACGTGGTTGCCGCTCCACAGGATGCAGTTGGCACCGATGCGGGTGAACGGCTGCAGCACGTTGTGCTCGAACACGAAGCAGTGCTCGCCCAGTTCCACGTTGCGCCAGACGAAGGCGTGCGAGCTGACGTAGCTGGCCATGCGGTAGCCGCGGCGCTTGGCGTCCAGATAGAAACGCGTGCGCAGCCGGTTGAGTCCGCTGGCGGGGATCGCCACGAATGCCTCCACCTGCGACGGCGGATATCGCTGTTCGAGCTCCTCGTAGGCCACCACCGGCAGGCCGGCCAGGGTCGGCGCGGACAGGTAGTCGCGCTCCACGCTGAAGGCCAGCACCTCGTAGTCGCTGTCGTGGGTGAAGTATTCGCAGGCGATCTGCGCCAGTTCGCCGGCGCCGACGATGACCAGGGGACGCGCCATGATCTACGCCTCCTGCCGGCGCATGCCCGCCGCTTCGCGCAGGAACTCGTCGTAGTCGAAGATGTAGTCGGTCGGGTCGTAGGCCTGGTCGGCGAGCACCATCAGCACGCAGTCCGCGCTGAAGTCGTAGAGATCGCGCCAGACCATGCTGCCGAGCAGCAGGCCCTGCCGCGGATCGTCCAGCACCACCTGCGTCGGACCGCTGCCGTCGTCGAGCAGGAACGACACCGAACCGTGCAACGCCACCGCCAACTGGTTGAGATGGCGGTGCGCATGCTGGCCGCGGTGCACGCCGTTGCGGGTGGCGAACAGGTAGTACACACGGCGGATGTCGAAAGGCACGTCGCGCTGTTGCTCCAGCGCCACGAGCTGGCCGCGCGCGTCGCCGTGCGTCCGCAACTGGATTCGTTCGATTGCCATCAGAGTGCCCGACCGGGCTCCACATCGGAGTGTCCAGGCTGAGTGCCGCGGGTCCGCGGAAAGGTTGCGCAACGCCGACGCGCACCGCGACGCAACCTTTCGCCGCAGCGCCGGCACCCATCGACGACCACCGCTGCAGCGATGCCCCGCCGGCATCACGCCGCGCCCCTGCCCCGTCGCCCCCAAGGACACCGCGTACCGCCATGACCTCGCCCACGCCGGCCGTTCCGAAACCGCCCGTTTCCCCTCCTGCCGCGTCGGCGGCATTGCCGCGGCCGATGGTGTGGCTGCACTGGCTCACCGTGCTGTGCCTGGTGCTGGCGGCGGGGCTGATCCTGCTGCGCGAAGAGGTCGACGGCCGCATGTGGCGGCAGTGGCTGCTGGAAGGCCACCGCCACTTCGGCCTGTTCGTGCTGGGCCTGTTCTGCGTGCGCGTGGCACTGCGGCTGCGCCTGGGCAAGCGCCACGACCCGGAGGCCGGCTCGGCGCTGATGCGCTTGCTGGCCGGCGCCACCCACATGGTGATGTACGCGCTGCTGCTGACCCTGCCGGTGCTGGGTTGGGCGCTGAGCCAATCGATGGGCAAGCCGGTGCATCTGTTCGGCGCGACCCTGCCCGAGCTGGTTGCGCCCGATCCCGATCTCGCCGACAGCTTGGGCGCCTGGCACGTGGACGCGGCCTGGCTGCTGCTCGGCCTGATCCTGCTGCACATCGGCGCGGCGCTATGGCACCACCTCGTGCGCCGCGACGCCGTGCTGCAACGCATGGTGCCGTTCCTGCGCCGCCGCTGAGCCGCGTCTCCCCTCACCTCGTTTCCGTCCGCCGCCGCACCCACCCGCCCGCCAAAGGACCTTCCGCATGCACCAGGCCCCGTCGTCCCCCTCCACCTCCTCCCGCAGCGACAGGACGCGCGGCACCGAGCAGGCGCTGCTGTGGTCGGCGCTGGGCTCGCTGCTGCTGGTGCTGAGCCCACGCGCCGCCGCGGTGCCGGCGTTCGCGCGGCAGACCGGCTCGTCCTGCGCCGACTGCCACATCGGCGCCTACGGCCCGGCACTGACGCCCTACGGCATGCGCTTCAAGCTCGGCGGCTACACCGACAGCGACGGCAACGGCACCAAGATCCCGGCCTCCGCGCAGCTCACCACCAACCGCAGCGTGCCGGCGCGCGGCGAGAGCCGCACCCGCTTCAGCGAGGCCGACCTGTACCTGGCCGGGCGCATCACCGACAACGTCGGCGGCTACGTCAAGGTCGCCACTACCAACAACGGCAAGAACGACTACACCACGCGCCTGGACAACGTCGACCTGCGCGCAGTGGTCAAGAGCTTCCAGCTCGGCGGCAAGGACACCCTGCTCGGCGTCAGCGTCAACAACAATCCCGGCAGCCAGGACCCGATCGGCATGCTGCCCAACGCCTCCGGGCTGGGCCCGGCCTCGGCCTATTCCAATTCGACCACCCTGCTCAACCAATCCTCGCTGTCCAACCGGGTAATCGGCACCAGCGTCTACGGCCTGTACGACCGCAACTGGTATGGCGAAGTCGGCACCTACACCGCCCTGCCCGTGTCGACCCAGGACGACCTGGGCTACGCCATCGGCGGCGATCCCGGCAAGCTCAGCGACACCGGCTACCTGCGCCTGAGCTACATGAAGGATCTCAAGCGCCAGTTCTTCTCCGCCGGCGTGGTCGCACTGACCACGCGCCGGCAGTTGCCGCGCAGCACCGGCCCGCGCGACGACTTCACCGATCTGGGCTACGACCTCAACTACCAGTTCCTGGGTACCCGCGAGCACATCCTCAAGCTCGGCTACCTCAACATCTACGAGCGCCGCCGCTACGGCAGCGCGCTGATCGACCCGACCGACCCGGCCCTGGCCGGCCCGCGCCGGGCCAGCGTGCGCGACCAGTCGATCAGCCTCAACTACACCTACAAGCAGAGCTACAGCCTGCTGCTGGCGCACTTCATCAACACCGGCTCGGACGATCCGTTCCGCTACCGCCCGTACGGCGCGCCGGACACCACCAGCAACCTGATCAGCGCCTCGTGGGCGCCGTTCGGCAAGGACGACAGCTATTCGTCTATCTCCAACCTGCGCCTGTCCGCGACCTGGTTCCGTTTCAGCAAGTTCAACGGCAGCACCGGCAACGTGTTCGGCGCTACCCCGGTCACTCGCCCGCGCGACCTCAACCAGTTCGCGCTGAGCCTGAGCCTGGCCTTTTGATCCCCCGCACGGAGCTTCCCCCATGAAACGCACCAACGCCCTCCCCCTGTGCACCCTGCTGGCCGGCCTGCTGCCGCTGGCCGCCGCGGTGGCGCCGTCCGCGCATGCCGCCGGCGGCGCGCCCGGCGCCGGCGTGTTCGCCAGCGAATGCGCCGAATGCCACAGCGCCGCGCCGGCCAAGAACAAGAAGGGCCCGACCCTGTTCGGCGTGGTCGGGCGCCGCGCCGGCAGCGTGCCGGACTACGCCTATTCCGACGCGATGAAGCAGAGCCAGTGGACCTGGAGCGACGACAAGCTGCGCAGCTACCTGTCGCAACCGACATCCAAGGCCCTGCCCGGCGGCAAGATGAAGTACGACGGACTGGACGATCCCAAGCAGTTGCAGGATCTGATCGCCTACCTGCACAGCCTGCATTGAACTCGCTGCCCGATCGGGTCATATTCGGCGCCCCACGGGCCGGCCGTCGCGTCGCGCCCGTGCCCGATTCCTGACCTGCGAGCACCGAGCCACCGTGCGTGTTTTCCCTGCCGTCCGCGGCGCTTCGTCGCTGCTGCCCGCCGCTACCCAGCGCTGCGGGGCGGGCCGCGCATGCTGAACGCGCACGAGGTCCCGCCGAGCGCCGCATCCCGGCGGTCAGTGCATCCAGGCGTCGGCGCGGCCCTGGCCGTGGGCCTTGCGCTCGCCGCCCTGCACGCGCCGGCGGCAATGGCCGGCGACGTCGGCGGTGCCGCCGGGATCAGCTCGCAACTGGTCGATCGCGGCATCGCCGTGACCCGCAGCACCCCGACCCTGCAGGGCGCGCTGTTCTGGCTGCCGGCGCCGGGCTGGTCGCTGAGCGGCTCGGCCAGCGTGGCACTGGACGCGCCGGGCAAGGTGTTGATGGGCAGCGCCGGCCTGTCGCGCGGCTGGACCCTGTCCGACAACTGGCAACTGCAGGCCGAAGCGCTGCTGTACCGCTACCCCGGCCGGCGTGTCGACCGTCCGTTCAACCGCGACGAGCTCAGCCTGGGCTGGAGCTACCGCGACCGCCTGAGCCTGTCGCTGGCCGCGTTCCGCCTGCCCGACAGCGGCCTGCGCCAGCGCTGGTACGGCGCGCTCGACCTCACCGCGCACCAGCCGCTCCACGGCGCGCTGTCGCTGTCGGCCGGGGTCGGCGTCAGCCAGGCGCCGCCGGCCCTGTACGGACTGGAGTACGTGGCGCACTATCGCTACGGCCACGCCGGGCTGATCTGGAACGCCGGGCGCTGGAGCGTGGAGGTGGACCGCATGTTCAACGACACCCACGGCGGCGCGAACCACGGGATCTGGCCCTGGGTGGCCAGCGTCTCCCGCAGCTTCTGATCCGAGCGCAACCTTTCCGTGCCGCCCCGGCACATACCGGTGCCCGTTGCCACACCTGCCCCCATGAACGACACCGACCTGCTCGGCGATGCCACCGACCGCATGCTGCTCCGGCGCATGGCGGCCAGCGACCGCGAGGCGCTGACCCGCCTGTACCGCGCCTACCACGGCCGCCTGTGCCGGTTCCTGTCGCGGCTGACCCGGCGCCCGGACATCATCGAGGAAGCGATCAACGACTGCTTCTGGATCGTCTGGCAGAAGGCGGGCGACTTTCGCGGCGATTCGCAGGTTTCGACCTGGATCATGGGCATCGCCTACCGCTGCGGGCTCAAGGCGATCCGCCACCACAGCGACGACGCCATCGACGATGGCGTGGCCGCCGAGGACCACGCCGCGGCGGCGGACCCGGACGAGGACCGCGAGCTGCGCGACTGGCTGGGCAAGGGCCTGGAACGCCTGTCGGCCGACCAGCGGCTGGTGGTGGAACTGGTCTACGGCCTCGGCCACAAGCTGGACGAGGTCGCCGCGATCATGCAGTGCCCGGTGGGCACCATCAAGGCCCGGCTGTTCCATGCCCGGGTCAAGCTTCGCAACGTGTTGCCGGGATTGGCCGGCGACGCGTCCACGCTGACGGAGAGCGCGTGATGAAAACGGGCTTCAATGAGCCAGGCAACGAATGCGCGCATGCCTGGGAACTGATGCCGTGGGTGCTGCAGGACAGCGCCACGGAAGACGAGAACGAATGGCTGGTCGCGCACCTGGCCAAGTGCCAGCACTGCAGTGCCGAGTTCGCCCAGCAGAGCCGCCTGCGCATGGCGATGACCCTGCCCAGCGACGTGCCGGTGGACGCCGAGGCCGGGCTGCAGCGCCTGCTGCAGCGCCTGGACGCGCCGGTCCCCAAGGCACAGCCGCAGCGCAGCCGCACCAGTTGGACCACGCGGGCGCTGGTTGCCGCCGCCCTGCTGCAGGCCGTGGGCCTGGGCGTGCTGGGCGTGCGCCTGTCCGCCGAGCACGAGCGCAGCACCGCCTACCGCACCCTCAGCGACGCCACGCAGCCGCTGGCGGCCGACGCGATCCGGGTGGTGCCGGACGCACGCATGACCCTGGCCGACTGGGATGCGCTGCTGCGCAAGCTGCAGCTGCGGGTGATCGGCGGCCCCAACGCCGCCGGCGCCTACACCGTGGTGCCGATCCAGGCCGGGTCGGCGGCGCAGCCGCAGCGCAGCGTGCAGCAGTTGCGCGCCACCGCCGGCATCCGCCTGGCGGAGCCGATCGCCGCGCCATGAAGCTGCATCTCGCCAGCCTGCTGTTCGCCTGCCTGGGCCTGGGCGCCTGCGCCCACGCAGCGCCGGCGGCCGTCGCCGATCCTGCGCCCGCGGCCAAGGCGCCCAGCCTGGATCCGTCGCCGGCGCTGGACAGCCAGCGCCAGATCGTTCTCGCCGTGGCCAACCCGATGGCCGCGCCGAGCCGCCACGCCGGCTCCAACCTGCTCGGCTACGCCTCGGCCCGCTACTATGGCGCCGGCACCCAGGCGGTCGCCACCCTGGACGCGCTGAACAAGCGCTACGGTTTGCGCCAGGTCGCCGGCTGGCCGATCAAGGCGCTGGGCCTGTACTGCGTGGTGCTGGAGCCGGCGCCGGGCAGCGACCGCGCGGCGCTGCTGGCGCAACTGGCCAAGGACGACCGCGTGGCGCTGTCGCAGCCGCTGCAGGACTTCGGCACGTATTCGGCCGACAGCCAGGCCGCGGCGGCGGCGGCGCAGCCGCTGCGCTACAACGACCCCTACGTGGACATGCAGCGCGGCTTCGCCGCCACCAATGCAGCCACCGCGCAGACGCTGAGCCAGGGCCAGGGCGTGGACGTGGCGATCGTCGACACCGGCGTGGACACGTCGCATCCGGACCTGCGCGGACGCCTGCGCAACACCCGCGACCTGGTCGCCGCCGATCCGGGCGCGTTCAACCGCGACCACCACGGCACCGAGGTCGCCGGCATCATCGCCGCCGGCAGCAACAACCACCTGGGCATCGTCGGCATCGCGCCGAAGGCGATGCTAGACGTGTACAAGGCCTGCTGGTATCCGCAGCGCCCCGGTGCCGGCGCCGGCTGCAACTCCTTCACCCTGGCCAAGGCGCTGGCGGCGATCGGCGACACCCGCACCCGCATCATCAATCTCAGCCTGGGCGGTCCGGCCGACCCGCTGCTGCGCAAGCTCATGGAACAGTTGCTGCGCGACGGCCGCATCGTGGTCGCGGCGATGCCGCCCAACGGCCGCATGGACGGGTTTCCCGATGGCATTCCCGGGGTGATCGTGGTGCGCAGCAGCGCCGCCACGCCGGCACCGGCGGGCGTGCTCAGCGCGCCGGGCGAGGACATCCTCACCACCCAGCCCAACGGTGGCTACGACTTCACCTCCGGCTCGTCGATGGCCACCGCCCACGTCAGCGGCGTGGTCGCGCTGCTGCTGGCGCTGGCGCCGCAACTGGACGCGCGCAGCGTGCATGACCTGCTGCTGCGCACCAGCCGCACGCGCGACGGCCTGCTGCAGGTGGACGCCGCCGCCGCCGTGCAGGCGTTGCCGCGCAGCGCTCCCCTCGCCCGCTGAGGTCATCCCCATGCGTTCCTGGATCCCGCTCTGGTTGCACCGGCTCGGCGCGCCGCCGACCTTCTACCGCGTGGCCGGCGCGTTGCGTCCCTGGAGCCTGGCTGCGGCCATGCTGCTCGGCGCCGTGGCCTGCTACGGCGGGCTGGTGCTGGCGCCGCCGGATTACCAGCAGCACGACGCCTACCGCATCATCTTCGTGCACGTGCCGTGCGCGTGGATGAGCCTGTTCGTGTACGCGGCGATGGGCGTGGCCGGCCTGGTCGCGCTGGTGTGGCGGGTGAAGCTGGCGGAAATCGCCTGCATGGCCTCGGCACCGATCGGCGCCGCCTTCACCTTCGTCACCCTGTGCACCGGCTCGCTGTGGGGCCGGCCGATGTGGGGCACGTGGTGGACCTGGGACGCCCGGCTCACCTCGGAACTGGTGCTGTTGTTCCTGTACCTGGGCGTGATCGGCCTGCACCGCGCCATCGACGACCCGCGCCAGGGCGCGCGCGCCGCCGCGCTGCTGGCGCTGGTCGGGCTGATCAACCTGCCGATCGTGCATTACTCGGTGGTCTGGTGGAACACGCTGCACCAGGGCTCCACGGTACGCGTGCTCGGCCCGTCGAAGATGCCGCTGTCGATGCTGTGGCCGCTGCTGACCGGCGTGGTCGCCAGCAAGTGCTACTACATCGCCAGCCTGTGCGGGCGCATGCGCAGCGATCTGCTGTCACTGGAGCGCGGCAAGGCCTGGGTGCGTGCGATTGCGCTGCAGGCCGCGCCGGTGTCGACGTCGCCGGCGGACACCGCGCCGCGGCCCGCGGAGCACGCGGCATGAGCGGGTTCTGGGCGATGGGCGGCTATGCAGTCTATGTGTGGAGCGCGTACGCGCTGGCGCTGGTGGTGCTGCTCCTGGACAGCCTGCTGCCGCGCCGCCGCCAGCGCCGGCTGCTCGCCGAGATCCGTGCGCAAGTGACCCGCGAACAGGCCCGCCGTGCCCGCGGCAACGCGGCCACCAACGGAGCGCACGATGCATCCCACCCGTAGGCGCCGCCTGCTGCTGGTGCTGCTGTTGCTCGGCGCCGCGGCGCTGGCCACCGGCCTGTTCGTGCTGGCCCTGCAGCACAACATCAGCTACCTGTTCACGCCGAGCCAGGTGCAGGCCGGCGCGGCCAGGGATTACCGGGTGTTCCGGCTCGGCGGCATGGTCAAGGCCGGCTCGATCACGCGCAGCGCCGATTCGCTGCAGGTGCAGTTCACGGTGATCGACAAGGCCGGCGCCACCGCCATCGCCTACACCGGCATCCTGCCGGACCTGTTCCGCGACAACCAGGCGGTGATCGCCACCGGCTCGATGCGGGGCGCGCGCTTCGTGGCCACCGAGGTGCTGGCCAAGCACGACGAGACCTACATGCCGCAGGAACTGAAGGACGCGATGGCGCAGGCGCATGCCGATCGCGCCCACGTCGGCAACACCTCGGCGGCCGCTGCGGCGACCGCACGACCATGAGTCCGATCGCGTCCCACCGCGCCGGAGCAGCCGCACCATGAGCGCCGAGCTCGGCCAATGCGCCCTGATCCTGGCCTTGCTGCTGGCGCTGGTGCAGGCCGTGCTGCCGCTGCTCGGGGCCTGGCGCGGCCAGCGCGCCTGGATGGCGGTGGCGCGGCCGGCCGCCTACGCCCAGGCCGGTTTCGCCTGGCTGGCCTTCGGCCTGCTCGCTTACGTGTTGCTGCAGCTGGATTTCTCGGTGCGCTACGTCGCCGCCAACGCCAACCTGGCGCAGCCCTGGTACTACCGGCTGGCCGCGGTGTGGGGCGCACACGAGGGCTCGCTGCTGCTGTGGATCGCCATCCTCAACCTGTGGACGGTGGCGCTGGCGCGCAGCAGCCGGCACTTGCCGGAAGCCTTCGCCGCGCGCGTGCTCGGGGTGCTCGGGCTGATCTCCAGCGGCTTCCTGGCCTTCGTCCTGTTCACCTCCAATCCGTTCGCGCGGCTGTCGCCGATGCCGCGCGACGGCAGCGAGCTCAACCCGGTGCTGCAGGACCCGGGCATGGTGTTCCACCCGCCGGTGCTGTACACCGGCTACGTCGGCTTTTCGGTGGCCTTCGCCTTCGCCATCGCCGCCCTGCTCGGCGGCGAACAGAAGCAGGCCTGGGTGCGCTGGGCGCGGCCGTGGACCAATGTCGCCTGGGGCTTCCTCAGCGCCGGCATCGTCGCCGGCAGCTGGTGGGCCTACGCCGAGCTGGGCTGGGGCGGCTGGTGGTTCTGGGATCCGGTGGAGAACGCCAGCTTCATGCCGTGGCTGGTCGGCGCCGCGCTGATCCACACCCAGGCGGTCACCGAGAAACGCGGCGCGCTCGGCGCCTGGACCCTGCTGCTGTCGATCCTGGCGTTCTCGCTGTCGCTACTGGGGACCTTCCTGGTGCGCTCCGGCGTGCTGACCTCGGTGCACGCCTTCGCCGCCGACCCGCGCCGTGGCCTGTACATCCTCGGCTTCCTGGTGCTGGTGGTCGGCGGCTCGCTGCTGCTGTACGCGCTGCGCGCGCCGCGCCTGGCCGCGGGCAAACCGTTCGCCGGGCTGTCGCGGGAGACCGCGATCCTGATCGGCAACCTGCTGCTCAGCGTGGCCGCGGCGATGGTGCTGCTGGGCACGCTGTTCCCGCTGCTCGGCGATGCGCTGCGGCTGGGCAAGATCTCGGTCGGGCCGCCCTACTTCGGCCTGCTGTTTCCGCTGCTGATGCTGCCGGTGGTGCTGCTGCTGCCGTTCGGTCCCTACCTGCGTTGGGGCCGTACCGAGCCCGGCGCACTGCGCGCGGTGGCCGCGCGCGCCGGTCTGGCGGCACTGGGCTGCGCACTGCTGGCGTGGTTGCTGAGCGCGGGTACGCTGCGCGCGGTAGCAGGCGTCGCGGCCGCGGCCTGGGTCGGCGTCGGCACCGCGTTGTATGCGCTCACCCGCTGGCGCAGCGCCCCCCGCGGCCGCCGCTTCCCCGCCGAACTGGCCGGCATGCTGCTGGCGCATGCCGGGGTCGCGGTGTTCGTGGCCGGCGTGCTGCTGTCGGAAAGCCTGTCGGTGGAACGCGACGTGCGCCTGGATCCCGGCCAGAGCGCCCAGGTCGGCGCGCATGCGTTCCGCTTCGATGGCGTGCGCCTGGTCGACGGTCCCAACTGGAAGGCCGAGCAAGGCACGGTGAGCGTGCTGCGCGACGGCGTCGTGGTGGCGGTACTGCATCCGCAGAAGCGCCTGTACAGCAGCGACCGGATCCAGACCGAGGCGGCGATCGATGCCGGCGTGCTGCGCGATCTGTACGTCGCGCTGGGCGAACCGGTCGACGACCAGCACATCGAATACGGCTGGACCCTGCGCCTGTACGACAAGCCCTTCATCCGCTGGATCTGGGCCGGCGGCCTGCTGATGATGCTCGGCGGCTTCGTCAGCGCCGGCGCGCGCCGCCTGCGCGCGCAACCGGTCACGGACAGCGCCGCCACGCCGGCCGCGCTCGCCGGAGCCGCGCCATGAGCCGGCTGCTGCCGCTGGCTGGCTTCCTGCTGCTGGCCGCGTTGTTCGGGTTCGGCCTGTGGTGGAGCCGCAGCCACGATCCGCGCGAGGTGCCCTCGCCATTGCTGGGCAAGCCGGTGCCAGCGTTCGCGTTGCCGCGCCTGGACCGGCCGGAGCTGCGCAGCGGCAGCCAGGAACTGCGCGGTCGCCCGTATCTGCTCAACGTGTTCGGCAGCTGGTGCATGGCCTGCAGCGAGGAGCACCCACTGCTGATGGCGCAGGCCCGGCAACTGGGGGTGACCCTGGTCGGCTACGCCTACCGCGACGATCCGCACGATACCGCCGCCTGGCTGGCGCAGCGCGGCAATCCGTATGCGCTGGTACTGGTGGACGCCGATGGTCAGCGTGCGATCGATCTGGGCGTGTACGGCGCACCGGAAACCTTCCTGATCGATGCCGACGGCGTGGTCCGCTACAAGCACGTCGGCGTGCTGACGGCGCAGGTGCTGGCCGATGAGCTGCGCCCGGCGATCGCGTCGCTCGACGAGGCGCGGCGATGAGCGCGACCGTCGCACGGACGTGCCGACGTACGCCATGGTGGCGATTGCTGGTGCTGCTGTGGCTGCTGGGCGGTGCGGTGCCGGCGCTAGCCCAGGCGGTGGACCCGTTGCCGTTCAAGGACCGCGCGCAGGAACAGCGCTTCCAGCAACTGACCGCGCAGTTGCGCTGCCTGGTCTGCCAGAACGAGAAACTGGCCGATTCCGACGCCACCCTGGCGCGCGACCTGCGCCACCAGGTGTTCGCGCAACTGCAGGCCGGGCGCAGCGATGCGCAGATCAAGCAGTACATGGTCGATCGCTACTCGGCCTTCGTCCTGTACGACCCGCCGCTGGCGCCGGGCACCTGGCTGCTGTGGTTCGGGCCGGCGCTGTTGCTGCTGGGCGGCGCCGCGATGGTGCTGGCGACGCTGCGGCAACGCCGCCGCGCCATCGGCGCCGCGACGGCGGACGCGGATGCGGAGGACGCCTGGTGACGCCCGGCTTCCTGTTTGCCGCCGCGGCGATGCTGGGCATCGCCCTGTTCGCGGTGCTGCGTCCACTACTCGTCCAGCATTCCGGCGCATCTGCGCAACGCGGCGTCGCGTTGCTGCTGGCGCTGAGCCTGCCCCTGCTCGGTGCAAGCCTGTACTGGCGCATCGGCACACCGACGGCCCTGGCCGGTGTCCCGCTGCAACCGCTGCCGCCGGCCGCGCCGGAGCAGACCGCGCAGCTGCTACAAGGCTGGCTGCAGCAGGCCTGGGACGCGCAACAGGCGCGGCGCCCGCACGAGGCGCAGCAGGCCTTTGCGCAGGCCCTGCGGATCGCCCCGGACAATGTCGAGGCCCTGCTCGGCTGGGCCGAGACAGACATGGCGCAACACGCCGATCTCACCGTCGGCAGCGCCGCACGCGCCATGCTCGACCGCGTGCTGGCGCAGCAACCGGACAATCAGCGCGCCCTATGGATGCGCGGCATCGCCGCCTTCCAGCAGCAGCGCTATGCCGCCGCCGCCAGCGACTGGCGCCACCTGTTGACCCTGCTGCCCGCCGGCTCGCCGTTGCGCGACGCGGTGACGCAGAAGATCGCTGCTGCCGAAGCGATGCTCGCCGCACCAAGCGCAGCGACCGCCACGCCACGCTGACGCTCCCCCGCCGATCGCGCCAGCGCGCCACGGTCCACTCAGAGCACGGACGCGATCTTCTCCTTCAGCGTGTCCGCATTGAACGGCTTGACGATGTAACCGCTGACCCCGGCTTCCCGGATCGCGGTCACATTGTCGCTGCGCGACTCGGCGACCACCATCAGGAACGGCGTGCCTTTCAGCTTCGCGTCGCTCCGAACCGCCCGCAGCAACGCCAGACCGGTCATCGGCTCCATGTTCAAGTCGGAAATGACCAGGCCGATCTTCTCTGCCCGCATCGCGGCCAGCGCCGCCTCGCCGTCGGCCGCCTCGACCACGTCCTCGTAGCCGAGTTGGCCCAGCAGCATGCGGATGACGCGCCGCATCGTGCGGTAGTCGTCGACGACCAGAATCTTCATGGCATCCCCAGGCAGCCCGATGGCCGGACCGATGGTGCAGGAGTCCGGCCACCGCTGCCACAGCCGGGTACGTGTCCTGCCAGCCGCACCGGCCAGGCTGCGGATTTGCGTCGAAAATAGGAATGCGTATCATTAACTGACCTGCAGCCCTCGCTGCCATCCGCTCCGCCTAGCCCTGTCGCCAAGCCGGTGCCTCTCCCGACGGGCCTCCATGCACCCTGTTCCGCCAGCGTCGCCGCGTCTCTCCACCCCGCCCACCGCCGCCTCGCGTGGGCTGCCGCCCTGGCTGGGCGCGCTGGCGCGCACCCTGGCCGCGATCGTCGGCGGCTATGCGCTGGCCGCGGCCACGGCGGTGCTGTTGCCGCTGCTGTGGCCGTCGGTGCGTGCGCAAGCGGTGTTGAGCGGCATGATGCTGGGCATCCTGGTCTGCGCCTGCACCGTGCTGTGGGCATTCGCCGCGCGCAGCGCCGGACGTGCCTGGCTGGGCATCGCCGCGCTGCTGGCGCCGATGGCGCTGGCCATCGCCTGGCTGCAGCAGCACGCGCCATGAAGCAGGGATTCCGCCAATCGATGGCCTGGCTGCACACCTGGAGCGGCCTGCTGGTGTCCTGGGTGCTGCTGCTGATCTTCATGGCCGGCACCGCCAGCTATTTCCGCAACGAAATCAGCCGCTGGATGCGTCCGGAACTGCCGAGCGCGCAGCCGAGCACCGACGTGGTCGCCGCACGTGCGGTGGCGCTGCTGCAGCGCGAGGCGCCGCAGTCGCCGCAATGGTTCGTGTCGCTGGCCAACCCGCGCGCGCCGTTCACCGATCTGTTCTGGCGCAATCCACCGCCGGCCGACGGCGCCCGCCAGAGCCGCAAGGAGATGTTCGGCAACGCCCTGCTCGACCCGGTCAGCGGCGAGGCCAGCCAGACCCGCGACACCCGCGGCGGCGACTTCTTCTACCGCCTGCACTTCGACCTGCACTACCTGCCGGCGCTGTGGGCGCGCTACATCGTCGGCTTCTGCGCGATGTTCATGCTGGTGGCGATCATCAGCGGCGTGATCACCCACAAGAAGATCTTCAAGGACTTCTTCACCTTCCGTCCGGCCAAGGGCCAGCGCTCGTGGCTGGACTTCCACAATGCCAGCGCGGTGCTCGCCTTGCCCTACCACGCGATGATCACCTACACCGGGCTGGTCACGCTGATGCTGATGTACCTGCCCTGGGGCATCAAGACTGCCTATCCCGATGCCGAGCAGGCGTTCTACGCCGAGGCCTTCCAGGAGCCGCAGAACCTGCGCGAGGCCAGCGGCACGCCCGGGCACATGCTGCCGATCGCGCACCTGCTGGACGTGGCGCGCCGCGAATGGGGCGCGCAGGCGCCGATCGCCGGCTTCACCGTGTACAACGCCGGCGACGCTGCCGCGGCCATCCAGATCCGCCAGGGCGACGGCCAGCGGCTGGGCTACACCACGCCCTCGCTGCTGCTGGACGCGGCCAGCGGGCAGATCCTCGGCCGCAGCGGCGAACTCGGCGCCGCTGCGGAAACCCGCAGCACCCTGTACGGCCTGCACCTGGCGCACTTCGCCGGGCCCTGGCTGCGCTGGCTGTTCTTCGGCTGCGGCCTGCTCGGCTGCCTGATGGTGGCCAGCGGCGCGATCCTGTGGGCGGTCAAGGAGCGGCCCAAGCACGCCAAGGCCGGCCGCATCGGCCTGGGCCTGCGCCTGGTCGACGCGCTCAACATCGGCACCGTGGCCGGGCTGCCGATCGCCTTCGCCGCCTATTTCTGGGGCAACCGGCTGCTGCCGCTGCACCTGGAATCCCGCCCGGAAAGCGAAGCGACGGTGTTCTTCCTGGCCTGGGCCGCGGCCCTGGTCGCGGCCCAGGTGTGGCCGAAGCGCCCGATGTGGGCCTGGCAACTGTATGCGGGCGCGGCGCTGTTCGGCTTGCTGCCGCTGCTCAACGCCGTCACCACCGATGCGCACCTGGGCGTGAGCCTGCTGGCCGGCGACTGGGCGCTGGCCGGGTTCGACCTGGTCTGCCTGTTCCTCGGTATCGCCCTGGCGCTGGCCGCGCGGCGCATGCAGCGCTGGCAACCGCCGCTGTCGGCGGCAGAACGCCGCGCCCGCGAACGCGGCGGACCCGGCAAGCCGGTGCTGGCCACGGAGGGCGCATGATCGTGCTCGGCCTGTGCCTGGCCTTCTCCGGCTTCGTCGCGCTGTGCCTGGGCATGGAGAAGCACCAGCTCGAGCTGTACGGCGCACGCCGCGCCACGCCGCCGCGCCTGCGGCGACTGCAGGCCGCCGGCTGGTTGCTGCTGAGCGCGGCATTCGCCAGCTGCGTTGCAGCGCGCGGCTGGGGCATCGGCCCGGTGCTGTGGGTGGGCTCGCTCAGCGCCAGCGCGGCGCTGCTGACCCTGGGCCTGCTGCCGTACCGGCCGCGGCTGATCGTGCCGCTGGCGTTGCTGGCGCCGCCGCTGGGCGTGGGCGCCGCCCTGCTGGGCTAGAGACCCACGTCCGCTCAGCGGCCGGCAGTCGCCGTCGGCGGCCGCAGTTCCGCGGCGGTGCGCGCGCCGGCGAACACCAGCACCAGCCCCGCCGCCAGGGTAATCGCCAGGTACAGCGGCACCATGCCGAGGCGGCCGTTGCGCACGAACACCATGCTTTCCATCATCAGCGAGGAGAACGTGGTCAGCCCGCCGACCAGGCCCACGATCAGCAGCGCCCGCCAGTACGGCGCGCTGGCGCCGCGGCCTTCGATCCACACCAGCAGGAAGCCGCCGACGAAGGCGCCGGCCAGGTTCACCGCCAGCGTGCCCCACGGGAAGCCGGCGCCGTAGCGCTGCAGCAGCGCACTGCCCACCGCGAAGCGCAGCCCGGAGCCGACCGCGCCGCCGGCCATCGCCAGCAGCAGTTGTTGCCACCACAGGGTCAGGTTCATGCGCGCCTCCGCGAGGCGATCGTCGGAGCGGCAGCAGAAATACGAGAAGGAACGGGCATCGGATTCTCCACAAGGACGATGCCGGGGCGCGAGCCTGCCACCCCGGCGGGGGTTGGGCAGGCATCATCAGCGCGCAGTGCTGCGGGCGGTTCGAGGAGGAATGCCATCTCCTGTGCGCCGATTATGAAGCCGATCGACCGGCCTTGTCAGCCCGCGCCTGCTCGCGCGCGGCGCGCAGGCGGTCGAGCTTGTCCTTGAGCTTGATCTCCAGGCCGCGCTCCACCGGGCGGTAGTACACGCGCTCGCCCATCGCATCGGGGAAGCCGGTCTGGTCCAGGGCGATGCCGCCCTCGGCGTCGTGGTCGTACTGGTAGTCGGCGCCGTAGCCCAGGGTCTTCATCAGCTTGGTCGGCGCATTGCGCAGGTGCAGCGGCACCTCCTGGGTGCCGGTCTCGCGAACTTCGGCCTTGGCCTGGTTGAACGCGGCATAGCCGGCGTTGGACTTGGCGGTGCTGGCCAGGTACAGCACCAGTTGCGCGAACGCCAGTTCGCCTTCGGGACTGCCCAGGCGCTCGTAGATGTCCCAGGCTTCCAGCGCCATCGACTGTGCACGCGGATCGGCCAGGCCGATGTCCTCGATCGCCATGCGGGTCAGCCGCCGCGCCAGGTAGGACGGGTCGCAGCCGCCATCGAGCATGCGCGTGAGCCAGTACAGCGCCGCGTCCGGATTGGAGCTGCGCACCGACTTGTGCAGCGCCGAGATCTGGTCGTAGAACTGCTCGCCGCCCTTGTCGAAGCGGCGCGTGCGGTCGGCCAGCACCTGCTGCAGGGTCTGCGCGGTGATCTCGCCGCCCTCGTCCTGGGCCAGCTCGGCGGCGATCTCCAGCAGGGTCAGCGCGCGCCGTACGTCGCCATCGGCGGCGCCGGCGATCTCCAGCAGCGCCGCGTTGGAGACCTGCAGTTGCTCGGCGCCGAGCCCGCGCTCGGGATCGTGCAGCGCCCGCTGCAGCGCCTCGGCGATGTCCTGTGGCGACACCGGCTCCAGCACGTGCACGCGGCAGCGCGACAGCAGCGCCGAATTCAGCTCGAACGAGGGATTCTCGGTGGTGGCGCCGACGAACAGGATGGTGCCGCGCTCGATGTGCGGCAGGAACGCGTCCTGCTGCGCCTTGTTGAAGCGGTGCACCTCGTCGACGAACAGCACCGTGCGGCGGCCGTCGGCGAAGCGCTGCGCGGCCTCGGCCAGCACCAGGCGCACTTCCGGCAGGCCGGACAGCACCGCCGAGATCGCCTTGAACTCGGCTTCGGCGTACTGCGCCAACAGCAGCGCCAGCGTGGTCTTGCCGCAGCCGGGCGGCCCCCACAGGATCATCGAGTGCACGCGGCCGGACGCGACCGCGCGGCGCAGCGCACTGGTGGGTGCCAGCAGGCGCTTCTGCCCGACCATCTCGTCGAGCGTGCGCGGGCGCATGCGCTCGGCCAGCGGGCGCATGGCCTCGCGGTCGACGCTCAGCAGGTCGGGCGTATCGGAAGCGAAGGGTCTGCGTTTGGCCATGCGCCCATTCTATCGCCGCGGCCCGTGCACGCCGTGCGGCCTGCATGCGCCCTGCCCGCGGCCCGCTCGCTGCAAGCCCGCGCGGCACCGACGCCAGCGCTAGAATCGCGGCGCCTCCCCTGCCCGGCCGCCCCCCGCCATGAGCCACCACGACACCCTGGACGCATTTACCCATCAGCACGACTTCCTCGGCACGCGCCACGAGCACAACGCGCGCCGCACCTGGGCGGTGGTAGCGCTGACCGCCGCGATGATGATCGTGGAGATCGTCGCCGGCTGGTGGACCGGCTCGATGGCGCTGCTGGCCGACGGCCTGCACATGGCCACCCACGCCGGCGCGCTGTCGCTGGCCGGCTTCGCCTACTGGTTCGCGCGGCGGCACCGGCACAACCCGCGCTTCACCTTCGGCACCGGCAAGGTCGGCGACCTGGCCGGCTTCTCCAGCGCGCTGATCCTGGCGCTGATCGCCCTGGGCATCGGCGTGGAATCAGCACTGCGCCTGGCGCAGCCGGTGCACATCGCCTATGACGAAGCGCTGTGGATCGCGGCGCTGGGCCTGCTGGTGAACCTGCTCAGTGCCTGGATGTTGGGTGCCGACCACCACCACGATCACGGGCATGGCCACGGCCACGGCCATCATCATGACCACGACCACGACCACGACCACGCACACGCTGCGCATCGGCATGACGACCATGCGCACGCGCACCATGATGGGCATGACCACGATCATGCGCATGGTCACGACCATCCCCACCCTCACGATCACCACGAGCACGCACACGCCCACGCCGCGCCCGCACAGGCCGTCGGCCACGACCGGCACGCCCACGCCGACCACAATCTGCGCTCGGCCTACATGCATGTGCTGGCCGACGCGCTGACCTCGGTGATGGCGATCGTCGCCCTGCTGCTGGCCAAGTACCTGGGCTGGACCTGGACCGATGCGCTGATGGGCATCATCGGCGCCATCGTCATCGCACGTTGGTCGCTGGCGCTGCTGCGCGACACCGGCGCGGTGCTGCTCGATGCCTCGGCGCCGGCGGCGCTGCAGGCGCAGATCCGCGACCGCCTGCAGCAGGACGACGAGCGCATCGCCGACCTGCACGTGTGGCGGGTCGGCCCCGGCCAGCACGCGGCGATCGTGTCGCTGGTGACGCACCGGCCTCGGCCGGCGGCGTTCTACCACGCGCGCCTGCAGGGCGTGGCCACACTGGGCCACGTCAGCATCGAAGTGCAGACCTGCCCCAGCTGAGCGAAAAGCCCGCCGCGCACCGACCCGGCGCGCGGCGGCCGCCGGCTCAGCGGTCGCCGACCACGTCCACGTCCTTGTCCGGGACGTAGCGGAAGGTGCCGCTGGCGAAGGCCGGATTGCGCTTCCAGTCGCTGAAGCTGATGTCGGTGCGCTGGCCGACCGGGTCGACCACTTCCATGCGCGCCAGGCCGTTGCGGTCGAAGCCGAGCTTGGCCATCTGGAAGCTGGCCTCGGTGTCCACCTTCGGCGTCATCGTCAGCCACTGCAGTCCGTCGCGGGCCACCGCTTCCTCGCTGACGTCGTACTGGCGGTCGAGCCGGCCCGGATCGATCAGCGCGGTCAGCGGGCTGTTCTGTTCCTCGCTGCCCTGCGCGCGCACCGTGGCCTGCTTCAGGTCCGGGTCGTACACCCAGACCTTGCTGCCATCGGCGACGATCAACTGGGTGTAGGGCTTGCGGTACTCCCAGCGGAACAGGCGCGGCGCCGACAGCGCAACGCGGCCGCTGGAGCTTTCCTTCAGCGTGCCCTTGCCGTCGTAGACCTTCTGCGCGAACTGGCCGTCCAGGCCCTTCAGCCCGCGGGTGAAGGCGGTGAGGTCCTCGCGGGCGCCGGCGAAGGCGGAGCCGGCCAGCAGCGCGGTGGCGAGGACGGTGTAGCGGAGTGTGCGAAGCATGCGGATGGATTTCCGGATGGAGTGTGGGAAGTGTGACGCGACGCGCCTGAATAGGCGATCAGAGGGCGCGGCCGGCCGCGCCACGGCTACGGCCCGGTCTGCATCCGGCTCAGGTCGCCGTACAGGATCTGCCCGCGGAAGCCGCGCCGCACCTGCTGGTACAACTCGCGGAACGCAGCGTAATCCTGCGGCTGGCACAGCGCCGCCGGGCCATGGATCGCACGCCGGTGCAGCGTATGCGTGGCAGTCACGGTCTGCCCGGCGCGCACCCAGGTGGCGGCGTACTCGCCGGCGGCGTTGCGGAAATGGGTGTCGGCCGGGATCGCGATGATCGGCACGCTGTCCGGGAAGGTCAGCCGGTAGGTCTCGCTGCGCGCGTTGTCGTTGCAGTAGAACGGAGTCAGATTGCGCTCGGCCGAAGCCGTGCTGTAGACCCCCCGCACCGAGTCGGCGCCGGGCATCAGCGGCAGGCTCATGCCGCCGACCACGCCGAAGTCGACGTAGTCGTGGGCGCGGAAGCGGTAGGCGTAGCCGAAGGGCCGGGTCAGATCCTGCGGCGTGCCCTGCAGCAGCAGCTCGCCGCTGCCGTCGAAGCCGGAGGCGGCGACGATCGACTCCTCGATGCGGGTGCGGTTCTGCGCGTTGAGCTGCACGAACATCGTGCGCAGGCCGACCTCGCCGACGTCGCCGCTGTCCAGGCGGGTGATGCCGCTCAGGCTGCCATCGGCGGCGAAGCGGTAGTCGGTCTCGACCAGGTAGCGATTGACCTTGGCATCGTCCGGCGGCGTGCGCGCCACGGTGCCGTCGGCGGTGTGCAGCACCGGCGCGCCCAGGTCGCCGGCCGGCAACTGGCCGAAGCGCGCGTACGGGCTGGTCGAATCCACGTACAGCTTGAACTCGGGCAGATAGGTGATGGCATGGTTGAAGCGGCCCAGCACCGGCACCTCGGGCAGGGTCGGCCCGCCCTGCGCGCCGATCAGCACCGGCGTGCTGGCGATGCCCTTGGCCGCCAGCAGCGCCTCCAGCACCACGGTGTGGTCCTTGCAGTCGCCGTAGTGGTTGTCGAGGATGCTGTCGGCGCTGTTCGGCTGCAGCCCGCCATTGCCCAGGTACACCGCCACGTAGCGGATGTTGCGCGCCACCCAGTCGTACAGTGCCGCGGCCTGCGCGCGGCGGTCGCTGATGCCGGCGGTGATCTGCTCGGCGCGTGCGCGCACCTTCGGGGTGACCTGCGCGGCGGCGGCGCTGCTGTGCTGGTAGGCCTGGGCCATCTGTGCCCAGCGGCGGAAACTGCTGGCCATGATGGTCGGGCTGAATTCCCAGGTCGCCGCCGTCCAGTTCTGGCTTTTCATGGGCTCGCGGCGGCTGTAGCGCCATTCCCAGCGCGCCTGCTCGCCGTCGATCTGCGGCGTGTTGCTGCCCTGCACGCCGCGCGTGTACAGGTGCATCTGCAGCCGCCGCGGTGCCACCAGGGTCACCGTGGCGTCGTCGTACTGGGAGAACACGCTGAAGGTTTCCCACAAGCTGAAATAGCCGGGGAAGTACGGCACGTTCTGGGTGCGGCGCACCCGGTACACCAGGCGCGCGCCGGGCATCAGGTTGGGGAACACCACCACCTTGACCTTGCGGTCGGCGTACATCGCCGCCGCCGCGCTGGAATAGCTCTCCTGGGTGTAGATCTTGTCGGCCGGCACGTCGTGGCGCAGCCCGTCCGGGGTCAGGGTGTAGGCAGCCAGCACCTCCAGGGTCTCCAGCTTCTCGCTGTAGCCCAGCCGCACCTGGCTGAACTGGTCGACGCCGGCCTTGGTCTTGAGCAGCAGTTCGTACTCGTCGGTCTCGACGCTGGTGGCGTCTTCGCGCACCTCGTAGTCGGCGCGGTAGCGCACGTAGCTGTAGTTGTTGCTGACCACCGGTGCGGCCGCCGCGCCCGCCGCCTGATCGGCATCAGGATGTGCGGCCGGCGCCGGTTGCGCGGCGGTGGCGCCGGCCAGCGCCAGCAGCGCCGCTCCGAACAGCCAGCGCGCGGCGCGCAGCGGCGCCAGTCCACTCAGGCGCAGGCCATGGCCGGCGAAGGGCGCGGCGTGCATCACTTCGGTGGCGGCGGCGCCAGCACGCTGCGGTCGCCGTTGTGTTCGGGCGGGCTGACCACGCCGGCGGCTTCCATCGCCTCGATCAGCCGCGCGGCGCGGTTGTAGCCGATCTTCAGCCGCCGCTGCACGCCGGAGATGGAGGCACGGCGGGTCTCGGTGACGATGCGCAGGGCCTCGTCGTACAGCGGGTCGGACTCGTCGCCGCCACCGCCGCCGGCTTCGGGCAGGCCGGTGGCGCCGATCACGGTGCCGTCGCCCATGGTCTGCACCTCGTCGAGCACGCCCTCGATGTAGTCGGCCGGGCCGCTGGCCTTGAGATGCTCGACCACCCGGTGCACTTCCTCGTCGCTGACGAAGGCGCCGTGCACGCGATCCGGCATCGCCGTGCCCGGCGGCAGGTACAGCATGTCGCCGTGGCCGAGCAGGGTCTCGGCGCCGGACTGGTCGAGGATGGTGCGCGAGTCGATCTTGGAGCTGACCTGGAAGGCGATGCGGGTCGGGATGTTGGCCTTGATCAGGCCGGTGATCACGTCCACCGAGGGCCGCTGGGTGGCCAGGATCAGGTGGATGCCGGCAGCGCGGGCCTTCTGCGCCAGCCGCGCGATCAGCTCTTCGACCTTCTTGCCGACGATCATCATCATGTCGGCGAATTCGTCGATGAAGATGACGATGAACGGCAGCGTGTCCAGCGGCCGCGGCGCCTCGGCCAGGTCCGGGTTGGGCTTGAACAGCGGGTCCATCAACGGCTGCCCGGCGTCCTGCGCGTCCTTGACCTTCTTGTTGAAGCCGGCCAGGTTGCGCACACCGACCGCGCTCATCAGCTTGTAACGGCGCTCCATCTCCGCCACGCACCAGCGCAGGCCGTTGGCGGCCTCCTTCATGTCGGTGACCACCGGCGCCAGCAGGTGCGGGATGCCCTGGTAGACGCTCAGTTCGAGCATCTTCGGGTCGATCATCAGCATCCGCAGGTCCTTGGCCGAGGCCTTGTACAGCAGGCTCAGCACCATCGCGTTGACCGCCACCGACTTGCCCGAGCCGGTGGTACCGGCGACCAGCAAATGCGGCATGCGCGCCAGGTCGGCCACGGTCGGGCGGCCGGCGATGTCCTTGCCCAGCGCCAGGGTCAGCGGGCTGGTCGACTTGTCGTATTCCTTGGAGCGCAGCAGCTCGCTGAGATAGATCATCTCGCGGCTGACGTTGGGGATCTCCAGGCCGATCACCGACTTGCCCGGGATCACGTCGACCACGCGCACCGACTTCACCGACAGGCCGCGGGCGATGTCCTTGTCCAGCGAACTGATCTGGCTGACCTTGATGCCCGGCGCCGGCTCGATCTCGAAGCGGGTGATCACCGGGCCGGGATAGGCGCCGACCACCTGCGCCTCGATGCGGAAGTCCTTGAGCTTGAACTCGATCTGCCGCGACAGGGTTTCCAGGGTCTCCTCGGAATAGCCCTTGGCCTGTGGCTTGGGGTCGTCCAGCAAGGCCAGCGGCGGCACCCCGGACGGGTCGCTGCCGGTGCCGTGGAATAGCGGGATCTGCTGCTCGCGCTTGGCGCGCTCGCTCTTCTCCACCACCGGCGCCGGCGGCGGCTCGATCTTGACCGGCTCGCGCTTGGCGCGCTGCACGGCATCGACCTTGCGCACTTCCTCGCGTTCCTCGCGCATGGCGCGGGTCTGCTGCCATTCGTTGGCCTGCTGGCTGCCGCGGCGGGCCAGCGCCGGCAGCGTCATCACCGCCTTGCCGATGCGCTCCATTACCGCGAACCAGGACAGCCCGGTGGCCAGGGTCACCGACACCAGCAGCAGCACCAGCACGAACAGGTTCGCGCCGAGCGCACCGAACCCGGCGCCGAGCGAGTTGCCAACCAGCTTGCCGAGGATGCCGCCGGCCCCGGCCACGTCGCCGGCGAACAGGCGCAGGTGCAGCAGCCCGGTGGCGGCGATCAGGAAACCGACGATGCCGACCAGGCGCAGCGCCGGCCCCAGGTCGGCCTCGCCATCGCCGTCGCTGTCCATGCCGAACAGCGCGATCCAGGAGATCGCGCCGATCACCACCGGCAGCAGGAAGGCGACGTAGCCGAACAGTTGCAGCAGCACGTCGGCGATCCAGGCGCCGAACTTGCCGCCCATGTTGTGCACCGGTGCGACCACGCTGCCGGTATGCGACCAGCCCGGATCGGTCGCCGAGTACGTGGCCAGGCTGGCCAGCAGGTACAGCAGCAACGGCGCGATCGCGATCAGCGCCAGATCGCGCCACAGCTTCTGCCGGCGTGGGTTGGGCGCGGCGCCCTGCTTGCGTGCCGCCGCATTGGCGCCCTGGGATTTGCCGCGTTCCGGAACCTGCTTCGCCACGCTATGACCAGACCTTAGAAATGCATCGTTAGTGATTGATAATAAACGACTCGCCCTTGCATTTCAGCAGTCGGTACCTGAATCGTCCGGTCTTTGCGCAGGCCGACGCTGGCAATGCCCGATCGAGGCGGGCAACGACGTGCGGCGCACGCTGTCTGTCGCGGCGGGCCGCAGCGTTTCCGCCACGCGGCTTGATTCGTTCCAGGCCGGCCGCCACTCTATGTGACTTCGCCGGAACCCGCGCAATGCCGCGCTTCGGCCGCCATTTCACCCTGTTCGCGAGTATACATGAGCCCCTCTGCCGCCAATTCCGCCAAGCATTCCCGCCTGCTGATCCTGGGTTCCGGCCCGGCCGGCTGGACCGCCGCGGTCTACGCCGCGCGCGCCAATCTCAAGCCGGTGGTGATCACCGGCCTGCAGCAGGGCGGCCAGCTGATGACCACCACCGAGGTCGACAACTGGCCGGGCGACCCCCACGGCCTGATGGGCCCGGACCTGATGGCGCGCATGCAGGCGCATGCCGAGCGCTTCGAGACTGAGGTGATCTTCGACCACATCCATACCGCCAACCTGGCGCAGCGCCCGTTCCGGCTCAGCGGCGACAGCGGCGACTACACCTGCGACGCGCTGATCATCGCCACCGGCGCCACCGCTAAGTACCTGGGCATTCCCTCGGAAGAGGCATTCAAGGGCCGCGGCGTGTCCGCCTGCGCCACCTGCGACGGCTTCTTCTACAAGGACCAGGACGTGGTCGTGGTCGGCGGCGGCAACACCGCCGTGGAAGAGGCGCTGTACCTGTCCAACATCGCCCGCAAGGTCTATCTGGTGCACCGCCGCGACACCCTGCGCGCGGAAAAGATCATGCAGGACAAGCTGTTCGCCAAGGTCGCCGCCGGCAAGATCGAGACCGTCTGGCACCACCAGGTGGACGAAGTGCTGGGCAACGAGGCCGGCGTCACTGGCGTGCGGGTCAAGTCGGTGCAGGACGGCAGCACCCGCGACCTGGAGGCGCATGGCTTCTTCGTCGCCATCGGCCATCACCCGAACACCCAACTGTTCGATGGCCAGTTGGCCATGCACAACGGCTACCTGGAGATCCGCTCCGGCCTGGGCGGCGCCGCCACCGAGACTTCGGTGCCCGGCGTGTTCGCCGCCGGTGACGTCGCCGACCAGCACTACCGCCAGGCGATCACCTCGGCCGGCTTCGGCTGCATGGCCGCGCTGGACGCCGAGCGGTATCTGGACAAGGGTGCCTGAGTCCACGCAGGCCCTGAGCTGCCGGCGCCCGGCCGGCGGCGGCCATGCGCCCGCGCGGGCGGCAGGTGGCACGCGCGGCCGCTGCGCCGCCCTCTACTGCAAGTCGTCACAGCAATGAGCCGGATCCGCTGGCTGCGCCAGCTCGACGCGGTCGCCGCTGCCGACTGGGACGCCCTGCACGACGGCCGCAATCCGTTCGTCGCCCACGCGTTTCTGGCCGGCCTGGAGCAGCACGGCTGCCTGCGCCCGGACTGGGGCTGGAGCCCGCTGCATCTCACCGTCTGGGACGGCGAGGCGCTGGTCGCCGCGGCGCCCGGGTACGTCAAAAGCAACTCGCACGGCGAATTCGTGTTCGACCATGCCTGGGCGCATGCCTACGCGCGCTATGGCCAGGACTACTTCCCTAAGTGGCTGTGCGCGGTGCCGTACTCGCCGGTGACCGGGCCGCGGCTGCTGGCGCGCGATCAGGCGGCGCAACAGGAACTGCTCGCGGCCATGCAGGCGCTGACCGAGAGCACCAACCTGTCCTCGGCCCACGTCAATTTCCACCGCGCCGAAGAGGACGCCGCGTTCGGCGCCGACTGGCTGGAGCGCAACGACGTGCAGTACCAGTGGCACAACGACGCCGGCTGGACCGGGTTCGACGATTACCTGGGCGCGATGGACCACAAGCACCGCAAGAACATCCGCCAGGAGCGGGCCAAGGTGCAGCGCGCCGGCATCGACTTCCGGGTGCTGCACGGCGACGAGGCCAGCGCTGCCGACCTGCAGGCGATGTACGGATTCTATCTGCGCACCTTCGACGACTACGGCAATTCGCCGGCGCTGACCCTGGAATTCTTCTCACATCTTGCGCGAACGATGCCGCGCAACCTGTTGATCTTCCTCGCCATGCATGAAGGCGCGCCGGTAGCCGGCGCGTTCTGCCTGCGCGGCGGCGACACCTTGTACGGCCGTTATTGGGGCGGCGACGCCCTGCCCGGCCTGCACTTCGAGACCTGCTACTACCAGGGCATCGAATACTGCCTGCGCGAGGGCCTGACCCACTTCGAACCGGGCGCACAGGGCCAGCACAAGATCGCCCGCGGCTTCCTGCCGCGGCTGGTACGCAGCCGCCACTGGATCGCCGACCCGGGCTTCCGTGTGCCGCTGGCCGAGTGGTGCGCCCAGGAACGCGCCGAGGTGCGCCAGCACGCGGCGGAATTGCAGCGCCACTCGCCGTTCCGCCACGACGCCTGAGGCATCGGCTACGCTGCCGGCGATGCGTCGTCTCCCTGCCCTGCTCGCGGCCGATCCCGCCGCCCCGTTCCCGCCGCCGTCCAGCGCCCTGCGCGAGCCGGACGGCTTGCTCGCGGTCGGCGGCGACCTGTCGCCGACGCGCCTGCTTGCGGCCTATGTGCAGGGCATCTTCCCCTGGTATTCCGACGGCGAGCCGATCCTGTGGTGGAGCCCGGACCCGCGCACCGTGTTCCGCAGCGATGGCGTGCGCCTGTCCTCGCGCTTCCGCCGCAGCCTGCGCCACTGCCCGTGGACGGTGCGCGCCGACACCGCCTTCACGCAGGTCATCGATGCCTGCGCACAGATCCCGCGCCCTGGGCAGGACGGCACCTGGATCACCGCACCGATGCGCGACGCCTATCTGACCCTGCACCAGGCCGGCCACGCGCATTCGGTGGAAGTGTTCGACGGCAGCGAACTGGTCGGCGGCATCTACGGAGTGGCACGCGGACGCATGTTCTTCGGCGAGAGCATGTTCAGTGCGCGCAGCGGCGGCTCCAAGGTCGCGCTGGCGGCGCTGGCGCGGCGCCTGCACGGCTGGGGCTGGCCGCTGATCGACGCGCAGGTGGAGAACGATCACCTGCTGAGCCTGGGCGCCGAGCGCTGGCCGCGCGCGCGCTTCCTGGAGACCATCGCGCCGCTGGCGGCGGCGCCGGCCCAGAACGGGCCCTGGACGTCGCGATTCGGGTCGCTGGCGGCGCTGGAACTGGCCCAGGATTGAGCGGGATTAACGCAAACTTTGCATGGCGCGGCGCAGGCGAGTAAAATCCTCGCTCTTCAGGCCTTTGGCCGCTCCGAATCGCACAGGATTACATGTCGAAAGACGACTCCATCGAATTCGAAGGCACCGTCAGCGAGACGTTGCCCAATACCACGTTCCGGGTCAAGCTGGAAAACGGACACGAAATCATCGCTCACATCTCCGGCCGCATGCGCAAGAACTACATCCGCATCCTGACCGGCGACCGGGTGAAGGTCGAAATGACCCCGTACGACCTGACCAAGGGTCGCATCACCTACCGCATGAAGTAATCCGCCGCGGGCGGACATGAAGAAGGCGGCCAGTGGCCGCCTTTCGCGTCTGCAACGATGGAACGACGGTGACTTCGCCAGGCGGCTGCAGCCTCTGCAGCCGCCTTTCGTCGTGCCTGTCGGCCTCAGTCCACCGTCGCCGGCAGCAGGCGCTCGGGCTCGGCCTGGGTCTCCACCACCAGCTCGCCGTCGCGCACGTCGATGGTGACGCGGCCGCCGTTGACCAGCTTGCCGAACAGCAGCTCGTCGGCCAGCGGGCGCTTGACCTTGTCCTGAATCACCCGCGCCATCGGCCGCGCGCCCATCAGCGGGTCGAAGCCGTGCTGGGCCAGCCAGTCGCGTGCGGTCGGGGTCGCCGACAGCGACACGTGCTTCTCCTGCAGCAACATCTCCAGCTCGATCACGAACTTGTCGACCACGCGCAGGATGTGGCTGAAGGCCAGCGGCTGGAACTGCACCACCGCATCCAGACGGTTGCGGAACTCCGGGGTGAAGCTGCGACGGATGATCTCCATCGCATCGGTGGAGTGGTCCTGCTGAGTGAAGCCGATCGAGCGCCGCGAGGCCTGGGTGGCGCCGGCATTGGTGGTCATCACCAGGATCACGTTCTTGAAATTGGCCTCGCGCCCGTTGGTGTCGGTGAGCACGCCGCGGTCCATGACCTGCAGCAGGATGTTGAAGATGTCCGGGTGCGCTTTCTCCACCTCGTCCAGCAGCAACACGCAGTGCGGGGTCTTGACGATCTTCTCGGTCAGCAGGCCGCCCTGGTCGAAGCCGACGTAGCCCGGGGGCGCGCCGATCAGGCGGCTGATCGAATGCGGCTCCATGTACTCGGACATGTCGAAGCGCACCAGCTCGATGCCCAACTGCAGCGCCAACTGCTTGGTGACCTCGGTCTTGCCCACGCCGGTGGGGCCGGCGAACAGGAAGTTGCCGATCGGCTTTTCCGGATTGGCCAGGCCCGAGCGCGCCAGCTTGATCGACGAGGACAGTGTCTCGATCGCCGGATCCTGGCCGAAGATCACCATCTTCAGGTTGCGCTCCAGGTGCTGCAGCACGTCCTTGTCGGTGGCGCTGACCTGCTTGGCCGGGATCCGCGCCATCTTGGCGACGATGGTCTCGATCTCCTCGATGTCGATCAACTCCTTGCGCTGGCCTTCCGGCAGCAGCCGCTGGCGCGCGCCGGCCTCGTCGATCACGTCGATCGCCTTGTCCGGCAGCAGTCGGTCGCCGATGTGCTTGACCGACAGGTCCACCGCCGCCTGCAGCGCGTCGTCGGCATAGGTCACGCCGTGGTGCGCCTCGTACTTGGGCTTGAGGCCCTGCAGGATCTCGAAGGTTTCGCCCACGGTCGGCTCGACGATGTCGATCTTCTGGAAGCGCCGCGCCAGGGCGCGGTCCTTCTCGAAGATGCCGCGGTATTCCTGGAACGTGGTCGAGCCGATGCAGCGCAGGTCGCCCGAGGACAGCGCCGGCTTGATCAGGTTGGACGCGTCCATGGTGCCGCCGGAGGCGGAGCCGGCACCGATGATGGTGTGGATCTCGTCGATGAACAGCACCGCGTTGGGCACCTTCTTCAGCGAGGTCAGCACGCCCTTCAGGCGCTTCTCGAAGTCGCCCCGGTACTTGGTGCCGGCGACCAGCGCGCCCAGGTCGAGCGAGAAGATCACCGCATCGGCCAGCACCGCGGGCACGCTGCCTTCGACGATGCGCTTGGCCAGGCCTTCGGCGATGGCGGTCTTGCCGACGCCGGCCTCGCCCACGTACAGCGGATTGTTCTTGCGGCGGCGGCACAACACCTGGATGGTGCGCTCGATCTCGTCGGCGCGGCCCACCAGCGGGTCGATGCGGCCGTTGCGGGCCTGCTCGTTCAGATTGGTGGCGTACTCGGCCAGGGCGTCGCCCTTCGGCTCGCCCTCGCCCGCCTCGCCCTTGGGCTCGCCGTCGGCCGGCGCGGCGTGCTCGCCGTCCTCGCCCATCTTGGCGATGCCGTGGGACAGGTAGTTGACGATGTCCAGGCGGGTGATGTCCTGCTGGTTCAGGAAGTACACCGCATGCGAGTCCTTCTCGCCGAAGATCGCCACCAGCACGTTGGCGCCGCTGACCTCCTTCTTGCCCGAGGACTGCACGTGGTAGACCGCCCGCTGCAGCACCCGCTGGAAGCCCAGGGTGGGCTGGGTGTCGCGGCCGTCATCCTCGGCCAGGCGCGCCACGGAGGCCTCGATGGCCTGTTCCAGGTCGCTGCGCAGCCGCTCGACGTCGGCGCCGCAGGCCTTGAGCACGGCCTGGGCGGAGGGGTTGTCGAGCAGCGCCAACAGCAGGTGCTCCACCGTCATGAACTCATGACGGGCTTCCCGGGCGCGCTTGTAGCACTGGCCGATGGTCTGCTCGAGATCTTTGCTGAACATGGTGTACTCCGACGTCTGTTGCCAACAATATGTGGCTTGAGTTGCGAATTTCCACAACCCTATCGGATCAGTGTGTTCACACCGCGTTAGTCCGGGCAAACCGGTGACCGACGCCTCCCACTATCAGGCTTTTTCCATCGTGCACAACAGGGGGTGCTGGTTCATCCGCGAGAACTCGTTCACCTGAGCCACCTTGGATTCAGCCACCTCGCGGGTATAGACCCCGCATACCCCGCGGCCGCGGGTATGGACGTGCAGCATCACCTGGGTGGCGCGCTCCAGGTCCAGGGAGAAGAACTGCTGCAGCACGGTCACCACGAAGTCCATCGGGGTGTAGTCGTCGTTCAGCAGCAGCACCTGATACATCGGCGGGCGGGCGATTTCCGGCTTGCCGGTCTCCACCATGACGCCATGATCGTGCTCGGGGGAATTCTTGCGGGGCATCCGCCCATTATATACGGGGGCCGCCGGCCCGGATTGGACGATCGCCGGCCCTGCCCGCACAATTCCCCTCCTTTCGATGGCGCTTCGCATGCATTCGACGATGTTCCCCAAGGTTCCGCTGCTCGCCACGCTGCTCGCCGTGGCCCTGCCGGCCGCCGCCGAGCCGCCGGACGCGGCGCTGGGCAAGCGCCTGCAGGCGCTGGGCTACGACGTGCAGGCCGACGAGGACGGCGATTACCAGGTGCTGTTCGGCCTGCGCGACCAAGGCCGCGAGCGCAAGCAGCTCACCTACGTGCGCTCGCCGGTGGAGACCTTCGGCAGCTACCGCATCCGCGAGGTGTGGTCGCCGGCCTACCAGGCGCAGGGCGACAGCCTGCCCGCCAAGGTCGCCAACCGGCTGCTGGAGGATGCGCAGTCGGACATCCTCGGCGGCTGGGTCCGCCAGGGCGGCACCGCGGTGTTCGTGGTCAAGATCCCCGCCGATGCCGACGACACGGCGCTGCGCGAGGCGCTGGAGGCGGCCGCACGCGGCGCCGACGCGATGGACGCCGAACTCAACGGCGGCAAGGATCTGTTCTGATGACGGCGGCCGCAGAACCCTGGCAGCCGGACGTGACCGTGGCCACGGTGGTGGTGCGCGACGGGCGCTTGCTGCAGGTGGAGGAAGCCATCGCCGGTGCGCTGGTGCTGAACCAGCCGGCCGGCCACCTGGAGCCGGACGAGAGCCTGATCGAGGCCGCGGTGCGCGAGACGCTGGAGGAAACCGGCTGGCAGGTGCAGCCGACCGCGTTCATCGGCGCCTACCAGTGGAAGGCCGACAACGGCCGCCACTACCTGCGCTTCGCCTTCGCCGCCGACCCGGTCGCGCACGATCCGCAGCGGCCGCTGGACACCGGCATCGTGCGCGCGCTGTGGATGACCCCGGCCGAGCTGGAGGCCGCCGCGCCGCGCTGGCGCAGCCCGCTGGTATGGCAGGTGGTGGCCGATTTCCTGGCCGGACGCCGCTACCCGCTGGACCTGTTGCGGCAGGTGGCATGAGCGGCGCAACGGTCATGGTCGGGGTCTCCGGCGGCGTGGATTCGTCGGTGGCGGCCTGGCAACTGGTCCAGCAGGGGGCCGCGGTGTCCGGGCTGTTCATGCAGAACTGGGCCGATGACGGCAGCGGCGATTGCCGCGCCGACGACGACCGCCGCGATGCGGTGGCGGTGTGCGGGCGGCTCGGCATCCCGTTCCATTTCCGCGATTTTTCGCAGGAGTACTGGCAAGGCGTGTTCGCACACTTCCTGGCCGAATACGCCGCCGGGCGCACCCCAAACCCGGACGTGCTGTGCAACCGCGAGGTCAAGTTCAAGCATTTCCTGGACGCGGCACGCGAACTCGGCGCCGAACGCATCGCCACCGGCCACTATGCGCGGGTGGACAGCGTCGGCGGCCGCTGGCGGCTGCTGCGTGGGCTGGACCGCAACAAGGACCAGAGCTACTTCCTGCACCAGCTGGGCCAGGCGCAACTGGCTGCGACGCTGTTCCCGGTCGGCGAGCTGCCCAAGGAGCAGGTGCGCCGCATCGCCCGCGAGGCCGGCCTGCCGACCCACGCCAAGAAGGACTCCACCGGCATCTGCTTCATCGGCGAACGCGATTTCCGCGAATTCCTGGGGCGTTACCTGCCGGCCCGGCGCGGCGAGATCCGCGATCCGCACGAGCATGTCGTGGCCGAGCATCCGGGGGTGTTCTACTTCACCCTGGGCCAGCGCGAGGGCCTGAACATCGGCGGGGTGCGCGGGCGCGCCGCCGCGCCGTGGTACGTGGTCGGCAAGGACGTCGCCCGGAACCTGCTGTACGTCGACCAGGACCGCGACAGCCCTTACCTGATGGCCAACCGGCTGCAGTCCGAGACCGCGCACTGGATCGCCGGCGCGCCGCCGGCACGACGCTTCGACTGCACCGCCCAGACCCGCTACCGCCAGGCCGACGAGCACTGCACGGTCGAGGTCGGCGACGACGGCACCCTGTCGGTGCGCTTCGCGCGCCCGCAGCGCGCCGTCACCCCCGGGCAGTCGCTGGTGCTGTACCAGGGCGAGGAATGCCTGGGCGGCGCCGTGATCGCCACTACCGATGCCCCGCTGGAGCGCCGCTTGGCGCAGCAGGCACCCGCCGCACACGAGGACACGATTCGATGACCGATTCCATGGACGCGCGCATGCTGGCGCTGGCGGGCATGGCCCAGGCCCTGCAGCAGGTGCGGCGCATCGCCGAGACCGGCCAGTCGGAGGCGTCGCTGGTGCGCACCCTGCTCGACAGCGTGTTCCGCATCGACGCGCCCAGCCCCGAGGCGGTGTACGGCCGCCGCGCCGACCTGGCGCCAGGCCTGCGCCTGCTGCACAACTACTTCCGCAACCAGGGCCAGGACGAGGTGCTGCCGCGGCTGGCGCTGGCGGTGATCCAGCTGGAGCGGCGCTTCGCCGGCGATGCCGAGACCGACGCCAAGGTCGACGCCGGCCTGGCCCGGATCGCGCCGCTGCTGGAGCGCCATGGCGACAGCACCCACCCGGAGGTGATCGCGGCGCTGGGCCAGCTCTATGCCGACACCATCAGCCACCTGCGCCCCCGGGTGATGGTGCAAGGCAATCCGCACTACCTGGGCCAGGCCGGGGTGGTGGCCGAGATCCGCGCGCTGCTGCTGGCGGCGGTGCGCGCGGCGGTGCTGTGGCGGCAGATGGGCGGCAGCCTGTGGGACTTCCTGCTGGCCAAGCGGCGCATGCGCGACACCGTGGACCGCGCGCTGGGCTGAGCCCGCGAGGGCACCGGCGCGGGGCCATGCAGCGCGCCCCGCTCGGCCGTTCTGCGACGCCGATCGTATGAATGTCGGCAGGTTTCGATGATCCGCTCACGGCGTTGCTAAAGACCCGGGGGGGACGGCCGATACAGCAATCGTGAATCTGCCGAGAACGTCCATGTACTCACGCCTCCTGATCCGTCTGGCCGCCCCGCTCGCCCTGACGCTGCTGTTCCCCATCGCCGCCGGTTTCGACTGGCCGGCCCCGGTCCGTTGGGCCATCCTCACCACCATGACGCTGAGCTGGCTCGGCTTCGCCGGCTGGACCGCGTACAGCCAGACCCGGCGCTCGCCGGAGCAGGCCAAGGTCATGCGCGAGCAGGACCACCTGCTGAACGAGCTGCGCAGCTTCGTCGGCAACGAGATCGAGGGCTCCCGCTCCGAGATCGAACGTGCCCGCGAACTGATCCGCCAAGCCGTCAGCGGCCTGGGCGGCAGCTTCGAGGCAATGAACCGCAAGTCGCGGCAGCAGAGCGTGGCGCTGGCCCGCATCGTCGACCGCGCCGGCGAAGACGGCGGTGCCGGTGTGGACGTGGCCCGCTTCGCCCAGCATGCCAGCCAGCGCATGGAGCAACTGGTGGAGGCACTGGAGCAGGTCAGCGGCCAGAGCAGCACCACGGTGCACTACATCGACGACATGTCCCAGCATCTGGACGGCATCTTCGCCCTGCTGGAGGACGTCAAGTCGATCGCCGACCAGACCAACCTGCTGGCGCTGAACGCGGCGATCGAAGCGGCGCGTGCCGGCGAGGCGGGCCGCGGCTTCGCGGTGGTGGCCGACGAGGTGCGCAACCTGTCCGAGCGCTCGACCACCTTCAACGAGCAGATCCGCAAGCTGGCGCACAGCTCCAAGGACGCCATCGCCAAGGTCCGCGAGACGGTCTCGAACATGGCATCGCGCGACATGGACCGCTCCCGCGAGGCGCGGGCCGAGGCCGCGGCGATGCTGGACAACGTGGCCGCGATCAACCACTCGCTGGGCGACGGCATGCGCGAGATCTCCGAGTGCGGCCGCGCCATCGACAGCAGCGTCGCCGAAGCGGTGCGCGCCCTGCAGTTCGAGGACATCGCGACCCAGGCCCTGGGCGGCGTGCACACCCACCTGGACCGCCTGACCGCGATCAACCGCGAGGCCGTGGCGCTGCAGGAACTGCTGCACCGCAATGGCGGGGTGTTCGACCACGAACTGATCGACGCTCTGCAGCGGGTCGGCAACCGCCTGCGCGACATGCGCACCGAGTGGGAGCGCCCGCCGCACAAGCCGGTGGCGCAGCAGAGCATGGGCGCCGGCACTGTCGAGCTGTTCTAAATCGTCCTCCGCGCCATGAACCGACGAGTCCCCGGCCCCTGCCGGGGCTTGTCGTCTCTGCCCTTCCCGTCCAGCCCCGTCGATGTCGATGCCTCTCCAGTCCCTGTCCCGAGTTGCGGCCATGTCCTGCGATGAACGCAGCAGCGCACACGCGTCCTCGTCCGAGCCGGTGGCCGATCCCGGCCCGCGGCCGGTGACCGCGCCGCGCCAGCCCGGCCACGCGCTGCGGCGGCTGGAGACCCTGGCCCAGGCCGAACTGCGGCAGTTGCTGATTGCGCACACACCGACGCAGCAGGACGCGCGCATCGCCGACCCGGTCTGGGCCGGCCTGGCCTGGGACATGGGCCTGAACGGCAGCGCGGTCGCCGCCGCCGGCACCCCGGCGCCGCCGGTGCACTTCCCGCTCTACGACGGCGACTGAGTCGATCGCGGCGGTTGCGTTTGCGGGCGGCGCGCGCAGCCTGTGCGTGGCATGCGCTCGGAGCACTGCCAAGAAGATTCACCCAACCTCATCGCGTTGGATCTCGCTTGGCGCATGAGGCCGAGCCGATCGTCCGGGCTCCTACAAGGCGATGTCTGGTCTCGCTAGACCACGGCAAGACGCAGCGATGCGCAATGCCGTTTGGTCGCGGCAAGCGAGCGACGCGTGCCCG
This sequence comes from Xanthomonas sp. F4, assembly GCF_011761895.1. Lineage (NCBI taxonomy): Bacteria > Pseudomonadati > Pseudomonadota > Gammaproteobacteria > Lysobacterales > Lysobacteraceae > Xanthomonas > Xanthomonas sp. F4. The sequence continues at coordinate 170,723 of NZ_JAASQX010000002.1, read as the reverse complement.
GCCGGCCACCTGCAGTCGGGACTGAAGTTCCTCCCACACCTACTCCGATCAGATCGCGACATCGTCGTTCCAGAAGCGGATTCGGCGGCGAGCTGCGACATCGACCGACATCGCATCCAGCGTCGTGGGTAAAGCTTCCAACGCAATTCAGCGCCGGAGCGCGGGAACGCTCCTGTGGGAGCGACTTCAGTCGCGACGCGTGACGCCCTCCGGTAGCGTTGATGCGCTTGCAGTCGGAATTCAAATCCCTGCCACAACGGCCGCGATCAGATCGCGGCATCGTTGATGCAAGCGCGAATTCGGCGATAGAGATGCGACATCGACCGGCATCGCATCCGGGCCAGTGCCTGAAGCCGCTTCCGCACTGTCGGGCGTCGGGTCGCGGCGGAAGCCGCTCTACGCGACGCCGTACACCGCTGGCGGATCAGCTCGGATTCTCCAGCGAGAACAGGTCCGCCTGCTTGTCGTAGGCGAAATACTCGGCGTAGCGCGCCCAGCTGGTGACCGCCTGCACCGTCTCCGCCGCATAGGCCTCGGACATGTGGTCTTCCAGCTCGTCGCGGAAGCGGCGCGCCGGCGCGTGATGTGCGGGGCGTTCGTCGAGCACGCGGCGGATGTGCGCGGCCAACGGCACGTAGGTGGCCAGGTGCTGGGCGAACAGCTGCTTGCGCGCATCGGTGCCCAGCTCGGCGAAGCGCTGCCCGGCCGGCGTCAGCTGCAGGTCGCCCTGTTCGAACACGGCGAAGCGCAGCAGTTGCAGGGTCTCGGCGATCGGGAACAGTTCGTCCACTTCCAGTTGCAGGCCGGCGGCCAGCGGCGGCAGGTCGGCCCGGCCGTGGTACGGCTCGGCCGCCACCGCCTCGATCAGGCCGGCCATCAGGTTGCTCGAGACCCGCGGCAACACCATGGCGATGCCGCTGCCCGGGAACACGCCTTCGCGGGTCTGTGGCCGCTGCGGGCTGGCGGTCATGCGCGCGTAGATGTCGTCGACCAGGGCGCGGAACGCCGGTGCCAGGCGATTGCGCGGCTGCGGCAGGGTCACCTCGATCTCGCCGATCACCCGCCCCGGGTTGGCGCCGAAGATCACGATGCGGTCGCACATCAACACCGCCTCTTCGATGTTGTGGGTGACCATCAGGATCGATTCGATCGGCATGCGCCCTTCCGACCACAGATCCAGCAGGTCGGTACGCAGGGTCTCGGCGGTCAGCACGTCCAGCGCCGAGAACGGCTCGTCCATCAGCAGCAGCTTCGGCCGCACCACCAGCGCCCGCGCCAGGCCCACGCGCTGGCGCATGCCGCCGGACAGTTCCTTCGGATAGGCGCCCTCGTAGCCGTCCAGGCCGATCAGGTCGATCGCCGCCAGGGCGCGCCGGCGGCGCTCGTCGACGGCCACGCCGCGCGCCTCCAGGCCGACTTCCACGTTCTGCAGCACGGTCAGCCACGGGAACAGGGCGAAGCTCTGGAACACCATGGCGATGTCATCGGCAACCTGGCCGGGCGCGGCGTCGCGGAAGGCGATGCTGCCGGCGCTGGGCTGCAGCAGCCCGGCGATGGCGCGCAACAGGGTCGACTTGCCCGAGCCGGAACGGCCGAGCAAGCCCACGATCTGCCCCGAGTGCAGGGTCAGGTCGACATCCTCCAGTACCACCAGCGGCGTCGCTCCGCCCTTGTCGTAGGTCTTGCGCACGCCCTGCACGCGGACCAGCGGGGCGCGCTCGGGCACGCTTGCGGAATAGCTCATGGTCGGTCTCCAGGAATCAGTCGAAACGCAGGCGGCGTTCGGCGAAGACGTACAGGCGTCGCCAGACCGCGCGGTTGAAGAGGGTCACGAACAGCGACATCACCGCCACCCCGAGCAGCACCCGCGGGCCGTCGCCGGCGGCGGTGGCGCGGGCGATGTAGGCGCCGAGGCCGTAGGCCTGCACCTGGGTGTGGCCCCAGCTGGCCAGCTCGGCCACGATGCTGGCGTTCCAGGAACCGCCCGACGCGGTGAGCGCACCGGTGATGTAGTACGGAAAAATGCCGGGCAGGATCACCCGCCGCCACCAGGTCCACGAGCGGAGGTGGTAGATGGTCGCGGCCTCGCGCAGATCGGTGGGGAACGCGCTGGCGCCGGCGATCACGTTGAACAGGATGTACCACTGGGTGCCGAGGATCATCAGCGGCGACAGCCAGATGTTGGGGTCGGCGCCGGTGCTGACGATGGCCAGCACCGCGAACGGGAACAACACGTTGGCCGGGAACGCGGCCAGGAACTGCGCCAGCGGCTGCACCCGCTGCGCCACCTTCGGACGCAGCCCGATCCACACCCCGATCGGCACCCACACCACGCTGGCCAGGGCGATCAGCACCACCACCCGCAGTAACGTCGCCAGGCCGCCGCCGAAGGCCTCGGACAGGTCGTGCAGGCCCAGATGGCGGCGGCCATAGTCGTAGGCGAACCAGGCCGCGGCCGCACCGGCGACGGCCAGCGCCGCGCTCCACAGACGATCGCCCCAGACCCCGCTGCGGCCGGATGCGCGCGGTGCCGCCACGGGCTGCGGCTGGCGCCGCGGCGCCCAGCGCACCAGCATGGCGCGCTGCCAGATCCAGGCCAGCGGCGCGACCAGGCGCTTGGCCAGGCGCGTGCGCCGCAGCAGGTCGTACAGCCACGACTGCGGCTTGTCCTGCGAGGCGGTGAGTTCGGCGCGGAACTTGTCCGACCAGGCCACGATCGGGCGGAACAGCAACTGGTCGTACAGCGCGATCAGCACGGCCATCGCCACCACCGCCCAGCCGACCGCGGCGAAGTTGCGCTGGCCGATCGCCAGCGCCAGGTACGAGCCGATGCCGGGCAGTTCCAGGGTGTGGTCGCCGACGCTGATCGCCTCGGAGGCGACCACGAAGAACCAGCCGCCGGACATCGACATCATCATGTTCCAGATCAGCGAGGGCGTGGCGTACGGCGCCTCCAGCCGCCAGAAACGCTGCCAGGCGCTAAGCCCGAAGCCACGCGACACCTCGTCCAGGTCGCGCGGCACGTTGCGCAGCGACTGGTAGAACGAGAACGCCATGTTCCAGGCCTGGCTGGTGAAGATGGCGAAGATCGAGGCCAGCTCGGCGCCGATCTGGCGGCCGGGGAACAGGCCGAGGAAGAAGGTCACGGTGAAGGTGAGGAAGCCCAGCACCGGCACCGACTGCAAGATGTCCAGCGCCGGCACGATCACCCGCTCGGCGCGCCGGCTCTTGGCGGCCAGGGTCGCCACCACGAAGGTGAACACCAGCGAGGCGGCCATCGCCGCGAACATGCGCAAGGTGGTGCGCAGGCCGTATTCGGGCAGCTGCCACAGATCCAGCGACACCGCGGCGGTGCCTGCCGGCGGTAGCGGCGCGCGCATGTCGGACGCGCCGTGCAGCAGCAGCGCGCCCAGGCCCAGCAGCAGCGCGAACACCGCCAGATCGTGCAGGTTGGGCAGCACGCCGGGGCGTGCGGCGAGCTGTCCGGGCGCGGAGCGGTCGCGAGCGAATGGCAGCATGGGAAGATCCGGCAGGAGCGGCAGCGGGCGCCGCAAGGAAAAAGGACGCTGGCGCGGGTCGCGAAGCGGACCGCCCAGTGTGACCGGGGAAGATGTACGCCGTGCGTCAGCCGCTGCCGGCCGCGCGGGCATGCACCGGCTGGATGGCACACGCACGCCGTCGCCGCGCCACGCGACCGCGCAGCGACGAACGAATCAGGGACGAGGGCGATGACAGGCGCATGGGCGGCTCCGACGACGGGAAACGCCAGGGGCTACGCTCGGAGTCCTCGCGGATCGGGCTTGCGCACTATCGGAATCAAGGCCAGCGCCGCGAGAGGCTGGCGAACGATCCCGTCCTGAGCGGACGGGACCCATCTGGGACGACCCAGACCGTGGCGGTCCTGTCAGCTCTGTCGCTGCAGCGTCGGTCTAGGATGACTGTCCAAGGAAGGTGGCCTCTGGCCGGGAAACGATGGGCGCGCGCAGTATAGCCAGCCGCTGCGGCGCCGCAAGTCCGCGCGGCGCAGGCGGCGCCCCGCATTCACTGCGCAGCCAGCACCAGCCGCGGATGCGTCGCCGGCGCCACCTGCTGGCGCGCGCGCAACCAGGCCGCCAGTTCGCGCGGCGGCAGCGGCCGCGAGTGCAGATAGCCCTGGATCTCGTCGCAGCCCTGCTCGCGCAGCAGCGCCTCTTCCTGCACGGTTTCCACGCCCTCGGCCACCACCTGCATGCCCAGCGCGTGGCCGAGCTGCACGATCGCCTGGGTGACCTTGGCAGTGCCAGTGTCGTGCAGCATGTCCTGCACGAAGCTGCGGTCGATCTTCAGGCGCTGCACCGGGAAGCGGTTGAGGTAATGCAGGTTGGAGAAGCCGGTACCGAAATCGTCCACCGCCAGCAGCACGCCTTCCTGTTCGAACAGTTCGAAGCAGCGGCGCAGCGATTCGCTGTCGCGGATCAGCGCCGACTCGGTCAGCTCCAGCTCCAGCCGCTTCGGCGACCAGCCGTTGCGCTGGCACAGCTCGATCACCCGCTCGGCGAAGCCGCGGTCGCGCAACTGCATCGCCGAGACGTTCACCGAGACGCGGTCGAAGCTCAGCCCCGCCGCATCCCAGGCCGCGGCCTGGCGGCAGGCCTCGCCGATCACCCAGTCGCCCAGGCGTACGATCTCGCCGCACTCCTCGGCGATCGGAATGAACTCGGCCGGATTGCAGTGGCCATGGCCGGGGCGATGCCAGCGCAGCAGCGCTTCGACCGCCGGGGCCCGCTCGCCCGCCGCATGCACCAGCGGCTGGTACACCAGCGAGAACTCCTCGCGGTCCAGCGCGCCGTGCAGGGCGTGCTCGATCTCCAGGCGCCGCTGCGCACGCAGCAGCACGTCCTGGCTGTAGTAGTGGCAGGTGTTGCGTCCGGACTCCTTGGCCGCGTACATCGCCGCATCGGCCGCGCGCAGCAGGCCGTCGAAGTCCTGGCGCCCCTCCTCCATCAGCGCGATGCCGATGCTGGCGCCGATCTTGATCACGTTCTCGCCGCTGTGCAGCGGTTCGGCCAGCGCCGCGATCAGCTTGCGCGCCACGTGCCCGGCGTCGCCGGGCTCGGCCAGGTCGCGCAGCACCACCACGAATTCGTCGCCGCTGAAGCGGCCGAACAGGTCGCTGGTGCGCAGTTGCTGATGCATGCGGGTGGCCGCCAGCTTCAGCAGTGCGTCGCCGGTGGCGTGGCCGAAGGAATCGTTGATGCTCTTGAAGCCGTCCAGGTCGACGAACAGCATCGCCAGCGTGGTGCCGCGCTCCACCGAATCGTGCATCGCCTTCTCGGCCTGTTCGCGCAGCAGCTGCCGGTTCGGCAGGCCGGTGAGCAGGTCGTAGTGGGCCAGCAGCTCGATGCGCTCGCTGGCCTCGCGTTCACGGGTGATGTCGCGGAACAGCACCACGAAGCGCGGCGGCAGACCGTCGCGCTCGTCCAGTTCGATCAGCACCTGCACCCAGATGCGCTGCCCGGACGGGCGGTGGAAGCACAGGTCCAGTTGCTCCGGCAGGCCGCCCTCGGCGATGCGCGCCAGTGCCGACTCGAACGCATCGCGCGAGTCCTGGGTGTACAGGGCCAACGCGTGATCCAGATCGATGGCCTCCTTGCGCAGGCCATGGATGCGATAGCACTCCTCGGTCCACTGCATGCGCCGGGTGCCGACCTCGATCTCGCAGCCGCCGATCTTGCCCAGCGCCGAGACCCGGTTGAGCAGTTCGGTGCGCCAGCGGATCAGCGCGTCGGTCTGGCGCTGCTCGGTGATGTTCTGCACCTGGCCCAGCACGCGCTGGACGCGGCCGTCGGCCTCCACCTGCGGCTGCGCCCACACCCGCAGGTGCAGCGGCGACTCGCTGCCGCGCAACAGCTCCACCTCGAAATTGGCCGGTTTGGCCTCGCGCGCCATGCGCCGCCAGATCGAGATCAGCTGCGCCATCGAATCGCGGCTGAGCAGGCGCAGCCAGCCGCGGCTGCTCGGCGTCTGCTGTTCGTCCAGGCCGGTGACGCGCAGGAACTCGCGCGAGCACCACACCCGGTCATTCAGCGGATCCCAGGACCAGCTGCCCATGCGGGTCATGCGCTGCGCCTCGCGCAGCAGGGTCTGCTGGTCGCGCAGGCGCTGCTCGAGCAGCTTCTGCTCGTGGATGTCGGTGTGCGTGCCGATCATGCGCAGCGGGCTGCCGTCGGCGGTGCGCGCGACGATCCGGCCGCGGTCCAGGATCCAGTGCCACTGCCCGTCCTGCCGGCGCAGGCGGAACTCGCACATGTAGGTTTCGGTGCTGCCCTCGAAATGCGCGCGGATCGCCTGGCGCAGGCGCTCCTGGTCGTCGCTGTGGACCAGCGGCAGCAGCGCGTTCAGGCCATCGGCCGGGGCATCGCCGCCGTAGCCGAGCATGCGTTTCCAGCGTTCGGAGCGGAAAATGGTGTCGCTGGGGATGTCCCAGTCCCACAGGCCGTGCTCGGCGCTGTCCAGGGCGATTTCCCAACGGGTGGCGCCGTCGCTGCCGACCGGTTCGGGCACGCTGAGGGTGTAGGCCAGCAGGCCGCCGCTGTCGTCGCGGACCGCACGCAGCCAGCCGTCCAGGCGCCGCCCGGCGGTGCCGGGCAAGGCGCAGGCCAGCATGGTCTCGCCGCCAAGCAGGCGCTCGCGGGCCGCACGCAGAAGCTCGGCGTACGCCTCCACGGTGCGCGGCAACTCCAGTGCCTGCGCTGCCCGGTTCGCCGCCAGCGGCCTGCCATCGGCGTCCAGCAGGACGAGCGCCGAGGTGAGCGGGTGCTGCAGCAAGCTTGCGATGACGCCTTGATCCACGCCGAGATACTCCGTTTCGCCGCCCTGAAGGCCAGCGGTCGAAGGTGATAACGGCATCCGCTGGCATTAATTGAGCGCCGACACTGCCCGGCGATGGGCCGCGGCGGCCGTCAGCGGCTAAGATGTCCGCCGGACACGGATCACCGCAGCAGGCTGCCGGGGCATGCAACCACAACGCGACAGTGCCTTGCCCACCCAGGCGACCTCCGGCATGCGCTTGGCGCAACGCCTGGACCGCGGCATCTGGCGCGTGGTGTTGCTGTACGTGCTGCTGGGGCTGGCGCTGTCGATCGGCAGCGACCTGGTTCTGGTGCACTTCGTAGACGATCGCGGCACGTTGGTCGCTCTTCAGCTGGTCAACGACGCCCTGTTCCTGGCGCTGACCGCGGTTGCCCTCTATTACCTGCTGCGCCCGCTGGTGCGCGCCGCGGTGCAGGCGCACACCCGGCTGGCGCTGTCGGAGGCCGGCTACCGGCAGATGTTCCACGCCAATCCCAGCCCGATGCTGGTCTACGACCTGGAAGGCCTGCGCATCCTCGACGTGAACCCGGCGGCGGTCGCCTTCTTCGGCTGGTCGCACGACGAGTTCGTCGGCTTGGAGCTGGCCCGGCTGTGGCCGCCCAGTGCCAGCGCCCGCCTGGCCGAGGTGATCGAGACGATCCGGCAGACGCCGTCCAAGACCTGCGTGGTGGCCGAGCCGCTGCGCCTGCGCGACGGCAGCCAGTGCATGGCCGAGGCGCGCAGCACCAGCCTGGACTACCACGGCCGGCAGGCGCGGCTGGTGGTGATCAGCGACCGCAGCGCCGAGTACGACGCGCAGCGCCGCCGCGACCAGGCCCTGCAGCATCTGCAGGAGGCGCAGTCGATCGCGCGGTTGGGCTCGTGGCAACTGGACCGGGCCAGCGGCCTGGGCAGCTATTCCGAGCAGGTCTACCGCATGCTCGGCCGGCGCGTGCCGGAACAGCCGCGCCAGCACCGCCTGGAAGAGCTGCTGGTGCCGCCCGACGTGCCGTCGCAGGCGCGTATCCAGCGGGTGATCGAGGACCTGTGCGGCAGCGCGCCGTTGCAACTGGACATGCTGCTGCCGGTGCTGGCCGCCGACGGCCAGGCGCGCATGCTGCACCTGCGCGCCGAATCGTCCAGCGACGACGAGGGCAGGGCCTGCGTGCACGGCACCCTGCAGGACGTGACCGAGCACGAGCGCTCGCGGCGCCTGCTGCACGAGCGCGAGGAGCAGTTCCGGGAACTGGTGCGGGTGCTGCCGGACGGGGTGGCGATCCTGCACCAGGAACACGTGCTGTACGCCAACGCCGCCTGTGCCGGACAGTTCGGCTTCGAGGGCGAGAACCTGCTCGGCGAGCCGCTGCAGGGCCTGGTCGACAGCGCCGATCTGCCGCTCGTGCGGCAGCGGATGGGCGCGGCCGGCGCCAAGGGCGAACGCGGTGCCACCGCGCGCATGTGCCGCCGCGACGGCTCGCTGTTCCGCGCCGGGCTGTCGTTCGGCAACGTCCGCTACAGCGGCCGCGACTGCAAGCTGTTGATCGTGCGCGACCTCAGCGAACCGGAGCGCATGCGCGATGCGCTGGCGCAGAGCAACCGCGAGCTGCAGGCGATGGCGCGGCGCCTGTTCTCGCTGCAGGAAGACGAGCGCCGCGCGATCTCGCGCGACCTGCACGACGACATCGGCCAGGCGATCACCGCGATGAAGCTGTCCGCGCACGCCGCATTGGACGAGACCGACGCCGAGCGCCGGCGCGAGGACCTGAGCGAGATCGTGAACCTGGCCGACAGCAGCATCACCAAGCTGCGCAACCTCTCCACCCTGCTGCGGCCGCCGCAACTGGACGCGCTGGGCCTGGAAGCGGCGCTGCGCTGGCAGGCCGGCATGCTGTTCCGCGCCTCGCCGGTGCGCCTGCACCTGGACATCGCCGCCCTGCCCGAGCGCCCCAGCGGCGAGGTCGAACAGGCCTGTTTCCGCATCGCCCAGGAAAGCCTGACCAACGTGCTGCGCCACGCCAGCGCCGGCGAAGTGCGGATGACCCTCGGCGACGAGGAACGCCAGCGCCTGCGCCTGGAAGTGGTCGACGATGGCGACGGTTTCGATCCGGCCGGCCCGCGCGGCCTGGGCCTGATCGTGATGCGCGAGCGCGCGCAGAGCGCCGGCGGTACCCTGCAGATCGACACCGCGCCCGGCGCTGGAACCCGGGTCTCGCTGTGCCTGCCCTACACCACCGCGGCAGCGCCGTCGCCCCCGCCTGGAACCTGAGCCGATGTGGAATCCCGCCAGCGCCGTACCCGTGGACGACGAACTGCCGTCGCGCCTGGGTGCGGGCCATCCCGCCCTGACCGGCATGATCGCCGAGGCCTTGGCCGGTGGGCCGGGGGTGATGCTGCTGCACATCGACATCGACCACTTCGCCTCGATCAACGAGAACATGAGCCCGGAGGTCGGCGACCAGGCGCTGGCGCTGCTGGCGCACCGGCTGCAGGCGCACTTGCGCGGCCGCGGCCTGCTGTGGCGCCACGGCAGCGACGAACTGGTGATGGCGGTGCCGCGCACCGCCGACGTGCCGCCACCGGAAGCCTTCGCCGAGGAGATCCGGCAGCAGATCGAGCTGCCGCTGTCGGTGCTGCCGTACACCCTGTTCATGACCGGCAAGATCGGCGTGAGCCTGTGCCCGGAGCATTCCACGCGCCTGTCGACCCTGCTCGACTTCGCCGAGGACGCGGTCTACCAGGCCGCGCGCGAAGGCGGCAACCTGGTGCGCCTGTATGCCGCCGACGGCCCGCCCAGCGCGCACAGCGAGAGCATCATCTCGCGGCAGATCGTCGACGCCATTCCCAACGGCGAACTGCGCCTGCGCTACCAACCGATGGTCAGCGCCCGCGACGGCCGCGTGGTCGGCATGGAATCGCTGCTGCGCTGGCAGTCGCCGACCCTGGGCATCCTGGTGCCGGAGCGCTTCATGCGTACCGCCGAGCGCCTGGGCGTGATCGTGCAGATCGGCACCTGGGTGATGGAGGGCGCGTTGCGCCAGGCGCGGCTATGGCGCGACCAGGGCTTCGACGACTTCACCATCGCGGTCAACGTCTCCACCCTGCAGCTGCTGCGCCCGACCTTCTTCAACGAAGTGATGTCGGCGCTGCAGGCGGCCGGGGTGCCGCCGCAGATGATGGTGCTGGAGATCAACGAAAGCGCGCTGACCAACAACGTCAACTTCGTCCACGAGACCCTGGCCAACCTGTGCCGCGAAGGCATCAGCCTGAGCCTGGACAACTTCGGCACCGGCGACTCCAGCCTCAGCGCGCTGGTGCGCTACCCGGTGGACAAGCTGAAGATCGACCGCAGCTTCATCAAGAGCGCACCGGCCGGCAACCGCGAGGCGGCGATCGCCCGCGCGATCATCGCCATGGGCCACCAACTTGGCATGGTGGTGATCGCCAACGGCGTCGAATCGCAGGCGCAGCTGGGTTTCCTGCGCCGCAACGACTGCGACATCTTCCAGGGCTACCTGTTCGGCGAACCGATGTCCGCCGAAGCGGCGGGCATGGCGCTGCGCCGGCGCTACCTGCGCCCGGAATCGTTCACCGAAACCCGCCCGGACCGCACCCTGCTGCTGCTCGACGACGAGGAGAACGTGCTGCGCTCGCTGGTGCGGCTGTTCCGCCGCGATGGCTACCGCATCCTCGCCGCCGGCAACGTCCGCGACGCCTTCGACCTGCTCGCCACCAACGACGTGCAGGTGATCCTGTCCGACCAGCGCATGTCCGACATGAGCGGCACCGAGTTCCTGGGCCGGGTGAAGATGCTCTACCCCGACACCATCCGCCTGGTCCTGTCCGGCTACACCGACCTGGCCACCGTCACCGACGCGATCAACCGTGGCGCGATCTACCGCTTCCTGACCAAGCCGTGGAACGACGACGAACTGCGCGAACACATCCGCCAGGCCTTCCGCACGCACGACGAACAGCGGCGGGATGCGGGCCCCTGAGGGGCGGGGATTGGGCATTGGGGATTCGTAAAAGCGCGGTGTCGGCATTTCATTGACACGCGCGGATGGGAACAGCAAACGCAAAAGCGCTTTTGCCAATCCCGAATCTCCACTCCCGAATCCCAGCCTCTCAGCTACTTCGGCTGCCTCACCGGAATCACGATCCGGAACGTCGAGCCGTCGCCCACGGTGCTGCTGACATCGATGCGGCCGTGGTGCTTGTTGATGATGCCGTAGGAGATCGACAGGCCCAGGCCGGTGCCGCTGCCGACCGGCTTGGTGGTGAAGAACGGGTCGAAGATGCGCTGTAGCAGGTCCGCCGGAATGCCGGCGCCGGAGTCCTTGAACTCGATCCACACCTCTTCGCCGTCCTGGCCGGTGCTGACCACGATGGTGCCGCGCTCGCCGATCGCCTGGCCGGCGTTGAGCAGCAGATTCATATACACCTGGTTGAGTTCGGACGGCAGGCACTCCACCAGCGGCAGGTTGCCGTAGTGGCGCTCCAGCGTGACCTTGTACTTGAGCTCGTTCCAGATGATGTTGATGGTGGATTCCAGACCCGAGTGCAGGTCCACCAGCTTCCACGACTCCTCGCGGCCGGAATAGGAGAAGTCCTTGAGGTCGCGGACGATGCGGGTGACCCGCTCGATGCCTTCGCGCGACTCGGCCATCAGCTGCGGCAGGTCGCGGCTGATGAAGTCGATGTCGAAGCGGTTGCGGATGTCGTCGATCTCCGGGATCAGCGCCTTCGGATCGGGCGCGCGCAGGGCGCGCTCGTAGGCCTCGATCAGGGTGAACAGGCTGCGTAGATACTCCTGCAGACTGCCCAGGTTGGAGTGGACGTAGCCGATCGGGTTGTTGATCTCGTGGGCGACGCCGGCGGCGAGCTGGCCGATCGAGGCCATCTTCTCCGACTGCAGCAGCTTTTCCTGAGCGCCGTTGAGGCGCAGGTAGGCCTGGCGCAGCTCGGCATGGCGCTGCTGCAGTTCCTGTTCGTAGTCCTGCTGGCCTTCGATGCCCTGGATCAGCATCAGGTAATGGCCGCCGTCCGCATCGGCATGGAAGTACAGATGCGCCAGCACCACGTGGTGTTCGGTCGGCAGGCTACCGCTCCAGCGGCCGCTGCTGCGCGCCTGCGACAGCGCATCGCTCGGCAGCCACTGCGCCAGGTGTGCGGCTAGGCCGGCGTCGGTGCCGGAAAGATGGCGGCGCGCGGCGCTGTTGGCCAGCAGCAGTTGCCCGTCGGCACGGAACAGCACCACGCCTTCGTACAACAGTTCGCTCAACGCGAGCAGGTGCTCGCGCGAGGGCAGGACAAGCGGTTGGTTGGGATTGATTTCGGCGAAATTCACGACAGGCCGCGGGCGATCGATGGATGCCCAATATACGCCGTTGGCGCCGGCGGATGCGCGACCCGCGTTGGGACGCGCTGCGGCTTACGCGACTGCCAGGGGACGCTGGGAGAGCGGCGTGCTGGACTGGCCGTTGGCGTCGTAGGACGACGCGCTCTCGCTGCGGCCGAGGTGGCGCAATGCCCAGTTGACCTCGCGTCGTCGCCGTGACAGCAGCGCGCCGTTGGCGCGGTTGGCGTCGGCCAGCTCGCGCAGGCGCAACTCGGCCTCGGCACCGGCGGGCACATCGGCCTCCAGTGCGCGCAGTGCCGCCAGCTTGGCGCTGGTCGCCTGCATGAGGCCTTCCACGTTGTGATCCAACAAGGCCTGGCGCTCGCCGGCGAGCGCGTCGCTGAGCTGCTGCAGGAGGTTGGTCACGGACATGTTCATGCGCCGAGTTGCCGATCCATATCGATCATGCGGCTGGCGATCGCGTCGGGGTTGATCTTGTAGCTGCCGTTCTGCAGCGCACTGCGCACCGCATCGACGCGGCTGCTGTCCACCGCCGGAGCGGCCGACAGTTGGCGTTGTAGGGTCTGCAGGCCGGAGGCCTCGCCGGTCAGGCGCAGGCTATCGGTTGCAGCGGCCGCACCGACCGCACGGTCCTTGCCTTCCTCGGACGCGCCGGAGGCGGCCTTGGTCGAGACGGACGACGTGCGAAGGGTGGCCGGGCTCGGCAAATTCCCTTCAATTTTCTGGGTCATGACGGACATCCTGTTACGGGTTCGGTGTAGGTAACGGCACAGCGTCGGAGAACTTTAGCCGGATTCTTAGCGCGTCACTAAAACGTCGCCATTTTGTGACACAGTTCCCTGAACGATACGCCGGGACGACAGGTTTTCGACGGTCACCCGCTCGTTTTCGCCCGCATCGCCCAGTGCGCGCCCGGCCATCCGCACTTCCAGACCGCCGCTGCGTGCCACGAGCGCCACATTGTCGCCGCGCCGGACCAGCCGCGGCGCGACCAGGTCGGTGGCGGACAACAAGGTGCCGGCCGGCAGGGTGCGCCGCGCCACCTTGCCGATCGCCATCTCCGGCTCGGTCATCGCGGCGCCGACGATGCGCGCCGCGTCGCGCTTCTCGGGAACGATATCGGCCGAGCCGATGGTTTCTCCAGCGGACAGGCCGCGCGCCAGCACCAGCACGTGCTGCATGCGCCGCACCTTGACCGGCACGAACAGCCGCCAGCCGGTCTCGCGCGGGCAGCTCACTTCCACGGTCGTGGTACCGGTCGGCTGGGCCTGCAACGGCACCGGGCACAGCGGCACCCGCACCGACGGGTCCAGGGTCGCCTCGGCATCGGCGTCGGCGCCGGCCAGGGACAGCGCCGCGGCACGGATCGAGTCCACCGACTGGAAGTCCGCGGCCCAGGCCGGCGTCGCCGCCAGCAGGACCAGCAATAGGATCGGGCGCATGGCCGTCTCTGTGGGAAAGGTCGCCGACACCATGCAAAGGCCGTGCCGCAAACCGCACGCCCGATCCGCACCGCGCCCTCAAGTTCCGCCGCGCAGGCGCCGATATGAACGCCATGAGTCATGACCTTCTCAACCGAATCGACCAGCGCACCCGCTTGGCGGGCCACAACCGGCTTGCCCTGCTGCTGTTCCGGCTGGGCGGTCGTCAGCTTTTTGGCGTGAACGTCTTCAAGGTGCAGGAAGTGCTGCGCCGGCCGGAGTTGTTCCAGGTGCCCGGGCTGCCACTGCAATTCTCCGGCGTCGCCGACGTGCGCGGGCGCTCGGTACCGGTGCTTGACCTGGGCCTGGCCATCGGCCACCCGGAGCGCGAGCCGAACGCGGATACCGCGCCAGCCTATCTGGTGGTGACCGAGTTCAACCGGTCGGTCCAGGGCTTCCTGGTCAGCGGCGTGGAGCGCATCGTCAACATCGCGGTGGAGGACATCCATCCGCCGCCGGAACTGGGCGCCGAATCCAGCTACCTGACCGCGGTGACCCGCTTCCAGGGCGAGCTGATCCAGGTGATCGACGTGGAGAGCGTGCTGGCCGACATCGCCCAGACCCGGGTCGAGGCCAACCTGGACCCGTCGCTGGCCCTCACCGGCCCGCAGTTGCAGGTACTGGTGGTCGACGACTCGCGGGTGGCGCGGCAGCAGATCCGCAGCGTGCTGGACCAGCTCGGGGTCGCCGCGACCCTGCTCTCGGACGGTCGCCAGGCCCTGGACCATCTCTTGCAGATCCATGCGGCCGGCGAGAATCCGGCCGAACGCTACGCCATGGTGATCTCGGACATCGAGATGCCGGCGATGGACGGCTATACGCTGACGACGGAAATCCGCCGCCATCCAGGCCTGGCCGGCCTGTACGTGCTGTTGCACACCTCGCTGTCGGGCGTGTTCAACAACGCGATGGTCGAGCGCGTGGGCGCCAACGCCTTCGTGGCCAAGTACAGTCCCAACGAGTTGGCCGAGTATGTGCTGACCCGGCTGCGGGTCGTCGCCGCGGCCGCGCAGGCGGCCTGACCCGGGCGCCGCGCCCCGCCGCGCGGCCTGCCTGACGGCATATTAAAGACAGCGGACGCTTCCGGCGTCCCGCGGCCGAACCCTGATCGCACGGGCCCGGCGCCCGACTTTGGCACGCGCCTTGCCTGTGGTTTCGGCAACGAACCGCGGGATCGTGCCATGTCCAATCCGATCACAGCCTACTTCGGCGTCCATGGCGACGCCCTGCCGCTGCGCGAGCAGCGCATGAAGCTGATCGCCAGCAACCTCAGCAACGTCGACACGCCCGGGTACAAGGCCCAGGACCTGGATTTCGACGCGGCGATGCGTGCCGCACAGGGACAGCGCGAGGGCACCCAGCTCGCGGTCGACGACAGCCGCCACATCGCCGTCGGCGGCGACGGCCTGAACCCGTTCCAGGTCACCCGCTTCGCCAGCCAGCCCAGCCTGGACGGCAACACCGTCGATCCGGATGCCGAACGCGCCGCCTACGGCCGCGCCGCGCTGGAGTACCGCGCCTCGCTGAGCTTCATCGAATCCAAGGTGCGCAACATGCTCACCGCGATCACGGGCCAATAAGCATGAGCAACCTGCCGATCTTCGACGTCGCCGGCTCCGCGCTCAAGGCGCAGTCGGTGCGCATGAGCACCATCGCCAGCAACCTGTCCAACGCCGATTCGGTGGCCGGTTCGGCGGAAGCGGCCTACAAGCCGATCGAGCCGATCTTCCAGGCGGTGCGCAACCCGCACGACAGCAGCCTGACCTCGGTCAACGTCAAGGAAATCGCCCAGACCAACGCGCCGCCGATCAAGCGCTACGAACCCGGCCATCCGCTCGCCGATTCCGAGGGCTACATCTATTCGCCCGATGTGGACCCGGTCTCGCAGATGGTCAACCTGATCTCCGCCTCGCGCAATTACCAGGCCGGCGTGGAGGTTCTCAACACTGCCAAGGAACTGGCGCTGGCCACTCTGACCATGGGCCGCTGAGCCGCCCTCCTTCCGCCGTCTCACGTTCCAGGACCGCCTCCATGACCAGCGTCACCAGTTCCACCGACACCACCTATTCCAGTCTTGGCCTGAGCGCCTCGAGCAATACCAGCACCACCAGCGGCAAGGCGCTGCAGCAGGCCGACTTCCTGAAGCTGATGACCGAACAGCTGCAGCACCAGGATCCGCTCAAGCCGATGGACAACAGCCAGATGGTCGCGCAGATGGCGCAGCTGTCCACCGTGCAGGGCATCGGCGACCTCAACAAGACCGTGACCGCGCTGTCCTCGTCGATGAGCACCGACCAGGTATTGCGCGGCGCCAACCTGATCGGCCACAAGGTGCTGGTGCCGTCGGCCTCGCTGCCGCTGGGCGCCGAAGGCAGCACCGGCGGCCTGGTGGCGGCCAAGGACGCAGGCGTGGTCGACGTCACCGTCAGCGATGCCAACGGCCAGCCGATCAAGAAGATCAGCCTGACCGCCGACAAGGCCGGCCAGCTCGATTTCGCCTGGGACGGCACCGACGCCAGCGGCAAGCGCATGCCGGCCGGCAGCTACAGCATCACCGCCGGGCAGACCGACGCCAAGGGCAACCAGCTCTCCCTGTCCACCTACGTCCAGGCGCCGGTCGAGAGCGCCATCATCGGATCGGACGGCATCTATCTCGATCTGACCGGGCTCGGCACCACGCCGCTGACCAACGTTCTCCGCGTCAGCTAACGCCACGCCGACCATCCACAGGAGTCCACCATGGGTTTCAATACATCGCTGTCAGGCCTCAGGGCGGCCAATACCGACCTCAACGTCACCGCCAACAACATCGCCAACGCCAACACCACCGGTTTCAAGGGCTCGCGCGCCGAGTTCGCCGACCAGTTCACGCTCAACGGCTACGGCCTGGCGCGCAACGCGGTGGGTTCGGGCGTGCGCGTCAGCAACGTCGCCCAGCAGTTCTCGCAGGGCACCATCGATCCGACCGGGCGCAGCCTGGACCTGGCCATCTCCGGTTCCGGCTTCTTCACCCTGTCCAACAACGGTGCCCGCGTGTACTCGCGTGCCGGCAACTTCCAGACCGACGCCAACGGCTACGTGGTCAATCCGCAGGGCGGCCGCCTGCAGGTGTTCCCGCCGGCCAGCAACGGCAACGGCTTCGCCGCCGGCACCCTGACCGACCTGCAGCTGCTGACCACCGACAGCCCGCCCAAGCAGACCAGTACGGTCAACCTGACCTTCACCCTGCCCGGCAACACCCAGCCGCCGACGGTGGCCACGTTCGATCCGAACGACGCCAACAGCTACAACAACTCCAGCGGCGGCACCACGGTGTACGACTCGCTGGGCGTGGCCCACGTGCAGACCTCGTACTTCGTCAAGACCTCCACGCCCAACCAGTGGACCGTCTACAACTACGTGGACGGCGTCGCCGCCGGTGGTGCCAGCACGCTGCAGTTCTCCAACAGCGGCGCGCTGGTCAGCCCGCCTGACGGCAAGATCGCGCTGGGCACCTTCACCCCCAGCACCGGTGCGGGCACCCTGTCGCTGAACCTGAATGTGTTCGGGTCGACCCAGTACGGCGAAGCCTTCGCCCTGCGCGGTTCGACCCAGGACGGCTACGCCAGCGGCAAGCTCAACTCGATCAGCATCGACGAGAAAGGCATCGTCTACGCGCGCTACTCCAACAACGCCGACAAGGCGCTGGGCCAGATCGCGGTGACCAACTTCGTCAATCCGCAGGGCCTGAGTTCGCTCGGCGACAACGCCTGGGCGGAAAGCTCGGCCTCGGGCCTGGCCCGGACCGGCTCACCGGCGACCTCGGACTTCGGCAGCGTGCAGTCCGGCGCGCTGGAATCCTCGACCGTCGACCTGACCGAGCAGCTGGTCAACATGATCGTGGCCCAGCGCAACTTCCAGGCCAACTCGCAGGTGATCTCGACCCAGGATCAGGTCACGCAGACGATCATCAATATGCGTTAAGGCCGGGATTGGTGATTCGGGATTGGTGATTCGTCACCGCTGGCGTCCCGTCGACCGGGCGCCAGCTTGAGCCACCACTTCCGATCGTCTGCGGTACTTCCGCTTCTTCGAATCCCGAATCCCTTCTCCCGAATCACGGCCCACACCCATGGACAAAGCCCTCTACGTCGCCATGACCGGCGCCCGCGCCTCGCTGCAGGCGCAGGCCACCGTGTCGCACAACCTGGCCAATGTCGAGACCTCCGGGTTCAAGGCGGCGTTGGCCAACACCGAGGCGTATCGGATTCCTGGCGCCGGTTATCCGTCGCGTATCGATGCGCTGCACATCGACCAGGGCTTCAACCGCGACGTCGGCGCCCAGCACACGACCGGCAATCCGCTGGATGTGTCGCTGGATGCCGATCGCTGGCTGGCGGTGCAGTCGTCCGACGGCAAGGAGGCGTACACGCGCGGCGGCGAATTGGCGCTGACCCCGAATGGCCAGCTGGTCACCGCCAGCGGTCATGCGGTGCTCGACGACCAAGGCAACCCGGTCTCGATCCCGCCGCACCAGTCGCTGGAAATCGGCAACGACGGCACGGTGTCGATCGTGCCGCTGGGCGAAGCCCCCACCGCGATGAGCACCATCGCCACGCTGAAGGTGGTACAGGCGCCGCCGGACCAGCTCAGCCGCCGTCCCGACGGCCTGATGCGCAATGTCAGCGACGATCCGGCCAAGGCCTTCGCGCCGGCCACCGGCAACTCGCTGCGTACCGGCATGCTCGAAGGCAGCAACGTCGATGCCGCCGGCGCGCTGGTGCAGATGATCCAGTTGCAGCGCCAGTTCGAAATGCAGGTCAAGGTCATCAAGAACGGCGACGAGAACGCGCAGTCGGCCAACACCCTGCTGCGTCTGAACGGCTAAGGCACGCCGCGGCGCCTCAGGCGCCGGTTTGGCACGGCACGTGCATCACTCCCTGCGCCCCGGCGCGTCGTGCCGGGGCCACCATCAGAGGAACTCGGGTCATGAATCAGGCTTTGTGGGTCGCCAAGACCGGACTGGATGCGCAGCAGACGCGCATGTCGGTCGTGTCCAACAACCTGGCCAACACCAACACCACCGGTTTCAAGCGCGACCGCGCCAACTTCGAGGACCTGCTGTACCAGCAGGTGCGGCAGCCCGGCGGCGCCAGTTCCTCGCAGACGCAGTTGCCCTCGGGCCTGCAGATCGGTACCGGCGTGCGCGTGGTCGCCACCGCCAAGGATTTCGAGCAGGGCAGCCAGCAGCAGACCGGCCGCGCCCTGGACGTGATGGTCAACGGCCGCGGCTTCTTCGAAGTGCAGATGCCGGACGGCACCACGGCCTACACCCGCGACGGCAGCTTCCAGATCGATGCGCAGGGCCAATTGGTCACCAACAGCGGCTACGCGATCCAGCCGGGTATCCAGATCCCGGAAGGCGCGCAGTCGGTGACCATCGGCAACGACGGCACGGTCAGCGTGCAGGTCGCCGGCACCGCCGCCGCGCTGCAGGTCGGCTCGCTGACCCTGACCGACTTCATCAATCCCTCGGGCCTGCAGGCCAAGGGCCAGAACCTGTACGTGGAAACCGCCGCCTCCGGCCCGGCCACGAACGGCACGCCCGGCCTCAACGGCCTCGGCAACATCGCGCAGGGTGCGCTGGAAGGCAGCAACGTCAACGTGGTGGAAGAGCTGGTGAGCATGATCGAAACCCAGCGCGCCTACGAGATGAACGCCAAGGCCATCTCCACCACCGACTCCATGCTCGGCTATCTGAACAACAACGTCTGATCCCCTCGCCTCCGGAATCCGCCATGTCGCGCCTGTCCTCTCTCTCCTTCTCCGCCGTGCTGCTGCTGCCGGTCCTGCTCGGCGGTTGCGCCGGTCTGGGCGTGGCCGCCGGCGACGTGCGTCCGTACGCGCCGATGGCGCCGATCACGCCGGTGATGGCGCCGCAGGCGCAGCCCACGGCTGGCGCGATCTACGCCGCCGGCCCCGGCCTGCAGCTGTATTCGGACCGTCGCGCCCGCGACGTCGGCGACCTGCTGACCATCACCCTGGTCGAAAGCACCAACGCCAGCAGCACCGCCAACACCAGCATCAGCAAGAAGGACGCGGTGACCATGGCCACGCCGACCCTGCTCGGCGCGCCGCTCACCGTCAACGGCACCAACATCCTCAACAACTCCACCAGCGGCGACCGCAGCTTCGCCGGCAAGGGCAACACCGCACAGAGCAACACCATGCAGGGCAGCATCACCGTGACCGTGATGCAGCGCCTGCCCAACGGCAACCTGGTGATCCAGGGCCAGAAGAACCTGCGGCTGAACCAGGGCGACGAACTGGTGCAGGTGCAGGGCGTGGTCCGCGCCGCCGACATCGCCCCGGACAACACCATTCCCTCCAGCAAGGTGGCCGAAGCGCGCATCGCCTACGGCGGCCGCGGCGCGGTCGCGCAGTCCAACGCAATGGGCTGGCTGAGCCGCTTCTTCAACTCGCGCATCTCGCCGTACTGAGGCCCGCCATGAATCTCCTGTCCCTGCCCTGCCGCCTGCTCGCCGCCGTCGCCCTGTGCGCGGGCCTGGCCGCGCCGGCCGCGGCCGAACGCATCAAAGACCTGGCCCAGGTCGGCGGCGTGCGCAACAACGCACTGGTCGGCTACGGCCTGGTGGTCGGCCTGGACGGCAGCGGCGACCGCACCAGCCAGGCGCCCTTCACCGTGCAGAGCCTGAAGAACATGCTCGGCGAGTTGGGCGTCAACGTGCCGTCGAACGTCAACCCGCAGCTGAAGAACGTGGCTGCGGTGGCGATCAGCGCGCAGCTGCCGGCATTCGCCAAGCCGGGCCAGACCATCGACATCACCGTCTCCTCGATCGGCAATGCCATCTCGCTGCGCGGCGGTACCTTGCTGATGGCGCCGCTGAAGGGCGCCGACGGCCAGGTCTACGCGGTCGCGCAGGGCAACCTGGTGGTCGGCGGCTTCGGCGCGCAGGGCAAGGACGGTTCGCGGATCTCGGTGAACGTGCCCAGCGTCGGCCTGATTCCCAACGGCGCGACGGTGGAACGTGCGCTGCCGGACGTGTTCGGCAACACCGGCGAGATCACCCTGAACCTGCATCAGCCCGATTTCACCACCGTCTCGCGCATGGTCTCCGCGCTGGAAAGCACCTTCGGCCCGGGCAGCGCGCACGCGGTGGACGGCTCCACCGTGGCGGTGCGTTCGCCCACCGACCAGAGCGCGCGGATCGGTCTGCTGGCACGCATCGAGAACGTCGAGCTGTCGCCGGGCGCGGCGGCGGCCAAGGTGGTGGTCAATGCCCGCACCGGCACGGTGGTGATCGGTTCGCAGGTCCGGGTCAGCCCGGCGGCGATCTCGCACGGCTCGCTGACGGTGACCATCAGCGAAGGCACCCAGGTCAGTCAGCCGAATGCCCTGAGCGGCGGCCAGACCGTGGCCACGCCCAAGTCCACCATCACCGCCACCAACGAAGGCAGCCGCATGTTCAAGTTCGAGGGCGGCACCTCGCTGGATCAGATCGTCCGGGCGGTCAACGAGGTCGGCGCCGCACCTGGCGACCTGATCGCGATTCTGGAAGCGCTCAAGCAGGCTGGTGCCCTGAGCGCGGAGCTGGAGGTGATCTGACATGCGTATCTCGGCCGCTCCCTTCGACCTGCACGCCTCTACCCAAAACGATCCGGCCAAGATCGAGAAGGTCTCGCGCCAGCTCGAAGGGCAGTTCGCCAACATGCTGGTCAAGAGCATGCGCGACGCAAGCTTCGGCAACTCGCTGTTCCCGGGCGAGAACCAGACCTTCCGCGACATGTACGACCAACAACTGGCCAAGGGCCTGACCGACGGCAAGGGGCTGGGCCTGGCCGCGATGATCTCCAAGCAGTTGGGCGGCGGGCAGTCGGCCGCGGCCACGCCCACCAATACCTCGCTGGACGCGGCCAAGGCGGCCAAGGCCTATTCGCTGGTGTCCGGCCAGTCCGGCAACGGCCCGATGCCGCTGCAGGGCGACGCCGCGCTTGCCGCCGGTGCCACGGCCGGCGCCGGCGTTGGCCCGTGGAGCGGCGCCGAGGCGACCGCCTCGCCGCAGCAGCAGGTGCTGGACATGATTGCCGGCCGCGAGAGCAGCGCGATGCACCAGGCCATCGGCAGCAGCCCGGCCGACGGCAGCGCCGGGATGTCCTGGGCCGGCGCCGACGACCGCTGGTCGAACGTGCAGGCCACCGCCGACAGCGGCAACGCCATCGATCCCAGCGCCGCCGCGGCAGCCAATGCCGCCGCGGCCAGCCTCGGCGAGCGCACCCCGGAAGGCTTCGTCGCCAAGATCTGGAACCATGCGCAGAAGGCCGCGCAGGAACTGGGCGTGGACGCGCGCGCCCTGGTCGCGCAGGCCGCGCTGGAAACCGGCTGGGGCCGCCGCGGCATTTCCCGCGGCGACGGCGCCAGTTCCAACAACCTGTTCGGGATCAAGGCCACCGGCTGGAACGGCGACCGCGTGACCACCGGCACCCACGAGTACGTGGACGGGGTCAAGCAGTCGCAGACCGCCGATTTCCGTGCCTATTCCTCGCCGGCGGAGAGTTTCGCCGACTACGTGCGCCTGCTGAAGACCAATCCGCGCTATCAGCAGGCGCTGAAGGCCGGTACCGACATCCGCGGCTTCGCCCAGGGCCTGCAGCGCGCCGGCTACGCCACCGATCCGGCCTATGCGGCCAAGATCGCCGCCATCGCCGGCGGCCCGACCATCGGTCGCGCGGTCGCCGCGATCGGCAGCGCCGCCGCCGGCGGCATCGAGCGCGTGCTGGCCAGCACCGTCGATTCGTCCGGCCTCGTGCGCCGCTGAGGTAGCCGCCCATGTCCATTCTCTCTACCGGTACCGGCGCCCTGCTCGCCTTCCAGCGGGCGCTGTCCACGGTCAGCCACAACGTCGCCAACATCAATACCGACGGCTACAGCCGGCAGCGGACGACGTTCGCGACCACGGTCCCCAGCCAGTACGGCAGCGAGTTCATCGGCAACGGCACCCAGATCACCGACGTCTCCCGCGTCGCCGACCAGCTGGCGATCTCGCGGCTGTTCGACAGCACCGGCGAAGTGGCCCGGCTGAAGCAGCTGTCCAGCCTGTCCAGCCGCGTGGACGGGCTGTTCTCGGACAAGGCCACCAGCATCGCCGGGCAGTGGTCGAACTTCTTCGACGCCACCAGCGGCCTGTCCTCCAACGCCTCGGCCAGCGCCAACCGGCAGAACCTGCTGGACGCCGGCAATTCGCTGGTGACCCGCTTCAAGCAGCTCAACGGCCAGCTCGATTCGCTCGGCAGCGAGGTCAACAACGGCCTGCTGGCCGGCACCGCCGAGGCCAACCGCCTGGCCACCGAGATCGCCAAGCTCAACGGCCAGATCGGCTCCAACGCCAATGCCGCCGCGCCGGACCTGCTCGATCGCCGCGACCAGATGATCAGCCAGCTCATCGGCTACACCGGCGGCAGCGTCATCCAGCAGGACGGCGGGATGATGAACGTCTACACCTCCGGCGGCCAGGCCATGGTGGTCGGCACCAATGCGTCGACGCTGGTCACCAGTCCCGACCCCTACCAGCCGGAAAAGCTGCAGATCGCGCTGAAGACGCCGGGCGGCTCGACGCCGCTTACCAGCAAGGCGCTGGGGGGGCAGCTCGGCGGCTTCCTGGAGTTCCGCAGCAACGTCCTGGATCCGACCAAGGCCGAACTCGGCCGTATCGCCACCGGCGTGGCCAGCAGCTACAACCAGCAGCACCATGCCGGCATGGACCTGTATGGGCAGCTGGGCGGCGATTTCTTCAACCTGCCGGCGCCGAGCGTGGACGGCAACAGCGCCAACACCGGCACCGCGGCGTTCACCGCCAACGTCAGCGACCTGAGCAAGCTCGACGGGCAGAACCTGCTGCTGACCTACAACGGCACCGCCTGGAGCGCCAGCCGCAGCGACACCGGCGCCAGCGTCCCGATGAGCGGTTCGGGCACCAGTGCCGATCCGTTCGTGGTCAACGGCGTGTCCCTGCAGGTGTCCGGCACCGCCGCCAGCGGCGACAAGTTCCTGCTGCAACCCACGGCCAACGCCATCAGCAAACTGTCCGTGGCCATCACCGACCCCTCGCGCATCGCCGCGGCGACGCCGATCCAGGCCAGCGCCACGCTGAGCAACCTGGGCACCGGCAAGGTCAGTGGGGTCACCGCAACCGACGCCAGCAACGCCAACCTGCTGACGCCGGCAAGCATCGCCTTCATCGATTCCACGCACTACTCGATCAACGGCGGCGCACCGCAGACCTACACGGCCGGTCAGACCATCAACGCCAATGGCTGGAGCCTGACCATGGACGGCATGCCGTCGGCCGGCGACAGCTTCGCGGTGGGCCCGACCGGCGTCGGCTCGAGCAACAACGGCAACGCCCTGCTGCTGTCCAATCTCGACGACTCCAAGGCCTTCAACGGCGGCACCATCACCCTCAACGGCGCGGTGTCCGGCCTGACCACCACGGTCGGCTCGGCGGCGCGCCAGGCCAAGTACGCCGCCGACGCGCAGGACGTGATCCAGAGCAGCGCCCAGGATGCGCGCGACTCGCTATCCGGCGTCAACCTCGACGAGGAAGCGGCGGACATGCTGCGGCTGCAGCAGGCCTATCAGGCGGCCTCGCGCCTGATCTCCACCGCCGACACCCTGTTCCAGTCCATCCTGAGCGCGGTCCGATGAGCAATCGCATCTCCAGCGGCATGATCTTCAATCAGTCGCTCAACACCATGCTCGGCAAGCAGGCGACGATCTCGCACCTGCAGCAGCAGCTCTCCACCGGCCAGCGCATCGTCAGCGCGGCCGACGACCCGGTCGCCGCGGGCACCGCGGTCAGCCTGGATCGCACGGTGGCCGCGCTGGCCCGCTTCGGCGACAACGCCAACAACGTGCAGAACCGGCTCAACCTGCAGGAGAACTCGCTGTCGCAGGCCGGGGACCTGATGGCCCGGGTCAAGGATCTGACGGTGGAAGCCAATAGTTCGGCGCTGACCACCCCCGACCGCAAGGCCATCGCCGCGGAACTGAAGACCCTGCACGACAGCCTGCTCAGCCTGTCCAACAGCACCGACGGCTCCGGCCGCTACCTGTTCGGCGGCACGGCCGACGACGCCGCACCCTTCGCCGTGGTCTCCGGCAACGTGGTCTACAGCGGCAACCAGACCCAGCGCAGCGTGGAGGTGGCCCCGGATACAAAGGTCTCCGACACCCTGCCCGGCAGCGAGATCTTCATGCGCGTACCGACCGGCGACGGCACCGTGGACGCGCACGCGGCCGCCGCCAACACCGGCACCGGCCTGTTGCTGGACTTCAGCCGCGACGGCTCGAGCGCGACCGCCTGGAACGGCGGCAGCTACAACGTCGTGTTCACCGCCGCCACCACCTACGAGGTGCGCGACAGCAGCGGCACCGTGGTCAACACCGGGACCTATGCCGCCGGCGAGAGCATCGGCCTGCCCGGCCTGAAGATGCGCGTGGACGGCGCACCCGCCGCCGGCGACAGCTTCCAGATCGGGCCGTCGACCACGAAGGACGTGTTCTCCACGATCAGCAACCTGGTCGACCTGCTCAACACCGATCCCATCACCCCCACCGCCAAGGCCGCGCTGCAGAACGGCCTGCAATCGTCGATGCGCGACATCACCCAGGCCTCGTCGAAGATGATCGACGCGCGCGCCGCCGGCGGCGCCCAACTGGCGGCGATCGATAACGCCACCGACCTGCGCGCCGCCAACGACGTGACCCTGAAGACCACCCTGTCTTCGCTGCGCGACCTCGACTACGCGCAAGCGATTTCCCAATACCAGCTGGAACAGTCGGCGCTGAAAGCGGCACAGACCATCTTTACCCAGATGCAGAAGATGTCGCTGTTCGACCGGCTCTGATCGTCAAGCGATAAACCGGATATACCGAAAGGCCCGGAGCGCGGCGACGCCTCCGGGCCTTTCGCTTTATACAAAAGACCGCCATCGCCGACGGCGCGGTAGACAAGGCGAAAGAAGCCCTAAAGTTTGCCGGAGCGCGGTCGAATCAGGCTCTTCGCCGTGGCCCGGGTCTTTTGCGCATTGTCGGAACGGCAAATTTTCTGCAGTAAACCGCTAAAGGTTGCGCACCTGTCGCCGTTACTTATATCACCAGCCGCACTGGCCAATTGATGGCCCCCTGCGGAGACTCCAGGCACCAACCGGTCGCCGGACAAATCGCTAAGAGGAGATATCAAAATGGCACAGGTCATCAATACCAACGTAATGTCGCTGAACGCTCAGCGCAACCTCAACACCACCAGCACCAGCCTGGCGACGACGATCCAGCGCCTGTCTTCCGGCCTGCGCATCAACAGCGCCAAGGACGACGCGGCCGGCCTGGCGATCTCCGAGCGCTTCACCACCCAGATCCGCGGTCTGGACGTGGCCTCGCGCAACGCCAACGACGGCATCTCGCTGGCGCAGACCGCCGAAGGCGCGATGGTCGAAATCGGCAACAACCTGCAGCGTATCCGCGAACTGTCGGTGCAGTCGGCCAATGCCACCAACTCCAGCACCGACCGTGGTGCGCTGAACTCGGAAGTCAAGCAGCTGACTGCGGAAATCGACCGTGTCTCCAAGCAGACCAACTTCAACGGCACCAAGCTGCTGGACGGTTCGTTCTCCGGCGCGCTGTTCCAGGTCGGCGCCGACGCCGGCCAGACCATCGGCATCAACACCATCGTCAACGCCAGCGCCGCCTCGCTGGGCAAGGCCGGCTTCGCCGCCACCCAGACCGGTTCGGCCGCCCTGGCCTCCGGCACCGCGACCGCCAGCGGCAGCTTCTCCGGCATGGTCGTCAACGGCGTCACCATCGCCTCGGTCTCGGTGGCCGCCGGCGATGCCGGTGCCGACGTGGCCAAGAAGATCGCCTCGGCGATCAACGACCAGCTGGCGCAGACCGGCGTGTACGCCTCGATCGACCCGACCAGCAGCGCGCTGAAGCTGGAATCGGTCAAGGGCGGCCAGGACTTCTCGTTCACCGCCGGCTCGGCCACCGGTGCCACCGGCATCACCTTCAGCAACGCCGGCATCGCCGCCAGCGCCACTGCCACCGCCGGTACCACCAACTACCTGCAGGACCTGGATATCTCCACCTTCCAGGGCGCGCAGAAGGCGCTGAGCATCGTCGACAACGCGCTGACCGCGGTGAACTCCTCGCGTGCCGACATGGGTGCGATCCAGAACCGCTTCACCTCCACCATCGCCAACCTGAGCTCCACCTCGGAGAACCTGTCGGCCTCGCGCAGCCGCATCCGCGATACCGACTACGCCAAGGAAACCGCCGAGCTGACCCGCACGCAGATCCTGCAGCAGGCCGGCACCGCGATGCTGGCCCAGGCCAAGCAGGCGCCGCAGAGCGTGCTGAGCCTGCTCCAGGGCTAAGCGCGACACGCCGCAGCGTGACACCGGGCCCCTCCGCAAGGAGGGGCCTTTTTTTATTCGGTTCCGACGCGGCGGGAGTGCATGTCGGACAACACGGCGTCACCGCCGTTACTCGATGCTGCGTTGAACCCGCATGTGCCGCACCCGCGGTTGGCGTGCCCGACCTACGGCCCACTGGCTGGAGCGGCTGGACGGTCTCGGCCGGCATTGCCAGGCCATGCGGCCGTTGGACGATGGCGTAGGCAGGCGGTACGCAGGGCCCCCGGTGCACGCTGCCATTGCCACTGGAGCGACCGAAGATGGCCAGCGCCATCGACTTCCTAACGCGCAGGAACCCGGTCTCGGACCGGCGGACTGGAGTGCGGACAGGGGTCAGGCGTTAGCGGTGGACGCGGCCGCATGTTGGCGAGGTGATCCAGCATCTTCTATGGCGCCCGCGATGGCATCGACGTCTTCCGCATCGATCCACGCCGCCGTGTCCCGGACTTGCACGGTGGACCTAAAGTTTGCCAAAGCGCGGCCGAAACAAGCTCTTCGCCGCGTTTTGGGTGGCTTGCAAATCATCGCGCCGCCATATTTTTGCGCAGCAAATCACTAAAGGTTGCGGGCTTGCCGCCGTTACTTGTATCAGCAGCGGCACTGGCCAATTGATGGCCCCCTGCGGAGACTCCAGGCAACAAAAGTTGCCGGACAAATCGCTTACAGGAGATATCAACGTGGCACAGGTCATCAATACCAACGTAATGTCGCTGAACGCTCAGCGCAACCTCAACACCACCAGCGCCAGCCTGGCGACGACGATCCAGCGTCTGTCCTCGGGCCTGCGCATCAACAGCGCCAAGGACGATGCGGCCGGCCTGGCGATCTCCGAGCGCTTCACCACCCAGATCCGTGGTCTGGACGTGGCCTCGCGCAACGCCAACGACGGCATCTCGCTGGCGCAGACCGCCGAAGGCGCGATGGTCGAAATCGGCAACAACCTGCAGCGTATCCGCGAACTGTCGGTGCAGTCGGCCAACGCCACCAACTCCACCACCGACCGTGGTGCGCTGAACTCGGAAGTCAAGCAGCTGACCGCGGAAATCGACCGCGTCTCCAAGCAGACCAACTTCAACGGCACCAAGTTGCTGGACGGTTCGTTCTCCGGCGCGCTGTTCCAGGTCGGCGCCGACGCCGGCCAGACCATCGGCATCAACAGCATCGTCAACGCCAGCGCCTCGGCCCTGGGCAAGGCCGGCTTCGCCGCCACGCAGACCGGCTCGGCCGCCCTGGCCTCCGGCACCGCGACCGCCAGCGGCAGCTTCTCCGGCATGGTCGTCAACGGCGTCACCATCGCCTCGGTCTCGGTGGCCGCCGGCGATGCCGGTGCCGACGTGGCCAAGAAGATCGCCTCGGCGATCAACGACCAGCTGGCGCAGACCGGCGTGTACGCCTCGATCGACCCGACCAGCAGCGCGCTGAAGCTGGAATCGGTCAAGGGCGGCCAGGACTTCTCGTTCACCGCCGGCTCGGCCACCGGCGCCACCGGCATCACCTTCAGCAACGCCGGCATCGCCGCCAGCGCCACCGCCACCGCCGGTACCACCAACTACCTGCAGGACCTGGATATCTCCACCTTCCAGGGCGCGCAGAAGGCGCTGAGCATCGTCGACAACGCGCTGACCGCGGTGAACTCCTCGCGTGCCGACATGGGTGCGATCCAGAACCGCTTCACCTCCACCATCGCCAACCTGAGCTCCACCTCGGAGAACCTGTCGGCCTCGCGCAGCCGCATCCGCGATACCGACTACGCCAAGGAAACCGCCGAGCTGACCCGCACGCAGATCCTGCAGCAGGCCGGCACCGCGATGCTGGCCCAGGCCAAGCAGGCGCCGCAGAGCGTGCTGAGCCTGCTCCAGGGCTAAGCGCGACGCGCCGCAACGTGACACCGGGCCCCTCCGCAAGGAGGGGCCTTTTTTTTGACGCTGACACTGCGGCACAGGATTTGCATCGCAACGGAGAACCGCCGCGACGCGCGGGCGGCGCTCAAGAACCGCCCCCGCACGCCGATACTCCCCTCAGCCGCTGGCGCGCCGCGCGCCGGCCACCTCAAGGAACGCGATCATGTCCACCACGGGAATCGGCTCAGGCCTGGACATTCCGACCTTCGTCGCCAAGCTGGTATCGAAGGAACGCCAACCGCAGGAAGACCGGATCAACCGCGACGGCACCGCCTCCACCGCGCAGCTGTCGTCGTTGAGCACGATCAAGAGCGCGCTGTCCAACCTGCAGACGGCGATGAGTACCGTCTCCGACAGCGCCGACAAGGGCGCCTTCAAGGCGAACATCGACGACGGTGCGGGCTATACCGCCACGGTCACCTCGAGCGCCAGCGCCGGCAGGTACGGCATCGAGGTCGTGAAGCTGGCGCAGTCGCAGAAGCTGACCTCGTCGGCGTACGCCAGCGGCGCCGTCGTCGGTGGCGGCACCCTGACGATCGCTTACGGCAGCACCACGCTCAACGTCAACGTCGATGCAGGCAGCAAGCTCAGCGACGTGGCCGCCTTCATCAACAAGGCCGCCAACGGCGCCGGCGTGACCGCCAGCGTGGTCACCGCCGACGATGGCGACCACCTGGTGCTCAACGCGGTCAACTCCGGCACCAAGGGCGCGCTGACCATCACCACCTCCGGCGGCGACGGCGGCCTGGCCAAGCTCACCTACCCGCCTGGCAGCAGTGGCGGCCTGACCCAGACCATCGCTGCGGACGACGCGGTGGTGAAGGTGGACGGCTTTCAGCGTACCTCCAGCAGCAACACCATCGCCGACATCGTCCCCGGGGTCGCCATCAATCTGACCAAGGCGGTTGCCGGCACCACCTACAATCTGAACATCACCAGCGACACCAGCCCGCTGAAAGCGAACCTGACCGCGCTGGTCAGCGCCTACAACTCGGCCAACAGCGTCCTGAAGTCCTCCAGCGCCTACGACGCCACCAACAAGAAGGCCTCGCCGATGACCGGCGATGCGATGGTGCGCGGCCTGCAGCAGTCGCTGCGGCGGCTGGTCAGCGACAACGTCAGCGGGTTGATGGCGCTGGGCGTCACCATCGACAAGGACGGGGTGATGAGCATGGACAGCAGCAAGTTCGATACCGCCGTGGCCGCCGATCCCTCGGCGGCCAAGACCATGCTCGGCAGCGCCGGCAACTTCGGCGCCGGGATGAGCACGCTGCTGAAGAGCAACCTGGACACCACCAACGGTACGCTGACCCAGCGGACCGACGCGCTCAACAAGCACATTTCCGACCTGACCGACCAGCTCAACGATCTGGACGCGCGCATGCAGACGCTGACCGACCAGTACACCGCGCGCTTCACGGCGATGGAAACGCTGGTGACGCAGATGCAGGGCGTGAGCGATAGCCTCACCAAGCAGTTCAGCTGACGCGCACACGGCCGCCGCTCAAGTCCAAGTGCGTCGTGGCCGATATGAAGAGTATCGACAGTCATTGCGGATTGGCCGCAACCACCGCCCCGGCACCCTTGCCGGAGAGCACGGCGGCCCGCGCTGCCAATCCACCGAGGGAGTTTTCCATGTACGGTTCCAGCCGCCAGTACGCTGAGCAATATCGCAAGATGGGCATTTCCACCAGCGTCACGGATGCCGACCCGCACAAGTTGGTCGCCATGCTGTTCGCTGGCGCCTGCCAGCGCATCCGCCAGGCCCAGGCCTGTCTTGCGCAGGGCGACCAGGCGCGCAAGGGCAAGGCGATCGGCGAAGCCTGCGCCATCGTCGGCCATCTCAATGGCTCGCTCGACCACGAGGCCGGCGGCGAGATCGCCGGCAATCTGTCGGCGCTCTACGACTACGTCATGCACCGGCTGACCGAAGCCAACCTGCACAACGACGACGCCGCGCTGACCGAAGCGCTGGAACTGCTCAGCGAGATCGACGCGGCCTGGGCCGCCATCCCCGCGCAGCAGCGCGAACTGGCCACGGCGAACGCATCGTGAGTATCCAGCTCGCCGACCTGCACAACGACCTGCACGAGTTGCGCGAGGTCCTGCGTGGCGACGACTACGCACTGGCCCAGGCCATGATCGCCGATCACGAGCGGCGCCTGCAGGCCTATCTGCAGCAGGACGATGCCGACCGCTCGCGCGAGGCGTTGAAGCCGTTGCTCGCCCTGCAGCAGGCGGTGACCGCGCAGATGCGCATGGAGCGCGACCATGCTGCGGCCTGGCTGCGCACCAGCCGCCAGTCCACTCACGCCGCGCGGCTGTATTCGCAGGCCGGACTGCTGGGATGAACACCGGCTCGGACGGCGCCGCGCACCACCCGGCCGACGCCGAACTGTTTCACGACACCCTCAGCTGCGAACTGGCGCTGCCGGCGGATTTCCGCCTGGGCAACGGCGCCGGCCGGCTCGCCGCCGGCGAGGCGCTGTTGCGTAGCCTGGCGCAGATCGAGGATCTGCGTGGCGAGGACGGCAGCGACGATCGCAGCGAGGCCACCGCGCAGACCCAGCGGATGGAGGCCAAGCTCGACCTGATGCTGGTCCTGCTGGGCCGGCTGGCCCGCCAGCATGAAGACGCCCTGCCGCTGCGGCCGCTGTGCTGGTCGCGGCGCGGCGTGCGACTTGAGCTCGGTGCGCGCTCCGGCGCTGCCGCCGGCGCCGCCGGCCTGCTGCGCCTGCAACCCTCAGACTGGCTGCCGGACCACCTGGAATTGCCGGTGCGGGTGCTGGCCGAGGCCACCACCGCCGGCGTCGTGCAACTTTGGCTACGGTTCGAGACACAGCCACCGGGCCTGGAAGAGGCCCTGGAACGCCACCTGTTCCGGCTGCACCGCCGGCAAATCGCCGATAGCCGCCGGGCGCGCTGAGCCGGCACCTCGGTCCGCCAGCGTGGCGCCGAGGTTGGCGGCGGCGAGCGGCTCGGCTAAGGTGCCGATCTGAATAGAAGGACCTGCACCGTGCGAGTCATCATCGTCGACGATCACACCCTGGTACGCGCCGGCCTGAGCCGGCTGCTGCAGACGTTTGCGGACGTCGACGTGGTCGCCGAGGCCAGCAACGCGCAGCAAGCCGTGGACCTGGCCACTCTGCACCGCCCCGACCTGGTGCTGATGGACCTGTCCCTGCCCGGGCGCAGCGGCCTGGACGCACTCACCGACGTGCTGCACAGCTCGCCCAAGACCCGGGTGGTGATGATGTCGATGCACGACGACCCGGTGCACGTGCGCGATGCGCTGGACCGCGGCGCCACCGGCTTCGTGGTCAAGGATGCCGCCCCGCTGGAGCTGGAACTGGCACTGCGCGCGGCCAGCGCCAACCAGGTGTTCCTGAGCCCGCAGATCTCCTCCAAGATGATCGCGCCGATGCTCGGCCGCGAGCGCCCGGTGGGCGTCGCCGCCCTGTCGCCGCGGCAACGCGAGATCCTGCGTCAGATCGGCCGCGGCCAGAGCAACAAGGAAATCGCCTCGGATCTGGGTATCAGCGTCAAGACGGTGGAGACCCACCGCGCGCGCATGATGGAATCGCTGGGCTGTCGGCGCGCCAACGATCTGGTCCTGCTGGCCGCGCGCCATCAAAGCGAACTGAGTTGAACTGGGGACGACATCCCGACACGGAACATTGGCATGGCGCTTGCCTTAACCGGTCAGCAGACTGCCACGATCCAGCCGAGGCCCGCCAGATAAGGCATTACGCCGTCGACTGTCCGGCGCCCACGACCCGAATGTCGGGAAATTCCTGACACCCTGTCGGGAATTTTACTACCCTACTCAGGAACCCCCCGATTCTGTTACCGTCGGGCGACAAGCAGTATGCGTTCCACGGGCGCCAGAGGGTTGGCGCCAAACCGAGGAAGTCCGCATGAAGCCGACCGTTTCCGCCCAACTGGGCCAGCAACTGCATCTGACCCCGCAACTGCTGCAGTCGATCCGGCTGCTGCAGCTCGACGGCATGCAACTGGAACTGGAAATCCGCCGCGCGCTGGAGACCAATCCGCTGCTCGAACTGGAAGAGTCAGAGGGCGTGATCGAGCCGGTGGTCAAGCACGAGGATGCGGGGCTGGAAACCGCAGCGTTCGACGAACTGCCCGAATCTTCGATGTGGGACATCCCGGCAGCCGGCTGGAACGACGGCGAAGACGATCGCATGCAGCGCATCGCCGCCGGCGAGTCCAGCGACCCGCACCTGCGCGTGCTGCAGCGGCTGGCCCTGGAACTGCCGGCGCTGGAACTGGAAACGGCCGCGTTCTGGCTGGAACACTGCGACGATGCCGGTTACTTGGACGGCGCGCTCGATACCCTGCAGCAGCTGGCCAGCGCACGCCTGGGCCTGACCGTGGCGCAGGCCGAAGCGGTGCGCCAGCGCCTGCTGCACGGCGACCCGGCCGGCCTGTGCGCCTGCGACCTGCGCGAGTGCCTGCAGGCGCAGCTGAGCGACCTGCCCGGCCGCGTGCCCGGCCGCCACCTGGCCGCGCGCATTCTCGAAGGCGACCTCAACCTGCTCGCCAGCCACGACTACGCCCTGCTCGGGCGCCAGCTCGATGCCGAGACCGACGAC
This sequence comes from Xanthomonas sp. F4, assembly GCF_011761895.1. Taxonomy (NCBI): domain Bacteria; kingdom Pseudomonadati; phylum Pseudomonadota; class Gammaproteobacteria; order Lysobacterales; family Lysobacteraceae; genus Xanthomonas; species Xanthomonas sp. F4. Next base: position 137,071 of record NZ_JAASQX010000002.1, on the reverse strand, counting down.
GTGCGCGAGGCGGTGCGGCTGATCCTGTCGCTGCAGCCGCGGCCCGGCGACAGCCTGCAGCCGCAGGACGCCGGCCATGTGCTCCCGGACGTGGTCGCCTGGCATGCCGACGGCACCTGGCGGGTGGCGCTGAACCCGGCCACCACCCACCGCGTCACCGTCAACCCGATGCACGAACGCGCCCTGGCCGAGGCCGGCGACGCCGCGCAGCCGCTGCGCGAGATGCTGCAGGAGGCGCGCTGGCTGACCCGCGGCCTGTCGATGCGCTACGAGACCCTGTTGCGCACCACCCGCGCCATCGTCGAGCGCCAGTCGGCGTTCCTGGTCAAGGGCGAGGAAGCGATGGCGCCGCTGACCCTGAAGGAAGTGGCCGAGGCGATCGGCATGCACGAATCGACCATCTCGCGCATCACCACCGGCAAGTACCTGCAGACTCCGCGCGGCACCTTCGAGCTGAAGCATTTCTTCGCCGTGCGCCTGGAAGGCGCCGCGGTCTCCGGGCAGGCGGTGCGCGCCATGGTCCGGCGCCTGATCGAATCCGAGCCGGCTGGGCGGCCGCTGGCCGACGAGGCCATCGCCGGGCTGCTGTCGCGACAGGGCGTAAACGTGGCAAGGCGCACTGTCGCCAAGTATCGTGAACAATTGGACATCGCTCCCGCACGCGAACGCCGCCGCGGCAGCAAACCGCTGCTGGCCCGTGTGGGCTAAGGAAAAACGACGCATATGAACAAACTGTCCGTGCTTCTGGTCGACGACCACGAAGGTTTCATCAACGCCGCCATGCGCCACTTCCGCAAGCTCGAGTGGATGGAAGTGATCGGCAGCGCCGCCAATGGCCTGGAAGCCATCGAGCGGTCCGAGTCGTTGCGCCCGCAGGTGGTGTTGATGGACCTGGCCATGCCCGAGATGGGCGGCCTGCAGGCCACGCGCCTGATCAAGACCCAGGACCAGGCGCCGTACATCGTGATCGCCAGCCATTTCGACGACGCCGAGCACCGCGAACACGCCATGCGCGCCGGCGCCGACAACTTCGTCAGCAAGCTGTCCTATATCCAGGAAGTGATGCCGATCCTGGAGGGACTTCGCACCGAGGGAGTGCCGGCATGAGCGAATCGCGGATCCTGGTGATCGATGACGATGCGGTGCGCGCCGAGCGGACCGTCAGCCTGCTCGAATTCATGGACCTCAACCCGCGCTGGGTCACCGACGTGGCCGACGTCCAGCCCGGCCGTCACCGGCAGACCGAATGGATGGCGATCCTGGTCGGCGGGCTCGACGACCAGGAGCAGGCAGATGCCTTCTTCGGCTGGGTGGCGCGCAGTTCGCTGCCGCCCCCGGTGCTGCTGCTCAACGGCGACGCGCAGGCCTTCGCCCAGCGCCACGGCCTGCACGAGGCCAACGTGTGGCAACTGGAAGCCCCGCTGCGCCATGCGCAACTGGAAACCTTGCTGCGCCGCGCCAGCCTCAAGCGGCTGGACGCCGAGCACCAGGCCGGTGCCGCGCAGGACAACGGCCCGACCGGTACCAGCGCGGCGGTGACCCGCCTGCGCCGGCTGATCGATCAGGTTGCCGCGTTCGACACCACCGTGCTGGTGCTGGGCGAGTCCGGCACCGGCAAGGAAGTGGTGGCGCGCGCGATCCATCAGCAGTCGCCGCGCCGCGACGGCCCGTTCGTGGCGATCAACTGCGGCGCGATCCCGCCGGACCTGCTCGAAAGCGAACTGTTCGGCCATGAGAAAGGCTCGTTCACCGGCGCGCTGAGCGCACGCAAGGGCCGTTTCGAGATGGCCGAGGGCGGCACCCTGCTGCTCGACGAAATCGGCGACATGAGCCTGCCGATGCAGGTCAAGCTGCTGCGCGTGCTGCAGGAGCGCAGCTTCGAGCGGGTCGGCGGCAATGTCACCATCCGCTGCAACGTGCGGGTGATCGCGGCGACCCATCGCAACCTGGAAGAGCGCATCGCCGGCAACCAGTTCCGCGAGGACCTGTTCTACCGGCTCAACGTGTTCCCGATCGAGATGCCGGCGCTGCGCGAACGCAGCGACGACCTGCCGGCGCTGGTGCACACCATCGCCGCGCAACTGGCGCGGACCGGACGCGGTGAAGTGCGCTTCTCCGAGGAGGCCTTGCAGGCGCTGCGCAGCTACGAGTGGCCGGGCAACGTGCGCGAGCTGACCAACCTGGTCGAACGCCTGGCGGTGCTGCATCCGGGCGGACTGGTGCGGGTGCAGGACCTGCCGGCACGCTACCGTGGCGACTTCGCCTCGTCCATCGACGTGTCGGCACCACCGGCGCCCGTCGTCGCCGATCCGCGGCGGGTCCCGAACGTGGTGGACCTGCACGCCGGCGGCAAGCCGGGCGGCGCGGATGCCGATACGCCGGCTGCGGCCGCGGCGACACTGCCGGAAAGCGGCCTGGACCTGCGCGGGCACATGGCCAACATCGAACTGGCGCTGATCAACGAGGCGTTGGAGCGCACCCAGGGCGTGGTCGCACATGCGGCGCAGCTGCTGGGCCTGCGGCGCACCACCTTGGTCGAGAAGCTGCGCAAGTACGGCATCGACCGCGACCAGACCGAACTGGCCAGTTGAGCCGGCGCACGGCGCCGGGTGCGGCCGCACCCGGCGCGCCCGCCGCCAGCGCGGCGCACTCCCTTCCCCTTTCATCGTTTCCCCGCGGCGGCACGACCGGCGCAACGTGGGCGTCGACGTGCGCATCGCGCGGTCACGGCTAGCCACGCGGCGCTTTGCCTTGCCATCGCCGCATCCCGGTCGGCATGACGGGAGTAGACAGCCTCTTTGGCATGTGGCTTGCTTCACGTTTCACAGCACCGGGCGGCGCGTTCCGCACCGGGGACTTTCACCCGTCGCCAGGCAGGTCCCATGTCCATCCCCGTCACCAGTCCGCTGCTGCCGCCCCTGGAGGCGTTCGTCCCGTACCTGGAGCAGATCTGGCGCAGCCGCATCCTGACCAACGGCGGCGACATGCACCGTGCGCTGGAGAAGGCGCTGGCCGAGTACCTGGGGGTGAACCACCTGGCGCTGCTGACCAACGGCACCCTGGCGCTGCTGACCGCGCTGCAGGCGCTGCGCATCACCGGCGAGGTCATCACCACGCCGTACTCGTTCGTCGCCACCGCGCATTCGCTGCTGTGGCGCGGCATCAAGCCGGTGTTCGTGGACATCGATCCGCTGACCATGAACCTGGATCCGCTCAAGATTGAAGCGGCGATCACCCCGCACACCACCGCGATCATGCCGGTGCACTGCTACGGCACCCCCTGCGACACCGCGGCGATCGAGCGCATCGCCGACACCTACAACCTCAAGGTCATCTACGACGCCGCGCACGCGTTCGGGGTCAAGGACGAGGGCGGCTCGATCCTGCGCCACGGCGACCTCAGCGTGCTCAGCTTCCACGCCACCAAGGTGTTCAACACCTTCGAGGGCGGCGCCATCGTCTGCCCGGACGCCAAGACCTACCAGCGCATCAGCCGCCTGAAGAACTTCGGCTTCGTCGACGAGACCACGGTGGTGGCGACCGGCATCAACGGCAAGATGAGCGAGATCAACGCCGCGTTCGGGCTGCTGCAACTCCAGCACATCGATGACGCGCTGGCGCAGCGTGGGGCGATCGACGCGCAGTACCGGCAACGCCTGGCGCAGGTGCCGGGGATCCGTTGCCTGGCGCCGCGGTCGCCGGGGTTGTCCAACTACGCCTCGTTCCCGATCCTGGTCGAGGACGCCTTCCCGCTGGCGCGCGATGAACTGCACCGGCTGCTGCGCAGCCACGACATCCTGGTGCGCCGCTACTTCTACCCGCTGATCAGCGATTTCCCGATGTACCGCGGCCTGCCCTCGTCCGCCCCGGCCGGCCTGCCGGTGGCCCGGCAGATGGCCGATCGCGTGCTGTGCCTGCCGATCTTCCCTGGACTGGCGGCCGACCAGGTGGACGCCATCGTCGACCTGATCGCCGCTGCCGGCGGCGTCATGTCCGGATCCGATTCCTCCAGCACCCTCGCTCCTCCCTCCTTCGCCCAACCCGTGGAACCAGCAACATGAGCCAAGAGACGTTTATCGAGAATTTCCTGTCGGCCACGGATTTCCAGAATCCGGTCGAGGTGACCATGGACACGGTGCTGCGCGAACTGCCCGAGTGGGATTCACTGGCCGCGCTGGGCGTGATCGTGATGTTCGACATGGAGTACGGCAAGACCATCACCGGCGAGCACCTGGCCGCCGTGGTCACCCTGGGCGACCTCTACAAGCTGACCGGGGCGTAACATGCCGACCTCCACGCTGCGCAACGTACGCTTTGCCGGCATGGCGACCTGCGTGCCCAGGCGCGTCGTCTCCAACCTCACCGATTGCCGGCCGCAGATCCGCTCCGAGCGCGAGCGGCTGGTGCGCAACATCGGCATCCATACCCGGCGCATGGCCGCGGACTGGCAGTGCTTTTCCGACCTGGCCTTCGACGCGGCGCAGGTGCTGCTGGAGCGCCTGCAATGGCAGCGCGAGGAGGTCGATGCATTGATCGTGGTCACCCAGTCGCCGGACTACCCGATCCCGGCGACCGCGATCATCCTGCAGGACCGCCTCGGGCTGTCGCACGCCACGGTGGCCTTCGACGTCAACCTGGGCTGCTCGGCCTACCCGTTCGGCATCAACCTGCTCGGCTCGATGATCGCCGCCGGCGGCGTCAAGAAGGGCCTGCTGCTGGTGGGCGACCGCAGCGCCACCTTCGACGACCCGATCTTCTCCGATTCCGGCACCGCCACCGCGCTGGAATTCAGCGCCGACGCCGCGCCGATGCACTTCGACCTCAACAGCGACGGCAGCGGCTACCGCGCGATCATCCTGCCGGTCGGCGGCCACCGCGAACCGGTCGGGGTGCAGCACCTGATCCCCTACCGCGCCGACGAGAACGACCACTGGCACCGCGGCGTGGACCTGCAACTGGACGGTGTGGCGGTGCTGAGCTTCTCCACCCAGCGGGTGCCGCCGGCGGTGCAGAAGCTGCTCGACTACAGCGGCGTGTCCAAGGACGAGATCGACTACTTCGTGTTCCACCAGGCCAACCGGATGATCAACGAGACCATCCGCAAGAAGCTCGGCCTGCCGCCGGAAAAGGTGCCCTCCACCCTGCACGATTTCGGCAACACCAGCGGCGCCTCGCTACCGGTCACCATGACCGCGCGGATCAACAAGCAACTGGAAGAAGGCCGCAAGCGCGTGCTGCTGTGCGGCTTCGGTATCGGCCTGTCCTGGGGCACCTGCCTGGTCGACATCGACGGCGCGGTGTTCCCCGACCTGATCGAGTCCTGACGATGGCACCTGTCGCAACCACCGACGCCTTCTCGTTACAGGGCAAGACCATCCTGGTGACCGGCGCTTCCTCGGGCATCGGCGCCGCCGTGGCTACGCTGTGCGCGCAGTTGGGCGCGACGCTGGTGGTGACCGGACGCAATGCCGAGCGCCTACAGGCGCTCGCGGACACGCTCCACGGCGCCGGGCATGTGCAGGTTGCTGGCGATCTAACCGAGGCGCACGTGCGGCAATCCCTTCTGGACGCGGCAGGCGGCTACGACGGGCTGGCTTCGTGCGCTGGCGCCACGGCGATGGTGCCATTCCGGATGGCGAGCGAGAAACACCTGCAACAGATGCTGGCAATCAATTACCTGGCGCCGATCACGCTGACCCAGCAACTGCTGTACAAGCGGCGCCTGCGTGAACATGCCTCACTTGTGTTCGTGTCCGCCTTGGCCTCGCGGGCCGCACCGCAGGCATCAACAGGCTACGCCGCCGCGAAGGCCGCGCTGGAAGCAGCGGTGCGGACACTTGCGTTGGAACATGGGCGACAAGGCATCCGTGCCAACTGCATCGCACCGGGCTATGTTGAAACGCCGATGCTCGACGGATTGCGCCAGACAGCGAACATCGACAACAACATTGGTCTGACACCACTGGGGACTGTCGCTGCGGGGGATATCGCACAAGCCGCCGTGTACCTACTGTCCTCAGCCAGCCGCTGGGTTACGCGCAGCGCCCTCACCATCGATGGCGGGATTTCCCTGATGATGCGCCTATGACAACCGAGACCAACGCTTCCTCCGCCGGCACTTCCGCGCTGCTGCAACAAATGTTCGGGTTGCGCGGAAAGACCATCTTGGTAACCGGCGCATCAAACGGCATCGGCATGGCCATCGCTCAGACCTGCGCGGCATCGGGCGCCCAAGTCATCGTCAGCGGCCGCAACAGCGCGCGCCTGGCCGCGACTCTGGAGTCGCTGCAGGGCGACGGGCATCGCCAGTTCATCGGAGATCTCTTGCAAGCAGAAACAGTGCAGAAACTGGCTGCTGAGTGCGGCCCGGTCGACGGCCTGGTCCACAGCGCAGGCATTCGCGGTCTGGCACCGATGAAGCTGGTGAGCGAGTCCTTCCTCAAGGAAGTGATGGACATTAACTACATCGCCCCGGTGATGCTGACCCGGCACCTGCTCGCACGTCAGGCCATCCGGCCCGGTGGTTCGGTGGTCTTTCTCTCGTCCATTGCAGCGTTCACCGGCACCGTTGGCGTAGGTCCCTATTCCGGCTCCAAAGCGGCGCTGATCGGGACGATGCGTCCGCTGGCCCTGGAGTTGGCACGACGCAAGATCCGGGTAAATGCGCTCTGTCCCGGGCTGGTCGAAACCTCGCTCATCACCGAAGACAAGGCGTGGTTCGAGGAGATGGCCAAGCGTTATCCACTGGGAATCGGCCAGCCACAGGACATCGCGCTGGCCTGCCTGTACTTCCTTTCCGAGGCCAGCGGCAAGATCACGGGCCAGGCGGTACACATGGACGGGGGCATCGAGTTCGTGTGAGCAGTTCCATGAAAACGCCACGCCAACATGTCTTGATCGTCGGGGCCGGCGGCTTCGGTCGCGGCATCGCGGCGATGGCGTACAACGACGATCCGGGCTACGGCCAGGCCTGGGACATCAAGGGCTTCCTGGACAGTCGCAGTGCGCTTGGCGCCGGCCTGCGCTGGCCGCTGCTGGGCGACCCGGACACCTACCAGCCGGTGCCCGGCGACCTGTTCGTCTGCGCGCTCGGCGATCCGGCCGCACGCCGCCGCTACAGCCAGCCACTGCTGGCGCGCGGCGCCGACTTCATGGTGCTGCGTCCACGCCTGCGCGAGGCCTCGGAGACGCCGATCGGGCGTGGCAGCCTGTTCGAGGTCGGCGTGTCGATCGGTGCCGACAGTCGCATCGGCGAGTTCGTCATCATCCTCGCCACCACCATCGTCGGCCACGACGTGGTGATCGGCGACTACGTGCAGATCGGCAACTTCGTGTTCGTCGGCGGCGGCGCGCGCATCGGCCACGACGTGGTCATCCATCCGCACGCCACCGTGCTGCCCGGCGTCGCGATCGGCGACGGCGCGGTGATTGGCGCCGGCAGCGTGGTAGTCAAGGACGTGCCGCCCAACGTCACCGTCGCCGGGAATCCGGCGCGTACTATCTTCAGCCGTTGACCCCGAACCCAGGACGCCGTTCCGCATGACCCGTCACGCCCTCGACGCCGAGCACTACATCAGCCCGCACAGCCTGCGCCTGGAACAGCAGCGGCTGTTCGGCAAGCTGTGGATCTTCGTCGGCTTCGCCTCGATGGTGCGCGAGCGCAACCAGTTCATCGCGCACCAGGTGGCAGGGGTACCGGTGCTGGTGCAACGCACCGAAGCCGGCATCCGCGCGTTCCTCAACCAGTGTCCGCACCGGCAGTCGGCGATCCAGATCGAGCCGCACGGCAAGCGCCCGTTGGTGTGTCCCTACCATGCCTGGTCGTTCGGTGCCGAAGGCGAGCTGCGCGGGTTGCCCAATTCCGGGCTGTACCAGTTCACCGCCGAGGAGAAGGCCGGCATCTGCCTGACCAAGCTGCACCTACAGCAGGTCGGCGAGCTGCTGTTCGTGAACATGGCCGAGCAGCCGCTGCCGCTGGAGGAGCAGTTTGCGCCGGCGTTCCTGGAGACGATCGCGACCGCCTCCTCGCACCTGGATTCGCAGATCGCCTACAGCTGCCACCGGGTGCGCTATAACTGGAAGCTCAACATGGAGAACGTGAAAGACTACAACCACGTCCCCTTTGTGCATCCGAAGACCTTCGGCCCGCTGATGACGAAGGCGGACAGGACCACCGCACACATCGAGCGCGCCGCCGATGTCGCTTCCGATGTCGAGCAACTCCTGAGCACGCACGTGCCCCCGCCCTTGCAACACTTGAGTTTTCCGGCCAAGGGGGCGCTTGTGCCGCAGGAAAATTGGTTCCGAAGCCAGTGCGAGCGTTACGGCGAGGACTCCGCCTACTACAACTGGTTCATTTATCCGAATGTGAATTTTTGCTGCGTCCGCGGCGACCACTTCCTGCTTCAGCAGTACGATCCTGTGTCTCCAGGCGAAACCGACTATCACCTGTGGGTCATGACCACACGCCGTAAAGACGCCCGCACCGACTTCACCGCATTGTTGAGCAGTTTGATCAGGGCCGAGCGGTTGGTGATCGCGGAAGACACGGCTCTGCTGGAGCGCATGCAGGCCGGGATCGGCCCACATTCGCTGCCCTTCACTCACGGCGACTACGAGACCGAACTTGTCCGCCAGCACCTGTGGTATCGCGCCAACGTGTTGGAGCAACCCGTATGAAGGTACTGGTACTGATCGGCGAAGGCCGGGCTCTGGAACAGGCACAACGCACCGCGCAGGCCTGCGGCCTGGACCACGTCGTCGTCGCGTTGGAATCGCCGGACCGCTACAACTTCGACCTTGGCGCCTTGCACGCCAGCCATCCAACAGCCACGACCGACGTGTTCGTGGCGCTGGACGAGCGCGCGGTCAACCAGTCGCGGCACAAGCTGCTGGCTGATGTGCGTTTGGCCGGCTACGGCAGCATCAACCTGGTCTGGCCACAGGCCCATGTCGATGCCGGGGTACGCCTGCTCGGCAACGTGCACATCGGCCCAGGCTGCAACATTGCTGCCGACAGCAGCATCGGCCCCGGGGCCTGGCTGGAGCGGCAGGTGATCGTCGAACAGGAAGCGCGCATCGGCGCCTGCGTCACCCTGCATGCCGGCGTGCATCTGGGCCGCGACACCCAAATCGGCCAGGGCAGCACCCTTGGCGGCGGCAGCATGACCCGCAGCGGCGCCAGGATCGGCCGGCACTGCGAATGGCTGCTGCCAGGCACGGTGCCAGACGTGCTGCCGGATCGCTGTTTCTACGACGCGCTGATGCCAGGCGGCGCCCGCATCCTGCGTTGAAAATGGACGAGACGGCCAGTGCGGCGCTAACGGGCAACGCCGGCATCGGCCAGGGCGTGCGCCCGGTGGACTGATCCGCAGCGAAGACCAGACGCGCCTGATCAAGCTGACATCGTTGGTTGGCACGCTCGTCACGCCGCGCGATGACTGAGGTACTACTGGCATCCACAACAGGCCACTTGATCCGCCTGCGAGGATTTTTCTTTCGTCCTGGGAGAGGCACCGCAGCGCGTGTCGATTCGTGTCAGTGCGCAATTGCAATATGCGACAAAAGCGCAATTTTGTGGTGCTCGCACGGTTTGCCTCCAAGCTTTCCTGACTAGCATGAGGCTCCACGGCGCCTGCGACGTGGCCTGATCGCCGCCCTGGCGTGACGCCGACGCACGCCACTTTCCCAACCCTGCGCGACCTGTGACGGCGCGCCCGTTCGAGTACGCCCATGACAGACTCTCCGGCCGCGCTTCATCGCGAAGCGGACCTGATCGACACCTGGGCGCGCGCCGGCGGCGCGCTCTTGTTGGCCCCCAGCTCCAGTCACGGGGGGCTCTACGCGGCCAGCGCCCTCAACGGCGAACGACCATGACATACACGAACCAAAACGAGACGGATTTGCTGGAAGCCTGCATGAAGGCGGACACGATCGTGTTCCTAGCACCAAGTTCCTATCTGGGAGATTTCGTCACCCCCCTCGTCGACAATTTGCGGCAGCGCTCAGAGAAGCTGCGCCTGATCGCTGCGGACGACTATTTTCATACCAATCGCGGCAAGGCCCCGGGCTTCGACGAGATCCGCACCGTCGCCGCCCATCTCGCAAACCCGCAGGGACCGAACTCGATCACGGTGAACTGCTCCTTTCAGCTGTCCACGTGGCTGTACTTCGATCACCTGCAACGTGGGTTGCCAGGGAGGGCGATCGACCTGCCGGAACTCCTCTATATCCTGGACAGGCCGTGGATCTATCACACCGGACCGGTCATGCGCGCACAGACGCTGGAGCGCGCAGCGGATTTCGCGGCATTGCGGACGCGCCTGGAGGACACGCTCAGCCGCGCCACGCTGGACGCGATACTGCGCCTGCGCATGACCGGCAACCGAGCTGAGTTGCTGGACGTGATCCGTCCGATGGAACAGGAATATTTCTCCATGTATTCCTCCAGCGAGGCCCCGGTCGCGCTGCACGACCACGAACACTACGTCGACATCGGCGCCTACGACGGCGATACGGTCGGCAAGTTCATGACCGCCGCGCGCTACCGCTTCGCCTCGATCCACGCCTACGAACCGGACCCACGCAACTTCGCCGCCCTGCAACGCCGCCTGGAATCCACATCAGGCCCGATCTTCCTTCACAACGAAGCCGTATCCGATTCCAACCAGCCCTTGTCGTTCCTAGCCAGCGGCACCATGGGCAGCAGGGTCGAGGCCGGCGGCGACATCCAGGTCTCCAGCGTGCGGCTGGACGATGTGCTGGAGCAGATGACGCTGCTCAAGATGGACGTCGAAGGCTTCGAGCCGCACGTCCTGCGTGGCGCAGCCGAGCTCATAGGCCGGTGCCGCCCACGCATGGCGATCACCTGCTATCACCACGCGCTCGATTTGTTGGACATTGTCGCGGTACTCGATGTGATCTATCCAGGTGCGAAATTACGGCTGCGTCATTACTCAATGTACTTCTACGACACCATTCTCTACGTGGAATAGACCAAGGCAGGGAGGCGGCATGGGACTTGATGGCATGGGCAATCGTTCGTTGAGAGGCAGCGAGTATTTCCTTTGATCACCACTCGCTGCTGGCGCTCGGATATCTCGAGCCGAGCAAGCAAGTTATCGCTCGGCACTGGGACACATCATTGCCACCCAAGCACGTCATTGGTGTCCAAGCCGAACTGGCTACTAGGCAATCGCCACGGCGGTGGTGACCCGCGCCGCCAAGTCACAGCGACGGCGCTGGCCGGCGGCCCGGGCACGCAGGTGGATCTCGCGCTTATCTGCGTGCAACGTACTTTGCACGACCCGCAGGCGTAGCAGACGGTCACGCCAGTACAACGCGACCTGCTTGAGGCTTGCCCTGTACCATCCCAATCGGCGCATGCTCAGCGAGGCCATGTATAGCCACCACCGCTTTACCAGCCGCTCACCAGAAGAACTGTTGGATAAAGAGATCAAGGCGTCAAAATCACACTCAACATACATCTACCGTCGCATGCATCATCTTTTAAAACGAGGTGGTCCTAATGGAAATATCCGGAAAAGGAAGCATTGCCCCCATAGGGGCTAAATTCGCGAACATTGGAGTTGCGGCAAATGTAGTCACACAAGTTGTATCACCTACTGACAACCAGTATGGCCTCGTAGTTCGAACTTGCAGTTTAAGCGGTGCATCAACTGTGATAGGGCTGGCTGTCTATGCAGATACGTCGGCGCCTTCGGGATATGGGGATGGAGCCAAGAGAGTGATATTTTTAGGTGTCGCGCCTCCATCGGACCACTTCCCTTATCAAGTTTACATCCCACCAGGAAATGGGATATGGCTAGTCACAAACGGAAACGGAAGTATAAATATCACTTATGATCTGCTGGACCGCCTGCCTACGGGCTTGTAGCTCATCCTGGCATGCCGCTCTAACGAGCGGTATGCTTTTTTCATCGACCGGATGCCGTCTTTGAAAGCGCATCAGAGGGACGCTCTGTCACTCTCCTCAATCGACGTACCATTGCATGGCAAAAACATAGACAGAGCGTGAAACAAGTGTACCGCTCCCCATGTCGATATTGGCCTGGACGTACTGACCAGAAGTATTCAGCAAAAAATGTACGGATTGAGGCGGATTGCTCACACCGCCAAACTGGCTCCCCATCGAAATATTCATACCCAGACCCTGATTGCTTACGCAAACAACAGCCTGAGATGCATCCAATTTAACCGAGGTATTCGTGCAAGGCACCGCCCAAACATGGTCGTTAGGAGCGGTAACGAGCACCTTCACGTTTGCGCCACTATTCAGTGCCGTACGAAGTGTCTGGAGAGAACCAGACACTACATTGCCATTAGCGTCGGTCGCATAGACGAGTGTTGATGCCTGCGAATTGAATGAAAGGACCCCAAGAACCACAACCGCCAAGACCTTTTTGGAAATCATTTTTCGCCCCATTCCATTTAGTAAAGGAATCCACATAACCCAGTTGGCCATGCGATAGCCAGAAGTATCATGCTCGTGAGTCAGACGCCACCACTCCCGCTGGCATGGCTATTGCATCCCCTAGATGCCCTTTTTGGATAACGATGTCTCGATGATTGATCCCGCCGTAGTCAGCATCGTCATGCCGGCCTACAAGCTCCGCTACTTCGAGCAGGCGCTCGACAGCGTCCTGGCCCAGACCTATCCGGCGCTGGAACTGGTCATCTGCGACGACAACCCCGACGGCACGATCGCCGAGGTGGTGGAGCGCAAGCGCGGCTTGGCGCGGTTCCCGATCCGCTACGAACGCAACCCCAGCCGCCTGGGCGAACTCGGCAGCACCGCGCGCGGCATCGCCCTGGCCCAGGGCGAGTACGTGAAGTTCCTGCACGACGACGACGTGCTGGCGCCGGATTGTGTGGCCGCGCTGGTCGCGGCCATGCAGTCCGCGCCCGACGTCCTGCTGGCGTCCTCGCGCCGGCAGCGGATCGACAGCCACGGCGCGCCGCTGGAGGACATCCCCGCCACTGCCTTTCCGTTCGCGGGCGACGTGCTGCTGGACGGGCCGGAGCTGCTGTCGTTCCTGGCCGACCACACCATCAACTTCGTCGGCGAGCCCAGCTGCGTGCTGTGCCGGCGCAGCGACCTGCTGGAGATCGGCGACGAACTGATGACGCTGGCCGGCAAGGTGATCAACTGGGTCGGCGACCTGGCGCTGTACGCCAAGCTGCTGCATCGCGGCCATCTGGCACTGCTGGCGCGGCCGCTGACCCGCTTCCGGGTGTCGGAGGAGCAATACAGCCAGGTCGGCCGCGACCAGCCCGGCATCGGCGATCAGGGCCATGCCAACTTCCGCCAGGGCGTGCGCGCGATGGGCTGGTACCGCGGCGATGGCGACGTTCGCCAGGTCACGGTGACGCCGCTGGCCGGTGGTCCGAGTACGCCGGTGGACCTGCTGCAGGCGATTCAGGACGCTTACGCGCGCGTCTGCGTGCAAAGCGCCCTGCGCGACTGGCAGGCGCGGCGGACGGTGACGCCGGCGCAACGCGACCTGCTCGACGCGCGCCTGGTCGCCCTGGGCGGCGCGCCGCGGCTGGCCGTCCTGGTCGACGCACGCGGCGCCGACCACGCCGCACTGGCGGCGACACTGGACAGCCTGTTACTGGAGGGTGCGGCGTTCGCACAGGTGCAGGCGCTGGTGCTGGGCGATGCGCCCATCGCAGCGTGGCCGGACCCGCGGGTCCGGAGCCTGCCGCCGCTGCCGGCCGAGGCCGATGCGGCGGCACTGTCCGCCGCGCTGGATGCATCACCGGCCAGCGACTGGTGCCTGCGCGTGACCGCGGGCAGCCGTTTCTATGCCGGCGGCCTGCTGCGGTTGCTGCTGGAACTGGCGCAACAGCCGCAGTGCAACGCGCTGTACGCGGACGAATGGCTGGCGGTGGATGCGGACACCCTGGCGCCGCTGCTGCGGCCGGACCCGGACCTGGACCTGCTGCTGGGCAATCCGCTGGCAATGGCCAGCCACTGGGTGTTCCGCCGTGCCGCGGTGCAGGCGCTGGGCGGCTTCGACCCGGCCTACGACGGCGCCAGCGAATTCGAGCTGATCCTGCGCCTGTTCCTGCGCGACGGCGGCGACGGCATCGTGCACCTGCCCGAGCCGCTGCTGGTCGCCGCGCCGGCCAGCGCCGAGGCCGGCGGCCCGGCGCGCCAGCGCGCGATCGCCGCGCACCTGCAGGCCCGCGGCTATCCACAGGCCGCGGTCGAACCGCTGCCGGGCGGCCTGTTCCGTATCGACTACGGCCACCCCGCGCAGCCGCCGGTCTCGATCGTGCTGCTGGCACAGGACAACCTGCCGGCGCTGCAGCGTGCGGTGGTCAGCCTGCTCGAACAGACCGCCTACCCCGCCTACGAACTGCTGCTGGTGGACAACGCCAGCCAGGCGCCGGAGATCATTGCGTGGATGCAAGCGGTGGCCGAGCTGGGCAACGGCCGCATCCGCGTGTTCACGCTGGAACAGCGGGTCTGCCAGGCCGAGGCGCATAACCTCGCCGCCACCCAGGCGCAGGGCGAGTACCTGTTGTTCCTGGACGCCGACAGCGCCGCGGTACAGGACGGCTGGCTGCATGCGCTGATGAACCACGCGCAGCGGCCCGAAGTCGGCATCGTCGGCGCCAAGGGTGTGTCCTCCGACGGCCGGATCACCCATGCCGGTGTGCTGCCGGGCGTGCTTGCCGGCGCCGGCCACGCCTTTGCCGGCGAAGCGATGGCACAGCCCGGCTACATGGGCCGGCTGCAGGTGGCGCATCGCTACAGCGCGGTGTCGGCGCATTGCCTGCTGGTGCGGCGGGCGCTGTTCGAACACCTGTCCGGATTCGACGCGGCCGGCTTCGCCGAGGGCGGCGCCGACGTGGACCTGTGCTTGCGCGCCGCGGCCGCGGGCGCCTGGACGGTGTGGACGCCGCAGGCGCTGCTGTTGCAGCCGGCCCCGGCCACGCGCAGCGAGGCGGCCGACGCGGCCCTGCTGCAGCGCTGGCTGCCGGCGCTGGCGCACGATCCGGCCTATTCGCCCAGCCTGGGCCTGGAGCAGCCCGGCGGCTTCCAGTTGGGCGAATCCGAGTTCTCCTGGCAGCCGCTGTCGTGGAAGCCGCTACCGCGGATCCTTGCCCATCCGGGCGACACCTTCGGCAGTGGTCAGTACCGGGTCATCCAGCCGTTGCAGGCGCTGGCCGCGGCGGCGCAGATCGACGGCCTGTACTACGCGCGCCTGCTCGACCCGGTGGAACTGCAGCGCATCGGCGCCGATGCGGTGGTGCTGCAGCGCCGCGTCGGCGATGCGGAACTGGCGCGGATGGAGCGCATGCGCCGTTTCTGCGGTGCCTTCATGGTCTACGAACTGGACGACTACCTGCCCAATCTGCCGCTGAAGAGCGCGCATCGCGAGCAGATGCCCAAGGACGTACTGCGTTCGCTGCGGCGTGCCGCCACGCTGGTGGACCGGGTCACCGTCTCCACACCGGACCTGGCCGAGGCGCTGGCCGGCCTGCACGGCGACATCCGCGTGGTGCGCAACCGCCTGGAGCCGCAGCTGTGGGGTGCGCTGGCGACGCCCGTGGCGTCCGGCTCGGCCAAGCCGCGGGTCGGCTGGGCCGGCGGACTCAGCCACACCGGCGACCTGGAACTGATCGCCGACGTGGTGCAGGCGCTGGCCGGCGAGGTGCATTGGGTGTTCATGGGGATGTGCCCGGAGCGGCTGCGCCGGCACGTGCATGAGGTGCACACGGGCGTGGACTTCGCCCGCTATCCGCAGGCGCTGGCCGCGCTGGGCCTGGACCTGGCGCTGGCGCCGCTGGAAGACAACCTGTTCAACCGCTGCAAGAGCAACCTGCGCGTACTCGAGTACGGCGCCTGCGGCTATCCGGTGGTGGCCAGCGACCTGCCGCCCTACCGCGACGGCGGGCTGCCGGTGACCCTGGTCAAGAACCGCTTCCGCGACTGGGTCAATGCGATCCGCGCACACCTGGCCGATGCCGACGCCCGGGCCGCGGCCGGCGCCGCCCTGCGCGCGGCGGTGCAGCGCGACTGGCTGCTGCAAGGCGACAACCTGCAGGAGTGGCGGGCGGCCTGGCTGCCGGACTGAGTCGCCCCCCGCCCACCTTGAGGTCGGCGCGCAGCGCCCGCGTCCGAGCGTGACGACGCGCACAGCGTCAACCCGCCGACACGTCGCCTGCGCCCACCCGCGCCGGCGACGCGGCCGGCGCCGGGAACCCGTCACCGGGCGCCGGTGTCCCCCGCCCGTGCCCGCTTGGAGGCCGCGCGGCACGTGAACGCCGTTTCGGCACACCGCTTGCATTGCATACGGGCAAGCCGTCTCCCGGCAGGGACTTCACCGTATGAGCGACTCCATCAGCTCCATCCTTTCGCAGATCCGCAGCTACCAGGGCCAGGTCGGCCAGGCGGCGCAGACGCGGGTGGGCGATGTCGGCCGCAGCAATGCGATCGAAGGCCTGACCGGCAACCAGGGCGTGCAGGGCCCGAGCTTCACCGAGACCCTGCGTAACGCGATCGGCGGCGTGAACGAGGCCCAGCAGAAGTCCGGCGACCTCGCCAAGGCCTTCGAACTGGGCGACCCGAGCGCCGATCTGGCCAAGGTGATGCTGGCCGCACAACAGTCCCAGGTGGCATTTCGCGCTACCGTGGAAGTCCGCAACCGACTCGTCCAGGCGTATCAGGACGTGATGAACATGCCGCTGTAAGGGTAGAAGACGATGGCGCTTGCGATCAGCAAAGACACTTTCAGCAGCGAAAAGGCGGGCGCCTGGTTCGACCGCCTGCAGAGCCTGCAGCTCACCCGCCGCATCGGCCTGATGGCGATGATCGCGGTGGCGGTGGCGGCCGGCCTGTTCGTGTTCTTCTGGTCGCAGAAGCCGGCCTACACCCCGCTGTACACCGGCCTGGACGAGAAAGGCACGGCCGAGGCTACCGACCTGCTGCGCACCGCGCAGATCCCGTTCAAGCTCGACCAGGCCACCGGCGCGATCACCGTGCCGGAAGACAAGCTGTACGACGCGCGGCTGAAGCTGGCCGGCTCCGGCCTGACCGACAACGGCAACATGGGTTTCGAGGTGATGGAGAAGGATCCCGGCTTCGGGGTCAGCCAGTTCGTGGAGAACGCGCGCTACCAGCACGCCCTGGAGACCGAACTGGCCCGCACCATCTCCAGCCTGCGCCCGGTGCGCGAGGCGCGGGTGCACCTGGCCATTCCCAAGCCGAGCGCGTTCACCCGCCAGCGCGAGGCCGCCAGCGCCTCGGTGGTGCTGGAACTGCGTGGCGGCACCACCCTGGAACGCAACCAGGTCGATGCGATCGTCAACATGGTCGCCTCCAGCATCCCCGACCTGGCGCCGGATCGCGTCACCGTGGTCGACCAGAGCGGGCGCATGCTGACCATCGCCGACCCCAACAGCGATGCCGCGCTCAACGCCGCCCAGTTCGATCAGGTGCGCCGCCAGGAAAGCGCCTACAACCAGCGCATCCGCGAACTGCTGGAGCCGATGACCGGCCCCGGCCGGGTCAACCCGGAAGTGAACGTGGACATGGACTTCTCGGTGGTCGAGGAAGCGCGCGAGCTGTACAACGGCGACCCGCCGAAGCTGCGCAGCGAGCAGGTCAGCGACAGCAGCACCCAGACCGGCGGCCCGCAGGGCGCGCCGGGCGCGACCAGCAACTCGCCGGGCAGCGCGCCGGGCCAGCCGGGTGCCACCGGCGCTCCGCCTGCACCGGGCACGGCCGGCACCCAACAAGCCGCCGCCGCGACGCCGACCGAGAGTTCCAAGAGCGCCACCCGCAACTACGAACTGGACCGGACCCTGCAGCACACCCGGCAGCCGGCCGGGCGCATCAAGCGCGTCTCGGTGGCGGTGCTGGTGGACCACGTGATGCGTCCCGGCGCCAAGGGCAAGATGACCGAGCAGGCGCTCAGCGCCGCCGAGCTGACCCGCATCGAAGGCCTGGTCAAGCAGGCGGTGGGCTTCAATGCCGAACGTGGCGACACCGTCTCGGTGATGAACGCACCGTTCGTGCGCACAGCACCGGAAGCGGAAGACAAGCCCGGTTGGTGGGAAGATCCGCGGGTGATGAACGGCCTGCGCCTGGTGCTGGGTGCGGCGGTGGTGCTGGCGCTGCTGTTCGGCGTGCTGCGCCCGGCGCTGCGCCAGATCGCCGGTCCAGCGCCGGCCGCGGCGGTCGGCCACGACCGCGACGGCAACGAACCGCGCGATGCCAAGCTGTCGATGCTCGACGACGACAACCCGCTGCTGCCGTCGCTGGGCGAGGACACCGCCAGCCTCAGCGGCAGCAGCGGCGGCAACCCCGCCATCGCCCTGCCCGACGCCTACGAGGAACGGTTGCGCCAGGCCCGCGAAGCGGTCAAACAAGATTCCAAGCGCGTGGCGCAGGTCGTGAAGGGATGGGTCGCCAGTGAAGCCTGATGCGAATGCAATGAATGGGACCCAGCGCGCCGCCGTGCTGCTGCTGTCGCTCGGCGAGGCCGACGCGGCCGAGGTGCTCAAGCACATGGACCCCAAGGAGGTGCAGAAGATCGGCATCGCCATGGCGACGCTGAGCGGCATCTCGCGCGACCAGGTCGACAAGGTCATGGAAGAGTTCAACGCCGAGCTGGGCAGCAAGACCTCGCTGGGCGTGGGCGCCGACGACTACATCCGCAACGTGCTGGTGCAGGCGCTGGGCGCCGACAAGGCCGGCAGCCTGATCGACCGCATCCTGCTGGGCCGCAACACCACCGGCCTGGACACGCTGAAGTGGATGGATCCGCGCGCGATCGCCGACCTGGTGCGCAACGAGCATCCGCAGATCATCGCCATCGTGATGGCGCACCTGGACAACGACCAGGCCGCCGAGGCGCTGAAGCTGCTGCCCGAGCGCACCCGCGCCGACGTGCTGATGCGCATCGCCACCCTCGACGGCATCCCGCCGCACGCGCTCAACGAACTCAACGAGATCATGGAGCGGCAGTTCTCCGGCAACCAGAACCTGAAGTCCTCGAACGTGGGCGGGGTCAAGGTCGCGGCGAACATCCTCAACTTCCTGGACAGCGGCGCCGACCAGGGTGTGCTGGCGGCGATCAGCAAGATCGACGCCGACCTGGGCAGCCGCATCCAGGACCTGATGTTCGTGTTCGACAACCTGGTGGAGCTGGACGACCGCGGGCTGCAGACCATGCTGCGCGAGGTCAGCGGCGACCGCCTCGGCCTGGCCCTGCGCGGCGCCGACATCAAGGTGCGCGACAAGATCACCAAGAACATGTCCCAGCGCGCCGCCGAGATCCTGCTCGAAGACATGGAGGCGCGCGGCCCGGTGCGCCTGGCCGACGTGGAGGCCGCGCAGAAGGAGATCCTGGCGATCGTGCGGCGTCTGGCCGATGAGGGCGTGATCAGCCTCGGCGGCGGTGGTGCGGAGGCCATGGTATGAACGGCAACGTGGTGCGCTGGCTGGCGCCGGAACTCGATGCCCCGCCGTTGTCGGCGGCGCAGCCGTACGAAGACGTGCTGCCGGAAGAGCCGGTGCTGCGCCCGCCGAGCCTGGAGGAGATCCAGGCGATCGAGGCCGCGGCCCAGCACGAAGGCTTCGAACGCGGCCACGCCGAGGGCCTGGCCCAGGGCCAGGCCGAGATCCGCCGGCTGACCGCGCAGATCGACGGCATCCTGGACAACTTCTCGCGGCCGCTGGCGCGGCTGGAGAACGAAGTGGTCGGCGCGCTCGGCGAACTGGCCGTGCGCATCGCCGGCAGCCTGGTCGGCCGCGCCTACCAGGCCGACCCGGTGCTGCTGTCGGAACTGGTGGCCGAGGCGCTGGACGCGGTCGGCGGCGCGCGCCGCGACGTCGAGGTGCGCCTGCACCCGGACGACATCGCCGCGCTGACCCCGTTGCTGACGATGATGGACCAGGGCATCCGGCTGGTGCCGGACCTGAGCCTGAGCCGCGGCGACCTGCGCGTGCACGCCGAATCGGTGCGCATCGACGGCACCCTCGAAGCGCGCCTGCGCGCGGCCCTGGAGACGGTGATGCGCAAGTCCGGAGCCGGCCTGTGAGCGCGCTGTCCGGCACCCACCCCGCCGACTGGCTGGATGCGCGCAACCTGCGCCTGGCCGGCCGTCTCGGCAGGCTCGACCTGGACGCGGCCGCCGGCCGCGGCCTGATCCGCGAAGGCATCCTGCGCCGCGCGGTCGGCCTGACCCTGGAAGCGGTCGGCTGCGAGGCGCCGATGGGCGCTACCTGCAGGGTCGAGGTCGACGGCGGCTGGGTCGATGCCGAAGTGGTCGGCTTCTCCGGCGACCGCACCTCGCTGATGCCCAGCGCCGAAACCCACGGCCTGCTGCCCAACGCGCGGGTGGTGCCGCTGCACCGCCGCGGCGGCGTGGAAGTGGGCGAAGGCCTGCTCGGCCGCGTCATCGACTCGGACGGCGTGCCGCTGGACGGCAAGGGCCCGATCCGCGCCGAAGGCTCGGTGGGCATGGCCGGCGTGTCGATCAATCCGCTGGCGCGCGAACCGATCACCACCCCGCTGGACGTCGGCGTGCGCGCGATCAACGCGTTGCTGCCGATCGGCCGCGGCCAGCGCGTGGGGCTGTTCGCCGGCTCCGGCGTCGGCAAGTCCACCCTGCTGGGCATGATGACCCGCTACACCGCCGCCGACGTGATCGTGGTCGGGCTGATCGGCGAACGCGGCCGCGAAGTGCGCGATTTCGTCGAAACCACCCTGGGCGAGGAAGGCCTGCGCCGCGCCGTGGTCGTCGCCGCCCCGGCCGACCGCCCGCCGCTGGCGCGCCTGCACGGCGCCTATCGCGCCACCGCCATCGCCGAGTGGTTCCGCGACCAGGGCCTGAACGTGCTGCTGCTGATGGACTCGCTGACCCGCTTCGCCCAGGCCCAGCGCGAGATCGGCCTGTCGGTGGGCGAGCCGCCGACCACCCGCGGCTATCCGCCGTCGGTGTTCGCCAAGCTGCCGGCCCTGGTCGAGCGCGCCGGCAACGGCGCCAAGGGCCGCGGCTCGATCACCGCCTTCTACACCGTGCTGACCGAAGGCGACGACCCGCAGGACCCGATCGCCGATGCCGCCCGCGCCATCCTTGACGGCCACATCCTGCTGTCGCGGCGCGTCGCCGACAGCGGCCTGTACCCGGCCATCGACGTCGAGTCCTCGGTCAGCCGCGTGGTCCAGGACATCGCCGACGAGCCGTGGCGCCTGCGCATCCGCTCGCTGAAGCGGCTGGTGTCGGCCTACTCGGCCAACCGCGACCTGATCACCATCGGCGCCTACCAGCGCGGCAACGACCCGGCGGTGGACGAAGCGCTGGAGCGCTGGCCGGAGATCATGGAATTCCTCGGACAGGACGTCGCCAAAGCCGCAGATCTGCCCCACAGCCAGGCCGCCCTGAAACGGCTGGTCGACCGCGAGAACTAAGCCATGATGCAATCGCAACGTCTCGATCCCCTGCTCCGCAGGGCTCAGCAGCACGAAGACGAGGTCGCCCGCGATCTCGCCGAGCGCCAGCGCGCCCTGGCCACCCACGAGTCGCGGCTGGAAGAACTGCGCCGCTACGCCGACGAGTACGCCAACAGCCAGATGGCGGCGACCAGTCTGGCGCAGCTGGCCAACCGCCGCGCCTTCCTGGACCGGCTGGAGAGCGCGGTGCAGCAGCAGTGCCAGACCGTGGACCGCAATCGCGAGAAGGTCGAGATGGAGCGCAGCCGGCTGCTGCTGGCCAGTCGCGACAAGCAGGTGCTGGAACAGCTCGCGGCCAGCTACCGCGCGCAGGAACGCAAGGTCGACGACCGCCGCAGCCAGCGCGAGATGGACGACCTCGGCGCGCGCCGCGCGCGCCTGGCGGCCACCGCCGACGAACACGAGAACGGAGACGGACGATGAACAACGCGCTTTCCGCGCTGGGCGGCAGCGGCCGCGCCAGCCAGATCGGCGGCGGCAACGACACCCCGGGCCTGGACCGCAACGGCGGCAAGGACAAGGACTTCGCCAAGCTGCTCGGCGGCAGCAGCGGCGGCTCGGCGCGCACCACCGCGCCCAAGCCCGCCGCCCGCGAGACGGCCAAGCCGGCGCAACCGGCCGACAAGGACCAGGCGGACAAGCGCCCGGCGGCCACCGACGACACCGCCAGCGATCCCGCGCGCACCGCGCAGGCCGGCGACAAGGTCGCCCAGGACACCGAGAAGAGCAGCACCGAGACCAAGGCCTCGGGCAAGGACAAGGGCAAGGCCGAGGACAAGCGCGACGACGCCAAGCCCGACGAGGCCGCCTGGCCGCCGGCCGGGCTGGCCGGGATCGGCCTGGGCCTGTTGCCGGCGATCGGCGCGGCGGTGTTGCCGGCCGCCTCGGCGACCCCGCTGGGCGCGGCGGCCGGGCTGGCCGTCGGCGTCGCCGGCGCCGTGGCCAGCGGCGCGGCCGCCCTGCTCGGCGGCGGCGACGCGCTGCCGCAGACCGCGGCGGGCGCCACCGATCCGAATGCGGCCACCGCCGGCACCGCCAGCGCGACGGCCGGCACCGCCCCGGCCTCGGCCGCCGGCGGCTTCGGCGCGATGCTGTTGGCGCAGGGCGGATCGGCCGACAAGGCCGGCGGTGCCGAGACCGCGGCCCCGCTGGCGGCACTGGCGGCCATCGCCGCCGCGGCCAGCGGCAAGACCGGCGAAGGCGGCGACGCCGCGCCCGCCGCCGATCCCAGCGCGATCGCGCCGACCGCGGCGGCCACGCCGCTGCACGCCACCACGCGGCTGGCCGATGCGCAGCCGTTCAGCGGCTCGCCCACGCCGACCCCGAACCTGCACGGCAACCAGTTCGACGAGGAGCTGGGCGCGCGCATCAGCTGGCTGGCCGACCAGAAGATCGGCCACGCCCACATCAAGCTGAATCCGGCCGAGCTGGGCCCGGTCGAGGTGCGCCTGCACATGACCGGCGACCAAGTCAACGCCAGCTTCAGCAGCAACCAGGCCGACGTGCGCCAGGCCCTGGAGAACAGTCTGCCACGCCTGCGCGAGATGCTCGGCCAGCATGGCTTCCAGCTCGGCCAGGCCGACGTCGGCCAGCAGCAGCCGCAGCAACAGCAGGCCAATGCGCAGAGCACGCCGCAGGGCGGCAGCCGCAGCGGCGGCGAGCTTGCCGACGACCTGTCCGGCAGCGTCGGGATTCCGGCGATGGTGCTGCGCCAGCGCGGGCTGCTCGACGCCTACGCCTGATCCTGGCGGCGCTGCCGCCAACCGGATCGGGATAAGGCCTTTTGTGGGAAGGGGGTCAGCCCCGACGCTTTCCTCCGAAAAGCGTCGGGGCTGACCCCCTTCCCACTCCGGATCCCTTCTCCCACAACGGTCTCGGCCCACGCCTGCGCGGCACGCGGCGGCACCGTCAAACACCCGGCGCGCTCGGTGCCCGGTTTCGGCACGGCGATTGCATCCTCAGGGGCAGACCCCCTTCAGGACGCCGCACTGTGTCAGCCCCCGACAAATCCAAGAAAGACGCCAAGGACGCCCCGGAAGGCGGCAAGTCGAAGAAAAAGCTGCTGATCATCGTCATCGCGGCGGTGCTGGTGCTGGGCGGCGGCGGTGCCGGCGCGTTCTTCTTCCTGAAGAAGCCCGAGGGCGGCCACGCCAAGGCCGAGGAGAAGACCGCCGAGGTTCCCAAGCCCGCGCAGTACTTCGCGATGGACCCGGCGTTCGTGGTCAACCTCAACGGCGGCGCCGAAGACGGCCCGCACTACCTGCAGCTGGAAGTGCAGCTGATGACCCGCGATCCGGAAGAGCTGAAGCTGATCACCGAGAACGCCCCGGCGATCCGCGCGCATCTGCTGATGCTGTTCTCGCAGGTGCAGGCAACGGACATCGCCAACATCGACGGGCGCAAGAAGCTGCAGGCCGCGGCGCTGGCCGATGCGCAGAAGCTGATGACCGCCGAGACCGGCAAGAAGTGCGTGGAAGAACTGCTGTTCACCAGCTTCGTCACCCAGTAAGGCGATGCCGCGATGACCGACCTGCTTTCCCAAGACGAGATCGATGCCCTGTTGCATGGCGTCGATGCCGGCGTGGTGGATACCGAGCCGGCGGCGGCCGAGCCGGGTGAAGCGCGCAACTACGACTTCTCCAGCCAGGACCGGATCATCCGGGGGCGCATGCCGACCCTGGAGATGGTCAACGAGCGCTTCGCACGCCTGTGGCGGATCGGCCTGTTCAACCTGATCCGGCGCTCGGCCGACCTGTCGGTGCGCGGCATCGACCTGATCAAGTTCAACGACTACATGCACTCGCTGTACGTGCCGAGCAACCTGAACCTGATCAAGTTCAAGCCGTTGCGCGGCACCGGCCTGATCGTGTTCGAGCCGACCCTGGTGTTCACCGTGGTCGACAACTTCTTCGGCGGCGACGGCCGCTACCCCACCCGCATCGAAGGCCGCGAATTCACCCCGACCGAGATGCGGGTGATCCAGCTGATGCTCAAGCAGACCTTCGCCGACCTGGCCGAAGCCTGGGCGCCGGTGATGGAGGTGGACTTCGAGTACATCAATTCCGAGGTCAACCCGCACTTCGCCAACATCGTCACCCCGCGCGAGTACGTGGTGGTCAGCCGCTTCCACGTGGAGCTGGAAGGCGGCGGCGGCGAGATCCACGTGACCCTGCCGTACTCGATGCTGGAGCCGATCCGCGAACTGCTCGACGCCGGCATCCAGAGCGACCGCGTCGACCGCGACGAAAGCTGGAACATCATGCTGCGCGAGCAGCTGTTCGGCTCGGAGGTCACCATTTCCAGCGTGCTGGCGCAGAAGCAGATGAGCCTGCGCGAGCTGACCCGGTTGAAGATCGGCGACGTGCTCCCGATCGACCTGCCCAAGCAGGTGCCGCTGTGCGTGGAGAACATCCCGGTGTTCACCGGCGAGTTCGGCATCTCGCGCGGCCAGAACGCGGTGAAGATCACCGCCACCCATCCCCCCGGCGCGCTGCGCCGTCGTCCCGCTCTCCAGGAAGACCTGCCATGACCCAGACCGATCCCACCCAGCCGGCGCCGGCCCAGTTCGACAGCCTGCAGCCGGATGCCACGGCCGAGTCCAACGACCTGAACCTGGACGTGATCCTGGATGTGCCGGTGACGCTGTCGCTGGAAGTGGGCCGCAGCCGCATTCCGATCCGCAACCTGCTGCAGCTCAACCAGGGTTCGGTGGTGGAACTGGAGCGCGGCGCCGGCGAGCCGCTGGACGT
Organism: Xanthomonas sp. F4; assembly: GCF_011761895.1. NCBI lineage: Bacteria > Pseudomonadati > Pseudomonadota > Gammaproteobacteria > Lysobacterales > Lysobacteraceae > Xanthomonas > Xanthomonas sp. F4. The sequence continues at coordinate 111,828 of NZ_JAASQX010000002.1, read as the reverse complement.
GTACGTCAACGGCACCCTGATCGCGCACGGCGAAGTGGTGACCATCAACGACCGTTTCGGCGTGCGCCTGACCGACGTGGTCAGCCCCAGCGAGCGCATCCGGAGACTGCGGTGAGCTTGCTGCTCGCCGTCGCCACGCAGACCGCAAAGCACGGTGCGGGCGTCGGCAACGCGGCGCCGTCGGCGCCCAGCCTGCTCGGTGCGGTGTTCGCGCTGCTGCTGGTGCTGGGCCTGATCCTGGCCATGGCCTGGGTGCTCAAGCGCCTGCCCGGCAGCGGCTTCCGCCCGGCCCAGGGCCTGCGCGTGGTCGCCAGCCTGGCGGTCGGCGCCAAGGAGCGGGTGGTGGTGGTCGAGGTCAATGGCGAACAGCTGTTGCTCGGCGTGTCGCCCGGCGGGGTACGCACCTTGCATCAGTTGCCCGAGCCGCTGCCGCAGGCCCCCGCGCCGACCCTGCCTTCGCTCAAGCAGTTCAAGCAGCTTCCCGATTTCGCTCAGCTTCTGGCGCAGAAGCTGCGCAAGGACAAATGACCATGCCGTTTTTCTGGAACCGCAACGCTCGCCGCCTGCGCCTGCTGCTGATCCTGCTGGCCCTGAGCCTGCTGCCCGCCTTCGCCTGGGCGCAGGCCAATCCGGCGCCGGCCACCACGCCGACCGCGCAGAACCCGCAGAACGCCGCGCCCACCCTGCCCTCGCTGCCGGAGGTCAACGTCGGCAAGATCGGCGCGCAGCCGGTGAGCCTGCCGCTGCAGACCCTGCTGCTGATGACGGCCATCACCCTGCTGCCGTCGCTGCTGCTGGTGCTGACCGCCTTCACCCGCATCACCATCGTGCTCGGCCTGCTGCGGCAGGCGCTGGGCACCGGGCAAACGCCGTCCAATCAGGTGCTGATGGGCCTGGCGCTGTTCCTGACCGCGCTGGTGATGATGCCGGTCTGGGAAAAGGCCTGGGGCCAGGGCATGAGCCCGTATCTCAACGGCCAGATCGATTTCCAGACCGCGTGGACGCTGACCACGCAGCCGCTGCGCGCCTTCATGCTGGCGCAGGTGCGCGAGACCGACCTGATGACCTTCGCCGGCATGGCCGGCAACGGCACCTACAGCGGCCCGGACGCGGTGCCGTTCCAGGTGCTGGTGGCCTCGTTCGTCACCAGCGAGCTGAAGACGGCGTTCGAGATCGGCTTTCTGATCTTCATTCCGTTCGTGATCATCGATCTGGTGGTGGCCAGCGTGCTGATGTCGATGGGCATGATGATGATGTCGCCGATGCTGATCTCGGCGCCGTTCAAGATCCTGCTGTTCGTGCTGGTCGATGGCTGGGTGCTGACGGTCGGCACGCTGGCCGCCAGTTTCAACGGGGTCTGAGGCGATGAGTCCGGAACTGGCGTTGACCGAGTTGCGTGGCGGGCTGATCACGGTGTTGTGGGTGGCGGGGCCGTTGTTGCTGGCGATGTTGGCGGTGGGTGTGGTGATCGGTGTGTTCCAGGCGGCGACGCAGCTCAATGAGCCGACGATCGCGTTCATCGCGAAGGTGGTGGCGTTGACGGCGATGTTGTTCGCGACGGGGAGTATGTTGCTGGCGCATCTGGTGGAGTACACGACGATGCTGTTTCAGCGTATTCCGCATTTGATTGGGTAGCTGGGATGGCTGCGTCTGCGACTACGCTTGCCGGCGTGTTGATGTCCTCGGTTGTTGGGCAGGAACAGCAACGACTTTCGCCTCGCGGCAAGCCGTTTGAAAGACAAAAGCTTTCGCCTGGCGGCGAGTCACTTTTCTTTGCTTGTGCAAAGAAAAGTAACCAAAAGAAGCCGCTTTACAGCAGCCGAATGGCTGATCAAGCACACCCCGCCGCAGCGCCCGCTACGCGGGTCCGCTCCGCTGACGGGATTTTCGGACGGGGCTTGTCTGCTTCGCAGCCAAGTCCGGGGCAGTCGCCTCGCGGCGCCAGCCCGCCCGCCGGGGCGAAGCAGTGCTTCGCCTTTTCCCGGCGAGCCCTGCCCCGGCCGAAAACGGCGCACATCCCTGTGCGCCGCCCCCCTGCGGGGGGTTTTGCCCGCCAGCTCCGCCGCTGCGGAGGGGACCCGGTGGATCAAGAGCGAAACAACAGCAAAAACGACGGCAACCGCAAAAGCGACCGCTACGGCTACGGCTACGGCTACGGCTATAGCCGCTTTGGCTTTGGCTCCATTGTCGGTCGTGCTGTGCCCCTGGTTGTTTGGGGGTTCGCCGGTCTGTCTTCGGCTGCAAGGCGCCCGCGTCTCGCAGTTAGTGCTGGCCGTTCCTTCGTGATGTCTGCCGGGGCCTCGGGCTGATGGATGCCGCCACGCAAATGGTCGTCGATGGGTCGCGGGCGTTCGCGATGATCGGGGCCGTGCTTTGGACGATGCTGCGGATCGGGGCGATGTTCACGGTGATGCCGTTGGTCGGCACCAAGGCGGTGCCGGGACGGGTGCGGGTGATCCTGTCGGGGACGTTGGCCATCGCGCTGGCGCCGATCCTGCCGCCGGTGCCGGACTGGGATGGGTTCAATGCCGCAGTGGTGCTGAGCGTGGCACGGGAGCTGGCGGTGGGGGCCAGTATGGGGTTCATGCTGCGGATGATCTTCGAGGCCGGGGCGATGGCCGGCGAACTGGTCTCGCAGAGCACTGGCCTCGGTTTTGCGCAGATGGCCGACCCGTTGCGCGGGGTCAACTCGCCGGTGATCGGCCAGTGGTTCTACCTGGTCTTCGGGCTGATGTTCTTCACCACCAACGGGCATCTGGCGGTGGTGTCGCTGCTGGTGGACAGCTACAAGGCGCTGCCGATCGGCACCGCCCTTCCCGACGCCCAGGCGATGGCGTCGGTGGCACCGAACTTCTTCATGAGCATCATGCGCGGTGCGGTGACTTTGGCGCTGCCGGTGATAGTGGCGATGATGGCGGTGAACCTGGCCTTCGGCGCGTTGGCCAAGGCCGCGCCCTCGCTGAACCCGATCCAGCTCGGCCTGCCGGTGGCGGTGGTGCTCGGTCTGGCGCTGCTGGCAGTCCTGGTCGGCGAGATGGGGCCGCCGGTGCAGCGTCTGTTCGACGCCGCCTTCGACGCGGCGCGCGCGATCACCGCCTAGCCGGCACTCAAGCTGCGCCGTACTGCGGCCGATACCGGCAGAAGGCCATTGGTGTGACGCCTGGATGAGCGATGGCGCTGCCGCCCGTCCTTACACTGCCGGTCGTCGCCGCCCGCCCTTTCTTTTGCCGATACCGCCCCCGCCATGCCCCATTGCTCGTCCGCGTTCGCTCGTGTCTGCCCTCGCCGTCTCGCACGGCGGCACAGCGGCGGCTGAGCGCCGCATGCGCAGGGTCATGGATCGATGCCTGCGATGGCTGCTGCTGTCGGCACTGGGCTGCGCCGGAGCCGCGCAGGCCCAGGTCATCCCGTTGCGGCACTACGCGCAGGACCAGGGTCTGCTCGGCCTCGCCGGCACCTGCCTGCTGCAGCGCCGCGACGGCAGCCTGCTGGTCTGCAGCGAGAGCGGCCTGTACGCCTTCGACGGCAACCAGTTCCAGCAGGTGCCGCTGCAGGGCCGCGGCGGCCATTACATCTCCGATGCCGTCGAGGACGCCCAGCGACGGCTGTGGATGGCCACCTATGATGCGATCTACGTCGACGACGGCACGCCGGCGGGCTGGATGCCGCTGGAGCACGACCGCCTGCCGTCGCACCACCAACTGAATCGCCCGCGTCTGGCCGCGCCGGGCTGGGGCACGGTGGTGCTGGACGGGCGCCGCCTGCTGCGCGCCGCGCGCAAGGCCGACGGCATCGGCTGGGAACTGCACCCGCTGTTCGATCCGGCGACGCTGGCGCGGCAACCGGACTTGGCCGAGGTCCACGACCTGTTCGTCGCCGATGGCGTGCTGTGGCTGGGCTGCGGCAAGGCCTTGTGCCGGGTCGATGCCGACGGCCACGCGACCCGCTACGACCAAGCCCAGGGCTTGCAGCGCGAGGTCTGGCGCAGCGCGGTGCGTGACCGCGCCGGCACCCTGTGGGTGCTCGGCGAGCGCCAAGTGATGCGGCTGCCGGCCGGCGCCTCACGCTTCCAGGAACAGACGCCGCCTGGACTGGACGGACCGGGCCTGCTGACGCGGCGCACGCAGATCCTGCTCGACCCACAGGGCCGCGTGCTGGTGCGCACCGACAGAGGCCTGGCGCGCTGGGAGCACGGCCGCTGGCACAGCTTCGACCGCCGTAATGGCCTGCCCGAGGGCAATATCGTCGCCATGCGCTTCGACCAGGCCGGCGACCTGTGGCTGAGCATGGACGGCGAAGGCGTCTTGCGCTGGACCGGCTATGGCTGGATCGAGAACTGGGACGTGTCGCAGGGCATCAGCCGCGCACCGACCTGGAGCATCCAGCGCACCCAGCAGGGCGATCTGCTGGCCGGCAACGAGGGCGGCATCGATCGGCTGCGCGAAGACGGGCGCTTCCAGCGCAGGGCCAGCGCCAACGGCACACAGATGATCGGGCTGCAGCGTGCCGCCGACGGCACCCTGTGGAGCATCGGCTCGGTAGGCGTGCTGCGCCACTACGACGCGCAGGGTCGATTGCTGCGCGTCTATCCTCCGCTGCGCAGCAGCGGCCGACAGCGACTGGTGATCGCCAAGCAACTGCTCGTGGATGCGACCGGCCGGGTCTGGATCCTCAGCGACGACGGCGTGTACCTGCTTGCGCAGGCGAATGCAGACGCGGAGCCGCAACGGCTGTCGACGCTGCCCGGCGGCGAGTATTCGGATATCCAGCAGCGGCAGGACGGCAGCGTGCTGGTGACCGGCGTCGCCGGGCTGTTCCGCCTGCGCGGCGACACCTGGACCCCGATCCGGCTGGTCGTGGACGGCAGGCCATCGCAGGCGGTGCTCAGCAAGCTGCTGGTCCAGGACGACGGCCAGGCCTGGGCCAGCCTGTACGGTCCCGGCGCCTGGCACGGCCGGCTCGACGGCGACACCCTGCGTTTGCAGCCTGCCGATGCGCAATTGCGCGACCTGCAGATCTACACCCTTCGCGGCACCCGCAATGGCTGGATCTGGATCTGCCACAACCAGGGCGTGGACGTGTTCAACGGTCGCGCCTGGTCGCGGCTGACCCAGGCGCAGGGCCTGCTCTGGAACGATATTTCCGAATCGGCCTTCCTGGAGGACGGCGACGGCTCGGTGTGGATCGGCAGCAGCCGCGGCGTCACCCACCTGCAGGATCCGACGCGGCTGTTCCCGGCACAGGCGCCGCGGCTGGCGCTCAAGGAGTTCAGTCGCGGCGGCGTGGCCATCGCCGCGGGCGCGCGCCTGCCCTGGAGCGAGGATCCGTTGCACATCGCGGTCGGCTCGCCGGACCTGTACGACGAGCGCAACCGCATCAGCTTCCGCTATCGCTTCGAGGGCGCACACACCCGCTGGCTGCATACGCCCAACTTCGAGTTCGAGCAACCGCCGCTGGCACCGGGCCACTACGTGCTGGAGATCCAGTTGCTGGACGCCTACCGGCGTAGCGCCTCGGCTCCCCTACGGGTGGCGTTCTCGGTGGCGCCGGTGTGGTGGCGCAGCCAGCCGATGCTGGCGCTCTACCTGCTGCTCGGCGGCGGCCTGATGGTGGCGCTGCTGCATTGGCGCGAGCGCCGCCTGCACCAGCGCCAGCGCGAACTGGCCGACCTGGTGGCGCGGCGCACCGAGGAACTGGAGCACGACAAGCGCGAACTGGAGATCGCCCGCGCCGCGCTGGCGGTGAAAGCCTCGCACGACGCCCTCACCGGCCTGCTCAACCGCGCCGGCATCCTCGAGGCGCTGGCCGCGCAGATGCGCCGCAGCGAGGCCGAACAGACCGCGCTGGCGGTGGCGATGATCGACCTGGACCATTTCAAGCGGATCAACGACGAGCACGGCCACCTGGTCGGCGATGCGGTGCTGATCGAGGTGGCGCGGCGCCTGGGCGCCAATCTGCGCGACGCCGATCTGGTCGGCCGCTACGGCGGCGAGGAACTGCTGGCGGTGCTGCCCGGCTTGCCGCCGAGCTGCGGCGAGCGGCTGCAGGCCCTGCGCGCCACCATCGCCGGGCAACCGCTGCGCATCGGCGAGCGGCAGTTGGCGATCACCGCCTCGATCGGCGTGGCCTGGTACCGGCCCGGCGAATCCCTGCAGCAGTTGCTGGCGCGTGCCGATGCGGCGCTGTACCAGGCCAAGCGCCTGGGCCGCGACCGGGTGGAACTGCAGCCCGCCTAGCCGCGGCCGGAAGGCCCCGCCGCGGCAGTCTCGGAGAGTCGGGCCAGGACCGGCACGGTCCTTGCAGTGCGCAGGGTCGATCCTGGCCGAGCGCATCCCCGATGTCCGAGAGCGAAGAAGGCGCAGAGCGCACAGAACAGCCAACAGACAAACGCCTGCGCGAAGCCCGCGAACAGGGCAACATCCCGCATTCGCGCGAGCTGGCGACGGCGGCGGTGTTCAGCGCCGGCGTCTTCGCGCTGATGGGCCTGTCCACCTCGCTGACCGCCGGCGTCGTGTCCTGGCTGAAGCAGGCGCTGCGCCCGGACCTGTCGATGCGCGCCCATCCGGAGGCGATGTTCGGCCATTTCGGCGAGCTGCTGCTGAACCTGCTCTGGGTGGTGTTGCCGCTGGTCGGCATCTGCCTTGCCGCCAGCTTCGCCGCGCCCGTGCTGATGGGCACCCTGCGCTTCTCCGGCCAGGCGCTGATCCCCAAGTTCGACCGGCTCAACCCGATGGCCGGGCTGAGCCGCATGTACGGCGCCGAGACCATCGCCGAACTGCTGAAATCGATCCTGCGCATGGGCTTCGTCGGCGGCGCCGCGATGCTGTGCCTGTGGGGCAGCGTCGATTTCCTGCGCGGGCTGCTGCTGCAGCCGCTGGAACAGGCCGTCGGCCACGGCCTGGGCTTCACCCTGCGGCTGCTGCTGTACACCGCCGGCGCGCTGGCGCTGCTGGCCGCGATCGACGCGCCCTATCAGAAGTGGAATTACATCCGCAAATTGAAGATGACCCGCGAGGAAGTGCGCCGGGAAATGAAGGAAAGCGACGGCAGCCCCGAGGTCAAGGGCCGCATCCGCCAGATGCAGATGCAGATGTCACAGCGGCGGATGATGGAAGCCATCCCCAAGGCCGACGTGGTGGTGGTCAACCCCACCCACTATGCGGTGGCGCTGAAGTACGAGAGCGGGCGCATGCGCGCGCCCACCGTGGTGGCCAAGGGCGTGGACGAAATCGCCTTCCGCATCCGCGAGGTCGGCGAGCAGCATCGGGTGGCGGTGATCTCGGCGCCGCCTTTGGCACGCGCCTTGTATAGGGAAGGCGAACTCGGCAAGGAAATTCCCGTGAGACTGTATTCCGCGGTGGCGCAGGTCCTCTCGTACGTCTACCAGTTGCGCGCTTGGCGCACTGGGCCGATGCCGCCGTTGCCGCCGTTGGAAGTGGATGAATTCGCCCCGGGGAGCCAGCCATGAGTCAGCCCGCCGCGCAGATGAATACGCGCAAAGTCATGGACATGATCAAGCACGGGCTCGGCGCCCCGGTGATCGTGTTGCTGATGCTGGCGATGGTGGTGGTGCCGCTGGCCGCCCCGGTGCTGGACGCCCTGTTCACCTTCAACATCGCCATCTCGCTGATGGTGCTGCTGGCGGTGGTGTACGTGAAGCGGCCGCTGGAGTTCAGCATCTTCCCGATCGTGCTGCTGATGACCACGATGCTGCGCCTGGCGCTGAACGTGGCCTCCACCCGCGTGATCCTGATCAACGGCCAGGACGGCCACGGCGCCGCCGGCAAGGTGATCGAGGCCTTCGGCGAATTCGTGATCGGCGGCAACTATGCGGTCGGCATCGTGGTGTTCGCGATCCTGACCATCATCAACTTCGTGGTCATCACCAAGGGCGCCGGGCGCGTGTCGGAAGTGACCGCACGCTTCATCCTCGACGCCATGCCCGGCAAGCAGATGGCGATCGACGCCGACCTCAACGCCGGCCTGCTGACCCGCGAGGAAGCCAAGGCCCGCCGCGAGGAAGTGCGCGAGGAAGCGGACTTCTACGGCTCGATGGACGGTGCCAGCAAGTTCATCCGCGGCGACGCCATCGCCGGCATCCTGATCCTGTTCATCAACCTGATCGGCGGCATGGCGGTCGGCGTGCTGCAGCATGGCATGCCGGTGGGACAGGCCGCCTCCACCTACACTCTGCTGTCGATCGGCGACGGCCTGGTCGCGCAGTTGCCGGCGCTGCTGGTGTCCTCGGCGGTGGCGATGCTGGTCACCCGCGCCTCGCGCTCGCAGGACATGGGCGCGTCGATGATGGGCCAGGTGTTCGGCCAGCATAAGGCGCTGGCGGTGGCCGCGGCGATCATGGGCCTGGTCGGCCTGATCCCGGGCATGCCCAACGTCGCTTTCTTGACGCTGGCGCTGATCCTGGGCCTGCTGGCCTGGAAGATGTGGAAGCGTAGCCTGCAGCCGACCCCGGCCGCCGCCGAGGCGGCGCCGCAGGCTGCGGCCGCGGCCCAGGCCAATGCCGAACTGGGCTGGGACGAACTGCGTCCGATCGACCCGCTGGGCCTGGAGGTCGGCTACCGGCTGATCCCGCTGGTGGACAAGGCCCAGGGCGGCGAGCTGATGGCGCGCATCAAGGGCGTACGCCGCAAGCTGACCCAGGACATCGGCTTCCTGGTGCCGCCGGTACACATCCGCGACAACCTGGAACTGCCCGCCAACGCCTACCGCCTGCTGGTGCACGGGGTGCCGGTGGCCACCGCCGACATCCACCCGGACCGCGAACTGGCGCTGGACCCGGGCGGCGCGCTCGGCAAGATCGACGGCATCGCCGGCAAGGATCCGGCGTTCGGCCTGGATGCGACCTGGATCCAGCCGCACCTGCGCGCCCAGGCCGAGACCATGGGCTACACCGTGGTCGACCCGGCGACGGTGATCGCCACGCACCTTTCGCACCTGATCCGCGAACATGCCCCGGAACTGCTCGGCCACGAGGAAGTGCAGCAACTGCTGGCGACCCTGGCCAAGAGCGCGCCCAAGCTGGTCGAGGACCTCACCCCCAAGGCGCTGCCGCTGTCGGTGGTGGTGCGGGTGCTGCAGAACCTGCTGATCGAGAAGATCCCGGTGCGGCAGCTGCGCAAGATCGTCGAGGCCCTGGTCGAGCACGCGCCGCAGAGTCAGGAACCCGGCGCACTCACCGCCGCCGTACGCAACGCCCTGGGCCGGTTCATCGTCCAGGAGATCGCCGGCATGGCCCCGGAACTGCCGGTGTTCACCCTGGCCCCGCAATTGGAACGTGTCTTGCAGGACTCTACCCAGGGCAACGGCGCGGCGCTGGAACCCGGACTGGCCGAACGCTTGCACCAAAGTCTGGCGGACTGCGTGAGCAAGCAGGAGGCGCGCAACGAACCGGCAGTGGTGCTGGTGCCGGCGCAGGTCCGCGCCGCCCTCGCCCGCCTGGTCCGCCACAGCGTCCCCGCGCTGTCGGTCCTGTCCTACAGCGAAGTGCCGGAGGACAAGCGGCTGAAGTTGGTCGGCACGATCAGCTGATTGGCGGGGATTGGTGATTTGGGATTCGGGAGTCGCAACAGCGGGCCCGGCACGCGGAGAGAGACAGCAATGACACGAACGAACACAACCAGAGCAAGGCGACCGGATAGCAGCCATGCCATGGCGGCCTCCGCAACCAATCCCCACTCCCCAATCCCGAATCCCGGCACTCACCCATGAAGATCAAACGCTTTGTCGCCCCCGACATGCGCACCGCCTTCCGGATGGTGCGCGACGAGCACGGTCCGGATGCGGTGATCCTGTCCAACCGGCGTACCGACGAGGGCATCGAGATCGTCGCCGCCAGCAATTACGACGAGGCCCTGGTGCAGCGGGCGCTGGATTCGGTGCGCCCGGACGAGGCGCCACGCGCCGCCGCCGCGGCGCAGGCACCGGCCACTGCCGCACCGCGCGCCGCCCGCAGCGACAAGGCCGCGGCCAGCCCGGCGATGGCGATGATGGCCGCGATCAGCGAGCGCCGTGGTGGCGCCGCGGCGACCGCACCGGCCGCTGCCGCAGCGCGGCCGCTGACCCAGCCGGCGGCGCTGGCCGCCTCGGCCATGCCCGCCGCGGCCGCCCCGGCTGCCGCAGCGCGCCCGGCCGCAGCGGCCAAGGCCCCGGCACCGGCCACGGGCCGCGCCGACTTCAGCATCCCCGAGGACGTGTTCCGCAACGCCCCGATCAGCGTGCCCATGCCCAGCCCGTTCGCCGCCGCCACCGCGGCGCCGGCCGCCGAGGCCGTGCCGGCCTGGCGCGACGACGTCGCCGCGGTGGCGCTGACCCCGGTGGCGAGCCCGGCCCCGGCCGTGCCTGCGCCGAGCGCGGCCAAGCCGGACGCGCCGGCCACTGCCGGAATCCCGGCGGCCGCGACGCTGGCGGCGGTGCCGACCTTCCCGGCCCCGCAGAACGACGAACAATTGACGCAGCTGCGCGACGAACTGGCGCTGATGCGGCAGATGATCGAGCGCGAGATGAACCGCCTCACCGACGAACGCCTGCGCGGTTCGCCGGTCCGCGCCCAGGCCCTGGAATTGATGGACGACTATGGCTTCGACAGCGGCATCACCCGCGACGTGGTCATGCAGATCCCCGCCGACCTGGAGCTGCACCGCGGCCGCGGGCTGATGCTGGGCCTGCTGTCCAAGCGCCTGCCGATCGCTCCGCTGGACCCGATCGAGGAAGGCGGCGTGATCGCCCTGATCGGCCCCACCGGCGCCGGCAAGACCACCACCATCGCCAAGCTGGCCTCGCGCTTCCTGGAGCGCCATGCCGCCCGCGACGTGGCCCTGGTGACCACCGACACGGTCCGCGTCGGCGGCCGCGAACAGTTGCACAGCTACGGCCGCCAGCTCGGCATCGCCGTGCACGAGGCCGACAGCGACGCCGCGCTGCAGCAGTTGCTGGAGCGCCTGGCCGACTACAAGCTGGTGCTGATCGACACCGCCGGCATGGGCCAGCGCGACCGCGCCCTGGCCGCCCAGCTGCACTGGCTGCGCGCCTCGCGTGTGGTCCGATCCTTGCTGGTACTGCCTGCCAATGCCCATTTCTCCGACCTGGACGAGGTGGTGCGCCGGTTCGCCGGCGCCGACCCACAGGGGGTCATCATGACCAAGTTGGACGAGACCGGGCGGTTCGGCAGTGCCTTGTCGGTGGTCGTGGACCACCGCCTCCCCATCACCTGGGTGACCGATGGACAGCGCGTGCCGGACGACCTGCACCGCGCCAACGCCGCCAGCCTGGTATTGCGCCTTGAAGATTTGCGGCGCGCTGCCGATAAGCCCTGTACTCCGGAGCAGACCCATGCCGTCGCGTGACTACGTCAATCTGACCAATGCCTTCCCCCTGTCGGCGACGCGTAGCGAACCGCTGGGTCCGGTGCGCACCATCGCCGTGACCGGCGGCAAGGGCGGCGTGGGCAAGACCAACATCTCGGTCAACCTGTCCATGGCGCTGGCCGACATGGGCAAGCGCACCCTGCTGCTGGACGCCGACCTCGGCCTGGCCAACGTCGACGTGCTGCTGGGGCTGACGCCCAAGTTCACCGTGGCCGACCTGGTCGCCGGGCGCTGCACCCTCGAAGAAGTGCTGATCGACATGCCCAACGGGCTGATGGTGGTGCCCGCCGCCTCCGGCCGCCGTTACATGGCCGAGCTGCCGCCGGCCCAGCACGTGGGCCTGGTCAACGTGTTCTCCGAGCTGCAGCGCGAGCTGGACGTGATGATCGTCGACACCGCCGCCGGCATCACCGACAGCGTGCTGACCTTCTGCCAGGCCGCGCAGGACGCGGTGGTGGTGGTCTGCGACGAGCCGGCCTCGATCACCGACGCCTACGCCCTGATCAAGGTCCTCTCGCGCGAGCGCGGCGTGGACCGGGTGCAGATCGTCGCCAACATGGTGCGCGACCTCAACGAAGGCCGCCTGCTGTACGACAAGCTGAGCCGGGTCTGCGAGAAGTTCCTCGGCGACGTGTCGCTGAACTACCTGGGCTGCGTGCCGCAGGACGACTGGCTGCGCCTGTCGGTGCAGCGCCAGCAGCCGGTGGTCAAGGCCTACCCGTCCAGCCCGTCGGCGCAGGCGATCTCCGAGATCGCCCGGCGCACCGCGCGCTGGCAGGCGCCGACCGCCCCGCGCGGCAACGTCGAGTTCTTCGTCGAACGCATCATCCAGCGCGGGGTGGCCGCATGAACGCCGCCGCCCACTACCGCGCCGTCCAGCGCAACAGCGCCAACGACTACATCGCCCAGCACTCGGACCTAGTCCGGCGCATCGCCCATCACCTGGCGGCGCGACTGCCGGCCAGCGTCGAGATCGACGACCTGATCCAGGCCGGCATGATCGGCCTGATCGAGGCTTCGCGCAGCTACGACGCCGAACAGGGCGCCTCGTTCGAGACCTACGCCTCGATCCGCATCCGCGGCTCGATGATCGACGAGATCCGCCGCGGCGACTGGGTGCCGCGCTCGGTGCACCGCCGCGCCCGCGACGCCGCCTCGGCGATCCGCAAGATCGAACAGAGCACCGGCCGCGCCGCCGCCGCCAACGAAGTGGCCGCGGCGATGGACATGCCGCTTCCCGAATACCTGCGTTTGATGGAAGATGCCGCCCGCGGCCAGGTGCTGAGCCTGGAGTCGCGCATCGAGGACCATGGCGAGCTGGATACCATCGCCAAGGGCGGACCCAATCCGCAGCAGATGCTCGAGCGCAGCGAATTCGGCCGCGAGCTGGGCAAGGCCATTGCGCAGTTGCCCGAACGCGAGCAGTTGGTGCTGTCGCTGTACTACGAGCAGGAATTGAACCTCAAGGAAATCGGCGCGGTACTCGGGGTCAGCGAGTCGCGCGTGTGTCAGATCCATGGCCAGGCCACGGTACGGTTGCGCGGACGCCTGAAGGCGTTCGGTGTCGCCGATGCCGGTCTGGAAGACGAAGAATAGGAACCCTTAGGAGTCAGTGGTGAACAAGAACATGCGGATTTTGATCGTGGACGATTTCTCGACGATGCGGCGCATCGTCAAGAATCTGCTCGGCGATCTGGGCTTCACCAACACCGCCGAGGCCGAAGACGGCAACAGCGCCCTGGCCGCGCTGCGCTCGGCACCGTTCGAGTTCGTGGTCACCGACTGGAACATGCCCGGCATGACCGGCATCGATCTGCTGCGCAACATCCGCGCCGACGACAAGCTCAAGCACCTGCCGGTGCTGATGGTCACCGCCGAGGCCAAGCGCGAGCAGATCATCGAGGCCGCGCAGTGCGGCGTGAACGGCTACATCATCAAGCCGTTCACCGCGCAGACGCTGCAGGAGAAGCTGGGCAAGATCTTCGAACGCCTGGGAGCGACCGCCTAAATGGAAGCCACCGCCGAACGTACCGCCCTGATCGAACGCCTGCAAGGCGCGCTGGACGCGCTGGAGAACGGCGACGAGGCCGGCTGGCGCAGGGAGATCGACACCCTCGCCGCCTGGCGCACGCGGCCGATGATGCAGGGCCTGAGCCGGCTCGCGCGCGATCTGGGTCAGGCGCTCGGCGAACTGCCGGTGGTGCCCAGCGAGGCCGGCGAGCTGGACGACGCCTGCTCGCGTCTGGACCACGTGGTGGAGATGACCGAACAGGCCAGCCACCGCACCCTGGACCTGGCCGAGGAATGCCGCGCGCTGGCCAACCAGCTCGCCGCCGGCGGCCTCAGCGGCGACCAGGGCGAGATCCTCGACAAGATCCGCCACAACCTCACCGAAATGGCGCTGGCGCAGAGCTTCCAGGACCTGACCGGGCAGATCATCCGCCGCGTCGCCGGCATCGTGCGCCGCGTGCACGAAGGCTTCGGCGCGCTGGGGCTGCCGCCGAAGGAAGAACGCAAACCCGACGGCAGCCTGGCCGGCCCGGCCCTGCCCGGTCTGGACCGCCACGGCGTGTCGCAGAACGACGCCGACGACCTGCTGTCCGGACTGGGACTGTAATGCCATGAGCGCCGTACCCGACGACATCGCTGCCGACTTCATCATCGAGGCCCAGGAGATCCTGGACCGGCTCGGCGAGCAGTTGGTGTCGCTGGAGCAGGCGCCCGAGGACAGCGGCCAGCTCAACGCCGTGTTCCGCGGATTCCACACGCTCAAGGGCGGCGCCGGCTTCCTGGCGATCAACGCCATGGTCGAACTGTGCCACGCCGCGGAGGAAACCCTGGGCATGGCCCGCGCCGGCCAGGCCACCCTGCAGGCGCGGCACTTCGACGCCGCGCAGCAGTCGCTGGACTACCTGCAGTCGATGCTCGACGCCTTCGGCAGCGGCCAGGAGCCACCGCGTGCGCCGCCGGAACTGATCGCGCAGTTCGACGCGCACGGCGACGCCGCCCCGGCCCCGGCCCCGGCCAAGAGCGCCGCGCCGGCACCCGCCCCCGCAGCGGCCACCGCCGCGGCCGCGGGGGATCTGATCAGCGACGACGAATTCGAAGCGCTGCTGGACCAGTTGCACGGCGATGCGCCGCCGACGGCCACGCCGCAGGCGCTGCAGCCGGCGCCGCGCGCGCCCAGCGCCGCGCCCAAGGCCGCGGCCGCCCCGGCCAAGGCCGCCGAACCCGAACACACCGTGCGTGTGGACACCAAGCGCCTGGACGCGATCGTCAACCTGATCGGCGAACTGGTGCTCTCGCGCAACCGACTCAAGACCCTGCGCGTGCGCCTGCGCGACGAGGAACTGGACCGCGCGGTCAGCAGCCTGGATATCGCCACCGCGCGCCTGCAGTCGGCGGTCATGCGCACGCGCATGCAGCCGGTCGGCAAGGTGTTCTCGCGCTTCCCCAAGGTCGCGCGCGACGTCGCCCGCTCCCTCAACAAGGAAGTGGAACTGGAACTGATCGGCGCCGATACCGAACTGGACCGCAACCTGGTCGAGGCGCTGGCCGATCCGCTGGTGCACCTGGTGCGCAACGCCATCGACCACGGCATCGAGGCGCCGGCGCTGCGCGAGGCCACCGGCAAGCCGCGCGGCGGCCACGTGCGCCTGTCGGCGCAGCAGGAAGGCGACTACGTCAGCATCGAGGTGCAGGACGACGGCGCCGGCATCGACCCGGAACGGCTGCGCGCCAAGGCCCGCGAGAAGGGCCTGATCGACCCCGAGGCCGCCGCCCGCCTGACCACCGAGGAATGCCTGCACCTGGTGTTCCTGCCCGGCTTCTCGACCAAGGCCGAAGTCACCGACATCTCCGGCCGCGGCGTCGGCATGGACGTGGTGCAGTCGCGCATCCGCGAGCTCAGCGGACAGATCCAGATCCAGTCGGAACTGGGTCGCGGCAGCCGCTTCCTGATCCGCGTGCCGCTGACCCTGGCGATCCTGCCGACCCTGCTGGTGCAGGCCGGCGACACCGTCTACGCACTGCCGCTGGCGCGCGTGGTGGAAGTGCTGCACGCCCCGCGCCGCTCGCTGGGCTGGTTCGACGGCCGCGCCGTGCTCGACCGGCAGTCGCACACCCTGCCGCTGGTGGACCTGCGCCAGTGGCTCAACATCGACGCCCCGCAACTGCCGCTGCTGACCGTGGTGGTGCTGCAGGCCGGCGAATCGCGCATGGGCCTGGTCGTGGACCAGGTCCGCGGCCGCGAGGAAGTGGTGATCAAGCCGCTGCCGCGCTCCCTGCGCGGCCTGCCCGGCTACGCCGGCGCCACCCTCATCGGCGACGGCCGCCTGGCGCTGATCCTGGATGTGGATGGCCTGAAGGCCTGACGAGCCGGGATTGGGGAATCGGGATTGGGGATTCGCAACAGCGGCATCCCTGGCGCTTCTCTGCTTCTTGTAGAGCGGCTTCAGCCGCGACGCGGTGAGGCTGGGACTCGGGAATCGGGATTGGGGAATCGCAAAAGCGGCTCGCCGCCGCATCGGTTCCCTTGTAGGAGCGGCTTCAGCCGCGACGCCGTGAAGCCGGGATCGGAGCTTGGCGATCGCACGCGCGGCGCACTACTCCCTACCGACACGATCCGAACGATCGTGCATAGGCACGCGCCAAGGTCAGCGCGTCGCGGCTGAAGCCGCTCCTACGACACACCGACCAACCCGCCGCGCTCGCGCGCTTGCGACTCCCCAATCCCGAATCCCGAATCCCCAACCCATCAAGTCCCCCGCCCCCTGGCCGATACCTCCTGCATGGACAAGCTCAGTCTCATTGGCCTGCTGTTGGCGATTCTGTCGCTGATCGGTGGCAGCATCCTCAAGGGCGCCGGCATTTCGGCGCTGTGGTCGCCGGCTGCGTTCGTGATCGTGATCGTCGGCACCGTCGCCGCGATCCTGGTGCATACCCCGCCTTCCGTGTTCCGGCGTGCGTTCCAGATCGCCAAGTGGCTGCTGTGGCCGCCGCCGAGCGATCGCCAGGCGCTGCTCAAGCAGATCGTGGAATGGAGCAACATCGCCCGCCGCCAGGGCCTGCTCGGCCTCGAGAACCAGGTGCCGCAGCAGCAGGATCCGTTCGTGCGCAAGGGCCTGCAGATGCTGGTGGACGGCGTGGAGCCGGAAGCCATCCGGCACATGCTGGAGATCGACCTGGAAGGCCAGGAACACTGCGACCTGGCCGCGGCCAAGGTGTTCGAGGGCATGGGCATCTACGCGCCGACCCTGGGCATCATCGGCGCGGTGCTGGGCCTGATCGCGGTGATGAAGAACCTGGCCGACCCGAGCAAGCTCGGCCACGGCATCGCCGCCGCGTTCACCGCCACCATCTACGGCATCGCCTCGGCCAACCTGCTGTTCCTGCCCATGGCCGCCAAGCTCAAGAGCGTGATCAAGCACAGCTGCGGCGAGCGCGAAATGATCATCGAAGGGTTGATCGCCATCGCCCAGGGCGAGAACCCGCGCAACATCGAATCGAAACTGGCCGGATTCTTGCATTGAGTTGCCAATGGCCCGCAAGCACTCCCACGACGAGCACGCCAACCACGAGGCATGGGCCATCCCCTATGCCGACCTGATGACGTTGCTGCTCGCCTTCTTCGTGGTGATGTACGCGCTGTCCACGATCAACGAAGCCAAGTACCGGGTGATGGCCGACGCGATGAGCGCCGCGTTCGGCGGTACCCCCAAGACCCTGCGCCCGGTGCAGGTCGGCGACCAGGCCTTGCAGGGCCAGGGCGGCGAGCGCCCGACCCCGATCAAGTCCAGCCCGGCGCTGACCTTGCCAGATCCCAACCGCCTGCCCTCCGGCAATGCGCAGCGCGGCGACGACCTGCGCGACGCGCAGCAGTTGCGCCGCGCGCAACGCCAGCTCGACAGCATCGCCGACCGTCTCGGCGCCGCGCTGGCGCCGCTGATCCAGAAGAAGCTGATCACCGTGCGCCGCGCCGGGCTGTGGATCGAAGTGGAGATCAACAGCGACATCCTGTTCGGCTCCGGCTCGGCCGCGCTGGACCAGAGCGCGCGCGCCACCCTGGCGGAACTGGCGCAGGTGCTGGCCGGCGTGCCCAACGGGGTGCGCGTGGAGGGCTACACCGACAACACCCCGATCGCCACCTTGCAGTTCCCGTCGAACTGGGAACTGTCGGCGGCGCGCGCGGCCAGCGTGGTCCACCTGTTCGCCGACCAGGGCCTGCAGCCCTCGCGGCTGTCGATGATCGGCTACGGCCAGTTCCGCCCGCGCGCCAGCAACGACACGCCGGCCGGCCGCAACGCCAACCGCCGCGTGGTGCTGGTGATCCTGGCCGATTCCGGCGACAGCAGCGATCCGACGCCGTCGGCCCCCGACCGTTTGAGCGCCGGCGCCGCGCCGGCCACTTCGACACCCCCCGCCGCGGCGGCCGCCGGCAATGCCGGCGGTTCCCGCGCAGTACCTGCCATTGAAGGAGTCAACTGATGCGCATCTGGGCGATCGCCAACCAGAAAGGTGGCGTGGGCAAGACCACCACCACGCTGGCCATGGGCCGTGGGCTGGCCATGCTCGGGCACCGCGTGCTGATGCTCGATCTCGATCCGCACGCCTCGCTGACCCGGGCCTTCGACGTGCCGCAGGAACCGCAGCCGCCGGGCGTGCTGGACCTGTTCGGGACCCCGCCGGGCGAACTGGCCGCGCTGGCCCGCGACACCGCGGTCGAGCGCCTGAGCTTCGTCTGCGGGCAGACCGCGCTGGCCACGCTGGAACGGCGTAGCGCCAACCAGCCCGGTTTGGGCCTGGCGCTGCAGCAGGCCATGGCCCGCCACGCCGGCCAGCACGACTACATCCTGCTCGACTGCCCGCCGACCCTGGGCCTGCTGATGATCAATGCGCTGGCCGCGGCCGACCGCGTGATCATCCCGACCCAGGCCGAGCCGCTGGCCCTGCACGGCCTGGCCAGCATGGTCCGCACCGTGGACATGGTCGAACGCTCGCGGCGCCGGCCGCTGCCCGCCTCGATCCTGCCGACCCTGTTCGACAAGCGCACCCGCGCCGGCAACGAGACCCTGCGACAGATGCAGGACAGCTACGGCGAACGGGTGTGGGAAGACGCGATCCCGGTCGATACCAAGATCTGCAACGTCAAGGCGCTGACCGTGGCCGGCGCGGCGGGCGACTACCCCGGCCGCGGTCTGGCCGCCTACCGCCGCGCGCTGGAATGGCTGCTGGCCAGCGACGCGACGCCGATGGAGCAAGCCGCATGAGCACCCCCGGCATCATCGACGATTACCTGGAAGGCCTGCTCCACGACGTGATCGCCGAGGAGCAGAAGGCACCGCCAGCGAACCCCGCGCCGGTCGCGGTCGCCGACGTGGACGCGGACGCCGAGATCCCGGCACTCGCCACCGCTGGCCCGACGCCCGAACAGATCGCCGCCGCGGTCCTGGCCGAAGCCGACTCCGATCCAGCCCTTGCGGGCATCATGTCCCAGCAGGCGCTCGCGCCCGCTCCGGCGGGTCCGACGCCCGAACAGATCGCCGCCGCGGTCCTGGCCGAAGCCGACTCCGATCCAGCCCTGGCCGGCATCATGTCGCAGCAAGCACTCGCGCCCGCGCCGGCCGGCCCGACGCCCGAAGAGATCGCCGCCGCGGTCCTGGCCGAAGCCGATTCCGATCCGGCCCTGGCCGGCATCATGTCCCAGCAGGCGCTCGCGCCCGCGCCGGCCGGCCCGACGCCCGAAGAGATCGCCGCCGCGGTCCTGGCCGAAGCCGATTCCGATCCGGCCCTGGCCGGCATCATGTCCCAGCAGGCACTCGCACCCGCGCCGGCCGGTCCGACGCCCGAACAGATCGCTGCCGCGGTCCTGGCCGAAGCCGATTCCGATCCGGCCCTGGCCGGGATCATGTCGCAGCAGGCACCCGTTGCCGCGCTCACGCCGGCCGAGCAGGCCGAGCGCCAGGCCGACCTGGACGTGGTCGCGGCGATGGAGCGGCAACGCGCCACAACGCCGCGCAATCTCGCCGCCGAAGACGATGCCGCCGCCGCGCGTGCGGTCCAGCGCCCGCCGATGGCGGTGCCGCCGGAACGGCGCGCAGAAGCCAGCCGCGCACAGGCGGCCGGAGCGAAGCTGCCGCCGAATCTGCAGGCCTTCATGGCGCCGAGCGTGCCGCACGGCTCGGCCATCGCCCCCGAGCGCTTGGCCGAGCGCAGCACACGCTGGCTGCGCCTGCGCTGCGGCGAGCAGGCCTACGCACTGGAACTGCTGAAGGTGCAGGAAGTGGTGCTGCCGGTGCCGCTGCTGGCGCTGCGCGGCACGCCACCGGCGATGCTGGGCATCATGAACCTGCGCGGCCAGGTAGTGCCGGTGATCGACCTGGGCCTGCACCTGGGCGCGGCGCCGATCGAGATGGACATGCTGACCCGGGTGGTGGTGCTGGAAGAGAACGGCGAGACCCTGGGCCTGCGCGTGTCCGCGGTGGAAGACGTGGCCAGCCTGCGCGACCAGCAGATCGAACCGCCGGACAACGCCCGCATCTGCCGCATTTCCAACCATCTGTTCCGCGGCGTGGCGCGTCTGGCGCAACAGCCGATGATCCTGCTCGACGCCGAGCAACTGCTGCACTGAGCGATGCGGCGGGCGGCAACTGGGAACGGTGCCGCACTTTCCAACCGCCGCTAAAGCTTTTCAGGCCACGGCCGTTATCTGCCATAGAACCATTGGTGCGGAGTAATGATGAGCACAGTCCCTCTTGGCGAGGATCTCGGCATCGAGACCAGCGCCGACCTGAAACAACGCCTGACCGCGTTCCTTGCGGCGGACGACGTGCTGCGTCTGGACGCCGGCGAAGTGCGCCGCATCCATACCGCGTCCGTCCAGGTGCTGTGCGCATTCGTCGACGCCCGTCGCAAGGATGGCAAGCGCACCGAATTCGAGGCCTGCAACGCCACCTTTCGCGACGCGGCACGCCTGCTAGGGGTCAGCGAATCGCTGGGCCTTCCTGCAACCCCTGACAATCTGAAATCTGTGGAGAACGCGGCATGAGCGCACGTATCTTGGTAGTGGACGATTCGGCGTCGATGCGCCAGATGGTCTCCTTCGCCCTCACCTCGGCCGGCTTTGCCGTCGAAGAAGCAGAAGACGGCGCGGTCGCGCTGGGCCGCGCCAAGGGCCAGCGCTTCAACGCGGTGGTCACCGACGTCAACATGCCGAACATGGACGGCATCACCCTGATCCGCGAACTGCGGCAGCTGCCGGACTACAAGTTCACCCCGATGCTGATGCTGACCACCGAGTCGGCGGCGGAGAAGAAGTCCGAGGGCAAGGCCGCCGGTGCCACCGGCTGGCTGGTCAAGCCGTTCAATCCCGAACAGCTGATCGCCACCGTCCAGAAAGTCCTGGGCTGATCCCTCTCCTCCTTTTCCGGATTCCCGCCCCATGAGCATGGACCTGCAACGTTTCCACGCCACCTTCTTCGAGGAAAGCCGCGAAGGGCTGGATGCGATGGAAGCCGGATTGCTGTCGTTGGAAGAAGGCAATCGCGACCCCGAGACCATCAACTCGGTGTTCCGCGCCGCGCACTCGATCAAGGGCGGCGCCGCCACCTTCGGCTTCGAAGCGATGGCCGGCCTCACCCATGTGCTGGAGACGCTGCTCGACGAGCTGCGCGCCGGCAAGCGCGACGTCGAGGCGCATGCGATCGATGCCATCCTCGGCTCGGTGGACGTGCTGCGCGCCCTGCTGCGCGAAGCCGAACACGGCGTCCCGGCCGATCCGGCCGCGGTCAAGGCCGTGCACGAGCGCCTGCAGCACGCGTTGAACGGCGGCCCCGCCGCGCCGGCCGCCGCCACCCCGGCGGCGAACCAGCCGGCCGAGCCGGAAGCCTGGCAGATCGGCTTCACCCCGGCGCCGTCGCTGTTCATGAGCGGCAACGATCCGCTGCGCATCATCCGCGAACTCGAACACCTCGGCCCGCTGCAGGTCGCCTGCCGCAGCACGCGCATGCCCGGCTTCTCCGAACTCGATCCGCTCGAGGCCTACCTGGCCTGGGATCTGGGCCTGGTCGGCAAGATTCCGCGCAGCGCGATCGAAGACACCTTCGCCTGGGTCATCGACGACTGCGAACTGGAGATCCGCCCGGTGCCGCCGCCGAGCCTGGCCACCGCGCCGGCACCGGTGCTGACCGCGCCGCCGACCGCCGCCACCGCGGCGCCGGCCGCCGCCGTGGCCGCGAATGCGCCGGCCGGCAACGCCGCCGCCGCGCACGAAGCGGAAAGCTCGATCCGCGTCAGCGTCGACAAGGTCGATGCGCTGATCAACCTGGTCGGCGAACTGGTCATCACCCAGGCCATGCTCAAGCAGGTCTCCACCGGCCTGGACCAGGCCGTGGCCGAACGCCTGTTCGCCGGCCTGGACCTGCTGGAACGCAATACCCGCGACCTGCAAGAGGCTGTGATCGGCGTGCGCATGCTGCCGGTGGACGCGGTGTTCCGCCGCTTCCCGCGCCTGGTCCGCGACCTCTCCACCCGCCTGGGCAAGCAGGTGCGCCTGCGCACGATCGGCGAGGGCACCGAGTTGGACAAGGGCCTGATCGAGAAGATCGCCGATCCGCTGGTGCACCTGGTGCGTAACTCGATCGACCACGGCCTGGAACTGCCGGAGGCGCGCCGCGCCGCCGGCAAGGACGAGACCGGCACCATCACCCTGGCCGCGTCGCACCAGGGCGGCCACATCGTCATCGAAGTCAGCGACGACGGCGCCGGCCTCAACCGCAACCGCATCCTGGCCAAGGCCGCCGAACGCGGCATCGCCGTGCCGGACAACCCGAGCGATGCGCAGGTCTGGGACCTGATCTTCGCCCCGGGCTTCTCCACCGCCGATGCGGTCACCGACCTGTCCGGCCGTGGCGTCGGCATGGACGTGGTCCGCCGCAACATCCAGGGCCTGGGCGGCGAAGTGCAGTTGGAGAGCGAATCCGGCCGCGGCACCCGCGTGCTGATCCGCCTGCCGCTGACCCTGGCGATCCTCGACGGCATGACCGTGGCGGTCGCCGGCGAGACCCTGATCCTGCCGCTGGCCTACGTCATCGAAGCGCTGCAGCCGAAGGCCGACGACATCCGCACCATGGCCGGCGAAGGCCGGGTGCTGCGGGTCCGCGGCGAATACCTGCCGATCCTCTCGCTCAGCGACTCCTACGGCTTCGGCCGCATCGAGCAGAGCGAAGAACCGCTGGTGGTGGTGGTGGAGGCCGACGGGCAGAAGCTGGCGCTGGAAGTGGACGAGTTGATCGGCCAGCAGCAGGTGGTGGTCAAGAACATCGAGAACAACTACCGGCGCATCAGCGGCATCTCCGGCGCGACCATCCTCGGCGACGGCCGCGTCGCCCTGATCGTGGACATCGGCGGCCTGGTCCGCTCGCTGCGGGTACAGCAGGCGGCCTGACCGCCCCACCCTCCCGCGTCACGCCACAGACGAGCCCCGGCAGCGATGCCGGGGCTTTTGCGTTGTGGGCGCTGCGGATCACGGATCGCCTCGACGCCCACCTGCCGAGGCGCTCGTCGCGCCGCCCGTGCATCGCTCCAGCACAGTGATCGACGTCCGCATCAGCGTCAGGCCCACCGCCGTCGCGCGTTCCATGGAGGAACAGGCCACGCAATTGCAGGACGCAGTGGCGGTGTTCAAGTTGGACGCACTGCCCGAAATCGCATCGATCGCCATCGCGCCGGCAACCCGCCCTGCCCCACGCAGCGTGCGCTCCGCGTAGTCGCGCACGTCATGACCGGCACCGGGCACGGCGCGGTCC
This sequence comes from Xanthomonas sp. F4, assembly GCF_011761895.1. Taxonomy (NCBI): domain Bacteria; kingdom Pseudomonadati; phylum Pseudomonadota; class Gammaproteobacteria; order Lysobacterales; family Lysobacteraceae; genus Xanthomonas; species Xanthomonas sp. F4. The sequence goes on along the minus strand of NZ_JAASQX010000002.1, from coordinate 88,643 downwards.
GTTGCGCTTGCCCGGGCTGGCAGGCGTTCCGAGTGCTCACCGAGCGGCCGTGCATGCATCGCACGGCCGCTCGACGCGCATGCGGCCGATGCGCATGACACTTGCGCCAGCTTCCTCAATGCCGAGTACGGCAAGGCGCCGGATGCTTCAAACAAGCAGCGTCGGCGTTACCGGCAGTGCCAGGATGAACACGCCGTCCTACGGCGCCTGCGACGCTAAAGAATCCTGTGCTCCCGTCGATACCAGGTTGAGCGCACGCTTTTTGTCTACATCGGTGCGTGCCGGCATGGCCTGGGGAGGTCGGCCGGCGCTTCAGGGGGGATCGATCGGTGCACATTGCCGGTCGCTGAAGTCGAACGAACGGGGAAAGGACGCCGCCCTGACGGCTGATCTTTTTGCGCATGCCCTTGGCACGCGCGCGGACTCGACTTGCATTTTTTTGCCAGACGTTTCGTCAGGTTGCATCACACCCCGGATTCCCGGCGCATCGCAAGACGCGTCGTTTCTTCCTTCGTACACGGGGCCCACCATGCATGCGCTCTCGCGACAGCAAGACGCATCCACCGAGACGACCCATGGACGCCATCGGCGATTCCAGGTGCAGATCGGGCATGGCAACGCCATGGCCACCGTCGCGATTGCGGCGCTTTCGCACGACCTGCCTGCGCGTCGTCAGTCATCACGCCATGTGACTGCCGCCGCCTCCAGCGCAGGCCGTCCGCGTCTGCCCGAGTAAACCGCCGACGCCGCATCCCTATGCGCCGACCTGCCTTTCTGCCCCTTGGAGATTGAAATGACCCGTTTTCTGCAACGCTACAACGTCGGTGTCCGCCTATCGGCGGCCTTCGGCCTGCTGATTCTTCTTTCGGTGGTCCTGGTGATCATCGGGCTGTCCGGCATGGCCGAGGCGCGCAAGCACCTGGACATGATCGTGCTGGACCGCATGGCGAAGATCGAATTCAGCAACCAGATGCTCGACGCCAATTCCTCCGTGCTGGTGGCGCTGAGCACCTACACCACCTCCAGCAACCCCGCGATGCGCCAAGCGGCGCTGGACACCTTCAACCGCCAGCGCGAACGTTACGCCACAGCCCGCGCGAAGATCGACACGCTGTCCAGCACCGCCGCAGGCCGCGCCATCCGCGCCGACATGGACGCCAAGCGTGCCGCCGCGAAGAAGATCAACGACGCCATCGTCGCGCTGGGCGAGAAGGGCGAGAACGCCCAGGCGGTGGAGATGCTGAACCAGCAAGCACTGCCGGCGACGTTGGCGTGGCAGAGCAAGATCCGCGAGTTCTCCGATCGGCAGAAGTCGCAGGCCGCCGCCGGCTACCAGGCCGCGCTGGATTCGATGCACCGTGGCCGCATGCTGTTGATCGGCGGCACCGTGCTGGCGCTGGTGCTCAGCGTCTTGCTGGCGCTGACCATCACCCGCAGCCTGACCACACCGCTGCGCCTGGCCACGCGTACCGCCGAGGCCATCGCCAATGGCCACATGGACAATGCCGTGCGCACCGAGGCGCGCGACGAAACCGGCCGCCTGTTGAACGCCATGGGGCGCATGCAGCAGCAGTTGCAGGCGGTGCTCGCCGCGCAGGCGGAGATGGCGCAGCGCCACGACGCCGGCCAGATCAGCTACCGCATGGACGAAAGCACCTTCCCCGGCGACTACGGACGCATGGTCCGCGACAGCAATGCGCAGGCCGCCGCGCACATCGCCGTGACCGAGCGGCTAGCGCAGATCATGGGCCGCTACGCCATCGGCGACCTGTCCGAGGACATGGAGCGACTGCCCGGCGAAAAGGCGCATCTCACCGAGACGATGGACACGGTCAAGCACAACCTGACCGCGATGAATAACGAGATCAAGCACCTGGCCGGCGCGGCCGCGGCCGGTGACTTCAGCATGCGCGGCGACACCGAGCGCTTCCAGTACGACTTCCGCCTGATGGTCGACAGCCTCAATCAGTTGATGGCCACCGCCGACGGCAATCTGCAATCGCTGTCGTCCTTGCTGCGCGCCATCGCCGCCGGCGACCTGACCGCGCGCATGCACGGCGATTTCCAGGGCGTGTTCGCCACCATGCGCGACGACGCCAACGCCACCACCGAGCAGTTGGCGGCGATCGTCGCGCGCATCCAGACCGCTGCGGTCAGCATCAATGCGGCCGCCAGCGAGATCGCTACCGGCAACGACGACCTGTCGCGGCGCACCGAGCAGCAAGCCGCCAGCCTGGAGGAGACCGCCGCGTCGATGGAGGAGCTGACCTCCACGGTCAAGCAGAACGCCGAACACGCGCGCCAGGCCAATCAGCTCTCCGCGGGCGCGGCCTCCGTGGCCTCGCAGGGCGGCGCGGTGGTCGGCCAGGTGGTCGACACCATGAGCGGCATCGAGGCCTCCTCGCGCAAGATCGCCGACATCATCTCGGTGATCGATGGCATCGCCTTCCAGACCAACATCCTGGCGCTCAACGCGGCGGTGGAAGCGGCGCGCGCCGGCGATCAGGGCCGCGGTTTCGCCGTCGTCGCCACCGAAGTGCGCACCCTCGCCCAGCGCTCGGCCAACGCCGCCAAGGAGATCAAGACCTTGATCGACGACTCGGTCAGCCGCGTCACCCAGGGCTCGGCGCTGGTCGACCAGGCCGGTCGCACCATGACCGAGATCGTGACCTCGGTACAGCGCGTCACCGACATCATGGGCGAGATCGCCGCCGCCTCGCAGGAGCAGTCCGCCGGCATCGAGCAAGTGAATCAGACCGTGATGCAGATGGACGAGACCACCCAGCAGAACGCCGCGCTGGTGGAGGAAGCCACCGCCGCCGCACGCTCGATGGAAGAACAGGCCGGACACCTGCGCGACTCGGTGGCGGTGTTCAAGCTGGACACGTCCCATCCCATCACGCAAGCCGCCACCGTCGTCCCGGCGCGGACCGCCCGCCCTGCTCCGCGCAGCGCGCCGGTCGCGCCGTCACGCAAGCCGCGACCGGCACCGGTACGTTCCGCCGTGCTCGCCCAGGCCACCGCCAGCGACTGGCAGGAGTTCTGATCGCCACGCGCCATATTCATACGGCCGCTCCCGCGCGGCCGCCGCGATGCCGCAGTTGCTCCATGCGCTGCATGGCATCCCACGCACGCCGCTACAAATCAGTGCGTAGCACCCGCTTTTCGAGGAGATTGATGTGATCGGTTTTTTGCAACGCTACAACGTCGGTGTTCGCCTCTCGGCCGCATTCGGCCTTTTCATCCTGCTTTCCGTTCTGCTGGTACTAGTTGGTCTCTGGGGCATGTCCGATGCACGCAAGCAGATGGACAAGATCGTGCTCGATCGAATGATGAAGATCGAGTTCAGCAACCAGATGCTGGATGCCAACTCATCCGTGCTGATTGCACTCAGCACTTTCACCACCTCTGATGACCCGGCTGTACGGCAGCGGGCGCTGGAGCAGTTCAAATCACAGCGCGAAAACTACGCCAACGCCCGCGCCAAGATCGACACCATGTCGATGGCGGCCGCTGGCAACGCAATACGCAAGCAGATTGATGAAAAACGTGCTATTGCCAAGGACATCAACGACCAAATCGTAGCCTTGGGTACGAACGACGACACCACCACCAAGGCGCTGAAGTTGTTGAACGCGTCAGCGACTCCTGCCACGCTGGCCTGGCAGGACGCGATCCGCACCTTCGCCAACCGCCAGAAAGATCAGGCCGCAAAGGCCTACCAGGCCGCCTTGTCGTCGATGCAAAGCAGCCAAATACTGTTGATCACCGGAGCCTTGCTGACGCTGGCACTGAGCGGCCTGCTGGCGTTCGCCATCACCCGCAGCCTGACCACGCCGCTGCGCCTGGCCACGCGGACCGCCGAGGCGATCGCCAATGGCCGCATGGACAATGCCGTGCGCACGGAGGCCCGCGACGAAACCGGCCGCCTGTTGCACGCCATGGGCCGCATGCAGCAGCAGTTGCAGGCGGTGCTCGCCGCGCAGGCGGAGATGGCGCAGCGCCACGACGCCGGCCAGATCAGCTACCGCATGGACGAAAGCGCCTTCCCCGGCGACTACGGGCGCATGGTCCACGACAGCAATGCGCTGGCGGCGGCGCACATCGCGGTGACCGAGCGCCTGGCGCAGATCATGGGCCGCTACGCCATCGGCGACCTGTCCGAGGACATGGAGCGCCTGCCCGGCGAGAAAGCCCGCCTCACCGAGACGATGGATACGGTCAAACACAACCTGACCGCGATGAACACGGAGATCAAGCACCTGGCCGGCGCGGCCGCGGCCGGCGACTTCAGCGTGCGCGGTGACACCGCGCGCTTCCAGTACGACTTCCGCCTGATGGTCGAGAGCCTGAATCAACTGATGGCCACCGCCGACGGCAACCTGCAGGCGCTGTCGTCCTTGCTGCGCTCCATCGCCGCCGGCGACCTGACCGCGCGCATGCATGGCGACTTCCAGGGCGTGTTCGCGACCATGCGCGACGACGCCAACGCCACCACCGAGCAACTGGCCGCCATCGTCGCGCGCATCCAGACCGCCGCGGTGAGCATCAATGCCGCGGCCAGCGAGATCGCCACCGGCAACGACGACCTGTCGCGTCGCACCGAGCAGCAGGCCGCCAGCCTGGAAGAGACCGCCGCCTCGATGGAGGAGCTGACCTCCACGGTCAAGCAGAATGCCGAGCATGCGCGCCAGGCCAACCAGCTCTCCGCGGGTGCGGCCTCGGTCGCCTCGCAGGGCGGCGACGTGGTCGGTCAGGTCGTGCAGACCATGAACGGCATCGAAGCCTCGTCCAAGAAGATCGGCGACATCATCAGCGTCATCGACGGCATCGCCTTCCAGACCAACATCCTGGCGCTCAACGCCGCGGTGGAAGCGGCCCGCGCCGGCGAACAGGGCCGCGGCTTCGCCGTCGTGGCCAGCGAAGTGCGCACCCTCGCCCAGCGCTCGTCGAATGCGGCCAAGGAAATCAAGGATCTGATCGACGACTCGGTCAGCCGGGTCGCCCAGGGCTCGGCCCTGGTCGATCAGGCCGGCCGGACCATGACCGAGATCGTGACCTCGGTGCAGCGCGTCACCGACATCATGGGCGAGATCTCGGCCGCCTCGCAGGAGCAATCGGCCGGCATCGAGCAGGTCAACCAGACCGTGATGCAGATGGACGAGACCACCCAGCAGAACGCCGCCCTGGTCGAGGAAGCCACCGCCGCGGCACGGTCGATGGAAGACCAGGCCGGGCAGCTGAGCCAGGCCGTGGCCCTGTTCAAGATCGACCAGCAGGCGCCGGCGGTGACCCGCCGCGCGTCCGCCCCGAAGCCGGCGGTCGTCGCCAGCGCCGGCGCACAGCGACCGGTCAAGGCGTCTGCCCCGCGCGCGGCCGCCCACCGGCCGACCGCCACGGGCAACGTCGCCGTTGCGGCCGGCGCTACCGATTGGCAGGAGTTCTGATCGCGTGCTACCGACGCGTCCAGACACCTGCATGACATCGAGCCCGGGAGCGCCAACTCCCGGTCTTTTTTCGACCGGCTTGGCCCGGTCGCGAGGGAATCGGCGGCGTCAGCGATCCTCGGAACGAGAAGCGCATCCCTGCTTGTATGAAGCAACCGTGAAAACAAGCTAAATACGCGCCCTAGACGCTTAAAGAACCTAGGCGCGATGCCGATACGGAAGTTGCGCACACAAATTGTCTACAAATTTGAACAAAATTTGCAGCGACGCCGCTAAAGCAAGACAAGTTCAATCAGAGTGATTTTTTCGATCTTTAAAATCTATTGATGTTCTGAAAACTATCAATTGGATGATTTTGATTCACAGCCGAAATAGATAAGGCAGCGCCCAACGCCTCCGCGGACATCGACTCAGGCACGGGGTACGCCATCCCCCAACGCTCCACTCTTCCACCAGGAATACGACGATGACGCTCAAGAACCTCAGTCTCTCCGCCAGGCTCGCGCTCAGTTTTGCCGTGATCGTGCTGATCACTGTGATCATCGGCTCGATCAGCCTGAGCAGCCTGTCCTCGCTCAATACGGCCGCCGACATGAACGACCACACCTACAAGGTGATGGCCACCGGCGACATGATGGGGATCGACGCCTTGAACGTCGAAACCGGCGCACGTGGCTACATGCTGTCCGGCGAAAAGCAGCATCTGCAGCCCTTCATCACTGGCCAGGCCAATTTCGACAAGAACTTCGCCGAGGCCAAGCAGCTGACCGCCGACAATCCGCGGCAGCAGGCGCGGCTGGAGAAGCTACACGCCTCATTCGACGATCTGGTCAGCGTGGAGAAGCAGGTAACGGCCCTGCGCGAGGAATCCACCGATCCGGCGCAGATCGCCTCGGTGTTCCGCGAAGCGCGCGACCGCAAGGCCATGCAGGCGATCCGCGGCCTGCTCGCTGATTTTCGCAACGAGGAAAGCGGCCTGCTGGCCAAGCGCAGCGAAACCCTGAACACGGTGCGCGCGCAGAACAAGTGGGCCGTGCTGCTGGGCAATCTGCTGGTGATCCTGGCAGCGATCGGCATGGCGATCGTAATTCGCCGCCAGTTGCTCAAGCGCTTGGGCACGGCGATCGACGTGGCCGACGCCATTGCCCGCGGCAAGCTCGACAATACGATCGACCTGCGCAGCAAGGACGAGGCCGGCGTGCTGCTGACGAGCATGGACAAGATGCAGAGCCAGTTGCAGGCGGTGCTCGCCGCGCAGGCCGAGATGGCGCAGCGCCACGACGCCGGCCAGATCAGCTTCCGCATGAACGAGAGCGCCTTCCCGGGCGACTACGGCCGCATGGTCCGCGACAGTAATGCCCTGGCCGGCTCGCACATCGCAGTGAAGCTGCGCCTGGCTCAGATCATGGGCCGCTACGCCATCGGCGACCTGTCCGAGGACATGGACCGCCTGCCGGGCGAAAAGGCCGTGCTCACCGAGACCATGGACAAGGTCAAGCTCAACCTGACCGCGATGAACAGCGAGATCAAGCACCTGGCCGGCGCCGCTGCCGCGGGCGACTTCAGCGTGCGCGGCGACACCGAGCGCTTCCAGTACGACTTCCGGCTGATGGTCGAGAGCCTCAACCAGCTGATGGCCACCTCCGATGGCAACCTGCAGGCGCTGTCGTCCCTGCTGCAATCGATCGCCGCCGGTGACCTGACGGCACGTATGCACGGCCAGTTCCAGGGCGTGTTCGCCACCATGCGCGACGACGCCAATGCCACCGCCGAGCAGTTGGCGGCCATCGTCTCGCGCATCCAGACCGCCGCGGTCAGCATCAACGGTGCCGCCAGCGAGATTGCCGCCGGCAACGACGACCTGTCGCGCCGGACCGAGCAGCAGGCCGCCAGCCTGGAAGAAACCGCCGCCTCGATGGAGGAGCTGACCTCCACCGTCAAGCAGAACGCCGAGCACGCCCGCCAGGCCAACCAACTGGCTGCCGGCGCCGCCTCGGTCGCCTCGCAGGGCGGCGATGTGGTCGGCCAGGTGGTGCAGACCATGAGCGGCATCCAGGCCTCCTCGAAGAAGATCGGCGACATCATCTCGGTGATCGACGGCATCGCCTTCCAGACCAACATCCTGGCGCTCAACGCCGCAGTCGAAGCCGCCCGCGCCGGCGAACAGGGCCGCGGCTTTGCGGTGGTCGCCAGCGAAGTGCGCACGCTGGCGCAGCGCTCGGCCAATGCCGCCAAGGAGATCAAGGGCCTGATCGACGACTCGGTCAGTCGCGTCGCGCAGGGCTCGGCCCTGGTCGACCAGGCCGGCAAGACCATGCACGAGATCGTCGCCTCCGTACAGCGCGTCACCGACATCATGGGCGAGATCGCCGCCGCGTCGCAGGAGCAGTCCGCCGGCATCGAGCAGGTCAACCAGACCGTCACGCAGATGGACGAGACCACCCAGCAGAACGCCGCCCTGGTGGAAGAAGCCACCGCCGCGGCGCGTTCCATGGAAGACCAGGCCGGGCAGTTGAGCCAGGCCGTGGCCGTGTTCAAGATCGATGCCAGCAGCAACCACGCCGGCCAGCCGGCCATCGCCAGCGCAGCGAGCGCGCCGGTCCGCGCGGTCGCCCGGTCGGCCGCCAAGCCGGCGGCCAAGCCCGCCCCGCGCCCGGTGCGGTCATCGGCCCGGCCGATCGCGGTCGCGGCCGGCGACGACAGCTGGCAGGAGTTCTGAGCGCGCATCCCTGCCGCTCGTCTCGCACCAATGGCCCCGGGAGCGGATCGCTCCCGGGGCTTTTTTATTGCCGCCATGCTTTCGCCGCCTGGCCGCCACACGGTGCGCCACCAAGGCGCGCCTTCCCCTCCCCGCGGCATGCGCCGCGGTAGACGGCGGGTCCGGATCCGACATCGCCATCCGCGCGGATGCGCCCGCCCGGCGCGGCACACCACAGGCACCGACTATATTTCTGGGACGCGGTGCCGATAACGGCACTATCGCGCATGCTCCCTGCCTGGCTTGTCCGAAAGCAAGACGCTTTCCGAGGCGATGGCGCGATCTCTCCATCCTCCCATCGAGACGACCGCGATGCCCACGACGTCCTCCACACGCCCGAGCAGTGTCGCCACCCGCCTGATGCTGGGCGTGGCCGCGATCGCCCTGCTGTGCTTCGGCATTACCGCCGCCATCATCTACGCCCGCAGCAGTTCCGCCCTGCTCGCCTCCGCCAAGGTCGGCATGACCGACACCGCGCGCCTGGAATCCGAGCGCATCGGCAACACCATCGGCGCCTCCGCCGTCTCCAACCAGGCGCTGGCCAATGCCCTGCTCGCCCAGCGCGGCCAGGACAAGGCGCGCGACCTGTTCAGCGAGAGCCTGCGCCGCGAACTGCAGCAGCACCCCGACTGGACCGGCCTGGGCACGCTGTGGGAACCGCAGGCGCTGGACGGCAAGGACGCGGACTACGCCAACAGCGCCGGCCACGACGCCAGCGGCCGCTACATGGTGTACTGGTCCTGGCAGAACGGGGAACTCGTGCGCGATCCGCTGCACGACTACGAGGTGGCCGGCGCCGGCGACTGGTATCTGAATCCGCGCAAGCTGCTGCGGCCCACCGTCGCCGAACCCTACGATTACGAGATCGCCGGCAAGAAGGTGCTGATGACCACGGTCAGCACGCCGATCCTGGAAGACGGCAAGTTCCTGGGCGTGGTCACCACCGATTTCGGCCTGGCCGCGCTGCAGCAGCGCGTCGCCAAGCTGCGTCCGCTCGGTGCCGGCCGCGTGCGCCTGCTGTCGCCCGGCGGCGCCATCGTCGCCGACCGCGATCCCGCGCTGGTCGGCAAGAAACTGCAGGATCCGGCCACCCGCGCCCTGCTGGCCGACATCGCCCAGGGCAAGACCGTCGGCCGCGACAGCGTCGATCCGCAGACCGGCGCCACCGACGTGGAAGTGTACGTGCCGCTGCAGATCGGCCAGGCCCAGGAGCGTTTCGCGCTGGGCGTGGCGGTGCCGAAGGCGGTGCTGATGGCGCAGGCGCGCAACCTGCTGTGGACCATCGTGGCGGTCGGCCTGTGCGCGGCGCTGCTGCTCAGCGGCGGCCTCTACCTGCTGCTGCGGCGGCTGGTGGTCAAGCCCCTGGCCAGTGCGGTGGAAGTTTCCAGCGCGGTCGCGGCCGGCCGCCTGGACAGCCGCATCCAGTATCCGCGCAACGACGAACTGGGGCAGTTGCTGGGATCGCTGCAGCGCATGCAGCAGCAGCTGCGCGCGGTGCTCGACGCGCAGAAGGAGATGGCCGAGCGCCACGATGCCGGCCAGATCAGCTACCGCATGGACGAAAGCGCCTTCCCCGGCGACTACGGCCGCATGGTCCGCGACAGCAATGCGCTGGCCGCCTCGCATATCGCGGTCAAGATGCGCCTGGCGCAGATCATGGGCCGTTACGCCGTTGGCGACCTGTCCGAGGACATGGATCGGCTGCCCGGCGAAAAGGCGGTGCTGACCGAAACCATGGACACGGTCAAGCGCAACCTGACGGCGATGAACAGCGAGATCAAGCACCTGGCCGGCGCCGCCGCGGCCGGCGACTTCAGCGTGCGGGGCGACACCGAGCGCTTCCAGTACGACTTCCGCCTGATGGTCGACAGCCTCAACCAGCTGATGGCCACCGCCGACGGCAACCTGCAGGCGCTGTCCACGCTGTTGAAGGCCATCGCCGCTGGCGACCTGACCGCGCGCATGCACGGCGATTTCCAGGGCGTGTTCGCGACCATGCGCGACGACGCCAATGCCACCACCGAGCAACTGGCAGCGATCGTCGCGCGCATCCAGACCGCCGCGGCCAGCATCAACGGCGCCGCGGCCGAGATCGCCGCCGGCAACGACGACCTGTCGCGCCGCACCGAGCAGCAGGCGGCCAGCCTGGAAGAGACGGCCGCCTCGATGGAGGAGCTGACCTCCACCGTCAAGCAGAACGCCGAGCACGCACGCCAGGCCAACCAGCTCGCAACCGGCGCGGCCTCGGTCGCCTCGCAGGGCGGCAGACTGGCCAGCGAGGTCTCGGAGAAGATGCACGGCATCGAGACCTCCTCGAAGAGGATCGCCGACATCATTTCGGTGATAGACGGTATCGCCTTCCAGACCAACATCCTGGCGCTCAACGCCGCGGTGGAAGCGGCGCGCGCCGGCGAACAGGGCCGCGGCTTCGCCGTCGTGGCCAGCGAAGTGCGCACCCTCGCCCAGCGTTCGTCGAACGCGGCGAAGGAGATCAAGACCCTGATCGACGATTCGGTCGAGCGCGTCGCCGAAGGCGTGGCGCTGGTCGATCAGGCCGGCAGCACGATGCAGGAGATCGTCGCCTCGGTGCAGCGCGTCACCGACATCATGGGCGAGATTTCCGCGGCCTCGCAGGAGCAGTCCGCCGGCATCGAGCAGGTCAACCAGACCATCACCCAGATGGACGAGGCCACCCAGCAGAACGCCGCGCTGGTCGAGGAAGCCACCGCCGCGGCGCGCTCGATGGAAGACCAGGCCGGCCAGCTCAATCAGGCCGTGGCCCTGTTCAAGCTCGAGACCAGCACCGGGGTGGCGATCGCTGCGCCGGCGCCCGCGCGCCGCCCTGCGTCGCCCGCGCCGGCCACAGCGGCGGCCACGCCGCGGCGGCCGGCCGCGACGCCGTTGCAGGCGGTCCCGCGCGCGACCGCGTCGACCGACGACGCGCAGTGGCAGGAGTTCTGAGCCGCACCTCGACCCACTCCCGCGAGCGCCTTGCGCGCTTCGCGGTCCGGCCGCCTGGCTCCTGGTCACGGCGGCCGCAGAGCGCTTAGCGCGTCACGCTCGTAAAGAAAGTGTATTCAGGGTCGATATAGAAAGCGGAACTGCCATGCCATGGGCGCCGCGACAGGCGTGCCCCGGCGCCGGCCGCATTGCGCCCGGCCCCACGGTTCCGACCGAACCGTCAATGGGAGCCGCACATGAAGCTACGCGTCATCGCCAGTTGTCTGACCTTGTGCGGCCTCGCCGGCATGGCGCACGCCGAGGTCGAACCGATCGCCACCGATCGCCCCGACTTCGTCGAATCCAGCCTCACCGTCGGCGACCGGCGCCTGCAGGTGGAAACCAGCGTGGCCTGGGAACGCGATGGCGATGTCGATGGCTACACCACACCGACCCTGTTCCGCTACGGCATCGGCCCGACCTGGGAACTGCGCGTGGAGACCGATGGCTGGCAGACGGTCGACGTCCCGGTCGGCGACGATGTCTCCGGCTTCTCCGACATTTCGCTCGGGCTCAAGCATCACCTTGCCAGCGAGATCGGCGGCGCCTCGCTGGCCTGGCTGCTGCATGTGGACCTGCCCAGCGGCGCACGCGACGTGCGCGGCAGCGGCGCCCGCCCCTCGTTCCGCCTGGTGGCCGAATGGGAACTCAGCGACAGCGTTTCGCTGGGGATGATGCCCGGCGTGATCCGCGACGAAGGCGACGGCGGGCATCGCTACACCGCCGGCATCTTCGGCGTGGTGCTGGGCAAGGCCTGGACCGACCGCAGCCGCTCGTTCGTGGAGTTGGCGCTACCGCAGATCGCCCATGCCGACGACGGCGGCACCATCGCCCTGCTCGACGTCGGCTCGGCCTGGCTGCTCAGCCAGGACGTGCAATTGGACGTGGTGTACAGCCGCGGCCTCAACGACCGTTCGCCGGACCACGCGCTCGGCGCGGGCCTGTCCTTCCGTTTCTGATCGGGCCACACCGATGAAAATCATGCATATGCTCGGGATCCTGGTGCTGGTGGCGGTGCTCGCCCTGCTCGCGCTCGGCGGGGTCGGCTACACCGCGCAGCAAGGGCTGCTGCGCTCGGTCGCGGCACAGGTCACCTCCTCGGATGCGCTGCGCAACCACATGCAGGCCGACATGATGCACGACGCCCTGCGCGGCGACGTCACTGCCGCCCTGCTGGCGGCGGCACGGCAGGATGCGGACGGGGTCAAGGCCGCGCGCGCCTCGCTGGGGGAACACGCCGGCGAATTCCGCAAGGCGCTGGACGACAACCAGAAGCTGCCGCTGGACGGCACACTGCGCGCGCAACTGGATGCGGCGGGGCCGGCACTGCAGCGCTACATCGCCGCCGCCGACAAGGTGGTGACGCTGGCCGAGACCCAGGGCGACAGCAGCGCCGCCTATGCCGATTTCACCGCGCAGTTCGCGCGCCTGGAAACCGAGATGGACACGATCAGCGACCGCATCCTGGCGCTGAACGAGCAGAGTCGCACCGCCGCCGAACAGCAGAGCCAGCGCGCCACCTGGCAGCAGGCCGGCGCGGTGCTGCTCGCCGTGCTGTGCCTGGGCGCCGCCGCGGCCTGGATCCTGCGCTCGGTCGCGCAGTTGCTCGGCGGCGAGCCGCGGGTGGCGATGGACGCCGCCCAGCACATCGCCGAAGGCCGCCTGGACCAGCCCATCCCGGTCGCGGCCAGGCACGGCCGCAGCCTGATGGCGGCGCTGGCGCGGATGCAGCGCGAACTGCGCGAGCGCATCGAACGCGAGCGCAGCGTCGCCGCCGAGAACCTGCGCATCCGCACCGCGCTGGACAACGCGTCCACCGGCATGTACATCGCCGATCCCGACCTGACCATCATCTACGCCAATACCGCGCTGCAGACCTTGCTGCAGACCCACGCCGAGGACATCCGCGCCTGCGCGCCGGCATTCGACCGCGCCGCGTCGCTGTTGGGCCAGTCGGTGACGTTGCTGGAAGTCGGCAATGCGCAGGACGCGGAGATCTACCAGCGGCTGGATCGGCAAGGCGCGGCGCAGCGCGAGGTGCACTACCGCGAGGTCTGCATCGCCCAGGAGATTTCCGCCATCCGCAACGCCGAGGGCGCGCATCTGGGCTTTGTCTGCGAATGGCGCGACCGCACCGCCGAGACCCGGGTCGAAGCGGAAGTGGCCGCCGTGGTGCGCAGCGCCGCCGCCGGCGACCTGTCGCAGCGCATCGACCGCACCGGCAAGCAGGGCTTCTTCCTGATGCTGGCGCAGCAACTCAACGGCCTGCTCGACGCCAATGCGATCAGCATCGCCGAGGTCTCGCGTCTGCTCAGCGCGCTGGCCGACGGCGACCTCGGCGCGCGCATGCACGGCGAGTTCCACGGCATCTTCGCCACCATGCGCGACGACGCCAACGGCACCGCCGAGCGCCTGGCCGACATCGTCGGCCGCATCCAGCGCGCCGCCGGCGACATCCACAGCGCCGCCACCGAAATCGCCCAGGGCAACAGCGACCTGTCGCAGCGCACCGAACAGCAGGCCGCCAGCCTGGAAGAAACTGCCGCCTCGATGGAAGAGCTGACCGCCACGGTCAAGCAGAACGCCGAGCATGCACGGCAGGCCAACCAGCTCGCCGCCGGCGCCGCCGCAGTCGCCTCGCAAGGCGGCGCGGTGGTCGGCCAGGTGGTCGACACCATGAGCGGGATCGAGACCGCATCGAAGAAGATCGCCGACATCATCTCGGTGATCGACGGCATCGCCTTCCAGACCAACATCCTGGCGCTCAACGCGGCGGTGGAAGCGGCGCGTGCCGGCGAACAGGGCCGCGGCTTCGCCGTGGTGGCCAGCGAGGTGCGCGTGCTGGCGCAACGCTCGGCCAACGCCGCCAAGGAGATCAAGGGCCTGATCGACGACTCGGTCGACCGCGTCGCCACCGGCGCGGAACTGGTGCAGCGTGCCGGCCAGACCATGCAGGAGATCGTGGCCTCGGTGGGCCGGGTGACCGACATCATGAGCGAGATCTCCTCCGCCTCGCAGGAGCAGTCCGCGGGCATCGAGCAGGTCAACCGCACGGTGACGCAGATGGACGAGAGTACCCAGCAGAATGCCGCGCTGGTCGAGGAAGCCACTGCCGCGGCACGGTCGATGGAGGACCAGGCGGCGCAACTGAGCGACGCGGTGGCGGTGTTCCGGCTGGAACAGCAGGCCACGCGCAGCGCGGCCCCCGCGACGGCGTCCGTCGCGGCAGCGGCGCCGGCACAGGCGACGGCGACCACAGTCAGGCACGCGCCGCAGGCGAATGCCCAGGCGATCGCCGACGCGATCGGCACGCAATGGCAGCCGCTGTCCGCGTAGGGAACTGAATTAGACAGCGTCGGGAATCGTCTTACGACCAACGACGTATCGAGTATTGCGCCGTCACGCCGATATTACATTCGGGTGACGGCGGATCATGTTGTACAGCAAGGCACTGGTTTTTCCTCTCTTCGCTTTCTGACTGCCACGCCCACCACTCCGGTCGCACAGATGCCACCGGAACCCGTAGGGAAAAGGACCTGGACGTCCCAGGGACATCGTCAACGAAGAGGTCGGCATGAATTCCTTTCTGCAACGCTACAACGTGGGACGCCGGCTCGGTGGCGCCTTCGGCCTGCTGATCCTGCTGTCCTGCCTGCTGGTCGCCGCCGGCACGGTCTCCATGTCGCGCGCCCAGACCGAGCTGGATCAGATCGTCAAGAAGAACGTCGAGAAGACCCGCATCAGCAACGACATGCTCGACGCCAACAACAAGATCCTTGGCGCGCTCGGGACGCTGGCGATGGTGACCAGCGACGCACTCAACCAGCAGGCACTGGCCGAGGTCAAGAAGAACCGTCAGCGCTACACCGAATTGCGCGCCGAGCTGGACAAGTTTCCTCCGTCCGCGAAAGGCAAAGTGCTGCGTGCCAAGATCGACGCGGCACGGGCGACAGCACGCGCATTGAACGACCAGGTCATTGCGCTCTCGCTGGCAGATCGCAACGACGAAGCGCAAGCGCTGCTGATCAACCGCTCGCGCCCTGCCACCCTGGCCTGGAACGGCTACATCCGCGAGAACGTGGACCTGCAGAACGAGCAATTGCAGGCCGCCTACGCCAAGGCGACGCAGGCCATCACCAATGGCCGCAATCTGCTGATCGCCGGCGGCATCATGGTACTGCTCGCCAGCAGCCTGCTGGGGTGGACGATCACCCGCAGTCTGACCCAGCCGCTGAACCGTGCCACCCGCGCCGCCGAGGCCATCGCCAGCGGGCGCCTGGACAACGACGTCGCCACCGACATGCGCGACGAACC
This sequence comes from Xanthomonas sp. F4, assembly GCF_011761895.1. NCBI lineage: Bacteria > Pseudomonadati > Pseudomonadota > Gammaproteobacteria > Lysobacterales > Lysobacteraceae > Xanthomonas > Xanthomonas sp. F4. Next base: position 73,124 of record NZ_JAASQX010000002.1, on the reverse strand, counting down.
GGGGCGGTTGCTGAATGCCATGCACGCCATGCAGACGCAATTGCGTAACTTGCTCCAGGCACAGGAAGAGATGGCGCGCCGCCACGAGCTCGGCGAGATCAGCTACCGCATGGACGAGGGCGCGTTCATGGGCGACTACGCACGCATGGTCCACGACGCGAACAAGATGGTCGCCGATCACATCGCGGTGAAAATGCAGACCGTCCACCTGATCGAACGCTACGCGATCGGCGACCTTTCCCAGGACATGCCGCAGCTGCCCGGCGAGAAGGCCACCATCACCACGGCGATGGCTGCAGTGAAGGGCAATCTGATGCGCATGAGTGGCGAGATCAACCAACTCGCTGCCGCGGCCCTGGCCGGCAATTTCGCCGCGCGCGGAGACACGGTGCACTTCCAGTACGATTTCCGCGCCATCGTCGAGAGCCTCAATCAACTGATGGCCACCGTCGACGGCAACCTGCAGGCGTTGTCGCGGATGCTGCAATCCATCGCCGCCGGCGATCTGACCGCACGCATGCATGGCGACTTCCACGGCGTGTTCGCCAGAATGCGCGACGATGCCAATACCACCGCCGAACAGTTGGCCACGATCGTCGGCCGCATCCAGACCGCGGCGGTGAGCATCAATGCCGCCGCCACCGAGATCGCCGCCGGCAACGACGACCTGTCGCGCCGCACCGAGCAGCAGGCCGCCAGTCTGGAAGAGACCGCCGCGTCGATGGAAGAATTGACCTCCACGGTCAAGCAGAACGCCGAACACGCCCGCCAGGCTAACCAGTTGGCGGTGGGTGCGGCCTCGGTGGCTTCGCAAGGCGGTAACGTGGTCGGCCAGGTGGTCGAAACCATGAGCGGTATCCAGGCCTCGTCGAAGAAGATCGCCGACATCATCAGCGTCATCGATGGCATCGCCTTCCAGACCAACATCCTCGCGCTCAACGCAGCGGTGGAAGCCGCCCGTGCCGGCGACCAGGGCCGCGGTTTCGCCGTGGTCGCCACCGAAGTGCGTACCCTGGCGCAGCGCTCGGCCGGCGCCGCCAAGGAAATCAAGGGCCTGATCGACGATTCGGTCACGCGCGTGGCCGAAGGTTCGGTGCTGGTCGACCAGGCAGGCCGGACCATGAGCGAGATCGTTGCCTCGGTGCAACGCGTCACCGACATCATGGGCGAGATCTCCTCCGCATCGCAGGAGCAATCGTCGGGCATCGAACAGGTCAACCAGACCGTGATGCAGATGGACGAGACCACCCAGCAGAACGCCGCGCTGGTCGAGGAAGCCACCGCCGCGGCACGCGCGATGGAGGAGCAGGCTGGCCAGCTCACCAGCACGGTGGCGTTGTTCAAGCTCGACAACACCGGCGTCGCTGTGGCCGGCGTGCGCGCTGCACCGGCATCGGTACCCATTGTTGCGGCCAAGCCGGCGCATGCCGCCAAGACGACGGCGCGTCCATTGCGGCAGCCAGCCAAGCGCGTCGCCATCGCGGGCGGCGGGGACTGGCAGGAGTTCTGATCGGTTCGGTCGGTCGTCGGGCTGCCAGCCTGACGACCGGCCTCGGCGCCATGCGGTGTAGTTCGACCCGCGCGCCTCAAGGGCAAGATGCAGCCTTTCTCATTACACAGCAGTGGATGTCGGAACAACGTCGGATTTCCCCCATCCCGCCAGGTGCAATGTAGCCGGCAGACAGCTTCCTAACCGACCGCCAACGATTCGGTGAGAATTGCTCAACTTCTCACCGACACGTCGATATTGAGGGTGCGGCAAGGCACCGCCACGACGCGTCGCAACTGCTGATTTGCCAGCGCTTACGACCCGACTCCCCCTCTGTCCCAAAGGTCGGTTATGAACGCACTTCTGCAACGCTACAACGTCGGTCGGCGCCTGGGTGTGGCGTTCGGCATCCTCATCCTGTTGTCCGGCCTGCTGGTCGCCATGGGGCTGTTGACCATGGCCAGGGCGCATCGCGAGCTGGACAGCATCGTCAACAACAACATGGAAAAGGTGCGGCTCTCCAACGAGATGCTCGACGCCAACACCAACGTGCAGATTGGGTTGATGGCCGTCACCATCGTCGATGGCGACGCGGCCAACCAGAAGATGATCAACATGGTGAAGAGCAACCGGGCGCGCTACAAGACCGCGCACGATGCCTTGTCGGCGATGCCGGCCAGCCCGGCCGAGCGCCAAGCCATGGATACGATCGAGGTCTCGCGCGCACGATCGGTGCAGCTGAACAATCAGGTGCTGGCGCTCGGCGAAAAGGACCAGAACGCGCAGGCGCAGGCGCTGTTGCTCGGCGATGCATCGGTGGCGATGGAGAAGCAGCAGGCCGCGATCCGCGCCAATGCCGATCTGCAGCGGCGCCTGAGCAAGGAGGCCTATGCGGTCTCGTCGGCGGCGATGGCGCGCGGGCGCATCGTCCTGATCTCCGGCGGCCTGGCCGTCCTGTTGGTCAGCGGCCTGCTGGGCTGGACCATCACCCGCAGCCTGACTGGACCGCTGAGCCGCGCCACCCGCGCCGCCGAGGCCATCGCCGACGGACGCCTGGACAACGACGTGAGCACCACCGCGCGCGACGAGCCCGGCCGCCTGCTGGTCGCGATGGATCGGATGCAGAACCAGCTGCGGCGCTTCTCCAGCGAAACCGCATTGATGATCGAACTGCATGCGGACAAGGACATGAGCCACCGCATGCCGCAGGACTTCCCCGGCGTGTACGGCGAGCTGAGCAAGGGCATCAACACCATGATGTTCGAGCACCTGGATGCCATCGTCGACGCCATCGGCGTACTCAACGAATACGCCAACGGCGACCTGCGCCGCGACGCCCGTCGCCTGCCCGGCAGCCGCGCGGTGCTGCACGAATCGATGGATGCGGCCAAGGCCAGCCTGCTGGCGATCAACACCGAGATCAAGCGCCTGGCCGCGGCGGCGGCCGCCGGCGACTTCAGCGCCCGCGGCGACGCAGCGCACTTCCAGCACGATTTCCGACTGATGGTGCAGGACCTCAACGCGATGATGGACGTCAGCGATCGCAACCTCGGCAAGCTGTCGGCCTTGTTGCAGTCGATCGCCGCGGGCGACCTCACCGCGCGCATGGACGGCGAGTTCCACGGTGTGTTCGCGCAGATGCGCGACGACGCCAACGCCACCGCCGATCAGCTGACCGGCATCGTCGGCCGCATCCAGACCGCGGCGGTCAGCATCAACGCCGCCGCCACCGAGATCGCTGCCGGCAACGACGACCTGTCGCGCCGCACCGAACAGCAGGCGGCAAGCCTGGAAGAAACCGCCGCGTCGATGGAGGAACTGACCTCCACCGTGAAGCAGAACGCCGAACACGCGCGCCAGGCTAATCAATTGGCCGCGGGTGCCGCCTCGGTGGCCTCGCAAGGCGGCGACGTGGTCGGTCAGGTGGTCGAGACCATGAACGGCATCGAAGCGTCGTCGAAGAAGATTGCCGACATCATCGGCGTGATCGACGGCATCGCCTTCCAGACCAACATCCTGGCGCTCAACGCCGCAGTGGAGGCGGCGCGGGCCGGCGACCAAGGCCGCGGCTTCGCCGTGGTCGCCAGCGAAGTGCGTACCCTCGCCCAGCGCTCGGCCGGTGCCGCCAAGGAAATCAAGACCTTGATCGACGATTCGGTCGGCCGCGTCGCCACCGGTTCGGCCCTGGTCGACCAGGCCGGCAAGACCATGCACGAGATCGTCGCCTCTGTGCAGCGGGTCACCGACATCATGGGCGAGATCTCGGCCGCCTCGCAGGAGCAGTCCGCGGGCATCGAGCAGGTCAACCAGACCGTGACGCAGATGGACGAGACCACCCAGCAGAACGCCGCCCTGGTGGAAGAAGCCACTGCCGCCGCGCGTTCGATGGAAGAGCAGGCCGTGCAACTGAGCGATGCGGTCGCGCTGTTCAAGATCGACAATGTCGCCGCGATGGCAAGGCCTGCGCCTGTCCGCACTGCGCCGGCCGCACGGAGCGCCAAGCCGCCGATCAAGACTGTGGCGAAGGCCGGCGTCGGCCCGCAAGCGCCGACCGCGCGCCGCGCGACCGTGGCCGCGACAAGCAATGGCGATACGTGGCAGGAGTTCTGATCCCACGGCGACCAGTCGCCTGGCACCGCCCCCGCAAGGACGCGCCTGGCAGCCGATCGACACTGCGATCGGCTGCCGTCTCGCAATGTCCCGAGGCTCACGCCGATGCCGCCACGGTCTGCCCGGTTTGACTGCAGCCGTGACGGCCTGAGGCTTCATCCCAGCCTCATCTCGGACGTCACCGACAGTCCCTCACACGGGTAAGCGTGCAGCCCGCCACGACTCCGCGGTCGCGGTCATCGGCAATGCAATGCCTCGCTCAAATCCACCCGATCACGCAGGCAGCCGACGCTGCAATCCGGGGCGGCCCCATCGAACAAAGCTGACCCGACGCCGCTGCCCGGCCGAGAGGCGCCGACCACCGGGCACGGCACGCGAAAAGACTCACGCATGCTGCATCCGGGCCACGCCCGGCCGCGTATGTCCCGCCCGATGCGTCCCTCTGCCAAGGGTTGCACAGCATGGGCGGCGGCTTAACGCGGTCATGATGACAGGTTCAACATTTGTCTACGACGGCCGCTAAAGATCTGCCCGACCCGGTCGAGCGCCGCCGATTCCATCGCATGCGCGCGCCTGGACAGGCGAAGTTCCGCGGCCATCCGGTTGCACCCCGCATTCCCATGGCGCGGTTCCCTGTGGATCGCCCGCCTTCTTTCGCTCTTCCTCAGAGACCCGCGCAATGACGTCGCATCCCGCGAACCACGCCGCTCCGCTCGCCTCCGAACACCGCTCCCGTTTGCGGGTCTGGCACGACCTTCCCATCGCGCGCAAGCTCAGCCTGATCGGCGCCCTGGCCTTGATCGGGCTGGCCATTCCGCTGCTGCTGTACACGCGCACGCTCAGCGACGGCGTGGAGGTCAGCCGCGCCGAACTGCGCAGCTACGCGCCGCTGCGCGACATGCTGGTCCTGCTCGGGGCGCTGCAGGAAGAACAGGTGGGCGACGCCGCAGACGTGGCGAAAGCGCGCGACACCGCGGACCGGGCGCTGCGCGAACTGCAGCGGACCGTGCCGTCCCTGCCCGGCTTCGACCGCAGCACGGCGGCGCTGGCGCAGCTGCAGCAGATCTTGCGGACCAGGCGCAACGATTTCGCGGCGGTGGCGGACCAGGCCGACGACGCGCTGGATGCCCTGCGCGACGACAGCCAGCTGGTCTATACGCCGTACGTGGAAAGCTACCACTTGGTGGTCAGCAGCCTGATCTACGCCCCGGTCACCAGCGAAACGCTGACCCGGTTGGATGCGATGCACGTCCCCTCCCAGGCCGGCGCCGAGACGCCGATGCTGCACGCGCAGATCGCCGAACTGGCCCGCGATCACGCGCGCCTGCGGCATGAGCTGAAGAAGGCGCTGGGCCTGCTGGAGCAACCGGATCCGGCCTTGTCGCGTGCGGTCGCCGCCGAGGCGGCGGTCGCCGATCGCGCGCTGCCGCAGCTGGCGCAGGCCCTGGACGGCGGCAACGCCGATGCCGATCAACGTTGGGACGCGGCCCTGCATGGCTGGGACGACGCCTTGCACAGCCTCAGTGCCACCGGCTTGCAGGCGCTGCAGCGCCAATCGCAACGACACCTGGACGCCTCGCTGCAGGCGATGTGGGCCGCCGCTGCCGGGCTCGGCCTGCTGACCCTGCTGATCGCGGCGGTTTGCGTGCATACGCTGATCACCCTGACCCGCAACGTGCGCCGCGCCGCCAGCGTCGCCGCCGACATCGCCGAGGGCCGCCTGGACGCCCGCATCGTGGTGCCCAGCCGCGACGAAAGCGGGCGACTGCTGGCCGACATGCAACGCATGCAGCAACAGCTGCGCGAGGTGCTGGCCGCGCAGACCGAGATGGCCAAGTGCCACGATGCCGGCCAGACCAGTTACCGCATGGACGAAAGCACCTTCCCGGGCGACTACGGGCGCATGGTCCGCGACAGCAATGCGCTGGCCGCATCGCACATCGCGGTGACCGAGCGCCTGGCGCAGATCATGGGCTGTTACGCCATCGGCGACCTGTCCGAAGACATGGACCGCCTGCCGGGCGAAAAGGCGCGTCTCACCGAGACGATGGACACGGTCAAGCACAACCTGACCGCGATGAACACCGAGATCAAGCACCTGGCCGGCGCCGCCGCGGCCGGCGACTTCAGCGTGCGCGGCGATACCGCGCGCTTCCAGTACGACTTCCGGCTGATGGTCGACAGCCTCAACCAGTTGATGGCCACCTCCGACGGCAACCTGCAGGCGCTGTCGTCCCTGCTGCGCGCCATCGCCGCGGGCGATTTGACCGCGCGCATGCACGGCGATTTCCAGGGCGTGTTCGCGACCATGCGCGACGACGCCAACAGCACCACCGAACAACTGGCGACGATCGTCGCGCGCATCCAGACCGCCGCGATCAGCATCAACGGCGCCGCGGCCGAGATCGCCACCGGCAACGACGACCTGTCGCGCCGCACCGAACAGCAGGCGGCGAGCCTGGAAGAAACTGCGGCCTCGATGGAGGAGCTGACCTCCACGGTCAAGCAGAACGCCGAACGCGCGCGCCAGGCCAACCAGTTGGCCGCCAGCGCGGCCTCGGTGGCCTCGCAAGGCGGCGACGTGGTCGGCCAGGTGGTGCAGACCATGAGCGGCATCGAGGCGTCGTCGAAGAAGATCGGCGACATCATCAGCGTCATCGACGGTATCGCCTTCCAGACCAATATCCTGGCGCTCAACGCCGCGGTCGAAGCCGCGCGGGCCGGCGAACAGGGTCGAGGCTTCGCCGTGGTCGCCAGCGAAGTGCGCACGCTCGCGCAGCGCTCGGCCGGCGCCGCCAAGGAGATCAAGGGCCTGATCGATGATTCGGTCGAGCGCGTCGCCGAGGGTTCGGCCCTGGTCGAACGTGCCGGCAACACGATGCAGGAGATCGTGACCTCGGTGCAGCACGTCACCGACATCATGGGCGAGATCGCCATCGCCTCGCAGGAACAATCGTCGGGCATCGAACAGGTCAACGGCACCGTCACCCAGATGGACGAGAGCACGCAGCAGAACGCGGCACTGGTGGAAGAAGCCACCGCCGCGGCACGTTCGATGGAAGATCAGGCCGGGCAGCTGCGCCAGGCGGTGGCGGTGTTCAAGGTGGAAACCGCGTCCTCGGCACGCGCGCCGGCGGTGCTGTCCCCGCACGGGCCGGCGCACACGCTCGCCTGAGCCTGCGCGCGAGGGTCACCCTGGAGCCAGCCTGCCGCCTGCCCGGCACCGGCCGGCGGCGCCACGCCTGCCACCGACGCGACAACTGGAAAGACCGATCGGCTGCGGGCGTCCCGCGGCCGATCGTTTCCAAGCCTGAGACATTCAGCTTCGGTACGGACACACCAAAGCGGTATCGTGACCACAGCGTGAAATGGAATGAATACCACCTTAAGGAACGATGGTCGCTGTCGATAACGTGAACAGCCGGTAGATGCCGGCGCCGCCCAGGCCGGTCTTCCATGCAGACACGCCCCACCGATGCCGACCGATCGCGGCACGTTCTGCGATTGCCGGCGGGCCTGTTGCTGCTGGCGGTCTGGAGCGTCTGGGCCGTCGCCCACCTGGTGGCGTCTGCCACGCCGCCCCCGGCCGACAGCGCCGAGGCCATCCGTGCGCGCCTGCTGGCCTTCGCGCCCGCCGCCGTCACCGCCGGCCAGGCCGTCGCGTTCCGCCTGCGCGTGGCCGACTGCGCATGCGCCGCACCGACGACGGCGCCACTGCCGGGCATCCGCAGCGTCGACCTGCGCGACCGTGCGGCACCACCGGCCCTGCCCTATGCGCTGATCGTCTTTGATGCGCAGTCCCGCCTGATCTATGCCGGCCCGGCACAACTGGCCGGCTGCGGCAGCTCCATCGCCGCCGCCACGCTGATCCCCCGGCTACTCGCCACCAGCGGCGTCTCGCCGCTGATCTCGCCCGCCTCGTGCGGATGTCCCATCGACTCCAAGGAATCCCTCGCATGAGCGCGTCGCCTCACCACGGCAATTTCCTCATCGGCAACGAGCGCTACGTCTATCTGCAGAAACTGGCGGCCCAGGCCGACCGCCTGTTCGTGGTGGTGGCGGTGCTGGCCACCCTCGCCAGCCTGGGCGCCGCCTGGCATCAGGGCACGTGGACGTTGTGGCTGACGGTCAGCCTGCCGACCCTGGCGGTCATCGCCCTGCAGGTGAAGCTGTATCCGGGCAGCCTGCTCAGCCGCTGCACCGTGGCGCTGGGCCTGATGGTACTGGCGGCCGCGCTGATCCAGCAGGCCGGCGGCATGATCGAGGTGCACTTCGGCGTCATCCTGCTGATCGCGCTGTTGCTGTACTACCGCGACTGGCGGCCGATCATGGTCGCCGCCGCGGCGATCGCCGTGCATCACGTGTTGTTCTTCTGGCTGCAGCATCGCGGCCTGCCGGTGCGCGTGTTCACCGCCGAGGCCGGAATCGGCATTCTGGCGATCCACGCGTTGTACGTGGCGGTGGAAGCGGCGATCCTGGTGCCGATGGCGGTGCAGATGCGCCGGCAACTGCTGGATGTGGGCCACGACCCGCACGATCTGGCGCAGGCCGCGCGCGCCATCGCCCAGCAGCAGCCGCTGCCGGCCGCAATCCGCGCGCTGACCCTGCCGGAAGGCTCCATCGCCCACACCCTGGTCGCCGCCAACGCGCAACTGCTGCACAGCCGCGAGCAGGACAGCGAGGCCCAGCGCGAGACCCAGCGCATCCGCAGCGCGCTGGACGACGTCACCACCAACGTGATGATCGCCGACGCCGAGCGCCGCATCGTCTACGTCAACCGGCCGCTGCTGCAGATGCTCAGCGACGTGCAGGAGGATCTGCGCCGCGATCTGCCGCAGTTCGATGCCAGCGCACTGCTGGGCCAGACCATCGACGTGTTCCACCGCCACCCGGAACATCAGGCGCGCATGCTCGCCGAGCTCAAGGGCACGCACCGTGCGCAGATCCGCGTGGGCGGCCACACCATGCGCCTGATCGTCAATCCGGTCACCGACGCGGCGGGCAACCGCCTGGGCTTCGTGGTGGAATGGGCCGATCGCACCGAGGAGGTGGCGGTGGAAGAAGAGATCGCCGGCATCGTGCGCGGCGCAGTCGCCGGCGACCTCGGCGGGCGCATCCGCCTGGACGGCAAGCACGGCTTCCTGCTGCAGTTGGGCGAACAGATCAACGCCATGCTCGCTGCCAGCGCCTCCGGCCTGGGCCACATCCAGCAGTTGTTGCGCGCGCTGGCCGAGGGCGACCTGTCGCGGCGCATCGACGCCGACCTGCAGGGCGTGTACGCGAACATGAAGGACGACGCCAACGCCACTGCCGAGCAATTGTCGACGATCGTGCGGCAGATCCAAGGCGCCTCCGATGCGATCAACACCGCGGCCGGCGAGATCGCCGCGGGCAACGACGACCTGTCGCGCCGCACCGAACAGCAGGCGGCGAGCCTGGAAGAAACTGCGGCCTCGATGGAGGAGCTGACCTCCACCGTCAAGCAGAACGCCGAGCATGCGCGCCAGGCCAACCAACTGGCGGTCGGCGCGGCGGCGGTGGCCTCGCAGGGCGGCGACGTGGTCGGCCAGGTGGTCACCACCATGAACGGCATCGAGGCGTCCTCGAAGAAGATCGCCGACATCATCGGCGTCATCGACGGCATCGCCTTCCAGACCAACATCCTCGCGCTGAACGCCGCGGTGGAAGCCGCGCGCGCCGGCGACCAGGGCCGCGGCTTCGCCGTCGTGGCCAGCGAGGTGCGCACCCTCGCCCAGCGCTCGTCGAGTGCGGCCAAGGAGATCAAGGACCTGATCGACGAGTCGGTCGGCCGCGTCGCCACAGGCTCGGCGCTGGTCGACCAGGCCGGGCGCACCATGAGCGAGATCGTGACCTCGGTGCAGCGGGTCACCGACATCATGCGCGACATCGCCTCGGCCTCGCAGGAACAGTCGGCCGGCATCGAGCAGGTCAACCAGACCGTCACCCAGATGGACGAGGCGACCCAGCAGAACGCCGCCCTGGTCGAGGAAGCCAGCGCCAACGCGCGTTCGATGGAACAGGAGGCGGGCGAACTGGCCCGGGCCGTGGCATCCTTCACCCTGGAGCAGCGCTCGCCGTCGGGCGTCTCCGCCAGCGGCGGCAACGTGCATCCGGTCTACAAAAAAGCCCAGCTCAGCCGATAGCATGCGTGGGGCGTGCCGATGCGGTGCGGCCCCACCCACTTCCCGTACGCACTGTCCACCATGGCCGAAGGCACTCCCAGCGACTCCCACGTCCCGTCTTCGCCGGAAGAAGAGGTGGAGGACGACCGTTTCCTGCTGGACAAGCCGCGACAGATCCGCCAGTTGCTGCAGTCGCTGATCCAGCAGCGTTCGCAGGTCAGCGCGCACGTGGGCGGCCGCGACCAGGCCTTCTCGACCGCGCTGCTGGCGCTGGACGAGGACGAAGTGCTGCTGGACCTGAGCGTCAACGAAGCCTCCAATCGCGCCGCCGAACAGGCCGAGTACCTGCTGTGCTTCGCCCAACTGGACAAGGTACGGGTGCGTTTCCGCATCGAACACCCCCAGCGCGTCGAACACGACGGCCAGCACGGCTTCCGCGCCCCGCTCCCGGAATCGCTGTACTACCTGCAGCGGCGCGAGCATTTCCGCCTGGAGACCCCCATCACCGACTCGCCGCTGTGCGTGCTGCGCATCGAGGACGACGCCGGCCAGGTCGAACTGAAGCTGCGCGTGGTGGACATCAGCGGCGGCGGCCTGGCGGTGGCGCTGGTGCACGGCCAGCCGATGCCGAAAGTGCAGGAGCGCTACCCGAACTGCGTGCTGCAGTTGCCCGATGCCGACGCCATCCGGCTGACCCTGCAGGTCTGCAACATGTATGTCTCCAAGCTCGCCAACGGCCAGGACACGCTGCGGGTAGGCATGCGCTTCCTGGACCTGCCGCGCGGCGCCGACGCGGCGATCCAGCGCTACGTGTTCCGCATCGAGCGCCAGCGCAGCGCCCGCAAGAGCGGCGTGCTTTCCTGAACGCCGGGCCCGGCCAACCGGCCGAGGTCTAAAGTTCGGCGGCCACGCGCCGATCTAGCATCAGAGTCGCGCTTCCCCAATTCCGCCACCACCGCAATTCCGTGCGCACCAGGAGCACACGATGAACGACAAGACCACCTCCACCTCCGGCGCCACCGGCGGCGAATTCCTCAGCTTCACCCTCGGTGAAGAACACTACGGCGTGGATATCCTCAAGGTGCAGGAAATCCGCGGCTACGACTCGGTGACCCGGGTCCCGGACGCCCCCGAGTACATCAAGGGCGTGATCAACCTGCGCGGCACCATCGTGCCGGTGATCGACCTGCGCCTGAAGCTGCGCCTGAAGGAGGCGCGCTATGACGCCTTCACCGTGATGATCGTGCTCAACGTCGAGAACCGCGTGGTCGGCATCGTCGTGGACAGCGTCTCCGACGTGATCCCGTTGAACGAAGAGCAGATCCGCCCGACCCCCGAGTTCGGCGCCGCGGTCGATACCCGCTTCATCTCCGGCATCGGCACCCAGGACGACAAGATGTTGATCCTGCTGGACATCGAGACCCTGCTGGACAGCGCCGAGTTCGGCCAGCAGCACGCCCACGTCGACGAAGCCGCCTGACGGCGACGGCCGGCCCGGCTGTAGACGAAACCCGCCTCACGGCGGGTTTTTTATTTGAAATGCGAACTGTTTATCACTTGTGAGAATCAAGTTAACCGGTTTCAGGCCGATAGCTGAAAGGTGGCTGGCCATCACACAGCCCTCACTTCAGCCCCCGCCCCCAAGGAGTCGTTCCATGAAACCGAGCTTTCCCATGCTGCTGGTCCTGCTGCTCGCCGCCAGCCCCAGCACCTTCGCCCAGTCCCAGCAGATGATCCCGCCGGAGATGGCCACCCGCTTCGTCGGCAAGGACGGCATGGTCTGCGGCAAGGTCGAGAAGGCCAAGTACGCGCAGAACTCCGAAGGCGAGCCGACCTTCCTGTACATGGGCGGCATGTTCCCGCGCCACACCTTCTCCGCCCGCATCGCCGGCGCCGACCGCAGCAAGTTCGGCTTCGCGCCGGAGACCCTGGAAGGCAAGGACGTCTGCGTGATCGGCAAGATCGAGCGCGACAGCTCGCGTGCCGAAATCCAGGTCAGCGCGCCGTCCAGCCTGAAGCTGGCGACCATCAAGTAAGCCTTTGCGCCGCCGCGCTGGACCCGCACAGACGGTCCGGCACGGCGGCGTTTGTCGTTTTTGCCCCTTGTCGCCCCCCTCCGAATTACGGGAACCGCTCATGCAGTGGATAAAAGATCTCAAGGTGATGCCCAAGCTGATGCTGGCATTCGGCGTCGTGCTGGCGCTGATGCTGATCCAGGGCGTGGCCGCCTATCGCGGCCTGAACGCGCTCGATGGCGTGACCAAAGACGTATCGACGCAGGTGGTGCCGAGCGTGCGCACCGGCGGCGAAATGCGCGGCATCCTCGGCGAGTACCGCAATGCCGCCTACCAGAGCCTGATCCGCAGCAGCGATGCACTGAAGAAGGAATCGGCTGCGCGCCAGGCCGCGCTGAAGAAGCAGTTGGATACGATCCTGGCCAAGTATCCCCCCAGGATCGCCAGCCCGCAGGAAAAGGCGCTCTATGATCGCCTGGTCGCCGACTGGAAGAAGGCCAGCGCCTCCTACCAGTCCGTCGACGAAATGCTGCAGCTGGATCTGCACGACGATGCCATCGACACCTTCACCGGCGAGACCCGCACCCTGCACAACAAGGTGATGGATGACGTCATCGCGCTGATCGGCGAGAACGACCGCCAGGCCAAGACCGCAGCCGACGCCGCCAGCGGCACCTACCGCAAGGCCGCCGCCACCCTGCTGGTCTGCCTGCTGATCGGCTTTGGCGCCGCGATCGGCATGGCCTTCCTGTTCGGCCGGATGCTGGCCAACAGCGTGCGCGATGCGGTCAAGGTCGCCAGCGATGTCGCCGGCGGCAAGCTCGACGGACATATCGACGCCAACGGCAAGGACGAAATCGGCGAGCTGATGCAGGCGCTCAAGCGCATGCAGCAGGACCTGCGCGGGCGCATCGAGCGCGACGCCGCGGTCGCCTCCGAGAACCTGCGCATCCGCACCGCGCTGGACAATTCCTCCACCGGCATGTTCATCGTCGACCTGGACTACAACATCGTCTACGCCAACCCGTCGATGCAGGGCCTGGCCGACAAGTACGCCCAGCAGATCCAATCGGTGGCGCCGGCCTTCGATTCGAGCCTGCCGCTGGTGGGCTCGCCGGTCACGGTACTGGAGTACCGCAACCAGCACGACCCCAAGACCCTGTCGGAGCTGGAAAAGAACGGCGTCATGGAGCGCGAGATGGTCTATGCCGACACGCGCATCGCCCAGACCATCACCGCCATCCGCGATGCGCATGGCAACCACATCGGCTTCGTCTGCGAAGCGCGCGACCGCACCCTGGAAGCGCAGGTCGAGCAGGAAGTGGCCAAGATCGTGCGCGAGGCCGCCGCCGGCGACCTCAGCGGGCGCGTCGGCGTGGAAGGCAAGCACGGCTTCTTCCTGCAGCTGGCGCAGCAGCTCAACGGCCTGCTGCAGGCCAACGGCGACAGCATCGGCGAAGTGTCCAAGCTGCTGACCGCGCTGTCGCAAGGCGACCTCACCGCGCGCATGCACGGCGACTTCCAGGGCGTGTTCGCGACCATGCGCGACGACGCCAACGCCACGGCCGAACAGCTGGCGGCCATCGTCGGCCGCATCCAGCAGTCGGCGAACGCGATCAACGCCGCGGCCGGCGAGATCGCCGCCGGCAACGACGACCTGTCGCGCCGCACCGAGCAGCAGGCCGCCAACCTGGAAGAGACCGCCGCGTCGATGGAGGAACTGACCTCCACCGTGCGCCAGAACGCCGAACATGCGCGTCAGGCCAACCAGCTGGCCGCAGGCGCGGCCTCGGTGGCCTCGCAGGGCGGCGACGTGGTCGGCCGCGTGGTCGAGACCATGAGCGGCATCGAAGCGTCCTCGAAGAAGATCGGCGACATCATCTCGGTGATCGACGGCATCGCCTTCCAGACCAACATCCTGGCGCTCAACGCCGCGGTCGAAGCCGCGCGTGCCGGCGAACAGGGCCGCGGCTTTGCGGTGGTGGCCAGCGAAGTGCGCACCCTCGCCCAGCGCTCGGCCAACGCCGCCAAGGAGATCAAGGGCCTGATCGACGCTTCTGTGGGCCAGGTGACCAACGGCTCGACCCTGGTCCGCCAGGCCGGCCAGACCATGACCGAGATCGTCGCCTCGGTGCAGCGCGTCACCGACATCATGGGCGAGATCGCCGCGGCCTCGCAGGAGCAGTCCGCCGGCATCGAGCAGGTCAACCAGACCGTCACCCAGATGGACGAGACCACCCAGCAGAACGCCGCCCTGGTGGAAGAAGCCACCGCCGCAGCGCGCTCGATGGAAGAACAGGCCGGTCAGCTGACCGAGGCCGTGTCGATCTTCCGCGTCGAGCAGTCGGCCCAGGCCGTGGTGGTGCATGCACCGCACGCCGTGGCCGCACCCCGTCCGGCACCGGTGGCGAAGAAGCCTGCGGCTGTCGCCTCCGCCAAGCCGGCGCCGGTGCGCGCCCGCAAGGTCGAACCGGCGCTGGCCGATTCCGACTGGCAGGAGTTCTGAGACCGGCCCGGCCTGTCGCTGCATCCCTCTCCCCGGCCTCGCGCCGGGGATTTTTTTGATGGCCGCGTCGGCGCGCGGATTGTCTACGAATCGATCGCGCCGCGCGCTCAATTTCATCGTTCCCGGGGCCGTTAAATCCCTGGGATCCTTTCCAAGGAACAGGTCGATGTCGTCTCGCTCGTTGCTCACCCGCCTCTCGGATCTGCCGCTGCGCCGCAAGTTCCTGTGGCAGACCGTGTTGTTGGGCGCCGGGATCGTCCTGCTGGCGGTGATCGCCGCGCGGATGCAGTACCTGGACATCCGCAACACGCGCGAGCAGGCGCTGAAGAGCCAGATCGAGCTGGCGCTGGGCGTGGTACGCGCCTATGCGGCCGAGGTGGACAAGGGCAGCATGCCGCTGGCGGAGGCGCAGCGCACCGCCCTGCGCACCCTGGAGTCGATGCGAGCCCGCGACGGCGTGGACTACTTCTACGTGCACGACCTGCACCCGACCATGCTGATGCATCCCACCCGCAAGGATCTGATCGGCAAGGACATCGGCCAGGTGCTCAGCGCCGACGGCAAGCCGATCTTCCGCGAGTTCGTCAAGGTGGCCGAGGCCGGCGGCGGCTACGTCGACTACCTGTGGCCCAAGCCCGGCAACGAGACGCCGGTGGAGAAAGTTTCCTACAACGCCCCGTTCGCGCCCTGGCACTGGGTGATCGGCACCGGCGTCTACATGGACGACGTGCAGGCGCAGGCGCTGATCTTCACCGGGGTGATGACCCTGGCCGGCGGCATCCTGGTGCTGCTCGCCTTCGGCATCAACTGGCTGATCGGCAGTTCGGTGCTGCGGCCGGTGTCGCGCAGCCTGGAGGCGATCCGCGCGGTGTCGCGCGGCGACCTCAGCGTGCGCATCGACAACCCCGGCCGCGACGAGACCGGCGAAATGCTGCGCGCCACCGGCGAGATGATCCGGATGCTGGAGCGCTTCTCCAGCGAGACCGCCCGGATGGCCGTGCTGCATGCCGACAAGGACATGTCCCACCGCATGCCGGAGGATTTCCCCGGCGTGTACGGCGAACTGGCCGCCAGCATCAACCGCATGATGTTCGAGCACCTGGACGCCATCGTCGACGCCATCGCCGTGCTCAACGAATACGCCAACGGCGACCTGCATCGCGATGCCCGCCGCCTGCCCGGCAGCCGCGCGGTGCTGCACGAATCCATGGATGCCGCCAAGGCCAGCCTGCTGGCGATCAATACCGAGATCAAGCGTCTGGCCGCCGCGGCCGCCGCCGGCGATTTCAGCGTGCGCGGCGACGCCGAGCGCTTCCAGCACGACTTCCGTTTGATGGTGCAGGACCTCAACGCGATGATGGAGGTCAGCGACCGCAACCTGGGCAAGCTCTCGGCGCTGCTGCAGGCGATCGCCGCCGGCGACCTGAGCGTGCGCATGCAGGGCGACTTCCATGGCGTGTTCGCGCGGATGCGCGAGGATGCCAACACCACCGCCGACCAGCTCGCCGACATCGTCGGCCGCATCCAGGCCGCGGCGCGCAGCATCCACGGCGCCACCACCGAACTGGCCAGCGGCAACGAGGACCTGTCGCGCCGCACCGAGCAGCAGGCAGCCAACCTGGAAGAGACCGCTGCCTCGATGGAGGAACTGACCTCCACCGTGAAGCAGAACGCCGAGCACGCGCGCCAGGCCAACCAACTGGCGGCTGGGGCGGCGTCGGTGGCCTCGCAGGGCGGCGAGGTGGTCGGCAGAGTGGTCGAGACCATGAGCGGCATCGAGGCGTCGTCGAAGAGGATCGCCGACATCATCAGCGTCATCGACGGCATCGCCTTCCAGACCAACATCCTGGCCTTGAACGCCGCGGTGGAAGCCGCCCGCGCCGGGGAGCAGGGCCGCGGCTTCGCCGTGGTCGCCACCGAAGTGCGGACCCTGGCGCAGCGCTCGGCCAACGCCGCCAAGGAAATCAAGACGCTGATCGACGACTCGGTGGGCCGCGTGAGCGAGGGCTCGGTCCTGGTCGACCAGGCCGGCCGCACCATGCAGGAGATCGTCGCCTCGGTGCAGCGCGTCACCGACATCATGGGCGAAATTTCCGCGGCCTCGCAGGAGCAGTCGATGGGCATCGAGCAGGTCAGCCGCACCGTGGCGCAGATGGACCAGGCGATCCAGCAGAACGTCGCCGTGGTCGAGGAGGCCAGCGCCTCGGCGCGGGCGCTGGAAGAGCAAGGCCGCCGGCTCGGCGAGGCCGCAGCGGTGTTCCGGCTGGACGCGATGTCGGCACATGCGGACGGCGCTGCGGCGCTCATGCCTGCCGCAGCGGCACGGAGCGCGGCGCGATCGGCCCCGCTGCGGCTGGTCCGCACGGCGGCCCCGGCCATCGAGGCCGATTGAGCGGACGTACCGCTGCCATAGAAACGATCAGGCACGGCATGGCGATTTACCCCCTGGCGCGGTTCAAGCAATCGCCGCGCTAGTCGATATCAGGATCACGCCACGTGATCCGCGCATGACATCGCCGGGTCACGACCGCGACCGTTCAGGGAGCACGTGATGCCTTGCTGTCCATCTTCACCGTCGTCCAGTCGCTTGCCGCCGCGCCGCGGCGCCGCATGCGCGCAGATCCTGCGCACGGTTCCGCGCCGGCCGTCCCGGCGGCGCCACGCACGCGGCCTCGACCGGCAGCCTGCCTCTGCGTCGCCCTCGCCCCGCCCCGCTTCCGCCGGCTGATGCCGCGGCCGCCTTCGCTCCGCTTTTCCACCCCGCTACCGCACATGGAATGCCCATGAACGTGCTCTCGCACCTGAAAATCCGCGACAAGCTGATCGGCGCCTTCGTCCTGACCACACTGCTGACGCTGGTGCTGGGCGCGTTCACCTATTCCCGCACCAACCTGTCGATCGCCGAACTCAAGCACATCGAGCACGACTGGGTGCCGGCGACCCAGGCCCTGTCCGAGGTGCGCGCGCAGCTGGGCGAGTTCCGTACATACGAGCTGGCGCAGCTGTCGCGCGCCGACGATGCCCAGGCCCAGGCCGACTACTTCAAGCGCATGCAGAAGGTGCGCACCGAGGTGGCGAAGAACCAGCAGGTCATCGCGGCGATGATGCGCGACCCCAAGCAGGTCCAGATGTACGCCGGTGTCCAGGAAACGCTGAACGCCTATCTGCAGGCCAACACCGACATGGGCACCGCCTTGCGCGCCGGTGACGTGGCGGCGGCGCAGACGATCTCCGACACCCGGTCGCGTGCGCTGCGGCGGACCCTGTTCGAGCGCATCGTGGCGCTGACCCAGTACAACGTCGCCGAACTGAACCGGGAGATGGATCGCGCCGACAGCCAGATGGCCAATACCAAGACCCTGATCCTGGCGCTGCTCGGGCTGGCCGTGCTGTTCGCCGGCGTCACCGCCTGGCTGATCGCGCGCGGCATCGCGCGCCAGTTGCACGCCGCCAAGCGCCTGTCGCAGGCGGTGGCCCGCGGCGAACTGGACGGCGCCACCTACCCGCACGGCAAGGACGAGATCGGCGAGCTGATGGACGACATGCTGGTCATGCGCTCGCGCATCCACGCGGTGATCCGCGCGCAGGACGAGATGGCGCAGCAGCATGCGCACGGCACCATCAGCTACCGCATCGACGAGAACGCCTTCCCCGGCGAGTACGGGCAGATGGTCAAGGGCACCAACGAGTTGGTCGCCTCGCACATCGCGGTGAAGATGCGCCTGCTGCAGATCATCCAGCGCTACGCGATCGGCGACCTGTCCGAGGACATGGACCGGCTGCCCGGCGAAAAGGCCGTGCTCACCGAAACCATGGACATGGCCAAGCAGAACCTGACCGCGATGAGCGAGCAGATCAAGCAACTGGCGGAGGCGGCCGCGGCCGGCGCGTTCGGCACGCGCGGCGATCCCGACCGCTTCCAGTTCGGCTTCCGCGCCATGGTGCAGGACCTCAACGCGATGATGGCGGTCAGCGACCGCAACCTGGGCGAGCTGTCGACGCTGCTGCAGTCGATCGCCGCCGGCGACCTCACCGCGCGCATGCACGGCGAGTACCACGGCGTGTTCGCCGCGCTGCGCGACGACGCCAACGCCACCGCCGCGCAACTGGCGGCCATCGTCGGCCGCATCCAGGCCGCCGCCGCCAACATCAATGTCGCCTCGACCGAGATCGCCGCCGGCAACGACGACCTGTCGCGTCGCACCGAACAGCAGGCGGCCAGCCTGGAGCGCACCGCCGCGTCGATGGAAGAGCTGACCTCCACCGTCAAGCAGAACGCCGAGAATGCGCGCCAGGCCAACCAGCTCGCCGCCGGCGCCGCCGCGGTCGCCTCGCAGGGTGGCGACGTGGTCGGCCAGGTGGTCACCACCATGAACGGCATCGAGGCGTCCTCGAAGAAGATCGCCGACATCATCGGCGTCATCGATGGCATCGCCTTCCAGACCAATATCCTGGCGCTCAACGCCGCAGTGGAAGCCGCCCGTGCCGGCGACCAGGGCCGCGGTTTCGCCGTGGTCGCCAGCGAAGTGCGCACCCTCGCCCAGCGCTCGGCCAGTGCCGCCAAGGAGATCAAGGGCTTGATCGACGAGTCGGTCGGCCGCGTCGCCGAAGGCTCGGCGCTGGTCGACCAGGCCGGCCGCACCATGAGCGAGATCGTGACCTCGGTGCGGCGCGTCACCGACATCATGGGCGAGATCGCCGCCGCGTCGCAGGAGCAGTCCGCCGGCATCGAGCAGGTCAACCGGACCGTGACGGAGATGGACGAGAGCACCCAGCAGAACGCCGCCCTGGTCGAGGAAGCCACCGCCGCGGCGCGCTCGATGCAGGACCAGGCCGGGCAACTCGGCGCGGCCATCGCCGCGTTCAAGCTGGACACCTACCACGGTGTCGCCGCCAACGCGCCCACGGCGCAAGCCGCGCCCGCCCCGGCCCGCGGCAGACCCCGGCCGGCGACACGGCCGCGCCCCGTCGCCGCAGTCGCCGCGGGCGCTTCCACCGCCAGCGAGGCCAAGTGGCAGGAGTTCTGAACCGATACACCCTTGCTGATGGCCGTCGCTGAACGCCGGCTGTCAATTTCGGCCGGTGCCGGCCGATAACCCGAGTGACCGAGCATCGCTGCACACCATGGCCATCCAGACTCCTGCTTCGCCCTCTTCCGGCTCCGACAATCGCGACTTCGACTTCAGCGATCGCGATTTCAAGCGGGTCTGCGACCTCATCTACCAGAAGGCCGGCATCGCGCTGGCCCCAGCCAAGCGCGACATGGTCTACGGCCGACTGTCGCGGCGCCTGCGCGTGCTGGGCCTGCGCTCGTTCCGCGACTACCTGGACTGGCTGGAGCGCGACGGCGGCGACGAGTGGGAGGCGTTCACCAACGCGCTGACCACCAACCTGACCTCGTTCTTCCGCGAGCCGCACCATTTCGAGCGGCTGCGCGAAGAGTTGCAGAAGCACTCCAGCGCCGCGCCGCTGAAGATCTGGTCCTGCGCGGCCTCCACCGGCGAGGAGCCCTACTCGCTGGCGATCACCGCCTGCGAGGCCTTCGGCACGCTGACCCCGCCGGTGCGGATCCTCGCCACCGACGTCGACACCCAGGTGCTGGCCACCGCCTCGCGCGGCGTGTACGCGCTGGAGCGCGTCGCAAGCCTGGACCCCGCGCTCAAGCGCAAGTACTTCCAGCGCGGCAGCGGCGCCAACGAGGGCCAGTGTCGGGTGCTGCCGGCGCTGCGCGACCTGCTCGAGTTCCGCCAGCTCAACCTGCTGGAACCGCGCTACGACGTCGCCGGCCCGTACCTGGCGCTGTTCTGCCGCAACGTGATGATCTATTTCGACAAGCCCACCCAGCGCGGCATCCTGTCGCGGCTGATCCCGCACCTGGACGACGACGGCATGCTCTACACCGGCCATTCGGAGAACTATCTGCATGCGGCCGACCTGATCCAGCCCTGTGGCCGCACGCTGTACCGTCGGGCGCAAAAGGATCGCGCATGAGCCCCGCCGCCATGGCCCTGGACCAGGTGATGCGCTATCACGACACGCGCTTCCAGACGATCGCGGCCAAGCTGTTGCCGACCCAGTACCTGGTGGTGGACGACGACACCGCGCTGACCACCATCCTGGGCTCGTGCGTGGCCGCCTGCATCCGCGACCCGTTGCTGAAGATCGGCGGCATGAACCACTTCATGCTGCCCGACGGCCAGAGCGGCGACGGCGCGCCGGCACGCTACGGCAGCTACGCGATGGAAGTGCTGATCAACGATCTGCTCAAGCGCGGCGCCGCCCGCAATCGCCTGGAAGCCAAGGTGTTCGGCGGCGGCAATGTGCTCAAGGGCTTCACCAACAACCCGGTCGGCACGCGCAACGCCGACTTCGTGCTGAACTACCTCAAGGCCGAACAGATCCCGGTGGTGGCCGAGGATCTGCGCGGCATCCATCCGCGCAAGATCTGGTTCTTTCCCGGCACCGGCCGCGTGGTCGTGCAGCGCCTGCCGCACGCGCACGAGGAAGCCGAGATCGCCGCGGCCGAGTCGGCAGTGCGCGCCCGTCTCGCCAAAGCCCCTGTCACCGGCGCCGTGGAGTTGTTCGAATGAGCCTGGAAGCCCCTTGCCGTGTCCTGATCGTCGACGACTCCGCGGTCGTGCGGCAGATCCTCACCGAGATCCTGTCGGGCGCGCCCGGCGTGGAAGTGGTCGGCTCGGCCGCCGACCCGCTGCTGGCGCGCGAGAAGATCAAGCGCCTGAATCCGGACGTGATCACCCTGGACGTGGAAATGCCGCGCATGGACGGCCTGGCGTTCCTGGAAAACCTGATGCGGCTGCGGCCCACGCCGGTGGTGATGATCTCCTCGCTCACCGAGCGCGGCGCCGACACCACGCTGCAGGCGCTATCGCTGGGCGCGGTCGACTTCATCTCCAAGCCCAAGCTCGACGTGGCCCGCGGGTTGGAGGGATACGCCGAAGAGATCATCACCAAGGTCAAGAACGCGGCCAAGGCCAAGGTCCGTGCTCTGGACCGGCCGGCCGCGCCGAAACCGGCCAGCGCCACCGCCAACCCCGCCGCGGTGTCGTCGCTGAAGTTCCGCACCACCGACCGGCTGATCGCGATCGGTGCGTCCGCCGGCGGCACCGAAGCGCTGCGCGTGGTGCTGGAAGGCATGCCGGCCGATGCCCCGGCAGTGGTGATGACCCAGCATCTGCCCGCGGGCTTCAGCACTGCCTTCGCCGACCGTCTCAACCGGCACTCGGCGATGGCCGTGCGCGAGGCGACCGAAGGCGAAGCGATCCTGCCCGGCCACGCCTACCTGCCGCCCGGCGGCAAGCACCTGCAGGTGATCCGCGACGGCGCGCGCTGGCGCTGCAAGATCGACGACGGCCCGCCGGTCAACCGGCACAAGCCGGCGGTGGACGTGCTGTTCCAGTCGGTGGCGCGCAACGCCGGCGCCAACGCCATCGGTGCGATCCTCACCGGCATGGGCGACGACGGCGCGCGCGGCCTGCTGGAAATGCTGCAGGCCGGCGCCAGCACCCTGGTCCAGGACGAGGCCACCAGCGTGGTCTGGGGCATGCCCGGCACGGCCTTCCGGCTGGGCGCGGCGCAGGAGGTGCTGCCCCTGGACAAGATCGCCGAGCGCCTGATCGCGCTGTCCGTGCAGGCCCGCTGACAGCATGCCGGGCCGCCGCGCCACCACCTCGAGCGTCTCCAGCGACCCCAGTGTGGAAACGGCGCGGGCGGCCGCGGCCTGCTCCGAACTCGATCTGCTGCACTGCCTGCACTACGCCCCGCAAGGGGTGCTGGTGATCGATGCGAAGGCACGCGTGGTCGCCTTCAACCACACCGCCGAAGCGCTGTGGAACCGGCCACGCGCGCAGGTGCTGGGCCATCCGCTCGGCGAGCTGGTCGACGCGGAGAACCGCGCGGACTTCCTCGCCAGTTGCCTGCACCACGACGGCAGCGGCAGCTACGAACTGACGTTGCGCGACCCCGACGGTAGGGCACGCTGGCTGGCGGTGAGCGCGGCACGGGTGCCGGAGAACACCAGCCAGCTGCAGGTGCTGTTCGTGCGCGACATCAGCGCCGAACGCGCCCGCGATGCCAGGATGCGGCTGCTGTCGCTGGCGCTGGACTCCAGCGACAACGCGATCGTCGTGTGCGATCCGGAATTGAACATCCTCTACGTCAACGCCGGCTTCAGCCAGGTGTTCGGCTATGCCGAGAGCGAAGTGCTGGGGCACCTGCCCAGCAACGTGCTGACCGGCCCCGGTACCGACCTGCAGACCGTGCAGCAGACCCGCGAACGCGTACGCGCCGGCTTCGGCCACCAGGCCGACATCCTGGCGTACCGCAAGGACGGCACCCCGCTGTGGGCCACCCTGGTGGCCACCCCCATCGCCGGCGAGAACGGCGACCAACGGCGCTACATCCTCTCGTTCACCGACATCACCCAGAGCAAGATGCACGAGGTGCTGCACAAGAACGTGCTGGAGGCGCTGGTCCGCGAACAGCCGCTGGTCGAGGTCGCCACGCTGATCTGCAATGAGGTCGAGCGCATCGCGCCGGAACTGATGGCCGCGATCGTCAGCGTCGACGGCAGTGGCTGCCTGCAGCCGCTGGCGGCGCCGAGCATGCCGGCGCGGTTCGGCGAGACCATGAGCAACATGCGCGCCGGACCGCGTGCCGGCGCCCTCGGCACCTCGATCTGGCGCGGCAAGCAGGTGCTGGTGCTCGACCCGCGCACCGACCCGCTGTTCGCCGACTACATGGGGCTGGTGCAGTACGTGCAGTTGGGCACCTGCGTGGCTACCCCGATCAAGTCCAGCAGCGGCCGCGTCCTCGGCAGCTTCGCACTGTGCTACCGGCAGGTGCGCGAGCCGTTGGCCTGGCACCTGCGCCTGATCGAACTCTGCGTGCATCTGTGCGCATTGGCGCTGGAACGCGAGCAGACCAGGGCGCGCGTGCACCAGCTCGCCTTCTACGACTCGCTCACCGGCCTGCCCAACCGGGTGATGTTCAGCGCCCGCGCCGAGCAGGCGCTCGCCGCCGCCGAGCACCAGGGCGCGCCGGTGGCGATCCTGTTCGTGGACATCGACCGCTTCAAGCGCGTCAACGAGACCCAGGGCCATGCCGCCGGCGACGGCCTGTTGCGCGACATCGCCCATCGCATCGGCGACACCCTGGGCGTGACCGACCTCATCGGCCGCCAGGCCGGCGACGAATTCGTGCTGATGCTGCCGAACTGCAGCGTCGAACAGGCCGCCGGCGTCGCCGAGCGCCTGTTGCTGGCGCTGGCCGAGCCGCTGGTGGTCGGCCAGGTGACCCTGCACCCCAGCGCCAGCATCGGCGTGGCGATGTTCCCCGAGGACGGCAGCGACATCGAGACCTTGCTGCGCCATGCCGACCTGGCGATGTTCCGGGCCAAGCGCGAGGGCGGCAACAGCGTGTGCTACTTCAGTTCCGACATGAACCGCATGGCGCAGGAACGCGTGGCGATGGAGACCGCGCTGCGCGACGCCCTGCATCGCAACAAGCTGCAACTGCACTACCAGCCGCAACTGCACAGCCAGGCGCCGCATGCGCTGTACGGCGTGGAAGCGCTGCTGCGCTGGGAACATCCCAACCTCGGCGCGATCTCCCCTGCCCGCTTCGTACCGATGGCCGAAGAATGCGGGCTGATCGACGAGCTCGGACATTGGGTCCTGCGCGAGGCCTGCCGGCAGATGGCAGACTGGCGCCAGCGCGGCATCCCGGTGCCGCGCGTGGCGGTGAACCTGTCGGCCAACAATTTCGCCGACCCGCAGCTGCCCGCGCGGGTGGAGGATCTGCTCGCCACCGCCGGCCTGCAACCAGCGGACCTGGCACTGGAGATGACCGAGAGCGTCATGCTCTCCAACCCCGGCGCCGTGCTGGCCAATCTGCGCCAACTGCAGGCCAGCGGCGTGCTGCTGTCGCTGGACGACTTCGGCACCGGCTATTCCAGCCTCAGCCACCTGCATCAATTGCCGGTCAACGAACTGAAGCTGGACATGAGCTTCGTCAGCGACCTGGAGCACTGCCAGACCTCGCGCGCGCTGACCACCTCGGTGCTGCGCATTGGCGAGACCCTCGGCCTGCATACCGTCGCCGAGGGCGTGGAGACCGAGGCGCAGCGCGCGTTCCTGGCGCGGCTGGGCTGCCGCGTGCTGCAGGGCTTCCTGTTCGCCCCGGCGCTCACACCGGCGGCGCTGGAGCACTGGCTGCAGGGGCGTGCGTCCGCACAGCCGACGTAAGCGCACGCGAGCGCGGCAAGACCGCCGCGTCGGGAAACGCCTGCAACCCCCAAGAAAAAAGCCCGGCAATGCCGGGCTTCTCGTTTGCGACAGTGCCGCATGGGCGGCACGTCGCGTCAGCGCATCGCCGGGGCGATCAAGCGGCGACCGTGGCGGCCACGTCCTGATAGTCCTGGATCTGATCGAAGTTCATGTAGCGATAGATCTGCTCGCCACTGGTCTTGATCACGCCCACGTCGGCCATGTACTCGTCCTTGGTCGGGATCCGGCCCAGGCGCGAGCAGATCGCCGCCAGTTCCGCCGAGCCCAGGTACACGTTGGTGTTGCGGCCCAGGCGGTTGGGGAAGTTGCGGGTGGAGGTGGAGAACACCGTGGCGCCCTCGCGCGCCTGCGCCTGGTTGCCCATGCACAGCGAGCAGCCCGGCATTTCCATGCGCGCACCGGCGGCGCCGAAGGTGCCGTAGTGGCCTTCCTTGGTCAGCTCCGAGGCGTCCATCTTGGTCGGCGGCGCGACCCACAGGCGGGTCGGGATGTCGCGCTTGCCTTCCAGCAGCTTGGCCGCGGCACGGAAGTGGCCGATGTTGGTCATGCACGAGCCGATGAACACTTCGTCGATCGTCGCGCCGGCCACGTCGGACAGGGTCTTCACGTCGTCCGGGTCATTCGGGCAGGCCACGATCGGCTCGTGGATGTCGGCCAGATCGATCTCGATCACCGCGGCGTACTCGGCATCGGCATCGGGCTCGAGCAGCTGCGGGTCGGCCAGCCACTCCTCCATCTTCTTGATCCGCCGCGCCAGCGAACGCGCGTCGGCATAGCCTTCGGCGATCATCCACTTCAGCAGGGTGATGTTGCTGGTCAGGTACTCGACGATCGGCTCCTTGTTCAGGCGCACCGTGCAACCGGCGGCCGACCGCTCGGCGGAGGCGTCAGACAGTTCGAACGCCTGCTCCACCTTCAGCTCCGGCAGGCCTTCGATCTCCAGGATGCGGCCGGAGAAGATGTTCTTCTTGCCCTGCTTGGCCACGGTCAGCAGGCCCTGCTTGATCGCGTACAGCGGGATCGCGTTGACCAGATCGCGCAGGGTCACGCCCGGCTGCATCTGCCCCTTGAAGCGCACCAGCACGCTCTCGGGCATGTCCAGCGGCATGACGCCGGTGGCGGCGGCGAAGGCGACCAGGCCGGAGCCGGCCGGGAACGAGATGCCGATCGGGAAGCGGGTGTGCGAGTCGCCGCCGGTGCCGACGGTGTCGGGCAGCAGCATGCGGTTGAGCCAGCTGTGGATGACGCCGTCGCCCGGACGCAGCGACACGCCGCCGCGGGTGGAGATGAACTCCGGCAGGGTGTGGTGGGTCTTGACGTCGACCGGCTTCGGATACGCGGCGGTGTGGCAGAACGACTGCATCACCAGATCGGCGGAGAAGCCCAGGCAGGCCAGGTCCTTCAGCTCGTCGCGGGTCATCGGGCCGGTGGTGTCCTGCGAGCCCACCGAGGTCATCTTCGGTTCGCAGTAGGTGCCCGGGCGCATGCCCTGGCCTTCCGGCAGCCCGCAGGCGCGGCCGACCATCTTCTGCGCCAGCGAGAAGCCCTTGCCGGTGTCCGGCGGGTCCATCGGCAGGCGGAACAGGTCCGAGGCCGGCAGGCCCAGGAACTCGCGCGCCTTGGCGGTCAGGCCGCGGCCGACGATCAGCGGGATGCGGCCGCCGGCGCGCACTTCGTCGAACAGCACGTCCGACTTCATCGCGAACTCGGCGATCACCTGCCCGTTCTTCAGCGCCTTGCCCTCGTACGGACGCAGCTCGACCACGTCGCCGTGCTCCATCTGCGACACGTCCAGCTCGATCGGCAGCGCGCCGGCGTCTTCCATGGTGTTGTAGAAGATCGGCGCGATCTTCGAGCCCAGGCACACGCCGCCGAAGCGCTTGTTGGGGATGTACGGGATGTCCTCGCCGGTCCACCACAGCACCGAGTTGGTCGCCGACTTGCGCGAGGAACCGGTGCCGACCACGTCGCCGACGTAGGCGACCAGATGGCCCTTGGCCTTGAGATCGGCGATGGCCTGGATCGGGCCGCGCTTGCCGTCTTCTTCCGGCTCGAACGGGGCGCCGTCGCGCTTGTTCTTGAGCATCGCCAGCGCGTGCAGCGGGATGTCGGGACGGGTGGTGGCGTCCGGCGCCGGCGACAGGTCGTCGGTGTTGGTCTCGCCCGGCACCTTGAACACGGTGATGGTCAGGCTCTGCGGCACTTCCGGCTTGCTGGTGAACCACTCGGCCTCGGCCCAGCTCTGCAGCACCGCCTTGGCGTGCGCGTTGCCGGCCTCGGCCTTCTCCTGCACGTCGTGGAAGGCGTCGAAGATCAGCAGCGTGTGCTTCAGGCCTTCGGCGGCGACTGCACCGAGTTCGGCGTTGTCCAGCAGCTCGATCAGCGGATGGATGTTGTAGCCGCCGAGCATGGTGCCCAGCAGTTCGGTGGCGCGGGTGGGCGAGATCAGCGGGGTCTTCTCGCTGCCGAAGGCGACCGCGGCCAGGTACGAGGCCTTGACCTTGGCGGCGTCGTCGACGCCCGCCGGCACGCGATGGCTCAGCAGTTCGACCAGAAACTGCTCCTCGCCGGCCGGCGGATTCTTCAGCAGTTCGATGACCTGCGCGGTCTGCTGCGCGCTCAGCGGCAGCGGCGGGATTCCGAGCGCGGCGCGCTCTGCAACGTGGTGGCGGTAGGCTTCCAACATGCGGGTTCTCCGGAAAAATACGGTGGGGATGTGCGGTAGCGGCGGCGCGGCGTCAGCCGGCAGGCTTGGGGACGATGATCTTCAGGCCCTTGAAGTAATCGCGGAAAAAACGGTCGTCGCGGGTGATCAGGCCATCGCATTGCAGCAACGCATGCGCACCGATCAGGAAATCGGCCACCACCCGCTCGCGCTTGCCGCCGCGGGCGCGGAAGCGGCGCTGCATCTCGCCGGCGCGCAAGGCCGACTTGGCCTCCAGCGCGCTGAAGCGGATGCTCATGTCCTCCAGCACCGACAAGGCCTCGGCGCCGTCGCGCAGCGCGCTGCACACTTCGGCCAGGACGATGTCGCAGACCACCACCGGGCCGGTGCTCAGGCACTGGCGCAGGCAGGCTTCGGCGGCGTCGGCCTGCGGGCCGTCGGCCAGCAGGTCCACCAGCACGGACGAGTCGATGGCGATCATGCGCCGGCGTCGGGCTCGGGTTCGAACGGATCGCCCGGGGCGCGGCCGCGGATGGCGCGCATCGCCTCGTCGGTACTGGCGAAGCCGTCGAGCTTGAAGCGGCCGCGAGCGCGCGAGATGGCATCGTCCACGCTCTTGCGCAGGATGATCCGGCCGCCGTCCAGTTCCACTTTCAGGATGGTGCCCTTGCTCAGGCCCAATGCGTCGCGCACGGCCTTGGGCAAGGTGATCTGACCGCGCTCGGCGACAGTGGCTTCCATGGGCGGGCTCCACAAGGTATGCACGAATTTTACATACTTGAAGCGTCATACTCAAGCCCGCATACAGCGCAGGTCACACCTGCCATACACACTGAATCGGTCAGAATGACCGCAGTCCCTACAGCCGCGATGCCATAGGAGTTCCGTGATGAGCGATTCCTTTTCCACCCGTGCCTCGCTCGAGGTCAACGGCCAACGCTACGCCTACTACAGCCTGCCCAAGCTCGCCGAGCGCTTCGACATTGCCCGCCTGCCCTACTCGCTGAAGATCCTGCTGGAAAACCTGTTGCGCCACGAAGACGGCGGCGTGACCGTGGGCAAGGACCACATCGAGGCAGTGGCCAAGTGGGATCCCAAGGCCGAGCCGGACACCGAGATCGCCTTCATGCCGGCGCGCGTGGTGCTGCAGGACTTCACCGGCGTACCGTGCGTGGTCGACCTGGCCGCAATGCGCGACGCGGTGGTCAAGCTCGGCGGGCGCCCGGAACAGATCAACCCGCTGATTCCCTCGGAACTGGTGATCGACCATTCGGTGCAGGTGGACGTGTTCGGCAAGCCCGACGCGCTGGACCTCAACGGCAAGATCGAATTCCAGCGCAACAAGGAGCGCTACGGCTTCCTGCGCTGGGGCCAGAAGGCGTTCGACAACTTCAAGGTGGTGCCCCCGAACACCGGCATCGTGCACCAGGTCAACCTGGAGCACCTGGCGCGGGTGGTGATGACCGGCGAACGCGACGGCGAGGCGATCGCCTACCCGGACACCGTGTTCGGCACCGACAGCCACACCACCATGATCAACGGCATCGGCGTGCTCGGCTGGGGCGTGGGCGGCATCGAGGCGGAAGCGGCGATGCTCGGCCAGCCTTCGTCGATGCTGATCCCGCAGGTGGTGGGCTTCAAGCTCACCGGCAAGCTGCCCGAAGGCGCCACCGCCACCGACCTGGTGCTGACGGTGACGCAGATGCTGCGCAAGCACGGGGTGGTCGGCAAGTTCGTCGAGTTCTTCGGCGACGGCCTGCAGCACCTGCCGCTGGCCGACCGCGCCACCATCGGCAACATGGCGCCCGAATACGGCGCGACCTGCGGCATCTTCCCGATCGACGCCGAATCGCTGACCTACCTGCGCCTGTCCGGGCGCAGCGAGGAGCAGATCGCGCTGGTCGAGGCCTACGCCAAGGCGCAGGGCCTGTGGCACGACGCCGACAGCGCGCATGCCGCATACAG
The DNA here is from genome assembly GCF_011761895.1 of Xanthomonas sp. F4. NCBI lineage: Bacteria > Pseudomonadati > Pseudomonadota > Gammaproteobacteria > Lysobacterales > Lysobacteraceae > Xanthomonas > Xanthomonas sp. F4. Next base: position 43,427 of record NZ_JAASQX010000002.1, on the reverse strand, counting down.
CGCCACCCTGGAACTGGACATGGGCCAGGTCAAGCCCTCGCTGGCCGGCCCCAAGCGCCCGCAGGACCGCGTGCTGCTGGAAGACATGCAGCGCAACTTCCGCGACAGCCTGGTGCCGTTCGCCGACGCGCGCAGCAAGCGCCACAGCGATGCGAAACAGGAAGACCGGCTCAAGAACGAAGGCGGCGGCGGCACTGCGGTCGGCGCCCAGGCGGCGCATGCACAGGATGCCGAGGCCAGCGGCGCCGGCTGGCAGCTGCGCGACGGCGCGGTGGTGATCGCGGCGATCACCTCCTGCACCAACACCTCCAACCCGGCGGTGATGCTCGGCGCCGGCCTGCTCGCGCGCAACGCCGTGGCCAAGGGCCTGAAGGCGCAGCCGTGGGTCAAGACCTCGCTCGGGCCGGGCTCGCTGGTGGTCACCGACTACCTCAAGAAGGCCGGGGTGATGGGCGACCTGGAACAGCTCGGCTTCTACGTGGTCGGCTACGGCTGCACCACCTGCATCGGCAACTCCGGCCCGCTGCCGGACGACGTGTCCGCGGCCATCGCCCAGGACGACCTGGTGGTGGCGTCGGTGCTGTCGGGCAACCGCAACTTCGAAGGCCGCGTGCATCCGGAAGTGAAGATGAACTACCTGGCGTCGCCGCCGCTGGTGGTCGCCTACGCCATCGCCGGCACCACCGACATCGACCTGACCCGCGACCCGCTCGGCACCGGCAGCGACGGCCAGCCGGTGTACCTGCGCGACATCTGGCCGAGCAACAAGGAGATCGGCGACACCATCGCCGCCACGGTCGGCCCGGAGATGTTCAAGCAGAACTACGCCGACGTGTTCAAGGGCGACAGCCGCTGGGCCGCCATCGCCTCGCCCGACGGCGAGCTTTACGCCTGGGACGGCGCCTCCACCTACATCAAGAACCCGCCCTACTTCGACGGCATGACCATGCAGGTCGGCCGCATCGACGACGTGCACGGTGCGCGCGTGCTCGGCCTGTTCGGCGACTCGATCACCACCGACCACATCTCCCCGGCCGGCAACATCAAGAAGGACTCGCCGGCGGGCCGCTTCCTGCAGGAGCGCGGCGTGCAGCCGGCCGACTTCAACAGCTACGGCAGCCGCCGCGGCAACGACGACGTCATGGTCCGCGGCACCTTCGCCAACATCCGCATCAAGAACCTGATGTTCGGCGGCGAGGAAGGCGGCAACACCCTGTACCACCCGCCCGGCGGCGGCCAGCCGGAAAAGCTGGCGATCTACGACGCGGCGATGAAGTACAAGGCCGACGGCGTGCCGCTGGTGGTGATCGGCGGCAAGGAATACGGCACCGGCTCCTCGCGCGACTGGGCGGCCAAGGGCACCAATCTGCTCGGGGTCAAGGCGGTGATCGCCGAAAGCTTCGAACGCATCCACCGCTCCAACCTGGTCGGTATGGGCGTGCTGCCGCTGCAGTTCCTCGACGGCCAGAACGCGCAGAGCCTGGGCCTGGACGGCTCGGAAGTGTTCGAGATCACCGGCCTGCAGGACGGCGCCAGCAAGCGCGCCAAGGTTGTGGCGACCAAGGCCGACGGCAGCGCGCAGTCCTTCGAGGTGGCGGTGATGCTGCTGACCCCGAAGGAAGTGGAGTACTTCCGCCATGGCGGCCTGCTGCAGTACGTGTTGCGGCAATTGGCTGCGCGCTGACAGCCGCACGGGTTTCCCACACGGAACCCTGGCCCCCGCGCCTAGCGCGGGGGCGATGCTCGGGTACGCGAATTGACACTTGCATGCGCGCGCACTCGAGAGCAAAGGCTTTCGCCTTTCGGCGAGTTACTTTTCTTTGCTTGTGCAAAGAAAAGTAACCAAAAGAAAGCACACCCTGCCTCGCGCCCTACGCCCTACGCGCTGCGCGCTGCGCGCTCCGGGTCCGCGTCCAGCCCGGGGATCCGCGGAAGGGGCATCCTGCCCCTGCCGCGGACGGCGCACGTCCCTGTGCGCCGCCCCTTCGGGGTTTTTCCCCGTGCTGGCCGCCGCTTCGGAAGGGGACCGGTAAAAGCAACAGCAACAGCAGATAGCCTTCGGCACTCTTGCCCTACCGGCACAAAAACACGCTCGCCCACAAGGCATCCCCCGCCCCTGTTCGCCTTTCTCCCCTACGGAACGGTATGCTCCCATTACGGGATTCCGGCGGATACTGTCCGCTGCGCGCCCATCAATACATTTCCTGGAGGGGGAATATGAGTCTGGATCGTCCGTGGTTGCAGAGTTATCCGGCCGGCGTTGGCGCCGACATCGATGTCGATGAATACCGCTCCGTCGCCGCCGTCTTCGAAAGCTCCGTGGCCAAGTTCGGCGACCGCCCCGCCTATTGCAACTTCGGCAAGACCCTGACCTACCGCGAGGCCGGCGAACTGGCCCGGCAATTCGCCGGCTACCTGCTGGGCGAACTGCAGCTCAAGAAGGGCGACCGCGTCGCTCTGATGATGCCCAACTGCCTGCAGTACCCCATCGCCACCTTCGGCGTGCTGCTGGCCGGCATGACCGTGGTCAACGTCAACCCGCTGTACACCCCGCGCGAACTGCGCCACCAGTTGATCGACTCCGGTGCCAGCGCGCTGGTAGTGATCGACAACTTCGGCACCACCGTGCAGGAAGTGCTTGCCGACACACCGATCAAGCAGGTCATCACCACCGGCCTGGGCGACATGCTCGGCTTCCCCAAGGGGCCGCTGGTCAACTTCGTCCTGAAGTACGTCAAGAAACTGGTGCCGGACTACGACCTCCCCAACGCGATCCGCTTCCGCGACGCGCTGACCCTCGGCCGCCTGCACACGCTGCCGCCGATCGACATCGCGCCGGACGACATCGCCTTCCTGCAGTACACCGGCGGCACCACCGGCGTGGCCAAGGGCGCGATGCTGACCCACCGCAACCTGGTCGCCAACATGCTGCAGGCAGGCGCCTGGATCTCGGCGACCGGCAAGCTGGAGGAAGGCAAGGAAGTCATCATCACCGCGCTGCCGCTGTACCACATCTTTGCGCTGACCGCGAACGGGCTGGTCTTCATGAAGCTCGGCGGGCTCAACCACCTGATCAGCAATCCGCGCGACATGCCGGGCTTCGTCAAGGAACTGCAGAAGACCCGCTTCACCGCCTTCACCGGCGTCAACACCCTGTTCAACGGCCTGCTCAACACGCCTGGCTTCGACAAGGTGGATTTCTCCTCGCTGAAGTTCACCCTCGGCGGCGGCATGGCGGTGCAACGCGCGGTGGCCGAACGCTGGAAGCAGGTCACCGGCGTCACCCTGGTCGAGGCCTACGGCCTGACCGAGACCTCGCCGGCCGCCTGCATCAACCCGCTGACCCTGACCGAATACAACGGCGCGATCGGCCTGCCGATCCCCTCCACCGACGCCTGCGTCAAGGACGACCAGGGCCAGACCCTCGCCCATGGCGAGGTCGGTGAGCTGTGCATCCGCGGGCCGCAGGTGATGAAGGGTTACTGGCGCCGGCCGGAGGACACCGCCAGCGCCATCGATGCCGACGGCTGGCTGCACACCGGCGACATGGCGCGGATGGATCCGCAGGGCTTCTTCTATATCGTCGACCGCAAGAAGGACATGATCCTGGTGTCCGGCTTCAACGTGTATCCGAACGAGGTCGAGGACGTCATCGCGATGATGCCGGGCGTGCTGGAAGTGGCCGCGGTCGGTGTGCCGGACGAAAAATCCGGCGAGGCGGTCAAGGTGGTCATCGTCAAGAAGGACCCCAACCTGACCGCCGACGAGGTGAAGGCGCACGCCCGCGCCAACCTCACCGGCTACAAGCACCCGCGCATCGTCGAGTTCCGCAAGGAGCTGCCCAAGACCAACGTCGGGAAGATCCTGCGGCGCGAGTTGCGCGACGCACCGCCGCCGCAATAAGCAGGTCCAGCGGGCGCCCACGCGGCGCCCGTGCAGGCGCTGGCGGGGCGAGTTCCGGCCACGGCACCCGGGTGTAGCATCCGCCGGGTGGAAACGCACTCGCCCGCTGCGCCACGCCATCTCCGCGGGCGTCTTTCCGAGAGCCCGCCATGAGCACGATCGACACGCTGCCCCGTACCCGCACCTATTCCAGCATCCGCATCGATGCGGACGGCGACGACGATAGCCATTGGTTGTACATGCATGCAGGCAGTGCCGCCAAGCAGCGGCCCTGCTTCCACCCCACGTTGATGCGCGAGATGCACAGCTACCTCGCGTCCATCAGCCAGCCCGGCAACCTGGCATCGGCGCGTCTGGGCAGTCTGGTGCTGGCATCCGACGGCAGTGCGTTCAACCTGGGCGGGGATCTGGAACTGTTCGGCCACTACATCCGCCGCCGTGACCGCGCCGGCCTGATGGCCTACGCGACAAGCTGCATCGATGGCGTGCATCGTTTCCACGAAGGGCTCGGCGGCAGTTTCCGCACCATCGCCCTGCTGCAAGGCGACGCGCTCGGCGGCGGCCTGGAGATGGCGCTGTCGTGTCATCTGATCGTGGCCGAAGAGGACGTCGGCATGGGCCTGCCGGAAATCATGTTCGGCCTGTTTCCGGGCATGGGCGCGTATTCGTTCCTCAGCCGGCGCATCGCACCGCATGCCGCGGAGAAGCTCATCCTGGGAGGCCACGTCTTCAGCAGCCAGGAGATGCATGCCATGGGCATCGTCGATGTGCTGGTGCCCAAGGGTCAAGGCAAGGACGCGGTGCGCGACCTGATCCAGCGCCAGCGGCGCGCGCCGTTGGCGCATCTGGCGATGAATGCGATGCGCAACGTGGTGCAGCCGGTTGGCCGCGAAGAATTGCTGGCGGTGACGGAAATCTGGGTGGATGCCGCGCTGGCGCTGGGCGAGAAGTCGCTGCGGACGATGGATCGGCTGGTGCGCGCACAGGTCCGGCGCGCTCAAGCCGGCGTCGTTGCCGCCTGAGCATGGCGCCGCTGCCGGCAACGGGGGATGACCCGGCCCAGCGCCGGGCTTTCCTCAGCGCAGCTCGCCGTCCTGCACGGCGCTCTGCCGCGCGCGCAGATCCAGGGCTTCGCGGCCTTCGGTCAGGCTGGCGTTGAGCGCCATCAGCCGTGCCCGCCACTCGCTGCGTACCTGCCATTCCGGCATCTGCATCAACTCGCCACCGAGGCTGGCGAGCCGTACCAGGCCAAGATTGCTGGCGACGCCCTTGATCGCATGCGCGTGTTCGCGCAGGCGTTCCCAGTGCTCGGCCTCACCCGCGATCTGCATGCCACCGAGGCAGCCTTCGGCGTCGTTGAGGCATTGCGAGATGAATTCGCGTTCGAACCCGTCGCCCATGCCGAGCCCGGCGAGTTCGTCCAGGACCGACGAATCCAGCACCCCTTCGCTCGACACCGCAATCTGCCGCACGCTGCTCTCGCTGCCCGCGCGCAGGCGCCCCTCCATCGCGATATCGGAGAGCGTGTCGAGCAGACGGTTGGCCACCACCGGCTTGGCCAGGAAGGTCCGCGCACCGGCCTGCTCGCAACGCTGGATCGACTCGGGGGTGACGTCGGCGCTGAGCACCACCACCGGCGTGCGTGGCCCGCCGGCCTGCATCACCCGCAACTGTCGCAGCATGTCCAGGCCGCTCATGCCGGGCATGTGCAGGTCGACGATCACCGCATCGAATTCGCTCTCGGCCAGCGCATCCAGCACCGCCTCCGCACCGTCGACGCAAATGGCGCGATGGCCGGCCTTCTGCAGCATGCGCTGCAGCACCATGCGGTTGGCGGCATGGTCGTCGGCAACCAGGATGCGCATGCCGCGCACCCGCGCGCGGTGGCGCAGAAACGGATCGGAGAACGCGATGACGTTGCCGTTGGTATCGAACTCCTCAACTGCGGCCGGCGCGCTCGTCGCCGGCACGCCGATGTCCGTCGACGCCGGTACCGCCGCGGCCACGAACGGCAACTCGAACCAGAAGTGGCTGCCGCGCGGCACGTTTTCCTGGTAGCCGATGCTTCCCCCCATCGCCTCGACCAGGCCCTTGGCGATCGTGGTGCCGAGGCCGCTGCCTTCGTAGCGGCGCGCCAGGCCAACGTCGGCCTGTTCGAACGCTTCGAACAGACGCGGCCGCATTTCAGGCGTCACCCCGATCCCGGTGTCGACGATGTCGAAACTCAAGCGCTTCGGCTGCCCCTGCTCGTTCTTGTGCAGGCGCACCCGGATGTCCACCCGGCCGGTCTCGGTGAACTTGATGGCATTGCCGGCCAGGTTCAGCAGCACCTGGCGCAGGTGACCCGGATCGCCGGAAAGATAGTCCGGCACGTCCGGAGCGACGTCCACCTGGTAGGCCAGGCGCTTGGCCCGCACCTGCGGCTGCAGGATCAGGCTGATCCCGTCCAGGGTTTCGCGCAGCGAAAAATCGCGCTTGTCGAGCCGGAGCTTGCCGGCCTCGATCGCGGAAATGTCCAGCACTTCCTCGACCAGCGACAGCAAGCTGCGCGCAGAGGCCTGGATGGTGTTGACGCACTCGCGTTGCTCGGCGTCCAGCCGCGTCGTCGCCAGCACTTCGGTCATGCCCGACAGGCCATTCAATGGGGTGCGGAACTCATGGCTCATATTGGCCAGGAAGCGGCTCTTGGCCTCGCTGGCGCGACGCGCCTCGGCCGTCGTCGAGGTCAATTGCCGCAACAGCCCGGACAGGTACAGCGGGATGGCAGCCAGGCCGACCAGCAGGCCAATGCCCAGGCCGCGATTGGCGATCCAGTAGTCGCTGGTCATCAGCGTGATGCTGAAACTGGCCACCGCCATGGCCACGGCCAGGTACAGATAGCGGTTGCCGTAGCGCAGGCCGTTACCGATGGTGACCCACATGATGACGACGTAGATGCAGGCCATCGGTTCGCCGATGGCGCTCATCGCCATCGACATGAGTCCGTAGTCGGCGACCATGCCGATGATCCGGCGCACGTCGGAGCGCTGCGGCAGGGCCAGGATCCAGCTCATCAAGGCCAGGGCCACAGCCTGCGAGATCAGGGTCAGGCCGATGACGTAGGCGCGCTGCCGCGGAGCGATGTCCCAGGTGTGCGAGAACGACAGCTCGTACGCCAGGATCAGGGCGACCATGCAGATGCGGACGAACGCCTGCCCGTGCTCGGTATCCTTTCGCTCCGCGAACCGTTGCCGCACCCACCTGATCGCCGCGATCATGTCAGACCCCTGGTCGCGCCGAGGCGGTGGAGAATTTCTCGCAGATCACCTGCAGTTGCTCGCGACCGCGGAACAGCGCGTCCACGCAGCGCGGGTCGAACAGGCGGCCGCGCTGGGCGTAGAGGTAGGCCAGCGTCGCATCCATGGTCCATGGCTTCCTTGTAAGGGCGCGGCGAGATCAGCGCGTCGAACACGTCGGCGACCGCCACGATCCGCGCTTCCAGCGGAATCGCCTCGCCGACCAGGCCGTCCGGGTAGCCGCTGCCGTCGTAGCGCTCATGGTGGCGCAGGGCGATCAGCGCGCCGACCTGGATGAAGCGGTTCTGGCTGCCGCTTAGCAGTTCGTAGCCGATGCGCGGGTGCATGCGCATCACCGCCATCTCGTCCTCGTTGAGCTTGCCCGGCTTGAGCAGCACCGCATCGGGAATGGCGATCTTGCCCATGTCGTGCAGGCTCGCCGCCATCTCGATGACCCGCACCTCGTCCTCGGACAGGCCCAGTTGCTCGGCGATCAGCCCGGCCACGTGGGCCATGCGTTCCAGGTAGGCGCTGGTACCGACGTCGCGGTACTCGATGGCCCGCGCCAGCCGCGACAGGGTCTCGCGTTCGCGTTCCTCGACCTCGCGCATGCTGGCCAGCAGGCGCTGCTCCAGCGACATCGCGCGCTGCTTGATGTTCTCGCTCTGCAGCCGCAACTGCAGCAGGTTGTGGCAGCGCGCACGCAGTTCGCGCGGACGGATCGGCTTGACCAGGAAGTCGATCACCCCCGCCTCCAGGGCGGCTTGGCGGATCGGCTCGTCGCCGACCACGGTGATCAGGATGATCGGGATGTCGCGGTGCTTGGGCAGCCGGCGCAGGCGCCGCGCGAACTCCAGCCCGTCCATGCCCGGCATGCGGTAGTCGAGCAGCAACAGATCGACCTTGCCGGCCTCGCACCAGGCCAGCGCGGCCTGCGAATCGCCGAAATCGCGCACGGTCAGTTCCGGGGCGATGTCCTCGATGACATGCCGCAGCATCGTCCGCGCGGAGGTCTGATCGTCGACGATGACGATGTTCAAACGATTGTCGCTTCCGTCGGCCCAGTGGAGACGGTCCCCGTTCGAGGACGCGCCGGAGAGGCTCATGCTGGCATCATGCATCTGCAATCCTCCGCCCGTCGCATCTGCGCGGGCTGCTGAGACGACAACGGGAACGCGCCGCCGCGCATTCACGCCGACCCGTCCACCTCACTTCCTTTTGCGTGCAACGCCTGGTGCAAGAACCGCGCCAGCGGGGCTAGGTTAAGCCTCCGGACGCATATACGGAAACAGCAGCACGTCACGGATCGAGCTGCTGCCGGTGAGCAACATTACCAGCCGGTCGATGCCGATGCCCAGGCCGCCGGTCGGCGGCAGCCCGACTTCCAGTGCGCGGATGTAGTCGGCATCGAAATGCATCGCCTCGTCGTCTCCGCCTTCCTTCGCCGCTACCTGGGCCTGGAACCGCGCCGCCTGGTCTTCCGGGTCGTTGAGCTCGGAGAAGCCGTTGGCGATTTCCTTGCCGTTGATGAACAGCTCGAAGCGGTCGGTATAGCCCGGCTCGGTGTCGCTGGAGCGGGCCAGCGGCGAGACCTCGACCGGGTGGTCGGTGATGAAGGTGGGCTGGATCAGGGTGTGCTCGACCGTGGCCTCGAAGATCTCCAGCAGCAGTTTGCCCCAGCCGTAGGACGGCTTGGTGCGGATCTTCAACCGCTCGCAATGGCGCAGCAGGGCCTCGCGGTCGGTGCAGTCGGCGGCGCTGATCTCCGGGTTGTGGTGGCGCACCGCCTCGTCCATGCGCCAGCGGCGGAATGCCGGCGCCAGGTCGATGTCGGCCCCGTCCCAGTGCACCTGGGTAGTGCCCAACACCTCGCGGGCGACATCGCGAATGACGTTCTCGGTCAGGTCCATCACCTCGTGGTACGTGGCGTAGGCCTCGTACAGCTCCATCATGGTGAATTCCGGATTGTGCCGGGTGCTGACGCCTTCGTTGCGGAAATTACGGTTGATTTCGTAGACCCGTTCCAGGCCGCCGACCACCAGGCGCTTCAGGTACAGCTCCGGGGCCACCCGCAGGTACAGATCCAGGTCCAGCGCGTTGTGGTGGGTGGTGAACGGCTTGGCCGTGGCGCCGCCGGGGATGTAGTGCATCATCGGCGTCTCCACTTCCAGGAAGCGGCGCGCGTCCAGCCAGGCGCGCATGGCGCGGATGATCTTGGAGCGCTTGACGAACACCTCGCGCGCCTCCGGCGACACGATCAGGTCGACGTAGCGCTGGCGATAGCGCTGCTCCACGTCCGACAGGCCGTGCCACTTGTCCGGCAGCGGCCGCAGGGCCTTGGTCAGCAGCCGCAGGCCGGTGGCCTTGATCGACAACTCGCCGGTCTTGGTGCGGGTCAGCCCGCCCTCCACACCGATGATGTCGCCGATGTCCCAGCCCTTGAAGGCGTCGTAGGCCTCGCCCAGGGCGTTGGCCTGCAGGAACAGCTGGATGCGCCCGGACTCGTCCTGCAACTGCACGAAGCTGGCCTTGCCCATCACCCGCTTGGCCAGCAGGCGCCCGGCCAGGCGCAGGCTGCGGCCCTGGGCCTCCAGCGCCTCGGCGGTCCAGCGCTCGGTGTCGGCGAACTCGGCCTGCAGATCGCCGGCGAAGTCGCTGCGGCGGAAATCGTTCGGATAGGCCACGCCCTGCGCGCGCAGCGCGGCGAGTTTGGCGCGCCGTTCGGCGATGAGGCTGTTCTCGTCGACAGCAAGGGACGGCGCGGGGGTCTGCTCGGTCATGGGATGGGGGATGCGTGAGGAAGGGAAAGAATGCACCAGCCGGCGGGCCGTGTGCCGCCGCACGGCCTCCGTCGCCAGGACGGAGGCCGCCGGTTCAGGCGTCGCTGCGTTTGGAGCCGACTTCCAGGCCAGACTTGAGGCTGGCCTCGACGAACTCGTCCAGGTCGCCGTCAAGCACCTTCTGGGTGTCCGAGCGCTCCACGCCGGTGCGCAGGTCCTTGATCCGGCTCTGGTCGAGCACGTAGTTGCGGATCTGGCTGCCCCAGCCGATGTCGGACTTGGTCGCCTCCACCGCGTCGCGTTCGGCGTTGCGCTTCTGGATCTCCAGCTCGTACAGCTTGGCGGCCAGCATCTTCATCGCATTGTCGCGGTTCTGGTGCTGGCTGCGCCCGGTCTGGCAGGCCACCACGATGCCGGTGGGCACGTGGGTGATGCGCACCGCCGACTCGGTCTTGTTGACGTGCTGGCCGCCGGCGCCGGAGGACCGGTACACGTCGGTCTTGAGGTCGGCCGGATTGATGTCGATGTCGATGTTGTCGTCCACTTCCGGCGACACGAACACCGAGGTGAAGCTGGTATGACGGCGGTTGTCCGAGTCGAACGGCGACTTGCGCACCAGCCGGTGCACGCCGGTCTCGGTCTTCAGCCAGCCGTAGGCGAAGTCGCCTTCCACGCGCAGCGTGGCCGACTTGATCCCGGCCACTTCGCCGCCGGAGACTTCCATCAGCTCGGTCTTCCAGCCGCGCGATTCGCACCAGCGCAGGTACATGCGCAGCAGGATCTCGGCCCAGTCCTGGGCCTCGGTGCCGCCAGCGCCGGCCTGGATGTCGACGAAGGCGTTGCTGGCGTCCATCTGCCCGGAGAACATGCGCTGGAATTCCAGCTTCTCCACCTGCGCCTGGAAGCGGTCGACGTCGGCCAGCACCGCCTGCGCGGTGGCCTCGTCGTTCTCGCTCTCGGCCAGTTCCAGGAATTCCAGCGATTCGTTCAGCCCATCGAGCACGCTGGCGATGCCGCCGACGGTCTTCTCCAGGCCGGCGCGTTCGCGGCCCAGGCCCTGGGCGCGCTCGGGGTCGTTCCAGACGTCAGGGCTTTCCAGCTCGCGGGTGACTTCCTCTAGACGCTCCTTCTTGGCGTCGTAGTCAAAGAAACCCCCGTAGCGACAGCACCCGATCGGACAGATCGGCGATGCGGTGGCGAATCGGATTGAGTTCGATCATTGCGGCTTTTTCCGGCAGACAAGAGCGCGATTCTAGCAATTCCGGCCGCCGCGCCACAGCGCCGCCGGCCTACTCGACGGTGGCGGCCTCGCCCTCGCCGGCCGCCACGCGCAGCGCGGCGCGGTAGCGGCGGCTGCACGGCACTTGGCTGCCGTCGCGCAGATGCACCCGCGCCTCGCCCGCCTCCAGCGGCTCGATCGAGACCACGCTGGCCAGGTTGACGATGTAGCTGCGGTGGATGCGCACGAACCGCGCCGGGTCCAGCCTTGCCTCGATCGCGGCCATGGTGCTGCGCAACGGATAGTCGTGGCCGCGCACGCGCAGGTTGACGTAGTTACCCGAGGCCTGCAGCCATTCGATGTCGGCCGCGGCGACCAGGAAGTCGCGGCCCAGCTTGCGCACCAGGAAGCGCTCCGGCCGCTCCAGCGAGCCCATCGGCGGGCCGGCGTCGGGCGCGCCGAGCAGCGCCGCCTCGCCCTGCCAGCGCCGCAGCAGGAACCGGTACATCTCCACGCACAGCGCGATCGAGGCCAGGCTACGCACGTCCTTGAGGTATTCGTAGACCAGCCCCTGCGGCCACGGGCCGAAATCGTAGTGCTGGCCCTGCAGGCGGTAGACCAGGCTGCGCAGGGCGACCATCCCCACCACGTGCAACACCGACAGCGCCACGCTGCCCAGCAGATAACCCGGCAACCGGCGTCGCCAGGGGTCCCAGTGCAACGGGGTAGCGTCGGGTCAGCACCACCACCAGCGGCACGATCAGCAGGAACATCAGGTTGCTGGACCACTCCCAGACCACCGGCTCCCACGCGGCGAAGTGCAGCCCGGTGTTGCGGATGTCGATCAGCACCGTGACGCTGTTGGCGGTGGCGTTGATCAGGGTGAGCGCGACCCAGAAGCCGATCTCGAAGCTGCGGCGCCAGGGCTGAAAACGGGAGTAGGCGCTGGCGCCGGACGGATCGGACATCGCCAAAGTGTAGCGCGCAGACCCTGCAAGCCTCATCTGGGATGTCAAAAAAGAAAGGCGGGCGCTTGGCGCCCGCCTGAATAGCAAAAATCCGCATCCACGCACCTGCAAGCGAGCTACATCTCCAGATGGCTCACGTGCGTTGCTCGGGCATGAGCGCTGGCGAGCCAGGCGGAACGCAAAGGAAACGCTGCCGTATCGGCAAAAGGCGCATCACCGAAATGTGGATTTGCTGCGCCTGAAAACCCGCTCATGGCTTCGACAAGTGTCCGAACTTCACGGAAGTCGTCGATATACCTAATAGCGCCCATTCGCCCGCCTTCATCGAATCTATGAGGAAACACACTGTTGGAACGCCGGCCGCTGACCCCGGCACGTCTTGATTGCATGCTCTCGACATCATCGAATTCCGCCTCGTGAACAGCACCATTGCTTGCAGTCATGGCGTTCGCAGCAATCCTCGCGTTCGACGACGCAGAATCGTCTGGCGATAGAAGCCCCTCGAAGTCGGACGCCATGATCGGATCATCACCATCAATGACCATGCCGATGATCCCGGATCCATCGCCCTTGAATTGATTGAGGACGCGAACTTCACCCTCGCTCCTCCCTTCAATTCCAATGATCAAATCATCCCCCTGGCGATGGAGCACAAGCTGATCCCGTGTGATACCAAGGTCCTGGAACATAATTCCATCCTGTCCCCCACCAGAATTATCAACAATGTCGTAGCCACCCCAATTCGCACCAAAGATGTACATATCATCTCCGGCACCACCGATCAGCACATCACTGCCTCGCCCGCCCGACAGGGTATTTCCGTAAGAATTGCCAACGATCTGCTGACCTTGACTGTTGGCAGTCGCCTGTGTCGCCGAGCTTCCCTCTACGAGCACAATTCTTTCAACAAAGTCGGCGCGGAGATCGAAATAATTTTCGGAAATTTCAATTGTATCGAAACCGCCGTCCGGCAGTTCGACAATGTCTTCGCCACCAGTACGCACCACGTAGACATCGTCGCCACTACCACCCACGAGACGATCATAGTACCCGCCCTTACCATCCAGGCGATCGTTGCCTTCGAGGCCGCGCAACTCTTCGGCAGCCGATGTTCCCTCCAATACGTCTGACTCCGAACTTCCCTGAATTAGATTGCGGACATTCAACCTGACATCATGCGTTGCGGTACCCCCAGCACTGTCGGTTGCGACAACATAGAACAAGGGGACTGTCGAATCGCCCATAGGCGCCACGCCCGAGATGGAACCCGTGGCACTGTCGATCGACAGCCAGTCCGGGAGGCCCCACCGGCTGGGCTGAAGGGAATACGTCAACGTATCGCTGGGATCGTCCATAAACATCCCCGCGGGCAGTGCATAGCGCACTTCCTCACCGTGAACCGCATTGATGGTCGCCTCGACTTGCGAATCGGCGACAGGCGGCTTGTTGAAATAGGGCAATTGCGCGAGGTTGCCCCGGTGGGTACTCTGATCGTAGTCGAAATAGAATTCGCCGACAGTGTTTCCGAATGACTCTGCATCCGCTCCGTCCTTCTTCCAGTAGTCCTTCACCGTCACCGCATCGCCAGAGGATCCAATGGTGATGAGCAGATCATTGCCAGCGCGCGACCAGAGGACGTCCTCAGGACGAATATCCGCGGAAAACTGAAGAACATCGGTACCGCTGTTGTTTTGGGATTCCGCTCGAACGACATCCTTCCCGTCGCCCAGCGAGTAGACGATGCGCTCATCGCCGGCACCGGTCACAATTTCGTCCGCCCCACGTCCACCGATCAGGGTGGCGCTCCTGGCAGACGACTGCAAAAGGTCATCGCCATCACCACCTTCGAGCCGATTCGAGACCCAGCTCGTCGCATAAATGTGATCGCTGCCATCGCCTCCGATCAACACCCCGCCCCCGACACTGGCGTAGAGGATGTTGTCTTCATCGTTACCCCGTAGCGTCGCGTTATAACCTTCGACAAGCCGGTAGATCTCAATATTTGCGCCGGATGGAACGTCGAAATCGCCATAGATCAGCCTGGTATCCTGACCGCCACCGACCTCTTCGACGATGATGTCATTGTTGCCAGCAATATAGGTATCGTCGCCAGCGCCGCCGATCAGCGTATTCACTGCCGAAGACATCCTGCCATTCAGCACATTGTTCAAACGATTGCCCGTCGCGGTACTTTCCACCGAATCATCCGTCAATTCGATGTTCTCCAACTGTAGCTTGTCCGCGATGGAATACGAAAAACTGGCGCGCACAGTGTCGATCGACGTATACATCGAAGACTCGACAATGATGTCTCCCTCGCTGTCGACGACATAGGTATCGTCGCTTTCCCGGCCAATCAGCGTATCGTTGCCAGCACCGCCGTCCAATAGATACGTTCTCCCGGTATAGCTACCGGCCGCACTGTCCTGCTCAATGCGGATCTCATTGTTCAATTCGTTGCCGATCACCTGGCTCGGAGCAGTCGTGTACCAGAAGGAAGCCGCCTTGACGACGGCATTCTCGATATTCGACGTCAAACGAACGATATAATAATTTGTATAGACGGTATCGATACCGCCATCAACATCCTCTTCGATTTCGCTCAAATCAGCGACCGGAGGCTGCCAGGAGCTGGTGTAATTATGATACATATAATAGGCATCATTCCCCTTGCCGCCGATGAACCGATCGACCTGGGAATCGCGCGTTATATTGAATGTATCGTCGCCGTCTTCCCCGTAAAGCACGTCCCGCCCTTGGCCGTCGGAGAGGGAATCGTTACCGATACCGCCATACAGCGTGTCGTCGCCGTCGTCGCCGCTGATGTCGTCATCGCCAGCGCCACCGGAAAGCACGTCATTGCCAGCGCCGCCATGGATGGAGTCCGGGCTGAACCCACCGGAATAGGTGTCGTCACCACTGGTTCCCCACCAGGAGACTCGATTGAAGTCCAGCGACGTCAACGTCTTTCCATCGCCCAACTCGATCACGTGCCGCGGGGCGCCTGCAGCCAGGAATCCTTCCAGTCTCACTATCGCGCCAGGCCCATTATCCGAGTAAGCGGCAATCAGCAGATCGCTACCCGAGATCTGGTAATTCATGGCCGATTGCGAGTCGAACTGCGATAGCACGATCCGATCGTTGCCCGCGTTGGGTGCACCCAATTGGGCGATCGTATCCAAGCCGCTGAACGACCCGACGAAGTAGGTGTCGTTACCGGTACCACCGACCAAGGTGTCGTTGCCCGCTCCGTCGTACAGGACGTCGTCGCCCGCCCCTCCGTCCAACAGGTCGTCGCCGGCGCCGCCATAGAGCGTATCGTTGCCGGCCAAGCCGTAGATACGGTCGGCCGAATCGGTTCCCTCGATGGTATCGGCGCCGTCGGTCCCCTTGGTCGCGCGGCCCTGCAGCGCGCCATTGGCGAAACTGGAGGCAGAATAACTGTATCCGTCCGACGTACGGATCACACCTTGATTGCCGGCGAGGAAATAGCCCATCAGGCTGACGGCATCTGTATCGTCCGCCATGCGAACGGTGAGGTCATCCCCGTTACGCGTAAAAATGAGCTCGTCGGACGTGATGTCGCCCCTGAAGACGATCTGATCCTTTGCACCGGCAGTCAAGCGAACCACATCGTGCCCGAAGCCGCGATCGAAGAAGTAGCTGTTGTTGCCGCCACCGCCTGCCATCACATCGTCGCCCGCTTCCCCGACCAGGACGTCATCGCCACCGCCACCGGAAAGCGTATCGTTTCCTGCGCCACCGAACAGCACGTCGTTGCCATCCTCGCCATCCAGCACGTCGTCGCCTTCCTGACCATACAGGGAGTCCGCACCGGCGCCGCCG
This sequence comes from Xanthomonas sp. F4, assembly GCF_011761895.1. Classification (NCBI taxonomy): domain Bacteria; kingdom Pseudomonadati; phylum Pseudomonadota; class Gammaproteobacteria; order Lysobacterales; family Lysobacteraceae; genus Xanthomonas; species Xanthomonas sp. F4. The sequence continues at coordinate 27,436 of NZ_JAASQX010000002.1, read as the reverse complement.
AGCAAGGTGTCATTCCCCGTGGCGCCGGTCAATTGGTCGTCGCCATTGCCACCGCTGAGGTAGTCGTTGCCTTCGTTTCCGAACAGGAGATCGTTGCCGTCGCCTCCGTCCAACGCATCGTCGCCGGCACCACCGTTCAGTTCATCGTTCTGTTGGCCTCCGCGGAGGATATCGTCGCCTTCGCCACCCGAGAGATAGTCGATGCCGTTTCCGCCATCGAGCGTATCGTTGCCGTTCCCTCCTTGAAGGGAATCGTCTCCTTCTCCGCCATTCAGAACATCGTCGCCAGCCTGGCCGAAAAGGATGTCGGCGCCTGCGTCGCCATACAGCGCGTCGTTGCCGTCGCCGCCCTGCAACTCGTCATTGCCCTCCCCGCCCTGCAGATAGTCGGTGCCCGCCTCGCCGTAGAGACGATCATCGCCGGCACCGCCGTACAACACGTCGTCGCCTGCCCCGCCCTGCAGTTCATCCTTTCCGTCTCCGCCGAACACGCGGTCATCGCCTTCACCGCCGCCGAGCACATCATTGCCGGCCCCACCATAGATGAGATCGTTGCCGCCATTGCCCTGGACAACGTCATCGCCCTCTCCGGCATCGATCACATCGTCGCCCTGTGCCCACAGCGGTAGACCGGCATAGTCGCCGGTGATGATGTCGTTGCCGGCGCCGCCATTCAACGTATCGGCGCCACCGAATCCCCAGATGAGATCGTCGCCGTCGCCACCATCGATGAAGTCGTTACCATGCAGTGCGACATCGACGAGCTGATCGTCGCCAGACAGTTCGTCCGCTCCAGCACCACCGTAAATAATGTCGTTGCCGCCGCCGCCTTCGATCTTGTCGTTGCCTGCTCCGCCATCCAAGTAGTCGTTTTCCTGGCCGGCGACTTCCTGGGCGTCCGGATTGCCGAACCCCTTCAGGATGTCGTCGCCATCGCCTCCGAACAGCTGATCGTTGCCGCCATATCCATATAGGCGATCGTTGCCCTCTTCTCCACTGAGGACGTCGTTGCCATTCGGATTCGCGCCGCTTGCCGCCGGACCAAGCAGCGCGTCTGCACTTCGGCCGTCGCCGATAATGAAATCATCGTCCTTGCCGCCGCTGAGGATGTCGTTGCCATCTCCCCCCTCGATGACGTCCTTACCGGCGCCGCCCATGACCACGTCGTCGCCTTCGCCAGCGAAGACATGGTCATCGCCAGCCCCGGCATCGATCACGTCATCGCCTCCAGGCGAGACATTCGCGTCCACGTCCAGCCAACCTGGCGCATTGACGACGATCTTGCCCTCGGCATCACGGTAGATGAACCAATTCTTGCCGCTTGCGATGACGGCCTGACCTGCAGCAGCCCACTGCTCCTTGAAGCGATCCAGCTCGGTCTTCCCATCGGCATCGCGCTGCTGGTCGTCGAGCGCTCTCAAGCTCACCTGCCGTGCGCCGTCGAAGATGTAGTCGTTGCCGTCGCCACCGACCAGGCGATCGTCGCCTGCGCCGCCGGCGATCAGGTCATCGCCGTCTCCGCCATCGAGATAGTCGTCGCCGAGGCCACCACTCAGTCCGTCGTTGCCACCCAGCGCGGCGACGGTATCGCCGCCGCCGTTAAGGGCAGGATCGCCAAAGGCGTCCGCCTCGTCGGTCATCGTCGCCGCGTCGACCACCGCCACCTCACCAGCCAGCGTGATGCCTAACTGACCATTGGACCACTTGTCTACGTAGATCGTATCGCCGGTGGCGATGTTCTTGACGACCAGGCCAGCGAACGGCGCCGGAATCCACTTCAAGACCAACTTCCCACTGCCGTCCAACCAGGCCGTGTCGGAGATGCGCTCGCCTGCAACTACAGCAACGTCGTCCATATAGATGACGCCATCTCCGCCGCTGTCGTAAATGCGGTCGACGGTCGCCAGCACGGAGTCGTTGCTGTAGAACCGGTATATATCCATGCCTGCGCCACCATAGAGCTGATCGTTGCCCGATCCGCCGGTGATATCGTCGTCGCTGCTACCGCCCAGCACCAAGTCGTCCCCGCCGCCGGTGGCAATGATGTTGCTGTTGTGCAACGCAACGACTACGTCCGAACGCGTGTCGCTCTCCGAGGCGACGTAGTGCATGGCGCCGCCGTCCTGAATACTCCAGCGAGCGCTTTCCAAAGCGCTCATGTCAACTGGCATACCTTGCGTCTTCGAAGCGACATATTGACTAAGCGACTGAATACCTCGTTTTCTTTGACTACCAAGATCTTTCGCGTCGAAGCCTAGATAGCCATCGGCCCGAGATAGGACTTCCTCAGCTCGACCCGTAGAAACTGGCGCACCATAATGACGCTGTTCATACAACCCAGCGAGAACAACATCAATTACCGCCGCCAACAAGTTAATTTTCTTGACTTTGCCAGACTCATCCACCAAAAAATCGCCATCAGGCCCGCGAAGCTCGACCCCATCTATCTTATTTAAATCAGTGGCAAGCACATCAAGCGACGACCCTCCTGCAACTTGGGAGTTAACCAAGAGTTCAAGAAGAGTATTCACAGAAGGCGCAGTTTGATCGATATCACCATATGCACCCGAAAATATTCGAGGCAACAGTTCTTTATGCTTTTTGCTAGCATCCAGGAACGCCTCAGAATTCATAAACCCCGTCAACAGACTCATGGAATGAAGATCGGTTGCGCGACCAGACCCGCCCCAGTCCAAAACATCCCCAACTTCGGGGTCAATAATCAGAGGAGATCCATTGTTGATTTTCGCATAATTCCAGCCTAGATACTCGAGAATCTCGCCTTTGACCGCTATTTGAGCCACATTCGAGCGACGTTCATCATAATCAAAAATACTATAATCCTTCAATTCAACAGGGACATCATAACCCGCCGAAATCAATTGCTTTGAATATATCAAGTGCATCCAATTCAAAGCTGAAGCCTTAAATGGAGCCTGATCAAAAACAATTGCTTTTCGGTCAAAATAAACTGCCATAAGCGAGGCCAAACCACCACCCAAGGAGTGACCCGTAAAGCTGATTTTTGCAGGATCAACCCCATCTAACTCCAGCACTTCCAGATAAAAAGCAGCGGCCTCATAAACTTGTGGCGAATAGACTCCTTTGCCGGCTGGGAGATTTCCAGTGTACCAATCGGCATACGACTCCGTGGTGGTTCCAGAATATGAAACGACCACCTCCCCTGTTTCCTGATTCTGATAGGCACGCGCCATGAAGCCGGTTTTAGAAACTTCAGAAACGGCCGGATGAATCCTTTTCCAGCCCTCCGGCACCTGAATTGAATTCAGATCGCTCCTTACCTTATCACTTGCGCCATAGACATTGGCCGCGAGTTGCGCATAGATTAGCTGCTGTTGAGTAAAATCCACAAAATCTCCTTTTATATAAGCTTTACATCAATTGCAAACTGCATAGCTGCTTCGCGAATTAAAGAATTTCGAGACTAGCTCGGGAGGACCCTTGCTAGGCTGCCCAGTAGCAAATGCGATGTCATCCCACGAAAAATATGTCTTAGCCGGACTAGCATCTCTAAACATCCAGTTCCCCATTCCTGAGAGATTTATTCGCATTCTCGCAATTGGAGCATCGCCTTGTTCTATTTCCTGCAGCACACCTTCACGCCAACGATAAATTCTAGCGAGATAAGTTCCTCTCATCTTTCCACGACAGAAATCTTCGCGCCTTCCGCCCGCATCAGTAATAAGATATGCAGAATTATCAAAAATATCGAAAGACAACATACCTACTGGCCGATCGCTTTCCCAGTAGACTCCCATCGGGGAGTAAGAAATTCGCTGATAGACTTGAGGGCCATTTCTTGAATCTGGAAATCCGCTTTTTAAAGCAACGGAATAGCGCTCAACCTCGATACGCCGACCATCGCTCAGCCACACCTGTTCCTTCCATCGCATTTCCTGTTTATTACTGCATGCCACAACGCTAGAGCAGACAAGGAGAATCAGTAAAATTGGCAATCTATGGCACTTCATACTGCCTCACTCAGAAGAATTCATATACACGTCAGTACCAGCAGCACCAGAGCGTTCAATTCGTCAAACCCGAACCGCCATGCATCTCTGCTCTAGACGCTCAAGCGCAACACGCAAAACACAGCGCGCACTACCGCTCCTTCAACGCCTCATCCGTATGCTGCTGGAGGGGACTGAGCAAATAATCAATGATGCGGCGCCTTCCGGTCTTGATCTCTGCGCTCAGGCTCATCCCCGGGGTCAAACGAACCGGGACGCCCTCGATATTCAACGTCGCGCTATCCAGCTTGACGTGCGCCGGGAAGACCAGACCGAGCTTCTCGTCCTGCACCGCATCGTGGGAGACGGATAGAACACGGCCGGTCAAATGGCCGTATCGGGTATAGGGGAAGCTTTCGACCTTGAGCGTGACCGCCTGCGACGGGCGCACGAAGCCGATGTCCTTGTTCAACACGCTCACCTCGACCTCCAACCCTTCCTTGGCCGGCACGACGACCAGCAAGGGCTGGGCAGGCGTCACGACCCCGCCCACGGTGTGGACAGCCAATTGCTGGACCGTGCCGTCCACGGGCGCGTGCAATGCCATCAGCCTGTTGCGCTGCTCGGTCTTGGTGACATCCTGGGTCAACTGCGCCACCTGCTCGTTGGCCTGGCGCAGCGCATCGAGCGCATTCTGACGCGTCTCAGTCACCAGCATCCGCAACTCCCCCTGTGCGGCGCTCAGCGAGGAGCGGATCTCCTGGAGACGATTACGCTGGGTCGCCAGTTGGCTCTCGGCCGCGATGCGCTCCTGTTCGCGCAGCAAGTATTCGTGCCGCCCCACGTACTTGCCCTCGACCAGACGCGCGTAGTCCTGCGCACGCGCCGCGGAAATGCGCGCGGATTCGGCCAACGGACCGATGGCGTCCTCCGTCGTCCGCAGTTCCGCTTCACGCTGGGCGATGTTGGCCTCCAGATTGCGGCGATGCGCCTGAAAAGCGTCGTACTGACTGACCACCAGTTGCTGTTCAGTCGCGACCCGCTCCGAGTTCAGACCATTCGCTACAGCAAGCACCGGAAGTCGGCTTTCGGCGATTGCGCGTACTAGCGCCGCCTGTCTCAAAGCCGCTAGACGCGCGTTCACTAGCGCATCGCCGGCCTGGGTGAAGTCGGCACCGGTGGCAGTGGCATCGAGTTCGACCAGCAGTTGGCCGTGCTTCACCGCCTGCCCATCACGCACCATGATCCTGCGCACCACCGCCGTTTCGGCCGCTTGCACCACCTTGGTCCGCGAGTCGACCACCGTCTTGCCGGGTGCGACGGCGACGATGTCCACCTTCCCCAGGCACGCCCATAGCAACGCAGCACAGAAAAACGCGATCAGGATGCGCATCGTCCACCGGGCGGTGGGAGAGACGGGCGTCTCGGTCAGTTCCAGATGCGCAGGGAGAAAAGCGCGTTCGTCCGCGCTGCGTGTGGGCGTATCGAACTGCGCGCGAACGGACCATGCGGAACGCATTACCTTCCAGTACCGGCGCAGGAAATCCTGCCATCCCTGGAGCTTATGTCTCATGGTGCCGCCTGCTGCAGTTGGTGCAACCGCGCATAGTGACCATTCGGCACATCGACCAACTGGCCGTGCGGCCCGCTCTCGACGATGCGGCCTTTTTCTACGACCACGATGCGATCGGCATGGCGCACGGTCGACAGGCGGTGGGCGATGATCAGAACCGTGCGGCCCTTGCAGATCGCACGCATGTTCTGCATCACCGCGTGTTCCGATTCGTAATCCAGCGCACTGGTCGCTTCATCGAGAATCAGGATACGTGGATTGCCGATCAAGGCACGGGCGATCGCAATGCGCTGACGCTGCCCACCGGACAGGCCGGCGCCATGTTCGCCCACCTTGGTGTCGTAGCCTTCCGGAAGCGACACGATGAAATCGTGGGCTCCGGCAAGCTTGGCAGCCTGGATGACGCGCTCCAACGGCATCCCGGGATCGGACAACGCGATGTTGTCGCGCACACTGCGGTTGAACAGGAAGTTTTCCTGGAGCACGACCCCCAACTGCCGCCGCAGCCATGCCGGATCGGCCAATGCCAGATCCTGTCCGTCGATCAATACACGGCCCTGCTCCGGCGTGTAAAGCCGCTGTACCAGCTTGGTCAACGTGCTCTTGCCCGACCCGGATCGGCCGACGATGCCGATCACTTCGCCTGGGCGGATCTCCAGATCGATCGCGTTGAGCACCTCTGGCGCGTCCGGTCGATAGCGGAACGTCACGCGCTCGAACGTGACCTGGCCCCGTATCGGGGGAAGCGCAAGCCTGCTGCCCGGCACTTCAGTGCGCGTGTTGAGAATATCGCCAAGGCGCTCGACGGAGATGCCGACCTGCTGAAAGTCCTGCCACAGCTGCGCCAGGCGGATGATCGGCGCGGTGACCTGGCCGGACAGCATGTTGAAGGCGATCAATTGACCGATGGAAAGCTTGCCCTCGATGACCAGTTTGGCGCCCCAGAACAGCACGGCGACCGCGGTTGCCTTCTGCACAAGTTGCACGCCCTGCTGACCAAGCGTCGCCACCCGCGTCACCCCGAAGCCGGCGCTGACGTAGCCGGCGAGCTGGTTGTCCCAGGTCCGCGTGACGCGAGGGTCCACCGCCATCGCCTTGACCGTCCCGATTCCGCTGACCGTCTCCACCAGGAACGACTGATTGTCTGCACCACGAGCAAACTTTTCGTTGAGACGCGTCCGCAACAGCGGCGTGATCAGGGTCGAAATCAGCGCGTACAACGGCAGGGACAGCACAACGATCAAGGTCAGCCAGCCGCTGTACCAGAACATCACTGCAAGAAACACCACAGTGAAGAGCAGGTCCAGCACGGACGTCAGCGCCTGCCCAGTCAGGAAATTGCGAATGTTTTCCAGTTCCCGCACGCGCGCGATAGTGTCGCCAACCCTCCTGGACTCGAAGTAAGCCAACGGCAGCGCCAGTACGTGGCGGAACAGCCGCGCCCCCAGTTCCACGTCGATCTTGCTGGTTGTATGGGCGAAGACGTAGGTCCGCAGTCCCGTCAGCAGCACCTCGAACAGCGCCATCGAAAGCAGGCCGATGGCGATGACATCCAATGTAGTCAAGCCATGATGGACAAGCACCTTATCCATCACGACCTGATAGAACAGCGGCGTCACCAACGCAAACAGCTGAATGAAGAAGGAGACGACAAAGACCTCCATCATCAGCTTGCGGTACTTGACCAACGCAGGAATGAACCAGCTGAAGTCGAATTTGGCGAGATCACCAAGCACCGACGCACGCGAAGCCACCTGGAGCAGACGGCCGGCGTAGCGCGCAACGAACTCTTCGATCGAGAGCGAAACTGGGCGTTTCTTCTCCAGGTCGTGAATCAGGATCTGATCGGGTCCGACCTTGGCGACGATGAAGGCATCACCGTCCGCCGAAAGCGCGAGCGCCGGGAGCGCCGCCATGGAAATGCGCGATGCAGGTTGTGAAGTGACTTTCGCCTTGAGTCCAAGCTGCTTGGCAGCCAGCAGCAGTGTCGTCTCATCGAATGGCTCGCCGGCACGCCCGAAGGCATGCGCGATCTGAGCCGCATCTGCGGCGATGCCGTGAAACTGGGCAAGCAATACCAGGCCGTGCAACGCCAGTTGCGGACAGCCCTCTCCTGGGCCGGCGCTCTCGTCCAGCGAGAGCGGCACCATCTTTGACATGAGCGATCCTTGCCGCAACTAAACAAAGGCTTAATGGGCGCATAGAATCCACGCTTTGTAGCCTGCCGTCAATCTCGATTCACATCCCATTTATTTGCAATCAAGGTCAATAAAACTCCTTGACAATTTCGTTTTTTCATAAACATGAATTAATTCAGCGAATTTCGAACTCACCGATCAGCACCGTTTTCTTGCGTTCGGTCAGCCGCCGCATGCCACCCCCTCCCGGTGAGAGAAGGGATGGGGTGAGGGTACGGCGCAAGGCGCGATGCAATGGACTGAACGAGGCTGCGCCCGTACCCTCATCCGGCCCTTCGGGCCACCTTCTCCCGATGGGAGAAGGGAAAGCAAAGCCCCTCTCCCGCCGGGACCTGATTAGCGCTGTGTCTCAGCTGGTGATGCTACCTGGGTTTAAAACCTTAGGATCTTCAGTGAGATACGGCGATGACGCTCAATCGGATCCAGTTCCAGAGGGGGCTTTCGATTCCGGCTTTTCTGAGCCGCTACGGCTCCGAGGCGCAATGTGTGGAGGCGTTGGTTCAGGCCAGGTGGCCCGATGGCTTCGTGTGCCCGCAGTGCGGGCACACACATGTCAGTCGCTTTGAGCGAGGTCACCAGCAACTATGGCAGTGCGTACGCTGCCGGGTACAAACCAGTTTGACTGCCGGCACGCCCATGGCAGACACCAAACTCCCCTTGCGGGTGTGGTGGCTGGCCATCTATCTGGTGAGCCAAGCCAAGAATGGAGTTGCTGCGCTGGAACTGGCTCGGCAGTTGGGCGTTTGCTATCGCACTGCCTGGCGGATCAAGCACAAAGTGATGTCGGCGATGGCCGATCGTGAGCAGTCACGTCGGCTCGACGGAGAGGTACAGATCGATGATGCCTATCTGGGCGGCGAACGCGCCGGTGGTCCAGGCGAACCGCAGTGGCGGAACAAAGTGCCGTTTATCGCAGCGGTTTCCCTGCATCAAGGGCGCCCGCGTTATCTCCGCCTGGATGTGGTCTCCAGCTTCCGAAGAAGTGTCGTGCACACGTGGGCCCAGCAGGCATTGACACCGGGCACCCATGTTGTCAGTGATGGACTGACAGCGTTCACAGGGGTGAGCTGGGCAGGCCTTACTCACGATGCCATCGTGACCGGAAGCGGCCGCAAAGGTGCCCAGCAGCCGCGTCTGCGTTGGGTCAACACGATCCTGGGCAATCTCAAGACGGCGCTTAGCGGCACCCACCATGCGGTGGACTTCCCGAAATACGGCGCACGGTACCTGCATGCGCACGCCTACCGGTTCAACCGCCGCTTCAACCTGGCCGCTATGGTGCCGCGCCTGGCCAGGGCTTTAGCCGGCGCCGGACGGCTCACAGAGCAGCACCTGCGTACGCCAGCTGAGACACAGCGCTAATCAGGCCGCCGGGAGAGGGGTTGGGGTGAGGGTCGGCACACGCGACGCGATCTGCATCTGCAGACCGCCAGATATTCAACTACCCAATGGCAGACAGTGCTCCACCACCAGTTGCACTGCATTGCCGCCGCGATAATCGTCGGCCACCAGGCGATAGGCGATGTGCACGCGGCGGCCAGGTTCGCGGCCGTGCCAGCCATTGAAATGGATTGCGTTCAAGGGCTCGTCGCGGCCGGGGCAGCGCAGGCTCAGCTTGAGGTGGCGCTCCTTCAGCACGCGCCATTGCAGCACCTCGAATTCGCCGTCGAACAGCGGTTCGGGGAAGCCCTGCCCCCACGGCCCGCCCTGGCGCAACGCCTCGGCATGGTGATGGTCGAGTTCGTGCGGGTCCAGCGCACCGTCGCTGAGCAGTTCGGCCTGCAGCAGTTCCGCGTCCAGGCTGGCCAGCGCATGCGCGCGGAACACCTGTTCGAACTCGGCCAGCGCGTCCTGGGGCAGGCTCAGGCCCGCGGCCATCGCGTGGCCGCCGAACTTCTCCATCAGGCCAGGCCGCTGCGCCTCCACCGCCGCCATCGCGTCGCGGATATGGAAACCGGGAATCGAACGCGCCGAGCCGCGCAACTGCGTGCTGCCGGGCTCGGCCGGGGCGAAGGCAATCACCGGCCGGTGCAGGCGGTCCTTCATCTTCGAGGCGACCAGGCCGATCACGCCGGGATGCCACTGCGCATCGAACAGGCACACCGCCACCGGCGGCTGCTCGGGCGCGGCCAGCAGCGCCTGCGCCACCACCGCCTCGGCCTCGTCGGTCATCTGCTGCTGCACGGCGCGGCGTTCGGCGTTGATCTCTTCCAGCGTCGCGGCGATCGCACGCGCCTGCTGCGGGTCCTCGCACAACAGCAGCTCGATGCCCAGGGCCATGTCCTCGAGCCGGCCGGCGGCGTTGAGCCGCGGGGCCAGGGCGAAGCCGATGTCGCTGGCGCTGAGCCGCGCCGGGTCGCGACCGCTGGCTTCGATCAAGGCGCGCAGGCCGAGGCAGCCCTCGCCACGCTGCAGCCGGCGCAGGCCGGCCGAGACCAGTGCACGGTTGTTCGGGTCCAGCGGCACCAGGTCGGCGACGGTGCCGACGGCGACCAGATCCAGCAGCACGCCCAGATCCGGCGGCGCCGCGGCGAACGCGCCGTGCGCGCGCAGGTGCCGGCGCAATGCCAGCAGCACATAGAAGATCACGCCGACGCCGGCCAGCATCTTGCTCGGGAACGCGTCGCCGGCCAGGTTCGGATCGACAATGGCATCGGCCGGCGGCAGCGCCGGACCCGGCAGATGGTGGTCGGTGACCAGTACCTCCCAACCGAGCGCCTTGGCCACGGCGACGCCGGCATGGCAGGCGATGCCGTGGTCCACGGTGACCAGCAGGTCCGGCTGCAACGGCGCCAGTTCCGCGACCAGCGCCGGCGACAGGCCGTAACCATGGACCATGCGGTTGGGCACCGCGTGCAGCACCTGCGCGGCGCCGAGCAGGCGCAGCCCGCGCACCGCCACCGCGCAGGCGGTGGCGCCGTCGCAATCGAAATCGCCGACCACCAGAATGCGCTTGCCCGCGGCGATCGCCTCGGCCAGCAATGCCACTGCGGCGTCGATGCCGCTCAGCGCATCCGGCGGCAGCAACTGCGCCAGCTTGGGCTGCGCCAGTCCGCTATGGTGCGCGCCGCGCGCGGCGTAGATGCGCCGCAGCAGCGGCAATGTGGCCTCGTGCCACGGGCCAGCCGCGGCCGCCGCGGGCCGCCGCACGATGCGCGCGATCGAACTCATGCGTCCAGGCGCGACAACGGCCGCCGCCACAGGCGCCAGCGTTGCGCGGGGGCGATGCGGAAACAGGTGCCGTCCTCGAAATCCAGCTGCAGCTGCTGCAGCTCGCCATCGCGCAGCGCCTGCAGCAATGGTTGCACCACCTCGCCGACGAACTGCTCGGGCGCGCGCAGCTGGCGCAGGTCGACCAGCGCATCGACCCGCGGCGCCTGCGCATCGGCGACGCCGGCGGCCTGGGCCAAGGCACGCAACAGCGGATCGCGACTGCGCACCTGCGCATGCGCGGTGCCGACCGTGGCCGGCAGGCGGCCGCCGCCCCAGAACCACAGCGAATTGATCGCCGGCTGGCCGCGGGCGACGCGCTCGCGGTTCCACGGATGCTGATGCAGCACGATCTGCGCCTCGGTCAGCAGCGCACGCCAGCGGCGCGCGTCCTCGCCCTGCGGCAGATGATCGAACAGGTCCGCACCGAGCACCTGCGCCGGCGCCGCGAAGACCGGCAGCACGCTGTCGAGCGGCAGGCGCAGATACCAGCGGGTGGGATCGGGCGCGTCCAGGGTCAGCCCGCTCTCGGCGAACAGACCCTGCACCGCCGGCAGCAGCGCGTCCAGGTCCACCGCGTCGAGCGGCAGCATGTCGCCATGCGCCATCAGCCGCGCGCCCTGCATGTCCGGCACCACGTAGGCAGGATCGGCGCGCAGCCACAGGCCATCGGCGGCATCGCCAGCGTCAAGCTGCCGCGTCAGCGCCGCGGCCGGCAGCGATGCTTCCGCCAGCACGAAATGGCGGCGCAACTGTGCCTCGCCGCCCGGCGTGGCCTGCGTGCGGTCGGCACGGGCGAACGCACGCGCCACCTCGCCGGCCAGCACGGCGCCGGCCAGGCGAACCCGCTCCGGCAACAGCAAGGTGGCGACCGCCATCGGATCAGCCGACGTAGGCGACGCTGACGATCTCGTACTCGCGGCGACCGGCCGGGGCATCGATGCTGACGCTGTCGCCTTCCATCTTGCCGATCAGCGCACGCGCCAGCGGCGAGGAGATCGCGATCAGGCCGAGCTTGATGTCCGCTTCCAGGTCGCCGACCAACTGGTAGCGCTTCTCTTCGTCGGTCTCGACGTCGGCCAGCGTCACGGTGGCGCCGAACACCACCTTGCTGCCGACCGCCAGCTTGCTGACGTCGATGACCTCGGCGTGCGACAGCTCGCTCTCCAGCTGCTTGATGCGGCCTTCGATGAAACCCTGCTGCTCGCGCGCGGCATGGTACTCGGCGTTCTCCTTGAGGTCGCCGTGCGCACGCGCCTCGGCGATGGCAGTAATGACCTCGGGACGCTTGACCGACTTCAGGTGATCCAGTTCCTCGCGCAACCGCTGCGCGCCTTGCATGGTGATCGGGGCTCTCACGCTTCCAGCTCCTTGTGCAATTCCTGCAGCGCCCAGACCGGACCGGTGCCGCGGAATTCCAATGAATGCACCAGCGCACGCGCGCCGGCGACCGTGGTCGAATAGGTGACGCGATGCTGCAGGGCTTCGCGACGGATCGAGAACGAGTCGGAGATCGCCGCCCGGCCCTCGGTGGTGTTGACGATATACACGATTTCGCCGTTCTTGATCAGATCGACGATGTGCGGACGGCCTTCGGCCACCTTGTTCACCTGTTCGCACTGCAGACCGTGCTGCTGCAGCCAGGCGCAGGTGCCGCGGGTGGCGACCAGGGTGTAGCCGCGCTCGACCAGCGCCTGCGCCACCGGCAGCACGCGCTGCTTGTCCGGATCGCGCACCGACACGAAGGCCTTGCCCAGTGGCGGCGCCTTGATGCCGCCGGCCTCCTGCGCGCGCGCGAACGCCGCGCCGAAGCTGCGGCCCACGCCCATCACCTCACCGGTGGAACGCATCTCCGGGCCGAGGATCGGATCGACGCCCTGGAACTTGGCGAACGGGAAGATCGCCTCCTTCACCGAGTAGTAGTCGGGCACGATCTCCTTCAGCGCGCCCTGCTCGGCCAGGGTCTTGCCGGCCATGCAGCGCGCGGCGATCTTGGCCAGCGGCACGCCGATGGCCTTGGACACGAACGGCACGGTGCGCGAGGCGCGCGGGTTCACTTCCAGCAGATACACGATGTCGTCGCCGGCATCGTTCACCTGCACCGCGAACTGCGTGTTCATCAGCCCGACCACGTTCAGCGCCTTGGCCAGTTCGACCACCTGGCGACGCAGCTCGGCCTGGGTGGCCGGCGACAGCGAGTACGGCGGCAGCGAGCAGGACGAATCGCCCGAATGCACGCCGGCTTCCTCGATGTGCTCCATCACGCCGCCGATCAGCACCTGGCCGTCCTGGTCGGCGATGATGTCCACGTCCACTTCCACCGCGTTGTCGAGGAAGCGGTCCAGCAGCACCGGCGAATCGTTGGAGACCTTGACCGCGTCGCGCACGTAGCGCGCCAGGTCGGATTCGCCGTAGACGATTTCCATGGCGCGGCCGCCGAGCACGTAGCTCGGGCGCACCACCAGCGGGTAGCCGATCTCGCGCGCCAGCACCAATGCTTCCTCGGCGTTGCGGGCGATGCGGTTCGGCGGCTGCTTCAGGCCGAGCTTGTCGACCAGTTGCTGGAAGCGCTCGCGATCCTCGGCCAGGTCGATCGAGTCCGGCGAAGTGCCGATCACCGGCACGCCATTGGCTTCCAGCGCACGCGCCAGCTTCAGCGGGGTCTGCCCGCCGTACTGCACGATCACGCCCTTGGGCTGCTCCAGCTCGACGATCTCCAGCACGTCTTCCAGGGTCAGCGGTTCGAAGTACAGGCGATCGGAGGTGTCGTAGTCGGTGGACACGGTCTCCGGATTGCAGTTGACCATGATGGTCTCGTAACCGTCCTCGCGCAGCGCCAGCGCCGCGTGCACACAGCAGTAATCGAACTCGATACCCTGGCCGATGCGGTTGGGACCGCCGCCAAGGATCATGATCTTGTCGCGGTTGCTGGGCTTGGCCTCGCACTCGTCCTCGTAGGTCGAGTACAGGTAGGCGGTGTCGGTGGCGAATTCCGCCGCGCACGAGTCCACCCGCTTGTACACCGGCCGCACCTTGTGCGCGCGGCGCAACGCGCGCACCGCGGCCTCGTTGGTGCCGCACAGCTCGGCCAGGCGCGCATCGGAGAAGCCTGCGCGCTTGAGCGTGCGCAGGCGTGCCGCGTCCAGCGCGGCGAGACCGTCGGCGGCCACCTGCGCTTCCTGCGCCATCAGGTCTTCGATCTGGTCCAGGAACCAGGGGTCGATGAACGACAGCGCGTGTACCTGCTCCACGCTCATGCCGGCGCGGAAGGCGTCGGCGACGTAGAACAGCCGCTCCGGACCCGGCGCCTTCAGTTCGCGCTTGAGCGCGGCCAGGTCGTCTTCGCTGGCCAGGTTGAGGCCGGTCGGATCGAGCCCGATCTTGCCGGTCTCCAGCCCGCGCAGCGCCTTCTGCAGCGATTCGGAGAAGGTGCGGCCCATCGCCATCACTTCGCCTACCGACTTCATCTGCGTGGTCAGGCGCGCGTCGGCCTGCGGGAACTTCTCGAAGGCGAAACGCGGGATCTTGGTGACCACGTAGTCGATCGACGGCTCGAACGAGGCCGGGGTCAGGCCGCCGGTGATTTCGTTCTTCAGTTCGTCCAGGGTGTAGCCGACCGCCAGCTTGGCCGCGACCTTGGCGATCGGGAAGCCGGTGGCCTTGGAGGCCAGCGCCGAGGAGCGCGACACGCGCGGGTTCATCTCGATCACCACCACGCGGCCGGTCTGCGCATTGATGCCGAACTGCACGTTGGAGCCGCCGGTGTCCACGCCGATCTTGCGCAGCACGGCGATCGAGGCGTCGCGCAGGCGCTGGTATTCCTTGTCGGTGAGGGTTTGCGCCGGGGCCACGGTGATCGAGTCGCCGGTGTGCACGCCCATCGGATCCAGGTTCTCGATCGAGCAGACGATGATGCAGTTGTCCGCGGTGTCGCGGACCACTTCCATCTCGAACTCCTTCCAGCCCAGCACCGACTCCTCGACCAGCACTTCGCTGGTCGGCGACAGTTCCAGACCGCGGCCGACGATCTCGATCAGCTCTTCGCGGTTGTAGGCGATGCCGCCGCCGCTGCCGCCGAGGGTGAAGCTGGGGCGGATGATGGTCGGGTAGCCGACCGTGGTCTGGATCTCCAGCGCCTCTTCCAGGGTGTGGGCCACCGCCGCCTTCGGGCACTCCAGGCCGATCTCGCCCATCGCCACGCGGAACAGCTCGCGGTCCTCGGCCATGCGGATGGCCTCGCGCTTGGCGCCGATCAGCTCGACGCCGTACTTCTCCAGCACGCCGTGGTCGGCCAGGTCCAGCGCGCAGTTCAACGCGGTCTGCCCGCCCATGGTCGGCAGCAGCGCATCGGGCTTTTCCTTGGCGATGATCTTCTCGACCGTCTGCCAGTTGATCGGCTCGATGTACACGGCGTCGGCCATGTTCGGGTCGGTCATGATCGTGGCCGGGTTGCTGTTGACCAGCACCACGCGGTAGCCCTCGTCGCGCAGCGCCTTGCACGCCTGCGCGCCGGAGTAGTCGAACTCGCAGGCCTGGCCGATGACGATCGGGCCGGCGCCGATGATGAGGATGGTTTGGAGGTCGGTGCGCTTGGGCATGGGGATTCTCAGTAGAGGCGGTCCTGCCACGCCGCGGGGGCGCGCCAGGTGATCTGATCGGACGAACGCGCATCGATCGCGCCATGGTCGACCGCGGCGCGAACCTCGCGCTGCATCGCGGCCCAACTGCTGGCGGTGGCGCCGATGCGCGCGCCGATCCGGTTGTTGTGGGCGTCCATCGCCCGGCTCGCGGAGCCGCGGCCGTCGCGCTCCATGACCGCCGTGACCCAGTCCACACAGCGTGGCGACAGGGTGTAGGCGACCACGGCGCTGGCCAGGCTGTGGCGGTAAGCATCGGCAGGGCCATCGCGCCCGCCTGGCAGGCCGGCGCTGAGCCACTGCGGGTACACCGCGCCCAGCACGAAGGCCGGATACGCGGCCAGCACCAGCAACGCCGTAGCCGGCCACCGCCAGCGGCGGGTCGGCAACGGCATGGCCGGCGCTACGGCCATCAGGCGGCGGCCGCCATCAGCGCGGTGAAGCGATCGAACAGCGGCGCCACGTCGCGCGGGCCCGGCGAGGCTTCCGGGTGGCCCTGGAAGCTGAAGGCCGGCGCGTCGGTGAGCGCGATGCCCTGGTTGCTGCCGTCGAACAGCGAGCGATGGGTGACGCGCACATTGGCCGGCAAGGTCGCCTCGTCCACCGCGAAGCCGTGGTTCTGCGAGGTGATCATCACCCGGCCGCTGTCCAGGTCCTGCACCGGGTGGTTGGCGCCGTGGTGGCCGTGCCCCATCTTCAGGGTCTGCGCGCCGGCGGCCAGCGCCAGCAGCTGGTGGCCCAGGCAGATGCCGAAGGTCGGAATCTTGCGCGCCAGCAATTCCTTGATCGCGGCGATCGCGTAGTCGCACGGCGCCGGGTCACCGGGGCCGTTGGACAGGAACACGCCGTGCGGATTCATCGCCAGCACCTCGGCGACCGGCGTCTGCGCCGGCACCACGGTCACTTCGCAGCCGCGCTCGGCGAGCATGCGCAGGATGTTGTGCTTGACCCCGTAGTCGTAGGCGACGACCTTGAACTTGGGTTCGGCCTGCACGAAGGCGTTGCTGTCCAGGTCGAGCTGGCCGTCGCGCCAGGGGTAGGCCTTCTCGGTGGAGACCACCTTGGCCAAGTCCATGCCCTTCAGTCCGGGGAACTTGCGCGCCGCTTCCAGCGCGGTGTCCACGTCGACCTCGCCGGCCATCAGCGCGCCGTTCTGCGAGCCCTTCTCGCGCAGGATGCGGGTCAGCTTGCGGGTGTCGATGCCGGCAATGGCGACCACGCCGCGCTGGATCAGCCAGTCCGGCAGCGCCACCTGGTTGCGCCAGTTGCTGGGACGGCGCGGCACGTCGCGCACGATCAGGCCGGCCGACCAGACCTGGGCGGCCTCGTCGTCCTGGTCGGTGCAGCCGGTGTTGCCGATATGCGGATACGTCAGCGTGACCAGTTGGCGGGCGTAGGAGGGATCGGTGAGGATCTCCTGGTAGCCGGTCATGGCGGTGTTGAACACCACTTCGCCGACGGACAGGCCGGCAGCGCCTACGGATTCGCCCTCGAACACGGTGCCGTCTTCAAGGACAAGGATTGCGGGTTGAGTCACGGGGTTCGCCTTGGGGAGAGAGGAACCCTGCCCCACCAACTTGCAGGCTGCAAGAAACCGCGAACTCGGCGCTTCTCCGGGTCCGTGGCGATGGGTAACAGGCGAGCGAGAATTGTACCGGCGCGGGACGGTCCGCGCCAGCCGTTTGGGTGAAGCGCCTGTTCAGCCGAGCAGGTCGCGCAGCCGGTAGGGCCCGGGTGCACGCCCCGGCAGGCGCGCGGCGGCATGCAGCGCGCCGCGGGCGAAGATGTCGCGGTTGCTGGCGCGGTGCACCAGTTCCACCCGCTCGCCGAGTCCGGCGAACTGCACCAGATGTTCGCCGACGATATCGCCGGCGCGCAGGCTGGCGTAGCGCGGGGTGGCGCCGCCCTGTTGCGCGGCGTCGCCGAGGGTCAGCGCGGTGCCGGAGGGCGCGTCCTGCTTGTGCACGTGGTGGGATTCGACGATGTCGCAGTCCCAGCCCGGCAGCGCCGCGGCGGCACGCTCGACCAGATCGTGCAGTACCGCCACGCCCAGGCTGAAGTTCGATGCCCAGATCAAGGGAATGCGTTCGGCGGCGGCAGTCAGTGCCTGCCGCTGCGCCTCCTCCAGCCCGGTGGTGCCGGACACCAGCGCCGCGCCGCGCGCCGTGCACAAGGCCAATACCGGATCGAAGCCTTGCGGCAGGCTGAAATCGATCGCCACGTCGAAGGCCGGCACCCCACCCAGCTCGGCCGCAGCGAAATACGGCACGCCGTCGATCACCCGCTGCGCCGGCGCGCGCCGCACCACCGCGGCCACCACCTGCAGCGCCGGGTCCTGCGCGGCCAGTCGCAACAACGCCTGGCCCATGCGGCCGGACGCACCATGGATCAACACACGCAGCGGAGAAGTCGTCATCGGCACAAGGCTAGCGGTTTGCGGGCGGGTGCGACAGAGGGTGCGTGCATGGGAGACGCAAGCGCGCGACGGGCAGCCAGCGCGCTGCCTCGGAAGTGGCGATGCTTCACTCGTCGCGGCTGAAGCCGCTCCCACAACAGCGTGGTGGCACTGGAAGCGACAGAAAAAGCTGGCGCGCGAGGCGTTTGGCACCTGGCACCACAACGCAATCGCAGCCGATCGCCCCAGCTGTGGGAGGAGCTTCAGCCCCGACGCCAGGAACGCGCCCGCGCAGCAGCAAGCAAGCCCTACTCGGCCGCCTGCCCCAACAAGCGCTTGTCCCAGTCCTCCACCGCATGCTGTGCGAGGCGCCGCTCGAACAAGGTGCGCCAGTTCGGCACCAGCGGCAGCGCCAGCACCTGCTGCAGTTGCGTCGGATCGATCTCGCGCCGGTACAGCAGGCCGATCAACCGTGCCAGCGGCCACTGCGGATACGGGCGCTCCAGCAAGGTCAAACGATCGCCGGCGGCGACCTCGCCGGGCTGCAGCACGCGGTAGTACCAGCCGGTGCGGCCGCTGTCCTGCACGCGCCGCGCCAGCGCGGCCACGCCGAACCGGTCGGACAGCTTCCAGCACGGCTGCCGCGACTGCGACACCTCGACCACGGCCGTGCCCAGGCGCAACCGGTCGCCCAGGCACAGGTCGGCCTCGGTCACGCCGCAGCTGCTGAGGTTCTCGCCGAACGCACCCGGCGCGTCCAGCAAGGCATGCGCGCCCAGTTCCTCGCGCCAGGCCGGGTAATGGTCGCGCGGATAGTGGTGCAAGGCCTTGTCGGGGCCGCCATGCACGCGGCGGTCGCCCTGCTCGTCCAGTTCCAGCCCCTCCAGGCCGATGCGCAGGCGCCCGGCCTGCGACCGCTTGTCGATGGCGCTGCGGCTGCCTGGGCGGGTGAACGCCTGCGCGCGGCCGACCAGCACCGCATCGATGGTCCACGCCGCGGCGGCGGAATCGGACGACGTCATGGACGGAGGCGCGCCCGGACTCAGGCCGTCGCGCGCCGATGCGCGGCGACTTCGTCCTGCAACAGCGCGCCGAGGATGCGCACGCCGGTCTCGATGCGCTCGGCCGGCACGGTCACGAACGACAGCCGCAGGGTATTGCGCTGCGGCGCGACCGCGAAGAACGGCGCGCCCGGCACGAAGGCCACGTTGCGCTCGATCGCCTTGCTCAGCAGCGCGCTGCCGTCCATGCCCTCCGGCAGTTCGACCCAGATGAACATGCCGCCGGCCGGGCGGTTCCAGCGCACCTGCGCCGGGAAATACCTGGCCAGGGCGGCGAGCATCTGCTCACAGCGGCTGGCATACAACGCGCGGATGCCGGGGATGTGCGCATCCAGGAAACCGTCCTGCACCGCCTCGTAGACGATGCGCTGGCTGAACGAGGGCGTGTGCAGGTCCGCCGCCTGCTTGGCCTGTACCAGCTTGGCGTGCACCGCTTCGGGCGCGACCACGTAGCCCAGGCGCAGGCCGGGTGCGAACACCTTGGAGAACGAGCCCATGTAGATGGCGCCGTCCGGGTTCATCGACAGCAGGCTCGGCAGCGTGTCGCCGCTGTAGCACAGCTCGCCGTAGGGATCGTCCTCGACGATCGGCACGCCGGCCTCGGCCGCACGCGCCACCAGTGCCTGCCGCCGGTGCAGCGGCAGGCGCCGCCCGGTCGGATTCTGGAAGTTCGGCAGCACGTACATGAAGCGCGCGCCGGCCAGCTGCGCATCGTCCAGCGCGTCCACCACCACGCCATCGTCGTCCGATTGCATCGCCGCGAACGCAGGCTGGAACAGCGAGAACGCCTGCAGCGCGCCGAGATAGCTGGGCGTTTCCACCAGCACCTTGCTGCCTTCGTCGATGAACACCTTGCCGAGCAGGTCCAGGCCCTGCTGCGAACCGGTGGTGATCAGCACCTGGCTGGGACGGATGTGGGCACCGTCGCGGCTCAGCCGCGCCGCCACCCATTCGCGCAGCAACAGATAGCCTTCGGTCGGGCCGTACTGCAGCGCCGCCTGTGGCGCGTCGCGAAGCACCTTGGCGCAGGCCTCGCGCATGCGCTCGACCGGGAAGGTATCCGGCGACGGCAGGCCGCCGGCGAAGGAGATCACTTCCGGACGTTCGGTGACCTTGAGGATTTCGCGGATCGCCGAACTGGTCAGCGCCTGCGCACGGCGGGAGAACTGGAATGGGCTGGTCATCGGCATAGGATAGTCGCCGCCTTCACGGCGCGCATGTGCGGCGCACAAGCCGGCGCCGGCCGGCAACGCGTGGCGCGGCTCAGTGCCGCCGCGGCGGCGTCGGCCCGCAACTGTCGCAACCGCCGCAAGCGCCTGCGCCCGCGGTGGGCGCCGGCGCGATGCTGCGACCGAGGGCCTGCAGCCACGGCGCACGGCCGGGCTTGAGCAGGCGCACGGCGATGGCGCCGCGCAGCTTGCGCGCGGTGCCGGGGAACTGCTTCTTCAGCACCACCCAGGCGCTGACCAGCACCGCCAGCGCGATCACCAGGTACTGCAGCAGCAGCGAGGTGCTCATCTCAGCCGGCTCCCAGCGCCACCGCGACCTGGTAGGTGACCAGCGAGGCCAGATACGCCAGCGCGAACAGGTAGAACGCGGCGAAGCTCATCTGCTTCCAGGAATTGGTCTCGCGCTTGATCGTGGCCAGGGTGGAAATGCACATCGGTGCGTAGATGTACCAGACCAGCAGCGACAGCGCGGTGGCCAGCGACCAGCCGTCATGAATCAGCGGCGACAGCGCCTGCGCGGCGGCATCGTCGTCGGCCGCCGACAGCGCGTACACCGTCGCCAGCGACGACACCGCCACCTCGCGCGCGGCCAGGCCGGGAATCAGCGCGATGCAGATCTGCCAGTTGAAGCCCAGCGGCGAAAACACCGTGGTCATGGCGTGGCCGATGCGACCGGCGAAGCTATAGTCGATGGCCGGCAAGGTGGCGTCGGCCGGCGGCGCCGGGAACGACAGCAGGAACCACAGCAGGATGGTCAGCGCCAGGATGATGCCGCCGACGCGCTTGAGGAAGATCGCCGCGCGCTCCCACAGGCCCAGCGCCAGGTCGCGCAGGTGCGGCACGCGGTAGGACGGCAGCTCCAGCAGCAGCGGGTGCTCGCCCTTGTCGCGGCGCCACTTCTTCATCGTCCACGACACCGCCAGCGCGCTGGCGATGGCGGCGAAGTACAGGCCGAACAGCACCAACCCCTGCTGGTTGAACACGCCCCACACCTGCTTCTGCGGGATGAACGCACCGATCAACAAGGCATACACCGGCAGGCGCGCCGAACAGGTCATCAGCGGCGCCACCAGGATGGTGGCCAGGCGGTCGCGCGGGTCCTGGATGCTGCGGGTGGACATGATCCCGGGCACGGCGCAGGCGAAGCTGGACAGCAGCGGGATGAACGAGCGCCCGGACAGGCCAGCCGCGGCCATCATGCGGTCGAGCAGGAACGCTGCGCGCGGCAGGTAGCCGGATTCCTCCAGCGCCAGGATGAAGGCGAACAGGATCAGGATCTGCGGCAGGAAGATCACCACGCCGCCAAGGCCGGCGATGATGCCGTCCACCAGCAGGCTGTTGAGCGGACCCTCCGGCAGCGTCGCGCCGACCCAGGCGCCCAGCGCCTTGGTACCGCCTTCGATCAGGTCCATCAACGGCGCGGCCCAGGCGTAGACCGCCTGGAAGATCAGGAACATCACCACCGCAAGGGTCAGCAGCCCGGCCACCGGGTGCAGCAGCCAGCGGTCCAGCGCGTCGTCGATGCGTGAGGTGCGGGTCGGCATCGACACCGCCGCGGTGAGAATCGCGCGCACCTGCTGGTGGTAGTCGCCCTGCCCCTCGCTCGGCGCCACCGCCGGCGGCAGTGCCGGTGCCAGCATGTCCAGCCGCTCGACCAGGGCACGAGCACCGTTGCGGCGCACCGCCACGGTCTCGATCACCGGCACGCCCAGCGCCTGCTCCAGCGCCTGGCGGTCGATCTGGATGCCGCGGCGCTGCGCCGCGTCGACCATGTTCAAGGCCACCACCATCGGCTTTCCCAGCTCGCGCAGTTCCAGCGCGAAGCGCAGGTGCAGGCGCAGGTTGGTGGCGTCGACCACGCAGACCAGCACGTCCGGCGCCGGCTCGCCCGGGTAGAAGCCGCGGCACAGGTCGCGGGTGATCGCCTCGTCCAGGCTGGCCGGCTGCAGGCTGTAGGCCCCGGGCAGGTCCAGCACTGCGAACTCGCGGCCGGACGGCGCGCGGAAGCGGCCTTCCTTGCGCTCGACGGTAACGCCGGCGTAGTTGGCGACCTTCTGCTTGCTGCCGGTCAACTGGTTGAACAGCGCGGTCTTGCCGCAGTTCGGATTGCCGACCAGGGCCAGGCGCAGCGGCGCGGCCACCGCGCTCACGGGCACACCTGGTCCAGCGCGCTGACCTGCACCCGCGCCGCCTCGCTACGGCGCAGCGCGAAGCGCGTATAGCCCACCTGCACAAGCAACGGCTCGCCGCCGATCGGCCCGCTGGCCAGCATCTGCACCTGCTCGCCGGCGACGAAACCCAGCTCGCGCAGACGCCGGGCGATGGCGTCGTTGGGCTGGCGGTCGTGCACGGATTCAACGAGGGCGCTGCTGCGCAACGGCATGTCGGACAACGTCACAGCACGTTCCGTCGATAAGAATGGTTATCAATTGTAGCATCGCCGCGGCGCGTCATGGCGGCGCCGGCACGGCCGGCTATGATCGCCGTATGGCTGCCGTTTTCCCTGCGTACGAGAGTGTTCGATGAGCGATGCCCTGTTGTTGCAACGATCCGGCAAGGTCCTGACCCTGCAGTTGAACCGACCCGAGGTCCGCAACGCCTTCGACGCCGCGCTGATCGCCCAGCTCAGCGACGCGCTGCTGCAGATCGGCGCCGACCCGCAGGTGCAGGTGCTGGTCCTGGCCGGCGCCGGCGCGGCGTTCTCGGCCGGCGCCGACCTGCAGTGGATGCGCTCGATGGCCGGCGCCGGCGAACAGGAAAACCTGGACGACGCGCTGGCCCTGGCGCGACTGATGCGCCTGCTCGACGAACTGCCCAAGCCCACCGTGGTGCGGGTGCAGGGCGCCGCGTTCGGCGGCGCGGTGGGCCTGGTCGCCTGCTGCGACATCGCCGTGGCCGCCACCGATGCGCGTTTCGCGCTCAGCGAAAGCAGGCTGGGCCTGCTGCCGGCGGTGATCTCGCCGTACGTGATCGCGGCGATCGGCGCGCGCCAGGCGCGGCGCTGGTTCGCCAGCGCCGAGACCTTCGACGCCGCCACCGCGGCGCAGATCGGCCTGGTCCACCAGGCGGTGGCGCCGGACGCGCTGGACGCGGCGGTGCAGCGCCAGGTCGCCCTGCTCGGCCAGGCCGGTCCGCTGGCCGCCGCCGGCGCCAAGGCCCTGGTGCGGCGGGTCGCCGCCGGCGGCGAGCGCGATGCGCTGGACCAGGCCAACGCGGCCCTGATCGCGCAATTGCGGGTCTCGGCCGAGGGCCAGGAAGGGCTGAATGCGTTCCTGGAGAAGCGCGAACCGGCCTGGAGGGCCAGCCCATGAATCCGATCGACCATCTCGGCCTGCGCTGCAGCGACCTCGACCGCAGCCTGGCTTTCTACCGCGCCGCCCTGGCTGCGCTGGGCATGGACGTGGTGATGCAGGTGAGCGCCGAGGAAAGCGGCGGCCAGCGCCACGTCGGTTTCGGCCGCGACGGCAAGCCCAGCTTCTGGATCGCCGACGGCGGCCGCGACGCCGGCGACAACGGTGTGCACGTGGCCTTCGTCGCCGCCAGCCGCGCACAGGTGGACGCGTTCCACCGCGCCGGCCTGACCGCCGGCGGCCGCGACCACGGCGCACCGGGCCTGCGACCGCACTATCACCCCGACTACTACGGTGCGTTCCTGCTGGATCCGGACGGCCACAACATCGAAGCGGTCTGCCACCGCCCGGCGTCGGCCTGATCCGCACTACGGTGTCACGCTGGCGCCTACGGCGCTGGCCGTGCCTGCTGCCGTTTCCCCATCTGCCCTATCAGGAATCCCCATGACCATCATCGCTTCTCGTCTCGTGCGCAGTGCGCGGACAACCGCACAGGAACTTCGCCGATGAGCGACCGCGTGCGCATCGTCGAAGTCGGCCCGCGCGACGGCCTGCAGAACGAGAAGGCCTGGGTCGCAACAGAAGACAAGATCGAGCTGATCGCACGGCTGGGGCGTACCGGCCTGCGCAGCATCGAGGCGACCAGCTTCGTCAGCCCCAAATGGGTCCCGCAACTGGCCGATGCGGCCGAGGTCTACGCCGGCATCGCGCAGGTGCCGGGCGTGGACTATCCGGTGCTGGTGCCGAACCTGCAGGGCTACGAGCGCGCCGCCGCGGTCGGCGTACGCGAGGTGGCGGTGTTCACCGCCGCCTCGGAGACCTTCAACCGCACCAATACCAATGCCGGCATCGACGAATCGCTGGCGCGTTTCGCGCCGGTGCTGGAGCGCGCGGCGGCGGACGGGGTCAAGGTGCGCGGCTACGTCTCCACCGTGCTCGGCTGCCCCTACCAGGGCGAGGTCCCGCTGGCCGACGTGGTGCGCGTGGCGCAGCGGCTGCATGCGATGGGCTGCTACGAGATCTCGCTGGGCGACACCATCGGCGTGGGCACGCCGGGCAAGGCGCGGGCGATGCTGCGCGCGGTCGCCGCGGCGGTACCGATGACGGCGCTGGCGGTGCATTTCCACGACACCTACGGCCAGGCCCTGGCCAACATCGCCGCCTGCCTGGAAGAAGGCGTGCGCGTGGTCGATGCCGCCGTCTCCGGTGCCGGCGGCTGCCCGTACGCCAAGGGCGCCAGCGGCAACGTGGCCAGCGAGGATGTTGTCTACCTGCTGCACGGCAACGGCGTGGAGACGGGCATCGACCTGCCGGCGCTGGCCGCGACCGGACGCTGGCTGGCGCAGAAACTCGGCCGGCCCACCGGCAGCAAGGTCGGCCAGGCGCTGGCCGCCGAGGCCTGAGCCACTGCAGGTCCGTACCCCGTGACGTGCCTGCGTGCCGCGGCCCGTCGCCGATCTCGCCGCGATGGGGCGGCACCCTCTAAACTGGGCGTTTTCCTGGGAGGGAACATCATGCAGCTTGCCGATCTCAACGCGGTGGTCACCGGCGGCGTGTCCGGCCTCGGCCTGGCGGTGGCGCAACGCATCGTCGCCGAAGGCGGCAAGGTGGCGCTGTTCGATCTGAACGACGACAAGGGCGCGGCCGCGGTCGCCGCCCTGGGCGCGGACCGGGCCTGCTACTTGCGCACCGACGTCAGCGACGAGGCCCAGGTGGCCGCGCAGCTCGGCGCGGCGCGCGACTTCCTCGGCGGACTCAATGCCGCGATCAACTGCGCCGGCATCCTCGGCGCCGGCCGCGTACTCGGCAAGGAGGCGCCGATGCCGCTGGCCACCTTCCAGGGCACGGTGATGGTCAACCTGGTCGGCAGCTTCAACGTCGCCAAGGCCGCCGCCGACCTGATGCAGCACAACGCCCCGGGCGAGGACGGCGAGCGCGGCGCCATCGTCAACACCGCCAGCGTCGCCGCCTACGAAGGCCAGATCGGCCAGGCCGCCTACGCCGCGTCCAAGGGCGGCGTGGTGGCGATGACCCTGCCGATGGCACGCGAACTGGCGCGCTTCGGCATCCGCGTCAACACCATCGCCCCGGGCATCTTCTGGACCCCGATGGTCGACGGCATGCCCGAGGCCGTGCAGCAGTCGCTGGCCGCATCGATCCCGTATCCTTCGCGTCTCGGCCGCCCGGACGAATTCGCCGACACGGTGATGTTCCTGCTGCGCAACCGCTACCTCAACGGCGAAACCATCCGCCTGGACGGCGCGGTGCGGTTGGCGCCCAAGTAGCCGGGATTGGGGATTCGGCATTGGGGATTCGTAAGCGCTCCCCGTTCCTCATCCCTGCCCGGCGCTCTCCAATCCCGACTCCCCAATCCCCAATCCCGGCCCCACACCCATGAAAGCCAACGAAATCAAGAAAGGCAACGTCGTCGAATACAACAACGGCGTGTACCAGATCCGCGACATCGAGCGCAGCTCGCCGCAGGGCCGCGGCGGCAACGTGCGCTTCCGCTTCGTGATGTACAGCGTGCCGGGCAGCAACAAGCTCGATGCCAGCTTCGACGGCGACGACGACCTGCGCGAGGTCGAGCTGATGCGTCGCCAGGCCACCTTCTCCTACAAGGATGGCGAGGCCTTCGTATTCCTCGACGACGAGGACTACACGCCGTACACCCTGGACGCCGATGTGATCGGCACCGATGCCGGCTACATCACCGAGGGCCTCAGCGGCATCTACGTGCAGGTCATCGACGACCAGCCGGTGGCGATCCAGCTGCCGCAGAGCGTGACCCTGGAAGTGATCGAGACCCCGCCGGAACTCAAGGGCGGCACCGCCACCAAGCGGCCCAAGCCGGCCAAGCTCAACACCGGGATCGAGATCATGGTGCCTGAGTACATCGGTAACGGCGAGCGCGTGCTGGTCAACACCACCACCGGCGAATTCGCCGGCCGCGCCGACTGACCCGATGCGCGGGCGCCGTGCCAACCACGCCTCCCGCGCAGGGAGCGCCGAGCGCGCGTCACGGCGCGCCTGCCTCGGCCTGCTGCTGGCGCTGCTGGCGCTGCCGGCGCTGGCGCTCGCCGCGCCGGTGACGCCGGCCGCCACAGCTGCGGCCAAGCCCGCGTGCACGATTCCGGACGCGGTCGATCCCGAGCACTACGCCGGTTTCTGCGCGCTGCCCGAGCCGATCCGCGCCTTCGTCGCGCGCCAGGACACCTGCAACCACTTCGCGGGCGAGGAGCCCTACGATGCGGCGCGGCGTCGCGAACTGGAAAAGGCGATGGCCAGGTACTGCGACGGCAATGCACAGACCTGGGCGAAACTGCGCGCGCAGTACCGCCAGGATCCGCCGCGCGACGCCTGGCTGCGCCGCTACGGCGAGGATGCCGATCTCGAACAGCCCTGATGGCGGCTTTCAGGCCGGTAAGGTCGCGCCCTTGCGGGAACGGACCTCAGCCCTGAGAGCAATCGATATCGGCCAGTTCCCGCCTTCGCTCGTCGCGGCTGAAGCCGCTCCTACAGGTGTTGGCCACTCTGTGCGGCACCTGTGGGAATACCTTCGGCCCCGGTAGCTATCCTGGACGAATCGCCTCACCGCTTTGCTCGTCGCGGCTGAAGCCGCTCCTTGTATCTGGACCTGGCGCCCCTAAACAGGCGTCATGTCTTCCGACTGATCATCGGAGGAGGTGTGGGAAGTCCAGTCGCTCCTGAAGCTTCGAGCTTGCATCGTAGATCGGCTCCCCTCTCCACATGCTGGCCCTTGGGTGTCCGAACGGTATCCAGAGTCCGCCCCCGGCGTGAACTCGCATCGA
>NZ_JAASQX010000001.1:642672-1827203 GCF_011761895.1 Xanthomonas sp. F4 | reverse complement strand
GCCCTGGTGGCCATGACCCACAACCCGGTCATCCGGGCGCTGAAACAGCGGCTAAGCGAACGCGGCAAAGCCGGCAAGCAGATCGTGTGCGCCGCCATGCGCAAGCTCCTGCACCTCGCCTATGGCGTCCTCAAATCGGGCACCGCGTTCGACCCGAAAAGGGGCCTTGCCTGCTAGGGGGTAAGACGGTATCTACAAAAATGTGTGGAAGGTGCGACGCTTCTGTGGGAGGGACTTCAGTCCCGACGACTGGACCTATCGGCCTCCTTTCATGAAGAAAGCCTGCGCCTGCAACCAGCCGATGAAGCGGACGCACCGTCAGCCACATCGTAGGAGCGGCTTCAGCCGCGACCACGACATCCTCAACCAAACGCGAGATGCCCCTTCGGCCTCCCTGACCAACCTCGCACGCCGCACTAAGGCTTCCCACCACCCGGCTGCAACACCGAAGGCGACCGCAACTGCAGCCCACCCCCCTCGCGATTGAGCATGCGCAGGCGTTCCCCCAGCGTCGCCAGGTTGGTGTCGATCTGGGCCAGGTCCGCCTGCAGCGGCGCCGGCAGCAACCCGCGCAGGCGCGTCTGCAGCGCGGCGCCGTCGTCGTGCAGCGCCGCGATCCGTGCCTGTCCCTGGACTTGCAGCCAGGCGCGTTCCTGCGCCTGCGGCAGGCCATAGCCTGGCTGCTCCTGCAGCAGGCTCGCCGGTTGGCTCAGCACGCCTTGCTCGGCCAGCACCGCACGTACCGCACTAGCGGCATCGCGGGTGTCGGCACTCGCATTGCCCTCGCCCGCCCCGTCAACCGCGGACGTCAACGGCTTGCCCAGATAGCGGCGCTTGAGCGCATCGCGACCGCGCTGTTCGGCGCGACGACGGGCGGCATTCTCCAGCAGCAGCAAGGCAGCGCTGGCGCGCAGGTCGCCGCGCTGCAGCCAGGGCGCGCGCTGCGCGGCCGGCAGGTCCAGCCACGCCTCGGCATTGCGCGCCGGCAGCGCCAAGGAATCGCGCGCCACCGCGAACATCTGCGCAAAATGCGCGCTCGCCGCCGGGAAGGAGTAGCCATTGCGCACCGCCGCGTCGGCGTCGTCGAACACCGACGCATCGGCGATGCCGGCACGCACCAGGCGCCGGCGCAATCCGGTCGGGCTGATCCCGGACAGGTGCGCGGCCGCCAGCCGCGGCACGCCGTCGTGCAGCAAGGCGTAGGTCTCCACCGCGCAGTTGTTGCTGAGAAAGTAGTAGCGGCCGTCGTAGCTCCAGTGCAGTTGCGCGGCGCGCTCCAGCAGCGCCGCGATCTCCTCGCGCGACAGCCGCAGCGGCAGCGACTGCAGGCCGCGCAGCTGCACCTGGGTGTAGTCGTCCACCACCTGCCGCAGCGGCAGCACGAACAGCCGCGACGGGTACGAGCCGGTCAGCCCGCGCAGGTTGGAGATCTGCACGTCGTCGACGAAGGCGCGGAACGACAGCACCCGGTGCTCGGCCAGATCCAGCCGGCATGCCGGGCCCAGCGGCCGCCCGGGTGCACAGATCACCAGGCGCAGCATGCTGTGGCCCCAGTGGCTCATCGGCTGCGCATTGCCCTCGGCCAGCAGATAGTCCACCGCGTAGACCCGCGCGGGGTCCACCTGCAGCAAGGCGGCCGCGTCGGCCAGCGGGTCCTGCACGAAGACCTGGCCGGGCGCGCACGCGGCCGACGGCGGCGTCCATGCCAGGCGCGCGGCGAAGTAGCGGGCCAGCGCCGGCCGCCGGCAGGCGTAGTCCGGATCGAGCAGGAAGTGCTCGAGATTCACCGCCACGAACTCGGCCGGCGATTGCAATTCGTAGCGGTCCGGACTGCGCTCGGTGAACCGGTTCTGGCCGCGGCGCAGGCCCAGGCGCATCGGGCTGACCTGCCAGCCAGCCAGATCCAGCAGCCGCGGATCGGACGACAACCTTCCTGCCGCGGAACGATCGTAGAAATGCGCTAGTTCGTGCAGCAAGGCAGCCAGTGCCGGCCGTCGCGCCAGGTCGGCGGCCGGATCGGTGTCGCCCCCCGTCGCCGCCATCCAGTCGCGCAGCAGGCGCTTGTTCAACAGCAGGCGCTTGGCCTGCGCGCGGCCGTGCACCTGCGCGGGAAGATCGTCGCGCCACTGCAGCGGCAGCCCTGCGGGCAGCGCCGCGGCCCAGGCTGCGGGCAACCGCGCCTGCGCGGCCGCCAGCACGGCCTCGCTGGCCCTACGTTCGGCGGGACTCAGTCCGGTCTCGTCGACAGACAGTGGCGCGGCCGCTGCGTGCACCGCACCGGCCAGGGCCAGCAACGCCAGCCACCGCGCGCCTGGGCGCCGTGGCCGGCGCGGGATCACAGCGCCAGGATCGCCTGCGCCAGTTCCAGGTCGCTGGCCTGCTGCGCCTGCGGGTTGGCCTCGCGCAGCACGCGCAGCGCCGCTTCCAGTTGCACGCCGCGGATGCGCCCGGCGCTGGCGACGAAGCCGGCCGCGTCGTCGCGCGCCTGCAGCACCACCTTGTCGTTGTTGGAACTGCTGTCCGAGGACGCCGAGCTGCCGGCCGAGCCGGCCGAGGCCGAACCGGCGGAGCTGCCGGCGAAGCTGGACGCCTGCGCGAACGCGGGCAGGATCAGGGCGAACAGCAGGGCGCAGCGCGCGGTCACTCGGGTCATCGCAATCGTTCCAAACAGGATCATGAAAGGGGGGACGGCCAGCGCCGCGCCGCATAGCCTAGCGGTCCGTCGCGCGCAGCGCCTGAACGGGTCGCGCGGCAGTGGAGCGGCCGGTCTCAAGGATCGAACAGCTTCCCGGGATTGAGCAGCCCGGACGGATCGAACACGCGCTTGACCGCGCGCATCAGCGCGATCTCTTCGGCGCTGCGGGTGCTGTCCAGGTACGGCTTCTTGACCAGGCCGATGCCGTGCTCGGCGGAGATGCTGCCGCCGTGCTCGGCCAGCACCTGCGCCAGCAGCTTGGTGACCTGCTCGCAGGCGGCAATGAAGTCTGCCGGCGCGGTGGCATCGGGCTTGAGCACGTTGATATGCAGGTTGCCGTCGCCGATATGGCCGAACCACACCACCTCGAACTGCGGGTAGGCCTCGCCGAGCAGCGCCTGGGTCCGCGCCAGGAACGCCGGCATCGCCGAGATCCGCACCGACACGTCGTTCTTGTACGGGGTGTAGCGCGCCACCGCCTCGGTGATGCCCTCGCGCAGGCGCCACAGCTGCGCGGCCTGCGCCTCGCTCTGGCTGATCACCCCGTCCAGCACCCAACCCTGCTCCATGCAGGCCTCGAACGCGGCCAGCGCAGCGGCCTCCTGCGCCTCGTTGCCGCTGGCGTACTCGGTGACCACGTAGTACGGATACACCGTGTCGAACGGCGCCTGCGCGCCATGCGCCAGCACGTGCTGCAGCGCGCGATCGGTGAAGAACTCGAATGCCTCCAGCTGCAGCCGGCTGCGGAACGCGGCGAACACCTGCATCAGCACCTCGAACGAGGGCAGCGCCAGCAGCATCACGTTGCTCGGCGGCGGCGGGTCGGTGAGCCGCAGGGTGGCCTCGACCACGATGCCCAGGGTGCCTTCGGAGCCGATCAGCAACTGGCGGAAGTCGTAGCCGCTGGAGTTCTTGATCAACCCGCGGTTGAGCTCGAGCAGTTCGCCGCTGCCGGTGACTACCTTCAGCCCGGCGATCCACTCGCGGGTGTTGCCGTAGCGGATCACGCGGATGCCGCCGGCGTTGGTGGCGATGTTGCCGCCGATCGAGCACGACCCACGCGCGGCGAAGTCCACCGGGTACAGCAGGCCATGCTCGCGCGCGGCGTTGTGCACCGCTTCCAGCGGCATGCCGGCCTGCACGGTGAGGGTGCGGTCGACCGGATCGAACGCCAGCGCCTTGTTCATCCGCTCCAGGCTCAGCACCAGTTCGCCGTGCGCGGCCACCGCGCCGCCGGACAGGCCGGTGCGGCCGCCGGACGGCACCACCGCCACCGCATGGTCGTTGGCCCAGCGCAGCACCGCCTGCACCTCTTCCACCGTCGCCGGCAACGCGATCGCCAGCGGCGCCGGGGTCCAGCGCCGGGTCCAGTCGCGACCGTAGTGCTCCAGGTCGGCGGGATCGGTCTTCAGGCGCAGGCCGGGAACGGCAAGGGCCAGGGCATCCAGGCGCGGGTCGGTCATGGGCGGAGAGGTCGAAGCGTAGATAAGCGTTCAAGCGTGCCAGCGTTGTGCGATGTCGTCCAGTTGGACGAGGACACTGCTGCTCTTGCGAATCCCCAATCCCGACTCTCGAATCCCGCGCCGCGGCTGCGGCGATCGATACACCTGAAACCTTCCACCGGCGTTGCATCCACGGTCCCCCGCCATCCTATTGCGGCGCACCAAAGCACGGAGCCATCTGGCATAGTGACCGGCCCGTTGGCCATCGCTCTCTCACCGCAATGTCGCCCAAGAAGACCTCGTTTCCGAAGCAGGATATCCGCGTGCTGCTGCTCGAAGGCGTCAGCCAGACCGCCGTCGACGTGTTCCGCGCGGCCGGTTACTCGCAGATCGAGTTGCATGCCAAGTCGCTGCCGGAAGACGAGCTCAAGCAGCGCATCGCCGAAGCGCACATCGTCGGCATCCGCTCGCGCACCCAGCTCAGCGCCGAGGTGCTGGCCCACGCCAAGCGCCTGATCGCGGTCGGCTGCTTCTGCATCGGCACCAACCAGGTCGACCTGGACGCCGCCGAACTGGCCGGCATCCCGGTATTCAATGCGCCCTACTCCAACACCCGCAGCGTCGCCGAGCTGGTGATCGCCGAGGCCATCCTGCTGTTGCGCGGCATTCCGCAGAAGAATGCCGAATGCCACCGCGGCGGCTGGTCGAAGTCCGCCACCGGCAGCCACGAGACCCGCGGCAAGGTGCTGGGCATCGTCGGCTACGGTCACATCGGCACCCAGGTCGGCGTGCTGGCCGAGTCGCTGGGCATGCAGGTGATCTTCCACGACATCGAGACCAAGCTGTCGCTGGGCAACGCGCGCACCGCCACCGACCTGGACGACCTGCTGGCGCGCGCCGACGTGGTCACCCTGCACGTGCCGGAAACCGCGGCCACCCGCAACATGATCGGCGCCACGCAACTGGCGCAGATGAAACCGGGCGCGCACCTGATCAACGCCTCGCGCGGCACCGTGATCGACATCGACGCGCTGGACGCGGCGCTGCGCAGCGGCCACATCGGCGGCGCCGCGGTGGACGTGTTCCCGATCGAACCCAAGGGCAACGGCGATGCGTTCGAATCGCCGCTGGCCGCGCACGACAACGTGATCCTGACCCCGCACGTCGGCGGCAGCACGCTGGAGGCGCAGGACAACATCGGCGTGGAAGTGGCGGCCAAGCTGGTGCGCTACAGCGACAACGGCAGCACCCTTTCGGCGGTGAACTTCCCCGAGGTGACCCTGCCCGAGCACGCCGAGAGCCTGCGCCTGCTGCACATCCATCGCAACGTGCCGGGCGTGCTGTCGCAGATCAACGAACTGTTCTCGCGCCATAACGTCAACATCGACGGCCAGTTCCTGCGCACCGACCCCAAGGTCGGCTACGTGGTGATCGACGTCGCCGCCAGCGAGGAACTGGCCGCGGTGCTGAAGGACGAACTGGCGCAGGTGGCGGGGACGTTGCGGACGCGGATTCTTTACTAGCGGGGATTGGGGATTGGGGATTGGGGATTCGTGGGTGCGCTGCGCGCCCGTACCCTCACCCCAACCCCTCTCCCGGGGGGAGAGGGGCCAAGCAATCCAACCGGAGCCGGCACTTCCTTCTCCCACCGGGAGAAGGTGCCCCGAAGGGGCGGATGAGGGTCCGGGCGCAGCCTCGTGCAGTTGAAACACCGCATGCGCTGCGCGCCCCGACCCTCACCCCAACCCCTCTCCGGGGGAGAGGGGCTCAGCCATCCAGCCGGAGCCGGCTGTTCCCTTCTCCCCTCGGGAGAAGGTGCCCCGAAGGGGCGGATGAGGGTCCGGGCGCAGCCTCGTGCAGCTGAAACACCGCGTGCGCTGCGCGCCCCGACCCTCACCCCAACCCCTCTCCCGGGGGGAGAGGGGCTTGCCGCTGCAGCCATTTGTACGCCATGCGCCGCAGCGATGGATCCAGGTCCGCGTCGTCCCGCAATTGGGCGATCGGGCGCCAGGCCAGGGCCAGCGACTCGGCGCTGACCGCAAAGGCTTCGTCGCCGCCGGCGCGAACCACGTAGCGGGCGTCGTAATGCCAGTGCCCCGGCACCTCGCCGCGGGCGGGAATCCAGTGCCGGTCCAGGTCGAAGATCGCGCCATCCTCCAGTGCCAGGCCAGGCAGCCCGGATTCTTCCTCGGCCTCCTTCAACGCCACCCGCGCCAGATCGCGGTCGCCGTCGGCGTGCCCGCCCAGTTGCAGCCAGCGCTGCAGCTTGCGGTGATGGGTCAGCAGGGTGCGCGTGCCATCGGCGCTGACCAGCCAGGCCGAGCCGGTGAAATGGCCGTCCAGGCGTGCGCGCACGAACGGATCGGCGGCATCGTCCAGCAAGGCCAGGAACTGCGCGGCGACCTCGGCCTGGTCCGGGCACTGCCGGGCATGGGCCTGCAACTGCTGGCGTAGGGACGACTCCGGCATCGGCGTTCTCGCGTTCGGGGGCCGCCATTATCGCCGTCCACGGTGCAGCGCGGCTTGTGGCGGCCGGCCGGCTTTGGCATGGTACGACGCTTGCGTCGCCCACCAAGGGCCCGGCGCTTCACCATTGCCGGGGCCGCTTGCCCCGTACCGCTACCTGGGGATGCACCGAATGCTCAAGTCTCTGCTGAGGGTCAAGCCGATCGAACCTGCCGGTCACGTCGATGCCGGCGAACCGTTCGAAGGCAGTCTGGAGGGCGAAGGCACCCTCAAACGCACCCTCACCGCCAGACACCTGATCCTGCTCGGCATCGGCGCGGTGATCGGCGCCGGCATCTTCGTGCTCACCGGCCAGGCCGCGGCCAATCATGCCGGCCCGGCAGTGATGCTGTCGTTCGTGTTCGCCGGCCTGGCCTGCGCCTTCGCCGGCCTGTGCTACGCCGAGTTCGCGGCGATGCTGCCAGTCTCCGGCAGCGCCTATTCGTATTCCTACGCCACGCTCGGCGAAGGCGTAGCCTGGTTCATCGGCTGGTGCCTGGTACTGGAATATCTGTTCGCCGGCTCCAGCGTCGCGGTCGGCTGGTCGGCCTACCTGATCAGCTTCGTCACCGGCACCCTCGGCCTGCCCTTCCCCACGGAACTGGCCAGCGCGCCGCTGACCTGGACCGGCCACGCCTTCGTCGCCTCCGGCAACATCGTCAACCTGCCGGCGGTGCTGATCGTGGCCGCGGTCAGCGCGCTGTGCTACGTCGGCGTCACCCAGTCGGCCTTCGTCAACGCCATCGTGGTGGCGATCAAGGTGCTGGTGATCTGCTTGTTCGTCGGCGTCGGCGTCTTCTACATCAACCCGGACAACTGGCATCCGTTCATCCCGGAAAACACCGGCCCCGGCGAGTTCGGCTGGAGCGGCATCTTCCGCGCCGCTTCCATCGTGTTCTTCTCCTACATCGGCTTCGATGCGGTCTCCACCTCGGCCGGCGAGACCAAGGACCCGCAGAAGAACATGCCGATCGGCATCCTGGTGTCGCTGGCCATCTGCACCATCATCTACATCATCGTCTGCGCGGTGCTGACCGGCCTGCTGCCCTACACCCAACTGGGCACCGCCAAGCCGGTGGCCACCGCGCTGGAGCACTACCCGCACCTGGCCTGGCTGAAGACCTTCGTCGAGATCGGCGCCATCGCCGGCCTGTCCTCGGTGGTGCTGGTGATGCTGATGGCGCAGCCGCGCATCTTCTACACCATGGCGCGCGACGGCCTGCTGCCGAAGCTGTTCGGCAAGGTCCATCGCCGCTTCCACACTCCCTACGTCGGCACCGTGGTGGTCGGCGTGCTGGCCGCGCTGCTGGCCGGGCTGATCCCGCTGGACGTGCTCGGCGAGCTGGTGTCGATGGGCACCCTGCTGGCCTTCGCCACGGTCTGCGTCGGCGTGATGGTGTTGCGCTTCACCCGTCCCGATCTGCCGCGTCCGTTCCGGGTGCCGCTGTTCTGGGCGGTGTGCCCGCTGGGCGCGCTGTTCTGCGTCGGCCTGTTCTTCCAGGCGTTCCAGGAACACTGGAAGGTGTTCGTCGGCTGGACCCTGGTCGGCCTGTGCATCTACTTCTTCTACGGCATCCGCAACAGCCGCCTGGCCACCAAGGCCTGATCCGCTCCCCCGAAGACCGGCGTCCGCGCCGGTCTTCGCGTTCACCCCTCTCCTCGCACGCCGTGTTCGGCTGGAACCGCTCCATGCTCAAACAACTCTTGGCCACCAAACACCCTCATGCCAGCCACGAGGACGCCGGCGGGCTGGGCCTGCAACGCGCGCTCGGCCCCTGGGGCCTGACCGCGCTGGGCATCGGCGCGGTGATCGGCGGCGGCATCTTCGTCATCACCGGGCAGGCCGCGGCCAACCACGCCGGACCGGCGATCATGCTCTCGTTCGTGCTGGCCGCGGTGTGCTGCGCGTTCTGCGCGCTGGCCTATGCCGAGTTCGCGGCGATGGTGCCGGTCTCCGGCAGCGCCTACACCTATACCTACGCCACCTTCGGCGAGCTGGCGGCCTGGTTCATCGGCTGGATGCTGGTGCTCGAGTACGGCGTGTCGGCCTCGGCGGTGGCAGTCAGCTGGACCGGCTATTTCCTCAGCCTGCTCGACCACTTCAACATCCACCTGCCCGCGGCCCTGGTCAACGCGCCGCTGGACGGCAAGCTACAGCCCACCGGGGCGATCGCCAACCTGCCCGCCGCCGGCATCGTGCTGCTGCTGACCTGGCTGTGCTACGTCGGCATCCGCAAGTCCTCGGCGATGAACATGGCGATGGTGGTGCTGAAGAGCGGCCTGATCGTGCTCGTCATCGCCGCCGGCTGGAAGTACGTGGACCCGGCCAACTGGCATCCGTTCATCCCCGCCAACGAAGGCCCGGGCAAGTACGGCATGGACGGCGTGCTGCGTGGCGCGGCGATGGTGTTCTTCGCCTACATCGGCTTCGAGGCAGTCTCGGTGGCGGCGCAGGAATCGCACCGGCCGCAGCGCGACCTGCCGATCGGCATGATCCTGTCGCTGGTGATCTGCACCGTGCTGTACATCGCCATGGCCGCGGTGATGACCGGGCTGCTGCCTTACACCCAATTGGGCACCGACGAGCCGGTGGTGACCGCGGTGGCGGCGCATCCGCAGCTGGCCTGGCTGCGCGTGGTGGTCGAGATCGGCGCGTTGATCGGCCTGTCCTCGGTGGTGCTGGTGATGATCATCGGCCAGCCGCGCATCTTCATGATCATCGCCCGCGACGGGCTGCTGCCGCCGGTGTTCACCAAGATCCACCCGACCTACCGCACCCCGCACGTCAACACCGTGATCACCGGCATCGGCATCGCCCTGCTGGCGGCGCTGTTCCCGCTGGACGTGCTGGGCGAACTGACCTCGATGGGCACCCTGATCGCCTTCGCCGCGGTCTGCGCCGGCGTGCTGATCCTGCGCCGCACCCAGCCGGACCTGCCGCGCCCGTTCCGCATCCCGTTCGCCTGGCCGATCTGCATCGCCGGCGTGCTCAGCTGCCTGGCGCTGCTGTCGGCGATGACCGCACACAACTGGATGCTGATGGCCGGCTGGACGGTGATCGGCCTGGCGATCTACTTCGGCTACGGCTACCGCCACAGCCGGCTGCGCCGCATCGGTAAAGGTTGAGCCATAAAAGCCCTTCTCCTCGCGGGAGAGGGGTTGGGGTGAGGGTACGGGCGCGAAGCGCGCGCGGTGTTCGGCTGCACGAGGCTTCGCCCGTACCCTCATCCGCCCCTGCGGGGCACCTTCTCCCGAGGGGAGAAGGAAGCGCCGGCTTCGGTTGGATGGCTTAGCCCCTCTCCCACCGGGAGAGGGGTTGGGGTGAGGGTACGGCGCGAGGAAATACGGGGGCGTGCTGTCATCCCAATCGCGCCAGCAAGCCCTAAACTACCCGCATGAACGCACTGCCCTACGATTCCGAGCGCCTGCGCACGCTGGCGCACCTGCTGATCGACAACATCCGCGAGCTCTCGCAGGCCGGCTGGACCCCCGCCACCAGCAGCAACTTCTCGCACCGCCTGGACGATCGCCATGCCGCGATCACCGTCTCCGGCCGCGACAAGGGCCGGCTGGTGGAGGACGACATCATGGTGGTGGATTTCGACGGCCAGGCCGTCGGCCGGCCGCTGCGCCCATCCGCCGAGACCCTGCTGCACACCCAGCTGTACCGGCGCTTCCCCGAGATCGGCTGCATCCTGCACACGCATTCGCCGGTGCAGACCATCGCCTCGCGCCTGTACGCGCCGCAGGGCCATATCCGCCTGGAAGGCTACGAGTTGCTGAAGGCGCTGCACGGCAACCAGACCCACGAGACCGCGGTGGACCTGCCGGTGTTCGCCAACACCCAGGACATGACCGTGCTGGCGGCCCAGGTCGACGCCCTGCTCGACCGCACGCCGTTGTGGGGCTACCTGATCGACGGCCACGGCCTGTACGCCTGGGGCCGCGACATGGCCGAGGCGCGCCGCCACCTGGAAGCCTTCGAGTTCCTGCTGCATTGCGAGCTGGAGCTGCGCAAGCTGCGCGCCGCCGGCTGATCCGCCGCGGCGCGACAGCGTTCCAGCGCCGCAACGGCCGCCGGCCGCGCACCTGCTACCCTTTTCGTCCCCCCTGCCGCTTTCGCCCGCCGCCATGAGCCGACTCCGTATCTTCGCCGACACCACTCCCGACGCGCCGCTGTTCGACAGCCGCGAGGGCGACGCGATCGCCGCCGAACTGCGCAAGATCGGCGTCACCTTCGAGCGCTGGCAGGCCAACCAGCCGATCGAGCCCGGTGCCTCGCCGGAAGCGGTGATGGCCGCCTACAAGGCCGACATCGACCGCCTGGTCGCCGCCAACGGCTTCAAGACCGTGGACGTGGTCAGCATCGCCCCGGACAACCCGCAGCGCGAGGAGATGCGCAAGAAGTTCCTCGAGGAGCATTTCCACAAGGAAGACGAGGTGCGCTTCTTCGTCGCCGGCTCCGGCCTGTTCACCCTGCACGTGGACGGCAAGGTCTACGAGATCGAGTGCGTGCAGAACGACCTGATCGCCGTGCCGGACGGCACCCACCACTGGTTCGACATGGGGCCGGAGCCGCGCTTCGTCGCGATCCGCTTCTTCACCGAGCCGGATGGCTGGGTAGGCCACTTCACCGGCACCGATATCGCCCAGCGCTTCCCGCGCTACGAGGCGAAGCTGCGCGGCGAGGCGCACTGAGCGATGACCGATCCGCGCGTCGTTCTCACCGACATCGAAGGCACCACCAGCAGCATCTCCTTCGTCAAGGACGTGCTGTTCCCCTACGCGCGCCGCGCCCTGCCCGGCTTCGTGCGCGAACACGGCCAGCAGCCGCAGGTGCGGCAGTGGCTGGACGCGGTCGCCACCGAATGCGGCGGCATCTGCACCGATGCGGTGATCGTGGAGACCCTGCAGGGCTGGATCGACGAGGACCGCAAGCACACCGCGCTGAAGGCGCTGCAGGGCATGATCTGGGAGGCCGGCTACCGCGATGCCGACTTCACCGCGCACATCTATCCCGACGCCGCGCCGGCGCTGCGCCGCTGGCATGAGCAGGGCCGGACGCTGTACGTGTACTCGTCCGGCTCGGTGCCGGCGCAGAAGCTGTTCTTCGGCCACAGCGACGCCGGCGACCTGCGCGGGCTGTTCTCCGGCTGGTTCGACACCGAGATCGGTGGCAAGCGCGAGCAGCCCAGCTATGCGCGCATCGCCGAAGCGATCGGCGTGGCGCCGGCGCAGATCGTGTTCCTGTCCGACGTGGTCGCCGAACTGGATGCGGCCCGCGCCGCCGGCCTGGACACGGTGCTGATCGACCGCCGCGACGACTACCCGCAACCGCGCCAGGGCGAGGCCTGCAACGGCCATCGCCGCGCGGAGAGCTTCGCCGACCTGGGCTTCTGAGCCCGCAATGCGCAGGCCCGTCGCTGCCTTGATCGCCGCCCTGGCGGCGTTGCGGCGCCCGCTCGCCGTGCTGAGACGCCGGCTGCTGCCGGCCGCGCTGCTGGCGCTGGCGCTGCCCGCCTGCCATTCCGATGCCGGTGCCATGCCGGCCGGCGCGGCCGACACCGCGCAGGACGACGCGGCGCAGGACCCGTTCGACCAGGCGCAGCTGCGCCAGGCGCTGGGATCGCTGCAGGCGCAGCGACCGGGCATCCCCGACCTGTACGTGGTCGGCTTCGCCGGCGACGCCAGCGAGGACGTGTTCCGCAACGAAGTGCTGTACCTGCGTCAGCTGTTCGCGCAGCGCTTCGGCGCTGCCGGTCGCATCGCCACCCTGATCAACCACGGCGACAATCTCGGCGCGCGCGCCTACGCGCCGCAGGCCTCGTACGACAACCTGGCCGATACCCTGGACCGCGTCGGCAAGCTGATGGACCCGCACGAGGACGCATTGCTGCTGTTCCTGACCAGCCACGGCACCGACCAGCACGAACTGTATCTGCAGTTCGGCCCCGGCGAGGATGCCGAGTACGACACCATCACCCCGCAGGAACTGCGCCGCCTGCTCGACGACGCCGGCATCCGCAACCGCATCATCGTGATCTCGGCCTGCTACTCCGGCGGCTTCGTACCGGCGCTGAAGACCGCCGACACCCTGGTGATCACCGCCGCGCGCCGCGACCGGCCCTCGTTCGGCTGCGGCAACACCGCCAGCGCCACCTATTTCGGCCGCGCCTGGTTGATCGACGCGCTGGCGCACACGACCGATGTCGTCGAAAGCTATCGTCTGGCCAGTGCCGAGATCAGCGCACGCGAACAGGCCGAAGGCGAGGCGCCGTCGTATCCGCAACTGTACGTAGGCGCGCGCATCGGCCCATGGCTGCAGCACTGGCGCGCGCAGTTGCCGAACGCGGCGGCACCGCCCTATCCGTATCCGGAACCCGATGCGGACGACACGGCGGATGCGGCCGATGGCGAGCAGACCCACGCGCATGGCGCAGCGCCCGCGCCCGCCGTGCCGATGCGCGTGCAGGACCCGGCATCGCCGACGAAGCGCACGTCCGCGCGGTGATGCCGCGCAGGGCGTGAGGTCGACTGCATGCGAGGGGCGTGCGCGCACCCTCGTGCTTGCCGGCCGATCCTGCTCCCGACCCTGCACGCCCGAACCCGTGCAGCAGGCCGAAAAGATGAGAGTGATTCGCGTTCGATCGCGACGCCTGCGCGATCGCTAGAATCTCTCCCGCAGCAAGCCCGCCCGCTTTTCGCCAGCCAGCTGCGCTCCGATCCAACCGCCCGCCAGCCTTCGCTCGCCAGCCAGGATCCTTCGGTTCGTCGGCCTCCTTCGTGGAGGTTTTTTTGTTTCTGGGGTCGGCGTGGCGTGTGCGGAACGCGAGCACGCGTCTCTTGGCGTTGGCGGTGGATGGCGCGACCGCCTCACCGCGCCTGTCGCGGCGAAGCCGCTCCTATATGGGTCCGACGCTGCGAGGTGTTGATGGACGCACTGTGGGAGGGACTTCAGTCCCGACGCCTGGAACACATGGCCGCCTAAAATCCTGTCGCGGCAGTGACGGTGATCGAGCATGCAGCATCACTGCGCGCTTATCTGCCGACCACCGCCTACCGCCGCCACTTCATCAAGGGCTCGCATCCTGCAAGCGGTAGCTACCGCCGGCTCGCTGCTCGCCGCGCCAGCGGTCGAATGCGCGGACCTCGATGCGGTGCGCACCCACTTTCAGGTCGGTCGGCAAGGCGCCGCGCCACAGATGCTGCGAGGGAGTCGCTTCCGGCGAACGGTCGTAGCCGCGCAGCGCGTCGGCGGCATCGTCGCGCGCGTTCTCGGCGAGCAGTGTCGGGTCGGGCTGTTCGACCCGCTGCATCGGCTTCCAGGCGCCGTCGTCCACGCGGTACTCGACGCGCGTGTCGTCCTCGCCCATGTACACGTTCGCGTACACACCCCAGGCCGGATAGGCGCCGCGGCGCAACACCTTCGGCGCATGCAGGCCGATCTGCGCGTCGTCGGCGGCACGCGCGGCGTGGTAGGCCAGCGCGTAGCCGCCGTCGCGGCGCACGGTCAGCAGCGCGTAGCCGTTCGGGGTGCCATCGGCCATCGTCGCGGCGGGGATGCCGTCGGCATCCTTGACCCCGGACCAGAACGCGCCGCAGGCCGCGCCGACGTTGTACTCGTGCAGCGGCTGCGCGCCGTGCCAGCCGTCGGCCGCGGTGTAGTACACGTGCCGCTGGGTATGGCTGTGCCCGGTGAGCACCAGCACGTGCGGGAAGTCCTTCAGCAGCGCGAACAGGCGCGCACGATCGGTGTGGCGGAAGGTCTCCTTGCCCGGGACCGCATCGAACAGATGGATATGCATCCCCAGCACCAGCAGTCGGTCCTTGGGCACGCTGGCCAAATAGGCCTGCAGGAACGCGAACTGGTCTTCGCGCAGGCCGCCGACATACTTGGGCTGCTGCGTCGGCTGGTAGACCACGTCGTCCAGGAACACGAAGCTGGCCCCGCCCTCTTCCACCGCGTAGGTATCGGGGCCGTAGACCGCACGCCAGCTCGACAGCGAATCCACATCGTCGCTCGCGTCGAAGTTGAGGTCGTGGTTGCCGGGCACGTGGAACCACGGCACGCCGAGCTTGGCGGTTTCCGCATTCAGCGCCGGATACAGCGACAGGTCGTCGCTGACCACGTCGCCCAGCGTGGTGCCGATGCGCGCATGGGTCTTGCCGCGCAGGGGCGCGACGATGTCGCGGGCGTAGTAGCCGACGTCGGTCATCGACGCGGTCTGGGTATCGGCGAACACCAGCACCTCGGTGCTGTCGGCCTTGGGCTGCGCGCGCAACGCGAAATCCCAGTGGTCGGTGGTGCCGCTGGTCGGGGCAATGCCCGGGTACTTGAGCTTGGGCGAGCCAGCCGGTGCGTAATGCCGCCAGTAGTCCGGCAGGCCGTTGCCGGCGCTGGCGAAGCTGTAGCCGTCGGGCTTGATCACGAACACCGTGCGGCCTGGCTCCACCTGCAGTCGGTAGCGGCCCTGCGCGTCGGTGCGGACGATGTGCACGCCGTCGGAGACCTGCACGCCGGCGATGCCGGTATCGCCAGGGCCGCGGCCCGGGGCGTTGTCGCGTTCCTGATAGACGCTGCCGCTGATCGTCGCGGTCTGCGCCACGGCAGGAGCGGCGGCAGCCAACAGGCAGGCAAGGACGACGGTGCGCAGCATGCGGAACATCCGGGGAAACCGAGGGCTCCCGATTGTAGCCAGCTATGCCGACGCGGCGATGACCGCGCCGGACAGGCTCAGCGGTGCCGCGCTTCCAGCACCGCCACTGCGTCGGCCAGGCCCAGGCCGCGCGCGCGCAGCAGCACGGTCAGGTGGTAGAGCAGATCGGCGGATTCGCCGAGCAGTTCGTCGTCGCCCTGGGCGACTCCGGCCAGCGCGGTCTCCACGCCCTCCTCGCCCACTTTCTGCGCGATGCGCCGCGTGCCTTTCTCGAACAGCTGCGTGGTGTAGCTGCCTGTGGGCCGTTCGCGCTCGCGCTGGGCGACCAGGCGATCGAGCGCGCCCAGGAACTGGCCCGGCGCCTGCGGGAAGCAGCTGTCGCGGCCCAGGTGGCAGGTCGGACCGTGCGGATGCGCCAGGACCAGCAAGGTATC
Organism: Xanthomonas sp. F4; assembly: GCF_011761895.1. NCBI lineage: Bacteria > Pseudomonadati > Pseudomonadota > Gammaproteobacteria > Lysobacterales > Lysobacteraceae > Xanthomonas > Xanthomonas sp. F4. Next base: position 1,811,470 of record NZ_JAASQX010000001.1, on the reverse strand, counting down.
GCGATCGCAATCGGTGTCGATCGCGACCACGTCCAGGACGTGCCCGGAGCTTTCGCCCTTGGTCCACAGCCGCTGCTTGCTGCGGCTGTAGAAGGTGACCTGGCCGCTGCGCCGCGTCTGCGCCAGCGCCTCCTGATTCATGTAGCCCAGCATCAGCACGCGCAGGGTGGCGGCGTCCTGCACCACCACCGGCAGCAGGCCGTCGCCCTTGCCCCAGTCCAGCGCCGCATCGGCGGCATCCGCGTCATGGGAGTGTTCATGCGGCATCGCGCACCTCGATCTGTTGTTGGCGCAGGAAGCGCTTGAGTTCGGGAATGGCGATGGCGCCGCTGTGGAACACGCTCGCGGCCAGCGCGCCGTCGACGTCGGCGCGCTCGAACACATCGGCGAAGTGCTGCATCTCGCCGGCGCCGCCGGACGCCACCAGCGGTACCTTGCACAGGGCGCGCACCTCATGCAGCTGGGCGATGTCGTAGCCGCGGCGCACGCCGTCGCTGTCCATGCAGTTCAGTACGATCTCGCCGGCGCCCAGGCGCTGCGCCTCCACCACCCAGTCCAGGGTGCGCATGCGCAGCGCCTGGGTCTTGCTGGGGTCGCCGGTGAAGCGGCGCACGCGCCACTGGCCGTCGTCCTCGCGGATCGAATCGATGCCGACCACCACGCACTGCACGCCGAACGCCTCGGCCAGCTCGGCGATCAGCGCCGGCCGCTCCAGCGCCGGCGAATTGATCGAGATCTTGTCGGCGCCGGCGTGCAGCACCGCGCGCGCGGTGGCGACGTCGCGGATGCCGCCGGCCACGCAGAACGGGATGTCCAGCAGCCGCGCCACCTTCTCGACCCAGGCGTAGTCCACCGAGCGCCCTTCCGGGCTGGCGCCGATGTCGTAGAACACCAGTTCGTCGGCACCCTGGTCGCGGTAGCGCAGCGCCAGCTCGGCGATGTCGCCCATGTCCACGTGGTCGCGGAACTTGACGCCCTTGACCACGCGCCCCTCGCGCACGTCCAGGCACGGAATGATGCGCCGGCTCAGCATGCCAGCGCCTCGTCCAGGCGCAACCGCCCTTCCAGCAGCGCCTTGCCGAGGACCGCGCCGGCGCAGCCGGCCTCGCGTGCGCCGCGCACATCGGCGGCGTCGCGGATGCCGCCGGAGGCCTGCACGGCCAGCGTCGGCGCGAGTTGCCGCAGGTGCGTGTACAGCGCCAGGTTCGGCCCGGACAGCATGCCGTCGCGGGCGATGTCGGTGCACAGCAGATGGATCAGGCCGGCCGCGGCGTACTCGCCGGCCAGCGCATCCAGGCTCAGCGACGAGGTCTCGGTCCAGCCGTGCACCGGCAAGCGCCACACGCCGTGCGCGTCCTGGCGACTGTCCAGCGCCACGGTGATGCGGTCGGAGCCGAACTCGGCCAGCCACTCCAGCACCGACTCGCGGTCGCGCACCGCCAGCGAACCGATCACCACGCGGCTGGCGCCGGCATCGAGCAGGCGTTGCACATCGGCGCGCGAGCGCACGCCGCCGCCGGTCTGCACCTGCAGCCCGGTCTCGCTGCGGATCCGCTGCAGCAGCGGCGCCAGGGTGTAGCCGCCGGCGCGGGCCGCATCCAGGTCGACCAGGTGCATCCACTGCGCACCGGCGTCGGCGAAGGCCTGCGCGCGGCGCAGCGGATCGTCGCCGTAGTGGGTCTCGCGGGCGTAGTCGCCCTGCGCCAGCCGCACCACGCGGCCGTCGCGGATGTCCAGCGCGGGATAGACGACGAAGCTCATGGGAAATCGGTCTCGAGGAAGTTGCGCAGGATGCGCGCGCCGGTATCGGCCGAGCGCTCGGGATGGAATTGCGCGCCGCAACGGCGGCCGTGCTGCACCACCGCGGTGAACAGGCCGCCATGGTCGCAGGCGGCAACGGTGTCGGCGGTGACCGGCGCGGCATAGCCATGCACGAAATAGGCGCTGGCGCCGTCCGGCACGCCCGCCAGCAGCGACGACGGCTGCAACGGCAGCAGCCGGTTCCAGCCCATGTGCGGCACGCGAATGCCCAGCGCCGGCGGCATGCGCCGGACCACGCCGGTCAGCAGGCCCAGGCAGTCGACATCGCCCTCCTCCGAGCGTTCGAACAGCAACTGCATGCCCAGGCAGATGCCGATCAGTGGCACTTGCAACGCGCGGAGTGGCTCGATCAGACCTTGCTCGCGCAGCCGCGCCATCGCATGCGGCGCGGCGCCGACGCCGGGCAGGATCACCCGGTCCGCACCCTGCAGGCCGGCCGCATCGCGGACCAGCCGCGCCTCCACGCCCAGGCGCTCCAGCGCATAACGCACCGAGCCCAGGTTGGCGCCGCCGGCGTCGATCAGCGCGACATCGGTCATCGCAGGCTCCTTGCAGCAGTCGCGCGCATCACAGCACGCCCTTGGTGGAGGGCAAGGCCGCACCTTCGCGGCGCAGCGCCTGGCGCAGGGCACGCGCCAGCGCCTTGAAGCAGGCCTCGACCTTGTGGTGGTCGTTGTCGCCACGCACGCTCAGGTGCAGGTTCAGCCCGGCCGCATCGCACAGCGAGCGGAAGAAGTGCGGCACCAGCTCGGTCGGCATGTCGCCGACCCGCTCGCGCTTGAACTCGCCTTCGAACACGAAGTACGGCCGCCCGCTGAAATCCAGCGCGGCGCTGGCCAGGGTCTCGTCCATCGGCAGGGTGAAGCCGTAGCGGCCGATGCCGCGCTTGTCGCCCAGCGCCTGGCGCAACGCCTGCCCCAGCGCCAGGCCGGTGTCCTCGATGGTGTGGTGTTCGTCGATGTGCAGGTCGCCCTCGGCGCGCACGTCCAGGGCGAAGCCGCCGTGCTTGCCGATCTGCTCGAGCATGTGGTCGAAGAACGGCAGGCCGGTGGCGCAGTGCGGATCGCGCGCCAGGTCCAGGTCGATCTCGACCGCGATGCGGGTTTCCTTGGTGTCGCGCTGCACCCGTGCGCGGCGCGGCGCATCGGCCAGTTCATGGGCGATGCCGGCCCAGTCCCACTCGCCGCCGAACTGCGCGGTGCGCAACTGGAAACCGCGGATGCGCAGGTTCTCGGCGAACTGAATGTCGGTGACCCGGTCGCCGACCATGGCCGAGCGCGCCCAGTCGATGCTGCGGTCCTGCAGGTACGGCAGCATCAGACCGATGCCGGGCTTGCGCGTGGGCGCGTTGTCGGCCGGCCAGCTGCGGTCGACCAGCACCTCGCGGAACACGATGCCCTGGCTGGCGAAGATCTGCAGCATCAGGTCGTTGGGGCCGTCGAAGGCGGCCTGCGGATAGGCCTCGCTGCCGAGGCCATCCTGGTTGGTGACGATGACGAACTGGTAGCCGGCATCGCGCAGCTTGAGCATCGCCGGGATCACGCCCTGCACGAAGCGCAGCTTCTCGTAGGCGTCGATCTGGAAATCGGCCGGCTCCTCGATCAGAGTGCCGTCGCGGTCCACGAACAGGATCGGAGTCATGCCGCCGCCCTCCACGCCTGCAAGGCGCCGAGCACGCGCTGGTTCTGCGCCGGCGTGCCCAGAGTGATGCGCAGCGCATCGCCCAGGCCCGGCGCGGCGCGCTGGTCGCGCACCACCACCCCGGCCGCCAGCAGCGCCTGGAACGCGCCCTCGGCGTCGTCGAAGCGCAGCAGCAGGAAATTGCCCTGCGACGGATACACCTGGCGCACGCCCGGCAACACCGCCAGCGCCGCCTGCATGCGCGTGCGTTCGGCGCGTACTTCCTGCACCCGTGCGGCGGTCTGCCGCAACGGTTCGGGCTGCAACGCAGCCAGCGCCAGCTGCGTGCACGGCGCCGGAATCGGATACGGCGCCTGGCAGCGCCGCAGCACCGCGATCAGCGCCGGATCGGCGATCACGCAGCCGATCCGCGCCGCCGCCAGCGCATGCGCCTTGGACAGCGTGCGCAATACCGCCAGATTGGGGTGGCGCGCCAGCAGGCCGGTCGCCGAGGCTTCGTCGGAAAACTCGCCATAGGCTTCGTCCACCACCAGCACCGCCCGCCCGTGCAGGCGCTCGGCGGCACGGGCGATGTCGGCCACGGCGATCGCCGCGCCGCCGGGGTTGCCCGGCGAGCACAGGAACACCAGCTTGGCCATCTGGCTCAATGCGGCGTCCACCACCGCGTCCACGTCGGTGAGCAGACCGTCGGCCGTGTCGCGCAGCGGGACCTCGACCACGCGTGCGTTCTGCAGCCGCGCGCACACCGCGTACATGCCGAACACCGGTGGGGTGATGACGATGGCATCGCGTCCCGGCTCGCACAGGGCGCGCAGCAGCAGGTCGATGGCCTCGTCGCTGCCGCGGCCGAGCAGCAGTTGTTCCGGGACGCAGGCGTACAGCGCGGCCAGCGCCGCGCGCAGCGCCGGTGGTTGCGGATCCGGATAACGGCGATTGCCGGCGTCGCCATCGGCGGCGTTGGCCCAGGCCGATTCGTTGGCATTGAGCCAGACCTCGCCCTGCAGCGCGCTGCTGCGTGCGGAGGAGTAGCCGGCGAAATCGCGCAGGTCCGGGCGTACCAGCGCCAGCACGGCGCGCGTGTCGGAGGTCGCGCTCATGCCGCCGTCTCCATGCGCAACGCCACCGCGTTGGCGTGCGCGTCCAGGCCTTCGGCCCGGGCCATCAACACCGCGCAGCCGCCGATCGTGGCGATGCCGTCGGCGCTGGCGCTCTGCACGCTGACGAAATTCTGGAAGCTGGCCACGCTCACGCCGCTGTAGGCGCGCGCGGCGCCGCTGGTCGGCAGCACGTGGTTGGTGCCGCTGCAGTAATCGCCCAGCGCCTCCGGGGTGTAGTCGCCTAGGAACACCGAGCCGGCGGCCTCGACCCGCTGCAGCCAGTCGCGCGGCGCGCGCAGCGCCAGGATCAGGTGTTCCGGCGCATAGCGGTTGCTGATGGCGAACGCGTCGTCCAGCGTGTCGACACGGATCAGCCGCGACGCGGCCAGCGCCTGCCGGGCAATCGCCGCACGCGGCAGCGTCGCCAGCTGCCGCTCCAGTTCGTTCTCGACCGCCTCGATCAATGCGACGCTGTCGGACAGCAACAGCACCTGCGAATCCGGGCCGTGCTCGGCCTGCGACAACAGGTCGGCGGCGACGAAGGCGGCATTGGCGCCAGCGTCGGCGATCACCAGCACCTCGGACGGACCAGCCGGCATGTCGATCGCCGCCGCGCCGGCCTGGGCGACCTGCTGTTTGGCCTCGGTGACGTAGCTGTTGCCGGGGCCGAACAACTTGTCGCAGGACGGCACGGTCTCGGTGCCGAAGCCCATGGCCGCGATCGCCTGGGCGCCGCCGAGCTTGAACACCCGGTCCACCCCGCACAGCGTCGCCGCGACCAGCACCGCCGGATCGGCCGAGCCGTCGGCACGCGGCGGCGTGCACAGCACCACTTCGCGACAGCCGGCCAGCGCCGCCGGCACGCACAGCATCAGCGCGGTGGACGGCAGCGGTGCGCTGCCGGCCGGCACGTACAGACCCACCCGGCCGATCGCCCGCACCACGCGCTCGCAGACCACGCCCGGCGCGGTCTCGACCGCATACGGCTGCGCCATGCCGGCGCGGTGGAAGGTGTCGATCCGCGCCGCCGCCTCAGCCATCGCCGCGCGCAGCGGTGCCGGCACCGCCGCCTCGGCGGCGGCGAACTCGCTGGCGCTGACCTCGAAGGTCTCCAGCACCACGCCATCGAAACGCGCGGTGAGCTCGCGCAGCGCCACGTCACCGCGGCTGCGCACGGCATCCAGCACCTGCGTCACCGCGCTGCGGGTCTGCTCGGCCACGCGCTGCACCGGCCGGGTCAGCGCCAGCGTCTGCTCCTGCGCGTCGAGCGCGCTCCATTCCAATCGATTCATGCCAGCGACCGCTCCACCGTCAACACCATCAACCCCTGCGCGCCTGCGCGCTCCAGTTCCTCCATGCGCTGCCAGGTGATCGCGCCGTGGCACATGGTCTGCAACTGCAGCGGGCCATCGGCGTCGCCAGGCAGTTGCACCAGCGGTTCGGCATCGGGCAGCAGCCGCGCCAGGTCGGCGACGCGCTCGCGCGCGGCGCGGAACATCAGCAGTTTGCTGTCGCGCAGCTTGAGCACGCCGTCGAGCCGGCGCAGCAGCATCGCCGCCAGGCCGGCGCGAGCGTCGGCCGGTTCGCGCACCGGCCCGGCCAGCACCGCCTCGCTCTCCAGCAGCGTCTCCACCGGCTTGAGCTGATTGGCGGCCAGGGTGGCGCCGCTGGAAACCAGATCGCAGATCAGGTCGGCGGTGCCCAGGCGCGGCGCGATCTCCACCGAGCCCGACAGTTCCACCACCTGCGCGGCAATGCCACGCGCGTCCAGCCAGTCGGCCAGCACCGCCGGATAGCTGGTGGCGATGCGCAGCCCCTGCACCTGCTGCGGCCCGCTCCATTCCCAGTTCTCGGGCACCGCCAGCATCAGCCGGCACTGCCCGAAGTTGAGTCCGCGCAGGGCGCGGTAGGCCTCGGGCAGGCCGTTGCGGCGGCGCTCGCCGGCCTGCTCTTCCAGTTCGTTGCGGCCGACGATGCCGAAGTCGCACACGCCATCGGCGATCAGGCCGGGAATGTCGTCATCGCGCACCAGCAGCAGGTCCACCGGCAACGATTCGCCGTAGCAGAACAGCTTGTCGCGGCTCTCGCGCCAGCTCAACCCGCAGGCCGCCAGCACCGCACGGGCCGGCTCGGCCAGGCGGCCACTCTTCTGGATCGCGATACGCAGCCGGTCGCGGGCCGGTGCTGCCAGGGAAGCACTCATCAGGACATCTCAGTGGGAATCGGAGGGGCGCGCCGTCTGCCGGCGCAGCGCCGCGGCATAGCCGCCGGCGCCGTATTCCAGGGTCCGTGCGACACGGCCGATGGTGGTGACGCTGACCTGGGTCAGGTCGTGGATCTCGCGGTACGGCACGCCCTTGAGCAGCAGCGGCACCACCCGCCAGCGGTCCGCCATCGCCTCCAGCTCGGCCGGCGTGCACAGGTCCTGCAGGAACGCCGCCACTTCCTGCGGCTTGCCGAGCTGGGCCAGGGTGCGCGCCAACGCCTTGAACGAGGCATCGCTGTCGCGGTCTTCTGCGGGGACGGGACGTTGTTTCATTGCGCTAATGTAATAGCACGCTATTACAAGGTCAAGTTTTCGCGGGTCGCGCCGGCCTGCCGTTCAGCCGTGACCATCCGCAGCGACTACACCCATCGCGCCGGTGCCGGCATCACCAGCAACGGCGATTTCGGCGTGCCCGCTGGATGCTTGGATGCCCTGCCCAGACGCGCTCAGCCCCTAAGCACTGTGGAAGATGGCGCCTTCCGCATGTGGAAGGACCGACCGGCGGCCGCTAGGATCGGCAACGACCACCGCCCCAGGAGCGCCGCATGCGCTACGCATGTCTTGCCAGTCTTACGCTGTGCCTGGCGACGCACGCACTGGCGCAGCCGCCTCCGGCACCACCCGCCCAAGTGGCGACAAGCGGCGACACCGCGCTTGCCACGGCGGGGCTCCCGATCCGCTCCAGCGCCCAGCTCGAGGCCTACCTGCGCGCCCACGCCGGCCAGCGCACGCCACTGGATGCGCTCACGCCCGGCGCCCGCGAACGCTTCCTCGACGGCCTGGTGTTCGGCCGCAACGGCCTGGGTGGATTCGATACGCAGGACCTGCCGCAACTGACCCGCGAACAGGGTCGCGCATTGCTGGCGCTGTTCGGCGTCGAGCGTTATGCCGAAACCTTGCCGCACTGGGCAACGCAGCCGCGCGTCAGCGATCCCGCTGCCCGGATCGGCGACCTGGAGCGCCGTTACAACCGCTATCACCGGAATCTGGACGGCCTGCGCCACAGCGAGCGCGATCCGTGGCCCGCGTTGCGCAGCGCCCTGCCCGAGATCTTCGATCGCGCCGCCATCGCACAGCTGGACGATACCGCGCTGGACCTGCTGTATCGGGCCGTCGTCGCCACCTACGCGCTGCGCCCCACCGCGGCAGGGCTCGACGCGCAACTGCAGGTACTGGCGCAGTTGCGGCGCCGCGGCCAGGCCAGTGCGACGCAGGTGGATGCCGCCGGCAACGCGCTGCTGCTGGCGCATCGCGCGGAGGACGCGCGACGTGTGCTGGCCGATGGCGGCAGCGCCGACTGGCCGCGCTGGCAGCGCTTCGACGACCGCCTGGGCGCGGCGGCGCAGGGCCCGACGCTGTGGTCGCTGGACGCCGATGGCCGCACCCTGCGCCGGCAGCGGATCGATCTGCGGCCAACCCGGATCCTGGTCAGCGCCGGCTGCCATTTCGCGGCCGACGCCGCACGCGCCATCGCCGCCGATCCCGAGCTGGGGCCGGCGTTCCGCGACCACGCGCTATGGCTGTCACTACCGCCCGTCAGCGAGGACATGGACGCGTTGCGCGCCTGGAACCGCGCGCAGCCGCAGACGCCGCTGCACCCGCTCTACGACGTCGAGGAATGGCGGCTGCTGCCACGCGAATGGCGCATGCCGACGTTCTTCCTGGTGCGCGACGGCAAGGTCGTCGCGCAATTGCAGGGGTGGCCGGCGGAGGATGGCGCGCAGCGCAGAGCACTGAAGGCGATGCTGCAGGATGCGGGCCTGCTGTAGGAGCGGCTTCAGCCGCGACAGGCGTTCCCGGTGATGCGTCGCGGCTGAAGCCGCTCCTACGAAATCCTTTACGGCGTGGCGGCCGTCTCCGGCCGCCGCGACCGGCTCAGGCCATGACCTTGGCCTGCTCCAGTTCCACCAACAGCGTGCTGGCCAGTTCGTCGCGGGCGATCTCGAACTGCTGCTCGCGCAGCAGGTCCTTGACCGCGACCACGCCGCGCGCCAGCTCGTCGTCGCCGGCCAGCACCACGAAGCGGATGCCGGCACGGGCCGCGTACTGGAACTGCTTGCCGATCTTCTTCGGCTCCATCTGCACTTCGGTGTTGATGCCGCCGACGCGCAGCCGCCGCGCGATGTCCAGCGCGTCGTCCAGCTTGGCCTCGTCCATCAGCGCCACCATCGCCTGCACGCTGCTGGAGGCGATGCCATCGATCAACCCGGCCTCGCGCAGCTGCCAGAACAGCCGGGTCAGGCCGATGGAGATCCCCACGCCGGGCAGCTTGGACTTGCTGTAGTGGCTGGCCAGGTCCTCGTAGCGGCCGCCCGAGCAGATCGAGCCGATCTGCGGGTAGTCGGTCAGCAGCGTCTCGTAGACGGTGCCGGTGTAGTAGTCCAGGCCGCGGGCGATGGAGAAATTCAGGCAGTACGCGGTTTCCGGCACGCCGAGCGCCTTGACCAGGGCCAGCACCTCGCGCAGCTCGGCCACGCCCTCGCGCAGGATCGTGCTGGACGCCGCATCGGCCTCCAGTGCCTGCAGCCGTGCCAGCGCATCGTCATGTCCGCTGGAGCGCACCGCGACGAAGTCGAGGATGCGCTGCACCTGCTCGGCAGGAATGCCGAAGCCCTCGCCGGCCAGCGTCTCGCGCACGTAGTCGGCGCCGCGCTTGTCCAGCTTGTCGACCTCGCGCAGCACCGCGAGCTGGCGCTCGCCCTCGGCCACGCCCAGGCTCTCGAAGAAGCCGCGCATCAGCTTGCGGTTGTTCAACTGCACGGCGAAATCGCCAATGCCCAGTTCGGCGAACACCGCGTGGATCACCGCCAGCACCTCGGCGTCGTAGCGGATGCTCAGCGCGTCCTTGCCGATCACGTCGATGTCGCACTGGTAGAACTCGCGGAAGCGGCCGCGCTGAGCGCGTTCGCCGCGGTACACGCGCTGCATCTGGTAGCGGCGGAACGGGAAGCTCAACTCGTGCTCGTGCTCGGCCACGTAGCGGGCCAGCGGCACGGTCAGGTCGAAGCGCAACGCCAGCTCAGGCAGCCCGCCCTCGCCGCCCTCGGCCGCGGCATTGGCCAGCGCACCGGTGGACTGCACGAAGTACACCTGGCGCTCGGTCTCGCCGCCGGACTTGGTCAGCAGCACGTCGGACAGCTCGAACACCGGCGTCTCCACCGGCAGGAACCCGAACCGCTCGTAATTGCGGCGGATGACGTCCAGCATGCGCTGAAACGCGATCTGCTCGCGTGGCAGCAATTCCATGATGCCGGGCGGCGTACGGGGCTTGATCACGTGCGGAACTCCTGCGATTCGGGGGCGAGCGGGACGCCAATTCTAGCCGCACCGGCCACGCCCGGCCGCATCGGCGTATCATTCCCTGGTGACGACGCCGCTGCCACGCCCATGAACCGGCCTCCTTCCGGATTCGCCCTGCCCTACGCCGAACCGGCCGCCGCGCGTGCGCCGCACGGCAACGAGTGCCTGCATTGCGCGGTCCGCCACCTGGCGATCTGCTCGGCGCTGGCCTGCGACGAGGTGCAGGCGCTGGAACGGGTCACCACGTCGCTGACCTATCCCACCGGCGCCACCATCGCGCGCACCGGCGAGGCGCGGCAGGCCGTCTATACCGTCACCGCCGGCGCGCTGCGCCTGGTCCGCACCCTCGCCGACGGGCGCCGCCAGGTCGCCGGTTTCGTCCTACCGGGCGACTACGTCGGCCTGAGCGAATCGGCCAGGCACCGCCACGACATCGAAGCGATCGCCGACAGCCGGGTGTGCCGGGTGTCGGTGGCGCAGATGCAGCAGTTGCGCACCCAGTTCCCGCACCTGGAGCGCAAGTTGCTGCAGCGCGCCTGCCTGGAACTGGACGCGGCGCAGGACGCGGCGCTGTCGCTGGCGCGGCTGCAGCCGGCCGAGAAGCTGGCCGACTTCCTGCTCAAGCTGGCCGCGCGCGCGGCGCGCCAAGGCGATGCCGGCAACAAGGTGGTGCTGCCGATGGGCCGCGGCGACATCGCCGACCATCTCGGCCTGACCATGGAAACGGTCAGCCGTACCTTCACCAAGCTGCGTCAGCAGGGCCTGATCGCGCTGCCGCAACTGCACGTGGTGGAGATCCGCGACTTCGCCGCGCTGCACCGGCTGGCCTCGGACGAAGCCTGAGCCGGATCGCTGCGGCGATTTTTTCGCCACGTCGCGCCAGGCGCTGACGCCACGCGGCGCCCGGCCACTTATCCACAGGATTCCAGGGCAACGTTCCACACTGCGTGTGGACAACCTCGCCGCGCCGGCTGGCCGGCAACGGATGGCCTGTGCGGTGGCGGGCAACCCCAACGCCACGCCACCCCTGAACGCTTCAGCTGGTCTTCGCCGCATCGCGGCCCGACCGGCATAGACTGCGCGCGCAACACACCTGCGGCGTCGCCGCGGTGCCGGTGGGGGGGACCACTCGGAGGGCCAACATGGCCGTCGCCATCGAGATGCAACACGCCTCGCGCGCCTGCGTGATGCTGGACCGCGAGCGCGAACTGGCGTTCTGGAAGATGCACTTCGTGCACAGCACCTTCCATCAGCCCGGTTACACCTTCCATGACTACGAGCCGGCACTGAAGCTGGCCTACGACGCCTACCTCAAGTACCACGGCCAGCGCGTGGAGGACGTGGTCGCGCAACTGCGCGACGTGTTCCTGCGCGACCACCCGCGCTCGCGCCTGGACTGGCTGCAGGTGCGCGGGATTGTCCTGGCCGCCTGGCAGCGGCTGCAGCCGTCCGACTGAGCCGCCAGGCGCGCGGGCGCCACCGCCCGCGCAGTGCTCAACCGGCGAGCAGACGCGCGCGCAAGGCCGCGTAGTCCGGCGCGATCGGCTCGGCCTGTGCCGGCCGCTGCAGCAGCGCCGCCAATGCCGGCGGCACCGGCACCGGCTGCCCGATCAACGGCTCCACCACGCCTTCGAACTTGGCCGGATGTGCGGTGGCCGCCACCGCCCAGTCGCCGGCATCGGCTTCCGCACCCTCGGCGCGCAGTTGCTGCAGCACGTGCAGCGCGGTGGCGGTGTGCGGGCAATGCACCTCGCCATAGCGGCGGAAACGCTCGCCGATGGTCTGGCGGATCTGCGCATCGTCCACCGAGTACGCCTGGAATTGGGTGCGCAGGGTGGCGTCGTCGCCCTGGTACAGCCAGCGCAGGCGCTCGACGTTGCTCGGGGCACCCACGTCCATGGCATTGGCGACGGTCGCCACGCTGGGCTGCGGCGTGTAGTCGGCGCCGGCGAAGAAGTCCGGCAGCACGCGGTTGGCGTTGGTGGCCAGCACGATCCGGCCCAGCGGCACGCCCAGCGCACGCGCCAGGATCGCCGCCAGCGCATTGCCGAGATTGCCAGTGGGCACCACCAGGTTCAGCGGTTGCGCATGCGCGGCATGGTGCTGCAGCGCTGCGTGCGCGTAGTAGCTCATCTGCGGCAGCAAGCGCCCCAGGCTGATGCTGTTGGCCGAACTCAACGGCGCCTGCGCCTGCAGGTCGGCGTCGTTCAGCGCCTGCTTGACCAGGGCCTGGCAGTCATCGAAGGTGCCGGCTACGCGCAGCGCCTGGATGTTGTCGCCGAAGCAGCCGAGTTGGTGCGCCTGGCGCGGCGACACGCGCCCGTCCGGATACAGCACCACCACGCGCAGCCCGGGCTGGCGATGGAACGCGGCCGCGACCGCGGCGCCGGTGTCGCCGGAGGTGGCGACGAGGATGGTCAGCGGTGTCGCCGCCCCCCGCCGCAGCCGGGTCAGGCAGGCGGCCAGGAAGCGCGCGCCGAAATCCTTGAAGGCGGCGGTCGGGCCATGGAACAGCTCCAATGCATGGTCGCCGGGCGTGGCCAGCGGCTGCAGCGGCGCATCGAAGTCGAAGGCCTCGGCGCAGATGGCCGGCAGTTCCGTGGCCAGGGCGTCGCCGTCGAAGAACGGCGCCAGCAGGTCCGCGGCGGTCTCGGCGAGGCTGGCGCCGGCGCGCAGGTCGCGGGCGGCGGGCATGCGCTCGGGCACGTACAGGCCGCCATCGGGGGCGAGGCCGGCGGCGATGGCCTGGCTGAGTGAGACGGGGGGTGCGGCGTTACGGGTGGAGATGAAGTTCATGGTGGTTCCGGTGGCAGGGGAATTTCGGTCGCACTGGCATTCTCGGCTTTGGCTGTTGCTCTAGCTGTTGCTGTTGCTGTTGCTGTTGCTTTGGCTGTTGCGCTTCTGCTTCACCCGGGGTCCCCTCGGCGCGGCAGCCGCGGCGGGCGAATACCCGAAGGGCGACGCGCAGGATGCGCGTCGTTTTTCGCCGGCACATGGATGTGCCGTCGAAAAATGCCCGTCGTGGCTGCGGACCCGGAGCGCGTAGCGCGGAGGGCGCGCTGCGGGGTGTGCTTTCTTTTGGTTACTTTTCTTTGCACAAGCAAAGAAAAGTGACTCGCCGCCAGGCGAAAGCTGTTGCTCTTGTTGTTGCTTTAAGACCCATGCAGGAGCGGCTTCAGCCGCGACAGGCGCTTCGCCCATCGCCCAGGTCGCGGCTGAAGCCGCTCCTACAAGCTCCGCTCGTCCGCCACACGCAAAAATCAAGCAACAGCAACAGCTTTCGCCTTGCGGCGAGTTACTTTTCTTTGCTCGCGCAAAGAAAAGGTAACCAAAAGAAAGCGCGCCCTGCCTCGCGCCCTCCGCGCTAACGCGCTCCGGGTCCGCGTCCATCACGGGGATTCGCGGAAGGGGCATCCTGCCCCTGCCGCGAACGGCGCACGTCCCTGTGCGCCGCCCTTCGGGTTTTTCCCCGCGATGGCCGCCGCTTCGGAAGGGAACCCCCGGTACGGCAACAGCAACAACAAGAGCAACAACCAGAGCAAGAGCAACGACAACAGCTACTGCGACAGCAAAAGCAAAATCGGCAACAGCATCAGCAACAGCAACAGCAACAATATCGGCAGCGGCAGTAGCGGCAGCAACAAAGGCGTCAACGCGCCGCGCCAACGCTCGGCTACAGCAACGTCGCGCCCGGACACTGCAGCGGCGACACCCAATGCTGGCTGCCGAAGCCGGCATCCGCGAAAGCAGCCTGGACCGCCGGCGCCGCGGCCTCGGCCTCGGCGCGGGTGGCGAACCAGGCGAACACGCTCGGGCCGGCACCGGAAATGCCCGCGCCCATCGCCCCAGCCGCCAGCGCCGCCGCCTTGGCCGCGTCGAAACCGACGATCAACGGCGCGCGCCGTGGCTCGATCAGCACATCGCGCAAGCCGGCGCGTACCAGCGCCTCGTCGCCGGCATGACAACCCGCCAGCACCAAGGCCAGGTTCGCGCTCTGCGCCACGAACTCGCCGAGCCGGTACTCCCCGGCCAACGCCGCGCGCGCATGGCGCGTCTCCAGCGTCGCGTCCGGATGCACCAGCAAGCTGTGCCAGCCAGTCGGCACCGGTACCGGCACCAGCCGCTCCAGGGTCGACAGCACCAGCCCGCCGAGCAACATCGGACCGAGGTTGTCGCCATGGCGGCTGCCGCTGGCCACCGCCTCGCCGTCCAGCGCATAGCGATACAACTGATCGCGCGACAGCGGCGCCTCGAGCAAGGCATTGGCCGCCACCAGTGCAGCCACGCACGAGGCGGCCGAGCCGCCCATGCCGGAGCTGAGCGGGATGCCCTTGTCGATCTCCAGTTCGAAACCAAATGGCAGCGCCAACGCCTCGCGCAGCGACATCAGGGCCGCACCGGCGGTGTTGCGTGCGGGCTCCAGCGGCAAGGCGACCGTGGTGCCGCGGATCGCGGTGATGCGGACCTCGGGCGCATCGATGCGGCGCACCGTCACCGTGTCGCCGACGCCTTCCACCGCGTAGCCGAGCAAATCGAAGCCCACCGCCACGTTGGCCACCGAGGCCGGCGCGAACGCGCGTGCCTGCACCGGCAGCGCGGCCGTACCCATGGCGCTTGTCGGCAGCGTCTGCATCCGGCTCACAGCCGCGCGCCCTCGCCCGCCGCCACCCGCAGCAGGTCGGCGAACACGCCGGCGGCGGTCACTTCCGGGCCGGCGCCCGGCCCCTGCACCACCAGCGGATTGGCGCAGTAGCGGCGGGTGGTGAACTGCACCACGTTGTCGGTCAGGCGCAGGTTGGCGAAGGCATGGTCGGCCGGCAGCTCCACCAGGCCCACGCTGGGCGCATGGCCCGGCGCCAGCCGCGCCACGTAGCGCAGCACGCAGCCGCGCGCCTTGGCCGCCTGCAGGCGCTGGGCGAAGGCGTCGTCGACCTCGTGCAGGCGCGCCATGAAATCGTTCACGCTGGCCTGGCGCAGCGCTTCCGGCACCAGGCTCTCCACCGCCACGTCCTCCAGACTCAGTTCGTGCCCGGCCTCGCGCGCCAGGATCACCAGCTTGCGCGCCACGTCGGTGCCGGACAGGTCGTCGCGCGGATCCGGTTCGGTGTAGCCCATGCCGCGCGCCTCGGCCACCAGTTGCGCGAACGGCACGCTGCCGTCGTATTTGTTGAACAGCCAGGCCAGGGTGCCGGAGAAGATGCCTTCGATGGCGGTGACGGCATCGCCGGTATCGACCAGGTCGCGCAAGGTGGTGATCACCGGCAGCCCGGCACCGACCGTGGCCTCGTAGCGGAAGCGCGCGCCGCTGGCGGCGGCCGCGGCGCGGATGGCGTGGAAGCGCGGCAGCGGACCGGCGCCGGCCTGTTTGTTCGGGGTCACCACGTGGATGCCGGCCGCCAGCCAGCCGGCGTAGCGGTCGGCGACGTCGGCACTGCCGCTGCAGTCGATGATCACCGCATGCGGCAGATGCGCCGACAGCAGGTGTGCGGTGAACGCGTCCAGATCCGTCGGCTGCTGACCGGCGGCCAACGCCTGCCGCCAGTCGCCGGCGAAGGCACGCGGCTCCAGCCGCATGGTGCTGCGCGAGGCGATGGCGCGCAGGCGCAGGTCGAGGTTGGCCTTGGCCAGCAGTTGCGGCTGCGCGGCACGCAATTGGTCCAGCAGCGCCGCGCCGACGTTGCCCGGCCCGATCACGCCGACCGAGAAGGTCTGCGGCGACAGCCAGAAGCCGGCATGCGCGGCGCGCAGCGCCTTGGTCGCGTGTGCGCTGTCGATGGCCACCGAGATGTTGCGCTCGGACGAGCCCTGCGCGATCGCCAGGATGTTGACCTGGGCGCGGCCCAGCGACTCGAACAGGCGCGCGGCCACGCCGGGCTGCCCGGCCATGCCGTCGCCGACCGCGGCCAGCACGCTGATGCCGGTGGTCAGCTGCACGCGCTGCACCTGGCCCACCACCAGTTCGTGGGCGAAGGCCGAGAGCAGCGCGTCGCGGGCGCGCTCGGACTCGTTCTGCCGCACCACGCAGCAGATGGAATGTTCGGACGAGCCTTGCGAGATCATCACCACCGACACGCGCGCGTTGCGCAGCGCGGCGAACACGCGCTCGGCAGTGCCGGGCACGCCGATCAGTCCGGTGCCTTCGAGGTTGAGCACGGCCAGGTCCGGGCTCAGGGTCAGCCCCTTGATCGGGCCGCTGGTGGCGCTGCTGGCGGTGATGCGGGTGCCCGGATGCTCGGGCTGGAAGGTGTTGCGGATGATGATCGGCAGGCCGCGCTCGATCGCCGGCGACATCGTCTGCGGGTGCACCACCTTGGCGCCGAAATAGGCCAGTTCGCAGGCTTCGTCGTAGCTGAGCGTCTCCAGCTGCACCGCTTCGGGCACCACCCGCGGGTCGGCCGAGAGCACGCCGTCGACGTCGGTCCAGATGTGCAGTTCGGCGGCGTCGAACAGCGCGGCGAAGATCGCGCCGGAATAGTCGCTGCCGTTGCGGCCGAGGGTGGTGATGCGGCCGGCGCGGTCGCGGGCGACGAAGCCGGTGACCACGATGCGCTGCTGCGGGTGCTGCGCACGCCACTGCGCCAACCGCTGCGCGCTGGCGGCCCAGTCCACATCCACACCCAGTTCGCCACGATCGACCACCAGCACCTCGCGCGCATCGAGCACGGCGCAGTCCTCGCCCAGCGCCCGCAGATGGTCGCCCAGCAATTGCGCCGAATACACCTCGCCTAGCCCCTGCACGCGGTCCAGCACTTCCCGCGGCAACTCGCCGATCACCGCCAGCGCAGCGAGGATTTCGGCCAGGTGCTCGAAGCGCGCGTCCAGCCATTCCACCGTGGCGCCGGCATGTTCGCCGAGCAAGGCCACCGCCGCGGCGCGATGACGGGCGCGGGTCTCGTGCCAGCGCTCGCGCCAGTCGCCGTGGCCGTGCGCGGCCAGCTCGGCCAGGCCGATCAAGGCATCGGTGATGCCCTTCATCGCCGAGACCACGGTGACCTGGAGGCGTTCCGGGCGCGCCAGCAGCAGTTGCGCCACATGGCGATAGCGTTCGGCGTCGGCCACCGAGGTGCCGCCGAACTTGTGCACGACGGTGGCGGCGGCGAGCGCGGGATCTACGGGGGAATCAGGCGAAGCGGCGACAGCGGGAGCGACGGCGGGCGACATGGGAGACCTCGGAGTGGAGGCCCCGCTCGCATCAGGCCGAGGGAGTCCCCCGCATCCTGATCCGGGTGCGGGGCCGTGGTGTTCGACAATCAGGCGAAGACGACGGACCGCACCGGGCGAATGGTGAGGGTGGTAATACCGGTGGTAATGCCCGCGGCAACGGCGGCCGCGTGCCGAAGCGAACGCGGAAGCGAGATGGCGGTGAGGGCGAGAACCTGAGGCATGAACGCAAGAGGACATCATGCGTCGGGGTGCTGTCAAGCGCCGTGTGTGCACCTGCAGCATCGACCTGCAGCATCGACCTGCTGGTCGAACGAGACGGTTGCAAAAGTGACTATCGCCAAACGCTGACAAACCCGGCGTTGCGCCGGCTTGCGATACTTGCCCCTGCACGAAAAAACGCCGCGCGCGACGTAGACCAAAAGACTCCGCGACCAAGCGCGCGACGCTTGTGGCGCCGCGCGCTTGCGCAAGCCTTACTGCTGCTTCTGGTCGGCCGGCGGCGTCTGCGTCGGCTGCTGCGGATCCGGATTGGCCGGGTCCTGTGGGGTGGTCGGCGAGGTCGGCGACGTGCCCTGCGACGCGTCCTGGCCCTGCATGGTGCCCTGCCCGGTGTCGGTCCCGGTCGCGGTGCCGCTGGCGTCGCCGCTGGTGCTGCCTGCCGGCGCGGTGCTGCCGCCTGCCGGGCTGCCGTCGGCCGCTGCCGGCGGATTGGCCGCGTTGGGGTCGGTGGCCGGGTGGTCGCCATCGCGCTTGCACGCTGCCAGGGCGGCCAGCATCGAACCGACCAGGACCATCTTCATTGCTGTCTTCATGAGTCACTCCTGCTTCGCATAGGTGGGGAAGTCGCCGCGTGCTCGCCGGAACCTCCGGCGGTCACGCCATGGCGACCAGGACCGCCGATGCGCGGCGGCGATCGTCTCGCCGCGGTAGCGCGAACGGGACGCTTGTAGCGGACGCGGCGGATGCGATTCCGTCATCGTCGTTCGTCGCCGCTGCAGACAGCGCGGAATCGCAGCGCGACTGGCCGCGCAGCCGCAGTGGCCGACGTACCCAGCCTACCCAGGGCGATGCTCAGGCCGCGTCGGCACAAGGTGTAGACGACGTTATTGCAAACCGGGGCGACAACGCGCGATTCAGCGTCGTAGAATCCCCCGGCAGGCCAATGGCCCCGTAGCTCAGCTGGATAGAGCGGTCCCCTCCTAAGGGACAGGTCGTGCGTTCGAATCGCGCCGGGGTCACCATTTCGTTCATGCCGGCTGTGACCGCCATGGCGCCATCGGCCTTCTCCTCGCTTGCCGATGCAAGCCCCGCAGTCGCCGCGCGGCGCGATACCTGTGCGTTTTTGCGCTCGCCAGCCGCTCCAGGCCGGCGACGGCGGCCGGCTGCGTCCGGTCTGCTAAAATTGCCGGCTGCGCGTCCCGCGTCCCCCGCCTGCGGTCGCCTTCCCTGTCGCAACGAACCCAGGAGATTCCATGTCCGCTGACCTGCTCAAGGCGCTCGGCCTCGCCGCCACCAACTCCGGCACCTATCTCGGCAACGGCGAGTGGTCCAGCGCCACCGGCGCCGGCGTGCTGCAGCCGCTCAATCCGTCGAACAACGACGTCATCGCCGACGTCCAGGCCACCACCGAGCAGGACTACGAAACGGTGATCGCCCGCGCCCAGGCCGCGTTCAAGGTCTGGCGCACCACCCCGGCGCCGCGCCGCGGCGAAGCGGTGCGGCTGTGCGGCGAAGCGCTGCGCAAGCACAAGGACGCGCTGGGTTCGCTGGTCGCGCTGGAAATGGGCAAGAGCAAGCCGGAAGGCGACGGCGAAGTGCAGGAGATGATCGACATCGCCGATTTCGCGGTCGGCCAGAGCCGCATGCTGTACGGCTACACCCTGCATTCGGAGCGCCCCGGCCACCGCATGTACGAGCAGTACCAGCCGCTGGGCCTGGTCGGCATCATCAGCGCGTTCAACTTCCCGGTCGCGGTGTGGAGCTGGAATGCGTTCCTGGCGGCGATCTGCGGCGACATCTGCATCTGGAAGCCGTCCAACAAGACCCCGCTGACCGCGATCGCGTCGATGAAGATCTGCAACGACGCGCTGCGCGACGCCGGCTTCCCGGACATCTTCTTCCTGATCAACGACGCCGGCGTGGCCCTGTCCGAGCGCCTGGTCGAGGACACCCGCATCCCGCTGATCAGCTTCACCGGCTCCACCCAGGTCGGCCGTGTCGTCGCCGAGAAGTGCGCGCGCCGCCTGGGCCGCTGCCTGCTGGAGCTGGGCGGCAACAACGCGATCATTCTCGACGAGAGCGCCGACCTGAAGCTGGCGGTGCCCGGCATCGTGTTCGGCGCGGTCGGCACCGCCGGCCAGCGCTGCACCACCACGCGCCGGCTGATCGTGCACGAATCGATCTACGACAACGTGCTGGCGACGCTGGTCAAGGCCTACAAGCAGGTCGAAGGCAAGATCGGCGATCCCACCGACCCGGCCAACCTGATGGGCCCGCTGAACAGCCGCGGCGCGGTCGAGCAGTTCCTGGACTCGATCGCCAAGGCCAAGGCCGCCGGCGGCACCGTCGAGACCGGTGGCACCGCGATAGACCGTCCGGGCAACTTCGTGCTGCCGGCCATCGTCACCGGCCTGAAGAACAGCGACGAGGTCGTCCAGCACGAGACCTTCGCGCCGATCCTGTACGTGATGAAGTACAGCACACTGGACGAGGCCATCGACATGCAGAACGGCGTGCCGCAGGGCCTGTCCTCGTCGATCTTCACCCAGAACCTGAAGGCGGCGGAGAAGTTCCTGTCCGCGGCCGGTAGCGACTGCGGCATCGCCAACGTCAACATCGGCACCTCCGGCGCCGAGATCGGCGGCGCCTTCGGCGGCGAGAAGGACACCGGCGGCGGCCGCGAGTCCGGCTCGGATGCGTGGAAGGTGTACATGCGCCGGCAGACCAACACGATCAACTACTCCGACTCGCTGCCGCTGGCGCAGGGCATCAAGTTCGATCTGTGACGCGGTGAGCGCGGCGGCCCGCACCCTGCGGCCGCCGCTCCTTTCCTTCTGCAAGGAGCGACAGCGATGAGTCAGGTGCGCGAAACCAATTCCCTCGCGGTGGTCAGCCTGGTCGCCGGGATCCTCGGCTGGACCCTGATGCCGGTGCTGGGCAGCCTCGGCGCGATCATCACCGGGCACCTGGCCCGCGCGGAGATCCGTCGCCAGCCGCACCGTTTCCAGGGCGATGGCCTGGCGGTCGGCGGACTGATCCTGGGCTGGACCGCGGTGGTGCTGGCGGTCCTGGCGGTCCTGGCCTTCGTGCTGTTCTTCGGGGGGCTGGCGTGGTTCGCCAGCACCCAGTCGTGAGCCGGGACGCCGCCGCGCCACGCGAGCGCTTCAGCGACCGCGTCGCCGACTACGTGCGCTACCGCCCCAGCTATCCGCCGGCCCTGCTCGACTGGGTGCACGGCGAGCTGGGCGTGGCGCGCGACGCGCTGGTCGCCGACATCGGCGCCGGCACCGGGATCTCCACGCGCCTGTTCCTGCAGGCCGGGCACCCGACCCTGGCGGTGGAGCCGAACGCGGCGATGCGCGAGGCCGCAGTGGCGCTGCTGCGCGACCTGCCGGGCTTCCGCGCCATCGACGGCAGCGCAGAAGCCACCACCCTGGCCGACGCCAGCGTCGATATGATCAGCGCCGCCCAGGCCTTCCACTGGTTCGACCTGGAGGCGGTGCGCCGCGAATGGGCGCGGGTGCTGCGTCCCGGTGGCCTGGCGCTGGTGTACTGGAATTCGCGCCTGCTCGACGCCACGCCGTTCCTGGAGGGCTACGAGCAGTTGCTGCTGGAATACGGCACCGACTACAGCGCGGTGGCCGAGCGCTACCACGACGATGCCACCATGCAGCGCTGGTTCGGCGCCGGCCTGCGCGGCACCGCGCAGTTCTCCAACGAGCAGCGCATGGATTTCGAGGCGCTGCGCGGACGCCTGCTGTCGTCCTCCTACGCGCCGCTGCCCGGCCACCCGCGCCACGCGCCGATGCTGGAGGCGTTGCGCGCGCTGTTCGACCGGCACCAGCGCGACGGCGTCGTCGCGTTCCATTACCGCACCCGCGCCTTCGCCGGGACGCTGAACTGAGCCACGCCATGTATTCCCTCGCCCGACCGTTCCTGTTCGCCTTCGACGCCGAGCGCGCGCATGCCCTGGGCCTGCGCGCGATCGAGCTGGCCTACCGCACCGGCACCAATCCGCTGCTGGCGCGCACGATCGCGCCGATGCCCACGCGCGCCTTCGGCCTGGATTTCCCCAACCCGGTCGGGCTGGCCGCGGGCCTGGACAAGAACGGCGAGCACATCGACGCGCTGTTGGCACTGGGTTTCGGCTTCGTCGAGATCGGCACCGTCACCCCGCGCGCGCAGGCCGGCAACCCGCAGCCGCGCATGTTCCGCCTGCCGCGGCAGCAAGCGGTGATCAACCGCATGGGCTTCAACAACCTGGGTGTGGATGCGCTGGTGCGCAACGTCGAGCGCGCGCGGCGCCGGCGCGGCCTGCTCGGGATCAATATCGGAAAGAACAAGGACACCCCGAACGAAGACGCCGCGTCCGACTATCTGCACTGCCTGGAGAAGGTCTACGCGCTGGCCGACTACGTCGTCGTCAACATCTCCTCGCCCAACACCGCCGGCCTGCGCGAGCTGCAGGAGGAACAGGCGCTGCGGCAGTTGATCGCGAGGCTACGCGAGGCGCAGGAAGCGCTGGCCGCGCGTCACGGCAAGCGCGTGCCGATGCTGGTCAAGGTGGCGCCGGACCTGAGCGACAGCGACATCGATGCGGCGGCACGGGTGCTGTCGGACCTGCAGGTGGACGGGGTGATCGCCACCAACACCACCGTCGCCCGTCCCGGCCTGGAGCACGAGCCGCTGGGAGGCGAAAGCGGCGGCCTGTCCGGCGCGCCGCTGCTGGGCCAGTCCACCCTGGTGCTGCGCCGCTTGCGCGCGCGCCTGCCCGAGAGCGTCCCGCTGATCGGCGTCGGCGGCATCCTCTCCGGTGCCGACGCGGTGGCCAAGATGGCCGCCGGCGCGGCGCTGGTGCAGTGCTACAGCGGGCTGGTGTTCCGCGGGCCGGAACTGATCGGCGAGTGCGTGGAAGCGATGCGTCGGCGCCGTGAAGCGCCCAGCCGCGGCGCCGTGGCCGCGCCATGAGCACGACGGCCTGGTCGCTCACCGCGCAGGCGCCGCTGCAGGCGCTCAACACCTTCCACGTCGCCGCACAGGCGCCGTGGCTGCTGCAGATCTTCGCGCCCGAGGCGCTGCCCGAGGCGCTGCTGGCGCCGGAGCTAGCCGGCGCCGCGCTGCTGCCGCTGGGCAGTGGCAGCAACATGCTGTTCGCCGGCGATGCGCCCGGGGTGGTGCTGTGCTTCGCCAACCGCAGCATCGACACCCTCGAACACCGTGCCGACTACGCCATCGTCCGCGCCGGTGCCGGGGTGGGCTGGCACGAACTGGTGATGTGGTCGCTGGCGCAAGGGTTGTCCGGCCTGGAGAACCTGGCGCTGATCCCGGGCACGGTCGGCGCCGCGCCGATCCAGAACATCGGCGCCTACGGCGTGCAGATGGGCGAGTTCGTGCACGTGGTCGAGGCCTACGACCGCGCCGATGCGCGCTTCGTGCGGCTGGATGCGGCCGCCTGCGAGTTCGGCTACCGCGACAGCCTGTTCAAGCGCCAGCCCGACCGTTATCTGATCGCCGCGGTGGAGTTCAACCTGCCGCGGCTGCACGCGCTGCGCCTGGACTACGCCGGCATCGGCGAGGAGCTGCAGGCCATGGGCATCGCCACGCCCGGCGCGCCCGACGTGGCCCAGGCGGTGATCAACATCCGCCGACGCAAGCTGCCTGATCCGGACGTGCTCGGCAACGCCGGCAGCTTCTTCAAGAACCCGCTGCTGCCGCTGGAACAGGCACTGGCGCTGCAGCACGAACACCCGGCATTGCCGGTGTTTCCCGGCGACGACGACAGCCAGCGCAAGCTGTCGGCGGCGTGGCTGATCGAGGCCTGCGGCTGGAAGGGCTACCGCGAGGGCGATGCCGGCGTGTCCGCCGCGCACGCGCTGGTGCTGGTCAACCACGGCCAGGCCAGCGGTGCCGAGCTGCTGGAGCTGGCGCGGCGCATTACCGCCTCGGTGCGCGAGCGCTTCGGCGTGGTCCTGGAACCGGAACCGCGCATCGTCGGCGCACAGTGGTAGCCGCACCCACGCCGCTGCGCGCGGCGCTGCTGATGCTGGCCAGTACGATGGCCTTCGGGCTGATGGTGGTGGCGATCCGGTTGGCCTCGGCGCAGCTGTCCACGCTGCAGATCGCCTTCTTCCGCAACCTGTTCGGACTGCTGTTCCTGCTGCCGATGCTGTTGCGCCCGGGGCGGCCGTGGCCGCGCACCGCGCAACTGCCGCGCTACCTGCTGCGCACCGCGATCGGCCTGGTGTCGATGCTGGCCGGGTTCTGGGCGATCGGCCACCTGCCGCTGTCGCAGGCCATGGCCCTGTCCTATTCCACCCCGCTGTTCGCGACCCTGGCCGCCGCGCTGTGGCTGGGCGAGACGGTGCGCATGCGGCGCTGGCTGGCGGTGCTGTGCGGCTTCGTCGGGGTGCTGCTGATCGTGCGCCCCGGCGCTGCCGCGTTCAGCCCCGGCACCCTGGTCGCGGTGCTGGCGGCGGTGATGAGCGCCCTGGTCGCGATCCAGATCAAGCAACTGGCACGGGTGGACGCCGCCAACACGGTGGTGTTCTACACCTACGTGTTCTGGGTGCCGATGTCGCTGCTGCCGGCGCTGTTCGTGTGGCGCTGGCCGCACGGCATCGAATGGCTGTGGCTGCTGGCCACCGGCCTCTTCGGCACCCTGGGGCAGTTGCTGTGGACGCATGCACTGCGCCTGGGCGAAGTCTCCGCGCTGACCCCGATCAGCTTCACCCAGCTGCCGCTGGTGGCGCTGTTCGGCTGGTGGCTGTTCGACGAAACCCCGGACGGCGGCACCGTGCTGGGCGCGCTGGTGATCCTCGGCGCCAACGCGTACATCGCCCACCGCGAGGCGGTGCTGGCCCGGCGTGCGGCGCGCGTCGGCACCGGCACGCCACCGACGCTGGACGCCTGAATGCCGCGCATGAGGCCGCGACGCACCCGGCCTTCGCGGCCATCGCCGACCCAGGCGCAGCAGCGCGCGGTCGCTGCACGCGGCCGATGCCGCTACCATCCTCGCGCACTCGACACGGCGGCAAGCGGCGCACGATGAAGACCATCGGCATGATCGGCGGCATGAGCTGGGAATCCACCCTGCCCTACTACCGGCACATCAATGAGACGGTGCGCGCACAGCTGGGCGGACTGCATTCGGCCAAGCTCCTGCTGCACAGCGTGGACTTCCACGAGATCGCGCAGTACCAGCGCGACGGCGACTGGGATGCGGCCGGTACCGCACTGGCGGCGTCGGCGCGCGCACTGCAGGCCGGCGGTGCCGATTTCCTGGTGCTGTGCACCAACACCATGCATTGCGTGGCCGACGCGATCGCCGCCGCGGTCCCGCTGCCGCTGCTGCATATCGCCGATGCCACCGCCGATGCGTTGCAGGCCGCCGGCATCGTCCGCGTCGGCCTGCTCGGCACGCGCTTCACCATGGAGCAGGCGTTCTACCGCGAACGGCTGCAACGGCGCGGCTTCGAGGTACTGATCCCGGATGCGCCGGCGCGCGAGGACGTGCACCGCATCATCTACGAGGAACTGTGCCAGGGCGTGGTCCAGGCGCCGTCACGGCTGCGCTACCGCGAAGTGATCGCGGCGCTGCAGGCGCAAGGCGCGGAGGCAGTGATCCTGGGCTGCACCGAGATCGGATTGCTGGTCGGCCCGGCCGACGCGGCGGTGCCGCTGTTCGATACGACCGCGCTGCACGCGCGGGCCGCTGCCTTGTACAGCCTGGCCTAGCGATGCGTAGCCAGGCCGCACCTGCCGCCGCCATCGTCCCGCGCCACGACGTCAGTGCTCCGCGCGGCTGGGCGCCGTTCCGGCTGAGCGCCCTGCTGGTCCTGGCGTTGCTGCTGTGGCCGGCGCTCGGCAGCTGTGCCGTCGCCATTCCGGCGTACACACCGAACGTGGTCGATCCCGCCGGCACGCTCAGCGCGGAGGACACCCAGCGGATCAACGCGGCGCTGCAGCGCCTGCGCGACCGTCAGCACATCTGGGGCGCGGTCTACATCCTGCCATCGCTACAGGACGAACCGATCGAGCGCCTGGCCGAACGCGCCTTCCGCACCTGGCGGCTCGGCCGGCAAGGCAGCGACAACGGCCTGCTGCTGGTGCTGGCGATGCAGGACCGGCGTTCGCGCTTCGAAGTCGGCTACGGCCTGGAAGGCGTGCTGCCCGACGTGGTCGCGCGGCACGCACTGGACGACTACCTGGCGCCGCGCCTGCGCCACGGCGACACCGCCGATGCGATCGTGGCCGCGTTCGACTTCATGGGCCGCGCCGCTGCGCAGGATCCGGAGGCCATCGCCGAACTGGCGCAACCGGCCGACGACGGCATGCACTGGCGGCGCGGCGCCATCGCCTGGGCCGGCCTGCTGGTGCTGGTGTGGCTGCTGCTGCCGCTGCGCCAGGCCTGGACCGGCTATCTGCGCAGGCGCCTGCTGCGGCGGCACCCGCGCCTGTCGGCCAAGCCCGAGGAACTGGTCCAGGACAGCGCACGTGGCGGTTTCTTGGCATGGTTCATCCGCCTGTTCCTCAGCGCCAACCCCGGCATCTTCGTGGTGCTGCTGTCGGCCAAGTCGATGACGATGACGGTGATCTTCCTGGCGCTGGAACTGCTGATCCTGGTGCTGACCCTGGCCATCGCCGCGCAGCGCTACCGCTCGCCGCAGCGCTACAGCCGCTTCGTGCAGGCGCAGGCGCGAAAGCGCAATGCGCTGATCCGCAAGGGCCATATCGCCGAGACCGCCCCCGGGGTATTCGCCTACACCGCCAGCTACCACGCCGCCCAGGCGGCCAAGGAACGCGCCGCGGCGGAGTCCGCAGGATCGTCATCGTCCTCGTCCTCCTCGTCTTCGTCCTCCAGCAGCGATTCGTCCTCCGGCGGCGGCAGCTCCGGCGGCGGCGGCGCGAGTTCTAGCTGGTAGAGCGCGGCGACGTCCCCGCGCTGGCGTCAGCGCGCGTCGGTGGCGGCCAGCGCGCGCCGCGCCCGCCAACGCGGCCGGCGTTCGCCGCGGAACAGCAGCAGGTACAGCCCCACCACCCAGACCAGGGCCGCGCTCCAGCCGCCGAGGATGTCCGAGGGGTAATGCACGCCCAGGTACACCCGCGACACACCGACCAATAGGGTGAAACTGCCGGCCAGCCACAGCACCGGCCAGCGCCAGCGGGTGCGCCAGCTCAGCGCGATCAATACCGCCGCCAGGGTCATCGAACCCATTGCGTGGCCGCTGGGGAAACTGAAGGTGTGGTGCTCCGGCGCGATCGACTCCCACAGGCTGGGCCGGTCGCGCTGGAAGAACTGCTTGGCGCCCATGTTCAGCAGCGCCGAGCCGATGAAGGACAGGGCGGCGAACAGCGCCTCGCGCCAGCGGCGCAGGCCCAGCAGCACCAGCACGATCAGCGTGTCCAGCGGGATCACGCCGTACTGGTAGCCGGCCTCGGTGACCACGGTGAAGAAGCGGTCCCAGCCGGGGCTGGTCAGGCCGCGCATGCTCCACAGCAGCGGCTCATCGAAATAGAGGTCTTCGAGTGCGTGCACGTCCTCGGCCAGCATCACGAACACGCCCAACGGCAGCAGCACCCCCGCGAACAGCAGCACCACGCGCCAGGCGTTCAACCGCAGCCAGCGGCGCAGGCCGGCCGCCTCGGCGGCGGACTCACCCGGTGCGGCGGACATAGGTACGTTCGACGTAGTCGTCGATCAGCGCGACGAACTCGTGGGCGATGTTCTCGCCGCGCAGGGTCACCTTCTTCTCGCCGTCGATGAACACCGGCGCGGCCGGTGCCTCGCCGGTGCCCGGCAGCGAGATGCCGATGTTGGCGTGGCGCGACTCGCCCGGCCCGTTGACCACGCAGCCCATCACCGCCAGAGTCATGCTCTCGGCGCCGGGATGGGTCACCTTCCACTCCGGCATCTTCGCGCGGACGTGGTTCTGCACCACCTTGGCCAGTTCCTGGAAGAACTCGGAGGTGGTGCGGCCGCAGCCCGGGCAGGCTGTGACCAGCGGAGTGAAGGCGCGCTGGCCAGTGGTCTGCAGCAGTTCCTGGGCGACGATCACTTCCTGCGTGCGCGACTGCCCCGGCTCCGGGGTCAGCGAGATGCGGATGGTGTCGCCGATGCCTTCCTGCAGCAGCACCGCCAGCGCCGCGCTGGAGGCGACGATGCCCTTGCTGCCGATGCCGGCCTCGGTGAGGCCCAGGTGCAGGGCGAAGTCCGAGCGCTGCGCCAGGTCGCGGTACACCGCGATCAGCTCCTGCACGCCGCTGACCTTGCAGCTGAGCACGATGCGGTCGCGGCCCAGGCCCAGTTCCACCGCACGCTCGGCCGAGTCCAGCGCCGAACGGATCAGCGCCTCGCGCAGCACCCGGCCGGCGTCCCACGGCACGTCGCGCCGCGAGTTCTCGTCCATCAGTTGCGCGGCCAGCGCCTGGTCCAGCGAACCCCAGTTCGCGCCGATGCGCACCGGTTTGTCGTACTTCAGCGCGAACTCGATCAGCTGCGCGAACTGGGTGTCCTTCTTCTTGCCGAAGCCGACGTTGCCGGGATTGATCCGGTACTTGGCCAGCGCCTCGGCGCAGGCCGGCTCGGCGGCCAGCAACTGATGGCCGTTGTAGTGGAAGTCGCCGATCAGCGGCACCTCGATGCCCATCATCCGCAGCTTGTCGACGATGCGCGGGATCGCCGCGGCCGACTCGGGATTGTTGACGGTCAGGCGCACCAGTTCCGAGCCGGCGCGCCACAGTTCGGCCACCTGCTTGACCGAGGAGGCGACGTCGGCAGTGTCGGTGTTGGTCATCGACTGCACCACCACCGGCTTGCCGCCGCCCATGGTGACGCCGCCGATGCGGACCGGCTGGGTGAGACGGCGCGCCCAGGGCGCGGCATCGGCGGGGGGCGTGGGGCGGCTGACGGCGTCGTACATGCGCCCATTTTAGCCTGCGCGGCACGTCCTGCCGCACGCGCCGGCACCGGCGATTCAGCGAGACCGGTGACGCTGCGACGGTTTGTCGCAGGCAGGCCCCCGGTCCAGCGCATACGATGCGCAGCATGGATTCCACCGACGCCTCCTTCCTGCGCACCCTGTGCAGCCTGCGCTGGCTGGCCACCGCCGGCCAGGCCGCGACGATCCTGGTGGCGACCTGGCCGCTGCAGCTGCCGCTGCCGCAGGCGCCGCTGTGGGCCGGCGTGGCGGTGCTGGCGCTGTTCAACCTGTACGCGCAACTGCGCCTGCGCCATGCCGACTCGGCCGCGCCGGCCACCGCCTTCGGCCACATCCTGGTCGACGTGACCGTGCTGACCTGGATGGTCGGCTGGAGCGGCGGCATCGGCAATGCCTTCGGCTCGCTGTTCCTGGTGCTGATCGCGCTGGCGGTGCTGGCCCTGCCGCTGCGCTGGGCGCTGGCGGTGGCGCTGGCCTGCGTGGCCGGCTATGCGGTCAGCGCGCTGTTCGGCCTGCCTCTGCCGCACGGCCCCTATCAGGCGCTGGACCTGCAGCGCTGGGGCATGGCCGCCAACTTCCTGCTGTCCACGGTGGTGGTGCTGGTGTTCTCCACCCGCCTGGCGATGGCCATGCGCGAACGCGAGCGCGAGCTGGCACTGCTGCGCGAGCGCTTCACCCGCAACGAGGGCATCGTCGCCCTGGCCACCCATGCTGCGTCGGTGGCGCACGAGCTGAACACGCCGCTGGCGACGATGACCCTGCTCACCGACGACATCGCCGAACAGAGCCAGCAGCCGGAACTGCGTGAAGACCTGGACACGCTGCGCGAACTGCTGGTGCAGTGCCGCGAACGGGTGCTGGCGCTGGCCGCCCCCGCGCAGCGCGCCGGCGGCCAGACCGTATCGCTGACGCAGGTGCTGCATCAGTGGCAGTTGGTACGGCCCACCGTGCGCCTGCGCCGCAACGACGACGCGCCGCTGCAACTGCGCATGGAAAGCGCCATCGGCCACCTGCTGCAGGTGCTGCTGAACAACGCCGCCGACGCCGGCGAACGCGCCGGCCACCCGCAGGTGGACCTGACCGTGCGCGTCACCGGCAGCGAACTGGTCGGCGAGGTCCGCGACTACGGCGGCGGCTTCGACGCCAACCAGGTCGGCCTGCCGGCCACCCTGTTCCGCAGCGGCAAGCCCGAGAGCATGGGTGTGGGCCTGGCGCTGTCGCACGCGACCATCGAACGCCTGGGCGGCGAGCTGTGGACCGAGCCGGCACCGGACCACGGCGCCCGGGTCGGCTTCCGCCTGCCGCTGCTCGCCCTGGAGACCTCCGCATGAACACCGACACCCCGCTGGGCCTGCTGGTCGACGACGATCCGCTGTACCTGCGCACCCTGCAGCGCACCCTCGCCCGCCGCGGCCTGGAGACGCGCACCGCCGACAGCGCCGCCGCCGCGCTGGCGCTGGCCGCCGAGGCGCCGCCGGACTACGCGCTGATCGACCTGAAGCTCGGCGACGAATCCGGCCTGGCGCTGATCCAGCCGCTGCGCGCGATCCGGGGCGACATGCGCATCCTGCTGGTCACCGGCTACGCCAGCATCGCCACCGCGGTGGAGGCGATCAAGCTCGGCGCCGACGACTACCTGCCCAAGCCGGCCACCGTGCCGATGATCCTGCGCGCGATCGGCCTGGAGGCCGAGGAAGAGGAAGACGAGGACGGCAGCGACGTGCCGGACGCGATGACCCCGCTCAGCCGCCTGCAGTGGGAACACATCCAGCAGGCCATGCACGAGACCGGCGGCAACGTCTCCGCCGCTGCGCGGCTACTCGGCATGCACCGCCGCTCGCTGCAGCGCAAGCTGGCCAAGCGGCCCAGCCCACAGCGCGACCCGCCACGCTGAACCGGGCGGCAGCGTAGACACCGGTGTAGACACCGGTCCGGCCGGCGCTCAAGTCCCCTGGTGCCGGGCCGCTAATTCGGTATGTTGAAATCACCCCCACCCGCCTTGCTGGACGAGCCGCAACGGCTCAGCGCCCTGCGCCAGCTGTGCCTGCTGGACACGCCCGCCGACCATGTCTTCGATCTGGTCACGCAGCTGGCGTCCCGCTACCTGCGGGTGCCGATCGCACTGGTCTCGCTGATCGACGAACAGCGCCAGTGGTTCAAGTCCCGGGTCGGCCTGGAGGCTGCGCAAACGCCGCGCAGCCAGGCGTTCTGCGCGCATGCGATCCATAGCCCGGAACTGATGTTCGTGCCCGATGCGCGCCAGGATCCGCGCTTCCGCGACAACCCGCTGGTCACCGGCCCGCCGTTCATCCGCTTCTACGCCGGTGCGCCGCTGCTGATGGCCGACGGCGCCAGCCTCGGCACGCTGTGCGTGATCGACAGCGAGCCGCGCCACGAGTTCGACGAGGTCGCGCGCCGCACCCTGCAGGACCTGCGCGACCTGCTGATGGTCCGCATCGACACGCTGCGCAACAGCGGCTTCGTCGATGCGTTGACCGGCCTGCCCAACCGCAGCCGCTTCAACGACGACCTGACCATGTGGCTGTCGCTGCAGACCGCCGACCAGCACGACACGGCGGTGGCGATCGACGTGTGCGGCATCGACTATTTCCGCGACATGGTCAAGGCGCTGGGCTGGGAGTACGCCGAGGGCTACCTGCTGGCCGCGCGCGATCGCCTGCGCCAGGCGCTGGGTAGCCTGCCGCTGTACCGCATCGACACCACCACCTTCGTGTTCATCATGGAAGGCAGCGACACGGCGCATCTTGAGTACTGGTGCGAACACGTCTGCGACGCCTTCGCCGCGGCGATCGACCACCAGGGCATTCCGCATGCGGCCAGCCCCTCGCTGGGCGCGGTGCGCCTGGACGGGGCGCTCAGCGCCAACCACACGGTGCGCTCGCTGACCACCGCGGTGGACATGGCGCGCCAACGCGGGCAGCGCTGGAGCCTGTACGAGCGCAGCCACGACGCCAGCCAGCGCAATGCCTTCCGGATCCTGGCCGCCTTGCCCGAGGCGCTGGAGGCACGGAACCAGCTGAGCCTGCATTACCAGCCGCGGGTGAGCCTGCGTAGTGGCGCATGCGTGGGCGTGGAAGCGCTGCTGCGCTGGCAGCATCCGTTGCTGGGCACGGTGGCGCCGAACGACTTCATTCCCTTGGCGGAAAAGACCGCGCTGATGAGCCGGATCACCGCCTGGGTGCTGCGCACCGGCATCGCCCAGGCGGCGCTGTGGCAACAGCGCGGCTATACCTTCAGTGTGTCGCTGAACGTGTCGGCGGTGGACCTGGAACAGGCCGACTTCATCGCTCGGCTGCAGGCGCTGCTTCAACAGCATGCGCTGGCGCCCGGCGCGCTGGAGATCGAATTCACCGAGAGCGCGATGATCCGCGACCCGCAGCGCGTGGCCGAGCAATTGCAGCAGATCAGCGCGCTCGGGGTGAAGATCGCCATCGACGACTTCGGCACCGGCTACAGCAACCTCGGCTATCTCAAGAACATCCCGGCCAGCGCGCTGAAGATCGACCAGTCGTTCATCCGCGCCCTGCCCGGCAGCCGCAGCGACGGCATGCTGGTGCCGTCGATGATCCATCTCGGCCACGACTTCGGCCAGCAGGTGGTGGCCGAGGGCATCGAGAGCGAAACCGTGTACCGGATGCTGCGCGACTGGGGCTGCGACGAAGGCCAGGGCTACTGGATCGCGCGGCCGATGCCGGCCGACGCGCTCGACGCCTGGCTGGCCGAGCCGTGGCAGGGCGGCGACGCCTGAGCGCGCCGCGCCACGGCCCGCCCGTGGCTCACCAGAACACCGCGTACAACGCCACCAGGATCGCGATCACCGCCGCGGCGCCGAGCTTGAAGCCCAGCGTGGTGCCGTAGCGCACGTCGTCGGTACGGATCAGGTCGCGCGCCGGCGCCTGCGGGGTCAGCAGCGACACCAGCACCGCCGCCACCAGCGACAGAACGAACACCAGGCCGATGCGGTCCATGAACGGCAGTTCCGGCCACAGCTTCTTCAGCGCGAACGACAGCAGCACCGAGCCGATCGCCGCGGTCAACGCGCCGGCCTCGTTGGCGCGCTTCCAGAACAGGCCGAGCATGAAGATCACCACCACGCCCGGGGTGAAGAAGCCGGTGAATTCCTGGATGAACTGGAAGCCCTGGTCGAAATTGCCCAGCAGCGGCCGCGCGGTGAGGATGCCGATCAGCACCGAGGCCACCGCGGCCACGCGGCCGACCCGCACCAACTGCGGCTGGTCGGCCTGCGGGCGGAACTTGGCGTAGAAGTCCAGGGTGAAGATGGTCGCCACCGAGTTGATCTTGGACGCCAGCGAAGCCACGATCGCCGCCACCAGCGCGGCGAACACCAGGCCGAGGATGCCGCTGGGCAGCAGTTGCATCATCGTCGGATAGGCCTGGTCGGGCTTGGCCAGGTCCGGCGCCAGCACCACCGCGGCGATGCCCGGCACCACCACCACCACCGGCATCAGCAGCTTCAGGAACGCGGCGAACACCATGCCCTTCTGCGCCTCGCCGATGTTCTTGGCCGCCAGCGCGCGCTGGATGATGTACTGGTTGAAGCCCCAGTAGCTGATGTTCATCACCCACAGGCCGCCGATCAGCACGCTCAGGCCCGGCAGATCCTTGTAGAACGGGTTGTCCTTGGACAGGATCATGTGGAAATGCTCGGGGTGCGCGTTCCACAGGTGCCGGAAGCCGGCGAGCACGCCGGCACCGTCGCCGA
Organism: Xanthomonas sp. F4; assembly: GCF_011761895.1. Taxonomy (NCBI): domain Bacteria; kingdom Pseudomonadati; phylum Pseudomonadota; class Gammaproteobacteria; order Lysobacterales; family Lysobacteraceae; genus Xanthomonas; species Xanthomonas sp. F4. The sequence goes on along the minus strand of NZ_JAASQX010000001.1, from coordinate 1,778,281 downwards.
TCCGCGACAGGGTCAGGCCGGCGACCAGCAGGCCGCCCAGCACCAGCAGGGTGACCTGCACGATGTCGGTCAGCGCTACCGCCTTCAAGCCGCCGTACAACTGGTAGACCAGCGCGAACACGCCGATCAGCGCCAGCGCCAGCGTCTGGTCCATGCCGGTGACCTGGCTCACCGCGATCGAGCCGAGCCACAGGATCGAGGTCAGGTTGACGAACACGTACAGCAGCAGCCAGAACACCGCCATCAGCGTGCGGATCCACTTGCCGTAGCGCTGCTCCAGGAACTGCGGCATGGTGTAGATGCCGTTGCGCAGGAAGATCGGCAAGAAGAACTTGCCGACGATCAGCAACGTCAGCGCCGCCATCCATTCGTAGGAGGCGATCGCCAGGCCGATCGCGTAGCCGGAGCCGGCCATGCCGATGATCTGCTCGGCGGAGATGTTCGCCGCGATCAACGAGGCGCCGATCGCCCACCACGGCAGGGTCTTGCTGGCCAGGAAGTAGTCCTCGGCACTCTTGCGGTGCCCGGCCTTCTCCCGCGAGACCCATTGCGCGAGCATGAAGATGCCCGCCAGATACACCACCACGATCGCCACATCCAACGTCGCCAGACCCACTGCCTTCTCCTGCGGGCCGCAGCCCGGTTTGCATCGTTGTCCATGACGCCGCCCACCCGGGCGGCGCCGTTCGTATTTGCCATGGCGGCGCGGCGGCCGCCTGCGCCGCCACTCAGCGCAGCGGGCAGTCGACCACGCTCTGCGCGTCGTGGCTGCTGCCCAGCGCGATCCGCGACAGCGAGAGATCCAGCGCGCCGTCGCTCTCGATCAGCGGCAGGCGCTCGAGCCGGGTCACGTCGGCGCCGGCCACCGCGAAGCACTTCAGCGGCACGCCGAGGGTGCGCCACTCGCCCTTGGGCAACGCGGCCAGCGCCTTGCCGAGGTCCAGGCGCGCGCCGCAGTCATGGCCGCAGGCCACGCCGATGCGGGTGGCGGCGCTGGGGGCCGCATCCACCTTCAGGGTCAGGATCAATTGCAGGTCGCCATTGCTCTCGCGCGAGACGTCCAGCGGCTTGGGCAATACCAGCGCCAGCCCCGACTTGCCGGTACCGGACCAGACCAAGCGGCGCGCATCCTCTTGCGCCTTGTAGTCGATCGCGGTGACCTTCAACGACCCGTCGGCCAACGCCGCCGGAAAGGTCGTCGCCGGCAGGTTGGCCTGGGCGCCGCCGAACAGGATCAGGTTGATGCCCGTCGCCGGCTTGCCGCGATCCAGGTACACCCCGCCCACCGCCTGCGCGCCGGAGACGCCGGACACCTCGGACAGGCGGTTCAGATCACCCTTGTCCTCGTAGGTGAGGCCGTAGCCGAAGGCGAATTGCGGGTTGTAGTTCTTCTGCCCGACGTTGTTGGCGAACTGCACCGCGGTGCGCGGCCAGGAGAAGCTCAGCTTGCCGTGGAAATCGTATTGCACGCTGCCGTCGGGCTTGCGCAGCAGCACATCGGCGATGCCGGCACCTTCCGAGCCTGGCAACCAGGCCGCGACGAAGGCATCGGCGGCGTTGATCTCGCGGTTCACCCACAGCGGCCGCCCGCTCAGGAACACCGCCACCACCGGAATGCCCTGCGCCTTCAGCGACTTGATCAACTCCAGGTCGCTGTCGTCGCCGGGCTTGTACAGCAGCGTGGCGATGTCGCCCTGGAACTCGGCGTAGGGATTCTCGCCGAACACCACCACCGCCACGTCCGGCTTGGTCGTGAACTTGCCGTCCACCGCCAGTTCGGCGCTGCCGCCGGCGGCAGTGACCTGTTGCTGCAAGCCTTCCCAGATGGTGGTGCCGTTGGGATAGTCGGCGCGCTTGGTACCGGTGCCCTGCCAGTTCAGGGTCCAGCCGCCGGCCTGCTTGCCCATGTCGTTGGCGCCATCGCCGGCGACCAGCAGCTTGATCTGCGGTTTCAGCGGCAACACCTGCTGCTGGTTCTTCAGCAGCACCAGCGATTCGCGCACCGCCTGCCGCGCTACCGCGCGGTGCTCGGGCGCGCCGAGCAATGCGAACTTGCCGCCGAGCGGGCGCTGCGACGGTTTGCCGGCCTCGAACAGGCCCAGGCGCAGCTTCACCCGCAGGATGCGCCGCACCGCATCGTCCAGCCGCGCCATCGGGATCTCGCCCGACTTCACCGCCTTCAGCGCGTTCTCATAGACGCCCTTCCAACTGTCCGGCGCCATCAGCATGTCGACGCCGGCGTTGAACGCGGCCGGGCAGTCGTCGTTGCGGCAACCGGGCACCTGGCCGTGGCCGTTCCAGTCGCCGACCACGAAGCCGCCGAAATGCATCTGCCCCTTCAGCACGTCGGTCAGCATGGCCTTGTGGCCGTGCATCTTGACCCCGTTGAAGCTGTTGAACGAGGCCATCACCGATTGCGCGCCGGCCGCGATCGCCGGCGGATAGCCGGCGCCGTGGATGTCGCGCAGCTGCTGCTCGCTGATCCGGGTGTCGCCCTGGTCCTTGCCGTCGGTAGTGCCGCCGTCGCCGAGGAAGTGCTTGACCGAGGAGATCACGTGCGTGCCGTCGAGGAAACCGGGCGTGCCGGGCACGCCCTGCAGGCCCTCGACCATCTTGCCGGCGTAGCTGGCCACCACCTCGGGCGATTCGGAATAGCCCTCGTAGGTGCGGCCCCAGCGGTCGTCCTGCGGCACCGCCACGGTCGGGGCGAAGGTCCACTCCATGCCGGTGGTGCGGGTCTCGGCGGCGGTGATCTCGCCGATCTTGCGCATCAATTCCGGGTCGCGCGTCGCGCCCAGGCCGATGTTGTGCGGGAACAGCGTGGCGCCGACGATGTTGCTCTGCCCGTGCACCGCGTCGATGCCGAAGATGATCGGAATCGCCGGGCCGGCACCGTCTTTCTGCATCGACGCCGCGTAATAGGCATCGGCCAGCGCCAGCCATTGCGCCGGGCTGGCGTCGTACTTGCCGCCGGGATCGGAATTGCCGCCGGCCAGCACCGAGCCGATGTGATAGCGGCGCACGTCGTCCGGGGTCATGCTGCCGATGTCGCCCTGCACGGTCTGCCCGACCTTCTGCTCCACCGACATCTGCGCCATCAGCTTGGTGATGCGCGCCTCCAGCGCCGGATCCTCCTTCAGCGGCCAGGCCGGCGACGGCCACAGTTCCGGGTGGATCGGCGGCGGCGCAGGGGCCGGGGCCGCCGTGGCGGGAACCGAGCGGCCCGGAACCGCCGCGACCAGGGCGAGTAGGCCAAGCGCGGCGGCCGCGGCCAGCGCAGTGCGAAGCGGCGCGGTCGCGCCAACAGGCTGTGTGTGCAAGAGACTCCCTCCCAGGAACGGCGAACGCATGCCATGTCGCGGCCGGACCGCACACGCCGAGTGCGGCCGGCGCCTACGCTTCCCGAATCGCCCCAAGCCTGTCAACCGCGCCGCGAGGTATGCCGCGATGCCGCCGGGATATCGGTTGACGCTATAGCGATGGAATACCGGGTTTGCTTGTGGTGTCTGGCATGGACTTGCCTTGCCTCACCAAGATAGACAGCATCGCCGCGGAGATTTTGCTGCATCGCAATAGAACCAACATTGCACGCTGCGCAGATCCGGGACCGCATACCGGCAGATACGCACCTGATCGCTTGCCAGTTCGATGGCCTTCTTCCCCGTCATGGAGCATGGCCGAGTCAGTGACAGTAACGTCTGGTCGGTAATCAATGTCGAATTCAGACGGAGTGGTTCGCTACAGGCCCGACGGCACAAGGACCATTCCTTCTAGATCGAGGCTCTCAGTCGACAGGCGGCGATAATGTCCTTCCATTGCCCGGAGGCAAGCAATGACGCATCGAGATTGACGACATGGTCGTTCTTGCCGAACGCGAACGCATACAACTGATCGAAAAAATCTGGAGAAAAAAAACTTTCATAGTGATTAAAAGCCCCGTCATACATGCACAGGGAGAACCTACAACCCTCCGCATCGAACATGCTTGCCAAGGCCCGATGAATTTCTGCAGAGATCTCATCCGGAGCAGCCACCACGGTCTCGAGAAACAGTACCCCGTTGGGCCAATCGTCGCCAAGCATCATGTAAACGGGCGTTTCGCTCCGCGAATTGATATCGCGCTTCAGTGCTGCATAAGCCGCCTGCAAGGAAACTGCGCCGAAACACCGTAGCACAGAACTAAGAATGTGCTTGCGCCATAAACCGAGAGGAAATCAACGGCACGCATAAATATGACAATCGAAATTATTCATGGTCCATACCCCTTCAGCCAAAAAAAGGATAATACTGACCATCTCATTCCGTAGATCGCTTCAGCAAGCCAAAATCAATGCAAACGGACGCACGTCCACTAGCCTCATTGCACGTACAGAGCCTAATCAGCAAAAAATACACCCACCAAAAGAAGAAGAGCAACAGCCATAGAAAAAAGCCCCACCTCCCACCACAATCTTTATCCGCACTTACATCCGCCCATCATCCAGAACTAGCTAGATTTATTAAATATGAAAATATTGTCATTCCATAACTTAGAGAAATACTCCAAAGGAAATTGCAAGTCCGGGTGACTGCCATCATCAAAAATTAGTCGCCACCAAGGAGTTAGGTATGTAACAGAAACGGCCAGTATGCCGTTATTAACAACATTCAATTTTGAAATAAAAATATTTCGAACGCAATGCACCTCAACTCCATGCCCGATTTTAAAAACCAACCCACCAACGTCGATAAATTTAAAACCACCATCTTCAAAAAATATTATTCGCTTTGGGCCATGCAATATTTTCTCCCAATCAACAAGCCAACCCGCCACATTCAAATCCTTATTGCCAGATGCAAAAAAATTTAACTCCCCACCACCATAGACAAAGACATCCTGCTCTAGCGGATCGTAAACCCTATAACGACGAACCAGTATTTTATTGGCCACAACCACAATTACCTCCGATTCTTCCTGCGCGCGTTGCCGAACCTACTAAGCCGCCTCCGACTAAAACGGATGTCCACCCAACGCTCGTTCTTCCTGCACCAGCAACTATGTCGGCGCCACTCTTTCCTTGCGCCACCAGGCCTTCATATGTGACGGCATGCCAATTTCTCAATGAGTAAGCGAAAGGTCCTCTAAAATAATTCTTCAGAGCGTTTCTTGCGATCACGCTTTCCTCCGCAGACAATCCCAATCTTGGAATCTGACGGGCTTTTGCCACGTAGCCCAATCGACTCAGAGGCATAGCTAAACTATAAACAGTTCCGGCGACTTGCCCACCAGAATAATAACCTGAACATTTTTCAACTGCGCCATTAATATCCCATTGATCCCGGATGTAGTTCGTCAACCCAAATGACAACGAGTCGCCAAAACCTGCTGCCGCATCCACTACCGGCTGGGGAATTGATGGCAAATCAAAAAGACCTAAAGGATCTCCATACATCAATGGAGAACCATGAACGTAGGCATAAGCATTTGCTCCACCGACTAACCCAATGGGGTCCTCACTAACAAAGCGCCCCAAGTTTGGCTGATAATACCGCGCCCGGTAGTAATAAAGCCCGCTCGCATCCCGCTCCCGCCCCGTGTACTGATATGGATTGCTGGTTGCCGTGTTGGCTTGGCTGGTCTGTCCGTAAGGCGTGTAGTCGTAGCGCTGAATCAATGAGCCGCTGGCGTTGGTTAGTGCGCGCGTACTGCCAAGCGCGTCGCTCAGGAAGTACGCACGTCCGCTGGCTTCGTTCCGCGCGTAGCGCTCATCGATGCCAAGTCCGGTCAGGATCGGGTTGACGGTGCCGCCCTGGGTTTCCTGCACCGGATCCACTCCGTCGTACAGATAGCTGATCGTCTGTCCGCCTTCGGTCTTGCTGGTTCGCCGGCCAAGCGGGTCATAGCCGAAACTGGCGATGCTCGCCGTCCCCTGTTTGATTTCGACCAACTGGTCCCGTGCGTTCCAGACGTAGGTGCGCACGCCGTCGGAGATCAGGTTGCCGTTGGCGTCGTAGCTCAGTGTCTGGGCGTCGGCCTGGGTCTGCCGGTTGTTGTCATCGAAGCTGCCGGTGCGTGCGGCCGGTAGCGCCTGCGGGGCGAAGCTGCCGGTCTGCGCCACCAGTTGGCCGACTTGGTCGTAGCCGTAGCCGATCTCGCCCAGGGCCGTGCCATCCGGCTTGAGCCAGGCGATGCCGGTCGTCTGGTTGGCGGTGTTGTAGGCGTACCCGGTCTTGACCCCATTCGGCAAGGTGGTCTCGGTGAGGCGATCGGCGGCGTCATACTCGAACGCCACGGTCTCGCTCCCCTGCAGCAGGGTGCGCAGGCGGTCGACGTCGTCGTAGCGGTACTCCAGCGCCGCCTGGTTGGCCGCGGTCATCTTGGTGCGGCGGCCGACCGCGTCGTATTCGTAGACGATGTTGCCTTGCGGGGTGATGGCCTCGGTGACCTGGTCGAACAGGTCGTATTCCCAACCCAGGGTTCCCGCTGCCGAGTCGACCAGCGCGACGCGGCGGTTGCCGGCGTCGTAGGTGAAGGTCTGAGTGCGCCCATCGGCCTCGGTGACCACTGACAAGCGCCCGAGCACGTCATAAGTGAAAGTCTTTTTCTGGCCCTTGCGGTCCGTGTAGCTCGCGACGCGGTCCATGAAATCATAGGTCCAGGTCTCGGACTGGCCCAGCGCGTCGGTACGCGTCAGCGGACGGTTGCGCTCGTCGTAGGTATAGGTGATGCCGTTGCCGTGCGGCAGCAGGATCGCCAGGACGTTGCCGTTCTTGTCGTAGCCGAATTCGGTCACGTTGCCGGCGGCATCGTAGGCCTTGCTGACCCGGCCAAGCGCGTCGTATTCCTGGCGCGTGGCGTTGCCCTGGTCGTCGCGGCTGCCGGTCACCCGCCCCAGGCCGTCGTACTGGAAGCGCGTGCTGCGCCCCAGCGGATCGACCATGCCGGCCAGGTCGTAGCCGTCGTACTGGAAGGCGATGGTCTGTCCGATGGCATTGGTCGCGCTCAACGGCAGGCCCGCGCCATCGCAGGCGAAGCGGGCCGTACGGCCTCCGGGATCGGTGACCGCGGTCAGGCAGCGGTTGGCGCCGTAGTCCAGGCGCGTCACCCGTCCCAGCGGATCCGTCGCCGACTGCAGGTCGCCGTCGCTGGTGTAGCTGAGGCTGGACACGCGCGCCTGTGCGGTGCCGGCCAGCACCGTGACCTGCAGCGGTCGCCCGCCCGCGTCGTAGCGATACTCGGTGCGACGGCCGAGCGGGTCGATACTGGCGGTGACCTGCCCGTAGGCGTTGCGCTCGAAGCTGTAGGTCTGTTGCTTGTCGGTGCCGTAGGCCAGGATGTCGGTCTTCGGGTAGGCGCTGTTGCCGTCGAACAGGACGCGGCGCTTGCTGCCGTCGGGACTGGTGACGAGGACGCCGGTGGTGCCGCCGTCGACATGCGCGTAGTCGATGACGAAGACACCGCCATCGGCCTGGGTCTGCTTGATCACCCTGCCGGTGGACGCGCCGTTGACGACCTCGAACTCGTTGAGCAGGACGCGCTTGCCGCGCGCGTCGGTGATGGACTGCAGCCGGTGCTGCGCCAGCGCATTGTTCTGGATTTTGGTCTGGTAGGCGTACGCCTTGCTGCCGCCATCGGGGAACCCTACCGTGGCAAGCAGGCCATTGCTGTCGTAGGCATAGGTCCAGCGATTGCCGGCGTTGTCGGTGGCGGCGGCAACGCGATTGCGGGTGTCGTATTCCAGGCCGATGTAGCGCCCGCTGGGCGACACGATGCGCGAGACCAGACCCGCGTCATAAAGCAGTGTGGTGCGATTGCCGTATCGGTCCTCCAGCCAGCGCAGGCGGGTGTCCATGTAGCTGGAGAACTGCATGCGACTGCCGTCGCGCAGGGTGATGCGAAATCCGCGGCCCCAGGGCTGCAACGGGTCCGGATCGTAGACCGATTGCAGCACGGCGCCCGCATACTGCGTGGTCGAACCGGCTTGCCGCCACTCGCCACGCGGGCCGGAGCCGGAGGCCCGATCGAAGCGGATATAGGCGCCGGTCGGCAGCACCAGATCGAGCGAATCGTAGGTGCCGCCCGGATTGTGCAGGTAATAGCCCCAGTTGGACGCGGTGCCGATGCCGAACTCGCGCTGCTTCAGGTCGTGGGGACGGTAGCTGCGCGACAGGCTCAGCGCCGTCACGTCCGCGATCTGCAGATCGGTTTCCGAATGGACGAATTCACCTGTTTTCAAGTCGATGGGATCGGCCGCATTGGCGACGCCGCCGCTACCCGGGGTTCCGCAGCAATGCCCATCCGGCGGCAACCCGGCCTCGCTGGGCGGGTCGTTGCTGGGCACGCTGTACATGCCGCCCATGGTCTGATGCAGGGCGACGCCGGGCTCGGGAACGAAATGCTTGCCGTCGGCCGAGACGGTGCCCTTGCCGTAGACGCGCCAGCCATCGCGCGGGTCGTACATCCAGAAGTTGGCCTGGGTGCCCGCGGCGTAGCCGTCGTAGTTGGGGTAATAGACCTGGATGCCGTTGTTGGCGCCGGGGTCGAGTCCGCGGATCTGCGCGCCACCCGGCTCGACCGTGAAGGCCATCGGATGGTTCTCGGTGACCGGGAACGGTGCACGATTGACCGGCGTCGGCACGATTGCCAGTTCGGTCACCAGGCGGCCCTTGCGATCCAGCACGACGGTGCCCTTGGGAATGCGCAACTGCAGGCCGGGAATGTCCGGGTGGCCAACGACCATGTCCTCCACGGTCGGCGACGGGATCCGGATCTTGTCGCGCGCGGCGATGCGTGGCAGATGCAGCAGATAGCCGAGTTCGTTCAATCGACCCGCGGCGACGTCCGTGCCGACGACGAACTGGCCGTATTCGGCGCCGGTCGTGTTGGCGGTGCTGCCATCGACGTAGAGTTCCTGATGCCCCGCCGGCACATCGAACAAGGTGAACCAGCCGTTCTTGTCGGTGACCGCCCGCTCCTTGCCGATACTGACCTCGACCCCGGCCACGGGTTGCTGATCCACCCGCACCACACGCCCGCGCACCATCGTGACGTGGAAGGTCGCGGCGATGCGCGCGATGCGGGCGTTGTGTTCCGGCTGTTGCGAGGCGCCATAGATGCGCCAGCGGCTGTCGGTATTGTCCTGTCCCGGGTACCAGACGCCGTCCACCAACAGGCCGCGAGCGCGGCACGGCAGAACGTCATTGGCACAGGACGCCGGCGTGCCCGCACCGGTCATGCGCACGCTGGGCGCAGCGACCGCCGCAGCCGGCGCCGCCGTTGCGTGCGCCACCGGCTGTCCGTTGCTGTCGTACGCAGCGGTGCGGAAATCCAGGGCGATCAGCGGCACGGCATCGCCCGAGGCGGCACGCGCACCGTCGACCATCAGGGTGTAACGGGAATCCGGGAACAAGGCCTGACGCGGCTGCACGAACAGCAGACGGCCCTGCTCCACCGGCGCGATACGCACGGCGACGCGTCCCTCCTGACCGACCAGGGTGACGGTGCGCGCGGACAACGTGGGCATGTGCAGCGGACGCGAGAAGCGCAGCGCGAGCCGCGCGGTCGGCGCGACGCCCTCTGCCCCCTGCACAGGCACGCTGCCGGCGAGCCGCGTCGCGCCTGGCGCATCCGCGACGCTGGCCGAGTACGGAAGAAAGGCGCCCGCGAGCGGATCGAACGCGGCATCGCTGGCGATGCGCGTGGCGTTCCGCGACGCCGGCAACGCCACGCGGCCATCGGCAAGCAGGCGCGAGGTTGCGTTGCCGCCGCCCGGCAGATCCGCAGGCAGGGTGATCGCCCGATCACTGGCTTCGTCCCACATCTGCGCGCCGGCGCCATCGCCAGTGCCGCCGGCGAGCAGGAGGCGACCATCGGTCAGTACCGTGGCGGTGTGCCCATAGCGCGCACGCAGGCTTAGCCCGATGGCCGGCTGCACGGAGGCGCTTGCCGGGTCGAACCACACGCCGCCTTCCTGCAATCGGCCCTGGGTATCGCGTCCTCCCCACACCAGCACACGCCCGCTCGGCAGCAACGTGACGCTGGCATCGATACGTACCGACGGCAGCGCGATCTCGCGCGCACGCTGACCGGGCACGCGATGGCGCAGAAAGCGCCCGTCGGGTGCCAGCGCCAGCTCGCTGCCATCGGCCAATGTGGTCGCATGCCACTGCCCGACCACCGCAGGAACCGTGCCGATTCCGATGGCCGGCATGGCCGGCATGGCCGCCGTCGACCAGACCAGTTGCTGGGATGCGGCCGTCGACGCCAGCGCGCCCAGCATCCCGCCCAAGATCACGCTTTTCCATGCGCTGTTGAACCACGTCATATGCTCGCTCCGCTCCATGCCTGCCGCCGATCTGCGTCCGTTCGGTGGAATCGCGTCGGTGTTCTAGGGCGTACTGTCCAAAGTGATGTCCATCGCCGCAGTGACGCCGTCCTCGGGCACGATCCGCAATCGATAGGTGCCGCTCGTCGGGAGCGCCGGGAAGCTCAGGTCGCTGCTACCGGCGCTGGCGCTGAGCGATCTGTACGACTGTCCGTCAGGCCGATACAGCGCATAGGTCACCGACCGGCCGACCGGCGTGGTCGTCTGATTGGTCACCCGCAGCAAAACGCCCTGCCCGGCCGTGCCGCTGAAGGACAGTGTGGCGGTCTTGCCATGCCGGTCCAGCGCGATCGACTGCGGGACATCCCACGCCAAGGTGCCGACGACGGTGCTGGATACCGAGGCGGTCATAGCGAAACTCTGGTCTTCCGACGAAGGAACGACCACGACGCCGTAGCGTCCGGCTTGGGCGGCGTCGATGGAGAATCCGCAGCCGTAGGTACGGAAGCAATTCGTGTTGGAGAAAACCTTGCTGCCATCCGGACGATAGAACGTCGCGTAGACCCAAGCGAAGCCGTTGCCTGACAGTGCGATCTGATCGAGTCCGACATCGAGCTTTTGCCCGGCCTGCGCATCGAACCAAAAGAAAATGCCCGCGCCGGGCGGACCCGCAGCGAACGTGCGACTGCTGTCCACGGCCACTGACGTGCCGGTGGACAAGGCGACGGTGGTGTCGATCGTCTGCCCATACTGCGGATCGACCACCACGCTGTATTGGCCGGTCGTCGGCAGGCTGCCCAGGCCGATCGCAGTACCGGTACGCGTCGATCCGGACGTAAGCAGGGTGCCATTTGGCTGGTAGACGCTGTAATAGCTGGTGCCATCCGCGGGCGTGGTCGCCTGGTTCTGCACCAGCACAGCGAGTTTGTCGCCCGCCTGCCCTTGGAAGCTCAACCGGGCATTCTGCCCGCGTCTGGCGACGGAGACGGCCAGCGGCGTGTCGCGCTGCAGGTTCAAGGCGAGATCGCTGGAAAGCGTTACGTCGTACGTTGCTGCCTGCTCCTCCTCTTGAGTGATCAGTACTGCGTACTTGCCTGCAGCAAGGTTGATGAGATCGAAATCGCAGCCGCCGCGCTCCACGTCGCAGTATCCGCTCGCCAGCGTGCTGCCATCGGCCTTGTAGACGGACGCAACAACGCGCTGCCACCCTGAGCCCACGATCTGGATGCCGCTGATGCCCAGTCCAAGGTTCTGCCCCTGACTAGCGATGAAGGAGAAGTGCTTGTATTGCGCCGGCAAGCGGGTCACCACATGCAACGGAGGGCCATCGATCGGCAGCGAGATCCCGGAGGAAAGGGTGATGTCCGATTCCAGCGGGCTTCCGGTCCGACTCTCGACCTGGATTGCATACTCGCCAGACGTCGGAATATTGATCAGATTGATCGCATCGCCAACCTTGATGGTCGCCGTCCTCCAGACAGCGCCATTTGGCCGCAACACGCGATACACCACATCGCGACCGGCGGGTAGCGTCGTCTGCGCCGCGATCAGCAGCATCAGCGACTCGCCTGCCTGCGCCTGGAAGCGCAGCCGCGCATTCTGCCCATACCGCGCCAGCGCCAGATGCAACGGCTGATCGCGGGTCAGCTGATCCAGCAATTCGGAAGAAAGCACAGCGCGGAACTGGATCGTCTGGCTCGTCGAGGCCGGTGTCGCCACCACGCTGTAGCGTCCCGCCAAGGTGTTCCTCAGCGGCAACGAACAGCCATCCTGGACGTAGCAGCTGCCGCTGTACAAGGTCGTACCGTTCGGACTGTAGACGGCGATATTGAAGTAATTGCCCGAACTCACCCCAATGTCGGTGATCCCCAGCCCCAGATTCTGGCCGGCCTGGGTATCGATGGAGAAATGCACGCCCTGCCCTGCCGGCGTCTGATAGCTGCCACCTGCGCCGTCCAGTTCGACATTGCCGTCCTGGCCCGTGGAGAGTTTCAAGCGGGCCGACCACAACGCGCCGCCCGCCGGATCGACGAACACCCGATAGCTTCCCGTCTCAGGGAGATTGGGCAGGGTCAGAATGACATTGCCGCTGGCCGTTACGTTCTTCCACAACGCGCCGTTCGGCCGATACACCGCATAGACCACGTCGCGGCCTGCAGGCCTGGTCACGACGTCGGCGGCGAGCAAGGCCAGGCTCTCGCCGGCGGTCCCGGTGAACGTCAGGCGCGCGTTCTGGGCGTAGCGCGAGATGTCCACGGAACTCGACGCATCTTTCTGCAGGAAGCCGGCGACCTCCGTGGACAGGGTCACCTTGAACGCGATGCTCTGGGAGCCCGATTGCGGACTCACGGTCACACCATAGTTGCCTGCGGCGAGATTCAGCAGATTGAATGCGCAGCCGCTGGAGGCATAGCACGTCGCGGTCGTGAGCGTGGAACCATTGGGGTTGGCGATCTTGACGCTGACGTAGGTCCCGTTGCTCAGGACGAGGTCACTGAGCCCCAATCCCAGGTTCTGCAAGGCCGACGCGCTGAAGCTGAAGAAGGCGCTCTGACCAGCATTTGTCTTGTACTCGCCGCTGCTGCCATCCAGTTGCAACCCGCCCGCGCTCCCGGCCGTCACCAGCACCTTGGCGGACATGGTCGCGCCATGGCGCGGATCCACGAACAACCGGTAAGTCCCGGCGACAGGCGTGTTCATCGTCAGGGTGCCCGAACCGGAGACCGCCATCGACGACAACGCCGTGCCATCGGGCCGGTACACGCGGTAGTAGACCGCGCCGTTCGCCGGCGTCGTGGTCTGCTCCGACACCTGAACCGCCAATGCCTCGCCGGCACCGGCCTGGAACGACAGCATGGCGTTCTGCCCGCGCCGGCCGATGCCGACCTGGCTGACCGCATCCCGCGTCAAGGCAAGCCCCAGGTCGGTAGACAGGGTCGCCTTGAAGCGCATCGTCTGCGTCGTCGTGGCAGGCGCGACCAGGACGCCGTAACGTCCCGCCGCCAGTTCCGGCAGATTCACATCGCATCCGTCGTTGGCCACCTCGCAGGCGGCGCCGGCCATCGGCGTGCCAGCGGGGCCATAGAGGGTGAGGTTGAGCGGGCCGCTTTCGTTGGACTGCAGCTCGCTGATGCCAAGCCCCAGGCTCTGCCCGGCGGTCGCGGAAAAGGTGAAGTACACGCTGTCGCCCGGCAGTTGCGTGGCGAATGCGCCGGTGGCGCCATCGATCCAGCCACCGCCACCGCTCGTGTCTCCGGTGCTGAGCCGCGTCTGCAACCGCACGGTTTCTCCGAAGCCGGGATCCACCAGCACCTGATAGGTGCCGCTGGTCCTGGCCGTCAGGTAGGTGGTGCCAGCCGCACGCACCGCCATCGACGCGACACTGGTGCCATCGGGCGCGTAAACGCGGTAGTACACATCGCGACCAGCCGGCACGGTGGTCTGCGCGGCCACGTGCAACGCGAAGGCATCGCCGGCCACGGCATCGAACGACAGACGCAGGTTCTGTCCTCGACGCGACGTTTCGGCCAGCACGTCCTGGTCTTTCGGCAATGCCTGCAACAGATCCGAGGACAGCAACAGATTCAGGCGCAGCGTGCGCGCACCGCTGGTGCCGGGCGTCAGCAGCACCTGATACACGCCGGTCCTGGGCGCGGCGATGTTGAGTGCGCAGCCGTTGTTGGCCTGATTGCAGTACTGATAGCCCAGATTGACGCCGTCGGCGTCGAAGACCTGCACCAAGGCGGTTCCCCAGCCGCTGCCGACCGGCGACTGCTCGGCCACCCCCAGCCCCAGCCGGCTCCCGGCCTGGGCCAGGAAGGTGTAGCGCTTCGATTGCGCGGCGACCGCGGTGGCAACGCCTGTTTCGGCGCCGTCCACTGCCAGGGCCCTGGACCGCTCCACGCTCATTTTCCAACTTGCCGTGGCCGTGCTCGGGGCGAACAGCAGCAGATAGGTGCCGCCGACCTTCAGCCGCGGCAGATGCAGGGTGGGCTGGTCGACGTTCACCAGCCCGCTGGCGATCTGCACGTTGTCGGTGCCGAACACGCGATAGTTCAGCGTGGTGGAGCCCAGCGCCTGAAACTGGGCACTGAGGTAGTCGCCAGCCATGCCGCTGACGAGGACCGCGGCGGACTTGCCCGCGGTCGCCATCGCGACATCGACGGCGGCGGCATCCACGGACAGCCGCGTCACTCCGGAAATATCAGCGGGCGACACACTGTTCGGCACCACCAGCACATCCTGGCTGCTCGTGGCGCTGCCGTAGGGCGTGGTCACGGTCACCGGCCCGCTGCCGCTCCTGTCCGGCACCGGAAAGACCAGGCGCGTGCCGGTGGCGCTCGACAGCACCGCGGTCTTGCGATCCAGCTTCGCCGTGGTCTGCCCGGCGACCGGCACCAGATTCTGTCCATCGACGGTGATCGCCGTACCGGCGCTGGCGATCAACGGCGATACGCCCGTAATGGCCGGCTGACGGAGGTTGGCATCGACCACGAACTGCTGCGCACTGCTCGCGCTCTGCCCGGACACGGTCACGGAGATCGGGCCGGTACTGGCATTGGCAGGCACGAGCACGGTCAACTCGCGTGCGCTGGCAGCCACCACCGTGGCCGCCTGTCCATTGAAGGCCACGCTGTTGGCGGACGCCGCGGTGGAAAACCCCTGCCCCTGGATCAGCACGCGATCGCCGGCCGCACCGCGCGCCGGACTGAAGCCCAGCACCGCCAGGGTTCCGCTGGAGACGCGTTCGACGGCGGTGATATTGCCCATCGTGTCGTAGCGATAGCGGGCACTTGCGCCGGCATCGTTGCTGACCGCGACCAGACGCCCCTGCGCGTCGTAGACGTAGGAGGTGGCGCCAGAGGTGCAGGCCAGAAGGGTCAGCAGCAAGGCCGCCACCGTTCTGCCCACGAGGCGCCGCCAACCGCGCGCGGATGCATGCGCCGCCTGCTTCAGCAAACCCACGACCGAGCCCATTCCTGCGCCGCGACGTTCCATGCTCTCATCCCTGAAGACTGGCCACGTTGGCCGGCTGTCCGTATGCTGACCTTGCTTCGTGCATTCAGCGTGGATATAGATATCCGACAGCGGGGACAGGAGTCAACAGCGTCATGCCAAGGAACCGGCGTCATCACATCGTCATCTGCATGCGCCTGTGGTCGGCCGCCCTCGTCCTGGCGCTGACCGGGTGTGGTGGCGGCCGGCACGACACGGCGGCGGCCCGGATCGCGCTTGGCCAGGCGCTGTTCCACGACACGCGGCTCAGCGCGGACGGCAAGACCAGTTGCGCAAGCTGCCATCGCGCCGAGTTGGCCTATACCGACGGTGCCGCGGTGTCCACCGGGACGGGCGGCCAGCGCGGCACACGCAACGCGCCCAGCCTGCTCGACAGCCGCTTCATGACGCACTTTTTCTGGGATGGGCGCGCAGCGATGCTGGAGGACGCGGTCCTGCAGCCATTGACCAACCCGCGCGAGATGGGCCTGCCCGATCGGCAGGCCGTGCTGACCCACCTCGCCCGCGACCCGCGCTACGCCGCACTGTTGCATGCGGCCTCCGGCGAGGACGGCGGCGACATCCAGGTCGTGGCCGCCGCGCTCGCCGCCTACATCCGCGCGTTGCCGGCACCGCCGACCCGCTACGAGACCTCTCGGACGACGCATGGCGCGCAAGCCTCGCTGAGCGAGGACGAACGCGAGGGATTGGCGCTGTTTTCCGGCAAGGCCGGCTGCGTCGATTGCCACCGGCTGGACGGCACACCTGCGACCACGAGCGATCAGCGCTTCCATCATGCCGGCATCGGCTTCAACCAGGTCGCCGGCAACGTCGCCGCCCTGCTCGTCGTGCTGGAGCGGCAGAAACGCGAAGGCCGGAGCCTGGGCGATTCCATCCTCTCCGACGTTCGCGTGGCGGAACTGGGGCGCTTTGCGGTGACGCGGGCGCCGCAGGATCTGGGCGCCTTCCGCACCCCGTCGTTACGGACGGTGGCCGATACCGCGCCCTACATGCACGACGGCAGCATCGCCGATCTGCCGTCCGCGGTGGAACACGAGGTCTACTATCGTAACCTCGCCCGCAATCGACCGATCAGCCTGACCGCGGAGGAGAAGCACAAGCTGGTGCTGTTCCTGCAGGCCCTGTCCAGTACCGACGCGGCGCCGCGCTAGGAACCAGTGCGAGGCGCGCTGTTCGCCGGCTCCATCACGTCCACGTCCTGCTGCGAGGCGAGCTTGCCATCGAGCGTCACCTCCAGCATGTAACGCCCCGGCGGCCAGCCGGCCGCGTTGTCGAAACGCAGCGACTGGACCTGATCGGAGCCGGTCACGGCACGCTCCACCAGCCCGACCTGGCGACCATCGCGCAGGTCCAGCAACCGCGCTTTCAGGACCTGTCCCTGGGCGGCTCCGCTCAGGGCGACGTAGGCCAGGATCGGCGCATCGCTGGTCTGCGGCACGGGTCTGCCGTCGCGCATCGCGCCGATCCGGACCTCGACGACGTGCAGCGGTTGCGCCGCCGTGGCCGGAGTCTGCTCCGGTGCCTGCCGCTGGCACGCCCCCAGGCTCAGCAGCGCCGGCAGCACCATCCAACACACCATCCTTTTCGCGTTCATCATCCCTGTGTCCTCCCTGATCGGCGATTGCCATTGCGATGCACGCCCTAAGGCCGCATCCTTCCTCGCGGACGCACGGGGGCGAACCGCCCCGTGCGCTTCGCTTCGCGTCAGCCCTGCAACCGCGCCAGCACCGCGCGCGTGACCGGATCGGCAACCTCGGTGGACTGGCCCTGCAGCGCCGGCAGCAGCTGGCTGGCCAGTTGCTTGCCCAGTTCGACGCCGAACTGGTCGAAGGCGTTGATGCCCCAGACCACCGACTGCACGTACACGCTGTGCTCGTACATGGCGATCAGCGCGCCCAGCGCCTGCGGGGTCAGCGCGTCGAGCAGGATCAGCGTGCTCGGGCGGCCGCCCGGGTAGTCGCGGGCCGGATCGTCGCTGCCCTGCCCGTTCGCCAGCGCCTCGGTCTGCGCCAGCAGGTTGGCCAGCAGCGCCTGGTGGTTGACGGTATACGGGTCGTCGTTGCGGATGCAGCCGATGAAGTCGGCCGGCACGATGCTGGTGCCCTGGTGCAACGCCTGGAAGAAGCTGTGCTGCACGTCGGTGCCGGCGCCGCCCCACCACACCGGCACGGTATCGGCCTCGACCGGGCTGCCGTCCAGCCGCACGCGCTTGCCCAGGCTTTCCATCACCAACTGCTGCAGGTAGGCCGGCAGCAGCGCCAGGCGCTGGTCGTAGGTCATCACCGCCTGCGTCGCGTAGCCGAGCAGGTCGCGGTTCCACAGCGTGGTCAGGCCGTGCAGCACGGCCACGTTGCGCTCCAGCGGCGCGTTCAGGGCGTGCGCGTCGAACTGCGCGGCACCGTCCAGCAACTGTTCGAAGGCGTCGGCGCCGATCGCCAGCGCGATCGGGAAGCCCACCGCCGACCACAGCGAGTAGCGGCCGCCGACCCAGTCCCACATCGGCAGCACGCGGCCGGCGGCGATGTCGAAGGCCTTGGCGGCGCGTTCGGGATTGGCACTGACCGCGTACAGGCGCTCGCTGCCGCCCAGCCAGTCGCGCAGGATCTGGCCGTTGAGCAGGGTTTCCTGGGTGCCGAAGGTCTTGGAGATCAGCACGCCGGCGGTGCGCGCCGGGTCCAGCGTGGCCAGGGTGCGCTGCATCGCCGCGCCGTCCACGTTGGAGACGAAGTGCACGCGGAAGCGCGCGCCGGTGACCGGACGCAGCGCATCGGCGACCAGGCGCGGGCCCAGATCGGAGCCGCCGATGCCGACGCTGACGATGTCGGTGACCTCGGTCTGCGCCAATGCATCGATCAGGGCGCGCATGCGCTGCTGCACCTCGCGCGCGCTGGCGTGGGCCTGGCTGGCCACCGGCGCACCGGTGAGGTCGCCGCGCAGCGCGGTGTGCAACGCGGCGCGGCCCTCGGTGACGTTGACCGTCTCGCCGCGGAACAGGCGCTGGAAGGCGCCGGCCAGGTCGTGGTCGGCGGCCAGCGCGAGCAGCGCGTCGAGCGCGGCGCGGTCGTACTTCTGCCGCGCGAAATTGAAGTACAGCGGTCCGACCTGCAGCGCCAACGTCTCGGCACGGCCGGGTTCGGCCGCCAGCAGGTCGGGAAGGCGCGCCCCGCGCAGGCGCTGGGCGTGGGAATGCAGTGCGTCGAAACCGGTGGACTGTGTCATGCGGCCTGCTTTGGGATGCTGTGGTTGGTGTGGGTGATCTTGTTCTTGCCGTCCACGTAGACCAGGGTCGGCTGGAAGCGCGCGGCTTCCTCCTCGCTCATGCCGGCGAAGGCGGCGATGATGATCAGGTCGCCGACCTGCACGTGGCGCGCGGCGCCGCCGTTGAGCGAGATGATGCCGCTGCCCTCGTCGGCGCGGATCGCGTAGGTGCTGAACCGCGCACCATTGGTCACGTCCCAGATGTGCACCTGCTCGAACTCGCGGATGCCGGTCGCGTCCAGCAGCAGCCCGTCGATGGCGATCGAGCCCTCGTAGTTCAGCTCGGAATGGGTGACGGTGGCGCGGTGGATCTTGGTCTTCAACAGGCTCAGTTGCATGGCACGGGACTGCGGTCAGGAAAGACGCGCAGTTTAGCAGCCGAGGGGTTAGCTGGCGGTGGTGAGAGCCCGCCTCAACTGGCCGTAAGAGCGGCTTCAGCCGCGGCAGGCCTTACCGCGAAGCTGGTCGCGGCCGAAGCCGCGCCTATGCCGGCAGCGGTGGCCTGCCTTGCTCAGAATTCCAGGTTGTCGATCAGCCGGGTGCGGCCCAGGCGCGCGGCGATCAGCGCCACGCGCGGACCGCGGCCGTCCTGCGGCTCGCTCAGGTCGGGCGCGCGCAGCACGCTGTAGTCGACCTCGAAGCCGGCCGCCTGCAGCTGCGCGGTTGCCGCGGCCTCCACCTCGGCGCGCGGGCGCCCGGCCAAGTGGGCCTCGCGCATCGCCAGCAGGGTGCGATGGATGTGCGTGGCACGCGGCCGCTCCTCGGCCGACAGGTACTGGTTGCGCGAACTCATCGCCAGGCCGTCGGCCTCGCGCACGATGCCGCCGCCGAGGATCTCGATCGGGAACGCCAGGTCGGCCACCATCTGCCGGATCACCGCCAGCTGCTGGTAGTCCTTCTTGCCGAACGCGGCCAGGTCCGGCTGCACCTGGTTGAACAGGCGCGCGACCACGGTGCACACGCCATCGAAATGGCCGGGCCGGCAGGCGCCTTCCAGCACCTCGCTGACGCCCGGGGTATGCATGCGCAGCGCCAGCTCCACGCCCAGCGGATACATGCTCTCCACCGTCGGCAGCCACAGCACGTCGCAGCCGGCGCCTTCCAGGCCGCTGGTGTCGGCTTCCGGGGTGCGCGGATAACGGGTGAAATCCTCGTTCGGGCCGAACTGGGTCGGGTTGACGAACACGCTGGACACCACGCGGTCGGCGTATTGCCGCGCCAGCATCACCAGCGAGAAATGTCCGGCATGCAGGTTGCCCATGGTCGGCACGAAGGCCACGCGCAGGCCCTGCCGCTTCCAGCCGGAAACGGTGGCGCGCAGCCGGGCCAGGTCGGTGATGGTCTCGATCATTTGGCGTAGGCGTGTTCGGCGTCGGGGAAGGTACCGGCGCGCACCGCGTCGGCGTAGGCGCGCACCGCCCCGGCGATGGAACCGCCTTCGGCCAGGAAATCCTTGACGAAGCGCGGGCGGCGGTGGCCGCTGTCCAGACCGAGGAAATCGTGCATCACCAGCACCTGGCCGTCGCAATCGGGGCCGGCGCCGATGCCGATGGTGGGGATCCCGATCTCGGCGGTGATCCGCGCGGCCAGCGGCGACGGCACGCATTCCAGCACCAGCAGCGCGGCGCCGGCCGCGGCGACCGCCTTGGCGTCGGCGAGCAACTTGGCCGCGGCGGCCTCCTCGCGCCCCTGGATCTTGTAGCCGCCGAAGGTCAGCACCGACTGCGGGGTCAGGCCCAGGTGCGAGCACACCGGGATGTCGCGTTCGCTGAGGAAACGGATCACGTCCAGCTTGTGGCCGGCGCCCTCCAGCTTGACCATCTCCGCACCGGCCTGCAGCAGCCGGGTCGATGCGTCCAGCGCGCGCTCGGGCGTGGCATCGGACTGGAACGGCAGGTCGGCGACCAGCAGCGCGCGTTGCAGCACCCGCGCCACCGCCGCGGTGTGGTAGACGATGTCGTCCACGGTCACCGGCAGGGTCGAGTCGTGGCCCTGCACCACCATGCCCAGCGAATCGCCGATCAGGATCAGGTCCACGCCATTGGCGTCGAACGCACGCGCGAAGCCGGCGTCGTAGGCGGTCAGCATCACCAGCTTCTGCTGGCGGCGCTTGGCCTCGGCCAGGGCGGGAACGGTCCAGGGCTTGCTGTCGGCGTGGCTGCTCATAAGCTCATGTGCTGCGGTAATGAGCCGAGCATTATCTACCGATTGGCACGATCCCGCCGGTTTCGATGCGGTCGCGGACGTCACGCACCGTTCCATGCCCCGGAACGATTGCCTCGGCGGCGATCTCGGCCAGCGGCAGCAGGACGAAGGCACGCTCGTGCAGGAACGGATGCGGCACCTGCAGCCCGGGCAGGTCGATCACCGCCTCGGCGTACAGCAGCAGGTCCAGGTCCAGGGTGCGCGGGCCCCAGCGTTCGCCGGGCAGGCGCTGGCGGCCGTGGCGGCTTTCCAGGTCCAGCAGCGCCTGCAGCAACGCCGGCGCCGGCAGCGTGGTGGCCACCAGCGCCGCGGCGTTGATGAAGTCCGGCTGGTCCTCGCGGCCCCAGGCCGGGCTGCGGTACAGCTGCGAGGCGCGCAGCAGGCGGGTCTGCGGCAAGGTATCGAGCGCGGCCAGGGCCGCGCGCAGGGTCGCGGCGGCGTCGCCGAGGTTGCCGCCCAGGCCGATGCAGGCCTGGACCGGCGTCTCCACAACGGCGCTCACTCGAGGGGCGCGGTGGCGTCCGGACGGCGGCGCCGGCGCCGGCGGCGCTTGGGGGTCTCTTCGCTGTCGGCAGGCGGCGCGAACGCCAGCTCGTCACCGGCGTAGTCCACGTCCGGATCGAAGCCGCGCGGCGGCGGCGCATAGCCGGGCTGCTGCTGCAGTTCGCGCCAGTAGGCGATGTCGGCCGCATGCTCGTCGGAGGCCGACTGGCGCACGATCAGGAAGTCGAACGCGGCGCGGAAGCGCGGATGCGACAGCGTGCGCACCACCCGCTTCTTCTGGCGCGAGGTGAAGCGCGACTGCAGCAGCCAGATCTCCTGCATCGGCAGCGAGAAGCGCCGCGGCAGCGCCACGGTGCTCAGCTGGTGCAGGGTCACCCGGTCGGCGGCGCGGCGCTGCGCCTCCTCCATCTGCATGCCCTGCTTCTGCAGGGTCATCAGCGCGCGGCAGTAGGCCGGCCACAGCAACAGGGCGAACAGGAACGCCGGCGACACCGGCTCGTCGTTGGCGACGCGGGCATCGGTGTTGCGCAGGCCTTCGATCAGCATCCGCCGCAGCGCGCCGCTGCGGTTGGAACGCAGCGCCGCCGCACTCTCCGGGAACAGCGCGGCGAGCAGGCCGTGCCGCTCCAGGCCCTCGAAGCTGGCCACGCCGTGGCCGGACAGGAACAGCTTGAGCACTTCCTCGAACAGCCGTGCCGGCGCGGCCTCGGCCAGCAGCCCGGCCAGGCGCGGGATCGGCTCGGCGGTGCCGGCCTCGATCTCGAAGTCGAGCTTGGCCGCCAGGCGCACCGCGCGCAGCATGCGCACCGGGTCCTCGCGGTAGCGCTGCTCGGGATCGCCGATCAGCTTCATCAGCCGCGCCTGCACGTCCTCGAAGCCGCCGGTGTAGTCGCGCACCGAGAAGTCCTCGATCGCGTAGTACAGGGCGTTGCAGGTGAAGTCGCGGCGTACCGCGTCGTCCTCGATGCTGCCGTAGACGTTGTCGCGGACCAGGCGGCCGTTATCCACCTCGCGGTCGCCGCTGCCGTCGTCGACGTTGGCGCGGAACGTGGCGACCTCGATGATCTCGCGGCCGTAGACCACGTGCGCCAGGCGGAAGCGGCGGCCGATCAGGCGGCAGTTGCGGAACAACTGCTTGACCTGCTCGGGGGTCGCGTCGGTGGCGACGTCGAAGTCCTTGGGCTGCACCTGGACCAGCAGGTCGCGGACTGCGCCGCCGACCAGGTACGCGCCGAAGCCGGCCTCGCGCAGCCGGTACAGCACGCGCAGGGCGTTGGGGCTGATGTCCTTGCGCGAGATGGGGTGCTGATCGCGCGGGATCGCGCGCAGGGTGAATGGCGATGGAACTGGCGGATTGATGATGGCGCTTCCGTATCGGGTTGCGGGATTGCCGAAGGGCGGCGAGACCCATATACTAGCGCGCTGCAATCGACGCGACCAAACGCTCCCTTCGTCTAGTGGTTAGGACGTGGCCCTCTCAAGGCTAAAACAGGGGTTCGAGTCCCCTAGGGAGCGCCATCCTCGCCT
Source organism: Xanthomonas sp. F4 (assembly GCF_011761895.1). Taxonomy (NCBI): domain Bacteria; kingdom Pseudomonadati; phylum Pseudomonadota; class Gammaproteobacteria; order Lysobacterales; family Lysobacteraceae; genus Xanthomonas; species Xanthomonas sp. F4. The sequence continues at coordinate 1,755,467 of NZ_JAASQX010000001.1, read as the reverse complement.
CGCCTGCAGCGCGACACAGCAAAAACCCCGCCCTGGCGGGGTTTTTTGCGTTTCGGGGACCGGCAGCGGCCGGCAACGCCGCATCCTGGGAGGCCGGACGCCAAGCGCCATCGCCCCAGGCGGCTGCGCACGTCGGTCAGCGTTTCGAAGAACCCGAGGCCCGCGCGCTGGCCCAAGCGCTGGGCGCGATCGGGTCGACGCAGATCCGCATGCAGGCCACGGCCAGTCCGCCGCCCGGCTGGTCCGCGCCGAATCAGTGCGCAGGCTGCCCGGCTGCGATGGCGACCGGAGGCGACGCGGTCTCCGCCACCGCATCGTGCGCATGCAGGCTCTCCAGATGCCGCACCTGCACCTGCACCTCGGCATAGCGCGCGCCCAGCGCCTGCTGCAGGCGCCGCGCGGCGTCCTCCACGTACATCAGGTTCTCGCCGTTGCGGCGTGCGAACGCCTGTTCGTCGGCGCGGCGCACCGCCGCCTGCACCGGCGTGGCCAGGGCCTGCTCGGCCAGCGCGATCAGGGCCTCGGCGTCGAAGCGCACCGCGCGCGCCGACACGCCCACCCGCACCGAGGCCACGCTGCGCTGGCTGTGCGGGGTGGCATGGCTGCCGTGCCGGAGCAGCCAGTCCGCGACCGCTTCGCGCGACAGCGAGGCCTGGTCCAGGTGCTGCTGCACGAAGGCCTCGCTGAGCAGTTGCCGCGCCAGCGCCGCCGAACAGGGGCAGGTCGAGGAATACAGCAGCTCCACGCCCAGTCCCAGGCGGACCACGCCGCCGCGCAGTTCGGCGTCGATCCGCAGCGGATACGCCCTCCACCCCGCCAGCCCCGGGCTGCGCAGCGCCGGACGGCGACGCAGCAGTTCCAGGCGCAGCGACACCCGTGCCGCGGTCGAGGCGCAGTCGGCATGGCTGTGCACCATCGCCCGCAGCAACTGCGACAGCCGCGACGGCGACAGCGGCTGCTCCGCGGCTTCGTCGAGCAGGCGGTACAGCCGCGACATATGGATGCCCTTGACCTGGGCCGACGGCAGGTCGACGGCGAGCGCGGCCTGCGCCGGCACTGCCGTCGCACTTCCGCCCTCGCCCGTCTCCAGGCAGATCGGCAGCGCGATGCCGTCCATGCCGACCCAGTTCAGGGGAGCGGCGATCTCCGAAGGTTCGTCGGCGGCGACATCGGGCAACGGCAAGGGTGTCTGCAGGTTCATCGGATCGACTGGAGCAGCAAGGGGCGAGGGAAAGGTAAAGAAGCCAAGCTTTCAATTGTTATAAAATAACATACCCAACTCGCACCGAGAGGAGCGCTCATGGCCCGCCTCAGCCGTTAGCGGTGCCAGGCCCTTTCGTCGGGCCGGTGTGGGCTGCCGTGTCCGGCTGGATCGCGTGGACCTGCTTGCGCGGCTTGCCCGTACCCTCATCCGCCCTGCGGAGCACCTTCCCCTGAGAAGGGGGCCATGGTCCCGAGGGGAGAAGGGAGAAGCCAAAGCCCCTCTCCCACCGGGAGAGGGGTTGGGGTGAGGGTACGGAGCGCGCAGCGCCCTCGCCGCTTTGCCAATGCCTTCAACCGCTCGCTGCAGACGCATCGACCCGGACGCGGCACGCGCGCCGCGCGCGCCAGCCTCCGCCTCAGCCCTGCATCTGCTCCAGTTCCTTGCCCTTGGTCTCGTACACGTAGCGCAGCACGAAGAACACCGACAGGAACGCGGCCACGGTGTAGATGCCGTAGGCGCCGGCCAGGCCGATGCTGCCGAGCAGGACCGGGAAGGTCACGGTGATGGCGAAATTGGACATCCACTGCGCCGCGCCGGCCACCGCCAGGCCGGAACCGCGGATCTGGTTGGGAAACATCTCGCCCAGCATCACCCACATCACCGGGCCCCAGGACATGTTGAAGAAGACCACGTAGACGTTGGCGGCGATCAGCGCCAGCCGGCCCATGCCCGGCGACAGCGCCAGCTTGCCGGCCGCATCCAGCGAGGCGCTGGCGAAGGCGATGGTGACCAGCGCCAGCGACACCGCCATGCCGGCCGAACCGATCCACAGCAGCGGCTTGCGCCCGATCCGGTCGATCAGCACCACCGTGACCAGGCAGGCGCCGATGCTCAGCGCGCCGGACAGCACGTTGATCAACAGCGCATCGCTCTCGGAGAAGCCCACCGCCTGCCACAGCACCGCGCCGTAATAGAACACCACGTTGATGCCGACCAGTTGCTGGAACGTGGCCAGGCCGATGCCGATCCACACGATCGGGCGGACCTTGCCGGTGACCTTGCTGACCAGGTCCGACAGGCGCGGCTTGTGCTGATCGGCCGACAGCGACCCGGAGATCTCGATCAGCTTGGTCTGCGCGGCGGCAGCACCGTACAGACGGGTCAGCACCGCCAGCGCCTGCTCGCGGCGGCCCTTCACCACCAGGAAGCGCGGGCTTTCCGGAATCGCCAGCAACAGCAGCAGGAACGCCGTGGACGGCAGCGCCTGCATCCAGAACATCCAGCGCCAGGCCGGCTGGCCCAGCCACAGCGCCTCGGTGGACGCACCAGCGGCCTTGGCCAGCAGGTAGTTGCTGAGGAAGGCGCAGAACAGGCCGCCGATGATGGCGATCTGCTGCACCGTGGCCAGGCGCCCGCGGTAGCGCGCCGAGGCGACCTCGGCGATGTAGGCCGGCGACATCACGCTGGCCGCGCCCACCGCGAAACCGCCCATCATCCGCGCCAGCACGAACACCGCCGAGTTGTGCGCCGCGCCGGCGCCCAGCGCCGACACCAGGAACAGCGCCGCCGACACGATCAGCACCGTGCGCCGGCCCCAGCGGTCGGCCAGCGAGCCGGCCAGGAACGCGCCGACCGCACAGCCCAGCAACATCGAGGCGACCTCGAAGCCGGTGCCGGCGGAACTGGACTGGAAGGCCGCCTTGAGGCCGTCGACGGTGCCGTTGATGACGCCGCTGTCGAAGCCGAACAGGAAGCCGCCGATGGTGGCGACGCAGCTGATCAGGATGATGAGGCGGGTGTTCTCGCCGGCGTCGGCGTGGCGATCGATCGGAACACTGGACATGGATTCACCTGGTGGCGTGCAAGAGGAAGACGGCCGGCGCGCGGAAGCAGCATGCGCGACGGCGGCACCGGGCCGCCGCCGCGCACCGGTTCAGCGCAGCAGGTACTGGTTGATCAGGTTCTCGTAGGCTTCCTGGCGGCCGCTGCGCTGGGTCGGCTCGCCGGCCTGCGCGGCGTGCGCAGCCAGGTCGGCCAGCGTGCTCTTGCCGGCGGCGAAGGCCGCGCCGGCGCCGCTGTCGAAGCTGGCGTAGCGCTCGCGGCGCCACTGTTCCAGCGGCGAGGCGGTCAGCAGCGCATGGGCGACTTCCAGGCCGCGCGCGAACGCGTCCATGCCGCCGATGTGGGCGATGAACAGGTCCTGCGGATCGGACGACTCGCGGCGCACCTTGGCGTCGAAGTTGAGCCCGCCCGGAGCCAGCCCGCCCTGCCGCAGCACCACCAGCATCGCCCCCACCGTGTCGTACAGGTCGACCGGGAACTGGTCGGTGTCCCAGCCGTTCTGCGGATTGCCGCGGTTGGCGTCGATGCTGCCGAGCAGGCCGGCGTCGCTGGCCACCTGCAGGTCGTGCTCGAAGCTGTGCCCGGACAGCGTGGCGTGGTTGGCCTCGATGTTGAGCTTGAAGTCCTGGTCCAGGCCGTACTGGCGCAGGAAGCCGACCACGGTGGCGCTGTCGAAGTCGTACTGGTGCTTCATCGGCTCCATCGGCTTGGGCTCGATCAGGAAATTGCCCTTGAAGCCGATGCTGCGCCCGTAGTCGCGGGCCAGGGTCAGGAACCGCGCCAGGTGCTCCTGCTCGCGCCGCATCTGCGTGTTGTGCAGGCAGGCGTAGCCTTCGCGGCCGCCCCAGAAGACGTAGTTCTCGCCGCCCAGCTCCACGGTCGCCTCCAGCGCGGCCTTGACCTGCACCGCCGCACGCGCGACCACGTCGAAGTCCGGGTTGGTCGCCGCACCGTTCATATAGCGCGGGTGCGAGAACAGGTTGGCGGTGCCCCACAGCAGCTTGACCCCGGTCTCGGCCTGGCGCTGCCTGGCGATACCGACCATGTGCTTGAGGTTTTTTTCATACTGGCCCACGTCCTCGGCGTCCGGCGCCAGGTCGACGTCGTGGAAGCAGTAGTACGGCACACCGAGCTTGGTGAAGAACTCGAATGCCGCATCGGCCTTGGCCTCGGCCCGGCCCAGCGCATCGCTGCCGGCATCCCAGGGATAGGCGCGCGTGCCCGGGCCGAACGGATCGGCGCCGTTGCCGCAGAAGCTGTGCCAGTAGGCCACGGCGAAGCGCAGGTGCTCGGCCATTGTCTTGTCGCCGATCTTCTTGTCGGCGTCGTAGACCTTGAACGCCAGCGGGTTGTCCGAAGCCTTGCCTTCGAACGGGATGCGGCCGATGCCCGGGAAGTACGCCTTGGCGCCGGTGTAGACGGAAGTGCTCATCACGAAGTCCTGGTGCGTTGCGGGGGAAGGGAAATCACGCGGCGTACAGCGGGCCGATGGCCTGCAGATGCCGCTGGAAGGTCTGGTAGTGCGCTTGATACTGCGCGCCGCGCTGCGCATCCGGCTGCGCGGACCGCGAGGCGTCGTCCTGCTGGTGCTGCAGCACCACCTCGGCCAGGCTGGCGCGCTCGCCCTGCGCCCAGCCATCGGCCCACAGCGCCTGCAGCGCGGCGCCGAACGCCGCGCCCTCCGCCTGCGCCGGCACGTGCACCGGCAGCCCGAACAGGTCGGCGATGAGCTGGCGCCAGCCGGCGCTGTTGCTGCCGCCGCCGGTCAGAGAGATCGCATCGAAGTGCAGCCCGGCATTGACGAAGGCGTCGAAGCCGTTGCGCAGGCTGTAGCTGGCGCCCTCCATCGCCGCGCGATAGAAATGCGCCGGCGTGCTGTTGTGCAGATCCATGCCGGTCAGGCAACCGCGCGCGGCCGGCAGGTTCGGGGTGCGTTCGCCGTTGAAGAACGGCAGCAGCACCAGTCCGTCGGCACCGGGCGCGGTGGCGGCGAGCAAGGCCTCGCCCTGCCCGGTCTTGATGCCGAACAGGCGCGCGATGGTCTCGGTGGCGACGGTGCAGTTCATGGTGCAGATCAGCGGCAGCCAGCCGCCGCTGGAGGAGCAGAACGCGGCCCAGCGCGCGTCGGGGTCCACCACCGGGCGCTCGGCATAGGCGAACAGCGTGCCCGAGGTGCCCAGGCTCATGCTCAGGCGTCCGGGCACCACATTGCCGGTGCCGATCGCCGCCATCATGTTGTCGCCGCCGCCGGTGGCCACCCGCACCTCGCGCGGCAGGCCCAGCGTCTGCGCCGCGGCGGCAGACAGGACGAAACTGGTCTCGGTCGGCACCAGCGGCGGCAGCGCCGCGGCCAGGTCGCGCTGCGGATCGATGGCCTGCAGGAGTGGCTCCGACCACTGCCGCGTGCGCACGTCCAGCCAGCCGCTGCCGGAGGCGTCGCCGACCTCGGCATAGCGCTCGCCGGTGAGCCAGAAATTGATGTAGTCGTGCGGCAGCAGTACCGAGGTCATCGCCGCGTAGGCGTCGGGGCGATGCTTGCGCGTCCACGGCAGCTTGGAGGCGGTGTAGCCGGCCAGGATCGGGTTGCCGGCCAGTTCCACGCAGCGCTGCGCGCCGCCGACCGCGTCCATGATCTCCTCGCACTCGCGCTGGGTGCTGGTGTCGCACCACAGCTTCACCGGCGCGGTGACCTGGCCCTGCGCATCCAGCGGCACGAAGCCGTGCTGCTGTCCGGACACCCCGATGGCCCGCACCTGCGCCCGCTGTTCCGCGCTCAGCGCGGCGAAGCAGGCGACGATGCCGTCGATCCACCACTGCGCCTGCTGCTCGCGGGTGCCGTCGTCGCGGCTGATCAGTTCCAGCGCGTGGCCGTGCGTGGCCACCACCTGCCTGCTGTCGGCATCGTAGGCGAGCAGCTTGACGCTCTGCGTCCCCACGTCCAGGCCGATGTACAGACTCATTGCCGCACCTGCCACGTCTTGCGCACCGCCAATTCCATCGTCGCTCCAGAAGAAAGGTCGGCGCACGCGGATGGCGCGCCAGGGGCAGAGTGTAGTGCGCGAGGCGCCTGTGGTTCCGTCGCGCATGATGCCGGCCACCATCGCGCCAGGCCAGCGCGATGCGTGCTGCACTGCAAGATCGCGGCGGATGGGGTTGGGATGCAGTCAGGTCTGGGAGACGACGGGACGCGTCTCCCTTCTTCCACCGGGAGAAGGTGCCCCGCAGGGGCGGATGAGGGTACGGGCGTAGCTAGCGTCAGGTAACGACTTGCGGTGGTTGTTGGCACGAGGGCTTCGCTCCGTACCCTCACCCCAACCCCTCTCCCGAGGGGAGAGGGGCTAGAACGCGCCGCGGCTATTTCCTTGCCATCGCCAGGACGACGCCTTTGCGTTGGAGCATGCGCTTCGCTGCATCGCGACCCACGCCGTACGCCACGACCGCCGGCATGCGGCAATCGGCCTTGGCAATCCCTCGTGTGTCGCCCCAGGCTCATCCGGCCTGCGCCGCGGCGGCATGGCCGGTGCCGCTGCGCGACACTTCAAGGGGCTGGCCGCTGTACTCCACGCTCGCGTCGGCCTTGGGTTCGAGCGCACCGGCATCCGCGCGTGGACCATCGACGAAGCGCACATGGATGCTGCGCCGTGCCTGCATGCCCGGCCAGCGGCCCTCGCGCGCGCCGATGCGCAGCACGCCGCTGGCCTGATCCCACTGCAACGGGATGCGGCTGAACTCGCCCTTCTCGTAGCCATAGCCGGTGCCATCGTCCTCGTACAGCGAGAAGCGGCCGTCGGCGCCGGTGTAGACCACCACGGTCAGCGGCGCATCCGGGACCTGGTCGACGTACTGCTGCACGGGGGTCATCGGCACGATGGCGCCGGCGCGCACGAACAGCGGCATGCGCTGCAGCGGCGCGGCGGCGTCGATGGTCTGGCCGCCGGTGTGGCGCGCGCCGCTGTTGAAATCGACCCAGTCGGTGCCCGCCGGCAGGTAGACCTTGCGCGAGGTCGCGCCGAAGCGGGTCACCGGCGCCACCAGGAACGCCGGCCCGAACAGGTATTCGTCGTCGATGTCGGCGACGTTGGGGTCGTGCGGGAAGTCCATCGGCAGGCCGCGCATCATCACCCCGTCGTGGTGATAGGTGTCGCCGGCGAGCGTGTAGATGTAGGGCAGCAGCGCGTAGCGCAGGCGGCTGTAGTAGGCCATGCTGGCGTAGTACGGCGTGCCTTCCGGCGCGATGTTCCAGATCTCGCGGTACGGGAACTGGCCATGCGAGCGGAACAGCGGCACGAAGGCGCCGAACTGGAACCAGCGCGTGTTGAGCTCGCGCCACTCGGGCAGATGCGCCGGATCCTGGCGTTCGTAGCGCTTCTCCACGGCGAAGCCGCCGATGTCGAAGGTCCAGTTCGGCAGGCCCGACATCGACACGTTGACACCGGCGGAGATCTGCTCGCGCATGTCCTCCCAGCGCGAGGCGATGTCGCCGCTCCACACCGCCACGGCATTGCGCTGGATGCCGGCGTAGCCCTTGCGCGACAGGATGAACACGCGCTTGCCATCGGCGGCGCGATCGCCGGCGTAGACGCCGTGGGTGTGCGGCAACGGATAGGAATTGAAGAACTCGGTGGACGGCCCCAGCGCGGTCGGCGTGGTCCGCGCCTTGCGCTCGGCGATGTCCAGGTTGGAGTGCACGTCGGGCTCGTCGGCGTCCAGCCACCAGGCGTCGATGCCCTTGCGGTTGAGCTTTTCGTCGATCTGCCGCCAGTAGATCGCCTGTGCGTCGGCCGCGTACGGGTCGTAGAAGGCGTTGGTGTAGCCCTTGCCGATCCAGTCCAGTTCGCCCACGGCGACGTTGCGCCGGTAGATGTGCCCGGCCGCGTCCAGTTCCTTGTAGTGGTCCGTGCTCGGGTAGAACTTCGGCCAGACCGAGATCATCAGCTGCGCATGGCTGGCGTGCACCGTTTTGACCATGCCGTCCGGATCGGGGAAACGGCTGCGGTCGAAGTCGTGCGAGCCCCAGGCGTTCTCCGGCCAGTACGACCAGTCGAGCACGATGTTGTCGATCGGCAGCTGGCGCCGGCGGTACTCGGCCAGCGCACCGAGCAATTCGTCCTGGGTCTTGTAGCGCTCGCGGCTCTGCCAGAAGCCGTAGGCCCACTTCGGCAGCAACACCGCCTTGCCGGTCAGTTGCCGGTAGCCGGCGATGACCTGGTCGGCGTTGGCGCCAGCGACGACGTAGTAGTCGATCATCTGCCCCGCTTCGGACCACAGCGACAGGTCGCCGGCCTCGGCCGCCGGGAGCGGGTCGCGATGCAGCAGCGCGATGTAGCTGGGGTCGATCAGGTCCCACTCGACCTTCAGGGTATGCCGCTGGCCGGGCTGCAGCTGCAACGCGAACTCGTGGTGCCAGGGGTTCCAGTTCTGTCGCCAGCGGTCGACGAGCAGCTTGCCGTCGACCCATAGCCGGGCGTATTCGCTGGCATACAGCGAGAAAGTGTGCGTGCCGCCGCGCTCGGCCTCGATCTGGCCTTCCCAGCGCACCTGGATGCGGCGCTTGTCGCCGGGCTTGGCCGCGGCGGGAAACTTGGCCAGGTCCTTGATGTACTGGTAGTCGATATCGGACTCGCGGCGCTCCAGCACCGGCTTGCCGTCGATCGCGTAGTGCGCGGTGAGCGCGCCGGGCTTGCCTTGCGCGTCGTAGAGGCGCAGCGACGCCGGCAGCGGCTGCAGCCCGCGCGGATCGCCGAAGCGGGTGATCGCATTGTTGTCCCAGAGGATGCCGTAGTTGCGGCTGGAGACCAGGAACGGCACCGCCATGTCGAGATTGCTCTGCAGCAGCTCAATGTCGTGGCCCTTCTGGTTCATCCAGCCCTGCTGGTGCTGTCCGAACCCGTAGAAGGCCTCGTCGCGCGGCGAGACGAAGCGCTGGCGCACGCTCAGGTAGTCGCGCCCTTCGACCTGCAACGGCGCGAAGCTGCGCCCGCCCGCCACTTCCGCCAGCAAGGGCGTGCCCTGCGCATCGGCGAAGCCGACATGGCCGTCGACGGTGGATACCTGCGCGGTCAACCTGGCGGTCTTGAGTTGCACCGTCTCGCCGTGTTGCTCCAGCGTAAAGCCGGTGTCGCCCTGCACCGGCACCCGCATCAGGCTGGGCGTGCGCTGGAACGCGCCGGTCGGATCGGCACTGACCCGGACGATGCCGCGGTCGATCACCTGCAGCCGCACCGGCGCCGCGCCCTTGGCGCTGGGACGCACGGTGACGCCGTCGGCCTCGCGGATCACCTGCTGCGCAGCGGCGGACGCGGTGACAAGCGATAGCGACAGCAGCAACAGGCGTGGCAACGATGGCGGCAGGTGACGGTTCGCGTTGTGCATGTTCACTCCCTTGGATGGTCACGCAGCACGGCGCCACGGGCGCCGCCGCGTCGTCAGTAGGTCGCCAGCGTGACGCGCAGCAACTGCGGCACGTCGGAGAAGTTGAGCCCGTAATCGGTCTGGTCGCCGTTCCAGTTGCGCCGGAACCGCCAGTGTTCGCCCTCGTAGACGCCCTCCTCGACCCGGTCGTAGAGCATGTTGGCGGTCGCCGCGCTGGCCGGATGCAGGGTCACCCGCGCGTGCTGGGCGGTGATCAGGAAGGTGTCCGGCCCCAGTTCGGCGATCAGCGCCGCGCCGATCGGCGCGGGATTGCCGGGCGGCTCGCCCTGGAACCAGAACTGCGGCACGCCGTAGGTGATGGTGGCACTCCAGCGCGCGTTGAGCGGCAGTTCCTGCACCGCCTGGCCCGGCGCCTCGGCGGTGCCGTGCAACTTGCCCACTGCCGCAGCCTTGGCGAAGACGCGCATGCCCATGCCCACCGCACGGTAGCCCAGCGCGAACGGCGCCAGCGCCTGCGCGTCCACGCGCTTGGCGCCGAGCGGATAGTTGGAGTAACCGCTGTAGTCGATGCCGAAGGTCGACCAGCCGATGCCGTCGTGGCCCAGCGCCGCATACAGATAACGCGCGTACTCGGGGCGGTTGCCGGTCTCGGCGACGAACAGCGCGTTGTCCGTCCGCGCATAGCGCTGCAGCACCGTGGTGTACAGCGGGTACTCCGGCATGTAGATGTCCGGCGCCAGCAGATCGATGTGCGGCGCCGCCGCCTTCCACACGTCCAGCACGTTGTCGGTGGGACCCCCGCTGGCGTACTGCCCGGGCTGGCCGGGATTGAATGGGCCGTGCAACGCCGCGTTGACGTAGATCGGCAAGGGATATGCGGCCTTGCCGGCCTCGGCGACGCGGTCGATGAAGCGGGCGATGTGCCAGGCGTGGAAGATCTCGTCGGCATCGGCATCGAACACCTGTGCCCAGTTGCCCGGCGGCTTGCCGAGCCGCTGCAGCAAGTCAGGCGGTACCGGACCCTCGAACACGCGTTGCGCCATCGGCGAGAAGTCGCGCGCGCTGCCATAGGTGCCCGGCTCGTTCTCCGCCTGCACCATGATCACGGTGCGCTGCGGATCGGCCTGGCGCAGGTGCCGCATGAAAGCGACGAAGGCCTTGCGGTCGGCCTCCAGCGTGGCCGCCGCCAGCGGCGACAGCGAGCCAAGACGACGCCCGTCGCGCGCGACCACGCGCGGAAAACGCGCATCGTCGGTCTTGACCCAGTGCGGCGCGTAGTTGGGGCCGTTGTTCTTCCAGGTGCCGAACCACAGCAGCACCAGGCGCACCCGCTGCGTGCGCGCCTGCGCCAGCAGCGTGTCGACGAAGGAGAAATCGAAACGGCCCTCTTCCGGCTCCACCTGTTCCCAGGCGATCGGCACCTGCACGGTGTTCGGCCCCAGCGCACGGATCGCCGGCCACACCTGCGCCAGCGCCGCAGGATAGTTGCTGGAATTGTTGACCTGCGCGCCGAGGATCAGGAATGGCGCGCCGTCGACCAGCAGCGCATGACGGCCGTCGCTGCTGACCAGACGCGGGATCGGTACCTGTGCCGGCGCCGATGGCGCACTGGTGGCGGCTACAGCGCGCGCATGGGCCGGCGGTGCATCCGGCGCGGCCTGGCAGGCGGCCAGCAGCAACGACAGCAGGCACTGCAGCCCCCATCCGCAACGCGCGGCGCGCAGCCGCGATCCGGTGCCTGCCACGTGGCGCGTGCCCTGCCTCACCAGCTGTCGGTGCGGAACGGGCCCACCGGCAACTGCTCGCGGTTGACCAGGTTGGCATCCTCGGGGTTCTCGCTCCAGGCGTAGCGCAGCGCCTGCGGCTGCGGCACCTCGTCGCTGTGGACCACGACCTGGTCGCCCTCGATGCGCGCCTGCGCCGGATGGAAGCGGCGATCGGCACCGGCCAGGGCGAAGCCGCGCACCACGTTGCCGCCGCCGCGCACCGCCAGCGCACTGCCCATCATGTCGAACATCACCCGCGCCTGGCCGTCGGCGAACGTGGCGCGCGCGAACACCGGCGCGCTGTAGACCAGCGTTTCGCCGTAGGCCACATGCCGCGCCACCAGCGCCAGGCGATGCCCCACGTCCTGCTTGTTGGTGGGATGGATGTTGTCCGGCATGCCGATGTCGATGGTCACCGCCTGTCCGGTCGCCGGCAGCGCCAGCGTCCTGGTCTGCGATTCGCGCAGTTGCGCCCACGGGCTCAGGTCGCCCTGATCGTTGCCGGCCTTCCAGTTGGCCAGCTGCACCCACAGGAACGGCAGTTGCGGCTGTGCGCGCTCCTGCCGCCAGCGCCCGATCAGCGACGCGAACTGCTCGCGGTAGCGCAGCGCGCCATACGGGTAGGCGTTGCTCTCGCCCTGGTACCAGATCACGCCCTTGACCGGAAACGGCTGCAGGGGATGGATCATCGCGTTGTACAGCAGGGTCGGGACCTGGTTCTTGTCGTCGTTGGCGGCCAGCGTGACCTTGCCGGGACGGAACTGCCAGTCGCCGGCGAGCGAGCGCGGCTGGCCACCGTCGGGCTGCACGAAGAACGCCGCCGCATCGCCGGGAATGCCGCCGAAGCCGCCGGTGTCCAGGATCCGGATGGCGATGTGGTTGACGCCAGCGCGCAGCGCCGTCGGCGGCACGCGGTAACGGCGTGGCTCGGTGTAGCGCCCTTCGGTGTGGCCGACCTCGACGCCGTTGACGTAGGTGGTGTCGGCATCGTCGGCCGGCCCGATCCCCACGACCGCGCCGGTCTTGGCCTCGGCCGCGCTCAGGGTAAAGGTGGTGCGATACCAGGCGACGCCGTCCATGCCGACGTAGCCGTGCTGCTCCCACAGCCCCGGCAGCGGCTGGCGGTCCCAGTCGCGGTCGTCCAGGTCGGCCGCCGCCCAGCCCGCATCCGCCTGCGCGCCCGTCGGCTGCGGCCAGCGCGCCAGGCGCCGCCTGGTCTCGCCAAGCTCCTTTGCGTCCTTGACCTGCATCTGCGCGATGCGCGTGCGCACCTGCGCCGCATCCACACCGGGCGAGGCCGCGTCCATCCAGGCCTCGATCGCGCTGCCTTGCCAAGTGCTGTCGATGATGCCGATCGGCACCCCGGTGTGCTGGCGCAGGTCGCGCGCGAAGAAATACGCCACCGCCGAGAACGCGCCCGCGGTGACCGGTGTGGCCGCGACCCAGCTGCCGCCGGGCAGCCGCGGCTGCGGCTGCGCCGCCCAGGCCTTGGGCACCTTGAAGTTGCGCAGCTGCGGATCCGTCGCCGCCGCCACTTCGCGTGCGCCGTCGCGCGCCTGCGCCAGCGGCCACTCCATGTTGGACTGGCCGCTGGCCAGCCACACGTCGCCGATCAGCACGTCGCCGATGCGGCGCTGGCTGCCGTCGCCCTGCACCTCCAGCACGTACGGGCCACCGGCCGCATGCGCCGGCAACTGCAACTGCCAGCGGCCATCGGCGCCGGCGACCGCACTGGCGCTGGCGCCGTCCAGGCGCGCCTGGATGCGTGTACCCGGTGTGGCCCAGCCCCACACCGGAATCGGCACATCGCGCTGCAACACCGCGCCGTCGTCGAACAGCAAGGGCAGTTGCAGCTCCGCCGCCGCCGGCCATGACGCGAGCGCCAGGGCCAGCAGCGCCAGGCAGCGAACGGTGGGGAACAAGGGTGCGGCCATGAGCGGATCCTGCATCGGGGGAAGGGCCGGCAGCGGCCGCCCGCCTCGCGGCAGGCGGATCGCGTGCCGGACGCTGCGCGCGCCTACCAGTTGGCGCGCAGCACCAGCGAGTAGCGGCGGTCGTTGACGAACCAACTGCGGGTGTACAGGCGCGGGTCGACCTCGCCGTCGCTGTACGAGGTCGGCCCCATCAGCACCTTGGTCACCGAATTGGTGAGGTTGTTGGCCTGGATGCCCAATTGCAGGTGCGGGGTGAAGCGGTAGAACACCGAGCCGTCGAGCTGGCCGTAGTCGTCCGACCAGGTCGGCAGCTTGGTCGCCACGTCGCTGGCGGTGAGCAGGTAGCGCGAGCGCCAGTTGTAGGCCAGGCGCACCGACAGCGGCCCCTTCTCGTAGATGCCGGCGAGGTTGTAGCTGCGCCGCGACAGGCCTTCCAGCGGCAGCGCCACGCCGGTCACGGTGGTCTTGGTGTACGGATCGGTGGCCGTGTTCACGCCGCCGCTGCTGTCGACGAAGGTGAAGTTGGCATTGACCCCGAAGCCGCTCATCCAGCCCGGCAGCGAGTCGAAGAACTGGGTATAGCCGTACTCGAAGCCGCGGATGCGGCCCTTGTCCATGTTGTACGGGCGCGTCACCAGGAAGTCCTGGCCGCCGTAGTTCTCGGTGACGGTCTGGTTGGAGAAGTAGTCCTTGACGCTCTTGTAGAACAGCGTCAGGTACATCATGTCGCTGCTGTCGAAGTACCACTCCAGCGCGGCGTCGTACTGGTCGGCCTTCATCGGCTTGAGGTTGGGATTGCCGGCGGTGCCGGTCCAGTCCTTCGGCGAGCCGTCGTCGTTCATGGTGGCAGCCAACAGCAGGTACGGCTGCAACTGGGTGTAGTCCGGCCGCGCCATCGCCTTGGAGGCGGCCAGGCGCAGTTGCAGCGCATCGGAGAACTTGAAGCGCAGGTTGAAGCTCGGCAGCACGTCGGTGTAACTATTCTGCGCGGAGTTCTGGAAGTACTGCCCGTAGTACCGGGACTTGAGATCGCCCGAAGCCGAGGTGGCAGAGAGGTCCGGATACTGGCCATAGCCCGCCGCCTCGGTCTTGGTCTGCACCACGCGCACGCCGATGTTGCCGTCCACCGGCACGCCCAGCGCGTCGTCGTTGCCGAAGTACATCACCATGTACGCCGCCTGGGTGCGCTCGAACTGGCGGTTGGTGTCCTGCAACTGGTACTGATCCGGTGCCCAGCCATAACCGCGCAGCGCAACGATCTGCTCGATCAGCGCCGAGGTGCCGGCGTAGTCCTTGACCGCGCTGTTGCGCGGAAAGACCAATTGCGTCGGCACGTTCACCTTGCCGCGGAACAGGTTCGAGTAGGTGTACAGCGATGACGAGGCCGTCATGTAGTTGGCCAGGTCGGCCAGGCCGGTGGCGGTGCCGGGGATGGTGGCCCAGTTGTCGGTGATCACGCCCCAGTTGTAGCCGGAGTTCTTGTTGGTCTGGGTGCGGTCGGTGGCGCGGATGCCGGCGCGGAAGGTGCGCAGCCACGGGTTGTCGTCGTAGCTGTATTCCAGGTCGAAGCGCGTGGCCAGCTCGCGGCCGCGGTTCTTCGCCAGATGGTCCATCGCCGCGCTCCAGAAATAGTTGGAGGGGTTGGCGGTGTAGCCGGGGTCGGCCAGGGTCACCGCCGGGTAGCGGCCGCCGAGGTCCACGTTCAGGCCCGGCAGATAGATCGAACTGAACAAGGTGAAATCCAGCACGTCGCTCTGCGAGCGCACCAGTTGCATGTCGCCACGCACGGTCAGCCGGTCGGTCAGGCGATGGCTGAAGCCGCCGGACAGATCGGAGGTGGTGGTGCTCTGCTGGGCATAGCGGTTGTCGGTGTAGAAACGCACGCCATCGTTGCCGGTGACGTTGCCGCGCCACGAGTTGGATACCGGCGAGCCGCTGACGAAACGGCCTTCGCTGTCGTAGGTGAAGGTGGTGCCTGGCGCCGGCACGATGGCGTTGGTGTCGTCGTTGAAGAACGCGGCGCGATCGCGCCAGTTCATGTCGTAGGACGAGCGCAGGTACTGCACGTAGAGCTCGGTGGCGTCGCTGGGGCGCCACTGGAACGCGGCCGCCACGCCCTTGCGCTTGCGCTCGAAATCCATCTGCCGCCAGTTGACCCCGCCCGGCACGTACACCTTGTCGAAGGTGGTCCCGGCGAGCAGCGCCGGATCGGTGCGGCGCACGAACGGCTCGACCTGGATGCCGTCGCTGCGCGTGGCCAGTTCCGAGTGCGCCACGTCGAGCATGAGGCCCATCTCGCCGAGGCCGGTGGTCCAGCGATCGCTGAACAGGAACGAGCCCGACGGCTTGTAGGTCTTGCTCAGATCGCCGTAGTTGGCGTCGGCGGTGAAGCCGATCACCCGGCCGGGCTGGTCGAACGGCATGCGCGTGCGCAGGTTGACCGTGCCGCCGAGGCCGCCTTCGATGATTTCCGCCGATGGATTCTTGTACACGTCCACGCCGGCCATCAGTTCGGCCGGCACGTCCTCGAAACTGAGCCCGCGGCCGCTGGCGGCGCTGAAGCTGTCGCGGCCGTTGAGTTCGCCGCGCACCTGGGTCATGCCGCGGATCATCACCCCGCTGCCCTCGGCCGAAAAGTGGTCCGGATCGTTGCGCGCCATGAAGTGATCGATGGTCACGCCGCTGACCCGCTGCAGGGTTTCGGTGACGCTGCGGTCCGGCAATGCGCCGATGTCCTCGGCGCTGACCGAATCGACGATCTGCTCGGCATCGTGCTTGATCGATTGCGACTTGATCAGGCTACCGCGTACCCCCTTGACCTCGACCGCATCGAGCTGGGTCACGGGGTCGCCCTTCTTGCGGGCGGCAGGCTGCGCGGTCGCAGGCTCCGCCTCCTGCGCCAGCGCCTGTGCGCTGAGCAGCAAGCCGATGCTCAGCGCGATGAGCGAACGCGGCAAAACGCGGGGACGACGTGACGCTGCGGTCGGCAGAGCCGGACCACGAGGATGCTGCGATGCCATGCTGTTTCCCTCCCAGGAGACATGCACACAGACACGGGCGACGGTCGCGCCAGGGCGCCGTCCTGCGAGTTGTGACGGCGTCGGTCTCAGCCGTTGCCGTATCGGAAGGCGCCGCTGCGCAGAGTGGCAAGTCGGTCGCTAACGCGATCGGCCGAGACTAGAAATGCACTTCGCGTGAAGCAAATGAAAAATTCCCGTCCAGCTATGTGATTCCAGACTAGCGGGATGCGCACCACGGCATGTCTACAAAATCGTCCGCGTGCGCTATGCAGCGCCTGCAGCGGAGGTCAAACGCTCGCCGCCCGCTCGGGATACAGCCGCTTGGCGGCGTTGCGCAACGCCAGCAACACCCGTTCGGCGCCCGGCGGCAACAGATAGTCGCGGCGGCGCACGATGCCGAACGATTCCATGCGCACGCCCAGCGTGATCGGCAGCACCGTCAGCAGCTTGGCCTGCACGTAAGGCGCCACCGCCTCGGCCGGCAGCGCGGCCAGCAGGTCGCTGCCGCGCAGCAGGCTGGTCATCACCGGCAGCGAGGAAGTCTCGATGACGTTCTGCGGCGCCGGCACCGCGTGCTCCAGGAACATCGCGTCCAGGCGCGCGCGCAGCACGCTGTCGGCCGGCGGCAGCACCCAGCCGTAGCGGGCCAGATCGGCATGGCGCAGGTCGGCGCGGGTGGACAGCGGATGGCCCGCGCGGGCGATCACCGAATGCGGCTCGTCGGCCAATGGCTCGAACTCCAGCGCCTCGGCGCCGTAAGGGCCGAGAATGCGCCCGATCACGATGTCGAGTTGGCCGTCGAGCAGCTTGGCCACCAGCGGCCGGCTGTAGTCCATCTCCACCCGCACCAGGATGCCGGGGAACTCGCGCTTGACCTCGGCGATCGCCTGCGGCACCAGGTTGGTGCCCGGATTGACCACGGTGCCGATCGAGACCTGGCCCATGCGCCCTTCGCACAGCGCGGCGATCTCTTCCTGGGCGCGGCCGATCTCCGACATCGCCGCGCGCGCGCGGCGGATCAGCACCTGCCCGTACCAGGTCGGCTCGACCCCGCGCGCGTGGCGCTCGAACAGCTTCACCCCCAGCAGGTCCTCCATTTCCGCCAGCAGCTTGGACGCCGCCGGCTGGGTCATGCTGGCCGCCTCGGCCGCGCGCAGCACCGAACGGTGTTCGTGCAACTGCAGCAGCAGCAACAGGTGCCGGGTCTTCAGGCGCGCGGCATTGAACCAGGGATTGGCGGCAGCATTCATCGTGGGCAGGCATCCTGAGGGCGACGCCGTGTATTCGGCGACGGAATAGAATATGCCTAAAATTTCATTTGCAGAGCATAGCTCACGCGCGCAGGCTACCGCCCATCGCGCCCCTGCTGGCGTCGCCGCCGCCCATGCCAACGCAGGCAGGCCGATTCAGCCGGGTTCGCGCCAGCGTCGATGCAGCGTGCGCGGACCGCGGCCTTGCCGCCAGGCCGCACCCGGCACCGCGCTGACCGCGCGCCTCCTTCAACGCCGCTTCCGCCAGGTACCCCGATGTCCGCCGCTTCCCCGTTCCGACTCCCGCTGATCGCGATCCTGCGCGGCCTCACCCCGGAGGACGCGCTGGCGCACGTCGGGGCGCTGGTCGACGCCGGCTACGACGCGATCGAGATCCCGCTCAATTCGCCGCGCTGGGCCGACAGCATCGGCCCGGCCGCGCAGGCGTTCGGGCAGCGCTGCTGGATCGGCGGCGGCACCGTGCTGCAGATCGGCGACGTCGACGCCCTGGCCGATCTGGGCGCGCGCTTCATCGTCACCCCCAACACGCGCCCGCCGGTGATCCGCCACGCGGTGGCGCGCGGCCTGCAGGTGGTGGCCGGCTTCGCTACTGCCACCGAGGCGTTCGATGCGCTGGACGCCGGCGCGCAGATGCTCAAGCTGTTCCCCGCCGCCACCTACGGCCCCGGCCACGTGCGCGCCCTGCGCGCGGTGCTGCCGGCGCAGGTGCCGCTGTTCGTGGTCGGCGGCGTCAACACCGAGACCCTGCACGACTACCTGAGCGCCGGCGCGATCGGCGCCGGCATCGGCGGCGAGTTGTACCGCCCCGGCCAGCCGCTGACCCAGACCCAGGCGCACGCCGCCGCCTTCCGCCACGCCTATCTGGACCGCGCATGAAGATCGTCCGCCTCACCACCTACCACGCCGCGCCGCGCTGGCTGTTCCTGAAGGTCGAGACCGACGAAGGCATCACCGGCTGGGGCGAGCCGGTCATCGAAGGCCGCGCACGCAGCGTCGAGGCCGCGGTGCGCGAACTCGGCGAGAGCCTGATCGGCAAGGACCCGGCGCGGATCAACGATATCTGGCAGATGCTCTACCGCGGCGGTTTCTACCGCGGCGGCCCGATCCTGATGAGCGCCATCGCCGGCATCGACCAGGCGCTGTGGGACATCAAGGGCAAGGCGCTGGGCGTGCCGGTGTACGAACTGCTGGGCGGGCGCGTGCGCGACCGCATGAAGACCTACCGCTGGGTCGGCGGCGACCGTCCCGCGGCGACCATCGCGCAGATCCAGGGCTACCGCGACCTCGGCTTCGACACCTTCAAGTTCAACGGCACCGAGGAAATGAAGCTGATCGACGGCCCGCGCGCGGTGGACGCGGCGGTGGCCAAGGTGGCGCAGATCCGCGAGGCGTTCGGCACCGCCATCGATTTCGGCATCGACTTCCACGGCCGCGTGGCCGCACCGATGGCGCGCGTGCTGCTGCGCGAACTGGAACCGTTCAAGCCGCTGTTCGTCGAGGAGCCGGTGCTGCCCGAGCAGGCCGAGTACTACCCGCGGCTGGCCGCGTCCACGCCCATCCCGCTGGCGGCCGGCGAGCGCATGTTCTCGCGCTTCGACTTCAAGCCGGTGCTGCAGGCCGGCGGCCTGTCGCTGCTGCAGCCGGACCTCTCGCACGCCGGCGGCATCACCGAATGCCTGAAGATCGCCAGCATGGCCGAGGCCTACGAGGTCGGCCTGGCGCCGCACTGCCCGCTCGGCCCGGTGGCGCTGGCGGCCTGCCTGCAGGTGGATTTCGTCTCGCACAACGCGGTGCTGCAGGAACAGAGCATCGGCATCCACTACAACGAAGGCGCCGACCTGCTCGACTACGTGCTCAACAAGGACGACTTCGCCTGCGACAATGGCGGCAGCATCGCCGCCCTGCCCAAACCGGGCCTCGGCGTCGAGATCGATGAGGAGCGCCTGCGCCATGCCAACGCCAACCCACCCGACTGGCACAACCCCATCTGGCGTCACGCCGACGGCAGCATCGCCGAGTGGTGAGCCGATGAACGTTTCCATTCCGCCCCGCCACACCGCCACCCTGGCGGTGGACAGCCGCTGTGAGCATGGCGAAGGCATGCTGTGGTGCGAGCGCCGCGGCATGCTGTTCTGGGTCGACATCAGCGGCCGCCGCCTGTGGCGCCACGATCCCGCCAGCAACGCCAGCCGCCATTGGGACCTGCCCGACCGCCCCGGCTGCCTGGGCCTGTTCGACGACGGCCGCCTGCTGCTGGCGCTGGCCAAGGGCGTGTACGCCGCCGATCCGGACGCCGCCGCCGAAGGCGACAGCGCGCTGCCGCTGCAGCACCTGGCGGACGTGGAGCCGGAGCGCGACGACACCCGCAGCAACGATGGCCGCGCCGACCGCCACGGCAACTTCGTGTTCGGCACCATGAGCGAACGCGACGACCAGGCGCCGGTCGGCAGCTTCTATCAATGGTCGGCACGCCACGGTCTGCGCCGCCTGCCGCTGCCGGGCGTGGCCATCCCCAACGCGATCTGTTTCAGCGCCGACGGCCGCACCCTGTACTACTGCGACTCGGTGCAGCCGCGCATCCTGTGCTGCGACTACGACCCGGACACCGCGCACACCGCCAACAGCCGCGTATTCGCCGAACTGGATCACCCCGATGCCGAGCCGGACGGCGCCATCGTCGACGCCGAAGGCCACCTGTGGAACGCGCAATGGCGCGCCTGGCGCGTGGTGCGCTATCGCCCCGACGGCAGCGTCGAGCGCAGCGTCGCCCTGCCGGTCAAGCATCCCACTTGCCCCGCCCTGGGCGGTACCGATGGCGGCACCCTGTTCCTAAGCACCTCGCGGCAGGACCACACCGACGACGAACTGGCGCGCACGCCGCAGGCCGGCGGCGTGTTCGTGGCTGAAGTCGGTATCGCCGGCCTGCCCGAAGGACGCATCGCCAGCGCATGATCGTCGTCGACTGGGGCACCAGCAGCCTGCGCGGCTATCGGCTCGATGCCGAGGGCAACATCCTTGAACAGCGCCGCAGCGCCCAGGGCATCGCCGCCTGCCAGGGCCGCTTCGCCGCGACCCTGGCCACCTTGATCGACGGCTGGGACGGCGATGTCGTCCTGTGCGGGATGATCGGCAGCCGCAACGGTTGGATCGAACTGCCATACGCGCCCTGCCCGGCCGACGCCGCCGCGCTGGCCGCGGCGATGCAGCCGCTGCAGGACCCGGCCCTGCCCGGCCGTACCCTGTGGTTCGTGCCCGGCGTGGCCAGCGATGCCGATGCCGTGCCGGACGTGATGCGCGGCGAGGAGACCCAACTGATCGGCCTGCTCGCATTGCTCGCACAGGAACCGCATGCGGCCGACATCCACCACGTCTGCCTGCCCGGCACCCACAGCAAGTGGGTGACGTTGCAGGACGGGCGCATCGCCTCGGTGGCGACGCTGATGACCGGCGAACTGTACGCGCTGCTGCGCACGCACAGCCTGCTGGCGCGGTTGATGGACGCCAACGACGGCGCCTTCGACGCGGCCGCGTTCGATGCCGGCGTGCAGCGCAGCGGCGATCCCGGCGGCCTGCTGCACCATCTGTTCGGCGTGCGCAGCCTGGGCCTGTTCGACCGCCTGAGCGGCGCCGCGGCGCCCTCCTACCTGTCCGGGCTGCTGATCGGCCACGAACTGCGCGCCCACGCCACCTTGCCGCCGGTGGTGCACCTGGTTGGCGGCAGCGGCCTGCTGGCGCGCTATGCGCATGCATTGGCCGCACTCGGCAGCAGCGTGCGCACCCATCCGGAAGATCTGGCTGCGCGCGGCCTGTATCGCCTTGCGCGGCAGCACGGCGGTCTCGCCGGCTGAGCCGCACGTCGCGCGCCGCCCCCAGCCGGCCCACACACGGCGGTGACAGCCGCTTTGCATTAGAATTACCGGGTTAATCGCCGGATCGAGCCATGCCTTTCGTCGTCACCGAAAACTGCATCAAGTGCAAATACACCGACTGCGTGGAAGTGTGCCCCGTGGATTGCTTCCACGCCGGCCCGAACTTCCTGGTGATCGATCCGGACGAGTGCATCGACTGCACCCTGTGCGAGCCGGAATGCCCGGCCAACGCCATCTATCCCGAGGACGACGTGCCGGCCGGCCAGGAAGGTTTCGTCGCGCTCAACGCGGAACTGGCCAAGGCCTGGCCGGTGCTGACCACGCGCCAGGAACCGCTGCCCGACGCCGCCGAGTGGGACGGCAAGCCGAACAAGCTGCCGCTGCTGCAGAAGTAACCGCGCCGCGGATTCCGCCCAGGCGCCGCCCGCCAGACCGTACAAAACCGTAGAGACAAGCTGCGACTTCAGGGCGCCTCTGACAACTCGCGTTGCCGCCGCTCGACCGGGCACGGGGGTGGTTACACCCTCGTAGGACGCGAGGCTTCGCCCGACCCTCATCCGCCCCTGCGGGGCACCTTCTCCCAGAGGGAGAAGGGAGAAGCGCGAGCCCCTCTCCCTCCGGGAGAGGGGTTGGGTTGAGGGTACGGCGCGCAGCGTCGCGCTGAAGCAAGGAATGGCGCTTGTCCCCTTTTCTGGATCAGCCGCGACGGACATCCCGATCAAGCCCATCCCGGCTAAAGCCGCCCCTTGCATCTGCAAAGAAACCGCGCCGTGTTCTCGCCGAACGAAAACGGGCGCACTGCGGCGCCCGTTTCGCGTTCTGCAACAGATCCGGCGCACGCGCCGGACCCGTACCGGCTCAGTGACCCAGCTTGGCCTTCAGCGCCGCGATCAGCTTGACCGGCGCTTCGCCGGTGGCCGGCAGGCCGCGCGGGTCTACCGCCGAGACGTACACGCCGGCATCCACCGCTACCACGCGGACCAGGAAGTTGCTGCCTTCGTAGGCCACGTCGTAGGAACCCAGCAGCTGCGCGCGGCTGGCGATGGTGACGCCTTCGATGCCGCCCAGCGCGTCGCCGACCTGGCCGAACACCTGGTCGCGCGCGCCCGGCACCACGAAGCCGCTGTTCGACGCCGCCGGCGCCTGGCCGGCCGGGGCCGCAGGACGCTGCGCCGAGGCCAGCGCCGGCACCTTCATCGCCGCCGAGGTATCGGGCGAGGTCAGATCCGGCGGCACTTCCAGCGGGCGCATGTCGGGCGCCAGCGCATAGTCGCCGCGCGGCTTGCCCTTGTGGAACCAGCTGCAACCGCTGGTGGCCGCGACCAGGGTGGTCGCCAGCACGGCGGCCGACAGCACGCGGACGTAGGGAACGGAAGCACGCATCAATCAATCTCCTGGAGTCAGGCCGCGAGCGTTTCGCGGCTGGATAGGTCTTCCAACGCGACAGCGTCGGCGGCAAGTCGGTCGGCCGTGGCGTGGTGCGCCGCGGACAGCGGCAGCAGCGGCAGCCGCAGGCCCTGGCCGATCCCGGCACGCTGCAGCAGCGCCTTGACCGGAATCGGGTTGGATTCGATGCCGCAGAAGGCATGGAACGGCTGCAGCCGCGCGTCCCAGGCCTGCGCGGGCTCGGCCTGGCGGGCGCGCGCCAGGTCGCACAGGCGCCGGTAGGCGCGCGGCAAGGCATTGGAGGCGACCGAGATCAGTCCGTCGTAGCCGGCCAGCATCGCCTGCGCGGCGCTGCCGTCGTCGCCGCTGAACACGGCGAAGTGCTCGCTGCGCAGGGCCGCGAGCGCGGCGATGCGCTGCGGGTCGCTGCTGGCGTCCTTGATGCCGACGATGTTCGGGTGCTGCGCCAGCTGCGCCACGGTCTGCGGCAGCAGGTCGCAGCCGGTGCGGCCGGGCACGTTGTACAGCATCACCGGCAGGCCACCCTGCTCGGCGACCTCGGTGTAATGCGCGATCAGCCCGGCCTGGGTCGGGCGCACGTACGGCGGCGTCACCACCAGCGCGTACTGCGCGCCGTTGGCGGCGGCGCGGCGGGTCAGCGCCACGGTCTTGGCGGTGCCGGACAGGCCGGTCCCGGCCAGCACCGGGACGCGCCCGCCGATCGTCTGCACCGCCTCGCGCAGGATCCGGTCGTATTCGGCGTCCAGCAGCGTGGCCGCCTCGCCGGTCGATCCGGCCACCACCAACCCCTGCACACCGCCGTCGAGCTGGCGTTTGAGCAGCAGCTGCCAGGCGTCGAGGTCGAGGTCGCCATTGCCCTCAAAGGGCGTGGCCAGGGCGGTGATGATGCCGGAGAGGGACAAGATGCCGGGTGCTCGCTGGGAGAGGAGGGCCGCGCAGGCTGCGCGGACGGATCGGCCCCGCACGCGGGGCAGGGTCGCCCCGCATGTTACTTGCGGCCCGAAAGCGCGGGCAAGTATGCTGCACACCGTGCCGGGCGACCGCCCGGATGCCGTTCAGCCTTACGCAATGCCGGAAGCCCCTTTGACCGACACCACGCCCCGGCCCGCGCCGACCGAAAACCACCTCCTGATCAACGCCTACACGACGCATCCGGAGTCGCCCTTGTTGCCGGTGACGCGTCGTATCGCCGACAGCGGCTGCAATCTCGTCGATGCGCGCCTGGCCACGGTCGGCCGCGACGTGTCGGTGACCGCGCTGGCGACCGGCTCCTGGGACTCGGTGGCCAAGCTCGAAGCCATGCTCACCCGCCTCGACCGCGAGGAAGGCATGAAGCTGGTGTGGTACCGCACCGGCGCCAAGCAGGCGCAGTCCAACCTGCTGCCGTACATCGTCGAGGTCATCGCCGCCGACAAACCGGGCATCCTGTTCCAGCTGGCCGATTTCTTCGACCGCCAGGGCATCACCATCGAGAACCTGCAGAGCACGCGCTACCGCGCCATGCAGACCGGCGCGGAGATGTTCTCGGCGCAGGTGACGATCGGGGTGCCGGCGAACATGCACATCGCCGCGCTCCGCGACGACTTCCTCGAGTTCTGCGACCACCTCAACCTGGACGCGATCATGGATCCGATGAAGTTCTGAGCCGTGCTGGACACCGACGCAATCGAACGCAGATGATGGCGATGCACGCGGAGGACACCCCATGAAGGACGGCGACACCCTGGACCGCAGCACGCTGGCCTTGCCGCTGGCGCTGTCCGGCGGCGCCAGCGCCACGCTCGGCGATTACGCCGGCCGCTGGCTGGTGCTGTATTTCTATCCGAAGGACAGCACGCCCGGCTGCACCACCGAGGGCATCGAATTCAACGCGCTGCTGCCGCAGTTCGAACAGGCCGGCGCCACCGTGCTGGGCGTGTCGCGCGACTCGGTGAAGTCGCACGACAACTTCTGCGCCAAGCAGGGCTTCCGCTTCCCGCTGATCAGCGATGCCGACGAGGCGCTGTGCCGCGCCTTCGACGTGATCAAGGAAAAGAACATGTACGGCCGCCAGGTGCTGGGCATCGAGCGCAGCACCTTCCTGCTCTCGCCGACCGGCCAACTGGTCCGCAGCTGGCGCAAGGTCAAGGTTCCCGGCCACGCCCAGGCCGTGCTCGACGCGCTGCAGGCCGCCGCCAAGCAGTGATCACTGCCGTTTCCCGCACCCCGCATCGCCCTGCCCCGCAGGCAGCGATGGTTCGTCCCTGCTCCTCTTCCAGGAATCCATGATGACCCGAGGCAAGCGCATCTACGTGCTGGATACCAACGTGCTGATGCACGATCCGACCGCGCTGTTCAAGTTCGAGGAACACGACGTGTTCCTGCCGATGCAGGTGATCGAGGAACTGGACAATGCCAAGAAGGGCATGTCCGAAGTCAGCCGCAACGCGCGCCAGGTCAGCCGTTTCCTCAACGAACTGATCGAGGGCGCCGGCGCCGAGCAGATCGAATCCGGCATTCCGCTCAGCCATCCGCAGGGCATCCAGCTCAAGAGCACCGGCAGCATCGGCCGGCTGTATTTCCAGATCCGTCCGGTCGAGCCCGGGCGCAGCTTCGGCAGCGTCGCCCCGGACAACAAGATCCTGGCCGCGGTGCTGGCGCTGCGCGAGGAACAGCCGGAAATTCCGGTGATCCTGGTGTCCAAGGACATCAACCTGCGGATCAAGGCGGCGATCAGCGGCCTGGTCGCCGAGGATTACGAGAACGACCGCGCGCTCGACGATTTCAGCCTGCTCTACACCGGCGCGATCGAGCTGCCGGAGGATTTCTGGCAGAAGCACAACCAGGACCTGCGCAGTTGGAGCGACAAGGGCCGCACCTGCTACGAGATCGCCCTGGCCGCCGACGAGGACTGGTACCCGAACCAGTACCTGTACCTGCCCGGCGAAGACGAAGTGGAACTGCGCGTGGTCAAGGTCAGCGCCGAGCGCAAGGCGACGCTGGCGCTGGTCGACGACTTCCGCAGCGGCCAGCACGCAGTGTGGGGCATCGCCGCGCGCAACCGCGAGCAGAACTTCGCGCTCAACGCGCTGATGGACCCGGAAATCGACTTCGTCACCCTGCTTGGCACCGCCGGCACCGGCAAGACCCTGCTGGCGCTGGCCGCGGGCCTGGCGCAGACCATGGACCAGCAGCGCTACCGCGAGATCATCATGACCCGCGCCACGGTCAGCGTCGGCGAGGACATCGGCTTCCTGCCCGGCACCGAGGAAGAGAAGATGACGCCGTGGATGGGCGCGCTCACCGACAACCTGGAAGTGCTCACCCACACCCAGGAAGGCGGCACCTGGGGCCGCCAGGCCACCAACGATCTGCTCGCCAGCCGCATCAAGATCCGCTCGATGAACTTCATGCGCGGGCGCACTTTCCTGTCGCGCTACCTGATCCTGGACGAAGCGCAGAACCTGACCCCGAAGCAGATGAAGACGCTGATCACCCGTGCCGGCCCCGGCACCAAGATCGTGTGCCTGGGCAACGTCGAACAGATCGACACACCGTACCTGACCGAGACCACCTCCGGCCTGACCTACGCGGTGGATCGCTTCAAGGCCTGGCCGCACAGCGCGCACATCACCCTGCGCCGCGGCGAGCGTTCGCGCCTGGCCGACTACGCCTCGGAGGTGCTGTGAACGCGGCGGCCGGCGTGCGCCTGGCCGGCGCGGCGCTGGCCATGGCCCTGCTCGGCGCCTGCGCCACCGCGCGCGGGCCCGCCGCCACGGTGCCGACCGCGGTCAAGGCCGGGCAGTCGTGGATCGTCACCCGCAACAGCACCGCGGCGCAGGTGCTCGACACCTGCTCGCGTGACAGCCCGGCGCGCCACGACGGCGACGTCGCCGGCTACTGGATCCCGACCCCGGAGCAGATCGCGCAACTGGAGGCGCACCTGGCGCAACTGCAGCCGCAGATCGCCGACCCCACCGCGTCCGATCGCCAATACGTCGGCATCCTGTACCGCGGCAAGCAGGCGATCTACGTCAACGCCTTCGCGCCGGACGACAACAGCGAGCGCGACCCCACGGTCGACGCGGTAAAGGCCTGCGGCGGCGGCAGCCGTTTCTGGGGCGCGGTCTACGACCCGGCCAGCGAACGCTTTTCCGAGATCGCGCTCAACGGCGCACGCTGAGGTGGCTGCAGGCAGGCGCCAGTGCGGGCGGCACGCTGGAGCGTGCGCATCCCGCGGCCGCCGCGCCGCGGCTGCCCTGCGCGCGGCATGAACCTGGAACTGCCACGCTGGGCCTGGGCCTTCGCTGGGGCGCTGGCCGCCGTCGCCGGCATGGTCAACGTGGTCGGCTATCTGGGCTTCGAACATCAGGCGGTCACCCACCTCACCGGCACCACCACCCTGCTCGGCGCAGCGCTGGCCGACGGCGACGCACGCGCGATCGCGCAACTGGCCGGCGTGGTCCTGGCCTTCCTCGGCGGATCGATGCTCGGCGGCTTCATCGTGCAGGACAGCCGCCTGCGCCTGGGCCGCCGCTACGGCGTGGCGTTGGCGCTGGAGGCGCTGCTGCTGCTGGCGGCGATGCAGGCGTTCAAGCAGCAGCAACTCGCCGGCGCCGTGCTCGCCGCGATCGCCTGCGGCCTGCAGAACGCCACCACCACCATCTACAGCGGCGCGGTGGTGCGCACCACCCACCTCACCGGCATGTTCACCGACCTGGGCATCGGCCTGGGCCAGGCGCTGCGCGGCCTGCCTCTGCCGCGCCGGCGCATCCGCCTGAGCCTGCTGATCATCGGCGGCTTCCTGTGCGGCGGCGTGCTCGGCGCCTGGGCCTACCGCCATGTCGGCTTCGACGCACTGCTCGGCCCTGCCCTGCTGACCGGCACGGTCGGCACCTTGTATGCGCTGCAGGCGCATTACCGCAGCCGCGAGCGCTGAGGGCACGCCGAGTGCATAACCCGCGCCAGCCCTGCACAATCGGCGCATGAGCGAACCCACCGTCGTCTCCGCACTGAGTATCGCCGGCACCGATTCCGGCGGTGGCGCCGGCCTCCAGGCCGATCTCAAGACCTTCGCCGCGCACCGTGTGCACGGGCTGGCGGCGGCCGCCGCGCTGACCGCCCAGCACACCCGCGGCGTCACCGCGGTGCACGTGCCGCCGCTGTCGTTCCTGCGCGCGCAGATCGACGCCTGCTTCGCCGACTTCGACATCGCCGCGGTCAAGCTCGGCATGCTCGCCAACGCCGAGGTGATCCACCTGGTCGCCGACGCGCTGGAAGAATATCGCCCGCCCTGGGTGGTGCTGGACCCGGTGATGGTGGCCACCAGCGGCGCCAAGCTGCTGCAGGACGACGCCCTGGACGCGCTGCGCGGCCGCCTGTTGCCGCTGGCGACGCTGGTGACGCCGAACGTGCCGGAAGCGCAGTTGCTGCTCGGCCGCCCGATCCACAACGCCGACGACGCCGAGCACGCCACCGCGGCGCTGCTCGAAGCCGGCGCGCAAGCGGTGCTGCTCAAGGGCGGCCACCTGCAGGAAGGCCAGCGGGTGATCGACCGCTACGACGACGGCGTCAGCCGCAGCGAATTCAGCCATGCGCGACTGGCGCTGGACGCACACGGCACCGGCTGCACCCTCGCCGCAGCGATCGCCGCACAGCTGTGCCAGGGCCTGGCCCTGCCGGCCGCCTGCGAAGCGGCGATCGACTACGTGGCGCGCGCACTGCGTGGCAGCTACCGGCCCGGCCGCAGCGACGTGGCGGTGCTGGACCATTTCGGCGCGGCGCGCGGCCCATGATGAGCGCCGCCCCCATTGGTGCTGCGGTCGCCGAGCACGCCCTGCCCGTCGCCGCGGCCGACGGCCATCGCTGGACCTTGCTGGCGCGCATTCCCGATGCGCCGCGGCAGGCGCTGCTTTGGCTGCCGGCGCTGGGTGTGGCCGCGCGTCACTACCTGCCGTTCGCCGAAGCGCTGGCCGCACACGGGGTCGCGGTGTTCCTGCACGAATGGCGCGGCAACGGCAGCAGCACGCTGCGGCCGTCGCGGCGCTGCGACTGGGGCTATCGCGCCCTGCTGCAACTGGATCTGCCCGCCAGCCAGGCGGCGATCGCCGGGTGCGGGATCGCGGCGCCGCTGGTCGGCGGCGGCCACAGCCTCGGCGGACAGCTCGCCTGCTGCTACGCCAGCCTGCAACCGCAGGCGTTCGCTGCGTTGTGGTTGGTCGCCAGCGGCACGCCGTACTGGCGCCGTTTTCCCGCACCGCGCGGCTATCTGCTGCCGCTGGCCTACCGCCTGCTGCCGTGGCTGGCGCAGCGCCAAGGCGTGCTGCACGGCCGCCGCCTGGGCTTCGGCGGCACCGAAGCGCGCGGCCTGATCGCCGACTGGGCGCGCGTGGGCCGCAGTGGCCGCTACGCTGCGGCCGGCATGGCCACCGACCTGGAAGCGCAGTTGGCGCAACTGACGCTGCCGGTGCATGGCGTCGTGCTGCAGGACGACTGGCTGGCGCCGCAATCCTCGCTGCGCGGCTTGCTGGACAAGCTGGCCACGCCGGCCGCGCAGATCCACTGCCTGGACGCGGCGCAGCTGGGCGCGGCCGCCGATCATTTCGCCTGGATGAAGCGCCCCGCCGCCGTGGCCGCGGCGCTGCTGGCCGATCAGTGAAATTTTTCGGAAAGAGCATTGACGGGCCAGATCGACTCCCGCATAATTCCGCTCCTGACGACGCGCCCGTAGCTCAGTTGGATAGAGTACCTGGCTACGAACCAGGCGGTCGGGAGTTCGAATCTCTCCGGGCGCACCAGTCAGATGAAAAACGACAAGCCACCGCTTGTCGTTTTTTTTTGCCCTGCCGCGGCGATCCGGTCGCATCGAAGCAGCCCACAGCGGCGCACTCGCCCACGACCGTCATGCCGACGACACGCAGGTGTAGACGAATCGCCGCAAGTCGTGAATAATCCCGCGCCTGACAACGCGCCCGTAGCTCAGTTGGATAGAGTACCTGGCTACGAACCAGGCGGTCGGGAGTTCGAATCTCTCCGGGCGCACCAGTCAGATCAAAAACGACAAGCCAGCGCTTGTCGTTTTTTTTGCCTGCGCGTTGGCGATTGCAGGCCTCGCGCAAGGACGAGCGGCTCCTCCGCAGCATGACGATGCTGCCGATCACGGTGCCCGCGTACAGGCGTTCGCATTACAGACGATCAACCAAGGCGACGAGGCGGACACACACCGCCTCGGCCTCACCTGCACGAGTGCCGAGGCCCCCGGCTGACTCAGGCGATGGTGTCCACCACGCCGCCATCGACGCGCAACGCCGCACCAGTGGTCGCAGACGCCTGCGGCGAAGCGACGTAGACACAGAGATTGGCAACCTCCTCCACCGTGGCGGCACGGCGGATGATCGAGCTGGCGCGGTGCGCCTTGACGAAGTCGGCGGCGACCTCGTCCAGCGGCTTGCCGGACTGTTGCACCTGGTCGGACAACATGGCGGCGACGCCTTCGGTCAGCGTCGGCCCCGGCAGGATGGCATTCACGGTAACGCCAGTGCCGGCCATGCGCTTGGCCAGCCCACGCGACAGGGCGAGATCGGCGGTCTTGGTCACCCCGTAGTGAATCATCTCGACCGGGATGTTGAGTCCGGACTCCGACGAGACGAAGAGCACACGCCCCCAGCCCTTGTCGGCCATCCCCGGCAGATACGCTCGGGAAAGACGCACGCCGGACATCACGTTGACGGCGAGGAAGCGCTCCCATTCCGCGTCGGGCGTCTCGAAGAAGTCCTGCATCCCGAAAATGCCGGCGTTGTTGACCAGGATATCGACTGCAGGAAGCGCCGCGACGATCGCGTCGCAGCCGGCCGCAGTGGCCACGTCGCCCACCACGGCACGCACGCGGGCAGTGGCGACGTCGCGCTTGAGGGCAGCAACCGCGGCCTCGGTGCGGGCCTCGTCGCGACCGTTCAGCGCGACCTCGGCACCCGCCGCGGCCAAGCCCTTGGCGATCCCGAAGCCGATGCCGGCGGTCGAGCCGGTGACGAGGGCGGTTTTACCGGATAGATCGATGTTCATGACTGTCTCCATGCACGAAGATGAGGATGAGGATCCGCTTCGGCGCCCCACGCTGCGGGAGCACCACCGACACACGCCGACCGCGCCGGTTGTTCCGTCGACTGCATCATGTGCGCATCCAATCGCAAGGCAAGGAACGACACGTGAACGCAGCGATGTAAACCTCACCCGTTGCAGCGGGTTGCCGCATCAGCGAGGTGCAGGCGACGCAGGCAAAAGAATCGAGCGCGTGACCACATCACTTGCCCGGTCCTGCCCAGCCGCCCGCACACGCCTGCAGAGAACGCACTCGTCCGCATTAGCCAGGGCGCACGCGCGACCTGTGCGTCCGTAGGCGCCATCGACACGCATGACATTCCCGGCACGCCGACTCACGCCACGATCGTAGTGCCCTTCGACGACGGCGCCACTGCAGCCGCAGCGTCCAGCACGATCACCGGATGACCCGCCGCACGCCACGCATCCAGGCCACCGCGTAGCGGCAGCACGTCCTCGAAGTCGTGCTGGCGCAGGCGCTTGGCCAGCACCGCGGCCGACACCTCGTTGGGACAGGCGCAGTAGATGACGATCCGTCGATCGCGCGGCAAGCGTGCGACGAGCGCATCGACCTGACGATCGTCCACTTCCTGCGCGCCGGGAATGGCATACGGCTCCAGCGTGCGGTAGCCCGGTGCGCGAATGTCCAGCAGCAGTGGCGGCGTCTCGCTCTGCAGCAGCGCATGCAGTTCGTCGACGTCGATGCGCAGGGTCTCCATCGCCTTGTGCAGCGTGTGCCGGCGCCAGGCGCGATAGCCGACGTACAGCGCCAGCAGGCCGACCAGCAGCAGCGCCGCGCGCCTGCCGAGCAGGCTCAGCCAATCCAGCAGGTCCTGCACCTGGTCGGCGAAGCACAGGCCCAGCAACAAGCCGCCGCCCGCCCACAGCGCCGCGCCCAGCGCGTCGTAGCGCAGGAAGGCCCCGGCGCGCACACGCATCGCGCCGGCCATCGGCACCGACACCATCGACAGGCCGGGCACGAACTTGGCCACCGCCAGCACGCGCACGCCCCAGCGCGCATAGAAGCGCTCGGTACGCTTCATGCAGGTGTCGCGCGACAGCGACAGCCGGCACAGCGACTGCAGCGTGCGGTTGCCGTAGCGGCGGCCGGCGCCGAACCACAGCAGGTCGCCAAGCAGGCTGGCCGCGATCGACACCGACAAGGCGCCCAGCAGCGCAGTCCACATCGCCGACCCGTCGAGCAGCGCATAGGTCGCACCGACCAGGATCAGCGTTGGCAGCGCCGGCACCGGCAGGCCCAGCGACAGGGCCAGGACGTTGACGAAGACCAGCCCCAGACCATAGCGCGCAATCAATTCCTGCATGGCTTGCCGGGTGGAGAGAGGAGGATGCCGCGCATTATCCTCCCGGCATCCGCCAGGTGCGCGGGCGCCACGGCGTCACCGGCGGAACAGACCCATCCATCGCCGCGCTGGAGCGTGCGCCACGCATGAGGCCAGAGGCGCTGGCCGTCCGCGCTGGCGGGATTACGAGGCGCCGCCTTGGCCGGCGCCAACCCGAGTGCGCGGCGCCTGCGGAGCGACGGACACCGAACGCAGAGAAAGCGCCCGCGGCATTGAGACAAGGCAGACACCGCGCTCAGGCTGGACCGCCGGAGCACGGCACGCAACGCAGTCTCAACGCGTTACCGAGCCGCCGCGTGCAGGCCGACGAAGCTCACACGCCCTCGTCCAGCCGCGCCGCCATCTGCGCCAGCCACGCCGCGAACACGCCCGGTTGGCGCATGCGCGCGCGCCACCAGGCCAGCGCCGCGCCCTCCTCGCCGCTGCGCCAGGCCAGCTGGAACACCTCGTCCGGCTTCGGCTCCTCCACCGCCTTGCGCACCAGCGTGCCGCGCGCCAGCGCCGCACGCGCGTAGGGCTCGGGCAGGAAGCCGAAGCCGAGCCCGGCCAGCTGCAGCCGATACTTGCTGCGCATGTCCGGCACGGTCAGCGCGTCCTGGCCGAACAGCAGCCCGACCGTGCGCGGCAACAGGCGCCGCGCCGAATCCGCCACCGCGATCGCGCGATGCGCGCTCAACTGGCTGCGGCTGAGCGGCTCCGGGGCCTGCGCCAGCGGGTGCCCGGGCGCGACCGCGAACACGAACGGCAGCGTGCCCAGGGGCTCGGCCACGTAACCGCCGCCGCTGGGGCCTTCGCCGGCCGCACCGACCAGCAGATCCACCCGCCGGTCCAGCAGCGCCTCCCAGGTGCCGGACAGCGATTCCTGCACCACCCTCAGCCGGGTCTGGTCGGCGACTGCGTAGAACGCCGCCATGTCCTGCGCCAGGCATTCCGGCGCGAACACCGCATCCAGACCCAGCGCGAACTCGGTCTCCCAGCCGGAGGCGACGCGGCGCACGCGCAATTCCAGATCGCCGGCCGCGCGCAGCAGATGCCGGCCTTCGCGCAGCAGTTCGGCGCCCGCGGCGGTCGGCACCGCCTTCGGCCCTAGGCGCTCGAACAGTTGCACGCCCAGATCCTCCTCGAGCTTGGCGACCGTGTAGGAGATGGTCGACGGCACCTTGTGCAGGGCCTTGCCGGCGGCCGAGAACGAGCCGCGGCGGTCGATGGCGTCGAGGATCTGCAGGGCGTCGAGGCTGAGCTTGAGCATTCGAATTTTTCGATGATGGATGCCGAATCTATCCGTTTTTCAAACCCGGCGACAGCGCGGATACTTGTTTCCAAGCCGAAGCGCACGCCAAATCGCGCCAATTCAGCCCTTTCGATCCACTTGCATATCAACGCCACCAAGGAGCCTCCCATGCTGCAGATCCGCCCCGCCAACACCCGTGGCCGCGCCGAACACGGCTGGCTGTCCTCGCGCCACACCTTCTCCTTCGGCCACTACCACGACCCGCGCCACATGGGCTTCGGGCCGCTGCGGGTGATCAACGAAGACCGCGTGCAGCCGGGTCAGGGCTTCGGCACCCACGCCCATCGCGACATGGAGATCCTGTCCTACGTGGTCGAGGGCGCGCTGGAGCACAAGGACAGCATGGGCAACGGCTCGGTGCTGCGCTACGGCGACGTGCAGCGCATGAGCGCCGGCTCCGGGGTCACCCACAGCGAGTTCAACCACTCCGCCAGTGAACCGGTGCATTTTCTGCAGATCTGGGTGATGCCCGAACGCGCCGGGATCGATCCGGGCTACGAGGAAAAGCACTTCGCGCCGGACAGCAAGCGCGGCCAGCTGCGCCTGATCGCCGCTCCGCAGGGCGAGGACGGCGCGGTGCGCATCCACCAGGACGCGCGCATCTATGCCTCGATCCTCGACGGCGATGCGCGCCTGGATTACCCGCTGGCGGCCGGGCGCGGCGCCTACGTACAGGTGGTGCGCGGCACGCTGAGCGTCAACGGCCAGACCCTGCAGGCCGGCGACGCGCTCCAGGCGATCGACGAGGCGAGCCTGCAGTTCGCCGATGCCAAGGACAGCGAGTTCCTGCTGTTCGACCTGCCGCGCTAAGCGCGCCAGGCCAGGTCGTGCCCGGGGCCGTATCGGACCGGGCCGCGATGGTCTCGCGCCGTCTGCCTGCCCAGCTGCGCCATGGCGTCGCTGGGTCATTCCTGCATCGGCTGCACCTCGTGCCGCCCATGTCCTCACGCCACCCTCGGCGCCCCGTAACGCGTCCTGCACGGCCTTCGCGGCCATGCTTCCGCTCTCCCTCCCCTACTGCCGGCGTTCCGGCCGAGAGCCTGCCCGATGCGCCACCCCACCAGCGCCGCCTATGCCACTCCCTCGCGCATCCGCGAAGGGCGTCCCTTCCCCCGCGGCGCCGTGTTCGACGGTCAGGGCACCAACTTCGCCTTGTTCTCGGCGCACGCCACCCGCGTGGAGCTGTGCCTGTTCGACGATGCCGGCGCCGAGACGCGCCTGGACCTGCCCGAATACACCAACGAAATCTGGCACGGCTATCTGCCCGACGTGAAGCCCGGCCAGCGCTACGGCTATCGCGTGCACGGCCCCTATGCGCCCAGCGAAGGCCACCGCTTCAATCCCAACAAGCTGCTGCTCGACCCGTACGCACGCGAACTCGAGGGCGACCTGATCTGGGCCGACGAACTGTACGGCTACACCGTCGGCCATGCGGACGGCGACCTCAGCTTCGACGAGCGCGACAGCGCGCCGTTCATGCCCAAGTGCGTGGTCGTGGAAGATACCTACGACTGGGAGGACGACGAGCGCCTGCTGACGCCGTGGAACGAGACCCTGGTCTACGAGACCCACGTGCGCGGCTACACCATGCGCCACCCGCAGGTACCGGAAGCGCTGCGCGGCACCTGCGCGGGACTGGCACAGGAACCGGTGCTGCGCTACATCAAGGAACTGGGCGTCAGCGCAGTGGAACTGCTGCCGGTGCACGCCTACCTCGACGATCAGCATCTGCTCGACAAGGACCTGCGCAACTACTGGGGCTACAACACACTCGGCTTCTTCGCGATCAAGTCGCGCTACCTGGTCAGCGGCCACCGCGACGAGTTCCGCGACATGGTCAAGGCGCTGCACCGCCAGGGCCTGGAAGTGATCCTCGACGTAGTCTACAACCACACCGCCGAAGGCAGCGAACTGGGCCCCACCCTGTCCTTCCGTGGCATCGACAACGCCAGCTACTACCGGCTGGCCGAGGACAAGCGCTACTACATCAACGACACCGGCACCGGCAACACGCTCAACCTGAGCAACTCGCGGGTGATCCAGTTCGTCAACGACTCGCTGCGCTACTGGGCCGGCGAGATGCACGTGGACGGCTTCCGCTTCGACCTGGCCACCATCCTCGGCCGCGAACCCACCGGCTTCGACCAGCGCGGCGGTTTCCTCGACGCCTGCAACCAGGACCCGCTGCTGTCGCAGGTCAAGCTCATCGCCGAACCCTGGGACTGCGGCCCGGGCGGCTACCAGGTCGGCCACTTCCCGCCGGGCTGGTCGGAATGGAACGACAAGTTCCGCGACAACGCACGCGCCTTCTGGAAAGGCGACGAGGGCAAGCTCGCCGAATTCGCCACCCGCTTCACCGGCTCGGCCGATCTGTTCGATCGCCGCGGGCGCCGGCCGTGGGCCTCGGTGAACTTCATCACCGCGCACGACGGCTTCACACTGCACGACCTGGTCAGCTACAACGAGAAGCACAACGCGGCCAACGGCGAAGACAACCGCGACGGCTCCGACCATGACAGCTCCTGCAACTACGGCGCCGAAGGCGAGACCGACGATGCCGACATCCTGCAGTTGCGCGAGCGGCAGATGAAGAACCTGCTGGCGACGCTGCTGCTGGCCCAGGGCACGCCGATGCTGCTGGCCGGCGACGAGCGCGCGCAGACCCAGGGCGGCAACAACAACACCTACTGCCAGGACAACGAGATCACCTGGATCGACTGGGAGCGCGACCCGACCGAAGGACGCCTCACCGAGTTCGTCAAGGCGGTTACTGCCCTGCGCCGACGCTATCGCATCCTGACCCGCGGCCGCTTCCTCAACGGCCAGTACAACGAAGATGCGGGCGTGCGAGACCTGACCTGGCTCAACCCCGGCGGCACCGAAATGGACGATGCGCACTGGACCGACGCCGGCGCGCGCTCGGTCGGCCTGCTACTGGAAGGCAAGGCCCAGACCTCGGGCGTCAAGGAGCTGGCCAACGACGACACCCTGCTGATCGTCATCAATGCCTACCACGAGGGCGTGAGCTTCGTGCTGCCCTCGTCGGAAGAGGAACTGCACTGGAAGCTGGTGCTGTCCACCGACGACGCGCTGCAAGTCGACAGCATGCCGGCCGGCGCGAGCGAGTTCCTGGCGCCGCCGCGCAGCGTGAGCGTGTTCGAGTGCCAGACGTCAGCGTCTGCGTGATTGCAGGCCGCTGAGCGCGCCGTTCCCGTGTCACTTCTCGCCGCCAGGATGCGATGCTGGCGGCGAGAAGCGTAAGGCAAGCTCGGCCCGGCGGTGCTCCGGCCTCACGCTGCGACCTGCGCGCACACCACACGCTCACGCTCGCCGTCGGTAGACGCAAGGCAAGTGACGCGTAGAGACGTTCTGCACGCGTGCGAATTGCTGGCAGCGCGTGAATACCTTGCCTGATCGCCGTGCCTGCCTCACGCATGCAATAGAGACGTCGACCACTTCGATGAGGCCGCAGCGCCTCACAGCGCCACTGCGCTGTTGCGGCGGCTGCTTGCGGACCCGGCAGGCGGCGATCCTTCTGATCTGAAGGCGTATCGCAAACCGCGACGGTCACCTGCTGCGGCCCTTACGGAACTGCTGGAGAAGCGCGATCCGCCTCTCACTTCTATCTGTGCTTGCGCAAGTGCCAGCCGTGGCAACATCCCGGTGCCGATGAGATGCGAGCTTGCATCACGCTACGCCGGTGACGTCGTCATGCAGGTGTAACTGGCCTGCATGGCCTTCGGCACGGTATTCGATGACGCCGGCTCGCTACGCTGAGCGCTCACTCGCTTCCACATCCGGCATGCACGACTCGACCCAACGCACTCTCCACCCTGCTTCCAGCATGGCCTTCATGCGCCACCCGCTGCTGCGCATCGCACTGAGCGTCGCGGTCCTCTCCTTGGCGTCCTACCCGTGGCTGCCGTTCCCGTGGCGAATGCCGGTGGTCGGCCTGCTCGGCCTCGCGCTGGTATGGATCGAAACGCGCTCGCGCATGGCCTGCGGCGTGGCGCGCCCTCGCCTGGTGTCCGTGATCGGCTGGACCGCGCTACTGGTGTTGCTGACCGCCGGCTTCATCACGCCGGTGCTGCAACCGCTGATCGACACCATCACCGGAAACAAGACCGACTACAGTGCCTACGGCGCGCTCAAAGGCAACGTCCAGGCCACGACCCATCTGATCGGCGCGGCATGGCTGAGCGCAGCGCTCGGCGAAGAGCTGGTGTT
The DNA here is from genome assembly GCF_011761895.1 of Xanthomonas sp. F4. Lineage (NCBI taxonomy): Bacteria > Pseudomonadati > Pseudomonadota > Gammaproteobacteria > Lysobacterales > Lysobacteraceae > Xanthomonas > Xanthomonas sp. F4. Next base: position 1,717,824 of record NZ_JAASQX010000001.1, on the reverse strand, counting down.
CCGCGCCTTCCTCATGCATCAACTCGATGCCCTGCTGGGGCGGATACGCGGCGGCCGCTGGATTGCCGCGCTGGCCGGCGGCGTGGTGTTCGGCTTGATGCACGCCGCCCAGGGCGCTTCCGGCATCCTGCTGACCGGCGTGGTCGGCCTGCTGTTCGGGTACGCCTATCTGCGTTCCAGGCGCAACCTGTGGGCAATGATTCTCGCGCACGGCCTGATCGACACCTGGGGCGTGATCACGCTGTATCTCGGCCGGTATTGAGTGCACAGCGCTGGCGCAGGCCATCGATCGGCCTGCCGATGCTGACGGATGGCTTCGTTTCTAGCGGGAAACGAAAGATCGCGTCACTGTGCTCGTGCCCACATTACAAGGCGCTGGAGCACGCCAGCGCAGGGAATGCGCAATGACAAGCTCGATGAATAGCGCGGGCATGGGGGCGCAACCCTTCCGCCGCCTAAACGATGCGTGCGCGCCCGCTCGACTTTCACTCGAGCGCTACCAGCCGGCGCGCAGTTTGGAGATGCCCACTTGAGGGCATCCCTACTGCGGAGTCAACGATGGACAAGAATCGTACCGAAGGCGCCAAGAACCAGATCAAGGGCACCGTCAAGGAAGTCGCCGGCAAGGTGACCGGCAACAAGATGAAGGAAGTCGAAGGCAAGATGCAAAAGAACGCCGGCAAGGTGCAGAGCGAAGTGGGCAAGGCGCGCGACAACGCGCGCGGCTAAGTTCCAGGCGTTCGTGCTCCCCCGCCTTGCAAGGCTGGGGAGCTTCTGGGAGCGGCCTACATGCCACCTCGCTGATCTGCGAACTCATCCGATGCCTTCGACTCTCCGGATTCGTATAGCCCACTAGCATGGACCGCGAGTCGAACTCAGTATCGAAATGCGTTGCCGCGTTCATCAGGCGTGTCGCCACCTCCGCTCAACAGCACGCATGTCGATCACACACCAGCATGCCCTGAAGTTGCTTGACGCTACGGAGCTCTTGGAGCACATCGATAACCATGCGAGTACTGCGCGTAGGTCACTGTGTACGGAAGAAGTACGTCGTACTCTCGGACTAACAGGCGCCGATATAGCAGAGACGGTGTGGCTACGCTGAACCGCCGCAATTCAGCCCAAGCGAAGCGGATCTACTCCATGCTGTCAAAGCCCCGCGCGCGCTGGCAGCGTGCATTTATTTATCCGCATCGGTTACCAATTCGCCATGCACTGCGGAAAGCTGGCAACGGCCCATGCCCCGAATGGCCTTGGCGGCGTTGAGCGACACGTGTCACCGGCTCGCCTTCCACGTCATTGCTGGGCTGCGCAGCGCCGCGACCATATCCAGGTGCAGTCCTTCGCTCTCCAAGCAGCACGCGGCTTGGGCAGTGACGCGATGTCGATGCAGGCGCCGATCGCCGCGATGCATTCCAGGCACGGGTGTCGACTACGATGCACCAATCGTTACGCCATTGAGCAGGGTTTGCCGCTGACGTGACGCAGCTGCGAAGACGGTAGCCAATGGCAAGCGCCTTCACGATGGACGCCGCTACGCGTTGCTTGGCACGACTCGACAGCCGATAATGTTAGAGCGCTTTCCACTGCGAGTCTTCTTGCCACCTCATGAATTTAAATAAAACATTTATCAACATTATTACCTCTCCCAGAATAGCATCACTTCTGCTTGCCCTATTGCTTCCTGCCACCCAGGCCAATATGGCCATTGCAGCAACAACTCTCGCAGCGCCCGCCAAAATAACAGAAGCTGATTTTAGCGTTAAAATCAATAACCGTTCTTTTTTCCTGGGAGAAAAATGGAGTGACCAGACCAAAAAGCAGGCAGGCACTCAAATCAGCGAAGATTTCGTGGGCGATGTGCCTGACGGAGATATCAGTTACAAGTACTACCAACATCAATATAACGGATTTGAAATCTACACGGCCAACCTATTCTGGCAAGAAGAGCGGCGCGACATCGATAGCTATCTGATCGCGCAGATAACCATCAACACATCCTCGGTCAAAACAGCAAGAGGCATCACGATCGGCGATACGGAGAACGTGCTGCTCAGCAAGTATGGCCAAGGTACGGCAGATGACAGCAACAGTCAGCATTGGCTATATTATGAAGCGGGCAATAAGCGCATCTCCTTTCAACTTGAACATGAAATAATCATCCATATCATGATGACGCTCAACACGGATAGTTGAACAATCCTGCTTGATACGTCATGCAGGGTCAAATCGATCAATCCGATCACGACGCCGAGCTAGTCATTCTGGGCCACGCCTGGAGCGTCGCTCTGGCGTGCCGAGGCTTTGATCGTCGAAGCAAACCCTCATCTTTACCGAATGCCGTCCATATGTCGAAGGTGACGTGAACAGCGATCCAGCATTGATGCGACCACACAGATCGCCTCAGGGGCTACACTAAAATCTTCGAAATGCAGTGCCGGCTCCGCAACGGAGAAGTTGACGTTTTGAAAACACCCTTTTTTTTCATCAAGCTTCTCGACTGTTCCATCTACTTCCAGCAGAGATGTCAGCGCTGCTGTTGGCTGCTCGGAAGATGATGATGCTGGCCCTGTCAGGCAAAGGCACAGCACCGAGGTGATGACGAAGCCGATCCGTGTGACATCACCTCTATATAAACGCAAGAACGAAACGCCGCGGCCCAACGCATGCGGATTTTTCGAGTTGCCGCGACAGTGGCATTCAAGATTGCTGAGACCGCCGTTCTTTGATGCCAGGTGCCGGAAGCAGACTATGATCGCCCGCCAATGGCACTTCGGTCGCATGCCCCTGCCGGCAGGGGCAGTCCGATGTTGACGGACACCCGGTGCATCCCGTAATGGGAAAGAGAAACAAAGATTCGCACCCGCTTCTGCAGGATTGTTAGTGCAGGACTGTTCTTGGACGCGTCCTCCACACTACCCATTGGCAAAGAAGAACCACGCCAGCGAGGCTCGATTGCCAGGAAGCTACGGCGATGGCTATACGCACCAGCGAAACCAATGGTAGGAACACCCTGCTTCATGCCTACCGCAACGACTTTGAACTGCTGAGCTTCAACATCGATCATCGCAGGACGTTTGTCCGCTTCAGGCTGCTCCCGCACGATGCGACACCGCTTCTGCGTTGCGACCCAGCGTACCGACCTCTACTGCTGATAACGGCACAGTGAACTGGCTCCTGCGAACCAGCAAACATGGTCGCGGCATTCACTTGCGACGCGTACGGCAGCGGCATGAAGCGCTTGACGGTGTGCCTCGCCATCGCGATAGCTTGTGGCCACGATTAACTTGCCGGGCATGCGATCGTAGACATCTGCAGCGATTTAACGATTGCCTAGACGCCATCCTCTAGTATCGAGATGCTTCCGGGGAGGCGCTTTTTCCTGACGTTCCCAAGACACTATGCAGATCCAACACATGTTGGACAGCGTTCGACTCGACGCAGGCGAGAACCGATCAACAACAGGCAGTATCCCAACACCAGCTAAGGAGGGTTGCAAATGCTTTCTGATATCTCCGTAGAAGAGATCTCGCGCCGCCAAGCGCTTGGCCATCAAGGCGACTCGCTGCCGGGACAGGCGCGCTACGGCAAGGAACTGCAGCACTACAACATAAAGTCGGCGTCCGACCAGGACATCGTCGAGATACGGAAGTTGCTTGCGGTGCACGGCCTGCTCATCTTCCGCGATCAGGTTCTCGAAGACCACCATCTGATCCATTTTTCGCGACGCCTTGGGTCGGGCAAGATCGAAGCGCCTCCCAAGGCGTTCAACAGCCCTTCCGATAGTATCGCCTACCTTACCAACCTGAAGAAACCCGACGGTTCTGCACTCGGGTTCGCAGCGGACTCCACCGACGTGTGGCACTCCGACCAGGAATTCAGGGAAGCTCCCGCATCGATCGCCATGCTGTATTGCCTGATTCCCACCGACAACGAGGGCGCCACAAGTTTTGCGACGACCGCGGTGGACAATCTCGATATCGACCCAAGCGAACTGTCCGAACTACGCAAACTCTGGTCGACACGGCAAGCCGCAAGCATCGTGGCACATCCGGTGGTTGAAACCAACCCGTTCACTGGAAACGAGTTCATCTACATCAGCGAAAACACTCGCCAGTTCATTGGACCCGACGGCGAAAGCATCGCAGATAGCGACAAGAAGGCCGCGTATCTTCTCGAGAAGATTCTGAAGCCAGAAAACATCTACTCACACCCATGGAAGCAGGGAGACGTGCTGCTCTACGACAACATGCAGCTTGTCCATCGTAGAGAGGCATATCAGGGAATCCGCTTCCTCAAGGCCGTGAAGTTCCATCCTGATGGGGAGTACGTCGTCCGCCCCGCTGGAAAGATGCTGCAGTCGCCCCAGTAGTGCGGACCCGGCCCTGACAGATCCCGACTGGATCGCGCATTCCGGCGGCACCACGACCGCCGGAACGTGCGTTAGGCCACCCGCGCGACGAGTCTTTGTTGCGAAAAACACTGGATCAAGCGCCTCGCGGCGCGCCACCCCGTATGCCTCGGCCTAGGTAATCGGCGATCTTGGGGCCGTAGAACGCAGCAGCTTCCTCCATCATCAGCACATTGTGTCCAAACGGAACACTCACTTCCTGCAGCGTTCCGGACACATACGCGTTCCACGAGAACGGATGCGCCCCGCAATTGACCAGAAGCGCGTCTCCCATGAAGACAGCGCGATTCTCATATGCCTGCAGGCGCACGTTGTTTCTCTTGATCGCACAGAGACGATCCAGCATGGCGGCCTGCCGCTCGGGACAGGCATCACGCACTTCCCGGAAGCTCAATATTTCCTGGCTCCAATGCGCACGATGGCTTGACACCATTTGTTCGATCCAAGGTTCGCCGTCGAAGGGAAACCCGTCGATCAGGACAAGACTGTCCACCTCCAGCCCACGCGCCTGCATAGCGGTCGCGATGGCATGGGCCGGGATCGCTCCGAAAGACCAACCGAGCAAGTGATAAGGACCACACGCCTGAAGTCGCTGGATCTGCCCTATGTAGTCGGCGCACATCTCATCAAGCGTCGCAGGCAAGGCTTCGCCGTCGCGCAGGCCGCGCGCCTCCAGGGCGTAGACCGACATATCGGCTGCCAGATGCGGCAGCAACACCCTGTAAGGCCGACCGAATCCGCTGGAAGGATGAATACATACCAGCGTGCGATTGCGACCTTCTGGACTCAGCGCCAATGGCGCACCTTGCGGTAGACGCTTGGTGCGTTCTTCGAGCCACTGCCCCAGGTCCCGCACGGTCGACTGCTCGAAAACCGCCTGCACAGGAACGGCGATGTCGAACGCTTCCCCGATCCGACTGGCCAACTGCGCCGCTTGCGTAGAAGTCCCCCCCAGGGTGAAGAAGCTGCTGTCGAAATCTATCCGGTCGACCGGCCTGCCCAACACGTCCCCGAAAACTCCCTGGACGCACTGTTCGTGCCATGTCCGTACTCCACGCAGACACAAGGACTCACCTTCATCCTCTCGCATCGGACCCTCTTCGCTCATTGCCGGAATGCTGCGGACACGCCGCACCGCACACCCTGACGTCGTACGGCTCGACCAGCATCATGCCGCGCTCCATACCCCACCCGAATGCGCCTGCGCAATCAGATCGCCCTCCTCGATACCGTCGCAGGCGTCGACGTCGAGCGTCGCAGCGTTGTCTTGAAGCGCATCCGCCAACGCCTTGTTGCGACGCAAGACCTCGTCCCGGAGTTCGGCAAGGATATCGAAGCGGCGGCGTTCGGACAGGCCATCGCAAAGCGCCACCTCGACCTTGACAGCGACGACGCCCCCCTGCTGCGACCAGCGGGTCCGGAATTTCGGGTTACCGACCGCATGAGGATCGCGCACCTGCTCGATGCCGGCGAAGCGTGCCGTGCGCTCGATCTCAGGCACTTCGTCCACTGCCTCAAGCACGGACGCCGGAGTGACCAGCCAACGATCACCGCCAGGCTTCGGCACGCCGTATCGCGCGCGCCCCAGCGGCTTTATCGCTGTCGTGCCCGGACGGCACGAGGAGGTGTGCGTCACCTCGACGAGGTCTCCAGTCAAGTATCTGATCAGAGGCTGCGCCTGCTGGAAGGGAGACAGCGCGGTCAAGGCGAGCAGACCCTGCCCCGCGGAAATGGGGTTTCCGCTTTCGGCACCGATCACTTCTGCGATGACGAACGGCTCGAAGTGGTACCAGCCACAGGCCAGGCACTGGCTGGCGCCGCCGAACACCTCGCTGACGCCGAACCGGTCGACGACCGGCGCCGCCCAGGTCTCCTGCAGCCTACGGCGCCAGGCCTGCGTCAGATACTGCGAGTAAGAAACCACCAGGCGAAGCGCCGTGACTGGGAAGCCATCCGGATAGGTTCGCAACGTGTCCAGGGTAAACGCGCGCAAGCAGCGCTCCAGCCCCATCAGCACCGAGCAGCGTGCATCCACGTTGGCGTCGTTGTGGCTGCGCAGGAGAGTGGTCCGCCCGTACTCGAAACTGCCCGCGTCGAATACGCTGACACGATGATAATGGGCAGCCCCGGGCACCCGGACCAGGTGGCCGTGATACGGGTTCTTGAACTCCAGCCCACGCAGCAGTGGCCCCGGTGGGCGGTCGCGCAGCACTCTCGCGAAAAAATCGGCGATGAACGCCTGCTCACGGTCGCTGCGCACCGTGATCAGCGGATTTCCCGTCGTCCCCGTGGTGAAGACATCGTCGCAGATGACCCCTGCGCGATTCCTCGCTGCATCGCCGGCCGCGCGGATGTGATCCTTCTCGACCGGTGGCAACTCTGCCAGGCTATCCAGGCCGACATGCCGCAGCGAGCATCCTGACCAGTGCGCGCGATAAAAAGGGGTATCGAGCGCGTTAGCGATCGTTCCGGGAAGAAGCGCACCGTGAAATGCGTGCAAGGCCTGGATCGAGCCAGACTGCGATGCCTCAAGCAGATCGCTGTCGTGCCGCATGAACTGGACGCCTCCTTTCCCTGGCGCCATCTGAAAATCCGGAAAGGACGAGCGCACCGGGTTCTCGTGTACGAAGTACACCCTGCGACTCCTCCTGCAAAAAAAACCGCCCTGAAGGCCGGGGCGGCACTACGACGCCGATAGCGCATCCATGTCTAGCCGACGCTGCCATTCTCGTTCACGAGAATCGAGCGGGCGACATTCATCAGCTTGACCGTCTCGGCCGTCGTCATCGGACTCGCCGACGATGACGCTTCGGTAGACGCCTGCCCGCCGACCGGCTCTTCACCTGCAGCCACCGGGCGATCGGCTTGCGCGTGCTGCGCAGCAGACTGCACCGTGCGCCAATCGTTTTCGGTCGCTTTCGCGTACAGCTTTGCCACCGATTCAACCTGCTCTTCTTCGTTCGTCATTGCCAATCTCCTTGAAAACCATGATCAGTGACTCGGACATGGAAAGCGGTGGTCGTCTAGCGACATGGCCAACCTGAGACCCTAGTTGTAAAGCACCAGAAACCGCAGGTCGGCCGAACTGCGTAGGTGACCCGTGACCGGTCCCTGCGCATTGAAGAAGGCGGTATGCGCACACACCCCCGCGACATCGCGCAAGCCGGTGTCGGTTCCCGACGAGAGACTGCCATGCGAGGTGAGCAGACTCTTACTGGCGCTGTCGTGGCATTTGAACAGGATGACTTCTTCCGGCCTCAGCCCACTCCAGTGATACCAGCGATGCGCGTCGCTGTGCTTGAGCGAAAATCCTTCACGGTCCTGCACCCAGCGCTCATGCATCCATTCCGGAAGGATCCTGCGCGTGACCACCAGATCCTCTACCGGATCCACCGTGCGGTAGTCGAGCAACGCGAGTGGAAAGTTCTTGACCGGCTCGACGAACGCACGCCAGACGTTGATGATCTGAAACCGGCTGACATGCCGCGCGTGGCTGGCATGATGATCGAGCCGCGCCTGCGCACTGGTTGGGTTCTGGTCAACGTGCACGCGCTGGTACGGCCCGACGAACGGATTGTTGACCAGCTTGACGGCGGATTCGGTATCTTTCTGGCGGATGCATGTATCGAAATGCACGACATCGTCCGCGCCAAGCACGTTCTTCAGCAGGTCCTTGGTTTCCTCGATGTAAGACTCGATCGACGCATTTCCGTACTCCAGAAAATCCTTCTGGTCCACTGCAGTGGGGGCGTCGAATTTCTGGAATCCCCAGCCATCCAGCGTCGGACTCAGATCGGGCGCGGTTCGCAGATCGTTTACGCCTAGCTCGATCCCGACTGTCAGGAAGTTGCAGATGACCTCCGGCGGACGCGTGGCCGCGTCGCATTGCCAGTTGTCCACCCGACCTCCTGGGGTGAGCGGAGCGGAGTAATACAACGTCGTAGGTGCACTTTCCATTCTTCTCACCGCCTATCAATGGCCGTTGACGTCGGGACAGAAACGCTCAGAGTAAGCGGCGATCTCTGCTGGTAAGCCGCCGCGATTGCGGCAGCAGCGCGAATGCGTCGAATATGCACTGCTGAAAAATCAGGCACTAGCCCCTCAGCGAGGAACCGATCCTACTCTCGGGAGATTCGCACTGTCAACGAAGATTCTGCGATACGCCGCGCAATCCGGCACAGATTTACGAAGACAGTTCTAAACGGAAAATGTGACCATTCGACTGCGATTTCCTGTCCACTTGCAAACAGTGCGCAACCACACGGAACGCCATCTGGAAATCGAACAGAGCTGGAATTGTCTACCAAAAAAAACGTGGAAATGCATAGAGTTCGCGCCTGTCGCAACGATCCCTTCGCTGCACCATCGCCAGGATCAAGTTCACTTGCGACATGCTGCAACGCAACCAGGATGACGCACAGAGAACTGCAATTCCTGCAGCACGCTGCATTATGCTGAATTACATGGAGTACGGCCTTGACGCGACCGAATGTTCAGGCAGACCCCAAACGGATTGGGAAAGTAGCGAATATTTCATTCATTGTTTCCGTCAGCCTATTCATTATCTTTGCGGCGCTCGCGAAGTGGCGTCTTGAGCCGGTTCCTCCGGCCACGGCAACCGACGCGGACCGTTTTTCCGCCGATCGGGCCTTCGACGTATTGACGCACCTCCTGCCGCAGCAGCTGCCACATCCTGTTGACAGCGAAGAAAACGACAAAGTACGGCAGCGGATTCTCGCCACACTGCGCGCGTACGGCTATCAGCCGGACGTCCAACAAGCCATGTCCTGCCGCAAGCTTAGGGTCTACGTCTGCGCCAAGGTGGAGAACATCACCGCGCTGCGCGAGGGATCGGCAGACGGCAAGACGTTGCTGTTGTCTGCGCACTACGACTCGGTCGATGCAGGCCCCGGTGCAAGCGACGACGGTGCGGGCGTGTCGATCCTGCTTGAGACGGCGCGGATGCTTGCGCAACGTCCCGCAGGCAGGAACAGCGTTCGCTTCCTGTTCACGGACGGCGAAGAAGCCGGACTGCTGGGTGCCCACGCATTCGCCACCCAGTCCCCGCTCGCCGCCGGTCTCGCATTGGCGATCAACATCGAGGCACGCGGCACGTCCGGACAAAGTGCGTTGTTCGAAACCGGCAGCACCAGCGGCTGGCTGGTCGACGCCTTCGCCGCCAGCTCCGCACGGCCGCTGGCCAATTCCCTGCTCGACACAGCATATGCGCTGCTGCCCAACGACACCGACCTGACGATCTTCAAATCGCACGGCATGCAGGGCGTCAACTTCGCCTATGGCGATCACATGGCCTACTACCACACGCCACGCGACAATCTGCAGTCGCTGAACCGCGGTAGCCTTCAGCAACAAGGCGATCACGTCTACGGCCTGCTTGTCTCGCTGCTGGATCGCGACATTCCTGCACCGGAGGCGATGGGCCGCCGGGTGTACACCGACATCATGGGAGTGGGCGTGGTTCGATGGCCGGCAAGCGCCGGCACCGGCCTGGCCGTCGCACTGCTTGGCATCTTCGCGTTGTGCCACTGGCGCCGCGGACAGCGGCAGCCCATTGCCGGGGTCAGCATCCTGACCGGGTTCTTGCTGGTCGTCGCCTGCGCCGTGCTGGGCGGCCTGGTCGGCTACTTGCTGACGGCCGCCCTGTCCATGGCAAATGGGGGCGATCCGTCATGGCACAGCGCCACCGCGGCCAACCGGTTGCTGTTATGGACGTGCGTGCTGCTGGCGACATTGGCCACGCAACGCGCACTCAGGCGCTGGAGCAGCCCCGAAGGAAGCTGGATCGGCGTGGGATATGCGTGGCTGTTGGCTGGCGTGGTGACGGCCCTGTTCCTGCCCGGCATCAGTTACCTGTTCATCCTTCCCTCCATGGCACTGTCGGCCGCGGCACTGCTGCTCCTGGCTGCCCCGCGATTGCGCGAGGCCTTGCCGCTTGTTCTGTTGCTGCCGGCATCTGTGGCGTTCGCGACCTTGCTGAACGCGGCATTCCTCTTCGAAATGCTGCTCGGGTTCAATGAGGCAATCGGCGCTGTGAGCATGGGCGTGCTCATCGGCCTGGCCGCCTCGTTCCATGCGCCATTGATGCCGACCGGCACGCCCTCCAGGACCCTGCGCTACGGCGGCGCCGCGATGTTGCTGGTCGTTGCCGGCAGCGCCTTCTTTTCGATGCACGCCCCCGCCTACGACGCAGAGCAGCCGCAGGCGGTGAACATCCTCTACGTACAGGGCGCCGGCGGCGAGGCCCATCTCGTCTCGTCAACCGCGTCGCCGCCTCTCGCTGTGGCCCGTGCAATGGGAGCCAGGGCGTCCATGAAACCCGTCTTCCCCGAGTCCGGTGAGACCTATCTCGCCGCGCCTGTGGCATCCGCGTCGCTGAGCCCGGCAAACGTGACCGTTCTGAGAACGGAGCAAACCGCCACCGGAAGGACCTCGACCATTCGCATCGATGCGGATGCCTCGATCCGGCGTGTAGGCCTGTTTTTCCCGGAGGCAATGGGATTGCACTCGATCGAAACCGCAGACCAGCGGATGGACTATGCGGGCAGCCGCTCCAGCTACGGGCACTACAAGGTCCTCAATTGTCGAGGCAGGTCATGCAACGGCATGCAGCTCACCCTCGCGATGGCCAACAAGGGCCCGGCCACCGTGCTGGTCAAGTCATTCTCACCCCTGACCAAGCAGGCTGGCGCGCTGGCGAAGGCCAGGGACAGCGGCGCCGTGCCTTACCAGGACGGCGACCAAAGCGTCGTCATCAGCGACGTCACGCTCTGACCCGAAAGAGGCGCTCCCGATCCATACCTGGCACCACCAGCAAGGCAAGAGCACGGCGGCGGCGTAAGCGGCGGCGCACGTCCGGCATCACCGTATGGCGATGGAAGCGATTGGATGAAGCACATGGTTCTCGAATTGACACCGGCACAGCAGGACATCTATCTGGAGGGGCAGCTCTTCGGGAAGGTGGTGAACAACATCGGGGGCTATCAGGTCTATCGCGGCGAGCTGGATCTTGGCCGTTTTCGGCAGGCACGCACTCGTCTGTTGCAGGAAAACGATGCCTATCGCCTGCGTTTCCGCGAAGTCGGGGGCCGTTGCACGCCGTTTCTCAGCGACGTGTGCCAGACCGAACTGCGCATCGTGGATGTTGCCACCGCGGCGGCTGCGCTGGCCTGGATCGAGGAACGCATGGCGACGGCGTTCGGCGACATCGCATCGAACGTATTCGAAGATGCGCTGCTGCGGCTGGCATCCGGCGAGCACTGGTATTTCTCCAAAGCCCATCATCTCATCATGGATGGCTGGGGATTCGCCCTGCAGATGCGTCGCTTTCTTGGGATGTACGCGGACCTGGGCGAGACCGCTCCTGAGGTGGCGCTCGGCCGCCCACCCTGCTCCTTCCTCGATCACATGCTGCGCCAATCCGGCTATCGCGGCAGCCCGCAGTATCTGCGCAGCCGCGAACATTGGCTTTCGCGCCACACTGGCACAAGGGATGCGCTGTTCCCGCTTTTGCATGCGCCGGCAGCAATTGGCAGCAAGCGTGTCAGTGCAGTCCTGGATGCGGCCTTGCTCACCTCGCTGCGGCAACTGGCCGCCGACGCGAAGGCCGATCTGGTCGCGGTGATGCATGCAGCGCTGTACCTCTATTTTTCCAGGTCGTACCAGCGCACCGATCTCGTCATCGGCTCGCCTGTGCACAACCGACGCAATGCGGATGACAAGGACACCATCGGCTCCATCGTCAACGTCAACATGCATCGGTTCGCCGCGCAGCCCTGCATCTCCTTCATCCAGCTGGTCGAATACGTGGCCTCGGTGCTGCGGCAGGACTATCGCCATGGCCGCTTCCCGCTCGGCGACCTGGTCAGGGCACTTCGCGAAAAGCACGGCACCAGCGACGATCTCCCATACGAAATCGCCTTCAACTATCAGAAGTTGGATTTCGATTTCCAGATCCATGGCGAGCCGGTGGAAACGCATTACCTGTCGCACTCGCAGGAGCGTGTCCCACTGACCTTCGTGCTTTGCGACTATGGAAACCAGGACGTGCGGCTGCATCTGGACTATGCGCTCGGCCATTTCGGCGAGACCGACGCGCAGGCCGTGCTCGACAGGCTCGTGCACGTCCTGCACCAGGTCGCTGCCGATGGCAGACAGCAGGTCGCTGCGTACCGGCTCCTGCTCGCGGAGGAATCGCAGGATCAGTTCAGCGTCTGGCAAGGCGCCGACGTCGCGTTGCGCCCGGACGCGTGCATCCACGATTTCTTCGAAGAGCAGGCCGAGCGTACACCCGACGCCGTCGCCGTGGCGTGTGGCTATTCCACGCTCACTTATGCCGAACTCAACCGCAGGGCCAACCTGCTGGCCGCCCGGCTGATCGAGCAAGGCGCCGGCCCTCGGCACATGGTGGGTGTGTGCCATGGCAGATCGCTGGAACTGGTGGTCGCGTTGCTCGCCGTGCTGAAGTCCGGCTCTGCCTATGTCCCGATCGACCCTGCCTATCCACCATCGCGGATACACCACATTCTCGACGATGCGCGCCCAGCGATCCTGCTCGCCGACGCGGTGGGTGCCCAAGCCCTGGGTGATGTCGGTGGGTCAGCCATCCGTACGGACCTCCCTTGCGCCAAGGCCGCACAGGATGAGCGTGCAGCGGTGAATCCGGCGCGCGCGACAACCGGGCTGTCCGCGCGGGAAGTCGCCTACGTCATCTACACCTCCGGCTCGACAGGGCGACCCAAGGGCGTCCTGATCGAGCATCGCAACGCCGCCGCGTTCATCCAATGGGCGCTCGCGCACTATTCGGCCAGCGAGTTGTCCGCGGTGCTCGCTGCAACATCGATCTGCTTCGACCTGTCGGTATTCGAACTCTTCGTGCCGCTCGCCATCGGCGGCCGCGTCGTCCTGGCAGAAAACGTGCTGGCGCTCAGGGACCAGAAGTTCGACGGCGTCTCGCTGATCAATACGGTTCCATCGGCGATCCGAGCACTGCTCGATGCCGCAGCCATTCCCACCTCTGTGCGCTGCCTCAACCTGGCCGGGGAACTGTTGCAGCAGGAGTTGGTGGACGCGCTTTATATGCAGCTTGCGGCAGTGAAGGTCTACGACCTCTACGGCCCCTCCGAAAGCACGACCTATTCCACCGTCTGCCTGCGCAGCAAAGGCGGGGACGCCTCCATTGGAAGGCCTATCCACAACACCCAGGTCTACGTCCTGGACGAGGCAGGCGATCCGCTTCCGACCGGCATGGTCGGCGAACTCCATATCGCCGGTGCCGGTCTGGCCAGGGGCTATCTGAACCAACCCGCGCCCACCGCGGAGCGGTTCGTATTCAACCCCCACGCGCAAACTCGGGTCTATCGGACCGGCGACCTGGCGCGCTGGACCAGCGATGGCCGCCTGCAGTACAGAGGACGCAAGGACAATCAGGAGAAGATCCGCGGCTATCGGGTCGAGCCAGGGGAAGTCGAGGCATGCCTGCTGGAGCACCCCGCGGTCACCGAATGCGCCGTGGTCGGCCACGGCACGGCGGGGGTCGCCGAAGGCCGGATCCTGCTGGCCTATGTCGTCGTGGCGCCGGCAGGCGAGGACAAAGCAGATCCCGCCATGCCCGAGATTCTGGACGATCTCGCCAGGTTCCTGACCATGCGCCTGCCGGCACATATGCTGCCATCGCGCTTCATTCCGCTCTCCGCGCTGCCGTTGACCCCCAACGGCAAGGTGGACCGCAAGGCATTGCCTGCGCCAGGCTCCGCACCACGCGGCGCGGCTGCCGACGCGTCACCCCGCAATGACACCGAACACCGTCTGACCATGCTGTGGCAGGAGACGCTGCAGCAACAAGGCATCGGCATTCACGAGAACTTTCTTTCGAGAGGCGGCGACTCCTTGCTGCTGCTCAAGCTTGCCTCGTCCATCGAACGCGAATTCGCGCTGCGCGTCGACCTGCCGCTGCTGTTCTCCAACACCACGATCGCCGCACAAGGCCGCTTGCTGATCCAGCAACTGGAACTGGAGCGCGTGCGCCACGCGACATGCGATCTGCGGGAAGCGTCATCGGACACCTTCATCGATCTTTGAGCGCAGAACGGACTATCAAGCCATGGTGTTGGACGTCGTCAAGCAAAGCAAGCCGCAAATCGCGCTCGCCAGCGCGATCAGCATCGCTGCCGGCGCAGCCAACATCTGGCTGTTGGCCCTGGTTGGCCGCGACATGCGCGCCGCCGTCGCCGCGCCGGACGCAATCGCAGAATTTGCCGGCGCATTGGTATTGATGGTCGGGTTCGGCCTGGTTTCTCAGGTGGCGCTGTCGCGACTCAGCGCCAACATGCTGCATGGCCTCCGTCACAAGCTGGTGCAGGCCATCAGCCACCTATCGGTTCGCAGAATCGAGGCCATCGGGCGCCACCGGCTGTACGCCGCGCTCACCCGCGACGTCCCTGCGTTGCACGACTTCCTCGTCGCGCTGCCCAACTACGTGTTCAACATCACCGTGGTGCTGGCGTGCCTGGTCTATCTCGCCGTCATCTCATCCCGCCTGTTCCTGGTCTTCTTCGTACTCCTCCTCATCGGCCTCTACGTGGCCAAGGTCGTCATCGCCGACCGGGCGGAGGCGCGCTTCCAGTTGCGCCGCAAGGTGGAGAACGATCTGTTCAAGTGCTACGAAGCGGTCATCGACGGCAGCAAGGAACTCAAGCTGAACCCGGACCGGGAGGGCTGGTTGATCCGGGATGAGCTGGAGGGATTCGCCCAAAAATACAAGGACGCCACCAAGACCGCGGAGTTGTTTCTCAACATCTCCAACAGCTGGGCGACCGCGATCATCTTCATCGGGGTCGGCACGCTTCTGTTCCTGTCCTCGCACATCGGCGTGCCGGACCGCGAACCGGTGGTGACCTTCGTGCTGACCATTTTCTATATCGTCGGCCCGCTCACGGTCCTCATCAATTCGTTCCGCACCGTGCATGCCGCCAAGGCGGCCATCGCGCACCTGCATGCGCTCAGACTCGATGCCACGGATACCGCCTCCTCCTCACCTTTGGCGATGGAGCCGTTTCAGTCGCTGTCGGCGAAAGGACTGTTTTTCCGCCATGACAATCCGGACGGAGAATGTCCCGGGTTCAATGTCGGCCCGCTGGACCTGGACATCGCGCGTGGCGAGATCGTCTATTTCGTCGGCGGCAACGGAAGCGGCAAGACCACCGCGGCGAAGCTGCTGACCGGATTGTACGAGCGCCATGCCGGCGAAGTGCTGATCAATGGCGTGCAGTTGGCAGACCAGCGGGCGCACTTCCAGTATTTTTCTGCGATTTTCCAGGATTACTACCTGTTCGAAACGCTGGTGGCGAAGCACGGCAAGGAGATTGAGCCCGAGCAGGTGCGAGACTGGCTGGACAGGCTGCATCTCTCCGACAAGGTCAGCGTCGAGCACGGACGCCTGTCCACCACCAGGCTGTCCTATGGCCAGCGTAAGCGCCTGGCCCTGCTGATTGCCTACTTCGAGCAGTCGGAGATCTACGTCTTCGACGAGTGGGCCGCGGACCAGGATGTGGAGTTTCGCGAGTTCTTCTACGGCACCTTCCTGCCCGGGCTGAAGAAGCTGGGCAAGACCTCGATCGTGGTCAGTCACGACGAGCGTTACTTCCATCTCGCCGACAAGGTGCTGAAGTTCGACAACGGCGTGATCGCGTCCACCACCCAAAACACTCCGAGCGATGCCTGTTGCGTGGAACGCGACAGCCCCCCAGGCAGCCGCCAGCCCGCCATGAACCCTTTCACTTTGGAACGGACGTCTGCGCGCACATGAACATTCACGATCTCCTGAGCGAATGCGTTCGCAGCGGCATCCGTCTGGCCGAGAACAACGGCGATCTGCGCGTCCACTTCGATGGTCCCACCCCGGATCGCGCACTGCTCGATCTTTTGCGCCGGCACAAGCAGGACATCCTGCAACAACTGGCCAAGTCGGAGACGCGGCATGTCGCGGGCATCCAGGCACTGGCCCCGGAGACGAGGACATCGGCTCCGGCATCCATGGCGCAACGCCGCATGTGGCTGCTCCACATGCTGGAGGAGGCGAATGGCGCATACAACATGGTCGGGGTCTACCGCGTGCGCGGCAGTTTCGATGCCGCGCACATGCAGGCCGCGCTGGATACGCTGGTGGCGCGCCACGAGGCCTTGAGGACCGTCTTTGCCGAGGAAGATGGCGAGGTGCGGCAATGCGTGCAGCCCACAGGGCGCGTGGCATTCGAGCACCTCGATCTCTCCATGGCCACCTCCGATGAGGCCGAGCATGCCCTGCAGCGCTTGCTGCAGCGCGAGAACCGGTGGCGTTTCGACCTTGCCGCCGGACCATTGCTCCGCGCCACCTGCAGCGACCTCGGCAACGGCAACTGGATGCTGCTGCTGAACATCCACCACATCGCCGGGGACGAGTGGTCCATCGGCATTCTGGAGCACGAGATCAGCGCGCTCTATACGGCGCTTTCCGCCGGCACGCCGCCGGCGCTGCCGGCACCGACCCTCCACTACATCGACTACGCAGCATGGAGCAACCAGCAGGCCGAGGGCCCCGATCAGTTGGCGCAGCTCGACTATTGGAAAGCAAAGCTGGCTGATTTGCCGGCGCTGCACAGCCTGCCGCTGGACAAACCGCGGCCTGCAGTCCAGGTCTACGACGGCGGCACCGTCCGCCGGATTCTGCCGCAACGCTGGCTGCAAGCCGCGCAGACGCTATGCCAGGCCAGCAACGCCACGCTTTTCATGTATCTGCATGCGGCACTGGCCACTGTCCTGTCTGCTTACAGCAACGAGGACGACATCACTCTTGGTTTCCCCGTCAGTGGCAGGCAACGCAAGGAACTGGAAACGGTCGTCGGCTTGTTCGTCAACACGCTGGTACTACGCGTGCCAATGCGCGGCGACATGACGTTCGCCGATGCCCTGGCGCTCAGCCGGGAGGCCGTGATCGAAGCGCTGCAGCATCGTGACGTGCCCTTCGACACCCTGGTCGACACCTTGTGCTCGGGGCGCAGCCCCGCCTACACGCCGTTGGTGCAAATTTTCCTGGCGCTGCAAACACAGGAGCGCGCCGGGTTGCGCCTGCCTGGCATCGACGTCGAGGCACTGGACAACCCCGGCGCTCCGGTGAAGTTCGACCTGCAGGTGGACGCCGTTGCGTCGGATGCGGGATTGATCGTGGATTGGCGCTTCAACCGCAGCCTCTTCGAGGATGCCTCGATGGAGCGCATGGCAGACGCGCTGGTCCGCGTGCTCGAGGCAAGCGTACATGCGCCAGACCAGCCGCTGTCCCGCATCGACCTGTTGGCGCCGCAGGAGCGCCAGCTGTTGCTGGAGACCTGGAACCAGACCGCGACCCCCTATCCCGACGATCGCTGCCTCCACCAGCTGTTCGAGGAGCAGGTGCAGCGCAGCCCGCACGCCACGGCCCTGGTCCTGGACACGCACACGCTCAGCTACGCCGCGCTCAACGCACAAGCCAACCAGCTCGCGCACCACCTCATCGCCCAGGGCCTGCGCCCCGATGGCCTGGTCGCCCTGTGCGTGCAGCGCTCCTTCGCCATGGTCGTGGGCCTGCTCGCCATCCTCAAGGCCGGCGGCGCCTACGTGCCGCTGGATCCGGACTATCCCGCCGCACGCCTGCAGCAGATCCTCGACGACGCCGATCCGGCCCTGCTGCTGGTCGATGCCGCCGGCCGCATCGCCCTCGGCGACGGGGCGCTGCCGGGCCGCCACGTGCTGGACCTGGACCACCCGCATCCGGCCTGGCACCAGCAGCCGCAGACCGATCCGGATCCGCATGCCCTCGGCCTGCACGCCCGCCATCTGGCCTACGTCATCTACACCTCCGGGTCCACCGGAACCCCCAAAGGCGCCCAGAACGAGCACCGCGCCCTCGTCAACCGCCTGGTCTGGATGCAGCAGGCCTATCGCCTCGACGCCCGCGATGTCGTCGTGCAGAAGACTCCCTTCGGCTTCGACGTATCGGTCTGGGAGTTCTTCTGGCCACTGCTGAACGGGGCCACCCTGGCCCTGGCGCCGCCGGGGGCGCACAAGGATCCCGATGCCCTGGCCGCACTGTTCGTGCACCACGGCGTTACCACCGCGCATTTCGTGCCCTCCATGCTGGCCCTGTTCCTGCAGACCCCCGGCGTGGAACGCTGCACCACGCTGCGCCACCTGGTCTGTAGCGGCGAGGCCCTGCCCGCCAGCAGCGTGCGCCTGGCCCAACGGCGCCTGCCCTGGACCGCCCTCCACAACCTCTACGGCCCCACCGAAGCGGCGATCGATGTGACCGCCTGGACCTGCCCGCCCGCCTTCGCCGGGGAGAGCGTGCCCATCGGCCGTCCCATCGCCAACACCACGATCTACCTGCTCGACGGCAACGGCCAACCGGTGCCGCTCGGCGCCGTCGGCGAACTGCATATCGGCGGCGTCGGCGTGGCCAGAGGGTATTTGAACCGCCCCCAGCTCACCACCGAGCGCTTCTTCCCCGATCCCTTCGCCGCCGATCCTGAGGCACGTCTGTACCGGACCGGCGATCTGGCGCGCTACCGCGCCGATGGCGCCATCGAGTTCCTCGGCCGCATCGACCACCAGGTCAAGCTGCGCGGCTTCCGCATCGAACTGGGCGAGATCGAGGCGCGCATTGCCGAACATCCGGCCGTGCACAGCACCGTCGTGCTGGCCCTGGGCGAGGCAGCGCACATGCGCCTGGTCGCCTATGTCGTCCCGCGCGAGACGCCCGCCGATGCGCCCAGCGATGCGCCCAGCGATGCGCTGGTCACCACCTTGCGTACGTTCCTGGCCCGGACCCTGCCCGACTACATGGTGCCGGCCGCGTTCGTGTGCCTGCCTGCCCTGCCGCTGAGCGCCAACGGCAAGCTCGACCGCAAGGCCTTGCCCGCGCCGCAGGACGACGCCTTCGCCCGGCATGCCTACGCGCCGCCGCACCCGGGCACCGAGGCCATCCTCGCCGAGGCCTGGTGCCGGTTGCTGGGGCGCGAACGGATCGGCCGCCACGACCAGTTCTTCGCCCTCGGCGGCAACTCCCTGCTCGCCGTGCGCCTGCTTAGCCGCATCGAGGCAGCCTGCGGCGTCCGCCTGTCGCTGGCCGAGGTCTTCGCCCACCCGACGCTGCGCGAACTGGCACACGCCGTCACCCGCCACCAGAGCGGCGCCGCCACGGCGTCGTTGCCGGCCATCGTCCCGGTCCACCACGGCGACACCCTGCCGCTGTCCTTCGCCCAGCAGCGCCTGTGGTTCCTGGCCCAGCTCGAAGGCACCGGCACCGCCTACCACATGCCCGGCGCCCTGCGCCTGCGCGGCGACCTCGATCCGCTCGCCCTGCGCCGTGCCCTGGACGCCCTGCTCCAGCGGCATGCCGCCTTGCGCACCGTCTTCGCCACCAGTGCCGATGGTCAACCGCTGGCGCACCTGCTGCCCGCCGGACAGGCCTTCCCCCTGGTCGAGCACGACCTCGGCCTCCAGCCCGACCAGGCCGCGGCCATCGCCAGGCTCGCCCTCGACGAAGTCCTCGCTCCCTTCGACCTGGCGCGCGGCCCGCTCATCCGCGGTCGCCTGTTGCGCCTGGGACAGGCCGACCACGTGCTGCTGATCACCCAGCACCACATCGTCTCCGATGGCTGGTCGCTGGGCATCCTGATCAACGAACTCGGTGCGCTCTACCGGGCCATGGTCGCCGGCCAGCCCGATCCGCTGCCGCCGCTGGCCGTGCAGTACCCGGACTACGCCGCCTGGCAGCGGCGCTGGTTCACCGCCGAGCGCCTGGGCAAGCAACTGGACTACTGGAGCCGCTGCCTGGCCGATGCGCCGGTCCTGCTCACCCTGCCGACCGACCGGCCACGCCCGGCCACGCCGTCCCATGCCGGCGCCAGCGTGCCGATCGCGCTCGATGCCACGCTGACCTGCGCACTCAAACGCCTCGGCCAACAGCACCAGACCACCCTGTTCATGACCCTGGCCGCCGCCTGGGCCGCCGTGCTGGCGCGCTTGGCCGGCCAGCACGACGTGGTCATCGGCACACCGTCGGCCAACCGCAGCCGGCAGGAGATCGAGCCGTTGGTCGGCTTCTTCGTCAACACCTTGCCGCTGCGCATCGACCTGTCCGGCGAGCCGACCGTCGGTGGCCTGCTCGAACGCGTGCGCGCCGCCGCCCTGGGTGCCCAGGACCACCAGGACGTTCCCTTCGAGCAGATCGTCGAGCGGATCAATCCGCCACGACAGCTGGAGCACGCCCCGCTGTTCCAGGTCCTGTTCGACTGGCAGAACAACGATCCCGGCACGCTCGACCTGCCCGGCCTGCTGGCCGAACCGCTGGCCACGCCCTTCGACCGGATCAAGTTCGACCTGGAGCTCAGCCTGGGCGAGGTTGGCGACGTCATCCAGGGCCACCTCCACTACGCCACCGACCTGTTCGATGCGGCCACCATCGCGCGCCAGGCCGGCTACCTGATGACCCTGCTCGCGGCCATGGTCCAGGCCGACGACCAGCCGCTGTCCCGCATCGACCTGCTGGCACCGCAGGAGCGCCAGCTGTTGCTGGAGACCTGGAACCAGACCACGGCCCCCTATCCCGACGATCGCTGCCTCCACCAACTGTTCGAGGAGCAGGTGCAACGCAGCCCGCATGCCACGGCCCTGGTCCTGGACACGCACACGCTCAGCTACGCCGCGCTCAACGCACAGGCCAACCAGCTCGCGCACCACCTCATCGCCCAGCGCCTGCGCCCCGATGGCCTGGTCGCCCTGTGCGTGCAGCGCTCCTTCGCCATGGTCGTGGGCCTGCTCGCCATCCTCAAGGCCGGCGGCGCCTACGTGCCGCTGGATCCGGACTATCCCGCCGCACGCCTGCAGCAGATCCTCGACGACGCCGATCCGGCCCTGCTGCTGGTCGATGCCGCCGGCCGCATCGCCCTCGGCGACGAGGCGCTGCCGGGCCGCCACGTGCTGGACCTGGATCATCCGCATCCGGCCTGGCACCAGCAGCCGCAGACCGATCCGGATCCGCATGCCCTCGGCCTGCACGCCCGCCATCTGGCCTACGTCATCTACACCTCCGGGTCCACCGGAACCCCCAAGGGCGCCCAGAACGAGCACCGCGCCCTCGTCAACCGCCTGGTCTGGATGCAGCAGGCCTATCGCCTCGACGCCCGCGACGTCGTCGTGCAGAAGACTCCCTTCGGCTTCGACGTATCGGTCTGGGAGTTCTTCTGGCCACTGCTGAACGGGGCCACCCTGGCCCTGGCGCCGCCGGGGGCGCACAAGGATCCCGATGCCCTGGCCGCACTGTTCGTGCAACACGGCGTTACCACCGCGCATTTCGTGCCCTCCATGCTGGCCCTGTTCCTGCAGACCCCCGGCGTGGAACGCTGCACCACGCTGCGCCACCTGGTCTGCAGCGGCGAGGCCCTGCCCGCCAGCAGCGTGCGCCTGGCCCAACGGCGCCTGCCCTGGAGCGCCCTCCACAACCTCTACGGCCCCACCGAAGCGGCGATCGATGTGACCGCCTGGACCTGCCCGCCCGCCTTCGCCGGGGAGAGCGTGCCCATCGGCCGTCCCATCGCCAACACCACGATCTACCTGCTCGACGGCAACGGCCAACCGGTGCCGCTCGGCGCCGTCGGCGAACTGCATATCGGCGGCGTCGGCGTGGCCAGAGGGTATTTGAACCGCCCCCAGCTCACCGCCGAGCGCTTCCTCCCCGATCCCTTCGCCGCCGATCCTGAGGCACGTCTGTACCGGACCGGCGATCTGGCGCGCTACCGCGCCGATGGCGCCATCGAGTTCCTCGGCCGCATCGACCACCAGGTCAAGCTGCGCGGCTTCCGCATCGAACTGGGCGAGATCGAGGCGCGCATTGCCGAACACCCAGCCGTGCACAGCACCGTCGTGCTGGCCCTGGGCGAGGCAGCGCACATGCGCCTGGTCGCCTATGTCGTCCCGCGCGAGACGCCCGCCGATGCGCCCAGCGATGCGCTGGTCACCACCTTGCGTACGTTCCTGGCCCGCACCCTGCCCGACTACATGGTGCCGGCCGCGTTCGTGTGCCTGCCTGCCCTGCCGCTGAGCGCCAACGGCAAGCTCGACCGCAAGGCCTTGCCCGCGCCGCAGGACGACGCCTTCGCCCGGCATGCCTACGCGCCGCCGCACCCGGGCACCGAGGCCATCCTCGCCGAGGCCTGGTGCCGGTTGCTGGGGCGCGAACGGATCGGCCGCCACGACCAGTTCTTCGCCCTCGGCGGCAACTCTCTGCTCGCCGTGCGCCTGCTTAGCCGCATCGAGGCGGCCTGCGGCGTCCGCCTGTCGCTGGCCGAGGTCTTCGCCCACCCGACGCTGCGCGAACTGGCACACGTCGTCACCCGCCACCAGAGCGGCGCCGCCACGGCGTCGTTGCCGGCCATCGTCCCGGTCCACCACGGCGACACCCTGCCGCTGTCCTTCGCCCAGCAGCGCCTGTGGTTCCTGGCCCAGCTCGAAGGCACCGGCACCGCCTACCACATGCCCGGCGCCCTGCGCCTGCGCGGCGACCTCGATCCGCTCGCCCTGCGCCGTGCCCTGGACGCCCTGCTCCAGCGGCATGCCGCCTTGCGCACCGTCTTCGCCACCAGTGCCGATGGTCAACCGCTGGCGCACCTGCTGCCCGCCGGACAGGCCTTCCCCCTGGTCGAGCACGACCTCGGCCTCCAGCCCGACCAGGCCGCGGCCATCGACAGGCTCGCCCTCGACGAAGTCCTCGCTCCCTTCGACCTGGCGCGCGGCCCGCTCATCCGCGGTCGCCTGCTGCGCCTGGGACAGGCCGACCACGTGCTGCTGATCACCCAGCACCACATCGTCTCCGATGGCTGGTCGCTGGGCATCCTGATCAACGAACTCGGTGCGCTCTACCGGGCCATGGTCGCCGGCCAGCCCGATCCGCTGCCGCCGCTGGCCGTGCAGTACCCGGACTACGCCGCCTGGCAGCGGCGCTGGTTCACCGTCGAGCGCCTGGGCAAGCAACTGGACTACTGGAGCCGCTGCCTGGCCGATGCACCGGTCCTGCTCACCCTGCCGACCGACCGGCCACGCCCGGCCACGCCATCCCATGCCGGCGCCAGCGTGCCGATCGCGCTCGATGCCACGCTGACCCGCGCACTCAAACGCCTCGGCCAACAGCACCAGACCACCCTGTTCATGACCCTGGCCGCCGCCTGGGCCGCCGTGCTGGCGCGTCTGGCCGGCCAGCACGACGTGGTCATCGGCACCCCGTCGGCCAACCGCAGCCGGCAGGAGATCGAGCCGCTGGTCGGCTTCTTCGTCAACACCTTGCCGCTGCGCGTCGACCTGTCCGGCGAGCCGACCGTCGGTGGCCTGCTCGAACGCGTGCGCGCCGCCGCCCTGGGTGCCCAGGACCACCAGGACGTTCCCTTCGAGCAGATCGTCGAGCGGATCAATCCGCCACGACAGCTGGAGCACGCCCCGCTGTTCCAGGTCCTGTTCGACTGGCAGAACAACGATCCCGGCACGCTCGACCTGCCCGGCCTGCTGGCCGAACCGCTGGCCACGCCCTTCGACCGGATCAAGTTCGACCTGGAGCTCAGCCTGGGCGAGGTCGGCGACGTCATCCAGGGCCACCTCCACTACGCCACCGACCTGTTCGATGCGGCCACCATCGCGCGCCAGGCCGGCTACCTGATGACCCTGCTCGCGGCCATGGTCCAGGCCGACGACCAGCCGCTGTCCCGCATCGACCTGCTGGCACCGCAGGAGCGCCAGCTGTTGCTGGAGACCTGGAACCAGACCGCGGCCCCCTATCCCGACGATCGCTGCCTCCACCAGCTGTTCGAGGAGCAGGTGCAACGCAGCCCGCATGCCACGGCCCTGGTCCTGGACACGCACACGCTCAGCTACGCCGCGCTCAACGCACAGGCCAACCAGCTCGCGCACCACCTCATCGCCCAGGGCCTGCGCCCCGATGGCCTGGTCGCCCTGTGCGTGCAGCGCTCCTTCGCCATGGTCGTGGGCCTGCTCGCCATCCTCAAGGCCGGCGGCGCCTACGTGCCGCTGGATCCGGACTATCCCGCCGCACGCCTGCAGCAGATCCTCGACGACGCCGATCCGGCCCTGCTGCTGGTCGACGCCGCCGGCCGCATCGCCCTCGGCGACGAGGCGCTGCCGGGCCGCCACGTGCTGGACCTGGACCACCCGCATCCGGCCTGGCACCAGCAGCCGCAGACCGATCCGGATCCGCACGCCCTCGGCCTGCACGCCCGTCATCTGGCCTACGTCATCTACACCTCTGGGTCCACCGGAACTCCCAAGGGCGTAATGATCGAACATGGCTCGGTCTGCAATCAGATCTGGGCACTGAAAAGCCTCTACGGGCTGACTGCGCACGATCGCCTCCTGCAGTTCTCGTCGCCATGCTTCGACGTCTCGGTGGAGGAAATCTTCGGCGCGCTTTGCAGCGGCGCCACGTTGGTGCTGCGGACCGATGCCTGGCTAGCCTCCGCGTCCACGTTCAACGAGCTTTGCACCGCCCATGGCATCACCGCGCTCAGCCTGCCCACCTCGCTCTGGTCGCAGTGGGCCGACGCATGGAGCGAAGCGCGTGCACCGCGGACGCTGCGCCACATCGTCATCGGTGGCGAAGCGACCAGCCGGCACGCGCTGCAGGTCTGGTTCGGCGACGGGGGCGTCAGGCCGACGCTGTTCAACTGCTACGGCCCGACCGAGACGACCGTCAACGCCACCAGCCAGGTGGTACGTGCGCAAGACCCGGCAACGCTCATCGGCCGCCCCGTCGCCAATACCCGCGTCTACATCCTCGACGCGCACGGTCAACTGGTGCCGCCCGGCGCAGTGGGGGAACTGTGCATCGGCGGCGTCGGCGTTGCCCGCGGCTACCTGAACCGTCCGGCGCTCAGCGCCGAACGCTTCCTGCCGGACCCGTTCGTCGCCGATCCCGACGCCCGCCTGTACCGCTCCGGCGACCTGGCGCGCCACCTGCCTGACGGCAGCATCGAATTTCTCGGCCGCAACGACCACCAGGTCAAGCTGCGCGGCTTCCGTATCGAACTGGGCGAGATCGAGGCGCGTCTGGCCGCGCACCCCAACGTGCGCGACAACGTCGTGCTCGCGCGTGGCGAGGGCACAGACAGGCGCCTGGTCGCCTATGTCGTCCCCCGTGCGCACAGCGAACCGGGCAGCAACGACGGCACTTCCGAACTGATCGCGCGACTACGCGCGCACCTGGCCGCCGGCCTGCCCGACTACATGGTGCCAGCCGCGTTCGTCATCCTGCACACATTGCCGCTGACCCCAGGCGGCAAACTCGACCGCAACGCGTTGCCGGCGCCCGACGATGGCGCCTTCGCGCGCCACGACTACGTCCCACCCCGAAGCCAGGCCGAAACGCTGCTGGCCGGCATCTGGCAGGAACTTCTCGCGCTCGATCGCGTCGGCATGCACGACAACTTCTTCGATGTGGGCGGCACCTCGCTGCACATCATCGCGCTGCGGCAGAAGATCCACGACAACATCGGTGTCGACATCTCCATCACCGACCTGTTCGCGCACCCGACCATCGCCAGACTGTCTGAGCACATATCGGTCGGCATACAGCAACCGGCGGCGGTCGGCCCGACGCCGGAGCAGTCCGCCGCCTCCGATCCGGGATGCGCGATCGCGGTGATCGGCATGGCCGGCCGTTTTCCCGGCGCCAGCGACGTCGCGACCTTGTGGGCCAACATCGCCAACGGCGTGGAATCGCTGCGCCGCTTCAGCCGGGAAGAGCTGCTGGATGCCGCAGTGGAACCGGCCCTGCTCGACCATCCCGGGTTCGTGCCGGTGCGAAGCCTGCTGGACAACGTGACCGACTTCGACGCCGACTATTTCGGCTTCACCCCGCGCGAGGCGGAAGTGACCGATCCGCAGCAGCGCATCCTGCTGGAATGCGCGCATGAGGCGTTGGAGACCGCAGGCTACGGCGATGCCCGAAGCGAACGGCCGGTCGGCGTCTTCGTCGGCGTTGGCGAAAACCAATACGTGCTGCAACACCTGCTGCCGCAGCTGGACGCCTTTTCGGCGCTGGGCACCAGCATCGTGCACGCCAACAGCAAGGACTTCGCCGCCACGCGCATCTCTTACAAGCTGAACCTGTCGGGCCCGGCCGTCAACGTCAACACCGCCTGTTCCACCTCACTGGTGGCCGTGCACCTTGCCTGCCGCAGCGTTGCGCAAGGCGAGAGCCGGATGGCGCTTGCCGGTGCGGCCGGCATCGCCGAATTCGGTCCAGGCGGCTATCGATACGAGGAAGGCAACATCAACTCGCCGGACGGCCATTGCCGTGCGTTCGACCGTGACGCGCGGGGAACGCGGGCCGGCAACGGGGCGGGCGTGGTACTGCTCAAGCGGCTGGACCATGCTCTGGCCGATAACGACACCATTCACGCCGTGATCAAAGGATCGGCGGTCAACAACGATGGCGCCGACAAGGTCGGCTACACCGCCCCGAGCGTGATCGGACAGGCGCGGGTCATCCAGCAGGCTCAGCGCAACGCGGACGTATCGCCGGCGAGCATCGGCTACGTGGAAGCGCATGGCACCGGCACCGTGCTGGGCGATCCGATCGAAATGCGCGCACTCAGCCACGCCTTCGCGGGCGAGCCTGCGCAACGCTGCGCGATCGGATCGGTCAAACCCAACATCGGTCACCTGGATACCGCGGCCGGCATGGCCGGCCTGATCAAGACGGTGGAGGCACTCAAGCACGGGCAGTTGCCGCCGAGCATCAACTACCTCCAGCCCAACCCCGAGATCGACTTCGCCGCCAGTCCGTTCTACGTGAATACCAAACTGCGCCCCTGGCCCACGCAGGACGGGCCGCGCCGCGCCGGCGTCAGCGCGTTCGGTATCGGCGGCACCAACGCGCACGTCGTACTGGAGGAAGCGCCGCCGGCGGGGAGCGACTCGGCAACGCGGCCGGCGCAGTTGCTGTTACTGTCGGCACGCAGCGCGGAGGCCTTGCAGGCGGCGAGTACGCGGCTTGCGGACTATCTGCGTAGCGACCAGGCGGCGCCGCTGGCAGATGTTGCCTACACGCTGCAAACCGGCCGCACGGCGCACGCCTGGCGCCGGGCGGTGGTCTGCACGACGGCCGCGGACGCCGCCACAGCGCTAACCTCGGCCCCGGCCGAGGCGACCAACACGTCGGACCCGCATGCTTCGCTGATCTGGATGTTCCCCGGACAGGGAGCGCAGCACGCAGGCATGGCCGGCGAGTTGTACAAGACCGAACCAGTGTTCCGCGAACAACTGGACGCCTGTGCGGAAGAATTGCGTACCGCGCTTGGCCTGGACCTGCGCGAGTTGCTGTATCCACCGCACGAGGCACGCGAGGATGCCAACCGGCAATTGGTCCAGACCTGGCTCGCACAGCCGGCCCTGTTCGCCGTGGAGTACAGCATGGCCCGGCTGCTGCAGTCCTACGGACTCACTCCGGATGCGATGATCGGCCACAGCCTGGGCGAATACGTCGCCGCTTGCCTGGCGGGCGTATTTTCCCTGCAGGATGGATTGAGGCTGGTCGCAACGCGCGGCCGCCTGATGCAGGCAATGGCACCAGGGCGGATGCTATCCGTGCGCGAGGACGAGGAACGCCTGCGGACGAGGCTGTCCGGCTGCGCTGTGGACATCGCCGCAGTCAACGCCAAGGGCAAATGCACGGTGTCCGGCGCCCCCGCCGCCATCGCTGCACTACGTGAAAAGTTGGTCGCCGAGGGCATCGACTGCCGGGAACTGGAAACATCGCACGCCTTCCATTCGGCGATGATGGAGCCGATGCTCGCTGCATGGCGCAAGACGCTGAGCACCGTGTCGATGCATGCGCCGCGCCTCGCCTACGTGTCGAACCTCAGCGGCGGCTTCATTTCCGCTGAGGAAGCGACCGACGTGGAATACTGGGTGCGGCACCTGCGCGGCACGGTCCGCTTCGCCGAAGGCATGGACGTCCTGCTGTCGCCGACCTCGCCACTGAGGAGCCGATGCGTCTTCGTCGAGGTGGGCCCCGGGCAGGCGCTGAGCGGCTTCGCCCGGCAGCGCGTGCATGCAAGCGCGCATACCGTGGTCCCGGCCCTCGGCCACGCCACCACATCGGATCATGACGCCCGATCGCTGCAGCGTTGCATCGGCCAGATCTGGGTGCATGGCGCCGGCGTCATCGACTGGGCCGCCTATCACGCCCCCGCGCGCAGGCGACGCGTGCCGCTGCCGACCTATCCGTTCCAGCGCCGCCGGTTCTGGGTGGATGCCCCCCGTCATGTTGCGCAGGCAGCACCGTCTGCCGACGCGCGCCGTCCGCATCAGCAAGACTGGTTCTACGCTCCGTTGTGGCGGTTACGCGGCAGCAAGGCCAGGCCGGGCAGCGCTCACGCCACGCATCCGCTGACCTGGGTGGTGATGGCCGATCGCGGTGGAATTGGCGAGCGCCTCGTGCAGCAACTGCGTCACGCGGGGCAGCGGACGATCACGGTGTGCAATGGCGATCTATTCGCCCGTCTCGGTCCGGACGACTACGCGATCGTTGCCGACGACCCGCGCCACTATGGTGAACTTGCCGACAACCTGGAACGCGACGGTCTGCGCATCGATCGCCTGGTGCACCTCTGGTCGTTGGACCGCTCCCAGGCGCAGAGCGAACTGCGCGGCTTCGACCTGTTCCTGGCGCAGCAGCGCAACGGCTACTGCAGCCTGGCGTTCGCCATCGCCATCCTGATGGCGCGGCTGCAGGCCGACGACGCGGCGATGCACGTGGTGACGCACGACCTGTTTCGTGTGACCGGCGCGGAACTGCTCGCGCCGCACCATGCACCGATCCTCGGCCTGTGCAAGGTTGCACCGCAAGAACATCCGAACCTGCGCTCGCGACTTATCGATCTCAGTGACCCGTACACGGAAGACCGCAGCGAGGGCGCCCTGTCCGCGGCAAGCGCCAGCCTCTTCGGCGAACTGATGACCGAACGCAACGACAGCGTCGTCGCCTTTCGCAACGGAGCGCGCTGGACGCAAACCTACGAGCCCCGCAAGGTGCCGGACGAGCACCTGCAGCCACGCATCAAACGCGGCGGCGTCTACGTGATCACCGGCGGTCTGGGCAAGGTCGGATACGCGCTCGCCGAACACCTGTCAGCGATGTCCGCCAAGTTGGTACTGATCGTGCGCGACGAATTGCCGCCGCGTTCGCTATGGGCCAACTGGATTGCCGAGCGCAGCCCGAGCGATCCTGTGGTTCCGAAGCTGGGACGGCTGCTCGCGCTCGAGTCCAGGGGCGCGCAGGTCCTCGTCTGCCAGGCCGACGTTACCGACGAGGCACAGATGATCGATGCCTTCGAGCAGGCCGAAATCCGTTTCGGCAACATCGACGGCGTGATCCATTGCGCGGGCCAGGTCCGCGATTCGATGCACTCCCTGGCCGACACGACGCTCGAGCGCAGCCGCGCCCAGTTCCTTCCCAAGGTCAAGGGCACGATGGTGCTGCAGCGCGTGCTGAAACACCGGCACGTAGACTTTTGCGTCCTGATGTCATCGCTGTCGAGCGTGCTGGGCGGCCTGGGCTTTTCGGCATACGCCGCCGCGAACGCCTACATGGACGCCTTTGCCACCGCGCGGCATGCGCAAGGCGACGAGGCATGGCTCAGCATCAACTGGGACGGCTGGCACTTCGCCGGCGAGCCCGCCAAGGAAAACGCCCATGGCGTCGATGGCCGTGAAGGCGCGCAAGCGCTTGTATACGCCCTGTCCTGGTCGGATGTGCCGCAGCTCGTCCATTCGACCGTGGACCTGCAGGCGCGCATGGAGAAGTGGATCGACAAGTCGCCCCAGGACGCGGCGGGCATGCAGCTCTATGTCCGTGGCGGCGGCACCGCCTGCGTCGCGCCGAGCACCACCATCGAGTTCCAGCTCCTGGAGATATGGCAGCAACTACTGGGCATCCAGGACATCGGGGTGCGCGACGCATTCTTCGACCTGGGCGGTGACTCGCTGCTCGCCACGCTGCTGGTAGCCCGCGTCAACAAGGCGTTTAACGTGAACCTACCGATCCGCATCGTCTTCGAGGAGGAGACCATCGAGCGCATCGCGTTAAAGATCGACGATCTCACCAAGCGCCCGCCGCAGGGCAAGCCACTAGCGCTCAAGCGCAGCGGTGAACGTCCCCCCTTGTTCTGCATCCACCCCGGCAGCGGATTCGGGCGCCCGTACATGGCGCTGCTGCGGCACCTTCCCGCGGATCTGCCGGTCTATGCGCTGGAGGCGCGCGGACTGAACGACGACGACACGTTGCCGGAGACGATCACCGACATGTGCGCCGACTATATCGAGCAGATCCAGGTCATCCAGCCCATGGGGCCCTATCACCTGCTCGGCTGGTCGTTCGGCGCCATCGTCGCCCACGCCATGTCGGCCGAAATGCAGAAACGCGGCCTGGCGGTGGCCAAGCTGATCATGATCGACGGCGCACCGCTCTACGACGAGGAGTGGCCGCAGCAGGCCGTCGAAGAGCACCGCCTGGACCTCGAATCGCGCCTTTCCAGCTACAGGGACTACCAGACGGCGTCGGAGGACCTGAAGCAAACCATGATCGCGCGGATGAGCGCCATCCAGAGCAACAACATCCGCCTGGCCTACTACCGCGATCCATCCCCCTTCCATGGAAACGTACTGATGATCATCGCCAAGGACTCCGATCGCCCGGAGAAATACGAATTCTTCAAGAAGTACATCCGCGGGGACGTGACCGAGCTGAAGGTGCCATATCACCACAACATCCTGCTGACCAGCGAAGCCCTGGAAAGCTACGCGCCGGACATCTGCAGATTCCTCGACGCCAATACGTTGCGGCACGAGACCCGGCTGGCGACAGAGGCATAGGAACCACGGGACGAATTCCTGGCGCCCGCGAACGGTGCCTTGGTCAGCGATTGATGAAGGAGCGACGATGTTTGGCTACTACTTCCACCTTGGCTTGCGCAGCCTGATGCGCAATCCCGTGTTAACCGGCTTGATGGTGCTGTCGATCGCCGTCGGCGTAGCCGCATCGATGACAACCTACGCCGTATTCCGCGCCACCTCGAGCAACCCGATTCCGGAAAAGTCCGCACAGCTGTTCGTGGCGCAGATCGACAACTGGGGACCCACCGAAAACATCGAGAACGGTGGCGAGCCACCGCGTGCCTTGAGCTACAAGGACACCATCGCCCTGATGCGCGACCATCGCGCGATGCGGCAGACAGCGCTCTACCCGATCAAGGCATCGATCGTGCCCGCCGACATGGCGCTTCTACCGTTTCAGGTGAGCAGCTACGCGACCTACTCGGATGCCTTCCCGATGTTCGGCGTTCCTTTCCTCTACGGCGGGGGATGGTCGGCGGCCGAGGACGAGTCACGCGCGGCCGTGGCGGTGATCAGCCGCTCGCTCAACGACAGCCTCTTCAAGGGTGCGAACAGTGTCGGCAAGGAAATCAATATCGATGGCAGGAGCTACCGCATCCGCGGGGTGATGGATCGCTGGAATCCCCAGCCGCTGTTCTACGACGCGGCCAATACCGGAGGATTCGACAAACCCGCGCAGCTGTTCATCCCGTTCACCCATGCCATCAGCCTGCAATTGCCGACCAATGGCACCCGCAGCTGCTACAAGACGCCCGGCGCGGGATGGGAGGCATGGCTGCAGTCCGAATGCGCATGGATCGCCTATTGGGTCGAACTGCCCGACAAGGCGAGCGCGGAATCCTATCTGAACTACCTGCGCAACTATTCGGCACAACAGCAGCAGTCCGGACGCTTCAACTGGCCGCCCAACGCGCGCCTGCGCGACGTGGCGCAATGGCTCGACTACCTGAAGATCGTGCCGCCGGAGTCGAAGATATCGGCGCTGCTGGGCCTGGGCTTCCTGTTGATCTGCCTGGTCAACACCATCGGCCTGTTGCTGGCCAAGTTCATGCGCCGCGCAGCGGAGATCGGCATCCGTCGTGCGCTGGGCGCGCCGCGCAGCGCCATCTACATGCAGTTCCTCGTGGAAGCCGGCACCGTCGGCCTGGCCGGCGGCGTGCTCGGTTTGCTGCTGACCGGCCTGGGAATGCTCGGCACCGACCTGGTGTTCGAGCCGGAAATCGCGCGCCTGGCCGAGCTGAACGTGTCTTTGGCGGCACTGACCCTGGTGGTGGCGACGCTGGCCACCGTCATCGCGGCGCTCTACCCGATTTGGCGCGCGGCACAGGTGCAGCCGGCC
The DNA here is from genome assembly GCF_011761895.1 of Xanthomonas sp. F4. NCBI lineage: Bacteria > Pseudomonadati > Pseudomonadota > Gammaproteobacteria > Lysobacterales > Lysobacteraceae > Xanthomonas > Xanthomonas sp. F4. The sequence goes on along the minus strand of NZ_JAASQX010000001.1, from coordinate 1,685,086 downwards.
TGGCAACTGAAAGCGAACTGAGGCGACAACCATGCGACAACTTGCTCCCATTCTTGCCGCGCTCAAGAAACACAAGGCCGGCACCATCCTGATCGCATTGCAGATCGCACTCACGCTGGCAGTCGTCTGCAATGCGCTGTGCATCATCCAGCACCGCATCGAACGTATCTACCGACCCACCGGCCTGGCGGAACACGAGCTGCTGACGATCCAGAGCGACCGTGTTGGCGTTGCGCCCAAGGACATGCCGCCGCTGATCGACGCTGATCTGATGGCGTTGCGCCGCTTGCCGGGTGTGGAGGACGCCACCGAAAGCAATTCGTTCCCCCTGGGCGGAGACAGCTGGCCAGAGGGCGTCCGTCTGGATCCGAATGCACGGGAACGAATGGCCCGCACCGAGCTGTACTTCGTCGACGACCATGGTCTCTCCACGATGGGCGCCAGGCTGATCGCCGGACGCAACTTCCATCCGAGCGAAATCCAGACCGGCGACGAGCACGACTTCGCCTGGCCGGGCCAGGTGATCATTACCAAGGCGCTCGCGGACAAGGTCTTTCCGGACGGCGGTGCGCTGGGCAAGGCAATTTACCTGGGGAACACTGATCCAACGCCGAGCACCGTGATCGGCATCGTCGATCATCTACAGGCCTCGTGGTCCGGCGCCGACAGCTATGGCTACATGGACAACGTCACGCTGCTACCGATGCGGCTCACGCGCAGCGACAGCACCTACCTGGTGCGTGCCAAGCCGGGGCAGCTGGACGCGGTAATGCGCTCGGCGCCAGCGACCTTGGTCAAGCTCGATCGCATGCGCGTTTTCCCGGCCGAGCGAGGCGTTCGCACCTTCACGACGGTGCGCGAACAGGTCTATAAAAGCGACCGCGGAACGGCCTACTTGATGGGGGCCATCTCCCTGGTGCTGCTCGGCGTCACCGCGGCGGGGATCGTCGGGCTGACCAGCTTCTGGGTCGGCCAGCGACGAAAGCAAATCGGCGTGCGCCGCGCCCTGGGCGCGACCCAGCGCGACATCGTCAACTACTTCCTAACCGAAAACCTGCTGATCGGCATGATCGGCGTGGCGCTTGGCAGCGTACTCGCGATCGGACTGAACGTCTGGCTGATGAGCTCGTTCGAACTGACCAGGCTCTCTCCGCTCTACATCCTCGTGGGCATGGTCGTACTGCTGCTGCTCGGCCAGGGCGCGGTACTGGCGCCGGCATTACGCGCCTCGCGCGTACCGCCGGCGGAAGCAACCCGCTCGGCATGAAAAGCCTGCGTCAGCCATCCGGCGCCACGTCTCGTATCAGCGGCAATGCCACCCCATTGCCGCAACAGCAGGGAGCTTATTACGACATGAGCAACTCACTACTCCTTTCAAGCGTCGCCGACTGGCGCCAGCGCATCGATGCCGCACGGAATGATCGCTGCGATCTCGACATCCTTCTGAAGGATACATGGCGCCACAAGATCGTCGTCAGGGACGACGGCCGCGACTTCGGTTCGGCGCATACCGTGTCGGCGGTGATAGAGCACGCCGGATATGCCAGCCTGATGGATTTCATCGCTGGCAATCCGGACACCTCGATAGCGGCGATGGCGCTGGTGAGCCTGCATAGGGTGCTGGAGGCCTATGGCAACGGTGCGCAGACGGTGGTTGGTTATATCCGTAGCAGCCGCGACGCAAGCGGCGACGCGCCACGGAGGCTGCAACCATCCATCATCGATCATCGGCTGCAATCGTCCCTGAGCTGTCTGCAGGCGACCCAGGAAATCGAACGCGACCTGCGCCAGGATGACGCGTTTGTCCTCGCGGACGCGCTGCTCGGTCAGGGCTGCTTCGACGCCGTCGTGCTCGACGCTGCCGATCGCCTGCCATCCTCGGCGACGGCCTTGCCGCTGGCGCTGCTCGTGCACGACGACCGTGCCGACCGCCGCCTGCAATTGCGCATGAGCTACGCGCCCGATCTGTTCGAAGACCAGACCATGCGCGGCGTTCTCGACATCGTCGTGGAAGTGCTGCACCAGATCGTGGCACGACCGCACGGCACGATGATCGATCTGGAATTGATCTCCGAAGACCAGAAGCAACAGCTGCAGCAATGGAACGCCACCGACGGCGACTTCCCGGAAGCTTCGCGCCTGGACGAGTTGTTCGAGCAAGCGGCCGGCGCATCGCCCGAGCGCTGCGCCGTTGTCTGCGGCCAGGATCGGCTTTCCTATAGCGAGCTGAACAGGCGATGCAACCGCATGGCGCATTGGCTGCTGCGGGAGGGCGTGAAGCCCGGCGAGATCGTCGGGCTGTATCTCGACAAGAGCTACAGGATCGTCGTCGCGACACTTGCGCTGTGGAAGGCGGGCGCGGCCTATACCCCATTCGATCCGAGTTACCCGCCCGAGCGCATCCAGTTCACCATGCAGGACACCGGTTCGCGGCGCATCCTGACCCATCGCCACTATTTCGATCGGCTTCGGGAGATGCTGTCCGACGCCGGCCTTGACGTCGAACTCGTCGACATCGAGCAGGCATTGCAGGACGACAATGTCACCGCCACGAATCCGAACCTGGGCCTCGGGTCCGATCAGGTCGCCTATGTCACCTATACCTCCGGGACCACCGGCGTTCCCAAAGGGGTGGCCAAGCTCCATCGCAGCGTCGTCAACAGCATCACCGACCTCTCCGAGCGCTACCGGATGCGTCATGCGGGCATCGAGCACGTCGCCCTGTTCGCTGCACTGGTGTTCGAGCCATTCATGCGGCAGACCTTGATCGCCCTGATCAACTCGCACACCCTGGTCGTGGTTCCGGACGACGTGAGGCTGGATCCGCTGCGCTTTCCCCGTTTCGTCGCCGACCACCAGATCAGCTACCTCAACGGGACGCGCTCTGTACTCCAGCATTTCGACCTCAGCCACTGCAGCTCGCTGAAACGTCTGCTGCTGGTGGGAGAGGAACTGACGCCATCGGGTCTGCGGACCCTGCGCGAGAAGTTCCAGGGCAGGATCGTCAACGAATACGCGTTCACCGAAACCGCATTCGTCACCGCCATCAAGGAGTACCCGCCGGGAGACGCCACCCGCAACGACCGCAGCATCGGCCGGCCGCTGCGCAACGTGAAGTGCTACATCCTCAGCCAGAACATGAAACAGGTGCCGATCGGCGCCATCGGCGAGTTGTACATCGGCGGTGCCGGTGTGGCGAGCGGGTATCTGAACCGCCCGGAGCTGACCGCCGAGCGCTTCCTGGCCAATCCTTTCCAGACCGAGCAGGAGCGGCTTGCGGGCCGCAACGCCCGCATCTACAAGACCGGCGATCTGGCGAAGTTCCTGCCCGATGGCCAGATCGAATTCATGGGGCGCAGCGATTTCCAGCTCAAGCTCAATGGCGTTCGCGTCGAACCTGGCGAAATCGAGGCGCGGGCACTGGAATTTCCCGGCGTTCGCCAATGCGTGGTGGTAGCGCGCGGCGACTCGATCGAAACCGGAAACTGGCGCCTGATCGGCTACTACGTCGCCGAGACCGATCAGCCGGTCTCCGAAGCCGACCTGCTGGCCTTCCTCGAATCGCGCCTGATCCGCGTGATGGTGCCCGCACGCATGGTGCGCATGGACATCCTGCCGGTGAACGTCAATGGCAAGGTCGACCGTCATGCCCTGCCCGACGTCGGGCTGCATGCCCTGCCCACGTCGCTCCTGGACCAGGACAGCGCCGCGTTGGCGGAGGAAGGCGTCGTTGGCGTGTTGAAGGCTGAGTGGGGCGAAGTGCTCGGCATCCGCGCCGGCGAGATCGGCGAGGACGACGATTTCTTCCGCCAGGGCGGCCAGAGCATCAGTTGCCTGCAGCTGATCATGCGGATATGGCAGCGGATCCGCATCGCAGTCAGCGTCGAGGACGTATATCGGCTGAAGACGTTCGGCCAGTTGTCCCATCACCTGACCCTCAAAGTGGCGCAGGAGGCCGAAGCGCCGGTCGTCCCGCGCAGCGAGGACGGCGGCGACGGCAGCGACGGCGTCACGATGCTGGCCACCGGACTGCAGCAAGGCATGCTCTACCAGTGGATGAAGAGCGCGGCCACCAATGACGCCTACGTCATGCAGTCGCTTCACCACTACCACCGCGCCATCGATGCCGATGCCATGCGCCAGGCATGGAGTCTTGCGCAACGCAAGTATCCGAGCTTGTCCCTGCGCTTCGAGTGGCGAGAAGAGGCCCTGCAGCGGATCGAACGCAACGATCGCTCACTGGCGTGGCGCTACATCGACCTGAGCCAGATGCACGACCGCGGCGAGCGCGACGCCTACCTGGCGGCGCTGCAGCGACACGACCGGATGGAACCTTACGAACTCGATCAAGGCCAACTGTTCCGGGTCTACCTGATCAAGCAGGAAGAGCAGCTTTACTCGCTTCTGTTCAGTTGCCACCACATCATCCTGGATGGCTGGAGCCTTCCGCTGCTGCACGACACCGTACACCGGTTCTACATCCAGCTGCGGCGCGGCGAGTCGATCGAACTGCAGGAGGACACCGCCTACGTCGCCGCACAGCGCTACCTGGAATCGCATCGGCACGAGCACCTGCAGTACTGGCAGGAACAGTTCGAACGTCTGAGCGACAGAGGCGATTTCGCCGGCATCGTCAACGCGCAGCACCGCTACAAGGCCGATTTCGGCGACTACGACAGGATTCTCGAACACCGTACCAGGACCTTGTCCGTGGATGCGCGCTGTGTGGCCGCAATCAAGCGCTGGTGCGCGCAGAACCGGGTGACCATGCATTCGGTGCTGCAGTTCGCGTGGCACAAGGTACTGTTCGCGCTCGGCGGCCACCCCATCACCGCAGTGGGCACGGTCGTCTCCGGTCGCGGCTTGCCGGTCGATGGCATCGAGGATTCGGTCGGCCTCTACATCAATACTCTACCCGCGATCGTCGATCATGCCGAGCAGGCAGGCAAGACGATCGCCGCAGCACTGATCGACATCCAGGAAACCATCAACCGGATGAACAGCCGCAGTGCGGTAGAGCTGTTCATGGTCCAGACCACAGGCAGCAAGCGGCGCCTGTTCGAAACCTTGCTGGTGCTGGAAAACTATCCACGGCTGCTCGGAGAAGACGAAGCCGCGCTGCACCACGAGTACCTGCACTTCGAAAAGTCTTACGACGCAGACAAAGTCGATTATCCGATCGCCGTGGTTGCACGGGAACATGGCGACGCGCTCGAAGTCGATCTGTGGTATGCCGGCGAACTGTTCGATGACGACACGATCGACAACTTGCTGGAAACGCTGGACGCGGTGTTCCAGCAGATTCCGCACGACTTCGAACGCCCGGTACACGCGCTGGAACTGATCAGCGACGGCGATCGCCGCCGATTCGAGGCCTGGAACCGGACTTGGACCGATTTTCCCGCCGAGCGCACCTTGCACGCGGCATTCGAAATCGCGGCGGAGCGCTGGCCGGACGCGATCGCGGTGGTGGCGGGCGAGCGGCGGCTGAGCTACCGCGAACTGAACCGGCGCGCAAATCAGCTCGCGCGCCTGTTGCTCGCACACGTCGCGCTGAGGCCCGACGATCTGGTCGGCTTGGTGGTCGACAAGAGCGAGTGGATGATCGCGGCGATCCTCGCCGTGTGGAAGACCGGCGCGGCATACGTGCCGATCGACCCGTCCTACCCGGACGAGCGGATCCGCTTCGTCCTCGAAGACACCCAGGCGCAACTGGTCCTGGCCGACGTTGCCCACGCAGGGCGTCTGGACCAGCTCGTGGACGACCTTCACTGTCAGGTGCTTGGCCTACAGGACCTGCCTCTGGAACGCCATGCGGCGGACAACCTGGAGAGCCCCGCCGCCAGCACCGATCTGGCCTATGCCATCTACACGTCCGGCACCACCGGCCGGCCGAAGGCCGTGCTCATCGAGCACCGGGGCGTAGTAAACCTGCATGCGTCGCTCGAGCAGTTGTTCGGGCTGCGCAAGGACCAAGGCGACGAAGCCATTCTGTCCTTCTCCAACTATGTCTTCGACCATTTCGTCGAGCAGATGACCGATGCCCTGCTGTCCGGGCAGACCCTGGTGATGCTCGACGACGCGATGCGCAGCGACACGTCACGGCTGTATGCCTACATGAACCTGCACGGGGTCACCTACCTGTCCGGAACGCCATCGGTGCTGTCCCTGTACGAATACGGCAGCATTCCCTCGTTGAAGCGAATCGATGCCATCGGCGAGGACTTCACCACACCGGTCTTCGACAAGATCCGTTCCACCTTCGATGGCCTGATCATCAATGGCTACGGACCGACCGAGATCTCCATCACCAGCCACAAGCGCCTGTACCCCAGGCACGTACCGCGCCTGGACAAGAGTATCGGCCATCCGGTCGCCAATACCGCCTGCTACGTCCTGAACCCGGGCATGCAGCGCGTGCCGGTCGGCGGCGTGGGCGAACTCTACATCGGTGGCATCGGCGTGGCGCGGGGTTACCTGAATCGCCCCGAGTTGACCGCGGAGCGCTTCGTCTCCAATCCGTTCCAGACGGCTGAAGAGATGACGCAGGGAGTCAATGCACGCCTGTACAAGACCGGTGACCTGGTGCGTTGGCTGCCCAACGGCGAACTCGAGTATCTCGGCCGCAACGACATGCAGGTGAAGATCCGCGGCCAGCGCGTGGAGCTGGGCGAGATCGAGGCGACCCTGTCGTCCTATCCGGGCATCGCACGTGCGATCGTGCTGGCTCGCGAGTACGCGGATTCCGCCGCCAGCGGCGCTTCGCAGAAGTATCTGGTCGCCTTCTACCTCAGCGCCGGCCAGTTGCAGGAGACCGAACTTCTGCAGTGGATGAGGGCCAGGTTGCCACAGGCCATCGTTCCTGTACGCATCATCCGGATTCCCGAGATTCCGGTGACCGGCAGCGGCAAGCTGGATGTCAAGCGCCTGCCGCCTACGGAGTTCGCGATTGGCACCGACACCGACTACGCCCCTCCCGCAAACGAGGTGGAGCGGGAACTCTGCCGGCTCTGGTCACATGTCATCGGTCTGGCCCCGGACCGGATTGGCAGCCGCGACGATTTCTTCGGCGTCGGCGGCGACAGCCTCCGCGCCATCAAGCTGGCGCAGGCCATTACCCAACATTTCGCGCAGAACTTCAATGTCGCCGCGGTGTTCGCACATCCGAACATCGCCGCGCAGGCCCGCTTCCTCAAAGCCAACGCACATGCCACCGGCACCGATCGTGCCTCGCCCGCCGGCCTGGCCGAGGCGTCCGGCGCGACGACGCCGGCTTCCCTCGCGCAGGAACGCCTGTTGTTCATCGACGACCTGGTCGATGGCACCGCCGCCTACAATATCCCCTTCGCCTTGGCGATCGACCTGGACCGCCCCACCGCACAGGACGACGTCGCAGCAGCGCTTCGCGCCCTGCTGCGACGCCATGCGGCGCTACGCACCCTCCTGCAAGGCACGGATGAGGGCCGCCGCATCCAGCGCATTCTCCCGGCAGAGCAAGCCTTGCTGCGGTTCGAACTGCGATGTTCCGATGTATCCGACCGCAATGCGCTGGATACGCTGCTCGTGGCCGAAGCCGGCCATGTGTTCAGACTGAACGAAGAACTCCCGCTTCGCGCCCACCTTCTTACCGTCGGCGGCATGCCCCATCGCATCGTGGCCAGCCTGGTTTTCCACCACAGTTGCTTCGACGGCTGGTCGTGGCGGATTTTCCGCGAGGAACTGCAGGCACTGCTGCAAGGAACAGCATACGACGCACTGCCACCACTGAAGGCGACCTACGCGGACTTCGCTCTCTGGCAGCAGCAACAGCTCACCGAGCAGCGCATGGACGCGTTGTTCCACTACTGGGAACGTTCGCTCGCCGGCTGGCAGCCGCTCAACCTGCCGATCGACCATCCGCGCCCAGCGCAATTCGACTATCTCGGCCGGGAGATCGTCTTCGACATCGACGTCGGCACCTCCGACCAACTGAAGGTCCTGGCGCAGACCACGCGCACCAGTTTCTTCAGCGTACTGCTCGCCGCCTACTACCTCACGCTCAAGGTCTACAGCGGGCAAGACGATTTGATCGTCGGCACCCCATCGGCCAACCGCAGGCACGCCGATTTCGATGGCGTGGTGGGGTTCTTCGTCAACCTGCTGGTGCTGAGGACCAGCATCGACGGCAGTGGCCGACTGCTGGACTACCTGCGAGACGTCGGCGGCGTCGTGCTGCAGGCGCAACTGCACGAGGACCTACCGTTCGAACAACTGGTCAAGCGCCTGGAAGTCGCCAAGGACACCAGCCGCCATCCTATCGTCCAGGCGGTCTTCAGCCTGCTGAACAGGGAGTCGGTGGAGACTGGTTGGTCGGCGATCCATGTGCACGTGCCAGAGGACGAAGGCAGAACCACGGCCAAGTTCGACCTATCCGTGACCGTTTCCGAAAAGGCCGACGGGCTTGGGGTCAACTTCACTTATGCCGCGTCGCTGTTTGATGCCGCGAGCATCGACGGCATCATCGCCACCTATCGGCATATCCTTCAGGAGTTCTGCCGTCTCGCGCCGATGGCCGAGTCCGCTGCGTTGTCCGACATCCGCTATGTCGGCACGGACCTGCGTGCACTGCCGGCGGCGCCCCTGGCCGTACCGCGACCGGCCGAGACCTTGCACGCCGCCTTCGAGCGGATCGCCGCAGACATGCCGCACGATGTCGCCCTGGTGCATGGCGACACACGCCTGACATATGCCGACCTCAACGCACGCGCCAACCAACTGGCGCATGTCCTGCTGAACCGCATATCGCTCGAACCCGACGATTTCGTCGCGCTGGTGCTGGACAAGACAGAGTGGTCCGTGATCGCCATTCTCGCCGCATGGAAGGCCGGCGCTGCCTATGTGCCCATCGACCCCGGCTACCCGGACGAACGCATCGCGTTCATGCTGGAAGACACGCGCGCACGGATCGTGGTGACGGAAGCCGCCCACGAACAGCGCGTCCAGCAACTGGCACGCCATCACGACATACCAGTCGTGAACGTGCAGACGCTGCCACTGCAGGACGCAACGTTGCCGAACCCGGCGACGACTGCCGACGGCGGCCACCGCGCCTACGCGATCTACACGTCGGGCACCACCGGCAGGCCCAAGGCCGTCCTGGTGAGGCACCGCAATGTGCTGAGCTTCCGCGATGGCCTGGCACGTCGCTACTTCGGCGATGCCGAGGCCGGATCGCCGCGCCGGGGTGTCCTCTTCCTCGCCAACTACGTGTTCGATTTCTCGGTGGAGCAGCTGGTGTTGTCGATCCTGAGCGGCAATACCTTGATCATTCCCGAGTCCACACTGGTGTTCAACGACGCATTCTATCGACGCATGAACCAGGAACGCCTGAGCTATATCAGTGGCACCCCGACCCACCTGCAACTGTTCGACCTGTCCCGATTCGATCACCTATGCGCAGTGCTTGTCGCGGGCGAAACATTTCGACGCCATCACTTCGAGAAGATCCGCCAGGAGTATCGGGGGCCCTTGTACAACGCCTACGGAACCACCGAAACCAGCGTCTACAACACCATCAGGTACTTCGCGCCCGACGCGCCGTACCGCAACGACATTGGCCAAGCCATCCCGAACAGCGCGCTGCTCATCCTTGACGACACACTGCGCGAACTGCCGACGGGTGGCCTTGGCGAGATTCACTTGGTGGGCGATTGCGTCGGCGCAGGTTATCTCCACCGCGACGAACTGACGCGCGAACGCTTCATCGCCAATCCCTTCCAGAGCGCAGAGGATCGACAACAAGGGCGCAACGGCATCCTGTACAAGACCGGCGACCTGGCCCGGCGCCGCCACAGCGGCGAACTGGAGTTCTTCGGCCGCAACGACCGGCAGGTGAAGATCAACGGCATTCGCATCGAAACCGGCGAGGTCGAGGAGGTAGCCGCGTCCTTCCCGGGCATGACGCAATGCGCCGTGATCGCCCGCTGCGACGACGAAGACGGCGGCGACAGGCTTGTCTGCTACTACGTCGCCGAACCAGCGCTCGACGAACATGCCCTGTCCCGCCATCTGCGTTCGAAGCTGCCAGGGGCGATGATGCCCTCGAGCCTGGTCAGGTTGGAGCATGCTCTACCACTGACCGTGAACGGCAAGCTCGACACCGGCGCGTTGGCGCGCCTGTGCCCAGAGGAACCCGGCGCAATCTATGCGGCGCCCTCGCAACGGATCGAATCGCGCCTTTGCCGCATCTGGAGCGACGTTCTGCATGGCCGGGCGGTTGGGATCCACGATAACTTCTTCCAGATCGGCGGCGACAGCATCGCCGCTCTGCACCTGACCAGCCAGATCCGCAGGAAGTTCGGCCATAAGGTCAGCGTGAAGCACATCTTCGACTTTCCCACTGTTTCCGCGTTCGCCGAACATGTCCTGAAGGATCCGGCAGACAGGTTGCCTGCGCAGGCCCATGCGGCACCTGCCGGCGAATGTCCGCTGCTGCCCATCCAGGCATGGTTCTTCGCCAAGGAGTTGCACGACCGTGGGCACTGGAACCAGTACCTGACCATCCGCACTCCTGCGCTGGACACCGACCGGCTGCGCATTGCGCTCGGCAAGCTGTCGCGACACCACGATGCACTCCGCCTCAGGTATAGAACCGCGACGATCGCCCCCACGGGCATCACCCAGTTCTACGCTCAGGACAGCGACATTCCGCTCCACGCTATCGATCTGCGCGTCTCCGGCGAAGACACACTGGCGTGGCAACTGGCTGCACTACAGGGCGGCTTCGACCTCGAGCGCGGGCCGCTGTGCAGGGCTGCCGTGGTACATGGATTCGCCGACGGTTCGGCGCGCATCTGGATGTCCTTGCATCACCTGATCGTGGATTCGGTGAGCTGGGAAATCCTGTGTCGCGATCTGGAAGCCCTCTACCATGGCGCAGAACTGGATCCGCCGGCGGGCGACATCCTCCGCTGGGCCCAGGCGTTGCAAGCGTATGTCCCGGCAGCCGGAGAAGTGCAGCATTGGCAGCAGATCGCGCAACAGGTCACGGCGGACCGGCCGGTGCTACGCGCGGACCCGTCCACAGCCGCCGGCCATCGCACGCGCTTCGCGCTCAGCGACGAAGACACGGCGGTGTTGATCGGCCGCGGGCGCAGAGCCGGTGAGGCGCACACGCTCGACCTGATGCTTGCCGCGCTGGCTCGAGCGCTGCGCGGCGTTACCGGCCGGACCCGTCATTTCGTTACCATGGAAAGCCATGGCCGGGAAATACTGCACGATGCCCCGGACGTACAGGACGTCTTAGGGTGGTTCACCGCCATGTATCCACTCGCCATCGTCGGCGAGGACGACATGGGGCAAAGCCTGGCGGCGACACGCGCGAACCGCGATTGCGTTCCCTCCAATGGCGTCGGCTACGGCGCGCTCCGCGGTGTCTACGGCAGCGACGCTGCTCCACTTCCCGAGGTCAGCTTCAACTACCTGGGTAGCTTCGCCGATCCTGGCACCGCCGACGCAGGCGATGCGCACGATGGCACCGCGCGCTGGCGACTGGACCCGGCGATGTGCGGCATCAGCACGTCCGGCAGCGATCAACACGCGAGCGACTGCGTAATAGATATCACCGCACGCTGCATCGGGACGCGGATGGTAGTGGATGTGGACAGTCGTTTGGCTGCCGAACAGGCCAGGCAATTTTCCAGGTCGCTGGAAGCGGCGCTGCAAACGTTCTGCGCGTATATGGGCAAGCACGCGACGCAACGCGCCGAACCCGCAAAGCCCTACCCCGCGCGTCCCCGCACCGTGGATTTCGAGCCCTACTTCGTCATCAACGAAGCCACGGCCGGCCCCACGCTGTTCGTCCTTCCGCCCGGCGAAGGCGGCGCGGAAAGCTACCTCAACAACCTGGCGAAACAGCTCCCGACCCTGCGCCTGGTGCTGTTCAACAACGTGCACCTGCACAGCCCCATGCAGTCCTTCGAGGAAATCGCCAAGTACTACATGCACCACGTACGCCAGCTGCAACCAAGCGGCGCCTACAACTTCTTCGGATGGAGCTTCGGCGGCGTGGTCTCCCTGGAGATGTCGCTGCAACTGCTGCGCGAGGGTGAAGCGGTTTCGAATCTGCTCATGGTCGATTCGTTCTTCAACGTCGAGAAGGCGGTGGACGATCTATGCCTGCCTAAACATGCAAACTCGCTCGATCCGATCAATCACCGCTACAGACCAAATCAAAAGGCGCTGGCAACGCTGGCGGAAACCGCCGACAACATCGTGCTCTTCAAGGCCGTTGAGCCCATTGCCGACCATCGCAGCGACGAGCAGCGCAAGGTCTTCGAGTACTACGCGAGTTCGCCTTTCAACAATCTCGATACGTTGCTGCCGCCGTCGTCCTTCACACTGCAGACCCTCGGAGACAACAGTCATTTCTCCTGGATCCACGAGAAAGCGACCGTAGGCAAGGTGTGTTCGACGACGGCATCCCTGATCCAGGAAAGGGCGACCATCTAGACCCGAGCGCAACACGACATCCGCCTGACGCATCGACAACTTCCCTTAGCGACAGAGATGACCATGAACAGCCATGCAGACGTACCGGTGATCGACATTTCCAGACTCGCCGGCAGCGACCCGGCCGCCAAGCGCGCTGCCGCCGACGAAATAGACCGCGCTTGCCGCAGTTCCGGATTCTTCTATGCAGCCAATCACGGCGTCGATCTGGCAGCGCTGCAGAAGGTAACCACGGACTGGCACATGGCCATGTCCGAGGCAGAGAAATGGGCCTTGGCGATCAATGCCTACAACCCGACCAATCCGAGGAACCGCAACGGCTACTACATGGCAGTTCAGGGCAGGAAGGCCAACGAATCGTTCTGCTATCTGAACCCATCATTCGACGCGGAGCACGCATCGATCAGGGAAGGACTGCCTTCCCACGAAGTCAACATCTGGCCCGACGAGGAAAGGCATCCCGGCTTTCGCCCATTCTACGAGCGCTACTACACGGACGTGTTCGACGTCGCATCCTTGGTCCTGCGCGGTTTCGCCATCGCTCTGGGCAAGGATGAAACGTTCTTTGAGCCCCACTTCACCGCGCAAGACACCTTGTCGGCGGTGTCACTGATCCGCTACCCGTACCTTGAAGACTATCCGCCAGTCAAAATCGCAGCCGATGGAACGAAACTCAGCTTCGAGCATCACCAGGACGTCTCGCTGATCACCGTCCTCTATCAGACCGCCGTTCCCAACCTTCAGGTCGAGACCGCAGAAGGCTATGTGGACATCCCCGCATCCGAAGAGCACTTCCTGGTCAATTGCGGGACCTACATGGCGCATATCACGCACGACTACTACCCAGCGCCGATGCACCGGGTCAAGTTCATCAATGCCGAGCGGCTTTCCATACCCTTCTTTGCCAACCTCTCCTACAGAAGCACTATCACGCCGTTCGCCCCTGCGCAACATCGTCCCGCCTACACCAACAGGGCGCTCTCCTACGGCGACTATCTGCAGCACGGGCTTCTCGACCTGATCAAGGCCAATGGCCAGACCTGACCCACGTGACCTGAGCCGCACACGACATCTGCATATCACCAGCGCCGAGGCGACACACATGACCGACACCGGGATCCATGTCTTTGAACTGGATGAGCTCAAGCAGCGCATTCGCACCGATTCTTTACGCAAGTCTCTGTTCGAGACCGGCGTTTTCTACATCAGGGAGGACGACGACCTGAAACTACAGCATCGGAGGGCGATGGAGGCCGTCATGGACCTGTTCGAGAACGGCAGCGCGGAACAAAAGAACGCGCTGCGCAATCTCACCCCCAACATCCGACGGGGACTCTCCGACCTCGAGGCGGAAAGTACCGCAAAAATCACCAAAGGCGGCCAATACACGGACTACTCGATGGTCTACTCGATCGGCCTTTCGCAAAACCTGTTCCCCTCCAAGCCCTTCGAGGACGTCTGGACCGCTTACTTCGATCGTTTTTACGGCGTTACCAAGGACATCGCACGGTGCGCCCTGCAGGCCGCCGACGTGGATCCCGACGAGGGGCTGGATGCGTTCCTGGAATGCGATCCATTGCTGCGTTTCCGCTACTTCCCCGAAGTGCCTGAAGACCGATGCGCGGAACAGGAGCCACGCCGCATGGCGCCGCACTACGATCTCTCCATCATTACCACCATCCAGCAGACGCCCTGCGCCAACGGCTTCGTCAGCCTGCAGTGCGCCGTGGACGGCCGCTACGTCGATCTTCCACCGCTGCCTGGTTGCATGGTGGTGTTCTGCGGCGCAGTCGCTCCGCTCGTATCGAATGGAAGGATCAAGGCACCGCGGCATCAGGTCGCTTCGCCGTCGATCAGCCAGCGCAGCGGCAGCGCGCGAACTTCCAGCGTGTTTTTCCTGCGTCCGAAGCCAGATTTTCGATTCTCGGTCGCGCTTGCCAAGGCCGCCGGCCTGGACGTCGATTTCACCGGCGACACCGCCACGTTCGGCGAATGGATCGGCGGCAACTACGTCAATCTCCGCTCCGCGGCCAGCGGTTCGCTTGCCCCAGCCCTCGCTTGACCGTTGAAGCGACCCATCACAGAAGGAGTGCAAACGCATGAACGAACGGACCGTTCCGACTTTCGCGCTGGAAAACATCATGCGTGGCGAGCAGATGGAAGAACTGCGACGTTGCGCGAGCGAGCAAGGCGTCTTCTATCTCGAGGTGAACGGCCCACTGAACGATGCGCACATCCAGGCCGGAAACGCCGCGATGACGTTCTTCGCCAATGCCGACGACGCTGCAAAGCAGGCTGTCACCAACAGTAGACCGAACATGCGCCGTGGCTTTTCTCCGCTGGGCTCCGAAAGCACTGCGCGCTGCACCAATACCGGCGAGTACTCCGATTACGCGATGGTCTACTCGATGGGAATCTCCGGCAACCTGTTTCCCACGCAGGACTTCCAACGGCTGTGGAGCAATTACTTCGACATCTACTACGCGATTTCGCAGCAGACGGCGAAAGCCGTGCTGCGGAGCATGGATGTCCATCTCCACACCGATATCGACACCCTGCTCGATTGCGATCCGGTACTGCGATTCCGCTACTTCCCCGATGTCCCCGAAGACCGTTGCGCCGAACAGCAGCCCAACCGCATGGCGCCTCACTACGATCTGTCGATCGTCTCACTGATCCTGCAGACCCCATGCCCAAACGGATTCGTCAGCCTGCAGGTGGAACTCGACGGGCACTTCGTCGAGTTGGCGCCACGTCCAGGGTGCGTAGTGGTTTTCTGCGGGTCCATCGCGCCCCTGGTTTCCGATGGGAAGATCAAGGCACCGCAGCACCGGGTGGTATCACCGAGCAGGACGCAACGGATCGGCAGCAATCGCACATCGAGCGTGCTCTTCCTGCGGCCGCGTTCGGAATTCACCTTCTCGGTGCCGCTAGCCAAGGCGCTTGGCATGGGCGACGACCTGAGCGGCGAGCGTGCCACGTTCGGAGAGTGGTGCGGCGCCAATTACATGGAGATGCACGTCATGTCACCTCAACCTTAGTACATTCGGCATGGCCACGCTATCAATGCCCGCCAGCGCGCCGTCATCCCACCGGGAGTGCCCGTTCATGATTTCGCACATCGACGCGACGCGCGTGCGTGAGCGCATGCTGTTACCGCCCTCCGTCGTCTATCTGAACGCTGGCTCATTCGGCCCACTTCCGCGCGCCGTATTCGACACAGCCGCGGCGCTTCGGCACCGGCTTGCACAGGAACCAACTGACTTCCTGTTGCGCCAGGTGCCCGACCTGCTCTGGCGCGCACGCGAGCAGTTGGCCGAATTCCTGGATTGCGCCCCCAACCGCCTTGTTTTCACCGCGAGCGTCAGTGCCGCGACAAGCCTGGTGGCATCCTCGCTGGCGCTTGCCACTCCCGGCGAAATCCTGCTCAGCGACCAGGAATACCTGACCATGCGATGGTGCTGGGAACGCATTGCGGACCGGCACGGCCTGGCGCTTCGCACTTTCCAGGCTCCGCCCATGCCGTCGGACCCCGAGGAGATCGTGCAAGCGGCCGTTCACGCCATGGGACCGCGTACTCGCCTGCTCTTCTTCAGTCATATCGCCTCGGCAACCGGGCTGGTACTGCCCGCCCGGCGGATCTGCGAAGAAGCGCAAAAGCGCGGCATCATCAGCGTGGTCGACGGCGCGCATGCTGTGGCGGCCAGCGCACTGCGGCTGCAACAGATCCCCTGCGATTTCTACGTCGGCAGTTGCCACAAGTGGCTGCTTGGGCCGAGCGGTGCCAGTTTTCTCTATCTGGGACGCGAGCGGGAAGAGCGACTGCAACCACTGACGATCAGTTGGGGGCACCACAGCGCACAGGCCGCATCGGCGCCAGACGAACGTGATCGATTCGGGAGCACACCTCGGCTGCGTCGGCTTGAATGCGAGGGAACACGCGACATCTGCCCATGGCTCGCCCTGCCGGAGGCCATCGCCTTCCACCGCTCTTTCAAGCCGGACCAGGCCATCGCCCATATGCGCATGCTGGCCGGGTATGCGCGGGAACGCCTCGCAACGCTGGGCCTGATCGCTGCGACGCCCACCGACCCTTCGTTGAGTGGGCCAATGATCGCCTTCGAGCTACCTTCGGCGGCAACGCCGGCACAATTGCAAGGCGTGCTTTGGAACCGGTTCCATCTCGAGGTTTCCGTCATCGAGCGCCAGGACGTGGCGCTGCTTCGGCTATCTCCTCACGTCTACAACACCTGTTCGGACATCGACTATCTGGTCGAATGCTTGGCTGCGCTCATGCGCAAACCGTCATCGAGGCGCCGATCGGCGGTCGTTTAGCCGGCACCGGGCGGCTAGCGCAAATGGGCCGCTTCCCTCCCGCTGCCTTTTTGTCCATCCTGTAGAACGCGAAAGCGGCACGGTCCACGCAGTGGACGTGATCGCCACAATCTCAAGCAGGTAGGAAAAGGCAGGATATAGACGATGAAGAGGCTTTTGGCCTTCTGTTTGCTTTTCGTTGCCGCCATCGGCAGCGCGAAGGACGTGCCCACTTCGCGGGCAGATGCGCAGAAGCAGCTACAGCACACCGTGCAGACTTTCATGCAGCAGTACGACGTGCCCGGCGTGGCCATTGCCATAACGGTCGATGGAACGGACTACTACGCCACCTACGGCGTGTCCTCGCGAACGACGCAGGCGAAGATCAGCAAGGACACCTTGTTCGAAATCGGCTCGATCAGCAAGACTTTCACCGCCACCTTAGCCGCCTATGCGCAGGTCAACCACAAGCTGTCCCTAATGGATCACCCCAGCAAATATCTGCCGGAGATGAAGGGTCACGACTTCGACAAGGTCACGCTGCTCAATCTCGCGACGCATACAGCAGGCGGCTTCCCGATGCAGATGCCGGAGGATGTCAAAAGCGACGCTCAGGTAACTGCCTATTTTCAGGCATGGAAGCCTCAGTACCCCGCAGGCACGAAGCGCACTTACGCAAACCCGAGCATTGGCATGTTGGGGCTGATCACGGCAAAAAGCATGCATGTCCCGTTTCGCAAGGCGATGGAAGGCATCCTGCTTCCCAGGCTTGCGTTGCCCAACACCTACCTCTACGTTCCGCCCGGAAAACAGGCGCTGTACGCGCAGGGCTACGACGAGAACAATGCCCCGGTACGCATGAAGCCAGGCGCTCTATGGGAACCGACATACGGCATAAAAACCACAGCCAAGGATCTGCTGCGCTTTGTCGAAATCAATCTCGACCTGATCGAAGTGCAGCCTGCGCTGAGGCAAGCCATCAAAGACACCCACACCGGCTACTTCAAGCTCGGTGACATGACCCAGGACCTGGTCTGGGAACAGATTCCCTACCCCACCAACCAGAACGGGCTGTTGACGAACAGTTCCCAGAAGGTCATCTACGAGAGCAATGCTGTGGACACGCTAACGCCACCATTGCAGCCACAGCAGAATGTGCTGATCAACAAAACCGGCTCGACCCGGGGCTTTGGCGCATACATTGCCTTCAATCCGTCGGACAGGATCGGCATCGTCCTGCTGATCAATCGAAACATCTCCATGGAAGCGCGACTGCGCCTGGCCAATGCCGTGCTGGATGTCGCACGCGGCTTGCCAAACGGGCATTCACACTAAGCGCCTTTTCCGCTTCGCCGGGTGCACACGACATAAAAGCACATGCGAGCTTCGCTGATCGGCTCGATGGCCCTGAGCTCCAACATGCGCACGACGCACCGAGTGCCGTCCGGCCAATTGCTGAAGGAGCGACAGGTGCTTGTCGTGCTCTGTGGCCACCCGGACGAAGCACCGTCCAGCAGCGTCAAAGCAGCAACGCATCGCCAAGGAAGGCGTGATCGCAGATCGTGCTGATCTTCTCGCTGGGTGCGCTTGCGCCCGAGGCGTGCCTGCAGGTCAGCAGGAACGCGCAAACGAACGTAGTAGCGGCCAGTCTCGCCGCGGGTGAGGTAGTGCGCGACTCGCATGGAAGTGTCCAAGCGAGTGTCCAAGGTGGCGAAAAAGAAAAACGCCCACAAATCGTTGATTTGCGAGCGTTTCCTTGACACTGGCGGAGTGAGAGGGACACAATTTAAATTCCTCTAACCCATTGATGCCGATCGTCTTTTCCCACCTAGACACCCGCAAATTGTGTCCAAGGGATGGTCCTGCGTCCGGGATCCTAGCCGAGGCGGAATGCAATGTGGATCCCCCAGGCCCATGCCGCTCGCCGTCCAGGCGAGCAAGTCCCAGGGCTCACCAACGGCAGGTGATCGGGAGCAACAGCGCCCACCAGAGCCGGCGCACCGGCGATGCCGATCCTTGACCGTCGTCTGACCCCTTCTAGGCATCCATGGACATGGGAAAGCCAACTTTGCAGCGCCTATTAATATTTGTGAAATAGCGCAGGAATTTGCGCTTGCGGTATGGCGGCTTGGTGCTTGGATGAGGGCTCCCCCACAGGCTCCAAGGAGCATCCATGCAATCCGAACTGACCCTTCATATCGCCAGCCGTCTCATCAGCGGGCTCCTTTGCCAGGAGCGGCATTGCCGCCTGCCCGACCGCATTGACGACATCCGGCATGCGCTGGACGTGGCCGCCGAAATGATGCGCCAGCACGGCGGAGGCAACGCCGCGCCTTCCGTCCACGACTATGCCCCGCCCAAACCCGCGCCGACGCTGCCACCATCATCGCCACCGCAAGCACCGCGCCTGCAAGAGATCCGAACCCGGGAGGCGATCGTGGTGCGCGACATGCCGTCCGTAGAAGAGTGGCGCACGAACCGCCGACGCAAGGCGGCCCCCGATCCGGTGGCGAACAAGAAGAAGCCCACGCTTCACTGATACGCACCGACGCCCCACAACAAAGTGCCCCGCAAGCGGGGCACCGTTGTTTCAGTGGAGGCGTGGGCGCGGTGGACGGGGGCCGCTCGGTGCACGGTCCAGGACTGGCGGGTCGTAGAGCGGTTCCGGTTGGGTGTCCTGCCCGCCAAAGACCAACGGTCGGTCGAGCTCAAGGGGATAGCGCTCAAGCATCTCCTGGCTCCAGGCTTCCAGATGGCGGCCACTCTCTCCTGCCTCCTGCTCACAGAAGGCTTGCTGCTCCGGTGTCACCCGAGCCCGCGCCGCGGCCAGCTCGGCGGTCCGACTTTCCAAGGCGCTCAAGCGCCGACCCCGCCGCTGCTTCCAGTCCTTCTCCGTCCAAGACGTGCCTGGCTGAGGATGGTTGACGGTGAACTCCTCCCAGGCCCGCTCCGCCATGTGATGGAGCCTGGAGGCACGCCGCTCGGCCTGCAGCCGGCGCGCGAACTTCACCAGGCTTGATTTGAAGCGGCGAAGTCGCCGGACCAGCTCCCGCAGGTCTGAGCGGAGTCGGGTGCTCTCGGCAAAGGCGGCCGCCCGCTCCGTCGCCCACGCCATCAGCTGCCGGGTCGCGTGGAGGGTTCGGGCCAGACTGTGGTCGACGTGCTCGGTCCACTCGCTGGTCGCTTCGGCGAAGAGGACCTGGGCGGAGAGCGGCTCGCGGCGCGGCGCCGCCCCGTCTGCCTCATCCATCAGTCCCAGGCCCCGAGCGATGGACGCCATGCTGCGGGGCATCTCGATGTGCCCTGCCCCTCGGCCCAGCGACAGGGAGAGCACCGCCGGAGGACGGCGAGCCTCGCGCTCGGCATGCGCCTGGCTGTGGCCGTCGGGCACCGGCATGGCGCGCCCTTCCTCTTCGAACACCGCGATGAGCTTCTGGAACGTCTCTTCGTTGGATTCTTCAATCCGACGGTTGGCGGCCGCGCGATCGGAGACACCGCCCCGCCGCTGCACGGCGGTGCCGTTCTTCCCGACGTGCCGAGTGGGCTCGCGGAAAAAGACGGCGGCCGCCGTCACGTCACCCCGGGCAAGCGCATCGTCGGCCTGTTCCTTCAGGCTGCGGTGGTCCACCTGGATATCCAGGTCGGCGGCCTTGAGGTGAGCGTTGATGGTGGAAGCAATCAACTCGCGCACCCATTCGATCTCTGCCCTGCCCGATGGCCCGCCATCCAACTCGCGTGTTTTGTCTACGAGACCGTCCGGCCCGATGCGCCGCGTCGTCGCCAGGACGTGGACGTGGTAGTTCAGGCCATCCCGCGAGCCGGGGCTGTGGATGCTGGCCTGTGCCGCAAAGCCATAGCGGCCGACCAGGGCGCGGGTGACCTCGACGGCCAGAGCGGAGCGCTGAGCCTCGTCGAGCTCGTGGGGCAAGGCGAACTCGAACTCACGCGCGACCGTGGCGTCCTTGCGGCGCTCGGCGGCCTCAGCGGCAGGCCAGAGCTGAGCGGGGATGACGGCCCAGTCGGGCGCGTGCTCGGGGGCGATGCAGCGCGTTTCGACCACGCCGTCCCGACGGCGGTAGTCGTGGCGCTGCCCGGTCTTCTCGTCCTCGAGAAGCAGGCCTGCGCGGTAGGCGGCCGCAGCAATGGACGAATGTCCCTTGGCGCGGCTGAACGTCTTGATGTTGGCGTGGTAGATGGCCATGAGGCGGCGGCTCCGAAGCAGTGGGGTTGCTTGGTTTATGCCTCGGCTTTGGATTTTCGCAAGCGCCTTGGGCGCTTGGGGTTCAAGGGGCGAAGCCCTTTGCGCACGCATCACTTGTGATGCCTAGGTGCGCTCTTGCTTATTTCTTTTAAGCCTTGTTTTTCAGATCTTTTGGATTTCGGGGGAGTTCAAATTTTCATGACGGCAGGAACTTGACGAGAGCCGTTTCTCTGATTGACTCATAGCTGCAGAGCAGGAGAAAAGCATGAGCACAACAAATCACTACCACGACCGAATCCACCGTGCGACTGAGCGCCTCGCCCAGCTCCAAGCGCGCGAGCTTTTAGCAAGCCAGCGCCGCGAGTCAAAGGCCAGGGAGACAGCGAAACGGGAGGAGGCGCAGCGACGCGCTCGGGTGGCTGACTTGGTCTTCCTCACAGGCGCTGAAACACTAGACGACGCA
Organism: Xanthomonas sp. F4; assembly: GCF_011761895.1. NCBI lineage: Bacteria > Pseudomonadati > Pseudomonadota > Gammaproteobacteria > Lysobacterales > Lysobacteraceae > Xanthomonas > Xanthomonas sp. F4. The sequence goes on along the minus strand of NZ_JAASQX010000001.1, from coordinate 1,663,619 downwards.
GAATTTGTCGGAGCGCTTTTGCGACATATGGAACACCGCAAAGATCACGACATTAACGACGATGCTCGTTCGCGCGGCATCAATCGATTGGCACTGCCAGGATGAGAAGAGTTAGAGCGTTTAGATGGATAGGCTAGGTCGCTGACGTTACCCCTTGGAATCCACAGAATTCACAACAATTTTTGTGTCCCCAACCTGAAATACGATGGCACCACCCCGAATTTCGCGAAGCTCTTCCAGATTTTTCAAATACACTGCTCGCCTGGCCGCATCATTCTTAAAAAACGTCTTGGCGCACTTTTCATATATAGCATCCAAAATATCCGCCATGAACTCACAGTGCTCGCCAATAGCCTCAGCCAAGTCGTGAGACTTGGACGCGTCACCTCGGTTCTTGGTAACCGTGCAGTTGAATCCTTCAAGGTCGAGCCGCACCGGGACGAATGCAGCTACGACTTGGCCGGACTTATTCATGTTGTCCAAACTATGCGCCGCGATCTGGTGGCGCAAAACGGTGGCCTGGAGACGGCGTGCCCGGTCGCCGAACTCTTTGACGCGGGGACAGTTCGTCAACTTATGAAGCTTGAGCGCCGCCCGTTGCTGGCTGTAGGTGGCCCCCAAAAGACCATACAACCGCAAATACTTTTCACCGGTATCTTTGTATTTGGTAGGTCCATCAAGGCCAAATGACAACACATTGCGGATGGCTAGGCCGGTATCGCCAAGAATGTCCATGGCCACACAGACGAAGCTCCAATCCTCCTCCTTCTCAAGCTTGAGGCGCTTGGCCGGCTCCCCTTTCCAGCTCACGCATTCGTTGACCATATCTCTGAAGGCATTCGTGTATTCGCTAGACACCTTCAATGCCTGCTGGACTCTATTCATGGCTCTCCCCTGGCGGCAGTTGCGGCATGATTGCACAATACCCATGCCCTCTGCCTCACCGGAAAACTCTGGTTTCGACGTCTCCTCAGCGAGGCCCGATGGGCTCCCTACATGCGGCCGTCCAAGGCCCCCGCTGATACCTCGGTGGCGTCTACGTTGCCTGCGCTCGCTTTGTGCACCTAGTAGAATCCGTGCACAAAATTCGATTAAATCACGTGATTTGACCCCAGTATGGTCCACCCGCGGTCACGACGGTTGTCCATAATTCTGAGGCGCTCCACATCGGACATTGGCGTATCTTCACTGAATGTCCAGACCGAGTCCAGCGGCTCTAGAGGACTCAAATAGTGCTCCAGCTCGCACTGCTCCACGCCCTCAGCGAAAACGGCAATGTGAAGTGACAGTCCGGTTGGCTCGTCGGTGTAACGGTATAATTTTGCATAGCTTGTATATAACATGTTTTTTCCTTTAAAGTTTTGCGGCGGTGTTACAGTCCGGAATTGTAATAACCCAGTTATAATTATCAAGCCAATTTTTGGCGTCAGACATTGAGCACCTCCGCTTTTGAGCACCTCCGCTTTGTTGGCATAGGAAGGGGCCTTGAACAATGTTACCGGCAGAGTAAAAAAGGCAGCGCCGGTAGCTGAGCGTAGATGTTATGCCCGCATGCCAAACGGCTCCGGGTGCCCGAAGTCCACCCAGTGAGGGCGCGGGAATATTCTTATCGGTTCCGGAGCCCACCATTGAGAAAGAAAACCCTCAAAACCCTTCGCACTCGTTCGTTCCACGCCAGGGCGGCCGCTGCTACTACTCCGACACCCCGATGTGGCTGTATTCCCCCGGCGAACTGAACCTGCCCCCTGCGCGCGTCGCGCTGTTACCAATGCACGGCCGAACACTGCTTGCCGGCCCGCCAAGACGGCGGCAAGAATGTGGCCGACAACGTCGTGGCCGCTTGTCACATGTGCAACCTACGGCGCCACAAGCGCCCCAGCCCGGCCCCATCGGCCGAGGTTTACCGCGCGCAGGTTCAACGGCACGTGGCAAAGGGAAAGCGGCACCCTCACGGTCTACGGCTTGTCCATGAACGGCGCGGCCCGGGGGATTACCATGGAGCAGTCGGCGCGGTGACGCATCCCGCTGGCGTTTCCAGCGGAATACGGGACAAGCAATGGCGAAGGAATGGGCCCCCTCGTGGTGGGGCCAGCATCTGACCGGATCATCGGATTGGCGCTTGCGTCTCGAGGGCTTGGAGCTCGCCTTGACGCTATCGGGCCGAGTCCACCGGGTCAACGTCGAGGAGGAAACTACTTACCGCGTCCAGGCCGGGTCGTTGTGGACAGACATCACGTTCCACCCCGGTCAAGGCCAAGAGGTTAAAGCAGATGGGCTGCCCAACGCCCAAGGCGAAGCCCTCTCCCAAGCGCTGAACGTTGCCCTGACGGAAAAGCGCCTGCGCGACGATGTGGCGTTCCTCCAGGGCGAGCAGCGCACGATTGACCACTGGCTGGACCTCAAAGCCGAGCAGGAACGGTCCTGCACCGAGCAGCGGCGCTGGTTCACCCACGAGCAGCAGGAAGCCGTCCTGGCGGCCCGACCGACCGTTCAACCCGCCGCTGTTCGATCTCGCATGAAGAAGCCCGGCGTGGCCGTGCGCTTAGGCCCGGCGGCCCAGGCGATCGAACGCTCGCTGGCCGCGTGGGAGGCCGACCAACGCCCTGCCTGGGCCACGCTCAATGCCGCCCACGTCGAGCGCGAGCTGGTGGCCTGCAAGGATCTGCTCGACCGGGTGGAGAGCAAACCGCTGACCCCGGAGCAAGCTCGGGCCGTGGTGTGCTTCGACAACCGGGTGCAGGTCGTGGCCTCAGCCGGCTCGGGCAAGACGTCCACTATGGTGGCCAAGGCGGCCTACGCCATCCACCGGGGATTCGTTGACCCAAAACGGATTGTTCTGCTGGCCTTCAACAAGCAAGCCGCTGAAGAACTGAAGGATCGTGCGGCGCGAGCGTTTGAGCGCCTTGGCATGGGAGGCATGACCGTGGAGGCGTCCACCTTCCACGCCTTGGGCTTGCGCCTCATCGGCAAGGCCACTGGGGAAAAGCCTGACATCCCCGACTGGGCCACCGACGCAGCCGGCGGGGTGCGCAAGCTCACCGAGATCGTCGATCAATTGAAAGAGCGCTCGGTCGATTTCGCCAAACAATGGGACATGTTCCGCTTCGTCTTTGGGCGGGATCTGCCCGCCTTTGGCGCGCCTGAACCCGCCGACGTGTGGGACGCCCGAGGCAAGGGAACACTGGTCACCAACCGGGGCGAGCGGGTGAAGAGCCTGGAAGAGGTGATGATCGCCAACTTCCTCTTCTTGAACGGGGTCGAATACCGCTACGAAGCGCCCTATCCGCACCGCACTGCCGATGAAATGCACCGGCAATACCGCCCGGACTTCTATTACCCCGACCTGGACCTGTTCCACGAGCACTTTGCACTCGACGCCCAGGGAGTGCCCCCACCCCATTTCGAGAACTACCTGGAGGGGGTGATCTGGAAGCGGCAGTTGCACGCGGAGAAAGGCACGGCGATGTTTGAAACCACCTCTCACGGTTTGCGTCGGCGGACCGACAACGACCTTGATCGCTTGGAACGCGAATTGACCGACTGTGGCCTGGTGCTCGATCCCAACCCGGACCGGGAGATTCCCAAGGATGGGCAAAAGCCCATGGATGAACCGCCCCGGGAATTCCGGAGGCTCCATTACTTGAGAAGATGGAGCCATGAGCAGAGCAAGCAAGTTCTCCCCGGAGATCCGGGAACGGTCGGTGAAGCTGGTCCTGGAGCACCAGGGCGAGTACGACTCGCAATGGGCGGCGATGGTGTCGGTGTCGGCCAAGGTGGGTTGCACGGCCGAGACGCTACGGGGGTGGGTGAGGCAGCACGAGCGCGACGTTGGCAAGCGCGAGGGGATGACGACGTCCGAGAAGGAGCGCATCAAGGCCCTTGAGCGCGAGGTTCGCGAGCTGCGCCAGGTCAACGAAATCCTGCGCAAGGCATCGGCGTATTTTGCGCAGGCGGAGCTCGACCGCCCCTTCAAGCGATGAAGCAGTTCATCGATGAGCATCGTGCCGTCCACGGGGTCGAGCCGATCTGCAGAGTGCTGCCGATCTCCCCGTCGACCTACCACGCGCACGCGGCCAGGATGGCCGATCCCGCGTTGCGCTGCCTGCGCGCGAAGACCGACGAGACATTGATGGCGCAGGTCCAGCGCGTGTGGGACGAAAACTTCAAGGTCTACGGTGTACGCAAGGTCTGGCGGCAGATGCGACGCGAGCAGTTCGACGTGGCGCGATGCACCGTACAGCGGCTGATGAAGCGGCAGGGTTTGCGGGGCGTCATTCGAGGCAAGACCGTGCGAACGACGGTGAGCGACCCGAAGGCGCCGTGTCCGCTCGATCATGTGAATCGGCACTTCAAGGCCGATCGGCCGAACGCGCTGTGGGTCAGCGATTTCACCTACGTCTCGACGTGGCAAGGATGGGTCTATGTCGCCTTCGTCATCGACGTCTTCGCCCGTCGCATCGTGGGCTGGAAGGCGTCGTCCTCGATGCAGACGGACTTCGTGCTCGACGCGCTCGAACAGGCGCTCTACGCAAGGAAGCCGGTCGGCCCGGATCGCCTGATTCACCACAGCGACCGAGGCGTTCAGTACGTGTCGATCCGCTACACGGAGCGGCTCGCTGAGGCCGGCCTGGAGCCCTCGGTCGGCAGCGTGGGAGACTCCTACGACAACGCGCTGGCCGAGACCATCAACGGCCTCTACAAGGCCGAGGTGATCCATCGCACGTCGTCTTGGCGCACGCGCGAGGAGGTCGAGTGGGCCACGCTCAACTGGGTCGACTGGTTCAACAACCGCCGATTGCTGGAGCCGATCGGGAATATCCCGCCGACCGAGGCTGAGGCCAACTACTATTCCCACTCCCCTGAGTCCGCCATGTCGGCGTGACTCAAACCAAGGGGCCTCCGGGAAAGCCGGGGCGGTTCATGGAGTCGATCGAGCTTATCGGGCTGGTTCGCACTTTCATGAGCCACGCCAAGAGCAACGGTTTGAGCGTTCACGCCCTGCAGCAGCGGTTGGACGCGATGCCGCAGGACACCTTCAAGCACCGCCACCAGATGTTCCTGGACATCGCCGCTCCTGTGATGGCCGCGTGGGACGAGGCACTGGCGGCCGAAGGCGGAATCGACTTTGAGGACATGCTCAACCTGGCCGCCGGGCACCTGGAAAGCAGCCGCGTGGAGTCGCCCTACGATTTGGTGATGGCCGATGAGTTTCAGGACGCCTCGCGCGCCCGGGCCCGCTTGTGCCGCGCCTTGGTCCAACCACCCGGCCACTTCTTTTTCGCGGTGGGCGACGACTGGCAATCCATCAATCGGTTCGCCGGCGCAGACGTGTCGGTAATGACGGGCTTTCGGGAGTGGTTTGGCCATGGCCAGGTGCTCAAACTCGAACAAACCTTCCGTTGCCCGCAAGCATTGTGCGACGTGTCCAGCGCGTTCGTGTCAAAAAATCCTGCCCAGATTGCCAAGCGCGTGCATTCGGCTACCCCGGCCCAAGGCCCGGTGCTCCAGGCATTCCAAGTGGACAGCAAGGAAAAATTGGCAGATGCGATCGACCGGTTCGTGATGAACCTGGCCGAGCGCGTGCGCGACGAGATCATTCCACCGGGCCGCAACGGCAAGATCTCGGTCTACGTGCTGGGCCGCTACAACGCGGACAAGCAATACGTGCCGACGAACCAACGGCGCTTCAATCGCTGGGTAGACGTGTCATTTCTGACCATCCACCGCTCCAAGGGCAGCGAAGCGGACTATGTCGTCTTGCCGGAAATGCTCAGTGTCCTGAAGGGGCGCAGCTTCCCCAACACCCGCACCGACGATCCGGTTCTGGCCTTGGCCATGCCCGACGGGGATAACTTCCCGCAGGGGGAGGAACGTCGCCTGTTCTACGTCGCACTGACCCGCGCTCGACGCACCGTGGCGATGTTCACCACTAAAGGCCAACGCTCCACGTTCCTTCGGGAGTTGGTAGAAGACGAGGCCGTGGTGCTCACCGACACCGACGGCAACGCCCTCAAAGAAGAGACTTGCCCTGCCTGCAAGCAAGGCGTGCTGGTGCTGCGCACTGGGCCCTACGGGGAGTTTCGCTCCTGTTCTAACTTCCCCATCTGCAGCTACAAGCCCCCAAAGCGCAACTACGCGCACAGATCGCCGATTGGCCAAACCAGCCTGTCATCTAGAACAACCTTAAAATAAACTCTCGCTGTTCTGCGACCAAAATTAAAATAAAAACTGATCGCGTGGCTCCTTAGCAAGCGTGGGCGCCATCATCTAACACGATCCATTACTCCGGCCTATCTTAGCCTTGACTTAAATATTCAAGAACTGAATTCGCTGGGGAACAGGCCTGCAAGGTTCGAATGCCGGTCTAGAGGCGACGCTGCGGCAAGAACACGGTTACCTCCTTGCACACGATTTCTTCGCTTGGGTCCCCCTCGTGCTGAAAGGGGACACCCGCCGCCCGCAGCTGATTCACTACGTCCAACACATCGGCCGACGATATCGGACGCTCCAGCAAAGTAGTCATTTTTCCAGCAACAGCCACCGGGGTGCGAGTCCTGCCCTCCTGTTCCAGTTGCTTGAGCGCGAAGAGCAGCGCGGCTTCGTCCCGATTGATTGCTGCGCTAAACGCTGCTACGAGCGTCAGCAACAGCGCCATACACGAAGTTACTGACGTCGCGCCGGACGCTGCCGTAATCACCGCACCCGCCAAAGCCACCAAATTGAGTGCGTTTTTCGATACCCGCGTTCCCCCGGCGTTCGCAGGGTTGACGATGATCCACCCCAAAGTACCCCGGGTTGGGTGGACCGCGTGACCGCCAACGCTGGCAGACCTAAGATCCACAGCTCCACTGGTCAGGACGCGCATCGTCAGGCTTGGAAAGTCACGGTGATCGAGGCCAGCTTCTTCAATCGCGGCTGCAACCAGGCGCGGCAAGTCCTGCTTGGTGAACTCGTTCATGCGAGCCTCCGTTATTTTTCCGAGCGATTCGTCAAATAGCGAACGTAGCTTTCAAATGTATCTTCCCCCTCATACGCCACCAGCTCCATGATGTATTGAAGGAAAATATCCTTTGCGAACTGGATTGCCACAGAAAGGTCGATCGGCAGCTCATCGCCGAGCGCCAGACGCTTTCCGTGCCCGATCTGAGATCGCCCCCTTTTGTAGATGTCGTCCGTCAGTTTCTGGATGGTGTGGCCGCCTGCGAGCACTTCCTTTTCTTTGCGTTTCAACAGCGCGCACGCAAGCTGCTTGATCTTATGATCCTCGCCACCGTGGGTCAGAATGTCGAGCGCAACACCGATCTTTACCAGCGCTACTGGGTCGGACTTGCTTCTCCACGCATCACCCATCCAATGCATCCCCTCAAACCAATGCCGGTAAAGCGATTTCGCCGCCCCCTTTGGGGAAGGGCTGATGAACGCGGCAATAGCTTCGCCACAGCGGATGCGTAGCGGCTCGGTGTGGTCAATGATCTGGTTCTGACGTTCCTGTCCACCCAAAATTCCGGGCATTGCAAGTCTCCAGCCCTCGGAAATGTCATGCAAAGCTGGTTGACGCAGCCGTCGTGTTAGCACCGGCGTAGTTTCCTCAAGCGGGGCCCTGATTTCTTGGAAGACACGGTGTCCCAATGCCAGCATCATGGAATCAATGGCTACTGTAGCGGCAAGGCGAGCACACTCATCTGCGCGCGCCTGGGACCGGCGATCCACAATGATGGTAGCCACAAGATAGGCGCGGCCAATGGCTTCCAGTGCACGCTTGGCATTGCTAAGGTCATCGTAGGTGACCGCCGCAAACTTGTCTCCTGCGACAATCTTCAACTCATCGATAGTGCTAGGCAAAGGAACCCGCGCCTCCGCTCGCCATCTGACTATGTTGGTCCATGCAAGCGGACGACCCGCGCGCCTTTCAACAAAGTCAAGCCAATCGGCAAGGCACAGAAACTGCACGGGGCCAACGCTGAAGCTCTTGCAAGGCTCAGAGAAAATCTGGCAAGGGAAGTATTGCGCCAACTCGCGCGATGCGCCTTCCACGCGAGCCGTGAGAATAGCCTTGAACACGTGCTTCAGTTCCTCGTCTTCCGAGTGATGAGCAAGCGCATCGCCGCTGATCATGTCGCCAAAGCTCAGCAATGCGTGTTCGTGCACTTCAGCCAGCGGCATGGCATACCGCGCCTGCATATCATTCTGGTGCCAGAGTTGCCCCGCCTTACAGATCGACAGATAGCCTCGCCTTGACGTGGGGAATAGCCGGTGGCGTGATGCAGGAATTTTATACGCATAGGTGGTGAAAGGCAGGATTGCCTCGTCACGCTCGTCCTCAGTCATGTCATTGAAGGAGTGAACCTCGCTTACTGCATCTGTGAGCAGGTCCTCAATACTGGAGGCAAGTTCGTCGTTGCTGTCGTGTGGCTTCATTCAGCGCACCTCCGATGCTGCCATCACACGGCTGCAGTGCTCGATGCTTCCAGCATGGGTATTGCGCAGCAGCGTGCCTTTTGCCAATGGCTGTCCTACAAGTTGCATGCCACCCCCGTATAAGCGATCAATCCAGACCATATACCAAGTGCTACATCGTCATCCGTGGTCCCTGCTCGCGCTGCTGGGTCTGCTGCTGGGTCTGCTCCAATTGCTGTTGCCGCACCTGGTCCTGCTTGATGACCTCGGCCTGCTGGAGATTCTGCTCCGCCGGCTGCTGGGCGGCTTCCCGCCCATCCACCCGAGCGTGGAAGATCGGCAGCTTGTCGCCAAACGGCGCGTAGACCGCCAGCACGTGCTGGGCCCCATCGTTGCCCAGCACGCCGGTCACCCTATCTACTCGCTTCACCAGCGGATCTTCGGTTTGCTGCTTGTAGAGCGCGGCGGTGACGTTCCGACTCTCCTCGTCGTTCCAGTTCCGAGTGCCTTGCACCCAGGAATGGATGGTCTGGTAGGTGGGGTGGTCCGGGTGCGCGGGGTTGTCGGCCAGCATCGGACCCTGCGCCCCCTTCTCCTGTGCCGGTTCGGCCTCCTGCTCCTTGCTGCGGCCTGGCGCGGTGACCGATACCGCGCCCAGTGTCGGCACGTGCGCCATGGCTGGCTGTCCCAGCTCGGCCTTGGCTTGGCGCAACTCCTCGGAGGTGGTCACCGCGACCTGGTGGGCCACCCCGTCTTGGCCGACCTGGTAGTGGGCAATCGGGCTGTCGTAGCCGTATTGCCCCTGCTCGTTCGGCTTCAGCTGCTGCATCGTCGGGCCGGTAAGGCCTTCGGCCTCCTTCGTGCGCTGGGTGGCGAGTTCCACCGCCTGCAGGTTGTTCTCCTGGGCGTTGAGGTCGATGCCGGCAGCCCGGTAGCGATGCAGGAGCTCGTTGTGCTCCATCTGCGCAGGCGTCGGCGCAGGGCGAGCCTCAATGGCCGCCAGGGTTTCCTGGGCGCGCTCCAGTGACGGCTGGCGCATCTGGTTGGTGAGCTCCAGCTCCACTGCCAAGTTACCGGCGGCCACCCCGTCCTTGCCCGCCCACTGCCCCTCAGCAGTGCGCTGGTAGAGCTGGCCGTCGTGTCCCTGCACCTGGTCGGGCTTGGCCCGGGCGTTCTCCACCGCGGCGGGCACCTCCACGCCGTAGTCCTGCCCGCGCTGGGCGGCATGGCTCTCCAGGTAGGCCTGGGCGATGGCCTCACGGCCGGTGGCGATGTTGCCCTCGATCCGTGCCAGAGCATCCTGGTTCAAACGCTGCGTCTGTTCCGCGTTTGCGATCTGCGGCTCGTAGACGCCGCGATCATCGGCACCCGACACACCGGTCTTGACCTGGCGCTCCCAGGCCTCCGTGGTCGGATTGCGGTGCCAATTTTGATTGTCCAACCCAATCCGATCGCCGGGCTGGGCCGGGAGGTTGAACGGGTCCTGCGGCGGGGGCGCCTTGCCCAGCGCGAACTCGGCGGCTTTGGCATTCGCCATCGCCCCCAGCTCCTGGGACTTGGCGTAGCTGGCCACCACGTCCTGCTCAACCGCCTTGCCCTGACCCTCTTGCAGCTGGCCCTGGCGGTCCCAGTTGCGGCCGTTGAACTGCCAGTCCACCCCGGCCTTGTCGGTCTGGTGGAAGATGTCGCGGTTTTCTTTGAGGTCCACGGCCTTGTCGAAGGCCTTGCTCATCAAGACTGCGTCGCCCACCACCAGCGCCGCGGGCACAAACCCACTGCTGCTGCCCAGCGCGGCCGCGGTGGCCGCGCCGCCGGCCCAGCCGCCCGCGTTGCGCGCAATGGCGTGCTGAACCTCCGACTGCGCAGCCGAGGTGTTGCCCTGCTCCATCAGCGCCGAGGCCGTGCGGGCAGTCATGACCACATCCGCGCCTGTGGCCAGAAGTCCGCCGGCACGGGTCAGGCCACGGGCAGAGGCTTCACCCATCAACAACTGCATGGCGACTTCGCCGCGCTGGCCGCGTGGGACACGAAGGTTCTGTGCGGCTTCCTCGCCCAGGACTTGCTCGACCTTGAGGATGCCCTGCTCGGACAAGACCACGCGCCCGTCGTGGTGGGCGTTGGCGATGGCGAGCGACAGCCCACTGCGCTGAAGTTCAATGTCCCCGCCCCGAACGATCGCGGTGTTACTGACCTGGATTTGGTTGAGCGTGGTGACGATGCGCGACTCGGAATGCGCGACGGCACCCCAGCCGTGGTCCACACCTGTGAAACCCTTCAGCGCCTCTATCTGCTGCGCGTGGGTCTGGTAATAAGCAGGGATATCGCGAAAGAACTGACGAACCCTCTCACTGGTTTGTGCCGGAGTTTCGCCAACGGGGGTGTTGGTGTTCAAGTCGCCATTGATCAGCCCGACCTTGACCGTGTCGCGCAACTTCTCTACACGCTGGGCGACTCGATCAATCGCATCAGGGTCGCCCATCAAAGCAGCTTGGCCATCTCGCGTCGATTGGATGCGACTCAATCGTTCAAGCATGCCCTTTTGGTAGTCCGCCAAAGGGCCACCGCTGTGTGGCGTCACCCCAAGCGCGTCAGCCAGTTGAGGACTAGCCGGCAGGAACAAACGGTTCTCAGAGGCATGGATATGAAACTTCCCGACCTCTTGCAACTTTGCCAACAACTCGCTGTTCTTCAGCGTCTGCTGTTCGATGTTGTGATGGTCTTGGAAAAGCGTCCGATAGTTCGCCATGGATCAGGCTCCTTCCTTGCTGCCCGTGTTCGCAAATCAGCGGTTCACAACGTCGTAGAACCAAAGCCCATTGGACTTGCTAGGCGTGACGATGCCCGCTGCCTCAACGGCCTCCTTGAACGCTCTATCGCAGAAGACGCCGCCATGGAAAGGCAACCTGAAAACATGCGCCGAACCCAGCACATCCCGCCTGAAGGCCAGCCTGATGTCGCCGGTGAGGTCGTAGTATTTCCCCTCTTCGAAGTCGTCACTGATCTCGATGTTGAGTTCAGAGGCCTCTTCGTCCAAGGCATCCAAGGTGCGGACAACATCGCAGAGGAAGACGGTCGGGCCTTTGGAGCCATCGGCCAAGCGATAGTCAGCGTCAGCGAAGGCGAAGGCGTCCGCGTCCACTGACTCCATCACAAGGCGCAGCCGTTCGGAAACCAACCAATAGCCGCTGAAGCCGCCCTCTAGGTCTTCAGGCAACACACCCTCACTGGGGTGGTAAACGAGGCGCGGGGTTTCGTGCAATGGCGGGAACCCGCCTTCCTTTGGCTTCACGATGAGGCGCGGAGGCGTTCGCAGAACCTTCTCGTTTTCAAAGACCACCCCATGCCCTTTTCCTCCACGCCGAGCGTCTGGCTGCAGTTGGAAGAACTCACCCTTTTTAGGCTCATTGGTCATCATCGTTTCCATGCGTTGCACCCCGTCCATAGGCTCAAGTCCATCGATTGCTGTGACCTGAGTCTAGCGCCATCAGCTGCTGCTTGGGCAGACAAATGGGCAAGGGTCGTGACATGTCCGCCGCCACCCGTGCTGTGTCCAAGGGACTCAGCGCTTTGCCGGCTCCCACCCTGCCCGCATGGCTTCCTCGGGGCTACAGAACATGCGCTCGCCGCGTGCCTGGTCGATGCTGGTCCGCTCGTAGTCCCGTTGGCCGAGCGAGTGGTAGATCTTCTTGCCTTGGCGGGAGATGTTGCCCTTGATGCGACATCCGTCCGGCGCAGGTGTCGCGGCCACTGGAGTCTGGCGTGCCGCCTGCTCGCGCTTGCTGCGGCGGTAGTCCGCGGGCATCTGAAACGGCCCCTGCCAGAGGTTGCGCCGCTGCTGGCGCGCGTCGGCTTCGTCTGCGATGAACGCCGTTGCGTATTGGCGATACGCGACCGCCCAACCGGAGCTCACCATCCAGCGGTTGACCGACTGCCCTTGAACGAAGCACTCCGCGACCACCCTGCCATAGCGGTCCGTGTCCCTGGGCTGGCAACGAACGGTCTTGTCCAACAGGTAGCCGTCCAGCGCGGCGGCGGACCGCCGACCACAAGGCCAGGCACGTCCGTCCTTGGTGGTGCATTGCTGGGTGCTTTCCGGGGCATCGATGCCCCACAGGCGGATACGCTGCTTCGCCACGGTGAGGGTGTCCCCGTCCGTGACGGTCGCGCGGCCGACCAACTCTGCTGCCACGCCAGGAATCGAAGCAAAAACCAAAAACAGAACCAGAACCACCAGACCCTTCAACGCCATCAACAACGACTTCCTCTAAGCGCACGCTCGGGTGGCGAGCGCCAGTTCAAACAGGGGCCGACACTTTAGCGGAAGTGGCAAAGGGGCGCCGCCCAATTCGCCAATCCTTCAATCCCGACTTGCGTTCCTGATGTGGACGCCGCCGGTCTCTTCCACGACGACGAAGTCACTGACCAGCCAACCGTATGTATCGCTGAGCGCGTCAGCAATGTGCTCTTCGCTCTCGCACTCGACCGTGGCTTCCATCGGCAACGCGGGACTCTTGCCGTCGGTCTCCCAAACAATCCCGCGCACGTAAAACGCCTTCATTCCTGCTCCATGGATGTGCATCTGCCTTGGCAGTCTAGCTTCGGCAGACTGCCAAGGTGAAGGGGTGGGCTATGCCCACCCCCTGCTGGCCAGGCTGACGTGCTGTCGGCCACCGATGACCAGGTGGTCAAGGACTCGGATGTCGAGAAGCGCCAGCGCCTGCTTCAGGCGCTCGGTGACTTGGCGGTCGGCTTGGCTGGGCTCCGGGTTCCCGCTCGGATGGTTGTGGAAGAGGATGACGGCGACGGCGTTGAGGTCCAGGGCGCGCTTGGCGACGACTCGGTTGTGGACTTCGCATGCGTCGGTGGTGCCGCTGAAGAGGTGCTCGGTGGCCAGGATGTGGTGCTTGGTGTCGAGGAAGATGCAGCCGAAGACTTCGTGCGGCAGGTGGGCGCAGCGGGCGACCAGGTAGCTGCCTGCCTGCTCGGGGCTGTGGATTTTGCCCAGCCGCTGGAGGCGTTGCTCCAGGATGGTGGCTGCTGCGAGCAGGATGCCCTCCTCGTCCATCTGGAGTTGGTATTGGGCCTTCCGGTCTTGGGTGCGCTTCATCGGTTCTTCTCCACCAGCGCGTTGTGCGCCTCGTGGGAACCGGCAGGCGAAGCGTCCGGCCCTACCGCACCCGGCAGTGAGCACCGCCTGCGGCGCGCAGCGGAGGGCCGGAACAACGTGGAGGAGGCCTGCCCTTGCGGTCGGGACAGCGAAGCTAGGATTCCCTTCAAGAGGCCCAGCGCTGGTGGAGATGAAAGGCCTTGAAACCCAACCCCCTCAAAGAGAAAGCCCTTACAGTAGGCTAGCCAGAGCAATCCAAGGATGAGAAAGATGCCCAAATACGATCTTGTAAGCCAGGTAGACGAATGGGGTTGCGCCGCTGCTTGCGTGGCGTCCCTTTTGAACATCCCATACTCTCGAGCAAAGCGTCTTCTAGAAAGAGAGAAGCGCGCCGGGATAGATGATGAGCAAGAGGGATTTGAGATCGATGAAATCGCCAGGGTTCTTTACAGCAAAGGCGTAAAAGTCATCGCTGACTGGAACCCTCCTTCGAAGCTTCCCAGCGGCACCATCGTGTGCGTCCACAGCCGGGTCAGATACGTAAGCTATCACTACCTTCTCAAGGTCCCTGGCGGCTACATGGATCCGTGGTTCGACCTCATAGAGGATTGCCGAGAGGCCAAAGTGCGCAAGGACATCCCAAAAGGGACCAAAATTGTTGTCGCTCTTATTCCAACGAAAAATAGCCGCCCATCCTAAGACGAGCGAGGATGTCGTGTAACGGGGCTCCAGTGCGGTAATGCGAGGAGGTAAGCCATGCTTCCGGTCGATCCAGCGATGCCCTAGCCGCCTACGCCACCGGGTTTCATAGACCCGGAGCATCTTCATAGGAACCGCGGTTCCAGGACCGGTAGCGCCAGGGCACGACCTCTTCAAGGAAGGTGATTCGCGGACTCGGCAGGGAGCGCAGCGACGCGAGGCCGCTCTTCAGCCGCTCTGCATGTGCTTCCGGCACGAAAAGCCACGGCCTAAGGGGCCATGCTGCCGGCACGCCACTGTCGCGCGCCAGGGCGACCTTCAGTCCTCCCCAATGCTCATCCCAAGACCGCAGCCGGCCTAAGAGCGACGATGCCCCAGTCGCATAGGTGATCTCACACAGGTAGGCCATCTGTTCCTTGAAGCTCACGGCCACAGCGTCGCAATACCAATGCGGGCCGCTGGTGTCCGGGTTGGCCCCATCGTTGAGTTGGATGCAGCACTGGCTGTTGACGAACAGCGCCCGGTCCGCGCGCAGGTAGTCCAATACCACGCCTTCAAAGTGATCCATGCTTTAGGCTCCTCGCGGACATAGGCTCAACGCTATTTCTCAGTTTGACATGGACAGCGCGACACGCTCCGACGCGGGGCCGCCCTCACTGCATCTCAATTCCAACACCGCCAAGTAACTAAAATAGAAAATAAACTAACTAATATTAACTAACATTTAACTTTCGTTCATTTTAAAATTGAAATATTTTCAGTTTTTAGCTAACCAATTAATTTTAAACACTACAGTAAAGTCTCAGCAAAGAGCCACCCTCGCCCACCTGAAACCCTTGCCACATATAGGAGCAATAGGAATTTGCAAGGTTAAGTTGAGCCACCAGCCACGGCTTAATTCATCCCGGATCCGGCAATGCCTGAGGTGATGATCGGTGGCGCAGAAAAACTCCGATTTTGGATTGACGAATTTTGAGGCCGACGTATCAAGCTTCCATCTACCGATGGAAGCACAGCAATGGCAAACGACCCCACCAATGAGCTACAGAAATACAACGACCACCCCTTCGGCGAACTGAGCTTTGGCAGCGTCCGAGTCGGCCGCGTCACGTTCAACAACGTGCGCCTCCGAGGACGCGAGGCCCTTATCGGCCTGGAAGAACTTCTCCAAGCCGCCTGCGAGAAAACGCAGCGCATCCGAGTCCGGAAGGACGGCACCCGGTATCCGGAACCCCTACCCCTGGCCACGCCCGGTCGGCAGTTGTCGGAGGAGATCGCCGACTACCTGCGCGACATGACCCGCCGCAACCTGCGGCCGCGCACCATCGAAGCCACGGCTCGCACGCTGGGCCTTCTGCAACGCGTCTGCGGCGACATTCGGGTCTCTCGCATCGACCACCAGCACATCTACCGCCTGTGGGATCTCATCCGCTGGGCTCCCCCAGGCGCGGCTTCGGATGCAGAGCTCAAGTCCTTGTCCGCCGAAGACCTGATCGTGCGCGGCCAAGCCATCAAGGTCGAGCCGCCGGCGCCCGCGACGCTGGAACTGCACCGCCGCTTCCTCGCCACGTTCTTCAGCACGCTGGTCAAAGCCAAGGCCATTCCCGTCTCACCGATGGAGCCCTTCCGTGAAATAAAGAAGGACTTGCTCCAGGACACCAGCAAGCCCGACCGCCTCTTCAGCGACGAGGAACTGCAGCGCATCTTCGACCCAAGCAACTTCATCCCCTGGGCCAAGAAATGGCCGCACCGGTGGTGGGGCCCGATCATCGGGCTCTATACCGGCGCGCGAGTTGGGGAGGTCGCCCAGCTCAAGGTGGCGGACATCATCCAGGAGCGTGGGATGTGGTGCATTTCCATCCGCAAGACGATCGACGAGGACTTGGCCGGCAAGGTTGGCACGCGGAGCCGCCAGAGCCTCAAGGGGGACTCCGCGGTGCGGGTGATTCCCCTTGCCCAACCCATCCTCGATGCGGGCTTCCTCGACTTCCTGGAAGACATGAAGGCGTGCGGCCATCCCCGGCTGTTCCCCCACCTGTCCGCTGGCGTGAACAAGAAGACCGGGGAGACGAACGCGCGCTACAGCCAGGGGCTACTCAACCAGTTCAGCAGCTACCTGAAGGATCTTGGATTCCCGAAAGGAGTTGGCTTCCATGCGTTCCGCCACACGATCGCCACCGAGCTCTACCACCGCGACGTGCCCCAAGAAGAGGTCGCCCTCATCACCGGGCATTCGCTGAGCAAGAAGGTGCCGGTCTTGCAGGACTACTACCTCCATAAGCGCCCCGACCGAATCCGCGTGAAACAGGCACGGGCCTTGGAGTTGTATCGGCCGTCGGTCGAGCTGCCGAAGTATCAGGCGGGACAGTTCAAGGAACGGTTGCGGGACAAGCAAAAGTTCTATCCATGACTTTGCCTAGACCCAACGACCACCACAGCCGACTCAAGCGTCAGCGCCCCATGTCCCTCTCCAATTCCCACTACCATTTCCGGAGTTCCACTATGAGCATCACCAGCACTCCTAGCGCCGACCTGTCACCTAGCCCCAGCCAACGCCCACCTGGCAAAGCGGTAACCCGCTCGCCGAGCGATTTGGCTGCCTTATACTTTCGCCCGAAGACTCCTCATCCCCGCGGCCGCACGTTTACCGACCGCGAGATTGCAGCGATCTTTGCCTCTCCAAGCTACGAGCGCTGGGCAACCGATCCGCTGCTTTTCTGGGCCCCCTTCCTCGGACTCTACATGGGACTTCGAGCGTCGGAGGTGCTGCGCCTTTCGATCGAGGACTTCGTGGAGCAACACGGAGTGACTTGCATCGTGGGTTGGGGGCGCGCCGCCAAGCGCACGCAAGACCTCAATGCCTACAGGCATCAGAGTCGACGGATCAGTTGCGCCTGGTCGATCCCCGTGCCACAAGTCTTGCTAGACGCTGGCTTTCTGGACTACGTTGCATCCATCCGTGAAAAGCAAGAACAGCAGCTGTTTCCTGCTATCCAGCAAGAACCAGCACGTGACACCGCGGCGTCGCTCAGAAGCAAGTTCATGCGATACGTGCGCTCACGCGGGATTAAAGAGGGCGCGTTTCCAGCCCTGCGCCAAACGTTTGAGCAACGCATCAAGAAAGCTGAGATCTGCTGGACTGATCGCAAGGTGCTCACCCGAGAGTCAAACCACTGTTCCCCAATGGCGAAGCATTACTATCACCCACTCTATCGGATGTGCCACTTCAAAAAAACTCTGGATAAAGCTATCCCGGTGCACTGGCCTTGCCACGCTTTGTTGGTAGGTAGAAGCTCCGGTGCGGCAGACCACCTTGGTCACAGGCCACAGCACGGATCCCAGAGAGCATTCCGGTGTTGCGGAAGAAAAGAAGTGCCGGCCCTGACAAGCCTACTTCTACAAGAAGTCGGCCGTGGCGCGGACCAAGGAAATCAAGGTCTTGGCTCGATACTTCCCGCCAGCGAACCTACCGACTCACATAAAAGGGCAGTTTGGGAGTCCTATCCGAACCCAGAAAGTTCTATGCTTGAAGAAACCGAGAGGGGGGACAGGTCATGCCGGAGCATCCGATATACCGTAACGCGCTTAACGCAATACAGGTTGGCGTGGAGGATTTCAATGAGGGCTCCCCACCTCGCCTCTCGTCAGCAGTCCGAAACCTGACCGCCGGCATCTTGCTTCTTTGTAAAGAGAAGCTTCGCCGCCTATCTCCTGAAGACGAGATTCTGATTTGGAAGCAAATCTTACCTTCCTTGGACGATGATGGGAACGTAATCTTCGAAAAGTCAGGTAAAACAACAGTTGACGTATCTGAGATCATTGCACGCTTTAAGTCCTGCGGCATTGACGTGGACTCTAACCTCTTGCAGCGGATCACGGGAATCCGGAACCGCGTTGAGCATCACCACGTTGATGATGTTAGTCAGATCCGAGGCGCTTTCGCTGATGGCCTTCTTTTTCTCTCTCAGTTCATGCCAAAGCATTTGGGGGTCGATCCTCAGGAGGAGATCGACGAGAGCGCATGGGCCTTACTTGTGGAAGAAAAGGAGGTCGAAGATCGCCTCAGAGCGGAGTGCAGGGCTTCTTATGCGCAAATCGATGGCCCTGGCCTGCTAACGGATGCTATTGAGCGCGAGGGATGTCCTGAATGTAGCTCCCAGCTTATCAGGCAGACCCACCCACAAAACACCAATCCATTTGAGGCTCAGTGGGCGTGCAGAGCTTGCGGTCACACCAGTTCTAATCAGGAGTGGCTCGGCCGCATACTTCCCAGCCACTTTTCTGGCGCAAGCTTCTTAGCTGCGAAGGATGGCGAACCTGATCCTCTGGATACCTGTCCCGAGTGTCAAGAGGAAGCTTACGTTCACAGTGAGGAGATTTGCTTCGCGTGCGGCTTTGAACTCGAGCCAAGCGAGTGCCTCGTTTGTTCCGAGCCGCTAGGACTAGACGATCATGGTGAAGCGCTCTGTTCGTATCACCGCCATGTCGCCGAAAGAGAGCGTGACCGCTAGGAAATGAGAGCCTTGCCCTCTTTCCTTTGACGAGACAACTTCATTCGTGGGAAAAACCATCGGCCAGCAACGCCTAGGGGAATCATGCGAGTCGCAGATCTTTCCATCCAGAGCTTTCGTGGCGTCCGTCAAGGCTACCTACGCTTCAATAAACATGTAGTGCTTGTCGGAAGCAACAACACTGGCAAAACAACGGTCATCGAGGCGCTTACTCTGCTGCTCGGCAGGGACCGCCTTATACGGGATCTGACAGAGCACGACTTCTTTGGCTCGGACCCGTTGCCAGATGATCGCATCAAACTGATTGCTACGATCACCGGCTTTGAAGGCGACGACCCCAACCAGCACTCCGAATGGTTTAGGGATGGTCGCGCTGTTCCCAAGTGGCTAGACGATACAACTGGCACGGTTCATCCGTTGCCAACCGAGAGCGCCACACGTCTGTGTTGCCAGATTGGCGTCCAAGCCTACTTCGACCGGTTGTCACTCACCGTGGAGGTCGTGCGCTACTTCCACGATCACGATGGCGCACTCGATCCGTTCGATGAAGACTCGCCCGTTGCGGTGCCCAGTCGACTCATACAGCAGTTTGGGTTCTTCCTTGTCAGAGCGAGTCGGACGTGGGACCGAGTGCTGTCGTGGGGTAGCGAACTCTTCCGCAGGACCATCCACGCCGCAGCCGCTCAGCCAGCAGGCGCTATCCTCGCCCAGCGGGACCAGCTGCGATTACCTGACGCGGCCATTGAGGACGACGAGCAGATTGCGCCCCTCATCAACAGCGTGAACGACGAGGTTGCACGGTGTATCGCCGGCTCTCCCAAGCTGAAGCTTCGCGTCACCTCCACGGACAGCCGTTCCGTGCTGGATGCCGTGGCACCCCACTACGCTATGACGAATGGACCCAGCGTGCCCGCCGCTCGCCAAGGAAACGGATTGATTTCGTTGCAGGGGCTGTTCCTTCTCCTGGAGCTTGGAAGACTCCGTGCTAAAGGCGGCGAAGGCTTCACCATGGCCTTGGAAGAGCCAGAGCTTCATCTACCTCCGGCAACCCAGCAGCAGATTGTGCTGAGGGTGCAGGCACTGTCCTCACAAACATTTGTTACGACCCACTCTCCAACCATTGCGGCAATGGCTGACCCCACCTCCGTTTTGCTGCTCAGAAACACTGACGGAATTCTGACCGCCAAGCCTTTCTTGGAGAAGAATCTCGACGGCCAAGCGGCCAACTGGCAGCGCAAGTTCTATCAGCACAACCGGACAGAGGTCATAAACGCCCTCATGCACTCGTTTGTGCTGGTCCCTGAGGGGCGTTCAGATCATCTGTTACTGCAGACGCTCCTCAAGCCGCTGATGCTTAGGCAAGGCTGGGCGGGCGAGCATGCCCACTCCTTCGGCCTGGAAGTCGGCCTTGTTCCTACCGAGGATGCCAAGGTCGTAGAGACTTGGATCGACCTTCAGCGGGTGCATCCACGCGTTTGCTGCCTGGTGGATGGCGATGCAGAGGGTTTGCGATACACCGCGGAACTAACAAAAGCGGGTGTCCCTCCTGGTTCGATAATCAGGTGGCCTGAAGGTCAAATGCTTGAGGACCTCTTGGCCTGGATTTTTTCTGCTGACCCAACTGCGATTGCCGTAGTCGCACGAGAAGTCCCAGCGTTGCGCGACGCAGGCGTGCCGGAGGTGGTTGCCTATGCAAAGACAAAGAAGTGCGACCTTGTCCTCTACGAAACTCTTGCTGAGGCTATCGTCGACAACGAGGCATGCAGAAGCCGGGCGTCCGAACTATTTGAAGGGATGGCTATGGCCTGCTCCGATACGGGAAGCGCTCACTTTGCACAGAGCAAGAGCGGCTGGGTATTCCAGCCATGACTGTCACCGTTTTTTCAGGTGGAGCTGGAAGCGGAAAGACATACCACCTAATGCAAAGGCTTGCAGAGGTCATCGCACAAGAGCCGATGGCCGAAGGTTGCAAGGTATTGGCACTCACCTTCATGCATGGCTCCCGCCGTCGCCTTGATGACCGACTCGCGGGCGTCCCGGGCTTGGCGCGCCGCTATGACTGCACCACCTTGGACAGCTTCGCTGCTCGGATTGTTCGACGCTGGCAAT
This sequence comes from Xanthomonas sp. F4, assembly GCF_011761895.1. Lineage (NCBI taxonomy): Bacteria > Pseudomonadati > Pseudomonadota > Gammaproteobacteria > Lysobacterales > Lysobacteraceae > Xanthomonas > Xanthomonas sp. F4. The sequence continues at coordinate 1,642,796 of NZ_JAASQX010000001.1, read as the reverse complement.
CACTGGCTACCCACGAGCGCTACGGCGAGCCACGTGAGTCGGACTACGACGAAACATGTCGGGTGGCCGGAGCACTACTCGCCCACCGCGAAGTAGTTCTCTGGGTGAAGGCGTCCTACCCCACCTTGATCATTGACGAGGCTCAGGACCTTTCGGCAAACCGGCTTGATATCGTTCGCCACCTTTCAACAGAACTGACGACGCTCATCGCCGCAGATGAGTTCCAATGCCTGGACCCAGCCCTCCGCCCCAATCCGGCATGGGAGTGGCTCCAACTTCAGGAAGACCACGTAAGGCTAGAGCGGACAATGCGGACCAACGTGGGTTCTTTGCTGGATGCCGCCGCGGCTTTAAGGTCTGGAATGGAACTCTCCATTGGTCGAGGATTTTCGTTCCGAGCAACGGCCAATGCTCCGCTGGCCGCTACGTTCTTGAGCAATCAAATCGGATGGAAGGTGAGGGGAAAGACCTTGGCGGTGATATCCCCTGTAGTGAAGACCTTCGCCGAAGGCGTTGTGGAAGTTTCCGCCACTAGAGCCACAAAGCATGGCAATGGTCCGTATCGCATCGGCTGGGAACACGCCGAGGCAAAAGTCGTGGAAGCACTTTTGGCGCGGATAGTTGCGCCTGCCATGACCACGCCTGCTGACGCCCTGGACGCGGTGAGAGTCCTAGGAGACCCTGCCCTTTATGCTGAGGTTTCCAAGTGGGTCGACCGTCTAGTTCGAACCAGGCGTGAGGTGGCCATCTCTCGACAGATGCTTTCAGACACGATCAAACAGATTTTCGCCAACCGTGCGAAGTTTCAGCGCTCTTCGGATTTCGGCTACAAGGCCATGTCCGTGCACCGAGCAAAGAACAGGGAGTTTGACCACGTTGTCGTTCTTTGGCCTGCGGCAACGTCAGGAGACAACGAACAGAAGCGGCGGCTGCTCTACAACGCGGTGACGCGGGCGAAGGAGGAGTGTATCGTCCTTGTTCAGGCGAAGAACAACCTTGATGCGCCACCCTTCAAACAGCAATGACACCCCGTCTTCACCATTGCCGCGAAGGCGACGGCCCTCATCTCACCGATGCCGCGAGGATCATTCCCCCATCAAACCCTACGAGACGATCCCACTATCTCTCGACTCGCACCCTAGTTGAGCAAGCCCGACGGCCAGCACCTGAGGCGTCTTTCGCAGTCATTAAGTCGATCAACCAGGGAGCTGAACGAGCAACAGGGCTGAGGCATCTACACCTTCCGCGGTGAATAGCTCCGGCGTCTGCTCTTCGGGAATCCCTTCCAACATCAAGGCAGCTTTCGCTTGTTGAAAGGCCCTTGAAACGGAGTGCCCGAACCCTATCGCAGAGTAAAACTGGGCTGCAAACACGCGGGCAGCTGTGTCCCCGATCGAGGTATTCATTCCGATGGCACATGGAACATGCGCCACAATTGCCTCGGCCTGTCCGTAGGAGAAGCATGTGTTGAAAAATACAAGCTGGATGTCACCAGACGCTGCCATCATTGTCTGCACGATAGCTTCTTTACTTACCAGCTTGGTCCGACCCTCGCTGTCTTGAAAAAGGATTTCGTCCTCTTCGGATCCGTGGCCGCTAAAATGAATCACACCAGGCCTGCACTCGTTGATCGCTTGCAGCACATCGAGGGGCTGGACGGCCCACCTAGACTCCAACTTCACTACGTCGCGATGTTCCGACTTCCGAATCATCTCCAAGATCAAGCGGGCCTCTTCATCTAGTCGAAGTTGCTGCTGATCCAAAGGGTTAGACGCGAGAAATAGAACCGTCAGCCGCTCTGGCAACTCCTGTAACCGCTGCAAAGTAGCCTCAGTGCTTCGGTGTAAATGGTCGTGGTGCGTAAGACGGCCTTGGACCCTAGACAGCTCTTGCGCGCTCGCTACCATTGCCCGCTTACGCTCAGCATCTCTCTTCTTTTCCTCCTGGACTTGCTTTTTTTGCTCCTGAGCTTGCGCTGCGGAAAGCTGCCGGTTGGCATTTCCTAATCGCTCATACTCCCGGGCTATCTTCGTCTCAAGATCAGCTATCTTCTTTTGAATTGCGACGGCACTGCCTTCATGGCGCTGGGCCTCGCGCAGCTTCGACTGCTGTGTGGAAACAGACCTTGTCCGACTTGCGGCCGCCGTCGCATCGAACGCTTTCTTCTTCTCCCCAACGGCCTTGGTCTCTTCTCGAGATTTTTCGGTCTGGAGCCGGGCTATTTCCTTTTGATGTCTTTCGACATCCCTGCGGCGCTGGTCGACTGACATTGGATTTCCTCGATGCAGGTTAGAGGCAGTGCTCGCACCAAGGCGTAACACCCGTTGGTGTCCGGTGCGGCAACATCCCTTATCCCTAATCCTAGGCCTTGACAATCTCGTTGCCTGAGATTCGGCCAAGCATCGGTCAGCACCGGCTCGACTATCTCCGTCATTCGCCGGAGTGCTTGCCTGCAAGATCCTTGAGGCGTTCCAGCGCTTCCTTCTGCTTCGCCACCGGTAGGCGTGATACGAGAAGGATGATGTCCGCCAACAGGTCGGATGTTGCGTGGAAGTAGGCCACCGGCAGCTTCAATGCTTTCGCTAGCGCCTCTGCTGTTGCGGGATCGGGATCATGCTGCCCCGTCTCGTAACGGCTCATGCGCGTTGCCCCAGAGACGCTGTCCACCATCCCAATGCGCTCGGCCAGTTCGGCCTGGGTCCAGCCCATGGCCATCCGCGCACTGCGCAGGCGCATGCCATAGACCGTGGCCGGTGTCTTGGGTTTGGGCATCGAGAAGATTGCACGAAAGCTGAATTCCCTCAGTGTGCCGCTTGGATGCGGGCTTCTCATCTGCGATTATCGTAAATGCCGCCAGGCCGGCGGTCTACAGGGGCTTTTCTTATGAAGCACGCAGGACAAGGAGCGCTCTCTGCGCTCCTGGCATTGACGCTGGTCGCTCCCACCTCCGCCCAGGCCCAGGACGGCTCCGACCCCAAGCCCGGCTTCTTCCGCCAGCTCGGCGGCAGCCTCAAGGACGCTGGCAAGCAGATGGTGGGCATCAAGCCCACCGCAAGCACCAAAGCCGGCAGTCAGGGAACTGGCTCGATCTACACGCCCCTTAGTGGCGCCGGGAAGCTGCCCGGCCTCTTCAAGGGCGACAACCACCAGGCTGCCCAGGCCGGTCGCCTGGAATGGCCCAGGGTGGCGCTGACCTACACCGAGTGGGGCGAGAAGCTGCCCTGCTGGACCGTCGAAGCGCGCATCTGGACCAGCCCCGCCGCCTCGAGCACGGAGACGTTCCGGGCCTGCGCCGACGCCCAGCTGACCGAGACCGACGACCTGGGCGAGACGGCCGAACTCAACACGTCGGCTCTCTGGAAAGGCCGGGACGCCCTCAACGGCATTCGCGTGCCGCCCAGCAAGGGGAACACCGGCGCGCAGCGGTCCACGGGTCCCAACCCGCCGGCGCAACCGTTCGTCGTCAACGTAAGCCGGCCTGGCGTCGCCGATCGCGCCGTCGACGTCGCCCTGCGCGTGGCCTGGGTCTCCGGGTTCCTCCAGACCGCCGACCTGCATCCCGGCCCCTCGGGAATGCTGACGCCGTTCAAGGACACCCGGCTCTGGATCGCCGGCTTCAAGCCGGACGGCAACCGCGACAAACAGTAGTCCCTGACCTCGCCCGCCTTCCCCACCCATCCCTCATCAAAGGAACGACATGAAAAAAGCATGGATCGGCCTGGTCGCGTTGACCATGGCCTTGGGCCTCACCGCCTGCAGCGGCAAGCCGTCGACCGACGACGCCAAGGAAGCATTCGTCAGGCTGCTTCAGCAGAGCGGGGCTGGCCAAGTCACCGACATCCAGAACTTCGAACTCACCGGCTGCGTGGAAGCGGAAGGCGCCGATGGCTACCGCTGCGATACCCGCGGCCAAGCCGTGCTCAACATTGAGGGCCGGCAGGTGCCGATTCCGCTGAGCAAGAACCTGCGCTACGTGCGGGAATCCGGAACCTGGAGGGCCTACGCGAAATGAAGACCAACCCTGACCCGATGGCCGGCACGCCGGCGGATGCTGCGGGCGGGTTCCGTGGGGACGGCGCACCGCGCGTCGCCCCCAAGAAAGTCATGACGCCCCACAACCGGTTCTTCTGGTGGTTCTCGTGGAGCCTGCTCCTGCTCGGGCCGTTTGGCTTCATCGTTGGGCCGCTGATGGCCCGGCGCGGTCTGCGGAAAGCGGAGCGGCTCCATCCGCAGGAGGCCTCCGCGGCTCGGCAGCGCGACCAGGGGTTCACAGCTGGACAGTGGTGGGTGATGACGCCACTGGCATTGATGGGAGCCTTCTGGGTCTTTTCGCTCCTGAGCGGGCTGCCGATGGTGTTGCTGGTGCTGTGGGTCCAACTGACCCAGCCTTAGTCACGGAAGACTCCCTCACTGCCTTGCCAATCTCTTCCAAAGCGTTCAAAGGGCACGGCACGGCGTTACAATTAGCGGGTCTATGAGCATCGCTCTGGGCAATGGTCTTGAACCGGAGTCAATGGAAACATGCAAGAAATCCCTGTCGCCTGCGTTGACCTCTTCTGCGGGGCTGGTGGCCTTACTCATGGACTGAAGCGCCAAGGAATTTGGGTGAGAGCAGGCATTGATGTTGACCCTGCCTGCCGGTTTCCGTATGAGCACAACAACACCGGGGCCAAATTCTTGGAAAAGGATGTTGAATCCCTTGGCCCGGCAGACATAAATCGTCACTTCCTAAAAAGCAAATATTCACTATTGGCTGGATGCGCTCCGTGCCAGCCATTTTCGACGTATGCCAAAGGAAAAGATACTTCCAAAGATGCCAAGTGGGGGCTTCTTAAGTCGTTCGCGCGGCTGGTAAAAGAAACTCAGCCCGACTTGGTAACAATGGAGAACGTCCCACAGCTCCCCACCCATGAAGTGTTCCAAAAATTCCTCGAAGCATTTGATGGATATCATATTTGGTATGGGGTAGTCGATTGCCGAGAATATGGGATACCTCAGAAACGCCGGCGCCTTGTGTTCCTAGCATCTCGACTTGGCAGCATCAAACTTATAGACCCAACACATTCGCGGAAACATAAAACCGTGAAGGATACTATTGGCGATCTGCCTGAATTGTCTGCGGGCCAGACCGACATTAAAGACCCACTTCACACGGCAGCCAGCCTTAAAGAAATAAACCTCAAAAGAATCAGGCAGTCTAAACCTGGAGGAACGTGGGCAGATTGGGATAGCGATCTGATAGCGGATTGCCACAAAGAGGAGTCTGGCAAGACGTTTAATTCAGTCTATGGCCGAATGCGCTGGGATCAGCCTGCGCCAACAATGACCACTCTGTGTTATGGATTTGGCAATGGAAGATTTGGTCATCCCGTGCAAGACAGAGCAATTTCACTTCGAGAAGCAGCAATCTTTCAAACGTTTCCGAAGAGCTATCAGTTCACGGAGAAGGGCCAACCCATCCACTTCAAGACAGTGGGCAGACTGATTGGAAACGCCGTTCCCGTGCGCCTTGGCGAAGTCATCGCAATGAGTTTCCGCCAGCACCTCAAAGAGTTAAACCTAGCCTGACAAGAAAAACCCTTAAAGGAAAAGGATTTCCTTTAAGCGATTGCGCAACAACTCTTGATTTCGAGTTTCGCACTCCCAAATCACCTCCACTCTCCACCCTAGCGACTTTAGCTCCTCAGACTTGCGCGCATCTCTGTCTACATTTCTTCGAAATTTCTCTAGCCAGAAATCGACATTAGTTCCTGGAGTAGACGCCAACCGGCAGCCTGGATGTCGATGCCAGAAACAACCGTGAACAAAAACGCAGAGCTTCCTTGAGGGGAATACTATGTCTGGGCGACCAGGAAGACTCTTCTTATGCAGCCTAAACCGTGCACCCAATGCGTGAGCCGCTCGACGGACAATCACTTCAGGAGAAGTGTTTTTTTGCCTCACCGAGCGCATTAATGCGCTGCGAGCATCTTTAGAAAGAGTGTCAACCAATGCTTTCTATTAACTCGGAGAGTGAACCAAGCTCTTTAGTTTGCTCCAAATAATCCTGATAAGCATCTAGCGCTTGAGAAACAAGCTCTTCGTATGTCTTAACGCGAGAACCGGTGGATATAGCGTCCATTTGATTCTTATATCTCTGAACATTATTTTCCTGCTCAGGAAGTCGGTTTCCCAAAACAAATATTACTTCAATGTCCGGACTAAATCCCACCTTAATTGCCCCGTGCTTATGAAGAAGCCGAGTTAGTTCATCTACATACTTCATACCTTGCTCTGACAACTCTGCCAGAGTCACCTTGCGGTTGGCTCTTTTCAACTCAACAATGATGTGCTTTCCAGCAGCCGTCTTATAAGTTATGTCAAAGCGACCCTTTGACTCCCCTTCGTCTTTTTCGCTTTTGGGGTTGGGGAATAATTGTTTAAACTGCTTTTCAATGCTAGGGCTGCCAGTAGCCCTTTCCCATGATGGATCTAGAAGCCACAGACGGTCGAATAGCAACTGCTGAATGACTTTCTCTTTTTCATTCTTCTCCACAGCATCTCGCAACAGATGAATCTCACCGAGTCGACTTTTAACAATGTCGCGATAAACACCCGCCTCTAAAGCATCTTGGTCGGCAAACAATTTAATTAACGCGGCATCACTGAGTGAAACAGCCTCAGCCAACTCCGCCGTTCTTCCTTTCAACTTCATTCGCTCAAAGCCGAATATAGAGTGTTTTAAAACCTCAACCTTCTCTGACTCAGCCAAAGCCAGGCGCTCTACAGCTCCAATCAACTTCCTAGCATCTTTTTTATGGCGCTCGTCGCCTAGAGAATCTATCCATTTTCTGACTTGAGGATACTTATCTTCGACCACCTCCGGGTCATCCAGGGAACGCCAAACACTCCACTGGGCCTCCAATTTATTCAAAATGGACTTTAAATAAGCTTGAAGATGAACATAGCGCTCGTCGTCCTCGATAAGGCGCTGCCTATCGCTAGTCGCCATGTCGTCATCGCCATCATCTAAAAAATCGACATCAATTTGACCAGTCAAATATTTAGTGTAATGCCTGCCATCATTGAAGTTGGCTAATATATTCTCCTGAAAAAGCCTCCCTCGTGCCAACACAACAACGCCATTTAAGTTTCCAGAAACCTTCTCTAGGTCTTTAGGTTTATGCGAGGTCCCAATCCACCCCTTTACCTTCCAATCGCCTGTCCAACCTTCAAGCTTTTCGGGCAACTCGGACTCTCGCTTGGCAGCGCACCAGTCCGGCTTTTTCCAACTTCCGATAGTCCAAATATATTGCAGGACTTGAAGGTCGCCTCGATCAACTCCTGTTATCTCGACTCCGTCCAAGAAAACTCTGAACTCAGATGTCCCGATAACCGAGAAACGTCGCGCAAGCCTATCTCGGAAATTAGGCCGGCGAAACCTCTCCATTTTTAGCTCAGTGAGGACAATTCTTGTCCCCTTTTTTGGAATAAGCTCAGACGAGTCGCGCACATCCGGATGATAAGCCTTTTTGCGCTTCTTGGCCGCCCTGATACCGGCGGTCGTCATCAAAAGGCCGGACTTTTGATTCTTGCTTCTCGAATAGACTTCAATGCTGTCAGCAATGGAGAAGGGTGCGAGTTTCCCGACTCCCTTACGCCCCATCACGGGCCGCCCTCCAGGGGTCACGTCACCACCAGGCTGCTCCCGCTTGCGATAGCCGACTGTCAAGAATTTTTCGTTGATGTCCTTTGCCGTCATGCCAAATCCGTCATCGGTCACAACGATTTTTCCCGCTTTGAGGTCGACATCTATTCGAACCTCTTTGGCATCGGCATCCCATGCGTTAGCCACCATCTCCGTCAAGACGGCAGGAACGTTGCTGTAAAGATTGCCCGCCAGGTGGTCAAGAACACCAAGCTCAATCTGCAAGGTGTACTTCTTTCCCGAGGAGGCTCCTCCCCCTTGTCCTGAGGATTTGGTAGCCACCCCTTTCTTTACAACTTTCTTTGGCATCTCCGTTCCCTCATTACGGACTCTTTCGTTGCGTGCTAAGTGGGCGCTCCTACCTGCGATTGCCCTTCTCAGTGCCACACTCTTGTTCGCCGACACCAGCAGATTACGCTAGCGCCCCCTTTGCGTGAAGCCACATTGGAGGTTCACAAGTCAGGCGTCATTCCTGGTTTGCGTGCTGTAGGAGAGTCAGGCGCAACACGGGACACACGACTCCGTTTGAGTCCCGCCCGGACTCTGGTCCTATCTCCCGCACGTCTCCGTTGATTTGCAACCCGTGGTTGGTCGCCAGACCTTCAAACGCACCTTGTGCACATACGACATGCCGGAGGCATGGTTGCGCGTTCTGACCCTGACCGCTGCCGAACAACTGCGACCTGAGCTGCTCGCGTGCCGGCACAACACGCCTCCTCCAAAGCCTCAGGTCGCCTGGGACTTTCTCTTGGCTGGTCCGACGCGGCCAGGCAGCAACTAGGGTCAGCCTGAACCTCTCGACATGACGCTCACCCGGGATAGCTCCTGCGGGATACCGGCTCAGCTGGCGGTATCGCCCTTGAGCACGAGCAGCGGCTGGCCCGCGGCCGACCCGATCGGCAGGCGCGTCTCAGCGCCCGGGGTCACGACAATGACCGTGATGACCTCGTCCTGCAGCGAGTTTATTTGTAGGAACTTGAGGCCGGCCTTTTCGAAGGTGTAAGCCTTGAACAGCGGGGAAAGGCTGACGTTCTTCTTGCCTGGCGGCACGCGCTCCCCCATGCCCTCGATGACGTCGCCAGGGTTCATCACTTGGTCCGCTGCCTTGGCGACCGGAGAGAGGCCACCAGCCAGCACGGCCAATCCGAGCAATGCTCCGGAGAGGGTTTTCATCGTTCGTTCCTTGACGAGGGAAGCGTTGCGGAAACGCTACTGCTGGCCAGATGGGCGGGCAAGCACCAGCAAGAAGGCTGCTCAAAACGTCTACGAGGATAGACAGATGCTTCCGGCCGGCGGCCTTCTCACGCCCGCTCCCGCCTGGCCAAGGAGCCCCAGGCGCAAAAGCAAAGGCCTCGCATGCGAGGCCTCTGGTCGTCGGCGCTTAGGTGGAGGTTCTGGCCCCCGTCCCCCAACCATGGTGGGTGAAGTGGCCTAGACGACGGAGACAGGATGTCATAAGGCGCACGGACGTGCGATCAGTTGAAGGCTGACCGCAGCATCAGAAAACTCTTACGCGGGCCAGTGAGCAAACTACAGCACTATTCCCGTGCTTTTTGCTTTGCGACATTCCGTCGCTCAAGCCCCTCCTCAAGCGCCGCAACTTTCGCTTCCTGACGCTGCACATACTTGGCCCCCTTCTTCACTCGAATGATGATGCCGATCGCATAGACGGCACAGGTGTAAATGGCCAATCCAAGGATCGACACAACTGGCCCCATCCATTTCGCTCCCCCATCCATAAAAGCGATCGTCGAATACGCCATTGCCACGCCCAAGATGGCGAAGCAGCAGAGGAGTTGGGTGAGAAGAAACGCTGTAACTTTTGCCGGATCCCGCTGAAGGTTCAACACCTTGTTTAGCTCAGCGCGATGGATTTTAAGGGTGATCCTGTCGTTCATCAGACCTAGCCGCATCCTTGCCCAACCCAACGCCCAACCACCTCCTCCAAGCAGCAAAGCAACGACAATTCCGTTGAAAACGCTGTTCGCATCCAAGTGCAAGTCACTCATGATTCTTCTCTCCCTCGCTGGTTGATTTGTCAGCCCTCGCGGCCAGCACCCCACATTCGATGCGCGCCACGGCAGGAGTAGATAGGAGAGGTGTCGCACAGAGCGAGACAGCATCTGGAAATTTTCTCAGCTTCCCAAAGCAAGAAGCCCCGGCAATCCAGGGCTTCTTCTAAATAAACGTCCCAGACGGCTACCCGGGATACTTCGGAAACTTCTCGTCCGGGTGACTGGCCTTCCACTGCTTGTAGGCAGCGGTGCCCTCCCAAGCCGTGAAGGCACGCGGAGGACGGCCACGGCCGCTCCAGGTCTCGTGGGTATGGGGTAGCCAATACTTGGGGGCGACTTCCTTCTTGGCCTTGGCAGGAGCAGCCTTGAGGCCACGGCCTGGGCTACTGACCCCAATGGCCACCGCCAGCTCGGCCTTCTGCTTCGGGGTGAAGTGCTCGCCGTATTGGGACAGCAGGCCGATGATCTCGGTTACAGCCGAAGCAGCCTGTTCTTGGCGGAGGGTTGCTTCTTGCTCTTCAAGCTTGCGGAGCTCCTCTTCAAGCTTGGATTTAGCGCTAGCGATGGTTGCGAGAGACGATTGGGCCATTGAGAATTTGACAAATTAGAAATTCGATCTATTAAAGCCTACCCGCACTGAGAGATGGCTGCAATGACAATCGAAGATTTTTGGAATCGAGCCTTTTTGGCTGCCTTAACGAGGCTCCCGGTAGAACAAGCGAGAGCTGAGGCCGATGCGGCCACTGATGTATGCATACATCAGTGGCAGAGCAGCATTCTTCGTCTGGCACCAGAGAGGCCCAGCCTATGGCAAGACCAAGAGATTGGTGATGTTCCGCGCTTGTGGACTGGCAATCCAAACTCCGTCAAGGGTGCGGACCGCGCCTCCGGGGAAGCGACAGACTGAGCCCTTTTACTTCACTACTCAGTGCTTGTCCATTGATCAACTTGGCAGCTGCCGCCCAAGCAGAATTGACATCTGGACACGAATAGAGTGCCCCCGAATTCCCAGCCTGAAACACCAGAAACCTTTTCGGCAGCGATATGGACTTTCTCCCCCTGCCTATGAATAAGGCCTCGAAGACCAGCACGCCGGTAAACGAGTCCGAAAATACACACTTCATTAGCTCACTACCAACGGCCATATCAAAGCCCTCGATCCAGCGGCCATCAAGCTCAGATGCTTCGACCACAAAATCTTCGTCACCTATCAATTCTCCATCAAAGCCTTCTTCAAACTCAAAATCTCTTATTCCCCTTTGCACTTCAACCGGCAAGCCTGCGTTTACCACCCAAGAGTTGTTTCTAACCTGATCAGCCGTCGCTTCTCCAGATTCTTTGATTTTCTTAAACCTTACATTGACAAGCTTCACGTGATAGTCGCTCACACACAACCTCGATACCAAGATTAATTAGGCAAAGCCCTCAATGAGCTTTGTATCCAACTGCCAAGTCAAAGCGGGATGGCAAGCCTCAGCCAGCGCCCTCGGACTAAACTCCGTCTCATACGCATGGGCATGCTCCTGCCGATCCGACAGCTCGTGCCCCGTGTATTCCTCCCGCAACTCCCGATGGACCCCGGCGGCCTTCAGCGCGCCGATGACGGTGTCTCGGAAGCTGTGGTGCCCCACCCTGCCGCCGCCCCGCGCCTTGATGCCCAGCTTGACCAGGTAGCGTGAAAACGCGTGCTGGGTCCGGCCGGCCGGGCCGTTCTTGGCGTCGAAGCTCAGCTCGGGGAAGAGCTTTGTCTCACCGGCGGCCTTGAGCCGCTCCACGCGCTCCCACAAGCCCATCTTGATGAGGTCCGGGTGCACGGGTGTCTTCCGATCGCTGGCATCGGTCTTGAGGCTCTTGTCCTCGCCCATCCAGGTGAAGTGGAAGATGGGGATGCCGTCTTCCTCCCGGCAGTCCTCCAGTTCCAACCGGGCCACCTCGTTGGAGCGGGCGCCGGTGTAAAGCAGGATGAGCGGGAGCCACCGCGCCGCGTCGCCCTTCAGCTGCTTGAAGTTCTCCGGATCAAAGATGCGCTTGACCTGGTCGGGGGTGAACGCCTGCGAGCCATGGCTCTTCGCCCGCTGCTTCTTCAGCTGCTTGGGCACGGAGGCGTGCCCAGAAGCCGGGTTGTCGCCCTGCGGGTAGTGCCCAGCCGTCTGCGCCCACTTGATGAAGTCTGCGCAGGCCGAAAACCGGTTGGTGATGTAGGTGATGACCCGCTTCTGCGCGGTCTCGTGCAGGAACCACTCCGAGAAGTCGGTGCGCGCCAGCTCCTTCAGCAACACGGGACGCTTGCCTTTGCGCTGGCTGGCCACGAAGACCTCCAGGTCCTTCAAGGCCCGGGTTTTCTGAACGATGGTCTTGGCGGTGTTCTTGCCCTGGATGCTGACCAGATACTTGTCGCGCGCATCTGCGAGGGTCAGGCCGACAGGGCGAGCCTCACCGATGGGCTTGACGACCCTGCGCGGCGGGAACGGTGTAGACGACGGCAAGGACACCGAGTGCTGCGCCGCCAGTTGCTTGAACAGCGACAGGTCCTTGTCGTCGTTGATCTCCACCTGCCCGAACGAGGCCCCGCCCGGCAGCTTCACGTCCTTGAGGATCAGTTCGAGCGACGACGTGCCCTCCAGGCTCCTCAAGAGCTCATCCAGCTCCGATCCCATGCTGCCGTTCCTGATGGCTGCGAAGGCTCGAGCATAGCGCTGCTGCATCAGCAACGCGTAGCCAAGCGCGGCGCGATCGCACGTCGTGCCGGTGCTGCGCTTGACGACTTTTCGGCCGAAGCGCGCCTGCAGATCCGCAGGAATGCGCAAACGAACGTAGAAGCGGCCGGTCTCGCCGCGGGTGAGGTAGTGCGCTACTCGCATGGAAGTGTCCAAGCGAGTGTCCAAGGTGGTCGAAAAGAAAAACGCCCGCAAATCGTTGATTTGCGGGCGTTTCCTTGACACTGGCGGAGTGAGAGGGATTCGAACCCTCGATAGAGCTTTTGACCCTATACTCCCTTAGCAGGGGAGCCCCTTCAGCCACTCGGGCATCACTCCGGATTTCTGCGCTGCGGATATTTCCGCGACCGGGCGCGAAGAATACCGGGTTGTGGGGTCTCAGGTAAACCCTTTCGACGCATCAATCGGCAGATTGATCGCCGCCGTGACCACCGCCGTGCGAGTTCGGCTCGTCGCCGCGCTGGATGCGCTGGTAGATCTCTTCGCGATGCACCGCCACATCCTTCGGCGCGGTGATGCCGATACGCACTTGATTGCCCTTGACCCCAAGCACCGTCACGGTGACCGAATCGCCGATCATCAAGGTTTCGCCTACCCGGCGAGTCAGGATCAACATTTTTAGAATTCTCCAGGGAACCGGTGGGCTTCACCGGCACGGCGCCCGCGCTGCGGCACGCCCCATAATGAAAGTGAAAAGAGGGGTGATGTTACGGGAAGCCGCGCCCTGCCAGCAAGGCGCGCCGCGCGTATGTTCAGGGGAGATGTTGCTTGACCCAGGCGGGGACGCCAGCGAGTGCAGGGGCAAGGGCGGGCCCGTCCTCGCCACCACCCTGGGCGAGGTCCGGGCGGCCGCCGCCCTTGCCCGAGATCTGACCGGCGATGTGGCTCAACAGTTCCCCCGCCTTGACCCGTCCCATTGGGCTGCCGTTCACGCCGGCGACCAGGGCGACCTTGCCCTCGCTGGCGCCGGCCAACACGATCACGCTGTCGCCCAACTGCTGCTTCAGGCGGTCCATTGCCTCGCGCAGGGCCTTGGCATCGAAGCCTTCCAGCCGCACCGCCAGGACCTTCACGCCGGCGACGTCGACCGCCGATCCGGCCAGGTCGGCGGTGGCACCGGACGCCAGCTTGGACTTCAGCGCCTCCAACTCGCGCTCCATGCGCTTGTACCGATCGCCGAGCTGACGGATCTTGTCGACCACGTCGTGGCTGTTGCCGCCGACCAGGTCGGCCGCCTCGCGCAGCCGGGCCTCCTCAGCCGCCACATAGTCCAGCGCGCCCTGCCCGGTCACCGCCTCGATGCGGCGCACGCCGGCGGAGACGCCGCCTTCGCTGGTGATCTTGAACAGGCCGATGTCGCCAGTCCGCCCGACATGCGTGCCGCCGCACAGTTCGGTGGAGTAGTCGCCCATCTTGAGCACGCGCACGCGCTCGCCGTACTTTTCGCCGAACAGCGCCATCGCACCGAAATCCAGCGCTTCCTGCATGCCCATCTGATGGACTTCGACAGCGTTGTTGGCGCGGACCTGCTGATTGACCTTGCGCTCGATCAGCGCCAGTTCCTCGGCTCCGATCGGCTGGAAGTGCGAGAAGTCGAAGCGCAGGCGATCCGGCGCCACCAGCGAGCCCTTCTGCTGGACATGAGTGCCCAGCACTTCGCGCAGGGCGGCATGCAGCAGGTGCGTCGCCGAGTGATTGAGGATGGTGGCGCCGCGGCGCTCGGCATCGACCTGGCCGGCGAGCACATCGCCGAGCTTCAGGCTGCCTTCTTCCAGCGTGCCGACGTGGCCATGGAACTGGCCGGCGAATTTTTGTGTGTCGGTGACCGTCAGGCGGGTACCGGCGGCGGTCAATGTGCCGAGATCGCCGACCTGGCCGCCGGATTCGGCATAGAACGGGGTCTTGTCGGTCAGCACGATCACCGCGTCGCCGGCCTCAGCCGACTGCACCGGGCGACCGTCCTTGAGCAGGGCGACCACGCGCAGGCCATCGGCCTGCAGGCTGTCGTAACCCAGGAACACGGTCGGGGCCAGGGTCGCCACCAGATCCGCCGGCAGCTGCACGCCGCCACCGAACTTGCCGGCTTCACGCGCGCGCCGGCGCTGCTCGTCCATCGCGGTCTCGAAACCCTGCTCGTCCACGCGCAGGTCGCGCTCGCGGGCGATGTCCTGGGTCAGGTCCAGCGGGAAGCCATAGGTGTCGTACAGGCGGAAAGCATCCTCGCCGGCGATCACCCCATCCTGCGCCTTGGCGGCGACGTCCTCGAAGATCTTCATGCCGGCGTCGAGGGTTTCGGCAAAGCGCTCCTCCTCGGCCTGCAGCGCACGCAGCACGGTGTCCTGGGCCGCGGCCAGTTCCGGATAGGCCTCGCCCATCAGCTCCACCAGGGTCGGCACCAGCTTGCTGAAGAACGGCTGGCGCACGCCGAGCATCCAGCCATGGCGCAGGGCGCGGCGGATGATCCGGCGCAGCACGTAGCCGCGGCCTTCGTTGGACGGCAGCACGCCGTCGACGATCAGGAACGCGCAGGCGCGGATGTGATCGGCGATCACGCGCAGCGACTTGTTCTCGAGGTCGGCGGTGCCGGTCAGCTCGGACGCCTTGCGGATCAGCGTCTGGAACAGGTCGATCTCGTAGTTGGTGTGCACGTGCTGCAGGATCGCCGCCAGGCGCTCCAGACCCATGCCGGTGTCCACGCAGGGTGCCGGCAGCGGCACCAACGTGCCGTCGGGCTGGCGATCGAACTGCATGAACACCAGATTCCAGATCTCGATGAAGCGGTCGCCATCCTCGTCGGGCGATCCCGGCGGACCGCCGGCGATGTGCGCGCCGTGGTCGTAGAAGATCTCGGTGCACGGGCCGCAGGGGCCGGTGTCGGCCATCTGCCAGAAGTTGTCCGAGGCGTAGGGCGCCCCCTTGTTGTCGCCGATGCGCACGATGCGCTCGGCAGGCACGCCGATCATGTCGCGCCACAGGCCGTAGGCCTCGTCGTCGGTGTGATAGACGGTGACCAGCAGGCGCTCGGCCGGCAGCTTCCAGACCTGGGTCAGCAACTCCCAGGCCCAGGCGATGGCGTCCTTCTTGAAGTAGTCGCCGAACGACCAGTTGCCGAGCATTTCGAAGAAGGTGTGATGGCGCGCGGTGTAGCCGACCGAATCGAGGTCATTGTGCTTGCCGCCGGCGCGCAGGCAGCGCTGGACGTCCGCCGCGCGCACGTAGCTGCGCTTCTCGGCGCCCAGGAACACGTCCTTGAACTGCACCATGCCGGAATTGGTGAACAGCAGCGTCGGATCGTTGCCGGGCACCAGCGGTGCGGACGGCACGATGGTATGGCCCTTGCCCCTGAAGAAGTCGAGGAAGTCGCTGCGGATCTGGGAGGTGGAGAATTTGGCGGGTGCGTTCATGGGCTGGCTATAGACGAGCGGACGGGCTTCCTGGCATCCCTCGTAGATGAGGGCGCCCCGGAAACCGGACAAGACAACTCGCCAAGGGTAGCAGGCCCGGCCCGCTCAGTCCTCCGCAGCGTCGCGCACGGCGGCGCGGATGCTATCCCCATCGAAACCGCGCCGCGCCAGTAGATCGGCGGCCTTACGCTGCTGCGGCAGATCCATCGCCCCGGCAGCACCGAAGCGGCGCCGGACCAGATCGCGGGCGTTTTCGGTCCAGTCGCCCTCGAAGGCGCCCATCGCGGTGGCGATGGCCTCGCTGTCCAGGCCGTGGGTGCCAAGCTCGGCACGGATATGCAGCGGGCCGTAACCTGCCCCGGCGCGGCTGCGCACCAGCAGTTCGGCGAAACGGCCGTCGTCCTGCCAGCCCTCGCCGGTCAAGCGCTCCACCGCTTCGGCGGCGGCGTCGGCTTCCACCCCACGCGCACGCAGTTTACGGGTCAGTTCCTTGCGCGAATGCTCGCGCCGCACCAGCAGGCCCAGCGCCTTCTGCAACGGAGTCTGCTCCGGTTGCCGGCGACGCCGGCGTGGTGCTTCTTGTCCCTGTTCGTCGCTCATGGGCCATGCCACCCCATTCAAATGCGCCGTCCCTGGCGCGCGCCCTCCTGGTTTGCTCAAGACTGCCGAGGGAGACAAGCGGCACTGACTCCACCGCTCCCCCGGCAGAAAACCATTACGCGTCGGCGTCTTCCGCCTCGGCCTCGCTCGGCGCGATTTCCGCAGGCTGGAACTTCTCGCGCAGCTCGCTTTCCAGCTTCGCCGCCACCTGCGGGTTGTCGCGCAGGTACTGGCGAGAATTGTCCTTGCCCTGGCCGATACGCTCGCTGCCGTAGCTGTACCAGGCACCCGCCTTCTCGACCAGCTTGGCTTCCACGCCCATGTCGATCAGTTCGCCTTCGCGGCTGATGCCCTCGCCGTACAGGATCTCGGTGATGACCTGCTTGAACGGCGGCGCCAGCTTGTTCTTGACCACCTTGATCTTGGTCTGGTTGCCGATGATCTCGTCGCCCTTCTTGATCGCGCCGATGCGGCGGATATCCAGGCGCACCGAGGCGTAGAACTTGAGCGCGTTGCCGCCAGTGGTCACTTCCGGGCTCTGGCCCGGCATCATCACGCCGATCTTCATGCGCAACTGGTTGATGAACACCACCAGGGTGTTGGAGCGCTTGATGTTGCCGGTGAGCTTGCGCAGCGCCTGGCTCATCAGGCGTGCCTGCAGGCCCGGCAACTGATCGCCCATCTCGCCTTCGATTTCGGCCTTGGGGGTCAGCGCGGCGACCGAGTCGACCACCACGATGTCCACCGATCCCGAGCGCACCAGCATGTCGGCGATTTCCAGCGCCTGCTCGCCGGTGTCCGGCTGCGACAGCAGCAGCTCGTCGACGTTGACGCCCAGCTTGGCGGCGTAGATCGGATCCAGCGCGTGCTCGGCGTCGATGAACGCGGCGGTGCCGCCGTTCTTCTGACACTGGGCGATGGCCTGCAGGGTCAGGGTGGTCTTGCCCGAGGATTCAGGACCGTAGATCTCGACCACGCGGCCCTTCGGCAGGCCGCCGATGCCCAGCGCGATGTCCAGCATCAGCGAGCCGGTCGGAATCACTTCCACTGCTTCGATGACGCGATCGCCCATCCGCATCACCGAGCCCTTGCCGAACTGCTTCTCGATCTGGCTCAGGGCGGCAGCGAGCGCGCGCTTCTTGTTCTCGTCCATTGTGGTGTCCTTGGAAGGTGAGGAGGATTTGCGGAGTGAGGTCAATGTAAAGGCCTGGTATCGCACGGACTGAGACAGTGCGTGGCGAGATGAAAATAATTCGTCCGGACCGGGCTGCGGCAGCGGCGAATGGCGATGTCTGGGGTCGGAAAAGTCCGGCCGGCACTGTAGTGCATGCCCTGCTCCCGGTACGGCATCAGCGGTTGGGACGCAGCAGGCCGCAGTACAGGCCTTCGATGGCGAACTCCTGGTCCGGCAACACCTCGATCGGCGCGTAGTCCGGATTGCGCGGCAGCAGGCGGATGCGGTCCTTGCCGATCTTCAGCAGCTTGACCGTGATCTCCTCGTCGATGCGCGCCACCACGATCTGCCCGGAACGGGCATCGCGGGTGCGATGCACGCCGATCAGGTCGCCGTCGAAGATGCCTTCGTCGCGCATGGAGTCGCCCTGCACCTTCAGCAGGTAGTCCGGCGCCGGCGAGAAGAACACCCGGTCCAGCACCACGAAGTCGTCCGAACCGATGTCCGCGCCGATCGGCAGGCCGGCCGCGACGCGTCCGAGCACCGGCAGGCGCAGCACGTCGGCGCTGTCCACCTGCGGCGCGGGCGCCGGGGCCGCCGCCCCGCCGAGCAAGCGAATACCGCGCGCCTGCCCGGGCACGCGGCGGATCGCCCCGGCCTGTTCCAGCGCTTCCAGGTGATATTGGGCCGCGCGCACGCCTTTGAAGCCGAAAGCACGGGCGATCTCGGTCTGCGATGGCGGCACGCCATCGTGTTCGATGCGCTCGGCGATCAGGTCGAGGATCGCCTGCTGGGTTTCGGTGAGTTCCATGGTTAGTAGTAATACTACTAAATCGACTGGCGAGCAACTGGCGTGTGAATCCGGGGTGCCGGCGGGCGGCGTCGCCGGCCGCTGCGGCTGGGCGGCGCGACAGTCTGCGATGGCAGCCCATCATTGGCAGATGCGTCGCGGCCTCTCGCGTTCTTCCAGGTCGTTACAGAGTGTCAGAGCGATGTGTGCCGAGCGACTTGGTTACATCGCGTCGGGGCTGAAGCCCCTCCCACAGGGGAGGACGCGCGCCGACACTCCTGTGGAAGCGGTTCGATTGGAAGCGGCGCGATGCTTGGCCAGCAGCCTCGACGCCTGCGGCGGACCGCGCTCGAAGGCTCGCGGCGCTCAGCGCCCGCTGCGCCAGATCGAAAACAGGATCCACACCCCCGACAGCGCTGCGCCGACGAAGCCGCAGACGCCAATGGCCAGCAGCCAGCGGCTGGAAATGCCGCCGACGCTGTTCATCACGATCGACGAGCCGATGATCAGCGCGGCGGTGACGATACCCATGGTCAGGCGGTTGGCGGCGCGGTTGACCTGGTCGCCGAAGCCCTTCAGCGAGCCGGTCTCCACGTTCAACTGCAGGCGTCCGCGTCGCGCCGCCTGCAGCAGCCGGCGCGTATCGCGCGGCAGGTCGCCGAGCAGTTCCAGCGCGCCCAGCACGGTGCGGCGGCCGCGCCTGGCCATCGCCCGCGGCGCGAACCGCTGCAGCATCACCCGCTCCAGGTACGGGGCGGCGGCGCCGGCCATGTCGAAGTCCGGATCGAGCTGGCGCCCCACCCCTTCCAGGGTCAGGAAGGTCTTGATCATCAGCGCCAGGTCGGCCGGCAGCGCCAGCGCGTGCTGGCGCAGCAGCGCGGTGACGTCGCCGAGCATGGCGCCGACCCGCAGGTCCTTCAGCGGCACGCCGCGGTACTGGTCGACGAAGGCGGCGATCTCCAGTTGCAGGCGCGCCTCGTCGACCTCGACCTCGCCGTCGGTCCACTCCAGCAGGATGTCGGCGACCGCCTCGGCGTCCTGCGTGACCAGGCCGTGCAGCAGTTGCACCACCTGGTAGCGGCGCTGCTCGGAAATGCGCCCGACCATGCCGAAGTCGATCACCGCGATGCGCTCGCCCGGCAGATAGAAGATGTTGCCCGGATGCGGATCGGCGTGGAAACAGCCGTCCTCCAGCACCATCTTCAGCACGATCTCGGCGCCGGTGCGCGCCAGTTGCCGCCGGTCCAGGCCAGCGGCTTCGACTCCGGCCAGGTCACGGCCGCCGATGCCGGCGACGAAGTCCTGCACGTTCAACGTTTCGCAGGTCCACTGCCAGTGCACCCGCGGGATTACGATCTCGTCGTGTCCCTGGAAGTTGGCGGCGATGCGCTCGGCATTGCGGCATTCGCCGGCGAAATCCAGCTCGCGACGCAGCGACAGGGTGAACTGGTGGACCACCGCGGCCGGGTGGTAGCGCTTCAGGTCCGGCGCGCGCGCTTCGACGATCTCGGCCAGCCGCGCCAGCAGCCGCAGGTCGGCCTCGATCACCTCGCGGATGCCGGGGCGGCGCACCTTGATCACCACCGCGGTGCCGTCGTGCAGCCACGCCCGGTGGGTCTGCGCCAGCGAGGCGGCGGCCAGCGGAGTTTCCTCGAGCCTGGCGAAGATCGCCGTCGGCTCCTCGCCGAGCGCCTCGATCAACTGCGGCAGGATCTGCGGATAGTCCAGCGCCGGCGCGGCGTTCTGCAGTTCGCCCAGTTCGTCGATCCACTCCGGCGGCAGCAGGTCCACGCGAGTGGCCAGCACCTGGCCGAGCTTGACGAAGGTCGGGCCGAGGTCCTGCAGCGCGCGTCGCACCCGCTGCGGCGCCGACATGCGCAACATCTCCTCGGCGTTGTGCCAGTGCAGCAGGCGCCCGGCGCGTTCCAGCACGTCGGCCATGCCGATGCGCCGGACCACGTCGCCGAACCCGTAGCGGATCAGCACCGAGGCGATTTCCTGCAGGCGTCCCAGGTCGCGGACGGTGCTCAACGCCTCCCACATCGCGCTCATCCTCGGGGAAGGCGCGCGGCCACGATCACAGCAACGCGTCCAGGCCGCGCAGGGCCGCGGCCACGGTCTGCCGGCGCACCGCGTCGCGGTCGCCCGGGAAATGAAACAACTGCGCGCTGGCGTAGCCGCCACGGCGCTTCCAGCCCAGCCACACGCTGCCGACCGGCTTGTCCGGCGAACCGCCGCCAGGGCCGGCGATGCCGGTCACCGCGACCGCGACGCTGGCGCCGGAATTGACCAGCGCCCCGGAGACCATCTCGATCACCGTCTCGCGGCTGACCGCGCCGTGATGCTCCAGCGTCTGCGGGCGCACGCCCAGCAACGCCTGCTTGGCCTCGTAGCTGTAGGCGACGATGCCGCAGTCGAACCAGGCCGAAGACCCGGCGACGTCGGTCATCACCTTGGCGATCCAGCCGCCGCTGCAGCTTTCGGCGGTGACCAGGCGCTCGCGCGCGGTGCGCAAGCGGTCGCTGAGCGCGGTGGCCTGTTGCAACAACTCCGAATCGGTGGGAAGCGTCATGGCACAGCTCGGGAAACCAGTGCGCTTTGTAGCCCAATTCGCCGTGGCTGTCGCGCCTGTGCGCGCCGGCGGATGGCCGGCCGTCAGCCAACGCGGCGCATGGGCCGCTGCCGCGCCGGCCCGCCCGTCGGCGTCGACCGTGGCGACGCCGACGCGACACTCAGCGCCGTTGCCACTCCTCCTGCTCGCGTGGAGGCAGCAGCGCGCGGATCGGCGCGCCGTCGGCGGCGGCGGCCAGGCGCTCGGCCTCGGTGATCGGAATGTCCACCTGCAGCAGCCAGCCATCCTCGTCGGCCTGCTCGCTGCGGATCACCTGCAACTGGTGCAACTGCGAGCGCAAGCGTCCGGCGCTGGGCGGCAGGCGCAGGCTGCCCTGCACGTGGCGCAGGCCCAGACGCTGGCCGAGCACATGCTGCAGCAGGTCCAGGCCGCGCCCGTCGCGCGCGGAGATCCACACCCGCTCGCGCCGCGCCGTGTCCGGCACGCCGTCCTGCGCGTCGTGGCGCACTTCGGCGCCGTCGATGCGGTCGATCTTGTTGAACACCAGCAACTGCGGCAATTCGCCGGCACCGACCGCGTGCAGCACCTCGTCGACCTGGGCGATGCGCTCCTCGCGCAGCGGGTCGGCCGCGTCGACCACGTGCAGCAGCAGATCGGCCTCGCGCGCCTCGGACAGGGTCGAGCGGAACGCCGCCACCAGTTCGTGCGGCAGGTTGCGCACGAAGCCGACCGTATCGGCCAGCATCGCATTGCCGCCGGGCAGCGCGATGCGCCGCACGGTCGGGTCCAGGGTCGCGAACAACTGGTCGGCGGCGTAGGCCTCGGCGCCGGTCAGCGCATTGAACAGGGTCGACTTGCCGGCGTTGGTATAGCCCACCACCGCGATCCGCGGCAGTTCGCTGCGCACGCGTGCACGGCGCATCTGGGTGTGCTGCACCTCGACCTTCTCCAGCCGCTTCTGCAACTGCTCCACCCGCTTCTGCAGCAGGCGGCGGTCGGTTTCGAGCTGGGTTTCGCCGGGGCCGCGCAGGCCGATCGAGCCGCCGCGCTGGCGCTCCAGGTGGGTCCAGCCGCGCACCAGGCGCGTGGCCATGTGCCGCAACTGGGCGAGTTCGACCTGCAGCTTGCCTTCGTGGCTGCGCGCGCGCTGGGCGAAGATGTCCAGGATCAGCCCGGTGCGATCGAGCACGCGCCGCTCCAGGAGCTTCTCCAGGTTGCGCTCCTGGCCGGGACTGAGCGCGTGGTTGACCAGCACCAGATCCGCGCCGCTGGCGTCGGCGGCGGCCTTGACCTCCTCCAGCTTGCCGCTGCCGATCAGCGTCGCCGGACTCGGCTTGTCGATGCGCGCGGTCACGGTGGCGGCGATGCTGGCACCGGCCGAGCGCGCCAGGTCGGCGAACTCCTCCAGCACATCGTCTTCCAATGGGCCGCCCGCGTAGGGCTGGATCAGCAGTGCGTGTTCGCCGCGGCGTGACCGATCAAACACCCGCGGCTCCGCGCTTGGCCACCGAACTACTCGACTTCATCATCACCCGCACTGCCACCTTCGTTCTGCTGCACATAACCGCCGCCGGGCCCCACGCGCACGTTGCGCGCCGGCACCACGGTGGAAATGGCGTGTTTGTAGACCATCTGGCTGACGGTATTGCGCAGCAGGACCACGAACTGATCGAACGACTCGATCGTGCCCTGCAGCTTGATGCCGTTGACCAGATACACCGAGACAGGGACCCGTTCGCGACGCAACGCGTTGAGGAAAGGATCCTGCAAGGATTGCCCCTTGGACATGCTTGACTCCCAAATTATTGTTTTTATGGTCCGGGACGGCACTGCAGCTCCCCTGCCGTGGTCCGGAACGTCGATGGTACACAACCGCGGGCGCCAGCGGCGCCGATCAGCCGAGGAAGTCGTCCAGCGCGGCCCGCAGGTGCCCGGCGTCGCGAGCGGGGTCGAACCAGCGCGCGTCCTGCTCGCCGCGCAGCCAGGTGAGCTGACGCTTGGCCAGCTGCCGGGTGGCGGCGATGGCGCGGGCGCGGAAGTCGGCCGCATCGCCAACGCCGTCCAGGTACTCCCAGGCCTGGCGGTAGCCGACCGCGCGCACCGCCGGCAATTCCAGCGGCTGCGCCACCGCCTGCATCCCGGGCAGCGTACGCAAGGCGCGCACTTCGTCGAGGAAGCCCTGCCCCAGCATCGCGTCGAAGCGGGCTTCGATGCGTCCATGCAGCACGGCGCGATCGGCCGGCGCCAGCACCAGTTTCAGCACCCGCAGCGGCAGCCGCGGCGGGCCCGGATCTGCCTGCCATGCACTGATCGGCCGGCCGCTGAGCCGGTACACCTCCAGCGCACGCTGGATGCGCTGGGCGTCGCCAGGACGGATCCGCTGCGCGGCCAGCGGGTCGATCCGCTGCAGTTCCGCGTGCAGCGCCGCCCAGCCTTCGGCCTGGGCCTGCGCAACCAACGCCGCACGCACCTGCGGGTCGGCCGCCGGCATCGGCGCCAGCCCCTCCAGCAGCGCCTGGAAGTACAGGCCGGTGCCGCCGGCCAGGATCGGCAGGCGGCCGCGGGCGACGATCGCCTCCAGCGCAGCGCGCGCGTCGGCGGCGAACTCGGCCGCCGAATAGGCCTGCCAGGGATCGCGCAGGTCCAGCAGATGGTGCGGCACCCGCGCGCGCTCGGCCGCATCGGGCTTGGCCGCGCCGATGTCCAGGCCGCGGTAGACCAGCGCCGAATCGACGCTGACGATCTCGCCGCCGCAGCGTTCGGCCAGGGCGATCGCCGCGGCGGTCTTGCCCGAGGCGGTCGGGCCCATCAATGCGATCGCGCGCGGGCGCCGGTCGGCCGCCATCAGTCCTCGTCCGGCCAGCGGATCGTCGCCGGGGACGATGTGGCCGCACGCGGCAACGGCACCGCCTGCAGTGCCTGCCAGACCTTCAGCGCGTCGACGGTGGCGGCGACGTCGTGCACGCGCAGCAGCATGGCGCCGCGTTGCGCGGCCAGCAGATGCGCGGCGACCGAGCCGGCCACCCGCTGCTCCGGCGCCTCGCGCCCGGTCAGCTCGCCGATGCTGCGCTTGCGCGACAGGCCGGCCAGCACCGGCACGCCCAACTCGACCAGCCGCGCCAACTGCGCCAGTAGCTGCAGGTTGTCGGCGGTGCTCTTGCCGAAGCCGAAGCCCGGATCGACCACAAGACGCCGCTTGTCGATGCCAGCCATCTCCGCAGCGAAGATGCGCTCGGCCAGGAACCGGTGCACCTCGCCGACCACGTCGTCGTAGCCGGGCGCGCTGCCGGCAGCGTAGGCATCGGCGGGCATATGCATCAGCACCACCGGTACCCCGAGTTCCGCGGCAACGTCCAGCGCGCCGGGCTGCCGCAGCGCCTGCACGTCGTTGATCATGCCGGCGCCGGCGGCGACCGCGGCGCGCATCACCTCCGGCTTGAAGCTATCCACGCTCAGCGGCAACGCGGTCTGCGCGGCCAGCCGCTCGATCACCGGGATCACCCGCCGCAGTTCCTCTTCCACCGGCACCGGCGTCGCGCCCGGGCGGGTCGACTCGCCGCCGATGTCCAGCAGGTCGGCACCCTCCGCGGCCAGGCGTAGGCCGTGCGCCACCGCCGCATCCACGCTGGCATGCGCGCCGCCGTCGGAGAACGAATCCGGGGTGACGTTGACGATGCCCATCACCCGTGGGCGATCGAGCACGAGCCGGTGGGCGCCGCACTGCAGGCTGGGCGAGGTGTCGAACATCGGCGGGTCTCCTGGTGGTGGCCGTGGCAGGCGGCGGGACGGCGCTGGCAGCGCCATGCTGCATCCGCCGCACACGCAGGGCGGCGGATGCATGCGACGGCATTTCCGCGGCACGCACATCGCATCGACGCGACGAGCTGCGGCCAGCGCAGCGCCATTGTCGCCCACGCGCGCGCAGGCGGCGAATCGGCATGGGCCGATGCGATCGGCCCCGCACCGCTGCCAACAAAAAAGCCAGGGATCGCTCCCTGGCTTTTCCGTGCTTGAAGCACCGACGCGCTTACACCTGCTCGGCAGGCCCGGCGATCGGCGGCAGCGGACGCGAACTGCCCTTGTCGTTATTGCCGCCGTCCTTGCCGGACCTGTTCCAGCCCATCGGCGGCGGCGGATCGCGGCCTTCCATGATCGCGTCGATCTGCGGCACGTCGATGGTCTCGTACTCCAGCAGCAACTTAGCCATCACGTGCAGCTTGTCCAGATTCTCGGTGAGGATCTGCGTGGTCTTCGCATACGCCTTGTCGAGGATCGACCGCACCACTTCATCGATGCGACGCGCGGTGTCGTCGGAGACGCTCTTGTGCTGGGTCACCGAACGGCCCAGGAACACTTCGTCGTCCTCCTCGCCGTAGGCGATCGGCCCCAACTCGTCGGACAGGCCCCACTTGGTGACCATGTTGCGCGCCATCTTGGTCGCACGCTCGATGTCGTTGGACGCGCCGGTGGTGACCTTGTCGGTGCCGAAGATCAGCTCTTCGGCGACGCGGCCGCCGTACAGCGAGCACAGCTGCGACTCGATCGCCACGCGGTTCATCGAGTACTTGTCGCCTTCCGGCAGGTACATGGTCACGCCCAGCGCGCGGCCGCGCGGGATGATCGTGACCTTGTAGACCGGGTCGTGCTCGGGCACCAGCCGGCCGACGATGGCGTGGCCGGCCTCGTGATAGGCGGTGAGCGTCTTCTCGTCCTCGCTCATCGCCATCGAGCGGCGCTCGGCGCCCATCAGGATCTTGTCGCGGGCGCGGTCGAAGTGGTCCATGCGCACTTCCTTGACCGACTCGCGCGCGGCGAACAGGGCCGCCTCGTTGCACAGGTTGGCCAGGTCGGCGCCGGAGAAGCCCGGCGTGCCGCGCGCGATCACCATCGGCTCGATGTCGTCGGCCAGCGGCAGCTTGCGCATGTGCACCTTGAGGATCTGCTCGCGGCCGCGCACGTCCGGCAGGCCCACCACGACCTGACGGTCGAAACGGCCCGGGCGCAGCAGCGCAGGATCCAGCACGTCCGGACGGTTGGTCGCGGCGATCACGATCACGCCCTCGCCGCCTTCGAAGCCGTCCATCTCCACCAGCAGCTGGTTGAGGGTCTGCTCGCGCTCGTCATGGCCGCCGCCCAGGCCGGCGCCGCGGTGACGGCCGACCGCATCGATTTCGTCGATGAAGATGATGCACGGCGCGTGCTTCTTGGCCTGTTCGAACATGTCGCGCACGCGGCTGGCGCCGACGCCGACGAACATTTCCACGAAATCCGAACCGGAGATGCTGAAGAACGGCACCTTGGCCTCGCCGGCGATGGCCTTGGCCAGCAGGGTCTTGCCGGTTCCCGGCGGGCCGACCATCAGCACGCCGCGCGGGATCTTGCCGCCGAGCTTGGTGAACTTGGTCGGGTCGCGCAGGAAGTCGACCAGTTCGCCGACTTCTTCCTTGGCCTCGTCGCAACCAGCGACGTCGGCGAAGGTGATCTTGATCTGGTCTTCGCCCTGCAGCTTGGCCCGCGACTTGCCGAAGGACATCGCGCCCTTGGCACCGCCGCCACCGCCCTGCATCTGGCGCATGATGAACAGCCAGAAGCCGATGATCAGGATGACCGGCAGGAAGTTCAGCACCAGCGACCAGAAGCCCGGGCCGTTGGCCGGCTTCTGCCGGGTCATCTCCACGTTCTTGCTGTACAGCACGTCGACCAGCTTGTCGTCGCGCGGCCCGTAGACCGTGCCCTCGCTGTTGTCGGTGCGCTTGAAGCGGATCGCGGTGACCGACTGCCCGGTGTCGTCGGTGAAGTCGACCGACTTCACCCGCCCGGCGTCCACGTCCTTCAGGAACTGCGTGTAGGTCACGGTGTCGCTGCCCGGGCCACCCGCGAGACGCGGCGAGAAGCTCTGGAACACCACCATCAGCACGACGGCGACGACTACCCACAACAGCAGATTCTTGGTCAAGTCGTTCATCCTCATTGGCTCCGGTGTCCCTTCAACTCTGTCTCGATGCGTGGCATTGCGGATTCAGCCTTGCGTTCAGCTTACTTGATCTGGGCGCGCTTGCCCTGTCCGAGGGCGTAGACCTCCGGCGAGCGCTTGCGCGACGCGGCCGGCTTGCGAATGGTCACCTTCTCATAGCGGCGGCGCATGTCGCGGATGTAGTCGTCGAACCCCACGCCCTGGAACAGCTTGATCAGGAACGCACCATTCGGCTTCAGGTGGCTGTCGGCGAACGCCATCGCCAATTCCGCCAGATGCATCATCCGCGGCTGGTCGACCGCATCCATTCCGCTCTTATTGGGGGCCATATCCGACAGCACAAGGTCTACCGGGGTATCGCCCAGCATGGCCTCGAACTGCGATAGCACCGCGTCCTCCCTGAAGTCACCGTGAAGGAACTCCACGCCGGCCAGCGGCGGCATCTCCAGGATGTCCAGGGCCAGCACCCGGCCGCGGTCGCCCATCGACTTGCGCACCTGCTGCGACCAGCCACCCGGGGCGGCGCCCAGATCGACCACCACCATGTCCGGCTTCAGCAGCCTGTCGCGCTGCAGCAGCTCCTCCAGCTTGTAAGCCGCGCGCGAGCGCATGCCTTCGGCCTGGGCCTTCTTCACGAAGGGATCGGCGAAATGTTCGCGGAGCCAGCGTTGGCTGCTTTTGCTGCGGGTGGCCATGGACGCACGGTCGGAAGGGGCAGCCATGATACCCTGATCGCCCTTGCCAACCCTGCTCCCACCTGCATGTCGATCAGCCTGACCTCGGCCCAGAACCGCTTCCTGCGCGGCCTGGCCCACGACCTCAAACCCCTGTTGCAGATCGGCAGCAAGGGCGTCACCCCGGCCTTCCTGGCCGAACTGGACGAGGTGCTGGAGCGCCACGAACTGGTCAAGGTGAAGGTCGGCGGCGACGACCGCGAGGCCCGCGACGCCGCCATCGGCAGCCTGGTGGAGCAGTCGCACAGCGCGCTGGTGCAGCGGATCGGCCACACCGCGATCCTGTATCGCCCGGCCAAGGAAGACCGGCAGATCGTGCTGCCGCGCGCCTGAGCGCGCCTCCGGTGACCCCATGCAACTGACCCAGGACCTGCCCGACTACGCCTACGCCCTGCGCATGGCCGACGGCCGCCAGGCCAAGGTGAACGACCGGCTGCTGACGCGCAGCTTCATCCTTGCACCGGATACCCTGGTCGAGGACTGGCAGGCACTACCGGCCGGCGACCTGCAGCCGCAGCATCTGCAACCGCTGCTGGAACTCAACCCGGCCCTGGTGATCCTCGGCACCGGCGAACGCCAGGTGTTTCCGGCCGCGGCGGTGATGGCGCTGTTCCTGACCCGCGGCATCGGCATCGAGGTGATGAACAACGCCGCCGCGGCGCGCACCTACAACGTCCTGGCCGCCGAAGGCCGGCGCGTGGCGGTCGGGTTCCTGCTCGAAGGTTGAGGCGGAGCATGCCTGTGGACTGCGGCCCACGCAGTCCGCTGCCGTGCTTTCATCTGGGCTGCTTGAGCCGCAAGCGGACGTCGCCGACGGCGCGGTCGCTCCTACAAGGACAAGATTGACGCGCCGCGGTGAATGTCCTGCTCGCCCGGTGTCGCCGTCGTGGCGCATGCGTGATCGAAGCCCTCAGCCGACATTCGCTGGGTAGGAGCGGCTTCAGCCGCGACCGGACATTCCTCGGCGCCTCCGGTCGCGGCTGAAGCCGCTCCTACAAACGCACCACAGATTGCGTACGCGCGCTGCGCCGGGCCGGGTATCCACCCACGTAACAACGCGGCCGGTTACTTCGGCGGCAGATACAGCAGCGGGTCGACCGGCTTGCCGTTGTAGCGGATCTCGAAGTGCAACATGTCGCGGGCCGCGCCGCTGTGGCCCATCTCGGCGATCTGCTGGCCGGCCTTGACGTTCTGGCCCTCGTTGACCAGGCGCTTGCGGTTGTGACCATAGGCCGACAGCCACTGTTCGTTGTGCTTGACGATGATCAGTTCGCCATAGCCGACCAGGCCGGCGCCGGAATAGACCACCACGCCGTCGGCCGCGGCGCGCACCGCTTCGCCGTTGCTGCCGCCGATGTCGATGCCCTGCTTGGTCGCCTCGCCGCCGACGAAGCGGCTGACCACCACGCCATCGGCCGGCCAACGCCAGGAGAAGCCGCTGCTGACCGGCGCCGGGGCCGGCACAGCCTGCGGCCGGGCCGCGGCGCCAGCACCAGCGCCGGATGTCGGCGGCGGCGTCACCGGACCGCTACCCGGTCGTGCGGCCACTGCCCCGCCCGGCGGATACAGCTTCAGCGACTGCCCCGGATAGATGGTGTACGGCGGCTGCAGGCCGTTCCAACCCGCCAGGTCCTGCGGCGTGATGTTGTTGGCGCGGGCGATCGCGTACAGCGTGTCGCCGCGGCGCACGGTGGCGCTGACGCCGGGCTTGGGCACGGAGACCCGCGGCGCCGAAGCTGCAGCGCTGCCGCGCACGGGAGTACCGCCGGGCGTGCGTACCACCGTGGCGCTGCTGCAGGCGCCGAGCGCCACTGCGACCAGCATACCCAGGCCGCAACGCAGGCCGTTCCGCACCACCCGATCGACGCTCATCCGACCTTCGCTCTCCATATGACCCACACCACCAGCAACGCCAGGATCGCCGAGGCGACCCAGCCGAGCGGCTCGATCCAGCGGCGCAACGCGGCTTCCGCGCGCGGCCCGCCGAGGCGGATCGCCCCGGCCACCAGGTACACGCGCTTGCCGCGCCCCACCAGCATGCTCGCCAGGAACGGTAGCAGCGGCACTCCCACGATGCCTGAGGCCCAGGTGAATATCTTCAGCGGGATCGGGGTGAAACCGGCCAGCACCAGCAGCCAGAAGGCGCGCCACGGCGACTCGGCGATGACCTCGCGCAGGTGGTTCACCTGCGCATCGATCTTCTGCGTCCAGCCCAGCCATTCGATCAGCGGCTGCACCGCGGCGAAGGCGAAATGACCGAGCAGGTAGCCGATCACCGCGCCGGCCAGCGAGCCGGCCAGGCTCAGTGTGGCGAACCACAGCGCGCGGCGCGGCTGCGCCAGCGACATCGGCGCCAGCATCACCTCCGGCGGCACCGGGAACACGATGGCCTCGGCGAAACTGAGCCCGGTCAGCAGGGCCGGCGCGCGGCGATGCCGCGACCAACTGATGGCGCGTTCGTACAACGGCCCGAAAATCTTCATCCAGTGCGGCTCCGAAAGGTCAATCCAGCATGCCCGACAGCAACGGGACGAAGGTCACCGGCGCCAGGACGTCTTGTTCGATCTGGCCGTCGGCCGCGCGGCGCAGGCGGATCAGCGATTGCGCGGACGGGCCGCCGACCGGCGCCACCAGGCAGCCACCCGGGGCCAGCTGCTCGACCAGGGCATCGACCAGCGCCGGTGCCGCGGCGGTGACCACGATCGCATCGAAGGGGCCGTGCTCGGGCCAGCCGATGCGGCCGTCGTCGTGCTTGCTGCGCACGTTCATGCCGAGCTGGCGGAAGCGCTTGCGCGCCTGCCGCAGCAGGTCGCCGATGCGCTCGACGGTATGCACCTCCAGGCCCAGCGCGGCCAGGATCGCCGCCTGGTAGCCGGAGCCGGTGCCGACTTCCAGCACCTTTTTCGGCGCCGCTTCCAGCACCGTTTCGGTCATGCGCGCCACCACCCACGGTTGCGAGATGGTCTGGCCATGGCCGATCGGCAGCGCGGTGTCCTCGTAGGCGCGCGAGGCAAGCGCCTCGTCGATGAACAGATGCCGCGGCACGGTGCGCACGGCGTTGAGCACGCTCTCGTCGCGAATGCCGGCCTCGCGCAGGCGCTCGACCAGGCGGTCGCGCACGCGCTGCGAGGTCATGCCGATGCCGATGGCCTCCGGCTGCAGGCGCAACCGCGGGGTCATGCCGGGCGGTCCAGCGCGGCGGTCAGGCCGCCGACCCAACTGGCGACCTTTTCCAATGCCTGGTAGCGGGTCAGATCGACCTGGATCGGGGTGATCGAGATGAAGCCGGTGCGCACCGCGTGGAAGTCGGTGCCGGGACCGGCGTCCTGCTCGCGCCCGGCCGGGCCGATCCAGTACACGGTGCCGCCGCGCGGGTCGGTCTGCGGCAGGCAGGGTTCGGAGCGGTGGCGATTGCCGAGCCGGGTGACCTCGAAGCCCTTGATCTCCTGCCACGGCAGGTCGGGCACGTTGACGTTGAGGATGGTGTCGGCGGGCAGCGGATCGGCCTTGAGCTGCGCCACGATCTCCACCGCCGCGCGCGCGGCGGTCTGGAAATGCTTGGGTTCGTGGTTGTGGGTGACCAGCGACACCGCCACCGCGGGCAGGCCGAGGAAGCGGCCTTCCATCGCCGCCGAGACGGTGCCGGAGTAGATCACGTCGTCGCCGAGATTGGCGGAATTGTTGATGCCGGAGACCACGATGTCCGGATCGAACTCCAGCATGCCGGTGAGCGCCAGATGCACGCAATCGGTCGGGGTACCGGCGACGCTGCAGGTGTAATGGTCGATGCGCTTGAGCCGGATCGGCAGATCCAGGGTCAGCGAATTGCTGGCGCCGGACCGGTCGCGGTCGGGTGCGACCACGGTCACTTCGTGGCCGGCGCCGCGCAACTGCTCGGCCAGCATGCGAATGCCGGGGGCGTCGACGCCGTCGTCGTTGCTCACTAATACGCGCATGGTGCTCCTCGAAAACCGGTGCATGATACCGGATGCGTCCGGTCAGGTCGCTGACGGCGGGCCGGCGCTCGCGGCGTTGACCTTCGCGCGGGACGCTGTAGGCGTAGCGCTTGGCGATCCCGACGCGACTACTGCGCGCAGGCAAGGCTGCGGCACCCGACGTGCAGGTGCTGGCGACGACGCCGCACTCACCTCAAACCGTGCGGCACGTTCTAAGCTGTGCGCATGGCGCATTCCGACGACGAAGACCCCGCCGCGCTGTTCCGCGCGGCCATCGGCAAGGTGGCCCCGCTCAACGCGACGCCGCCAGCCAATGCCAAGCCGCGCCCCAAGCCGCGCGCGCGCATGGCCGAGCGCGACGACGCCGAGGCGCAGGGCGAATTCCAGCGCCTGCTGCGCGATGCCGCACCGCTGGAAGCCGGCGATGTCGCCAGCTACCGGCGCGAGCACCTGCCGGCACGGGTGTTCCAGCGCCTGCGCAAGGGCCAGTTCTCGGCCCAGGACGAACTGGACCTGCACGGCGCCACTGCGGCGCAGGCCGAGGCGCTGCTGCGCCAGTTCCTGGCCGAGGCGCACGCGCACGAGTTCGGCTGCGTGCGGATCGTGCACGGCAAGGGCCTGCAATCGGGGGGCGTGCCGCTGCTGAAGAACCTGGTGGACCGCCTGCTGCGCCAGCGCAACGACGTGCTGGCCTTCCATTCGGCGCCGACCGCGCAAGGCGGCACCGGCGCGATGCTGGTGCTGCTGGCGCGGCGCTGAGCGGCACGCAGTCCCGGGCATAAAGGCGCTCGGCCCGGGGAAGCAAACTACGCACCGGCCAAGATCGCGGGCGCCGGATCGTCTCTACGCGAATCCTGCACCGCGCACCGACCTGTAAGGCCCGTGTAGGAGCGGCTTCAGCCGCGACCGGCGTGAACGGGAAAGCCCCGTCGCGGCTGAAGCCGCTCCTACGTCAGCGCATGCACGTGATGTCACGCGCACCAACGCCCCGCCCGACCCCGGCCCGGTCGGGCCAGGACGCCGGTTGCACGACCGACCACTTCCCATACGGGTGCATTTCAATTTTCGCGCGCTGAAACGTCTTGTCAGAGAGTACCGCCCCTCTGCGAGCCGAACGTGACCGAAGCAACCACCGACTTCTTCCTGCAACCCACTGATCTGATGGACGTTTCGGCGGGCGCCGCCGCGTTCGAAACGATGTCGGCTCCCCTGGCCCGGCCGGCGCCGTCGCCGTCCCGGTCGAGCGGCACGACCGCACCGCCCCGCTGGTGGCCGCTGTTCCTGGCGTCGTTTCAGGGGCGGACCGACTGGCACGGCAACCGCCTGCAGCGCGGGATCAAGGCGGCCAAGTACCTGCTGCGTGCATTGAGCATGCCGACCGAGCACGGCCGTTTCCTCGACGCACTGCGCCGCGACCCGCGGATGCGCGGCTACGCCGAGCGCGATCCGCGCCTGCTCGAGCGCCACCTGCACCGTTTCGTCAACACCCGCTGGAGCAGCGCGGAGCGGTTGCGCCACCTCCGGCAGCACTATCGACTGATGCTCGATCGCCTGCCCGCCGCGTTGTTCGATGCCATCTACCGGCAAGGCCAAGCGGACCTGGGGACGCTGCCATTGCAAGATGGCAGCGCGCTGACGTTGTCCCTGCTGCCGCCGGCGCCGATGAGTTGCGAGGGCGAACTGTGGCTGCAGCTCAGCGACACGGCGCGGCGCCCGCTGTATCGCCTGGTGCTGACCGTGACCAGTGACGACGCCCATCCGACTGTGCTGATCGGCTGCCTGCAAGGCCCCAGCGGCGGCGATGCCCGGGACGTGGTGCGGACACTCACCAAGCAGATGCATGGGCTGCGCCCCAAGCAACTGATGCTGGCGCTGGCCTATGCCTTCGCCGAGCGCATCGGTGCGCGCGGTATCCGCGCCATCGGCAATGCGGCGCATCCACTGCAGCGCAAGCGGCAGGTGTTCCTGGCCGACTACGACGCGTTCTGGACCGAACAGGGCGCCGCACCCGGCGCCGACGGCTGGTTCGAACTGCCGCCGACACCACCACGCAAGAGCGTGGCGGACGTGCCCAGCCAGCACCGCTCGGCGTTTCGCCGCCGCGAGGCGTTGCGGGCGCATGCGGAAGGTCTGCTGGCCGCGGCGCTGCCGGCCGCCTGCGGTGCGGCGTCGCGTGACGGCCAGTGAGGCTGGCTATACTGCCGCGGCCGCTTCCTTCCAGGAACACCAGCAGTCGTGAGCCGGGCCGAGCACACCGAGGGCGCGCCGTCGCCGGAGCAGGCGCCTGCGCACCACGTCGACGCGTTGTTCAAGGAACATCACCGCGCCCTGCTCGCCTTCCTGCACTGCAAGCTCGGCTCGATGGCGGACGCGCAGGACGTGGCGCAGGAGGCGTACATGCGCATCGTGACGCTTGAGCGCCCGGACACGCTGGCATCGCCGCGCGCCTACCTGTTCCATGTCGCCTCCAACCTGGCGGTGGACCGGCTGCGCATGCGCAAGGTTCGCGAGCATGCGGCCGTGGAGCTGCCGGAGCACGACCTGCCGCTACCGCCGATTCCGGAGCGGCACGCCACGGCCAGCGAGCAGTTGCGCGAGCTGACCCGGGCACTGAAGGAACTTCCCGCCAAGACCAGCCGCGCCTTCGTGCTGCACGTGATCGAAGGCAAGGACTTCGGCGTGATCGCCAAGGCGATGAACGTGAGCGAACGGATGGTCCGCTACCATGTGGCCAACGCGCTCGCGCATTGCCGCAAACGCTTCGACGAAGCGGAGATTCCGTAATGGACAGCGGCATCGAGCAACATATCCTCGAGGACGCCGCCCGCTGGTGGACCCTGCTGCGCGAACCCGACGGCAACGAGGACACTATCGCGCGCTGGCTGGACTGGACCGCGGCCGACCCGCGGCATCTGCAGGCGTTCGAACGGATCAACGCGCTGGGCGGCGACCTGGCAACGCTGGACGCAGCCGCGCGGGACCAGGTGGGACGCCAGTTCGCGCCGCCGCGCTCGCGCTGGCGGCCGCTGCAGGTGGCGGCCTGCGTGGGCGTGCTCGCGCTCGGCGGTGCCCTGGCCTGGCGGCAGCTGAGCACGCCGCCGGTCACCCAGGTCTACAGCAGCGCGAACAACCGCCACCGGGACATCGTGCTGGCAGACGGCTCGAAGATCGCGCTCGGCGGCGCGTCGCGGCTGAGCACCCGGTTCAGCGACGCGCAGCGCCACGTGGACCTGATCGCCGGCGAGGCCTTCTTCGAGGTGGCGCATCACGCCGGGCGTCCGTTCGTGGTCGACGCCGGCGGCGTGTCGATCCTGGACGTGGGCACCGCCTTCGATGTCAGCCGCGACGGCGAACGCGTCGAGGTCACGGTCACCGAAGGCCGGGTCCGCATCTACGGCGCCGGCCAGGTGCCGGCCGACGGCCGCGGCGGACTGGAAGCGGTGGCCGGGCAGCGGGTGTCCTACGATCCGGCCAAGCCGGCCCTGCAGGTCAGCCGGATCGACGTGGAGCAGGCCACCGCCTGGCGCGATCACCGGCTGGAATTCGTCGATACGCCGCTGGACACGGTGATCGCCAGAATCAACCGCTACAGCGACCGGCCGCTGCGCCTGGCCGACCCGGCGCTTGCGCGGCTGAACTTCACCGGCACCGTCGACACCCGGGCGACCGCGCAGTGGATCGAGGCCTTGCCGCAGGTCTTTCCGCTGCAGGTGCATCAAGGCAAGGACGAGATCGTGCTGAGCCGCCGTTAGGCGATGCGGGTCCCTCCCCCGGACCCGCCGAGGCGGTGGCCGCGCCGGCCCTGCACCGTGTCGGCGATGCCGCGCATGGCATAATTCGCGCTTCCGCTGGGGGGCGACGGGCAGTGCGTGGGCTGAGGCGACTGATCATCTGCGGCAGCCTGGCACTGCAGCTCGTACCCTGGAACCGTGCCCTCGCCGCCCCGGCGTCCGAGGCACGGCAGATCGCCTTCTCGATCCCGCCGCAGGCGCTGTCCACGGCGCTGATCGCGTACGGCAAGCAGGCCAACGTGCAGGTGCTCACCGCCAGCCCGACCCTGGCCGGGCTGCGCAGCGACGGGCTGCAAGGCGTCTTCACCCCGGACGCGGCGCTGCAGCACCTGCTGCAGTCGAGCGGCCTCGCCTACCGCGTGCTCGATGCGAACACCGTGGCCATCACGCCCGCCGCGCCGGCGCCGGCCGACCCTGCCGATGCCGCCGATGCGCATCGCGCCGGCACGCCGCCCAAGCTGCTGGAACAGGTCGATGCCGCGGCGCTGAGCGAGCGCGCCATGGGCGACGTGCCCGCGTACGCCAGCGACGCGCTGCGCTATGCCGCCGACTCCATCGCCGTGCCGCAGTCGGTGAACGTGGTCGCCCCGCATCTGTTGGCCTCGCAACAGGTGCGCACCGTCGCCGACGCCCTGCGCAACGTGGCCAGCGTGCAGCAGATCGAAAACCCGTTGCGCGCGCCGCTGTTCAAGATCCGCGGCATCTACACCGGCAACGGCATGACCGACGGGATGCCGAACAGCTTCGTCGGGATCGGCGGCTATCCGCCGATGATCGGCGTGGAGCGGGTCGAGGTGCTCAAGGGCCCGGAATCGATCCTCGGCGACAGCAACGGCGGCGACATGAGCGGACTGATCAACGTCGTCACCAAGCAGCCGCTGCGCAGGCCGCAGCGCGAACTGAGCTATGTCCTCGGCGACCGCGGCGACGTGCAGGCCGGACTCGATGCGACCGGGCCGATCGGCGCCACGCCGCTGAGCTACCGGCTCGTCGTCTCCGGCCAGCACGCCGATGCCACGGCGCAGGGCTACGGCCCACGCAACGCCGCCTACCTGGCGCCGTCCATCGCCTGGCAGGGCGACGACAACCGTCTGGTGCTCGGCATGCAGCGCGTGACCGACCGCGAGCCGGCCGCCGATCACGCACTGCTGCTGCGCAACCGCGTCTCGGCGATGACGCCCCGGACCTTGCGTCTCGGCAATCCGCAGGACCACACCGCCTACCGTACCCAGCGCGCCTACTACCTGTTCGACCAGCGGCTCAGCGACCGCTGGCAACTGCGCAGCCGCGGGCAGTACGTGCACCAGGCGGTCGACGCGCGCAACTGGGGCATGTTGTCGCCTTCGCCGACCGGCCTGGTCCGTGCCTATGCCGAGGCCTATCGCAACGAAACGGCGTATTACACCGTGCAGAACGACCTGGTCGGCAGCTTCGGCGACGGGCCGCTGCGGCAGACCGTGACCCTGGGCGTGGACTACACGCGCGCACGCCTGGGCAGCAGCGATTACTTCATCCGGATGCACCGCAACCGCTACGACGTCTTCGGCAACGAGCGGCTAGGGCCGGTGCACTGGCCGCATTCGCAACGCGGGATCCTGCATTACCCCGGCAGCCCCTGGTCGAGCCGCAGCGGCCTGCTGCTGCAGGACCAGATCAGCGCGGGCGAACGCTGGGACGTGTTGCTGGCACTGCGCCGCTCCGCGTACGAGATTTCCAACTACGACGCCAAGGGCAAGCTGCGCCAGTTGCGCCGGCGCCGCTGGGTGCCCAACGTCGGCGTGGTCTACAAGCTGAGCCCGGAGGCGTCGCTGTACGCCAGCACCATGAACGGCTTCGCGCCGAGCGCGGTGCTCGGCAGGAACGGCCGGCCGCTGCCGCCCGCGTTGTCGCGACAGGTGGAGGTGGGGGCGAAGGTCGATCTGTTCGACCACCGCGCCCGGCTCAACGTCGCGTATTACCAGATCACCGTCGACCGCAGCTTCGATCTGGTGCTTGCGCATCCGTCGTATTTCGCCAAGCCGATCGACAGCCAAAGCAACCACGGGCTCGACCTGGATTTCGTCGGCGCGCTCGCCCCCGGCCTGGAATTGAGCAGCAGCCTGGCGCTAGCCCGCATCGGCCGGCGCGACGGCACGCCCACCACCGGCGTTCCGCGCACGCGCTTCACCCTATGGAGCAGTTATCAGTTCCAGGACAGCCGCTGGAGCGGCTGGGGCGTGGCCGGCGGCATCCTGGCGCGCGATCACACCCTCGGCCGACGCCTGGCCGGCGGCTACTTCAAGATCCCAGGGCAGGCCAGCGTGGACGCGAACGTGTCCTACCACACCGAGACCTGGGGCGTGACCGTGGGCATGCGCAACGTCTTCGACCGGCGACTGTATGCCGACGAGTTCGACGAGACCTTCGTGCCGCTAGCGGATGGCCGCAGCCTGCTCCTGAGCGGCGCCTACCGGTTCTAGCACGCATCGCAGGACTTGCGTGCCGCGCTCAGGCCTCGGTGGACGCCTGCGGCGCCTCCTCGACCTGGCCGAGTTCGTGCAGCAGCGCCGTGGCGTAGCTGCCCGGCGGCAACGCGAAGCGCAGCTCCAGCGCGTCGCCCTGCCCGTCGAGCCAGCGCCACTGCAGGTCCGCCACACGCAGGCGCGTCGCCCGCCGCTCCTGTTTCAGCCCTTCGCGCTCCAGACCGTCACGCAGGCGTAGCGCGACCGCCTCGTCCAGCGCTGCCAGTTCCAGTGCACGCGCCGCCTCGGCGCTGCGCAGTTCGCCGGCGCCCCACAGCGGCGCGGACGGATGGATGTCGAAGCGCTGCAGACGTTCGGCCAGCGCCTCCGACCACGGCTCCGGACCGAACACGCTGCGGCTGCCATCGAGCATCCACACTTCGCCGTCCAGCGCGCTGTCCCAGTTGCCGGCAGCCACGCGCGCGGCCAGCACCCGATTGAACAGCTCCGAACGGGCCGCGGACAACAGCAGCGAGCGTTGCTCGCGGCGCACCCGGCGGCCACCGAACATCGCCAGCGCGGCGCCGACGTTGCCGCCGTCGCGGCCGAAGCGCTGCTCACCGAACCAGTTTGGAATCCCGCGTGCGGCGATCTGCGCCAGTCGCGCATCGATCGCCTCGCGCTCGCCGCGCACCTCGCGCAGCACCAGCACGAAGCCGTTGCCGGCCAGTGCGCCACGCGGCAGCTTGCGGTTGTGCCAGTGCGACTCCAGCACCTGCAGATCCGCGTCCTGCAGGCTCTCCAGTGCTGGCGCCACGCGCTTGGGCAGATGCACCGAGAAGCGCTGGGTAGTGACCGCATGGCGGTCCTTCATGCCGGCATAGCCGATCGCCAGTTCCGCGACTCCGGCCCACTGCGCCAGGCGGCGCGCGGCGAAGGCGGTGTTCATGCCGCGCTTGCGCACCGTCAGCAACAGGTGCTCGCCCTCGCCGCTGGGCGCGAACGCGGGCAGCTCGTCGACCTGGAAATCCTCAGCACTGCCGCGCATGCGCGCCTGCAACGGCGCGGCGCCGAACGCGCGCGGCAACTCGCTCACAGTGCCACCAACAGGGCCACGGCCTGCGCCGCGATGCCTTCGCCGCGGCCGGTGAAGCCGAGCCTCTCGCTGGTCGTTGCCTTGACGCTGACGCAGTCCAGCTCGACCTGCAGCAACGCCGCCAGGCGTTCGCGCATCGCCTGCGCGTGCGGGCCGACCTTGGGCCGTTCGCAGATCACGGTGACGTCGGCATTGCCCAGGCGCCAGCCGCGCGCATGCAGCAGGCCCACGCAGTGATCGAGGAACTGCGCGCTGTCGGCGCCCTTCCAGCGCGGATCGGACGGCGGGAAATGCTGGCCGATGTCGCCCAACGCCAGCGCGCCGAGCAAGGCATCGCAGAGGGCGTGGATCACCACGTCGCCATCGCTGTGGGCGAGCACGCCGCGCTCATGCGCCACACGGACGCCGCCGAGCATGATGTGGTCGCCCTCGCCGAAGGCATGGACGTCGTAGCCCTGGCCGATGCGGAAGGGAGGAGCGGAAAGGGAATCGTGTGACATGGGAATCCTGTTCGTGGAGCGTCGACGCTGTCTGGCGGTCAGACGCCGGGGTGCAGCGTGCGCAGGTAAACCGGCAGGGCCTCGGACGCCGGCAGCGCGTCGTCTTCCGCGTCCGCTGCGCCCCACCGCGGGTTGAGCCAGTCGGCCTGGACGATGCGCTCGGCGATCGCAGGCAACGGCGTCTGCCGGATCGGCGCACGGAACGGCAGGCGGCCGTGCGCCGACGACACCAGGCTGAAGCGCAGCTGCCGCGCCTGCCCGTCGTGCCAGCAATAGAACGTCATCGCCGGCGCACCCTGCGCGCGCAGCGTGGCCTGGCGATGCTCGGCGACCGCATCCACGAACCGCGCCACGCTCGCCACGTCGATCCCCGCGGATCGAGCGTCGCGTGGCGAGAACGCCCACAGGTTGGCCTGGGCCTCGTGCTGGATGTCGTCGCCATCGATCGCGATCGCAACGTCCGCGGCCTGCTGCAGCCAGGTCTGTCCCACCGCATCTTCGAACCGCATCAGCCGCTCTGCCGCTGGAACAGTTCGAACTCGAACCGCGCCAGGTCGGCCGGCGTGGTGACCTTGAAATTGTCCTCGGCGCCCTCGACCAGCAGCGGGCGCAGTCCCAGCAACTCCATCGCCATCGCGTCGTCGGTGACCTCGACGCCGGCCGCGGCAGCCTGCTCCAACGCGCGACTCAGCTGCATGCGCCGGAACAGTTGCGGGGTCAGCGCGCGCCACAGGCGCTCGCGTGGTTCGGTGCGGTCGATGCCGCCGTCGTCGCCGGCGCGCTTGAGCGTGTCGCGTACCGGCGCGGCCAGGATCGCGCCGACCGGATCGCCGCGCCCCGCCTCCAGCAGCCGGTCCAGGTCGGACAGCGCCAGATTCGGCCGCGCCGCATCGTGCACCAGCACGAAATCGTCCGCCTTCACCGACTCCGGCAAGGCGTGCAGCGCAGCCAGCACCGAGCCGGCACGGCTGCCGGCGCCCAGGCAG
The DNA here is from genome assembly GCF_011761895.1 of Xanthomonas sp. F4. Taxonomy (NCBI): domain Bacteria; kingdom Pseudomonadati; phylum Pseudomonadota; class Gammaproteobacteria; order Lysobacterales; family Lysobacteraceae; genus Xanthomonas; species Xanthomonas sp. F4. The sequence continues at coordinate 1,602,359 of NZ_JAASQX010000001.1, read as the reverse complement.
GTCAGCACCGGCTTGCCGGCCAGTTCGGTCCAGCCCGGCCACTGCGCATCGTCCACGCTCAGCGCGACCATCGCCCCGGCCACCGCCGGATGCGCGAGCAGCGCTTCCAATGCATGCGCCAGCAACGTGCGCCCGCCCGCCTGCAAATACTGCTTGGGCATCGCGCCGCCGAAACGGGTGCCGCGGCCAGCCGCTGGGACCACGGCCCAGACCGTGGCCATCAGGGTTGCTCGCTCGGCGCGGGGGGCGTCGCCTGCTCGCCCGGCACGGTGCCGGCCGAGGCCGGAGGCACCGGCGCGTTTTCGACCACGCGGTAGAACTTTTCGCCCGGTTTGATCATGCCCAGTTCGCTACGCGCGCGCTCCTCGATCGCCGCCTCGCCGTCCTTGAGATCCTTGACCTCGGCGGCGAGCGCGGCGTTGCGTTGCTGCAGTCCTTCGTTGTCGCGCTTCTGGTGCTCGACCTGACTTTCGAGCACCAGCACTTCGCCGGAATTCCCCGGACCGAGCCAGAAGCGGTACTGCAGCCACGCCAGCAGTCCCGCCAGCACCAGCAGCAGCCAGCGCCAGTTGCGCACGGCTTATCGCTTGAGCGAGACGAACGCGTCACGCCCCGCGTAGCGCGCGGCGCTGCCGAGCGCTTCCTCGATGCGCAGCAGCTGGTTGTACTTGGCCACGCGATCGCTGCGGCACAGCGAGCCGGTCTTGATCTGGGTGGCGGTGGTGGCCACGGCGATGTCGGCGATGGTGGTGTCCTCGGTCTCGCCGGAACGATGCGAGACGATGGCCGCGTAGCCGGCCTTGTCGGCCATGGCGATGGCTTCCAGGGTCTCGGTCAGGGTGCCGATCTGGTTGACCTTGATCAGGATCGCGTTGGCGGTGCCGGACTCGATGCCCTGCTTGAAGATCTTCGGGTTGGTCACGAACAGGTCGTCGCCGACCAGTTGCACCTTGCTGCCGATCCGGTCGGTGAGCAGCTTCCAGCCGGCCCAGTCGTCCTCGGCCAGGCCGTCCTCGATGCTGACGATCGGGTACTGCGCGGCCCAGTCGGCGAGGAAGTCGACGAACTGCTCGCTGGTCAGGCGCTTGCCCTCGCCCACCAGGTGGTACTTGCCGTTGTCGTAGAACTCGCTGGAGGCCACGTCCAGGCCCAGCAGCACGTCCTCACCGGCGGTGTAGCCGGCCTTGCCGATCGCTTCCAGGATGGTATCCAGCGCTTCGACGTTGCTGCGGAAGTCCGGGGCGAAGCCGCCTTCGTCGCCGACCGCAGTGGACAGGCCGTGGCCCTTCAGCACCGACTTCAGCGCGTGGAAGATCTCGGTGCCGGCGCGCAGCGCCTCGGAGAACGAGGCGGCGCCGACCGGCAGCACCATGAATTCCTGGAAATCGACGTTGTTGTCGGCATGCGCACCGCCGTTGATGATGTTCATCATCGGCACCGGCAGCGCCAGGTTGGCGGTGTTGCCCGCGGCCAGCGACTGCCACAGCGGCTGCTTGCGCGAGGCGGCGAGCGCGTGTGCATTGGCCAGCGAGACGCCGAGCAGCGCGTTGGCGCCGAGGCGGCCCTTGTTCTCGGTGCCGTCCAGGTCGATCAGGCGGCGGTCCAGGCCCTGCTGGTCGGCGGCGTCGAAGCCTTTCAGCGCGCCGGCGATGGTGGTGTTGACGTTCTCCACCGCCTTGCGCACGCCCTTGCCCAGGTAACGGGTCTTGTCGCCGTCGCGCAGCTCGACCGCTTCCTTGGTGCCGGTGGACGCGCCCGAGGGCACCGCGGCACGACCGAACGAACCGTCCTCCAGGATGACATCGGCTTCCAGCGTGGGATTGCCGCGGCTGTCGAGGATTTCACGGGCGTGGATGCTGCGGATCGTACTCATGGCGGGCCGGTTACCTGTAGGAAGAGGGGGGCGGAAACGAATGCCGACTGATTATCCCCGGCCGCCCGTTGCTTGCCAAATGCCGCATCAGCCAAGGCGCACCGCGCCCAGCGGGATCCCGCCGAGGAACAACAGGATCAGGACCAGCATCGCCAGCAGCAGGCCGGCGGCGATGCCGGCCAGGACGCGACCGCGCCGCAGCGCCCAGCCCAGTGCGGCGGCGATCAGGGTGCCGAGCGCGGCGACCGCCAGCACCAGCAGGCCGCCGACGATCCAGGGCTGCATGGCCAGGATGCCGTGATCGCCGTCGCCGGGCGCACCGATCGCGCGCCTGAACGCGAACAGCACCACGCCCAACGCCGCCCAGGCCAGCAGCGACAGCAGCAAAGCACACAGCCCCCAGGAGCGGGAGCGGATCTGGCCGCGCGGGTTCACCTGCATCCCACTGCGCCAGGACGCGTCCGGCAGGACACTTCCCGCCAGGCGTCGCACGGATGCCGCGGCTGCAACCGGGGTCTCACGCGAAGCGCGAGAACCCGTGCTTCTTGGTGACCGCGTCCAATTCCATCAGCGTTTCCAGCAACGCTTCCATCTGGTCCAGCGGCCACGCGTTGGGGCCATCGGACAGCGCCTTGGACGGATCAGGGTGGGTCTCGGCGAACAGGCCGGCCACGCCCACGGCCACCGCCGCGCGCGCCAGCACCGGCACGAACTCGCGCTGGCCACCGGAAGTGCCGCCCTGCCCGCCCGGCAACTGCACCGAATGGGTAGCGTCGAACACCACCGGGCAGCCGGTCTCGCGCATCACGCTCAGCGAGCGCATGTCGCTGACCAGGTTGTTGTAGCCGAAGCTGGCGCCGCGCTCGCAGACCATGATCTGCTCGTTGCCGGTGGACTTGGCCTTGTCCACCACCGGCTTCATGTCCCAAGGCGACAGGAACTGGCCCTTCTTGATGTTGACCGGCTTGCCGGCGGCGCACACGTTCTTGATGAAATCGGTCTGTCGCACCAGGAACGCCGGGGTCTGCAGCACGTCCACCACCGCCGCCACCTCGTGCATCGGCGTGTACTCGTGCACGTCGGTCAGCACCGGCACGCCGATCTGCGTCTTCACCGCCTCCAGCACCTTCAGCCCTTCTTCCAGGCCGGGGCCGCGGAAGCTGGTGCCGGAGGTGCGGTTGGCCTTGTCGAAGCTGGACTTGAAGATGAAGTTGATGCCCAGCCGGCCGGTGATCTCCTTGAGCCTGCCGGCGACGTCGAGCTGCAGCTGCATCGACTCGATCACGCACGGGCCGGCGATCAGGAACAGCGGCTGGTCCAGGCCAACGTCGAAGCCACACAGTTTCATTGGATCACCTATCGGTTGAGCGACGCCCAGTCGGGCGCGAGATTGGGGCGAGATTACTCCCCTCTGCCATCGGCGGGGGTCGGGGTGAGAGTCCGGGCGACACCTCGTGGAATCAAAGCCCCTCTCCCACCGGGAGAGGGGTTGGGGTGAGGGTCCGGCGAAGCCTGGGAATCAACTTCGCGAGGCTTCGCCCCGCACCCTCATCCGGCGCTGCGCGCCACCTTCTCCCGAAGGGAGAAGGAAGTTACGCGCGCGCTTCCTTCAGCAGCTTGCCGCCAGCCTTGCGCTCGCGCGCAGCCCGCACGAAGCCGATGAACAGCGGGTGGCCATCGCGCGGCGTGGAAAGGAACTCCGGGTGCGCCTGGCAGGCCAGGAACCACGGGTGCGTCTCGCGCGGCAGCTCCACCATCTCCACCAGGGTGTCGTCCATCGACTTGGCGGCGATCACCAGGCCGGCGTCCTCCAGCTGGGTGCGGTAGCGGTTGTTGAACTCGTAGCGATGGCGATGGCGCTCGGCCACCACGTCCTTGCCGTACAGCTCGCGCGCCAGCGTGCCCGGCTTGAGCCGCTGCTCCTGCAGGCCCAGGCGCATGGTGCCGCCGAGATCGGACTTCTCGTCGCGCTTCTCGACATCGCCGCTGGCGGTGCGCCATTCGGTGATCAGGCCGATCACCGGGTACGGCGACTGCCGGTCGTTCTCGGTGCTGTTGGCCGCGTCCAGCCCGGCGACATGCCGCGCATAGTCGACCACCGCCGCCTGCATGCCATAACAGATGCCGAAGTACGGCACGCCGTGCTGGCGCGCATAGCGCGAGGTCAGCACCTTGCCTTCGAAGCCGCGGTCGCCGAAGCCGCCCGGCACCAGGATGCCGTCCACGTCGGCCAGGGCCGCCATGTCGCTGCCTTCCAGGTCCTGCGCTTCCAGCCACTTCAGGTTGACCTTGGTGCGCTGGCGCAGGCCGCCATGCTTGAGCGCCTCGCCGACCGACTTGTACGCGTCCTGGTGGTCGACGTATTTGCCGACCACGGCGATGGTGACCTCGTCGAGCGGATGCTTGATCGCGTCGACCACCGCCTCCCACTCCGACAGGTTGGCCGCGCCGACCTTGTCGCGCAGCTTGAACTGCTCGATGACGATCTCGTCCAGACCCTGCCGATGCAGCTCCAGCGGCATGCCGTAGAGCACGTCGATGTCGGCGGCGCTGATCACCGCGCGCTCGGAGACGTTGGTGAACAGCGCGATCTTGCGCCGCTCCGAATCCGGGATCGCCTGCTCCGAGCGGCACAGCAGCACGTCCGGCTGGATGCCGATCGAGCGCAGTTCCTTGACCGAATGCTGGGTCGGCTTGGTCTTCAGCTCGCCGGCCGCGGCGATGTACGGCACCAGGGTCAGATGCATGAACATGGCCTTCTCGGCGCCGCGCTCGGTACGCACCTGGCGGATCGCCTCCAGGAACGGCAGCGACTCGATATCGCCGACGGTGCCGCCGATCTCGACCAGGGCCACGTCGTAGCCGGCGGTGGCTTCATCCACACAGCGACGGATCTCGTCGGTGATGTGCGGAATCACCTGCACGGTGGCGCCGAGGTAGTCGCCGCGGCGCTCCTTGCGGATCACGTTCTCGTAGATGCGCCCGGTGGTGACCGAATTCTTGCGCGACAACCGCGTGCGCACGAAGCGCTCGTAATGCCCCAGGTCCAGGTCGGTTTCGGCGCCGTCGTCGGTGACGTACACCTCGCCGTGCTGGAACGGGCTCATCGTGCCCGGGTCGACGTTGATGTAGGGGTCCAGCTTCATCATCGTGACCGACAGGCCACGTGCTTCGAGAATGGACGCAAGCGAAGCGGCCGCGATGCCCTTGCCAAGCGAGGACACTACGCCGCCGGTAACGAAGATCAGGGGGGTCATGGCTCAAAGGCCTCCCGGAAAGCCATAGTTTAACGGGTGAAGCGGATTTGCCCAAGCGCTTTCGCGCAACAGCCGCCCCACAAAAAAGCGACGCCCCGGGCGACCGGGGCGTCGTGTGCAGGAAACCGTCCGCAGGCTCAGGGCTTGCGCGCTTCCTCTTCCTCTTCCTTCTTCGGCGCGGCCGCATCCTTGCCGGCCTTGTGCTCGGCGGCCGCGGCGGCGCGGCGCTTGGCCTTGGCGTCGGCCTCGGCCTTTTCCTTGGCGACCTGCGCCTCGTAGGCGGCAGCACCGGAGGCGGCCGGGTCGGCACTCTGCGCCTGGGCCATCGCGACCGGCACGGCCACCGCGGCGGCGACCAGGGCGGCCAGGGTCAACAGCTTGCGAACGTTCATGGCGGACTCCTTTGGGACATGCGACGAAGATGTGGGCGACGTCGCGGTTTTTCCAGGGCCAGCGTAGCGCGGCGCCGCCGCACCTGCCCTGAACACCGGCGACGTGCAAAAAACCGCCGCAGACCGCACACTTCCGGATCTGCTTCGCGCCACCTGCTGAGACGCATGAATACCCGCTACAACGCCGCCGACATCGAAGTTCTCTCTGGCCTGGACCCGGTCAAGCGCCGGCCGGGCATGTACACCGACACCGCACGGCCAAACCATCTGGCGCAGGAAGTCATCGACAACGCCGTGGACGAGGCACTGGCCGGCCACGCCCGGCACATCGAGGTGACGCTGTACAAGGATGGCAGTTGCGAGGTGTCCGACGACGGCCGCGGCATGCCGGTGGACATCCACCCGGAAGAAAAGATCTCCGGCGTCGAACTGATCCTCACCCGGCTGCACGCCGGCGGCAAGTTCAGCGACCGCAACTACACCTTCAGCGGCGGCCTGCACGGCGTCGGCGTCAGCGTGGTCAATGCGCTGTCCAATCGGGTGGAACTGTTCATCAAGCGCGAAGGCAACGAGTACCGCATGGCCTTCGCCGACGGCCACCCGGCCTCCAAGCTGGAGATCGTCGGCAGCGTCGGCAAGAAGAACACCGGCACCCGGCTGCGCTTCTGGCCGGACCCGAAGTATTTCGACACGCCGAAGTTCGCGGTGCGCGCGCTGCGCCACCTGCTGCGCGCCAAGGCGGTGCTGTGTCCCGGCCTGACGGTCAAGCTGCACGACGAAGCCACCGGCGAGCAGGACACCTGGTACTTCGAGGACGGCCTGCGCGACTACCTGCGCGGCGAACTCGCCGAGCGCGAACTGCTGCCGGCCGAGCTGTTCGTCGGCAGCCTGAAGAAGGACCGCGAGATCGTCGACTGGGCGGTGGCCTGGGTGGTGGAAGGCGAGCTGGTGCAGGAAAGCTACGTTAACCTGATCCCCACCGCGCAGCACGGCACCCACGTCAACGGCCTGCGCAGCGGCCTCACCGACGCGCTGCGCGAGTTCTGCGATTTCCGCAATCTGCTGCCGCGCGGCGTGAAGCTGGCGCCGGAAGACGTGTGGGACCGCGTCGCGTTCGTGCTGTCGCTGAAGATGACCGACCCGCAGTTCAGCGGCCAGACCAAGGAACGCCTGTCCTCGCGCCAGGCCGCCGGTTTCATCGAAGGCGCTGCGCACGATGCCTTCAGCCTGTGGCTGAACCAGAACGTGGAAACCGGCACGCGCATCGCGCAGATCGCCATCGACCGCGCCAGCGCGCGGCTGAAGACCGAGAAGCAGATCGTGCGCAAGAAGGTCACCCAGGGGCCGGCGCTGCCGGGCAAGCTGGCCGACTGCATCAGCCAGGACCTGTCGCGCACCGAGCTGTTCCTGGTCGAGGGCGACTCGGCAGGCGGCAGCGCCAAGCAGGCCCGCGACAAGGATTTCCAGGCGATCCTGCCGCTGCGCGGCAAGATCCTCAATACCTGGGAAGTGGCCTCCGGCAGCGTGCTGGCCTCGGAGGAAGTGCACAACCTGGCGATCGCGATCGGCTGCGACCCAGGCAAGGAGGAGATCGACGGCCTGCGCTACGGCAAGGTGGTGATCCTGGCCGACGCCGACTCCGACGGCCTGCACATCGCGACCCTGCTGACCGCGCTGTTCCTGCGCCACTTCCCCGCCCTGGTGCGCGCCGGCCACGTGTTCGTGGCGATGCCGCCACTGTTCCGCGTGGACGTGGGCAAGCAGGTGTTCTATGCGCTGGACGAGGAAGAGAAGCGCTCGCTGCTGGACAAGATCCAGCGCGAGAAGATCAAGGGCCAGGTCAGCGTGACCCGCTTCAAGGGCCTGGGCGAGATGAATCCGCAGCAGCTGCGCGAATCCACCATCCACCCGGACACCCGGCGTCTGGTGCAACTGACCGTGGACGACGGCGACCAGACCAGCTCGCTGATGGACATGCTGCTGGCCAAGAAGCGCGCCGGCGACCGCAAGCAGTGGCTGGAGACCAAGGGCGACCTGGCGTCGCTGGAGGTCTGAGCGGCTGCAGGCGCCACGGCTGCAGGCGCCACCGCTCGCCTCCGTCGTAGGAGCGGCTTCAGCCGCGACAGGGCTTTCCCGACAACGCCGGGTCGCGGCTGAAGCCGCTCCTACGACAGGCGGCGGCAGCGAAGCTTTCGCACCAGCACGCCTGTTAGTCAGGCAACCGGCGATCGACCGCCACCGGGGGCTCAACCGTGCGCAGGCACCGCCGGCACCACGCCCGTGCAGTCGTGATCCTGCAACTGCTCCGCACCGACCCCGTCGCCGGGACGTGCAGTGGCCGCGAGCAGCACAAAGCCGGGGCGGCCATCGAAATCCGCCCCGACCACCGCCAGGGTCTGCTGCGCCATGCGCTGCTGCGGCGGCAGGCTACGCGCCAGCAGCGTCAGCGGATTCGCATCCAGTTCCTCGCCCTCCACGCGCATCGCGCGATAGGCGTGGCCGTGCAGCGGCCGCGGCAGCGGCGCCCACGCCGGGCCGATCGAGGCCCGCATTGCCTGCAGCTGATTGCGCACCTGCGGCGCCAGGCAGTCGATGTGGATGTGCAACTGGTCCTGCGAGCGCGCCGACGGCGGATTGATCGTCAGGCTGGCCAGGTCGCGCGGCAGCGGCCGGCCCAGCGCATCGGCGACCCGACTCCGCGCCTGCCAGGCCAGGCCCAGCCAGTTCGGCGCATCGGCGGAACGCGCGCGCGGATCCTCGATCCCGCTGACCGGCACGGTCGGAATCAGCAGGTACTGGTAGGCGCCGTGCAGATCCTTCATCAGGGCGTAGCGCTGACCGGGGTCGGCATGCACCTCGCTGCATGGCGCCGGATCGGCGCCGGCGCGCGCCTGCGGCAGGCAGCGCGTGCTCAGCAGCCGCCACAGGCGCTGGCGATCGTGGGCATGCGGATCGTGCGCCGCTGGCGAATCGGCCACGGGCGGCGGCGATGGCACGCTGGCGCAGCCGGCCAGCAACGCCGCCAGGAACAGGCACAGCGGCAGGCGTGAACGAAGGACAGGCATGCGCAGCGGACCGGACACGGGACGAACCGGCGATTGTAGCCAGCGCCGATGAACCGGCATGGCGCGTCCGCGCCGCCGGCGACCATGCCTTTGTGCACATCCGCGCACGCCGCGCCGCGGCCTAGCATGCCGGCTCCCTCCTGCGAGCGACCGCCCGTGCCGACCTTCCCCTCCGTGCTGCTGGCCGTGCTGCTGGCCGCGACGCCGATGACCGCGGCGCTGGCCGCCGATGCCGATGCGGCGAACGCCGACAAGGCCGACAAGCCCGCCGCCACCGAACCGGCGCCGCTGCCGGCCGACGCGCAGACCAGCCAATCCATCCAGCTCGACGGCCGCACGCTGCGCTACACGGTCAAGGTCGGCACGCTGCCGGTGAAGGACAAGCAGGGCAAGGTCGTCGCCGACGTGGTCTATACGGCCTACACCATGGACGGCAAGGACCGCCCGGTCACGTTTGCGCTCAACGGCGGCCCTGGCGCGGCCTCGGTGTACCTCAACCTGGGCGCGATCGGGCCGAAGGTGGTGGCGTTCGGCAGCGAGGGCGACAGCGCCTCGGCGCCGGCGCAACTGCGCGACAACCCCGGCACCTGGCTGGACTTCACCGACCTGGTGTTCATCGATCCGGTCGGGACCGGCTTCAGCCGCTCGCGCGTGCCCGACGAGCAGGCCAAGAAGCAGTTCTACAATCCGCAGGCCGACATCGAATACCTCTCGCGCACCATCTACGACTGGCTGCTGAAGAACCAGCGCCTGCAATCGCGCAAGTATCTGGTCGGCGAAAGCTACGGCGGCTTCCGCGGCCCGCGCATCACCCACTACCTGCAGACCAAGCTGGGCGTGGCGATGAACGGCGTGGTGCTGGTCTCGCCGTATCTGAACCCGACCCTGGACGACAACGGCGACGTCTCGCCGCTGCCGTGGATGCTGACCCTGCCCTCGATCGCGGCCGCGCGCCTGGAGCGCGAGGGCAAGCTGACCCCGGAGGCGATGCGCCAGGTGATCGACTACACCCGCGGCGATTACGTCACCGCGCTGCTGCGCGGGCGTTCCGACCCGGCTGGCACCACCCGCATGATCCAGCAGGTGACCGCGATGACCGGCCTGGATCCGGCCTTCGTGCGCCGCGCCGGCGGCCGCCTGGAGACCCAGGCCTATCTGCGCGAAGTGTTCCGCGACAAGGGCGAACTGGGCAGCCGCTACGACTCCAACGTCACCGCCTTCGATCCGTTCCCCAACGCCCCCGAGCAGCGCGCCAACGACCCGCTGCTGGACAGCATCATCGCCCCCACCACCACCGCGATGGTCGATTTCGTGACCCGCGTGGTCGGCTGGAAGGTCGACGCCCGCTACCAGGCGCTGAACTACGACGTGAACCGGCTGTGGGACTGGGACGACGAACTGCGCAAGGGCTCGGTGACCGAACTGCGCCAGTCGGTGGCGATCGACCCGAAACTGCGGGTGCTGATCGTGCACGGCTGGAACGACCTGTCGTGCCCGTTCATGGGCTCGGTGCTGACCGTGGACCAGATGCCGGTGATGGGCAACGACCCGACCCGCGTGCAGGTCAAGAACTACCCCGGCGGCCACATGTTCTACAACCGCGCCGACAGCCAGCGCGCGCTGCGCCAGGACGTGATGGCGATGTATCGAGCCAACTAGCGGGGATTCGGCATTGGGGATTCGGGATTGGCAAGAGCGGGCTTCCGGCGCGCGCCGGACCTGCTTCTACGAATCCCTAATCCCGACTCCCCAATCCCTCACGTCCAACCGAACAGCGCAAACCCGCGGAAAATCAGGTACGCCACGCCGGCAGCGGCCGGAATGGTCAGGATCCAGGCCCAGACGATGCGCTCGATGACGCCGAAGCGCAGCGAGCGCGGGTTCTTGGCGAAGCCCACGCCCATGATCGCGGTGGAGATGCTGTGGGTGGTGGACACCGGCATGCCGAAGTGCGCGGCCAGGGTCAGGATCGTGGCCGAGCTGGTCTCCGCGGCGAAACCGTGGATCGGGTGCAGCTTGACCATCTTGTGGCCCAGGGTCTTGATGATCTTCCAGCCGCCGGAGGCAGTGCCGGCGGCCATCACCACCGCGCAGGTCAGCACGATCCAGGTGGCGATGCCCTGCCCCTGACTGGCGCTCGGATGCAGGAACCCCAGCCACGACGGCAGCTCGTCCAGGGCGCCGGTGCTCTGCGCGCCGACCAGGGTCATGGCGATGATGCCCATGGTCTTCTGCGCGTCGTTGTGGCCGTGCGCGTAGCCCATGTATGCGGCCGAGGCGATCTGCGCCTTGCCGAAAAAGGCGTTGACCCAGCGCGGCCGCGCCAGCCGCCCGAGTCGGCCGCCCAGCTTCGCCAGGCCGGCGATCGCCGCCCACAGCAACAGCATCACCGCGATGCCGAGCAGGAAGCCGGCGATCGGCGAGGTCACCATCGGCACGAACACCTTCCACAGCAGGCCCTTGTTCTTGGCCCAGTCGCCGACGTTCTGCGACCAGATCAGCGCGCCCCAGTTGTTGTGCGCGGCAGCCAGGCCGGCGCCGCACAGCCCGCCGATCAGCGCGTGCGAGGACGAGGACGGCAGGCCTTTCCACCAGGTGATCAGGTTCCAGACGATGCCGCCGAGCAGCGCGCACAGCACCACCTGCGGAGTCACCGCGACCACGTCGGTGTTGAGCAGGCCGGAGGCGATGGTCATCGCCACCGCGGTGCCGGTCAGCGCGCCGACCAGGTTCATCGCCGCGGCCAGCATCACCGCCCAGCCGGGGCTGAGGACCTTGGTGGCGACCACCGTGGCGATCGAGTTGGCGGTGTCGTGGAAGCCGTTGATGAACTCGAACACCAGCGCCGCCAGGATCACGATCAGGACCAGGGTCAGCATCGGCGATCCTCCCCGCCTGGGACGGCGACAGCCGGCGCGCGCAGGGCGCCGCGGCCGCGCAGGCAGCAACTCCGCAACGCGTCCATCAGGAGTTCTTCAGCACGATCTGGTAGACCACCACGCCGGCCTCGCGGCAGCGGTCGATGGCCTTCTCCAGGATTTCGAAGAACTCCTTGAGCAGGAACATCTGCAGGTTGTCCAGGCGCCCGGAGTAGATGTCGCGGTACAGCTCCAGCATCAGCCGGTCGGCCTCGTTCTCCAGCGAGCGCAGCTTGTCGTTGAGCGCGCTCATCCGGTCAAGATTCATGTTGCGCAGGTCGTGGACCATGTCCACCACCACCGCCGCGGCCTGCTCCAGCATCGCCGCACGCGGTGCGAAGTCGATGTGCTCCAGGTGCTGGATCGCCAGCGAGTAGCGATCGGCGAACTTCTCCACCTGCTTGGGAATCTTGTACAGCGCCGAGCCCAGCGCCTCGATGTCCTCGCGCTCGATCGGGGTCATGAAGCTGTCCACCAGCGCCTGGCCGATCTTGTCGGAGGCCGCACGCTCGCGCAGGCGCGCCAGCTTGAAGCCGTCCAGCGCCGGCTGCCGGTCGGACTCGCGCATCATCGCGTGCAGGGCCTTGGTGCTGTCGTAGGCGGCCTGCGCCGCCTCGTCGAGCAGGGTGTAGAACTGCTTGCCGGAACCGAAGATGGTCTGCAACGAAAACATGCAACGCGCTTCCCGCCGTCGCGGGAAGGACGGCACTGGGGCGGAATTATGACTGTTTGCTGACACCTGCGGGTAGTCGCGGCCGGTTACAGGGGCTGCGGGCGTGGGCGCGGCGTGGAAGCGGCGCCCTGCGGGGTTTGTTACCATCCCAGCCGCGCCCTTCGTGGGTGCACCCTATGGACGACCACCCTAGCCCCCCTCCCCCGCGCCGCAACGGCGCCCATGTCCCCGCTTTCCTTGGCGCCAAGGAGCGCGCGCATGCTTGAACTATTGATCGTGGCAGCCCTGGTGCTGCTGAACGGTTTCTTCGCGATGTCCGAGATGTCGCTGATGACCTCGCGCAAGAGCCGGCTGAAGCAGATGGCCCAGTCCAGCACGCGTGCGGCCAAGGCGCTGGCGCTGGCCGAGAACCCCGAGCACTTCCTGTCCACCGTGCAGATCGGCATCACCGCGATCGGCATCCTGACCGGTGTGTTCGGCGGCGAGGCCATCGGCGTGGCGATCGCGACCAAGTTGCAGGCGCTGTTCCCGGCGCTGGCAGCCAACTTCACCCTGTTCGGCGATCCGCAGCCCTGGTCGGCGCTGATCGGCAAGACCCTGGCGATCGTGCTGATCACCTTCATGACGCTGATCTTCGGCGAACTGGTACCCAAACGCCTGGCGCTGACCCGTTCGGAAACCATCGCCAGCTTCGTCGCGGTGCCCATGGGCTGGCTGGCCTGGATTGCCGCGCCGTTCGTGTGGGTGCTGTCGCGCTCGACCCGGCTGGTGCTGCGCCTGTTCGGCCTGGGCAAGGAGCAATCGGCCTCGGTGACCGAAGAGGAGATCCGCATGATGGTGGCCGAGAGCCACGAGGCCGGCGTGATCGACGCACACGAGCGCGACATGATGAACCGGGTCATGCGCCTGGGCGACCGTACCGCCGACAGCCTGATGACCCCGCGCAACCGCATCGCCTGGCTCGACGCCAACGCCGAGCCGCAGCGCAACTTCCAGACCATGCGCGAGCACGAGTTCTCGCGCTACCCGGTGTACCGCGGCAGCGACCAGGACATCGCCGGCGTGCTGGAGGTGAAATCCCTGGTCACGCGCATGGACGGCGACGCTACCCAGCTGTTCCAGAGCCTGCGCGACACCTTGTTCGTGTCCGAGTCCACCCATGCGATGAAGCTGCTGGAGATCTTCCGCGAGGAGCAGCAGTCGATGGCGCTGGTGGTGGACGAATACGGCGAGATCCAGGGCCTGGTGACGATCAGCGACCTGATGGGCGCGGTGGTCGGCCGCCTGCAGTCGGCCGACAACGCCGACGAGGACGCGCTGGTGGTGACCCGCGCCGACGGCTCGCTGCTGATCGACGGCTCGCTGGCCATCGAGGACCTGCGCGAACTGCTGGGCGGCGCCGAACTGCCCAGCGCCGAGGAAGGCGACTACAACACCCTGGCCGGCCTGTGCATCTACTACTTCGGGCGCATCCCGCACGCCGGCGAGTTCTTCGACTGGGCCGGCTGGCGCATCGAGATCGTCGACCTGGACGGCGCGCGCGTGGACAAGCTGCTGCTGCGCAAGCTGCAGGACGAGAACAGTGATGACATCACCGGGTGACGCACCCGGCGGTGAGCCGCACGAGCGCGACCACGGCTACAGCGCCGAGGGCATCCGCACCCTGCTCGACACCTTCGTCCTCGGAGATCCCGAGGAGCACCTGCGGCTGCGGCTGATCCTCGCCGATCTGCAGCAGAGCGCGTTCGGCGTGTTCCTGTTCGTGGCGATCCTGCCGGCGTTCCTGCCGGTGCCGGGCCTGGCCGGCGGCATCAGCGGGCCGCTGGTGACGCTGATCGGCCTTCAGATGTTGATCGGGCTGCGCAAGCCGTGGCTGCCGCGCTTCATCGGCGAGCGCGGGCCGCGCCGCCGCACCATGCAGCGCTTCGTGGGCCGCATCGCGCCGTGGCTGCGACGCCTGGACCGGCTGCTCAAGCCACGCCTGTCGGTGCTGGTCGACACGCTGCCGGCGCGCGCCTTCAGCGGACTGTTGCTGATCGTGCTGGGAATCCTGCTGTCGCTGCCGATCCCGTTCACCAACTACGCCTTCGGCGCGATGCTGCTGCTGTTCGCGCTGGCGTTGCTGGAGCGCGACGGTGGGTTGATGCTGCTGTCGTGGCTGGGCAGCATCGCCGTGGCGCTGAGTCTGGGATTGGCCTCGGACCAGGTGGTCGACCTGGGCCGGGAGTGGATGCAGAAGCTGCGCTGATCGCGCGACGGCAGCGGCGCTGGTCCGCTTGCCTGCCTCACCTCACCAGCGACAGTTCTGCATCGCTGGCGAACACGTTGCGCATATGCGACGGACGCGGCGATGTGGCCTGCGTCGTACGCTCGGTCGCGCGGCTGCGCGCGCGCTCCAGATACTTGCTCATCTGTTGCAAGGCTGCTTCCAGCCCGCACTCATGCACCGGCGCCTTCGGATGCTGTGCGTTCATTACTGCCCCCTGTTCTACGTCGTTGTCCGGCCATGTTTTCGGGCCGAGCGCCACGCTGATGCGCGACGTGGAGCGATGACATACCGGGGAAAATCAAGAGCTCGTGAAACCCGCACATGATGTGATGCATATCAATGCAAATCCAGCACTCCTCGCGGGAGTGCGTCTGCGCTCGTAGACACGCGCGCAGACGCGCGCATCAGGCGGCCGCAGCGACCTGCGTCCAGGCGTCCGCCGCCAACTGGAACGAGCGCAAGCGCGCGGCGTGATCGTGGATGTTCGCGGTCAACAGCAACTCGTCCGGACGGTGCCGCGCGACGAAGTCGGACAGGCCCTGCGCGACCGTATCGGCATCGCCGAGCACGGTGCAGGCCAGCGCGCGTTCCACGCCCGCCTTCTCGTGCGGTGCCCAGAACGCCTCGATGTCGTCGATCGGCGGCGGAATCAATCCGGGGCGGCCACGGCGCAGGTTGACGAAGCTCTGCTGCTGGGTGGTGAACAGGCGCCGCGCCTCGGCCGTGGACGCGGCGGCCACCACGTTCAAGGCCAGCACCGCATACGGTGCCTGCAGCCGCGCCGAGGCACGGAACTCGCGGCGATACACCGCCAGCGCCTCGTCCATCGCGTCCGGGGCGAAATGCGAGGCGAAGGCAAACGGCAGCCCCATCGCGGCGGCCAGGCGCGCGCTGAACAGGCTGGAGCCGAGCAGCCACACCGGCACCTCAATGCCGGCGCCCGGCACGGCGCGCACCAGTTGCCCGTCCACCGCCGGCTCGAAGTAGCGCAGCAGTTCGGCCACGTCATGCGGAAACTGGTCGGCGCTGTCGAAGTAACGGCGCAACGCGCGCGCGGTTGCCTGGTCGGTGCCGGGCGCGCGGCCCAGGCCCAGGTCGATGCGGCCGGGATACAGCGAGGCCAGGGTGCCGAACTGTTCGGCCACCTGCAGCGGCGCGTGGTTCGGCAGCATGATGCCGCCGGCGCCGACGCGGATACGCTTGGTGCCGCCGGCCACATGTCCGATCAGCACCGCGGTGGCGGCGCTGGCGATGCCGGGCATGTTGTGATGCTCGGCCAGCCAGTACCGGTGGTAGCCCCAGCGTTCGGCGTGCTGGGCCAGGTCTAGCATGTTGGCGAAGGCGCCGGCGGTGTCGCTGCCTTCGCAGACCGGGGCCAGGTCGAGGATGGAGATCGGCATCATGGTGAGGCGTTTTCCTGCAGGCGATGCGATCGAAGTGGGGACGCCGGCCGCCGATTGCAGCGGTCGCGACCGGAACGCTGATTTGCGCTGGGTGTGGGTGTGGATGGGGAAGGATGCTTGGCTGGCGGCCGTACCCTCACCCCCAACCCCTCTCCCGAGGGGAGAGGGGCTTTGGCTTCTCCCTTCTCCCCTCGGGACCATGGCCCCCTTTTCGGGGGAAGGTGCCCCGCAGGGGCGGATGAGGGTACGGGCGAAGCCTCGCATTGTCAGATCCGCTCGGACGCTCCGCGCTCCGTACCCTCACCCCAGCCCCTCTCCCGGCGGGAGAGGGGCGTTGGCTGCTTGCATTACCGCGCTACCACACGGGTTGCACGGCGCGCTGGCTACGCTGGCGACCCCGCCCTCGCCTGGTCACCGCCATGTCGCTGATTCCGCCGCCCGCCCCTGTCCCCGCTTTGCCCTTGCGCGACCGTGTGGTGCTGGTCACCGGCGGCGCCCAGGGCATCGGCCGCGGCGTGGTGCAGGCAGTGCTGGCCGCTGGCGGCAAGGTCGCGTTCTGCGATCTCGACGCCGATGCCGGGCGCGCCTGCGTGGCCGAGCTAGACGCCGGCGAACGCCTGCTGTTCCGCCGCGTAGACGTGGCCGCCGAAGCCAGCGTGCGCCGCTTCATCGATGCCGCGTTGGCCCGGTTCGGTCGCATCGACGGGCTGGTCAACAACGCCGGCATCGCCGATCCGCACACCGGACCGCTGGAGCGGCTGTCGCTGCGCGAATGGAACCGACGGCTCGGGGCGAGCCTGGGCGGCGCGTTCCTGTGCAGCAAGCACGCCCTGCCGGCGCTGCGCGACAGCCGCGACGGCGGCGCCATCGTCAACATCGCCTCCACCCGCGCGCAGCAGTCCGAACCGGACACCGAGGCCTACGCCGCGTCCAAGGGCGGACTGGTGGCCTTCACCCACGCACTGGCGATCAGCGCCGGGCCGGCAGTACGGGTCAACTGCATCAGCCCCGGCTGGATCGCCACCGACGCCTGGCGCAAGCCGAACGCGCGACGCACGCCCAAACTGTCGCGGCAGGATCATGCGCAACACCCGGCCGGGCGGGTGGGCACGCCGCCGGACATCGGCGCGCTGGCGGTCTATCTGCTGTCGGCACAGGCCGGCTTCATCACCGGCCAGGAGTTCGTGGTCGATGGTGGGATGACGCGGAAGATGCAGTACGCCTGACGGCGTGGGGATTGGGGAGTCGCTAAAGCGCTGGGATTGGGGAGTCGGGATTGGGGATTCGCTGGAGCGGATTCCTTATGAGGCTTCGAGGAGAGCGGCGGCACGCAGCGAGCCGAAACCCAACTCACACGTGGGTGACTTTCGGTCAGTCGCGAGGCATCCCGGCGTTTGCCAATCCCCACTCCCGACTCCCCAATCCCGCGACGATCAGCCGCCCACCAGCGGCCGCAACTGCGGATCCAGCGCCACGCGCTCGTCGAAGACGAAGCAGCGGCCATCGTAGCCTTCGCCGCCCACCTCCTCGAAGTAGCCGAGGATGCCGCCGTCCAGTTGCAGTACGTTGTCCATGCCATCGGCGCGCATCCACAGCGCCGCTTTTTCGCAGCGAATGCCGCCGGTGCAGAAGCTGACCACGGTGGCGTCGGTCAACGCCGCACGATGCGGGGCCAGCGCTTCCGGCAGGTCGGTGAACTTGACGATCGGCAAGGTCAGCGCACCGGCGAAGGTGCCGTAGACCACTTCCTGCGTGTTGCGCGTGTCCAGCAGCACCACGCGCCGGCCGGCGTCGTCGTGACCCTGGCGCAGCCAGCGCTGCAGCGTGGCCGGCGCCACCGCCGGCGCGCGCGCCGCGTCCAGTGGCGAGGCGGCGGCGCGGCGAAAGCTGATGATCTCCGGCTTGACCTTGACCTTCAGCCGCGCGAACGGCTGCTGGGCGCTGGGGCTGGTCTTGATCCGCAGATCGGCGAAGCGCGGGTCGGCGCGCAGTTGCGCGTAAAAGGCGTCGATCGCCTCTGCCGCGCCGGCCAGGAACAGGTTGATGCCCTCGCCCGCCACCAGGATCGTGCCGCGCAGGTCGCCGTCCTGCGCCCAGGCGTGCAATTGCGCGGCGAGCGCGTCGGGGTCGGCAATGGCGACGAAGTGATAGGCAGCGGTGTTGGCGATCATCGGCGCATTTTAGGGCCTGCGACGCGCGACCGCTGCAGTGACAGCTCCGCCACTGTTGCGCGTCGGCGAAGCGCGCCGATGCGTCGCCCCACAGCGCCGCCGCTAGCCGCGCAACAGCAGGAACGGCAGCAGCACCAGCGAGGCGATCAACAGCATGCCCAACAGCGTCGCCAGCACGAACAGCGGGCGCTGCCGCAGCAGGCTGGCGAAGGTCTCCGCACTGCCATCGCGCAGCGCGGCGGCGCGCTCGGCACGGGCACGTTCGCCGCGTCGGGCCTGGTAGTCGACCAGCAGCGCCTTGGCCCGCGGCTGCTCGGCGTCCTCGCGCAGCCAGATGCCGCCGGCGGAAATGCCGAAGGTACCGGCGCGGGTTTCGTAGTAGCCGATGCCGGCGTCGTCGAGCAGCGCGCAGACCTCGGCGCGTTCGTCGTCGGGCACGTGACGCAGATTGAGCAGCAGTTTGGCCATGCGCCGCATGATAGCCGCTGCGGCGATGCGCTACCCTTGCACGCCCTGCCCGCCGTGGACGTCCCGCATGCGCCGAATCCTGCTGCTGTTGAGCCTGTCGTTGCCGGCGTGGCTGCTGAGCGGCTGCACGCCGCCGGGTCCGCCGCCCGGTGGCAGCATCGCCGCCTTCCAGGCCACCGACGAGCGCGTCGGCGACGGCGCCGAAGCGCGTCCCGGCAGCCGGGTCACCGTGCACTACACCGGCTGGCTGTACGACGAGCACGCCAAGGACAAGCGCGGCGAGAAATTCGATGCCTCCGCCGACCACGGCCAGCCCTTCAGCTTCGTGCTCGGCGCCGGCCAGGTGATCCGCGGCTGGGACGAGGGCGTGGCCGGCATGCGCGTGGGCGGCAAGCGCCTGCTGATGCTGCCGTCGGACTACGGCTACGGCGCCAACGGTGCCGGCGGGGTGATCCCGCCGGGCGCCTCGCTGGTGTTCGAAGTCGAACTGCTCGATGTCCAGCCGCGTTGAGCCGCACCCGCGCATG
Organism: Xanthomonas sp. F4; assembly: GCF_011761895.1. Taxonomy (NCBI): domain Bacteria; kingdom Pseudomonadati; phylum Pseudomonadota; class Gammaproteobacteria; order Lysobacterales; family Lysobacteraceae; genus Xanthomonas; species Xanthomonas sp. F4. The sequence continues at coordinate 1,583,343 of NZ_JAASQX010000001.1, read as the reverse complement.
TCCGCTGCCAAACACGCCGCGCCGGTGCGCGGCCGACTCGTCATCGTCGGCGGCGGCCCGGCCGGGCTGATCGCCGCCGAGACCGCGCGCGCCGCCGGCGCCGAGGTCGATGTGTACGAGGCCAAGGGCTCGGTGGGACGCAAGTTCCTGATCGCCGGCAAGGGCGGCCTCAACCTGACCCACTCCGATCCGTTCGAGCGCTTCGTCGCGCGCTATCGCGAACGTGCGACGGCGGTCGGCGACTGGCTGGCCGAGTTCGATGCCGACGCGCTGCGCGCCTGGGCGCAGGCGCAGGGCGTGGAGACCTATGTCGGCAGCTCCGGGCGGGTGTTCCCGCTGGACCGCAAGGCGGCGCCGCTGCTGCGCGGCTGGGTGCGGCGGCTGAAGGATGCCGGCGTGCGCTTCCACGTGCAGCAGCGCTGGCTGGGCTGGGACGCGGACGGCGCGCTGCGCTTCGCTGGCGCCGACGGCGAGCAGCGCGTCCAGGCCGAGGCCTGTGTGCTGGCGCTGGGTGGCGGCAGCTGGCCGCAACTCGGATCCGACGGCGCCTGGCAGGACACGCTGCGCGCGCGCGGCGTGGAAGTGGCGCCGCTGCAGCCGGCCAACTGCGGTTTCGACGTGGACTGGAGCACGCATTTCCGCGAACGCCACGCCGGCGCGCCGCTGAAGCCGGTGGTCGCGCACTGGCACGATGCGCAGGGCCAGGCGCAGTCGCTGCAGGGCGAATGCGTGGTCGGCGAACACGGCATCGAGGGCAGCCTGATCTATGCGCTGGCCGCGGATCTGCGCGAGGCCATCGCCGCACACGGCCCGACCACGCTGTGGCTGGACCTGGCACCCGGCCGCGACCTGCCGCGGCTGCAAGCCGAACTGGGCAAGCCGCGCGGCGGCCGCAGCTTCGGCGAGCATCTGCGCCGCCAGGCCGGTATCGACGGGGTCAAGGCAGCCCTGCTGTTCGAGATCCTCGGCAGGCAGGCCGGCCAGGATCCAGCGCTGGCCGCGGCCACGCTCAAGCGCCTGCCGCTGACCCTGCAGCGTCCGCGCCCGCTGGCCGAGGCGATCAGCAGCGCCGGCGGCGTGCGCCTGGAGGCGCTGGATGCGCAGCTGATGCTACGGGCCCTGCCGGGCACCTTCTGCGCCGGCGAAATGCTCGACTGGGAAGCGCCGACCGGCGGCTACCTGCTCACCGCGTGCTTCGCCAGCGGCGTGCGCGCCGGGCGCGGCGCGGTGACCTGGCTGCAGCGCCACGCCGCGCACTGACGTCCGGTACGCGCGGCACGCGACGCTCAGAGCACCGCGATCTGCACCCGCGCCTGCGGATCGCGCTTGGCCACGTACATGGCCTCGTCGGCGCGCTGAGTGAGCAGGACCGGGTCGAAGCCGGGCCCGGCCTGCACGGCGATGCCGATGCTCGGCTGCAGCGGCAGATGCCGGCCGCTGACCACGCAGCCACCCGCGCACGCCTCCATGATTCGCGCCGCGGCAGCCAGCACTTCGTGTTTGGCGTCGGCCAGCCCTTCCAGCAGGACCACGAACTCGTCGCCGCCCAGCCGGGCGATGCTGTCCTGCCCGCGCAGGCAGCGCTGCAGCAGCCGCGCGAAGTGCACCAGCAGCGCGTCGCCGACGTGGTGACCGAAACGGTCGTTGACGCTCTTGAAGTCGTTCAGATCCAGGAACATCACCGCCACCTGGCCCTGGCTGCGGTGCTCGTTCATGCGCCGCCGCAGGGTCTGGTTCCAGGCCATCCGGTTCGGCAGTCCGGTCAGTTCGTCGCGCAGCGCACGCTCTTCCAGCAAACGCGCCAGCCGGGTCTGCCCGGTGATGTCGCTGATCATCAGGTGCAGGCCGACCCGCTGCGGCGCCAGCGCCACGTCCGGGATCAGGCTGAAATGCATGATCCGCAGGGCATCGGCGGCATCGCACAGTTCGGCATCGAACTGCGCCGGCTCGCCCTGCAGCGCCGCCGGCAGATGCGGTTGCAGCAAGGCCAGTTGCTGCGGGTCCAGCACCTCGTGCAGGGGACGGCCGACGATGTGCTCCGGCGCCAGCGCGAACCACTCCGCATACGGCCGGTTGACGAACTGGTAACGCAAGTCGCGGTCGAGGTAGGCGATCAGCGCCGGCGCGTTGTCGGCGATGGTGCGCAGTTGCGCCTCGCTGTCGCGCAGGCGGTGCTCGGCCAGGTGCTGCTCGGTGATGTCCTGGACATGGGTGACCAGATGCAACGGACGGCCCTGCTCGTCGCGCACCAGCGAGACCGCCAGGCGTGCACGTACGGTATGGCCGTCGCGGTGGCGGTAGCGCTTTTCGACGCGGAAGTCGCTGCACTGCCCGCTGCGCAACGCCACCGCCCGTTGCATGTCCTCGGCGAGATCGTCCGGATGGGTCAGATCCTGGAAACGTAATTCCAGCAACTCCGCACGGCTGTAGCCAAGCATCGCGCACAAGGCGTCGTTGACATCCAGCCAGCGCCCTTCCAACGATACCAGCGCCATGCCATGCGCGGCCGCCGAGAACGCGCCGGAGAACCGCTGCCCGGCCAGCAGCGCGGCCTGCGTCGCCGCCCGTTCGGCGCTGACATCGCGTATCACGCAGACCGCGCCCAGGCTGCGGACACCGCCGCCTTCCAGCCGTTCCGCATTGCACAGCACGCTACGTGGCGCCTGCCCCTTGGCGGCGATCACGATTTCCGCATCGCGCACCGATTCGCCGCGCCAGGCGCGGAACAGCGGCACCTCCTCGCGGGACAGTGGGCGCTTGCCGCTGGCGTCGAACAGATCGAAATACTGCGACCACTGCTCGGGCGGCAAGGCGCGCGGATCGGCCCCGTGCCAGTGACGCGCCACCTGGTTGAACTCGCCCAGGGTGCCATCGGCCAGGCACGACACCACGCCATCGGGCATGGTCTCCAGCAGCATGCTCAGGGTCCTGGCCTGCTCGTGGGCGATGCGCGCGTCGCGGCGCGCCTCCAGTTGCGCGGTGACCTGCCTGGCCAGCCGCTGCAGCCCTTCGCGCTGGCGCGCGTCCAGTTGCCGCGGACGGATGTCGATCACGCACAGGGTGCCATAGCTGTGGCCTTGGTCGCCGACCAGCGGCATGCCGGCATAGAAGCGCAGGTGCGGCGCCCCGCCCACCAGCGGATTGCCGGCGAAGCGCGGGTCCAGCGTGGTGTCGGGGATCTCCAGCAATTGCGGCGACAGCAAGGCATAGGTGCAAAAGGCCAGCTCGCGGGGATAGCCGGTGGTGCCGGCGGGCAGGCCGCAACTGGCCTTGAGCCATTGCCGGCGTTCGTCGATCAGCGAGACCAGCGCGATCGGCGCCTCGCACAGCTGGCTGGTCAGCCAGATCAGGTCGTCGAACGCCGGCTCCTGCGGGGTATCCAGCATTCCCAGCTCGGCCAGCGCACGCAGGCGCCCCGCTTCGTCGGCAGGCAACGGCACGGGGGCCGGGTCGGGGACCGAGGGTCGGTTCATGCGCGGCACCAAGGAAGGTTCCCGCACGATAACGGGCGGCCGCAACGATGGCGAGCCCACCGCGAATGCCACGGCGCAAAACAGCATGGCGACCGCGACCGCCACCTCCGTGCTCCGCCCCTGCCATTCCCACGACGTTCCACGCCCTGCGCCCGCGCCACCCGGGCCACGCCCCGCCGGCAACGATTACTCAGCGACGCCGCGCTTCTCCATGAACACGCACGCGAGGACAATCCCGCTGGGATGCGGATAGCCTCCCTCGCGCAGCACCGCGTAGCCCTGGGCGCGGTAGAACGCCACCGCATTGAGCGCCGCGGCCAGGTGAATGCGCGGGCACGGCGCCAAGCGCTGCTCCAGCGCCTGCAGCAGGCGCCGGCCGAGGCCGCTGCCACGCAGCGCAGGGTCCACGAACAGGCCGTCGATTTCCGCGCCGGCCACGTCGACGACGCCGAAGCCGAGCACGCGTCCATCGGCGTCCTCGGCGACGATGGCCGCGCCCGCGGCGACCAGCTGGCAGTGGGAGGCCGGTGCCGGCGCTGCGGACCAGCGCGCGATCACCTCCGGCGGATAGTGGCTGCTGCAGACCTCGCGCACGCAGCGGGTGCGCAGCGCCCACAGCGCCGGGATGTCCTCGGGCACTGCCTGCCGCAATCGCGCCGACGCCGCTTCGCTCATTGCGACTTGCTGTCGCGCAGGCGGCGGATGCGTTCCGGCGGCTGGAACGAATCGCTGCGCGCATCGCCCCAGTAGTCGTGGAAGACCGCGTGGTCGGGCACCGTGCGCAGCAGTTCGCCCGGCTCCAGGTAGCGGTACAGCGAGGCCAGCGAGCGGATCTCCACCTGCGAGATGCGGCGCAGGATGTGTTCCGGCCCCAGCTGCGAGGGATGCGCCAGCCCGGCGGCGCTCAGCAATTCGCGCAACGCCTTGAGCGTGTTGGCGTGGTAATGCGCGACGCGGGTGGCCTTGTCGGTGGGATCCAGATGCTGCCAGCGGCGCCGGTCCTGGGTGGCGATGCCGGTCGGGCAGCGATCGCTGTGGCAGCTCAGCGACTGGATGCAGCCCAGCGCGAACATGAAACCGCGCCCGGCATTGCACCAGTCCGCGCCCAGCGCCAGGGTGCGCGCGATGTCGAAGGCGCTGGTGATCTTGCCGGCGGCGCCGAGCTTGATCCGTTCGCGGATGTCCAGCCCGACCAGGGTGTTGTGCACCAGCAGCAGGGCTTCGTGCATCGGCACGCCGACGTGGTCGATGAATTCCGCCGGCGCCGCGCCGGTGCCGCCCTCGGCACCGTCGACGACGATGAAGTCCGGATACAGCTCGCTTTCCTGCATCGCCTTGGCGATGGCGAACCACTCCCAGGGGTGGCCGATCGCCAGCTTGAAGCCGGTGGGCTTGCCGCCGGACAGCTCGCGCAGCCGCGCGACGAACTGCAGCAGTTCCAGCGGCGTGGTGAACGCCGAATGCCGCGACGGCGAGACGCAATCCTGGCCCATGGCGACGCCGCGGGTGGCGGCGATCTCGGCGCTGACCTTGGCCGCCGGCAGCACCCCGCCGTGGCCGGGCTTTGCCCCCTGCGAGAGCTTGATCTCGATCATCTTGACCTGCTCCAGCGTCGCGTTGGCGACGAAGCGCTGCGGGTCGAAGCGCCCTTCCTCGTCGCGGCAGCCGAAGTAGCCCGAGCCGATTTCCCACACCAGGTCGCCGCCGCACTCGCGGTGATAGGGCGAGATCGAGCCCTCGCCGGTGTCGTGGTAGAAGCCGCCCTGGCGCGCGCCGGCGTTGAGCGCGCGGATGGCGTTGGCCGACAGCGCGCCGAAGCTCATCGCCGAGATGTTGAACACGCTGGCCGCGTACGGTTGCGCACAGTCGGCGCCGATGGTGACGCGGAAGTCGTGGTCGGCGATCTCGCTGGTGGCCAGCGAATGGTTGATCCACTCGTAGTCCGGCGCATAGGTGCTGCGCTGGGTGCCGAACGGCACCACGTCCATCACGTTCTTGGCGCGCTGGTAGACCAGGGCGCGCTGCTGCCGCGAGAACGGCGCCTCCTCGATGTCGCTCTGCAGGAAGTACTGGCGCATCTCCGGGCCGACCGATTCCAGGCCGTAGCGGAAATGCGCCAGGATCGGATAGTTGCGGCGCAGGGTGCTGCGGGTCTGCAGCAGGTCCACGGTGCCCAGCAGCGCCAGCACGGCGAAGGCCACCACGCCCCAGCCCCACAGCGGCCAGATCGCGCACAGGGCAATGGACAGCGCCAGCAGCAGGCAGCTGGCGATATAGGCTAGGTAGCGGTGCATCGCGGTCCTCGCAGGAGTCGGAAGCCGGCGAGTGTAGAGGGTGTCGCGGGCGTGGCGTTGCCACGGCCGCCGGGTCCGCTCCGCGCAGGTACAGCTTGCGCATGCCCGCCGCGCCGGTGGCGCGGCATGGCGAGCCCCCCTGGGGAGGCGCCTACAGCCGGTCGTCCACCGCCGCGCGCGGCCACACCGACTTGACGTCGTAGACCACCAGGTCGGGCGTGCCGAGTGCGCGGATCTGCGCCGCGTCCAGGTCGCGGTAGGCGGCGTGCGCCACCGCCAGCACCACCGCGTCGTAGCGGCCGGGCACCGGTTCCGGCAGCAGGTCGACGCCGTGCGCCTGCGCCGCCTGCGGATCGGCCCAGGGATCGCAGGCGTCGACGCGGGCGCCGGCCGCGGCCAGCGCCTGCACCAGTTCCAGCGCGCGGCTGTTGCGCAGGTCCGGGCAGTTCTCCTTGAAGGTGACGCCGAGCACCAGCACGGACGCTTCGGCCATCGCCACGCCCTTGCCGGCCAGCAGCGCCTGCACCCGTGCGGCCACGTGCGCGCCGACCCGGTTGTTGACCTGGCGCGCGGTGTGGATCAGGTCCGGGTGGTAGCCCATGCTCTCGGACTTGTGCAGCAGGTAGTACGGATCCACGCCGATGCAGTGGCCGCCGACCAGGCCGGGCCGGAACGGCAGGAAGTTCCACTTGGTGCCGGCGGCGTCCAGTACGTCCTGGGTGTCGATGCCGAGCCGGTCGAAGATCAGTGCCAGTTCGTTGACCAGGGCGATGTTGACGTCGCGCTGGATGTTCTCCACCACCTTGGCCGCCTCGGCCACGCGGATCGACGGCGCGCGCCAGGTGCCGGCGACGATGATGCCGGCATACAGCGCGTCCACGGCGTCGGCGGCGGCCGGGTTCGAGCCGGAGGTGATCTTGCGGATGTCGGCCAGGCGCCGCTGCCGGTCGCCGGGGTTGACCCGCTCGGGGCTGTAGCCGCAATGGAAATCGACGTCGCAGCGCAATCCCGAGCCCTGCTCCAGCAGCGGCACGCAGACCTCCTCGGTGGTGCCGGGATAGACGGTGGATTCGTAGATCACCAGGTCGCCGCGCTTGAGCACGCCGGCCAGCAGTTCGCTGGCCTGGCGCAGCGGCTGCAGGTCGGGTTGCTCGTGCGCATCGATCGGGGTCGGCACGGTGACGATGTACACGTTGCGGTCGCGCAGCTCGGCCGCGTCGTCGCTGTAGCGCAGGTGCACGCCGGCGCGCAGTTCCTCGGCCTCCAGTTCCAGGGTCTGGTCGTGCCCGGCGCGCAGTTGCGCCACGCGCTCTCCATCGATGTCGTAGCCGAGCGTGTCGTGGCGGGCGCCGAACGCCACCGCCAGCGGCAGGCCGACGTAGCCGAGGCCGATCACGGCGATGCGCGGCGGCGCGGAATCGAACACGGGGGCGACGGACATACCAATCCTTTGCGGCACCGGCGGCAGCCGTCGGTGCAAGGGGGGTGAAAAGCATGGGAGTCCGCGGGCGGACGCCGCCCATGGTAAGCCGCACCGCTGACGCCGACCAAGCCGGTCCGCGCAACGCCAGTGTTGCAGGCATGTGTGCGTCTTCACGCGCGCGACGTGCGGCGCCTTCACAACATGGTGTGTGAAGGTCGCTGCCTGGCGTCACGCTTTGCGTCCGCGCCACCGCGTCTTGCCGCGCAGACGACATAAGCACCACTCCGCCTTTACGCGGGGCGGCCTAGTCTGGGGAAGTGGACGCGTCAGGGGGCGCCTCCGCATCCCCCTTTCCTCTCACTCAAGGAGAACTCGCGTGAGTCACGCTCCGAGCCTGCTCGTGGATGTCGAAGCCGAATTGGCGCATTGGAAAGCGCTGCACGCGGCGGGCAAACTGGGGTCGCAGTCGTTCAGCGAACATGCGCGCCTGATCAAGATGGCGTGCGACGTGTTCCTGCAACTGCCGCGCGAATCCAACGACGTGCGGCTGCAGCGCCTGCGTCAGCGCTACGACGGCGAGCACCCCTGGCCGCGCATCGCCTGGAGCGATGCCGAAACCCTGGTCGTTGCCTGCTGGGCACGCCTCGACGGATCCGAGCAGCGCGACCACCACCCAGATCCGGCGCACACCCCCGCCTGATCCAGAAGGTCCACACATGTCCCTGCCCGCCAACCGCGACAACGCCCACGATTCCCAGCAACGCAGCCAGACCTCCGACAAGATGCACAACGACGACGCGCAGTGGAAAGCGCGCGATCAACCCGACAGCGATCCCAAGCACGACCACGCCGACCCGGAACACGACTATCCGCGCCCGGACGGCAGCAAGTAGGTAAGCATGTTACCCCTCCCGCTGCGGCCGACCACGGTCATCGCCGCAGCGGCACCCCTCCCGCAACACCACCGACCTGCGGCAGTCAGCGCAGGCTCGACCCACGCACGATGCAGCGGCCGCTGAGCACCACCTTGCGGGTCGGCTGCGCCGGCGCGTTCATCCGCTCCAGCAGCAACGACATGGCGGTACGGCCCATCTCTTCGACCGGCTGTTCGATCACGGTGATGCCGGGTTGGACCAGGTCGGTCCAGCTTTCGTTGTCGAAGCCGGCCAATGCCAGGTCCTGCGGAATGCGCAGGCCGGCGGCCCGCACGGCCTTCATTGCGCCCATCAGCAGCAAGCTGTTGCTGGCCACCAGCGCATCCGGCCGCGGCGTCTGTGCCAGCCAGGCCTGGACCTCGGCAATCGCCGCCTCCGCGCTCGGCGCCACCTCACGGTAGTCCGGCGCCAGGCCGTGCCCGCGCATCGCGTCCAGATAGCCATCGCGGCGCTCGGCGGCGGTGCTGCTGGTCTTGCCGAACAGGCCGCCGATGCGGCGCACGCCGCGGCCGACCAGATGATCGACCAGGGCGGCCATCGCCGCGGCATTGTCCAGGACCACGCTGTCGTGCGTGCCGCCCTTGCCGGCGCGGTCCAGCAGCACCACCGGATGGTCGAAGGTCAACTTGCCCAGTTGGCCCTGGGTGGTGCGGGTGGGGGCGAAGATCAGCCCGCTGACCCGCTCTTCCTGCATCAGTTGCAGATACAGCGCCTCGCGCTGCGGATCCTCGTCGGTATTGCACAGGATCACCCGCATGCCGGCGCGGTAGGCGACGTCCTCGACCGCGCGGATGGCCGCGGTGAAGAACGGATTGCGGATGTCGGCGACAATCAGGCCCACCACCCCGGAGTGCTGCGAGCGTAGCCGCCGCGCCATCAGGTTGGGGCGATAGCCGGTCTCGCGTACCGCCGCCTCCACCCGTGCCCGCACCTCTTCGCTGACCGGGCCCTGGCCCAGGGCGCGCGACACCGTCGAGGTCGAGACGCCGGCGACCCGGGCCACGTCATGGATGCTGACGCTCACTGGCAACGTTCCCGCATATTTTTCATTTCCACTCCCTGTCGCCTGGCGTTTCTTGATAGTAGCACCGGCTTTTTCCGAAGGATTTGTGCACCGCACATTGACTATAGACTGGGAACGTTCCCACACTGCGCCCACTCGCCGCCCACCCCAAGGAACCCGCGTGTCCCAGACGCCCTCCTCTCCCCTGGTTTCCAGCGACCTGGTCCGGGTCGATGTCCAGGCCCGCGACAAGGCCGACGCGATCGCCCAGGCGGCGCAGTTGCTGGTCGCCGCCGGCTGCGTGCCGCCGGCCTACGAGGCCAGCATGCTGCGCCGTGAAGCGCTGGCCAACACCTTCCTGGGCCACGGCGTGGCGATCCCGCACTGCACCGGCGAAGACCGCCACCTGGTGCGCCGCGACGGCATCGCGGTGCTGCAGCTGCGCGACGGCGTGGAGTGGAACCCGGGCCAGACCACACACCTGGTGGTCGCCATCGCCGCCCAGTCCGACACCCACATCACCGTGTTGCGGCGCCTGACCCGGCTGATCCAGGACCCGCCACGGCTGGAGGCGCTGTTCGCCAGCGACGACCCGCAGGCGATCGTCGCCGCCCTGAGCGAGGACGCGGCCGTCGCCGCGCCCACCGCCGCGGCCAGCGACCTGGCGGAACGCTTCGAGTGGACCGTGCGCTATCCCACCGGCCTGCACGCGCGCCCGGCCACGCGCTGGGTGGAAACCGCGCGCGGCTTCGCCGCCCGTATCCAGGTGCGCGCCGGCGACCAGGTCGGCGATGCCAAGAACCTGGTGTCGCTGCTGCAACTGGGCCTGCACGCCGGCGACACCGTGACCATTTCGGCCGAGGGCCAGGACGCCGCCGCAGCGCTGGCGCGGCTGCGCAGCGTGATCGACGGCCTGACTGCGCAGGAGCAGGCCGACGCCGAGGCCGCCGCACAGCGCCGTGCCGCGCCGGTCACCGGCTGGACCCCGCCGCAGGCGCAGCCGGCCATCGTCGGCATCGGCGCCAGCCCCGGCCTGGCGATCGGCGTGGTGCACAAGCTGGCCGGCCATGACGTGGCGGTGGCGGACACGCCGGTACCGCTGAGCGACGGCGGCGCCCTGCTGCACGACGCCCTGCAGCGCACCCGCACGCAACTGCAGGCCATCGAAGAGGACACCCGGCGCCGGCTCGGCGCCGGCGATGCGGCGATCTTCCGCGCCCAGGCCGAACTGCTCAACGACACCGACCTGATCACCCTGGCCTGCCAGTTGATGGTCGAAGGCCACGGCGTCGCCTGGTCCTGGCAGCAGTCGGTGGAGCGCCTGGCCAACAAGCTCTCGGCGCTGGGCAACGCGGTGCTGGCCGGACGCGCCAGCGACCTGCGCGACGTCGGCCGCCGGGTGCTGGCGCAACTGGATCCGGGCCTGGCCGGCGGCAGCCTGGAGCAGTTGCCGGCCGCGCCATGCATCCTGCTCGCGCACGACCTGTCGCCTTCGGACACCGCCAACCTGGACACTCGCCGCGTGCTCGGCCTGGCCACCGCGGTGGGTGGCCCGACTTCGCACACCGCGATCCTCTCGCGCACCCTGGGCCTGCCGGCGCTGGTCGCCGGCGGCGCCGACCTGCTGGACCTGGAGGATGGCGCCACGGTGATCGTCGACGGCACGAGCGGCCGCCTGTACGTGGCGCCGTCGGACGGGGACCTGGCCTCGGCCCGCGCCTACATCGACGAACAGCAGCAACTGCGTGCGCGCGAAGCCGAACAGCGCAACCAGCCGGCGCAGACCGAGGACGGCCATCGCCTGGAGATCGGCGCCAACGTCAACCTGCCCGAGCAGGTCGCCGCGGCGCTGGCGCAGGGTGCCGAGAGCGTGGGCCTGATGCGCACCGAATTCCTGTTCCTGGAGCGTGGCAGCACGCCCAGCGAGGACGAGCAGTACGCCACCTACACCGCGATGGCGCAGGCGCTGGACGGCCGCGCGCTGATCGTGCGCGCGCTGGACATCGGCGGCGACAAGCAGGTCGCGCACCTGAACCTGCCGCGCGAGGACAACCCGTTCCTGGGCGTGCGCGGCGCGCGCCTGCTGCTGCGCCGCGCCGACCTGCTGCAACCGCAGTTGCGCGCGCTGTACCGCGCGGCCAAGGACGGCGCGCGCCTGGCGATCATGTTCCCGATGATCACCTCGGCGGCGGAACTGCTGACGCTGCGCGCCGAATGCGAGCGCCTGCGCGCGGAACTGCAGGCGCCGGAGGTGCCGCTGGGCATCATGATCGAAGTGCCGGCCGCGGCGATCCAGGCCGATGCGCTGGCCAAACACGCGGATTTCTTCTCGATCGGCACCAACGACCTGACCCAGTACACCCTGGCCATCGACCGGCAGAACCCGGACCTGGCTGCCGAAGCCGACAGCCTGCATCCGGCGGTGCTGCGCCTGATCCGCACCACCGTCGAGGGCGCGGCGCGCCACGGGCGCTGGGTCGGCGTGTGCGGCGGCCTGGCCGGCGATGCGTTCGGCGCCGCGCTGCTGGCCGGCCTGGGCGTGCACGAGCTGTCGATGACGCCCAACGACATCCCGGCGGTGAAGGCGCGCCTGCGCGGCAGCCGCCTGGACGCGCTGCAGGCGCTGGCGCAGCGCGCGCTGGACTGCGAAAGCGCGGCCGAGGTGCGGGCGCTCGACGGCGGGGCCGGCGCATGAGCGTCGATGCCGTCACCGTCACCCTGAATCCGGCGATCGACCTGACCGTGGCGATCGACCGGCTGCAGCCCGGCCAGGTGCATCGCGCGCGCAGCGCCCACGCCATCGCCGGTGGCAAGGGGATCAACGTCGCCGCCTGCCTGGCCGACGCCGGCCTGCGCTGCGCCGCGCTCGGCGTGCTCGGCGCCGGCAATGCGCCGGTGTTCGAGGCGCTGTTCGCCGAACGCGGCATCGACGATCGCTGCCTGCGCGTGCCCGGCGACACCCGCAGCAATCTCAAGCTGGTCGCCGCCGACAGCGGCGCCACCACCGACATCAACCTGCCCGGCCTGGCCCTGGAGCAGGCCCAGCTCGACACCATCGGCGCGCGCCTGGCCGACGTGCTGCGCCCCGGCCTGCCGGTGGTGCTCAGCGGCAGCCTGCCGGCTGGCCTGGCCGAAGACACCTGGCGGCAGCTGCAGGCGCAGGCCGCCGCCGCCGGCGCGCGGGTGCTGCTGGACACCAGCGGCGCGCCGCTGCATGCCGCCCTCGACGCGCCGCGTGCGCAACTGCCCTTCGCGATCAAGCCCAACCGCCACGAACTGGAGGAATGGGCCGGCGCGCCGCTGGCCACCACCGCCGACCTGCTCGGCGCCGCACGCGCGCTGCTGGCGCGCGGCATCGGTCTGATCGCGGTGTCGCTGGGCACCGAGGGCGCGCTGTTCGTGCGCGGCGAGCAGGCGCTGCTGGCGCAGCCGCCGCAGGTCACCGGCGGCAGCAGCGTCGGCGCCGGCGATGCGATGGTCGCCGGCCTGGTCGCGGCATTGCGCGCCGACGCCGACCTGGCGACCTGCGCGCGCCAGGCCACCGCCTTCGCCGTGGCCACGCTGGGCAGCGGCGTCGCCCGCCGCCTGCCGCGCGAGCGCCTGCCGGCGCTGGCGGCCGCGGTCCGCCTCGAGACCCTGTCATGACTTCCGCCGCGTCGCTACCGTGCGCCGCGTCCTCTTGCGCTCATCGGGAGCCCGCATGAATCCGATCCTCGTGGTGATCGCCGCCGGCGATCGCAGTACCGAAGCCGTCCTCGCCGCCGAGGCGCTGCGCCATGCCGCCACGCTGCGGGGCGCAGTCCTGCAGGCCGAGGTGCGCACGCCGCAGGGCGTGATCGCGCCGCTGGACCTGGCCGCGGCATCCGCGGCCGCGCCACTGCTGCTGATCGGCGACGGCGAGGCCGACACCGCCCGCTTCGCTGGCCGCAGCCTGCACCGCAGCAGCCTGGATGCGGTGCTGGCCGATGCCGGCGCCGTGCTGGCGCCGCTGCTGGCGAACGCCACGACCAACGCCGCCGTTCCCGCCGCTGCCGGCAGCGCCGAGGGCGCCGGCAAGCGCATCGTCGCCATCACCTCCTGCCCCACCGGCATCGCCCACACCTTCATGGCCGCCGAAGGCCTGCAGCAGGCGGCCAAGGTGCTGGGCCACCAACTTCGGGTGGAAACCCAGGGCTCGGTGGGCGCACAGGACGCGCTCAGCGCCGAGGAGATCGCCGCGGCCGACCTGGTGCTGATCGCCGCCGACCGCGAGGTCGACCTGGGCCGCTTCGGCGGCAAGCGCCTGTTCAAGAGCGGCACCAAGCCGGCGATCAACGACGGCCCGGCGCTGATCCGCAAGGCCCTGGCCGAGGCCAGCGTGCACATGGCCGGCACTGGCGGCAGCGCCCAGGCCCAGGCCCAGGGCGGCCGCTCCGCCGGTCCGTACAAGCACCTGATGACCGGCGTGTCGTTCATGCTGCCCTTCGTCACCGCCGGCGGCCTGCTGATCGCGCTGGCGTTCGCGCTCGGCGGCATCTACGCCTTCGACGACGCGCACAAGGGCACCCTGGCCTGGTCGCTGTTCCAGATCGGCGCCAAGGCCGGCTTCACCCTGATGGTGCCCGCCCTGGCCGGCTACATCGCCTACTCCATCGCCGACCGCCCCGGCATCGCCCCGGGCATGATCGGCGGCATGGTCGCAGCCAATCTCGGCGCCGGCTTCATCGGCGGCATCTTCGCCGGCTTCATCGCCGGCTACGGCGTGGCCGCGCTGAACCGGGCGATCAAGCTGCCGCGCACCCTGGAAGGCCTGAAACCGGTGCTGATCCTGCCGGTGCTGGGCACTCTGCTGGTCGGTCTGGCCCTGCTGTACGTGGTCGGCCAGCCGGTGGCCGAGCTGCTGGCCTGGCTCACCGAATGGCTGCGCGGCATGCAGGGCAGCAGCGCGGTGCTGCTGGGCCTGCTGCTGGGCGCGATGATGGCCTTCGACATGGGCGGGCCGGTCAACAAGGCCGCCTACGCCTTCTCCACCGGCCTGATCGCCAGCCAGGTGTACACGCCGATGGCCGCGGCGATGGTCGCCGGCATGACCCCGCCGCTGGGCATCGCCCTGGCCACCTGGGTGTTCCGCAACCGCTTCACCCAGGACGAGCGCGGCAGCAGCGCCGCCACCGGCGTGCTCGGCCTGGCCTTCGTCACCGAAGGCGCGATCCCCTACGCCGCGCGCGACCCGCTGCGCACCATCCCCGCGCTGATGCTCGGCTCGGCGCTGGCCGGCGCCATCTCGATGGCCGCCGGCGCCGAGCTGAAGGTGCCGCACGGCGGCGTGTTCGTGCTGCCGATCCCCAATGCGGTCAGCCACCTGGGCATGTACCTGGTGGCGCTGCTCGCCGGCACCGTGGTCACTGCCGTGGCGTTGCGGGTGCTGAAGAAGCCGGTCGTCGTCGCCTAGTCCCTTCCATGCGCCGGCGCGTCGCCATGCGATGCCCCTCCCCCCGTCGCCGCTGGCGGCGCGCCGGCCTTTCCCTGCTGAGGAGTTCCGCCATGTCCCGTCCCCTCGTCTCGCACCTGCCCCTGGCCACCCTGGCGCTGGCCCTCGCCGCGCCGCTGGCCCACGCCCAGGACGCCAGCGACGCGTTCAAGCTCAAGCTCGCCTACACCGGCGAGGCCGCGGTCTCGCTGGACGGCGGCAAGCATGAGGGCAGCGCCTACGCCGGCCAACTGATGTTCGGCACCGACGTGGACCTGCAACGGCTGTTGGGCTGGAACGGCGCCACCCTGAAGGTCTACGGCATCAACCGCCACGGCACCAACCTGGCCAACGGCAACATCGGCAACAGCACCTCGGTTCAGGAAATCTACGGCGGCCAGGGCACCCGCCTGGCCAACTTCACCATCGACCAGAAGCTGTTCAACGACCGCCTGGAACTGGAAGCCGGCCGCAGCGTGGCCAACATCCACTTCCTGGGCTCGGAGCTGTGCGGCTACTTCCAGGGCAACTCGGCCTGCGGCAACCCGACCTTCGTGTTCCGCACCAGCAACTTCACCTACTGGCCGGTGTCCAGCTGGGCCGCGCACGCCAAGGCCTGGGTGACGCCGAACGTCTACGTCCACGTCGGCGCCTATGAGGTCAACCCGATCCAGGCCGAGCGCGGCCAGCACGGCCTGAACTGGAGCACCAACGACCGCACCGGGGTGATCGTGCCGTACGCGATCGGCTACAGCACCCAGACCAGCGGCGCGCGCCTGCCGGCGATGTACGAGATCGGCGGGTGGCAGGACAACTCCGATTACCGTGACCCGCTCAACGACCGCAACGGCAACCCGGCGCGGCTGAGCGGGCTGGACTACGCCAATCGCAACGGTCGCTCCGGGGCGTTCGTGCGCTTCGAGCAGCAGGTCACCCGCCCCGACCCGGACAGCAACCGCGGCCTGGTAGTGTTCGGCTCGGCGCTCAAGGGCACCTCCGGGCAATTGATCGAAGACCACTTCCTGGAGCTGGGCCTGGTCCAGCGCGGCACCTTCGCCAGCCGCCCGCAGGACAACATCGCCTTCGTCGTCACCCAGCAGCACTACAGCGACGACGCCCTGGAAGACCTGCGCCTGGCCCGCGCCGCGGCCGGCGGCAGCGGCACCCCGCACCGTTCCCAGACCATGATGGAACTGAGCTACGGCATCGAGGTGACCCCGCAACTGCGCATCGCGCCGAACCTGCAGTACATCGTGCACCCGGACCAGTTCAACGAGCCGGCGCGCACCCGCGACCTGCCCAATGCCTTGGTGGCTGGGTTGCGGCTGGACTGGACCCTCTGAAGGGCGGAGAGTCGGGAATCGGGATTGGGGATTCGCAAAAGCAGGCGGGTCGCGGCTGGGGCGGTGCGTGCCGGGTGATGGCGCATGCTGTTTCGGACGCCCCCGCGCTCGGCTCCCTGCCCTGGCGTGACGGCTGGACACGGATTGGCGCAGCGGCGGCGATGGCGGGTCTGCGTCCACCCGCGCGTGTGAAGGCCCGGCGGTGAACGCCTTTCCCTTGTCGCGCCGCTCGGGCGCAGCGCCCTCCACGCCAGGGAGACCGCGCTGGCGCCGATTGCGCGCCGGCCACCTCCGATGACCCGGCGCTGGATGACAGGACGATAGCCAACCGGCCGAGCGACAGATGGCAGAACGCACGAGGCCCCGGCATGCCGGGGCCTCGTGCGTTTCCTTCCCTGTGATTCCTATCGCAGTGCGGCTACGCCAGTCCATCGGCGCCTGCGGGAGCGAAAAGTGGCCGGCAAATCGAGATCCGTTCGATTCCGTGCGAGCCGTCTCCCTGGCGCGGGAGCGGTGACGTTGCCGGCGCGTTCATGATGCCGCCGCCCGGGGGGGCGTGAGGATCGGCGGATGCCGCGGCAGGCTATAGGGTTTTCCCTACCCGGCGGAGTCAGGACCAACACCGCGCAAACGATGTCATGGATGACAATCGTCATCACCGCATCGCAGAATCTGGATACAGACTCCACCGAAACTACATCGACGTATGTGAACGTAGCGACTTCGCCGCCGCCGATTACGACGGTTTTCCCACATCCCCGTTGCAAGCATTCGCGTCATGCGCATCCTGGTTGCCGAAGACGATACGTCCATTGCTGTTGCGTTACGCGATTCGCTCGCCGAGTGCGGTCATGTGGTGGACCATGTCAGCGACGGTGCCGCCGCCGAACGCGCACTCGGTAGCGAAAGCTATCAATTACTGGTCCTGGATCTGGGCCTGCCGCGCCGCGACGGGCTGCAGGTGCTGCAGCGCCTGCGCGCCCGCCGCGACGAGATCCCGGTGCTGGTGGTGACCGCGCGCGACGCGGTGGAAGACCGCATCCGCGCGCTCGACCAGGGCGCCGACGACTACCTGATCAAGCCCTTCGAACTGTCCGAGTTCCTCGCCCGCACCCGCGCGCTCCTGCGCCGCAGCAGCAGCGGCGGCGTGCCCGAACTGGTGCTGGGGCAACTGCGCATCAACCTGGCCGGGCGCCGGGTGTGGCTGCAGGACCAGCCGCTGGACCTGACCGCGCGCGAGTTCGCGCTGTTGGAGACGCTCTTGCTGCGCAGCGGGCGCGTGGTCAGCCGCAGCCAGCTGACCGAAGCGCTGTGCGATTGGCAACACGAAATCACCGACAACGGCCTGGACATCTCCATGCACCGCCTGCGGCGCAAGCTGCACGGCGCTGGCGTCGGCATCCGGACCATCCGCGGCCTGGGCTACCTGCTGGAGGAGTCGCGCGCCGCCTCACCGGCCGCCGACCACGCACAGATCCCGCAGTGAGCGCGACCGCGGCCGCGCAGTCGCCGGCATACCGCCACCCCAGCCTGCGCCAGCGACTGCTGGCGTTCCTGCTGATCCCCACCGTGCTGCTGATGCTGGTGGTGTCGGCGCTGTTCTACCTGCTGATGCTCAAGTACACCAATCACGTCCACGACATGGACCTGAAGGAGGACACGCAGGGCCTGGCCAATGCGGTCAACGACCCCGGCGAGCGCATGCCGCTGACCCTGCAGGCGCGGCAGCTGCTGGAGTACAGCAGCGACGGCCGGGTGTTCTTCAAGCTGGACAGCCGCCGCCACGGGGTGATCAGCGGCAGCACCCTGCCGATTCCCGCACACCCGGATCCAGCCGAGATCGGCCGGGTGATGCTGTACGACGACCACATGGACAACGGCGTGCCGGTGCGCGTGGCCAGCCTGTTGCTGCCCTCGGCGCTGGAGCCGGGCGATTGGCTCACCGTGTCGGTGGCCGAGACCCTGGACGACCGCCACCGCCGCGCTCGCGAGATCCTGGTGCTGATGTTGCCGACCGAACTGCTGCTCACCTGTTCCCTGCTGGTGCTGGTCTGGCACGGCGTGCGGGTCGGCCTGCGCATGCTGGAGCCGGCGGTGCGCCGGCTCGACGACAGCCAGCGCGACCTCAGCCCGGTATCCGGCCCGGACATCCCGGTGGAGATCCTGCCGCTGACCCAGGCCATCGACGGCCTGCTCGGCCGCCTCAAGCACATGATGGCGCTGCAGGAGCGCTTCCTCGCCGACGCCGCGCACCAGTTGCGCACGCCGCTGGCCGGGCTGAGCATGCACGTGCAGCGCGCCCAGTCCAGCCAGCGCCCGGAAGACACCGCGCAGGCGCTGCAGCACATCCGCCAGCTGACCGACCGCGCCACCCGCACCTCCACCCAGTTGCTGGCGATGACCCGCACCCAGGCGCCGCGCGAGAGCATCCGCGAACTGCTGCCGCTGGACCTGGCGCAATGGCTGCCGCAAGCGCTGTCCGAGCGCATCCCCGACGCGTTGCACGCCGGCGTGGACCTGGGCTACGACGGCGCCGACGACGACGCGCCCGCCTGGGTGGCCGCCGACGTCTATGCGCTGCGCGAGCTGCTCGACAACCTGCTGGACAACGCCTTCCGCCATGCCGCCGGCCGCGTGGTCACGGTCAGCCTGCGCCGCGATCCACAGTCTGTCCGCCTGGCCGTGGACGACGCCGGCAACGGCATCGACGAGGCCCTGCTGCCGCGCCTGGGCGAGCGTTTCTTCCGTGCCCCGGACGCGCCCGAAGGCGGCACCGGCCTGGGCCTGGCGATCGTCGCCAACATCGCTGCGCGCCACCACGCCACGCTGCGCTACCGGCGTTCGGCGCTGGGCGGGCTGCGCGCGGAACTGGACTTGCCGGCCGCCGCGGAGCCGCAGGCATGAGCCGGATCCTTATCCGCCCGCTCACGATGCTGACGCTGGCCGCCGCGCTCTCGCTAGGCGGCTGTGCCAGCAAGCCCATCCCCGACCTGCGCCAGCCGTCGATGCCCGCACAGTGGAGCAGCGCGACGCCGCAGGCGGCCGCGCCACGCCCGCCGGGCAACGCCTGGTGGCAGGACTTCCACGATCCGCAACTCGACGCGCTGGTCGCGCAGGCGTTGCGCGATGATCTCGAGGTGGGCCAGGCGCTGGCGCGGCTGCGCGCGGCGCGGCGGCTGGATGCGGTCGCCGACGCGACCCTGAGGCCGCAGCTGCGCGCGCGCACCGAGGACCCGATCGACCCCGACGCCAGCGCCTCGTTCCTGGTGGTCGGCGTCGATTCGGAATGGGAGCTGCCGCTGTTCGGCCGCGGCGAAGCCACCAACCGCGTGGCACGCGGCGACCTGCAGAGCGCCCAGGCCAACCTGGCGCAGGTGCGCGCGGCGACCATCTCCGACGTGGCGCACAACTGGATCGACCTGCGCCACGCGCAGCAGGCCGAACGCCTGCTGCAGGACATCGCCAGCGCGCGCCAGCGCCAGGCCGGCCTGCAGCAGACCCTGGTCGATCTGCACCTGGCCGCACCGGCCACCGCCGCGCAGGGGCAGGCCGCGGCGCTGCAGGCGCAGGCCGCGGCGAACGAACCGCGCGACGCCGCGGCCGCGGCCGCGCGGCGCCTGGCGGTGCTGCTGGGCCGCGACACGCCCGACCCGGCGTGGAGCACGGCCGCGGCCGCCACCGCGCCGGGGCAATTGCAGATCGCCGCGGTCGACAGCGTGCCGGCCGACCTGCTGCGCCGGCGCCCGGACATCGCCGCGCACGAGGCCGAGGTGATCAGCGCCGCCGGCGCGCTGGGCATCGCCCGCGCCGACCGCTACGGCAGCATCGGCCTGGGCGGCGCGATCCGCTGGTCGACCAGCCTGCTGACCCATCGCCGCACCGCCACCCATGGCATCGCCTCGTTCGGCCCGGTGATCGACATCCCCCTGTTCGACTGGGGCATCCGCCAGGCCAAGGCGAAGGCGCGCGGCGACCTGCTGGAAGCGGCCACCCTGGCCTACCGGCAGAGCGTGCTGGACGCGGTCAACGAGGTCGAGAACGCCCTGACCACGCTGGAACAGCAGCGGCGCAACACCGAGACCCAGCAGCAGGTGCTGCAGGCACAGCAGCAGGCCAGCGACGTCGCCCAGCAGCGCCGGCGGCTGGGCCTGGGCAGCGACCTGGACGTGGCCACGCAGCAGGCCGCACGCGACCAGGCCGCGCTGGAGCTGCTGGAAGCGCAGCGCCAGCGCGACCTGGCCTACGTCGCCCTGCACACCGCGCTGGGCAGCGCCACCGCGCCGATTCCCGATACCGGCAACGAACACCAAGGCGCGCAGCCCTGATGGTCGCGCTGGCCCGCCAGACCCTGCGCTACGAGTGGCGCCGCTTCCTGCCGGTGGTGGTGTCGGTGGGCTTCGCCAGCCTGTTGCTGCTGCTGCAGACCGCGCTGGTGCTGGGCATCTTCGGCAGCGCCAGCGTCTATGTCTCCGGCTCCGACGCCGACCTGTGGCTGGGCTATCCCGGCACGCAGAGCGTGGACCAGGGCCGCGCCATCGATCCGGACGCCGCCGCGCCGCTGTACCTGGATCCGCGGGTGGCGCAGGTCGAGCCATTCATCTGGTTCGACGGCGACTGGCGCGGCCCCGGCGACACCGGTGCGGTGTCGGTCTACATCTCCGGCATCGACACCCGCGACGGCGGACTGATGTTCTCCCGCCTGCTCAGCCCCGCCCTGCGTGCGGGCCTGCGCGAACCGGACACCGTGGTGGTGGACCGCGCGGAACTGGACAAGCTCGGCGTCGGCGTCGGCAGCAGCGCGCGCATCAACGGCCACCGCGTGCGGGTGATCGGAGTCGGCCGCGGCCTGCGCGCGCTGGGCGGGGTCAACGTGCTGGCGTCGCTGGACACCGCGCGCGCGCTCAACAGCGACACCGCACACCCGGATTGGCCGACCTACATGGTGGCCAAGCTGCGTCCCGGCACCGACCCGCAGGCGGTGGCGCAGGCGATCGACAGCGCGGTCACGCGGCCGCGCGTGGAAGCCTGGAGCGCCGACGATTTCGCCCGGCGCAGCATCCTGTTCTGGATGTTCGACACCGGCGCCGGCTCCGGCGTGCTGTTCCTCGGCGGCATCGTGCTGCTGGTCGGCGTGGCCATCACCAGCCAGACATTGCTCGGCACGGTGCTCGGCGCCGCGCGCGAGTACGCCACGCTCAACGCGCTGGGCGTGAGCATGCGCAACCTGCGCTGGGTGGTGCTGGAACAGGCCGCCTGGGTCGGCGCGCTGGGCCTGATCGGCGCCAGCGCCCTGGGCGCGGCGCTGGTCGCGCTGGCCCGCGCGCACGACGTGCCGGTGGCGTTCAACGCCAGCGGCTGGGGCCTGTGCGTGTGCGCGGTGATGCTGCTGACCGTGGTCTCGGCCCTGGCCGCGCTGCGCGGGCTGCGTCGCGCCGATCCGGCGTTGCTGCTGCGATGAGCCGCATTGTTGCCCCCGCCGCGCTGCACCCGGCCGCCGCCACCCTCAGCGGCAGCGGGCTGTGCAAGAGCTTCGTCTCCGGCAGCCTGCGCACGCCGGTGCTGCGCGACGTGGAACTGCAGGTGTGGCCGGGCGAGCTGACCCTGATCTCCGGCCCGTCCGGCTGCGGCAAGAGCACCCTGCTGTCGATCCTTAGCGGCCTGCAGCGCGCCGACGCGGGTCGCGTGCTGGCGCTGGGCGAGGAGCTGGGCGCGCTCGGCGCCACCGCGCTGGAGCAGTTCCGCCTGCGCCACACCGGCTTCATCTTCCAAGGCTTCAACCTGTTCCCGGCGCTGTGCGCGCTGGACCAGGTGCGGCTGCCGCTGCAGTACATGGGCCTGGCCCCGGCCGAGGTGCGCAGCCGCGCCGAAGAGGCGCTGGCCGAGGTCGGCATCGCCCACCGCCAGCACCTGCGCCCGTCCGAACTGTCCGGCGGCGAGAAGCAGCGCGTGGCGATCGCCCGCGCGCTGGCCAAGCACCCCGCGCTGCTGTTCGCCGACGAACCGACCAGCGCGCTGGACGCCGGCAACGGCCAGATCGTGATCGACCTGTTGCATCGCATCGCGCGCCGCCACAACACCATGGTGCTGTGCGTGAGCCACGACCCGCGCCTGATCCGCCACGCCGACCGCGTACTGTCGATGGAGGACGGCCGCATCCACGACGACCGCCGCGTCATCGCGCCACCCTCGCCCCTGCCCTCACGGAATCCCGCACCATGAAAGCGTTCGCCGCCGCGCCCCTGCTGAGCCTGCTGCTGGCCGCATGCGCGCCATCGGACCGTACGCCGGCCCCGGCGCCGGCCGCCACCCCGGCCTACCTGGCAGTGGCGCGCGGCCGCATCGACGTGGAAGGCGGCGTACTCAAGCTCGGCCTGCCGGTCGCCGCGACCCTGCGCGAGGTGCCGGTGCACGAGGGCGACGCGGTGCAGAAAGGCGCCTTGCTGGTCGCCGGCGACGATCGCGCCGCCGCGGTCGACCTGGACATCGCCCGCACCCGCGCGCAGGCCGCCGCCGCCCACCTGAAGCAGTTGCAGCAACGCCTGCAAAGCGCGCAGCAGAAGCAGCGGCGGCTGGCCGAGGCCGCGCGCCTGGGCGCCGGCGACGGGCAGACCGCCGACGACGCCAGCGACGCGGTGCAGAGCCTGGTCGACGCGCTGGACACCGCGCGCAGCGACGCGGCCCTGGCCGAGGCGCAGGTGCGCGCGACCGAGTTGCAGCGCGCGCAGTATCGTCTGCAGGCGCCGGTCGCCGGTCGCGTGCTGCAGCTGTCGGCCGCGGTCGGCGCGCGCAGCGAGGCCAACACGCCGCTGCTGACCCTGCTGCCGGACGCACCGCGCCTGGTCCGCGCCGAATTGAACGAAAGCTATGCCGGCAGCGTCACCCCGGGCATGGCCGCCGAGGTGATCAGCGACGACGGCCGCCAGACCGTGCTCGGCGAGGCGGTGGTGCGCTGGCTGGCGCCGGCCTACGGCCCCACCCAGCTGCACGACGACGCCACGCCCGCCGGCAACGACCGCAGCGTGGCCTGCGTGCTAGCCTTCACCCAGCCCTCGACCCTGCGCCTGGGCCAGCGCGTGCTGGTGCGCTTCCGCAACCCGGCCGCAGCCAAGCGCTGAGCTGCACGCCGCCACCGCGGCGAAAGGCTGCTGAAACGCGCGGCGGCGACCCTGCACGGATTGCCGAGACTGCGCAGCCGCGCCTATTTACATGATCGAATCTGCCGAGTTCCACTTCGAAGGCGGCCGCAACGGCGTGCTGCTGATCCATGGCCTGACCGGCACGCCCAGCGAGATGCGCCTGCTCGGCAAGAGCCTGAACCGCGAAGGCTTCAGCGTGCACGGCGTGCAGCTGGCCGGCCATTGCGGCGACGAGGACGACCTGCTGGCCACCAGTTGGCGCGACTGGTACGCCAGCGTCGAGGCCGCCGCCGAGCGCATGCGTCCGCAGGTCGACCGGCTGTTCGTGGCCGGGCTGTCGATGGGCGCGCTGCTGGCGCTGCGCCTGGCGCAGGAGCGTCCGCAGTGGGTGGACGGGGTCGGCGTGCTCGGCGCCACCTTCCGCTACGACGGCTGGAACATCCCCAAGCGCGCGCGGCTGGCGTTCCTGCTGCCGTGGTTCAAGCGCCTGGGCATCGGCAAGCGCCGCATGTTCCTGGAGGAGCCGCCGTACGGCCTGCGCGACGAGCGCATCCGCGCCCAGGTCAGCAGCGCCATGCTCGGCGGCGACAGCAGCGCCGCCGGCCTGCCCGGCAACCCCTGGCACGCCCTGGCCGAGATGTACCTGCTCTCGCGCGACGTGCGCCGCAACCTGCCCAAGGTCGTCGCGCCATGCCTGGTCGCGCACGCGGCCGAGGACGACATCGCCGACCTGCGCAACGCGCGGCTGGTGATCGCCAACGTCTCCGGGCCGACCGAGCTGCTGCTGCTGCACGACAGCTACCACATGATCACCCTGGACCGCGAACGGCGCGTGCTCGGCGCGCGCCTGGCGCAGTTCTTCGCGGCCCTGACCACCCCGCAGCAGGCGGCCGCCTGATGGCGATGAGCGGCTCGGTGGTGGCGATCTGGTTGACGACGGTGGTCCTCGACACCGCCGGCCAGTTGGCCTTCAAGTACGTCGCCAGCCGACCGCAAGGTACCGGGGTGACGCGCTGGCAGAACATGGCCCGGCAGCCATATTTGTGGTTCGGCGTGGCCTGCTACGTGCTCGAATTCCTCGCCTGGACCGCGTTCCTGTCGCTGGTGCCGCTGGGCCGCGGCGTGCTGCTGGGCTCGATCAACATCGTGGCGATCATGCTGGCCGGGCGCTGGCTGTTCGGCGAACGCCTGGGGCGCATGCAGGTGGCCGGCATCTGCCTGGTCAGCGCCGGCGTGGCCGTGGTGGGGTTGGGCTCATGAGCCGGCCGCCGCTGCATCGCTACGCGGTGGGCTTCGCCCTGCTGCTGAGCTTCGACACGCTGGCCCAGATCGGCTTCAAGCTGGCCGGCACCCATGCCTTCCCGCCGCAGGCCGAACTGGCGTGGGTACTGCGTTTGCTCGGCAGCCCATGGCTGTACGCCGCGCTGCTCGGCTACATCGGCGCGTTCTTCACCTGGATGAAGCTGCTCGAGCACGCGCCGATCGGCCCGGCCTTCGCCGCCTCGCACCTGGAGGTGGTCAGCGTGATGCTGCTGTCGGCCTGGTGGTTCAACGAACACATCGGCGTCCTGCAGGCGCTGGGCGCGGCGCTGATCGTCGGCGGCATCGTCTGCCTGGCGATGGGCGAACGCGCGGATCCTGCCGATGCGCATTGAGATCCCGCCGACTGCCGGCCTGCCGCTGCAGTGGCGCGACCTGTGGCCTGGCCGTGCGCGCACCCGCCTGGCCAGCGCGGTCGGCCTGCCGCAGGCGCTGCTGACCTGCTCCGGCACTGCGGCGCTGATCGTGGCCCTGCGCACCCTGACCGCGGCCAACCGGCGCCGGCAGGTGCTGGTGTCGGCCTATACCTGCCCGCTGGTGGCGCTGGCGGTGGCGCACTGCGGCCTGCAACTGGTGCTGTGCGATCTGCTGCCCGGCTCGCTGGAACTGGACCCGGTGCAGCTGGCGCAACGCTGCGGCAGCGACACCCTGGCGATCATCGCCACCCATCTTGGCGGGCGCCTGACCGACCTGGCGCCGCTGCGCCGTGCCGCCGAAAGCTGCGGCGCGCTGCTGATCGAGGACGCCGCGCAGGCGCTGGGCGGCGTGCACCCCGACGGCCGCCCGGCCGGCCTGGGCGGCGACATCGGCTTCTGCAGCCTGGCCGCCGGCAAGGGCCTGACCCTCTACGAAGGCGGGCTGTTGATGTCGCGGCATGCGCCGCTGCAGCGCAGCCTGGCCGACACCGCCGCCCGCCTGGGCCAGCGCGACTGGCGCTGGGAACTGCGCCGCAGCCTGGAACTGCTCGGCTACGCCGCGCTGTACCGGCCGCAGCCGCTGCGCTGGGCCTATGGCGCGCCGGTACGCCGCGCGCTGCGCCGCGGCGACCGCATCGGCGCGGCCGGCGACCGCTTCGGCACGGCCATCGCCCAACACGCGGTCGGCGCCTGGCGCGAAGCGGTGGGCGTACGCGCCAGCGCGCGCTGGCCTGCATTCCTTGCGCAGATTCGCGAGCAGGGCCGACGCCGCAGCGCACGCCTGGCCAGCATCCCCGGCCTGAGCGTGATCGCCGATACCCCGGGTGCTCAGGGCAGCTGGCCGATCCTGATGGTGCTGCTGCCCGACGCGGCCGCACGCGAATCGGTGCTGGCTACGCTGTGGCCGCGCGGGCTCGGCGTGGCGGTGCCGTTCGTGCATGCCCTGCCCGGCTACGACTACCTGCACGGCATCGTCGAGCGCACGCCGATGCCCAACGCCAGCGACTTCGCCGCACGCTGCCTGAGCATCAGCAACAGCCCCTGGCTGGACGAGGCGCGCTTCGAGACCATCGTGGCCACGCTGCAGGCTGCCTGCGCCGGCGCGGTCGGGCCGGCGCCGCTGGATGTCGATCTGGTGCACGCCGCTGCGCCGAGCGCCTGACTGGGCGACGGGCGGCTTCGCCAGCGTCGCGATGAAAATGCGCCTCGCGTAACGACGGGAAGAATCGTGTAGGAGCGGCTTCAGCCGCGAGGGCGTTACCGGTAATGCCTCTCGCGGCTGAAGCCGCTCCTACAGACGGACAGGGCCCGCGTTAACCGACGCTGGCCGCGTCCAGCGCCGCCAGCAGCCGCAGGTTCAACGCATGCTGCTGCGCCTGCCAGGCCGACAGATCGGCCGGCGACGGTTCCGGCTGCGCATCCAGCGATGCCAACGTGCGCTTCCACCATTGCGGATAGTGGGCCAGCGAGACCTCGCCAGTGATGTCGCTGCCGCACACCTGCCCGCGCAGCGCGTCGATCGCCTGCAGCAACTGCGGCACGCGCAGTTGGCCCTGGTCCCAGTTGGTGCGCACGTCCTGCGGATCCAGCACGTCCTTGTCCAGCGACAGATAGGTCGGCATCGGCGTGCGCCGCAGGTGCTCGACGAACGCATCGCTCAGTTCGCTCACGCTGGCGAAGCCGCGCACCGCCTGGCCCAGGCCCAGCCGCCGCGCCCAGCCCACGTCCACGCCGCTGCACCAGTAGCGCAGCTTGCCGCGGTACAGCGGCAGCAGATGGTTCTCCCAGGCATGGCCGGGGCCGACGTCGCCGGAGGTGATGCCGGCCACCTCGACCTGCGCCACCTGCGGCAGCGCGGCGATGCGCCGCACCCACGAGCCGCAATGCACCCCGAACGGGAAGCGCATGTTGTCCGGATGGTTGTCGAACACCACCACCCGCAACGGTGCCTGCGCGCGCTGCGCCAGGCGCACGATCAGCGGCAGGCTCAAGTGATGGAAATCGCCGCTGCCCAGCAGCACGGTGCCGTACTGCGCCGGCAGTGCCTGCTCCAGCGCCGCGCCGAAGCGACGCAGCCGCGCCATCGAGCAGGCGAAGCGCAGGCCGTCGCACCAGTCACGCAGCGGCAGACGCACCGCGTCGGGCACTGCGCCCAGCGAATCGTCGAGATCGAGCAGGACCGGGGTGCGCATCTCAGTCCTCCTCGGCGGCATCGGCCGCCGGCCCGACGTCGTCGGATTCGAACAGCGGCCGCAGCCGGCGCAGCACGGCGCGCAGCAGCGGATTGCGCAGGTACACCGCATGCCAGGTGTAGGTGAAGCTGGCGCCGAGCTGGGCCTTCACTTCCGGATCGGTCCAGCCGGCGACGTAGGCGGTCAGGCCGTGGCGGCAGGCGTAATCGAGATTCTCGATCCAGCTCAGCGCGTACAGGTTGTGGTCGCGCGCATCCGGGTAATGCAGGCCGATGTACTTGTCCAGCAGCCGGCCCTGGTGCACATAGCACAGGTTCCAGCCGATGATGCGGCCCTGGTGCCGGTACACGAACACCTGCCCACCGGACGCGGCGTCGGTCAGCAGCGCATCGAAGAACGGCTCGGTGAGCAGGTCGAAATGGATCTCGCTTTGCGCATACACCTCCTGGTACAGCGCATAGCAGTGCGCGCGCAGCGCCGAGTCGGCGAAGGCCGGGCCGGTCGGCAGCACCTCGATCTCCAGGTCGGCGCGCGAGCGCAGCTTGCGGCGGATGTTACGCCGGCGCCCGCGCGAGAGCCGCGCCAGGTACTCGTCGGTGGAGGCGAAATCGATCGGCACCCAGGCCAGCGCCTGCCCGCGCAGCAGCACGTAGCCATTGCGCTCGCAGGCGTCCAGGAAGATCTGCGCCCAGGCGTTGTCGGCCTCATCCAGCAGCGGCGAGCGCTGCGGCACGTCCTTGACGATCATCAGCGCGCGGCGCCGGCCCAGTTGCCTGCGCCACTGCCGCGGCAACTGCGCCGGGTCGGCCGCGCGCGGCAGCCAGGCGTATTCGCTGACGGTGCTGCCGACGAAGCTGGTGCGCGGCCGCAGCAGGCGTTGCCACAGGCGCTGCAACGGTAGCCGCGCCACGCGGTCGCGCAGCGCCGGCTCGGCCGTGGTCAGCAGGTCGAAATCGGCCTCGAAGGCCGGCACCCCGTGCTCCAGGGGCTGGATCAGGAAACCGGACGGCGGGTGCTGCAGGAACTGCCGCTGCAAGGCCTGCGGCTCGAGTTGGTTGACGAAAGGCATCTGCAAGATTGATCGTCTAGCGTGGAGAATGGATGCTGCGGCCCAGGCCGCAGCGTGCGATCCACCGGCGGCGGGTGCCGCACGGTGGCCCTTCATTTCGCGGAGCACTGCCATGACCCCGTCCATCGAGTCGCAAATCCACAGCATCGTCACCAAGCATGGCGAGATCGACCCGGCGCGCCTGACCCCCGATGCCAAGCTGCAGGACCTGGGCGTGGATTCGCTCGAGGCCATCGAAATCCTGTTCGACATCGAAGAGCACTTCGACATCACCTTCCCGCAGCGCGACCCGAACCTGGACGACGGCTCGCTCGGCAAGCTGGTGCAGGCGGTCGAGGACGCGCTGGCGGCCAAGGCGGCGGCCGGCGCGGCGCAACCGGCGCACTGACGCACCATGGGCGCCTCCCCGCACGTGCGGCGCGTGGTCGTCACCGGCACGGGCGCGGTCAGCGCGCTCGGCCTCGGCGCCGAGGCGCTGTGGAGCGCGATGCGCGAGGGCCGCAGCGGCATCGCCGCCCTGCCCTCGCCCGATCCGCTCAGCACCCTGAAGATGCGCGTGGCCGCGACCCTGCAAGGGTTCGCGCCGGACGCCACGCAGACCGGCGGCATCGCCCCGGGCCAGCTCGACCGCATGACCCAGGTCGCCCTGGTCGCCGCCCAGGAAGCGATCGTCCAGGCCGGCCTGCCACGCGACGATGCCGCGCTCGGCGCGCGCTGTGCGGTGGTGGTCGGTACCGGTGTCGGCGCCGAACTCAGCCGCGACGAGCAATCGCGCCGGCTGTACCGCGACCAGGCCGAACGCCTGCATCCGCTGACCATCGTGCGCAGCATGGCCAACGCCCCGGCCAGCCAGATCAGCATCGCCTTTGGCCTGCGCGGCCCGGCCTTCGCCGTGTCCAGCGCCTGCGCCTCGGCCAACCACGCCCTCGCCCAGGCCGTGCTGATGCTCCGTCACGGCCTGGCCGACGTGGCCATCGCCGGCGGCAGCGAAGCCTGCCTGAGCCTGCCACTGATCCGCGCCTGGGAAGCGATGCGGGTGGTCAGCGACGACACCTGCCGGCCATTCTGCGCACAGCGCAGCGGCCTGGTGCTGGGCGAAGGCGCCGGGATGTTCGTGCTGGAAACCGCCGAGCACGCCGCCGCCCGTGGCGCCGTACCGCTGGCGGAACTGGCGGGATTCGGGATGAGTTCGGATGCCGGCGACATCGTCGCGCCCAGCATCGACGGCGCCGCCACGGCGATGCGCCTGGCGCTGCAGGATGCCGGCCTGGCCCCGGAACAGATCGACTACATCAACGCCCACGGCACCGGCACGCAGGCCAACGACCGCTGCGAGACCAAGGCGTTGCGTCAGGTGTTCGGTGCGCACGCCGAGGCGCTGGCGGTCAGTTCGACCAAGGCGGTGCACGGCCATGCACTCGGTGCGGCCGGCGCGCTGGAACTGGTGGCGGCGATCGGCGCGCTGCGCGAGCAGGTGGTCCCGCCCACGGCCAACTTCCTCGACGCCGATCCGGAATGCGACCTGGACTACGTGCCGAACCAGGCGCGCGCCCGCCACGTGCAGGCGGTGCTGAGCAATTCCTTCGCCTTCGGCGGACTCAATGCGGTGATCGCGCTGCGCGCGGTGGGCTGAAGCGCCCGCCGCCGCGGCGAACGGCGGGAGGCAACGCGAACCGCGCGCGTCGTCTCCCGCCCGGCTCATGCGACCTGCTTGGCGCGGGTCAGCAACTGGTCCAGCAAGGACAGGCCCAGATCGATCTCTTCGTGGCTGATGTGCAGCGACGGCGCCAGCGTGATCACGTTCTTGTAGTAACCGCCCACGTCCAGGATCAGGCCGATGCGCTTGCCGTTGTGGCGCAGTTCGCCTTCCAGGCCCATGTCGACCATGGTGTCGAGCAGCTTGCGGTTCGGCGTGAAGCCGTCCGCCTGGCAGATTTCCGCGCGCAGGGCCAGGCCCAGGCCATCGACGTCGCCGATTTCCGGGTGACGCTTCTGCAGGTCGCGCAGGCCGTCCAGGAAGTGCGCGCCCTTGGCCATCACCATCGACTCGTAGTCGGTCTCGGCCAGCATGCGCATGGTTTCCAGGCCGACCGCGGTGCCCAGCGGGTTGGAGGCGAAGGTGGAGTGGGTCGAGCCCGGCGGGAACACGGTCGGGTTGATCAGCTCCTCGCGCGCCCAGATGCCGGCCAGCGGATTGAGGCCGTTGGTCAGCGCCTTGCCGAACACCAGCACGTCCGGGGTCACGCCGAAATGCTCGATCGCCCACAGCTTGCCGGTGCGGAAGAAGCCCATCTGGATTTCGTCGACCACCATCAGGATGCCGTACTTGTCCAGCACCCGCTTCAGGCCGGTGAAGAAGTTCGGCGGCGGGATCACGTAGCCGCCGGTGCCCTGGATCGGCTCGACGTAGAACGCCGCGTACTCGCACTGCCCGGCCTTGGGATCCCACACGCCGTTGTACTCGGTCTCGAACAGACGCTCGAACTTGGCCACGCACTGCTCGCCGTACTCTTCCTTGGACATGCCCTTGGGGCCGCGGAAGTGGTACGGGAATTCGATGAACTGGGCGCGGTCGAAATGACCGAAGCGGCGGCGGTAGCGGTACGACGAGGTGATCGCCGAGGCGCCGAGGGTGCGGCCGTGGTAGCCGCCTTCGAAGGCGAACACCAGGCTCTTGCCGGCGCTGGCGTTGCGCACGATCTTCAGCGAGTCTTCCACCGACTGCGCGCCACCGACGTTGAAGTGCACGCGGCCCTTGCGGCCCCACTTGCGCTCGGCGTCGACCGCGATGGTCTTGGCCAATTCGATCTTGGTCGGGTGCAGGTACTGGCTGGCGACCTGCGGCAGCGTCTCGATCTGGC
The DNA here is from genome assembly GCF_011761895.1 of Xanthomonas sp. F4. Lineage (NCBI taxonomy): Bacteria > Pseudomonadati > Pseudomonadota > Gammaproteobacteria > Lysobacterales > Lysobacteraceae > Xanthomonas > Xanthomonas sp. F4. Next base: position 1,552,429 of record NZ_JAASQX010000001.1, on the reverse strand, counting down.
GGGTCAGTGCCTGGTTCAGGCGCGGATTGGCGTAGCCGAAGTTGACCGCCGAGTACCACATCTGCAGGTCCAGGTACGGCACTTCTTCGGTGTCGTACAGGTAGCTGCCGTCGCAGCGGCCGAAGATGCGCGGCGGCTCGCTGTAGTGCACGGTGTCGCCGTAGGAGCAGTACTGGGACTCGTCGGCCAGCATCTGCGCATCGCTCAGCGCGCGATGGTGGTCTGCGCCGGTGCGCAGCAGCGCCTCCGGATCGGGCGCGGCATCGCCATGCAGCGGTGCGAGCGAGGAAAGCGGGACATTCCGGTTCATCGGGATCAGGCTCGTTGGGTGAGAGGAAGCGGGAAGGACACGGCGGCCGTCGCCGGCTCGGCCAACTCGGGCAGCAGGGCGATGGCGTCGTCGAAACCGGTGATCGCGCAATGGGCGATCCCGTTGGCGCGGCAATGGCGCAGCAGACCGTCCTTGGCGAACACCAGGTCGGCCTTGCCAGCCAGGCAGAAATCGGAGCGGCCGTCGCCGATCAGCAAGGTGGCGCGCTCGGGCGGCTGTTGCGCCATCACCGCGCACTTGCAGGTGCCGCTGGGGCAGTCCGGCTGCGCATGCGGCGAGGCCATGCGCCACTGCCCGGCGTCGGTACGCAGCAGGCGGTTGGCGATGATCGGCAGATGGTGCAGGCCGTGGCGGGCCAGGATCCGGGCGATGCCGTAGTCCAGGCCGTCGCTGACGATGCTCAGCGGGATGCCCAGGCGCTCGGCCAGCGCGACGAAGCGCACGAAGGCCGGATCGATCCGCACCGCATCCAGCACCCGGTGCAGCGCATCGACGTCGCCGTCGAGCAGCGCGACCTGCTTGCTCATGCACTCGCGGGCCCCGATCCGACCGGCGACCCAGTCGTCCTCCAGCTCCCGCCAACCGGGGCTCCCGAGGTGTTCGAGCAGGCTGTCGGTCACGTCCTGCAGGGACACGGTACCGTCAAAATCGCAAAGGATGTTCCATTGGGCGCGCAAGGTGGCTCTCCGGCTGATGGGGGCAGAGCCTAGGCACGCTGTCTTTCGCACTCCTTTCGGCGAGGTGAAAGAAAGCGGAGCGTTCACATTGCGCGTGGTAACGCCTACCCGCGCGTCGCGCTCCCGTCAGGGAGTGATGCATTGCACAGCCCAAGTCCATCACGATCCGGGTCGCTGTCCTGCCAGACGGCGGGATCGCCCGGGGCCGCCGCGAGCACATGCCCGTCCGCATTTACCGATATCCGCCGCGCGCATCCACCACCTCCCTGCTTGGTCTGCCGCCATGCCGGAACCAGGGTCGAGACAACCCACGCGGCCGTTACGGCAGCAGGCTTGTGCCGGCATTGGCCTATCCGCGGCGCGCGAAGGTGGGAGTGCAACACCTGACCTCGCGACCAGTGCGCCGAAGGCGGCGGTCTTCAGGAAATGATGGCGTTGCAGTATTGGATGACTGCGACACTGAAGTCTTCAAAGTCGATTGTTGAAAGCAGCGGATTCCTCGCCGACTCCTGGGATGGCTGTGCGCCAGGATCACGGCGGCCGGACTCAAGCGCAGCGCCCTCCCCTCTAGGCTGCATCTCACATCCCGCGATCTCGATAGGCCACCCGACTGAGGCCGCATTGGGTGTCGGCCTCCATCGGTCGTTCCAGAGCCGCCTGATGTTGATGAAGGTTGATCTTTCGCGCATCATGAAACATCATTAGTTACATGAAACGCGACGGCCGCCTTTCCTCGGTCCTTCATGCCTTGCTGCACATGGCCGAGCAGGAGGGCCCGATGACCTCGGACGCCCTGGCCCAGTGCCTCGGAACCAATCCCGTCGTCGTCCGGCGCACCATGGGATTTCTGCGGGACGCCGGCATCGTCCAGTCCGAGAGAGGCCATGCGGGTGGATGGCGCATCCAGGCCGACCTGCGTGCCGTCACCCTCCGCCAGTTGCACGAGGCGCTGGGCGAGCCTGCGATGTTCGCCATCGGCAACCGCCACGAGACGCCGGAGTGCCTGGTCGAGCAATCGGTGAACGCCGCGCTCGAAAGCACGTTTGCCGAGGCCGAGGCGTTGCTGCTGCAGCGTTTCTCCGAGATCACCCTGGCCGATCTTGCCGCCGACTTCGCGCGCCGGCATGCGGCTGTTCGACGCAAAAGGAGCTGAGCATGCAGCACGACGCCATCATCATCGGTGGAAGTTATTCGGGCATGGCCGCGGCGCTGCAATTGGTCCGCGCGCGGCGCAACGTGCTGGTGATCGACGCGGGCGAACGGCGCAACCGGTTCGCCAGCCACGCGCATGGGTTTCTCGGCCAGGACGGCGTGCCGCCAGGCGAGATCGCGGCACAGGCGCGCCGCCAGCTGGAGATCTATCCCACCCTGACCTGGCGTGAGGAGCGGGCCGGGTCGGTCACGGGACGGGTGGACGGGTTCGAGGTCACCACGGCCGATGGCGTCTCGCACCATGCGCGCCGCATCCTGTTCGCCAACGGGGTAGCCGACCAACTTCCCGCCGTGCCGGGCCTGGCCGAGCGCTGGGGGCAGTCCGTCTTCCATTGCCCGTACTGCCACGGCTATGAACTGCACAAGGGGCGCATCGGCATCGTCGGCAGCAGCCCGCTGTCGCTCCACCAGGCCGAACTGCTCACCGAGTGGGGCGCCGTGACACTGCTCGTCAACGGCGCCGTGGAGCTGACCCCCGAGACCCGCGAAAAATTGGAGCACCGGGGAGTGGCGATCGAGTCCACGCCCATCGACCGCATCGAAGGCCCTGCCGATGTGGTGCTGGCCGACGGGCGGCAGCTGCCCTTCGCGGGCCTGTTCGCGGCAACGCGCACGTCTCCATCGAATGCCTTGGCCGAGGGCATCGGTTGTGCGTTGGAAGAGACGCCCATGGGCATCCAGATCCGCACCGATGCGGAGAGCAAGACGTCGGTCGCCGGGGTGTTCGCCTGTGGCGACGTGGCGCGCGTGCCGCATTCCGTCTCGCTGGCCGTGGGCAGCGGGGCCATGGCGGGCGCCCAGGTGCACCGTTCGCTGGTCTGGCCCGAAACGCTCGCACCGTCGTGAGCGAGCGAGAGCGCATTCGGTGACCCTGTTCTCCGACCCGGCAGCGGTGGAAGGTTATGCGGAGCGGGCCGCCCGGATGGTGCCCGGGCTGCGCGACCTGCACCGCATGGCCGGCCTGCTGTTGCGCGAGCGCGCGGCTGCCGATGCGCGGATTCTCGTGCTCGGCGCTGGCGGCGGGCTGGAGCTGAAAGCCTTCGCCGAGATGCAGCCGGATTGGCAATTCGATGGTGTCGATCCCTCCGCGCAGATGCTCGACCTCGCGCGCACGACGCTGGGGAACCTGGCTGCCCGCACGCGCCTGCACCACGGGTATATCGACCATGCGCCGATGGGGCCTTTCGATGGGGTGACCTGTTTGCTGACGTTGCATTTCCTGCCGGCGGCCGAACGCCTGCAGACGCTGAAGCAGGTGTTCGCAAGGCTCGCGTCCGGGTCGCCTCTGGTCGTCGCGCACCACAGCTTTCCGGGGGAGGAGCCGGCCAGGACCCGCTGGCTCCAGCGCAATGCCGCCTTCGCGGCGGCTTCCGGCGCGCCTGCGCTACAGGCCGAAGCGAGCATCGCCGCCATCAAGGAGAAGCTGCCGGCACTCTCGCCGCAGCAGGACGTGGATCTGCTGCGGGAGGCCGGATTCGTGGACATCGAGCTTTTCTACTGCGCGTTCACGTTCAAGGGGTGGGTTGCGCGCAGACCGTGAGCGGGCATGGACGTGTCCGAAGTCCTGTGCTCGACATCGCCTGTACCGTGCTGCGCGAACGCGTTGCGACCCATTTCACGCGCGATGGTGATGTGGGATGCGGCGCTTGCACTGTCGATGCCGCATAGGATCCTCGAGGTGACCACCTTGGCGCCGCAGTAATCGAAGATCCCGTGATCGATCTGTGCGCGCAGCGCCGTGTCGTAACCGTGCCGCGCATATGTTCTCTCGTCGGCAGCGCCGATGCCGAGCAGGTGGACGGGAAGACGGCCGAGCCGTTTCTCGATGGCACCTTCCGGGGTTTCCGAGTACGCCCACCCATTGCAGAAAACGCGGTCGATCCACCCCTTGAGCTGCCCTGGAAACGACCACCAGTAGACAGGGTAGACAAGCACCAGCGCATCGGAGCGGTCGATACGCTCCTGCTCGCGTAGGACGTCGGGCGGCGCGGATGCCTGCAACAGGAACGTGGCCCGGTCTGCCGGATTGAATGCGGGCTGGAATCCCTCTGCCGCGATGTCTGCCAGCTCCGTGGTGTGCTGGCCAAGCGCTGCAACGCCCTCGGCAAACGCGTGCGCGACTGCGTGGGTCAACGACTGCGGATCGGGGTGACTGACGACGATGAGGGCATGCATGGGAAATCCTTGGGGATGGGCATAAACTACCATTGGTATATTAGTCCCTTTAAATTACTTTTGGTAGGTTATCGATGCCCAACCACCCGACGAGGCCAGACGCGGACCGTGCGATCAAGCGGCGCCTTCCCAAGCAGGCCCGGCAGCGCCAACTGCTGGATGTCGCCTGGTCCATCGTTCGCAGCGAAGGCAGCGATGCGCTCACGCTGGGCTACCTGGCCGAGCGCGCAGGCGTGACGAAGCCCGTCGTCTATGACCATTTCGGGGCGCGCAACGGTTTGCTCGCGGCGCTCTACGAGGAGTACGACCGCAGGCAGCACGCACTGCTGGACGAAGCCCTCGCAGCCTGTGCCAGGACACTTCCCGCGGTCGCCAAGGTCATCGCCGCGAGCTACGTCGACTGCGTCATGACCATGGGGCGGGAAATGCCGGGAGTGAGCGCGGCACTGACCGGTTCACCGGAGCTGGAAGCCCTGAAGAAGGAACATGAAGCCCTTTTCCTGGACAAGTGCCGTCACGCGCTCGCGCCTTTTGCGAAGAAGCCTTTGAAGCCGGTGGCCATGCATGCCTTGCTGGGGGCGGCCGAAGCGGTGTCCTTCGCGGCGCTGGCAGGGGAGGTGCACCCCGTGGATGCAGAGAACGAGATCTACGACGCGATCCAGCGGATCACGCTCAGGGGTTGATGCACTTCGCCATCAGGGCTTGGCGCGGTGCGCGGCGGCGTCCCAGACCTGCATGACCTCGGTCACCGCGTTGTCCAGGGCCGCCGGCGTCAGGCCGTCCCGGGCCAGGGTGGACAAGCCCACCAGAAAGCTCCCGAACACCATCGCCAGCGCGCGTACGTCGGTACCGGCCGGCAGCTCACCCGACGCCACCGCGCGCTCGACGCAGGCTGCAATGCCCTCGCGCGTGCGTGCACGCGCCTTGGCCAGCAGTTTTTGCACGTGGGCATGCTCAGGCGAACAGACGGCAGCTGACAGCACCATCAGGCAGCCCTTGGGATGGCCGCGTTCGCTTTGCATCTTCGCCGAGCGGCGCAAGGTCAGTTCGATGGCCTGGCGTGCCGGAACGCTCGCGTCCCAGAGACTTTCCTCCACGCGCCCGTGCGTGGCCAGGTAGTGCGCCACGACCTCCTTGAACAGCGCCTCCTTGGAACCGAACGCCGCATAGAAGCTGGGCGCCGTGATGCCACCGCCCATGCCGGCCTTGAGTTGAGCGAGCGAGGTGGATTCGTAGCCATGCTCCCAGAAGATGTGCATGGCCTGACGGATGGCCTCGTCACGGTCGAAGCTGCGGGGGCGGCCCATCTGCGCCATGGAAGACTCCTGCGGAAGCTAGATAAATACTAGTCGATACAAAAGTCGTTGACGAGGGGCGCCAGGCATCACTACATTTGTACCAATCGATACTGATGTTAGACCTTCAAGCGGCGGTGGCTCTACCAGCCGTCGGTGCCCCCTCCCCAACTCTCCCTTGGACGTGATCCGATGACTGAAACGATCCTGCCGCCCCGCAAGGGCGTGCCCCCTGCTGCCGATGCCGGACGACTGCCGATCGCGGCACTGCTGGCCCTGGCCATGACCGGCTTCATCTGCATCGTGACCGAGACCTTGCCAGCGGGCCTGTTGCCGCAGATCGGCGAAGGCCTGGGCGTGTCCGCGTCGTATGCGGGGCAGATGGTCACGGCGTATGCCCTGGGGTCGCTGCTGGCGGCCATTCCCCTGACCATCGCGACGCGTGGCTGGCGGCGCCGCAACGTGCTGCTGCTGACCATCGTGGGGTTTCTGGTCTTCAACTCGGTCACCGCCCTGTCCTCGCACTACTGGCTGACGCTGGTGTCGCGCTTTTTCGCCGGCACGGCGGCAGGATTGGCCTGGAGCCTGCTGGCGGGCTATGCGCGGCGGATGGTCGAGCCGCACCAGCAAGGGCGCGCCATGGCCATCGCCATGGTGGGAACGCCCGTTGCGCTCTCGCTGGGAGTGCCGCTGGGAACCTGGCTCGGTGCGCTCGCCGGATGGCGTACCGCCTTCGGCATCATGTCGCTGCTGACGTTGGCGCTGATCGTCTGGGTGCAGGTGAAGGTGCCCGACTATCCGGGCCAGTCGGGCCGCGAACCGATGCCGCTGCGCCGGGTATTCACGACCCCGGGCGTGCGCCCGGTGCTGGGCGTGGTGATCGCGTGGATGCTGGCCCACAACATCCTCTACACCTACGTGGCACCGTTCGTGGCTCCCGCCGGTCTGACGGCCAAGGTGGACCGGGTCCTGCTGCTATTCGGGCTCGCTGCGCTGGTGAGCATCTGGATCGCCGGGCGATGGGTCGATCGTCGTCTGCGCTCGAGTGTCCTGGTCAGCCTTGCCGCGTTCGCCCTGACGGCGCTGGCGCTCGGCTTGTGGATGGCGTCGCCCCTGGTCGTCTACGCAGGCGTTGCGGTCTGGGGGCTGACCTTCGGTGGTGCCGCCACGTTCCTGCAAACAGCCCTGGCCGATACCGCAGGCGATGGCGCCGATGTGGCCCTGTCGATGAACGTGGTGGCCTGGAACGGCGCGATTGCCGGCGGCGGCCTGTTGGGTGGCGTCCTGCTGGAAACCCAGGGGGTTGCCTCTCTGCCCTGGGCTGTCCTGGCGTTGCTGCTGGTCGGTTGGCTTGTGGCCTGGTCGGCCCGCACGCGGGGGTTTCCTGCAGGTCCTCGGGCATCCAACGTGGCGGTAACGGGGCATTGAGATGCGCTTGGTTGAAATCCGGCGGGCAGTGCTTCGGTCAGCCCCTGCCAGCCGCTGACGTCTCTACTTTTGAGCCACACATGCCCACTCATTGCCAGAGCCTGTCTATCGCGAAAGCACCCACCGAAAATAAGAAGCCGCCTAGGAGTTATTGGCGACTTCGTAAGGCTGTAGATGCAACCATCACCTCAATAGCGCTTTACTTTTATCTCTTTCAACAAGTCATGGAGCCGATCTGCATCCAGCATGTCGCCCTTCAACTCATGCTCTGTCAGGCATACCACAGGAATGTCGGGCTCTGTTGCGGTCAGAGCTGAACCATATTCATAGTAACTAAAGACGTCTTGAAAGTACCAAGTTTTTCCATCCACGTCTTCATCGGAAAGATTTACCCCCAGGCAAACGTAAGCCCTTATGACGGGCAAGCGCATCGCCGGGTCCAAGTAGGTAAGCCTGTAATAGACTTCATCAAATTTCATGCAGCCACCTCATTGGCATGCAAAGAATCTTCGTGGGCACAGTTGCGGCGATCCGCTCAGGTTGTCACCAGTTTTCAGAGCTAAACCAGATTCAGAGTAAAGGCGCCTTGAAAGCACTAGGCATTTTCGTCTAAGTCTTCACCGGGAAGGCTCGCTCCCAATTAGGATTTATCCGCGAGACATAGATCACGCACGCCCTCGGCCACTCGCTAGCGCCACAACCAACGATATAGCCATACTAATCTATATTAACAAGAAAATCGTCAATCATCACCACTTGATGGCGATTCCGTTCGCATCAAAAATCTTCTCGTCGCCCAACATGGACTTGGCAAAATCAACCGCCAACTCGCTCGCTTGAGCCTCGTCTATCCCGATAATTCTCGCCTCCTTCTTCAGCACTCCCGGCATATGCACGACACAGTAGAAATCATCTTCTCCTGAAGGAGTCGGCTCCGATATTTGAAGAAGAAAAGGCTCAATACTTCCATTTATATAAATAAATACATTGACATCCAGTTTCTTGCTCATTTCAATTGCTCCATGTATTTAATGGGGCATAGGACGCCCAGCCAAGCGCGCCGAATAGCTTTCTAAGGCAGCGAGTTTCAGGTTGAATGCGAGGGAACAACATCTCGCTCACTCGCCGAAAGAGAGCCAGTGTGTCAAGCTCCGAAGACGGAGTTAGCTCAAGGAACCACGCTTCCGGCATCACCCAGATACGCGCATTTCACCTTAGCCAAATTTTCCTCGCCGAAGAACGTCCTGATTGCAGCATCGTCCAGCTCGACACCATAGAGGCTGATACCGTCGTTGTAAGGAAGCACGCCAGAAGATCCGCCGAGAAGCGCCGGACCCTGGTCTGTGTTTCTAATGAAGACCAGGCTGCGCGTCCCCTGCGCCAAACGAAATCCCGCTGAGTGGATGTCATCCCTTCGCACGATGATATCGAAATTTCTGACGTGTTCTCTAGCAACAACCATGACGCCTTTGAACTGCTTTTTAATTTCCAGCCGAGTCAGAAACAGAGGCCCGAAGTAATCACGCATGATGAATTTTTCGGTCTTCCCATCGCGAACGACAACGACATTATCAGCCTCCTTAGCCAAGCATCTGAAGTCTCCCCCGGGAGAGATAGCCAATGCCGAAAAAGGCATGGAAATCGCCAATATAAATATGACTAGACGCTTCATTTCAATGCTTCTCCATTTCAAAAGCCAATAGACCGCCAACGATTCGCTGGCGGCCTACTTTGAATTTTCAATTCCCTGATTTTCTAACCCAGCCGTCCTTAGCAAGACGGCCCGTGGATGCGAGATCCAAGATATGGACAAGCCCTTGAATATCATGAATCACAGCATCCGCCCCAATCTTTTCGACAAAGATCTTTTTTTCATCACCCATGGGATGAATTTCATCAAAATATATTACAGCCACGCCACGCCTGTCGATCTCTTCGCCGATATATCTCAACGTCTGAACCAGCGGAATTTTCAGATCAAAATCAAAAAAATTTACCATGTAATAAAAAGAGCCTTTCTCAAGACTGACCACATTCAGCTCCTTTGATTTAGTCGGCGACTGGATTCAGCCCCAGGGCACCGCCTATCGTATACACAACAACCCCGCATACCAATATAGTCGCCCCCACTACTTTTCCCGCGGTACAAGCGTTTGGGTTTTTTTGGAAAAATTTCTCTTGGCAACTACAACTCAAGTCTTTAGGAATCCAGCCCTGAACAGGTACGCCTCCGACAATAGAGGTACCAACGATGCAGCGTCGCCGGCAACTTTCAACTGGCCGAGGCGAGCATTGGCCTTCGCAAGCTTTCATATCACTCGCTGTACAAGAAGGCCAACGCTCTACGACCCTATCCTTCGCCAGTCCGATGGAGTCAGACCAATTCAGAGGCTCGGCGCCAACGTAGCTATAGGAGGTGTTCACTCCTGCCAGTAACCCGACTGGATCACTCTGCACATATCGCCCCACGCCCGACTCGTAGTCGCGGAAGTAGTTCTGGTTGAGCCCACTCAGCGCGTCGTAGCGCTGGCCCGGGAACCGCATATCGAATACGAAGGCGGTGCCGTCCTTGTCCGGGTCCTGGTCCGGTGCGGTGGTGCCGAAGGCTTCGCCCTTCAGGTCCCAGCGCCAGATCGCCACGTCGCGGACCGGGTCGATCACCGCGCGCGGGTGCCCAGGTGGTCGGGCTGTACGTACCGCAGTGCGCTCTTTGCCAGCACGCCGACCGATAGGCCGTCCAGCCAGATCGCTTGCTGCACGGTGTCCAGGCCCTTGGGATCGGTGACCTTGGTCAGGTTGCACAGCGCATCGTAGCCGCACTTGGTTTCGGCGGCGATGCCGTCCACGTCTTGCAGAAGACGCTCCTTACACCTTTTCCAGAAAAACGTTGTAGCAACAGCCTTGCATGCGGCAAGGTACCAGGCTGGCCCGCGACGCATGCGTCTGTTAGCGCCCCCCGACCCGGCGGCCGGTGGGAGTGGCATGTTCACCATTTTCTCGGCCAGTTCGACCACGCTTTCCATCTTCGATGGCCCCGCCGGTCAGTACCATGCCGGTGCGCACCATTTCCTCGAAGCCGAAGCTGCGCAGTTCCGCGCGCGTAGCCTCGTATCACGCGAAACTGATCGAAAAATCCGGATGAACACAGCTGCAACTTTGAAACTGACGGACATCCACCGCTCAATAAATAATATAGACATTTTAGGAAATATCTTGAAATTCCGTCCAAACATCAAAGAATTGCTTTAGCTCAAGCGATTCGGAATAATTTTCATCAATGATAGCGATGCTCTGGGAAAAACTCTCAACCAAGTGATCGCGTTGTTGAGATGTAATTCTTGAAAAAAAGCAAATAAATTCAAAAGAAAATTTTCGAACGTACCATTCAAAGAATATCAAGAAATCACTGCTTTTTGAGAAATTTGCGGAATTCAAATTGATGCCATAAACATTATTTTTATATTGCTCCAACTGCTTAACGAACAAGAAGAATAAATTCTCAGACACCTCTACATCTTGGACATTCAATCCAAAACCCGCAATCGCATGAACGGCGTCCGCAGCACTAAAATCATTGAGACTCGAGACCTCATAGACTTTAATGACCTCGCCAGTATGAATAGCAATGGCATGTATTGCAAAAAAAGAATTTCTTAAAAAATCCAACGAAATTCTAAAATCACACCTAACAATCGCATTCATTTCAATACCGTAGGGTAGGATAGTTAGGGCCCAAATTAATCTCTTTGTCAGCATCCGGATTGTAGGGCAATCACGAGCTTTGCGGCTGCCTCTACAAGAATGGACAAAGCGCGGCGCTTACTGGTTTCGGGCCAGACATAGTGAGCACGGCGCCCCGACCTGAAGAATCGAAGACGCCGCGCATTTCACTCACTTCCAGTCGGCGGCGAGGGTCTTCTCCGGCTTGCTCTGGTAGTCCGCCGGCAACTGCGTCTGCCCCGCGGCCGGCGGTGATAACGACGCCATCGCCTGCACGAGGTTCTGCACCTGGCTGGCCTGCAGTGCCCTGCCGTCCCAGCAATATCGGAATAGAAGTAGATTTATCCGTACCTAGCCTTGACATCAATCAGAGATGTACGGAGTTGATCGACATCAAACATATCGCCTTTCAACTGCTCCGTAGTGAGGCACTCCACAGGAGTACCCGGTTCCGTTGCTGTCAATGCTGAGCCAGTTTCGTAATAGCTATAGACGTCCTGAAAATACCAGGTATCACCATCCACATCTTCGTCAGAAAGATTCACCCCGAGGAAGACGTAAGCGGTTATCTCTGGGAAGCGCATCTTCGGATCAAGATACGTGACCCTATAATAAATTTCATCAACTTCCTTCATTGATCCACCTATTGGCAAGCGAAGAATTCTTCATCCGCGCAATTGCAGTTGACCTTTCGCTGCGATGATTTTATCGGATTTCCACCTCTAATTCCCTTTATCTTCCAATCGATGGAAACATAGCAGCCCTCCACTCGCGTAGGACAGCGCGCTCTGCAGATATCCATTTCCGCCGCATTGCATTTATCCGTGCGGGGCAGCCCCCTGCTCTCACTGTAGGGCAAAGACTCCGAGGGAACCGGCATTACCGGATCAACAGGAAGTGGCGCAGTTCTCGGAATCAGCCTGGGCAATACCGGATTGAGACGCGGCAGAACCATAGGAGCGAGACCACTCGGATCAGGAGTGGAAAGCGGACTACTCGACACATACACGTAAGAAGCAATGCCGCCGCTCAACCCAATCGGATCACTCTGCACATACCTTCCCTTACTCGGCTCGTAATCGCGGAAGTAATTCTGATTGAGCCCGCTCAGCGCATCGTACCGCTGCCCCGGAAAGCGCATATCGAACACGAAAGCGGTACCGTCCTTGTCCGGATCCTGGTCAGGTGCGGTGGTACCGAAGGCTTCGCCCTTCAGGTCCCAGCGCCAGATCGCCACGTCGCGGATCGGGTCGATCACGGCGCGCGGCGTGCCCAGGTGATCCGGCTGCACGTAGCGCAGCGTGGTCTTGTCCAGCACACCCACCGGCAAGTCGTCCAGCCAGATCGCCTGCTGCACCACCGCGCCATTGGCGTCGTAATCGCCCAGCCATTGGCCGATCTCGTCGTACAGCGTATAGGTATTTGTACTGCCCACGCGCCGCACCTGCTCGCCACGGCCGTTGTAGGCATAGTTCGCCACCACCGTGCCGCTGCGCTTGACCTGCGCCATTCGGCCATGGGCTCCGTACACGTATTGAACAGCCGTGCCGCCGATCGCGGTGGTGTTGCCGGCCGCGTCATAGCTGCGTGCGGTACCGGCCACGCTGCTCAGGCGGTGGCTGGTGGTCGGATAGGTGTAGGTCTGCGTGGCGGTGTTGACCTTGGCGCTCAGGCGGTTGCCTGTGGCATCGTAGGTATAGCCGTCGATCACCGTATCGGTCGGCCCATCCCGGAACGCAGTCAGCCTGCCGAGCGGATCGTAGTCCAGTTTGATTACCGGCGCGGTGTTGCCCGGTGCGGTCAGTGCACTGAGATTGCCGACCGGATCAAACGCGAAGCCCACCGCCAACCCATCGCTGCGCGTGTCATTGACCGCCAGCGGGCGATAGTCCTGATCCAGCACGCGCTGCATTGGACGGCCGTTGCCATAGGTCCAGCCGGCGACCGGGCCGAACGGATAGTAGGTGGCCTGGTTCAGCAGCACCTGGCGGGTGCCGCCGACCGGGGTTACCCCGACTTCGGTGGTCTGCCCCTGGGCGTTGCGCACGTAGTCCACCACCGCCCCATCCGGGTAGGTCAGGCGGCTCAGCTGCCCGGTCTTGGTGTACGCGTAGCGGACCACGAACACCTTGCCGTTGGTGGTCTGTACCTTGCGCACCAGATCGCCGAAGCGGTCATAGCAATAGTCGGTGCTGCCGCTGCCGTCCTGCATCCGGGTCAGGCGACCAACACCATAGGTCTCGCCGCTGGCGCAGGTGCTCTGGCTGACGTCGTAGGTGTAGCTGACGTTGAGGCTGCTGGTCGGATACACCACCTTGGTCAGCCGGTTCTGCGCGTCATAGGTATAGGTGGCCTTGACGTTGCGGGCATCGGTTTGCGTAGCGCGGTTGCCGGCACTGTCGTAGGTGTAGGTCGTGCTGCCGGTGTCCGGGCTGGTGAGCTTGGTCAGGTCGCCCAGGCCGTTGTAGGCGTAGGTCGTGTTCAGGCCCTTGGGATCGGTCACTTTGGTCACGTTGTCCAGGGCGTCGTAGCCGAATTTGGTCTCGGCGGCGATGCCCCCCACATCTTCCAGCATGCTCGCCAGGCGGTTGAGCGGGTCGTAATCGTTCTGGGTCACGTGACCGAGCGCGTCGGTGACGGTCTTGGTGTTGCCGTTGGCGTCGTAGCCGAAGTCGGTCGGGTCGCCCTGCGCGGTGGCCTGGGTGGCCAGCTGACCGAGTTGGTTGTAGACCCGAGAGAGCGTCCGCTTGAGCGTGCCGGAAGCATCCTTGGTGTCTTCCTTGGAACGATTACCGGCATTGTCCAGGGTGTAGTGAATGGTGTTGCCGGCGTTGTCAGCGACATCGGTCAGCCGATGTGCAGCGTCGTAAGTGAAGCGGGTGAACGCACCGTCGGGCTGGGTCACCTGCTTGACCAGGCCGGTCGGCCAGTAGTCGATCGTGGTGATGCGATCGTCGCTCTCGCTGCTGTCGTCGGACCCGCGCACCTTGCTGGCGGTCAGCCAGCCGCGCGGGTGGTAGGTGAAATCGGTGACCACGCCGTTGGCGTCCTTCGCCGACAGCACGCGGCCGGCTCCGTCGTAGGCCAGGTACTCGGTGACCTGGCCGACCGCATTGGTCACCTTCCACAGGTCGCCCTTGCGGTGCGGGCAGGTGGTCGGGGACGTGGCACAAGTGCTGTCGTCGGTGGCGTAGTAGGCGTACGTCACCTTGTCGGTAACATCACTTCGCGGACCATCCACCGAAGTCACCAGGCCCACCAATGGGCAGCGGCCTGCATCGACGTCGGCCTGCTCGCAGTACGTCGTCGTAGAGGTACGGGTCGTACCAGTGGTGGGGTCAGTACGCGAAGCCGTGAGCGCCTGACCGCGCGTGTTGTAAGTCCAGTTCCACCGCGACACCAATGCATTCGAGGCATCGTAGATGCGGCGCTCGGACGGCATCCTGAAGTCGGTATGCCAGTCGGTCTGCTCCGTGCGTTTTTGCCCATCCGTATCATTGGCCGCGCTGATCCTCTGGGTCAGCAGGCCGCGGCTGTCGTAGTCATCATCGGTCGTGACACCCTTGAAATCAGTGAGCAGATCCGGGTATCCGTTGGCGTCGTAGCTGCGCTGGCTGACCTGCGAAGCTCCGCATTGGCTGCACAGTTGGTCCACCGCCGTCTGCTTGGCACGGCCCAGGGCGAACTCGTACGAATAGGTGACGACATTGCCCAGCGCGTCGGTGACCTGCGATTGCTGGGAACCGAAGCTGATCGCCACATGGTCGATGTCGCTGTCCGCACCGCCGTGGCGACTTGCCACGGCGCGCCCCTGGCTGTCGTACTCCCAGTTTGCATAGGCCTGGCCGGATTCATCCACGATGCCGGTCAGCAGAAGCGGATCGTTGCTGTCGCCATAGACGTAGCTCAGGGTGGAGAAAGCCGGCGTGGTGGCATCCGTGGTCTGGTACTGGACTTTGCTCAGGTTCTGCTGGACATAGGCGTACTTCACCAGCCGTCCATCCGGCCGCTTGACCGAGGCCAACCTTCCACTGGAATAGGTGAACTGCAGCCGGCGGCCACGCACATCGGTGACGTCCTGCAGCACGCCGCTGCTGGTGTAGCGAAGCGTCAGGATGTCGCCATCGAGGTAAGCGATGCGCACCAGCTTTCCATTCATATCGAAGCGGTAGCGGGTTTCGTCGGCACCCACGACGTCCCAGCCGGTCTGCGCCCCGCCTTGCATCACCGGCAGCAGGCGTTCCTGCACGTCCGCATCCGGCAGCCACACGTCCTGCCCCTGGCTGACGAAGCGATAGCTGTCGCCGCTGGGCAGGTTGAGACGGCGCACCGGCGTGCTGCCCTCGTCAGCGGACGTCAGCGCAATCTGGAAGCTGTGCCTCCAGCGCGGCCCCAAGACGCTTCCCGGATTGGCATCGATGGCTACGCTGCTGTAGTGGCGCTGCAGCGACAGATGACCAGAAGCATCGCGCACATCGATTTCGGTCTGGAGCTTGATACCGAGCGCCGCGTTGATCGGATTGCCCACCTGGATGGACCCGGTGGTCACGCTGCATTGGTTGTTCTTCCCTACATCCCAGGGCTTTGTCGCCGCGCCGCCGCAATACTCGGCGATGATGTCGGGATTGTTGCAGTAGTACGTGCCGAGACCGAAGTCGGCATTGCCTGCGTCGCTACGGCAATTCTGTGTGCCTGGAACCGCGCCGGCATCCTGATACAACGCCGCGCACTCCGATGGCACCTCAGCCCTGGCCGGTACGAGCGCCACGCAGCAGAGCATCCCCCACATCCATGCAAATCGACTCATCCTGTCGTATCCCGTTTGTCCTGCGGGCGGTCGAATGCGGCAACGCGGCATCCTTCCGGCGTCGGTCACTGCCGCACGAGCGGCAAGCGAGCGCCGCCGACTCTAGCCACATCCCTACTGCGAAGTGTTAAGAAGAACGACGGGGCCGCGGGGCCGGGCGCATCTGGCAATGACCTGACAATGGCATCTCAGTTCGGCACGTTCGTAGATCGCGCTTTTTGCTCACATATTTGCGGGGACCGGAGCATGTGCAAGCGAAATGGGTTGCCCAATCCCTCCTGCGGTAGGGGCCATCTTGGCACTAGGATTGGCGATATAGCGCCCTTAACTTGATCCCTCTGCTTTGTAGCCTCTTGGCGTTAGAGCGTGGAACGAGAAAGCCGCCCACACGGGTGACTTTCTTTTCCCTCGTTGTCGCGACCGACTCATAGCTCACAGAGTCCCGCAGCCCATTCCGGCCAGCGATGACGATGCGGTTGCCGTCCTGGTGGTTCTCCGGCGCGGCCAGTTCGGCTCCCACGCCGAAAGAGCGTGGTGAGCGCCGCGCCGACCAGCAGGCGGTTCCAGTGCCGGTCCACAACATCCTCCAGGCCTGCGTAGCCGGCCGGATCGGTGCCCACGAGGTTGTCGAGCGTGAGCGAGGACGTGTCGCGCAGGATGATCCAATGCCAGACCACCTGAAGGCGGCTCTGCCCGTAGCTGACCTGGCTGTTGTACCGGTCAAAGATGCGCGAGCCCTGCGGGATGAGCAGGTGCCGGCCCGTGGCGGTGTCATATACCGGTTCGGTCACGGTGCAGATGACGTCGCCCGACAAGCCCGCGCCACTTGACACCACAGCACCTCACGAGGCGCTAGCGAATTAGCTGGCTGCACAAGAACTGCACAGCGGCGAAGTCGATCGGAGCCGCCTGAGCGCTGAGACGCTTACGCACCCATGGTGCCCGGAGCCGGAATCGAACCGGCATGGGGTCGCCCCCGGCGGATTTTAAGTCCGATGCGTCTACCAGTTTCGCCATCCGGGCCTGGTGGCGCGTAGCGTGCCTGATCGCGCGGCGCTTGTGAACCACAGGGCGCTGCCGATCCGCCAAACGCGCCGAACAGAGACACCACATACCGGCATCGGCAGGCTTGAGTACCACCACCGAAAAGCCCCGGCGCCGCCGCCACGGCGGCACCGGGGATGCCAACGGCAAGCGAGAAGCGCGGCGCGCTCAGATGGCGCGCGAATAGCGCGCCGGTTGATCGGGCTGGCGCAGGTAGCGGTCGAAGCACATGGCGATCAGGCGCAGCAGCGGGCGTCCGCGGGCGGTGGCCTGGACCACGCCGTCGCGGTAATCGGCCAGGCCGTCCGCGCACAGCGGCGCCAGCGCGCGCAGTTCCTCGCGGAAATAGCTGGCGAAGTCGATGCCGTGACGCTGTGCCACCGCCGCGGCGTCCACCCGCCCCTGGCACATCAACTGCTGGATCAGCTCGGCGCGCAGGGCGTCGTCGGCGCTGAGCTGCAGGCCGCGCAGCACCGGGCTGTCGCCGGCGTCCACCGCCGCTTCCCAGGCAGGCAGGTCGCGCTGGTTCTGGCTGTAGCTGGCGCCGATGCGGCTGATCGCGCTGACGCCCAGGCCCAGCAGGTCGGTGTCGGCATGGGTGGTGTAGCCCATGAAGTTGCGGTGCAGGCTGCCCTGCCGCTGCGCGCGCGCCAGGTCTTCCTGCGGCAGCGCGAAGTGGTCCATGCCGATGTATTGGTAGCCGGCCGCCGAGAGCCGACTTACCGCCAGGCCGAGCAGCGCCAGCTTCTGTTCGGCGTCGGGCAGGTCGGCATCGGCGATGCGCCGCTGCGCCTTGAACAGTTGCGGCAGGTGCGCGTAGCCGTAGACCGCCAGGCGGTCCGGACGCGCCGCGATCACCGTCTCCAGGGTCTGCTCGAACCCGGCCAGGGTCTGCCGCGGCAGGCCGTAGATCAGGTCCACGTTGACCGAGCGCATGCCGTGCACGCGGCAGGCGCGCAGGATGTCCAGGGTTTCGTGCACGCCCTGGCGGCGATTGATCGCCTGCTGCACCAGCGGGTCGAAATCCTGGATGCCCAGGCTGGCGCGGTTGAAGCCCAGCTCGGCCAGCGCGGCGATGTCCTGCGGCGTCACCGTGCGCGGATCCAGTTCGATGGACATCTCGCGGTCCGGCGCCTGGCTGAAGCGGAACAGGCCGCGCAGGCCCTGCACCAGTTCGCCGAGCAGCTCCGGCGCGAGGAAGTTCGGGGTGCCGCCGCCCAGGTGCAGCTGCACCACCTCGCGCTCGCCCTCTAAACACGCGGCCATCATCGCCGCCTCGCGCAGCAACCGCTGCACATACGCGCGGCCGCGCTCCGGGTCGCGGGTGATGACCCGATGGCAACCGCAGTAGAAGCACGGGCTGCGGCAGAACGGCACGTGCACGTACAGCGACAGCGGCCGGCGCGGATCGCTGGCCTGGACCGCGGCGAACAACTGCGCCGGGCCGAAGCCGGTCTGGAAATGCGGCGCGGTCGGGTACGAGGTGTAGCGCGGGCCGGGACGGTCGTAGCGGCGCAGCAGGTCGGCGTCGAAGGTCCAGGCGGCGGAAGGATCGGGCGCGGTGAGGATGTCCATGGACCGAGCATGCGCGGCACCGGGCGCGGCCGCCTTGACCTGGATCAATCCGCGCACGCGGCCGGCGGCAGCGGCGACACCGGCTCGAATGGACGCCAGCTCATCTGGTGCCGGCGCCAGAAGGTCTCGGCGATGCGCTGGGCAACGTCGTCGGCCAACAACCGCATCGGCGCGTTGTGCAGCTCGGCGGTGCTGGCGCGGAACAGGCCCAGCCAGCGCTGGAACAGCAGTTCGCTGAGTTCGCGCATGGCCATGTGCCGGGGCATCGGCGCACCGCGGAAGCGGCGGGTGCCGCGCAGCATCGCCGACCAGAAATCGCACAGCTGCTGCTCATGCGCCTCCCAGTCCTCGATGTGCGCGGCGAACACCGTCGACAGGTCGGCGTCGGCGCGCACACGGCGGTAGAACGCTCCCACCAGCGCTTGCACGTCCGTCTCGCTGCACAGGTCCGGCCCCGGCAAGGGCATGCCTTCGATCTCGTCCTGCATGGTCGGCTCCACAGCGTGCGATCTCATCAGTCTCCACGTCGCGGCGGCAGCGGCCTTGATCAGGATCAATGTCGGGCCGGCCCGCGCTGCCTAGTCTGCAGCTGCGGCATGCGCCGACGCCGGTGTCGACGGGGGATCGGCGGCCAGGCGGCTGGCAGGCGCGGCGACGTGTGGCGCCGCTGCCTTGGCGCATGCCGCATCCTTCTTTCGCGATGGAATCCACCGTCATGGTCTCTCCCGACGATCCGCTGCTCGATCCGCTCGATCCCGGCGCGCCGCGCCCGCTGGTGCAGCGGCTGGGGGTGATCCTGTGGCCGAGCTTCCTGGTCGCAGGCGCCATGAGCGTGCTGTTCTTCGCCCTGGTCGATCCGTTGGCGCTGCGCGACATCACCTTCCCCGGCCGCCAGATCAGCCGGGAACTCGGCTATACGGTGGGTTTCTTCATGTTCTGGCTGGCGACGCTGGCCTCGAGCCTGCTCACCGGTTTCCTGTTGCGTCCGGCGCCGCACGGCGACGCCGCCGCGCCGCTGTCGTGAGCGGGCTGCCGATGGCGCGCACGATTCCCTTGCATGTCGTCACGTCGCCCGCCGCCGCGGCGGGGCCCGCGCCGCCACATCGGTACACGCAACTGCGGCGCGTGGTGCTGTGGCTGCTGTTGGCGGGGTTCTACCTGCTGCCGTGGCTGCGCTGGCAGGGCCGGCAGGCCCTGCTGCTGGACCTGCCAGCGCGGCGCTTCGATCTGTTCGGCTGGACCCTGTGGCCGCACGACGTCGGCTGGCTGCTGCTGGCGCTGGGCGCCGCCGCGGCGTCGCTGGCAGTGCTCACTACGCTGACCGGGCGCCTATGGTGCGGCTTCGCCTGTCCGCAGACGGTGTGGAGCCACGCCTTCGCCTGGATCGAACGCCGCTTCGCCGACTGGCCGGCCGCGGCGCGGCACCTGCTGTGGGCGACCGTGGCGCTGTGGACCGGGGTCAGCTTCGTCGGTTACTTCGTGCCGATCGCCGATCTGGTCGTGCGCCTGCATCCATTCGCCTGGAGCGGCTGGGAGACGTTCTGGGTGCTGTTCTACGCACTGGCCACCTGGGGCAATGCGGGCTTCCTGCGCAGCCAGGCCTGCCGCTACCTGTGTCCGTACGCGCGCCTGCAACCGCTGCTGTGCGACCGCGACACGCCGCTGATCGGCTACGACGCGATGCGCGGCGAACCGCGCGGCGCCCGCGCATGCGGCCAAGGCAGCGTCGCGCAGCGCGGGCGGCGCTTGCTGGATCCCGTCACCGCACGCGACTACGCCTTGCGCGCCAGCATCGCGCAACTCGCCGGCCAAGGCGGCAGCCGCGGCGAGGCGCTGGCCGCGTATGCCGGCACCCTACCCAAGTTCAGCGCCGAGCAGCTCGGCGACTGCATGGCCTGCGATGCCTGTGTGCAGGCCTGCCCCGCCGGCATCAATCCGCGCAACGGCGCGCACTACGCCTGCACCGCCTGCGGTGCCTGCGTCGATGCCTGCGACCGCAGCATGGATCAGCATGCGTTCGCGCGCGGCCTGCTGCGTCGGGCCGGCGCCAATGCCATCGACCGCCAACCGCGGCGCTGGTGGCGACGGCCGCGCTTGCTGGGCGGGGGCGCTATCTTGCTGGTGGCGCTGCTGGCGTGGTGGTGGCTGGCGGCGTGAATCGGCGCAGGCAGGTACGGGGCTCTTTCACAACATCGGATGCCTCCCGGCTTACGCTCTGCAGCATGCGCGCCGCAAGACCGAAGCGCAGGAGTTGGAGCAACGCGCGACGTGGAGGGCGCGACATCCATCGCGTTTCGAACACCATCGAAGTGGCGCTGTTGCCACGGCTCGGTATGCGGCTTGGCCGAATTTGGACAGGAGCAAACATGAGGCAGGTCAGGAATGGGCGAGTGCTGCTCGCCGTTTGCCTAGCGATTGGCCTTTCGACCAGCGATCTTTCGGCGAGCACGGCGCCGGCGGCGCGCTATGTCGATCTCGCCACGCCGTTCGAAAAGGCCGCGATCGAGACCGCGGGCCAGCCGGAAGATACCCGCATTGCGACGATCCGTTCCCGGATCGATGCGATGCTGCCTGGCCTGTATCCAGAAGGTGCCGGCACAGACAAACGGATCGGCGACGCCCTGCATCGGTTTTCCGTTGGCCATGACGACTACGATCGGGTGGTCGCCGATTTTCCGATCGCGCTGAACAATGCGATCGCGCGATTCCAGGCCGTCTTCCCTGGCTTTTCGTCCCCGCTGCCGATCTATCTCTATCACTCGCTCGGGCAGCGCGATGGCGGTTCGGATTACCTGCAACCGGGCAACCGGCACGTCATGCTCTTCGGTGCCGACATGATCGCGAAGTACCATGCCGACGATTCGCTCGAACCGTTCCTGATCCACGAGATCTTCCATCTGCAACATGCCCACCATTTCGCCGATTGCGACCCGCTGTGGTGCACGCTGTGGCAGGAGGGACTGGCGGTCCAGGCGACCGCCACGATGGTGCCGCATGCATCGGATCATCAACTGCTGCTCGACATCCCCGCTCCCATTCGCGCACCGACCGATCGGCGCTGGTCGGCTGCCCTGTGCTTCGTGGCAGCCCATTTCGACGATGGCGACGGCGCGGCGACCGCCAGCGCCTTGCAGATGGGGGGCCATCCGCCGGATGGGCTGCCGGATCGCTTTGGCTACTACCTCGGCTTGCGCCTTGCGCAGGCAACGGGCCTGCAGATCACCGAGCTTTCCCGGCTCGACCACAAGGCCGCGCGCGCCGTTGCGCGGGCGGCGTTGTTGAAGCTTATGACAGAGGCGCATACCACCTGCCCCGCGCCTCCTGCGATCCGGTCGGCGGTGCGCTAGCAAACCAACGGCGGTGCCAGCGATGGAGGCTGGCATCCTTGCGGTCCGACCTCAATCGGTTCGCATCACTGTCCAGATCGCGATATGCCTCGGCGCAACCAGGATGTCGTCCAGCGCGGCATTCCACTCGTGACGATAGCGCCGATGCAGTTGAACGTTGAGGACATCGTCGCGATCGGTCCAGGTCTCGTGAAGCTGGAAGACCGTCGGTCGCTCGGGATCGACGTGCAACGCCGCACGCACGAAGGTCCGCTCGTGACGCATCGCATCGAGCACCGGGTCGAGCAGCGCGCGAAAGCGTTCCACCTGATCCGCTTTGACGTGGAAGGTGATGACGTAGGTCTCCGGGCGTGTCGTCGAGCTCATGCGGGCGCCACCACCGGATCGACGACCATTCCCAGCGAGCGCGCGACAACTGCGCCCGGCGGCCGGTCTGCGCTGCCTGCCTGTGCAATGGCCAGCCAGCTCATGACGCCGCTCGGCTGACGATGTCGCCGGCAAGCCGCGCGGCATGCGTCACCATCACGCCGTGGGCCGCACCTTCATAGACGAGCAGTTCGGCGCCGGGGATGGTCGCGGCATAGACACGCCCACTGACATCGAGTGGCGCGGACGCGTCGCGGTCGCCATGAATGATCGTGACCGGCAGCTGGAGCGCGGCGGCTTCCGCCGAAAGATCGCTCAGCGCGATCGTGCGCTGGAATGCGACCACGGCGCGGCGCGAGCAGTCGAGCACCATGGTGGCCATCCACGCGTTGACGCGGCCCGACGCACCGGGCGCAAAAGGAGCGATGTTGGCGTCGATCCACCCCGGCAGATCGCAGGCAAGCTGCGCGCACAGCGCATCCAGCATCGCAGGGGTCACGCCGGTGTCGCCGATGACCCGCGGGCCTGTCGCACCCACGAGCATCAGTCGTGCGATCCGCCGCCGACCGTGCCGCGCGAGGTAACGGATCGCCTCGCCGCCAGCGCCCGAATGCGCCACCAGGGTGACGCCCTCCAGGTCGAGCGTTTCCAGCACGGCGGCCAGGTCGTCGGCGAGCGCGTCGTAGCCATAGTCGGCTCGGTCGGTCGATCGTCCGTGGCCATTGCGATCGCACGCGATGGCGCGCAGGCCGGCGGCATTGAGATGGAGCATGGTGTCGCCCCAGATCCGGCCATCCATCGCCCAGCCCGCCAGCAGGACCACAGGCGGTCCCTCGCCCCAATCGCGAACGAACAGCGCATGACCGGGGCCACGCGGGATGAATGCCGGCGTCATGCGATGTCCTTGTCGAGGAAGCCGATGATCTCGGCGATGCGCCCGTCCGGGGCGATCCGGGCGATATCGGTTCCGCCGGCAATCGGCGCGCCGTGTTCGGGCGCCAACGTCCAGGAGAAGCGCACGAAGGGACCATGCGCATCGGGCGTGCCGCGCAGCGCAAAGAGGTGGCCGGGGACCTGAGCGCGTGCGGCCGCGATCATCGCGGCGATGCCGTCACGACCTTCGCCCGCCATCATCGGATCGGCGTAGCGGGCATCAGGGGTCCAGCCGTCCGCCAGGCGACGCGCGCGCGATGCGGCATCGGCATCGTTCCAGAGCGCCAGATAGGCACGTGCCAGCGTGTTCGGGTCGTTCATCGCCATCTCCTCGTCGTCGATGGGCCGAGCATGCCGATGGCAATCGGGCAATGCGATTACCTCGCAGGTAATGGCATCGCCGCAGCGGGCCGGTAGGATGAAGGCATGGCGACACGACCGATCACCGTTGGCGACGTACTGCGCGACTGGCGGGCCAGGCGCCGGCTGAGCCAGCTCGATCTCGCCGGCGCGGCGGAGGTGTCGACGCGCCATCTGAGCTTCGTCGAGAGCGGGCGAGCGGCTCCCAGCCGCGACCTGCTGCTGCGCCTGGCCGAACCGCTGGCGATGCCGCTCAGGGAGCAGAACCGGCTACTGCGCGCGGCGGGCTATGCGCCCGTGCATGGCGAGCGTGCACTGGACACGCCGGACATGGCGGCGGCGCTGTCGGCCGTCGACATGGTCCTGCGCGCGCACGCCCCGTTTCCTGCACTCGCGGTCGACCGTCATTGGAACTTGGTGCGCGCCAACGATGCAGCGGCCGCACTGCTGGTCGGTATCGATCCGGCGCTTCTGGCGGCGCCCGTCAATGTGCTGCGCGCGACCCTCCATCCCAATGGCCTGGCGCCACGCATCGTCAACCTGGTCGAGTGGCGGCATCATCTGCTGGCCCGGCTTCGCCTCGAGATCGACCAGTCGGCCGATCCCGAACTCGAAGCGCTGCATGCCGAACTCAAGGGCTTGCCCTGCCCGGCCAGCGATCGCCCGCCCGGGGCTACCGAGCGCATCGCGGTGCCGCTCTCGATCCGCAGCGGAACCAGCGGCGGCATCCTGTCGTTTCTCTCCACCACGACCGTCTTCGGCACCGCGACCGACGTGACCCTGGCGGAGCTGACGCTGGAATGCTTCTATCCTGCCGACGATGCGACCAGGCAGGCGCTACTCACCGGCCCACTTCCGTAAGCGAACGTTGGGCATGTCCGTGATGCCGACGAAATCGTAGTGCCCCGCATCGGCGCCGAGGCCGTGGCTGGCGCCTCCGGGACAAGAACGAATCGCGGAAACGAAAAAAGGAGCCGAAGCTCCTTTTTCAGGGGTTCACTCGCGCAACAAATGGCAAGTGACGCAATTTGGAGCGGGAAACGAGACTCGAACTCGCGACCTCAACCTTGGCAAGGTTGCGCTCTACCAACTGAGCTATTCCCGCTTGGGAGCCGTGCATTCTACACGCCTCACAGGAGGCGCGCTAGCCCTTCGTTGCAAAAACATGTCCGCCGCCGGGCGGCGTGGTGTCATGGTGCGATTCGGCACTTTCCCGTTCGCGGTGCTACGGGCGTCGGATTCGCATGGACCGCGATCCCGTTCGCGCCGGATCGGGCGGCCGGCAGACCACGCTGCACGCCACCTCGGCCGTTCCAATCCTGAACGCGCAGAACGATGGCCAGGCGGTGTCGGCACCGGGCATCAAAGCGGCGCCATCGTCCGATGGACTCGTTCGGCCGAGCGACGCCGCCTCGGCGAATCGCAACGCCGCCGCCAGGAGGTGGAGCGGCGCTTTCCCCTCGCCGACAGCAAGCCGATCCAGGCTGCAGTGAAACCGCCGGCCAACCTACTTCGATCCACATCCTCGGCAGCAGCGCTTCCTCCGATGGCACCGCTGCGGCAACGCGCTGCGGAGCGAAGGCGCTACTTCAGCGGATTCTCCGGCTCCTTGCCCTGCAGCGCCTTGTCCTGCCGGCAGATCTTCAAGGGCTGCACCGTGGCCGCCACGATGGTGGTCACCTCCTGGGTGTTGGCACGCGCGCGCACCTTCAGGCAGGCGCAGCCATAGCCGGCACTGCCCGTCCCGGTCGCCACCCAGCGCGCGCGGGGAAACGTCGGCCAGTTGCCCTCGGCCTGGTGCCCGCCCTGTTGGCCGACCGTCCATTCGCCGTCCTTGTCCACGAGCGTGGCGTTGCCTGGCGAGGGATTGTCGAACCAGCCGCAGCGCGTGACGGTGTCCGTGGGCGGCGCAGCCTGCACACCAGCGCACAGACCGAGCGCCACGGCTAGGGCCGCACTGAACACGCGTGTGCACTGCAGGACAGGTCGCGATGAAGTCATGACGTCAGGATCGAATGTCGAGGCCGGCATCATCGCAAATTGGCGTCTGCCGGCATTGCAGAGAAACCGCTACAGGCGGCCAAGCTTCGCGATGATGTACCGCGCAAGTAAAGCCGATCGACCAAGAGCCTGACGATCGACACACCCTCGTTTGGCGCTTCGTCGGTATGGAGCAGCGCATGGGAAATAGCTTGAGATTACGCAACGCAAAAGGGCCGCAGAAAGCGGCCCAATGCGTTGAAACGAAATGGAGGCCTGGGTCGGAATTGAACCGGCGTACGCGGATTTGCAGTCCGCTGCATAACCACTCTGCCACCAGGCCGGTGGACTGACGTCTTGCCGCAACGCCTGTGACGTCCGACAAAAACAAAGCCCCGCTGCCGGGGCCCTTGCGGCGGGAACTGGACGATGCCTCGCGGCTCTCTTCCAACGTATTGATTCAAAAGATGTTTTTGAATCAACCCGGCGCACAACGGACTGCATTGTGTACCAAGCTCCCCGGCTTGGCAACCCTGCGCCGCGCGTGCGCGGGATTTGCGGAGACGTGCTGCGGGCACTGCAACTCGCGCGCGGCATCGCCGCCCGACTGGAATGCCGACCACAGCGCCACGCCGGTGGCAGTAGACAAGCGCGGCCTCGCACGGATCGGCGCACGATCGGCACGCCGCCGCGCTCTAGCATGGCGCCACACCCGAACGAGAGATCGCCATGAACCGATGGACACGCTGGAGCGGGACCGCGCTGTGCCTGGCCGCGAGCGCCACCGCCGCCGCGCAGACCTGCGCGCTGCAGTCGCAGACCGTGAATCTGCCGCTGGCCTCCAAGGCCACGCCGACGTTCGCCTACCAAGTGCGGGTGCAGCTGGGCAGCGACGCGGATGGTCGCAGCAGCGGCAGCCAGGTGCTGGAAGTGGATACCGGCTCCACCGGCGTGGTGGTGCCGTTGAGCGACGCGTTGCGCAGCGCCTGGGACGCCTCCAACACGCCCGGCCACATCTTCTATTCGAGCGACAGCAAATATCACCCCGGCAAGTACGTGGACGTGCCGATGCAGCTCGGCGTCTCCGCCGACGGCAAGCGCGCTGCGGCGCGCGTGGACCGCATCACCGTGCTGGCCGCGCAGTGCACCTGCGATGTGGCCAGCGTGGCCCAGCAGCCCAAGCCGCTGGCGCAGGTGCCGGCCACCTGCGCCGGCTACGACGGCAGCCCGGCGTTGAGCAGCAGCACGCAGGTGTTGCGCAACTGCAGCACCATCTCCCCCAAGTTCGGCATGATGGGCGTGGGCTACGACCGCGGCGTCGACGCCGCGCGCAACCCGTTCCTCAACCTGGCGCAGATGCGCGCGCAGCGCATGAGCCCCGGCTACATCGTCAGCGCCAAGGGCATCACCCTGGGCGTCAGCAAGGCGGCGCTGCAGGGGTTCGCCCTGGTCCCGCTGCAGCGCGGCGCCGCCACCGCCGATGCGCCGAGCGACTGGCAAGCGCCCACCGCCTGCGCCAGCTTCCCCGGCAGCGGCAGCGACTACCGCGTCTGCGGCAAGCTGCTGCCCGATACCGGCGTGTCCTACATGATGCTCAACCCGGTGGTGTCGCCCGCCACGCCCGACAGCCTGCAACAGACCGTGGAGATGGCCGGGCATCCCACGCGGGTGGTGCCGGACGCCACCCAGTTGCGGCTCGACGTCGTCGACGCGAAGGGACAACCGGTGTTCGGCTACGGCTTTGCGGTCGGCGACGGCAAGGCGGCGACGCCGGACAGCGTGCAGTGGCGCGGGCCGCTGAAAGCGCCGCCAGCGCACATCAACAGCGGCCGCCACTTGCTCGCCGCCGGCGACTACGCCTACGACGCCGCCTGCGGGCATGCCGGCTTCCGTGCGGCCACCCCCGCGCCCTGAGCCTGCGCGAAACGGAGAGGCGTCATCTGCCGCATCGCGATCGCGTCTGGACGACGCGATCGCTGCTGGCGCGCGACATGGTCGGTGCGCGATCGCGCTGCCCGCGTTCCGATGCAGCGCTCGCGGCGTGGATCAACCCAGCCCGGATGGCTGCGCAATGCGATGGCGGCGGCCAAACTGGCGCCGTGCGTGTTGGCCATTGCGCTGCTGGCGGCCGCATGAAGCGAGGCGGAATTGCGCGATGGCTTAGCGGGGTGTGGCGCGTCTGCCACGCAGTGCAGCCGCCCAAACGAAAACAGGACCCGAAGGTCCTGTTTTCATGATCTGGAGCGGGAAACGAGACTCGAACTCGCGACCTCAACCTTGGCAAGGTTGCGCTCTACCAACTGAGCTATTCCCGCTTGAGGCCGCGAATTCTACCGGGTACGCGCAGGCTGTCAACCATTGCCTTCGATTTTTTTCGCGTTCTTTTCCGCCATCGCCGCGCGCTCGTCGTCGCGCAGGCTCGGCCAGGCCGCATGCAGATACTGGATGCCCGACAACAGGGTCAGGATCGACGCGATGGCTAGGGTCCAGTCGCCGACGTGGAAGATGAACAAGCCCATCCACACGCTCTCCGGCGGGGAGCCGTCGGGCATCACCGAGTACAGCAGGCACAGCAGCGCCACCATCTGCGCAGTGGTCTTGATCTTGCCGATCATCGCCACCCGCACCTTGGCGCGCTGGCCGATCTCGGCCATCCATTCGCGCAGCGCCGACACCGCGATCTCGCGGCCGACGATCACCGCCGCCCAGAACGCCATCCACGGCGTCGGATGGCCCTGCACGATCAGGAACAGCGCCACCGCCACCATCAGCTTGTCGGCCACCGGGTCCAGGAACGCGCCGAACGCGGAGTACTGGTGGTAGCGCCGCGCCACCCAGCCGTCCAGCCAGTCGGTGAACGCGGCCAGGCCGAAGATCGCCGCCGAGGCGAAGTTGGTCCAGGTGTACGGCAGATAGAACACCAGCACCAGCACGGGGATCATCAGGATCCGCAGCAGCGTGAGCCAGGTGGGGATGGTCAACTTCATTGCGCTGCTCTACTCGCCTGCCGGATCGGGCACCGGCAGTCCGTGCAGGTTAGCGTAGATTCGTGCGGCCAGTGCGTCATTGATGCCCTCCACTCGCGCGATCTCGGCCTCGCCGGCGGCCTTGAGCCCGGCCAGCCCGCCGAAATGCTTGAGCAGGCTGGCGCGGCGCCGCGGGCCGATGCCGGGGATGTCCTCCAGCTTGCTGGTCATGCGCGCCTTCTGGCGGCGCCCGCGGTGGCCGGTGATGGCGAAGCGGTGCGCCTCGTCGCGCACCTGCTGGATGAACTGCAGCGCCGGCGACGCCGCACCCGGTCGCAGTTCGCGCCCGTCCGGCATCACCAGGGTCTCGTGGCCGGCGCGGCGCTCGGCGCCCTTGGCCACGCCGATCAGCAGCACCCCGTCCACGCCCAGGTCGGCCAGCGCGCCATTGGCCTGCGCCAACTGGCCGGCACCGCCGTCGATCAGCAGCACGTCCGGCAGGATCGCATCGCCCTTGCCCTCGCCTTCGGCGGCACGGCGGAAGCGGCGCTCGATCGCCTGGCGCATCGCTGCGTAGTCGTCGCCCGGCTCGATGCCGCTGATGTTGTAGCGCCGGTACTGGCTGCGCACCGGGCCGCTGGCGTCGAACACCACGCACGAGGCCACCGTGGCCTCGCCCATGGTGTGGCTGATGTCGAAGCACTCCACCCGCTTGACCGGCTCGGCCAGGCCGAGCATCTCGCGCAGCGCCTCGCTGCGCGCGTGCTGGGCGTTGCGGCTGGTCAGTTCGGTGACCAGGGTGGCCTGGGCGTTGCGGCTGGCCAGTTCCAGGTAGCCGGCGCGCTCGCCACGCACGTTCCACTTCAACTGCACCTTGCGCTCGGCGGCCGAACTCAGCGCCGCCTCGATCAGCTCGGCGTCGGGAATCTCGCGGTCCAGCAGCACCTCGCGCGGCGGCGCGTGCTCGACGTAGTACTGCGACACGAACGCGCCCAGCACCTCGGCGGCGCTGTCCTCGCCGTTGGTCTTGGGGAAGAACGCACGGGTGCCGAGGTTGCGGCCGTCGCGGAACGCCAGCAGCAGCACGCAGGCGTTGGCGCCCTGGGTGGCGCAGGCCAGCACGTCCAGATCGGCGGCGCGGCCGTCCACGTACTGCCGGCTCTGCATGCTGCGCAGCGAGCCGAGCAGGTCGCGCAGGCGCGCGGCGCGCTCGAACTCCAGGCGCTCGCTGGCGTCTTGCATGGCTTGCACCAGCTCCTCGCCGAGCTGGTCGCTGCGCCCTTCCAGGAACAGCGTGGAGCGACGCACCGCCTCGGCGTACTCGTCGGCCGCCACCAGCGCCACGCACGGCGCGCTGCAGCGGCCGATCTGGTACTGCAGGCACGGCCGCGAACGGTTGCGGAACACGCTGTCCTCGCAGCTGCGCAGCTTGAACAGCTTGTGCATCAGGTTCAGCGTCTCGCGCACCGCGGTGACGCCGGGATACGGACCGAAATAGCGACCTGGCACTGCGCGCGGGCCGCGATGCAGGGTGATCCGCGGCCACTCCTCGCGGGTCAGCAGCACATAGGGATAGCTCTTGTCGTCGCGCAGCGACACGTTGTAGCGCGGCGACAGCGACTTGATCAGCTGGTTTTCCAGCAGCAGCGCCTCGCCCTCGCTGCGGGTGACGGTGACATCCATGCGCGCCACCTGCGCCAGCATGGCCATGGTCCGCGCGTTCTTCGGCGAGCCGCTGAAATAGCTGGACACGCGCTTGCGCAGCGCGCCGGCCTTGCCGACGTAGAGCAAGGTATCGTCCGCGGCATACATGCGGTAGACGCCGGGCGCGGTACTGAGGTTGGCGGCAAAGGCCTTGCCGTCGAACGGGGGCAATGCGGGGGTGCTCATTCGCCGATCGCGACGTCGTGCAGTTCGCCGCTGGCGATGTCGTAGCGCAGCACCGCATGCGCGTCGGACTCGGCGATCCACACCGTGCCGGCGCTCACCGCCAGCCCGCCCGGGCCGTGCAGGCGCCGCGGCAAGGCCGCGGTGGACAGTTCGCCGCCGCCCAGGCGCAGACTGCGCAGGCTGCCGTTGCCGCTGTCGGCGATCCACAGCAACGGCGCGTCCGGGCTCAGCGCGATCGCCTGCGGGAACTGCAGGCGGGCGCGGCTGCGTGGTCCGTCCTCGTTGCCGAAATCCCACGGCCCCTGGCCGCCGAGCAAGGTCTGCACCAGATCGCCGCGCAACTGCATCGAGCGCACCGCCGAACCCAGCGCATCGCATACGTACAGCACCTGCTGCACCGCGGCCAGGCTGCACGGCTGCGCGAATGCGGCCAGATGCCCGCTGCCGTCGCGCAGTTCCAGCGCGCCCGCGCCAGCCCGCCAGCGCAGGCTGCGGCTGCCCAGGTCGTAGCTCCAGATGCGGTTGTCGCCGGCCATCGCCAGGTGCACCTGGTTGTCGGCGATCACCAGACCCTGCGGATGATTCAGTGGTGCCAGCAGCGGTTGCTCCACCGGGCCTTCCACCGGCTCGCCGGCGCGGCCGTTGCCGCACAGCGTGTCGACCTGGCCGGTGAGCAGGTTGATCCGGCGCAGCGCGTGGTTGCCGGTGTCGGCCACGTACAGCACGCCGCGCTCCAGGGCCAGCCCGCGTGGGCGGTGGAACGCCGCCTCGCCGATCGCGCCGTCGATGAAGTCGGCGGTGCCGATACCGAACTGGCGCAATACCCGGCCGCTGGTGCTGCATTCGAGGATGCGGTGATGGCCGCTGTCGGCGATGTACAGGCGGTCCTCGGCCACGGCCAGCCCAGTCGGGAAGCGCAGCGGCAGGCGCGGTTCCGGCTGGGTCTCGCGCGCGTCGCGCAGGTCCTCGTCCAGCGGCAGCGGCTGCCCGGCGCACAACGCGTGCAGCGCCTTGTCCAGTTCGGCGCCGCCGATGCCGACCAGGCGCTCGCGCTCGACCCCGCCGGCATCGATCAGGACCAGGGTCGGCCAGGCCTGGATGTCGAAGCGCTGCCAGGCGGCCCAATCGGCATCGAGCAGGATCGGCGCGGACACGCCCTGGCTGCGCAACAGCTTCAATGCCCGTTGCGGCTCGCGCTCGCTGTCGAAGCGCGGCACCTGTACCACGATCAGCTGCAGCCTCCCGGGATTGCGCGCCTGCCACTGGCCGAGTTCGGCCAGGCGCTGCGCGCACCACACCGAGGCGGCGTTGACGAAGGCCAGCACCAGCGCCCGCCCCTGCAGGTCGCGCAGGCGGAGCGGCGCCGCGTTGAGCCAGGCGCCGGACGCGGGAAGTTCCAGGGCGGCGATGGAATTCATCGGCCGATTATGCCGGAGCCGAGGTCGACGGACAGTCGTGCCACGCTGCCGGCGGCGGCTTCGTCTACCAGTTTCCAGACCTGCTCGAACTGCGCGCTGCCACCGGTGTACGGATCCGGGATCTCGCTGCGGCTGTGCACCCCGGCCCACGGCAGCCACAGCGCCACGCGCTCGCGCGCCGCCGCCGGGGCGCGCTGAAGCACGTCGCGCAGATTGGCCGCATCGGCGCACAGGATCCAGTCGAAGTCGGCAAAGTCGCGATCGCGCAGTTGCCGCGCGCGCAGGCCGGCGATGTCCACGTCATGCGCGGCCGCGCAGGCGACCGCGCGCCGGTCCGGCGGCTCGCCGCGGTGCCAGTCGCCGGTGCCGGCCGAGTCGACCTCCACTAGCCCGGCGAGCGGCGAGCGCTGCAGGTGGTGGCGCAGCGCGCCCTCGGCCATCGGCGAACGGCAGATATTGCCCAGGCACACCAGCAGCAGCTTCATGCCTGCCCCTGCAGGTAGGCCTCGGCGCGCGCCAGATCCTCGGGCGTGTCCACACCGGGCGGGAATGGTGCCGGCGACAGCGCCACCGCGATGCGGAAGCCGGCTTCCAACACCCGCAGTTGCTCCAGCGACTCGATCCGCTCCAGCGTGCCCGGCGGCATCGCCGCGAACCGGCGCAGGAAGCCGGCGCGATAGGCGTAGATGCCGATATGCCGCAGCCACGGGCCGGGCAGCGGCAACTGCGCCTGCGAGGCGGCAAAGGCGTCGCGGTGCCACGGGATCGGCGCGCGGCTGAAGTACAGCGCATCGCCAGTCGCGCTGCGCACCAGCTTGACCACGTTGGGATCGAACAGTTGCTCGGCCGCGTCCACCGGCGTGCCCAGCGTTGCCATCTCGGCGCCGCTGCCGGCCAGGGTCCGGGCCACCGCGACGATGCCGGCGACCGGCGCGAACGGTTCGTCGCCCTGCAGGTTGACCACCAAAGTCGCATCGTCCCAGCCGGCGATGTCGGCGCACTCGGCGAGGCGGTCGGTGCCGGAGGCGTGGTCGGCCGACGTATTAGCCACGTGCACGCCGTCCAGGTCGGCCACCGCGGCGGCAATGCGCGCATCGTCGGCGGCCACCCACACCTGCGTGGCACCGGCGGCGAGCGCACGCCGCGCCACGTGGCGGATCAACGGCTCGCCGCCGAGCGCGCGCAAGGGCTTGCCCGGCAGCCGCGATGCGGCATAGCGGGCCGGAATGGCGACGACGAACGGCGGCGCGGCGGCGCTCATGCGCGGGCGGCGCCGGCAGCGGCGCGCGGGCGCCGGGGATATCGCGAGAAGACGGTCATCGAAAGCTCTCCGCATGGCTGGCCGGAAACGGCCGGGTGGGCGCCGGACAGCGGCCCGGTGGTGGCCGCGCGCAGCAACGGCCCGAAGGGCCATTGTATCGACCGGGCCGGCATCGCCGGTGAGCGGGTCGTGGCGACGGCCAGCGACCGCGCGGGTGCCTGCCACGTGGTGCGAAACGCCTCGGCATGGTGGGTCGTGCACTCACTTCGCGCGCATCCCGCACACGCACCGTGTTGGCGCGTGCCCGTGGCAAAGAAGCGCGAGGACGTGGGCGCCATGCCTAGCGAGACTCCGCGCGCGCACAACGCTGCGCCCTTTGGCTGGCTGGCGCATGCGCCGCGGACGCCTCTCGCGGTTGGACACGGCCAAGGCCGCGCTGCGCCACGCACGTCGGTGGCGTACCCGCAGACCACAGCGCCGCGCGCGGGGATGGGCAGACGCCCTAGTCGCCTGTCCCGCCCGCGCGGCCACGCAGCTTGTCCAGCCGGTCGAGCAGGCCGATCCAGAACGCCGCCGGCAGTTCGGCGGCCAGCGGCACGCTGAAGCACCAATCGTTGACGAAGGCGGCGCATTTGACCGCGTCCTTCTCGGTCATCAGCACCGGCAGTTCGCTGCCGAAGGCCAGGTCCGTGGCGCGGTACTGGTGGTGATCGGGAAAGGCATGCGGGACCACGCCGATGCCCTGCGCGCGCAGCATGTCGAAGAAGCGCTGCGGATGGGCGATGCCGGCGACGGCGTGCACGCGCTGGCCGGCGAAGCTGCGCAGCGGCCGCGCACGGCCGCCGCGCAGCGGCTGCGCGCTGTCGATGCGCAGGCGCATCGCCCATTCGCCGAAGCCCGCTTCGAACTCGCCGCTGTCGCTGGCCTGGCCCAGGTTGATGACGCGGAAATCGCATTCGTTGCCGCGCGCGACCGGCTCGCGCAGCGGCCCGGCCGGCAGCAGGCGGCCGTTGCCGTAGCGGCGCTGGCCATCCACCACCTCGATCTCGATGTCGCGCTGCAGCCGGTAGTGCTGCAGGCCGTCGTCGCAGACCACGATGTCGCAGCCGGCCTGCAGCAACGCCCGCGCCGCGGCGACGCGGTCGCGGTCCACCCGCACCGGCACCCCGGTCTTGCGTGCGATCAGCACCGGCTCGTCGCCGCCCTGCTCGGCCGAGGTACCCGGCTCGATCCAGCGCGGCTCCTGCGGCTGGCTGCGGCCGTAGCCGCGGCTGGCCACGCCCGGGCTCCAGCCGGCGTCGCGCAGGCGCTGCACCAGGGCGATGGTCAGCGGCGTCTTGCCGGTGCCGCCGGCGGTGAGATTGCCGACCACCACCACCGGTGCGGCGATGCTGTGGCGCTTGCGCCAGCCGCGCCGGTACAGCGCGCGGCGCAGCGCGATCGCCGCCGCGTACAGCGGGGTCAGCAACCGCGCGTGCAGCGGCGGCGCGCCCTTGCCGTACCAGTAGGCCGGTGTGTGTGGCCCGCGCTCGCTCATCCGTACTGCCTTTCGCGGAACTGCATGCTGTGCAGGTGCGCGTAGACCCCGCCCAGCGCCAGCAACTCATGGTGGGTACCGCGCTCGACGATGCGGCCATGGTCCATCACCAGCACCTGGTCGGCGTGCTCGATGGTCGACAGCCGGTGCGCGATGACCAGCGTGGTGCGGTCGGGCATCAGCCGGTGCAAGGCGTCCTGCACCAGCCGCTCGGATTCGTTGTCCAGTGCCGCGGTGGCCTCGTCGAGGATCAGGATCGGCGCATCCTTGAGCATCGCCCGCGCGATCGCCAGGCGCTGCCGCTGGCCGCCGGACAGACGCCCGCCCTTGGCCCCGACCTGCGCCTGCAGGCCTTCCGGCAGGTGGTCGACGAACTCCATGGCATTGGCGTCGGCGACCGCCTGGCGCAGCTGCGCCGGGCCTGCCTCGCGCATCTCGCCGTAGGCGACGTTGTCGGCGATGCTGCCGTCGAACAGCATCACCTGCTGGCCGACCAGGGCGATCTGCCGGCGCAGGTCCTCCAGCCGATAGTCCTGCAGCGGATGGCCGTCTAGCAGGATCTGCCCGGACTGCGGGTCGTAGAAACGCGGGATCAGCTTGACCAGGCTCGACTTGCCGCTGCCGGAGCGGCCGACGATGGCGGTGACGGTGCCGGGTTCGGCGACGAAGCTGACCTCGGCCAGCGCCGGCCGCGCCTGCCCCGGATAGGCGGCGGTGACCTCACGGAATTCGATCCGTCCCTGCGCGCGCTCGATGTGGCGGGTGCCGCTGTCCTGTTCCTCGGGCGCGTCCAGCACCACGAACAATCGCTGCGCCGAGGCGACGCCCCGCTGCAGCATGTTCTGCACGTTGGTGAGGTTTTTCAGCGCCGGGATGATCGCCATCATCGCGGTCATCAGCGAGACGAACTCGCCGGCGGTCAGGCGCCCGGCCAGCGCTTCGTGGCCGGCGATCAGCAACAGCGCGGCCAGACCGATCGCGCCCAGCAGTTGCACCGCGGCCGAGGAAATGCCGCGGGTGGATTCGACCTTCATCGCCAGATGCAGGTTGGTGTTGGCCAGTTGCTGGTAGCGCTCCATCTCGCTGGGACGCGCACCGTAGACCTTGACCTCCTGGTTGCCGGACAGCGCCTGCTCGGCGGCCTGCATCAGTTCAGCGTTGCTTTCCTGGATGCGGTGGCTCACCCGCCGGTAGCGCTTGGCCACGCGGTCCATCACCCACGCCAGTGGCGGCGCCACCAGCAGGATGGTCACGGTCACGGTCCAGCTGTACCACAGCATCACCGCCAGCGCGCCGACGATCTGCAGGGTCTGCTGCACCATCACCTTCATCGCGTCGACCGCGGCCTGCGCGACCTGCTCGCTGTCCGAGCCCAGCCGCACCAGCATCGAGGCCACCGGCTCGGCGTCGAAACGGCTGCCCGGCAGGCGCAGGTACTTGTCCAGCACGTTGACCCGGAAATCGCGGGAGATGCTCCGCGCCGCACGCCCCATCGACATGTCGGTGACATAGCCGGCAATGCCGCGCAGCACGAACAGGCCGACGATCTGCAGCGGCAGCCACATCGCCACGTCGCGGTTGCGCGCGATGAAGGTCTCGTCGGTGATCGGCTTCATCAGCGCCAGGAAGCCGGAGCCGGCCAGCGCCTCCAGCAGCGCGCCGACCGCGGCGATCAGCAGCAGTCCACGGTAGCCGCCGGCATAGGACAACAGGCGGCGATAGGTCCGCCAGGGGGAATCCTGGACGGGCACGTCGGAGGGTAGATTCACTTGGAGCTTCCGTCCCTGTTGACTTCGGGAGCAGTGGCGATGGCGATGCGGCGGAACCCGAGCTGGCCCAGCGCATCCTGTGCGGTGACGACCGCCTGGTAGGGCGTGCGCGCGTCGGCGCGCAGCAGCACCGGCTGCTCGCGGTCGTCGCCGGCGACCTGGGCGATGCTGCGTTTGACCGACTCCACGTCGGTGCGCAGCACTTCCTGGTCGTTGATGAAGTAATGCCCGTCGGCGTTGATCAGCACGCTCAGCGCGCGCGCCGGGGGCGGCGCGTTGCGGTCGCTGGCATTGGGCAGTTGCAGTTGCAGCGTGGAACGCGCATCGAAGGTGGTGGTCACCACGAAGAAGATGATCAGCACCAGGATGACGTCGATCAACGGCACCAGGTCGATCTGCGGCTCGTCCTGGCCACGGTCGTCGCGGATCCGCACCGGCTCAGCCCTTGGCCGCCGCGGCGTTCGACGCGGCGCCGCGTGCCGGTGCGGCCGGCGCAGCGGCACGGCCGTGGCCGTCCAGCGCATCGGTCAGCGCGGTGGCTTCCTGCTCCATCTCGATCACGTAGCCGGCGATGCGGCTCTTGAAATGGCGATGGAAGATCAGCGCCGGCACCGCGATGATCATGCCGGTGGCGGTGCACACCAGCGCCTTGCCGATGCCGCCGGCGAGCTGGTTCACGTCGCCCAGGCCGTGGTCGAGGATGCCCAGGAACATCTGGATCATGCCGACCACGGTGCCGAGCAGGCCCAGCAGCGGCCCGGCCGATGCGACCGTGCCCAACGCGTTCAGGTAACGCTCCATGCGGTGCACGACGTGCCGGCCGGTGTCCTCGATGCGCTCGCGCACGATCTCGCGCGGGCGGTTGCGCACGTCCAGGCCGGCGGCGAGCAGCGCGCCCAGCGGCGAATTGCGCCGCAACGATTCGATGTGGGTGGGGTCGAGCTTGCTGCGCGTGGCCCAGTTGCGCACTTCCTGGCCGAGTCCCGGTGGCAGCACCTCGCTACGGCGCAGGCTCCAGAACCGCTCCAGGACGATCGCCAGCGCGACCACGCCCAACAGCAGCAATGGCACCATCGGCCAGCCACCGGCCTTGACCAGTTCCCACACGTCGCAACCCTCCGGCACGCTCGGCCGTTCGTTCACTGGCCGATAGGATAGCAGCCGCCCGCACCCGCTCCGCCGCATCCCACAACCGCGCCCGCCAGGGCCGCCGTTCGCGCAGTTGCAGGCCGGCACGCCCCAGCCACACGCGCAGCGCACCACTCTGCGGCGTGCCGGCGACCTCGGCGCCGGCCGCCTGCCAGCGCGCCACCACGCCGGGATGCGGATGGCCGAAGCGGTTGCCGTAGGCCGCCGAGACCAGCACCAGCCGCGCACCGGTGGCGGCGACGAAGGCCGGCTGCGAGGAATGCGCGCTGCCATGATGCGGCGCCACCACCACGTCGGCGCGCAATGCCTGCGGCGCCTCGCGCAGCAGCTTGCGCTCGATCACGTCGCCGATGTCGCCGGCCAGCAACAGCGCACCGTGCGCGGTTTCCACGCGCAGTACGCAGCTGGCCTCGTTGCGCAGATAGGGAAAGTGCGGCGCCGGATGCAGGAACCGGAAACGCACCCCATCCCATTCCCAGGCGCTCCCGGCCACGCAGGCCCGGTCCACCGGCAACGGCGCGCCGGCCGGTGCCTGGACCAGGCCGATCGGCAGCGCCGCACGCACCGCCGCCAGACCGCCGGCATGATCGTTGTCGGCATGGCTGATCACCGCACGCTCCAGCCGCGCCACGCCGAGCGCATGCAGCGCCGGCACCACCACGCGCTCGCCGGCGTCGTAGCCGTCCTCCACCGCCGGCCCGGTGTCGTACAGCAATTGGTGGTTCGCCGTGCGCACCAGCAACGACAGCCCCTGCCCCACGTCGAACATCACCAGATCGACCTCGCCCGGCCGCGGCCGCTCCAGCGGCGGATACAGCAAGGGCAACCACAGCAGCGCCGCCAGCGGCTTGCCCGGCACCCCGCGCGGCAACAGCAGCCAGAACGCGCCCAGCAGGGCCAGCGGCAGCGCCCAGTCGCGCGCCTCCGGCAGCCAGCGCAGTGCGAAGCGGCTCTCGCCCAGGGCCACGAACAGCGGCCAGGTCAGGTCGAAGCAGGCCGCGGCCAGGCGCCACAGCCAGGCCCCAGCGCCGGCATGCAGCGCCTCCAGCGCGGTCCCGAGCAGCGCCAGCGGCACCACCACCAGGCTCCACCACGGAATCGCCAGTAAATTCGCCAGTGGCCCGACCAGCGAGGCCTGCCCGAACAGCATCGTGCTCACCGGCAGCAGGCCGACCGTGGCCACACCCTGCGCGGTGAGGAAGCTGCGCAGCGTCTCGCGCCAGCCGCGCCCGGCGTCGGGCATGCACCAGGCCAGCCAGGCGACGCCGAGGAAGCTCAGCCAGAAGCCGGCCGAGAGCACCGCCAGCGGGTCGCAGAGCAGCATGGCGATCGCCGCCAGCGCCAGCGCGTCGGCGACCCGCACTGGCCGCCGCCACAGCCGTGCCGCCACCACCACCGCGATCATCAACGCAGTGCGCACGGTCGGCAGGGCCATGCCAGACACCAGTGTGTAACCACCGGCACCGAGCAGCGCCAGCGCGGCCGCGGCCTGGCGTCGCGGCCAATAGCGGCCCAGTCGCGGCCACAGACGCCACACGCCGCCGCCGAGCAAGGCGAAGGCGCCGGCGACCAGGCCGACATGGAAGCCGGAAATGGCGATGAGATGGGTCAGCCCGGCGGCGCGCAGGATGCGCCAGTCGCGATCGTCCAGCCGCCGCGTGTCGCCCAGCGCCAGCGCCTGCACGTAGCGCGCCGAGGCCTGCGGCACGGCGGCGGCGATGCGTGCGGACATGTCCGCACGCCAGGCATCGATGCCCTGCCCCGGCGCCAGTGGCGCTGCCGCGTGCGGCGCCACCACGTAGCCGCTGGCGCTGATCCGCTGCGCCAGCGCATAGGCTTCTGCGTCGAAACCGCCGGGATTGCTCAAGCCGCGCGGTGCACGCAGGCGCACCTGCAACTGCCAGCGCGCGCCGGCGCGCAAGGCGCTGCGCGGTCCGGCCTGATGCGTGCCGAAGTCGTCGTACCACGCCAGTTGCAACAGGCGCCCACGCAACGGCGCCGGCTGCGCCGCATCGGCGTCGACGCGGAACAGGAAGCGGGTACGGCGGGTTTCGGCCTGCGGCAGTTCCACCACTTGGCCGCGGACGTCGACTACGCGCTTTTCCCAGTCGGCTGGCAACTGCCGCGCCAGCACCATGCCGGCGACCAGCGCCAACCAGCCGGCGCCGATCGCGAACGCTCCCAGCCAGCGCCAGCGCGGCGCCGCGACGTACAGCGACGCCCCGGCGAGCAAGATCGCCAAGGCCAGCGGCCAGGGAAGCAGGCGCGGCAGCCACAGCGCGGCCAGCACGCCTGCGGCAAGGCTGGCGGCGACCGCAGGACCGAACGGCGCCATTACCGGCCAGCGCGAGTCGGGAACAGCGGCGTCCTGGCGCAGCACGCTGTCTGCAGACGCTTGCATGTGCTTGCCCTCCTTGGCCTCGACGGATCGAAAGCAGCGACATGCCGCCGCACGAGATGCGCATCGCGCGACACCATCGCGATCGCAACGCCAGCGTCGCATCGCCTCTCGCCGCGGACCATCGGTCTACCCCGGGACACCTCGTCAGAATTTGCCTAACACGCAGGCGCGCGCCGCGTCACAGTCCTGGCGCAGTTCGCCGCAGCTTCATCGCCCCGCGCCTATGGTGCGATACCCCACGTCGTAAGGAGTTCGCGCATGCGCAAGGGCATCGCACTGATCGTCGGAGTCACTGGCATCTCCGGCTACAACCTCGCCAACGTGCTGGTTGCCGATGGCTGGACCGTCTATGGGCTGGCACGCCGCCCGGTGCCGCAGGAAGGCGTGATCCCGGTGGCGGCCGACCTGCTCGATCGCGAGGCCACCATCGCCGCGCTGCGCGGGTTGCCGATCACCCACGTGTTCTTCTGCACCTGGACGCGGCGCGACACCGAGAAGGAGAACGTCGCCGCCAACGGCGCGATGCTGCGGCATCTGTGCGAGGGCCTGGACGGCGCCACACTGCAGCACATGGCGCTGGTCACCGGCACCAAGCACTACCTGGGCTCGTTCGAGCACTACGGCAGCGGCAAGGCGGAGACGCCGTTCCGCGAGAGCGAACCGCGGCAGCCGGGCGAGAATTTCTATTACACGCTGGAAGACCTGCTGTTCGACGCCGCCGCGCGCCATGGCTTCGGCTGGAGCGTGCATCGCTCGCACACCATGATCGGCCAGGCCAACGGCAGCAATGCGATGAACATGGGCGTGACCCTGGCGGTGTATGCGACGCTGTGCAAGCACACTGGCCAGCCGTTCGTGTTCCCCGGCTCGCGCGCGCAGTGGGACAGCCTCACCGACCTCACCGACGCCGGCCTGCTCGGCCGCCAGCTGGCCTGGGCCGCGACCAGCCCGGCCGCACGCAACCAGGCCTTCAACACGGTCAACGGCGACGTGTTCCGCTGGCGCTGGATGTGGGGCGAAATCGCCGCGTTCTTCGGCCTGGAACCTGCTCCGTATCCCAACACGCCGATGCCGCTGCAGCCGCGCCTGCAGGACACCGCACCGGCACTGTGGCGCGAGATCGCCGAACAACATGGGTTGGTCCAGACGGACGTGAACCAGCTCGCGTCGTGGTGGCACACCGATGCCGATCTTGGCCGCGAAATCGAGTGCGTCAACGACATGACCAAGAGCCGCGACCTGGGCTTCTTCGGCTACTACGACAGCCGCGCCTCGTTCCTGGAACTGTTCACGCGCCTGCGTGCGCAGCGGGTGATTCCCTGAGGGGCGCAGTCTGATCAGGAGCGCCGAAGCAGCGGGAAACGGCAATCCAAAGGTTGCCGGTTATGGGGCACGCGATGTGCTCCAGGACGATCGCCGTTGTATGGCGTTGTATGGACATGCGCCGCATTGCCGTGGCGACGCGTTTGCTGGGCATGCTGTGCGAAGTTTTTCGGCGCCGACAGCAACCAAGGCCGGCTACCTACCCGGCTTCGTTCGTCGCGGCTGAAGCCGCTCCTACATGGGACCACGTATAGGAGCGGCTTTCAGCCGCGACGGGCTCTACCGGTGATGCTCCTTCGCGGCTGAAGCCGCTCCTGAGGGCCGCTTGCGCTAGAAGTGCTTCGCCTGCCCGAGGATCTTCGGCGTCGGCAGATGCACTGAAGCCGCTGCGACTTGCTGCCTCGTTCGTCGCGCCTGACGTCGCTCCACTGCTCGGCGAAGCGGCGATATGCACTGTGGGAGGGACTTCAGTCCCGACGCGCACTGCATCGGGTAGCGGGACACTGCTCTTGTCGTGACCGCTGGCGCACAGCAAACCAGGCTGTCACGCCTGGCCCCGCATGCAACGGGCTTCAGCGGCTCACGACCCTCAGGCCGCGATCGTGGCCCGACAATGCTCGACGCGGCGGCACATGCGGCCGCCACCGCGCCCTCAAACGTCCGCAGGCGCCAGTTCGCGCAGCTTGCCCTGGTGCAGCTCCAGCACGCGGTCCAGCTTGCGTGCCAGGCTGCGGTCGTGGGTGACCAGGACCAGGCTGGTACCTTGCGCGCGGTTGAGTTCGAGCATCAGCGCGAACACGTTGGCCGCGGTCTTGTCGTCCAGGTTGCCGGTCGGCTCGTCGCCGAGCACGCAGGCCGGGCGATTGACCAGCGCGCGCGCCACCGCGGCGCGCTGACGCTCGCCGCCGGACAGTTCGCCCGGCTTGTGCTCCAGGCGGTGGCCCAGGCCCACCGATTCCAGCAGCGCGCGTGCGCGCGCATCGGCGTCCTGTATTGGCGCGCCGCCCAGCAGCACCGGCATCATCACGTTCTCCAGCGCGGTGAACTCCGGCAGCAGGTGATGGAACTGGTAGACGAAGCCCAGCGAGCGGTTGCGCAACTGCCCGCGCGCCGCATCGGTCAGCGCCGACATACGCTGGCCCGCCACATAGACCTCACCCGAGGTCGGCACGTCCAGACCGCCAAGCAGGTGCAGCAAGGTGCTCTTGCCGGCACCGGAAGCGCCGACGATGGCCACGGTCTCGCCCGCCGCCACGCTCAACTCCAGGCCGTCGAACACCGGCGTGCGCATCTTGCCTTCGGCGTAGGTCTTGGCCAGGCCTTCGGCACGGATCGCCGCGTCCGCTTGTGGCTTCTGCATTCCCGATTCCCGATTTCCCATTCCCGATTCCCGGCCCTCATTCATAGCGCAGCGCCTCCGCCGGCTGCGTGCGCGCCGCGCGCCAGGCCGGGTACAGCGTGGCCAGGAAGCTCATCAGCAAGGCCACGATGGTGATCACCATGACGTCGTGCGGCTGCATGTCGGTCGGCAGGCCGGTGATGTAATAGACGTCCTCCGGCAGCAGCTTGATGTTGAACACCGCCTCGATGCCGGCCAGGATCCGCTCCAGGTTGAGCGTCAGCACGATGCCGCCGATCACGCCGGCGACGGTGCCGATCACGCCGATCAGCGTGCCCTGCACCATGAACACCTGCATCACCCCGCCCGGGCTCAGCCCCAGCGTGCGCAGGATGGCGATGTCGGCCTGCTTGTCGGTCACCAGCATCACCTGCGAGGACACCAGGTTGAACGCGCCCATCGCGATGATCAGCGACAGCAGGATGCCCATCACCGTCTTTTCCATCTTCAGCGACTGGTACAGGTTGGCGTTCTCGCGGGTCCAGTCGCTGACCATGTACGGGCCGTGCAGGTTCAGCGCCAGGTCGCGCGCCACGTTCCAGGCCTGGTCCATGTCGTACAGCCGCAGGCGCACGCCGGTGACGCCGTCGCCCATGCGCAGCACGCGCTGCAGGTCGGGCATGCTGGTCACCGCCAGGCCGCGGTCGATTTCGTTGTAGCCGGCCTCGAAGATGCCGCTGACGGTGAAGCGCTTGTAGCGCGGCACCATGCCCATCGGGCTGGCCTGCGGCTCGCCGAGCATCACCACGACCTTGTCGCCGACGCCCACGCCCAGCCACAGCGCCAGCTCCTGGCCGAGCAGGATGTTGTAGGAACCGGGGGTCAGGCTGTCGACCGAGCCCTGCTTCATCTTCTGCGCCAGCACCGAGACCTTGGCCTCTTCCTTGGGCAGGATGCCGCGGACGATCGCCGGCTGGTTGCGCTGGCCGGTGAGCAATGCCTCTTCCTCGACGTAGGGCGCGGCGCCGGCGACGCGCTTGTCGCGCATGGCCACGTCCACCGCGTGCTGCCAGTCCTCCATCGGCGCGCCCTGCGCGCTGACCGTGGCGTGCGCGGCCATCTGCAGCAGGCGATCGCGGATCTCCTTCTGGAAGCCGCTCATCACCGCCAGGGTGGTGATCAGCACGGTCACGCCCAGGGCGATGCCGAGGATCGAGGCCATGGAGATGAAGGAGATGAAGTTGTTGCGGCGCTTGGCGCGCAGATAGCGCAGGCCGATGGCCACGGGTAAGGGTTTGAACATGCGCAGCCACCATCCAGGGAGCGCTATGGTGCCATTTGCGGCGGCGCAGACGAAGCGGCAAGGGCCGAAGCGGCCAGACGCAGTTCACGTCGTGCCGCCGCCGGCAGCGTGTCCGGCCACCACGCCAGGCGCTGCGTGCGCCCCTGCGCGTCACGCCAGCGCACGAATGCCAGCGGTCCGCGCCAGGCGACCTGCAGCTCGGTCACCGCCACGCCGTCGACGCTGGGCGCACCGGCGCCGGTGGGCAGCAGCAGCGTACGCGGCGCGCGCCGGGCCTCGCGGCGCAGCAGCCAAGCTGCGTACAGCAACGCCAGCGCGGCCGCCGGCCAGGCCAGGCGCGGCGGCAGGTCCGAGCAGAGCAGCGACAGCGGCGCCAGCGCGCCGAGCAGGCTCAGCGCGGCCAGCAGCCAGCGCGAGGGGCGCCAGTCAAGCCGGCATGGCGCGGATGGAAGCGATGAGGTCGGCGGCGCGTGCATCGGGACAGGCCTCGTAGCCCATGAACCAGCGCCACAACTTATCGTCCTCGCAATCGAGCAGGTATAGGAAAACCCCGCGCTCGTCCTCGGACGCCTCCCCCCAGCGCCGGTCCAGGTAGCGGCCGAACAGCTGGTCCAATTCGCGCATGCCGCGCCGGCAGCGCCAGCGCAGCTTCTTCAGTTCGGTGGTCTCGTCCATCGCATGCGCCCTTGCCTGGGGGCGGCGCCGCACGGCAGCCGCCGAAAACGAACGCGGCACCGAACCCGAAAGCCGGTGCCGCGCGGTCGGCGGGCAGGCCCGCCGCTTGGAACGTCCGCCGCTGCGATCAGGCGCGGCGCGCCATCATCAGCTTCTTGATCTCGGCGATCGCCAACGCCGGGTTCAGCCCCTTCGGGCAGGTCCGCGCGCAGTTCATGATGGTGTGGCAGCGGTACAGCTTGAACGGATCTTCCAGATCGTCCAGGCGCGCACCGGTGTCCTCGTCGCGCGAATCGATGATCCAGCGGTAGGCCTGCAGCAGGATCGCCGGGCCGAGGTAACGCTCGCCGTTCCACCAGTAGCTCGGGCAGCTGGTCGAGCAGCAGGCGCACAGGATGCACTCGTACAGGCCGTCGAGCTTCTTGCGGTCCTCCGGCGACTGCAGCCGCTCGCGATCCGGCGGCGGCGGGGTCTGGGTGCGGATCCAGGGCTTGATCGAGGCGTACTGCGCGTAGAAGTGGGTCAGGTCCGGCACCAGATCCTTGACCACGCTCATGTGCGGCAGCGGGTAGATCGGCACTTCCTTCTTGCCGCAGTCGGCGATCGCCTTGGTGCAGGCCAGCGTGTTGGTGCCGTCGATGTTCATCGCGCACGACCCGCA
The DNA here is from genome assembly GCF_011761895.1 of Xanthomonas sp. F4. NCBI lineage: Bacteria > Pseudomonadati > Pseudomonadota > Gammaproteobacteria > Lysobacterales > Lysobacteraceae > Xanthomonas > Xanthomonas sp. F4. Next base: position 1,507,487 of record NZ_JAASQX010000001.1, on the reverse strand, counting down.
GATGCCTTCGCGGCACGAGCGGCGGAAGGTCAGGGTCGGGTCGATCTCGTTCTTGATCTTGATCAGCGCGTCCAGAACCATCGGGCCGCACGCGTCCAGATCCACCTCGTAGGTGTCGGTCCGCGGGTTGCTGTCGTCGTCCGGATTCCACCGGTAGACCTTGAAGGTCCGCACATTCTTCGCGCCCTTGGCGGGAAAGTGCTTGCCCTTGCCGATCTTGGAATTCTTGGGGAGGGTGAACTCTGCCATGGCTTTTAAATCCGGGATTGGGGATTAGGGATTGGAGATTCGGGCGAGAGCAGGAAACGAAGCATGTTTCGAATCCCGAATCACCACTCCCCAATCCCGGCTTTGGTCAGTAAACGCGCGGCTTCGGCGGCACCACGTCCACGTCGCTGCTGAGCGTGTACATGTGCACCGGGCGATAGTCGAAGCTGCACTGGCCCTTGTCGTCGACGGTGACCAGCGTGTGCTTCTGCCAGTTGACGTCGTCGCGGTCGGGGAAATCCTCGTGGGCGTGCGCGCCGCGGCTTTCCTTGCGCTGTTCGGCCGAGTTGATCGTCGCCACCGCGTTGAGCAGCAGGTTGTTCAGCTCGTAGGTCTCGATCAGGTCGGAATTCCACACCAGCGAGCGGTCGGAGACCTTCACGTCCTCGAAGCTGGCGAAGATGTCGGCCATCTTGTCCACGCCTTCCTTCAGCGTCTTGCTGGTGCGGAACACCGCCGCGTCGGACTGCATGGTGCGCTGCATCTTGTCGCGGATCACCGAGGTCGGGGTGCCGCCGTTGGCGTTGCGCAGCTTGTCCAGCAGGCCCAGCGCCTTGTCGCAGGCATCGCCCGGCAGGCCCTTGTGCGGCGCGCCGGTCTTGATCGTCTCGGCACAGCGGTTGGCCACCGCGCGGCCGAACACCACCAGGTCGAGCAGCGAGTTGGAGCCCAGGCGGTTGGCGCCGTGCACCGACACGCAGGCGGCCTCGCCGATGGCGTACAGGCCTGGCACCACCGAATCCGGGTTGTCGCCATCCTTGCGCACCACTTCGCCGTGGTAGTTGGTGGGGATGCCGCCCATGTTGTAGTGCACGGTCGGGATCACCGGGATCGGCTGCTTGTGCACGTCGACGCCGGCGAAGATGCGCGCGCTCTCGGCGATGCCGGGCAGCTTCTCGTCGATCACGCCCGGGCCGAGGTGGGTCAGGTCGAGCAGGATGTGGTCCTTGTGCTCACCGACGCCGCGGCCTTCGCGGATCTCGATGGTCATCGAACGCGACACCACGTCGCGCGAGGCCAGGTCCTTGTAGTGCGGCGCGTAGCGCTCCATGAAGCGCTCGCCGCCGCTGTTGCGCAGGATGCCGCCTTCGCCGCGCACGCCTTCGGTGATCAGGCAGCCAGCGCCGTAGATGCCGGTCGGGTGGAACTGCACGAACTCCATGTCCTGCATCGGCAGGCCGGCGCGCATCACCAGGCCGCCGCCGTCGCCGGTGCAGGTATGCGCCGAGGTGGCGCTGAAGTAGGCGCGGCCGTAGCCGCCGGTGGCCAGCACCACGCCGTGGGCGCGGAACAGGTGCAGCGAGCCTTCGGCCATGTCCAGAGCGAGCACGCCGCGGCACACGCCCTCTTCGTCGAAGATCAGGTCGAGCGCGAAGTACTCGATCATGAAGCGCGCGTTGTGCGCCAGCGACTGCTGGTACAGCGTGTGCAGCATGGCGTGACCGGTACGGTCGGCGGCGGCGCAGGTGCGCTGCGCGGACGGGCCTTCGCCGTACTTGGTGGTCATGCCGCCGAACGGACGCTGGTAGATCTTGCCGTCCTCGGTGCGGCTGAACGGCACGCCGTAGTGCTCCAGCTCGATGATCGCCGGAATCGCCTCGCGGCACATGTACTCGATGGCGTCCTGGTCGCCCAGCCAGTCCGAGCCCTTGATGGTGTCGTAGAAGTGGTAGCGCCAGTCGTCCTCGCCCATGTTGCCGAGCGCGGCGGAGATGCCGCCCTGCGCGGCCACGGTGTGCGAACGGGTCGGGAAGACCTTGGTCAGGCAGACCGTCTGCAGGCCCTTGGCGGCCAGGCCGAAGGTCGCGCGCAGGCCGGCGCCGCCGGCGCCGACCACGACCATGTCGTACTTGTGTTCGGTGATCTTGTAAGCGGACATCTACTTTGAATTCCTGTTCCGGGCGCCGATCAGGCGCTGCCCAGGGCGATGCGGGCGACCGCGAATACACCGACGATCGCGCCGAGCACGGCGACGAACTTCACCGTGGTCTGCAGCGCCAGGGCCAGCAGCGAGTTGTGCACGTAATCTTCGAGGATGACCTGCAGGCCGATCTGCGCGTGCCAGAACATCGCGATCAGGAAGCCGACCAGGAGCACCGCGTTCCACGGCTTGGCCACGGCCTCGGTGGCGGTGACGTAGTCGGCGCCGAGCAGGCTCAGCACGAACACCAGGAACCACACGGCCAGGCCGACCAGCGCGGTGGCGGTGAGCCGCTGCAGCACGAAATGTTCGGTGCCGGACTTGGCCGCGCCCAGGCCGCGGACGTTCTTCAGAGGGGTGCGGTAGCGGCTCATGCGGCGGCTCCGTTGAGGACATAGGCCCAGATCAGCGCCACGATCACCAGGCTGGCGATCACCGACATCCAGCTGCTGCGCACGAACGCGGGGATGCTGAAGCCGTGGCCGAAGTCCTGCACGATGTGGCGCAGGCCGTTGCACAGGTGGTAGGCGAAGGCCCAGCTCCAGGCGAACAGGAACACCTGCCCGTACCAGGCGCCGGCCATGCCGCGGAAGCAGTTCCAAGACGCCGGGCCGAGCATCAGCACCAGCAGTGCGGCGGCGATGATCAGCGCGCCGAGCGACAGCACGATGCCGGTGGCACGGTGCAGGATCGACGTGACCATCTGGATCTGCCAGCGATAGACCTGCAGATGGGGGGAAAGAGGACGTTCGCGGGTCGCCATGCGCTTGGCTCGTTGTCTCGGCTGGGCGGCGTGCTTAAGGCCGCGTTGGCTCAAAGCTGCTCAAAAATCGATGCAGCGTCCGTTTTTCTCCCAGTCGCCGTAGCGCGTCGGCTCGAGGCCGCCGCGTCCGCCGATCTCCCGCGGCGCAGGCGGAGTCTGCGGAGGGGTGTCCTCGGCGGGCCGCTGCGTTTCGGGATCGGACTCGGGTGTGGGGGTTGGTTGGCCTATCATGCGGGTCTCACAACTCGTCAATTTTAGTCCTCCCCTCTCGTGCCTGACAACCTGAATCTCGATTCCGGCGGTTTTTCCGCCCTGCCACACCTGCAATACGTCGCATTACGCGGTCCGGATGCGGTGGCCTTCGCCCATGCCCAGTTCGCCAACGACGTGCAGGCGCTGACGGCGGGCCAGTGGCAGTGGAACGCCTGGCTCACCGCCAAGGGCCGGGTGATCGCGGTGTTCGCGCTGCTGCGCCAGGCCGACGACGCCTTGCTGATGCTGCTGCCCGACGGCGGCGCCGAGGACCTGGCGGCGGCGCTGGGCCGCTTCGTGTTCCGGCGCAAGCTGCGCATTACCGTCGAGGGCACGTTGCATGGTATTGGTCGCCTGAGCCTACCGGACCAGGCCCGGGGCGCGACGTCGGCGCGCGATAAGGCCGGCGTGATCGAGCTGGACATGGGCGGCGACGGCCTGCCGCGCACGCTGCGCCTGGTGCCGACGCCGGTGGCGGAGGCGCAGTCGGCCGACCCGCCGCTGGCGGAGGCCTGGCGCGCGGCCGACCTGCGCCTGGGCCTGGTCCGGCTGGCACCGAGCCAGCGCGAACAGTGGACGCCGCAGCAACTGGGCCTAGACCGGCTGCACGCCTTCAGCGTCAAGAAGGGCTGCTACCCCGGCCAGGAAATCGTCGCCCGCACCCACTTCCTGGGCAAGGCCAAGCGCGCCGCGCAGCTGCTGGAGCTGGATGCAACGGTTGCGATCGACGCGCCGGTGCTGCGCGACGGCCAGCCGTTCGGCAGCGTGGTCAGCGTCGCCGGCGCCCTGGCGCTGGCGGTACTACCGCTGGAGGACGCGCCACCAACCGGGCTGGAGGTCGACGGCCATCCGGCGCACTGGCAGCCACTGGTCGACGGCCTGGCGCGCTGAGCGCGCCGGCGCTTCGCGCTGTTGCTACTGCGATTCCCGATTCCCGATTCCCGAATCCCGGCTCTCCAGGCGCACGCCGCTCTCGGCGTCGAAGAAGTGCAGCGCGTCGCCGCGCACCACCACCCGCAGGCGCTCGCCCAGGCCCGGCAGCGCACGCGGCGCCACCCGCATCACCAGCGGCTGCGCGCCGTGGCTGAGATTGACGAAGATCTCGTTGCCGACCGGCTCGATCACCTCGATGGTGGCCTCGAAGCCGCCCTGCGCCTCCTCGCTCGGCTGCAGGTGCTCCGGCCGCACGCCGATCGCCAGCTCCCGGCCCAGCCACTGCGGCGCGATCTGCGCACCCGGCAGCGGCACCCGCCCGCCGTCCTGCAACTGCAGGTGCAGGTGCAGGCCACCCTCCTCCACCAGCCGCCCGCGCAGCACGTTCATCGCCGGGCTGCCGAGGAAACCGGCCACGAACAGGTTGGCCGGGCGGTCGTACAGCGCCATCGGCGTGTCGATCTGCTGGATCAGCCCGTCCTTGAGCACGACGATGCGCTGGCCCAGGGTCATCGCCTCGACCTGGTCGTGGGTGACGTAGATCATGGTGGTGCCGAGCTTGCGGTGCAGCTGCGCGATCTCGGTGCGCACCGAGTGGCGCAGCTTGGCGTCCAGGTTGGACAGCGGCTCGTCGAGCAGGAACACCGCCGGCTCGCGCACCAGCGCGCGGCCCAGCGCCACGCGCTGGCGCTGGCCGCCGGACATGGCGCGCGGCAGCTTGTCCAGCATCGGGGTCAGGCCCAGGGTGTCGGCGGCGGCGGCCACCCGCTGGCGGATGACCTCCTTGCTCTCGCCGCGCAGCTTGAGCCCGAACGCCAGGTTCTCGGCCACGGTCATGTGCGGGTACAGCGCATAGCTCTGGAACACCATGGCGATGTCGCGGTCCTTGGGCGCCACGTCGTTGACCACGCGCTCGCCGATGCGCAACTCGCCGCCACTGATCTCTTCCAGGCCGGCGATCATCCGCAGCAGCGTGGACTTGCCGCAGCCCGACGGCCCGACCAGCACCATCAGTTCGCCGTCGGCCACTTCGAAGCTGGCCCCGTGCACGGCGACCTGGCCGTTGTCGTAGACCTTGCGGATGTTGTCCAGTTGTACTTTCGCCATGGTGCGGTATCCGGTTTCCGGCAGTGAGGAACGGGCTGCCGCCGGTCCCTCCCGAAGGCAGTGCATACGAATGCGGGTCGCATCGTGCCAGCGCGCAGGCAACAATGGATCGCGATGCGGTATTCTGCCATGTAACCGTTTTCACGGGGCAACATCGAGCCTGGGAGGGCACGCAATGCGATCCGCCAGCCGCCGATCCGGCGCGCCGTCGTTATCCGGCCTGCAGCACGCGGCATGGGAGAGGTATGCTCAGAGGTCTGGCAGTCGTATTCATCTCCTGGATCGTGCGTTCCCGTCTGGCGGCCTTTCCGCGTCACGCTTTCGCCCGAACCGGCCGGATACAGGCCGTTCCCGCCGTTCGCTTTCCCACGCCACGTCACTCCTAGCCCCCAGGTGATCGACACCATGTCACCCGAAACCGAAACCCGGTCGATGCACGATACCTTCCTGTTGTTCGGCGCCACCGGCGATCTGGCCCAGCGCTATCTGTTCCCCTCGTTGCTGCGCATGCTCGACGACGGCTTCCTGCCGGAGGACTTCCGCATCCGCGCGCTGGCGCTGTCGCCGCACGACACCGCCAAGTTCCACGAACTCCTCAAGCCGCGCCTGCAGGCGGCGATGCCGCAGATCGGCGAATCGATCGTGCAGGCGCTGCTGGCGCGCATCGACTACCGCTCGGTGGACCTGCGCGATGCCGAATCGGTGGCCGCGGCGGTGCGCGACCTGACCGCACGCCGCTGCGTGAGCTACCTGGCGATCCCGCCGGGGCTGTACATCAGCACCTGCCAGGGCCTGGCCCTGGGCGGGGCGCTGGCCGCGCCGCACCGGCTGATGCTGGAGAAGCCGATCGGCCACGATTCGGACAGCGCCCGCGAAATCGTGCAGGCGATCGGCGCGCTGATCGACGAGGACCGCGTATTCCGCCTTGACCACTACCTGGGCAAGGCCGCGGTGCAGAACCTGATCGCGCTGCGTTTCGGCAACACGCTGCTGGAAGCGGTGTGGAACCGCACCTACATCGAGTCGGTGGACATCCTGGTCGCCGAGAGCGAGGGCGTGGACGGCCGTGACGCCTACTACGCGCGTTCCGGCGCGCTGCGCGACATGGTGCAGAGCCATATCCTGCAGTTGCTGTGCCTGGTGGCGATGGAGCCGCCGGCGTCGTTGGAAGCCGACCGCATCCGCGACGAGAAGGTCAAGGTGCTGCGCGCGCTGCGTCCGCTGAGCGCAGAGCATGCCGCCCGCGACAGCGTGCGCGGACGCTACACCGCCGGCACCATCAACGGCCAGCCGGCGCAGGCCTACCAGCCGCCGGAAGGCAGCGACGTGGAAACCTTCGCCGCGGTCACCGCCTACATCGACAACTGGCGCTGGGCCGGGGTGCCGTTCCGGCTGTGCACCGGCAAGCGCCTGGCCGAGCGCTCCACCCGCGTGGTGGTCACGCTCAAGCCGGTCACCCACTGGCTGTTCGAGCGCCCGGCCGCGCAGCAGGCGGCGCCGAACCGGCTGACCTTCCAGCTGCAGCCGCAGGAGAACATCGAACTGGGGCTGATGAGCAGCCTGGCCGGCCCGGAATGGGGCGCGCTGGAACTGCAGCCGCTGGAACTGGAACTGTCGGTGCCCACCGGCCTGCACCGTCGCATCGCCTACGAGCGGCTGATGCTCGACGCGCTCAACGGCAACCACGCGCTGTTCGTGCGCGACGACGAGGTGCGTGCCGCCTGGGCCTGGATCGACAGCGTCAGCGCCGCCTGGGCGCAGGCGCAACTGCCGCTGCTGCCCTACCCGGCCGGCAGCTGGGGGCCGGAGGAAGCGCAGGCCTACGTGTCCTGCGACCAGTCCGGCGCCGCGCCGCGGGGTACGCCGTGAGCGCGCCGCAGCGCCCGGTGCTGGTGGCCGACATCGGCGGCACCAATGCCCGTTTCGCCCTCGCCGACCTCGACGCCTCGGTGCCGCTGCTCGACGACAGCACCCAGACCTACTCGGTGGTGGAGTTCCCGTCGCTGGGCGACGCCGCCCGGCACTACCTGGAACAGACCGGGGTGGACGCGCGCAGCGGCACCTTCGCGGTCGCCGGCCGCGTCGATGGCGACGAGGCGCGCATCACCAACCATCCGTGGGTGATCTCGCGGGCGCGCACCCGCGCCATGCTCGGCTTCGACGAGTTGCACCTGATCAACGACTTCGCCGCGCAGGCGATGGCGATCAGCCTGCTGCGGCCGCAGGACGTGGTCCAGGTCGGCGGCGCCAGCTGGACGCCCTCGCCGATCGAGGTGCCGCGCAACTACGGCGTGATCGGCCCCGGCACCGGCCTGGGCGTGGGCGGCCTGCTGGTGCGCGGCGGGCGCTGCTTCCCGCTGGAAACCGAGGGCGGTCACGTCAGCTTCCCGCCGGGCACGCCGGAGGAGATCCGCATCCTGGAACTGCTGTCGCAGCAGTTCGGTCGCGTCTCCAACGAGCGCCTGATCTGCGGCCCCGGCCTGGTCAACATCCACCGCGCGCTGAGCGAGATCGCCGGCGACGACCCGGGCCCGCTGCAGCCGGAAGACATCACCGCGCGCGCCGCGCAGGGCGACTACCGGGCGATGCGCACGGTGGACGTGTTCTGCGCCGTGTTCGGCGCCATCGCCGGCGATCTGGTGCTGATGCAGGGCGCCTGGGACGGCGTGTTCCTGACCGGCGGGCTGGTGCCGAAGATGCTCGACGCGATCCAGCATTCCGGGTTCCGCCAGCGCTTCGAGCACAAGGGCCGGTTTTCGTCGATCATGGCGCGGGTGCCGTCGCTGGCGGTGACCCACCCCCGTCCCGGCCTGCTCGGCGCCGCCGCCTACGCGGTGGACGCCGCGCGGCAATCCCCAGGAGCCATTGCATGAGCCCCACGCTGTCCGACCGCATCACGCTGATCCGCTACGACGATCCGGACGAATGGATCGACGCGGCGGCGGCCGAGATCGGCACCGCGCTGCGCGAGGAGATCCAGCGCCGCGGCGGCGCGCGCCTGCTGCTGTCCGGCGGTACCACCCCGGCGCCGGTGTACCAGGCGCTGGCCGAGCTGCCGCTGGACTGGTCCAAGCTGGAGGTCGGCCTGGTCGACGAGCGCTGGCTCTCGCCGCAGGACAGCGACAGCAATGCCTACCTGATCCGGCACAGCCTGCTGGATCGCACCGAGGACGCGCGGTTCGAGCCGCTGGTGCGGGTCGGCAAGCCGCTGCAGGACTGCGTGCACGCGGCCAACCTGCATGCGCAGCACGCCCCGGCCGCATGCATGGCGGTGCTGGGCATGGGCGGCGACGGCCACACCGCCTCGCTGTTCCCCGGCGCCACCGATTTGAACAAGGCCCTGACCAACCCGCTGCCCTACGCCGCGCTCGACGCCACCGGCTGCCCCGGCGCCAATACCTGGCCGCTGCGCATCACCCTGACCCCGGCCGGCCTGGCGCCGATCGGCCAGCGCATGCTGCTGTTGCGCGGCAAGCAGAAGCTGGAGGTGCTGGAACGTGCGCTGGCCGGCACCGATCCGCACGAGTATCCGATTCGCGTCGCCTTCGATACGCCCGGTGCGCGCCTGCGCGTGCATTGGTGCGAGTGAGGCCGGGAGTGGAGAGTCGGGATTGGGGATTGGCAACGGCCGCGTGCTGACGCATCCCCGCTCTCCCGAGTCCCCATTCCCGAGTCCCGATTCGCGACGCCCCCCCACACTTCATAGCCATTTCCGCCAATGAGCCTGCATCCGACCCTCCACGCGATCACCGAACGCATCCGCCAGCGCAGTGCGCCGTCGCGGCGCGCCTATCTGGCCGGCATCGACGCCGCGTTGCGCGACGGCCCGTTCCGCAGCCGCCTGAGCTGCGGCAACCTCGCCCACGGCTTCGCCGCCTGCGGCCCCACCGACAAGAGCCGGCTGGAAGGCGGGATCACTCCCAACCTCGGCATCATCACCGCCTATAACGACATGCTCTCGGCGCACCAGCCGTTCGAGCACTACCCGGAGATCATCCGCAACACCGCGCGCGCGCTCGGCGCCACCGCGCAGGTGGCCGGGGGCGTGCCGGCGATGTGCGACGGCGTGACCCAGGGCCGGCCGGGCATGGAACTGTCGCTGTTCTCGCGCGACGTGATCGCCCAGGCCACCGCCATCGGCCTCAGCCACGACATGTTCGACACCAGCCTGTACCTGGGCGTGTGCGACAAGATCGTGCCCGGCCTGCTGATCGGCGCGCTGGCCTTCGGCCACCTGCCGGCGGTGTTCGTGCCGGCCGGGCCGATGACCCCGGGCATCCCCAACAAACAGAAGGCGGAAGTGCGCGAGCGCTACGCCGCCGGCCAGGCCACCCGCGAGGAGTTGCTGGCCGCCGAATCGGCGTCCTACCACGCCCCCGGCACCTGTACCTTCTACGGCACCGCCAACTCCAACCAGGTGCTGCTGGAAGCGATGGGCGTGCAGTTGCCCGGCGCCTCCTTCGTCAACCCCGGCACCCCGCTGCGCGACGCGCTGACCCAGCAGGCGACCGAGCGCGCGCTGCGCATCACCGCCCTGGGCAGCGACTTCCGCCCGCTGGGCCGGCTGATCGACGAGCGCGCCATCGTCAACGCCGTGGTCGCGCTGATGGCCACCGGCGGCTCGACCAACCACACCATCCACTGGCTGGCGGTGGCGCGCGCGGCCGGCATCGTGCTGACCTGGGACGACCTGGACGCGCTGTCGCAGCTGGTGCCGCTGCTGGCGCGGGTGTATCCCAACGGCGAGGCCGACGTGAACCACTTCGCCGCCGCCGGCGGCATCGGCTTCGTGTTCCGCGAGCTGATGGACGCCGGGCTGATGCACGACGACCTGACCACCATCGTGCCCGGCGGCATGCGCGCCTACGGCGACGAGCCCTGCGTGCAGGACGGCAAGCTGGCCTATGTGCCGAGTCCGGCCAAGAGCGCCGACGAGGCGGTGGTGCGTCCGGCATCCAACCCGTTCGAGGCGCAGGGCGGCCTGCGCCTGCTGCGCGGCAACCTCGGCCGCTCGCTGATCAAGCTGTCGGCGGTGAAGCCGCAGTTCCGCAGCATCGAAGCGCCGGCCGTGGTGATCGACGCGCCGCAGGCGCTGAACAAGCTGCACGCCGCCGGCGCGCTGCCGCACGACTTCGTGGTGGTGCTGCGCTACCAGGGCCCGCAGGCCAACGGCATGCCGGAGCTGCATTCGCTGGCGCCGCTGCTGGGCCTGCTGCAGAACCAGGGGCGGCGCGTGGCGCTGGTCACCGACGGGCGCCTGTCCGGCGCCTCCGGCAAGTTCCCCGCGGCCATCCACGTGACCCCGGAAGCGGCACGCGGCGGTCCCCTGGCACGCGTGCGCGAAGGCGACATCGTGCGCCTGGACGGCGAGGCCGGCACCCTGGAAGTGCTGGTGGACGCCGCCGAGTGGGCGGCACGGCCGCTGGCGCCGAACACCGCGCCGGCCGCGCACGACATGGGCCGCAACCTGTTCGGGCTCAACCGCCGCATGGTCGGCCCCGCCGACCAGGGCGCGCTGTCGATCTCCTGCGGCCCGCCGGCCGCCGATGGCGACCTGTGGAACTACGACGCCGAGTACGACTTGGGCCGCGATGCCGAGGCCGCCACCGCGCCGCACGAAGCCAAGGACGCCTGACCGGCGGCGCTGCCGCCGCGCGCCCCACCCTGCCCTGGCCGTGCGCGGCCGGGGCCTCGCCCCCTCGCAACCGAGACGCTTATGACCATCGCCGAACACCAGACCAAGGCCGAGCAGCTGCTGCGCGCGGCCGGCATCCTGCCCGTCGTCACCGTCCACAGCCTGGAAGAGGCGCGCCGCGTGTCGGCCGCGCTGCTCGAAGGCGGCCTGCCGGCGATCGAACTGACCCTGCGCACGCCGGTGGCGATGGAAGCGCTGGCGATGCTCAAGCGCGAGCTGCCGGACATCGTGATCGGCGCCGGCACCGTGCTCAACGCCACCCAGCTGCAGCAGTCGATCGACGCCGGCGCCGACTTCATCGTCACCCCGGGCACCACCCCGACCCTGGCCGACGCGCTGGCGCAGGCGCCGTTGCCGGTGGTGCCGGGCGCGGCCACTCCGAGCGAACTGCTGGCGCTGATGGAGCGCGGCTTCCGCGTGTGCAAGCTGTTCCCCGCCTCCGCGGTCGGCGGCCTGGCGATGCTCAAGGGCCTGGCCGGGCCCCTGGCCGAGCTCAAGCTGTGCCCCACCGGCGGCATCGGCGAAAGCACCGCCGCCGAGTACCTGGCGCAGCCCAACGTGGTCTGCATCGGCGGCTCGTGGATGGTGCCCAAGGACTGGCTGGCCGACGGCGCCTGGGACAAGGTGCGGGAGAGTTCGGCGAAGGCGGCGGCGATCGTGGCGGCGGCGCGGTAGCGCCGCGGCCGCGGCCGCCGGGATTGGGCATTCGGGATTGGGGATTCGCAAAAGCAAGAGCACCCAGCACCCGCCCACAAAAAAGCGCCGGCATGCCGGCGCTTTTTGCTTTTGCTTTTGCTGTTACGAATCCCCAATCCCGACTCCCGAATCCCAGCCTCACCGCACCTCGATCTGCACATCGGCCGGCAACGCATGGATGCGCAGTTCGCCGTGTTCCCATTGCGCCGCTTCGCCGTTGACCAGTGTGCGGCCCGGTTCGCCCGGGTACGGCCACGGCAGCACCAGGCCGCCGCTGGGCATGCGCAGGCCCTCGGGGATGTTCAGCAGCAAGCGGTTCTTCTGCCGCCGCAGCTGGTAGCTCAGCGGCCCCTGCGGGGTGCGCAACTGTTCGATCGCCACGCCCTTGCCGTCGAGCCAGTCGGCCGGGATGCCGGCGGCCAGCACCAGGCTGTCGTCGACGTCGCGGGCGTAGGCGAACATGTCCAGCACCGAGCGCACGAAGTCGGACGCGACCCAGGCATGCGGCAGGTCGCCGAGGAAGAACGGCTTGCGCGGCGTGCGCGAGACCACCTCGGCCCACTGGTTCCAGGGCTGTGGGGCGCGGTCCTTGAAGAAGAACTGCGTCGCCTCCCAGGCGCGCTCGCGCCAGCCCAGGCGCACGAACGCGGACACGTTGCGCCACTCGTAGGGGGTGTAGTCCTTCCACTCGCGGGTGCCGTCGCGGCGGCCGACGAACTCGCTCCAGTAGCGCTCGAAGGTGTTGTCGAGCAGGGCCTGCGGCAGCCGGCCCTGCTCGCCGCCCGGTGCCAGCGCGATGGTGGTCGAGGTCGGATCGAAATCGCCCAGTTCCGCCGAGCCCGGCAGGAAGTTGATGTGGTGTTGCTGGGTGGCCGCGTCCAGCGAGGCGTACAGGTCCTGGCGGAACTGATCGCGCGAGGCGGCGAAGCGCGCGGCATCGTCGATGCGGCCCAGTTCGGCGGCGATGCTCACCGCGTCCTTGTAGCCGCGCAGCGCCCAGAAGTTGTCCCAGTACGAGTGCATCGGCTTGGCCGAATAGCCCTCGTGGCTGATCGACACCGGCATCATCCCGTAGAAAGCCGCGTTGCGCGCGTGGTTCTCGTCGGTGCGCTCGCTCAGCCGCAACTGCTCCATGTAGGTGTAGGCGCCGAGCACGTGCGGCCACATCTGCTCCAGGAAGGCGCGGTCGCCGCTGTAGCGGTAGTAGTCGGCGACGCTGTAGATCAGTTCGCCGTGGCTGTCGTTCTCCGGCACCGGGTCGCTGCCGCGGTCGTCCACGCAGCACGGCACCATGCCGTTGGCGAACTGGTATGGCGCGTACCACTCCACGTACTCGCGGACCACGTCGGCGCGGCCCAGCCGCAGCAGGCCTTCGGAAATCATCGCGCCGTCGCGGATCCAGCTGCGCGAGTACGAGCGCGTGCCCGGCTGCAGGCGCGGCCCGATCCGCGAGATCAGCATGTGCGCCAGCGCGGTGCGCAGCGTGTCGGCGACCGCCTTGCCCTGCGCCGGCACGCGCAGCTGCACGCGATCCAGCTTCTCGTGCCACTGCGCGGCGACCTGCTGCTGCGCGCGTGCGGCATCGAAGCCCGACGGCAGCGCGGCGTTGCCGGTCTGCGGAATCACCAGCGCCACCTCGCGCACCTCGCCCGGGGCCAGGCGCCCGCGGTACAGCAGCGCGCCGGAGGCCAACCCGTCGGGATCCTGCGCCTGCTGCGGCAGACCGCTGGCGTCGGTGCTGAGCCGCTCGACGTCGATGCCGGCGTCGAACGCAGTGGCATAGGCCGCATCCGGCTTCTGCACCGCGAACACCCGCGGCTGGCCGTTGACCTGCACCTGCGTGCCGGCGATCGCCAGCGAACGGATCTGGCTGACGCCGCCGACGGTATTGAGGAACTGGCTGGGCGGATTCACCTGGAACGGACGCACCGCCAGCGCCAGGGTGTAGTCGTGCGGCTGCTTGCTCGGATTGCTGAGCCGGTAGCGCGCCACCAGTTGCGCCTGCTCCGGCTCGCCCTGCACGAAGGCGGTCACGCGCAGCGCGGCGTTGTCGTGGGTCCAGTCCACGCTGGGAATCGGCAGGTAGTCGTCCTGCAGGCTCTGCGCCGTCTTGACGTCGGCCCAGCTCAGGCGCTTGCCGTCCAGCAACAGGAACGGCTCGATGCTGAAGCCGCCCTTGCCCACCTCGATCGCGCCATCCTCGCCGACCAGGCCCTGTTCGCGGCCGCCGTCCAGGCCGACGATGGTCCAGTACGGCTGCTCGCCGCTGAAGCCGCGCGGGAACCAGCCGCGGGTCGATTGTGCCGCCACCGACTTGATGAAGTCGTTCTGGGTCGCGGCGAAGGCCAGCGGCTGCAGCGCGATATCGGCGATGCCGTAACGGAAGCTGGGGCCGTCCTGCAGGTCGAAGCGCACATAGCGTGCCTCGGTGTCCGGCAGCGCCAGCCAATCGGTGCCGCCGTTGCCGGCGGTCACCTGTCGCAACTCGCGCCAGCTGCGTCCGTCGGCCGAGCCCTGCACGGTGTAGCGCGAGGCGTACACGCCTGGCGCCCACTGCACCTTGGCGCCGCCGAACTCGCGCACCTTGCCCAGGTCCAGCATGATCGTCTGGTTCTTGGCGTTGCCGCTGTACCAGACCGTGTCGGGCTTGCCATCGGCGATGCGCTGCTCCAGCGCTGGGGCGGTATCGGTGTTGACCTTGACCGTCAGCGGCGAGGTGTCCTGCGGCGGCAGCGGGGTCAGGGTCAGCTGGTCGAAGCACACCGTGCCGGCGCCACCGACCTGGTTGTAGATGGTGAACTCGATCTGCGCGCTGCGGGTCAGTTCCTTCTCCGGGCTCGGCCCCCAGGCCTTGTCGATCTGCCGCTTCTTGAAGGTGACCGTGCTCCATTGCGTGGGGAACGCATAGCGTGGCCGGTTGACCCACCACACGTTGTCGCCGCTGGCGTCGGCCAGCTTGAACTGCAGGTCGTTGCTCGGCGACTCGCCGCGCAGCTGGAACGCGAACTGGTAGTTGTCCGGGTAGTCGATCGGCACGCTGCGGCGGATCCCGGCGTAGCCGGACACGCCGTTGAAGTCGTAGTCCAGGCATAGCGCCTTGGCGCGGCCGCCGCTGGGCGCCTGCACCAGCCGGGTCGAGGCGGTGACCTGGTTGGAGACGACGATCTGCCACTTGTCCAGATCGTTGAAGCTGTCCAGCGTCACCGTGGAGGTCGGCGGCGCGGCGACGGCATGGGCGGCCGCCAGCCCCAGCATCGTCAGCATCGCGCGTGCGCACGTTATCGCCATCCCGTCCCTCATCGCCTTCCCCGTTGCTGTCGTGTCGTTGCGTGTCTGCTTGTATGCGAGGGCGTCCGCCCCCGGTGCCCCAGTGGCATTGCCCGTCTGCTGACGCGGCTGAAGCCGCTCCTACATCTGCGGCATGACCATCCATGGCCGGGCGTTCGGCGCAACGCGCGCCAGTGGCGCGCAAGCGTTGCGCCTCACCCCTTCACGCTGCCGAGCAGCAGGCCCTGAATGTAGTAGCGCTGCAGCGCCAGGAACAGGGCCAGCACCGGGATCACCGTGACCACCGCGCCGGCCATCATCATCTCCACGTCCATGATGTGCTCGCGCGACAGCGCCGCCAATGCCACCGGCAAGGTGTAGTGCTCCTGGTCGGTCAGCACGATCAGCGGCCACATGAAGTCGTTCCACGCGGCCATGAAGGTGAAGATGGTCAGCGTCACCAGCACCGGCTTGAGCATCGGCAGCACGATCTGGAAGAAGATCCGCAGCTCGCCGGCGCCGTCGATGCGCGCGGCCTCCAGCAGCTCGTCCGGGATCGACCGCGCGTACTGGCGCACCAGGAAGATGCCGAACACCGTCGCCAGCGCCGGCACGATCACCCCGCCGAAGTTGTTGACCAAGTGCAGCTGCTTCATCAGCAGGAACAGCGGCAGCATCGCCACCTGCGCCGGGATCACCAGTGCCGCCAGCAGGATCTGGAAGATACGTTCCTTGCCGACGAAGCGCAGCTTGGCGAAGGCATAGCCGGCCATGGTGTTGACCAGCAGCGAGCCGAAGGTGATCGCGCAGGACACCAGCAGGCTGTTGGCGAAATTGCGCGCCATGCCGGTGCGCGAGAACAGCTCGCCGTAGTTGGCCAGGGTGGCGCCGGTGGGCAGCATCGGCGGCGGGAAGCGGCTGGCCTGCCCCGCCGGCATGAACGACACCGACACCATCCACAACAGCGGCGCCAGGCTGATCACGGCGAGCAGCAGCAGCCCGCCGTTGACCAGCAGCGTGTTCCAGCGCGAGGCGCCGATCTCACGGCTCATACCAGGTCCCTCTTGCGGCCGAAGCGCAGCATCACCGTCGTCACTCCCAGGATGATCAGGAACAGCAGGAACGCCACCGCCGACGCGCGGCCGAGGTTCCACCACTTGAAGCCTTCCTCGAACATGTAATACAGCACGCTGACCGTGCTCTGCAGGGGATCGCCACGGGTCATCACGTAGGGTTCGGCGAACAGCTGGAAGTAGCCGGACACGGTGATCACCCCGACCACCAGCAGCACCGGCCCGAGCATCGGCAAGGTGATGTGCAGGAACTGCCGCCACTTCGAGGCGCCGTCGATGCGCGCGGCCTCGTACAGGTCCTGCGGGATCGCCTGCAGGCCGGCGAGGAAGATCACCATGTTGTAGCCGAAGTTCTTCCACACCGCGAACAACATGATCGTCGGCATCGCCCAGTGCGGGTCGCCGAGCCAGTCGATCGGGCCGATGCCCAGGTGCGCCAGGCCGTAATTGACCAGGCCGTAGCTGGTGTGGAACAGGTAGCGCCAGATCACCGCCACCGCCACCAGCGTGGTCACCACCGGCGCGAACAAGGCAGTGCGGAACAGCGCCTTGAACCGCGCCACCGGCGCGTTCAGCAGCAGCGCCGCGCCCAGCGAGGCGGCGATGGACAGCGGCACGCCGACGATCACGAAGTAGGTGGTGTTCCACAGCGACTTCCAGAACATCGGCGTCTGCAGCAACTCGCTGTAGTTGCCGAAGCCGACGAAGCGCAGGTTGTGGCGGTCGGCCAGCGAATACAGGTCGAAGTCGGTGACGCTCAGCGCCAGCGCCGACAGCACCGGCAGGCCGAAGAACACGCCGATCACGATCAGCGCCGGGCCGGCGAACAGCCAGCCGATCAGGGAACCGCGCTTCATGGCGTGGCTCCCGCGGCCGGCGCCGCCGTGCCTTCGCGATGCTGCTGGTGGATCCAGCGGCGTTTCTCCAGGATCTCGTCGACCCGCTTGTCCAGTTCCCGCATTGCCTTCTCCTGCGGTTCGCCGCCGCGTACCACACGCTCGGTGGCCAGCCGCATCTCCTGCACGATGCGCTCCCACTCCAGGACCTTGGGTGCCGGCTTGACCCGTTCCAACTGGTCGCGGAACGCATGCGCCAGCGGATCGTCGGCCAGCGACGGATACGCCCAGGTGCTGCGCCGTGGCGGCATGTCGCCGATCAGCGCATGGAAGCGCGCCTGGATCTGCGGCCGCGACAGGAACTCAATCAGCTTCCACGCCGCGTCCTTGTGCTCGGACTTGCGGAAGATCACCAGGCTGGTGCCGCCGGCGATGCCGGCGCCGGGACCGTCCGGACCGGGCAGCGGCATGGTGCCCCACTGATCCTTCAACGCCGGCGGCTGCACCTTGCGGAATTCGCGGATGTTCCACGGGCCGGAGATATAGAACGCGTAGAAGCCATTGAAGAACTCGTCCCAGACGTTGGAGATCTGCGTCTCCGACATCTTCGGCGCCCAGCCCTGGTCGAACATGTTGGCGTAGAACGCCAGCGCCTTGCGGAAACCGGGGCTGTTGAAGTTGCCGTAGTTGTCGTGGTCGCGCAGCAGCGGATCGGGCAGCTGCAGGCCCAGCGACAGCTGCTGCTCGAACTCGTTGAGCGGCATCAGGATGGCGTAGCGCTTCGGCCCGACATGCTGCTTGACCGCCGCCATCGCCTGTTCCCACTCGGCCCAGGTCTGCGGCAGCTTGGTCACGCCGGCGTCGCGCAGCATGTCCTTGCGGTAGAACAGCAGGCGCGTGTCCACGTACCAGGGGATGCCGTAGAGATGGCCATCGATGACGCTGGTGTCCCAGATGCCGGGGAAGTAGTCCTTCGGGTCGACCACCTTGGAGCGGTCGACGTAGGGCTGCAGCGGCTGCAGCGTACCCAGCTCGGCGAATTCCGGAATCCAGGTGTTGCCCAGCTGGCACACGTCCGGCAGGCCGTCGGCGGCGAACGCAGTGAGCAGCTTCTCGTGCGCGGCGGTCCACGGGATGTTCTGGATGTCCACGTGGATGCCCGGGTTCTCCTTCTCGAACTGCGGGATCAGCTCGGCCACCACCTCGGCCTCGCGGCCCATCGCCCAGAACCGCACCACCTCGCCCTGCGGCGCGCGCGCGCAGCCGCACACCGCCAATACAACCAAACCCAGCGAAAACCAACGACCGATCATGCGTGCTGTGCTCATTCCGGTTGCTGCGGCTGGCGCTGTGGAGGGGTGGACTGCGCCTCGGCGGCGGCGGCGCGCGACTCGGCGATGCCCAGCGCACGCGCATTGGCCGCCTGCTCGTCCTTCTTGGGCAGCGGCTGGGTCTCGCCTTCCGGGGTCAGCCAGCCACCGGTGAAGCCGGCGCGCTCCAGTCCGGTGCGGATGTACTTGTTCTTCTTCATCACGTTCCAGACGAACTCGTTGCGGTAGTTGGCGATCATGGTGACGATCGCGCCTTGGTCGATGCCGATGTAGTCGCTGGCGACCCAGCCGCGGTTGGGGATCATGCGGCCGGTCTTGAGCGGGATATCGTAGTTGAAGCTGGGGTTGAACGAATCCAGGAAACCGTAGCTCGAATACAGGAAGTCGCCGAAGCGCTTGTGCATTTCCTGGGTCGCCGGAATCACCACCTCCGGCGCGAACACGATCGAGGACACCGCCGCGGTCGGCGCGATGGTGCCGTCGTCGAAGGCCTCGAACAGGCCGGCGCCGCGGGTGCGGTAGTGGAAGAACTGACGCTGCTCGCCGCGGTAGTCCTGGGTGGTGTTCTGCGGACCGTCGCTGGCGGTCAGGCCCCACACGTTCTCGCCGTACTCCTTCCACTTCATCGGATTGTCGATGGCGTACTCGCGCTGCGCCAGCGTGGCGCGGCGGCTGTTGAGGAAGTAGTCGATGCCATGCTCGCGCATGTACTGGTCCTGGATGTCGCGGAAATCGATCCAGACGTGGTTGTACTGGTGCGCGAACAGCGGGCCGAACGCCAGGTATTCCTGGCCGTAGTACACGCCCCAGTCCTTGTTGTAGGTGCGCGTCCACTCCTGCCACGCGTCCGGCTCCACCGGATGGGTCGGCGAACCCAGCGCCAGCAGGTACACCATCATGCCTTCGTTGTAGCCCATCCAGTCGTGCTGGATGAAGCCGCGCTCGGGATACCAGCCCATCGAGATCAGCGGCTTGCGCTGCTGCATCCATGGCCAGTCCACGCGCCGGTACAACGTGTCGGCGATCTGGCGGATCTCCTTCTCGTCGGCAGTGTCGCCTTCATAGTAGGACTGGGCGAACAGCACGCCCATCATCAGCAGCGCGGTGTCCACGCTGGACAGTTCCACCCACTGGTCGTAGCGCAGCCCCTTCTGCATGTCCAGGAAGTGGTAGTAGAAACCCTTGTAGCCGGCGCGGCCGGTGCGTTGCGGACCAACCGGCAGATCGCGCAAAAAACGCAGCGTGGTCAGGGTGCGCTGCACCGCCTGCTCGCGACTGATCCAGCCGTTCTCGTAGCCGATGGGGTAGACGGTGAGCGCGAAGCCGACCGACGCGATGGACGCGAACGGCCGCGACGGATAGCGATCCACCGCCATGCCGTTCTGCTCGTTGGTGGTGTCCCAGAAGAACTGGAAGGTGCGGCGTTCGATGTCCTCGAACAGGGGTGGCAGTTCCGGCTTCAGCAGTTTCGGTGGCAGTTCGGCTTCGACCAGGATGACCTTGACCGGCTTCTTCTCCACCGCCTTCGGCTCCTCGGTCTTCTTGCACGCCGTCAGCAGCACCCCTGCTGCCATCACCATCAACGAAAACCTGATGAAACTGCGCTGCTTCTTCATCGTGCCCCCCGTGAAATCGTTTACATGCACGCAAAAAATACCCCACTTCCGCATCGCCGCGGCCCCCGGTGCACGGGAGCCGCGGCGACCCTGCTTACCAGTTCAAGCCAAACGACAGCTTGAACGTCCGCATCGGCGAGGCGAGCACGCCGTTCGGCGTGCCGAACGCCGTGTTCAGATCGGCGTAGGTGCCGGTATCGGTGTTGTAGTCCGCGTAATTGGTCCAGTTGAACAGGTTGATGACATCGGCACGAACGTTGAACTTGATGCCCGAACCGGTATCCCATTCCTTGTTCGCCGCCAGGCTGAATTCCTTGTAGCCCAGCGTGGAATCCGGCTTGTACTGAATGATATAGCACTGGTCGTTGCCCGCCAGGCAGTCGGTGCCGTAGCGCGGGGTCTGACTGGCCAGCGACAGCTTGGCCGACAGGGTGACGTCGTACGGCAGGTCGTAGATGCCGGTGACCACCAGGCGGTTCTTCGGGATGCCGCCGGCCTCGCGCCAGCCGTAGCCGGCCATCGACGGCTGATCCAGCGCGTAGTGCTCGCCGTACTGACGGTTCTCCTTCGCATCGGAGAAGGTGTAGGCCACGGTCAGGCCCCAGCCGGATTCCTTGTCGTAGGGCTTGTCCAGCTTCAGCGCCAGCTGGTTGTTGCGCGTCTTCAGGCCGTTGGTGCCGAGCACGATCGCACTGTAGCCATTGGGCGAGTCGGTCGGCACACCGGAGGTGGTGCCGGGCAGGAAGAACGAGCCGTCGGCACGGCGGTTGCCGCGCAGGAACACGAAACCGTCCTCGCTGACGATGTGGCTCAGGGTCACGTCCGTGTACCAGTCGTTGCCCCAGAAATGCACCATGTTGCGCATGCCCAGGCTGAACTGGTCGGAGTACGGCACCTTGATGTTGTTGTCGATCAGGTAGACCTCGCGGCCACCGCCGGCGCCGCCGGTGTTGGACGCCGCCAGCCCGGCCAGGCCGGCTTGGGTGGCATAATTCGGATCCCATGCCACGCACGGCTGGCCGAGGCACGGCGTGTTGGCGCTGTTGAAGTAGTAGCTGTAGGAACGGAAGTTGTTGTTCAACTGCTCCAGCGCCAGGTAGTCGAACAGGTTGCGATCGTACGCGCGACCGGCGCCGCCGTAGATCACGTGCGCCTGGTCGCCGAACAGGTCGTAGGAGAAGCCCAGGCGCGGCTGCCAGGCATCCTTGAACGCCTTGCGGTTGTTACCGGTGCTGATGTAGTTGGCGATGTTGTAGTTGGCGTTGTCCAGGTTGCGCCAGTTCAGCAGCGCGCTGGCGACGTCGGCCGGGGTGACGAAGTCGAGGAACGACGGGGTCTTCTCGTAGTCGTAGCGCACGCCCAGGTTCAGGGTCAGGTGCTCGTTGACCTCCCAGTCGTCCTGCAGGTAGATGCCGTACTGCTTGTTCTGCGACTGCACCGAACCGCCGTCGCCGGTGTCGCCGAAGCGCACGCGGTACGGCGTGCCGACATCGCTGAGGATGTTGTAGTAGTACTGCGGATTGGCCGGATTGATCTGGGTCGAATCGAGCTGAATGTCCTTGTACTTCACACCCATCTTGATGGTGTGGCTGCCGTGCCAGTCGAGGCTGTTGAGGGTCAAATCGTCCTGCAGGGTCCAGCCCTTCTGGCCCTTGTTCTGGAAGCTGCTGCCGGCGCCGGCGCTGAGGATGGTGGTCTCGTTGCCGGCCTGCGGCACGTAGGACAGCACGTAGCCGCTGCCGTCGGTGAGCGGGGTCTGGGTCCAGAACGCGCTCTCGTAGCTCAGGTTCAGATCGTTGAGGAACGCCTCACCGCTGTACTGCCAGCGCAGGTTGGCGCGCTTTTCCTTCTGCCCGTTGGTGCTGCCGTGCTGGTAGGTGGTGGTGTCGCCGATGTCCGACAGCTCGTCTTCCTTGCGGTACTTGCCGGTCAGCTCGAACAGGTTGTTGTCGCCCAGGGTCCAGTCGATCTTGCCGAAGTACAGGTCTTCCTTGAACGGGGTGCTGTAGGTGGACACCAGGGGCTGCAACTGCGCCGGCAACTGGTCGACGCGATCGGCATAGATGCCGCCCGGGATCACCGTGTTCGGCGTGTTGTATTCCTTGGCCTCGTAGGCAACGAAGAAGTGCGCGCGGTCCTTGAGGATCGGGCCGCTGAAGGTGGCGCCGTACTGGGTCTCGGAGAAGTCGTCGCGCTGGCCGGCCTTGCGCTCCAGCGGGCTTTCGGCGCGCCAGTCGTCGTTGGTCGTATCCCAGAAGAAGCTGCCGTGGAAATCGTTGGTGCCGGACTTGGTCGAGGCGACGATCGCCGCGCTGCTGACCTGGTCGAACTCCGCCTTGTAGTTGGAGGTGATGACCTTGTACTCGCCGATCGCCGACTGCGGGAACGGATTGCCGCGGCTGGAATCCTGGCCGCTGACGCCGCCGGTCAGCACGTAGTTCTTCTGGCTGATGCCGTCGATGTAGACGTTGGTGCCGTTGGCCGAGGTCGCACCGGAACGCACCGTGGTGTTGCCCTTGGCATCACGCTGGAACTGCACGCTCGGCACGCTGTCGGCCAACTCCAGGAAGTTGCGCGTGGCCTGCGGCAGCTTCTCGATCTGCACGTTGGAAATGTAGGTGGCGTTCTCCGAAGTGCGGGTTTCCACCAGCACCGGCGGCGCCTGCACCTGCACCGCATCGAGCGTGGTCGCGCCCTGCCCGTTGGCGGTGGCCGCTTCGCCGCCCACGCCCAGGTCCAAGGTCGCGGTCTGGCCAACCTGCACGGTGACGTTCTGCGAGGTGGTCTTGCCGTCGGCGGTGACGTCGATGCGGTAGGAACCCGGCGGCAGGCCGCCGACCGAATAGGTGCCGTTGCTGGTCTGCACGCTGCGGGTCAGACCGGTGGCCAGGTTGGTGGCGGTGACCTGCGCGGACGCGGCCGGTGCCGAATCGACCTTGACCTGGCCGCGGATGGTGGCGCCGGTGCTCTGTGCGAATGCCGGCGCGGCGCCCAGCAGCAGGCAACTGGCGAGGGCGCAGGTCAACAGCTTGCGCGTGGGCCGGGCGGAGTGCGGGGTGTGTTGCATGTGGGGTTTTCCCTCCAGGAAGACGTGATGCTCGTTATGGGTGGTGCGTGGTGCTTCGATGGAACGAAGTGGAACAAGCGATGCGGCGCGGACACCGCGTCGCATCAGGAACGGGCCGTGCTGGAATCGCGCACGACCAACGTAGGAACCAGGGTCTGCCGCTGTCCGTCGTCCGCGTCGGGCCGATCGATCAGCTGCAGTAGGCGATGCATCGCCTGCTCACCAAGCCCGGCGATGCTGACGCGCATGGTGGTGAGGGATGGGTGAACGAAA
This sequence comes from Xanthomonas sp. F4, assembly GCF_011761895.1. Classification (NCBI taxonomy): domain Bacteria; kingdom Pseudomonadati; phylum Pseudomonadota; class Gammaproteobacteria; order Lysobacterales; family Lysobacteraceae; genus Xanthomonas; species Xanthomonas sp. F4. The sequence continues at coordinate 1,484,390 of NZ_JAASQX010000001.1, read as the reverse complement.
CGCGCCAACGGGATGTCGTCGAAGCCCGCGAGCGCGACGTCGTCGGGCACGCGCACATCGCGCTGGGTGAAGGCGTAGAGGCAGCCGAGCGCGGTCATGTCGTTGGCGGCGAACACCGCATCGGGCAGCGCGTCGGCCTGCAGCATCGCCTGTCCGGCGCGGTAGCCGGAGGCTTCGTCGAAGTCGCCCGGAAACTCCTGGCCATGCGCCTCGCCGGAATGGCGCGCGATGGCGTCGCGGAAGCCGCGCAGGCGTTCGCGCGCGTCGAAGTTCAATTCCGGCCCGCCGATGAAGGCGATGCGGCGATGACCCATCGCCAGCAGGTGCTCGGTCATCGCCACCGCGCCGGCATGGTCGTCGATGCTCAGCACCGGGTACTCGGTGCCCGGCAGGTGGGTGTTGATCAACACCGTCGGCAACGCCTGCGGCAGGTTGTCGGTGAGGAAGCCCGGGCGCTCGGCATACGGCGACAGCACCAGCAGGCCGTCGACGCGGCCGCGCATCGCGCGCAGCGCCCGCCCCTGCTCTTCCGGGTCGCCGTGGTAGCTGGATACCAGCAGGTGCTGGCGGCGCGCGCGGGCGGCGCCGTCGATGCCGCGGATCAGTTCGGAGAAGAATTCGCCGTACAGGTCGGGCAGCACCACGCCCAGGGTCTGGGTGCGGCGGCTGCTGAGGCTGCGCGCCGCCGCATGCGGGCTGTAGCGCAGGCGTTCGGCCACTTCCAGGACCAGGGTCCGCACCGGCGCGGCCACGTTCTCGTGACCGTTGAGCGCACGCGACACGGTGGCCACGGAAACCCGGGCCTCACGTGCGACATCTTTGATGGTGACCGCGCTCTTCGCCATCGTGCCGCCCTCCGCGGCAGAGACCTTGAGAAACTGGCGCGGACTGTAATCGTTTTCAGCGCGAGGCAGAAGCCTTTTGTTATTTTTACAATAAACGTCTTATTTTTCAGTCACTTGAATAATGCGAAAGCGACCGGAATCGTGCCGCAACGCAACATAATCCAGCTGCAGATTCCGGTTTTCCGCGGGGTACGCACCCCGATTCGGGCTGGTGGCACCCAATCGGCCACAGGCGTCAGCCGGCCGTGACCGGCAGCTCGGCGCGGATCGACAGCGCATGGATATCGGTCTGCATCATCTCGCCCAGTGCGGCATAGACGGCGCGGTGCCGGGCCAGCGGCGCCATCCCGGCGAAGGCGGCACTGACGATGTGGACATTGAAATGCCCGCGGCCATCGCGCGCGCCGGCGTGGCCGGCATGGCGATGGCTGTCGTCCTCGACCTCCAGCGCCTGCGGCGCGAATGTCGCCTCCAGCGCGGCGCGGATGCGCGCCACCCGCTCGGCACCGACCTGGCTCATGGCAGCACCTTGCGGAACGGCCGCACCTCGACCCGGGCGTAGACCCCGGCAGCGACATACGGATCGGCCTCGGCCCAGGCCTGCGCCTCGGCCAGCGAGTCGAACGCAGCCACCACCAGGCTGCCGCTGAAGCCGGCCGGGCCCGGATCCTCGGCGTCGATCGCCGGGCACGGCCCGGCCAGCAACAGCCGCCCGGCCTCCTGCAACTGGGTCAACCGCTGCAGATGCGCCGGCCGTGCCACCGCCCGCCGCGGCAGCGCATCGGCCACGTCGTACCCCTCGATCACGTACCACATCGCGTCTTCGCCCTCGTTCTATCTTCACAGACGTGCCATTGTAGGACCTGCCCGGTGCGGCGGCGCTGGACACCGACCCCGCCGGCGCATTACCCTTGGTTCCATTGCACGCGGCCGGATGCAGCGGCCCGTCGGTGATCGGCGACCCCAAGCCCCTTCCAACGACCGATTCGCTGCCTGACACCGCCCGCGCAGACGTCCTCCTCTGTAGTTCCCGCCGCCACGACACGCGTGGCGTGCGTCGTGTGTCTTGTTGAAGTACCGAGCGCGTTGCGGGGACGACGCGCCATTGAACCGCAGCACTGCCGGCAAGGAGCCGCGCCGGGTCGCGCCTGCCCGGCCCTTCGCTACCGCAACACCGATGTCCAACCGATGACCTCCGAACTCGCGCTCGACGCGAACCCGCCAATCCAGACGACCCCGCCACAGCAGCAGGAAATGCCGCTGGCGGTCGTGCATGGGCAACCGGTACTGCAGATCCCGCAGGATCTGTATATCCCGCCGGATGCGCTGGAAGTCATCCTGGACGCGTTCGAAGGCCCGCTGGACCTGCTGCTGTACCTGATCCGCCGGCAGAACCTGGACATCCTGGACATCCCCGTCGCCGAGATCACCCGGCAGTACGTGGACTACATCAACGTGATGCAGGAGCTGCGCTTCGAGCTGGCGGCCGAGTACCTGGTGATGGCCGCGATCCTGGCCGAGATCAAGTCGCGGATGCTGCTGCCGCGGCCGCCGGCCGAAGACGGCGAGGAAACGGACCCGCGCGCCGAACTGGTCCGCCGCTTGCAGGAGTACGAACGTTTCAAGCAGGCCGCCGAGGACATCGACGCGCTGCCGCGGCAGGACCGCGACACCACCCCGGCACACGCCCACGTGCCGGACCGGGCCGCGGTCAAGCTGCCGCCGCCGGTGGAGCTGAAGGAAATGCTGCTGGCGCTGTACGACGTGCTCAAGCGCGCCGAACTGTTCAGCGGCCACGCCATCAAGCGCGAGGCGCTGAGCGTGCGCCAGCGCATGGGCGATGTGCTGGGCCGTCTGGACGACGGCAAGTTCCACCGTTTCGAATCGCTGTTCAGTGCCGAGGAAGGCAAGCTGGGCGTGCTGGTCACCTTCCTGGCGCTGCTGGAACTGGCCAAGGAGCAGTTGCTGGACATCGTCCAGGAGCCGCTGGCGCACGTCCCCGCCGATGCCGCCGACCGGCCGCCGCTGCCGCCGATCTACGTCAAGTCGCTGGCGCTGGGCAACACCAACGCACCGCTGCAGTTCAACAGCGAGTTCGACGACAGCGACGCCGCCGACGCCACCACCTGAGTCCACCGAGAACCCGTCCACGCATGGATCAAGCGCTGATCAACCGCATCGTCGAGGCCGCCCTGCTCGCCGCCAACCAGCCGTTGCCGCTGGCGCAGTTGCACGGCCTGTTCCCGGAGGAGGAACCCGCGCCGCCGGGCAGCATCGAGCGCGCGCTGGAACTGCTGCGCGAGGCCTGCGAGGGCCGCGGCGTGGAACTGGTCGAAGTGGCCTCCGGGTTCCGCTACCAGGTGCGCAGCGACGTGCACGCCTGGGTGGCGCGGCTGTGGACCGAGCGCAAGACCCGCTACACCCGCGCCACGCTGGAGACCCTGGCGCTGATCGCCTACCGGCAGCCGATCACCCGCGGCGAGATCGAGCAGGTGCGCGGCGTGGCGGTCAGCAGCAACATCATCCAGGCGCTGGAAGAGCGCGAATGGATCCGCGTGGTCGGGCACCGCGACGTGCCGGGCAAGCCGGCGCTGTTCGGCACCACCAAGACCTTCCTGGACTATTTCGGGCTCAAGCGCCTGGACGAACTGCCGCCGCTGTCCGAACTCAAGGACATCGGCGAACTGGAACCGCAGCTGCCGCTGGACCGCGACGCGCTGCCGGTCGGCGACATGGCCCAGGCCGATGCCGCCCCGGGCAACGACGCCGATCAGGGTGAGCAGGGCGACACCACGGCACACGCCGCGGCCGCCGGCGAATCCGCCGAGCCCAGCTCGACGGCGCAGGCAGACGCGGCCGCAGACGCCGATGACGATGCCGACGTAGCAGCAAACGCAAGCGACACCGCAGCACCGCACACCCCCGCGACCGACGACGCCGACGCGCCGCCGGCCACGGATCCCACGACCGCCCCGACGGGCGAACCCGAAGCCGCGCCGGGAGAGCGCGCGGCGGATGCGAACGAAGCCGAAGACAACGCCGTCGCGACGACGACCGTGGCTGTTGACGATGCCGATTCCGAACCACAGGCCGACGCGCAACGCGCCGGCCGGAGCCAAGTAAATGAGTGACACCTCCCGCAAGCTGTCGTTGAACAAGCTCTCGCTCAAGCGCGATGCCGCTGCCGCCGAGCAGCCGAAACTGGAAGAACGCCTGCACAAGGTCCTGGCCCAGGCCGGGCTGGGGTCGCGCCGGGCGCTGGAACAGCGCATCGCCGACGGCCTGGTCAAGGTCAACGGCGAGGTCGCGCAGACCGGCATGTCGATCCGCAGCGGCGACAAGATCGAGCTGGATGGCCGCAGCTTCGTCGCCAGCGCGCTGACCGAGCCCTCGCGCGTGCTGATCTACAACAAGCCCGAAGGCGAAGTGACCACGCGCGAAGATCCCGAAGGCCGCCCGACCATCTTCGAGGCGCTGCCGGCGCTGAAGGGCGCGCGCTGGATCGCGATCGGCCGCCTGGACATCAACACCACCGGCCTGCTGCTGCTCACCACCGACGGCGAGCTGGCCAACGCGATGATGCACCCCTCCTACGAGATCGAGCGCGAGTACGTGGTGCGCGTGCGCGCCCCGGAAGGCGAAGAGACCGTGCCCGACAGCATGATCGAGCGGCTCTCGCGCGGCGTGCTGCTGGAGGACGGCGGCGCCAAGTTCGACGAGATCGAACGCATCGGCGGCACCGACTCGCACGACTGGTTCCGGGTGGTGGTCAAGGAAGGCCGCAACCGCGAGGTGCGGCGCCTGTGGGAATCGCAGGGCTGCCAGGTCAGCCGGCTCAAGCGCACCCGCTACGGCAAGATCGCGCTGCCGCGCGAGCTGCTGCGCGGGCACTCGATGGAACTGGCGCAGGACAAGGTCGAGGCGCTGCGCGCCGAGCTGAAGCTGGAGGAAGGCACCCCGTCGGCGCTGACCCTGCAGCCGGTGATCGGCCAGCGCAAGGCGGCCAAGGCCACCGTGCAGGTCGGTCGCGGCGGCAACGCCTACGTCAACGGCCACAACACCGCCGACGAAGGCCGCGAGCTGCGCCGCTTCGACAATTTCCGCGAGGACCGCGGCCGCGGCCGCGGCGGCAAGAAGCCGCACGGCGGCCTGACTGTGAGCGGCGAAATGGCCGCCAAGCAGGCGCAGAAGCCGTTCAAGCAGCGCACGCCGAAGGGCCCCAAGCCGCTGCCGGACGGCAACCCGGCCGCGTTCCGCACCTGGTACGTGCCCGATGGCGTGAGCACCGGCCCGACCGGCCACCGCAACGCCGGTCCCGGTGGTCGCGGCCAGGGCCAAGGTCAGGGCCAGGGGCGTCCTTACGCCAAGCCGCGTCCGGCCGGTGCCGGTGCGGGCGCCGGAGCCGGCCAGGGCCGCGGTCAGGGCCAAGGTCAGGGACAGCGCAAAGCGCACCCGTACGGGCATCCGGCCAATGCGCCGAGCTTCCCGTCCGATCACGCCAACCCCGGCTTCAGTCCCTACGGCGCCGCGCCGCGCGCAGCGCGCCCGGCCGGCGGCCAGAAGCGCGGCCCGGGTCCGGGCGGACGCCCCGGCGGCGGCAACCGCCCGGCTGGCGGTCGTCCGCCGGGCGGCGGCGGCCGTCCCGGCGGCGGCGGCAACCGCGGCGGTTCGCGCGGCGGCTGAGTGACGGTGCCGGCGCGGCGCGCGTCGGCCTGCCCCGCTCCCGACAAGGGCGTCTGCGCAAGCGGCGCCCTTTTTCGTGGGGCGCTAGCGCCAGCGGAAATGGAGCAGACCGCTGGACGCCGGCGTCCGCGTGACCTACGTGAGACGGCCCGCATCGCGGCCGTCCGCTCGCTCAAGCATCGGCAGGATCGTTCCTGCAGTCCGCAAACCCGGCGGGCACCTGCCTGGCGGTCCAGTTGCCATGAGCAGACTTCGCGACGAGCAGCGCCGAGGTTGCGTTGTAGCTCGGGGCGCTTGTGTCGCCGGGCCTGGCCAGCGCGCTGTCATGGAAACACAGGCGTACGGACGTGGGATCGGCAGATAGCACCTCGAAGCGCATCATCCAGCCTTTGTCGGTCTGGAGCAGGCGGGCGCCATTGGCGGTTTTTGTGACGTCCACGAAGCCATAGTCCGCGAACGTCGTCTTCCCCGGCATGAGACGGGGACCGACCGAGTTGGGAAAAGAGGTCAGGTCCAGGTGCTGGATGACCGCATCCGTGACGCCTGCCTCCTGCGAGGCGGCCAGGGACGAAGCACCGACCCCAAGCGCGACCAGGCCAACCAGCATTCCGGCATTCATGCGGACGATCTCGCGCACAGAGGAAGGACCGCGATGATAGGCAGCGCGAAGCCCCACGCTCAATGGCGATGGCCGTGGCGGCTGCCGCCCACGCGGCGCTCGAAGGCGTCCTTGCTAGTGAGCGACATGCATGTGGCGACACCAGCGCGCGCAGTATTCTGCCGTTCGCCCTGCGCGGACGAAGCCGATATCCTGGCGCATCCGGCGGCCACCGCTGATGGCCGCTTTTACCAACCAGGAATCCCGATGACACGGAAGATGAAGATCGCCCTGCCGCTGCTGATCGCCGGCGTGCTGAGCCTCGCCGCCTGCCAGAAGGCGCAGCAGAAGGCCCAGGAAGAAATCGCCGCGGCGCAGAACCCCTACCCTGCCAGTTCGCCGCTGCACGCGCCGTTCGATCGCATGCTGCGCAAGCTGGCCAACGATCCGCGCTACGTGGCGCTGCTCAAGCAAAGCGGCCCGCAGGCGCAGCAGGCCGGCTTCCAGCTGGCGCAGAACGGCATCGCGCGGCTGGACCACGCGACGCTGGAACAGCGCCTGCAGATCCTCTCCCAGGTCAGCGACAAGGTCGACGTGTCGCAGTGCGCGGTGCTGGCCCGCGGCGGCAATCCCAACGATGCGCAGGCGCTGAGCGCGGCAATGCTGTCGGGACTGGAAAAGCTGCCGCAGGCGCAGATCGACCGCTGGTTCGACGTCTCGCTGAAGGCCACCGACGCGGAGTTGAACAAGACCCCGGCGCAGCCGGTGACCCAGCAGCAGATCCAGGCGGCGATGGGCACGCTGGTCAAGTCGCTGCCCGCCGACCAGCAGCAGCGCCTGATGCGGGTGTTGCCGGAGATCGCCAAGGCCAGCGACGAGGACGCCTGCTGGACCGCGCGCACCCTGTACCGCCAGGCATTGGCGACCCCGGAGCCGGTGCGCGGCCAGCTGGCCTGGGTGTTCGCGCAGCAGTAAGCACAGAGCAGACACCAAGCGCGTCCTGGCGCAGGGCGCGCTTGGTCGGGTCGCCTTGCATCTCCAGCGCGTGGCCGACTTGCGGTGGATGGCCGCGAAAAACCAGTGACGCAAAAAAAGAATCCAGGCGCACTGCGCCTGGATTCGATTCGTTTGCGTCGTAACCGCCCCGCCTGCGCCGCAGCGCAGGCAGGACGCGGCGCCTTACTTGCGGCGCTCGATCACGAAGTTGCCAACGTTGACGCCCAGATCGACGCCTTCGCCCGTGCCGGCCAGGGCCAGCGAGATATCGCCCTTGGTGACGACCTGCGCGGTGCTGGACTTCACCAGGCCCGCGTGTGCTTCGGCGGCGGCATAGGTTCCGAACAGGTCGTTGAGGCTGTAGGCGCCGCTGAAGGTGCCGCGGCCGCCGACGATCTTGGACTTGCCGACCGTCAGGCCACCGCCCTTGCTGCTGATCTTGACCGGAATCACCGCGCCGTCGTTGCAGGTGATGGTGCCGGTGCCCTTGGCGGTCTTGTAGAGCACCGACCAGCCCGACAGGTTGAAGGAGAGTTTGCAATCGATGTTGCCGGCGGCCTGGGCCTGCGGCGCGAGGGCGGCCGCGCCCAGCAGTGCGAGCAGAGAAAGCGACTTGATCATGTGAGCATTACCGGTGGGTGGACTGGCCGCGAGAGTAGCAACGGGGTTGTCGCGGCCGCGACAAGGTTGCAGAGGCGCCGCGAGTGCGTTCAGCAGGCATTTCCACTTGCGGCGGGCAAGGCCAGCCGCGGATGCGAGGGCAACTCCCATGACGGAGTCGACCGTGGCTCGGTAGCAGACGTCGCTCCCTCGACCCAGGCTTCATGGCGCCTCGCAGCGCCGGCTTTCGTCGCGATCAAGCCGGAGGCCGCTTGTCGCGTAGGAGCGGCTTCAGCCGCGACGGGCTTTCCCGAGAACGCCTCGGTCGCGGCTGAAGCCGCTCCTACGAGGACACTTTCATCGCTATCGGAGGCGTCGTCCAACCACGACCAGAGTGTTTCCGGCGAACCCAGTCGCGGCCCAAGCCACTCCTCTCCCGCTAATCGTCCAGGCTGAAGGCGTCCGCATCGAGCATGGCCGGGAAGCGCGCGCGGTGCGCGGCCAGCGCGGCGGCGGAGATGGTGGTGGTGGCCACCTGCTCGCGCTCGCGGATCTCCAGCTGTGGCTGGCCGAGGAAATCGATCACCGCGCTGTCGCCGGCATAGTGCAACTCGTTGCCGTCCACGCCGACGCGGTTGACCGCGGCCACGAAGCACAGGTTCTCGATCGCGCGCGCGCGCAGCAGCGTGCGCCAGGCGTAGGCGCGCGCCGACGGCCAGTTGGCGACGAACAGCTGCAGGTCGAAATCCAGCTGGCCGGGGCGCTCGACATCGTAGCGGTTGCGGCAGAACACCGGAAAGCGCAGGTCGTAGCAGACCTGCGGATTGATCCGCCAGCCTTTCCACTCCACGCACAGGCGTTCGCGCCCGGCGGCATAGCGCAGATGTTCCTTGCCGTAGCGGAACAGGTGGCGCTTGTCGTAGTGCTGCAGCGCGCCGTCCGGCGTGGCCCACAGCAGCCGGTTGAACACCTTGGCCTCGCCGTCGGCGCCGGACACGCGCAACTGCACGCTGCCGGTCACCGCAGCGCCCAGTCGCGCCGCCTGCTCACGGATCCACGCCACGGTCGGCCCGTCCATGTCCTCGGCCTGCGCCAGCGCATCGTTGGAGAAGCCGCTGGTGAAGGTCTCCGGCAGGATCACCAGGTCGGTGACGCCGGCCAGCGGCGCCAGCAATTCGGCGTAATGCACGCGGTTGCCGGCCGGATCGTGCCAGCGGGTGTCGCCCTGGACCAATGAAATCCTCAGATCCTGTGCCACCTGTGTCATCCCCAACGTACTCCGATGCAGATCGTGCCGACCAGGCACAGCAGCCCAAGTGTAGGCGTTACCCATGGCAGGTGGCGGACCAGGCGGTTGGCGAGCGTGCCCCGCTCCTGCGGCGTCAGGAGGCCGAGATAGCGGTCCACGTAGGCCTGCCGCCGGAACGGCACCACCCCGAAATCCATCCCGACACGCTGACCACGATCAGCCAATCCAGTCAGCACATGCCCGTAGAACAGCGCGCCGTCGACCACCGCGCAGACCGCCGCCAACCCGAACGTGACCCCGAAATAGATCCCAGCGACCGACATACCCTACCCCGCCCAGTAACCGGCTTCCACGAATCCCGATTCCCCATTCCCGAATCCCGGTGCTTACGCGCGCTACAGCGCGCGAAGCCGCTCGATCGCCGCATCCAGCGTCGCCTCGTTCTTGGCGAAGCACAGCCGCGCCAGGCGCTGCCCTTGCGGCGGGTCCTGGTAGAACGGCGACAGCGGGATCGCCGCCACGCCCTTCTCGATGGTCAGCCACTTCACGAACTCGGTATCGGGCAGGTCGCTGACTGCCGAATAGTCCACCAGCTGGAAATAGCCGCCAGGCACCGGCAGCGGTTTCAGCCGGGTGCCTAGCAACTGCGCACGGAAGCGGTCGCGCTTGGCCTGGTAGAACGCGCCGAGCTGTTCGTCGTGCTCGGGCTCCTCGCGGATCATCGCGGCGAAGGCGTGCTGGGCCGGGCCGAAGCTGGTGAAGGTGTTGTACTGGTGGACCTTGCGGAACTCGGCGCTGAGCGCCGGCGGCGCGATCGCGTAGCCGATCTTCCAGCCGGTGCAGTGATAGGTCTTGCCGAAGCTGGAGACGACGAAAGCGCGCTCGCGCAGCTCCGGCCAGCGCAGCACCGATTCGTGGCGGCGGCCGTCGAACACGATGTGCTCGTAGACCTCGTCGGAGATCAGGAAGATGTCGCTGCCACGCAGCAGCTCGGCCACCGCCTGCAGGTCGTCGGCGCCGAACATCGCGCCGGACGGGTTGTGCGGGCTGTTGAGCATCAGCAGGCGGGTGCGCGGGGTGATCGCCGCGCGCACGCGCTCCCAGTCCACCGCGAACGTGTGCGGATCCAGCGGCACGTGCACCGCACGCGCGCCGGCCAGATCGATCGCCGGCTCGTAGCTGTCGTAGGCCGGATCCAGCACGATCACTTCCTCGCCCGGGCGCACCACGGCGTGGATGGCGTTGAACAGCGCCTCGGTGGCGCCGCTGGTGACGGTGACCTCGGTGTCGGCATCGACCTGGGCGCCATAGCAGCGCAGCACCTTCTCGGCGATCGCCTGGCGCAGCGCCGGCACGCCGGTCATCGGCGGGTACTGGTTGTGACCGTCGCGCATGGCGCGGGCGAGTGCCTCGATCAGCCGCGGCGGCACCGGGAAATCGGGAAAGCCCTGGCCCAGGTTGACCGCGCCGTGCTCGGCGGCCAGTTGCGACATCACGGTGAAGATGGTGGTGCCCACCTTGGGCAGCTTGGTCTGCGGATGCATGCGGGGGATCTGCGGGCAGCGGGAAAACGCCGAGTGTACGCAAAGCCGCTTGCCGGCGATGCGCCATCGCCTGGCCGCCGCCACGAGGCAATGTGCGCATCGCCGCGTGTGCCGCCGCCGGCATCCGCCGGACGCCCGCATGCCGATACAATGCGCGCCTTCCCTTGCCGCCCGCCGCCGCGCCATCCGCCGCGGCCTTCGCCGATGACCGATCCGCTGTACACCCCGCCGCCGCTGCTGGCCGCGCACGGGCTCACGTTCGCCCGCGACGACGCGGCGGTGTTCGGTCCGCTGGACTTCCACCTGGATGCCGGCGAGGCGCTGCTGGTGCAGGGCGACAACGGCGCCGGCAAGACCACCCTGCTGCGGGTGCTGGTCGGCCTGCTGCGTGCCGAGGCCGGGCGCATCGAGATCGACGGCCACCCGGTGCGGCGCGGCGACCGCGCCCGCTTCATGGCCTACCTGGGCCACCTGGGCGCGCTGAAGGCCGACCTGAGCACCCTGGAGAACCTGCACTATCTGTGCGGCCTGCAGGGGCGCCGGGCCAAGCAGATGCCCGGCAGCGCGCTGGCCATCGTCGGCCTGGCCGGCTACGAGGACACCCTGGTGCGGCAGTTGTCGGCCGGGCAGAAGAAGCGCCTGGCGCTGGCGCGGATGTGGCTGTCGCCGGCGCCGCTGTGGCTGCTCGACGAGCCCTACGCCAACCTCGACCTGGACGGCATCACCCTGGTCAACCGCATGATCGCCGCGCACCTGCGCAGCGGCGGCGCGGCCCTGGTGACCACCCATGGCGCCTATGCCGCGCCACCGGTGCGTACCCGCATGCTGAGCTTGAGCGGAGTCGCCGCATGAGCCTGGCCACGCCCGTTCCCTCCCTGTGGCAGGCCACCCGCGCACTGCTGGTGCGCGACCTGCGCCTGCTGTGGCGCCGCCGCGGCGACGCGCTGCAGCCGGCGCTGTTCGCCCTGCTGATCGTGGCGCTGTTCGCGCTGGCGCTGGGCAACCAGCCGCGCCTGCTCGGCGAGGTGGCCGGTGCCGCGCTGTGGCTGGCGGTGCTGCTGGCCGGCCTGCTGGCGCTGGACAGCCTGTTCCGCAGCGATGCCGAGGACGGCTCGCTGGAGCAGTGGCTGCTGGCGCCGGTGCCGCTGGCCTGGCTGGTACTGGTGCGGGTGCTGCTGCACTGGGTCACCACCGCGTTGCCGCTGATCGTGGCCGCGCCGCTGCTCGGCGAATTGCTGCACCTGCCGCATGACCGCATGCCGGTGCTGCTGGCATCGTTGGCGCTGGGGACCCCGCTGCTGAGCCTGCTCGGCGCGGTGGTCGCGGCGCTGACGGTGGGCATGAAGCGCGCCGGCATCCTGGTCGCGCTGCTGGCCTTGCCGCTGTACGTGCCGGTGCTGGTGTTCGGCGCCGGCAGCGTGGCGGCGGCGGCGCAGGGCCTGGACCCGGCCGGCGGCCTGCTGTTGCTGGCCGCGGGCCTGGTGGCGGGCCTGGTGCTGGCGCCACTGGCGGCGGCTGCGGCGATCCGCATCTCGCTGAGCTGAGCCGTTGGCGCAGCGCCGGCGCGGCGGCGGCCGTACCATGCAAGCGCAGTGCTCCATCGCCGTTCCGTCGTTGTCGCATCGAAGCCCGCCTCCCGCCAGCTAGAATCGTCCGCATGGTCTCTCTCGTCCGCTGGTTCCACCAACTCGGTTCGCCGCCGACCTTCGATCGCTTCGCTGCGCGCTGGACCCCGTGGTGTTACCTGGCGGCGCTGCTGCTGGCCGGCGTGGGCATCTGGCAGGCGCTGTTCGTGGTGCCGGCCGACCGCCTGCAGAGCGACGCCTTCCGCATCCTCTACATCCATGTGCCCAGCGCCTGGATGAGCCTGTTCGTGTTCGGCCTGATGGCCGTGTACGCGGCCATCGCCCAGGTGTGGCGGATCAAGTTGTGCGAGATCCTGGCGATGGCCTGCGCGCCGATCGGCGCCGCCTTCACCCTGATCACCCTGCTGACCGGCAGCATCTGGGGCAAGCCGATGTGGGGCGCCTGGTGGGACTGGGACCCGCGCCTGACCACCGAGCTGATCCTGCTGTTCCTGTACATCGGCGTGATGGGCCTGTACCTGGCGATCGAGGACCGGCGCACCGCCGCGCGTGCGGCCGGGCTGCTGGCCATCGTCGGCGTGGTGCTGCTGCCGGTGATCCGCTATTCGGTGGTGTGGTGGAACTCGCTGCACCAGGGCCAGACCATCCGCCTGTTCGGCCAGTCCAGCATGGACCCGAGCATGCTGCCGCCGCTGTGGCTGATGGTGGCCGCGACCAAGTTCTGGTTCGCCGGCTCGCTGCTGGCGCGCGCGCGCGCCGACAACCTGCGCCGCGAGGCCGGCAAGGACTGGGTGACGCAACTGGCGGAGGCGCGCGGATGAACTACCTGCCGTATGTGGTCGGTGCCTATGCGGTGTTCGCCGGCGTGCTGCTCGCGGATTTCGTGCTGGCGCGGCTGCAGGTGCGCGCTGCGCTGCGGGCGGCGCGGCTGCGCGCGCAACGCAAGCGCCAGGCCAAGGCCGAACCGGCGCCGCCGCTGGAGCTGAGCCGATGAACCCGCAGCGCAAGCGCCGCCTGCTGTGGCTGATGCTGCTGGTGCTGGCCGCCGGCCTGACCACCACGCTGGTGGCGATGGCCCTGCAGCGCAATACCGCCTACCTGTACACCCCGGCCGAAGTGCTGGCCGGCAAGACCGGCGCGCACGCGCGCTTCCGCCTCGGCGGCATGGTCGAGAAAGGCTCGTTCCAGCGCGCCCCGGGTTCGCTGCAGTCGCACTTCCGCGTGACCGACGGCGATGCGCAACTGACCGTGCGTTACGACCGGATCCTGCCCGACCTGTTCCGCGAGGGCCAGGCGGTGGTGGCCACCGGCAGCATGCACGACGGCGTGTTCGTCGCCGAGGACGTGCTGGCCAAGCACGACGAGACCTACATGCCGAAGGAGCTGGCGGACAAGATGGGCAGCGCGCATCGCAAGCACGATGTGGGGATGGCGCAGTGATGGCTTGGAGAAGCCGGGACCCGGGACCCGGGACCCGGGACCGGGAAAAGCGATTGCTCGGCCTCTGCAACTTGGCGGCGCATCCATGCATCGGAACTGGCACCGGCCGTTCCTACTTCGCACGCATCCCGCACCGCTCCCCGACCATCCCACAGACCTCGCATCTACGCTCTTCCGGGTCCCGGGTCCCGGGTTCCGGGCCCCGGCCGCGCCATGCTGCCTGAGGTCGGCCAACTCCTGCTGATCCTCGCCCTGCTCACTGCCGTGCTGCAGGCGGCGCTGCCATTGGCCGGCGCGCAGCGCGGCGATGCGCGCTGGATGGGCGTGGCGCGGCCGGCGGCGTTCGCGCAGCTGGCGCTGGTCGCCGGCGCCTTCGCGATCCTCACCCACGCCTTCGTGACCCAGGATTTCTCGGTGGCCTATGTCGCCGAAAACTCCAACTCGCTGCTGCCGCTGGTATACCGCTACTCCGCGGTGTGGGGCGCGCACGAGGGTTCGTTGCTGCTGTGGACGCTGATCCTGGCGCTGTGGACCGGCGCGGTGGCGCTGTATTCGCGGCGCCTGCCGGCGCAGGTAGTGGCGCGGGTGATCGGCACCCTCGCACTGGTGAGCGTGGGCTTCCTGGCGTTCCTGCTGTTCACCTCCAACCCGTTCGCGCGGCTGCTGCCGGCGCCGCTGGAAGGGCGCGATCTCAATCCGCTGCTGCAGGACCCCGGCCTGGTGATCCATCCGCCGCTGCTGTACGCCGGCTACGTCGGCTTCGCGGTGCCGTTTGCGTTCGCCATTGCCGCGCTGCTGGACGGCCAGGTGGACGCGCGCTGGCTGCGCTGGACGCGGCCGTGGACCAACGTGGCCTGGGGTTTCTTGACCATCGGCATCGCGCTCGGCAGCTGGTGGGCGTACTACGAACTGGGCTGGGGCGGCTGGTGGTTCTGGGATCCGGTGGAGAACGCCAGCTTCATGCCATGGCTGGCCGGTGCGGCGTTGCTGCATTCGCAGGCGGTCACCGAGAAGCGCGGCAGCTTCGGCGCCTGGACCCTGCTGCTGGCGATCGCCGCATTCTCGCTGTCGCTGCTGGGCACCTTCCTGGTCCGCTCCGGCGTGCTGACCAGCGTGCACTCCTTCGCCGCCGATCCCACCCGCGGCCTGTTCATTCTGGTGTTCCTGAGCCTGCTGTGCGGCGGCGCGCTGCTGCTGTACGCACTGCGCGGCGGCCGCGTGGCGGCGTCGGCCGACGAGGCGCGGCAACGCTTCGCCCCGGCCTCGCGCGAGACCCTGCTGCTGGCCAACAACCTGCTGCTGACCTGCGCCTGCGCGATGGTGCTGCTGGGCACGCTGTATCCGCTGCTGGCCGATGCGCTGGACCTGGGCAAGCTGTCGGTGGGACCGCCCTACTTCGGCACCTTGTTCATCGTGCTGATGGCGCCGCTGGTGGCGCTGCTGCCGTTCGGCCCGCTGACCCGCTGGCAGCGCGAACAGGCGTCGCGGCCACTGGCACTGCTGGCACCGTGGGCGGGCCTGGCCCTGCTGGCCGGCGCGATCGGCTTTTTCCTGGCACCGCAGGGCGCGTGGAAGACCGCCGCCGGCGTCGCCGCCGCGACCTGGGTGCTGCTGGGCACCGCGCGCTTCGTATGGAGCCGGCGACAGCTCAAGGGCAGCCGCTTCACCGCCGAGATGCTGGGCATGACCCTGGCCCACACCGGCATCGCGGTGTTCCTGGCCGGCGCGCTGCTGGTCGAGGCGCTGGAACAGCAGCGCGAAGTGGCGCTGGCGCCCGGACAGCACCTGGACCTGGGCCGCTACCGCTTCGAGCTGCAGGGCCTGGACGAGCGCAAGGGCCCCAACTACGTGGCCGAACGCGCGCACGTGCAGGTGCTGCGCGACGATCGCCCGCTGGCGCTGCTGCACCCGGAAAAGCGCCTGTACGCCAGCGGCGGCCAGAACATGACCGAGGCCGGGATCCACCCCGGCCTGTTCGGCGACGTCTACGTCGCCCTGGGCGAGCCGCTGGGCGGCAACGCCTGGGCGATGCGCGTGCACGTCAAACCCTTCGTGCGCTGGATCTGGCTTGGCGCGGCGCTGATGGCGCTGGGCGGTTTCGTCACCGCCGCCGACCGGCGCTTCCGTCGTTCTCCGGAGACCCCCTGATGTCCGCTCCCGCTCCACGCCGCCTGCCGTTACCCGCCATCCTGCTGGGCGCCCTGTTCTTCCTCGGCCTGCTGGCGTTGATGGTGTATGCGGTGCAGCGCTCCGGCAGCGCCGATCGCGACGCGCTGCCGTCGGCCCTGATCGGCAAGCCGGCACCGGCGTTCGAACTGCCGCTGCTGCACGACGCCTCGATCCGCGTGCGCAGCAGCGAGTTGCGCGGCGCGCCGTACGTGCTCAACGTGTGGGGCAGCTGGTGCCCGGCCTGCCGCGAGGAACACCCGGTGCTGACCCGCTTCGCGCTGAGCAAGCGCGTGCGGGTGATCGGCTACGACTGGAAGGACAGCCGCGAGGACGCGCTGCGCTGGCTGGAACAGCTCGGCAATCCGTTCCTGGCGGTGCTGTTCGATCCCGAGGGACGCACGGCGATCGACTGGGGCGTGGCCGCGGCACCGGAGACCTTCCTGGTCGATGCGCGCGGCGTGGTGCGTTGGAAGCACGCCGGCCCGCTGACCGACCAGATCATCCGCGACGAACTGCTGCCGGCCTTGCAGCAGGCCGAGCGCGACGCGCCGCCGACGCGGGCGCAGGGCAAGGCCACGCCATGAGCCACGGCCGGCGTGCGCTGCGGCTGGGCCTGCTGGCGCTGCTGGCGTGGTCCACGCTGGCCGGCGCCGAACCGGTGTCCGATCCGACGCCGCTGGCCTACCGTTCCGCCGCCGAGGAAGCGCGCTTCCACGCGCTGACCGCGGAACTGCGCTGCGTGCAATGCCAGAACCAGTCGCTGGCCGATTCGCACGCGCAGATCGCCATGGACCTGCGCCGCGAAGTGCTGGAGCTCATGCACCAGGGCAAATCGGATGCGCAGATCAAGCAGTTCCTGGTTGATCGCTACGGCGAGTTCGTGCTGTACCGGCCGCAGCTGGAAGCGCGGACCTGGCTTCTGTGGTTCGGCCCCTTGCTGCTGTTGGCCGGCGGCGCGGTGGTGCTGATCCGGATGGTGCGCCGACGCGCGCCGGCGGCGACCGCGTTGCCGCTGCAGGACGAACAGGAATGGTGAGGCGATGCTGAGTTGGGGCATGTCGGCCGCGGCGGTGGCGCTGGCGGCGCTGGTGTTCGCGGTGGTGCTGTGGCCGCTGCGCAGCGGCGGGCGCAAGGGCGCGGTGCTGGCGGTGGCGGTACTGGCGTTGGGTGTGGCGACCGCAGCGCTGTACGCCCTGGTCGGCACTCCGCGTGCCTTGCAGGCGCAGAACCGCGAGGCGCCGCGCACGCTGGAGGACGGCGTCAAGCAACTGCAGGCGGCGCTGGCCAAGGATCCGAACCGGGCCGACGGCTGGGCCTTGCTCGGCCGCAGCCAGCTGTCGCTGGGGCACGCCAGCGAGGCCGCGGCCGCGTTCGCGCGCGCCGTGCAATTGGCACCGGAGCAGGCGCCCTTGCTGATCGAAGCGGCCGAGGCGCGTGCGCTGGCCAACCCGCAACGGCAGTTCGACGACCAGGCGCTGGCCTGGCTGCAGCATGCCCTGCAACTGGCGCCGGGCAGCGAACGCGGCGCCTGGTTCCTGGGCATCGCCCAGCGCCAGCGCGGCCAGGACGCCGCCGCAGCCGCCACCTGGGAAGCGCTGTTGCCGCGCGTGGATGCGGCCACCGCCGCGGCGCTGCGGCCGCAGATCGATGCGGCCCGCACCGCGGCCGGTCTGCCGGCCCTGCCCGCCGCCGGCAGCGCGGCCGCCCCGGCGCAGGATGCGAAGGCCCCGGCCAGCAGCGGCCTGACCGTGGCGGTGTCGCTGGATCCGGCGTTCGCCGCCCGCGTACGCCTGCGCGGCGACACCAGCGTCTTCGTGATCGCGCGCGTGCCGGGCGGCCCACCGATGCCGGTGGCGGTGCAGAAGCATCCGCTGCAGGCACTGCCGTTGCGGGTGACGCTGAGCGATGCGGACAGCCCGATGCCAACGCAGAAACTCTCTCAGTTGCAGCAGGTGCAGGTGGTGGCGCGGCTGTCGGCCAGCGGCAATGCGATGCGTCAGGAGGGCGATCTGGAATCGGCACCGGTGACGGTGACCCTGCCGGCGACCGCGCCGGTGGAGCTGGTGATCGGCAAGCCGTAGCCGTTGCCGCATGGCGCAAGAGTGGCTTTGGGCTTTTTGGGGATCGGTTGCGACCAGCCCGACCGCGGAAACCCGGTCGCAAGGACAGCAGACCTCTGGCAATGACAAGAGGCTTACGCGGAGGAGCGGCTCGTGTCCCTCTTCGAGATCAGGCCACGACGCCTTACGGGGAACATCAGTCGCGGCTGGAACGAGACGCCAGCAACGACGTGAAGCGCATTTTGTGGAAGCGACCCTTGTCCCCTTTTAGGGATCAGTCGCGACGAGGCGCTGCCGATAACGCCCGTCGCGACTGAAGCCGTTCCTACAAGTGGCACGCCGTCCCTCTTAGAAGTGCCCTAAGCCACTCCTGCACGACAACGATGGGTCAAGCTGCACACGGCACAAACAAATTTACAGGCGGCTTAGCGAGCCTCCTGTGCACCCTAGTAGACGTCATCGCCATCGACACGCTGCATCTCGCACCACGCATACGCCGGATGCGCGATAGCGCGGCTAGAATCGGGGCATGACCGAATTCGTCCCGCCTGGCAGCCGCTTCCTCGCCCTGCCCTCGCCGTTCCCGATGAAACGTGGCGGCCAGTTGCATGGCGCGCGGGTCGCCTACGAGACCTGGGGCACGCTGTCGTCCGCGCGCGACAATGCGCTCCTGATCGTCACCGGACTCTCGCCAGACGCGCATGCCGCGGCGAACGCCGACGATCCCACGCCGGGCTGGTGGGAAGGCATGCTCGGCCCGGGCAAGCCGATCGACACCCAGCGCTGGTTCGTGATCTGCGTGAACTCGCTGGGCAGTTGCAAGGGTTCGACCGGCCCTGCTTCACCGCATCCTGACGACGGCCAGCCGTATCGCCTGCGCTTCCCGGAGCTGTCGATCGAGGACGGCGCCGACGCCGCCGCGCAGGTGGTGCGGGCGCTGGGCATCGCGCAGCTGGCCTGCGTGATCGGCAACTCCATGGGCGGCATGACCGCCCTGGCGCTGCTGCACCGGCATCCCGGCCTGGCGCGCAGCCACGTCAACATTTCCGGCAGCGCGCAGGCGCTGCCGTTCTCGATCGCGATCCGCTCGCTGCAGCGCGAAGCGATCCGCCTGGATCCGAACTGGAACGGCGGCGACTACGACGAGGCGACCTATCCGGAGTCGGGCATGCGCATGGCGCGCAAGCTCGGCGTGATCACTTATCGCTCGGCGCTGGAATGGGACGGCCGCTTCGGCCGCGTACGCCTGGATTCGGACCAGACCGACGACGATCCGTTCGGCCTGGAATTCCAGGTCGAAAGCTACCTGGAAGGCCACGCCCGCCGCTTCGTGCGCCGCTTCGACCCGAACTGCTATCTGTACCTGAGCCGCTCGATGGACTGGTTCGACCTGGCCGAGCCCGCCGGCGGCGACGTGCTCGCCGGTCTCGCCACGATCCGCGTCGAGCGCGCGCTGGCGATCGGCGCCAACACCGACATCCTGTTCCCGGTGCAGCAGCAGCAACAGATCGCCGACGGCCTGCGCGCCGGTGGCGCGCAGGCGCAGTTCCTGGGGCTGGATTCGCCGCAGGGGCACGACGCGTTCCTGGTGGATTTCGCGCGGTTCGGGCCGGCGGTGCGGGAGTTTCTGGACGCGCTGTAGCGATTGAGGGCCCTGTTGGCCATGGGCAGGAGGATACCGTTCCGCTCGCCGAAGGTTACGCACCAGGTCGATCTGGGCTGGACCGACGGCATGTATCCAGAAGGTTTTGCCCCCCACTCGTCGCGACTGAAGTCGCTCCCACAAGGGCCTCCTGCGACATGGAGGCAGGCACCTGCCCGTTGTGGGAGGGACTTCAGTCCCGACTGCACGAACCATCAGCCTGCTAAGACCGGATCGCTCCCATACAAACGCGTGATTCCGCATCGCGCGTCGCGACTGAAACCACTCTTACAGAGCGCTGCGCAGCAGCGCTATGGCTCGACCTGCAGCCGTCCGTCCTGCAACCGATAGCGCAGATGCACCACGCCCTCGGGCAGCGCATCGTGGCTGATCAGCAGCAGGCTGCGCTGACCCAGCGCATGTGCCAGGTCGCGCAGAAGCGCCTGCGCAGTGTCGACGTCCAGGCCTTCGGTGGGTTCGTCCAGCACCAGCAGTGGCGCTTCGCGCAGCAGTGCACGGGCCAGGGCCAGGCGCCGCGCCTGACCCGCGGACATGGTCGCGCCGTTCTCGCCGAGCCAGGCGTCGAGGCCGCCGACTTCGTGCAGCCAGGGATCGAGCCGCACGTCGGCGAGCACGCGCTGCAGCCGCGCATCGTCGGCCGTGGGATCGCCCAGGCGCAAGTTGTCGCGCACGCTGCCGGCAAACACCGGCGCGCCCTGCGGCAGCCAGGCGATACGGCGGTGCCACTGCGCCTCGGCCACCTCGCGCAGGTCGACGCCGGCATAGCGGATGCTGCCCTGCTGCGGGTCCCACAAGCGCAGCAGCAACGCCGACAGGGTGGTCTTGCCGCTGCCGCTGTCGCCGGAGATGGCGATGCGCTCGCCCGGCGCGATGCGCAGGGAAACACCGTCGAGCACGCGCCGCGTCTCGCCCGGCCAAGCGAAGACGACGTCGTCGAACTGCACCTCGCCAGTGGACGGCAGCGCCTGCGGATGCGCCGGGTCGACCACCGGCGGCGCCTGCCCGGCGATCGCCTGCAGGCGCCGCGCGGCGACGCGGCCGGACTGCAGCGCCTGCCAGGCCAGGCCGGCACCGGCCCAGACCTCGAGCAGGGCCACGGTCAGGAACACCAGGCCGGCGGCCTGTTCGGCGCCGATCGCATTGGCGCGGGCCGCACCCAGTGCCACCCACAGCATCGCCAGCAGGCCCGCCGCCGCGCACAGCGCGTGCAGGGCGTTGCCGCCGATCAGCCGCTGCCGCTGGCGCCGGTCCTCGGCGCGCACGGCCTGCGCGCTGGCGTCCACGCGCGCGATCCAGGCGGCCTGCGCCTCGAGCGCGGCCAGGTCGGCGGCGCCCTCCAGGCCTTCATAGGCCAGCGTGCGCAAGGCTTCGCGCTGCTGCGCGCGCGCGCGTTCGCGGGCCTCGCCGCCGCGCGCCACCACCCACGGCACGCCGAGCCCGATCGCCAGCGCCAGCGCGGTCAGCACCAGCGCCGCCGGCCAGTGGATCGCCGCCGCCGCGGCGATGCCGATCGCGCCCACGCCGAGTAGCGCCGCCAGCGGCGCCAGCGCGCGCACCACCAGGCCGTCGACTTCGCCGATGTCCGACATCAGCCGCGCCAGCAGTTCGCCGGTGCGGCTGGCGCCGAGCCGCGCCGGTGCCAGCGGCAGCGCGCGGCGGAAGAACCACACGCGCAGATCTCGGGCGATACGCAGGGTGGCGTCGTGCCCGACCAGCTTTTCGCCGTAGCGCGAGGCGATGCGGGCGAAGGTCAGTGCGCGGATGCCGGCCGACGGCGAGAAGAAGTTGAAGCCGCTGCCCATGCCGACCGCGCCAGCCAGCGCCGCGGCGGTGAGGAAGCCACCGGACAGGCCGAGCAGCCCGACCCCGGCCAGCATCGTGCACAGCACCAGCAGCGCGGTCAGCAGCAGGCGGCCGAGATGGCGGCCGAACACGCCACGCAAGGTGTCGCGGCTGTCGCCGCTCATGGCAGCGTCTCCTGCGTTGCGGCGGACGCATTGCGTGCGGGCAGCCGCAGCACGGCATCGGCCCAGCGCATCGCCGCCTCGCTGTGGGTGGCGACGATGACGCTGCGGCCGCGGGCGAAGTCCGCCAGCGTGCGCAGCAGGTCCGCTTCGGTGTCCGCGTCCAGGAACGCGGTCGGTTCGTCCAGCAACAGCAGTTCCGGATCGCGCAGCAACAGACGAGCCAGGCCGATGCGCCGCGCCTCGCCGCCGGACAGGCCGAAGCCGCGCTCGCCGATCGGCGTGTCCAGCCCCTGCGGCAGGCGTGCGGCGAAACGCAGCACCTGCGCCGCCTCGGCCGCGGCATGCAGTTGCGCATCGCTGGCCTGCGGATCGGCCAGGCGCAGGTTGTCGGCGATGCTGCCGTGGAACAGATACGGCCGCTGGCCGGCGTAGCCGATGCGCAGCCCCGCACGCAGCTGCATGGCACCGGCACGCGGCGGCAGCCATCCGGCCAACGCCTCCAGCAACGTGCTCTTGCCGCTTCCGCTGGGGCCGACCAACGCCAGGCGCTGGCCGGCATGCAATTCGAAATCCAGGCCCTGCACCGCATCGCAGCGCGCACCCAGCGGCCGCAGGTACAGCGCGCGTGCGCGCAGCAATGGCTCCTCCGCACGCATCGCGCCCGCTGCCTGCACGGAAAACGTCGCTGCAGTGGTATCGGTCTCGATCGACGTCACGGCAGCGACATCGTTCGACACGGCGGCGTCCTCGTCGCGCGCGACCGGCGCATCCACGGCCTGCGGCAGGCCTTCCAGCAGGCGCTCCACCTCCGCCGCAGCGGCCAGCGCATTGGCGCGGTCGTGGTAATGCGCGGCCAGGCGCCGCAGCGGCGCGTAGAACTCCGGCGCCAGCAGCAGGCAGAACACACCGGTGCCCAGGGTCGGCACGCTGGCGTGCAGGGCGATCATGCCGAGATAGCTCAGGCCCAGGTACAGCGCGACGATGGCGACGCTGACCGAGGCGAAGAACTCCAGCACGGTGGACGACAGGAACGCGATGCGCAGCACTTTCAGCGTGCGCTCGCGCACACCCTCGGCGGCAGCGGCAATCCCGCGCAGCTCGTCGTCGCCCCGTCCGTACAGGCGTAACAGGCCCAGGCCCTTGAGCCGATCGGCGAAGTGCCCGCCCATCCGCGCCAGCTCGCGCAACTGACGGCGGCCGGCGGCTTCGGCGCCCCAGCCCACCAGCATCATGAAGATCGGCACCAGTGGCGCGGTGAACAGCAGGATCAGGCCGACCACCCAGTCGCTCCACGCCACTGCCAGCACGATCAGCAGCGGCACCACGCTCACTTCCCAGCGCGCGGGCCGGTAGCCGGCGTAGTAGCCGTCCAGCGCATCGCCATGCGCCAGCAGCAGCTCGCCCAGTTCGCCGTTGCGCTGTCCGCGCAGCCACAGCGGCCCGCGCTGCAGCAGTTGCCGATACACGCGCCGGCGCAGCTCCAGTTTCGCCGCATCGGCGACATCGCCGGCGGCACGCTGCGCGGCGGCGCCGAGTCCGGCGCGCAGGACCAACACCAGCGCCAGCAGGCCGAAGGCCGGCAGCGCCTGCGCCAGCTCGCGGCGCTCCACCAGCAGCGCCTGCACCAGCCAGGCGATGGCCCCGGCCTGCACGATCAGCAACGCACCGGACACGCTGATGGCGGCTGCGGCCAGGCGTTGGCGGCCGCGCGCGGCCGCGGCCAGGGCATCCAGCCAACGCATGCGCTGCTGCCGCTGCTGCGGTGTGTCGGCGGACGGCTCGGCGGAATCGGTCAAAACGGGCTCGGCACGGCGAACGAAGCCATCAGTTTAGCGGGGAAGGCACTTCCGGGCTGGAACCGCCGTGGCCGCCACGATGCCGGGCCTGTCCGTGGCGCACATTGATCTGAATCAAGGTCGAACGCGCCGGCGCGGCGGAAGATCGCCTCCAATCTCCCGCCACTCGGCCACCCAGATGCACATCTTCCACGAGGTAGCACAGCCATGATCGACACCACTGTCGTAGAGCTGTCGCGGCTGCAGTTCGCCATGACCGCCATGTACCACTTCCTGTTCGTTCCGCTCACCCTGGGCCTGTCCTTCATGATCGCGATCATGGAGAGCGTGTACGTCATGACCCGCAAGGAGGTGTGGCGGCGCATGACCCTGTTCTGGGGCGTGCTGTTCGGCATCAACTTCGCGATGGGCGTGGCCACCGGCATCGTCATGGAGTTCCAGTTCGGCATGAACTGGTCCTACTACAGCCACTACGTCGGCGACATCTTCGGCGCGCCGCTGGCGATCGAAGGGCTGATGGCGTTCTTCCTGGAAGCGACCTTCATCGGCCTGTTCTTCTTCGGCTGGAGCAAGCTCACACCGGTCAAGCACCTGATGGTGACCTGGCTGATGGCGCTGGGCACCAACCTGTCGGCGGTGTGGATCCTGATCGCCAACGGCTGGATGCAGAACCCGACCGGCGCGGTGTTCAACCCGGACACCATGCGCATGGAAGTGGTCGACTTCATGGCGGTGGTGTTCAACCCGGTGGCGCAGGCCAAGTTCGTGCACACGGTCAGCGCCGGCTACGTGACCGGCGCGGTGTTCGTGATGTCGATCAGCGCGCTGTACCTGCTGCGCGGCAAGCATCGCGACCTGGCCCGGCGCTCGTTCGCGGTGGCCGCCGCGTTCGGCCTGGCCTCCTCGCTGTCGGTGGTGGTGCTGGGCGACGAGAGCGGCTACGCCGCCAACGAACACCAGAAGATGAAGCTGGCCGCGATCGAGGCCATGTGGGAAACCGAGCAGGCGCCGGCCGACTTCACCGCCTTCGGCATCCCCAACCAGGCCACCGGCAGGAACGACTACGCGATCAAGGTGCCGTACCTGATGGGCCTGATCGCCACGCGCTCGTTGAACACGCCGGTGCCCGGCATCCTGGAGCTGGTCAAGCGCGCCGAGCATCGCGTGCGCGGCGGGCAGATCGCCTACGGCGCGCTGCAGCGGCTCAAGGCCAACCGCAACGACGCCGAGGCGCGCGCGGTATTCGACAAGCACTGGCAGGATCTGGGCCACGGACTGCTGCTCAAGCGCTACCGCGAGGACATCCTCAACGCCACGCCGGAGGAGATCGCCAAGGCCGCGCTGGATACGGTGCCGCGGGTGCTGCCGCTGTTCTGGACGTTCCGGGTAATGGCCGGCCTGGGTTTCTACCTGATCGCCTTCTTCGCCGCCGCGCTGTGGTTCTCGTGCAAGCACAACTTCGAGGACAAGCGCTGGTTCCTGAAGCTGGCGGTGTGGACCCTGCCGGCGCCGTGGATCGCGATCGAGTGCGGCTGGTTCGTGGCCGAGTACGGCCGCCAGCCGTGGGCGGTGGAAGGCGTGCTGCCGACGTTCTATGCCGCCTCCGGCCTGGCCCTGCACGACATCCTGATCACCCTGGGCGGCTTCGTGGCTATCTACACCACGCTGCTGATCATCGAGATCAAGCTGATGCTCAAGGCGATCCGCAAGGGGCCGGACGCCCTGCCCGCCTTGCTGCAACCCACCCCGCGCCCCGCGACCCCGATCGCCGCACCTGCGGCCGCCGGCCACCTCTGACCCCGGCAGGAGACACACCATGGACTTCATTGCATTGGACTACACCACGCTGCGCGTGATCTGGTGGCTGCTGCTGGGCATCCTGCTGATCGGCTTCGCGGTGATGGACGGATTCGACCTGGGCGTCGGCGCGCTGCTGCCGTTCGTGGCAAAGAACGACGCCGAACGCCGGCTGGTGGTCAACACCATCGGCCCGGTCTGGGAAGGCAACCAGGTCTGGCTGGTGCTCGGCGGCGGCGCCATCTTCGCCGCCTGGCCGCCGCTGTATGCGGTCAGCTTCTCCGGCTTCTACCTGGCCATGTTCGTGATCCTGTTCGCGCTGATCCTGCGCCCGGTCGGGTTCAAGTTCCGCGGCAAGCTGCCCAGCCAGCGCTGGCGCAACAGTTGGGACTGGGCGCTGTTCGTCGGCGGCTTCATCCCGGCGCTGATCATGGGCGTGGCGGTGGGCAACGTCGTGCTCGGCGTGCCGTTCCACTTCGACGACACCCTGCGGGTGTTCTACACCGGCAGCTTCTTCGGGCTGCTGATGCCGTTCGCCCTGCTGGCCGGCCTGCTCAGCGTGAGCATGCTGGTGGCGCACGGCGCGGCGATGCTGGTGCTGAAGACCGACGGCCCGGTGGCCGAGCGCGCGGCGCGCTACGGCAGCGTCGCCGCACTGGTGGCCTGTGCGCTGTTCGCCGGCGCCGGAGTGTGGGTGGCCACCGGCCTGCCCGGCTACGCGGTCACCTCGCAGGTGGTCACCGACGGCGCCACCAACCCGCTACTGAAAACCGCCGTGCTCGGCGAGGTCGGCGGCTGGATGCACAACTACCAGCGCATGCCGCTGACCGCCCTGGCCCCGGCCGCCGGCCTGCTCGGCCTGCTGCTCAGCGCGGTGCTGCTGCGCAAGCGCCGCGGCGGCCTGGCCTTCATCGCCTCCGGCGCGGCCATCGCCGGCATCATCCTGACCGTGGGCTTTGCGCTCTTCCCGTTCCTGCTGCCGTCCTCCAGCCAGCCGGGCTCCAGCCTGACCGTGTGGGACGCCTCCAGCAGCCACCTGACCCTGTGGATCATGCTGCTGGCCACCGTGGTGTTCCTGCCGATCATCCTCGGCTACACCACCTGGGTGTACCGCGTGCTGAAGGGCAAGGTCACCGCCGCCTCCCTGGACGACAACCCCAACGCGTACTGACGCGCCCCGCTGCAAGGAGAAACGATCATGTGGTATTTCGCCTGGATTCTCGGTGTCGGCCTGGCCTCCACCGCCGCCATCCTCAACGGCATGTGGTTCGAGGCGCGCGAGCGCAACGCGGCGGATGCCGCCGACGCGACGGACTGAAATTTTTTTGCAAAGGCGCTTGCCGAATGCGGAAGACCTCCGTATCATGTGCGGCTCCTTCGGGGTGTAGCTCAGTCTGGTAGAGCGCTACGTTCGGGACGTAGAGGTCGCAGGTTCGAATCCTGTCTCCCCGACCAGTTTCAAGGTCACAAGAAGCCTGGAAAACCACAGTTTTCCGGGTTTTTTTGTGTCCGCGGCCCGGCGTCCGGCAGACCGCGCACGTTGCGTGCACGCCCGCTGCCCGGTGTGACGCGGGTGGAGGCATGCCGACCACCAGCATCTCCCTGTCGGGTACGTCGTCCACTGCGCATACCGATCCTGCTTTCGACGCAGAGAACGCGCGCGCAGGGCCATCGGACCGCCTTGCCGTACGCGCGCAGCCGCATCGTGCTTCAGCGCGGGCGAACGCCAGTCGCCACGCAATGCGCGCGTCCCAGTGGCAGCACGCGCCGCCAGGGCGTGTCATCCATTCCCGCGTGCGCCGCATTGGGTCTGGCAGACGCGCGCCCGTGGCCGCGTCATCGCTCGGGCGTGGACGCGATGTCCACTTCCCCCCTCTTCCTCGTCACAGGCACGCGCGATCACGGCGCGGCTTGCTCGGGATGGCGGACACGCCCTAGTCCCTGGAGAACGCGACCCGGACCCGACGCCCGCCCAGTGCCTGGGCCAGCCCGGCCGGGTCGTCCACCCACCCGAGCCGGGTGTAGGAATAGGCGGACGCGAAGCGCGCATAGAACACGACCAGGGTCTGCGTGCGGTAGAGCATCAGATCGCCGGGCCGGATCGTGCCCGGCCGATGCGGCGCCGCCGGCAGCGGCTGCGGCAGCTCGGCGTGCTTCTCGTTGCCATTGAGTTCGTCCATGTCCAGCGCGAGCGGCAGCTGCGCGGCGAACGCGCGGGCGGCGGCGTTGTCGGCCAGGGTGATGAGGAAACGACGATCGCCGACGGTCATCCACATGCGTGCGTACTCCGGAACGATGGATGGCGCCGCGGCGGCGCGCGGCGCCACCGCGGCATGCAAGTCGGCCGCGCCGGCGGCGGCAATCGGCAAGCCGGCCAGCAGGACCAGCCAGCGCAAGAACCGCTGCCACGGGCGGCGGCCACCACGGCGGGCGGACGGCAGCGATACGCGCATGGCGCGGCCGGTGTCCAGTCGCGGCGTCATCGGCATGCTCGAGCGCTACGCCGATGGCGCCGGTCGAGCGGCGGACGCACGCGATGCCAGCCCGGTCAACGCCGCCGCGAACAGCAGCAGCGCCGCGCTCGCCACGAAGGTCGCCGCATAGCCGTGGCGATCGAACAGCATGCCGCCGACGGTCGAGCCCAGCGCGATGGCCAATTGGATCACCGCCACCATCAGGCCGCCACCGGCCTCGGCGCTCCCGGGCATCGCGCGCGCGATCCAACTCCACCAACCCACCGGCGCGGCGGTCGCCAGCAATCCCCACAGTGCCAGCAAGACCGCCACGGCGGCGACACGCGTACCGAACGGAATCAAGGCCAGGGCGACCGCCGCCATCAGCAGCGGAATCGCGATCAGGGTGCGATACAGGCTGCGCTGCAGCGCAGCGCCGACCAGCAAAGTGCCGAGCAGACCGGCCACGCCGATCCCCAGCAGGAGCCACGACAACACCGGCACCTTGGCCAGCGTCACCGTTTCCAGGAACGGGCGCACGTAGGTGAACAACGCGAACTGGCCCATGAAGAAGGCGGCGCAGGCCGCCATGCCCAACGCGACCGCGCGCCGCCGGAGCAGGCCGAACACGTTGCCGGCCCCTGCCGCGCGCGCTGCGCTCATGGCCGGCAGGCTGGCCCACTGCCAGGCGAACGCCAGCACGGCCACCGGCACCAGGCACAGGAACGCGCCGCGCCAGCCGATCACCCCGCCCAGGTAGCTGCCGAGCGGCGCGGCGATCACCGTGGCCAGGGCGTTACCGCCATTGAAGATGGCCAGGGCGCGGGGCACCTGGGCCGGCGGCACCAGGCGCATCGCGGTCGCGGCCGACAACGACCAGAAGCCGCCGATCACCACGCCGATGAGCGCGCGCCCGGCCATGTAGGCCGCATAGTTCGGGGCCAACGCGACCACCGCGCCGGACACCGCCATCAGCCCGGTCAGCGCCAGCAACAGGCGCTTGCGGTCCATGGCCCCGGCCAGGGCGGGAATGGACACACTGGTGAGCACCGCGAGCGCACCGGAGATGGCGATGCCGTAGCCGACCAACCCCTGGCTGACGTGCAGGTCGGCGGCCATCGGGGTCAGCAGGCTGACCGGCATGAACTCCGACGCGATCAGCGCGAACACGCACAGCGTCATCGCGTACACGCCGCCCCAATGGGCGCGCTGTGGGGCGGCGGCGGCCTGCCCGCGTCCCGCTTCCGCCGGCAGCGCCGCGCTCACCGCCCCGCTCCGTGGCGACCGCAGCGCGCAAGGTGTTCGTGTGCGATCGGCCGCGTGCGATGGCACCCGCGCCTGCCCATGCGCACGCTCATGGCGCCCCCAGGGTTTGCCGGAAGAACGAGGCCAGCTTGTCGAATGGGATCAGGTCGGTCCGGTCGTACAGGTCCACGTGGCCCGCGCCCTTCACCCAGTACAACTCCTTCGGCTGGCCCGCCAGGCGGAAGGCCTCTTCGCTGAACTCCTTCGAGTGCGCCTGGTCGCCGGCGATGAACAGCATCGGCCGCGGCGCGATGGTCGCGATGTCGTTGAACGGATAGAAGTTCATGAACTTGACGTTGCTGCTCAAGGTCGGGTGCGTGGTGAGCGCGGGCGAGGAACCGGCCGGGGTGAACTGGCCGCGCGCGGTGCGGTAGAAGTCGTAGAACTCGCGCTGGATGGGCGGGGTCTGCGCATCGAGCACGTGCACCGTGCCGCCGGTGTACTCGGTCTTGCCGCCGCCGAATTCCACGTCGCGCTGCCGCGCCGCGGCCGCGATGATCTGTTTGCGCTGCTCGACGGTCTGCGCGTGGTTGAGCCCATCGCGGTTGGCCGCCCCCATGTCGTACATGCTCACGGTGGCGATGGCCTTCATGCGCGGGTCGATCTTGGCCGCACTGATGACGAAGCTGCCGCTGCCGCAGATGCCGAGCACGCCGATGCGCTCGCGGTCCACGAACGCCCGGCTGCCCAGGTAGTCCACCGCCGCGCTGAACGCCTCGGCATACAGATCCGGCGCCACCGCATTGCGCGGCTGGCCCTCGCTCTCGCCCCAGAACGACTGGTCGATCGCCAGGGTGACGAAGCCCTGTTCGGCCAGCTTCTGCGCATACAGGTTAGAGCTCTGCTCCTTCACCGCGCCCATCGGGTGCCCGACCACGATGGCCGGATAGCGGACACCGGCCTTGCGCTGCCTGGGCAGGAACAGGTTGCCCACGATCGTCATTCGGTACTGGTTGCGGAAGGAAACCTTTTCCGTGGCGACGGCGTCGCTCTTGTAGAAGTTGTTCGCGCCATTGGCCATGTCCTGTCCCATCGCAGGTGAGGTGCCGGCCGCCAGGGCCAGGATCAGCAGCAGTCGTTGCATCGGTCTTCTCCCGGTCAGGCGGCCAAGGTGGCGTTGTCGATGACGAATCGGTATTTCACGTCGCCTTGCAGCATCCGTTCGTAGGCGGCGTTGATCTGCTCGGCGCGGATCAACTCGATGTCGGCGACGATGCCGTGCTCGGCGCAGAAATCCAGCATCTCCTGGGTCTCGGCAATGCCGCCGATCATCGAGCCGGCCAGGGTGCGACGCCGCATGATCAGGCTGAACACCGCCGGCGACGGGTGCGGGCTGGCCGGCGCACCGACCAGCACCATTGCGCCGTCGCGCTTGAGCAGGCCCAGGAACGCGTCCAGGTCGTGCGGCGCGGCGACCGTGTCCACGATCAGGTCGATGCTCCCGGCATGCGCCGCCATTTCCTGCGCGTTGCGCGACACCACCACCGCGTCGGCGCCCAGTGCCAAGGCAGCCTCGCGCTTGGCCTCGGCGGTGGTGAACGCGACGACGCGCGCGCCCATCGCATGGGCCAGTTTCACGCCGACGTGGCCGAGCCCGCCGATGCCGACGACGCCCACCGTCTTGCCGGGACCGGCGCCCCAGTGGCGCAGCGGCGAATAAGTGGTGATGCCCGCGCACAGCAGCGGCGCCACCGCCGCCAGTTGCCCTGCCGGGTGGCTGATTCTCAGCACGTAGCGCTGGTGGACCACGATCTGCTGCGAATAGCCGCCGAGGGTGTGGCCGGGCGCATCGGCGCTCGGGAAGTTGTAGGTGCCGACCATGCCGTCGCAGTAGTTCTCCAGTCCGCCTTCGCACTCCGCGCAGTGCCTGCAGCTGTCCACGATGCAGCCGACGCCGACCAGGTCACCCGGACGCATGCCGGCGACATGTGCACCGACCGCCGCGACGCGGCCCACGATCTCGTGTCCCGGCACGCACGGGAAGCGCGTACCGGCCCATTCGCCGCGGGCCTGGTGCAGGTCGGAATGGCAGATGCCGCAGTAGGCGATGTCGATGCGCACGTCGTCCGGACCGAGCGTGCGGCGCACGATCCGCATGGGTTCGAGGGGCTGGTCGCCGGCTTGGGCGCCATAGGCGTTGACGAACATGGCGGGATTCCGGTGGAGGGGAGGATGGCCATTGTCGGCATCGCTGATCCGCCTGATAAGATGATGAATCCTTTCCTTCCCTATTAGCCTAGCTAATTAATCGACCTGTCAGACTGGGCCATGGCACGACGCAATCTCAACGACTTGCTGGCCTTCGTCACCGTCGCCCGCGAAGGCAGCTTCACCCGCGCCGGCGCCGCGTTGGGGGTCACCCAGTCGGCGCTCAGCCAGGCGATCAAGGCGCTGGAAACGCGGCTGCAGATCCGCCTGCTCACCCGCACAACGCGCAGCGTTTCGCCCACCGCGGCGGGCCAGCGTCTGTTGCAGGCCATCGGCAACCGCTTCGACGAGATCGAGTCGGAACTGGACGCGCTGACCGCGCTGCGCGACAAGCCCGCCGGCGTGGTCCGCATCACCAGCGGCGACCACATCCTGCACACCACCCTGCTGCCCAAGCTGACCCCGGTGCTGCAGCGCTATCCGGACGTGCAGATCGAGTTCGACGTCAGCTACGGTTTCCGCGACATTGTCGCCGACCGTTTCGATGCCGGCGTGCGCCTGGGCGAGAGCGTGGACAAGGACATGATCGCGATGCCGATCGGCCCGCCGCTGCGCATGGCCGCGGCGGCGGCGCCGGCCTACTTCCAGCAGCGCCCGCTGCCCAAGGTGCCGGGCGACCTGACCCAACACCGCTGCATCAACATCCGCTTCCCCACCCATGGCGGCCTCTACGTGTGGGAGTTCGAGCGGCGCAACCGGCAGGTGAACGTGCGGGTCGAAGGCCAGGTGACGTTCAGCACCTCGCCGCCGATCGTGCGCGCCGCACTCGACGGACTCGGCATCGCGTTCCTGCCCGAGCAGGAATTCGCGCCCCATCTCGAGGAAGGTCGCCTGGTGCGGGTGCTGGAGGACTGGTGCCCGCCATTCTCCGGCTACCATCTCTACTACCCCAGCCGCCGCCAGCACTCGCCGGCGTTCTCGCTGGTGCTCGACGCACTGCGCCTTTGAGTGCGCCGCGCGGCCGCGGCAACCGCGCCGGCCAGCGAGTGCAGCGCGCGTGGCGCGCCGTGTCCGGCGTGGCCGCACGCACGTTCGGTAGCGGCGCTCAGCGCACCGGCAGCTCGATGTAGCTGGCCTGCTGCGGCGTGTGCCAGATCCGCTGCGTCGCCTTCTGGTAATCGCCCGGCTTGGCGAAGTAGATGTTGGGCACGTAGGTCTGCGGGTTGCGGTCGTACAGCGGGAACAGCGTGGACTGCACCTGCACCATGATCCGGTGGCCGCGCTCGAAGGTGTGGTTGGCGGTGGGCAGGCCGAAGCGGTAGGCCAGCGGCTGGTTCGGGGTCAGCGGCGCGGGATGCTCGAAGCTCTCGCGGTAGCGGCCGCGGAAGATCGCCAGCGACACCGGCAGCTCGTAGCCGCCCAGCTTCGGCTCGGACGCCATCTGGTCGGGATACACGTCGATCAGCTTCACCACCCAGTCGCTGTCGCTGCCGCTGGTGGAGGCCTGCAGGTGCACCTGCGGCGCGCCGGCGATGCGCAGCGGCGCCTGCAGCGGTTCGCTGACGAAGGTCAGCACGTCCGGGCGGCCGTCGACGAAGCGCTGGTCGTGCACCAGCCAGGTGGTCCACATGTCGCGGTCGCCGAACACCACCGGGCGCGGCACGAACGGCACCGGCTTGGCCGGGTCGGAGACGTACTCGGTGTAGTCTCCCTGCCCGGCCTTGGGCGCCTCGAACGAAACGCGGCCGCCGGCCTCCAGGTACAGCGGCTTGCTCTGCGCCGGGCAGCCCTGCGCGCAGCTCAGCGGCCAGCGCTGCAGGCGGTCCCAGTGATTGGCGCCGGTGTCGTAGATCAGCACCGGCGGCGTGTCGGCCTTGGGCGCGCCGTCGACCAGGTACTGGTCGAAGAACGGCTTGAGCACGTCGCGGCGGAACTGCAGCGCGGTGTCGCCGTCGAACTGCAGCGCGCCCAACGAGGCGCCCTCGTAGTTGACCTGGCTATGCCGCCACGGCCCCATCACCAGGTAGTTCCTGTCGTTGCCGGTGTCGCGCGGCTCCATCGCCTCGTAGCTGTGGATCGCGCCCCACATGTCTTCCTGGTCCCACAGCCCCTGCAGCCACATCGTCGGCACCTTCAGCGGGGTGCGCGCCATCACCTTGTCCAGCGCCTGCTCCTGCCAGAACGCATCGTAGGCCGGGTGCTCGGTGAGCTTGCGCCACCACGGCAACTGCTCCAGCCCGGCGGCCTTGGCGTAGTCGCCGGCCGAGCCGGCGCGCAGGAAGTTGCTGTAGTCGTCGTAGCCGTGGCGCGGGATGCCCTCGCCCTTGCCGCGCTTGGTCATCTGGCCGGTGAAGTAGTCCAGGTTGACCTGGCGGAAGGCGCCGTAGTTGAGCCAGTCGTCGCCCATCCAGCCGTCGATCATCGGGCTTTCCGGCGCGGCCACCTTCAGCGCCGGATGCGGATCGGCCAACGCCATCACCACGGTGAAGCCCTCGTAGGACGAGCCGATCATGCCGACCTTGCCGTTGGATTCGGGCACGTGCTTGACCAGCCAGTCGATGGTGTCCCAGGCGTCGGTGGCGTGGTCGACCTTGGTCGGGTTGAGCGGCCCGCGCAACGGCCGGGTCACCACGTAGTCGCCCTCCGAGCCGTACTTGCCGCGGATGTCCTGGAACACGCGGATGTAGCCGCCGTCGACGAACACTTCGTCGCCCTGCGGCAACAGATCGCGCATGTGCGGCGAGGCCAGCCGGCTGGCGCGGCCGCTGGCATCGTACGGCGTGCGGGTCAGCAGGATCGGCGCGCCGTGCGCGTCCTTGGGCAGCACGATCACCGTGTGCAGCTTGACCCCGTCGCGCATCGGGATCATCACCTCGCGCTTGACGTAGTCGTTGGCCGCGGTCGGTGCGACGAACGGCTTGCCGGTGATGTCCGGCGTCATCGGCGCGGTCTGGGCGACTGCGGCGCCGGCGGTGGCGAAGGCGACGGCAGCGGCGAGCAGGCAGGGAGCGAGGCGGCGCATGGGCGTTGGATCCCGAAAGGAGGCGAATCCGCGACGCTAGGCGACGGCGCCGCCATCGGCAAGTGACAAAGGCTGGGTCGCCGATCCTCGCCGCTGATATGGCGGTGTGCGAGCGCACAGGCACGCTATCCCGATCAGCACAGGTTGCCACTCTGCTTCACCGCCACCAGCAGGACGCCGATCCCTCACATGCCAGGCAGCTCAGGCGCCCGCCCAACCAATGTGCGGCGGCGCCTCAGTGCCGAACCTGCCCCTCGCCGCGCACCACGAAGCGCTCCACGGTCAGCGCTTCCAGGCCCATCGGGCCGTAGGCGTGCAGGCGCGTGGTGGAAATGCCGATCTCCGCGCCCAGACCGAGTTCGCCGCCGTCGGAGAAGCGCGAGGAGGCGTTGACCATCACCACGGCCGCGCGCAACGCCTGCACGAAGGCTTCGGCGTTGGCCGCGTCCTCGGTGGCGATGACCTCGGTGTGGTCCGAGCCGTAGCGGCGGATGTGCGAGATCGCCGCGTCCAGGTCCGGCACCACCGCGATCGCCAGGATCAGGTCCAGGTATTCGGCGGCGTAGTCGTCGTCGCTGGCGCTGTCGATGTCCGGCAGCAGTGCGCGGGTGGCGGCATCACCGCGCAGGGCGACACCGCGCTGGCGTAGCGCCTGCGCCGCCAGCGGCAGGAAGCGTGCGGCCACGTCGGCATGCACCAGCAGCGTCTCCAGGGAATTGCAGGCGGCCGGCCGCGTGGTCTTGCCGTCGACCAGCAGCTTCACCGCCAGCTCCAGGTTCGCCGACGCATCCACGAACAGATGGCACACGCCCTTGTAGTGCTTGATCACCGGCACCCGCGCATGTTCGGCGACGAAGCGGATCAGGCCCTCGCCGCCGCGCGGAATCGCCAGGTCGACGATGTCGTTGAGCTGCAGCAGTTCCAGCATGGTCTCGCGGCGCAGGTCTTC
Source organism: Xanthomonas sp. F4 (assembly GCF_011761895.1). Lineage (NCBI taxonomy): Bacteria > Pseudomonadati > Pseudomonadota > Gammaproteobacteria > Lysobacterales > Lysobacteraceae > Xanthomonas > Xanthomonas sp. F4. The sequence goes on along the minus strand of NZ_JAASQX010000001.1, from coordinate 1,449,520 downwards.
GACCAGGGTCAGCGCGGCCTCGCCGATGCCGGCCTCGCGCAGCGCACGACGCAGCGCCGCGGCGATGGCGGTGTTGGAGTGGATCGCCTCGGAACCGCCGCGCAGGATCACCCCGTTGCCGGCCTTGATGCACAGCGCCGCGGCGTCGGCGGTGACGTTGGGGCGCGCCTCGTAGATCATCGCCACCACACCCAGCGGCACGCGGATCTTCTGCACGCGGATGCCGTTGGGGCGCACGTCGTCGCGGGTGACCTGCCCCACCGGATCGGGCAAGGCCGCGACCTCGCGCAACGCCGCGGCGATGCCGTCCAGGCGCTTGCGGTCCAGCGCCAGCCGATCGAGCATCGCGCTGCCGACGTCCTTGGCCCGCGCCGCCTCCAGGTCCCGTGCATTGGCGACGAGGATCGCCTCCGCATCGGCCTGCAGCGCCGCCGCCATCGCCTCCAGCAAGGCCTGCTTGGCCGACGAGGACAACTGCGCCAGCGCTTGCGCGGCATCGCGGCATTGCAGGGCCTGGGTGCGGATGGAGGTCATTGGGGGCTCCGGTGGCTAGGATTCGGGATTCGGGACTCGGGATTCGGAAAGGCTACGCGCTGCGCCGGCGGATGAAAGGCGGCGAGCGCGAGGCGCAACATCGCATGCGCGCGCATTGCAGCGGGATCGGCGGCGCCGTCGCGGCCACCGTGGGGCGGGCGCGCTTACGCCGATTCCCCATTCCCGACTCCCGATTCCCGCACCACCACCAGATCGTCGCGATGAATCACGTTCTCGCCGTAGTTGTAGCCCAGGATCGCCTCGATGTCGCGCGAGTGGCGGCCAGCGATGCGGCGGATGTCCACCGCCGCGTACTGGCTGACGCCGCGCGCCAGGCAGCGCTCGCCGGCCGCGTCGCGCAGCCGCACCTCGACCATGTCGCCGCGGCGGAACTCGCCCACGGCGCCGGCCACGCCACCCGGCAGCAGCGAGGCGCCCTTGTCGAGCAGCGCGGCCGCGGCGCCGGCATCGACCAGGATCGCGCCCGGTTCCACCGGCACGTGGCGCAGCCAGTACTTGCGCGCGGCGATGCGGGTGCGCGCGGCATGGATGCGGGTGCCGCGCAGGCGGTCCTGGGCCAGGCCGCGCACCACCTCGGCGCTGCGGCCGTTGAACAGATAGGTCTCGATGCCGGCGGCGCCGGCCTTGGCCGCGGCCTCCAGCTTGGTGCGCATGCCGCCGGTGCCCACGCCGCTGCCGCTGCCGCCCGCCATCGCCAGCACCGCCGCGCTCAGTTCCTGCACCTCGTGCAGCGGCTGCGCCTGCGAGTCACGGCGCGGGTCGGCGGTGTACAGGCCGTCGATGTCGGTGGCGATGAACAGCGCATCGGCGTCGACCAGGGCGGCGACGATCGCGGCCAGGTTGTCGTTGTCGCCGAGCTTGAGTTCGTCCACCGAGACGGTGTCGTTCTCGTTGACTACCGGCAGTGCGCCCAGCCGCAACAGTTCGCCCAGGGTGGCGCGTGCGTTGAGGTAGCGGCGGCGGTTGCGCAGGTCGTCGTGGGTCAGCAGCACCTGCGCCACCGGCCGTTCGAAGAAGCGCTGCCACAGCGCGATCAGCTGCGCCTGGCCGAGCGCGGCCAGCGCCTGCCGCGCAGCCAGCGCCGCGCCGGCTTCGGCGGCCTTGGGCACGATGGCGCGGCCGGCGGCGACCGCGCCGGAGGACACGATCACCAGTTCACGCCCGGCCGCCAGGTTGGCCGAGACGAACTGCGCCAGGCCCAGTGCAAAGCGTGGCGTGAGGCCGCCGCCGTCGGCGGCCAGCAGGCTGCTGCCGACCTTGAGCACCGCGCGCCGCCAGGGCGGCAGCGCTTGCTCGACGAAGGGCGTGGCGGCGGTGGCGGTCGGGGCGGTCATCGGGCGCTCGCTCGGCTCAGTGCGCGTTCCAGGCGTACACGGTCAGCTCGGACGCAGCCTGGAGCGCCAGCGGATCCTCGGCGACGATGGCCTGCGCCTGCGCCAGGCTGTCCACGTTCTTGAGCACATAGGCACCGCCGCTGCCGTCGCCGAAGCCACCGCTGCGCTCCAGCAGCCCGCGCTCGCGCAGCGCGGCCAGGAAGTCGCGATGCGGCTGGATCACCGACTCCGGAAACGCCGGTTTGCGCATCGCCATCACCAGGTACAACGTCATTGCCTTCTCCTGCATGCGAGGCGCGGCATGGCATGCGCCTCCGGTAAAAGTTCGACGACCGCGCGCTACGTCAGCGCAGCGCCGGCCCTGCCTCCGCACGGGCGCCGAGGCCGGGAAACAGCCGCAGCAGCCGTCGCAGGTTGTCCTGCGGGGCGACATCGCCGGCCTCGTCCATCCAGCGCTCGTCCGCCTCCGGATGCGGCCCGGCCAGCACCACCGTGCCGCGGCCATGGCGATAACGCGCGATCGCCACGTCGCCGTTGCCGTACTGGGCGATCGGCACGAAGCCGTCCGCCGCGCTGCCGGTGAGGAACGGGCCGTCCTGATAGTAGACGCGCTGCCAGGTTCCGTCCCAGCGGATGGCGATGGTGTGGTCGCCTTCGTCGTCGATGCCCGAGCGCGGACGCCCGACTTCCGACTGCAGCGCCACATCGACCAGGCCGATGCCGTCGCGGTCGGCCAGGTACGCCCCCATGCACAGGCCCAGGAAACCCTTGCCGCTGCTGACGAAGTCGCGCAGGGCATCGGCGCCATCGTCGCCGAGGGCGGCGTACGCGGCCGGGATGTCCTGGCCGCCGCCGGGCTGGATGTACAGATCGACGTCGCGCAGCGTGGCGGGGGTCACGTGCAGCGGTTCGCGCTCGCCGACGTAGACGATCGTCAGCGGCAGCCCGGTCGCGCGCAACGCATCCACCACCATTTCAGAGCAGCCGCGGCAGCCGGCCGCACCGCGGTAGACCGCCACCTTCGGCGCCGCACCGACCGCCGCGCTGGCCGGGGCCGCGGGCAGCGCCAGCAGCCCCGCGGCGAGCAGCGCCAAGGCGATGGTCCGCAGGCCGCCCGCCCTGCCCGGCCACGCGGGCGATGCGATCGCCGTGCGCCAGCCTGTGGGATGGCCAAGCAGGCTCATCCCAGCGTGTCCCAGCGCGCGCGCAGCGCCTGCAACTGCAGATCGGCGGCTGCACCGGGCGACACCCGCGCCGCCAGGCTGCCTTCCGGCGTACGCCCCTGCCCCGCGCTGTCGGCCGACGCGGCGGCGGCCTGGTAGGCCTCGCGGAACGGCACGCCGGCCACCGCGGCTTCCACCGCCACGTCGGTGGCGTACATGCCCGAATCGATCGCCGCGCGCAGCCTGTCCTCGCGCCACTCCAGGTTGGCCAGCAGCGCCGGCAGCAGCTCCAGCGCGGCCAGGCCGCGGCCGAAGCCGTGGAAGATCGCGCCCTTGCTGCTCTGCAGGTCGCGGTGATAGCCCGACGGCAGCGACAGCAATTGTTCGATCTCGGTGCGCGCGGCGGCCACGCTGGCGTGGGTGGCGCGCATCAGTTCGATCACATCCGGGTTGCGCTTGTTGGGCATGATCGAGCTACCGGTGGTGTACTGCGCCGGCAGCGCCACGAAACCGAACTCGCCGCTGGTGAACAACGACAGATCCCAGGCCAGGCGGCGCAGGTCCAGGGTCGCACTGCCCAGCGCTTCCAGCGCGGCCATCTCGAACTTGCCACGCGAGAGCTGCGCATAGATCGGGCTGACCTGCAGGCGCGCGAAGCCCAGCGCAGCGGTGGTGTGGGCGCGGTCCAGCGGCAGGTTGACGCCATAGCCGGCGGCGGTGCCCAGCGGATTGCAGTCGACCAGGCGCAGGGTGTCGCGGGCACGCAGCGCATCGTCGATGAAGGCCTCGGCCCAGCCCGCCCACCACATGCCGGCCGAGGACACCACCGCGCGCTGGATATGGGTGTAGCCGGGCACCGGCAGGTCGCGCTCGGCCTGCGCGCGGTCAAGCGCCACCTTGGCGATCTCCGCGCCGAGCTGCGCCAGCCGCGCCAGCTTGTCCTTCAGCCACAGCCGGGTGGCGACCAGGATCTGGTCGTTGCGGCTGCGTCCGGTGTGGATCTTGCGCCCGGCATCGCCCAGGCGCTCGGTCAGCCGGGCCTCGATCGCCGAGTGGCCGTCCTCGAAGCGCGCATCCAGCACGAACGCACCACTGCGGAAATCCTCGGCCAGCACCGCCAGTTCGCGCTGCAGCCCGGCCAGTTCGTCGGCCGAGAGAATGCCGATGCGCTGCAGGCCCTCGGCGTGCGCGCCGCTGGCGGCGATGTCGTGCAGGAAGAACTCGCGGTCCAGCAGCACGTCGTCGCCGGCCAGGAACGCCTGGATCTGCGTGTCGACGGCGACGCCGGGTTTTTGCCAAAGCAGATTGGTCATTGGGAAGCCGGGAATGGGGATTGGGGAATTGGGATTCGGAAAGCGGCGCGCTGCGTCCGTTGGGGATGCGGCGCTGATTGTGGGTGTCCTACTCCGGCGTGTGTATCGGCGGGATCGACGTCAACTCGTCCACGCCCAGCGCCAGGTTGAGGTTCTGCATCGCCTGCGTCGCCGCGCCCTTGAGCAGGTTGTCCAAGGTCGCCACCAGCACCAGGCGCTTGTTGCCCGGGGCCAGGGTGAAGCCGCCGAGCTGCACGCCGTGGCGGCCGGCGATGCGGCTCACCCAGGGCGCCTCGTCGATCACCTCGATCAGCGGCTCATCGGCATAGCGGGCACGATACAGCCGCTGCATGGCCTCCAGCTTCAGCGGATGCTGCAGCCACAGGTTCACGGTCATGGTGATGCCGCGGAAATGCGGCGCCACGTGCGGCATGAACTCCACCGGCACGCCCAACTGTGCGGACACCTCGCGCTCGTGCATGTGGTCGGTCAGCGCGTACGGCATCAGGTTGTCGTGCAGCAGCGCCGGATTGTTCTTGTCCGACGGCGTGGTACCGGCGCCGGAATAGCCCGACACGCCGAAGCACTGCGGCGGCCCGGCGAGCTGCTCGCGCAGCGGCGCGATCGCCAGCTGCATCGCGGTGGCGTAGCAGCCCGGGTTGCTGATGCGGCGCTGCCCGGCGTAGCGCGCGCGGGTCAGTTCCGGCAGGCCGTAGTACCAGGCCGGGTCGAAGCGGTAGTCGGCGGACAGATCGACCACGATGGGATCGGCCGCGCCGGCGGCGACCGCCGCGTCCAACGCCGCCACGTAGGGCGCGGCCTTGCCGTTGGGCAGCGCCAGCACCACCACGTCGGCGCGCTTGGCCGCCACCGCCTCGGGATCGAGGTTCTCGTAGCGCAGTTCGCCCTGGTAGGTGTCGTGGTGCGCATCGACGCGCTGCCCGTCCAGCTCGCGCGAGGACAGGAAGGCCAGGCGCAGTTGCGGATGCGCGGCGATCAGGCGGATCAACTCGGCGCCGGTGTGGCCGCGGGCGCCGACGATGCCGATGGAATAGATGGGAGTGCTCATGCGTGCGAATCCAGGCGGAACTGCAGGTGGCGTTTCACCCCGGCCCATTCCGTATCGATGATGGAGAAGATGACGGTGTCGCGCGGGGTGCCGTCGGCGTGGCGCTTGTGGTTGCGCAGCACGCCGTCCTGCTTGGCCCCCAGCCGCGCGATCGCGGTGCGCGAGGCGTGATTGAACCAGCTGGTCTCGAACACCACGCTGAGGCAGCCGAGCGTGTCGAAGGCGTGGCCAAGCAGCAGCAGCTTGGCCTCGGTGTTCAGGCCGCTGCGCTGCACTCGCGGCGCGTACCAGGTGTAGCCGATCGACAGGGTCGGCACCTGCGGATCCAGGCCGTAGAAGCGCGTGCTGCCCACGATCTCGCCCTGCGCATCGCGCACCACGAACGGCAGCACCCGACCCAATGCCTGCACCTCCAACGCGGCGGCGACATAGGCGTCCACGCGTTCCGGCGCCGGCACGTTGGTGTACCACAGCGCGTCCAGGCCACTGCCGCGCAGCGCGGCGCGCAGGCCCTCGACATGCGCCGCCTGCAGCGGCTCCAGGCTGACGTGGCGCCCGCGCAGCGTCGGCACGTGGCGCCAGGATTCGGGAAGCACGGGATCGATGCCGGACATGGGGTAAGTCCTAGACGAAGGGGCCGCTCAACCCTGCAGGGTCGGCGTGCGCGTCGCGCAATGCGCCACGCAGTGCTGGATCTGCTCGAAGGTGTCCAGCCCGTACCAGAACACCTTCCACTTCTCCTGCTTGAAGCAGCCGTCGGACTCGGCGTAGTAGAAGATGTTGACCTGGTTGTTGTGGCGCGAACGCCAGAACAGCTGCGGCGTTTCCTCGCGCATCACGTTCCACACCGCACGGCCCAGGCCCTCGCCCTGCGCGTCGTCGAGCACCGCGAACTTGTCCAGGTAGGTGTAGCCACCCTCGTCGGTCAGGATCACCGCAGTGCGGTAGTTCTCGCTGACGTAGGCGCGCAGCAGCTTGGTGGTGTCGAAATAGTCCGGCACCAGGGTGCGGCCGAAGCTGGATTCGATCAGGGTCTTCAGCCGCGGCAGGTCCAGCTCGCTCCACGTCGTGGCGCGCAGCACCTTCTCGCCACGCCGCACCAGGGTGCCCGAGCCCTTGTGGGTGAACAGTTCCTTGGCCAGGTCGGCCGGGCGCGTGATCGACACCGACGACTCCAGCGGCAGCCGGTCCAGCAGATCCTTGATCTGCTCGATCTTCACCTTCATGCCGCCATGGATCCACGGCTGCGCGATCAGGTGGTCGTACTCGGTGGACAGGTTGATCGAATCGATCACCGTGCCGCGCTCGTCGAGCAGGCCGCCGGTGCCGGTGAGGAAGATGATCTTGTACGGCTGCAGCTCCTGCACCAATTCGTTGGCGGCGAAATCGGCGTTGATGTTGAGGATCTGCCCGCTGGGGGTCTCGCCCAGGCTGGTGATGACCGGGATGGAGCCGGCCTGCAGGCTGGCCTCGATCGGCGCCAGGTTCACCGCGGTGACTTCGCCGACCAGCCCGTAGGTGTCGCGATCCAGGTACTGCGCCTCGAACACGCCGCCGGTGATCGAAGTGGCGCGCGCGCCGTTCTGCTGCAGCGCCTCGACCAGCTTGAGGTTGGAGGCCTGGAACACCCGGCGCACGATCGCCAGCGCTTCCGGCGAGGTCACCCGCAGGCCGTTGACGGTCTGCTTGTCGATGCCGGCGGCGGACAGCTCCGCGTCCAGCTGCGGGCCGGCGCCGTGCAACACGATCGGGGTCAAGCCCACTTCCTGCAGGAACGACAGCGAGGAGGTCAGCGCCTCCAGGTCGTCGCGCAGCACCGCGCCACCGACCTTGACCACGGCGAAGCGCTTGGCGTCCAGTTGCGAGAAGCGCTTGAGGTACTGGCTGATCTCCTTCGCGCTGGCCATGCTCGAGAGCAGGCGCACGATGGTCTGGCGGGTTTGGCGGTTGGCGTGCATGGCGTGGGGCGGTGTCCGAAGGAGTCCAGGGTGGACGCGATCGCGGGATCGGTCCGGGCGACGTGGGAAAGGCGCGCGGCTCAGCGCGCGCCGTTGATGATGCGGTGCACCGAGTCGGCGTAGCGCTGCAGTTGCTCCAGCGTCACGAACTCGTCGGCGGTATGCGCCTGGGCGATGTCGCCCGGGCCGTAGACCAGCGCGGTGTAGCCGCCGGCGGAGAACAGCGAGGCCTCGGTCCAGAAGTCCACCGCGTTGCCGATCGGCAACTCCAGCGCATCGGCGACGTCGCGCGCGGCCAGGCGCTTGTCCTCGGCGCGGGCGCCATTCCAGTCAGAAGCCGCGCCCGACGGCAGGCTGGGGCCACGGAACGTCTCTTCGAAGTGCGCCGCGGCCGGCTCGGCGAAACCGGCGAAGGTCGCCAGCAAGGCGTCCACGTCCATCGACGGCAGCGGCCGGAAACCGAAGCGCAGTTCCGCCGCCGGCGCGATCATGTTGGCCTTGATCCCGCCCTCGACCCGGCCGATGTTGAAGCGCAGCCCGGTCAACCCGCCGAAACGCGCGTGCGCCAGCGACTCCACATGGTCCAGCGCACGGCCGCCCCAGCGCATCGCCTGATGCAGCGCGCTGGCTGCGGCGTCCTGCTTGCCCGAGGCATGGCCGGCGCGGCCGGCGAAGCGCATCAGCACCGAACTGATGCCACGATGCGCCAGCACCGCCTCGCTCATGGTCGGCTCCGCCACCAGCACCGCCTCGTAGGCGATGCCACGGGCCAGGAACGCGGCGATGCAGCGCGGGTCGTTGGCTTCCTCGTCGCTGGAGAACAGAAACGCGGCATCGCCGTCGCCGGCATTGGCCGCGGCCAGCAGCGCCGCCGCCGCGCCCTTGATGTCGCACACGCCCAATCCGACCACGCGGTCGTCCAGGCGCCGCATCACGTGCGGATCGGCGCTCCAGTGCGGCGAATCCGGCACCGTGTCCAGATGCACGTTGAACAGGTACCTGGGCGTGCCGCGCACCGCGTACAGGCTGACCGCACCGGCGCCGTGGTCGATCACCTCCACCGCGAAGCCGGGCAGCTGCGCGCGCAGGTAGTCGAAGATGCCATCGGTGCCGATCGCCCGCGGCGGATTGCGGGTGTCGAAGGACACCAGCGCCTGCAGGTGATCGAGCGTGGAGGTGAGCAGATCGGTCATGGTGGGTCAGTCCGCCGTGGTGCTGGTGCGGTAGAGGTCGGGATAGGCGATTTCCATCAACGACTGCGGCCGCGCCGGCGCGGCGAAGCCGTATTGGGCGTAGAGCGCATGCGCATCGGAGGTGGCGAGCATGAAGCGGCGCAGGCCCTGCAACTGCGGGTGGGCCATGATCGCGGCGACCAGTTGCTTGCCGTAGCCGCGGCCACGGTAGGCGTCGAGCACGAACACGTCGGCCAGATAGGCAAACGTCGCCCCGTCGGTGATCGCTCGGGCGAACGCCACCTGCCCTGCACCCTCGACATAGCCGCCGAAGCACAACGAACCGGCGATCGCCCGCTGCACCGTGTTCAGCGGGATGCCCAGGCACCAATAGGCCTGCTCGCTGAGGAAGCGATGGATCAGCGGCAGATCCAGTTCCTGCTTGTCGGTGCTGATGCGTAGTGCGTGCATGGGTTCCATCGCAGTGGCCCCCTTCTCCCACCGGGAGAAGGTGCCCCCGAAGGGGGCGGATGAGGGTACGGGCGAAGCCTGGTAAAGCGAATCGCGCCAGCGAGGTAAAGGGACAGGCGCAACGCGCAGCCGACGATTGCGAGGCTTCGCCCGTACCCTCACCCCAACCCCTCTCCCGGAGGGAGAGGGGCTTTTCAAAGCGTCAGCGATTGACCTGGGCGTACAGCGTGGAGCTCATCCCGAACAGCTTGATGAAGCCCTCGGCCTCGGCCACGCCCCAGTCCGCCGACTGCGCGTAGGTCGCGCCCTTGGCGTTGAGCAGGTGTGGCGACTTCACCGCCACCGCGTCGACACGGCCGCCGCGGGTCTCCAGCGTCACTTCGCCGTTGACCATCGCCTGCGACGAATTCAGGAAGGCTTCCAGGTCGGTCTTCAGCGGGTCGTGGTAGAAGCCCTCGTAGACCAGCTCCACCCACTTGCGCGCCACGTCCGGCTTGAAGCGGTTCTGCTGCTTGGTCAGCACCGCGTCCTCCAGCGCGCGGTGCGCGGCCAGCAGCGCCACCAGGCCCGGCGCCTCGAACACGATGCGGCCCTTCAGGCCGATCACGGTGTCGCCGGTGTACACGCCGCGGCCCACGCCGTAGGGCGCGAACAGCTTGTTGAGCTTGGCCAGGATCTGTTCGCCCGGCAGCGCCTTGCCGTCGAGTTCGACCGCCTCGCCCTGCACGAACTTCAGCTTCACCGTCAGCGGCTCGGTCGGCCACGCGCTGCGCGGCGCGCACCAGCCGCGGGCGCCCTCGCCCGGCGCTTCCCAGCGATCGATCTCGCCGCCGGACATGGTCAGGCCGAGCAGGTTCTCGTTGATGGTGTAGGCCTGCTGCTTGGCACGCACGCCGAAGCCGCGCTCTTCCAGGTACTTCTGCTCGTAGGCGCGGGTCTGGGTGTGTTCCTTCTGGATTTCGCGGATCGGCGCGACGATCTCGTAGTCGCCCAGCGCCTTGACCGCCAGGTCGAAGCGCACCTGGTCGTTGCCCATGCCGGTACAGCCGTGGGCAATGACCTTGGTGCCCAGCTCCTCGGCGCGCTTGAGCGCGGCATCGACGATCAGGTAGCGGTCCGACACCAGTAGCGGATACTGGCCCTGGTAGCCCTCGCCAGCCCACACGAACGGCTTGACGAAGCCTGCCCAGATCGCCGGGCCGCCATCGACGGTGACGTGGCTGGCCGCGCCCAGCTCCGCGGCGCGCTTCTCGATGAAGTCGCGCTCCTCGGCGTCCACGCCACCGGTGTCGGCGAACACGGTGTGCACCGCATAGCCCTTGGCCTGCAGGTAGGGAATGCAGAAGCTGGTGTCGAGGCCGCCGGAAAAGGCGAGGACGATGTCCTTGGTGCCGGGAGTCGGGATTGGGGAGTCGGGATTGGTGGAAGCGGGGTGCTGCGACATGGGGGCGTCTCTCTGCGGTTGACTAAATTAAGAGCAGGAAGGGAGTCGCCGTTGCGACTCCCCAATCCCGAATCACGAATCCCGGCGGCCCTGGCCGGCCAGCGCCGCCATGATCGCCTTCTGCACATGCAGGCGGTTCTCGGCCTCGTCGATGGCGATGCAGTTGGGCGAATCCATCACCGCGTCGGTGGCCTTGACGTTGCGGCGCAGCGGCAGGCAGTGCGAGAACACGCCGTTGTTGGTCAGGGCCATCTTGCGCTCGTCGACGATGAAGTGCTGGTACTGGTCGCGGATCGGTTTCTCCGGGCCCCAGTTGCCGAAGAACGGCAGCGCGCCCCAGCTCTTGGCGTAGACCACGTCGGCGCCGGCGTAGGCGCTGTCGATGTCGTGGCTGACGGTCAGCGAACCGCCGCTCTCTTCCACGTTCTGCGCGGCCCAGCCCATGTAGCGCTCGTCGAGCACGTAGTCCGGGGTCGGGCACAGCAGGGTCACGTCCATGCCCAGGCGGGTGGCGATGGTCAGCGCGGAATTGGCCACCGCGGTGTTCAGCGGCTTGGGATGGTAGGTCCAGGTCAGCACGTACTTCTTGCCGCGCAGGTCGCGGGTACCGAAGTGTTCCTGCAGCGCCAGCGCGTGCGCCAGCTCCTGGCACGGATGGGTGATGGTCTCCATGTTGATCACCGGCACCGGCGAGTACTTGGCGAAGCTCTTCAACGCCAGATCTTCGCGGTCCTTGGCCCAGTCGACGAACTTCGGGAACGCGCGCACGCCGATCAGGTCGACGTACCGGCCCAGCACCCGCGCCACCTCGGCGATGTGCTCTTCGGTGTCGCCGTCCATCACCGTGCCCAGGTCGAACTCGATCGGCCATGCGTCCTTGCCCGGCTGCAGCACCACCGCGTGGCCACCCAGCTGGAACGCGCCCAGCTCGAAGCTGGTGCGGGTACGCATGGACGGATTGAAGAACACCAGTGCGATCGACTTGCCCTTCAGCTCGCTGCCGAGGCGGTTACGCTTGAACAGCGCCGCCTGGGTCAGCAGCGCGTCCAGTTCGGCGCGGCTCCAGTCCTGGGTGTTCAAGAAGTGCTTCAGAGACATCGATCGATCCTTTGCAGCGGTGGGGACGCGGGACGCGCGGGAGGTTCTACAGTCTGGTTCTTTACGGGTGAAACTTTTCCGGCCGATGAAAACGAAAAAACCCAGCCTCGGGCTGGGTTTTCAGAACGAACGGCACGACGCTCCGGTTACCCAGCGAGAATGTGGGATTCCGGTCGACGCGCGCGCGACGTCATGCCCGAGGCCATGCGTGCGGCGCTGAGATCGTGCTGGGGCAGGTTCGCTTTCATCGGCGCGCATCCTCGCACGCGCACGCCACAGGCGCAAGCGCGCGCGGCGCTCAGCGCGGCGGCACAACGACCGCGTCGGGCACGTACGGCGCCACCGAGACGCGGATGCGCAGGCGGTTGCCCGGATCCTCGGGCAGCCGCGAGCGGTACTTGGTGCCCTTGTAGACATAGTCCACGTCGTAGGCGATGGGCCGGCGGAACTCGCGGCCGACTTCGACCATCCGGCAGTTGCGCCCGCCCGCCGGTGCCGCAGCCGGCGCGGCCGCCTGCTGTGCCGGCTCCTCGTGGCGGCGGCTGAAGATGTCCTTCACCGAATCCATCAGCCGGTTCAAGCGGCTGTCGTCCTCGGCCGGCTTGGGCGCCGGCGCCGCCGGGGCCGGCGTGGGGGCCGGATCGCATTGCTGCTCGGTACGGGTGGCGCGCAGGGTCTGGTAGACCGGCTCCACGTTCAGCACCTGGGCGTAGTCCAGCTTGACGTTCTCGATCACCACCACCCGGTTGCGCGCCTCGGAGTCCTGCGCCCAGGCCGGCGCGACGGCGCAGGCAAGGATGCCGACCAGCGGCAACAACGGGATCGGACGCATCGGCAGCAGGCTTCGCAAGGGCAGACCTCTGAGTGTAGGCATGGCGGCTTGCGTCGGGCTGAACGCAAGCCGACGGCCGTGCGCCGACCTCGTCGAGGGCATGCCACCCATCCCCGAGTCCGCCGCGCCGGGCTTGGCAGGCGCGCGGCCGGCATGGCGTGGTGCAACACCTGAGCGGTCGTCAGCTCATGCCGCGTGGTGCCAGGCTGCGGCTGCCAGTCCAACCAGGAGCGCCGGTGGCGAGCGCCATGGCCGCGTCATCGCGCACGCGTGCACGGACGGCCGCTTCTTCCGGTTTCCTTGCCATCGGCACGCACACCTGCCGCCCGGTGCGCTCGGGGGCGGATGGCCCGCCTCGGGGCCGCTGCCGGTAGAATCGAGCGGTTTCCCCACCGCCGATGCCGATGAGCCTGCGCCTGCACAACAACCTGACCCGCCGGGTCGACGCCTTCGAACCGCTCGATCCGGTGGCCGGCCCGACGCTCTACGTCTGCGGCCCCACCGTCTACAACTTCGCGCATATCGGCAATGCCCGCGGCCCGGTGGTGTTCGACGTGCTGGCGGCGCTGCTGCGGCGCCGCTACGGCAAGCTGCGCTACGCGCGCAACATCACCGACGTGGACGACAAGATCAACGCCGCCGCGCAGGCGCAGGGCGTGCCGATCTCCACCATCACCGATCGCTTCGCCGCCATCTACCGGCAGGACATGGCCGCGCTGGGGGTGACCCCGCCGGACATCGAGCCGGCGGCGACCGCGCACATCCCGCACATCGTGGCGATGATCGAGCGGCTGATCGCCGGCGGCCATGCCTATGCCGCCGAGGGCCACGTGCTGTTCGCGGTGGCCAGCTTCGCCGACTACGGCAAGCTGTCGCGGCGCGACCCGGAGGAGATGCTGGCCGGCGCCCGTGTCGAGGTGGCGCCGTACAAGCGCGACCCGGGCGACTTCGTGCTGTGGAAGCCCTCCAGCGACGACCTGCCGGGCTGGGACTCGCCGTGGGGCCGCGGCCGCCCCGGCTGGCACATCGAATGCTCGGCGATGGCCGCCGCGCACCTGGGCGAGACCATCGACATCCATGCCGGCGGCGTCGACCTGCAGTTCCCGCACCACGAGAACGAGATCGCGCAGAGCGAATGCGCCCACGGCGGCGCCACCTTCGCCCGCGTCTGGCTGCACAACGGCATGCTGACCTTCAGCGGCGCCAAGATGAGCAAGTCGCTGGGCAACATCGAGACGGTGCACGACCTGATCGCCCGGCATCGGCCCGAAGCGCTGCGCTGCGCACTGCTGAGCGCGCACTACCGGCAGCCGCTGGACTGGTCGGACGCCCTGATCCAGGCCCAGGTCGCCCGGCTCGACGGCCTGTACGGGACGCTGCGCGACCTGCAGGCCATCGACGCCGAGGCGGTCATTCCGGCCGAGATCGAGCAGGCCCTCGACGACGACCTCAATACGCCGCTGGCGCTGTCGGTGCTGTCGAGCCTGGCGACACAGGCGCGGCAGGCGCTGCGCGATGCGGCGCCGGCCGGCGGCCCCGACCCCGCCGATGCCGCGCAACGTGCGGACACGCTGCGCCAGGCCAAGAGCCGCCTGCTCGGCGCCGGCCTGGCGCTGGGCCTGCTGCAGCAGGATCCGCAGGTCTGGTTCCAGGGTGCCGGCAGCGACGACGACGCCCGCATCCAGGCGCTGATCGACGCACGCAGCGACGCCAAGAAAGCCCGCGACTTCGCCCGCGCCGACGCCATCCGCCAGGAACTGGCCGACGCCGGCATTGTCCTGGAGGACACGCCCCAGGGCGTACGCTGGAAGCGTGGGTAACCGCGCCCTTGTAAAAAAAGGGAACACGGCTATTCCCTTCTCCCTCCGGGAGAAGGTGGCGCGCAGCGCCGGATGAGGGTACGGCGCGAAGCGACTCGCACAGACAATGCACGAGGCTGCGCCCCTACCCTCACCCCAACCCCTCTCCCGGAGGGAGAGGGGCTTACAAGGTGCCCCGAAGGGGCGGATGAGGGTACGGCGCGAAGCGACTCGCATAGACAATGCACGAGGCTGCGCCCCTACCCTCACCCCAACCCCTCTCCCGGAGGGAGAGGGGCTTTACATCGCTTGATTCTGGATTGCTGATGACCGACACCGACTTCCCGCTCGAACCCACACCCGCCGAGGCCCAGGCCGCCATCGCCGAGGAATTCGGCTTCTTCGGCGACTGGTCCGAGCGCTACCAGTACCTGATCGACCTGGGCCGCAAGCTGCCCGCCTTCCCCGAGCACTGGAAGACCGAGGAGCATCGCCTGCATGGCTGCCAGTCGATGGTGTGGATCGTGCCCGAGGGCAATGCCGAGCGCCTGGTGTTCCATGCGATCAGCGACTCGGCGATCGTCTCCGGGCTGATCTACCTGGCACTGCGGGTCTACTCCGGGCGCAGCGCCGCGGACATCCTCGCCACCGCGCCGGACTTCGTCGCCGCCATCGGCCTGGGCAAGCATCTGTCGCCGACCCGCAGCAACGGCCTGGCCGCGCTGCTGGCCTTCATCCAGGACACCGCACGCGCCCAGCAGGCATGAGCGCGCCCCTGCCCACCCCGCAGACCCTGCGCACGCTGCTGGCGCACCCTGGCTTCGCCCTGGTGCTGGCCTACCGCATCCTGGCGATGCTGTCCTACCAGATCGTCGCGGTCACGGTCGGCTGGCACATCTACGAGATCACCCGCGATCCGTTCTCGCTGGGCCTGATCGGGCTGGCCGAGATCCTGCCGTTCTTCTGCATCGCCCCGTTCGCCGGCTACCTGGTCGACCACCTGCCGCGACGCTACCTCGGCATGCTCGCCAGCGTCGGCCTGATCGCCACCGCCGCGGTGCTGCTGGCGGTGAGCCGCGGCTGGCTGTCCGCGCAGGGGGTGTGGCCGATCTATGCGGCGATCGCGCTGACCGGCGCCGCGCGCGCGTTCCTGTCGCCCGTGTACAACGCCCTGTTCGCCCGCGTCCTGCCCCGCGAGGCCTATGCGCGCGGCGCCAGCGTCGGCAGCGTCGCGTTCCAGGCCGGCATGGTGATCGGCCCGGCGTTGGGCGGCCTGCTGGTCGGCTGGGGCGGCAAGAGCCTGGCCTACGGCACCGCCATCGGCGCCTCCACCGCGGCGCTGGCCGCGCTGTGGCTGCTGCGCGTCGCCGAGCCGGTGCACGAAGGCCCGCGCGCACCGATCTTCCGCAGCATCGCCGAAGGCGCGCAGTTCGTGTTCTCCAACCAGATCATGCTCGGCGCGATGGCCCTGGACATGTTCTCGGTGCTGCTCGGCGGCGCGGTCTCGATGCTGCCGGCCTTCATCCACGACATCCTGCACTACGGCCCCGAGGGCCTGGGCATCCTGCGCGGCGCACCGGCACTGGGCTCGATCCTGGTGGGCGTGTGGCTGGCGCGGCACCCGCTGCAGCGCAATGCCGGACGCGTACTGCTGCTGGCAGTGGCCGGCTTCGGCCTGTGCACCATCGCCTTCGGCCTGTCGCGCCATTTCTGGCTGTCGGCGGCGATCCTGCTGGCCTACGGCATGTGCGACGGCGTCTCGGTGATCGTGCGCTCGACCATCCTGCAGCTGGCCACGCCGGACGCGATGCGCGGCCGCGTGTCTTCGATCAATGGCATCTTCATCGGCTCGTCAAACGAACTGGGCGCGTTCTACGACGGCGTGATGGCGCGGCTGATCGGGCTGGTGCCGGCGGTGGTCCTGGGCGGCTGCGTGACCCTGGGCGTGGTCGGCGTTACCAGTTGGAAGGCGCCCAAACTGCGCAATCTGGATCTGCGCGACCTGCAATAGGCTCTGCGGACGGCGTACCTACGTCGTCGCCGAGTGCGCGCAGTGACGGCCCCGCCCCACCGCGCTTCGCGCACGGCGGTATTGCTGCCTGCACTCCGCCCAACCTCTTTCGGCTCGCTGCAACGACCGCGCTCAGTGCGCGGCCGCCACGGCATGCGCCTGCGCCTCGTCGTCGGCCCAGGCATGCGCGCAATCCGGCACGCCGGCCGGCTGCGGCAGACCGCCCCGCCCCGCCAGGAACCGGCAGGTGGCGGCGAACACCGCCGGCACCGCACGCGAGCGGATCGGCGAGGCCAGCACGTGGTTGTCCGCCCCGGGAAAATCCACCGCCTGGCGCAAGGCCGGTGGTGTCCCCAGCTCCTTGAACATCGCCTGCAGTGCCGCCACCGATACCGTGCGGTCCTGGTGCTGCGGATCGCGGTAGTAGTAGCCGAGGAACACCGGCACATGGATCCGCGCATAGGTCGCCGGCTGCATGCCGCCGCGGGTCAGCGCGGCCAGCGCGCGATAGCCGTCCAGGTGGGTGGCATCGGCCCAGTAGGCGCTGTCGACCGGATAGCGCAGGATCGGATCGCCGCCGTTGTGCGTCCACGCCAGCAACTGCGCGCCCCACGGCCACAGCATCGGCTGCAACTGATCGCCGTACTCGCGCACCAGCGGCGACCACAACACCAGCGCCTGCACCTGACGTGGATTCGCCGCCACCGCCTGCAGCGCCAACGCACCGCCCATCGAATTGCCGATCACCACCACGCGGTCGCCCAATACCCGGGTCACCGCCAGCGCCTCGGCGGCGCCGGCGAGCAAGCGTCCGGCATCGACGCCGCGCAGCGCATCGGCCGCGACCAGCCCGTGCCCGGGCAGGCGCGGCAGATACAGATTGCAGCCGAAGCTGCGTGCCAGCCGCACATGCGTGGGTGCGCCCTCGCCCTGGCTTGCGGTGAAGCCATGCAGATAGACCATGGCGCAGGCGCGTCGCCCCGGATGCGTCGGATCGGCCCAGACGATGCGCGCCTGGTTGTCCGCCCGCACCCCGGGCGTGGCGCGCTCACGCGCGTCGATCCAGGCCTGCAGCGCCAGCGGATCCTGCGGTACCGCCGGCGCCGCCACCTGCGGCAGGGCCACACTGACCCGCGGCCCCAGCGCAATGACCGCCAGCAATAACAAGGCGATCAAGATGGGCAAACGCCAACGACGACGTCTGCGCATGTCTAGGCCGGCCAATTCGGCATTGCGGCTCAAGGGCGGCACTCCGTTCTCGATCCAACCCTGGATACGACATGGAAACAATTTTCAAGCAACGACATGGGTTGTCAGAGGTGACATGGCGACATACCACGCACTTCATTATGCGACACCGCCATGACAGGCACATTTAAAGGCACCGAAAAAAGCCGCAACTTGAGCGAAAGCCACAACGGCTCCAGTCTGGATCGGCGCTTTTCATCGCCACCATGAGAGCGCACTTTGCAGAAAAGACAGAAAACAAAAAGGAAAGGAAGACGAAAGAAGCACTGGAGATTATCTTCAGCGATAAAGCTCAAACCACTTTTCGAAATGGTGCGCGTCGAACGCAGGCCCATATGAAACACGGATGGAATCAACCGAATGGAGCGTTCGCTTTCCCGGGACGAGGCAGTGGACGCCCGTAGCCAGGCGGCTGGGGACGGTGCGACTGGCAACTCCGTTTTCGACCCAGGCCTGGACCTGCGTCGCACTCGACATCGCCGCCGTTGTGATGTCGCTGCAGGTACTCCCTCCCATCCTCTCCCGGGCCGACGCCGCCAGCCCGACACACAACCGCCTATCGGAGCTCTGCGCATGAAGTCCTTCTGGTTACCGAGTATCGGCATGGCCTTGGCGTTCGCCATTGCCGTGCCAGGATCCTTGCAGGCGAAGCAAGCCCCTTCCCCCGCAGGCGGCGAACAGGCGATCGCCTATGTGCTGAAGAACGACATCGTGCTATCGAGGCTATTCGGGGACTGCCCTGCACTGAAATTTGCACGCACCGGCGCCGATGGCGCCAAGTCCTTCCTGATCGAAGGCAACTGCGACATCAAGAACAACCCGGAGGAAGATGCGGACTGTCCCGCCTATCACGTCCGTGCGACCGGGACGATCGACTCGCCGTCGCATTGGACGGTACGTCGCCAGGAACTGACCTTGGTGTGCTCCAGCGAGGGAGCAACGACGACGCGACGGATGTAACCGCCGTGTAGGTGCCTACGACGCCGGCGCAGCACGCGGTGGCGAGAATGCAATCTCCGTGATGATCGCCACCATCACCACCCATTCGGGCCTGAACCCGTCCGCTCAATGGGGCTCATTGAGCAGCGACCAGCGCGACGCGTTCATCACCGCCTACGGGCACCGCGAAGGCTGGCACGGCAACCAACTCACCCTGTGGCCGGGACGGGAGCGCTCCCGTCCTCGCCACACATGACCCGTTACGGAGATTGCTCATGGCACCCCGGTTTCTTTCGCTGTGCGGCCTGCTCGCTCTCGGTCTAGCCTTCTCGCGGGCCCATGCCGCCGGCAGCGATGCGGCGGCCTGCACGCACGCGCTGCATCAGGTTTTTGCAGGCACCAGCAGCGCCGCCACCCTGCCCCCCTCATGCACACGTCTCGGCCCGGTCGCGCTCGGCATGCGCAGGCAACAGGTCCTGGCCGCGCTGGGCCAGCCGGACATCACCCGCCGCGATACGGCGCATCCGGACACGCTCAGTGTGGTGTATCTGTATCCGCGCGGATTCGATGCGCAGTTGGCGCAGCAACCGCGGCCAGCCGCCGCCCTCGCCTACAGCCAGCTGGCGGTGCGCTTTCGCCACGACCGGGTCGTCAACGTGATCGTCTCCGCCACCCCCGGCGTGCCATTGCCGTTCGATCTGCTCGGCCAGCCGGTCGGCACGCACGTCGATCGCGTGCTGCAGGCGATCGGCGGCCAGCCGCATTGGAACGCCAGCCGCGACTACGTGCAGTTCGCGGCGATGCCGCTGGGCCTGGAGGTCGATCCGGACACCTCGGTCCTCGTCGGGCTGGACATCGCAGCCACCAAGCAGGACCTGGACAGCTTCGCCCTGCCCGGCTTGCAACTGAGCAAGGACACGCAAAGCGGGCTGGTCAACGGGGTGCGCTGAAGGGCGCCGCCGCTCATGCTGAGGTATGGCCGCCTCGACGCAGCATCCACGCAGCCGCAGGTGGCCCCGGCAGCAGGATTGGCCCAGGGCCGAGCATCGCGCGCCGACCCTGCAAGCGCCGGCTTCCCGCGGCGGCATCGCGTCTGGGGCATGCGGCACGAGCCGGGGCGTGCAACGCCTGGACCGGCGGTGCCGTAAAACGCAAAGCCCCGCGCGAGCGGGGCCTTGCCTTGACGCATGAAGACGGCGAGGACTCAGTCGCCCTGCTGCTTCTGCAGGTGCTCCCAACGCTCCTGCGCGTCGATGGTGCGCTCGGCGGTCAGGCGCGCTTCCAGGCGCTCCAGGCCGATCTCTTCGCCGGTGTCCACGCAGTAGCCGTAGTCGCCGGCGTCCAGACGCTTGAGCGTGCTGTCGATCTTGCCGATCAGCTTGCGGTAGCGGTCGCGGGTACGCAGTTCCAGCGAGTTCTCGGTCTCGCGGGTCGCGCGCTCGGCCTCGTCGCCGATGTCGCGGACTTCGTCGCGCAGGTTCTCGATGGTCTGCTTGGATTCCTCGACCAGGTCGGCACGCCAGGTGAGCAGGCGCTGGCGGAAGTACTCCTGCTGCAGCGCGCTCATGTACTCCTCGTCCGCCGCCGGCTTGTAGCCCTTGGGCAGGATCGGACGGCCGGTGGCCTCGTCGGTCTTGTAATCGACCACCTTGTACTTGGCCGGCTTGGCCGGCGTATTGGACTTGGCGGTCACGGCCACGGCGACCTTGCCGGTGGGCTTGGCGACCGGCGCCTTCGGGGTGGATTCGGACTTGGTAGGGGTTTTCGCGGAGGATTTCGAAACGGACACGGGATTCTTTTGTGGCGGGGTCGACGGCGCGACGGACTTGGCGGCAACGGGCTTGGGAGCCGGTGCTGCGGCAGGCACGGCGGGCTTGACCGGGACAGGCTTGGCCGCAGCCGGCTTGGACGCCGACTTCGGTACGGAGGTGGCCACCGCGGGTGCGACGGAGGCGGTGGCCGGTTTGGATTTGGCGGGAGCGGCCGCGGCCTTGGTCACCCTGGCGACGGGCTTGGCGGCCGACGTCTTCGCTGCCGGCTTGGCGGCGGGCGCAGGCTTGGCGGCCGCCTTCGCCGGTGCGACCGGCTTGGCAGGCGCCTTCTTGACCGCGGCCTTCTTGACGGGGGCCTTGGCAGGAGCGGACTTGGCCGATGCCGCAGCCACCGGCTTGGCCGCCGGCTTCTTGGCCACGACCTTGCTGGCCGGCTTGGCCGGCGCAGCCTTGGCCGCCGACTTCGCGGGCGCGGCTTTCTTCGGCGGTTTGCTGGCGGCGGACACCGGCGCTTTCTTGGCGACGGGCTTGGCGGGCTTCTTGGCGGCCTGGACGGCCTTCTTTGCAGGTTTTTTAGCAGCCACGAACGCTCTTCCTTGGTCTTCCCGGGGCCCGGGAAAGCGGGCCTTTATAGCCTACCCTACCCCCCGCGGCAACAACGCGGCGTATACGCCGAGCGACCGGCCTAGTCGAGCACAGTGGCATATCATGGTGGCGTGATCGCCCGCGCTCTCATCGCCTTGCTGCGCCTGTACCAGCGCTTCATCAGCCCGCTGCTGGGGCCGCGCTGCCGTTTCGTGCCCAGCTGCTCGGCGTACGCGGTGACCGCCATCGCCCGTTTCGGCGCATTGCGCGGTGGCTGGATGGCCGCCCGTCGCGTCGGCCGCTGCCATCCCTTCCATCCTGGCGGGTTCGACCCGGTGCCCGACCCCACGGCACCGCCACCCTGCCGCTGCCAAGGAAAACACTGATGTCCGCTTCCACACTGATCGTCAACGCGCGCCTGGTCAACGAAGGCCGCGAAACCCAGGGCGACCTGCGCATCGCCGACGGCCGCATCGCCGCGATCGCCCCGCAACTGGCCGCGCGCGAGGGCGAGACCGTGGTCGACGCCGCCGGGCGCTGGCTGCTGCCCGGCATGATCGACGACCAGGTGCACTTCCGCGAACCCGGCCTGACCCACAAGGGCGACATCGCCACCGAATCGGCGGCGGCGGTGGCCGGTGGCCTGACCAGCTTCATGGACATGCCCAACACCAACCCGCCCACGCTCGACGCCGCCGCGCTGCAGGCCAA
Organism: Xanthomonas sp. F4; assembly: GCF_011761895.1. Lineage (NCBI taxonomy): Bacteria > Pseudomonadati > Pseudomonadota > Gammaproteobacteria > Lysobacterales > Lysobacteraceae > Xanthomonas > Xanthomonas sp. F4. Next base: position 1,428,046 of record NZ_JAASQX010000001.1, on the reverse strand, counting down.
GTACGACGCCGCGCACGGCCGCGCCTGGGGCAACTATGGCTTCTACCTGGGCGCCAGCAACGACAACCTGGCCGCGATCCAGACCCTGGACCCGAAGACCGCGCCCGGCATCAAGGTGTTCATGGGCGCCTCCACCGGCAACATGCTGGTCGACAACCCGCAGACCCTGGACGCGATCTTCCGCGACGCGCCGACGCCGATCATCACCCACTGCGAAGACACCCCGACCATCGACGCGACCCTGGCCGCGTTCAAGGAAAAGTACGGCGAGGCGCTGACCCCGGGCATGCACCCGGACATCCGCTCGCGCGAGGCCTGCCTGAAATCCTCGCAGTTGGCGGTGTCGCTGGCGAAGAAGCACGGCACCCGCCTGCACGTGCTGCACATCTCCACCGCCGACGAGTTGGCGCTGTTCGCGCCCGGCCCGATCCAGAGCAAGCGCATCACCGCCGAGACCTGCATCCACTTCCTGCGCTTCGACCGCGCCGACTACGCCACGCTCGGCAACCTGATCAAGTGCAACCCGGCGATCAAGGACGCCAGCGACCGCGAGGCGCTGATCCGCGCGATCGCCGAGGACGTGATCGACGTGCTCGCCACCGACCACGCGCCGCACACCTGGGAAGAGAAGAGCAAGCCGTATGCGCAGGCCCCGTCCGGCCTGCCGCTGGTGCAGTACGCACTGGTCGCGGCGCTGGAACTGGTCCACGAGGGCCGGCTCAGCGTGGCCCAGGTGGTGCACAAGTTCGCGCATGCGCCGGCGCTGCTGTTCGACGTGCACGAACGCGGCTTCCTGCGCGAGGGTTACCACGCCGACCTGGTGCTGATCGACGACACCGCGTTCACCGTGCGCCGCGAGGACGTGCTGTCCAAGTGCGGCTGGTCGCCGTTCGAAGGCCGCAGCTTCCGCTCCAAGATCGCCGCGACCTGGGTCAACGGCGTGCTGGCCTGGGACGGGACCCGCCTGGTCGGCAGCCCCAACGGGCAGCGCCTGGCGTTCGACCGCTGATGCGCGTCGCCCTGGTGTCCGGCGCCGCACTGGCGCTGGTCCTGCTGACCGCACCGCTCGCCCCGGCGCTGCACGCGCAGACGCCGGCCGCGGCCGGCGCCGAGGCGCGCAGCGTGTTCCCGCGCAGCGCCTCGCAGGGCGCACTGGTGATCGGCAAGGTGGCGCCCGGCAGCCGCGTGCAGTACGCCGGACGCACCCTGCGTGTCAGCGACTACGGCAGCGTGGTGTTCGGCATCGGCCGCGACGAGCGCGGTCCGCTGCGCATCGCCGTGCAGCGCCCGGACGGCGGCAGCGAAACCGTCGAGATTGCGGTGACGCCGCGCGACTGGCCGCTGGAACAGGTCAACGGGGTGCCGCCGAAGACGGTGAATCCGCCGCCGGCGATCGCCGAGCGGATCAAGCGCGAACAGGCCCAGGTCACCGCCGCGCGCGACCGCGACGACCCGCGCACCGATTTCGCCGCGCCCTTCATCTGGCCGGTACAGGGCCGCATCAGCGGCCGTTTCGGCAATGCCCGGGTCTACAACGGCCAGCCTGGCGCCGGGCATTCCGGCATGGACATCGCCGTGCCCACCGGCACTCCGGTCAAGGCCCCGGCGGCCGGCGTCGTCACCTTCGCTGCTCCCGACCTGTACCTGACCGGCGGCACCGTGCTGCTGGATCACGGCTACGGCGTCAGCTCCAACTTCCTGCACCTGTCGCGGATCGACGTGAAAGTCGGCGACCGCATCGCCCAGGGCCAGGTCATCGGCGCCGTCGGCGCCACGGGTCGTGCGACCGGGCCGCATCTGCATTGGGGGATGAATTGGTTCGATGTGCGCATCGACCCATTGCTGGTGTTGGAGCGCACGAAACAGCCTTGAGGCGCTGAGCCTCACGGAGTTCGTCACCGAATTCGGCGACGAACTGCTCGAATCCCTCAACCGCGCCAATCCGCCGGTCTATGCCGGCCAGCCAAGGGCGCACCGCGAACGCGTCATTGCGGGCCTGAAGCGCCGCCTCTTCCCCGCCCAGGCGGAAGTCGTCCATGCGGCCGCCGAGCTGTTGATCGACCGCGGCGAGCGCGCCGCGTTCGTCAACGGCGAGATGGGCTGCGGCAAGACCACGGTGGGTATCGCCACCGCGGCCGTGCTGCACGCCGAAGGCTACCGCCGCACGCTCGTCCTGTCGCCGCCGCACCTGGTCTACAAGTGGCGCCGCGAAATCCTCGAAACCGTGGCGGGTGCCAAGGTCTGGGTGCTCAACGGCCCGGATACGCTGGTCAAGCTCATCAAGCTGCGCGAGCAACTGGGCGCGCAGCCCACCGGCCAGGAGTTCTTCGTCCTGGGCCGGGTGAGGATGCGGATGGGCTTCCACTGGAAGCCCATCTTCGTCGAGCGGCGCATGCGCGACGGCCAGGTAGCCGCCTGTCCGGACTGCGGCACGGTCATCACCGACCTCGATGGCGAACCGGTCAGCCCGGTCGCGCTGCAGGCGGAGGAGTACCGCAGGAAGTGCAGCCACTGCGCCACCCCGCTGTGGACGCTGATGCGTCCCCGCACTCTCTCTGGCAGCGACCAGTCCTCGGCCGTGCTGAAGGCACTCAAGCGCATTCCCACCATCGGCGAGGTCACGGCCCAGAAGCTGATGCGCAAGTTCGGCGACGGCTTCCTGGCCTCGATGCTGGGCGACAACATCCATGAATTCATCAACCTGATGGATGGCGACGGAGAGCTGGTGTTCTCCGACCGCCAGGCCGCGCGCATGGAGCGGGCGATGGCCAACATGGAGTTCGGCTTCGGCGAGGGCGGCTACCAGCCCAGCGAGTTCGTCAAACGCTACCTGCCGAACGGCACGTTCGATCTGCTCATCGCTGACGAGGCGCACGAGTACAAGAACGGAGGCAGCGCCCAGGGCCAGGCCATGGGCGTACTCGCGTCGAAGTGCCGCAAGTCGCTGGAGCTCACCGGCACGCTGATGGGCGGCTACGGCGACGACCTGTTCTACCTGCTGTTCCGCGCCCTGCCCGGGCGGATGATCGAAGACGGCTACCGCCCCTCCAAGAACGGCAGCATGACCTCCGCGGCGATGGCGTTTATGCGCGACCACGGGGTGTTGAAGGACATCTACTCCGAGAGCGCGGGCACCGCGCACAAGACCGCGAAGGGCAACAAGGTCAGCGTGCGGACGGTCAAGGCACCCGGCTTCGGCCCGAAGGGCGTGCTGCGCTGCGTCGTGCCGTTCACGCTCTTCCTCAAGCTGCGCGACATCGGCAGCGATGCGCTCCCGCCGTACGAGGAGGAGCTCCGGGAGGTGCCGATGGCACCGGCACAGGCCGCCGCCTATGCGGCGCTGTCCGTGCGGCTGACCACCGAGTTGCGGCAGGCACTGGCCCGCCGCGACACCACCCTGCTGGGTGTGGTCCTCAACGCGCTGCTGGCCTGGCCGGACACGTGCTTTCGCGCGGAGAACGTGGTGCATCCCCGCACGCGCGCCACCCTCGCGTTTGTTCCGTCCCAGTTCCACGACATGGAGGTCATGCCCAAGGAGCGGGAGCTGATCGACATCTGCCGGCAGGAGAAAGCCCTGGGCCGGAAGACGCTGGTCTACACGACGTACACGGGCAAGCGCGACACGACTTCGCGGCTGAAGCGAATACTCGAACTGGAAGGCTTCAAAGTCGCGGTGCTGCGCGCGAACGTGGACGCCAGCCGCCGCGAGGACTGGATCGCCGAGCAGGTGGATCGGGGCATCGATGTCCTCATCACCAACCCGGAGTTGGTGAAGACCGGGCTCGATCTGCTGGACTTTCCGACGATCGTGTTCATGCAGTCCGGATACAACGTGTACTCGCTGCAGCAGGCCGCGCGCCGGTCCTGGCGCATCGGCCAGAAGCAGGACATCCGCGTGATCTTTCTGGGCTATGCGGCGTCATCGCAGATGGCGTGCCTGCAGCTCATGGCAAAGAAGATCATGGTGGCGCAGAGCACTTCGGGAGACATCCCGGAGAGCGGGCTCGAGGTGCTGAACCAGGACGGGGACTCCGTGGAAGTCGCGCTCGCGCGGCAGTTGGTGGCTTGAACGTCTAGCAACTCTCAGCGGCTCCTTCGGGAGCCGCTTTTTTACGCCCCCGTACCTGAGCGGACGTACTCCCCCGCTGTGGGAGGGTTCGAGTAACCCATTGTGCACCCGGGGAATCTACCTCTCGCAAGCCGTATGGTGCAGCGAAGCTCGTCCCGCCGGCCCTTATGGAGCCACCGCACGTCCGGTAACGTCATTTCTGACCATCAGCGGGGACGCTGGCAGTGGGATGTTCTTAACACTTTGCGACGGAAACATCGATAGAGTCGGCGCGCGCTCCAATCGCTCACGCGTGGGGGAGCACCGCCGGAAGGATGCCGCGTAGACGCATTCGAACACCCGAAGGAAAAACGGGAATCGACAGGGAGGTCGAATTGCATGAATGGGGGATTCTCTACTTGTCGGCATCGCCTCCAGCATGGATTGGCGAACCTTCACCCCGGCAGGCACAAATTGATCACGCCCACGCTCTGCACGGCGCCGCTCGCAGCCGGACGATTGCCGGCAATGCGGGCTTCGGTTTGGCCAATTACCGCTGCAACAAATCCCCCACTATCACTCAGGATGGAGGCGGCGCAGCGCTTATCCGTGGAGGCCGCGCTTGGCAGTCGACTGCCTATGGCAGCGAGTAGATTCCGGAGAGCCAGTTTTTTAGTGCATCTTGAAGGGCCAGAGTTTTATTCAGGCCCTTATCGATCTTATCGAAATTGAATCATCTACAGGGGCCAGAGATGTCAAGGATTACAACTCTTTTTCTTTGCAGCGCGGCTGCCTTTCTCGGCATGCTTTTTTGCTTCGATACCAAGGCGCAGGATAAGCCATGGTCCTATTGGTATAAAGGCAATTGGGGGTACCAGTCCCTGAAAGAGGCAGAAAATGCCATGCACTCGGACGGGTCTGATCCAAAGTTTCAATACATGGAATATCGGAGTTCTTACGTGGATCCCGATGGGGTTTTGATGCTGCAGTATTCAGCCCCGGATCGATCTGCGATACCGCAAACCATTCTGTATGCCCACGGGCTGTTCACAGAAAATCACCCATGTGAGTCCGGCTGGTGTGGCGACGAGCAGACGGTGGTCAAGTCGCTGGAACAGGAACTATCCAAGCATGACGCGGAAACGAACTGTTCGACAGGACCATTCAATGTCACAGGCAGTTACTCAGAGCCATTCGGCGATTTCAACGTAGCTCAAACGCGGGAGTCGGCGACAGTTTTCTACTACGGCGACGCGGCCAACCAGAGTACCAGGCAGCTCGAATTCAAAAGAACGTGCGCAAATGGGCAAAGCCAGGCCGGGAGCATTCCACTGTTTAAGAAGCAGGATCTCATCTGCGAATCGGGTTACGAGATTGGATCTTACGAAAAGGCTGATTTATTAGCACGCTGGGCGGACAAGCGGTACTGCCGACCTAAAAACGACGACCGCTGGACGATCATCGCTGCCCACCTTATGCAGGTATCCACCTGCGCAGCCAATGCCAATCCATGCTACCCATCGACCGGCGACAAGGCCCGTTTCGAGCCCGATTTCACATTCGCCGGCAGGAAATTCGTGCGCTCTTACCACTCGCTGCGGCAGCTGTCGGCGCCATACATGGCGCGTGGCTGGTCCCACACGTTTCAGGAGTCGATCAGCACGAGTGGCGCTGACAAGCTACGCTACCTGAACGAATACGGATACATCGAGCTGTTCACATTCCCATCGTCGTCCAGCACAACGGCGACGGGTTCAGTGAGCGGCCGAGTGATACAGAGGGACCCCAACAACTTCGGGGCGGGCTGGAAGGTATTCGATGAGTATGGCGACGTCCGCATATTTGACTACAGGGGGCGGCTCGTTTCTCTGAAGAGCGGCTCGGACGCACGCGGCAATATTCGCTTCACTTACGACGAAAGCACGACCAAACTGCTGTCGGCCATGGACGACACCGGTAGAGAGCTGCTCTTCGGCTACTCCGGCGACCTGCTGGCCCACATCTACCTTCCCGACGGCAACTCCGTGGAGTACACCTATACAAATGGCGATTTGACGGGTACGACCGTTGCGGGATTCACCAAGACCTACTCCTATCAGGAGGATTCCCTGCTGACCGGTATCAAAGATGAAACTGGCTCAGACTACGCCAAGTTCTCGTACGACAACCGCGGAAGAGTGGCATCCAGCGCGCTGCTCGATGGGAAAGGGGCGCAAGTCGAAGTTACATCGCTGAAGTACGCCGATGACTACAACATCGAGGTCGCAGTGGATGGCATGGAAACACAGAAGTACGTGATTGGCCCCGGACTCAGCCGCCGAATCACCTCGATGACGGACGCACGTGGTACATCTGTGCGAAATTTCGACACCCGTGACAATCTGGCGTCCACAACGGATCGCAATGGGAACCAGACCGAGTATTTCTACAACAACGGTCTCCTGACGAACTCCAGGGAGTATATCGGCGATCTCACGTCGGGAAAGAGACGTGATGTGAGCATTTTCCGGGATGAAGTCGGCCGGAAAATCGGCGGACAAACCTCGATGCTGGATGGCGGGAAGTATCGAACCAGCCTGTTGTCCAAGCGCTCCTACGACATTTCCGGAAGGGTGGCGGCCGAGTGCCGCATGGATCCATCCGTTTCCGCAGCCAGCGGCTACAACTGTGGCAGCCAGGCGATTCCGCCCACTGGGGTGCGTCAGGTTCGCTACGAACGTTGCACCCAAGCCAACTACGAGTCCGGGAACTGCCCTTACGTGGGCGCTCTTCTTTCCGTTCGGAAGGACAAGGATTCGCAGCAGGTGGTGGCAACCTTCTCCTACTATTCCGCCAACGCGAGCGGCTGCGAGACCTCGCCGGCGCAATGCCGCTACCGCAAAGGCGACCTGTGGAAGGCCACCAACGCCCTCGGCCAGGTCACCGAGTATCTTGCCTACGACGGTGCCGGCCGCGTGTTGACGGTCAAGGACGCCAACGGTCGGGTCACCGACTTCACCTTCCATCCTCGGGGATGGCTCACCGCCACCAAGGTGCGGGGCGCTGACGACAGTACGGAGAGCGACGATCGCATTACCCTGGTCGACTACTGGCCGAACGGCTTGGTCAAACAGGTGGCACAACCGGACGGAACTCTCACGCGATTTGCCTACGACGCTGCGCACCGCTTGACGGATATTGCCGACAACGCCGGCAACACGATCCACTACACGCTGGACAGCGCTGGGAACCGGGTCAAGGAGGACACCAAGGATGCATCGGGGGCGCTCAAACGCACACTCTCGCGCGTTTACAACCAGTTCGGTCAACTCGCCACGCAGGCCACGGCGCAGGGCAATCCGACCGACTTTGGCTACGACGCCAACGACAACGCCACGACTGTCACCGACGCGCTGGGGCACAAGACGCAGAATGATTACGACGGACTCAACCGGCTCACCCGGACGCTGCAGGACGTGGGTGGGATCGCCGCCGAAACCAAGTTCAGCTACGACGCACTGGACAACATCACGAACGTCACCGACCCCAAAGGCCTGGACACCAGCTACGTCTACAACGGCCTGGGCGACATGACCGCGGTGACCAGCCCGGACACGAGCACCACAACCTACACCTACGATACTGCCGGCAACCGATCGACCCAGACGGACGCGCGGAACGTCAGGACGAGCTATAGCTACGACGCGTTGAACCGATTGACCCAGGTCGCCTACCCAACAACGAGTCTCAATATCCGGTACACCTACGACGTCACCCAAACCACCTGCGCCAGTGGCGAGACGTATGGCATCGGTCGCCTCACCAGGATGCAGGACGGCAGCGGCAGCACCGACTACTGCTACGACCGGTTCGGCGATCTCGTGCGCAAGGTTCAGTCAACGAATGGCAAGGTATTCGTGCTGCGATACGCGTACACCAAAGCGGGTCAGCTCAGCCGGCTGACCTACCCAGACGGAACAGTAGTGGACTATGTACGCAACGCCCAGGGCCAGACCACCGAGATTGGTGTGACCACCCAAAGCGGCTCGCGGCAAGTGGTGCTGAAGCAGGCCACCTACTATCCATTCGGTCCGGTGGCCGGGTGGACCTACGGTAACGGCCGTCCGATGCAGCGAGTTCTCGATCAAGACTACCGTCCGCTGGCAGTCAACGACACCCGCAGCGATGGATTGGCGGTGGGCTTCGCGTTCGACCCGGCCGGCAACCTCAGCGCTCTCACCGCTCCGGGCAATACGGCGCCGGTTGTCAGCTTGGACTATGACGCGCTCGGTCGGCTGACCGCATTCAAGGATGGTCCGACCGGCACGGTGATCGACGGCTACAGCTACGACGCCACGGGCAACCGCGTCGGAGCCAAGGTCAACACCGCCACGCAGATCTACACCTACTCAAGTGACAACCACCGTCTGAGCAGCGTCGGCACCACCACACGCAGCTACGACGCAGCCGGCAACACGACGGCGATTGGCGGAACGTCAAGGGAGTTCATCTATGACGACATGGGCCGCATGAGCCAGGCGAAACGCTCCGGCAGCGTCGCCATGACCTACAGCTACAACGGCCGCGGCGAGCAGGTCAGACGGTTCGCAAAGACCAGCACCTACACGGTTTATGACGAGACCGGCCATTGGCTGGGCGACTACGACAACAACGGAGCGGTGGTGCAACAGGCGATCTGGTTGGACGACATGCCGGTGGGCGTACTGGTCAAGACCGCGTTGCGATACGTCGAGCCAGACCATTTGGGCACGCCGCGTGCCGTGATCGATCCGGTGCGCGACGTGGCGATCTGGCGATGGGACTTGAAGGGGGAGGCATTCGGCGCCACGGCTCCGGATCAGGACCCGGACAAGGACGGTACTGCGTTCGTGTTCAATATGCGCTTTCCCGGCCAGCGCTATGACGCGCAGAGCGGCCTCAACCAAAACTACTTTCGGGATTATGACTCTGTTACCGGCCGATATGTGCAAAGCGATCCGATCGGACTGGCTGGCGGTCCGAACACGTTTGCGTACGCAGGTCTCTCGCCGGCTGTAGCGGTGGATCCAAGCGGATTAGCCGCGTATTTGATCGACGTACCACCCGAGAATCGCCGCCCTGCTGGAAGCATCTATTGTGTAGATGGTATTGTTAAGCCCTACTACAACTACAGCCAATGGCCGGACGACTATCGCCAGTGCTCCGAGGTTGCCGATTGCGTTGCCGCGCACGAGATGTCGCACGTGGCAGACGCCAATCGCTCCAATCCCAATCTTTGCCAGCGAGGACCGCTTCAGTGGATGGGCATAAGCGCACCGCCCAAAGCGGTCACCTTTCCCAGCACTCCCGCGCCAGGTCAGAAGTATAGCGAGCTTGATATTTCCGAGTTCTATGCGCATGCCGCAGAATTGGACTGCCTGCGGGGCAAACTCACTGCCAAGAATTCGCAATGTGATGCGAAGTGCAAGGCTGCAATCATTCGACGAATTAAGCAGATCACCAACATCGCCATCCCCTCCATCAAGAACGGCACCTATGGATACAGTGACTAAGTTGATCCTGCCCTCACTGCTTTTGATGGCGATCCAGGGACAGGCTTTGTCGAAGAACGTCTTGCAACTCGACGCCTCGGTCGCCTGCGATTCCAAGGATGAGCTCACAATCCGCGCAGTGAACGAGGGCGCGCCCTTCAAGCTCGATGAATCCCTCATGCCCTGGAATTTGCCAAGGGCGGCCAGCCTGGAGGCATATGCTCTGCGCGATGGCAAGGCCGTCAAACTCAAGAGGATCGGACCTATTGAGGACCATCTGTCTGAATTCTACTTTGGTTCGCATCAATCACGGGAAGGACGAATCTCCATTAAACCCAGATTCTTAGGATTCGGCGAGGACAGGAGCACTGACTATCTGGTCTTCTTTGATCTCCGATATCAATTGGCAGATATCGATCTGGTGATGGAGGGGAAACGGGGGGTCATCTTCTTCCCCAAGAAAGGCCTATTTCAGAGTGAGTGCCCGATCTTGATCCCGCGATAGCCAGGGCGGCGCTGGTCGAGCTAGCGCGGGAAGCTCTGCCCTATCGCACTCGCGCGCGGCTCTCCGCCTTGACCCGTATTGCAGAAGGCTTTTTGACGAGGCCTGGGGGGGCCGCATCCTCAATCTGCGCCACAGGCGGAGCTGCCTCCCGACCGCGCGTTGCTGGACACGGTATGGGTCATCGCTCGGGATCAGCAAGCTGAACCAACGTTCCTCGACTCTGCCCCGGACTTGTCGACCGCTCACGTCATCGGACCACGTACCTTGGATCGGCCTGAATTGCAGGCGATAGCTCCCCGAAGGGGACAAGGACGAATCATGGAGATGATGAAGACGAGCGTGCTGGCCCGTATCGCGCTGGCGGGCGTTCTGCTGGCTGGCGCCCATGTGGCGCAGGCGTGCTGCCCCGGATGGTGGTCACGGGGCGCCTGCGGCCGCCGGCCTGGGCGAGGCTTTGCCGAAGGCAAGGAACCTAGCATTGGACCCGGCCTGGCGCATCTATGAGTTCGAGCGCGACGGCGTGACGTACCTGCAGATCAACGATGTCGCGGGCACGGTACGCCGCAGTGGGCAGAGTCAACGACACGCTGTGGGTGCTGCCGATGGGGGCGGACGTGGCACGCGTAACCTTGCCGGCGAAGGGAGCCAGCACCGCGGGTGCGGTGGTGTACCAGACCTCGGGCTTCGTCGTACGCGTGGTGCCCGGCAGCGGCGGCAACGCCAGGCAGATCAGCGCCGCAGACTGAGCCCTTCGCCCACCGACTCCGAAACGAGAAAGCTGAGGCAGTACGCATGGCGGCGCCGGCAGGTACCGCCATGCACTTTGAGCCGGGCCGCGAGCTCCCAGTCGGCATCGTGCGCCACTGTACGGCGCCGATCCAGCGGAGAGGCGTCGGCGACTACGCAGAGCACGATGCCATGGCGCCTTCCAGCTCGCCACACCCTGCCCTTGATGAGATAGCGCTTCGCTGGCGGCAGGGTTTCGACAACGCTGAGGACGCATCGGTACGCGACAAGCTGCAGCCCGAGTGAGAGCTGCATGGGATCGCCATGCAAGCGGCACTCGAACTCGGTATCGCAGAGATTGCTCATCGAGACCGAACGCAGAGTGGCGTACAGGCCATGCGTCTCGATGCCCAGTGGGTACAGAGCGGTGACGTACTCGTCGAGCAACTGGGCTGGATCACGCTCGTGCGCGTCATCTCCATTGCCGCGGCATGCTGTCCCCGCGAGCGGAGATGGGCCACGATGTCCGTGCGCAGCTTGTTGATGTGGACGGCCAGGTCGCTGTACTCGACCACCCGGCGGCGCAGCGTGCGTTCCGCCTGCATGTAGCTCGCCTGCGCGACCTGCCAGGCTTCCTGACGCTGGTGGCGGAAGTGGCGGGCGTGCTCGAAGGCAGCGGACAGGCGCGACCCGAAAACGAACAGGCCCGTGGCCGCCGCCGCGAGCGCGAGCTGCACACGGAATGCCTCGGCGTGGTAGGACGCCAGCGTCATGGAATCCGGCAGCATGATCCCGATCGCCACGTTGGCGAGCACGACGCCGACAGCAGCGCCGCGCCAGCCGTGCAGCAGCGTGAGCACCACCGAGGGAACGACCATCAGCGACATCAGGATCTGGTGCGACAGGCGGTCCTGCGCCATGCTGGAGATCAGGAACAGCGCCACCACGGCTGCCGACCCGAGCAGGCCATCCCTCGGCAGCCGCGGCCGGGCTGTGGCCGGCTCCTCCCGGCGCAGCCACAGCAGAGCTGGCAGCGTGGACATCAGCATGCCCAGGTAGTCGCCCAGCCAGTAACGCGTAAGCGCCTCCAGCGGCGTCAGCGCCGTGTAGCCTTTGAACAGGGCATTCAATGCCAAGTTGCACAACGTGCTCCACAGCGCGAGGATCAAGGCCAGCGGCAGCAGCAGGTACTCCTGGTCCACGAGCCGCGGTAGCTGGCGCCGCGCGGCGTGCACGGCCAGTGCCACGCATGGCATCAGCAGGAAGGGACTGGTGTACGCCCAAACCGGGCTCGCGCCGCGCTCGATCATCGGCACGCGGATCACCAGCAGCGCGGCCGCATCACCGGCGAGCAGATAGGGCCACAGGCGATACGGCAGGAACAGCAAGGTCGCGGCGCGCAACCCCGCCGGCAGATACCACTGATCCATCGAGCAGCGCGACGCCAGCAGGAAAGAGGCACAGTAGCCAAAGCTGAGCAGAGCGCCTTTGGCGATGTCTTTCCCCGCGGCCATTCCAACCGGTCCGTGGCGTGTGGGCGCCACTGTACAAGCGCGTTCGGTGCTTGAGATAGACAGTTGCTTAGCTGCGCGCTCCAGTCTGGCAAAGCGTCGGCTATGCGCCGCCGGCCCGGCTAAGGGGTTCTTTTACCGAGCTGGTCGCGCGCGGTCATCGCCATTTCGAGCATCTGTTATTCATCTTTGCGCCGAAGCTCCTTCTCCCGCAACTCGCGATAAAGCGGCGGGTAATACACCCTGAGAAAGGGCAACGGCGCGAACCAGGTCTTGTAGAGCATCCAACATGCGGCCCAAAGCAGCACGGCAGCAAGAAGGATTCCTGCGTCCCCAAGCTGGAAGATCAAGTCCAGAACAAGGGACCGACCGCCTGTATGCGTGAACGCGAGCGCGAAGTCGGCAACAGCCATGACCAACGTCGCGAAAACGAGGTCGCCCACGCGTCCATCCTCGGAGAGCCTGTCTTTCCATCTCCGCCACTCGTCATCGTACATACGCAGCAGGAAATCGCTCTCCCGTTCCAACGCCAGATCAAGGAGCTTCGTGACGGACACTTCGCCATACGGTTCCGAACGCCGGTCTGACGAATCGACGCCGACCCCGGGAAAGAGGAAGACGAACCAACGCACCCCAGCACCCAGCAGCGGCAGCACGAAGCTGACCAAGAGACCAAAGGTCGCTGCCGACACTACGAGAAAGCCGAGGTCCTTCCAGAGCATGTCGGCCGATGTCGACCACTGAAGCATCCCTTTCCCACCCTTGAAAACCAGCGCCGCATCGACGAAAAGCACAATGCACACGAACCGCATCACCCACTGAGCATCCCACGCCTTTTCCACCAGGCTGAGATGGGGCAGCCCCTCCTTCGCGCCGCCCTTCGACTTTTCCTCACCTGTCATCTCTGCAATCTCCTCTTCAGGGGTACGGTGCGGCAGAGAATGCCCAATTCCCCGCCATCTATCGAAAGCTGCTCAAACCACGAACCGCTCGTGCATGCCTGGCAGGCACAATGTTCGCCACGCGTCGTCGAGCGCGGCCCGCTCCTCCGGCCTCGCACAGGCCGCTCCCGCCATCGCGAAGGTGGACAAGGTCGCCGCAGTAGAGGTGATTACGCAGCACCCTCGTCAGTGCAGACTTTTTGAGCGGACCGCCGTACTGATTGCGAAACCCCTTGCGGTGCATTTCGTCAGCGAGCAGCTTCACAGAGCCGATGGCGGGATACCGCCGGTGCGCGTAGCGGACGGCCTCCGCCTCGGTCTCCAGGATATCCAGGTATCCCTTCTGGACCGTATAACCGAAGGGCCGTCGCGCACTCTTCCAAAGCCCTCGCTGCCGGGCACCTGCGAACCAATCGCGTAGGCGTTCCGAGGTCATGTCGCGCTCGAATTGGGCGAATGACAGAAGCACGTTGAGCAGAAGCTTCCCGATGCTTGTCGCAGTATTCAGCGACTGAGTCACCGACACGAATGTGACGTTATAGGACTCGAATAAGGAGATGAGATTGAGAAAGTCGCGAAGGGAACGCGACAGGCGGTCGATCTTGTAGAGCACGATCATGTCCACTGCGCCCTGTTGCACCTGGGTGAGCAGCGCCTGCAGCGCAGGTCGCTTGAGCGTGGCCCCCGAGTAGCCGCCGTCGTCGTAATGTTCGGGGAGCAACTGCCAACCCTCGTAGGCCTGGCTTGTGATGTAAGCAGCGCAAAGGTCGCGCTGGACCTGTAGTGAACTGAGTTGAGGGTCGGTCTCGTCCGCCGACTTGCGGGTATAGATGATGCAGCGCATGGGGATCTCCGGCAAAAGAATAGGAGCACGCTCAGCACTTGCTGCGCGTGCGCTCAGATCTCTTATTGCTGTTCAAATCCACACCCGTGAAGGCGACATGCGACGATCAGACGTCTGTGTGACGTTGACGAGGTCGAACCGGATACTACCTCAGCGTGCCCGAGCTGGTGACAGGCGGTACCGATCTCCAGCTAGCCGCGTTTCCAGCCCCGGCCGTGGTTTCCGCACGCAGCATCCAGAAGCCAGGCGCGGAGACATCGATACCGCGCCATCAATGCGTGGGGCGGCCCCTGCCCCCATTGATCGCGGCACCCGCCCATCCGCCTGCGCGGCATCGAGTCCGCCCATCGCAAGGAGACCCGGCATGCCCTAGCGTGCCACGGCCAGCCGCGCCCCCCCCCCGCCGTGGTTCTCCTTTGCCGTGCCGCATCGGACCATGCCGACACGGCCCTCAAACGCGAGCAGCCGGCGGGGGCGTAACGCCTGCTCGATCAAGAGGACCGGCTCGCCGCTACGGCGGCTCCTGCAGCTGTCTGATATGCCGGCTGGACCAATTTGATCCGCGCGCGCTGCGATAGTGGTTACGCCGGCAAGGGTGCCGGGTGATTGGATCAGTACAGCCGCAGGCCCAAGTCCACGATCTTGCCAATCGGACTGAAAACCAGCATGGCGCACCGGCCCGGTTCGACGCCGGCATAGGAAGCGCTCTTGACGATGCCGTAGGCAATGTTTCCATAGTGGACCGGCCCGCCACTGTCACCACCGAAACACGCCAGGTCGTCCCCTACGACCACCTTGTAGGCCCGGGGGTCACAGACCTGTCCGTTGCACTCCTTGCTGCCAAAGCTCGCCGTGCTGCTCGACACGACGCCGCATGTCCAACCGGTCAGCAAGCCCCTGTGGCACACCCGATCCCCGGGTACGGCGGCTGCGGTGGAGAGGATCACCACGCCGCAACTGGAACAGGTGTCGCTCGCGAAGACTTCTCCGAGCGGGCGGTAGCCCAGGACCGGGAAGGAATGCCATGCCAGGTCGTGTGTCGCATCGAATAGCTGGTCCTCGTACGTCAGCTTCGCAGTGACCTGCGCGCCGCTCGCCGCATCCGACCAGTTGCCGTACATGAGGTTCTTGCCACAGTGCGCCGCGGTGACCAGGCCCCACTTGGTGTTGTCCTTGTTCCGCACGATGAAGCCGCCAGTGCACTGGTGCTCGTTGTCCAGATTGAGGATCTGCGAGCCGCCGCGCACATAGGGTGCCTGGGTCGTTGCCATTGGCGCACTCTGTGTGGGCAGCGTTGAGCTGGACGATGGCTCGGGCGACTCTTGTGGCTCGGATTCCATGGGGCCAGGCAGGAACTTGAACCTGACGGGCACGCCGAGCTGACGACTCAGCGCTGCGTTCTCCGCTTCGTAGGCAGCGTGTTCCTCCGCAGGGACGAAGACGTAAAGCACGATCGCGGCATGCACTTCATCGATACCCGTGCCTTGCAGGCCGGGCACCTGCTCCTGCAGGCGTGCTTGGTTCGCCGCCAGGATGGCGCTGATCTCGTCCAGCGTCTTGCCGGACACCAGTGTGAATTCCACCGGGATGGTTCCGTGCGCGGTGGACAACTCACGGATAGCGGGCACCGGCCCCTGCTTGAGACGCAGGACGAGTTTGAATCCGTCACGGCTATCGTCCCAGTAGGATGTATCGAGACGGTCTGCATAGTCCGCTTTGAAAGCCTCGATCTCCGGCCGGGCAAGCACCTGCCTGAGCTCCAGGCGCCGGGAGGCTTCCGCCTCAGCCACGTGATTGTCCTTTGCGTAGCTTCGGGAGATGACCTCCAACTGGTCCGACGGTTTGGCATCCTGGGCCTGGACAGTACTGGACAGCGCCATTGCGCAGGCTGCGACGAAAAGCCACTTTTGTCTCATCGTTTGGTCCTCCTTGAATGTTGTTCCTGAAGGGCAGTTCCATTTATTTTTCTTGTCGCCGAAGCCCGTGTCAAACGACACAGATCCAGCATTCCAGCGTCCTTCTTCCCTCGCTGTCAGGCGCCATCGAGGGCGGTTGGCGTGGGCAACACATTCGTTATTCAAGTGATAACGATTGATCCGTAGAACGCATTACCATCCGGCTCCGCTCCCGCCCAGCGCCCCAAGGCATTCGCCGGCAGGTCAGAGACTTAGACCCTCCAGTGCGGCACATCACGGCCCGCGAATGCATGCCGTCTCAGGGTGCCCTTGCCCAACATCCAGGAGCGTGCAGCTAGCACATCGCCTCCTGACCATCAATGCGGTGTAAACCACGTCCTCATTGATGGCGGCGGCCATCCGTGCGCCTGCGCAGCATCGAGTCTCCCCACAGCAAGGAGACCGACATGACCTCGCGTGCCACGGCCAGCCACGCCGAATCCCCTCGCCTCCCCCTGTCCGGCGTCCTGGCCGTGGCACTCCTTTGCAGTGCGGCATCGGCCCACGCCGATGCCGCCCTCGAACGCGAGCGGCTGGCGGGGGCGCAGCGCCTGCTCTGATGTATCAGGTTCACTGGTGCGCGGCGGAGCGTTCATCAGGTGCAGTGACGTACAGCGGCATGTTCATTTTGTAGGAGCGGCTTCAGCCGCGACGGGCATTCCCGGTAACGCCCGTCGCGGCTGAAGCCGCTCCTGCAATCGCGACGATATATCGTGCCGAGCCGCGACGCGTTGCTAGGGATGTCGTCCTGAAGTCGCTCCCACATCGGAACGCTGCGCGGCATCCGCGTCGCGCAGCGGCTGGGCGGCGGGTCTCGGCGCAGGAACGCAAGCGGCAGCGGAGAGGCGCGCCGGCGCTCACTCGAATCACCGCGCGCGGACGGGCGGTGTCGCGCGAGGCCGTACCCTCACCCCAACCCCTCTCCCGGTGGGAGAGGGGCTTGCTGCCGGTCCTTTCCTTCTGCCCTCCCCTCGGGACCACAGCTCTCTTATTGCGGGGAGAGGGTGCACCGCAGAGGCGGATGAGGGGTCGGGCGCAGACTCGTGCAATGCGCTGGCGCGTAGCCTTCCCGTTACACCGGCGTGGCCGTCGGCAGCAGGCGCCCCAGCACGACATGCGATGGGCTGTTGGCCAGGTCCAGCGGCATCACCAGCTTGGGATTGGGATGCGGCAACGGCGTTCCCGGGGCCTCTTCGCCGGCTTCCCGCAACAGACTGCCGTTGTCTTCCGCCTGGTCGGTGACCGGCGGCAGCGGCGGCAGGCCCAGCCCGGCGCGGACCGCGTTGGCACCGTTCAGCAGATCCTCGTCCGTGACCGTGGTCAGCGCCGAGGCGGCCAGGCTGGCCGGTGCGCCCTCCACCGCCGCCAGGCGCTGCGCCACGTCGCCCAGGACCTGCTGCCGGTGCGGATGCAGCAGTTGCCACACTTCCTCCCATAGCGCCTTCCAGTCCAGGTCCGGGAACGGCATGTGGGTGGGCCCGCTGAGCACGATCTGCGGTGCCAGCCGGCCCGGCGGTGTCGCGTCGCATTCGGCCAGCGCGCGGTACACCACCTCGCTGCACACCATGTGCGAGGGGTTGTCGCGGACCAGGTGGTCCAGCGCCTCGCGCACCACGATCCGCGCCAGCCAGTGCTGCGGCCACTTGCCGCGGATGGCGACCAGCACGCCCAGCGTCGCCAGGCTGTCCAGCGGATACGGGACGCCCAGCAGCGATTGCGCCTTGGCCAGCACGCTGGCGCGGTCGGCGTCGTCCAGCGCCAGGCAGGCGTAGCTGAGTGGCCGGTAGGCGTCGATGATGAGGTAGTTGGTGGTGTCGGTCAGTCGCTGCGACAGCGGATAGCGGCGCACGCCGCTGGCCGCCGCCTCGATCAGATCGCCCTGGTCGGCGACGATCGCGGCATGGCTGTAGATGCTGTCGCCGCACCAGGCGATCAGTTCGGACACCGGGCCGCAGCCCAGTTGCAACAGGATGTCGCCGACCTGCAACTGATCGGGAGCGAACGCGGGCAAAGCGGGCTGGGCAGTCATGGCTGGGGCTCCTGGTGGGTAACGCGGTGGGTGGGGGACACGCTGACGCGGTTGCGGCCGGCGGCCTTGCTGGCGTACAGCGCGGCATCGGCGCGCTGCAGCAGCGCCGCGACGCTCTCGCCGTGCTGCCATTGCGCCACGCCGACGCTCAGCGTGCATGACAGCGCCTGGCCTTCGCGCGGCAGCGGCTGCGCGGCGACGTGCTGGCGGATGTCCTCGGCCACGCGCCGCGCGGCCTCCAGCGTGGCGCCGGGCATCAACAGCAGCATCTCGTCGCCGCCCTGGCGGCCGAGCGTGTCGGTGCTGCGCAGGCGCGCACGCGCGCACGCGGCGACCCAGCGCAGGCAGGCGTCGCCGCCGGCGTGGCCGTGGATGTCGTTGATGCGCTTGAAGTGGTCGATGTCGATGTAGGCCAGCGCCAACGGCCGCTCGCTGCGCGCGGCGTCCTGCAGCGCCTCGGCCAGGCGCTGCTGCAGCGCGGCGCGGGTGAGCATGCCGGTGAGTTCGTCCACCGTCGCCATGCGGCTGACGCGGTCGCGATCGCGACGCAGCTCCAGCATCTGCTCGGCCAGGCCGAAGGTGACCAGCAGGCAGGAGATCGCCAGCGCCAGGCTGATGCCGTGCGCCAGCAGCGGCGCAGCCAGATCCAGGTGCAGCCAACCGGTCAGTTCCAGGCAGCGCAGCACGCACAGCATCCACAGCGGCGTCCACGAGGCCAGCAGCGGCCAGGCGTAGCGTTGCCCGCGCAGGGCCAGCAGCAGGCAGCACGGCAGCAGCAGGGCCGCGCCGACGATCAGCCCGACATTGCCCAGCAGACTCAGCACCACCGAATCCGACACCAGGCAGGCCATGGCGATGCCGAGCAGGAACAGCGCGCACAGCCGCAGCACCCGGTCCAGCCGCGGCAGTTGCCGGTGCATCTCCAGTTGCCGGCGCTGGAAGGTGATGATGAAGAAGCCGCCGAGCGCGGCGACGATGCGCATCGGCGTCGGCGAGGACGCGAACACGCTGGCCAGGCCGGGCACCGCGCGCGCCTCGCCGCCGAGGCCGAGCAGGTACAGCAGCACGCACATCACGTTGGCGGTGAAGTACCCGTAGATCGGTTCGCGCAGGCGCGCCCACAACGCGATCGCCAGGATCGCCAGCACCGCGGTCGAGCCGAGGATGAAGGCGCGCCAGCCGACGTAGTGCAGGTCCTCGCGCTGCACCTGCGCCAGCGGCACGATGCCCACCGGCATCGGCATCGCCGCCGGCGCATGCACCCGCAGCCAGATCGAGGCGCCGCGCGGCAGTCCCTGCGGCAAGGCGATCACCAGGGCGCGGGTCGAGTAGCGCAGGTCGGCGTCGGCACCGTAGATCGCGTGCCGGGTCGGCGCGGTGCGTCCCGGCACCCAGGCCTCGACCCGGGTCAGGTACGGCGACTGCAGCACCAGCTGCGGTTGGCCCGCGCTGCCGATCGCGCGATCGGCGCGGATGCGCCACCAGGTGGGCTGCTTGCTGCGCTCGTACAGGGTCGCGCCATGGCCGGCATCGGCGAACGCGGCATCGTGGCGCCCCGCCACCACCTCCGGCGCCGGAGGGTCGGCGGCCAGCCGTTGCAACAACAGTTCCTGCCCCAGCGCCGACCCGACCATCCCCAGGCACAGCAACAGGCAGCACCAACGGCACAGGCGCTTCAATCGACGGGTTCCAAGTGGGATCGGCGTCGAGCGTAACGCAAGCCGCGACGCCGTTCGTATCCAAATTCACGACCCCGTCACACCACAACGTGGGGTCGGCACACGGCGCGCAGATCCATGCCGCAGTGCGGCGGCAGTCTCCCGCCGAAAGGTCTGGAACGCCGGCAGCCGTCGCGTTTTGCCCTGGGAATCGCCCTCCACGCCCACACCAACCGGCGCTCCGCACGTGCTGCGGATCAGTGATCGTGATGGAGACGACACAACCGGCCTCTGGCTGCGACATCGGCCGGCATCGACGCGCGAACGCCCCTACCATCGCCGGTCCGCTGACGACGCCGGATCAGGCGACCGGATGACACCGGTATCATTTTAAGCGTCGCCGCGGCCCCTTATCCTTGAGCGGAGGCTTCCAATGACCGTATCGCGCTGGTTGCTGCTTTCCTCCACCCTGGCCCTGGCGGCCGGGGTCGTCACCGATGCGCCGGCCCTGACCGGGACCACGTCGCGCCCGCAACTGACCAGCAGCGAGGCGGCCAGCCAGACCGTCGCCCGCCACCTGGCCCAGGCCGGCCCGATCGGCGCCCTGGTCACCGACAACTGGGATCCGAGCGCCGGGGTCGCGCTGCTGAAGGCCGACTACGCCGTGGCGGCCGACGGCAGCACCCGCTACCGCACCGTGCAGGCCGCGGTGGACGCTGCGGTCGCCGCCGGCGGCAGCATGCGCCGCTACATCAGCATGGCACCGGGCACGTACACCGAAGTGGTCTGCGTCCCGGCCGCGGCGCCGCCGCTCACCCTGTTCGGGCTGGGCGGCAGCCCGGCCAGCACCACGATCCGTTTCGGCAACGCCAATCCCACGCCGAAGCCCACCGGCAGCGCCACCCACCCCTGCGCCAGCAACGCCGCCAGCAGCACCATCGGCACCTCCGACAGCGGCACCGTCACCGTGCGCGCCGCGCAGTTCCAGGCGCGCAACCTGGCGATCGTCAACAGCTACGTCGAGGGTACCTACAGCGGCAGCAACCAGTCGGCGGTGGCGCTGGCGTTGCGCGGCGACAAGGCGGTGCTGGAGAACGTGGTGCTGACCGGCAATCAGGACACCCTGCTGGTCAGTGCGGGCAGCGCCAACACGGTGATCCGCGCGTACCTCAAGGGCGGCACCATCGAGGGCGATACCGACTTCATCTTCGGCTCGGGCGTGGCGGTGTTCGCCGGCAGCACCATCCGCTACACCGCGGCCCGCCGCGGCGCCACCGACGGCGGCGTGATCTTCGCGCCCAGCACCCGCCCGGGCAGCAGCTACGGCTTCCTGGCCATCGGCAGCACCTTCGATGCGGTCGGCACTCCCGGCAGCGGCACGGTGTGGCTGGGTCGGGCCTGGGACGAGAGCGTGGGCAGCCTGGCCAACTACGTCGACGGCACCTCGCCCAACGGCAAAGTGGTGATCCGCGATTCGGTGCTGGGCGGGCACATCCGCAAGAGCGCGCCGTGGAACGCCTCGACCATCGGCCGGCCGTACTGCAGCAGCAGTTGCAGCACCTCGGCCAACCGCTTCTACGAATACGCCAACAGCGGCGCCGGCAGCGCCCCCTGAGGCAAGGCGACGTGGTGTGGGCCGGGCTTAGCCCAGCCCGGCCCACCAGGCGCGCCACAGCGTCGCCATCTGTCCCGGCGGCTTGGGCGTGGCGGTTGCCTGCTGCGCCGTCCGCGCACGCGCCAGCGCCGACAGGATGCGTCGCGCGCGCGGCCCGCGCACGCGGCGCGGCCATGGCTTCAGCAACGCCTGCGCCCAGCGCTGGCGCTGCTGCGCCTCATCGCCGCCGCGTAGCGCCAGCGGCGCGGTGGCGGCGCCGGCCTCGACCAGGCGCTGCGCCAGCACCTGCAGCGCGACCGGCACCGCGGCGCCCTCGACCGGGGCCTCGAACAGCGCGCGCTCGACCGCGACCACCGCCTGCGCGAACGGCTCCAGCCGCTCCAGTGCGTGCGCGGTGTCGGCCGCGGCCGCGCGCGACTGCGGCAGGCTCGGCAAGGCCTCGGCCAGTTGCGTCCACGGCGCGGCCACCGGCTCCAGCACCCGTCCCAGCGGATGCCGCGAACGCTGCCCGGCCCAACTGCGCAGTTCCTCGCCCCACCAGGCCAGCTTGGCGTCGGCCGGCAGCGGATCGCCGGCGATGTTGAGGATGTCGTCGAACTCCTGCAGCAGGGCGAACCAGGCCACGGTG
This sequence comes from Xanthomonas sp. F4, assembly GCF_011761895.1. Lineage (NCBI taxonomy): Bacteria > Pseudomonadati > Pseudomonadota > Gammaproteobacteria > Lysobacterales > Lysobacteraceae > Xanthomonas > Xanthomonas sp. F4. The sequence goes on along the minus strand of NZ_JAASQX010000001.1, from coordinate 1,406,076 downwards.
CGGGCGCGCTGCGACGCCGGCACGAAGGCCTCGGCCACGGCCCATTCCGGCCAGCGGCGGCGCCATTTGTCGAGGAAGGCATCCAGGGCGGACGAACTGCTCATGCGATCGGTGAATCCGGAGTCAGGCGCGCGCAGCGAAGGCATCGCGCAACGGGGAGTGAGCGCGGTTGTCGCGCAGAACGCGCAGTTTACGTGCACGACCGGTGGATGCCGAGCGGTGCCGGCGTACAGGCGGCGCCACGACGGTCGCTGCCGCTGCGCGGCGGCGTCGCCAACGCAGCGACGGCACCGGCGTCAGGGAGCGGTTGCGCTGACCGGCCAGGCCGCGGCGGCGTACAGCTCGGCGGGCGTGGCGACCATCGCATCGGCGCGCCAGGCCAGCGGATCGTCCTCGTCCAGCCGGTAGCCCCACAGCACCGCGACCGAGGCCATGCCGGCGGCGCGTGCGGCAAGGATGTCGCGTTCGTCGTCGCCGACGTAGACCACCTCGTGCGGCGCCACGCCAAGGCGCTGCGCGGCGACCTGCAGCGGCAGCGGATGCGGCTTGCGCTCGGGCAGCGTGTCGCCGCCGATCAGCACCGCGCAGCGCTGCTCCCACTGCAGTTGCGGCAGGATCAACCGTGCCAGCGCCTCGGGCTTGTTGGTGACGATGCCCCACACGCTGCCCGCAGCCTCCAGCCGCTGCAGCAACCCGGCGATGCCGTCGAACGGCTGCGAATGGCGGCCGATCAGCGCCTCGTAATGGCGCAGGAATGCCGGGATCAGCGCATCGCGCTGCGCGGCGGGCAGATCCGGGAAGGCGACCCCGAGCATCGCCCGCGAGCCCTTGGACACCACCGGCCGCAACTGCGCCAGGGTCAACGCTGCACGGCCGTGCTCGGCCAGTACCGCATTGGCCGCGGCCAACAGATCCGGCGCACTGTCCAGCAGCGTGCCATCCAGATCGAACAGCACCACCTGCGGAAAGCGCGCCCGGGTATCGCCCGCCGCGGACTTCACGCCCACACGCACCCGCCGTTACCAATCCCCAATCCCGACTCCCGAATCACGGCTTCCCCGCACACGCCAGGTAATTGACCTCGGTGCGCGAGGACAGCCGCGCGCGGTTGCGCCACGGCTCGTAGGCCAGGCCGCTGACGTCGCGCAGCTGCAGCTCGGCCTGGCGCAACCAGGCCGCCAGTTCCGCCGGCTTGATGAAATCCTGGTAGCGGTGGGTGCCGGTGGGCAGCAGCCGCGCCACGTACTCGGCACCGACGATGGCCAGCGCGAACGCGGCCGGGGTGCGGTTGAGGGTGGACAGGAACAGCTGTCCGCCGGGCTTGAGCAGGGTCGCGCAGGCGCGCACGATCGCCGCCGGATCGGGCACGTGCTCGAGCATTTCCATGCAGGTGATCGCATCGAAGCTGGCCGGCTGCGCGGCCGCCAGGTCCTCGACCGACTGCACGCGGTAATCGACCTCGACCCCGGATTCGAACTGGTGCAGCCGTGCGACCTTGATCAGCTCCGGCGACAGATCGATGGCGGTGACCTGCGCGCCCTCCTTGGCCAGCGCCTCGCTGAGCAGGCCGCCGCCGCAGCCCACGTCCAGCACCGCTGCGCCGCGCAGCGGCAGGCGCTCGGCGACGTAGCGCAGGCGCACCGGATTGAGTGCGTGCAGCGGCTTCTGCGGGCCGTCGGCATCCCACCAGCGGGTGGCCAGGGCGCCGAACTTGTCCAGTTCGGCCTGATCGAAATTGGCGGAGGCGTTGGCGGCGGAAGCGGTCATGGCGAACTCTCGTTGGGGCCGCGCGCGCGGTGCGGCACGGCGAACATAGCGGATCAGGCGTGGACGCTGCGGATACGTTCGCGCCACTGCCGCGCATTGGCGACCAGGGCGTCGACGTCCATGTCCACCAGCACGCGCTGGCTCAGCTTGGGCTGGCCGGCGATCCACACGTCGCTGACCTGCTGCCGGCCGGTGGCGTACACCAGTTGCGACAGCACGTTGTGCAGCGGCTGGGTCTCCAGCGCCGACAGGTCCACGCAGATCAGGTCGGCCTGCTTGCCCGGCTCGATCGAGCCGATCTTCTCGCCGAAGCCCAGCGCGCGCGCGCCGCCCAGGGTGGCCGCGCGCAGCGTGCTGGCCGCATCCAGCGCGGTGGCGTCGTTGGCCACGGCCTTGGCCAGGATCGCCGCGGTGCGGTTCTCGCTGAACATGTCCAGGTCGTTGTTGCTGGCGCAGCCGTCGGTGCCGATCGCCAGGTTCACGCCCGCTCGCTGCAGCGCGCAGGCCGGACAGAACCCGGAGGCGAGCTTGAGGTTGGATTCGGGACAATGCACCACGCTGACCCCGCGCTCCGCGCACAGGTGGATCTCGGCGTCGGTGAGCTGGGTCATGTGCACCGCGATCAGGCGGTCGTTGACCAGGCCCAAACGGTCCAGCCGCGCCAGCGGGCGCTGCCCGTATTGCTTGAGCGAGTCGGCGATCTCCTGCGCGGTCTCGTGGGTGTGCAGGTGCACCGGCACCTCGAGCTGGTCGGACAGCATCCGCACCCGCTCGAAGTTGGCGTCGTTGACCGTGTACGGCGCATGCGGAGCGAAGGCGATGCCGACCAGCGGATCGTCGCGCCACTGGTCGTGCACCTCGCAGGCGCGGGCGAAGTATTCGTCGGAGGTCTTGGCCCAGGCGGTCGGAAAATCGATGATCACCGTGCCGACCCGCGCGCGGAAACCGTGTTGCTTGTACACCGCGGCCTGCACGTCGGCGAAGAAGTAGTTCTCGTTGGCGCAGGTGGTGCCGCCGCGCAGCATCTCGGCGATCGCCAGCGCGGTGCCGTCGGCGACGAACTCCGGCCCGATCACCGCGGTCTCCACCGGCCAGATGTGCTGCTGCAGCCACACCATCAGCGGCAGGTCGTCGGCGATGCCGCGCAGCAGGGTCATCGGGTTGTGGGTGTGCGCGTTGACCAGGCCCGGCAGCAGGGCCGCGTCCGGGCGCGAGACGGTGCGCGTGGCGGCGAAGCGCGTGCGCGCCTCGGCGATCGGCAGCACCGCCACGATCTCGCTGCCGCGCACCGCCACCGCGTGGTCTTCCAGCACCACCGCATGCGGCTCGATCGGGACCACGTAGCCGGCTTCGATCAGCAGGTCGCAGGATTCGGGAATGGAGGTCATCGCAGATGCTCTGGAAAGGGAAGGATCACGGTACGGGTGCCGGCGCCAGCTGCGCCTGGAGGATGCGCCGCTGGTACACGCGCATCACCACCCACTGCAGCAGGAAGATCGCCAGGAAGCCGAAGCGGCCCAGCCAGGGTGCCACCATGCCCACGGGGATGCACAACGCGAACACCACCGGCGAGACCGCCGCGCGCAGCTTCATCGCCTGCGTCTGCAGCGGACCCAGCCGCTGCGCCAGGCCTTCCTTGCGCACCGCATAGGCATGCAGCCAGTAGCCGGCCAGGCCGATCGCGGCCAGGTGCGCGCAGTACACCGCGAACGCCTCGTGGTTGCCGAAATAGTCCGAATACAGCGCGGTGGAGAACGGCAACAGGCCGATCAGCAGCAGTTGCAGCACGTTGAGCCAGATCAGCCGGTCGTCGAACTGGCGGATGTGCCGGCACAGCTGCAGGTGCGACTTCCAGAACAGCGCAGTGACCAGGAAGCTCACCGCGAAGCCGATGAACAGCGGCAGCATCCGGTGCAGCGCGGCGAGGATGCCACCGGCGGCCGCGACCTCGGCGTGTCCTGGCACCTTGATTTCCACCGCCAGCAAGGTGATGGCGATCGCGAAGACCGCATCGCTGAAGAACACGACACGGTCGTGCGGGTACTTGCTGTCGGCGCTATCGGCGTGGCTGGTCGTCACGGGGTGTCCTGGGAGCGAGGTGGTCCATCACCGCCGCGCGGCGATCCGGCGCATGGCGCTGCCTGGCCGCCGCAGCCAGCGCGTGCGCACGCCCACGGCCGGCTGCGGCCGCGGGCGTGCCGACGTATTACTTGACGCGCGAGACGTATTCGCCCGAACGCGTATCGACGCGGATCACTTCTTCCTGGCCGACGAACAGCGGCACGCGCACCACCGCGCCGGTCTCCAGGGTGGCCGGCTTGCCGCCGCCGCCGGAGGTGTCGCCGCGCACGCCCGGGTCGGTCTCCACGATCTTCAGTTCGACGAAGTTCGGCGGGGTGACCTGGATCGGCGTGCCGTTCCACAGCGTCACCACGCAATCCTCCTCGCCCTTGATCCACTTGGCGGCGTCGCCGACGCCGGCCTTGTCGGCCTGCACCTGCTCGAAGGTTTCCTGCTGCATGAAGTGCCAGTACTCGCCGTCGCTGTACAGGTACTGCATGTCGGTATCGACCACGTCGGCCGCCTCCACGCTGTCGGTCGCCTTCATGGTCATTTCGACCACGCGCCCGGACTTGATGAAGCGGTACTTGACGCGGGTGAACGCCTGGCCCTTGCCGGGCTTGACGTATTCGGTATCGGTGATGATCGCAGGCTCGCTGTTGACCAGGATCTTCATCCCGTTCTTGACGTCGTTCATGCCGTAGCTGGCCATCTGAAACTCCTCGGGTAAGGCAAACCCGCCGCGTTCGGCGGCCGGCCGGATAGAATGGAAGCCCCGCCGCAACGGCGGGCGCTCGTGTGATGACCGCCTATGATAACCGCAGCCCCCCGCCCGATGCAGCCGTCCCCGCCCCTGCCCGCCGCGCCGCCGCGCTGGCAGCAGGCCTGGCGCGACGCCGTGCGCGATCCGCACGAACTGCTGGCATTGCTCGGGCTGGACCCGCAGGCAATGGGCGTCTCCGAACAGGCTGCGACGCAGTTCGCGCTGCGCGTGCCGCGCAGCTTCGTCGCGCGCATGCGCCCGGGCGATCCGCACGACCCGCTGCTGCGCCAGGTGCTGCCGATCGACGACGAGCAACGCCTGGTTGCCGGCTTCGCCCTGGATGCGGTCGGCGACGCCGCGGCCAAGAAGGCCGACGGGGTGATCCACAAATACCGCGGCCGTGCCCTGTTGGTGGCCACCGGCAGTTGCGCGGTGCACTGCCGCTACTGCTTCCGTCGGCATTTCCCCTATGCCGACGAGACCGCGGCGCGCGACGGCTGGCGCACGGCGGTGGCGGCGATCGCCGCCGACCCCAGCATCGAGGAAGTGATCCTGTCCGGCGGCGATCCGTTGTCGCTGGCCACACCCAAACTGGTCGAACTCACCGAGGCGCTGGCGACGCTGCCGCAGCTCAAGCGCCTGCGCATCCACAGCCGCCTGCCGGTGGTGCTGCCCGAGCGCGTCGATGCGCCGTTGCTGGCCTGGCTGCGCGCGCTGCCGTGGCCGCTGGCGTTCGTGATCCACGCCAACCACGCCAACGAGTTCGATGCCGGCGTCGATGCCGCGCTGGCGCGCCTGCGCGATGCCGGCGCGCACCTGCTCAACCAGGCGGTGCTGCTGCGCGGGGTCAACGACAGCGTCGAGGCGCTGGCCGCGCTGAGCGAGCGCAGCTTCGCCGCGGGCGTGCTGCCCTACTACCTGCACCAGCTGGACCGGGTGCAGGGCGTGGCCCATTTCGAAGTGGACGATGCCCGCGCCCTGGCTCTGCACCAGGCGCTGGCCGCGCGGCTGTCCGGCTACCTGGTGCCCAAGCTGGTACGCGAGATCCCCGGCGACAGCGGCAAGCGCGCGCTGACGCCCTGACCCGTCTGGCGGCGATCGCCGCAGGCAGAGCGCCGGGCTAGCAGCGATACTGCGCCCGCGCTCAGGCACCGGCGGGCGGCGCGTCCTCGTTGGCCAGCAACTGGCGGAATTCCTCCGCGCTGAGCGGACGGCTGAGCCAGAAACCCTGCCCCAGTTCGCAGCCGCGCTCGCGCAGCAGTTCGAACTGGGTCTCCTGCTTGATGCCTTCGGCGACCACGGTGATGTCCAGCGAATGCGCCATCGCGATGATCGCCGTGGTCAACGCCAGATCGTCCGGGTCGCGCTGCAGGTCGGCGACGAAACTCTTGTCGATCTTGACCCCGTCCACCGGCACCTGGCGCAGGTGGCTCAGGCCGGAGAAGCCGGTGCCGAAGTCGTCCAGCCAGACCTTGACCCCGGTGCGGTGCAACCGCGCCAACATGCTCGCCGCCTGCAGTTCGTCGCCGATCACCGCGGTCTCGGTCAGCTCCAGGTGCAGTTGCGCCGCCGGCAGCCCGGACTCGCGCAGGCAGTCGGCCACCACTTCCGGCAGGTCGCCGCTGCGCAACTGCCGCGGCGAGACGTTGACCGAGACGAACAGGTCGCGGCTGCCGTCGGCGCGCCGCCACTGGGTGGCCTCGCTGCAGGCCGCACGCAGCACCTTGGGGCCGATGCTCTCGATCAGCCCGCTCTGCTCGGCCACGTCGATGAACACCGTCGGCGAGATCGTGCCCATCGCCGGATGCTGCCAGCGCAACAGCACTTCCACGCCGACCATGCGCCGGTCCTGGGTGCGGAAGATCGGCTGATAGGCCAGCTTCAGTTCGTCGCGTTCCCAGGCGCCGCGCAGTTCGTGCTCCATGTGCACGCGCCGCTCCACCGCATAGTCCATGGCACGGCTGTAGAAGCGGTGGCAGTTCTTGCCGGCCAGCTTGGCTTGGTACATGGCGATGTCGCCGTTCTTCAGCAGCGCCGACGCGTCCTCGGCATCGCCGGGGTAGACGGTGATGCCGATCGAGGTGCCCATGAACACCTCGCGGCCCTGGATCCGCAGCGGCTCGCGCAGTTCCTGCACCAGCCGCTGCGCCAGCGCCGTGGCGACTTTCGCCGCCTGCGGGTCCTCCACCAGGATCACGAACTCGTCGCCGCCGAAGCGCGCCAGCAGCGCGTCGTCGCCGCCCAACTGCTCCACCGCCAGCTGGATGCGCCGCGCGAACTGCAGCAGCGCTTCGTCGCCGGCCTCGTGGCCCAGGGTGTCGTTGATCCGCTTGAAATCGTCGATGTCGGCGAACAGCAGCGCCAGCCGGCGCTGCGAGGCCCGTGCCGACAGCATGCGATGGTCCAGCGCCTCGCGGAACGCGAGCCGGTTGGTCAGCCCGGTCAACGCATCGGTGTAGGCCATGTGGCGCACGTCGCGGTCGTGCCGGGCGATCGCCTCACTCATGCGCCCGAACGCGCGCAGCAATTCGCTGACCTCGTCGTGACGGCCGCTGTCGCGGCGTTCCACCGCGTAGTTGCCGGCCTCGATCTGGCGCGCGGCCGCGGCCATCCAGCGCAGCGGCGCCACCAGGGTGCGCTGCACGTAGACCGTCACCATCGCCGCGGTCAGGCCCAGCGCGGCCAGCAACAGCAGCAGCCAGCCGAGATGGCGCTTGCCCAGCGCGCCCAGGCGCTGGTCGAGGTTCTGCCCGGCCTTGCGCTCGTACTCCTGCGCCCGCGCCCAGGACATGCCCACGCGCACCCCACCCACCCGCTGGTCGCCGATCATGATCGGCATCGACACGTCGAGGAACTCCGGCGACTCCTGCGCCAGCAGGCCGCGGGAGCGGATCGCGGCGTCGGCCATCGTCCCGCGCATGCGCTGGCCATAGCCGAGCAGGTCCTCGCTGCCGTCGTGGATCAGCCGCCCATCGGCGTCGTAGACCAGCACATAGGCCACTGCCACATAGCCCAGCGCCCCGCGCACCTGCGTGCCGATCGCATCCAGGTCGGAGTAGTACACCGGGTTGGCCAGCGAGTCGGCCAGTTGCCGCGCCAGCGACTCGCCGCGGGTGCGCATGCTGCTGTCGAACAGGCTGTGGATCGCATTGCCGCTGAGCGTGCGCACCTCGCGCTGCATCGCCGCCTGGCGCTCCAGCAGCAGGGCCAGGATCGCCATCACCAACAGCGCAGCCACGCCCATGGCCAGCAGGAACCTGGCCTGCAACCCGAAACGCATGGTCTTCATTCCACTTCTGCCCTCACCCGCGCCACGCCGGCGCGCAGGGTGTCCAGGCGCTTCTGCGAGGCCGGATCGATCGGGTAGAAGCCGGAGGTACCGAAGAACTGGCGCAGCGCCGCGCGTCCCTGCGGATCGTCGGCGGCGTGCAGCAGGACCTCGCGCAAGCGCGTCTCCACCTCGGTCGGCAGGTCGCTGCGGACCATTTCGATCGCACGCGGATACGGCTCGCTGCGGTAGATCACCCGGAAGTCGCGGCGGAATGCCGGCGGGATGCGGCGCTCGTCGTCCCAGTCGAGATTGCTGAACGCCCCGGCATCCACCAGGTGCTTGTGCACGAAGGCGGCGATGTTGAGTTCCGAGCGCGCGAACACGTAGCCGACCGTCTCCGCCGAGGGCTGGTCCTTGCTGGACAGCAGGATCTCCGGATGCAGGCCGTGCTCGAACAGCGTCATCATCGGCACCATGTAGGCGCTGGTGGACAGCGGGCTTTGCAGCGCCAGGGTCCGCCCCTGCAGATCCGCCAGGTCGTGCACCGGCCCGTCGCGGCGCACGAAGAACACCGTGTGGTACTGGCGCACGCCGTTGCGCTCGGTCAGCAGCAGCGGCTTGGCGCCGCCGCGCTGTTCCAGCGCCATCGCGGTGGCGGCGGTCTCGGTGACCCAGTCGATCCGGCCACGGCGCAGGTAACTGCTCATCTGCTGGCTGTCGCGGGCCATCAGGATCTGCCCGGAGGTGATGCCGACTTCGCGCATGCGCGGCACCACGTAGTCCAGCAGAGGCTTGAGTTGCTCGTAATGGGCCTTGGGATTGTCGCTGATGCGCCCCAGCACCAAGACCGAGGGCCGCGCGTGCACGGACGCGGGCCAGCAGATCGCCAGCGCCAGCCACACCACGACCACCCGCCAACGCGAACTGGACAAACCACGATCCCCAAGTAGACCTTGCAAAGCCTAGCCGAAAGCGCATGCCGGTGACAGCGTCACAGAATGGCGCCAGCCGCGCATGCTGTTCGCCCCCAACGCGCGCGTCACCGCGCGCGCCGCGAAGGATGCCTTCGCGCCTTGTCCGGCCTCAGTTTCCCGCCTGTCCGGCGAGCCGCGCCATGCGCTGCGCATCGGACAGCACGCCGCGCAACAGGCGCACTTCCTGCTCGGTCAGCTCGGTGCGCAGGAACAGCCGGCGCAGCTTGCGCATCGCCGAATCCGGGGCGCGTCCCTTGTGGAAGTCGATGTCGTCCAGGGTCTCGGCCAACTGCCCGAACAGCCCTTCCACCTGGGCGTGGCTGGCCGGCGCCTCGCGAAAGCCCGGCGCCGGCGCGGGCGCAGGGGCGGCACTGCGCAGCTGCGCCAGGCGCACCTCGTAGGCCAGCACCTGCACCGCCGCGGCCAGATTGAGCGAACTGAACGCCGGATCGGAGGGAATGTGCACCGCCGCGTGGCACAGCTGCAGTTCCTCGTTGGTCAGGCCGGTGCGCTCACGGCCGAACACCAGCGCCACTTCCGCAGGCTCGGCGCTGGTGGCGGTCAGGCGCTGCGCGGCATCGGCCGGCAGCAGTTCCTCCAGCGACACGCGGCGGCTGCGCGCGGTGCAGCCCAGCACCAGCCGGCAGTCGGCCACCGCGTCGGCCAGCGCGGGCAGCACCGGCGCCTGCTGCAGCAGGTCCTCGGCACCGGCAGAACGCCGGTACGCCTCGGTATCCAGCTCGCATTCCGGCGCTACCAGTACCAGCCGCGACAGCCCCATGGTCTTCATCGCGCGCGCCGCCGCACCGATGTTGCCGGGATGCTGGGTTCCGACCAGGACGAAGCGGATACGGAGAGAATCGGTCATGGCGGCACGGCAGGCGAAGCGAACGGGGGCGTAGATGGTAAACTGTGCGGCCGGCCTTGACGCCGGACTGCTCTTTTCCTCCTCCAGACCCACCTCCGCCTTCTCGGGAGCCGTTGCCATGCAAAAACCCGCCGTCACCGTCATGGTCAAGGCTGCCCGCCTCGCCGGCAACGTCCTGTTGCGCCACATCAACCGCCTGGAAGCACTGAACGTGGTGCAGAAGGACCGCATGGACTACGCCAGCGAAGTCGATGCCGATGCGGAGAAAGTGATCGTCAAGGAGCTGCGCCGCGCCTACCCCGACTACGGCGTGATGGGCGAGGAAGGCGGCGTGCAGGGCGGTGGGCGCTACATGTGGGTGATCGATCCGCTCGACGGCACCAGCAACTACCTGCGCGGCTTCCCGCACTACTGCGTGTCGATCGCCCTGGTCGAGAACGGCGAGCCGATCGACGCGGTGATCTTCGATCCGCTGCGCAACGAATTGTTCACCGCCAGCCGCGGCAACGGCGCCGTGCTCAACGACCGCCGCATCCGTGTCAGCGAGCGCAAAGAACTCAACGGCGCCATGGTCCACACGGGCTTCGCGCCGCGCGAGCGCAAGCACGCCAGCGCCCAGCTCAAGTGCGTGGACGCGTTGCTGGTGCAGGCCGAGGACATCCGCCGCACCGGCTCGGCGGCGCTGGACCTGGCCTATGTCGCCTGCGGCCGCAGCGACGCCTACTTCGAAGCGGGGGTGAAGGCCTGGGACATCGCGGCCGGCGTGCTGCTGGTGCGCGAGGCCGGCGGCCGCGTCACCGACTTCAAGGGCGGCACCCTGGGCCGCATCGACGACCGCGGCCCACAGCAGTTCCAGGTGGTCGCCGGCAACCTCAAGGTCGGCGATGCGCTGCAGAAGCTGATCGTCAACACCGGCTACGCCGGCGAGTTCGACGCGAAGTTCTGAGCGGGCGCGTCCGGCGACTGGCCGGCGCCGACACTCCAGCACAAAAAAAGCCGCGCACTTGCGCGGCTTTTTTTGTGCCCGGCATTCGCGCACCGCGCGCTCACGCCTCTCAGCGAGGGCCTTGCACGCACCGCTTTCGCATCGCGAGAGGACATGGGACTTCCAGGATTTCCGCTTGCGCTCGTTACGCGGCACAGCGTCTGCGCCTCACGCCACGCTCACGCATTGCACGTCGCGCGCTTCACCTGTGCTTGATCGCGGTTTGCGTAGAAAACGGCGACACGAGGCGCTGCGTGCAGCTGCCATGGCCTGTGCGATGCGCCCGATGCGACCGGCGAACACAGCCCTAAAGATCCCTAGAACGCGGCCGATAAAGATGCGGGCTTTTGCCCGAACTTCCCCCGCTGATCCGCGCCTGCGTTGCCGTCCCTGCGGCAATGGAGCCGGTGGCGCCCGCTCTCTCGCATCTTTCGGAGATCTCGCGTGTCCTTCCATCATCTCACCGTCACCAAACGCCTGGCAATCGGCTTCTGCGGCGTGATCGCCATGTTATTGCTGGTCGGCATCACCAGCCTGATCGGTTTTCGCAAGTTCACCAGCGCCGCTGCGCTGGATGCCCATACCAACAAGGTCATCACCCTCGGCGACCGCATGCTGGTGAGCCTGCTCAACATCGAGAGCGGCGCACGCGGCTTCGCCCTGACCCGCGACAAGTCCTATCTGGAGCCGTTCGAACTCGGCGAGCGCGAGTTCCGCGCGCAGTGGCAGGAATCCAAGCAGCTGACCGCGGACAATGCGGCACAGCAAGCGCGCCTGCAAACCCTGATGCAGGACTACGCGCAGTTCATGGCGACCAAGCGCAAGGCACTGGACCACATGCGCGCCACCGCCGCCGACAGCGACGACGCCCAGTTGGACACATTCCGAACCGTCGGCAAGCAGCAGATGGACGGATTGCGCGACACGATCGGCCAGTACGAGGACGCCGAACGCGCGCTGCTGCAGGTGCGCAAGGCCGAGAGCGAGGCACGCGCGCAGTCCGGCGAGTGGACCAGCATCGGCGGCATGCTGATCGGCATCGTCGCCGCGATCCTGCTCGGCCTGCTGGTCCGCAACAGCCTGATGCGCCAGCTCGGCGGCGAGCCGGCCTACGCGGCCGACGTGGTGCGCCGTATCGCCAGCGGCGACCTGTCGCAGGACGTGCGCCTGCGCACACAGGCGCCGTCGCTGCTCAACGACATGCGGCAGATGCAGGAGGAACTGCGCACGGTGATCCAGGCGCAGACCGAGATGGCCCGGCAGCATGCCGCCGGCCAGATCAGCTTCCGCATGGACGAGGCGCGCTTCCCCGGCGACTACGGGCGCATGGTGCGCGACACCAACGCGTTGGTGCACAGCCATATTTCGGTCAAGCAGCGGCTGATCACGTTGATGGGCGAGTATGCCGAAGGCGACCTCAGCCGCGATCTGGAACAGTTCCCGGGCGAGATGGCGATCCTGACCGACACCATGGCCAAGGTGAAGCGCAACCTCGGCGCGATCAACCACGAGATCGACCTGCTGGTGCGCGCCGCCGCGCAGGGCGACTTCTCCCGCCGCGGCGAGGAGCAGCGCTTCCAGCATGCCTTCCGCGGCATGGTCGCCAATCTCAACACGATGATGACCGGCACCGAGACCAACCTCGCGGCGCTGTCGCAGCTGTTGCGCGCGATCGCCGCCGGCGACCTGACCCAGACCATGCAGGGCGATTTCCACGGCGTGTTCGCGCGGATGCGCGACGACGCCAACGCCACCGTCGCGCAGTTGACCGACATGGTCGGCCGCATCCAGCAGGCCGCGGCCAGCATCGACACCGCCGCGGGCGAGATCGCCAGCGGCAACGACGACCTGTCGCGCCGGACCGAGCAGCAGGCCGCGAGCCTGGAGGAAACCGCCGCCTCGATGGAGGAACTGACCGCCACGGTGAAGCAGAACGCCGAGCATGCGCGCCAGGCCAACCAACTGGCGGCCGGCGCCGCCTCGGTGGCCTCGCAGGGCGGCACGGTGGTCGGCCAGGTCGTCACCACCATGGACGGCATCGAAGCGGCCTCCAAGAAGATCGCCGACATCATCGGCGTCATCGACGGCATCGCCTTCCAGACCAACATCCTGGCCTTGAACGCCGCGGTCGAAGCCGCGCGCGCCGGCGAACAGGGCCGCGGGTTTGCCGTGGTCGCCAGCGAGGTCCGCACCCTCGCCCAGCGTTCGGCCAGCGCGGCCAAGGAGATCAAGACGCTGATCGACGACTCGGTCGAGCGCGTGAGCGCGGGTTCGGCACTGGTCGCCCAGGCCGGCACGACGATGCAGGACATCGTGGCCTCGGTGCAGCGCGTCACCGACATCATGGGCGAGATCGCCGCGGCCTCGCAGGAACAGTCGGCCGGCATCGAACAGGTCAACCACACCGTCACCCAGATGGACGAGACCACCCAGCAGAACGCCGCCCTGGTCGAGGAAGCCACCGCCGCGGCGCGTGCGATGGAACAGCAGGCCGGCGACCTGGTGGAGATCGTCGGCCAGTTCCAGGTGCGCAGCGAGACCTACCCGATGGTGGCGCACCTGGTCGCCCGCGCCACCGCCAACGCGGCCTAGTCCGGACCCGCCGCGCGGCAGGGACGCCGCGAAGGGATGGCGCCGTCGTCGACGGCCCATCCCGCGACACTGGCAGGCGCTGCAACCCGACCGACCTACCTGTAGGAGCGGCTTCAGCCGTGACGCCTTACCGGTAAGGCGTCGCGGCTGAAGCCGCTCCTACGACAAAGCGGATGCGGCGCCGCCCCCACTCGAATCTCCAAGCGTCCGCACAAAGAAAAAGCCGCGCATCCGCGCGGCTTTTCTGTTCGCAGGAGCGGGTGTTTCAGGACCAGGAATCACGCTTTTACGATTCCCGACTCCCGAATCCCCAATCCCAGCCCCTCAGGGCCTACGCGCCAGCGCCTCGACGTCCTTCGACTTCGGCAGCAGGTCCTGCTTGGTGACCTGGAACGGCCCGATCGACAGCAGCGGCACCGCCACGATCACCGAGGACACCACCACCACCACCGCGCCGATCATGTGGGTCAGCGCCAGGCCTTCCATCGACTCGCCGCCGTACAGGTACAGCGCCAGCGCCGACAGGAAGAACATCACCGCGGTGATCACCGTACGCGACAGGGTCTGGTTGATCGAACGGTTCAGCACTTCGATCGGCTCCACGCGCAGGCTGCGGAAGTTCTCGCGCACGCGGTCGAACACCACGATGATGTCGTTGATCGCAAAGCCCATCACCGACAACAGGCCGGCCAGCACGGTGAGGTCGAACTCGCGGCCGGTGACCGACACGTAGGCCACCGTCACCAGCAGATCGAACAGCGCGGTCACGCTGGCCACCACCGCGAACTTCCACTCGAAGCGGAAGGCGATGTAGATCAGGAAGCCGACCAGCATGAACACGGTGGCGTAGACGCCGTTCAGCGCCAGGTCCTTGCCGACCTGCGGGCCGACGAACTCGCCCGGCTTGACCGTGGCCGGATTCTGCGGCGTGCTCACCGCCTTGCGCACCTGCTCGGCGAGGTTCTTGGTGATGTCCTCGTTGTTGTGCTCGCCCTGCGGCTGCAGGCGGATCACCACCTCGTTGCCGCTACCGACGTTCTGCACCTGCGCGTTCTCGAAGCCGGCCTTGGCCAACTGCTCGCGCACCTGGTCCACGTCGATCGGCTTCTGGAAGCTGGTCTGCACCAGCGCGCCGCCGGTGAACTCCAGCGCGTAGTTGAAGCCCTTGGCGAAGATCACCGCGAACGAGGCCAGCGCCAGCACCAGCATCAGCACCAGGGTCGGGTGCCGCCAGCGCATGAAGTCGATCTTGGTGTCGTTGGGGATCAGGTGAAGCGGGAAGATTTTCATTGGAGACCGCTCTGCGTTTTTTTGGACCCCGCGCCTGCCGGCGCGGGGACGTGCGGAAGGTGGCGTGCGTGGCTCAGATGGCCACGGACTTGATCTTCTTGCGACGGCCGTAGATCAGCACCGCCAGCGCGCGCGACACGGTGATCGCGGTGAACATCGAGGCGAAGATGCCGATGATCATGGTCAGCGCGAAGCCCTTCAGCGGGCCGGTACCGAACGCGTACAGCGCCACGCCGACGATCAGGCCGGTGAGGTTGGCGTCGAGGATGGTGCCGCCGGCCTTCTCGTAGCCGGCCGCGATCGCCGACTTGGGCGGCACGCCCAGGCGCAGCTCTTCGCGGATACGCTCGTTGATCAGCACGTTGGCGTCCACCGACAGGCCCACCGACAGCGCCAGGCCGGCGAAGCCGGGCAAGGTCATGGTGGCGCCGAACAGCGACATCACCGAGACCACGATCAGCAGGTTCATCAGCAGCGCGACCGAGGTGATCAGGCCGAACATGCGGTAGTACACGCTGAAGAACACCAGGGTGAACAGGAAGGCGTAGACCACCGCGGTGACGCCGCGCTCTACGTTCTCCGCACCCAGGCTCGGGCCGATCACGTATTCCTCGACGAAGTCCATCGGCGCGGCCAGCGAACCGGCGCGCAGCAGCTTGGCCAGGTTCTCCGCCTCGGTCTTCTCCAGGCCGGTGGTCTGGAAGTTCTTGCCGAACACGCCGGCGATACGGGTCGGCGCCAGCGCCTCCTCGTTGACGCGCACGCTGCGCACTTCCTTGCCGTCGACCATGGTCACGGTGGGGATGCGCTCGATGTAGACCACCGACATCAGCTTGCCGGTATTGGCGCTGGTGTAGTCGAACATGCGCTGGCCGGCGGCGTTGTTGAGCGTCACCGCCACGGCCGGCATGCCGTTCTGGTCGGTGCTGACGGTGGCGTTGACCATCTGGTCGCCGGACACCAGCACGCGCTTGCTCAGCAGCACCGGGGCGCCGCTGTCGCGCAGGCGGAAGACCTTGGCGTCGGGCGGGATGTTGCCGCTGCGCACCGCGTCCTCGGCATTGCCGTCGACCACGCCGCGGAACTCCAGCGTGGCGGTGGCGCCGATCATGCGCTTGGCCTCGGCGGTGTCCTGCACGCCCGGCAACTCGACCACGATGCGGTCGTCGCCCTGACGCTGGATGATCGGCTCGGCCACGCCCAACTGGTTGACGCGGTTACGCAGGGTGGTCAGGTTCTGCTCGATGGCGCCGGCGGCGATCTGCTTCAGCTCCGCCTCCGGCACGGTGACCGTGATGGTCTGCCCGGACACCGCGTAGCTCAGGGTCGGCTGCGCCTTGGCGATGGCGGCGCGCGCGGCGCTGGCGTCCACGCCCTCGCCCAGGCTGACCTGGATGCTGTTGTCCGGACGGCGTTCGACCGAACGGTAGGCCAGACGGCCATCGCGCAACGTGGTACGGATGTCCTCGGCGAAGGCGTCCAGGCGCTTTTCCAGCGCCGCCTTCTGGTCCACCTGCAGGGCGAAGTGCACGCCGCCGACCAGGTCCAGGCCCAGCACCATCGGCTTGCCGCCCAGCCGCGACAGCCAGTCCGGCACGGTCGAGGCCAGGTTCAGCGCCACCGTGTAGTTCTCGCCCACCTGCTGGCGCAGGACGTCGTTGGCACGGGTCTGCGCCTGCAGGTTCGGCAGGCGCACCATCAGGCTATCGCCTTCCTTGTCGACCAGCTTCGGGGTGATCCCGGCCGTCTTCAGGTCGGCGAGCACCCGCTCGCGCAGGGCGTCGTCGATCTTGCCGCCGCGGCTGGCGGTGATCTGGACCGACGGATCCTTCTGGTACACGTTGGGCAGCGCGTACAAAGCGCTCAACGCCAGCACGATCAGGATGAGGACATACTTCCAGCGCGGAAACTCGAGCATTGCGGGACCCCGCACGACGCCACGCCGGCGTCGCGCCTAGCAGTAGGAGAAATGGATCAGGCGGACTTCAGCGTGCCCTTCGGCAGGACATTGCCGACGGCGCCCTTCTGCACGCGGATGCGCACGTTGTCGGCCACTTCGATGGTGATGAAGTTGTCGCCGATGTCGGTGACCACGCCAGCCACGCCGCCGGAGGTGATGACCTCGTCGCCACGGCCGAGCTTGTCCAGCATCGACTTGTGTTCCTTCTGGCGCTTCATCTGCGGCCGGATCATCACGAAATACATCACCGCGATCAGGATGATGGGCAGCAGGAACATCTGCAGGCCGCCACCGGCCGGGGCGGTGCCGCCGGCGGTCTGCGCCTGGGCGACGGGAATCAGGAAATCGAGCGGATTCATCGGGTACGTCCTATGGTTTGGGCAGCCCGCCGCCCTGGGGCACGGACCGCTGGTTTGCCTTGCGGCAGCAAGCAGCCGCCGATTATGCCACGATCTTCCTTCACCCTCCGGAACCGCCGCGGCGCCCTTCCCTTCTCCCTGCGGGACCATGGCCCCCTTCTCGGGGGAAGGTGCCGCGTAGCGGCGGATGAGGGTGCGGGCGAAGCCACGTGTCAGTTCGACTGCACGAGGCTGCGGCCGGACCTAACCCCAACCCCTCCCAAACGGCACGAGGCTTCGCCCGCCCCCCCCCCCCAACTCCTGTCCCGACTGCCACGAGGCTGCGCCCGTACCCTCACCCCAACCCCTCTCCCGGGGGGAGAGGGGCTTATCCCTGCTCCGTTGGGAGTGGGGTTGCTTCCACGCCGCGCGCCGCATAGAAGGACCGCCGGAACTGGGCAAAGGTTCCCGCCGCGATCGCGGCGCGCATGTCGGCCATCAGCTTCTGGTAGTACCAGAGGTTGTGCAGGGTGCCCAGCATCGGCGCCAGCATCTCGTTGCAGCGGTCCAGGTGGCGCAGGTAGGCGCGGGTGTAGCCACCGCTGCAGGCGTGGCAGCCGCAGCCCGGCTCGATCGGATCGAGGTCGCGCTCGTAGCGGGCATTGCGGATGCGCACCGTGCCGAAGGAGGTGAAATAGTGGCCGTTGCGCGCATTGCGGGTCGGCATCACGCAGTCAAACATGTCCACACCGCGGGCCACGCCCTCGACCAGGTCCTCCGGGCGTCCCACGCCCATCAGGTAGCGCGGGCGGTCGCCCGGCAGCCGCGGATGCAGGTGCTCGAGCATGGCGTTGCGCTCGTGCTCCGGTTCGCCCACCGCCAGCCCGCCGATCGCGTAGCCGTCGAAGCCGATCGCCTGCAATCCCTCGATCGAACGCGTGCGCAGGTCCGCATGCACGCCGCCCTGGACGATGCCGAACAGGGCCGCGTCGTTGCCCAGTGCGTCGTGCGCGTCGCGCGAGCGCTGCGCCCAGCGCAGGCTCAACTCCATCGAACGCCGTGCCACATCCTCGGTGGCCGGATACGGGGTGCACTCGTCGAAGATCATCACGATGTCCGAATCGAGCACCCGCTGGATCTGCATGCTCTCCTCCGGCCCCAGGAACACCTTGGCGCCGTCGGTCGGCGAGGCGAAGGTGACGCCCTGCTCGCTGATCTTGCGCCGGTGCGCCAGCGAAAACACCTGGAAGCCGCCGGAATCGGTCAGGATCGGCCCGTCCCAGCGGGCGAAGCCGTGCAGGCCGCCGTGATCGCCGATCACGTCCAGGCCCGGGCGCAGGTACAGGTGGAAGGTGTTGCCGAGGATGATCTGCGCGCCCAGCGCCTTGATCTGCTCGGGCAGCACGCCCTTGACCGAGCCGTAGGTGCCCACCGGCATGAACGCGGGAGTCTCGACCGTTCCGCGCGGGAAGGTCAGGCGGCCGCGGCGCGCGGCGCCGTCGGTGGTATGGAGCTCGAACTGCAATCGGGACATGGTCTGGCGACTATCGGTAAGCCGCGCATTGTCGCATTGCCGGGCAGCCGGCGCCGCCTCCGAGCGGAGCACGGCGTCCCGGCGACCGCCGTCAGTGCCGCCGCCCTGCCCCGCTGCGTCGTTGCGCCGCGACCGCCTGGCGCGGCGAGGTCCAGCGAAATCCTATTCCGCCGCGACGAAGCCGCCCGTCTGGCGCGCCCACAGCCGCGCGTACAGGCCGCCACGGGCGACCAGTTCGGCATGTGTGCCGGTCTCGACGATGACGCCGCGGTCCATCACCACCAGCCGGTCCATCCGCGCGATGGTGGAGAGCCGGTGGGCGATCGCGATCACCGTCTTGCCGGCCATCAGCTCGTCCAGGCTGTCCTGGATCGCCGCTTCCACTTCCGAATCCAGCGCCGAGGTGGCCTCGTCCAGGATCAGGATCGGCGCGTCCTTGAGCAGCACGCGCGCGATGGCGATGCGCTGGCGCTGGCCGCCGGACAGCTTGACCCCGCGCTCGCCGACCTGCGCGTCGTAGCCGCGCAGGCCTTCGCCGTCCACCAACTGCTCGATGAACTCGGCGGCGCGCGCCTTCGCCACCGCCGCGTGCAACTGCGCCTCGCTGGCGTCGGGGCGGCCGTACAGCAGGTTGTCGCGGATCGAGCGATGCAGCAGCGAGGTGTCCTGGGTGACCAGGCCGATCTGCTGACGCAGGCTTTCCTGGGTGACGCCGGCGATGTCCTGCCCGTCGATCAGGATGCGGCCCTGCTCCAGGTCGTACAGCCGCAGCAGCACGTTGACCAGGGTCGACTTGCCGGCGCCGGACGGCCCGACCAGGCCGATCTTCTCACCCGCGCGCACCTGCAGGTCGAGCCCGGCGATGACCCCGCCGCGCTTGCCGTAGTGGAAGTGGATGTGCTCGAAGTGCACCGCGCCACGCTGCACGCGCAGCGGCACCGCGTCGGCGCGATCCTGCACCTGCGCCGGCTGCGCGATGGTCTCCATGCCGTCCTGCACCGCGCCGATGTCTTCGAACAGGCCGTTGACCGTCCACATGATCCAGCCGGACATGTTGTGGATGCGGATCACCAGGCCGGTGGCCACGGTGATCGCGCCCACGCTGATCTGGCCGCGGTTCCACAGCCACAGCGCCAGGCCGGAGGTCCCGACGATCAGGAAGCCGTTGGCGATGGCGATGGCGGTATCCATCGCCGTGGTCATGCGGGTCTGCCGGCGATGCTTGACCGCCAGTTCGTCGATCGCCTCGCGCACATAGCCCTGCTCGCGCCCGGCATGCGAGAACAACTTGAGCGTGGCGATGTTGGTGTAGCCGTCGACGATGCGCCCCATCGCCTTGGAGCGCGCGTCCGAGGCGATCCAGGCGCGCTGTTTCATCCGCGGCACGAAGTAGACCATCAACCCCACGTAGACCAGCAGCCACGCGATCAGCGGCACCATCAGCCACGGGTCGGCCTGGGCGAACAGCCACAGCGCGCTGGTCGTGTAGACCAGGATGTACCACAGCGCATCGACCATCTGCACCGCCGACTCGCGCAGCGAGGTCCCGGTCTGCATCACCCGGTTGGCGATGCGCCCAGCGAAGTCGTTCTGGAAGAAGCCCAGGCTCTGCCGCACCACGTAGTTGTGCATCAGCCAGCGCGCGCGGTTGCTCAGGCCGGGCACGATCGCCTGGTTCACCAGCAGGTTGTGCAGGCCGACGAAGAACGGCCGCGCCACCAGCACGATCAGCGCCATCCACAGCAGTTCGCCGGCGTGGCGCTGGAAGAAATCCGGCCCCGGCTGCTCGGCGACCATGTCGACGATGCGGCCGAGGAAATCGAACATCGCCACTTCCACCAGCGCCAGCAGCAACCCCGCCACCACCGTGGCCAGCAGCAGCGGCCACAACGGGCGCAGGTAGTGCAGATAGAAGCGCACCACCCCGCGCGGCGGCATCTGGGTCTCGACCTTCGGGAAGACCTCGATCAGGGACTCGAACCAGCGGAACATCGCGACGCCACGCTAAA
Source organism: Xanthomonas sp. F4 (assembly GCF_011761895.1). Taxonomy (NCBI): domain Bacteria; kingdom Pseudomonadati; phylum Pseudomonadota; class Gammaproteobacteria; order Lysobacterales; family Lysobacteraceae; genus Xanthomonas; species Xanthomonas sp. F4. Next base: position 1,385,664 of record NZ_JAASQX010000001.1, on the reverse strand, counting down.
AAGGGGCGTCAGGGTAGCGTATCTGGCGTCACGTCCCGTGACGCTGGGAATGGGGATTGGGGATTCGAGGTGAAGCCGAGATTGGGGAGTCGGGATTGGGGATTCGCAAGAGCGGCCTCCCGCCCGCATGGCGCCTATCGCTTTCTGTTGTAGGAGCGGCTTCAACCGCGACCAGGCGTTACCGATAACGCCTGGTGGCGGCTGAAGCCGCTCCTACGAATCCCGAATCCCCACTCCCGAATCCCGGCCTCACTCCGGCGTCAGCACCAGATCCTGGAAATCGAAGCTGAAATCGGTCAGCGGCGAGATCGCCTGCATGCGTGCCTCGCGCACCTTGCCGTCGGGCGTCAGCGCGAAATTGACGAAGGCGTCGGCGTTGAGCGAGCGGTCGCGCCAGCGCACGATGAAGGTGTCGTGCTGCCAGTGCTCCAGGGTGCCGACCAGTTGCGCGGTCTTGCTGAACTGCAGTTCCAGGCGCTTGCCCTGCTGACGCACCACCACGTCGCCATACCAGGGGTCGCGGTAGGTGCCGGCGTAGCCGGACAGCGGCAGCGACGGCGTGGACTTGGCGTCGCGCGCAGCCACGTGCTTGGCCCAGTCCTCGTCGGCGCTGGCGTCGGCCTTGGCCACGGCCTTGGCATAGGCGGCGGTCCAGTCGGTCGCCGGCGCGCCCAGGTAAGCGTCCAGCACCCGCAGGGTGATGGCGTTGAAGGCGGCGCCGACCTCCTGATTGGTCAGCACGATCACGCCCAGCTTGCGCTCCGGCACCAGGGTCAGCCGCGAGACCATGCCCGGCCAGCCGCCGGTGTGCCAGACCAGCTTGGCGCCGCGATAATCGCTCAGGCTCCAGCCCTCGCCGTAGCCGGCGAAGTTCGGCTTGGCCGGCAGCAGTTCCGGCACGCTCGGCTCGGACACCGCGATCGGCGTGATCATCTGCCACATCTCCTGCTGGCGCTGGGCGCTGAACAGCTGCCGCGTCTGACCATCGGCCGACGGCAGGCGCCCGCCGTCGAGCTGCACCTGCATCCACTTGGCCATGTCGTGCACGTTGGCGTAGATGCCGCCGGCGCCGGAATTGTTGGACCAGGTCAGCGGCGCCACCGTGCGCAACTCGCGGAAATCGAACTTGGCGTGGCCGACCGCGGCTGCATCGCCGGGCTGCAGGTGATCGCTGTTGATGCGCGCGCCGGTCATGCCCACCGGCACGAAGATGCGCTGGCGCACGAACTCGGCGTAGCTCTGCCCGGACACCTGTTCGATCAGCTTCTGGGCTACGGCATACAGGATGTTGTCGTAGGCGTAGCGGTCGCGGAAACCGCCCTTCAGCGGCACGTGCGCCAGGCGCCGCACCACTTCTTCGTTGCTGTAGCTGGTGGCCGGCCAGAACAACAGGTCGCCGGCACCGAGGCTCAGGCCGCTGCGATGGCTGAGCAGGTCGCGCACGCGCATCTCGCGGGTGACATAGGCATCGGACATCTGGAACCACGGCAGGTGATCCACCACCCGGTCCTCGAGCTTGAGCTTGCCTTCGTCGGCCAGGATCGACAGCGCCGCGGAGGTGAAGGCCTTGGTATTGGAGGCGATCGCGAACAGGGTCTGCGCATCCACCGGCTCCGGCTTGCCGAGTTCGCGCACGCCGTAGCCGCGCTCAAGCACCACCTTCCCGTCCTTGACGATGGCGATGGCGATGCCCGGCACGTCGAACTGCTTGCGCACGCGCTCCACCTGCGCATCGAGATCCTGCAAGGCCGGCGGCAACGCGGGCGGGGCCGGGGCCGGCGCGGGACTCGGCGTGGGGGCCGGCGCCTGCGCCTGCACGGTGGCGCTCACCGCCAACAACAGGCCGCAGCCCATCGAGATGCTCTTCAACTGCGTCGCTCCTGAAAGAACCAAGGGTAAAGGGACCGGCCGGCGCGGGCTGCGGCGCAGGCCCAGCCACGCGGGCGTCGCCGCCGAGTGTAGGCCAGCGCGTGCGCAGGCGGCAGTGCCGCGCTGCAGGGCCGCGCGACGCGGCGTGGCCGCGCCGCAGACGGTGCGACGCCGCCGCGCTGCGGCACAATCGGGTCTTCCCCCTCCGCACGCGCACCCGCATGAACGATCTTTTCGACTCCGCCCCGGCCGCGACGGACGGCATCCGCGTCGGCATCGGCGGCTGGACCTACGCGCCGTGGCGCGGCGGCATGTTCTATCCGCAGGGCCTGGTGCAGCGCCGCGAGCTGGAATACGCCAGCCGCCACGTCACCAGCATCGAGATCAACGGCACCTACTACGGCGCGCAGAAGCCGGACACCTATGCGCGCTGGCGCGACGAGACGCCGCCGGGTTTCCTGTTCTCGGCCAAGGCGCCCAAGCGCATCACCGCGCTGCGGCGGCTGGCCGGCGCCGGCACGCAGATCGAGGATTTCGTCGGCGGCATCGCCAGTCTCGGCGACCGCCTCGGCCCGCTGCTGTGGCAGTTCGAGCACGGCCATCGCCTGGACCTGGAGGACCTGGCCGCGTTCCTGGACCTGCTGCCGCGCAAGGCCGGCGGACGCCGGCTGCGCCATGTGCTGGAAGTGCGCGACCCGGCCTGCGTCGTCCCGGAACTGCTGCAGCTGACCCGCCGGCACGGCGTGGCCACGGTGTTCACCGATTCGCCCGAGTTCCCCTCCTTCGCCGACCTGGGCACCGACTTCGTCTATGCACGGCTGATGCGCAGCCGCGCCGACGTCGCCCATGGCTACCCGCCCAAGGAGCTTCAGGCCTGGGCCGCGCACGCGCAGGCCTGGCGCCGCGGCGAGGATCCGCAGGCGCTGCCGCACGCCGACACGACCGTGGCCAAGACCACGCCGCGCGAGGTCTTCGTCTACTTCATCAGCGCCGCCAAGGAACGCAATCCCGCAGCGGCGATGGCCCTGCTGAAGATCCTCGGGTCCGCCGCACAGGCGTGACGCGCTGTGCCGCACGCACGCGACGTGCGGCACAGCGCAAGCGCGACCGCCGACGCCGCGGTCGCACGACGGCTGAACCGGGCATCGACCGCGCACACCCGGCGACACCTGGCAGTCGCCGCACTGCGGTACAACAGCGCCGGTCCGGTGCCATCGCCGGGCCGCGGCTCCGGCCGCGCCTCCACACGCGGAGCCCATCGATGCGGATCAAGCGCACGCTCGAACGTCTTCCCGGCGGCATGATGCTGGCGCCGCTGCTGCTGGGCGCCCTCTGCCACACCCTGTGGCCGCAGGCCGGCGCCTGGTTCGGCTCGTTCACCCAAGGCCTGATCGGCGGGCTGGTGCCGATCCTGGCGGTGTGGTGCTTCTGCCTGGGCGCCTCGATCCGGCTGCGCAGCGGCGGCCGCGTGCTGCGCGCCTCCGGCGTGCTGGTGCTGACCAAGATCGCGGTGGCGTGGCTGACCGCGGTGATCGCCGCGCGCCTGCTGCCGCCGGGCGGCATCGTCGCTGGCGTGTGGAGCGGCATGTCGGTGCTGGCGCTGGTCGCGGCGATGGACATGACCAATGCCGGCCTGTTCGCCGCGCTCATGCAGCAGTACGGCGGCCGCGGCGAGGCCGGCGCGATGGCGCTGATGTCGCTGGAATCCGGGCCACTGGTGACCATGCTGATCCTCGGCACTGCCGGCGTCGCCAGTTTCGAACCGCGGCTGCTGCTCGGCGCGGTGCTGCCGCTGCTGGCTGGTTTCGTGCTCGGCAATCTGGACCCGGCGCTGCGCGCCCTGTTCGCACGGGCGGTGCCGGCGCTGATCCCGTTCTTCGCCTTCGCCCTGGGCAATACCCTGGACCTGCGCATGGTCGCCCACGCCGGCGTGGCCGGGGTCGCGCTCGGCCTGCTGGTGATCGTGGCGACCGGGATCCCGCTGCTGCTGGCCGATCGCTGGCTGGCCGGCGGTAACGGCAGCGCCGGCCTCGCCGCCTCCAGCACCGCCGGCGCCGCGGTGGCCACGCCGGCATTGGTGGCGGCAGTAGCGCCGCAGTTCCAGGCCACCGCGCCGGCCGCGACCGCGCTGGTGGCGACCTCGGTGGTGGTGACGGCGCTGCTGGTGCCGCCGCTCACCGCCGCCTATGCGCGCAGGATGGCGCGGACCGCGTCGCCGTCCGCAGCGAACGCCTGATCCGCGCCCCGATCTGCGACCGTCGCGCCGCGCTTTGCGCGACAATATGCGGATGCCGATGCACCCCACCACCAAAGCCCAGCTGCAAATCCATTTCTGCGTCCTGCTGTGGGGAATCACCGCGATTCTCGGCAAGCTGATCACCCTGCCCGCGTTGCCGCTGGTGTGGTGGCGGATGCTGATGGTGGTGGCCGCGCTGGCCCTGCTGCCGCGGGTGTGGCGCGGCCTGGCCGCACTGACCCCGAAACTGGCGCTGGGCTACGCCGTGGTCGGCGCCCTGGTCGGCCTGCACTGGCTGACCTTCTACGGCGCGATCAAGCTGGCCAATGCCTCGGTGGCGGCGACCTGCATCGCGCTGGCACCGGTGTTCACCGCGGTGATCGAACCGTGGGTGGCGAAGCGGCCGTTCCGCCCCAGCGAACTGGCCTTCGGCCTGGCGGTGCTGCCGGGCGTGGCCCTGGTGGTCGGCGGCGTGCCGCACGGGATGCGCGCCGGCGTGGCGGTCGGTGCGGTATCGGCGCTGCTGGTGGCGGCCTTCGGCTCGCTCAACAAGCGCCTGGTCGACCACGCCGATCCGCTGACCGTGACCGCGCTGGAACTGGGCGCCGGCACCCTCACCCTCACCGCGCTGGCGCCGTTGCTGCCGTTCGTGCTGCCGGCCCTGAGCGGGCCCTTGCTGGTGCTGCCCAGTCTGCACGACACCGCGCTGCTGCTCGCGCTGGCGCTGCTGTGCACGCTGTTGCCGTTCGCCCTGGCCCTGGTCGCGCTGCGTCGGCTCAGCGCCTATGCGGTGCAGCTGGTCACCAACCTGGAACCGGTCTACGCGATCGTGTTCGCGATCGTGCTGCTGGACGAGCAGCGCCAGCTCACCGGGCTGTTCTACCTCGGCGTGGCGGTGATCCTGGGCGCGGTGTTCCTGCATCCGCTGCTGACGCGCACGCGCCCGGTGCAGCACCCGGAACTGCTGGCGACCTGCGAGGCGAAGAACGTGGTCGAGTGAGCGCTGGCGCGCTCACTCCGGGATTGGGGATTGGGGATTCGGGATTGGCCCCGTCCTGCACATTTGCGGCATGACAGCAGGCCAACGCGAAGGGCGTGGCATGCTCGACATTCCTAGCCCCTCTCCCCCCGGGAGAGGGGTTGGGGTGAGGGTACGGCGCGAAGCGGACTGTGAGTACGCGAGGCTGCTCGCCTACGCTCGTCCGGCCCGCGGGGCACCTCCCCCCGAAAAAAGGGGCCGTCGTCCCGGTGGGAGAAGGAGAGCCCAGGGGTCGTCCGGGGATGAAATAGCGCGCCTACGCCGCCAGCGACACGCAATCGCGGCCGGCGCGCTTGGCCTCGTACAGGGCCTGGTCGGCACGCTTGAGCAGGTCCTCGGCGCTCTCGCGGCCCTGCAACGTCGCCACGCCGATGCTGGCGGTGAGCGGCACGCCGAGCTGCAGCAGGCTGGTGTCCTGGCGCAGGCGCTCGCAGGTGCGCACCGCCTGCGCCGCGTCCAGGCCCGGCAGCAGCAGCGCGAACTCCTCGCCGCCGTAGCGCGCGACCACGCTGTCCGGCGACATCCGCGTGCGCAGCATGTCGGCCAGCGCCAGCAACACCTCGTCGCCCTTGTCGTGGCCGTGCAGGTCGTTGACGCTCTTGAAGTAATCCAGGTCCAGGATCGCCACGCTGAGCGGCGCGGCGCCCCGTTGCGCCGCCTCGGCATGGGTCATCAGGGCGGTGGCGAAGGCACGACGGTTGAGCAGACCGGTCAGCGGATCGGTGCGCGCCTGCTCCAGCAGTTCGGCGTTGAGCGATTCCAGCGAGTGCTGGTACTGCAGCAACTGCTGCTCGTACCAGGCGCGTTCGCGCAGCTGCAGCGCCAGCGCATGGCTGCTGCGGCGCAGCTCAATCAACTGCATCACCTGCCGCGACAACGCCTGCAGCGCCGCCAGTTGTTCCGGCTGCAGGGTCCGCGGACGGTTGTCGAGCACGCACACGGTGCCGACCGGCAGGCCGTCACGGGTCAGCAGCGGCGCGCCCGCATAGAACCGCACGCCGCCCTCGGTGACCAGCGGATTGTGCTGGAAGCGCGCATCGGCGGTGGCGTCGGCGACCACCATCACCTGCTCCGGGGTCAGGATGGTATGGCCGCAGAAGGACTCGTCGCGCGCGGTGCTCAACAGGCGCACGTTGCGCTGCGCCTTCAACCATTGGCGCTCGTCGTCCACCAGCGAGATCAGCGCAGAGGGCGTGTCGCACAGCTTGGCCGCGATGTCGACCAGATCGTCGTAGGACGCTTCCGGTTCGGTATCGAGGATCTGCAACGCATGCAGCGCCTGCAGGCGCGCGGCTTCGTTGTCGGGCTTGCGGGGCTTGATCACGGGGTACCTGGCAGCGGCAATGGTGCGCGTTGCGCAGTATGGCCATATCCGCGGCGGACGCCAGTCCTGGCAGGCGCGCCGCCTGTACAGTTTGGCCGCGCGGCGGCGGCCGACGGCCGACACTGAGACGCCGTTACCACTCCTGGCGCTGCGGCAGCAGGCCGCGCAGTTCCTGCTCGGAGAGATTGCGCCACTGGCCCGGCTTCAGCGCGCCGATCTTGATGTTGTCGATGCGCACGCGGCGCAACTGGGTGACGCGGTAGTCGAAGGCCGCGGCCATCAACCGGATCTGCCGGTTGAGCCCCTGCTCCAGCACGATGCGGAACCCGAACTTGGCGATCCGCGCGGTGCGGCACGGCAGCGTCATCTGGTCGTGCACGCGCACGCCACGCGCCATGCCGCGCAGGAATTCGTCGGTGACCGGCTTGTTCACCGCCACCAGATATTCCTTCTGGTGGCGGTTCTCCGCGCGCAGGATCTCGTTGACGATATCGCCGTTGCTGGTCATCAGGATCAGCCCCTCGGACTCCTTGTCCAGGCGCCCGATCGGGAAGATACGCTGCTCGTGCCCAACGAAGTCGACGATGTTGCCCTTGACCGCGCTCTCGGTGGTGCAGGTCACCCCGACCGGCTTGTTCAGCGCGATGTAGACGTGGCGGCGCCCGCTCTTGGCCTTGGCGCGCGCACGCAGCGGCTGCCCGTCGACCTTGACCTCATCGCCCTCGCCCACCACCGAACCGACACCGCCCGGCATGCCGTTGACGGTGACCCGGCGCGCGGCGATCAGCCGATCGGCCTCGCGGCGCGAGCAAAAACCGGTCTCGGCGATGTGCTTGTTGAGGCGGACTGGCATGGGGCGGGGATTCGGGATTGGGAATTAGGGATTCGCTAAAGCGGGCGATCGTGTACGGCGACGCTACGGGGAGCCAGGCAGTGCAAGGCGGCAGGCGGTGGGCGGACGCGACCGGGCTGCGGCGCGCATGCCCACGTCACGGCAGGGACGCGACCTGCCCGACGGCACGGGCGACATCAGGATCAGGGAACGCTACAACGAATCCCCAATCCCGACTCCCCAATCCCCGCGCCTCAGCGCTTCGGCGGCCCCTTGCGCGGCGGGCGGTCGGCGGCGAAGCGGCCGGCCGGGCGCGGGCCGGCGGCATTGGGCTTGCCGCCGGGCTTGCCGGTACGGGCGAACTTCGGCTTGAACGGCGCGCTGCCGGCATCGTCGCCCTCGAGCTTGCGCATCTGAAGCTGCTGGCCGGACACCCAAACCTTCTTCAGGTGCGTCAGCAACTCGCGCGGCATGTCCGCCGGCAGGTCCAGGACCGAATGATCGTCATGGATGTCGATGCGGCCGATGTACTTGCTCTCCAGCCCGGCTTCGTTGGCGATCGCGCCGACGATGTTGGCCGGCTTGACGCCGTGTTGGTGGCCGACCTCGATGCGGTAGGTCTCCATGCCCACTTCCGGCGCGCCGCGCGGCGCTTTCGGCGCCTTGTCGCGGCGCGGCGCCTCGAAGCTGCCGACATCGCGGTGGTAGTCGAAATCCTCGCCGCGCGCAGCCGGGGCCGGACGCGCCGGACGCTCGCCGTCGTCGCGGCGCGGCGCACGCGGCTCGCGCTCGAACTTCGGCTCGAAACGGGGACGTTCCGGGCGCTCGGTGCGCTCGGTGCGCTCGGGGCGTTCGCGGCGCTCGAAGCGTTCGCCTTGCGGGGCACGCGGACGATCCGGGGCCAGCAGCAGCGGCGTATCGCCCTGCAGCAGGCGCGCCAGCGCCGCGGCCACTTCCACCATCGGTACGTTCTTCTCGGCCTCGAACTTCTGCAGCAGATCGCGGTACATGTCGATGCCACCGCTGGCGATGGTCTCGCTGATCTTCTCCATGAAGCGGGTCACGCGCTGGTCGTTGACCGCGTCGACGCTGGGCAGCTGCATTTCCTCGATCGGCTGCCGGGTGGCACGCTCGATCGCGCGCAGCATGCCGCGCTCGCGCGGGCTGACGAACAGGATCGCCTCGCCGCTGCGCCCGGCACGGCCGGTGCGGCCGATGCGGTGCACGTAGCTTTCGGTGTCGTAGGGGATGTCGTAGTTCAGCACGTGGCTGATCCGCTCCACGTCCAGGCCGCGCGCGGCCACGTCAGTGGCGACCAGGACGTCGAGCTTGCCGTCCTTGAGCTGCTGGATCACCCGCTCGCGCTGCGCCTGCTGGATATCGCCGTTGATCGCCGCCGCGGCCAGCCCGCGCGCCTGCAGCTTCTGCGCCAGTTCGTCGGTGCCGGCCTTGGTGCGCGCGAAGATGATCATCGCGTCGAACGGCTCGACTTCCAGGATCCGGGTCAGCGCGTCGAGCTTGTGCAGCCCGCTCACCGCCCAGTAGCGCTGGCGGATATTGGCCGAGGTGGTGGTCTTGGAGGCGATGATCACCTCGGCCGGGTCGTTCAGATAGGTCTGCGCGATGCGCTTGATCGCCGGCGGCATGGTCGCCGAGAACAGCGCCACCTGGCGCGAGTCGGGCAGCTTCTTCAGCACCGCCTCGACATCGTCGATGAAGCCCATGCGCAGCATCTCGTCGGCTTCGTCCAGCACCAGCGTTCTCAGTTCGGACAGGTCCAGGGTGCCGCGGTCGAGATGGTCGATGACGCGCCCGGGGGTGCCCACCACCACGTGCACGCCGCGCTTGAGCGCCGACAGCTGCTGCACGTAGGGCTGGCCGCCGTACACCGGCAGCACCTGGAAGCCGGGGATCGCCGCGGCGTAGCGGTGGAACGCCTCGGCCACCTGGATCGCCAGTTCGCGCGTGGGCGCCAGCACCAGCGCCTGCGGCTTGCGCTGGGCGAAATCCAGCCGCGACAGGATGGGCAGCGCGAACGCGGCGGTCTTGCCGGTGCCGGTCTGGGCCTGGCCGAGCAGGTCGCGGCCGGTCAGCAGCGCCGGGATGGTGGCGGCCTGGATCGGCGAGGGCGACTCGTAGCCGACGTCGGCGACCGCCTTCATCACAGCAGGGGAGAGGCCGAGATCTGCGAACAGCAGCGGCGCGGGGGTATCTTGGGACATGGGAGACTCCGGAGGCGCCGCAGAGAACCGGCAGGCGCAAAGAAGCCCTATTGTGCCCCGTGACGGGCCGCATGTCGAAAGCGGGTGAAGGTCGCCGTTCAGCGTGGCCGCACGCGCACTATCCCACGTACCGTTTTCGCGCGCGATTCCAGGACGCGCTGGCCACCCGCGTACGACCGCCATGACACCCAGCCGACCGAAACACTGGGCGTTTTGCCCGCGAATGACCGACAATGGGCGCCGATTTCCGAGCAACCCCCAATGCAGACCATCGATCTCCAGCTAGAAAGCGACTACGTGGAACTCAAGCACCTGTTGAAACTGACCGGCCTGTGCGACAGCGGCGGCGCGGCCAAGGCCGTGATCAGCGAAGGCCAGGTGCGCGTGGATGGCGAGGTCGAACTGCGCAAGGCCTGCAAGGTGCGCGCGGGCCAGGTGGTACAACTGGGCGACGTGCAGGTGCAGGTGCTCGGCAAGGTATGACCGCCATCGGCGAACCCGGCCTGCCATGCGCCGGCCGGCGGCGCCGGACAGCGCGGATCGCCAAACGATGCTGATCACGCTCGGCATCCGCAACATCGCGCCGTCCGCGGAAGATCCGCACCACGACGTGTACATCGTGCAGCTCGACCCCGACGCAGCGCAGCCGTTCCGCCTGGGGCAGTCCATCCGCGGCGGCCACGCTGAGCGCGGCGGTTCCATCTCCCTGGCGCTGGACGAACTGGAGGCATGGACTGGCGACTGGCGCCAGCACCTGCGCCACGCCGGCTGCGCCTGGGCCATCGCGCCGATCGAAGCGGCGCAGCGCAGCGGCGACCTGCAGAGCGCCCTCGCCCAACTCGCCGCCGGTGCGGCGCAACGACGTTCAACCTGAGGTCGCTGACCCAGGATGCTTGTCTTCCGCCCACTGCAGCAGGCTTTTTGTAATCCCCCGTAGGAGCGGCTTCAGCCGCGACCGGGCTTTCCTGATAAAGCCTGTCGCGGCTGAAGCCGCTCCTACGAGAAAGCGCACAACAGGCTCAGCCGTGACCCGAGGCCCGGCGACAACGCCACGCCGCACGCCGCACCGCCTGCGCCGACGCGTCCCTCCTCTCTCGCCGCATGCCTGAACTCAACGCGCCATGGCCGCCACGCGCTGGGTCAGGTGCGCGGCGATCGCGCGCTTGAACGGCGCGACCCGGTCGGCCACGCGCAGCGCGGCACTACGCAGGGCACGCGCCGGCAGGCGGTCATCGGTGTACAGCGCGGCGATCGCATTGGTCGCCTCGTACAGCGGCCGCGTGGCCAGGCGGTGCCCGCGCTGGTAGCCGGTCAGCAGCGCGGGCGCGGCGATGTCGTCGCCACGCGCCACCGCCGCGTGCAGCGCGCGCGCCAGCCGCGCCTGGCTGTGCAGGCCGAAGTTGAACCCATGCGCGGTCACCGGATGCATGCCCACCGCGGCGTCGCCGATCAAGGCATAGCGCTCGGCCACGAAGCGCTGCGCGTACACCGCCACCAGCGGATAGGCCTGCGGCCGCACCAGCGGCGTCATGTCGCCCAGGCGGTGCTCGAAGCAGGCGCCGATTTCCGCTCCCAGCGCCGCCTCGTCCATCTGCAGCAGCGCCTGCGCGCGCTCCGGCGGCAGGGTCAGCACCGCCGAGGCCTCGTTGCCGTGCATCGGCAGCAGCGCCATGGTGCGGCCGTAGCCGAACCACTCCCAGGCGGTCTGATGGTGCGGGCGCTCGTGGCGCACGCGACACACCAGCATGGTGCGGCCGAAATCGCGCAGCTGCGCGCCGATCCCGCTCATGCGCCGGGTGCTGGAGAAGCGGCTGTCGGCCGCCACCACCAGGCGCGCGGCCACGCTGCGCCCGTCGGAAAGCTGCAATTGCGCCTGGCGCGCGTCGCGGCGCAGCGCCTGCACCGAGACCCCATCGAGCAGGGTCAGGCCGGGCTGGTCCTGCACCGCGGCGAACGCGGCGCGGCGGATCAGGTGGTTGGGCACCAGCCAGCCGAGATCGCCATGGCCGCCCTCGCCCGCGGCGAAGGTCAGCGCGAACGGCGAGGAGCCGTTCATCACCCGCGCATCGCGCAGCGGCGCAATCGCCTGCGGGTCGATCCGCGCCCACAGGCCCAACTGTTCCAGCAATGCCCGCGAAGCATGGGTCAGGGCGATTTCGCGGCCATCGAAGGCGGCCTCGGCCAGCGCCGCGCGCGGCTGCGGCTCGATCAGCGCCAGCGACAGGCCGCTGCCGGCCAGCGAGCGGGCGAAGCACAGGCCGGCAGGGCCGGCCCCGACGATGGCGATATCCACTTGCATGCGACGACTCCGTGATCGGACCCGGCCAGGATACGACCGTCGCGCAGCGCGTCCTTGATCTGGATCAGCGCTGCGACGATCGGTCGCAGCCCGCGCCGCTCAGAGCAACGCCCACACCAGTTGCAGGATCGCCCACAGCGACACCACCCACACCAGGCTGCGCACGTACGGCACGCCGGCCGCGTACAGCGGCACGTAGGCCACCCGCGCCCACAGGTAAATCTGCGCCGACAGCGCGGTGTGCGCATCGCCCTTGCCCAGCGCCGCCACCGCCACCGCCGCGGCGGCGAAGAACGGGAAGGTCTCCAGGAAGTTGCGCAGCGCGCGGTCCAGGCGCCCGGCCACGCCGGCCGGCGGCGGTTGCGGCGCATCGCGCGCGCCGGCGTTCCACTTCAGCCCGCGCTGCGCGGTGACGAAGGCGGAGGCGAGCAGCAGTTGCGCGATCCCGAGCAGGATCGCCCAGGCCAGCATGCGGATTTCGATGGGCATCGGAGCCTCGGAGGAAAGGAAGACGGCGCGCAGCATGCCGCTCAATCGGGCATGGCCACGTGATAGCCGACCAGACGCCAGGTCTTGTCCTCGTCCAGCCGCAACGACACCAGCTCGCGCACCGGCTGCGGCGCGTTGGCGAAGCGGCTGGGGAAGCTGACGTTGACGTAGGTGCCCGGCGGCACCTGCGAGCCGGCGGCGTACTGCACGCGCGCCACGCTGGCGACGCCGCGGCCGATCAGCGCGCCCAGCCGCGCACGCGCAGCGTCGATCTCGCGCACGAACACAGCACGCGTCACCGCCTTCTTCGCTACCGCCGAGGCGCCGTCCCACAGCTCGCCAGCGCGCCCGGCATCGACCAGCTGCGCGGCGCGCAGCCCGGCCTGCGCCATCTGCGCATCCTGCTTGGCCAGCGGCCCGGGGGCAGGCACAGCGGCGCCGGCGTGGCGCGGCGCCGGTTTCGGTGCAGCCGCGGGCGCGGCAGCGGGCGTTGCTGGCGGAGCGGCGGGCGGCACGGGCGCAGCCGACGGCACTGGCGCCGCGGTTTGCGCAAAGGTGGCGCCGGCCATCAGGGCCAGCAGGACGACAGGCAGGCGAAATGCAACGGACGTGGGCAAGGAGATCGCTCGGCAGCGGCGGTGGCGAGGGCCGCAGTCTACGCCGCCATGGCGGCCCCGCGCAGCGGCGCCTATGGCGTCTCCTCGCCAGGCGCCACCGCCGCCGGAACGGCGTAGCGCTGCCGGTGCCAGGCGCGCCAACTGGCCCACAGCGCCCAGGCGGTCGCCGCAAGCAAGCCGAACAGGCTCAGCAGCGAGCCGGTGCGCGCCAGCCAGGGCGCATGCAGGCCATTGGCGACGTGCAGCAGCACTTCGGCGATCACGAAACCGCCCAGCGCCAGCAAGGCCGGGGGCAGGTACAGCCGCAGCATCAAGCGGGTTCCGGCGGCCATGCGCGTGCTCCGGGTTGGGATGCGGCGACGCTAGCCCCGCGTCCATGCCCGCCACGTGAATGACCGGCACGCACCGCAATCTCCGTTCAGGCGCCGGGCGAGGCCAGCGGCAGCGTCGCCACGTCGATCTCCGACAGCGGGCTTTCGGCCGGACAGGCCTGGTCCGGGAATCCGAAGCGCTGCTTCAGCGCCTGGCCACAGGCGGTCAGGCTTTCCAGATCCACATCCTTCCTGGTCTTGCACTCCTGGTCGAAGGCGACCAGGAACGCATCCTTGCGCCGCACGAAATCGTCGCCGCACTTGCGCAGTTGCTTGATCCGCTCCAGGTCGTCCTGCACCGCGTTGGTGCCGTCGAGCCCGTACTGCTTGAGTTCGTCGCTGGTGAGCAGACGCAGGCTGCGGTTGGGCACGGTCATCATCAGATCGGCCACCGCCACCGCCACGCCGTTGCGCTCCAGGTAGTCCTTGACGTTGCCATAGACCTCCTGCAACTCGCGGTTGAGCTCGGCGCGCGAGGTCGCGGTGGAACTGATCCGCATCATCCGGTGGATGCCGACGTTGCCCGAGATCAGCCGGTTGTCGCCGGCGGCCAGCACGAACACGCAGGCGCTGTGGCAGACCGAGCCTTCGCGCACCCACACGGTCCAGCCGGACTCGCCGATCGCATCGCCGGCACGGATCGCCGCCTCGACCTGGCCGCCACTGGAATCCAGGTCGAGCACGCGCTTGCCGATGCCGGTCTGTTTGGCCACTTCGGCCAGGCGCCGCACCATTTCGGCGAAGCCGGCATTGATCTTGCCGACATAGCGCACCCGCATCAGCCCGCGCTCGCGGCACGGCGCCAGCGCCGCTTCGACAGCGGGCCGATCCAGCCCGGCCAGCGGCTGGCCGTCGCCGGCCTCGGCGGCATAGTCGGTGTCGCAGCTGATGAAGGCCTCGCCGTTCTCCAGGGTGGCCTCGTCCCAGGCCAACGGGTCGCGCTTGGGCGCGACCGCATGCGGCGGCGGTGCCGGCGGCGTGCCGATCGAGACCATGTGCTCGCCGTCGGCGGACGGGCTGTCGGCAACCGTCCGCGGCGCCGACGCAGGCTGCTGCCCGCACGCCAACAGGCCCAGGCAACACAGCGACAACCAGCAGAGTCTGAACGGAACGGCCAAGCGGAGGATCCATGGGGAACACGAAAAACACAGGCGCCAGGCACCTGTGGACCTAGTCTAGTGCCGCCGCGCGGAACCTCCCCAACTGCGCCTAAACCGCGGGCACCGCGGCCACGCGACAACGGCGGCATTGCTGTCCGAAAACGGCCAGTGCGCCGCGCCCGAGCCGACTAGACTGGCGCCATGCCTGCCCTCGCCGCCACCGACCACACCCTCTACGACCGCGCCCGCCAGTCGCGCGACGCGCGCTTCGACGGGGTGTTCTTCACCGCCGTGCGCAGCACCGGCATCTACTGCCGGCCGGTGTGCCCGGCGCCGCCGCCCAAGCGCAGCAACGTACGCTACTACCCCAGCGCCGCGGCCGCGGCGGCGGCCGGCTACCGGCCGTGCCTGCGCTGCCGCCCCGAACTGTCGCCGGAGGCGCAGCAGCACCTGGGCGAAGAGGTCGTGCGACGTGCGCTGGCGCTGATCGCCGAGGGTGCGCTGCAGGACGCCAGCGTCGCCGCGCTGGCCGCCGAACTAGGCATCAGCGCGCGCCAGCTGCAGCGCCTGTTCGTGGCCCAGCTCGGCGCCACCCCGGCGGCGGTGCACGCCACCCGGCGCCTGTTGCTGGCCAAGCAACTGCTCACCGAGACCGCCTTGCCGGTCACCCAGGTGGCGCTGGCGGCCGGTTTCAACAGCCTGCGCCGCTTCAATGCCGCCTTCCTGGACGGCTGCGGCATGCCGCCCTCGGCGATCCGCAAGCAGCGCGCCGAGAGCCCTGGGGGCGATCTGGTGCTGCGCCTGGGCTATCGGCCGCCGCTGGACTTCCCGGCGATGCTGGCGTTCCTGCGCAAACGTGCGATCCCCGGCATCGAGCGCATCGGCGAGGCCAGCTACGAGCGCGTGCTGGGCCCGTGCGAGGCTTCCACCCGCATCCGCGTCGAGGCCGATCCGCAGCGCCACGAACTGCGCCTGCACATCGCTGCGGCCGATCCGCGCGCCATTCCCGATATCGTGCGCCGGGTACGCCGCGTGTTCGACCTGGATGCCGACCTGCGCGCGGTACATGCCACGCTCGGCGACGATCCGCTGCTGGCGCGCGCCATCGCCCGGCGTCCCGGGCTGCGCGTGCCGGGCGGCTGGGACGGGTTCGAAGTGGCGGTGCGCGCGGTGCTCGGCCAGCAGGTCAGCGTGGCCGGCGCGGCGACCCTGGCCGCGCGCCTGGTCGATCGGCATGGCGCCGCGCGGCCCGGCCAGCCGCCGGGGCTGGATCGCGCCTTCCCGACGCCGCAGGCGCTGCGCGACGCGCCGCTGGAAGCGATCGGCCTGCCGCGCTCGCGTGCGGCGACGATCCGCGCGCTGGCGCAGGCGGTGCTGGACGGCCGCTTGTCCTTCCGCGCCGGCCAGCGCCTGGACGATTTCGTCGCCCACGCCGTCACCTTGCCGGGCATCGGCGCCTGGACCGCGCAGTACATCGCGCTGCGCGCGCTCGGCCAGCCCGATGCCTTCCCCGCCGGCGACCTGGTCCTGCAACGCATGCTCGGCGCGGACGGCGCACGCCTGAGCGAACGCGCCAGCGAGGCGCGCGCGCAGGCCTGGCGGCCCTGGCGCGCCTACGCGGTGCTGCACCTGTGGCACCTGGCCAACGATCCTCCCGAGGAGACCCGCGCATGACCGCGTCCCCGCTGTACTACGACCGCTTCGACACGCCGATCGGCCTCCTCACCGTCGCCGTCGGCAACGATGGCGTGCGCCACATCCTGTTCCCGGAAAATCGCTACGACGCCCGCGGCCGTGCCGACTGGATCCACGATCCGGCGCCGGTGCGCGAAGCACGCGAGCAATTGCTGGCCTATTTCGCCGGCGAGCGCGAACGCTTCGACCTGCCGCTGGCCCCCCACGGCACGGACTTCCAGCGCCGCGTGTGGCTGGCGTTGGCCGAGATCCCGTTCGGCGCGACCTGGAGTTACGCGCAACTGGCGCAGCATCTCGGTCAGCCGCGTGCGGTGCGCGCGGTCGGCGCCGCCAACGGCCGCAACCCGCTGCCGATCGTGCTGCCCTGCCATCGGGTGATCGGCGCCAACGGCGCGCTCACCGGCTTCGGCGGCGGGCTGCCGACCAAGGCCGCGCTGCTGGCGCTGGAACGGCGCGACGGCAGCGGCACGACATCCGACACGATGGCGTCGCTGTTCGGCTGAGCGCAGCGAACGCTGCGGCGTCGCGCGTCGCGCGTCGCGTGTGGCGCCGATGCCGATGCGCGCGCAGCTTGTCCTGTCTTCGCCACGTCACCGTGCGCGCTTTATGATGCCGCGATGATGTCCTCCGCCCTGCGTTCCACGCTCGTCTGCGCCACCCTGTTGCTCGGTGCCTGCGCCTCCACCCCTTCCACGCCGTCGCACGCGACCGCCGCGGCCGCCGCACCCAGCGCCGCCGCACCGGCGACGCTGCCCACGCCGGTGCTGTTGATCTCGATCGACGGCCTGCGTGCGGACATGCTCGATCGCGGCATCACCCCGAACCTGGGCCGCATGGTCCACGACGGCGTGCGCGCGCAATGGATGACGCCCTCCTATCCGTCGCTGACCTTCCCCAACCACTACACCATCGCCACCGGCCTGCGTCCGGACCACCACGGCATCGTCCACAACAGCATGCAGGACCCGCTGCTGGGCACGTTCCAGATCAGCGATCGCGCCGCGGTCGGCGACGGCCGCTGGTGGGGAGGCGAGCCGATCTGGGTCGGCGTCGAGAAAGCCGGCCTGCACGCCGCGACCTGGGCCTGGCCGGGCAGCGAGGCGGCCATCCAGGGCGTGCGCCCCAGCCGTCGCCAGGCCTTCGACGCCGACATGCCGCCGAACGCACGGGTCGATCAGGTGCTGGGCTGGCTCGACGATACCGGCGCACCGCGTCCGCAGTTGCTGACGCTGTACTTCGAACAGGTGGACGAAGCCGGCCACGACCATGGCCCGGAGTCGCGGGAATACGCGCAGGCCATCGCCAGCATCGATGCGGCGATCGGGCATCTGCTCGACGGCCTGGCGCAGCGCGGCGAACTGGACCGCATCAACCTGGTGCTGGTGTCCGACCATGGCATGGCCGCGGTGCCGCCCAAGCAGGTGCTGGCGGTCGAGGAGATGGTCCCGCCGCAACAGGTCACGGTGATCAGCTACGGGCAGTCGGTAGGCATCGCCCCGCGCCCGGGCCAGCAGGCGGCGGTGGAAGCGCGGCTGCTCGGCGCGCACCCGCAGTACGACTGCTGGCGCAAGGGCGAACTGCCGGCGCGCTGGCACTACGGCAGCAACCCGCGCATCCCGCCGATCGTGTGCCAGATGCACGAGGGCTGGGATGCGCTGCCGCGTGCGCGCATCGCCGAGAAGCCGCGCAGCCTGCGCGGCTCGCACGGCTACGACCCGGCGCTGCCGTCGATGCGTGCGGTGTTCGTCGCCCGCGGCCCGGCCTTCCGCCAGGGCGTCACCCTGGCGCCGATCGACAACGTCGACGTCTATCCCTTGCTGACCCGCCTGCTCGGCATCCCCGCCGCGCCCAACGACGGCGATCCGCAGGCGCTGCTGCCGGCGCTGCGCTAGGGCGCCCGCACGGGGCGACGCGTGCGACAATGGCCGCATGCACTCGCCCGACTCCGCGCAACCGCCGCGTCTGCGCCAACTGATCTCGCAAGAGAGCTGGAAACAGCGCGCCGTGCTGTGGGGCGGCGCGGTAGCGGTGGCGCTGGTCTCCATCGTCTTCGCCAAGGCCAGCGACGCCGCCTTCCACGTGTTCCAGCGCATCATCGGGCATTCGCCGTGGTGGGCGTTGCTGCTGACCCCGAGCGTCTTCGCCCTGCTCGCCTGGCTCACCAACGGCGCGCTGCGCCCTACCCGCGGCAGCGGCATTCCGCAGGTGATCGCCGCGCTGGAACGCCCCGACGACGGCTTCCGCCAGGCCAACCTGTCGCTGCGCGTGTCCGTGGGCAAGCTGATGCTGACCACCATGGCCTTGTTCGGCGGCGCCTCGATCGGCCGCGAAGGCCCGACCGTCCACGTCGGCGCCAGCCTGATGTACGTGTTCGGGCGCTGGTTCGGCTTCCGCGATGCGCGCCAGGCCAGCCATTTCCTGCTGGCCGGCGGCGCCGCCGGCATCGCCGCCGCGTTCAACACGCCGCTGGCGGGCGTGGTGTTCGCCATCGAGGAACTGAGCGGGCGCTTCGAGCACCACTTTTCCGGCACCCTGCTGACCGCGGTGATCGTCGGCGGCGTGATCTCGCTGGGCCTGCTCGGCGACTACACCTACTTCGGCCGCGTCGCCACCGCCGGCCTGCCGCTGGGCAAGGCGTGGCTGGCGATCCTGCTGTGCGGCGTGGTCGCCGGCCTGCTCGGCGGCGCTTTCGCGCGCATGGTGCTGCTGACCGTCGCCGGCAAGCCGCGCTGGCTGGGCGAGCTGCGCCGGCGCCAGCCGGTCCTGCTGGCCGCACTGTGCGGCCTGGCGCTGGTGCTGCTGGGCCTGATCTTCGGCACCGGCGCGTTCGGTACCGGCTACGAGCAGGCGCGCAGCCTGGTGCAGGGGCACGCCAGCGTCGGCCACGAGTTCGGCCTGATGAAGCTGCTGGCGAACCTCGTCTCCTACGTCGCCGGCATTCCCGGCGGCCTGTTCTCGCCGGCCCTGGCGGTCGGCGCCGGGCTCGGCCACAACCTGGCCGTGCTGATGCCGGGCGTGGACCCGCGCATCTTCGTACTGCTGGGCATGTGCGCCTATCTCACCGGGGTGACCCAGGCGCCGCTGACCTCGGCGGTGATCTCGCTGGAACTCACCGACAGCAGCGACATGCTGCTGCCGATCCTGGCGACGGTGCTGATCGCCCGCGGCGCCTCGGCGCTGGTCTGCCGCACGCCGATCTATCGCGGCCTGGCCGAGCTGTTGCTGGTGGCGCCGCCGCCGGCACCCACGCCGCCTGCCGAAGAGGAAGCGCCGATCTCGCTGGCCGCCGATCTGGCCGGCAGCGACCACGACGACCGCGACGACGGCCCCACCGCGCCACGTCCGCACTGAGCGGCGGTTGGTCCTGCGCGGCGGCTCGCCCGGAGCGGCCGCGTGTCCTGAGCGGCAGCGCGATCGGGATGACGTTTCGCTCCGCCCTGCTCCACTGCAAGCCGTCCACCCCCGCATCACGGCACTGCCAGGCATGCACGCCAGGCATAAAAAAACGCGGCGCAAGCGCCGCGTTCTTCGTCAACCGGTGGCTGGCTCAGCCGGCCTTGGCGACCGTCTTCTTGGCCACGGCCTTCTTCACCGCCGGCGCCTTGACCACCGACTTCTTCGCGGCCGGCGCGGCAGCGCCCACGGCCACCTTGCTCACGCTGTGCGAGCGCGAATTGCCGTAGCTGGCGTTGTAGCGCTTGCCCTTGGCGGTCTTGCGGTCACCCTTACCCATGCTCATCGACTCCTGAATGTGTTTGCGAAAACCCCCGCGAGCTGCACGGGGTTTGGCGAGGCCAACGCGGTCAGCGCCCTCGCGCAAGGGCGGCAAGACTACCACGTGCGCTCAGTGGGCGCAGCTTGCGTCGTGCACGTGGCCGTGGTTCAGGCGCAGGTTGAGCAGGTGGGCCAGCCCGACCAGGGTGCCGCCGAAGGTCATGATCGCCGCATGCGGCGCCACCGCGTGGTGCAACGCCGGCACCAGCAACCCGGCCCACAGCGACAGCAGGCCCAGCAGCAGCAATCCCAGCGCCTGCCACACGCGATGGCGGCGATAGCCGAGCACCAGGCTGAACAGGCCGAGGCACGTCACGAACAGCACCAGCGTGCGCTCCACGCCGTCGCCCAGCCACATCGACAGGCCCAGCGACGGCAGCACCGCCAGCGCCAGCGGCAGCACCGCGCAATGCACCGCGCACAGCAGCGAACCGGTGGCGCCGAGGCGGTCGAGCGCGGCGCGCAGATCGAACGGTGAGGACATGACGGTCGGCACGGTTGAAAGTGTTACGGAATAATATAACATTCGGCCGCCGGCGACCAGCGCGTCCCGCGCCCCTTCCTGGACTGTCCGCCGCGATTGCGCGGCGCCGGTCGCGCGCACGTCGCCACGAACATCCCTCCGAATGGAATGCCCATGCCCTCTTCCCGCCCCGCCCTGCTCCGCCGTTCCGCCCTGTCCCTGGCCCTGCTTGGCCTGTTGAGCCCGTCGCTGGCCCTGGCCGCCGACCCGACCACCACGACGACCGCCGCCGATGCCACGCCGCCGGCCAGCGACAGCCGCCACGGCGCAGGCCACACGCAGGACCGGCACGTGAAGGACATGGACCAGGTGGTGGTCACCGCCAGCCCGCTGCGCGATGCCGCCGGCGCACTGAGCCAGCCGGTGGACGTGCTGGCCGGCGAGCGCCTGGACGAGAACCGCGGCGCCAGCATCGGCGAGACCGTGGCCAGCCTGCCGGGCGTGCAAAGCTCCAACTTCGGCCCCGGCGTGGGCCGGCCGATCATCCGCGGCCTCGACGGCCCGCGCGTGGCGGTGCTCAACGACGGCCTGTCCTCGCAGGACGTGTCCACGGTCAGCCAGGACCATTCGCCGGCGGTGGAACCGTTCCTGGCCGACCAGATCGAAGTGCTGAAAGGCCCATCGACCCTGCTGTACGGCTCCGGCGCCATCGGCGGCGTGGTCAACGTGGTCGACGGGCGCATCGCCGAGACCCCGGTCGACGGCGTGCACGGCCGTGCCGAGGCGCGCTGGGAAGGCGGCGACAAGAGCGGCAACACCGACATGTTCCGGGTCGATGCCGGCAACGGCAGCGGCCTGTCGATCCATGCCGACGGCGTGTATCGGAATCTGAAGGACTACGACACGCCGCAGGGCCCGCAGCTCAATTCGTTCGTCAAGTCCAAGGTCGGCTCGATCGGCAGTTCGCTGGCCGGCGACTGGGGCTTCGTCGGCGTGTCGGTCTCGCGCTTCCGCGACAACTACGGCAACCCGGGCGAACCCGGCGATCCGACTGCCGGCGAGCGCGGCGTGTCGCTGCAGCTGCACCAGGACCGCTTCGAGCTCAAGGGCGCGCTGAACGACCCGTGGGGCGACGGCAGCGCGCTGCGCTACAGCTTCGGCCACACCGCCTACACCCACACCGAGTTCGAAGGCGCGGAAGTGGGCACCAAGTTCGACAAGCGCGCCAACGAAGGCCGCGTGGAGGCCTCCTTCGGCCTGGGCGGCGGCTGGCAGACCGCGGTCGGCGTGCAGGGCAGCGATTCGACCTTCCAGGCGGTCGGCGAAGAAGCCTTCGTGCCGAAGACCGACACCCGCGCCATCGGCGTGTTCGCACTCGCGCGCAACAGCTGGGACCGCGTGCAGGCCGAGCTCGGCGCGCGCGTGGACAAGACCAAGTACGAGACCGACACCGGCGTGGACCGCGACTTCACTCCGAAGAGCCTGTCGCTGAGCGGCGGTTTCCGCTTCAACGAACAGTGGCGCCTGACCGCCAACCTCGACCACGCCGAGCGAGCCCCGGCCGAGGAAGAGCTGTTCGCCAACGGCCCGCACATCGCCACCCTCGCCTACGAGATCGGCAACCCCGATCTGAAGACCGAAAAGGCCAACCAGGCCGAGCTGGGCCTGATCTTCAAGAACGACTGGGTCGACGCCAAGGTGGCCGGTTACTACAACCGCTACGACGACTTCATCTACATCGTCGACACCGGCGGCCAGTGGTACCACGAGGAGGACAACGACTTCCTGCCGATCCGCCAGTGGACCCAGGCCGATGCGATCTTCCACGGCTTCGAGGGCGAGGCCACCTTCCACCTGGCCAACAACGACAGCGGCGCCTGGGACCTGCGCGTGTTCGGCGACACCGTGCGTGCGCGGCTGAAGGACGGCGGCAACCTGCCGCGCATCGCGCCGGCGCGCTATGGCGCGCAGCTGCGCTGGGACGCCAGCCACTGGCGCGCCGCGCTGGGCGCCACCCGCTACCAGAAGCAGGACAAGGTGGCGGTCAACGAGACCCCGACCGCCGGCTACACCCTGGTCGATGCACACCTGGCGTATCACGTCGATACCGGCAGCACCGCCTGGGAAGTGTTCCTGGACGGCAACAACCTGACCAACCAGGACGCGCGCGTGCACACCTCGTTCCTCAAGGACGACGTCATGCTGCCCGGCCGCAGCGCCTCGTTCGGCGTACGCCTGTTCTTCTGATCGGCACGTTCGCCGCAACGTGACGAGGCCGCCTTCGGGCGGCCTCTTTTTTTGGGCTAATGCGGCGCACTGCGCGAGAACACGTTGATCACCACCACGCCGGCGACGATCAGCGCCATGCCGACGATCGCCGGCGGATCCAGCGCCTGGCCGAACCGCCACCACGCCAGCAGCGAGATCAACACGATGCCGATGCCCGACCAGAGCGCATAGGCCACGCCTACCGGCACGCTGCGCAGGGTCAGCGACAGCAGATAGAAAGCGATGCCATAGCCGCACAGCGCCAGCAGCGTCGGCCACAGCCGGGTGAAGCCCTCGCTGGCCTTCAAGGCCGAGGTCGCGACCACCTCGGCCAGGATCGCCACCAGCAGGAACAGCCAGTTCTTCATTGCAGGACACTCTTGGAAACCATGCGCGCCACGATAGCAACTGGGGGCGTGGCGGCGATGGCAATGGCGATGGGCGCTATCGCAGATGTACTCGCGCAGCAGCCCGCTTTGTGCCGTTTTTAGGCCATCGGCCGCGACAGGCATCCAGGAACCGCCTCTGTCGCGGCTGCGTTCCTCATGCGCAGCCACGCCTGACCAAACGAAGCAACGCCGCACTGCGCACCGCACGCCGTGCGTGGCAGTGCAATGGCGGCCTGGCTGGGCAACCTGTCACGCAAACGAGGCATGTACCGCGCTGCACAACGGTCAGACCGCCCGACGGCGTTACAAAGAGCGCCGCGCGTTACCCCTGTCTCGCGCCGTACCGGCCGATGCGCCGCGGCCGCGCACTGTACGTGCGCGCCGCCTGCCGGCCGACTGTTCCGGATGAAGAAAGGAGAGATTCTTCATGCAACTTGCACCGCTTCGCCATCTGCTGCCCCTGTCCGTCGCCGCCGCCCTGCTCGCACCACCCGCGCAGGCACAGGCCGCCGACGCGCCCGCTGCGCCTGCAGCGCAACCCGACGCCACCACCTTGGATACCGTCGTGGTCAGCGGCACCGCGCGCTTCAAGGGCCTGCGCAAGCGCGACGCCAGCTTCTCGATCACCACCGCCACGCCCGAACAGATCCAGCAAGCGGTGCCACAGAGCAGCGCCGACCTGCTGAAGATCGTGCCCGGCGTGTGGGCCGAGCCCAGCGGCGGCGGCACCGGTGCCAACATCTTCGTGCGCGGCATGCCCTCCGAAGGCGATGCGCCGTTCGTCACCTTCCAGCTCGATGGCGCACCGCTGTTCCCACCGCCGACCCTGTCGTTCCTGGAGAACTCCACGCTGTTCCGTACCGACGACACCATCGAACGCATGGAGGTGCTGCGCGGCGGTCCCAGCCCGATCTTCTCCAATGGTCAAGCCGGCATCACGGTGAATTTCATCCAGAAGAAGGGCCAGGACGAGCCGGAAGGCAGCGTGCGCGTCACCGACGGCAGCGACGTCCTGCGCCGCATCGATCTGTTCGACAGCGGACCGATGGGCAACGGCTGGTACTACAGCGTCGGCGGCTTCTTCCGCGAGACCGACGGCGTACGCGACCCGCAGTTCCCCGCCGACAAGGGCGGCCAGTTCAGCGCCACCCTGAGCAAGCGCTGGGACAGCGGCGAACTGTCGTTCTATGCGCGCCACACCGACGACAACAACGCGTTCTACACCGCGATCCCGTTGCTGTCGCGCAACAACGGCAACGACCTGTCCAGCTTTCCCGGCCTCGACGCGCAGCGCGGCACGCTGCTGAGCAATGACTTCCGCAACGTCACCCTGCCGGTCGGCCCGAACGGTGAGACCATCCAGCGCGATCTGGGCGACGGCCGCGGCGTCAACATCGACGTGTTCGGTGGCGAGCTGAACTGGCAGCTGGGCGACTGGACCGTCGCCGACCGCTTCAACGTGATGGGCGGCACCGCGCCGACCTATGCGTTGTTCACCGGCGACGCGCCGCAGCGGCTGGGCGACTTCATCGCCGGCTACGGCAGCCCCGGCAGCGCGCGCTATACCAATGGCGGTGGCGCGGTCGACCAGAACCAGCAGGTGCTGGAAGCCGGCTGGTGGTCGGTGGACAAGCGCCTGAATTCCTTCACCAACGACCTGCGCCTGAGCCGCACGCTGTTCGCCGGCAACACGCTCACCGTGGGCAGCTACTACGCCAGGTACACCTCCAACGACACCTGGTACCTCGGCAACACCATGCTGCTGACCGCGCAGAACCACGCGCGGCGCATCGACGTGACCCTGGACGACGGCCGCCAGCCCACCCGTGACGGTTTCACCAGCACCGCCTTCCTGGCCCTGCGCGCGCACTACCAGGGCGAGAACGCCGCGGTGTTCGTCGCCGACGAATGGGAGCTGGACGAGCGCCTGCGCCTGGACCTGGGCGTGCGCTACGAGCGCCAGCGCGTCACCGGCACCGTGCACGACACCGCCACCGTGGACCTGGACGGCAACCCGGCCACGCTCTACGACAATGCCACCTCGATCTCGCTGCCGAGCGCACGGCGCATCGACCAGGACGACAACGCGCTGTCGTGGACCGCCGGTCTGAACTTCAAGCTCGACGCGCACAACAGCGTCTTCGCGCGGGTCAATTCCGGGGTCAAGTTTCCCGGCTTCGACAACCTGCGCGACGGGCAGACCAAGGTGCAGGACATCAGGCAGTACGAACTGGGATTGAAGTCCGGCGCGACCAACTACGATCTGTACCTGACCGGGTTCTACAACACCTTCAAGAATTCGCCGTTCCAGGCCTTCCTGGCCAACGGCACCAACTTCACCACGGTCGGCGATTCGCGCGCCTATGGCCTGGAGGTGGAAGGCGCGATCCGCCCGTTCGGCGGTTTCGAACTGGCCGGCACCGGGGTGTGGCTGGATGCGAAGTACCGCAACTACCGCGAGTACACCGGCAACCAGGTCATGCGCCAGCCCAAGCGGCAGTTCCGGCTGACCCCGAGCTACTACTGGATGCTGCCGTTCGGCGACCTGCGCGTGTTCGCGACCTATTCCTACATCGGCGAACGCTACGCCGACCTGGCCAACAGCCAGCGTCTGCCGTCCTACGACATGCTCGACATCGGCGCCAGCCTGCACAGCGGCGAGCACTGGGAGTTCACCGCCAGCGGCAGCAACGTGACCGATACGCTGGGCCTGACCGAAGGCAACGTGCGCGTACCTGGTGCGGCCACCGGGGGCGTGTTCATGGGCCGCCCGATCGCCGGTCGCCAGTATCAGCTGTCGGTGGCGTACCGCTGGTAGCACCTGCGCGATTGCAGACGCACGCGCTGCAATCGCCAGGGTTTCGTCGCGCGCATCGGCCGCGACAGGCGCGATCCGTCGTCTGTCGCGGCGGCCGCCGCTGCTGCAGATGCGCCCTCGACGCGCACTCGTGCAGTTGCGGCCACGAGGATCGGCCCGAACGCATCACTGCCTCGACACCCTCCCTTCGCGTTCTCTTCGCAATCCCTTCGCGGGATCGCCGCGATGCTGGCGACCGGGTTCGGATGCGTGCCCGTTCGTCGGCGCCACCATGGCGGTGCCGCTACCCAGGTCGACTCGCTCCATGCTGCGCCTGCGCGCGCACGGCGGCGGTCCCCAGGCAGGAGAGACCGATGCAGCATGACCCCCACCGTTCCGAAGCCGCGTCCGGCGCCGCCGGCAGCGCGCCCGATACCCCGCTGAGCGAGGACGAGGCCGCGCTCGCGCGCCGGCTCGGCATCAACGGCCTCTCGCGCCGCGAATTCATCGCCCTGCTCTCGGCCGCCGGCCTGAGCAGTGCCGGCGGCCAGATCCTCTTCAGCGACGCCGCGTTCGCCGCACCGGTTGCCAAGACCGCACCGCCGCAGAACGCCTTGCCCGTGGTCCTGGAGGTCAACGGTCAGCGCCACGCGCTGCAGTTGGACCCACGGACGACGTTGCTGGACGCGCTGCGCGAACATCTGGCGCTGACCGGCACCAAGAAGGGCTGCGACCACGGCCAGTGCGGTGCCTGCACAGTGATCGTCGACGGCGAACGCCGCCTCTCCTGCCTGACCCTGGCCGCACAAGCCGAAGACACGCAGATCACCACCATCGAGGGCCTGGCCGACGGCGAGCAGTTGCATCCGATGCAGGCCGCGTTCGTGCAGCACGACGGGTTCCAGTGCGGCTACTGCACGCCGGGGCAGATCTGCTCGGCCGTGGCGCTGTTGAACGAGATCAAGCGCGGCGACGCCAGCCATGTCAGCGCCGACGTCAGTCGGCCGGTCACCGAGCTCAGCGACGCCGAGGTGCGCGAGCGCATGAGCGGCAACATCTGCCGCTGCGGCGCCTACCCGAAGATCGTCGCCGCCATCCAGGACGTGCACAGCGGCGGCGCGCCGCGGCCGCTGACATGGCGCTATGTCGACCAGTCCGAGCTGACTGCCCTGAAGATGGCGAAGGAGGTGGCCGATGACGCCGTTTAAGTACCAGCGCGCGACCACGCCGGAGGACGCGGTGCGCCGTGTCGCCGCCAATCCGAACGCGCGGTTCCTCGGCGGCGGCACCAATCTGCTCGACCTGATGAAGGAAGGGGTGACCGGCGCCGACGAGATCGTCGACCTGACCCGGCTCAAGGGCCTGGCCGAGATCGCCGAAACCGCCGACGGTGGACTGCGTCTGGGCGCGCTCGCCAACAATACGCAGACCGCCAACCATCCCTTGGTGCGCCAACGCTATCCGTTGCTGAGCCAGGCGATCCTGGCCGGTGCCACGATGCAACTGCGCAACATGGCCAGCAATGGCGGCAACCTGCTGCAGCGCACGCGCTGCGGCTACTTCTACGACACCGCCCTGCCCTGCAACAAGCGCGAACCCGGCAGCGGTTGCGGCGCGCGCGAGGGACTCAACCGCACCCACGCGATCTTCGGCCACAGCCCACACTGCGTGGCGGTGCACCCGTCGGACATGTGCGTGGCGCTGGCCGCGCTGGACGCGACGGTGCACGTACGCACGCCCGCCGGCGCACATCGTGAGATCCCGTTCGCCGAGTTCCACTTGTTGCCCGACGCACGCGCCGACCTGGACAACCAGTTGGCGCACGGCGAACTGATCGAGTCGATCACGCTGCCGGCGCAGAGCTTCGCCGCGCACAGCCACTACCTGAAGGTGCGCGACCGGGCCAGCTACGCGTTCGCGCTGGTGTCGGTGGCCGCGGCGCTGGCGCTGGAACCGGACGGACGCATCCGCGAAGCGCGCATCGCCATGGGCGGGGTGGCGCACAAACCCTGGCGCGCGCGCGCCGCCGAACGTTCGCTGGTCGGGCAGCATGTCGGTGAAGCCGCCTTCGCCGCCGCTGCGCAGGCCGAGATGGCCGCGGCGCGGCCGCTGGCGCACAACGCCTACAAGATCCCGATGGGCACGCACGCGATGATCCGCGCCCTGCACCGCGCCAGCGGCAGTGACGCCGCGTGAGCGGCCAACCGGAGAACCGGCAATGAACTACATCGGCAAGGAAATGCGCCGCGTCGACGGCTACGCCAAGGTCACCGGCAAGGCGCGCTACGCCGCGGAGTTCCAGATCCCGCATCTGGTGCACGGCTACATCCTCACCAGCACCATCGCCAAGGGCCGCATCGTGCGCATCGACACCCGCGCCGCCGAAGCCGCGCCCGGCGTGATCAAGGTGCTGACCCACCTCAATGCGATCAAGCCGGTGTCCGATGCGGTCAAGAAGAAGGGCGAAGACCTGTCGTTCCGCGCCCTGGTCGACGACCGCATCCATTTCAACGCGCAGCCGATCGCGGTGGTGGTGGCCACGACCTTCGAACAGGCGCGGCACGCATCGCGGCTGATCCAGGTGGACTACGCCGCCGAGACCGCGCATACCGATTTCGACGCGTTGCTCGACCAGGCGCAGGATCCGACCCCGGAGGAATCGCCGAAGCCGCGCGGCAACCCGGCCGCAGCGTTCGCCGCCGCGCCGGTAAAGCTGGAGGCCGCGTACACGATGCCGGTCGAGCACCACAACCCGATGGAGCCGCACGGCGGCATCGGCTACTGGATCGGCGACACCCTGACCGTGGTCAACAAGAGCCAGAACGTCTACCAGGACCGCGAACAGCTGGCCGGCTACTTCGGCATTCCGGTGGACAAGGTCAACGTGGTGTCGCTGTTCGTCGGCGGCGCGTTCGGCTCGTGCCTGCGCCCGAACTACTACACCTTCCTGCTCGGGGCGGTGTCCAAGGCGGTCGGCCTGCCGGTGAAAATCGTCTACACCCGGCGGCAGATGTTCAGCGGCCATGGCTACCGCCCCTACTACCGCGTGGAACTGGGGCTGGGCGCCGACGCCGCCGGCACGCTGCAGGCAATCCGCTACCGGCACGTGCTCAACACCTCGCGCATCGAGGCGTTTAACGAGGCGGACTTCCGCAATGCACGCTCGCTGTATGCCTGTCCCAACGTGGAAGACCGCTTCGAGGTGGTAGAGACCGACCTGCCGACGCCGCAGGCGATGCGCGCGCCCGGTACCATCAGCCAGATGTTCGGCATCGAGTGCGCGATGGACGAACTGGCCTATGCGCTGAAGATGGATCCGTTGCAACTGCGCCTGGCCAACTACGCCGAGACCGATCCGGAAACCGGCAAACCGTTCTCGAGCAAGGCGCTGCGCGAATGCTACGCGCTCGCCGCCGAGACCTTCGGCTGGAGCAAGCGCACGCCCGAACCACGCTCCATGCGCGATGGCCGCCTGCTGGTCGGCTGGGGCATGGCCACCGGCACCTGGGCGGCGCTGCAGATGCCGGCGCTGGCGCGGGTCGTGCTGAAGGCCGACGGCAGTGCCCGGGTCGGGAGTGCCACGGCCGATATCGGCCCCGGCACCTACACGGTGATGACCTTGATCGCCGCCGAGTATCTGGGCATCGATGCCAAACGCGTGCAGTTCGAACTCGGCGACACGCGTCTACCCAAGGCGCCCGCGCAGGGCGGCTCGTGGACCACCGCCAGCGTCGGCAGCGCGATCCACGGCGCGGCGCGCGAGATCCGCGGCAAGCTGCTGGAACTGGCGCGGCAGGATGGGCAGGCTGCGTTCAGCGGGCTGGACGTGGATGCAGTGGAACTGGTCGATGGCCGGCTGCGGCCGACCGGCAAGCCCGAGGCCGGCCTGGAGGTCGCCAAGCTGATGCGCCAGCACGGCCTGCAGGAACTGGAGGTGGTGCACGAATCCAAGCCCTCGGCCGAGCGCAAAAAATACGCGACCGCCGCGCATGGTGCGCAGTTCATCGAGGTCAAGGTCGATCCGGATACCGGCATGGTGCAGGTGACGCGGGTCATCGAAGCCACCGCCTGCGGCAAGATCATGAATCCGCTGACCTCGCACAGCCAGGAAATCGGCGGCGTGGTAATGGGCATCGGCATGGCGCTGAGCGAAGGCACCGAGATCGACCATCGCTACGGGCGCATGCTCAACGCCTCGCTGGCCGACTATCACGTGCCGGTCAACGCCGACGTGCACGAGATCCAGACCATGTTCGTCGAAGAGGACGACACGATCGTCAACCCGCTCGGGGTCAAGGGCATGGGCGAGCTGGGCATGGTCGGCATTCCCGCGGCCATCGCCAACGCCGTGTTCCACGCCACCGGCAAGCGTATCCGCGATTTGCCGATCACCCCGGACAAGTTGATCGGCTGAGCGTAGTCGCCCTTGCTGCGCCGCGCTCCATTAATGCACTTTGCCGCGCGTCCCTCCCCTTGTAGGAGCGGCTTCAGCCGCGACAGGCGTCACCGGTAATACCTGTCGCGGCTGAAGCCGCTCCTACAGCAGGCTTTCGTCGTCATTAGAAAAGCCCTTTCCGTCCTGACGAGCGAGGCAGAACATCATTCCAACGTCGACCGCCGTCTGACGGGAACTTCTGCTCGCTTCAATCCGGCCATCGCGTAGCAAGCTCTGCAGGATTTGCCGCAACGCCCCGCCCCACGGCAATCGCTACGGATCCAGCCATCCCCGCGCCACCGCCGCCTGCACGTCCTCCGGCGTGTCCAGATCCAACGCCAGTGCAGGTGCGACGATGCAGCCGAGGCTGTCCGGGGCCAGCGTCGCGAACAGCGCGCGC
Organism: Xanthomonas sp. F4; assembly: GCF_011761895.1. Classification (NCBI taxonomy): domain Bacteria; kingdom Pseudomonadati; phylum Pseudomonadota; class Gammaproteobacteria; order Lysobacterales; family Lysobacteraceae; genus Xanthomonas; species Xanthomonas sp. F4. The sequence goes on along the minus strand of NZ_JAASQX010000001.1, from coordinate 1,355,045 downwards.
AAGCCCTGATCGCCGCCCAACGGCAGCGTGCGCCAGCGCTGCTGGGCCACCACCGCCGGCATGCCGCGCACGCCGGCGTAGGCGCTGACCGCGCAACCGGACGCCGCCCGCGCGGCCGCCGCCAGCAGGTCCTGCAGATGCGCCGCCGATAGCGCCGGCTGGTCGCAGCCGAGCACCAGGCTATGGGTGATCGATGCATCGTCGCGTACCGCCGCACGCAGGCAGTCGAGGCTGCCGCCCATGCCGGTGGACCAGTCCGGATTGTGCACACATTCCACCGGCAATCCCTCCAGCAGCGGACGCAGCGCCTCGGCCTGCGCGCCCAGCACCACCACGCAGCGCGCCGGCGCCGTGGACAAGGCCAGTCGCACGACCTTGCGCAGCAGCGGCTCGCCGTCGCTGGTCAGCATCTGCTTGGGGCGGCCGAGGCGGCGGCTGGCGCCCGCGGCCAGGATCAGCGCCGCATGTGCCTGTGTCATCACCCGCCGCCCTCGGCCAGCCGTCGCGGTGCCGCCGCCAGCGCATCGCGATGCGATCGCCGCGGCCTGTCGCTCGCCTGCGCGACCGTGCTCAGCCGCGGCGGCGCCGCCCGGCTGGCCTGCAATTGCGCGGCGATACTGAGCGCGATCGCCTCCGCGCCGCTGCCTCCCAGGCGCAGCCCGATCGGCGAATGCAGGCGCGGCGACAGCTGCGCGCGTTGCGTGGGGCTCAGCAAACGGAACAGGTCCTCGCGCCGCCGCACCGGTCCCAGCAGGCCGAGGAACGGGATCGCACTGCCGGCCAGCGCATCCAGCGCTTCGCGATCCAGTTCGAAATTGTGGTGCATCACCAGCGCCGCATCGCTACCGGCACAGTCGGCCAGGGCGCGTGTCGGCGTGCACGCCAGGGCGCAGTCGGCCAGCGCTCCCAACGCAGACCAGCGCGGCCGCTGCTCGACCAGGGTGGTCATCCAGCCCAACTGACGCAGCAAGGGCAGCAACAACGTGGTTTCCGGGCCGGCGCCGAAGACGCTGACTCTCGGCGGTGGCGGCACATGCACCTCGCCGACGCGCGGCGGCGCCGCAGACACCGTGCGCCAGGGCAACCGCCATTGCAACGCCTGCTCGGCCACGCGGGCGGCGATGCCACCGTCGGCATCCAGCGCCAGGGTCAATCCACCGCGCCCCTGCAGCCAGGCCTGGGCCAGCCCATCGAAACCGGGCAAGGCGAGCAGCGGCAACAAGGCCAGGTGCAGGCGGCCCCGGCAACCGGCGGACGAACCCGACAGCAGGTCTTCGTCCTCGCGCGTATCGATCTCCATCCATGCCGGCGTGCAGGAGGCGGCGGCCTCCGCGGCACACCGCGCGATCTCCGGCTCCAGGCAACCGCCGCTGAGCCAACCCTGCTGCGCACCATCGGGACCGAACAAGGCCATCGCCCCGGCATGCGCGTAGGTGGAGCCTTCGCGGGCCATCGCCACGGCCAGCACGGCAGGCGTGCGGCGGCGGCAGGCGTCGAGGGCTTCATGGAGACAGTGTCGAGCAGCGGACATGCGGCGGCACAGGCGAAAGGGGGAAGCCCGAGCCTAAGCGGCGGCCTGTGGTCGCGAGGTGACCCTGGCTGTCGTTCGGTGGGTGTCGGGTTTGCGGCGCCGGCAGCGCAAGGTCGGCGTCAACCGCCGCACCCATGCGATCGGCGATGCGCGGCGCGATGCCACAGCCGGCGCTGCGCTGCGGATACCGGTAACTTGCGCCACACACCCGCGGCGACGACGGCCCGCTACGGCAGATGGAAGCGTTCGAAGCGCTGCAAGGCCGCGTCGATCGTCGCCTGCAGCGCTGGCCGCCGCGGTTCCAGCCAGGTCCATTGCTGGATCAGCAGGCGACCGGCGCGCCGGTCCATCTTCAGGTCGAGCGCAGCGACGATGCGGTCACCGACCAGCACCGGCAGCGCGAAGTAGCCCAGCACCCGCTGCGGCGCCGGCACGTAGGCCTCGAAACGATGGCTGTAGCCGAAGAACTGCTGCAGCCGCTTGCGCTGGATCACCAGCGGATCGAACGGCGACAGCAAGTGCGCCCGCGTCGGATCCGGCGGCGGCGGCGTGCTGTCCAGCACCTCCGGCTCGGCCCACAAGGCGACGCTCTCCTGGCCCTGCAGATGCACCGGGCGCAGGCGCTTGCGCGTCACTTCAGCGGCGATCAACGCACGCACCGCCGGTTTGGCGGCGGTCTCGCCATAGCAGACCGAATCCACGCCGACGATGGCCTGCGCGCGCAGCGCACGCTGCAGCAGGTAACGTGCGTACTGCGCGTCGCTGACCGGACGCGGCCGCTGCCGCCAGCCGAAATGCCGCGCGGCCAGTTCGTAGGTCTTGAGCATGCCGCTGCGTTGGCTGACCACCAGGTCGCCGCTGAAGAAACCGTACTGCAACGCGGCCCGCGACGGCTTGCGGCTGCCCCACGGATGGGTCTTCTCGACCAGCACCTCATCGTCGATGTCGCGGATCGACAACGGCCCCTCGCTGCGGATGCGCCGCAGCAAGCGCGCGTAGTCCTGCGCATCCACCGTGCCCCTGGCGTCTGCCTGTGCGCGTCGACGCGCCATCTGCGCCACGTACATGCGGTAGTCGGCGACCGGCACGTAGGCCAGGGCATGCGTCCAGTACTCGAACAGCGACTTGTCCTGCGACTGCGCCTGCTCCAGGTCCTGTTCGCGGTACTCGGGAATGCGCGTATACAGCACATGGTGGTGGCTACGCGCAATCACGTGGATGGTGTCGATCTGCACATAGCCCAGGTGCGCGGTGGCCTGCCGCACCGCCTCCGCACCACACCCGAACGGCGCCGGGGTGGTCAGGCGCTGCGCGTGCAGCCACAGTGCACGCGCCCGGGCGGGCGCGAGCGGGACAGAAGCGATGGGAGTGCGCATCGAACGGCCTTCCTCGTAACGCGACAGCGCCCATGAGGATAGCAACCCGGATTGCGCAACGCGGCGTACAGGGCATCCGTCGCGGCGCGTTTGGTCGGCGTGCGCCGCACTTCATCCGCCATGGCCGCCACCGGTCCGATCGCCCAGGCAAGGCAGCGATGGTCTGTCGACACTGCGTGCCACCGCCACCGCCACCGCCGCGCACGCCGCCATGACCTCGATCGCCTCCATACCGCCCCTCCCCGCTCCCACTGCACCCCGCCTGGCGACACCGCCGCGGCCGCACGCCGGGCAAGCCTGGGCGCCGCGACTCCTGCGTGGGGCGGCGGCGCTGTGGATGAGCATCGCCATCGGCGGTCAGCTCGCCTTCGCCGCCTACGTCGCCGGCTTCTACGGACGCACCGCATTGGCCGGCACTCCCGAGCGCTGGAACCAGGTCATGGCACGCGGCCATGTCGCCGGCGACAGCGTGTTCAATGCGGTGCTGGCGCTGCATCTGGGCCTGGCAGTGGCGATCGTGCTCGGGGGCGCTGCGCAACTGCTGCCGGCGTTGCGACGCCGGCACCCGGCCGTGCACCGCTGGAACGGACGCGTCTACCTGGTCAGTGCCGTCGCCCTCAGTCTCGGTGGCCTGGCGATGATCTGGATTCGCGGCGGCGTCGCCGGCGATCTGGGACAGCATCTGGGCACCAGCGCCAATGCGGTGCTGATCCTGCTGTGCGTGGCCATGGCCTGGCGCCATGCCCGACGCGGCCAGTGGCCGGCGCATCGACGCTGGGCGCTACGCCTGTTTCTGGCGGTCAGCGGCGTGTGGTTCTTCCGGATCGGGTTGATGGGCTGGCTGGCCATCAACCAGGCGCCGGTCGGTTTCGATCCGGACCGTTTCGTCGGGCCGACGCTGACCGCGCTGGCGTTCGCGCAGGCATTGCTGCCGCTGGCCGTCCTGGAACTGTATCTGCGTGCGCTCGACAGCCGCCGCAGCGGCCCGCAGTGGCTGGCGGCGGTGGTGCTTGCTGCGATGAGCGCGGCCACCCTGGTCGGCACCCTCGCCGCGGTCGCGGGGATGTGGTGGCCGGTGCTGCGGCAAGCCTGAGCGCGGCCACCGCGCCGAACGCCCGCGCTCCGGTATGCTCGCGGCCATGTCGCCTCCGTCCCCGCTCCCCGCACCACCGCGCGCACCCGCGCTGCTGGCCTGGGCGCGCATCGTGCCGGTGTTCCTGGTCGCCGGCGCGCTCGGCCTGCTGATGAGCCTGAGCTGGGACAGTCCCCTGCCCGTCCTGGTCCGCAGCCTCATGCTGGGCGCGGCCGCACTGGGCGCTTACACGCTGTTCGAGCGCTGGCCACCACGGCTGCCACGCTGGCTGGCGCGCTGGGCGCTGCAGGTGTTCGGCGTCGCACTGGCGATCCCGACGACGACGCTGCTGATCTACCTGGACTCCACTCAAGCCGGTGCGCCGCCGTTCTGGCAGGACTCGGATCGGCTGGCCGGCTTCGCCACGCTCACCATCGTCGGCGTGCTGATCGCGCCATGGATGGCCCTGGCCGCCCTGGTCCGGCAAAAGGATGCCCTGGCCCGACATCAGGCGCTGGCGTTCGCGCTGGAGCGCAGCGAACTGGAGCGCGAGGCGCTGGACGCGCGCCTGCAGCTGTTGCAGCGCCAGGTCGCCCCGCATTTTCTGTTCAACACCCTGGCCAACGTGCAGGCGCTGATCGATGTCGGTTCGCCGCGGGCCGCGGAGCTGATGCGCAGCCTGATCGCCTACCTGCACGCCGCGGTGCCGCGCCTGCACGACGCCACCAGCACGCTGGGCGACGAACTGGCGCTGGCCCGCGCCTACCTGGAGCTGATGCACATGCGCATGCCCGACCGGCTGCGCTATGCGATCGACGCCGAGGACGCGGTGCAGGAGGTGCGCTGCCCGACCCTCGCCGTGCTGACCCTGGTCGAGAACGCGGTCAAGCATGGCATCGATCCATCCGAGGAAGGCGGCAGCATCGCCATTCGCGCCTGGCGCAGCGGCGAGCGCTGTCATCTGCGGGTGGAGGACAGCGGGGCCGGAGAGGACGACGGCCGCGGCGGGCTGGGTACCGGCCTGCGCACCTTGCGCGACCGCCTCGCGCTTGGCTTCGGCGATACGGCACAGCTGCAGTTGCGTCCACGCCTGCCGCACGGCACCTGCGCCGATCTCAGCCTGCCGATGACGGTACCGCCCCGATGATCGCGCCCACCGCGCTGATCGCCGACGACGAACCGCTGCTGCGCGAGGCCTTGCGGCGTCAGCTTGCCCGCCTGTGGCCCGAGTTGCGGATCGTCGCCGAGGCACGCAACGGCCGCGAGGCGGTGCGCCTGTTCGAGGAACACGCGCCGCAGATCTGCCTGCTCGACATCCAGATGCCAGGTCTGTCCGGCGTGCAGGCCGCGCAGCAGATCGGCCGGCGCGCGCACCTGGTGTTCGTCACCGCCTACACCGACTACGCGGTGCAGGCCTTTGCCGAAGGCGCGCTCGACTATCTGGTCAAGCCGGTGCAGGACGCACGCCTGGCCGATACCGTCGCACGGCTGCAACAGCGCCTGCAGGCCGCGCAACCGGCGGCCGACCTCACCGAGCACCTGCTGCGCCTGGCGGAGCGGCTGCGCCCGCCAGAGCGCCCCGCCCCGCTGCGCTGGTTGCAGGCGCAGAGCGGCGGCACCGTGCGCCTGATCGCGGTGGAGGCCATCGACTACCTGCGCTCGGACAGCAAGTACACCAGCGTGGCCTGGCGCGACCCGGACGGACAGGCATGCACCTCGATCGTGGCCACGCCGCTCAAGGACCTGGCGGCACAACTGGATCCGGACGACTTCCAGCAGGTGCACCGCGCGGTGGTGGTCAACCGCCGCGCGATCCTGCATGTAGTGCGTGGCGACAACGAGACCGCGCAGATCCACCTGCGCGGCCGCAAGGAGACGTTGCCGGTCAGCCGCAGCTATCTGCCGTTGTTCCGGGCGATGTAGCGGTGTCTTCGACCAGCCCAGCCCCACGCCGCAGTTGATGGCGAGCGTGCCTGCATGCCGCTCGCGCAACCGTGGCGGCCCATCCGTTGCCCGGGCCACGCGGCCGTCGATGCGCTGGAGCAATTCGTAAACGCCTTGCCCACGCCGGTAGCGCGTTTCGGCTGAAATCCCGCGCCAACGCGCGGCGATCCGCACAGTACCGGAACACATGCGAACCACGTCATTTTCGCGGCGTGCGTTGCGCTTGCGACGGAAATCCGGATGCGGGTAGCTTGCGCCGCGCTTGGCGACCGACCGCAACCGACCCAATGGCGAACGCCGGCAGGCAACGCAGGGACCGGCACTGCGCAGGCGATGCCTGGCATGCACGTGGCAAGCGCCATCGACTGTCCCCCCACCTCCTCTGGATCCGCCACATGACATCTCCCTGCACACGACCGGTCACTGTCCTGCTGTCGGCCCTCGCGCTCGGCATGGCAGCAGGCAATAGCGCGGCCGCCGCAAGCGCCGCCGACGATCCACTGTTCCGCTATCAGTGGTACCTGCACAACCAGGGCCAGGCGGTCATCGGCGACACGCTTCCCACCGCGGGCGTCGACCTGGATGTGGATGTCCTGCATGAACTCCACATCCGCGGTGCAGGCGCCAAGATCGGCGTGATCGATGGCGGCTGGACATCCGCCACGAAGACCTTGCCGCCAACATCCTGCCCAACGGCTCGCACAATTTCCTCGACGGTTCGCACGACCCCAAGCCGAGCGACGTCGACGACGCGCACGGCACGGCGGTGGCCGGCATCGCCGCCGCGGTAGGCTGGAACGGCAAAGGCGGACGCGGCGTCGCCCCGCAAGCATCGCTGGCCGGCTTCAACTACCTCCAGTCGGACCAGAGCGACGACAAGCTCCGCTATGCATGGGGCAATGGCGCCGACGCCAGAAATCTGGACATCTTCAACAACAGCTGGGGCATCGTCTCCAATTTTTATCCCAACGTCTCGGTCGAAGATCAATACGCCTGGGAGAAACTCATGCGCGCCGGGCGCAACGGCAAGGGCGCCATCTACGTCAAAGCGGCCGGCAACGACTTCGACAGCTTCATCTACGCGGACGCGCAAGGCGCTCTGGCCGATCATTGCCCGGATCTGCCCAAGCGCTACAACGTCGCCTGCAGCCTGGCCAACGTCGATCCGAAGAACGATCTGATCACCACCATCGTGGTCGGCGCAGTGAATGCGCGAGGCGTGCGCAGCTCGTACTCATCGCCCGGCTCGGCGGTCTGGGTCAGCGGCTTCGGCGGCGAATACGGGCAGCAGAAGCGCTACCAGCAGTCCCGGTCGGCGGCGACCGCCAGCGACCCCCTCTACGACCCGGCGATCGTGACCACCGATCTCAGCGGCTGCGCCGCCGGGTACAACCGCGACGGGGTGCCGGTGGAGAACGCGTTGGACGGCAGCAAGTCCCCGATCGACGCTTCGTGCAACTACACCGGGCTCATGAACGGCACGTCCTCAGCCACGCCGACGGTGTCGGGGGTGACGGCGCTGATGCTCGGCGTGAATCCGCAACTGACCTGGCGCGACGTGAAATACATCCTGGCCACGACCGCGCGGCAGATCGACAGCGGGCAGCCGAAAGCGCTCTACAACGGCAGCGTGATCGATCCCGGCTGGATCACCAACGCCGCCGGCCATCGCTTCAGCAATTGGTACGGCTTCGGGCTGGTGGATGCAGCCGCGGCCGTGGAAGCGGCCACGCACTTCACAACGCTGCCGCCGCTGCAGGACACCGACTACCAGGTCTACAGCGGTGCGGCCAGCACCATCGGCGGTGTCGCATCGCCAGCCAGGCTGACCGTCAACATCAAACAACAGATGAAAGTCGAGGCGGTGCAACTGTACTTCGACGGCACCCACAAGGATCCCAGCCGTCTGCGCGTGGTGCTGGTCTCCCCGCATGGCACGCGCAGCTACGTGATGACCCCGTTCTCGGCCTTGAACAAGGACGTCTACACCCAGGGCATGTCGATCCCGCTGACCGCCAGCAATGCCTTCCTGGACGAGGATGCGGCCGGGCCCTGGACGCTGGAGGTCGCCGATATGCTCGACGCGCATGGCAAGGAACAACTGCAGCACTTCGAACTCCGCGTGGTGGGCCACTGACATGAAGACCAATACGCTCTTTCTTTTCGCCGTGCTCGCACTGACCGTGGCCGCGCCGGCCTCAGCCCAGTACGCCGATGCCCAGGCACTGCACCAGGCAGCAAACGGCGCGCGCTTCCAGATCGGCCGCAGCACCTATCGTCTGCTGCCCGATGCCACGGTGCAGACAGCACCGCAGATGGCAGGCGCCGGCACGCAACGCGCCCAGGTCGCTGCCGCCGATGGCGGCGGCACCGTCGCCGCCCGCATCGGACCGTACGCCATCGTGCTCGGCGGCAACGGCCACGCCGGCACCGCAGCGGCTGCCCAGTCCCGCGCTGCGGACGCGACCGCGCTGCGCGCCGCGATCGACGAACGCAGCGGTCAGCCGGTGGTGGTCACCGGCAAGCTCAAGCTGTTCGGCACCACGCCGGACGTGGCCCGGGCACTGGCGCGCCGCAGCGGCGGCAGCCTGGTGTATGCCTCGGACGTCGATGGCAGCGCCATGATCGACTACGGCTCGGCCGACGCCGCGATGGCGGCGTCCAGGCAACTCCAGGGAGCGCCAGGCATGCGCGAGGTCTCCATGGACATCGTGCAGGGCTTCAACCGCGCATTGTGAGGTACATGCGCGCCGCCCAGCCATGCTGGGCGGTCGCATGCAGAAGACGGTCGCGCCCTGCGCCGCCAGGCCTTCGTTGACCGGCCGGGCGGGAAACACCGCCCACCGTGGCCGGAGAGCGCTGCAGCGTGCGCCTCCCCTGCCGCATGACCGCACACCGCAACGACACGTCACTACGGGCAGGCCGTACCCGCATTGCGGTGATAGCAGGCATTGCCGACCGCAACCCATCCCGCTCCGAGCTGGGTCGCATCCTGCGCGCTCATGTTGCAGGTGTACTGGGTCAGCGTGCCCGCCGCACTGCAGAAGGTGCCGCCCGGCCAGGTCCTGACGCTGGGGTCGTACCAGATCGTGGTGCTGATGGTCTTGCCCTGGGTGACATGGCCCATGTACACCGAGGTCAGCGTCCAGTGGCTCGGATCGCGGTCCAGGTCGATGGCATTGCCCTGCTTGTCGCGCACCGGTTTGGTGTGCCCCTTGCCGATGACCTGCAGCAGCCTGGGCAGGAAATCGACGTCGTTGGAGGTCGCCGTGCCGGCGAGATTCCACTGCCCGCCCATGTTGCGGATGTCGTCGTCCAGGCAGAAGTCCAGACTCTGCGTGTCTTCGTACCCGTGCGGGCACCACGGCGTGGACGGATCCTGCGACGGGGTTGCACCGGTATGGCCCAGGTCGATCTGATAGAACAGGGTCTGCCCCTGCGTATTGCCGAGGATGAAACTGAAGGCATAGCCGGTGCCGCTGGGCGCTGTGCCGCCACAGCGGACATCGTCCTCGTAGGTCCTGCTCAACCCGACGCGTACACGGATGGCGCCGAGGCTGGACAGCGGCGCACTGGGCGTGAAGCCCAGCAGGGCGTTACTGCCCCAGAACCTCGGATCGGCAGTCACCAGGAACAAGTCCTTCTCGCCATCGTATGGATTCGGATTACCAGGATCCGAGCCGGCGCACTTGTTGTCGGCCTGCGCCAGTTCGTAAGCGTTGGCGTGACCGGCGTACACCGGGTAGTACTTCACCCGCGCACGCACACTCTCGGCTTGCCAGCCCTGCGCCGAACCGCCGACGACCGGCTGCAAGGTATCCGAACTGTTGGGATTGGCGCCCCATTGCGCCAGGGCATACGCGGTGGGCTGCTGCGGCCCGGACGTCCCGAGGATCTTGCCTTTGTCGTCGTTGAAGATCAGCGACGCGGGCAGCGGTTGCATGAGTTCGGTGGGGGGATCGGCCAGCGCCGGCGCGATCGGCAACAGCGTCGATGAGAACAACCAGCACAGCACGCGCACGTTCTTGTCCATGTGCATCCTCCATTGCGCCTGATCCTGCGCCAGGAACCCGGCACACCGCCGGACCGCGCGGGACTGCGCCCGCGCCGCGCCATTATGGTCCTGCATCCAACAACCGGCGGCGCCACGCGTAGACACGCGGCGCTGGACCGCTTCGACCGCGTGCAACTGGAAGACGTGGCGCGGGTCTGCGCCACCGCCAAGTCGCTGTCGCAGGCCGGGCGCGAACTGTTCGCGGTCTCGCGCACGCAACGCGCCAGCACCAACGACGCCGACCGCCTGCGCAAGTACCTGGCGCGGTTCGGCCTGGACTGGGAACAGGTGCGCGAGGGCGGGCGCGCCGCGCCACGGGACTGAGCGAGACAGCGTACCTGGCCCGGCGATCAGGCCACCACGCTGCGACTGCAGGACCGGAACGGCGCCGCTGACGCGGAACGCGGCCGTCCGACACCGCACTGCCCGCGGCGCAGCAGCGACAACGCCGGCCGCAAGCGCGGGCGGCGGCCAGCCCCGGGTCGGGCACCGCACACAACCGGTGCACAGCGCACGGGGCGCCGGCCTGACGCAGCCCCCGCACTGGACGCCCCCCAATACAACACTTCCAGGGTCCGCACGCGCGCTGCGAACCCAGCCCAGGCCGATTTCCGATCACGCAATCCCTGCAGTGCAGCATTGCAATGCGCGTATGGTCGCCGCGATTTAATTCATTGGTCTGCCGCCGCGATGGCCGCCTATCCTCGCCGCAGCGCCGGCATCCCCGATCACGTGACGGGAACGCCTGCCGCCGACGACACCGCAATCGCGCAGAGGTACCCACAACATGGCAGGACCGATCGGGCCGACGGCCCCGCTCTCATCTTCCTCGCCGCGCGCCGGGCACGCGCCGCCCCATCGCGCCGCACTGTCGCTGCTCGCCTCGCTGTTCTTCATGTGGGGCTTCATCACCGTCATCAACAACACCTTGCTGCCGCATCTGCGCAGCGTGTTCGCGCTGAGCTATACCCAGGCCACGCTGATCGAGTCGGTCTGGTTCATCGCCTACTTCTTCGCCTCGCTGCCGGCGGCGAAGCTGATCGAGCGAATCGGCTACCAACGCGCGCTGGTGACCGGACTGAGCATCATGGCGCTCGGCGCGCTGGGCATGATCGCGGCCGCGCGCCTGGTCTCCTATGGCATCACCCTCGGCTCGCTGTTCGTGATCGCCAGCGGCATCACCCTGCTGCAGGTCGCGGCCAATCCGTACGTCGCGGTGATCGGCAGCCCGGACACCGCCTCGGCGCGGCTCAACCTGGTGCAGGCGTTCAACTCGGTCGGCACCACCCTGGCGCCGCTGTTCGGCGGCTATCTGATTCTGGGCCGCTCCACCTCCGGCACCGCCAAGGGCGATGCGCTGCTGCTGACCCAGGCCGAACGCCTGGCCGACGCGCAGTCGGTGCAACTGCCCTATCTCATCGTCGCCGCCGCACTCGTGGCGCTGGCCGTGGTCATCGCCCGCTTCAAGCTACCGGCGCTCGGCCAGGACACCCGGCGCGCCACACGCCAGCAGCGTGCCAGCCATTCGCTTTGGCGGCACCGCAATCTGATGCTCGGCATCCCCGCCATCTTCATCTATCTGATCGCCGAGATCGGCGTCTCCAACCTGTTCATCAATTTCGTGTCGCAACCGCAGATCGGCAACCTCAGCCACGAACAGGCCTCGCATTACCTGTTTCTGCTGTGGGGCGGGATGATGGTCGGGCGCTTCGCCGGCAGCGCGCTGATGCGCCGCGTCGCACCGGAAACCGTGCTGGCGTTGTTCTCGATCGGCGCATTCGCGGTGATGCTGCTGACCGTGTTCAGCACCGGCCACGTCGCGATGTGGTCGCTGATCGCGGTGGGCCTGTTCCATTCGATCATGTTCCCGACCATCTTCACCCTCGGCATCAAGGGCCTGGGGCCGCTCACCGAGGAGGGTTCCGGCCTGCTGATCATGGCCATCGCCGGCGGCGCGCTGGTGGTGGTGCAGGGCTGGCTCGCCGACCACGTCGGCCTGCAGCATGCCTTCCTGCTCACCGCGGCCTGCGAGCTGTACGTGCTGTTCTATGCGCTGTGGGGCGCGAAGGCGCCGGCGCCGCGCGCGCCATGAGGTGTTGAGGACGTCGTCGCCGGCTCGACGGATGTCCGAAAACGGCCGTTGGTCGGTTTCAGTCGGCCGGCATCGCTGCTCCACGTGCTCGCCGGACCCTCACCCCAACCCCTCTCCCAGTGGGAGAGGGGCTTTTGAATTCCTTCTCCCTTCGGGAGAAGGTGCCCCCGAAGGGGGCGGATGAGGGTACGGGCGAAGCCCGACAACACCTCGATCACAGCACAGAGCGATCAAGCAAGGCGCAAAACCTCAGGTCGCGCGCGCTGCGCGAGGGGCGTCGCCCGCGACCGCGCACTTCGCGCAAAGACCGTGCACTTCCAACGTCTGCGCCTGCGGCTGGAAGCCCAGCGCCTTGGCGCGCTGCTCCAGTTGGCTGACCACGTCACGATCTTCCAACTCCACCGCGCTATGGCAGCGGTCGCAGATTAGGAACGGCACCGAGTGCTGGGCGCTGCTCGGGTGGTGGCAGGCGACGAAGGCGTTGACCGACTCGAGCTTGTGCACGAAGCCATTGGCCATCAGGAAGTCCAGCGCGCGGTACACGGTGGGCGGGGCGTCGGCGCCCACACCTTTGCCTTCGCGCACCCATTCCAGCAGGTCGTAGGCCTTGACCGGGCGCCCGGCCTCGGCGATCAGCCGCAGGACGTTGGCGCGGATCGGGGTCAGGCGCAGACCGCGCTCGCGGCTCACCCGCTCCACCACCTTGACGAAGTCGGCAGCGTCGTGGACGTGATGGTGCGGCTCGGTGCAGGCGGTCTTCTTGCTGGACATGACGGTCTCCCGGGAATCAGCTTCCCGCTGGGATCTTGATGAGCGCGGCGTCGATGCGTTTCAAGGCCTCGTCGCGACCGGCCAGGTAGACGGTCTGCGAGATATCCGGGCTGACCTGGGTGCCGGTGATGGCCACGCGCAGCGGCTGCGCCACCTTGCCCATGCCGATCTCCAGGGCGGCGGCGGTGTCGTGCAGGGCGGCGGCGACGCCGTCCAGGCTCCACTGCGGCAGCGCGGCCAGCAGTTCCCGGGCCTTGCCCAGCGCCAGTTCGGCGCCCGGCTTGAAATGCTTGGCCACCGCCGCCTCGTCGTAGCGGGTCAGCGGGCGATACCAGACCTCGGCCTTCTCGGCCATTTCCTTCAGGGTCTGCACGCGCTCGCGCAGCGCCACCACCACCTCGGCCGCGGCCGGGCCGGCGGCCGGGTCGATGCCGAGCTTGCGCAACTGGAATTCCAGCTGCGGCGCGATCGTCGCCGGGTCGTCGCTCTTGAGATAGTGTTGGTTGACCCAGCCGAGCTTGGCCATGTCCAGGCGCGCGGCCTTGGAGTTGACGTCCTTGACGTCGAACAGGTCGATCAGCTCCTGGCGCCCGAACAGCTCCTGGTCGCCGTGCGACCAACCCAGCCGCGCCAGGTAGTTGATCAGCGCATGCGGCAGGTAGCCGGCGTCCTTGTACTGCATCACGTCGGCCGCGCCGGTGCGCTTGGACAGCTTGGCGCCCTGCTCGTCGAGGATCATCGGCATATGCGCGAACTTCGGCACCGGCGCGCCCAGCGCCTGGTAGATGTTGATCTGCCGCGGGGTGTTGTTGATGTGGTCGTCGCCGCGGATCACCTCGGTGATGCCCATGTCCCAGTCGTCCACCACCACCGCGAAGTTGTAGGTGGGGTAGCCGTCGGGACGGAAGATCACCATGTCGTCCAGCTCGCTGTTGGCGATCTCGATGCGGCCCTTGATCAGGTCGTCGAACGCCACCACGCCCTCGGTCGGGTTCTTGAAGCGGATCACCCGGTTGGGATCGTCGCGGTACGGCAGGTTCAGTTCGCGCGCGGCGCCGTTGTAGCGCGGCTTTTCCTGCCGCGCCATCGCCGCCTCGCGCATGGCGTCCAGTTCCTCGCGGGTCTCGTAGGCGTAGTAGGCCTGGCCCTGCGCCAACAACTGCTCGGCAACTTCGCGGTAACGCTCCAGGCGCCGGGTCTGGTAGATCGGGCCTTCGTCGTAGTCCAGGCCCAGCCACTCCATCGCCTCCAGGATCGCGTCGATCGCCGCCTGGGTGCTGCGCTCGCGGTCGGTGTCCTCGATCCGCAGCACGAATTCGCCACCGCGATGGCGCGCCTCCAGCCAGCAGTACAGCGCAGTGCGCGCGCCGCCGATGTGCAGGTAACCGGTGGGACTGGGGGCGAAACGGGTGCGGCAGGCCATGGAACGCTCGAAACGACGGGAATCGGGCGATTTTACCTTGCTGGGGCGGCGCCTGCCTGGCGCCGCAGGATTGGGGATTGGGGATTGGGGATTGGGGATTCGGGATTGGTGCAAGCAGCATTACTGCCCAGGGACAGGGCCTGGCGTGCCTGAGTGGACTGCCGACGACAAAAGATCTTTCCCTACGCGAAGCGGCTCAATTCCGCTCGCACCACCGCCGGAGACAGCTGGCCGCGCCAGTCGCGGTCGTTGGCCACCTGGGCGTGGGCGCGGCTGGCTTCGAAGGCGGCGAAATCCAGCTCGGCGATCGCCCAGACCTGCTCGCCGCGGGTCTGCGCGACGATGCCGTCGGCGGGGAAGCCGGCGTCCATCGGCGCATACAGCGTCGCCTCGCCGGTGTTCACGTCCAGCGCCGGGCTCCACTCGGCGACGCCGGCGGTCACCGACTGGGCAACGAAGATGCGGTTCTCCAGCGCCCGCGCCAGGCAGCCCACGCGCACGCGGGTGGCGCCGGCTTCGGTGTCGGTGCAACTGGGCACCACCAGCAGGCGGGCGCCGGCCTCGTACTGGGCGCGGACCGGCAGCGGGAACTCGCTGTCGTAGCAGACCGCCACGCCGGCGCGCACGCCGTCGGCCTCGAACACCTTCAGCGCCGCGCCGCCATCGATCAGGCCGGTGGCCTTTTCGAAGCCGGTCAGCTGCAGCTTGTCCTGCCAGCCATGGCCGCCATCGGGGGTGAACCAGTACGCGCGATTGCGATAGCGCCCCTGACCGACATCGAGCAGGAAGCTGCCGGCGACCACGTGCAGGCGATGGCGCCGCGCCAGGTCGGCGAACAACGCCAGGTACGGCGCATGCAGCGCCTGGATCGCGGCGAGCGAGGCCGGCAGCCGCGCGGACACGGCCGGGCCGAAGGTCGCGGCCAGTTCCAGCGACAGGTACTCGGGCAGCACCGCCAGTTGCGCGCCGGCCTGTGCGGCCTCGCCGAGCAACGCCGCCTGCTTGTCGGCGAAGGCAGCGAAATCGGCGGGCGCGCCGATCGGATACTTGGCGACGGCGACTTTCATGCGGCAGGCTCCAGCGCGCGGCTCCAGAAACCCAGGGTATGCGGCGTTTGCCCGCGGTCGACCTCGTTCCACGGCAGGTGCATGCGCAGCGCCGGCTGCGGCTGGTAGCCGCGCTTGCGCCAGAACGCGTCGTTGCCGTGGTAGTCCGGCGGCCGCCGCGGGTCGTCGGGCGCGCGCTCCACCGAACAGAACGCGGTCAGGCGGAAGCGACCGAGCGCGCGCGCATGCGCCTCGCGCTGGTCGAAGAAGGCATGCCCGATCCCGCGGCCGCGGTACTGCGGCAACAACACCGACTCGCCGAAATAGAACACCTCGGCCGGGGCGATGCCGCTGCCGGCGAAGGCCGCGGCGAACGCCTCGGTGTCGTCGACCAGCGGCAGCCCGGTGGACGCGCCGACTACCTGCTCGCCGTCGCGCGCCAGTACGAACACGCTGTCCGGCGAAGCGGCATAGGCGGCCAGGTAGTCGCGTTCGTAGTCCAGGTCGCCGTCGTAGAGGTACGGCCAATCGCGGAACACCGCGATGCGCAGCTGCGCGACCGCGTCCAGGAACGGCACGATCCCGGCGCCGCGCAGGCGCTGAATGGAGAGCGAAGAGTGCATCCGTGCACTCTACCGCAAGCGTTTCCCTGGCGCTGCCTGCCTGGCGATGCCCTTGCACATGCGTCCTTGCCGCTTCCCTGCATGGGCGTCCTGCCCGTCCCGTGATGCAAGCGCTTGCTTGCGCTGCCTGCCTGGGCGATGCCCTTGCGTGCGTCCTTGCCGCTTCCCTGCGTGGGCGTCCTGCCCTGTCCTGTGAACGGTGGCGACGTCCTGCCACCACCTGTGCTCCTGTCGTCGATGACCGATGGCCATCCGGCCCCACCGTCGCGGCCATCGACGCGGTGGCCTACCTCAGCGCCACCACCGGCACAGCAGTGCGGCCTGCGCCGGCAGCAGCAGCAAGCGCGCGCGGCCCTGCGCTTCCCAGGTGACGAAGGCCGACGGGGACGCATGGGGGACCTCTTCCGCGTTCGCGACACAGGCCGGATCGCGGCGTACCGCACGCCAGGGGCAGTAGCACCACGGCGCAGCGTCGCCCGGCAAGGCCGCACGCGCCTGCAATGCGCTGGCCAGGAACGTCGCCGCGTCGCCGGCCAGGGCGGCGCGGCTGCGTTCGCTCAGGCGCAACCACAGGGCGCCGCCACGGTCGGCAGCGGTGACCAGTGCTGCCTGCGCGCTGCGCGCCAGGCTCGCCGGCAGGTTGCCGTGATGCAGGCCATGGGTCTCCAGCGCTGCAGGCAACAGCGCCTGCAGGCGACGATGCAGATGACGGTGCGCGACCATGTCGGTTCTCCTTCCGACGGCTCAGCGCAGCGACGCGCCGAGTTCGTACCAGTCGATCCGGCGGGTGATCCACATGATCGCGCCGAGGATGCCGAACAGCAGCAGCGAGCCCATCAGCAAGGCGTTGTCCTCCGAGGCCAGCAGGCCGTACAGCGCGCCATACAACACGGTAAGCATGGTGGCGAAGCCGGCCGCGCGCAGGCGGCTGCGCAACACCCCGGACAGGTAGAAGAACTGCAGCCCGATACAGGCCACTGCCGACACCAGATACGCCTGCCAGAACGGAATGTGCTCGGACAGGCTGAGCAGCAGCAGGAAGAAGATCGCCAGCGCCAGGCCGACCAGCAGGTACTGCAGCGGGTGGATCGGCAGGCGCTTGATCAGCTCGAACAGGCCGAAGGCCACGAAGGTCAGCACCACGAACAGCAGGCCATATTTGCTGGCGCGCTCGGCCTGGGTGTACACGTCCACCGGGTCGACCAGGTCCACGCGCAACGCATCGAGGTCCTGTCCGCCGGAGGCCAGCTGCGCCTGCGCGCCGGTGGCCAGCGACGACAGCGCCCAGTTCGCCTGGAAGCCCTGCGCGCCGATGCGGCGTTCGTTGGGCAGGAAGCGGCCGCCGAACAACGGATGCGGCCACGGCGAGTTCAGCGCGATCTGGTTGTCGTCGCCGACCGGCACGATGGACAGCGCCTGGGTGCCGTCGAGCACGAACTCCATCTGCACGTCGTGCAGATTGGTGAGCCGCCCCTGCTGCGGATCGGTCAGCGCGGGAAGCACCGCGTGCACGCCCTTGGAGATATTGGCCAGCCCCTCCGAGCCCGGCTGCAGCGACAATGCGCGGCCGTCGGCGCGCAGGTTCGGCGTGCCGACCAGGCCGCGCACGTCCTGCAGGCCGATCGCCAGATACGGCGTGCCATAGCGGCGACGGTCGGCGGCGGCGTAATCGAGATCGTCGAACTCGGCCTTGAGCCGCGCGTGCCAGCTGTAGACCTGCACCTTGAACAGGCCGATGTGGCGCTGCGAGGGCTTCAGCTCGCCTTCGACCTGCAGCCGCCGTGGCGCCTGCAGCACGTAGCCGGTCTCGGTCTGGCGCTGGCTCACGCGTTTGCCGTCGGCATCGAGGACCATCACGTCGCGCTCCTGGGTCCATGGGATCACCCGCAGCGGGCCGAGCAGGCGCTGTTCGCCGGCCTTGCTCTGCGACACCCGCTCCACCGCTTCGTCGCGGTAGTGCTGGCGATCTTGCACGGTGCCGCGAATCATCAGCAGCGGGATCAGCAACAACAGGATCAATCCACCGATGGTGGCGAATCGCAGGAGCAGTTTCACGGATTTCATGGCGGCCTCTCGATTGGGAGGGCGCCAGGATGCTGCCGCTGCGTGGGCAGGGTTTGAGGCGAATTTGAAGTGGGTGTGAAGTGGGAGGAGCCAGGATTGGGGATTGGGGATTGGGGATTGGGGATTGGGGATTGGGGATTGGGAATCGGGAATCGGCAACCGGCATGCTGTCGACGCGGCTTGCCCTACTGTAGGAGCGGCTTCAGCCGCGAAGGGCTCTACCGGGAACGCCCCCGTCGCGGCTGAAGCCGCTCCTACACGAGCGCTCTCCGGCTCAGGCTAGCGGCAGCGCCAGGCAGGCCACCGCGCCGCCGCCGTCGCGGTTGCGCAGGCTGGCGTCACCGCCGTGCAGGCGCGCCACCTCACGCACAAACGGCAGGCCCAGACCGGAGCTGCGCTGGCCGGTGGCCGGGCGCGCCAGCGAATAGAAGCGCTCGAACACACGCTCCAGCGCATAGTCCGGAACACCCGGGCCGCGATCCTCCACCGTCAGCAGCACGCGCGCATCGGCGCCGCGCTCGGCACGCAACACGATGGCCGCGCCCTCCGGCGAGAAGGCGATGGCGTTGTCGAGCAGGTTGTGCAGCGCCTGGCGCAGCAGGTAGGGATCGCCCGACACCACCAGGGCCGGGTCCAGCGCCTGCACCTCCAACCGCAGCCCGCGCGCCTGCAGCTGCGGCGCCAATGCTTCGGCCAGTTCGGCGCACAGCGGCGCCAGCGCCACCGGCTCGCGCCGCTGCAGCCAGCCGTGCTGCTCCACCTCGGCCAACGCCAGCAGCTTGTCGATGGTCTCGGTGAGGCGCTGCTGCTGATCGGCGATGTTGCGCACGAAACGCTGCCGTTCCGGTTCCGGCAGCGGCTCCTGCAGCAGTTCCGCAGCGCCGCGGATCGCCGCCAGCGGGCTTTTCATCTCGTGGGTCAGCGACTGCACGTACTGCTCGACGTACTGCTTGCCCTCCAGCTTGCGACGCATGGTCTCCAGCGCCCGGCCGAGATCGCCGATTTCGTCGCGGCGCGGCGGCGGCGGCGGTACCGGGGCACCGGCGCTGACCGCCTGCGCGTAGCGGTTGAGCCGGCCGATCCCGCGCAGCAGGCCCCAGGTCATCAGGATCCCGATCAGCGCGGAGATGCCGATCAGCCAGGCGCCGCGCAACAGGATGCTGCGCTGGCTGGCGACGATGAACGGCTCGATGCTGCGATTGGGCTGGGACAGGGTCAGCACGCCGATCAGCCGCCGCGGATCGGCCGGATCGTAGACCGGCGCGGCCACGTGCATCACCGTGTGGTTGGGGTCGCCGTCGGCCTCGGGACTGGAGCGGGCGCCGTACTCGCCGCGTAGGGTGCGGTACACGTCGTTCCAGCGCGAGTTGTCGCGGCCGATGTCCTGCCCGCGCGAATCGAACACCACGATGCCCGCCGCATCGGTGAGGGTGACGCGGTAGTCGACGCTGTGCTTGGGGAAGCGCCAGACCATTGCCCGCGGATCGCGCCGTTGCGCAGCGGCCAGATCGCGGGCGAAACGGCCGCTGGCGATCCGCCCATCCTTCAGATCCTGCGCGGCCATCTGCGCCAGCACGTTGGCCGCGTCCACCAGGGTCGATTCCATGGCCTGGCGCACGCCTGGCTTGACCTCGTTGACGAACACCCGCATCACGAAGAACGCGGCCACGCCGACGATCAGGAAGAAGCCCAGGAACAGCTTCAGCCCCAGCCGCACCTCAGGCCTCCAGCGCGTAGCCGAGGCCGCGGTGGGTGCGGATCGGGTCGTGGCTGGCGCCGGCTGCGCGCAGCTTGGCGCGCAGGGTCTTGATGTGGGTGTCGACGGTGCGGTCGGCGCTGTCGGCGGTGCTGTCCCAGCCGCGGTCCATCAGTTGCGCGCGGCTGAGAATGGCGCCGGGCCGCTGCAGCAGCGCCGCCAGCAGCGCGTATTCGTAGCGGGTCAGGTCCAGCACCGCGGCGCGCCAGCGGATGCGGCGGCCGTCGCGGTCGATGGCGAAATCGCCGTGCTGCTGCCAGCCAGCGTCGGCATCGCCGACCACCACCGCCGGACGCCGCAGCCGCGCCCGCACCCGCGCGACCAGCTCGCGCGGCGAGAACGGCTTGGCCATGTAGTCGTCGGCCCCCAGTTCCAGGCCGAGCACGCGGTCGATCTCCTCGTTGCGCGCGGTCAGGAACAGCACCGGCACCTGGCTGAAGCCGCGCAGCGTGCGGCACACCTCGAACCCGCTCAGGTCCGGCAGGCCGACGTCCAGCACCACCACGTCGATCCCGCCCTCGCGGAGCTGCACCAGCGCCTCGCGCCCGAGTTGGCAGTGGCGTACCTGGTAGCCCTCGCTGCGCAGCGCGTACAGCACGGTGTCGGCGATGGCGGATTCGTCCTCGACCACGAGGACACAGGCGGCGGGCGTGGCAGCGGCAGGCGTGGACATGCCGTGCAGCATAGCCGCAGCCGGGCGCGCCGCGCAGCGGGCACGGCACGCCGGCCGCGCCGGATCAGCGCAGGAAGCGCACTTCGTCGACGTCGACCTCGATGGAACGCAGGTCCTTGTCGACCTCGCCCAGCAGTTCGACCTCGGCCTTGTCGTCGAACGGGCGCCCGGCCGGCAGCCGATGCGCGTCGATCTCCACCTTCATGCTGCCGCTGGCGTCGCGGAAGGTGTAGCGGTCGCCGCCGTCATGGGAAACGATGCGCCCGCGCAGCACCACATGCTGGTCGTCCTTGCCGTGGTCGAGCAGTTGCTTCACCGTGGTCGCCTGCACGCTGCTGGGACCGGTGTACTGGGCCGCGGCCTGGCCACTGGCCAGCGTTGCGAGGGCGAGGACGGCGAGCGTGGGAAGAAGGGGCTTGCGCATGGGGGATGCTCCGTGTGATGCGCGATACGCAGTGGGACCGTCGCCACGCCTTGCACTGGCAATGCTCGTCCAACGCCCCCGGCTGGCCCGCCCCGCGCGCACCGCCGATCGCCCTGCCTCGGTCCCAGCGGGTCGCGCCGCCGCGGCAATGGCAGGACGTGGCCGGCTGGCGTGGCGCCCCGTACACTGCGCGGATGAATTACCGCCACGCCTTCCATGCCGGCAACCATGCCGATGTCCTCAAGCACGTCGTGCTGCTGGCGCTGCTCGATGCGTTCAAGCGCAAGGACAGCCCGTTCTTCGTGCTCGATACCCACGCCGGGCGCGGCCGCTATCTGTTCGCCGCCAACGAGGCGCGCAAGACCGGCGAGGCGGTGGCCGGCGTGCTGCGGCTGATGGGCCAGCCGACCCTGCCCGAGGTGGTGGAGCGCTATCTGCGCGCGGTGCAGGCCGACAATCCGGTCGGCGCCCTGGTCGCCTACCCCGGCTCGCCGCTGCTGGTGGCGCAGGCGCTGCGTGCGCAGGACCGCTTGGCCGCCTGCGAACTGCAGCCCGAGGAAGCCGCCGAACTCAAGGCGCTGTTCGCCCACGACCGCCGCGTGCAGGTGCATGCCGGCGACGGCTATGCGGCGATCAAGGCGTTCCTGCCGCCGAAGTCCGGGGCCGCCAGGATTGGCCGCGGACTGGTGCTGATCGACCCGCCCTACGAGGCGCAGGACGCCGAGTACCCGCTGATCGTGGCCGCGCTGCGCGAGACCCTGAGCCGCTGGCCGCAGGCGGTGTGCGCGGTGTGGTACCCGATCAAGCAGCGCCGCAGCCTGCAGCCGTTCTTCCGCAAGGCCGCGGCCTTGCCGGTGGCGTCGGCACTGGTCGCCGAACTGCAGGTGAGGCCGGACGATTCGCCGCTGCGGCTCAACGGCAGCGGCATGTTGCTGCTCAATCCGCCCTGGCAGTTCGAGCAGGCGCTGGCGCAGGCGCTGCCGCCGCTGAAGGCGCATCTGGGCGAAGCCGGCGCCAGCACGCGCCTGGAGTGGCTCAAGCGCGAGACGTGAAGTGCCGGGACACGGCGACGGCGCGCAGTACCTCGCGCGCATGGCGCACGTGCGCGCTCAAAAGCAATCCCAGTGATAAGCCACACGGCTGAAATCGCCGCGCCGCAGGTCGTCCGGATCGATGAAGAAATTGGCGACGCCGGTGTCGCCCCACATCATCTCCTCGTCGCTGTCCAACTGCAGCAGCAGGACCTGCCGGTCCTGCGGCGTGCGCGGGTCTTCCTGGGTGAACTCCGGGTAGCCACCGAGCTTGTGTCCGCCCCGGCTCAGCGCATCGAACAGCGCATCGTCCACCGCATCCTGCGCCACCGCGTGGCGGCTGGCGTACGCAGCGGCAATCTCCTCCAGCGGCGTTCCCAGCACCTGCTCGAACCGCACATCGCTGCTGCCGATGGTGTCCTCACCCGCGTCGAACTGCATCGCCCGCGGCCGCGCCGGATCGAACGGCAGCGTGTCGGCGGCCGGCAACGGCACCTGCACCTGCCGCGCCGAGGCTTGCAACCGCGGCCAGTACACCACGCGGAAATTGCGTTGCACGCTCAGCGCGTCCAGGTCGCTGCGCGCGTCGCCGAAGTTGGCGCCATAGAAATCGTCGCCGCCGATGAAGAACTGCAGCATGCCCTGGCGTGGGTAGCCGGGCAGCGGCGGCACGCGCGCCAGATCGATCTGCGCCAGCAGCGCCAGCGGCTGGCCATCGGCCGCGTGCGGATAGGGCTTGTCGCCGGTCCAGTAGGGGCGCCCGCCGACCTTGCTGGCCAGGCGATCGTCCTGCGCCATCGGCTGCAATTGCAGTTGCAGCATCGGCCGACGCGTGGCCTGCAGGCGCGCCCGGTACGGGGCCAACGCCTGTGCCGCCAGCTGCTCCGCATCGGCGGGGGCGGCAGAGGCAGAGGCGGCGGTGGCGGTCGTCGGCGTGTGGCTGCGCTGCGCGCGCAGCGCCCACCAGCCGCCACCCAGCAGCAGCAACACCAGCAGCACAGCCAGTCCCAGCCCGATCGCCGCCGACACGGCGACGGCATGCGAAGTCTTCATCGTCGTGCATTCCCTTGGACGAAGCGCCACTGTAGCAAGGCCACCGCAACCGCACACGCGCAGGACGCTGCGTTCACGGGCGCGGGTGTCGGCTAAT
This sequence comes from Xanthomonas sp. F4, assembly GCF_011761895.1. Lineage (NCBI taxonomy): Bacteria > Pseudomonadati > Pseudomonadota > Gammaproteobacteria > Lysobacterales > Lysobacteraceae > Xanthomonas > Xanthomonas sp. F4. The sequence goes on along the minus strand of NZ_JAASQX010000001.1, from coordinate 1,332,015 downwards.
GCGAGAATCCAGGCTTCGTCGAGGATCATACGGCCATGGCTACCCGCAACCGCATGCCTCCGTGGCATGAAACCTTCACCCTGCCCAGTGGGCGCGAATTGTTGATCCGGCCGATCCGGCCGGAAGACAGCGCGCCGCTGCAGGGCGCCTTCGGCCTGCTCGGGCCAACCGAGATCCGCGAACGCTTCCTGCATTCGATGCAGGAGTTGACCGAGGAAATGGCGCAACGGCTCACCCACCCCAATCCGAAATCGGAACTGATCCTGGTCGCGGCCGAGCCGTTGCCGCCGGGCGAGGCCGTGGTCGGCGCGGTGGCGCGCGCGGCGATCAACCCCGGCACCCGCGAAGCGCAGTACGCCATCCTGGTCAGCAGCTTCGTCTCCGGCCAGGGCCTGGGCCGGCAGTTGATGCGCAAGCTGGTCAAGTGGGCGCGCCGCAAGTACCTGGACCGGCTCTACGGCGACGTGCTCGAACGCAACGTGCCGATGCTGCAACTGGCCGAGTCACTGGGCTTCCAGCGCATGCCGCATCCGGACAATCCGGATCTGGTGCGGGTGGTGCTGGAACTGGGCAACTGAGCCCGACGCGCACCGATCTTCCCCGCTCCCTTCCTTCCCGCGCGGCCAGCCGGCGCGCGGCGTTTGCCGGGTCGCACCGCGCCGGTTGCGGCACCCGGCTTTGCTAAACTCCACGGTCCATGCCGCCCCTTCCCTTCCCCGTTCCGCCGCTGCCCAGATCCGGCCAGCTCCGCGCGCACTGGCGCGCTCCCGCGTCCTCCACCGCATTGGCTTGGCACATCGCCTGCGCCGCGGCCGCGCATCGCGGTCCGTTGCTGGTGGTCGCCCGCGACAACCAGAGCGCGCATCAGCTCGAAGCCGACCTGCACAGCCTGATCGGCGACGATCACGGCCTGCCGGTGGTGCCGTTCCCGGATTGGGAAACCCTGCCCTACGACCAGTTCAGTCCGCACCCGGACATCGTCAGCCAGCGCCTGGCGGCGCTGCACCGGCTGCCGACATTGACCCAGGGCATCGTGGTGGTGCCGGTGCAGACGCTGATGCAGCGAGTGGCGCCACTGCGCTACATCGTCGGCGGCAGTTTCGACCTGCGCGTGGGCCAGCGCCTGGACCTGGATGCGGAGAAGCGCCGGCTGGAAAGTGCCGGCTACCGCAACGTGCCGCAGGTGATGGACCCGGGCGATTTCGCCGTGCGCGGCGGCCTGCTCGACGTGTACCCGATGGGCACCGAGGCGCCGCTGCGCATCGAACTGCTGGACGAGGACATCGACTCGATCCGCGCCTTCGATCCGGAATCGCAGCGCTCGCTGGACCATGTGCAGGCGGTGCACATGCTGCCCGGACGCGAGGTGCCGATGGACGACGTCAGCGTGGAGCGGGTGCTGACCGCACTGCGCGAGCGCTTCGACGTCGACACCCGGCGCAGTGCGCTGTACCAGGATCTGAAGGCCGGCCTGGCGCCGTCGGGCATCGAGTACTACCTGCCGCTGTTCTTCCAGGACAGCCGCGGCAGCAGCGCGCGCGAGACCACCGCTACCCTGTTCGATTATCTGGGCGAGCACGTGCTGCCGCTGATCGCGCCGGGCGTGGGTGCCGCCGCCGATGCGTTCTGGGCGCAGACCCAGGCCCGCTACGAGCAACGCCGCCACGACGTGGAGCGCCCGCTGCTGGCGCCGGAAGAGCTGTACCAGGCACCCGACGTGTTGCGCGAACGCCTCAACGGGTTGCCGCGCATCGACGTGTGGGCCGCCGACCATCCGCGCATCGACGAGGCGCAGGCGCTGGGCGACCAGCCGCTGCCGCCGCTGCCGGTGGCGGCCAAGGACGCTGCGCCGGGTGCGGCGCTGAAGAGTTTCCTCGACCACTACCCGGGCCGGGTGCTGATCGCCGCCGATTCGCCCGGCCGCCGCGAGGCGCTGCTGGAAGTGTTGGCCGCCGCGGAGTTGAAGCCCGAGGTGCTGCCGAACTTCTCGGCATTCCTCCCTTCTCCCACTGGGAGAAGGGGGCGCGAAGCGCCGGATGAGGGTACGGCGCGCGCGCGGTCGGGAACGAAGAAGGCGGGTTCTTCGGCAACGTTCACGGCTGCGCAGACGAACTCCACTAGCGGTCGTACCCTCACCCCAACCCCTCTCCCGGAGGGAGAGGGGCTTGATGCTGCACGTTTCGCCATTGCGGTGGCGCCGCTGGACGACGGCTTCGCGCTGGAGGCGCCGCGCATCGCGGTGCTGACCGAGCGCCAGTTGTTTCCCGAACGCGCCAGCCAGCCGCGGCGCAGCCGGCGCGTGGGGCGCGAGCCGGAAGCGATCATCCGTGACCTGGGCGAGCTGTCCGAGGGCGCGCCGATCGTGCACGAGGATCATGGCGTCGGCCGCTACCGCGGGCTGATCGTGCTCGATGCCGGCGGCATGCCCGGCGAGTTCCTGGAAATCGAATACGCCAAGGGCGACCGCCTGTACGTGCCGGTCACGCAGTTGCACCTGATCAGCCGCTACTCCGGCGCCTCGGCCGAGACTGCGCCGCTGCACTCGCTGGGCGGCGAGCAGTGGACCAAGGCCAAGCGCAAGGCCGCCGAGAAGGTGCGCGACGTCGCAGCCGAACTTCTGGAGATCCAGGCGCGCCGCCAGGCCCGTGCCGGGCTGGCGCTGCAGGTGGACCGCGCGATGTACGAGCCGTTCGCCGCCGGCTTCCCGTTCGAGGAAACCCCCGACCAGTTGGCCGCGATCGACGCCACCCTGCGCGACCTGGCCAGCAGCCAGCCGATGGACCGTGTGGTCTGCGGCGACGTCGGCTTCGGCAAGACCGAGGTCGCGGTGCGCGCGGCCTTCGCTGCGGCCAGCGCCGGCAAGCAGGTGGCGGTGCTGGTGCCGACGACGCTGCTGGCCGAACAGCACTACCGCAACTTCCGCGACCGCTTCGCCGATTACCCGCTCAGGGTCGAGGTGCTGTCGCGCTTCAAGAGCAGCAAGGAGATCAAGGCCGAACTGGAGAAGGTCGCCGCCGGCAGTATCGACGTGATCGTCGGCACCCATCGTCTGCTGCAGCCGGACGTGAAGTTCAAGGACCTGGGTCTGGTCATCGTCGACGAGGAGCAGCGCTTCGGCGTGCGTCAGAAGGAAGCGCTGAAGGCGCTGCGCGCCAATGTGCACCTGCTGACCCTGACCGCCACGCCGATCCCGCGCACCTTGAACATGGCCATGGCCGGCCTGCGCGACCTGTCGATCATCGCCACCCCGCCGCCGAACCGGCTGGCGGTGCAGACCTTCGTCACCCAGTGGGACAACGCGCTGCTGCGCGAAGCCTTCCAGCGCGAACTGGCGCGCGGCGGCCAGCTGTACTTCCTGCACAACGACGTGGAGAGCATCGGCCGCATGCAGCGCGAACTGAGCGAGCTGGTGCCGGAGGCGCGCATCGGCATCGCCCACGGGCAGATGCCCGAGCGCGAGCTGGAAAAGGTGATGCTGGATTTCCAGAAGCAGCGCTTCAACGTGCTGCTGTCGACCACGATCATCGAATCGGGCATCGACATCCCCAACGCCAACACCATCGTCATCAACCGCGCCGACCGCTTCGGGCTGGCGCAGTTGCACCAGTTACGCGGCCGCGTCGGCCGTTCGCATCACCGCGCCTATGCCTATCTGCTGGTGCCGGACCGGCGCAGCATCACTCCCGATGCGCAGAAGCGCCTGGACGCCATCGCCTCGATGGACGAACTGGGTGCCGGCTTCACCCTGGCCACGCACGACCTGGAGATCCGCGGTGCCGGCGAACTGCTCGGCGAGGACCAGAGTGGGCAGATGGCCGAGGTCGGCTTCAGCCTGTACACCGAACTGCTGGAACGCGCGGTGCGCAGCATCCGCCAGGGCAAGCTGCCGGACCTGGACGCCGGCGAGGAAGCGCGCGGTGCCGAGGTGGAACTGCATGTGCCTGCGCTGATCCCCGACGACTACCTGCCCGACGTACACACCCGCCTCACCTTGTACAAGCGCATTTCCAGCGCCCGCGACAGCGACGGCCTGCGCGAACTGCAGGTGGAGATGATCGACCGCTTCGGCCTGCTGCCGGATCCGGTGAAGCACCTGTTCGCGATCGCCGAGCTGAAGCTGCAGGCCAACGCGCTGGGCATCCGCAAGCTGGAACTGGGCGAACACGGCGGGCGCCTGGTGTTCGAGGCCAAGCCCAACGTGGATCCGATGACCATCATCCAGATGATCCAGAAGCAGCCCAAGCTGTACGCGATGGATGGCCCGGACAAGCTGAAGCTCAAGCTGCCGCTGCCGGAAGCGGTCGATCGCTTCAACGCCGCGCGCGGCCTGCTGACCGCGCTGTCGCCACGCTGAGCGACGCGGGCGATCCTGCCCGCGTCTGCGCGCACGCGACCGTGGGCTCAGCCACACGGTCGCCCACTCATCCCGTCCTGACAAGCCGCCGCCACACACGTTGGCGTAAGGCGCGCGCCTACCCTCGCTGACCACCCCACGCAACCGGTCTTCATGTGAAGACGGCCGTTGCGCCTGCGTGTCGCGCAGCTTTTTGACGCCTTCACACGCTGCCGCGATTGGCACGGCACGTGCAACGACTTGGGAACCTGCCCCAATCGGCACGGTTATGGGATGCGCGTCCTGGCACGGATCTGAACCACTCAGGCCCGTGTCCGGCATGCGAGACAAATGCGTCACTCAACCTAAATATTTCCTGACCGCGCCGATATCGCTGGTACCGAAGCCTACACATGCCCTTCACGGCGTGCCGCCGGCTTTCCATTCGCCCTACTGCCGGAGACCCGCCATGCGTTCGACGCCCCCCGATGAACAGGATTCGCCGCTGCAGTTGAGCGTGGACGGCGACATGACCATCCGCCGCGCGGCCGAACTGAAGCCGCTGCTGCTGCCCGCGCTGGAGCATCCCGGCGGCCTGCGCCTGCAGTTGCAGGCGGTGGCCGACATCGACGCTACCGGCGTGCAGTTGCTGCTGGCCACCCAGGCCGCGCTGCGCGCCCTGGGGCGACCCTTGCAGCTGGAGGGCTGCAGCAAGGCGGTCAGCGACGCGCTGGACCTGCTCGGCCTGGGCGACGCGTTCGAGCGCGTCGGCGACGACACTCTTCACTAATCGGCAGCACGACATGAACATGGATCAATTGCTGCAGACCTTCATCGCCGAGAGCCGCGACCTGCTCGAGGACATGGAACGCAATCTGCTGGAAGCCGAGCGCGGCGAAGCCGGTCCCGACGCGGTCAACGCGATCTTCCGGGGCGCCCACACCATCAAGGGCTCCGGCGGCCTGTTCGACCTGGCGCAGCTGGTCGGCTTCACCCATGTGGTGGAGAGCGTGCTGGACCTGGTGCGCGAGCACGCCGTCGCGCTGGATTCGGACTTGATCCAATTGATGCTGGCCTGCTGCGACCACATCCGCGCGCTGGTGGAAGCCGCCGCCGGCGCCGAGGCCGACGAAGCCACGCTGGCCGCCGAGGGCGCGCCGCTGCTGGAACGGCTGCAGACCTACCTGCAACCTGCCGCTGCGCCGGCCGCCACGACCGGCGCTGCCACGGCAACGCCGGCAGTGCCGGCCGCGCCCGCGCATACCGGCTACTGGCGGATCTCGCTGCAGCTGTTCGCCGATGCGCTGCGCTTCGGCAATTCGCCGCTGCACCTGATCCGCTGCCTGCGCAGCCTGGGCACGCTGGAAGCGGTGCGCACCCACCACGAGCGCGTGCCGGCGCTGCCGGAGCTGGATCCGGAGGCCTGCTACCTGGGCTTCGACATCCTGTTGCGCAGCGACGCGCAGCAGGCCGCGATCGAGGACATCTTCGAATTCGTGCGCGACGACTGCGACCTGCAGGTGCTGGCGGTGGAGCCGAACGGCGATGCCGCCAACCTGGATCTGCCGCTGCTGGTGGCCGAAGCCGGCAGCCAGGCCAGCGCCGACGATTTCGCCGGATTCGAGAGCGCCAGCGCCCTGGTGGAGGCGCCAGTTGCGGCCGCAGCGGCCATGGCCGGCGCGCCGGCCGCGGCAGCGCCCACCGCTGCCAGCGCCGGCACGGCCAAGGCCGCGGGCGCACGCGGCGAAGGCGGCTCGATCCGCGTCGACGCCGACAAGCTCGACCGCATGATCGACCTGGTCGGCGAATTGATCATCGCCGTCGCCAGCACCGGCGCCAACGCGCAGCGCACCGGCGATGCGCAGTTGCTGGAATCCACCTCGATCCTCGCCGGGCTGGTCGAGGAAGTGCGCGAAAGCGCGCTGCAACTGCGCATGGTCAAGATCGGCGGCACCTTCAGCCGCTTCCACCGCGTGGTCCACGACGTCGCCCGCGAACTGGGCAAGGACATCGTGCTGGTGGTCAACGGCGAGGACACCGAGCTGGACAAGTCGGTGGTGGAGAAGATCGCCGATCCGCTGACCCACCTGGTGCGCAACGCCATGGACCACGGCATCGAACCGGCCGAGGTGCGCCAGGCGCGCGGCAAGCCGGTGCGCGGCACGGTGCGGCTCAACGCCTTCCACGATTCCGGCAGCATCGTCATCCAGATCAGCGACGACGGCGGCGGCCTCAACCGCGACCGGATCCTGGCCAAGGCGCTGGAACGCGGCCTGATCGAACCCGGCCGCCTGCTCTCCGACCGCGAAGTGTTCGCACTGATCTTCGAACCGGGCTTCTCCACCGCCGAAAAGGTCACCAACCTGTCCGGCCGCGGCGTCGGCATGGACGTGGTCAAGCGCAATATCGCCGCGCTGCGCGGCAGCGTGGACATCAGCAGCCAGCAGGACGTCGGCACCACCATCTCGGTGCGGCTGCCGCTGACCCTGGCAATCATCAACGGCTTCCAGGTCGGGGTCGGCAAGTCGGTGTTCGTGGTGCCGCTGGACGTGGTCGAGGAATGCGTGGAGTTCGCGCCGAACTACCAGAGCGAGTACATCGACCTGCGCGGCAACGTACTGCCCTACGTGCGCCTGCGTTCGCTGTTCGCCATCGCCGGCGCGCCCCCGGCGCGCGAGAGCATCGTGGTGATCCGCCAGGGCGCGCAGCGTTTCGGCCTGGTGGTCGACACCCTGCTCGGCGAGTGGCAGACCGTGATCAAGCCGCTCTCCAAGGTCTTCGCCCAGGTCAAGGGCATCAGCGGCTCCAGCATCCTCGGCAGCGGCGGGGTCGCGCTGATCCTGGACGTGCCGTCGCTGCTCGGTCAGTTGCAACCCGGCGCCGAATCGCTGGCGGCCTGAGCCGCCGCCATGCCCGCCATCATCCCTCTGCCGTACCCTCTTTCAGGAATCGCAGTCATGTCCCAGAACCGGACGCGCCTTATCACACTACCGACGGCCGCCGTTGCCGCCGTCGTCCTGCCCGCCGCCGCGGCCGTCGCAGCGGTGGCACTGCCGCTGAGCGGCGCCCTTGCATGGACCCTGATCGCCGTGGCCACGCTGGTCGCCGCCGCGGTGCTGGGCCGCAGCGTACGCGCGGCACAGCACGCAGCCGCCGCCGCGCAGCGCGAACTGGAGCTGGCCCGCACCGGCCTGCAGGCGCTGGCGCAGGGCGAACTGGACCGCGTTGACGCAACGGCTGGCGGCAGCGAGATCGGCCAGGCGCTGCTCGCCGCGCAGCGGCCGCTGCGGCAGCTGCAGGCCGACGTCGCGCACATGACCAGTGCGCATGCCGCCGGCGATTGCGACGTGATGCTGGATGCGGTGCAGGCCAGCGGCGCCTACCGAGCCCTGGCCGGCGACATCAACCAACTGGTCGGTGCCCACATCGGTGTGTGCAAGCAGGCGATCGACTGCGTGGGCGAGTTCGGCCGCGGCAACTTCGCCGCCCCGCTGGCCGCGTTCCCGGGCAAGAAGGCCTACATCAACGACACCATCGAGCAGGTGCGGCGCAACATGCTCGGCCTGATCGCCGAGATGCGCCGCGTCTCCGAGCAGCACGAAGCCGGCGAGATCGACGCCAGCATCAACAGCGCGCACTTCCAGGGCGACTTCCGCAGCATGGCCGACGGCATCAACGGCATGGTCGGCAGCCACATCGCGGTGAAGAAACAGGCGTTGAGCGTGGTCGCCGAGTTCGGCCGCGGCAATTTCGACGCCGGCATGCCGCAGCTGCCCGGCAAGAAGGCCTTCATCAACGAGACCCTCGAGCAGGTGCGCGGCAACTTCAAGCGCCTGATCGGCGAGATCGCGCGCATGTCCGAGGAGCACGACCGGGGCGAGATCGACGTGCAGATCGACTGCGCGCACCTGGACGGACAGTTCTGCGCCATCGGCAAGGCCATCAACCGCATGGTCGCCGCGCACATCGCGGTCAAGAAGCAGGCGCTGGGCGTGGTCGCCGAGTTCGGCCGCGGCAACTTCGACGCGCCGATGCCGCAACTGCCCGGCAAGAAGGCGTTCATCAACGAGATCATCGAGCAGACCCGCGGCAATCTGCGCAGCGTCGGCGACGTGATCAAGGTGATGGGCGCGATGGCCGAGGGCGATCTCAGCCGCCAGGTGCAGGGCCACTACGAGGGCGCCTTCGCCGACATGCAGCGCTATGTCAACGCCACCATCGACAAGCTCACCGGCATCGTCAACGAGGTCAACGGCAACGCCGTCACCCTGGCCAGCGCCGCCGAGGAACTGTCGGCGACCGCGCAGTCGCTGAGTCAGGCGGCCAGCGAACAGGCCGCCGGCGTGGAGGAGACCAGCGCCTCGCTGGAGCAGATGACCGGTTCGATCGCGCAGAACGCGGAAAACGCCAAGATCACCGACGGCATGGCCAGCAAGGCTTCGCGCGAGGCCGCCGAGAGCGGCGAGGCGGTGCGTGCCACCGTCTCCGCGATGAAGGAGATCGCACGCAAGATCAGCATCATCGACGACATCGCCTACCAGACCAACCTGCTGGCGCTGAACGCGGCGATCGAAGCGGCGCGTGCCGGCGAACACGGCAAGGGCTTCGCCGTGGTCGCCGCGGAAGTGCGCAAGCTGGCCGAACGCAGCCAAGTGGCGGCGCAAGAGATCGGCCAGGTCGCCGGCACCAGCGTGAACCTGGCCGAGACCACCGGGCGCCTGCTCGGCGAGATGGAGCCGTCGATCCGTCGCACCTCCGACCTGGTGCAGGAAATCACCGCCGCCTCCGAGGAACAGAGCACCGGCGTGGGCCAGATCAACGCCGCGGTGGTTCAGCTCAGCCAGACAACACAGCAATCTGCTGCCAACGCTGAAGAATTGGCCGCCACGGCCGAAGAAATGAGTAGCCAGGCCGAACAGTTGCAAACGCTCATGAGTTTCTTCACCACCGGCGCCACCACCACTGCGGCGCAGGCCTCGCAACCGCGACGTCTGCCGACGCCGATGCAGCGCGCGCCCCGCTCGCGCAGCTTCGGCGGCCCCGCTGCCACGGCCCAGGCCGCACGTTTGGAAGAAGCCGCGTTCGTCTCGTTCTGACCCTCTCCGCACCGGCCGGCAGGCCGATGCATCTTCACTCCGCACAAGGTACTTCGGCATGTCCAACTCCCTTTCGCTGTCCTCCAAGCTATGGACCGGTTCGGCCATCGCCGTCGCGCTGCCCTTGGCCGCCGCCGCGTGCGGGTTCGCCCTCGGCCTGCCCGCCGGCCAGACCCTGGCGCTGAGCATCGGCGCCACGGTGCTCGCCGCTGCGGTGCTGGCCTATATCGTCCATGCCATTACCCGCTCGCTGCGCATCGCCACCACTACCCTGGCGCGTTTTGCCAACGGCAATTTCGAGGTGGTGATGCCGACCTTACGCAACGATCAGGCCTGCGAGATCTTGCTGGCGCTGCGCCAGGTGCAGACCGGCGTGCGCCAGATCAACGACGAGATCGTGCGCATGTCGCGCGAGCACGACGCCGGCGACATCGACGTGGTGATCGAGAGCCACCGCTTCGACGGCGAGTTCAGGATCATCGCCGAGGGCATCAACCGCATGGTCGGCGACCACATCGCTACCAAGAAGAAGGCGCTGGGCTGCGTGGCCGAGTTCGGCCGCGGCAACTTCGATGCGCCGCTGGAGACGTTCCCGGGCAAGAAGATCTTCATCAACGAGATCGTCGAGCAGGTGCGTCGCAACATGCAGGGGCTGATCGCGCAGATGAAGCACATGTCCGCGCAGCACGATGCCGGCGACATCGACGTGGTGATCGAGAGCCACCGCTTCGAAGGCGACTTCCGCAGCATGGCCGATGGCATCAACCGCATGGTCGGCGACCACATCGCCACCAAGAAGAAGGCGATGACCTGCATCGCCGAATTCGGTCGCGGCAATTTCGACGCGCCGCTGGAAACCTTCCCGGGCAAGAAGGTGTTCATCAGCGACACCGTCGAACAGGTGCGTGCCAACCTGCGCGCGCTGATCCGCGACACCAGCCTGCTCGTCGACGCGGCCGCGGCCGGACGCCTGGACGTGCGTGCCGATGGCAGCCTGCACCAAGGCGACTTCCGTCGCATCGTCGACGGCGTCAACCTGACCCTGGACACGGTGATCGGTCCGCTGAACGAGGCCGGCGCCGTGCTCAAGGCGATCGAAGCCGGCGACCTGACCCGCGTGGCGGACGTGCAGGGCCAGGGCCAGTTGAAGGAACTGTGCGACAGCGTCAATGCCACCGTCGCGCGCCTGGCGCAGGTGGTCAGCGAGGTCAACATCAACGCCGACGCCCTGGCCAGTGCCTCCGAGCAGGTGAGCGCCACCGCGCAGTCGCTGAGCCAGGCGGCCAGCGAGCAGGCCGCCGGCGTGGAAGAGACCAGCGCCTCGCTGGAGCAGATGACCGCCTCCATCGCGCAGAACACCGAGAACGCCAAGGTCACCGACAGCATGGCCGCCAAGGCCGCCCGCGAAGCCAACGAAGGCGGCGACGCGGTGCGCTCGACGGTGACCGCGATGAAGCAGATCGCGCAGAAGATCGGCATCATCGACGACATCGCCTACCAGACCAACCTGCTGGCGCTGAACGCGGCGATCGAGGCCGCGCGTGCCGGCGAGCACGGCAAGGGTTTCGCCGTGGTCGCCGCGGAAGTGCGCAAGCTGGCCGAACGCAGCCAGGTGGCGGCGCAGGAGATCGGCCAGGTCGCCGAGTCCAGCGTGGAGCTGGCCGAGAATGCCGGCAAGCTGCTGGACCAGATGGTGCCCTCGATCCGCCGCACCTCCGACCTGGTGCAGGAGATCACCGCCGCCTCCGAGGAACAGACCTCCGGCGTCGGCCAGATCAACGCCGCGGTCGGCCAGCTCAACCAGACCACCCAGCAGGCCGCGGCCAACTCCGAGGAACTGGCCGCCACCGCCGAGGAAATGAGCGGCCAGGCCGAGCAGTTGCAGCAGTTGATGAGTTTCTTCCGCACCAAGGAAGTCGTGGCGCCACGGCGCCCGGCCGCTGTTTCCGGCAATCCGTCGCGCCGGGCGCCGGCGCGCAAGCGTGGGTTCGGTGACGTCGGCCTGGCGCTGGTGCCGGCGCCGGACGAAGCCCACTTCGACACGTTCTGATCTCCAACTTCCACAACATCACATCCAGGGGAATACGATGTTCACGCACATGAAAATCGGCACGCGCATCGGCATCGGCTTCGGCCTGGTGTTGCTGCTGTTGCTGGGGACCGGCATTTTCGCCACGCTGCAGATGGCCCGGATCAATAGCTCTTCCACCGAGCTGGCCACCAACTGGATGCCCAGCGTGCGCAACGTCGAGGAAATGAGCGCGAACTTCAACAAGCTGCGCCTGCTCGAGCTGCAGCGGGTCGTCGCCACCAGCCCGGCCGAGATGCAGGACTACGACACGCGCATGATCAAGACCCTCGAGGCGTTCGAGAACAACAGGAAGACCTACATCCCGCTGATCTCCTCGCCCGAAGAGCAGGCGCTGTACACGGATTTCGCCAAGAACTTCGACCGCTACAGCGAACTGCACAAGCAGGTGCTGGCGCTCACCGCGCAGGGCAAGTCCCAGGAGGCGATGACGGTGCTGAACGGTGAGCAGCGGCAGATCTTCCGCAGCACCGCCGAGGCGATCGACAAGCTGGTGGACCTGAACGTCAAGGGCGGCCAGGATGCCAGCGACCGCGGCGACGAACTGTACGCGTCGGCCCGCTCGCTGATCATCGCCACCATCGTGGTGGCGTTGCTGCTGGGCGCGGTGGTCGCGGTGGTCATCGTGCGCCTCCTCACCCGCCTGCTGGGCGGCGAGCCGGCCTACGTGGCCGAGATCGCCAACAAGGTGGCGCAGGGCGACCTCAACCTGGAGGTGGCAGTGCGCGCCAACGACACCGGCAGCGCGCTGTATGCGATGCGCACCATGGTCGACCGCCTGAAGCTGGTGATCGACGGCCAGCGCCGCGTGGTCGCGGCGGCCAACCGCGGCGACTTCTCCGAGCGCATCGCGCTGGACGGCCTAGCCGGGTTCCAGCGTGAGATGGGCCAGGGCCTGAACGAGCTGGCGGCCACCACCGGCGGCAGCATCCAGGACGTGGTGCGGGTGATGGGCGGCCTGGCCGACGGCGACCTGACCCAGAGCATCGACAAGCACTACGACGGTGCCTACGCCGAAATGAAGAACTACATCAACGACACCATCGCGCGCCTGTCGCAGGTGGTCAGCGAGGTCAACGGCAATGCCGAATCGCTGGCCAGCGCGTCGGAAGAGGTCAGCGCCACCGCGCAGTCGCTGAGCCAGGCGGCCAGCGAACAGGCCGCCGGCGTGGAAGAGACCAGCGCCTCGCTGGAGCAGATGACCGCGTCGATCTCGCAGAACACCGAAAACGCCAAGATCACCGACGGCATGGCCAGCAAGGCCTCCAGCCAGGCGCTGGACGGCGGTGAATCGGTGCGCGCGACCGTGCAGGCGATGAAGCAGATCGCACAGAAGATCGGCATCATCGACGACATCGCCTACCAGACCAACCTGCTGGCGCTGAACGCGGCGATCGAAGCCGCCCGCGCCGGCGAGCACGGCAAGGGCTTCGCCGTGGTGGCCGCGGAAGTGCGCAAGTTGGCCGAACGCAGCCAGATCGCGGCGCAGGAGATCGGCGACGTCGCCAGCTCCAGCGTGGAACTGGCCGAGAACGCCGGCAAGCTGCTGGACGAGATGGTGCCGTCGATCAAGCGTACCTCCGACCTGGTGCAGGAGATCACCGCCGCCTCCGAGGAACAGACCTCCGGCGTCGGCCAGATCAATGCCGCGGTCGGCCAGCTCAACCAGACCACGCAGCAGGCCGCGTCCAACTCCGAGGAATTGGCCGCCACGGCCGAGGAGATGAGCGCGCAGGCCGAGCAACTGCAGCAGCTGATGAGCTTCTTCAAGGTGCACGGCACTCCGCCGGTCAGGACCGCGGCGCGCCGTCCTGGCGCCGGCCGCGGCCGCAGCGCGCACGCCGGTGCCAAGCCGATCGCCCGCGTCGCCAACGGCCAACTTGTCCTGGCCGACTCGCTCGACGAAGCCCACTTCGAAACCTTCTGAGACATGGCCATGAACGCTCCCGCTTCGCTCTCCTCCTCCGACGCCAGCGACCTGGCGACGGACCAATTCCTGACCTTCCTGCTCGGCAAGGAAATGTTCGGCGTCGGCATCCTCGGCATCAAGGAGATCATCGAGTACCGCACGCCGACCGACGTGCCGATGATGCCGCCCGCACTGCGCGGGGTGATCAACCTGCGCGGCGCGGTGGTGCCGGTGGTGGACCTGCAGCAACGCTTCGGCCGCGCGCCCAGCGAGATCAGCAAGCGCACCTGCATCGTCATCATCGAGGTGGCCGCCGGCGAAGAGCGCCAGGTGCTCGGCCTGCTGGTGGACGCGGTCAGCGAGGTGCTGGAGATCGCCACCGCCGACATCGCGCCGCCGCCGGCGTTCGGCACCGGCATCCGCCGCGATTTCATCCACGGCATGGGCAAGGTCGGCGAGCGCTTCGTGATCCTGCTCGCCGCCGACGCAGTGCTGGCGCCCCAGGAGTTCGCCAGCATGGCCACCCTCGACGCCCATCTGGAAGAAGGCATCGCCGCCTGATCGGCCTTCGCCGTACAGCGCCCTGCCCTTCCCCCTCCCCGGACTCCGCATGCCTACGGCCGCCGACATCGCCGCCCTGCACCACTTCGGCACGGTCCTGGTGGTCGACGACAGCCAGGTCCAGCGCGAACACGCGCTGGCGCTGTGCATGCGGATGGGGGCGGCCACGGTGGAAGGCGCGGCAGACGGCCATGCCGCGCTGGCGCGGATCACCCAGGGAACGCCGCTGGGCCTGTTGATCGTGGACCTGGAAATGCCCGGCATGGACGGCGTGCAATTGCTCGAGGCGCTGTCCCGCTGCGGCATGCGCGTGCCGATCGTGGTCGCCTCGCAGCGCGGCGCGGCGTTGATCGATTCGGTGCTGCAGGTCGGCCGCAGCAACGGGCTGCAGGTGCTGGCGGGGCTGGAAAAGCCATTGCGCGCCGAGCAGTTGGCCGCGGCGGTGCGCGCGCACGCGCCACTGGCACCGGCAGCACCGCGGCACGAGGCCGAGGCGCCCGGCGAGGCGACCATGGCGGAGATGCTGCGCGAGGCGCTGCAGCGCGGCGAGATCGAGGTGGCCTACCAGCCAAAAGTGGACATGCGCAGCGGCCGCGTCGGCGGAGTGGAAGCGCTGGCGCGCTGGCGCCATCCCAGTATCGGGCCGATCCCGCCGGACCGCTTCATCGCCGTGGCCGAACGCGAGGGCCTGATCCATGACCTCACCGCCTGCGTCGCCGATCAGGCGATGGCGCGGCTGGCCGCCTGGAAACAGGACGGCTTTCAACTGACCCTGGCGCTGAACCTGTCGCCGAGCATGCTGCAGGACCCGAACCTGCTCGACGAACTGCTCGGGCTGTTGCGCAAGCACAGCCTGGCCCCCTCCGACCTTGTGCTGGAAATCACCGAAAGCTCGCTGGTCTGCGGCAGCGCGCTGGGCATGCTGGCGCGGCTGCGGCTGCAAGGCTTCGGCCTGTCGCTGGACGACTACGGCACCGGCTTCTCCTCGCTGCAGCAACTCACCCGCATTCCCTTCACCGAATTGAAGATCGACCGCATCTTCGTCCACGACGCGCACCGCAGCCGCAACCTGCGCACGGTCCTCGAATCGGCGCTGGGCATGGCCCAACGGCTGGGGCTGCATACCGTCGCCGAGGGCATCGAAACGGTGGAGGACTGGAACCTGCTGCAGGAGCTGGGCTGCGACTTCGGCCAGGGCTATCTGCTGGCGCGCCCGCTGGGGGGCGGCGCGCTGCATGCCTGGCTGCTGGAGCACCAGCGCCTGCTGCAGGAGCCCGGCCCCATCGGCAACACCAACGCCCCCGCTTCCGCCTCCACCCACTGACCGGCAAGACCATGACCAGCCACGACACCATCACCGAGCAGGAATTCGGCCGGTTCCAGCGTTTCATCTTCGACGCCGCCGGCATCACCATCTCGCCGGCCAAGAAGGCCATGCTGTGCGGACGCCTGGGCAAGCGCCTGAAGGCGCATTCGCTGCAGACCTACACCCAGTACCTCAAGCTGCTGGAAAGCCGCGAGGGCAGCGGCGAGGTGCAGACCGCGATCGACCTGCTGACCACCAACGAAACCTATTTCTTCCGCGAGCCCAAGCACTTCGATCTGCTGCGCAGCGTCGCCGCCGCGCACACCGGCAGCATGCCGTTCCGTTGCTGGAGCGCGGCCAGCTCCACCGGCGAGGAGGCCTACAGCATGGCCATGGTGCTGGACGACACCCTGCAGGGCCGCCCCTACGAGGTGGTCGGCACCGACATCAGCACCCGCGTGCTGGACAAGGCGCGCACCGGCCACTACCCGCTGCTGCGCATCGAGCACATGCCGCCGGCCATGCTCAAGCGCTACTGCCTGAAGGGCCGCGGCGAATACGAAGGCAGCCTGCTGATCGACCGCAAGATCCGCGACCGCGTGCGCTTCCTGCACGCCAACCTCAATGCCTCACTCCCCAACCTGGGCCAGTTCGACGTGGTATTCCTGCGCAACGTGATGATCTACTTCAACGGCCAGACCAAGCGCGAGGTGGTGACGCGGGTGCTCGGTGCGCTCAAGCGCGGCGGCATCTTCTGCATCGGCCACTCCGAGAGCCTCAACGACGTCAACAGCGACGTGGTGCAGATCGCGCCGTCGGTGTACCGCAAACCATGAACCACGACGTCCCAGGAGGGAACCGCGCATGACCACCACGATCAAGGCCATGGTGATCGACGATTCGGCGGTGGTCCGCCAGGTGCTGGTCGCCGTGCTCAACGACGCGCCCGGCATCGAGGTCATCGCCTCCGCGGCCGACCCGCTGCTGGCGATGGACAAGATGCGCCATCAGTGGCCGGACGTGATCGTGCTGGACGTGGAGATGCCGAAGATGGACGGCATCACCTTCCTGCGCAAGATCATGAGCGAGCGGCCCACCCCGGTGGTGATCTGCTCCACGCTCACCGAGAAGGGCGCGCGGGTGACCATGGACGCGCTGGGGGCCGGTGCGGTGGCGGTGGTGACCAAGCCCAAGCTCGGCCTCAAGCAGTTCCTCACCGACTCGGCCGAGGAGATGATCGCCACGGTGAAGAGCGCCGCGCGCGCCAACGTCAAGCGCCTTGCGGTGCGTCAGGCACAGCCGCCGGCGGAGCCGGAGATCAAGCACACCGCCGATGTCATCCTGCCGGCGCAGGGCGGCCGCGCGCTGTCGCAGACCACCGAACGGGTGGTGGCGATCGGCACCTCCACCGGTGGCACCCAGGCGCTGGAGGAAGTGCTGACCGCGCTGCCGCGGGTCAGCCCCGGCATCGTCATCGTCCAGCACATGCCGGAGAAGTTCACCGCCGCCTTCGCCGCGCGCCTGGACACGCTGTGCCAGATCTCGGTGAAGGAAGCGGCCAACAACGACCGCGTGGTGCCGGGACGCGCGCTGATCGCGCCAGGCGGCAAGCACATGCTGCTGCGTCGCAGCGGCGCGCAGTACTTCGTCGAAGTGCTGGACGGGCCGCCGGTGAACCGGCACCGGCCGTCGGTGGACGTGCTGTTCCGCTCCGCCGCGCGCGCCGCCGGCGGCAACGCACTGGGCATCATCATGACCGGCATGGGCGACGACGGCGCGGTCGGCCTGCTGGAGATGCGCCAGGCCGGCGCACGCACCGTGGCCCAGGACGAACAGAGCAGCGTGGTGTTCGGCATGCCCAAGGAAGCGATCAAACGCGGCGGCGCGGAGAAGATCCTGCCGCTGAACGCGATGGCGCGCGAGATCGGCCAGCAACTGAGCTAGCGCGGCCAGCCGCCGCACCGCCCTACCGTAGGAGCGGCTTCAGCCGCGACGGCGCGTTCCCATGAGAGCCCTGAGCTAGCAACCAAAAGCCTCGTTTACTGTAGGAGCGGCTTCAGCCGCGACGGAGCCTTCCCATGGAAAGCCCGTCGCGGCTGAAGCCGCTCCTACGACGCAGGCAGGCTGCGCATCGCCACGGCAGCCAACCGACGCGCGCGCACCTGCAAAGCGGTGCGCGACATGCGGCACGCACACCGCACCCGCAAGAACCTCAGCCCGAATTGATGTGCTCCTTGCAATACAGCCGCCGATACGCACTGGGCGTCATGCCCAGGCGCTGGCGGAACACGCGGCGGAAGTAACCGCTGTCGCTGAAGCCGGCGCGCTGCGCCACGTCGTCCACCGCGCAGGTGTTGACCAGCAGCAGCTTCTCGGCGAAGGCGATGCGTTGGCGGTGGATCGCCTCGGTCAACGTGGTGCCGAAGCTGCGCCGGTAGATGCGGCCCAGGTAATCCGGATTGCAGTGCAGTTGCGCCGCCAGCGACGAGGCGGTGAGCGCGGTGTGGAACTGCGTGCCGATCAGCTGCCTGGCGCGGTACGCCAGCGCCACCCCGGCGCGCTCGGACGCGTGCGGATCCGGCCAGGCGCCGGCCACGCATTGCAGCATCGACAGTACGATCGGCTCCAGCATCGGCAGCGTGCGCCGCTCCTCCTGCTCGGCCAGGAACCAGCGAAACAGCCCGACGAAGCGCTCCGGATCGCGGATCGCGGTGCGCTGCGGCATCGACAGCGCCACCGCGTTGTCCGCCTGCGGCAGGCTCGGCTCCAGTTCGAAATGCACCCAGTAAAAGCGCAGGTCGTCCGGGAACTGGCCCAGGCCGGTATGCGCGCGGCCCGGCCACAGCAGCAGCGTCTCGCCGGGGCCGACATGGAAGTCGTTGTCCTGTTCGCGCAGGGAAAGGATGCCGCGCTCGACGAAGATCAACTCATAGGACTGGATCACCCGCGCCGGATGCGCGCCCACGCCACGAGAAATGAACAGGCCTCCGTTCTGGACCCGGATCGGATAGGCGACGGCGAACTCGAGCATGTCGGAAACGTCTCCCCTCGCCTGCGCGACGCTGCACTGCAGCAATTAAATGGCTGGCACCGCTCATTGGCGGCCCGGCGGCCATGGTCGGAATCGTGCCGATTTTATACCGCATAGACTCTTGTCGCGTTTGCGCCGCCATGCCACTTTGCGCTGGCGCCGGACCGGGCGCGCCAGGAGCCGCCCCGTTGACCGCGACCGCAATCGGCCCCAATGCCGCAGACGCCGCACCGGCCACGACTGCACCGCGCCTGTCGCGCCTGGAGAAGTTCGGCTACGGCCTCGGCGATGCCGGCGGCACCGTCGTCACCTGCCTGATCGCCAACTTCCTCACCTTCTTCTACACCGACGTGTTCGGCCTGACCCCGGCGCTGGTCGGCACCCTGTTCACCGTGCTGCGCGTGGCCGATGCCGTGTCCGATCCGGTGATGGGCCTGATCGCCGACCGCACCCGCAGCCGCTGGGGCCGCTTCCGCGCCTGGCAACTGTGGATCGCGGTACCGATCGGCGTCGCCTGCGTGCTGACCTTCAGCGCGCCGCAACTGAGCGCCGGCGCCAAGATCGCCTACGCCTTCGCCAGCTACTTCCTGCTGTCGCTGTGCTACACCGCGATTAACGTGCCCTACTGCGCGCTCATCAACAGCATGACCGGCGACCACCGCGACGTGGTCTCGGCGCAATCCTGGCGCTTCGTGCTGTGCGGCATCGCCGGCTTCCTGGTGTCGGTGGGATTGCCGTGGCTGGTGCGGGAGCTGGGCAACGGCGACGCCGCGCGCGGCTACCAGCTCGGCGTCGGCCTGTTGGCGGCGCTGGCGGTGGCGATGTTCCTGGGCTGCTTCTTCGCCGTGCGCGAGCGCGTGCCGGTCAGCCTGCTCGGCGGTGCCGGCATCGGCGCGCACCTGCGCGGCCTGCTGCGCAACGACCAGCTGCGGCTGGTGCTGCTGATGTCGTTCCTGCTGATCAACGTGTACAACATCCGCGGCGGCGCCTATCTGTACTTCATCACCTACGTGCTCGGCGGCAGCAGCGGCTATGCCTCGCTGTTCTTCGCGATGGTGGCGCTGGCCACGGTGCTCGGCGCGATCGTGGTCAACGCGCTGTGCCGCCGCTTCGACCCGCTGGCGCTGTACCTGCACACCAACCTGGCGCTGGCCGCGTTCGGCGTGGCGCAATGGTGGCTGCCCACCGGGCCGGCGCAGCAGACGCTGTGGCTGGGAGTGATCTTCGTGCACTGCCTGGTGCTGGGCTTCGCGCTGCCGCTGCATTTCTCGCTGATGGCCTTCGCCGACGACTACGGCGCCTGGAAGAACCGGGTGCGCTCGTCCGGCATCAACTTCGCCTTCAACCTGTTCTGCATCAAGCTGGCCTGGGCCTCGAGCGCGGTGGTGATCAGCGCGCTGTTCGTCTACGCCGGCTACCGCGCCGGCGCCGCGCAGCAGAGCCCGGCCTCGCTGCAGGCCATCACCCTCTTGGAAACCCTGATCCCCGCCGGCCTGCACCTGTTGCTGGCCGCGGTGATCCTGCGCTGCCGGCTGCGCCGGCCGCTGCTGGCAAACATCGCCGCCGATCTGGCCGCGCGCCCGGTGCACTGACCTTCCCCCACCCTTCAGGATCTCCGCTCCATGCCGCATTCGCCCGTGCCGTCCCCGGAACTGCCGCTCGCCCACCTGCGCATCGCCGACCCGTTCTGGCAGCGCTACCAGCGCCTGGTGCAGGAGGTGGTGCTGCCCTACCAGTGGGACGCGCTCAACGACAACGTCGCCGATGCCGAACCCAGCCATGCCATCGAGAACTTCCGCATCGCCGCCGGCCGCAGCGACGGCGCGTTCTACGGCATGGTGTTCCAGGACAGCGACGTGGCCAAATGGCTGGAAGCGGTGGCCTACCTGCTGGCGCAGCATCCCGATCCGGCGCTGGAGCGCGATGCCGACGCCACCATCGAACTGATCGGCGCCGCGCAGCAGGCCGACGGCTACCTCAATACCTACTTCACCGTGAAGGCGCCGCAGGAACGCTGGAGCAATCTGGCCGAGTGCCACGAGCTGTACTGCGCCGGGCACATGATCGAGGCTGGTGTGGCCTATTACCAGGCCACCGGCAAGCGTGCCCTGCTCGACATCGTGTGCCGGCTCGCCGATCACATCGACGCCACGTTCGGACCCGGCCCGACGCAGTTGCACGGCTACCCCGGGCATCCGGAGATCGAACTGGCGCTGATGCGCCTGTACGAAGCGACAAGCGAAGCCCGCTACCTGGCGCTGGCGCGCTATTTCGTCGAACAGCGCGGCACCACGCCGCACTACTACGATGAAGAATACGCCAAGCGCGGCCAGACCTTCTTCTGGGGCGGGCACGGCCCGGCCTGGATGATCCAGGACAAGGCCTACAGCCAGGCGCACCTGCCGGTGGCGCTGCAGGACACCGCGGTCGGCCATGCGGTGCGCTTCGTGTACCTGTACGCGGGCGTGGCGCACCTGGCCCGGCACAGCGGCGACGCCACCCTGCGCGCGGCCTGCGAGCGGCTGTGGGACAACGCCACGCAGCGGCAGATGTACCTGACCGGCGCGATCGGCGCGCAGAGCTACGGCGAAGCCTTCAGCGTCGACTACGACCTGCCCAACGACACCGCCTACAACGAGAGCTGCGCCTCGATCGGGCTGATGATGTTCGCCAACCGCATGCTGCAGCTGGCGCCGGACGGCCGCTACGCCGACGTGATGGAGCGGGCGCTGTACAACACGGTGCTGGGTGGCATGGCGCTGGACGGCCGCCACTTCTTCTACGTCAATCCGCTGGAAGTGCACCCGCTCACGGTGCACGGCAACCACACCTTCGACCACGTCAAGCCGGTGCGCCAGCGCTGGTTCGGCTGCGCCTGCTGCCCGCCCAACATCGCCCGCGTGCTGACCTCGCTCGGCCACTACCTGTACACCCGCCGCGACGACACGCTCTACGTGAACCTCTACGTCGGCAGCGATGCGCTGTTCGAGGTCGGTGGGCAGACCCTGACCCTGCGTCAGCGCGGCGAGTATCCGTGGCAGGACACGATCGCCTTCGACGTGGACTGCAGCGCACCGGTGGACGCGGCGCTGGCCCTGCGCCTGCCCGACTGGTGCCAGGCGCCGCACCTGCAGCTCAACGGCGAACCGGTGGCGATCGACGTGCATCGCCAGCATGGCTACTGCGTGCTGCGCCGGCGCTGGCAATCCGGCGACACCCTGCAACTGCGCCTGCCGATGCCGCCGATGCGGGTCAGCGGGCACCCGCGCGTGCGGCACCTGGCCGGCAAGGTCGCCGTGCAACGCGGACCGCTGGTGTACTGCCTGGAGCAGGCCGACAACGGCGCCGACCTGCATCAGCTGCGCCTGCCGTCCAGCGCCACACTGCAGACGGTGCCCGGCACCGGCGCACTGGCCGGCCAGGTGCTGCTGCAAGCCAGTGGCGAACGCCTGCACGGCGACGTCGACGCCGCAGCCGCGCCGCTGTACCGCTACGATGCGCCGCCACCGACGCGGCGGCCGCAGACCCTGACCTTCGTGCCCTACTTCGCCTGGGCCAATCGCGGCGAGGGCGAAATGCGGGTGTGGGTGGACGTCGGCGACGGTTGAAGGCAACGCTGCGGGACCTATCCTGTAGGAGCGGCTTCAGCCGCGACGGGGCGTTTCCCGGTAACGCCCGCCGCGGCTGAAGCCGCTCCTACCGGGCAAGCTGCATCTAGTTCAATCGTGGCGGAAGCAGGTCACCGACGCGACGCCTGCCTGCCGCGCCCCGTGGGCCGCTTCGCACGCCCGCAACGGCCAGCGCACGCTCTAAGCTAGGGTCATGGATGCCCTGGCTCCCGTCGCACCGCCGTTCGCCCGCCTTGCCCTCGGCGCGCATCGCATCGCCGTGCCGGATGCCTGGCTGCTGGCGTTCGAGGTCGATGCCTTCGACAGCGCGGATTTCCAGCGCCACGGCCTGCAGCAGCCGGCGTCGATCGCACGCAGCGTGCGCAAGCGCCAGGCCGAGTACCTGGCCGGACGGCGCGCGGCGCTCGCCGCGCTGCGGGCCGCCGGCAGCACGGCAGCCGATCTGCCGATCGGTGTCGACCGCGCACCGGTCTGGCCCACCGGCTTTCTCGGCAGCCTCTCGCATACCGACGGCCTGGCGGTCGCCATCGCCATGCCGGTATCCGCCGGGGCACAGGGCATCGGCCTGGACGTCGAACGCGTGGTGGCCGCGGACCAGCTCGAAGCGATCCGCAGCCTGGCCCTGGATGCCAGCGACTGCGCCGCGCTAGCCGGTCTCGCCCGTGTCCGCGACTGGCCGTATGCGCTGACCCTGGGCTTCTCGGCGAAGGAAAGTTTCTACAAGGCCGCCGCGGCGACCGTCGGCCGCTTGTTCGACTTCGACGCCTTGCGCATCGAAGGCTGCGATCCGGCCAGTGGCAGCCTGGACACGCGCATCGCCACGCCGCTGGCGCCGGCCTTGCCGGTCGGACAACGGCATCGCCTGCACTGGGTGGAGGTACAGCCCGACCTGCTGCTCACCAGTTGCGTCTGGTAGCACGTCCCGGCGTCACCACGTGGTCACGCGGATGCAGCAACGCACGCCGCATGCGACACGCCGCGCGTTGCGAGCACGCGCACTGCGCCGTGCCTGGTCAGACCGCGAAGACGCGCCGCTTGCCGCGGCGCCATGCACTCACAACGCGAACAGGATCTGCTCGCGCCGGCGTGCGTACTCCGCCGCGTCGATCAGGCCCTGCGCTTTCAGTTGCTCCAGCGCACGCAAGCGCTGTTCGACCGAAGCGGCGGGCGGCAACGGCGGTGGCGCCGCGGCCGCCGGCCGGCGCCGCTGGGCACGGATCGCCAGCCACACCACCACGCCGATCAGCAGTGGGACACCGAGCATGACCAACAGCACGAGCCAGTGCCAGATGCTGAATCCACCCATCGCTTGCTCCTTCCGGCCGCGTGCCGATCGTGGCGCTTACTTCGCCTTGCCCTGGTTGGCCACCGCTTCGGCCGCCTTCTTCGCCGCTTCCGGATCGCCCAGGTAGCGGTAGGACTGCACCTGCAGGCTGTCGTCCAGTTCGAACAGCAGCGGGATGCCGGTGGGGATGTTGAGCTCGAGGATCTCCTCGCGCGACACGTCGTTCAAGTACTTGTACAGCGCGCGCAGCGAGTTGCCATGGGCGGTGACCAGCACGGTCTGCCCGGCCTTGAGCTGCGGCGCGATGGCGTCGTGCCAGTACGGCAGCACGCGCTCGAGCGTGGTCGCCAGCGACTCGGTGGCCGGCAGCGCATTGCGGTCCAGGGTGGCGTAGCGACGGTCGTGCAGCGGATGGCCCGGATCCTCGGCGTCCATCGGCGGCGGCGGGATGTCGTAGGAGCGGCGCCAGATCTTGACCTGGTCCTCGCCGTGCTTGGCCGCGGTCTCGGCCTTGTCCAGGCCCTGCAGGCCGCCGTAGTGGCGCTCGTTGAGGCGCCAGCTCTTGTGCACCGGCAGCCAGTCCTGGTCCAGCTCCTTCAGCGCGCCCTGCAAGGTGTGGATGGCACGCTTGAGCACCGAGGTGTGGGCGACGTCGAACTGCAGCCCCTCTTCGCGCATCAGCCGGCCGGCGGCGGCCGCTTCCTGGCGGCCCTGCTCGGTCAGGTCCACATCGACCCAGCCGGTGAAGCGGTTATCCAGGTTCCACTGGCTCTGGCCATGGCGCAACAGTACGAGTTTGCGGGTCACTGCGACGGTCTCCGTTGGGGGATGCGTGGGTCGTGCGGCCCTGGATTGTAGCCGGTGGCGGGGATTGGGGATTCGGGATTGGGGAATCGCCAGAGCCGGTTCCCGTCGGTCGCTGGCGACCAGGCCACGCCGGGCCGCACGACGTGCCGGAGCTCATGCTGTTACGAATCCCCAATCCCGAATCCCCAATCCCCGCCTCTCCACACCCCAGCCACGAACGCGGCGCGATCATCGGCGCATGGAAACCTCTTCGCACTCCGTGTTCGGCGATTGGGACGGCAGCATCGTGCAGGCGCGCGCGCTGCAGGCGACGCTGGCGCGTCAGGTCAGCCTGCAGGACGACGTGCCCGATCTGCCGCGGTGGCTGGCCGGCTTCGACGTCGGCTTCGAGGACGACGGCCAGGTCACCCGTGCGGCCGCGGTGCTGCTCGATGCGCAGACCCTGCAGCCGCACCAGGCCGAGATCGCGCGCGTGCCCACCTCGATGGCCTACGTGCCGGGCCTGCTCAGCTTCCGCGAGCTACCCGCGCTGCTGGCCGCATTGGCGTTGCTGCGGCAGCGGCCGGACCTGGTATTCGTCGATGGCCAGGGCATCGCCCATCCACGTCGGCTCGGCATTGCCGCGCACTTCGGCGTGGTCACCGGGCTGCCCAGCATCGGCGTGGCCAAGACGCTGCTGGCCGGCCGCTTCGAGGAACCCGGCACGCAGGCCGGCGACCACAGCCCCATCGTGCATCGCGGCGAAGTGGTCGGTTGGGCGCTGCGCAGCAAGCTGCGCTGCAATCCGCTGATCGTCTCGCCCGGCCACCGCGTGGCGGTGGACAGCGCGCTGCAATGGACCCAGCGCTATCTGCGCGGCTACCGCCTGCCGGAACCGACCCGACTGGCCGACCGGCTGGCCTCGCGCCGCGGCGAGGTGGTGGTGGTGCCGGCCGCCGACACGCCGTCGCTGTTCTGAATCGGGCGCCGTGGCCGGCGGCCACATCGATCATCGATTGCTGATAACGATGCCGTTGTCGACGATCTGGATGTACATGCCTGCCGGGCGCGGCCGCGCGAGGAACTGCAGATTGACGCTGGCGATGCCGCTACCGACGGCGCAATCGGCGGTCGCCATGCCGATCGCCGTGTAGCGGATATTGGTCCGCAGGGTCGGGCCGGCGACGCGATGGCCGTTGGCGACCGGATAGCAGCCGGCACCTTGTCCACCGGTGACCAACAAGGCCTTCGCGCCCCACAGATCGTTGATGATCTCGGTGGGCACGTTCATGTTCGGCACGCCTTGCGCCTGCGCCGCGAACGCCGCGCCTGCGAGCAGCAGCAGGCCAAGGCGCGACCAGACGGCGCGGCGACAGCGGATATGCGATGCGACATGCTTCATGTGGGTGCTCCTTCGGGGGAAGAGGGATCGATGCAGCGCCATGTGCTATGAGTTCGCCCGTGCGAACGGCCACGACGCGCGCCGATTATTCACAGGCCCACCGCTGCGTCGCAGACAAGAAGTGCGCGCAATTCGCACTATGCGATTCCGGGACGCCGGCATAACCGCGCGACATAGCGCGCGCACGTCGGGGATCGGCGCCGCGCATGAGCGCATCCGGGACAGTCCGTCTTGCCGTGGCGCCGCAACGCGAGCGTCCGCGCATGCGAAGCTTCGCTTCCGTTTTTGCGACCGCGAGCATCCGCATGCCCACCCTCATCGCCCCCCGCGTCCACGATATCGGCGGCTTCGAAGTGCGTCGTGCCGTCCCCAGCGTGCAGGCGCGTAGCGTCGGCCCCTTCGTGTTCATCGACCACATGGGGCCGGCGGTGTTCGAGCCGGGCCATGGCGTGGACGTGCGCCCGCACCCGCACATCGGCCTGGCCACGGTCACCTTCCTGTGGTCCGGCGAGATCGGCCACCGCGATTCGCTCGGCTCCGATCAGGTGATCCGCGCCGGCGACGTCAACTGGATGACCGCCGGCCGCGGCATCTCCCATTCCGAACGCACGCCAACCACGCTACGCGAGCACGCGCATCCGCTGCACGGCATGCAGACCTGGGTGGCGCTGCCGAAATCGGCGGAAGAGACCGCACCGGCGTTCTACCACCACCCGGCCGCCAGCCTGCCGCAGCAGCGCCGCGACGGCGCGTGGCTGCGGGTGATCGCCGGCCGCGCCTACGGCGAGGAGTCGCCGGTGACGGTGTTCGCCGACACCCTCAACGTGGCCCTGGATCTGGACGCAGACGCGGAAATCGCCCTGGATAACCGGCATGCCGAGCGCTCGCTGTACATCCTGGAGGGCGAGGCGCAACTGGACGGCGTGGACATCCCCGCGCGCCACCTGGTCCTGCCCGAGCCCGGCGCGCGCGGGCGGCTGCGCGCCAAGACCCCGCTCAAGGCGATGCTGATGGGCGGCGAACCGCTGGATGGCCCGCGCCACCTGTGGTGGAACTTCGTGTCCAGTTCGGTGGAACGCATCGAGCAGGCCAAGCAGGACTGGCGCGAGGGCCGCTTCGGCACGATCCCCGGCGACGACCAGGAATTCATTCCGCTGCCCGAACCCCGCCGCTGAGCCGCAGCAGGCGCGCATCCGGGCTTTGGCGCCGCCCGCGAGTGCGCCAACTGCCCTCGTCAGCCCCTGCCATTCGCGCCGGAACCGCCCGGTCGGCGCAGCCGGGCAGGTGCCGCCACGCCGTACCGCGCGTGCGGATATTCCGGAATTCCCATCCCAATTGTCAGCTGCGCGGCGCTGGGCTATGGTGCAACCGCGGCCGCGTGCGCGTGGCCGCACACGGGACACGCACTGCGTCGGGAGATGCACTGCCGGGATCCCGCACAGGATGGGGCGCTCCCGCAGACGACGCCACAGGCGTGCGTATGGATCGAACGCGTCGCATCGCGGCGTATGGGGAACATCGCGAATGAAGACACTCTTGCGCAAGGCACTGCTGACCGCTGCGGCGGCGCTGCCCGCCGCTGCCGCCACCGCGCAGCAGGCACAGAACTGCCCACCGCTGCCGCCGCAGAGCAAGCTGCAGTGGAGCGAGCGCAGCGACAAGGGATTCATCGTCTGCCGCGCCAGCGACGCCGAGGGACGTCAGGTGCTGGGCATGATGCTCACCGCACGCGACCCGAACATTCCGCTGCAGCGCACGCTGCGCGAGGAAAAGGGCGCCATCGCCGGTGAGCAGGTGTACTGGTACCGGCCGGACCTCGGCGGAGCGGAGCTGCCGGGCCTGGCCTCGCGCCGGATCGCGATCGCGGAGCTGAAGAAGGGCCAGTTCGCCCAGGTCTGGATCGACGCCGCCGACACCCAGGAACTGCAGACCCTGCAGTCGCTGGTGCGGGGCCTGGACATGCGTCAGTCGAGCCTGGCGCTGGAGCGCTGAAGCCGGCGCGCTTCGCGATGGGCTGCGACATGGCGTAGGAGCGGCTTCAGCCGCGACAGGGCCTTGCTGCCGGCAGTGCCCTGTCGCGGCTGAAGCCGCTCCTACGAGGAAACAAACCTCGCACCAGAAACGGTGCGAACCACGCCCTCAGAAACGCCCTTCCTGGAAATCCACGAAGGCCTGCATCAGCTCCTGGCGCGTGTTCATCACGAACGGCCCATGCCGCGCGACCGGCTCGCGCAACGGCCGGCCAGCGACGAGGATCAGCCGCGCGCCCTGCGCGCCGGCCTGCAGCTGCAGCAGGTCGCCGCCGCCGAGCACGGCCAGCGTCTGCGCCGGCAGCACGCGCGCCGCTTCGCCCTCGCCCAGCGCCGCCTCGCCCTCGAACATGTAGGCGAAGGCGTTGTGCCCGGACGGCAGTTCGAACGCCCAGGACGCGCCTGCGTGCAGCGCAATGTCCAGATACAGCGGATCGGTGGCCGGCTGCGCGATCGGGCCGTGCACCTCGCCGACCTGGCCGGCGATCACCTTGACCGTCACCCCCGGCGCCGGCTGCGCCACCGGAATGCGTTCGGGCGCGAACTCCTGATAGCGCGGCGCGCTCATCTTGTCGCGCGCCGGCAGGTTCACCCATAGCTGGAAGCCGCGCATGCGCCCTTCCTCCTGCTCCGGCATCTCCGAATGCACCAGGCCGCGGCCGGCAGTCATCCACTGCACGCTGCCTGGGGTCAGCAGACCCTCGTTGCCGTGGTTGTCCTTGTGCCGCATGCGTCCGTCGAGCATGTAGGTGACGGTCTCGAAGCCGCGGTGCGGATGGCTGGGGAAGCCGCCGACGCAGTCCTCGGCCCGGTCGGTGCCGAACTCGTCGAGCAGCAGGAACGGATCCAGCTCGGGCAACGCAGCGCCGCCGATGACGCGGGTCAGCTTGACCCCATCGCCGTCGGCGGTGGCGTGGCCGCGGATGGCGCGCAGGATGCGCGCGGGGGCGACGGTGGTGGACGCGGTCATGGTGGACGATCTCCTGATGAGATCCCCACCATGGGTGCCGCCGCCACCGCGCCCAACCGCGACCGGCGCAACCCATCGTTCCATCCGGTGTGGTGGGGCCGCTCCCTTGTCCTGTCGAGACCATGAACTCCCTTCTCCCTCCGGGAGAAGGTGCCCCGCAGGGGCGGATACGGGTCCGGGCGCAACCTCGCGCACTGCCCCATGGTGCAGACTGAGTTCGCGCGGGCTTTGCCCCTACCCTCACCCCAACCCCTCTCCCGAGGGGAGAGGGGCGCAAGCGGCCGCGCCCCTTGTGCCGTCGCGGCCATGAATCCCTTCTCCCGCCGGGAGAAGGTGCCCCGCAGGGGCGGATGAGGGTCCGGGCGCAACCTCGCGCACCGCCCCATGGTGCAAGCTGAGTTCGCGCGGGCTTCGCCCCTACCCTCACCCCAACCCCTCTCCCGAGGGGAGAGGGGCGCAAGCAGCCGCGCCCCTTGTGCCGTCGCAGCCATGAATCCCTTCTCCCGCCGGGAGAAGGTGCCCCCGCAGGGGCGGATGAGGGTGCGGGCGCAACCTCGCGCACCGCCCCATGGTGCAAGCTGAGTTCGCGCGGGCTTCGCACCTACCCTCACCCCAACCACTCTCCCGAGGGGAGAGGGGCGCAAGCAGCCGCGCCCCTTGTGCCGTCGCAGCCATGAATCCCTTCTCCCTCCGGGAGAAGGTGCCCCGCAGGGGCGGATGAGGGTGCGGGCGCAGCCTCGTGCACTGCCCCATGGCGCGAACTGGTTTCGCGAGGGCTTCGCTCCGTACCCTCACCCCAACCCCTCTCCCGGGGGGAGAGGGGCTGAAGCGTTGCGACGCGCGAACCCTCACTCTCTCCAATCGCGTCACAAGGGCTGTCTACGACCAAAGTACTAGGCCCCTGACCGCCCCCGCCATTGACCCCCCAGGCCATCGGGGCGACCCTTGCGGCAATCTCTGGGGGAGCGTTCTGCATGAAAGGGTTTTCCAAGCTGGCCTGGGCCGCACTCGCCATCCTGGCGGCGTTCTGCCTGGGCACCATCGCCCTGCGCCGCGGCGAACACATCAATGCGCTGTGGATCGTGGTGGCCGCGGTCTCGATCTACCTGATCGCCTACCGCTTCTACAGCCTGTTCATCGCCAACAAGGTGATGCAGCTCGACCCCACCCGGGCCACGCCCGCGGTACTCAACAACGACGGCCTGGACTACGTGCCGACCAACAAGCACGTCTTGTTCGGCCACCACTTCGCCGCCATCGCCGGCGCCGGACCGCTGGTCGGGCCGGTACTCGCCGCGCAGATGGGCTACCTGCCCGGGCTGCTGTGGCTGGTGGTCGGCGTGGTGTTCGCCGGCGCGGTGCAGGACTTCGTGGTGCTGTTCCTCTCCAGCCGCCGCAATGGGCGTTCGCTCGGCGACCTGGTGCGCGAGGAGATGGGCCAGGTCCCCGGCACCATCGCCCTGTTCGGCGCCTTCCTGATCATGATCATCATCCTGGCGGTGCTGGCGATGGTGGTGGTCAAGGCGCTGGCGGAAAGCCCATGGGGCATGTTCACGGTGATCGCGACCATGCCCATCGCGATCCTGATGGGCGTGTACATGCGCTACATCCGCCCCGGCAAGATCGGCGAGATCTCGATCGTCGGCCTGATCCTGCTGCTGGCGGCGATCTGGTTCGGCGGCAAGGTCGCCGCCGATCCCACCTGGGGCCCGGCCTTCACCTTCACCGACGTGCAGATCACCTGGATGCTGATCGGCTACGGCTTCGTCGCCTCGGTGCTGCCGGTGTGGCTGCTGCTGGCGCCGCGCGACTACCTGTCCACCTTCCTCAAGATCGGCACCATCATCGCCCTGGCCATCGGCATCCTGGTGGTCATGCCCGACCTGAAGATGCCGGCGCTGACGCAATACGCACACAACGGCATGGGCCCGGTGTGGACTGGCGGCATCTTCCCGTTCCTGTTCATCACCATCGCCTGCGGCGCGGTGTCCGGCTTCCACGCACTGATCTCCTCCGGCACCACGCCCAAGCTGCTCGCCAACGAAGGCCATATGCGCTACATCGGCTACGGCGGCATGCTGATGGAATCGTTCGTCGCGGTGATGGCGCTGGTCGCCGCCTCGATCATCGAGCCGGGCGTGTACTTCGCGATGAATGCGCCGGCGTCGATGGTCGGCAACGACGTCGTCGCGGTCGCGGCCAAGGTCAGCGAATGGGGATTTGCGATCACCCCCGAGGTGCTCGAAGCCACCGCCCGCGACATCGGCGAGACCACCATCCTGGCCCGCGCCGGCGGCGCCCCGACCCTGGCGGTCGGTATCGCGCAGATCTTGCACCAACTGCTGCCGGGCGAGGACATGATGGCGTTCTGGTACCACTTCGCGATCCTGTTCGAGGCGCTGTTCATCCTCACCGCGGTCGATGCCGGCACCCGCGCCGGGCGCTTCATGCTGCAGGACCTGCTGGGCAATTTCGTGCCGGCGCTGAAGCGGACCGAATCGTGGGCCGCCAACATCGTCGCCACCGGCGGCTGTGTGGCGCTGTGGGGCTATCTGCTCTACACCGGGGTCAAGGATCCGTACGGCGGCATCCGCACGCTCTGGCCGCTGTTCGGCATCTCCAACCAGATGCTCGCCGGCATCGCGCTGATGCTTGGCACCGTGGTGCTGTTCAAGCTGAAGCGTGACCGCTACGCCTGGGTCACCATCGTGCCGGCGCTGTGGCTGCTGATCTGCACCACCTACGCGGGGCTGATCAAGATCTTCGACCCGAACCCAGCGCAGGGCTTCCTGGCGCAGGCGCACAAGTTCCAGGACGCGATCGCCAGCGGCACGATCACCGCGCCGGCCAAGACGGTGGCGCAGATGCAGCAGATCGTGACCAACGCCTACGTCAACACCGGGCTGACCGCCCTGTTCCTGTTCGTGGTGTTCTCCGTGCTGATCTACGCGGTGAAGACCATCCTCGCCGCCCGCCGCACCCCGCAGCGCAGCGACAGGGAAACCCCGTACGTGGCCTTGCAGCCGCACCAGATGGCGGACCTGTAATGAGCGGCGCACTGGTTCCGGTCGGCCAGTACCAGGCGCACCGCCGGCTGTGGCGGCGCCTGGTGCAGACCGCGCGGCTGTGCTGCGGCATCCCCGACTACGACAACTACGTGCGGCACATGCTCGAGAAGCACCCGGACCGCGAGCCGATGGACTACAAGACCTTCTTCCGCGAGCGCCAGGAGGCAAGGTATGGCGGCAAGAGCGGATTCCGCTGTTGTTGAGGGGCTGGGATTAGGGAGTCGGGATTGGGGATTGGTGGGACGCCTGACGGCGTTTGGCGATTCGACCGGATCACACGGCGGCTCTCGTTCTGACGCGGCAATGCCTGGCGACAGGCATCGCCGCGGCGCTGTTGTAGGAGCGGCTTCAGCCGCGAGGCCTTACCGATAGCGCGTCGCGGCTGAAGCCGCTCCTACGAACAGAGCGACATTCCGCGATGCCAGGCACTCGCGGAAACCTCCCATTCCCGAATCCCCATTCCCGAATCCCGGCTCTTCAGGCCGCCGCGGCCCGCACCAGTTCCGCATAGGTCTGCGGCAGCTCGCGCATGTGTTCCATCACCGCGGCCACGCCGAGTTGGCGAAGGGTCGCCGCATGCCCGGCAGGAATATGCGCGGCGCCGGTGAAGCCGATCACGGTCATGCCCGCGGCCAGCGCGGCACTGGCGCCGGTGGCGCTGTCCTCGATCACCAGGCAGCGCTCCGGCGCCACGTTCAATGTGCGCGCCGCCAGCTGATACACGTCCGGCGCGGGCTTGGGCCGCGCCACCATGTCGGCGCTGAAGATGCGCTCGCCGACGCGCTCGTGCAGGCCGGCACGCGCCACCGAGGCGACCACGCTCTCGCGCATGCTGTTGGAGGCGACGGCCAGCGGCAGCGGCAACGCCAGCAAGGCCTCGCGCACGCCGTCGATCGGCTGCACTTCGGCCGCGATCAGCGCTTCGGAGCGCGCGCGGATCTCCTGATACAGGCCCGGCGGCAACGTCAGCGCGTACTGCCGTTGCACGCGCTGCACGATCTCCTGCGCGGTGAGGCCGAAGCTGCCGGCGAGAAAGCGTTCCAGTTCGGCCCGCGGCACATAGGCGCCCAGCGCGTCGAGCATCACTCGGTCGGCCAGCACTTCGCTGTCGACGAGCACGCCGTCGCAATCGCTGATCAACAGGTCGAAGGGGGTCGCCGTCATCGCGCGCTCCTTTGGGAAAACGTCATTATGCCGCTGCGCACATGTCCCTCGCCTGTGCGGCATCTGCAGCCGCGGCAGCGCGTGCATGCAGGAGGCGCACGCGGCGCTGCCTGTATGCCCTGCCTGTTCGCCGCCTCACCACATCGCGGCGCATCCCGACTGACGGACGTTTGTTTCCGGTTAAACCACCATCCAGCTGGTGGGACGCCACCCGAGATCCGCAGACAGCGTCACAAAACTGGCGCAACACCGCCGCGATCGGCTGCTAGCATCGGGAGCGGCGCCAGGATCTGCGCCGTCATCCAGGACCGCGAACAGGAAAGGAGCCTTGCATGCGTACGCCCGTCCCCGCCCTGATCGCACTCGCGACCTCGCTGTTCTTCTCGGTCAGTTGCGCCGCACAGTCCGGCGCCAAGGAGCATTCCGCCATGTCAGCTTCGCTGCAGGATCATTCGGTCGCCTTTCGCGACCCCGCACTCGCCGACATCGTCGCCGCCATCGCGCGCGGCGATGTCGCCCGCATCGCCGCCCTGGCGCCCAGCACGGATCTGTCCGCGCACGGCGACCAGAACGTCACCCTGCTCGAATGGGCCATCTGGAACGAACAGCCGCGCGCACTGGCGGCGCTGCTCGACGCCGGTGCCGACCCGTCGCTGCCGGGCATGGACCAGGAAACCGTGGTGCACATGGCGGCCATGGCCAAGGACCCGCAGTACCTGCAAGTGCTGCTGCAGCACGGCGCCCCGGTCGACCCGGTGAGCGCGCGCGCGCACTGGACGCCGCTGTTCCGCGCCGTGCAGAGCAAGCGCGACGCGCAGATCGAGATGCTGCTCAAGGCCGGCGCCGATCCGAAGCGGGTCGACGCCACCGGCAACTCGTTGCTGCACCTGGCCGCGCAGAGCAGCGCCGGCAACCCGTGGGTGCCCAAGCTGCTGCAGGCCGGTGTCGATCCGACCCTGCGCAACGCGCAGGGCAAGACCTTCCAGGCCTACTTCTTCAACACGCCCGAGCGCCTGCTCAACGCCAACGCGCAGCAGACCCGCAACGACGTGCGCGCCTGGCTGAACGCCCACGCCATCCCCTTGGAAGCGACCCGCTGATGCGGTCGGTCACCCTCTTCGCACGGAGCCGCGCATGAACCAGAGCGATCTTTCCCCGTCCGATCCGTCCACCTCGTTCTCCGAGGCCGTCCGCGGCCAACAGCCACAGGCCGTGGACCGGCAACTGCCGCCGCTGCTGCAGGACCTCTACCACACCGCGGCCGAGCGCCGTGCCGGCGGCGCCGAGACCTTCGCCGCGCTGCCCGATGGCTGGTCACGCATGGACGACGCCGCGCTGCAGCGCGCCGGCATCGACCCGAGCCTGCAGCACGACGCCAAGAGCGGCTTCGATGCCGCGTTCTACCGCAACCCGCAGGGCAACGTGGTGCTGGGGTTTTGCGGCACCGACGAACTGAAGGACTGGAAACACAACCTCGGCCAGGGCCTGGGCTTCTCCGACGCGCAATACGCCTCGGCGATCCAGCTCGGCAGCCAGGCCAAGCAGGCCTTCGGCGAGAACCTGCTGATCTCCGGGCACTCGCTGGGCGGCGGCCTGGCCGCGGCGTCCTCGATGGTCAACGACGTGCCGGCGGTGACCTTCAATGCCGCCGGCGTCAACAACAAGACCCTGGAACGCGAGGGGCTGGACGCCGAGGCCGCCAAGGCCTACGCCGCCGACGGGCTGATCCGCGGCTATCACGTCAAGAACGAACTGCTGACCTACCTGCAGGAAGACAACCTGCTCACCCGTGGGCTGATGCCCGACGCCGCCGGCCGCCAGATCCAGTTGCCGGAACCGGACCCGCTGTCGTTCGGCCAGCGCCTGATTCCCGGCATGATGCTCAAGCACCGCCTGGACCTGCACGGCATCGACTCGGTGATGAAGGCCGAGGACCTGGCGCAGAACCAGAGCCAGCGTCAGGCGGAATCGGGCACGCTGTCGACCGGCAGCCGCCTGTTCAACGACGCGGTGGTGCAGTTGGACGGGCAGCGCGAGCGGCTCGGCCTGCACGACGACGCGGCCTTCCTCAACACCGCCGCCAGCGTCGCCGCGCGCGCCGGCCAGGACGGCCTGCAGCGCATCGACCAGGTCCTGCCAAGCCGCGACGGCGACCGCCTGTTCGCGGTCCAGGGGCAGCCGGAGAACCCGGCGCACCTGCGCAGCCAGGTGCAGACCGCGGCCGCGGCCCACGAGTCGTCGCAGGCCAACGTCGGTCAGTTGCAGCAGCAGAACCTGCAGGCGCCACCGCAACAGCAGGAAGAACGACAGCGCAGCGTGGCGATGCAGTAGTCGCTAGCAGTGGGCCGCATCGCGGCAGGCGTCCACGGAGACGCCTGCCGCGGCGGCCGACTAAGGGCCCCTGCCTGCACGGTGCTGGCCCTGCCCCACTCGCCGGCATGAGCCGGATGACGCATGCGTCGCCGGATGCGCCCCCCCCGCTGAAGGGAGCTTCTACTAACTACGGACGCTGCCTGTAGGAGCGGCTTCAGCCGCGACAGGCTTGACCAGGAATGCCTGTCGCGGCTGAAGCCGCTCCTACACGGGCAATGGCGCGTCCCGCCGAGCGAAAGCAAAGCGCGTCATTCGAGGTGCACCGAAGACGCGCCATCCCCGCGAGGCGATTGCGCAAGGTCGGCGGCGTGCGTGTCATGCGCCGCGGCGTGTCCGCCCATCATCGTCCGGACTCTCCTCGTCCAGGCCACGCAGATCGCGTTCGATCTCGGCCAGGCGCCGATGCTGCGCAGAGCGCTCGAACCAGGCCGGCCAGCGCAGCGATGCCACCACCAGGGCAACCGAGATCGCCAGCCCTGCCAGCAGGTTCGCCAGCACCACCGCCGGGCGCAGCACCCACAGATCCACGCCCGCGGTGTGCAGCAGCAAGCCCAGTGCCGGCACCCACATGACGCCGCCGCACGCGAACAGGATGCGATCGCTGCGCAGCCGCGTGCGGCGCAAGCGCACGATCGCCTGCTGGCTGTCGGCGATCGGGCCAGCGTAGTCGATCGCGCCGATGCGCCGCAGCTGCACGGCCGCGGTCAACAGCAGCGCCAGGCCGTAGCCGTGCAAGGCGAGGCCGTAGGCGACGAGATGCCAACTCCCCCAATGGTCGGTCCAGGCCGCCCCGCCCCACAGACTGAACAACAGGCCGATCGCCAACTGCAGCCACTGCGCGCCGGCGAGCAACCGCACGCGCCGGCCGATGCCGTGCAGCCCGCGCACGCGCTGCAGCGCATCGCTCCGCGCCGTCTGCCGTTCCAGTTGCCGGCCATAGTCGATCCAGGCCGCCTTGAGTTCATCGAGTTCCATTGCCGTCTCCTCGGTTGCCGCCGGTGGTGCGGCGCAGTTGATCCTTGATGCGGCCCAGGCGGGTCGCCACGTTGCCCTCGCTCGTGCCCAGCACCTCGGCGCATTCGCGCTGGCTGCATCCGTCCAACTGCAGCAACAGCAGCGCGCGATTGACGGGGGACAACAGGCGGATCGCCTGCTGCAGCAGCGCCACGCGCTGGCGCGCTTCGATATCGACGTCCTGCGCCCCCATCGCGTCCGGTGCGTACTCGGCTGCCACTTCACGATCGCGATGGCGGCTGCGCCGCTGGTGCGAGATCGCCACGTTCAGCGCGACGCGGTACATCCAGGTGGAAAACGGCCGCGCCGGATCGTAGGACGGCCACGCGCGCCACAGCGCGGCAGCGATCTCCTGGGCCAGATCCTCGCGGTCGTGGTAGCCCAGGCCATAGCTGGCGGCAATCTTGTAGACGATGCCGCGGTGCGCGCGCAGCAGGTCGGTGAAATCGGAGGCGGCGCGGGGCGACATGACGGTGCCGATGGGAAGGTTGTCGAGGTGATACGCGCCAGCGGGCGAAACCTCACACCGGCCGCAGTCGCCGCCGCAGCAAGCGGCGGCCGACCGTCACGCCGCCGCGGCTCAGCCGGCGCCGGCCATCGCGCGCAGCACGATGCCCACCACGTAGGCCAGATAGGTGCCGGTGGCGTAGCCCATCGTGCCCAGCAGCACGCCGACCGGCGCCAGCGCCGGATGGAACGCGGCGGCCACCACCGGCGCCGAGGCCGGACCGCCGACGTTGCTCTGCGAGCCGATCGCGAAGTAGAAGAACGGCACCCGCAGCAGCTTGCCCAGCGCCAGCAGCAGCAGGACGTGCACGATCAGCCAGATCAGGCCGAGCGCGAAGATCCACGGCCGGTCGAACAGCGCCAGCAGGTCCATCTGCATGCCGATGCAGGCGATCAGGAAGTACAACAACAGCGTGCCGATACGCGAGGCGCCGGCGCCTTCGAGGGTGCGCGCGCGGGTGAAGCTGAGCAGCAGGCCGAAGGTGGTCGCCAGCACCACCACCCACACGAACGGGGAGCCGAGGCTGAACTGCTTGGCCCAGCTGACGTTGGCGTCGAACCAGGCCGCCGCCGGCGTGGCGATCGCATGCGCCAGGCCGACCGCGCCGAACGCCACGCCGACGATCAGCATCAGGTCGGTGAGGCTGGCCACGCGTTCGTGCTGGGCCTGGAAGTGCGCGATGCGTTGCTTGAGGTCGTCGATACCGCGGGTGTCGGCGCCGCTGCGCGCGTCGATGGCCGGCGCACGCTGTGCAAGAAAGATCAGCAGCGCCATCCACACGTAGCCGACGCCGACGTCGACCACGGCGAACTGGCCGAAGGTGGTGGCGTCGACCTGGAACACTTCGCGCATCGCCAGCATGTTGGCGCCACCCCCGATCCAGCTGCCGGCCAACGCCGCCATGCCGGCCCAGGTGTCGCCGGCCACGGTGACCGGGTGCAGCCACTTCATGATCTGGAACGCCACCACCGCGCCGAGCATGATGCTGAAGGACGCGCCCAGGTACATCGCCACCAGCTTCGGCCCCAGCCGCAGGATGCCCTTGAGGTCGACGGTGAGGGTGAGCAGCACCAGTGCCGCCGGCAGCAGCACGTCGCGCGCGACCGGGTTGTAGAGCGAATTGTGTTGCCCGTCGATCAACCCGACGGTGTTGTAGATGCCCGGGATCAGGTAGCACAGCAGCAGTGCCGGCACGATGCCGTAGAAGCGCTTCCAGAATCCCGACGGCCGCGCCGCGGTCCAGAACACCGCGCCCAGCGTGGCGGCGATCAGGCCGAAGATGACGATGTCGTTGGTGATCAGGGGCGTCGAGGGCATCGGGCGATGGGGCAGGGATTGGGGATTGGGGATTGGGGATTGGGGATTGGAGGTTGGAGGTTGGAGGTTGGAGGTTGGAGGTTGGAGATGAAAACAGGGATCGAAAGAAAGCAGCAGGTTGAGTTCGCCGCATGGGAGCGCCGCAAGCAGCCTGCTTTTTGTGGGAGGGGCTTCAGCCCCGACGCTTTACCAATGAAGCGTCGGGGCTGAAGCCCCTCCCACAACGGCTAACGGATCGCTGGGAGCGCAGGGAAAAATCCCGAATCCCGAATCCCGAATCCCCAATCCCCAATCCCCAATCCCCAATCCCCAATCCCCAATCCCCAATCCCGGGACCTGGGCCATGACCCAGAACGGGGCCCGGTAAACCCGAGCCCCAGGTCCCCTCACTGCCCGATATGCTGCTTCAGCCAGCCGTTGACCGTGTCGTGCCACAACAGGCTGTTCTGCGGCTTCAGCACCCAGTGGTTCTCGTCCGGGAAGTACAGGAACTTGGACTCGATGCCCTTGCGCTGCAGCGCGCCGAACGCGGCCAGGCCCTGCTCCATCGGGATGCGGAAATCCTGCTGGCCATGGATCACCAGCATCGGCACCTTCCACTTGTCCACGTGCAGGATCGGGTTGAACTTCTCGTAGCCGGCCGGGTTCTGCCACGGCGTGCCGCCGTTCTCCCACTCGCTGAACCACAGTTCCTCGGTGGCGTAACCCATCATGCGGTTGTCGAACACGCCGTCGTGGTCGACCAGGCACTTCCATGGCTTGTTCCAGTTGCCGGCCATCCAGTAGACCATGTAGCCGCCGTAGCTGGCGCCCAGCGCGCAGGCCTTGTCGCCGTTGAGGAAGCCGTACTGCTTCTGCGCCGCGTCCCAGCCCTTCTGCAGGTCTTCCAGCGGGCGGTCGCCCCAGTGCTGGCTGATCGCATCGGTGAAGGCCTGGCCGTAGCCGGTGGAACCGTGGAAGTCGATCATCACCACCGCGTAGCCCTGCCCCGCGTAGGTCTGCGGGTTCCAGCGATAGCTCCAGCCGTTGCCGAAACTGCCTTGCGGGCCGCCGTGGATCAGGAACGCGACCGGATAGGTCTTGCCTTCCTGGTAGTTGTACGGCTTGACCACGTAGCCGTGCACGGTGTCGTTGTTCCAGCCCTTGAACGAGAACTGCTCGTAGTCGCCGAACTTCACGTCCGGCAGCATCTCGCCGGCGCTGGGGGTGATGGCGCGCGGCTGCTGGCCGTTGGCGTCGGCGACCATGATCTGGTCGCCGCTCTTGAGGCTGTTGCGGGTGAAGGCCAGCGTATTGCCGGCCAGCACCGGCGCGCCGACGCTGCCGTCGGCGGCCACGGTGCGCACCTTGCCGCTGGCCACGTCGACCGCGAACAGCGGGTGCTGGCCCATGTCGTCGGCGGTGGTGTACACGGTGGTGCCGTCGGCCGACAGCACGATGTCGCCGGCGGAACGGTCCCACTGCGGGGCGATCTCGCGGGTCTTGCCGCTGGCCACGTCCATCGCCATCAGGCCGAAGCGGTCGGCTTCGAAACCGGGACGCTTCATGGCGCGGTAGTACAGGGTCTTGCCGTCGGCGGAGAACACCGGGCCGGCGTCCCAGGCCGGGTTGGCCGCGGTCAGGTTGACCGGCGCAGCCTTGCCGGCGGCATCCAGCCGGTACAGGTCGAAGTTGGTCGACCACGGCTCTTCGCGGCCGGCCACGCGCACACTGGCGACCAGCGACTGCCCGTCCGGCGCCCAGGTGTAGTCCTCGCTGCCGCCGAACGGCTTGGAAGGGATGTCGCCGGCCAGGGTCACGCTGACCGCCGAGGCACCGGCCACCGGCTTGGCCTTGGCGCCGGCCGGCAATGGCGCGACGAACAGGCTGTTGCGGCGGCCGTCGTTCCAGGTGTCCCAGTGGCGCACGAACAACTGGTCGAACACCACGCCGGTGGCCTTGGACTGCTTCTTGGCATCCAGGCGCTTCTGCGTGCAGGCCAGGTCCGAACCGCAGTCCTGGAACACGCCGGCGCTGAAGGCCACGCGGTCGCCCTGCGGGGCGACGTGGTAGCTGTCCACGTCCAGCGCGAAATCGGTGAGCTGGCGCGGCGCGCCGCCGGCCAGCGGCAGCGCGTATAGCTGCTGGCGGCCGGACTTGGCGCTGAGGAAGTACACGGTCTTGCCATCGGCCGACAGCTCCGGCGAATTGACATTCCAGCCTTCCGGGGTCAGCCGCTTCGGCGGCGCCGCATCGCGGGTGCGCAGATCGCGCAGCCACAGGCTGGTGCTGGACTTCTCCAGCGCCTTGTCCATCTGCCGCTTGGCGAAGATCACCGTACCGCCATCGGGCGTCAGCAGCGGCGAGGACACCCGGTCCAGCGCGACCATGTCGCGGACATCGAAACCGCGGGTGGCGGCCAGCGCAGGCAGCGCGGTCAGCAGGGCCAGGGGCAGCAAGGCGTAGCGCAGGGT
Organism: Xanthomonas sp. F4; assembly: GCF_011761895.1. Taxonomy (NCBI): domain Bacteria; kingdom Pseudomonadati; phylum Pseudomonadota; class Gammaproteobacteria; order Lysobacterales; family Lysobacteraceae; genus Xanthomonas; species Xanthomonas sp. F4. Next base: position 1,291,691 of record NZ_JAASQX010000001.1, on the reverse strand, counting down.
CATCGGGCGTCTCCGGAACACGGCAAAACGTCGATGGTAGGGGCCGTGGTGGGCGCGGCGCAAAGGACTGAAGTCATGGAAGAGCCGGGATTGGGGAATCGGGATTGGGGATTGGCAAGCGCGAGGCGCTGGCCCGTGACGTGCAGGAGGCCGATGCCGGCGTTGGCGTTGGTGGTGAGACGGACAGCGGCAAGCGCGCGGCTGGTGCGATGCGGTGTTGGGTCCACGCGATGCACGCGGCGCGGGCAGCCAGCGAGACGCTGATGGGACGGCACGCGCGGTGCGCTGATGCGGCCGCAAAAGCGAAGCCCGGCGCGGGGCCGGGCTTCGGATGTTGCGTTGCGGGAGGCCGTTGCGCCGCTTACGCGCGCGGCGCAGCCGCGGCCTCGCCCTTGCGGCCGGTGCGGTACAGCAGCCAGCCGACGAAGGCCAGCAGCGCCAGGCCGTACCACTGGTTGAGGTGGAACGCTTCCGGCAGCGCCAGCACGTCGGCGTGGCCCGAGGCCACGATCGGCACCGCGATGGCGATGCCCATCAGCGCCTCGCCGGTGATCAGGCCCGCGGCGAACAGCGTGCCCGGACGGTGCACGCGGTCGCGCCCCTCTTCGTCGTCGGCACGGATCTTGTGGAAGCGCTCGACCAGATGGGTCAGCAGGCCGCCGAGGAAGATCGGCACCATCAGTTCCAGCGGCAGGTAGATGCCGATCGCCGCGGCCAGCACCGGCACGCGGAAGCGCTTGCCGGTCTTCTTCAGCCACTCGTCCAGGGCGATGATCGCCGCGCCGACGCCGGCGCCGATGCCGATCATGGTCCACGGCAGCTCGCCACCGAACAGGCCCTTGGCCACCGACGCCATCAGCGTGGCCTGCGGCGCCGCCAGCGCGTTGGGATGCTGCGGCGTGGCCGCGCCGATGCCATAGGCCTGGGCCAGCAGGTTCAGCACCGGCGCCATGATCAGCGCACAGGAGAACGCGCCGATCGCCAGCATCAACTGCTGCTTCCATGGCGTGGCGCCGACCAGGTAGCCGGCCTTCAGATCCTGCAGATTGTCGCCGCCCACTGCGGCGGCGCAGCACACCACCGCGCCGATCATGATCGCGGCGACCGCGCCGATCGGCGAATCGCGCCCGAGCAGCAGCACCAGCACCGCCGAGGCGAACAGGATGGTGGAGATGGTGATGCCGGAGACCGGGTTGTTCGACGAGCCGATCAGCCCGGCCAGGTAGCCGGACACCGAGACGAACAGGAAGCCGGCGACGATCATGATGATGGTCATCGGCACGCTGACGTGCCACTGGCCGACGATGGCCTGGTACAGGCCCAGCAGCGGCAGCGTGCACAACAGCAGCGCCACCAGCATCCACTTCATCGGCAGGTCGCGATCGGTCTCGGCCACCGCGGCGCCACCGGTGCTCTTGCGCGCCGCAGCGAAGCCGCTCTTGACGCCCGACAGCAGCGACTTGCGCAGCGAGAACAGCGTCCACACGCCGCCGATCAGCATCGCGCCCACGCCCAGGTAGCGCACCTTGGCCGCCCAGATCCCGAACGCGGCCTCGGCCGCCGGCGCATTGGCCAGGCTCTGCGCCAGCGCCGGATCGGAGTTCATGAAGAACTGCTGGTACAGCGGGATGGCCAGATGCCAGGACAGGATCGAACCGGACAGCACCACGATGCCGACGTTGAGCCCGACGATGTAGCCCACGCCCAGCAGCGCCGGCGACAGGTTGGTGCCGACGTAGCCGACCATCTTGCTGCTGCCGATGTACGCGGCCTGCGCCCAGGTATCCGGGATCACCTTCAGGCCGCTGGCCGCACCGAGCTTGACCAGCCCGCCGATGGCCGCCGACAGGCCCAGGATCTTCAGCCCCGGCCCGGGGTTCTCGCCGGCCTTGAGCACTTCCGCGGCGGCCTTGCCTTCCGGGAACGGCAGCGGATCCTCGACGATCATCGAACGCCGCAACGGCACCGAGAACAGCACCCCGAGCAGTCCGCCCATGCCGGCGATGCCGAGCACCCACCAGTACTTGAAGTCCGGCCAGTAGCCCATGATCACCAGCGCCGGGATGGTGAAGATCACCCCGGCCGCGATCGAGGAACCGGCCGAGGCGCCGGTCTGCACGATGTTGTTCTCGAGGATGGAGCCGCCGCCCAGCAGGCGCAGCACCCCCATCGACACCACTGCCGCCGGAATCGCGGTGGCGATGGTCAGGCCGGCGAACAGACCGAGATAGGCATTGGCGGCGGACAGCACCACGGCCAGCACGATCGCCAGCACCACGGCACGGAACGTGAGCTGGCGCGGCGCGGCAGCGTTGTTCATGGTTACCCCTGAAACGACAAAAACGCTTTGCACGCTAGCGTCTGGGGCGGGGCAAGTCCAGCTTCCTGGTGCCCAGCTTGTGGCACATGCCTGGGAGGCTGGGATTGGGGATTGGGGATTGGGGATTGGGGATTGGGGATTGGGGATTGGGGATTGGGGATTGGGGATTGGGGATTGGGGATTCGTAGAAGCAGCAGTACTCAGCGGCACATGGTTGCCCCTCTCCCACCGGGAGAGGGGTTGGGGTGAGGGTACGGCAACGCGCAGCGCACCAATCCTTGCCTGCCCTGCCTGACCCTCATCCGCCCCTGCGGGGCACCTTCTCCCGACGGGAGAAGGAACAGCAGCAGCCCCTCTCCCACCGGGAGAGGGGTTGGGGTGAGGGTCCGACCTCGCGCGACACCGCACGTGCCGCGGACCGCCATTCGAGCGAGCGCCGGCCCCCCTATACTCCGCCGCCTGCCTCCTGCGCCGAGAGTCGCCGTGTCCGTGTCCTCCCTGCCGTTGCGCGACGCGCGCGACGATTTCCTCGGCCATCCCAAGGGCGTGTACGTCTGCTTCTTCACCGAGATGTGGGAGCGCTTCTCCTTCTACGGCATGAAGGCGCTGCTGTTGCTGTACCTGACCAAGTACCACCTGTTCGGCGACGACGCGGGACTCGACCTGCTCGGCGCCTACGGCGGCCTGGTGTACTGCGTGCCCGTGCTCGGCGGGCTGCTCGCCGATCGCTGGCTGGGCATGCGCAAGGCGGTGGTGTTCGGCGGCCTGCTGCTGGTGCTCGGCCACATCGGCATGGCCTTCGAGGGTCACGCCGCCACCCGAATCAACGGCGAGGTGGTGCGCGACACCGCATCCCTGGGCGTGACCTACCTGTCGCTGGCGCTGATCATCATGGGCGTGGGCTTCCTCAAGCCCAACATCTCCACCATTGTCGGCAAGCTGTATCCGGCCGACGACCCGCGCCGCGACGCCGGCTTCTCGCTGTTCTACGCCGGCATCAACCTCGGCGCCCTGTTCGCCTCCCTGGTCTGCGGCTTCCTCGGCGAAGCCTACGGCTGGCGCTACGGCTTCGGGGCGGCCGGCATCGGCATGCTGCTCGGCCTGGGCATGTTCCTGTGGGGCCAGAAGTACCTGCACGGCCACGCCGAACCGGCGCAACCGGCGCTGCTGCGCGAGCGCGTGCTCGGCGTCCCGCGCGAATGGGCGATCTACCTGTGCGCCGTGCTGGGCGTGCTGCCGGTGGCCGCCTTGATGTGGGCCGCGGCCAACGGCGCCTTCAGCCTGGGCGGGGAAATCTCCCTGGCCCTGCTGCTGATGCTGCTGGTGCTCGGCGCGGTGCTGCTGTGGTTCGCCTGGTTCACCGGCACCCAGTGCACACCGGTGCAGCGCCAGCAGATGATCGCGCTGATGGTGCTGATCGCGATGGCGCTGGTGTACTTCACCCTGTACGAGCAGACCTACGGCTCGTGGGTCACTTTCACCGACCGGCTGATGACCAAGGACATCGTGCCGTCGCTGGTGATCCGCGGCGGCACGCCCCTGCCCTGGTCGATCGCCTCGCTGCTGCTGGCGCCGCTGGGCTTCGTGCTGGCGGCCTCGCTGTCCGACCGCCGCCCCGGCTCGTCCGCGCCGCGGCGGCTGTTCGTCGCGGTCAGCGCGCTGATGCTGCTGTTCCTGATCCGCGACTGCCTGGTGCTGCCGCAGACCGCCGGCTCGCTGACCTACCTGGGCGCGCTGTTCCTGGTGCTGCTGGCGCCGCTGTTCGCCGCGCTGTGGGCGTGGCTGGCGCGGCGCGGACGCGAGCCGTCCAAGCCCGCCAAGTCGGCAATGGGGCTGTTGCTGGCCGGCCTGTCCTTCGTGCCGCTGGCGCTGGCCGCGCAACAGGTCGGCGCGACCGGACAGATGGCGAGCGTGTGGTGGCTGGTGCTCGCCTATTTCGTGCTGGAGGCCGGCGAAATGTGCCTGTCGCCGGTCGGCCTGTCGGCGGTGACCCAGCTCGCGGTGCCGCGCGTGGTCAGCCTGATGATGGGCACCTGGTTCCTGGCCACCGCCTTCTCCGAAGCGCTGGCGGCGCTATTCGGCAAGCTCGCCGCGATCGAGGTGCCGGACGGCCAGACCCTCAACGTCGCCGACGCCGCGGCCAAGTACGCACATCTGTTCTGGCTGCTGCTGTGGATCGGCGTGGGCTGCGCGGTGCTCGCCTTCCTGGCCGCGCCGCTGCTGCGGCGGATGATGCACGGAGTGCGCTGAGCGGCTGCGTCGCCTGAGCGGCGACGCAGCCGGCTCAGATCTCGACGCGCACGCATCTGGCGTGGTCAGTGCCGACTACGACGATAAGACCGCGAGTCGCATTGAGCCAAAAAAAAATCCAACCGGGCCCCGCTCACTTCCAGGCCCCAACCGTTCGCACAGATAAGTCTGGCCGCTACCGCGTTACTGGCGTCGCCTTTTCACATCGATCAGCGGCACATGATACAAACGGACATAAATTGCCACATCGCGAGACAGCAACGGACCTTTGCCGCCCATTAACGATACATGGGCGACACAGTAAGCACATAAAGGCAGTTTTCTTTATTAAAACACCTGATTTAACAAGTTTCATGTGAAACCATGAAATTCGGCAAACTTGTTTTGCCGTAGGCGCAGTGATAGGTTCTGTTCGTCGCCGCATGACGACGACATCTAAAAAAAGGAGTTTTGTGATGAAAATCCAAGATGGCAAGCTTGAGAAACAAGAGTCCCTCTCCAATCCTTTCGCTGTCCAGCTCGACGAACCCATGCAAAATATCGCAGCGCCCGGCGTCTGCGAGATGAAGCCCTATCTCGGCGACGATTCTCGCTGGTACTCCACGCAGCCGGGCGGCTAAAACGACGGCGATTCGATCGATACGTCGCGATGAAGAACGCCGCCATCAGGCGGCGTTCTTTTGTTCGAAAACGCGGTCACCACACGACACCGCTCTCAGGCAGCCGATCTCCATGATCAAGGCCACCATTGCCTTTTCCGACCTCGAGCAATCGCCGCTGTGGCAGAACGACACCCTGTACCTCGGGAAAAGCCAGATCGTCGCCTACCATCACCCCGCTGTGGAAACCGTTGTAGTCCGCACGCAGGGACAGTGGTTCGCCACGGTGCGCGAACGTTGCACGGAAATCGAATGGAAAAAAGACGATACGGGCATTCTGGTCGATGCCGATCGATTCGACCAGCTCTACAAAGAGGCTTTGCTATGGCCGCTCGATTATCTCATGATCGAAGTGGCCCAGGCCGGATGCCGATTGAAGCTGCGCGCCGGCCTGCTCGGATCGGCGCCAGTCTACTGCCGGGTCTCCGATGACGCAGTAGAAATCTCCTACGATCTGGCCGACTTTTTTTCCCGATCCACCACCATTGATTTGGAGATGGCCAGCCGGCGTCTCGCACTCGGCGCGGATTATTCCGCCAGGCAGTTGTTTTCGGGCGTTCTGATGCTGACGGAACGCGCCACGCTTTACGCGGAGCCGGGCAAGGTCCGTTACGTCTACCCCTCGCCTGCAGAAACCGTAGCGCCTTCCGATGACGCATTGAGCGACTACGGCATGAAGCGATTCGGCCAACTATTGCATCGCGCGGTTTCGATTCGACCCGCGTCGAAACAGGTGGCCGTCGAGTTGAGCGGGGGCATGGACTCGGCGACTGTTGCATGCGCGCTGACGCGATCGCAGCACAACATCCTTAGCCTGGGAATCTTGCTCGATGCGGGATCCAGTCAGAACCAGGTCGAACGTCGCCGCCTGCTTGTCGAAACGCTGGGTCTTCGCGACACGGCGGTCAATATCGACGCGTTCCCGCCGACGCTCGATCTACAACCGAGTGCGAGCCGACCGGACTATCCCCTTGCCGAGTTCTACCTCGAAGCGTTCGAAAGCGTGTGGGATAGTGCTCAAGCGCAGGGGAGCGATCGGCTTTTCACCGGCATTGGCGGAGACCAGTTGTTCCCGACGTATCGGAACGAGGAACACTCCACCGGCAGCCGCAATGGCATTGTGGCCGCAGAAGCCAAGCGGCGCGCGGACCTATTGTTGACGCCCCGAGCGCTCAATGCATCGCGTTCGCTCAATGGATTCGATGCGCCCGCCGGACCTTTATCTGCCTCGGTGTTGGCCTCGAGCATGTGCCAGGCTCCGCATCTGCTGCGGCGAGGCCTTTGGCCGGTCAATCCGCTAAGCGATCCACATCTGGTTGCTTTTTGTCGGCGCCTGCCGCTCGAGAGCCGGAAAGATCGAGAAACGATGTGGCGATATTTGCAGGCCAACGTAGGCGACATATTTCCACGGGATTATTGCAAGGAAACGTTCGCCCATGTCCTGCCTGAGCTGATCGCACATCACGCCAAGACGATCGCCATGCAGCTGAGCGAATGCGCCCTTGCCGACTTGGGCCTGGTCAACCGCGACGCCGTACTGCAACTTCTGGACGAATTGGTGGCGACGCGCGCACGTCCGCTGACGGCGCCGTTGATCTCGTTCCTTTGGCTGGAGCGCTTCGTCCGGCAGTTTGCCTGACAATCCCATGCGGCAGGCGCGGACGTCGCGTTCTCAGCCTACGATCGAGGCGCCGGACGGCCAGAGCAGCAAGATCGACCAGCCATGGAAGCAGGTGACCAATTCGGCAAGACCCCGAAGTGCCAGTTGGTCACGCTGAACTATGGAGCCCAACCGTCATCAGTGCGGCCCGGAAGCACCGGACCGCACTGATGCCGCACAGCTGTGGCGCATGCGCCTCACACGTATCGCCAGGCGAAAACCACTTACGGTTTCGTCGCTGCCGGCGCCGCCTGCGCGCCGCCCAGCGACTTGCTCAGAAACGCCAGCAGCCGAGTGTAGAACTCGCGACGGTGTTCCTCGGTATAGAAGCCATGTCCCTCGGTCGGGACATACAGCGTTTCCACCGGCACCCCGGCCTTCTTCAGCGCGGCTTCCATCTTCTTGGAGTGCAGGATAGGGGCGCGCTCGTCCTCGCCGCCAGCCGCCAGAAATACCGGCACCTTGATCCTGTCGGCCAGGTTGACCGGCGAGACCGCAGCCAGTTCGCTGCTCGGCCCCAACCACTCCCGCAAATAGGTCTGGCCCGCGTCGCGTTGCTGGATATCGCCCTTCGCGTACATCAGCGGCAGGTCGTAGACACCGACATAGCCGGCCGCACAGCGGTACAGCGACGGCTCCTTGGCGACCCCCATCAACGACGCGTAGGCACCATAGCTGGCGCCGAACATGCAGATGCGCTGCGGATCAGCGATGCCCTGGGCGATCGCCCAGCGCGTGGCATCGGTGACGTCGTCCTGCATCTTGCCACCCCACTGGCCGGCGCCCGCCTGCTTGAACGAGCGGCCGTAGTTGCCGGAACCGCGATAATTGACCTGCAACACCGCATAGCCGGCACTGGCCAGGAGCTGGGCATCCTCGTCGAACAGGCCGTTGTTGAAGATCCCGAAGGGGCCACCATGCGGCATCACCACCATCGGCACCTTGCCCGTGGCGGCCGACGTGGGCAGCGTCACGAAGCCGTGCAAGGTCAGGCCATCGCGTGCCTGCAGCGCGATCGGCCGCACCTCGCCCAGTTTGGGCGGCTGCAAGGCAGCGCGACGCGCAAAGACGAACTCTGCCTTCTTGGCCACCGTATCGAACAGATAGAACTCGCCCGGATTGCGCCCGGACTGCACCTGCACCAGGTTGAGCCGGCCATCGCGGGTGCTCGAGGTGACGTAGACCGCCTGCCCCGGGAAGGCCGCTTCCAGCGAGCGCTGGGTCTTGGCTTCCGGCGAGTTCGCGTCGAAGAACAGGCTGCGCGGCTTGTCGCCCAGCACCTCGACCCCGACCGGGACACGGGTGCCGTGGCGGTACATGATCCGGTAGGGATCGGCCAGCGCATCGTGCGCCACGACCTTGCGCTCGCCGCTGTCCGCATTCCATGACTCGATCGCGTCGCTGCCCTTGGCCTGCTGAACCTGCAGATAGGCGATCCGCCCATCCTCGGAGAATCCGAGCGGCGTCTCTACGTGCTGACTGACGTTCTCGTCGTTGATCAACTTCCAGTCGCTGCCCTGCGGATCGCGGTAGAACAGCTTCCTGGCATTGTCGGCGTCGGCGCCCGAGGCGAAGCGCACCTTGCCTTGCTCGTCGCTGTAGAACTCGGCACCGCGCACCTTCGGCGAACCGGCCAGCGTGCGGCGGCGACCCGTGTACACATCCATGATCTCGGCGCGGCTGTAAGGGTCCTTGCTGACGCTGAACGGGCGGACCTGGATGATGACGTTGCGGTCATCGCCAGGCAGCGGACCGACCATGTCGGCGATGACGTCCTCGACCTTCTTGGTCTGGATCAAGGTGCCGGGACCGTTGCCGGTCACCCGCTGACCCACCAGCAATTCGGCGGCACTGCCATCGGCATTGATCGCAAACAGTTCTCCGGTTCCCCTCGGCGCGTCCAGCGACCCTATCTTTTCGGCCATGCTGAACACCACGCGGGTGTCGTTGACCCACTCGAATTCGTTGACGTGGCTGTTCTTGTCCATCGAAAAACTGCCGACGATCTTGCTGTCGGAGCGGCGCATCACCGCCAGCGCAGTGCGGTCGGCCAGCGGCACGGTCGCGGCGTAATACTCACCGGTGGGCGACAGCTTCAACTCGCCAACCTGTTCCTTCTTGAGATAAGGCGCCAGATCCACCTGCGCCCATGCATTCCCCGCTCCCAGCAGACACAACAACGCGACTGCGCGCAGTCCCCTTTTCATTCCCTGTTCCCCTGTTCCTGTTGGCGTGACGTTCGCGTGAAGTTTAATCCAGGCGCTTGTCCGATGGCGTACCGGAACCTGGGCGCCGACCTCCGGCAACCTCGGGGCTGGAAACCCAAAAGGGCATGCAGCCTGAAGCCCCATGCCCTCATCTGCCACGGAAATGGCGGCGCGCACCGATCAAGCGCATCGCCCCATATCCCCGCCGTCATTTACCCCCTCGGCGCACCGGTCGACCCGCGCACCATCAAGCTGAAATCCAGCGTCTGCTGCAACGGCACGTCCACCTTTTCGATGATCGCGAGCAGCAGGTTGACCGCGCGGACGCCGATTTCGCGCATGGGCTGCCGGATGGTCGTCAATGGCGGCGTGAGGTAACTGGACGAGGCCAGGTCGTCGAAGCCGACGATGGACAGGTCGTCCGGCACGCGGATACCCAGGTCGCGGCAGGCCGCCAGGGCACCCAGTGCCATCTGATCGCTGAAACAGAAGATCGCGGTCGGCGCGGGTGTACGGCCCAATAGCGCCATCGCCGCCGCATGGCCGGATTCGACGGAGAAGTCGCCCGGCACGACGGTCAGGTTGCGCAGACGGCCGCGTGCCTTGGCGGAAGCGCGGACCCCTTCCAGTCGCTGCTGATGCAGGGGATTATCGGGCGGGCCACCCACCACGGCGATCCGCGCGTGCCCCAGTCCATACAGGTGTTCCATCACCGCGCGTGCGGCGGCGGCGTTGTCGATATGGACGCTCGGAATCCCCAGCGCCGGGTCGAACTCGCAGCCGTTGACCACTGGCGCGGCGGCGCCCTGCTGCTTGACGATCTCACGCGCCGTCGGCGGCAGGCGATGTCCCAGCACGATCAGGCCGTCCGCCTCGTTGCGTGGGAGCATCTGCGCGTAGCGCTCCTCGCGGTCGGGCTGGTGCTGGGTATCGCCCAGCAGCACGGCGTAGCCGACCGCCTGCGCGGCGTCCTCCGCGCCCTGCAGGATCTGGGCGAAGAAGGGATTGGCGATGTCCGGGACGGTGACCAGGAGCTTGCCGCTGCGCTGGGTCTTGAGCGTCCGTGCCACCGTGTTGGGGACATAGCCCAGCGCGGCGGCGGCCTGCTCGATGCGCGCGCGCGTGGCGGGCAGGACTTTTTCCGGCCGGGAGAGCGCCCGCGACACCGTGCCCGCGGTGACGCCGACGTGCTTTGCGATGTCGTAGATGGTGGTCGCCATGAACTGAGCTCTTGTTGCTGCTGTGCAGTGCACAACGGGTCTTGCGGGAGGCCCATGCTAGGATGATTCAATCGATTGCATGAGGGCGAATCACGTTGAAGACGCTCAAGGGTCCAGCGCTGTTCTTGGCACAGTTCATCGCCGACACACCTCCCTTCAATCGCTTGGACACGCTGGCCGAATGGGCCGCGGGCCTGGGCTATTCTGGCCTACAAGTCCCCACCAGCGCGCCCCACCTGTTCGATCTGGCCCAGGCCGCGCACAGCCAGGCGTACTGCGACGACCTCGCCGGCATGCTGGCCGGGCACGGCCTGCAGATCACCGAGCTGTCCACCCACCTGCAGGGACAGCTGGTCGCCGTCCACCCCGCCTACGACAGCCTGTTCGACGGCTTCGCACCCCCGGACAAGCGCGGCAACCCCGCCGCCCGCCAGGCCTGGGCGGTGGAGCAGCTGCGTCTGGCCGCCAAGGCCAGCCAGCGCCTGGGGCTGACCGCGCATGCCACGTTCTCCGGCGCGCTGGCCTGGCCTTACTTCTATCCCTGGCCGCAACGCCCGCCCGGGCTGGTGGAAGAAGCCTTCGCCGAACTCGGTCGGCGCTGGCGCCCCCTCCTGGATGCCTTCGACGCCTGTGGCGTGGACCTGTGCTTCGAGATCCACCCGGGCGAGGACCTGCACGACGGCGCGACCTTCGAGCGCTTCCTCGACATGGTCGACCACCACCCCCGCGCCAAGATCCTGTACGACCCCAGCCACCTGCTGCTGCAGCAGATGGACTACCTGGGGTTCATCGATCGCTACCACGCGCGCATCGGCATCTTCCACGTCAAGGACGCGGAGTATCGCGCCAGCGCGCGCAGCGGCGTGTACGGCGGTTACCAGGACTGGATCGAGCGTCCGGGGCGGTTCCGTTCGCTCGGGGATGGCCAGATCGATTTCAAGGCGATCTTCTCCAAGTTCGCCCAATACGACTTCCCGGGCTGGGCGGTGCTGGAGTGGGAGTGCTGCCTGAAGCACCCGGAAGATGGGGCACGGGAGGGTGCCGCGTTCATTCGCGAGCACATCATCCGCGTGACCGAACGCGCCTTCGACGACTTCGCCGGCAGCGGCGCCGATCCGGACTCGCTGCGGCGCATGCTGGGAACCTGAGCCATTGCCGCCCTGGGAGGGGACGCCATGACGCACACCATGTCGCGCTTGGGCGCGATGATGTTTCTGCAGTTCTTCATCTGGGGGGCATGGTTCGTGACCCTGGGCACGTACCTGGTGCAAGGCCCCCTGCAGGCCAGCGCGAGCCAGGTGGCGACGGCGTTCCTCAGCCAGTCCATCGGCGCCATCGTCGCCCCGTTCCTGGTCGGCCTGATCGCCGATCGCTACTTCGCGGCGCAGCGCATCCTCGCACTGCTGCACCTCGCCGGTGCGGTGCTCATGTGGCTGGCGTCCACGGCGACGACCTTCAGCGTGTTCTTCGCCTGCGTCATGGGCTACATGCTGCTGTTCATGCCGACGCTGGCACTGGCCAACAGCGTGGCGATGCGGCACATGCAATCGCCTGAAAAGCAGTTTCCGCCGGTGCGGGTCGCCGGCAGCGTCGGCTGGATCGTGGCCGGCGTGCTGATCGGCTGGCTGGGCTGGGAACAGGCGCATCAGCTCGAGCTGACGTTCCGGATGGCGGCGATGGCGTCGCTGGCCTTGGGCCTGTATGCCTTCACCCTGCCGCACACTCCGCCACTGGCGCAACAGCGCGATGCAGGGCTGGGGCAGATCCTGGGGCTGGACGCGCTGCGGCTGCTCAAGTCGCGCTCCTATCTGGTGTTCTTCCTGGCGTCCATCGCCATCTGCATTCCGCTGGCGTTCTACTACAACTTCACCAACCCCTACCTCAACGATCTGGGCGTGCGCGGTGCGGCCGGCCTGCAATCGCTGGGCCAGGTGTCCGAAGTCCTGCTGATGCTGGCCATGCCGTTCCTGTTCGTGCGGCTGGGCGTCAAGACGATGCTCGCGGTGGGCATGGCGGCGTGGGTGGTGCGCTACGCGATGTTCGCCTTCGGCGATGCGGGCGGCGGCTTTTCCCTGCTGGTGATCGGCATCGTGCTGCACGGCATCTGCTACGACTTCTTCTTCGTCACCGGCCAGATCTACACCGATGCGCATGCCGGCCCCGCCGCGCGCAGCAGTGCGCAGGGCTTCATCACCCTGGCCACCTACGGGGTGGGCATGCTGATCGGTACGTTCCTGTCCGGCGCGGTGGTGGAGCACTACACCACCGCGGCAGGCCCGGACTGGCAGCGGATCTGGCTGTTCCCGGCCGGTGTCGCGCTGCTCGTGCTGATCGCCTTCCTGCTGCTGTTCCGCGACCGGCCCGCCGTCGCGGCCGCACCTTCCGCGCCTTGAGGACCCCCCCGATGCCCAAGCTTGGAATCGCCATCGTCGGCACCGGCATGATCGGCGCCGTGCACCGTCGCGCGGCCCTGCTTGCCGGTGCCGCGGTCCGCGGCGTCGCCGCCTCCTCCCCGCAGCGCGCGCGCGACGTGGCGCAGTCATGGGACGTCCCGCGCGCCTATCGCGATCTCGAGGAGGTGGTCGCCGATCCGCAGGTGCAGGTCGTGCACGTCTGCACGCCCAACCATCTGCACCGTGCCATGGCGCAGGCGGCGCTGGACGCCGGCAAGCACGTGATCTGCGAGAAGCCGCTGGCCACGACGCTGGACGACGCCCGGGCGTTGGCGGCCTTGGCCCGCTCGACCGGACTGGTCGCCACGGTGCCCTTCGTCTACCGCTACCACCCGGTGATCCGCGAGGCGCGCGCCCGCATCGCCCAGGGCGAACTGGGGCCGCTGCGCCTGATCCACGGCAGCTACCTGCAGGACTGGCTGCTGGACCCGGCCAGCAACAACTGGCGCGTGGACCCGACGCTGGGCGGCGCGTCGCGGGTGTTCGCCGACATCGGCTCGCACTGGTGCGACCTGGTGGAATGGGTCAGCGGCGAGCGCTTCGCCGAGGTCAGCGCGGCGTTCGCGACCGTGATCGCCGAGCGCGGCACCAACACCGGGCAGAGCTTCACCACGCCGGCGGCGGGCGGCGCGATGCAGGCGGTCTCCAGCGAAGACGTGGCCATGGCGATGCTCCGAACCGGCGCGGGCACGCTGGCCTCGTTGACGGTCAGCCAGGTCTCGGCGGGACGCCGCAATCGCCTCTGGTTCGAGATCGATGGCGCCAGGGCCAGCGTGGCGTTCGACCAGGAGGACGCCGAACGGCTGTGGATCGGCCGGCCGGACCAGCGCGAGGAAGTGTTCGTGCGCGGGCCGGGCGCCGGCAGCGCCGAACAACGCCGGCTGGCGACGCTGCCGGCCGGGCACGCGCAGGGCTACGGCGATTGCTTCGAGGCGTTCGTCGCCGACACCTACCGCGCCATCGACGGCGAGCGGCCGGAAGGCCTGCCCACCTTCGACGACGGGCTGCGTTCGGCGCTGATCGTCGATCGCGTCATCACATCGGCCAGGACACGCGGCTGGACATCCATCGATTGATTCCCGGGAGGACTTCCTGATGAACACACCGACACGCAGAACCGCAACCCTCGCACTGCTGCTCCTGGCTGCCCTGCCCGCCTTCGCACGCGACGCCGCCGGCCCGCAGAAACCCATCGCGGTGCAGATGTACACGCTGCGCAACGCCGGCTCGCTCGACCAACAGTTGAAGATCGTCCATGACGCGGGCGTGGGCGCGGTGGAAACGGTCGGTACGCAGAACGTCAGCGCGGTGGAACTCAAGCAGTTGCTGGACAAGTATGCGATTAAGGCGATCTCCTCGCACGTGCAACTGGCCGATCTGCGCAAGGACCTGGACGGCGCGGTGGCCTTCAACCGGTCGATCGGCAACACGACGCTGGTGGTGCCTTACCTGGACCAGAAGGATCGGCCCACCGATGCCGCAGGCTGGACGGCATTGGGCAAGGAACTGGGCCAGATCGCGAAAAAGGCGCGCGCCAAGGGCATGCGCCTGGCCTATCACAACCACGACTTCGAACTGGTCGACTTCGATGGCAAGACCGGCCTGGAACTGCTGTTCGCCGCGGCCGGCCCCGATCTGCAGACCGAGCTGGACCTGGCCTGGGTCGCGCGCGCGGGCTACGACCCGGCGACGATGCTGGGCAAGTTCAAGGGCCGCATGTTCGCGGTCCACGCCAAGGACAATGCACCGAAAGGCCAGGCCGAAGACGAAGGGGGCTTCGCCGCCGTCGGCCAGGGCGTGCTGGACTGGAGCGCGATCCTGCCTGCCGCGGCGGCGAGCGGCGTGCAGTGGTACATCATCGAGCACGACCAACCGCGCGATCCGGCCACCGTCGTCAAGACCGGGGCGGCGTACCTGCGCGAACACCTGCCCGCCGCCACGCCGCGCTAGTCCACAAAGGAGGCCCGCTTGAAAACGATCCTGACGATGGCCGTGGTGCTGCTGGGGACGACGCTTGCGCCCACGGCATGGTCCAAGGACGACCCGACGGCCGGCGCGCAGCTCTACGCTACCCACTGCACGGCATGCCACGGCGCCAATCGCGCAGGCGTCCCGCCCACGTTCCCCGCACTGACCGACGTGGGCAAGCGCCTGCAGCCTGCGCAGATCAAGGAGAAGATCCGCAAGGGCGGCGGCTTGATGCCCCCCTTTTCGCAGCTGTCCCAACAGGAAGTCGACGACCTCGCCAGCTTCCTGGCGCAATAGGCGACCGGCGCCGACGGCGCGCCGGCGCTACAGCTCGCGCACCCAGATGTTGCGGTAGCTGACCTTGGAGTCGTGCTCCTGCAGGAGGAGCGGCGCGCATGCATGCGGCGCGTACGACGGCGCGCCGATGTACTCGGTCTTGCCCGACAGCACGGTGTCGTCCTGCACCAGGACGCCGTTGTGCAGGACGGTGATGCGGGCGGGCGACGTGAGTCCGCCGCCCTGCGAGAAGCGGGGCGCCTTCCAGATGATGTCGTACGCCTGCCACTGGCCCGGCGCACGCGAGGCATTCACCAGCGGAATGGCCTGCTTGTAGATCGCACCGGCCTGGCCGTTGGCATAGGTGGGGTTGTTGTAGCTGTCGAGCACCTGCAACTCGTACCGTTCCTGCAGGAAGATGCCGCTGTTGCCCCGCTGCTGGCCTTCGAATCCGCGGGTCGCGGTGGGCGTGCGCCACTCGACGTGCAACTGGATGTCGCAGAAGCGCTGTTTGGTGCGGATGCCCTTGCTGCCCGGCACCACGGTCATCGCGCCGTCGGCGACGAGCCAGGGCGCGCGTCCGCCCTGCTCCGACTCCCAGGCCGACAGATCCTTGCCGTCGAACAGCACGATCGCATCCGAGGGCGCGCTGCCCGGGGGCGTGGCCACGACCGCGGGCACCGGCTTCCACACTTCGGTCTTGGTCGGATCGCGTGCGGGGTCGCCGTCGGCCTGCGCGAACGCAGGCGCCGCGGCCAGCAGGCAGGCCGCCATCAGCAAGGGTCTGGTCATCGTGTTTCCAGGAAAGGAAGGAATGGCGAAGCGAGGCGTTCCATCAGCTGGTTGCCCAGGCCGGCGTGCCGGGAACATAGGTCACCTCTTCGAAGCGGCCCGGCACGGCGACGTAGCGCAGCACTTCGGTCGCGCCGACCTTGGAGGTGAAGAAGCCGAAGATGGTCAGCTGCTTGAGCATCGTGAAGGGATGCGGCATCGCGTCCGCCACTTCGGCGGTGCCGATGTCGGTCACGTCGACGACGTGTGTCCTGGCTTCCGCATCCAGGGCGCGCAGCAACTCGGTACGGGCCTGTGGCGTGAGCGACACGAATCGACCGCCGGCACGTTTGTCGATCTCGGCCAGGCCGGCGCGGAACGTCGACTGCTGCCGGGGGGTGTAGCAGTCGGTGACGAATTTCGCCATGAACGCGCCGGCGCCGGCGTCCTTGGCCCCCGGCGTCTTGGTCCGCGGCAGGATGGTCTCGGCGATCTCGTCCAGCATGCCGATATCGACGGCGGAAAACAGGTCCTTCGCCCCGGCGGCCGGCGCCTGTGCAGAGGCGAGCGCGGGCAGGCCGACCATGGCCGCGCCCGTGGCGGCGAAGATCATCTTCAGCAGTTCGCGACGTTCCATCACAGGTTCCCCGCTTTCAGTTCGCGCACGGCATGATCGGCGGCACGCGCGGTCAGCGCCATGTAGGTCAGCGAGGGATTCACGCAAGCACTGGAAGTCATGCAGGCGCCGTCGGTCACGTAGACGTTCGGCGCGTCCCACACCTGGTTGTACTGGTTCAGCACGGAGTTCTTGCGGTCCCGGCCCATGCGCGCGGTGCCCATCTCGTGGATGCCCTTGCCCGGCGCATAGTCGGCATCGTGCATCTTCACCTCCTTGACGCCGGCCGCCTCCAGCATCTCGGCGGCGTCGGCGGCCATGTCCTTGCGCATGGCCTTTTCGTTCTCGCGCATGGCAACGTCCATCGCCAGCACCGGCAGCCCCCATTTGTCCTTGCGTTGCGGGTCCAGGCGAATCGCGTTGTCGTGGTGCGGCAGCATTTCGCCGAAGCCGGTCATGCCGATGCGCCAGTCGCCCGGCACGGTCAGCGCCTCCTTCAGATCGGCGCCGATGTTCAGCTCGGCGATCTCGCGCGACCAGCCGGTGCGGCTGGCGCCGCCCTGGTAGCCGAAGCCGCGCAGGTAGCCGCGCTTGTCTCCGGCGACGTTACGGAACCGGGGGATGTAGAAGCCGCAGGGACGACGGCCGAAGTAGTACTTGTCGTCGTAGCCTTCGACCCGGCCGGAGGCGCCGGCGCCGAAATGATGGTCCATCACGTTGTGCCCGAGTTCGCCGGACGAGGACCCCAGGCCGCCGTCCCAGACGTCGGTGGCCGAGTTCATCAGCAGCCAGGTCGAATTGAAGGAGGACGCGTTGAGGAAGATGACATTGGCCGTGTACTGGTAGGTCTGCCCGCTCTCGGCGTCGATGATCTCCACGCCGCGCGCACGCTTGCGGTCCTTGTCGTAGAGCACCTCCTTGACGATCGAGAACGGCCGCAAGGTCAGGTTGCCCGTCTTCATCGCCGCCGGCAGCGTTGCCGCCTGGGTCGAGAAATAGGCGCCGAAGGGACAGCCCAGGATGCACTTGTTGCGATACTGGCAGTTGACCCGGCCCTGCTCGACCTTGGGCTGGGTGATGTTCGCGGTGCGCGAGTGGATCAGGTGCCTGGTGCCGCCAAAGGCCTTCTTGATCCGCGTGGCAACGTCCTTCTCGACGATGTTCAACGGGATCGGCGGCAGGAACTCGCCGTCCGGCAACACGTCCAGTCCCTCGCGCGTGCCGGCGATGCCGGCGAACTTCTCCACGTGGTCGTACCACGGCGCAATGTCGGCGTAACGGATCGGCCAATCGGTGGCGATGCCGTCCTTGAGGTTCGCCTCGAAATCCAGGTCCGACAGGCGATAGCTCTGCCGTCCCCACATCAGCGAGCGACCGCCCACGTGATAGCCACGGAACCAGTCGAATCGCTTGATCTCGGTGTAGGGCGATTCCTGTTCGTTGGCCCACATGCCCTGCAGGTTCTCGACCAGGGCGTAGTCGCGCATGAGCACCGGATAAGCGGCCTTCATCGCCTGGGTCGGGCGGTTGCGGTGCGGGAAATCCCACGCCTCCTTCATCGCGTTGACGTAGTCCTTGACGTGCTCGATATTGCGGCCGCGTTCCAGCATCAGGACCTTGAGCCCCTTCTCGGTCAGCTCCTTCGCCGCCCAACCGCCACTGATTCCCGAGCCAACGACGATGGCGTCGTAATGATTGTCTGCCATGGGTTCTACTTCACCTGGGTGGATAGCGTTTCAGACGTCGCAGAGGCGGATCGCCTCGCGCAGCGAGCCGACGGGATCCGGCGCCGTAGGAACGAATTCCTGCGCCAGATAGCCATCGAAACCGGTATCGCGAATCGCGCGACAGATGGCGGGATAGTGGAGCTCCTGAGCGTCCCCGATCTCGTGCCGGCCCGGTACGCCGGCGGTGTGGTAATGCTTGAAGCACGCGTGATGCTTGCCGATGGTGGCGATGATGTCGCCCTCCATGATCTGCATGTGGTAGATGTCGTACAGCAGGCCGAAATGGTCCGAGCCGATCCGCCGGCACAGCTCGACACCCCAGGCAGAGTGGTCGCACAGGTAGTCGGGGTGATCGACCTTGGAGTTCAGCAGCTCCATCACCAGCACGACGCCGCGCTTCTCGGCATGGCCGAGGATGCGCTTGAGTCCGACTTCGGCGTGGGCCATGCCGTCCTGCGGATCCATGCCATTGCGGTTGCCGGAAAAACAGATGAGGTTGCGATAGCCGGCATCGGCCACCAGGTCGATGTGCCGCGTGTAGCGCTCGACCAGCTCATCGTGGAACTGGCTGCCGGCAAAGCCCTTGTCCAGGCCGAGTTCCGCACCGTTGCACATCGCGCTGTACACGCCATGCGCCTTCAGCGTGGGCCAATCCGCCGGGCCCACCAGATCGATGGCGGCGAACCCCATGCCCTTCACCACCTGGCATAGCTGTGCGGTCGACAGCTGCGGAAACGTCCAGCGGGCGACGGACTGCTTCAGGTTGCCCTTGAGCGGCGTGGCAGCCGCACGTGCCGGCAGCATGCCCGCCGCCCCAAGGCCAAGGCTCCCGGCGACCGCCATGCGCAGCGCGTCTCGCCGCGTGAACCCCGAGGCCGGCGCCGGTCCGTTCGAATGGATAGACATCCACCTTCCGGCCTCCCAACCGGTGTCAAACGCTGATGAATCGCCGCGATTCAATCGATTGCACCATAGAGGAGGGAATCGCTGTTTTGCAAGACGCACTGCACGACGACCCATGCTGCAGGGCACAACGCCTGTGGCGCCGATGGCCGCATCAACGTGATGGAATTCGCGCGGCGCGCTGAAGCTTCGGCTCGCCTGTCAGCCAATCGATCACATTGGCGCGCATGGCAGTGCAACCGAAGACGCGTGAATCGAGATCTTGCGCACCAACTTGCCCGATCACGACACGGTCGAAACGGGATTTGCGATCGACACTGCCGGCTGCCGCAGCGAACAGATCGCCCTCATCGTCTTCGAACGCAATTCACGTCCGCACCGCCCGCCCGACGTCGGCATCGCGATGCCAGCCCGCCGACGCGATGTACGCGGCATTCCAGTACGAGCCGCCCTTCGGCAGGCACGACTTCGGATTCGCGGGGCGCAAAGGCCGCATCGGTACGCGAGCTTTCGCGCACCCCGGTGCCCCTCGCCTATCGTGTACGTCCGCTACAGACAGAAGACAGATGTCATGCCGTCAGCGAGGGAAACACCCGCATAAAAGAAAAACCCCGGTAAGCGCACTGGCTTACCGGGGTCGATTTGCACCGCAGGAACTACGAAAAATCAGAACGGGATATCGTCGTCCGCGAAGTCGTCCATCGGCGCGGACTGCTGCGGGGCCGGCTGCTGCCGGCGCGGCGCGTAATCCTGCCCGCCACCACCGCCACCGCCGCCCATGCCGGAGCGCTCCTGGCGCGGCGGCGCCGAGCGCTGCGGACGGTCGCCGCCGCCCATGCCGCCACCACCGCCCTCGCCGCGGCCGCCGAGCATCTGCATCTCGTCGGCGACGATGTCGGTGGAGTACTTCTCCACGCCGTCCTGGCCGGTGTACTTGTCGTAGCGGATCGAGCCTTCGACGTAGACCGAACTGCCCTTGCGCAGGTACTCGCCGGCGATCTCACCGAGCTTTCCGAAAAACACCACGCGATGCCACTCGGTGCGTTCCTGCTGGTTGCCGTCCTTGTCCTTGCGCACGCTGGTGGTGGCCAGGCTGATCCGGGTGATGGCCATGCCGGCCTGGGTGTACTTGGTGTCGGGATCGTTGCCGAGGTTGCCGACGAGGATGACTTTGTTGATGCCGCGGGCCATGAGCTGCTTCCGTCTGGGGTCTCCGCGGCCGGGGGCACGCAGAGCGGTAAAGAAGATTTCGGGGAGCAATCCTAACATCGCCGGGATGGGCCGGCCTGCGCCAGGCGCCCGCGGGCATGCCGGAAAACGCCGCATCGGCCTGTCGGAATCCTGCCGGGGCGATGCCCGCAGGGCGCTCCGGACCCAGGCACGGCAAGCCCTCCGGCCCTGTCCCCGCCTCACGACGGGACGGATGTGGCCGCGCAGCCTATACTTTGCGCACGTTTCCAGTCCTGTCCGCATGAGCATCGCCGAATCCCCCAGCACCGCCCTGGGCCTGCCCCAGATCCAGATGCTCGCCGCGCCGGACATGGCCGAGGTGGACGCCCTGATCCGCCGCCGCCTGGCCTCGGACGTCGTGCTGATCAACCAGATCGCCGACCACATCGTCTCCGCCGGCGGCAAGCGCCTGCGGCCGATGCTGGTGGTGCTGGCCGGCCGCGCCTGCGGCGCCGGCGGGCCGATGCAGCACCAGTTGGCGGCGATCATCGAATTCATCCACACCTCGACCCTGCTGCACGACGACGTGGTCGACGAGTCGGACCTGCGCCGCGGCCGCAGCACCGCCAACGCGCTGTGGGGCAACGCGCCCAGCGTGCTGGTCGGCGACTTCCTGTATTCGCGCAGTTTCCAGCTGATGGTGGAGCTGGACAGCATGGCGGTGATGCGCCTGCTGGCTGACACCACCAACCGCATCGCCGAGGGCGAGGTGCTGCAGCTGCTGCACGTGCACAACCCCGACACCGACGAAGCCGCGTACCTGCGCGTGATCGAGCGCAAGACCGCGGTGCTGTTCGCCGCCGGCACCCGCCTGGGCGCGCTGGCCTCCGGCGCCAGCGAGGCGGTGCAGGAGCGCCTGTACGACTACGGCATGCAACTGGGCTATGCGTTCCAGATCGCCGACGACGTGCTCGACTACACCGCCGATGCGGCCGACCTGGGCAAGAACCTGGGCGACGACCTGGCCGAGGGCAAGGCCACGCTGCCGCTGATCCACGCGATGGCGCACGCGGACGACGCCACTCGCGCGCGCCTGCGCCAGATCGTCGAACAAGGCGACGCCAGCGCGATGCCCGAGGTGCTGGCGGCGATCGAGGCCAGCGGCGGCATCGACTACAGCCGCCGCCGCGCGGCCGACTACGCCGCCGCCGCCGAGCGCGCCCT
Organism: Xanthomonas sp. F4; assembly: GCF_011761895.1. Lineage (NCBI taxonomy): Bacteria > Pseudomonadati > Pseudomonadota > Gammaproteobacteria > Lysobacterales > Lysobacteraceae > Xanthomonas > Xanthomonas sp. F4. The sequence goes on along the minus strand of NZ_JAASQX010000001.1, from coordinate 1,270,267 downwards.
GGACGGTCTGCCGGAGAACGAGGCCGTGGCCGCGCTGCGCGGTCTGGCCCGCTACGCGGTCTCGCGGAAGCATTGATCCGGCGCGCTGGGCGCGCCGGATTGGGAATGGGGAGTCGGGATTGGGGATTCGCAACGGCGGCTTGGCTGACGCCTGAAGCGCTGCGAGGCTTGCCACACCAACCGGTCAGTTAGGCGGCGCCGACGGACCGCTTTTGCCAATCCCCAATCCCGCCAAGCGCGCAGCGCGAGGCACCTCCCAAATCCCGGCGCGCTGTGCGCGCCGGAGAGACTGGGGAATCGGGAATGGGGATTCGTTAAAGCCGGTTGGCTGAGGCCTGGCACGTTACCGGCTCACGCTGCAAAGTCAGCAGCGCACACGCTTTAGGTCTGGTTACGCAGCGGAATTGGCAAAGCGCGATCCACCGCTTTTGCCAATCCCCAATCCCGCCAAGCGCGCAGCGCGAGGCACCTCCCTAATCCCGCCCAAAGCGCTCCTCGAAGAAATCCTCGAGCATCCGGTAGGCGCGCTTGGCTGCGCGCGGGTTGTACTGGCAGCCCGGCGGGCTGTTGGCGTCGGCTTCGGCGAAGCAATGCACGGCACCGCTGAAGTTGACGAACTGCCAGTCGGCGCCGGCGCGGTTCATCTCCTGCTCGAAGGCGACAATATCGTCGCGGCTCACGCTCTTGTCGTCGGCGCCGTTGAGCACCAGCACCGGCGCCTTGGCACTGCCTGCGGCCGCCGGGGCCGCGGTCGCCAGGCCACCGTGCAGACTCACGATGCCGGCCAGCGGCGCCCCCGCACGGACCAGTTCCAGCACCGTGGTCCCACCAAAGCAGAAGCCGACCGCGCCGATCCGGGTCGGATCCAGCGGCGCCTTGCCGGCCTGCGCCTTCAGCACCGCCACCGCCGCCAACGCCCGCGCGCGCAGCGTGGCCGGATCCTTCTTCAACGCGCCGGCGAACTGTCCGGCCTCGGTATCGTTGGCCGGTCGCCTGCCCTTGCCGTAGACGTCGGCCACCAGCACCACGTAGTCGTCGCCGGCCAGGTGCTTGGCCTTTTCCACCGCGGAGTCGTTCACGCCGCGCCAGTTCGGCACCATCACCAGGCCGGGGCGCTTGTCGTGGTCGGCATCGTCGTAGACCAGCACGCCGCTGAAACTGTCCTTGCCGACCTGCCACTCCACCGGCTTGGCCTGCATCGCCGCCCAGGCCTGCAACGGCAGCGCCAAGGCCAGGCCGAGCAGACCGGTCCACCGCATCATCGAACGTGTGCGCATCGCCCTTCTCCCGTGGGAACCAGCGCGGGAGTGTACGCAAGGCGCCGCCAGCGCGATGTGTGCGCCCACGCGACGCGGCTCAGGCGATGCCCAGCCCCGGAATGGCGCTGATCGCGTCCGGGTCGAACCCGGCCAGCGCGGCGAAATGGCGGCCGCGGGCCACGTAGTCGCGATAGGCGCCGAAGCTGGGCGCACCGGGCGACAGCAGCACCACGCCGCCCTGCTCGCCCAGCGCCGCGCGCGCCAGCGCCACCGCCTCCGCCAGGTCGGCCGCGGCATGCAGGCCGAAGCCGGCCTCGGCGGCCAGCGGCGCCAGCAGCGCATGGATGCGCGGGCCATTGGCGCCCATGGTGACGATCTCCAGCGGTGCGCCGTGGCGCATCTGCTCGGCGAAGTCCTGCCAGTCCAGGCCGCGGTCGTGGCCGCCGACCAGCAGCGCGATGCGCCGCCCGCGGAAGCACTCCAGCGCCGCGAGGCTGGCGTGCGGCGTGGTGCTGATCGAGTCGTTCACATAGGTCACGCCGCCGCGCGTGCCCAGGGTCTGCAGCCGGTTCGGCAGCGGTCGGAAGCGATCGGCCGCCGGCGCCAGCGCCGCCGCATCCAGCCCCAGCGCCTCGATCGCCGCCAGCACCGCACACAGGTTGCCGCGGTTGTGCCGGCCCGGCAGCGGCGCCTGCGCGCTGTCGTACACCGCAGTGTCGCCGCGGTAGACCACCTCGTCGCGCATGTGCCAGCCGTCCTCGCGGTTGAACCAGCGCACCTCACTGTCGGGCAATTGCAGGGCCGCCAGCTGCGGATCGGCGGCATTGAGCAGGGCGATGCGCGGCCGCGCATGGGTGACCAGTTCGAGCTTGTCGGCGATGTAGCGCGCCTGGCTGCCATGCCAGTCCAGGTGCTCGGGAAACAGGTTCAGCACCAGCGCCAGCTGCGGTCGCGCGCCGCTGCGGGCGACATCGCCGGTCTGGTAGCTGGACAGTTCGATCGCCCAGTATTGCGGCGCCGGCATCGGCGCCAGCACTTCCAGCAGCGGCACGCCGATGTTGCCGACCAGGCCGGTGCGATGGCCGCCGGCACGCAGCAGGTGCGCCAGCAGCGCGGTGGTGGTGCTCTTGCCCTTGGTGCCGGTGACGCAGACGCTGCCGGGCACCACGCCGTCCGCGCCGGCGTGTTCGGCGAACCACAGCGCGGTGCCGCCGACGAAACGCGTGCCGCGCGCCGCCGCGGCCTGCGCCTCGGGCCGGTACGGACTGATCCCGGGCGACTTGATCACGACATCGAACGCGGCCAGGCGCTCGGCGCTGGCCTCGGTCTCCACCCGCAGCGCAGGATCGCCAAGCATTGCGACCTCCTCGGCTTCGGCCGACGTGCAGAACAGGGTCAGCGGCGTGGACGCCGCGTTCCGGGTCCCGGGTCCCGGGTCCCGGCTATCGCGCAGCGCGCGGTAGGCCGCACGGCCTTCGCGGCCCCAACCCCACAGCGCGACGCGCTGCGACTCAAGCTGCGAAATTCGCACGCACGCGTTCCCACAGGTCGGCCGGGATGCGGTGCTGCGTGTCCAGTTCCAGCAGCGGCTCCACGCGCAGGTCGACGGGGTCGAGCTGCGGCTGGATCTCGTGGATGAAGCGCGCCACCAGCGCGTCCTCCTTCCATTCCGCACGCGCCGCCAGCGCCGCCATCGCCGCCCGCGACTCGCGGCCCTCGCCCACGCACTCGAACGGCTTGTGGTCCTGGAACTCCAGCAGCGCATCGAAGCCACCGGCCTGGCCGGCATCGTCGAGCAGGTTGCGGCCGAAGATCCGCACCAGCCGCGTCTTGGGCATGAACGGCGCCAGCGCCAGAAACACGAAGTGGCACTTCGGACAGACCCCGCACCAGCGGTGCGCCGGACGCTCGCCGAGGATGTGGAAATTGCGGTTGCAGCTGGAGAAATGCGCGTCGTAGTGGTCGGTCTTGGCGAACTGCCGCGCCACCGCCAGCTCCGACAGCGGGCGCAGCAGCGAGTAGTAGCGCAGATCCGCGGCCACGTAGCGCTGCACCTGGGTACCGAACGCCTGCTCGAAGGCCCAGCCCTTGGACCACTGGTGATTGACCTCGCCGGTGCCGGCGATCTGGCTGCCGTAGCTGGCCGAATGTTCGTTGGAGAACACCACCTGGCCGGCATCGTGCAGCACCGCGGCGAACACCAGGATCGCCGAGTTCACCGCGGTCACCGGGATATGCCCGTTCCACGCGCCCTGCCGGTTCAGCTCGAACAGTTCAGGCGCGAGCGTGCGGCCGATGTTCAAGGTCGGCAGCCCGGTGCGCTCGGCGCAGGCGCGGATCAACTGCGATCCGCCGATCCAGGTCACCGTCTGCGCCACGCCAGCCGCGCGCAGGGCCTCGATGCTGACCAGCGAATCCTTGCCGCCGCCGATCGCCACCAGGGCCTGGTCGCGCAGCCCCAGCGCCGCCGCTTCGGCGGCACCGGCCTCCCCGGCCGGGAAGCGGATGCGTCCGCGCAGGTCTAGGCCGTTGCGATAGGCGAACTCGCCCAGGCCATGCAGGTACACGCTGTCCAGCAGCGCGGCGGTCTCGGCATCGATGGCGTAATCGTCGATGACGATGCGCGGCGGCACCGCCGCCTTGTAGTAGCTGACGCCGGCGATCAGGTGCAGCAGGCGCAGGGCGCGCTGCGCCGCCTGCGCGCGCGCCGGGTCGAGCGCGAACGGCGCGCCGGGCACGGTGATGGTCTCCACCAGCTCCGGGCCGTCGTCGAACGCATAGACCAGGCGCGCCACGCCGCTGTCGGCATCGAAGCCGCAGCGCACGAAGCGGAAGGTGGCGATCTGCTGTTTGTCGAAAGCGGTCATGGACGTCCTGCAAGCACACGGGTGTGCCGCAGATAGCGGCGACACAGAAGAAATTCGATCATCGAAAACGGCAAGGCCGCCCACAGCAGCGGCAGGCAGCCGAACACGAAGGCCATCAGCAGCAGTTGCCAATGCTGTCCGGCCGGCACCGACGCGGCGGAGGCCAGGACGGCCACCAGCACATACAGCGCCAGCGCCGGCAGGTAGGCCAACACGGCCAGCAGCAAGGTGCGCACGGCCAGCGCGCCGGCGCTGGCAACGGGCACGCGGCGCGTCCAGCGCAATGCCAGCCACGCGCCAGCCGCCGCCGCGGCCAGCGCCGGCAACGCCCACTTGAGGCTGTCGGTCCACGGCAGCGACGTGCCGGACTGGTCCAGCGCGGTGGCCGCCGCCATCGCCACCGCACCGGCCGCGGCGCTGCCCGCGACGAACTCAGTCCGCGCGCCCATCGATCGCCTCCTCGCGGGGCAACTCGCGCTGGTTGTAGGTGCTGGCCATGCTGTAGCCATAGGCGCCGGCGTCGGCGATCAGCATCACATCGTCGGGGGCTGTGCCTGCCGGCAGGCGCCGGCGCTTGCCGAACACGTCGCTGGATTCGCAGATCGGCCCGACCACGTCGAACACGGTCTCGGCCGGCTGCTCGAACCGGCTCAGGTTCGCCACGTCGTGCCAGGCGTCGTACAGCGCCGGGCGGATCAGCGTGTTCATGCCGGCATCCAGGCCGACCCGGCGGATGCCGTCCTTCTCGATCACCTGGGTGGCGCGGGCCAGCAGCACGCCGCATTCGGCGACCAGGTAGCGGCCCGGCTCGATCGCCAGGCGGAATGCCGGATGCACCGCCTTGGCCTCGGCCAGGCCCTGCGCGAAGGTGTCCAGGTCGAACGGTTCGTCGTCGGCGCTGTACGGGATCGGCAGGCCGCCGCCGATGTCGATGACCTCGACACTGCCGATGCGCCGGGCGAAGCCGGCCAGTTCATCGCACATGCGCCGCCAGTGCTGCGCCGTCTCCACGCCGCTGCCCAGGTGCGCGTGCAGGCCGACGATGCGGATGTCCAGCGCGCGCGCGGCCTCGACGAACTCGTCGACGCGGGTCGCCGACAGGCCGAACTTGGAAGCCTTGCCGCCGGTGTTGACCTTCTCGTGGTGGCCGTCGCCGTGCCCCAGGTCGATGCGCAGCCACAGGCTGCGGCCGCGGAACAGCTCCGGCCAGCGCTGCAGCGCCTCGACGTTGTCCACGGTCACGGTCACGCCCAGCGCGAACGCGGCTTCGTACTCGGCCCGGGGCGCGAAGCTGGGGGTGAACAGCACGCGGCGCGGCGACAGCTCCGGCACGCTCTCGAACACCCGGCGCAGTTCGCCGTGCGACACGCACTCCAGGCCGAAGCCCTCCTCGACCAGGGTCTGCAGGATCGCCGGATGCGCATTGGCCTTGATCGCGTAGTAGCGCTGATCCACCGCCGCGATCGCCTTGAGCGCGCGCGCGCGTTCGCGCAGGGTCGGCAGGTGATAGATGTAGCGCGGCGTGCCGGCCTCGGCCAGGCGCAGCAGATGCGCGCGCTCGCCCTGCCACCACGGCACCGGCCGCGGCCGCACCGTGCCGGCGATCTCGCGCCAGCGCGGGCCGAACACCTCGGTCTCTTCCACCGGCATCGCGCCGCTGTCGATCAGCTCGGCGTGCAGGATCGGCAGCAGCCCGTCGGCATCGGTCTCGTCGATGACGAAGGTCAGGTTCAGGTCGTTGGACGACTGCGAGATCATGTGCACGCGCTCCTTGCCGAACGTGGCCCACACGTCCGAGAGCTTGTGCAGCAGCGAGCGCATGCCGCGCCCGACCAGGGTGATCGCCGCGCACGGCACGATGATCTTGACCCGGCAGATCTCCGCCAGGTCGGCCGACAGCGCCGCCAGCACGTCGGTGTTGACCAGGTTCTCGCTCGGGTCCAGCGACACGGTGACGTTGGTCTCGGCCGAGCCGATCAGGTCCACCGACAACCCGTGCTTCTTGAACAGCGTGAACACATCGGCCAGGAAGCCGACCTGCTGCCACATGCCGATGCCTTCCATCGACACCAGCACGATGCCGTTGCGGCGGCTGATCGCCTTGACCCCGGGCACGGTGCGGGCGTTGCCGTCGATGCTGGTGCCGGGCAGCTCCGGGCGCTCGGTGTCCAGGATCGCCATCGGCACGCCGCCGTCGCGGCACGGCTTGATCGAGCGCGGGTGCAGCACCTTGGCGCCGGTGGTGGCGATTTCCTGCGCCTCGTAGTAGTCCAGGCGGGTCAGCAGGCGCGCATCCGGCACCTCGCGCGGATTGGCGCTGAACATGCCCGGCACGTCGGTCCAGATCTCCACCCGACTGGCGCCGAGCAGCGCGCCGAAGTACGCCGCCGAGGTATCCGAGCCACCGCGGCCGAGGATGGCGGTGCCGCCGTCCTCGTGTCGGGCGATGAAGCCCTGGGTGATCAGCATGCGTGTGGGCTGGGCGACGAAGCGCGCGCGCCACTGCGGATCGGACTGCCACTGGCACGACACCGACAGGCGCCGCGACCAGGCGCTCTGGTTCGGCTGCGGCGGCAGCGCGTCCAGCCATTGCCGCGCATCCATCCAGCCCATGTCCAGGCCGTTGGCGCGCAGATAGGCCGCGCCCAGGGTCGAGGACAGCAGTTCGCCCTGCCCCAGCACCTCGGCCTGCCAGTCCAGCGTGCGCTCGGCCGCGCGCGGATCGGCGAGCAGGCCGCGCAACGCCGCCAGGCGTTCGCCCAGCACCGCCTCGGCATCCAGCTCCAGTTCGCCCAGGAACTCGCGGTGGCGCTGCTCCAGCGCGGCGACGCGTTGCGCGCTGTCGGCGCTGCCGTCGGCGATCGCGGTCAGTTCGTTGGTGACCCCGGACAAGGCCGACACCACCACCAGCACCCGCGCGCCGGTCTCGTCCGCGCGTTTTTTCGCCAGCCGTCCAATCGTGTCCCAGCGATGACGACGCGACACCGAAGTGCCGCCGAACTTGAGGACGATCCAACGATCGGCAGGAGAGGAAGCTGACATGGAGTGGGGGTGTCTGGAATGTGGGGAAAACGCCGGCATGCGCGGGCGCAACCCCCGATTCTACTGCCAACCGAGCGCCGATGAGCGAGTGTTGCCACCTGCAACTGGACGTCTTTTCCGCCAGCCCGGGACTGGGCAATCCGCTCGGCGCTACGTCGCCAGCCAGGGACGCGAACTCGGGCGCGACGGCCACGTCGAGCTGCTGGTCGACGGTGAGGAGGTGTGGATCGGCGGACTGGCGCACGCGGTGATCGCTGACAAGATCGCTTGGTAAGCTCCGGCCTCCCCCACCGCAGTCCGGAGTTTCCCGCCATGGCCGCACGCCGTTTCTTCCAGGTCGATGTCTTCTCCGCCCACGCCGGCAACGGCAATCCGTTGGCCGTGGTGCTCGATGCCGATGGCTTGGACGCCGCCACGATGCAGGCCATCGCGCGCTGGACGCGCCTGCCGGAAACCACCTTCGTGTTCGCGCCGACGCGGTCGGACGCGAGCTACGGCCTGCGCATGTTCAGCCCGCAGAAGGAGGTGCCGTTCGCCGGCCACCCCAGCGTCGGCACCGCGCATGTCGCGCTGGAAGCGGGCATCGCCACGCCGCGCGATGGCGTGCTGACCCAGGACGGCATCGCCGGCCTGCTGCCGTTGCGGGTCGATGTGGATGCCGGAGTGCGCAGCATTGCCATCCGCACGCCGCGCGCGCAAGTGGCCGAGATCGCCGATGCCGCGGATCCGCGCCTGCAGTCGGCGCTGCGCGGCTGGACGCTCGGCGCGCTGCCGCCGGTCCGCATGGACGGCGGCCGCTGCTGGTGGCTGGTCGAAGTGGCCGACGAAGCCACGCTGCGTGCGCTGGCACCGGACTGGGACGCGATCGCCGCCCTGGCCGAAAGCACCGCCAGCATGGGCGTGTTCGCCTACGCGCGGGCCAGCGAACCGGCTTACGCGCTGGCCGTGCGCGCGTTCGTCGGCAATGGCCGGCGCTTCGAGGACGCCGCCTCCGGCGCGGCCAACGCGGTGCTGGCGGCATGGCTGGATCACAGCAAGGCCCTGCCCGGCCACGGCGGCCGCTACGTCGCCAGCCAGGGCCGCGAAGTCGGCCACGATGCGCTGCTGACCCTGCGCGTGGACGAGGCTGGCGAGGTGTGGTCGGGCGGCCAGGTGCAGACGGTGATCGAAGGCCGCATCGACTGGCCCTGATCGCCTGCGTCTGCTGTTCTGCGCCGCGGGCGCGAACGAACGTGCAAAAAGAAAGGGCGCCTCGAAGGAGGCGCCCTGCAGGTCAGTCGGGCAATACGTCGACGCGGACGCGGATGCGGTCGCCCGGAGGCGAGGCGGTGCGGGTGTGGTAGTAGCGACCGCCGTACTCGTAGGTCACGTCGTAGCCGTCGACGCGGTCGTAGCGTTCGGTCCGATACGACACCGGGTCGCATTCGCGGACCACGCCGCCACCGTAGCCGCCGCCATAGGCGCGGGTGTTGGTGTCGTAGATCGAGCGACCGGCCAGGCTGCCAAGCATGGTGCCGACCGCGGTGCCGACGAAGCGACCGCTGCCGCCGCCCACGCGGCTGCCCAGCACGGCGCCTGCGATGCCGCCGACCACCGACGAGGCAGTGCGGCCGCCGTCGGTGCCGCGGTAGCCGTAGTCGCTGGCGTAGCTGCCCGAAGCCGGACGGTCGTAACAGCGCTCGGTGGTCTCGCGCGGGCCGTTGACCTGCACCATGATCGGATCGGCGCGTACCACGCGCGCATATTCGTAGGTGCCGGACGCGTAGCCGCGGTCGCGGTAGTCGTCGTAACGGGTGTAACCGTAGTCCTGCGCGGCGGCGGAGCCGATGACGCCGACAGCGAGCGCAGCGGTCAACAGACGGGTCGAGAGCTTGTTCATGGCGATGGTTCCAAGCGCGTGGATCGCGCGATTGCATGCTCGATCCGAGGCGGTGAAACCAGACTGAATAGGGACGGCTGTGGCGCGCACATTTAGTGGCGCGACAGCTATCGGGCAATCAAACCATGCGGGCCGGTGCGAGACCCACGCTGGACTGCGCTGCGGCGGCGCCGCGGGTGCGCTGCACCCACGCGCGGCCCGGCATGCCACCGGGCCGCGCAAGGTTCAGCCCAGTTCGGCTTCCAGGCTGATCGGCACCGCGCTCAACGCCTTGGACACCGGGCAGTTCTGCTTGGCGTCGTCGGCCAGTTCGCGGAAGCGCGCGGCCTCGATGTTCGGCACCACGGCCTTGACCTTCAGGCGGATCTGCGACAACTGCGGACCGCCTTCCATCGACAGGTCGACATCAGCGCGGGTGTCCAGCGCCGTCGGCGGGAAGCCGGCTTCGGTCAGCTTGGCCGACAGCGCCATGGTGAAGCAGCCTGCATGCGCGGCGGCGATCAATTCCTCGGGGTTGGTGCCCTTCTCGTCGCCGAAACGGCTGTTGAACGCATAGCGGGTGTTTTCCAGCAGGCCGCTCTGCGGCGTGTTCAACCGGCCCTGGCCGGTCTTGAGATCGCCTTCCCAATGCGCGGTGGCGTGACGCGAAATGCCCATGCGAGGCTCCTGTCGGTGAGTGGAGCGCGGACCTTAGGACAGGCGGCGTTACGCACGTGTGCTGCTGTGTGGCCGGCGCGTTCGCCGCGCGCGCAGCGGCAAAAGACCTGCGGCATCCCGCGGATTTGCCGGCGCCGGCGCCGGCCGCCAGCAAAAAAGGCCGTGGTTGCGGCGGATATTCGCGCTTTTTTGCTTCCGGCCTATTGGCGCGGCGTAGCACATGCCCTACATTTCGCCATGCCGACGGGGTCGGCGCGACCCAAACCACCAAATACGGAATCAGGACATCATGGCAAAGACCGCAAAAAAGGCTGCCCCGAAGAAGGCAGTGAAGAAGGTAGCGACCAAGGCTGCCGCCAAGCCGGCCGCTCCCAAGCCGATCAAGGACGTGCTGAGCAAGTCCGCGCTCGTGGCGCACATCGCCGAGACCAGCGGCGTGATCGCCAAGGACGTGCGCGCCGTGATGGCCTCGCTGGAGCACGCCGTGGCCGGTTCGGTCAGCAAGAAGGGCGCTGGCTCGTTCACTCTGCCGGGCCTGCTGAAGATCACCGCCGTCAGCGTGCCGGCCAAGCCGAAGCGCAAGGGCATCAACCCGTTCACCAAGGAAGAGCAGTGGTTCGCTGCCAAGCCGGCCACCACCAAGCTCAAGGTGCGCCCGCTGAAGAAGCTCAAGGACGCCGCGCTCTGAGCAGCGTCGCCTGATCCAGGCAAGCACACCGACGAGACGGCCCCGGCCGTCTCGTTTTTTTTGGGGCCGCCTGCGCAACCGGGTTGACGGCCCGCTAAGGCGGCGGCCGCTATACCGGTGATTCCCTTCGACAGGATCACCTGCATGAAACTACAGGGCTTTCTCGACCAACTGCTGCAATCGGCGCAGGGCGCCGCCGGCCAGGCCATGGGCAAGACCGGCACGTCCGCTCCCGCCGCACCGGCGCAGACCGCCGGCGGCCTGGGCGGCCTGCTCAACGCCGACTTCGGCAAGGGAGCCCTCAGCGGCGGCGCGCTGGGCCTGTTGCTCGGCAAGCACCGCACCACGCGCAAGCTGGCAACCTACGGCGGCCTGGCCGCGCTGGGGCTGATGGCCTATCGCGCCTATGGCGACTACCGCCGCCAGCAACTCGGTGCCGCCGCACCCGAACCGCAGACGCTGGACCGCCTGCCGCCGCTGGAAGTGGAGCAGCACAGCCAGGCGGTGCTGCGCGCACTGGTCGGCGCGGCCAAGGCCGATGGTCATCTGGACGAGCACGAACGCAGCCTGATCGAAGGCGAGTTCGCCCGCCTCCACGGCAACGACGCCGACGTGCAGCAATGGCTGCATGCGGAACTGGAAAAGCCGCTGGATCCGGCCGAGGTGGCGCGCGCATCGACCAGTCCCGAGATGGCCGCGGAAATGTACCTGGCCAGCCTCCTGGCCGCCGACGAACAGGGCTTCATGGAGCGCAGTTACCTGGACGAACTGGCACGGCAACTCGGCATCGACGACGCCCTGAAGCAGCGCCTGCAGGAACAGGCGGCCTCCCTGCACGCGGACTGAGCGAGTGGCCGCCGCGCCCACGCCGTCGCCAGCGCAGCGCCTGCGTCGCGGGCTGCTGCGCCTGGCGCTGCTGGCCGGGCTGGCGGTGACCGCGGCCTGGGCCTGGCAGCATCCGTGGGCGCAGCGCCTGCGCGTCGGCTGGGAGTTGGCGCGGGCACCGGCGCCGACGGCGCTGCACATGCCGGTCGAAGGCGTGGATCCGCGGCGCGTCGCCGCCACCTTCGGTGCGCCACGCGGGCGCGACCGCCAGCATGCCGGCGTGGACATCTTCGCCAAGCGCGGCACGCCGGTGGTGTCGGCGACACGCGGCATCGTCGTCGCCATCGCCGACCGCGGCCTCGGCGGCCGCCAGGTCTGGGTGCTGGGCCCGGCCCGGCAGCGGCATTACTACGCACACCTGGAAACATGGGTGCCGGGGCTGCAGGTCGGCGACCTGGTACAGCCCGGCGACCTGCTCGGCGCGGTCGGCGACAGCGGCAACGCGCGCGGCACCCCGCCACATCTGCATTACGGCATCTATGCCGAGGGCGGCGCCTACGACCCATTGCCGTTGCTGCGCGCCGCACCCTGAACGGAAGCACTGGAACAGAGCGTCGCGGGCAGCAGGCTCGTGGCGGCGGCCGGCCGCGCCTATCTTGGACGCACACCCCGCGTGCGCCACTGCCATGACCGCCTCCCAACGCTACCGCGTCACCGTCACCCCGATCCAGGACGACGGCCTGCCCTGCCAGGGCCGCTGCACCATCGAACTGGAGGCGCGCTGCCGGCAGGACTGGATGCGCCTGCTCGAAGCAGCACAGCGCCAACCCGGACTGCGCGGCGACGAACGGGCCGCACTGATCGTCGGCGCGCAATTGCTGCGCAGCCTGGGCGAGCGCAGCGACAGTGAGGCGCGCGCACTGCTGGCGCCGTTGCAGCCGGCGCTGGACGCCCTGCTGGCCCGGCTGGCGCCTGCGCCTGCCGCGTAAGTATCGGGGCGGGGAATGCAGCGATTCCGCTAATCGCGCATTCACCGCCCACGGTTATGGTGAAACCCTCTTCGTTGCCAAGGCCCGCTCGATGACCTTCCGCCAGCTCACCCTGCGCACCGCAGCGTTGCTGCTGCTTGCCACTGCCGCCCAGGTCCAGGCCGAGCCGACGATCCAGGGCCATCAGGTCAGCGTCGGCGCCGCCGACGTGCAGCACTACCTCGACGGCAGCTTCCCGCAGACGCACAAGGCGCTGGGCGGGCTGATCAAGATGACCGTGCGCGACCCGAAGCTGAGCCTGCCGCCGGGCGATCGCCTGAAGATGCAGTTCGACCTGAGCATGGCCACCGGCGGCGGTGCGGCGACGCCACTGGGCCAGGTGCTGCTGACCAGCGCCCTGCGCTACGACCAGCAGAGCCAGAGCTTCCACCTGCAATCCCCGACCATCGACGATTTCCGCCCGGCCGCCAATGGCGGCAAGCTCGACGCCAATACCCGCGAGCTGCTCAATGCCTGGCTGGAGGACTATGCGCGCAAGGAGCCGATCTACAAGCTGGATCCGCGTCTGACCGCGATGCTGGGCGACGTGCAGATCCAGTCGGCCGGCGTGGAGAACGGCACCCTGGTGGTGCGTTTCAACCAGGACATCGGCAAGCTGGTGCCGGCGGGCATGCTCCCGGCGCAGTAACCCATGCGCCAGCCAGCGTGCGGCATCCGCCGTCACTAGGCGACGCGCACAGAGAAACGGCGGCCGAGGCCGCCGTTTCTACTTTTGCCCTGTCGTCTTTCGCCTGCGCCGACGTCGCGGCGGCGCAGGCGAATCGCAGCCGACTCAGCCCAGCGCCTTGGCCACCGCCTGCGCGAACGCCGGGATATCGTCCGGCTTGCGGCTGGTGATCAGATTGCCGTCCACCACCACTTCCTGATCCTCCCAACGTCCTCCGGCATTGGACAGGTCGGTCTTCAACGACGGCCACGAAGTCACCTGGCGATCGCGCACCAGCCCGCTTTCGGCCAGCAGCCAGGGACCATGGCAGATCGCCGCCACCGGCTTGCCGGCGCTGGCGAAGGACTGGATGAAGGCGATCGCGGTCGGCTCCGTGCGCAGACTGTCCGGATTGATCACCCCGCCCGGCAGCACCAGCGCGTCGTAGTCGCCGGCCTGGGCCTGCTGCAGACGCTTGTCCACTGGCACGCTGTCGCCCCAGTCCTTTTTGTTCCAGCCGCGGATGCTGCCGGCGTCGCCCGGTGCGATCACGTGCACCTGCGCGCCCCAGGATTCGAGCAGGCGCTTGGGTTCCTGCAGTTCCGACTGTTCGAAACCGTCGGTGGCCAGGACAGCCACCTGCTTGCCGGCAAGGGAAGGCATTGCGCTCATGGGGTCACTCCTCGAGTAGGGGGAGTCCCACCGTAGAAACGCGTCGGTGGCAGGGCCGTGAACCGCGTGTCGGCGCGGCGTGCACGGCCTGCACGCTAGGGCGTGTCACCCATTCCCGAGTATGCCGCGTTGGGTCTGGCAGGCGCGCGGCCGGCGTTGCGTGGCGCAGCGCCTGACTGGCCGTCAGGTCAAGCCGCGCGGCGCCGGCAGCGCGCCTGCCAGGCCCAACCCGAAGGGCCGCGATTGCGCGCGCCTGTGGCAAGGAAGAGTGAGGAAGTGGACGTCCGTCCACGCCCGAGCGATGACGCGGCCACAGGCGCGCGCAACCGCGGCGCGGCATGCTCGGGGATGGATGACACGCCCTAGCGTTTGGGCTGCAGCATGGTGCCGGTGCAGTTCTTGGCGCCGCAACGGCATTCCCAGATCTTCTTCAACCGCGGCGTGTGCCGCTCGCCCAGGGTGATGCCGTAGTTGTAGGTAAGCTCCTCGCCGGGCTTGATGTCGCGCAGCGCCTCGATCACCACCTTGTCCTTGCGACGGTCCTCGCCCTCGGCCTCGACGATCACCGCTTCGCAGTTCGGCGCGCAGCTGTGGTTGATCCAGCGCGCGTCGTTGCCCTCGTAGTTGGCGTCGATCACGTAGTCGTCGCTGAGGGTGAACAGGAAGGTGTGCCCGGTCTCGACATCGCCGGCCTCGTCGCGGTCGACCTCGGCGTGGGTGCGGCGGCGGCCCTTGTACTCGATGACCCGCTCGCCTTTCTTGAGCGGCAGCACGGCGAACACGCCGTTGCCATGGATGCGGGACTTGCGGGCGGCGATCTTGCGGGGCATGCGGCGATCCGGACAGGAAAGCCTAGATTCTGGCGCACATCGCCCGCGATCCCAAGCCCGCGCCGTCCGGCGCAGCGACCGCGGCCGGCGCAATCCCCGATCGCGGCGATCGAAATAAAAGATGAATGGCGCGGTTGGACCCCGCGGCGCAAAAGAGTACAATTTCGGTCCGCATTGAAAAACCACTGTGTCGCCATGCTCCGCGTCACCAAGCTCACCGATTACGCCACCGTCGTGCTGACCGTGCTCGCCGCGCGTCCGAACGAAGTGCTGAGCGCCACCGAACTGGCCGAACAGGCCGGGCTGGAGCCGCCGACGGTCAGCAAGCTGCTCAAGCCGCTGGCCCAGGCCGGCCTGGTCGAAGGCCTGCGCGGCGTGCGTGGCGGCTACCGGCTGGCGCGGCCGGCCGATGCCATCACCCTGATCCAGATCGTCGAGGCGATGGAAGGCCCGCTGGCGATCACCGAATGCAGCCACCACGGCAGCCAGTGCAGCATCGCCCAGACCTGTGGCGTGCGCTCCAACTGGCGACTGATCAACGACGTGGTCGCCGATGCGCTGCGCGGCGTGACCCTGGCGCAGATGCTCCACCCCCTCCCCCCCTCCGGCGATCCGAAACGGCGTCCCATCGCCGTGCGGTTCGCGACCACCTGACCTGTAGGCAGCCCCATGGCCACCGAAAACGCTGAAATCCTGGAACGGCTGGGACGTCGCTACGACGCCGGCTTCGTCACCGACATCGAATCCGATTCGTTCCTGCCCGGCCTGAACGAGGACGTCGTGCGCGCCCTGTCCGTGAAGAAGGACGAGCCGGAATGGATGACCGAATGGCGCCTGGCCGCCTACCGGCACTGGCTGAAGATGCCGATGCCGCACTGGGCCAAGCTGGACATCGCGCCGATCGACTTCCAGGCGCTGAGCTACTACTCCGCGCCCAAGGGCCCGAAGTACGCCTCGCTGGACGAGGTGCCGAAGGAGCTGCTGGACACCTACGACAAGCTCGGCGTGCCGCTGCACGAGCGCGCCAAGCTGGCCGGCGTGGCGGTGGACGCGGTGTTCGACTCGGTTTCGGTCGGCACCACCTTCCGCAAGGAACTGGCCGAGAAGGGCGTGATTTTCTGCTCGATGTCCGAGGCGATCAAGGAACATCCGGAGCTGGTCAAGCAGTATCTGGGCAGCGTGGTGCCGGTAGGCGACAACTTCTTCGCTGCGCTCAACTCGGCGGTGTTCTCCGACGGCAGCTTCGTGTTCATCCCCAAGGGCGTGCGCTGCCCGATGGAACTGAGCACCTATTTCCGCATCAACGCCGGCCACACCGGCCAGTTCGAGCGCACCCTGATCGTGTGCGAGGACAAGGCCTACGTGTCCTATCTGGAAGGCTGCACCGCGCCGATGCGCGACGAGAACCAGCTGCACGCGGCGGTGGTCGAACTGGTGGCGCTGGAAGACGCGGAGATCAAGTACTCCACCGTGCAGAACTGGTACCCGGGCGACGAGGAAGGCCGCGGCGGCATCTACAACTTCGTGACCAAGCGCGGCGAGTGCCGCGGCGCGCGCAGCAAGATCACCTGGACCCAGGTCGAGACCGGCTCGGCGATCACTTGGAAGTACCCCTCGTGCGTGCTGCTGGGCGACGACTCGGTGGGCGAGTTCCACTCGGTGGCGCTGACCCATCACCGCCAGCAGGCCGACACCGGCACCAAGATGATCCACGTCGGCAAGCGCACCAAGAGCAAGATCGTCAGCAAGGGCATCAGCGCCGGCCGCGGGCAGAACACCTATCGCGGCCTGGTCAAGGTGGAGCGCAGCGCCGAAGGCGCGCGCAACTACACCCAGTGCGACTCGCTGCTGATCGGCAAGCAGTGCGGCGCGCACACCTTCCCGTACATCGAGGTCAAGCACCCGACCGCGACCGTCGAGCACGAGGCCACCACCTCCAAGATCAGCGACGACCAGCTGTTCTATTGCCGCGCGCGCGGCATCGATCAGGAGAACGCGGTGTCGATGATCGTCGACGGCTTCTGCAAGCAGGTGTTCCGCGAACTGCCGATGGAGTTCGCGGTGGAAGCCAAGAAGCTGCTGGAAGTGTCGCTGGAAGGCTCAGTGGGCTAGCGCCCTTCCCTTCTCCCCTCGGGACCTCGGCCCCCTTTTCGGGGGAAGGTGGCGCAAAGCGCCGGATGAGGGTACGGGCGCAGCCTCGTGCACCTGATTCCACCAGGCGCTTCGCACCGCACCCTCACCCCAACCCCTCTCCCGGTGGGAGATGGGCTAATCAAGAATTCTGATGGACTACCCCATGCTCACCATAGAAAACCTCCACGCCTCCGTCGCCGGCAAGGACATCCTCAAGGGCCTGTCGCTGCAGGTGAAGCCCGGCGAAGTGCACGCCATCATGGGCCCCAACGGTGCCGGCAAGTCCACCCTGGGCAATGTGCTGGCCGGCCGCGACGGCTACGCCGTGACCGACGGCAGCGTGCGCTTCGACGGCGCCGACCTGCTCGAACTGGAACCGGAGGAGCGCGCCGCCGCCGGCCTGTTCCTGGCCTTCCAGTACCCGGTGGAAATCCCCGGCGTGAACAACACCTACTTCCTGCGCGCCGCGCTCAATGCGCAGCGCAAGGCGCGCGGCGAGGCCGAGCTGGATTCGATGCAATTCCTCAAGCTGGTCCGGCAGAAGCTGGCGGTGCTGCACCTGAAGGACGAACTGCTGCATCGCGGCGTCAACGAGGGCTTCTCCGGCGGCGAGAAGAAGCGCAACGAGATCTTCCAGCTGGCGGTGCTGGAGCCGAAGCTGGCGATCCTCGACGAGACCGACAGCGGCCTGGACATCGATGCGCTCAAGACCGTGGCCGAAGGCGTCAACGCGCTGCGTTCGCCCGAGCGCGCGTTCGTGGTGATCACCCACTACCAGCGCCTGCTCGACTACATCAAGCCGGACGTGGTGCATGTGCTGGCCGACGGCCGCATCGTGCAGACCGGCGGCCCGGAACTGGCGCTGGAGCTGGAAGCGCACGGCTATGCCTGGTTGAACGAGCGCGTGGCGCCCGAGGCGGCAGTGCAATGAGCGCCCTGCTCGACTCGCTGGCCGCCGCATTCCACGGCGATGGCGCGCGCCGCGTGCCATTGGAGCAAGCGCTGCGCGACGGCCTGCCCGGCACGCGTAGCGAAGCCTGGAAGTACACCTCGCTGCGCGCGCTGGAACGGCGCAGCTTCGCCCCCGCGCCGCAGACCGCACCGGCGGTGGACGCCGCGCTGCTCGACGGCATCCCGGCGCCGCGCCTGGTGTTCGTCAACGGTCGCGCCAGCGACGCGCTGTCGGACCTGACCGGCCTGCCGGCCGGGGTGGAATTGCAGCGCCTGTCGACGATCCTGCGCAGCGGCGACGATGCGATGCGCTTCCTCGGCCGCCGCTTCGAACGTAGCGACGAGGTGTTCGCGCAGCTCAACGCTGCCCTCGCCGACGAAGGCTGCGTGCTGCGGGTGGACGCCGGCGTGCGCGTGGAACAACCGCTGCACTTGGTGTTCGTCTCCACCGCCGCCGAGGCCGACCTGGCCTGGCACCATCGGCACCTGATCGAACTGCGCCAGGACGCCGCACTGGCGCTGGTCGAGCATCATCTGCACGCCGGCGATGCCGCGCACCTGAGCAACAGTCTGGCGCACGTGCACCTGGCCGCCGGCGCGCAGCTGAGCCACGCGCGCGTACAGGACGAGGCGGCCGGCGTCACCGCGCTGCTGCGCACCGATGCGGTGCTGGCGCGCGATGCGCAGTACCGGCGCGTGGACCTGGAACTGGGCGGCGCGCTGGCCCGGCACGAACTCAACGTGCGCCTGGAGGGCGACAACGCCCGGCTGGTCGCCAACGGCGTGCTGCTCGGCAACGGCCGGCGCCAGCTCGATACCCGCCTGGGCATCGAGCACATCGCCCGTGACACCGCCTGCGAACTGCTGTGGCGCGGTGTCGCCACCGGGCGCAGCCGCGTGGCGTTCCATGGCGGCATCCAGATCCGCCACGGCGCCGATGGCACCGACGCGGCGCTGTCGAACAAGAACCTGCTGCTCTCCGCCGATGCCGAGATCGATACCCAGCCGGTGCTGGTGATCGATGCCGACGAGGTCAAGGCCGCGCACGGCGCCACCGTCGGCCAGCTCGATACCAATGCGCTGTTCTACCTGCGCTCGCGCGGGCTGCCGCAGGAACGCGCACAGCAACTGCTGACCGCCGCGTTCTGCCGCGAGCCGCTGCGCGTGCTGGACCCGGCGCTGGGCGAGTTCCTGTTGGCGCGGCTGGAGCGGGCGCTCAGCGCCGCAGGCGTGGCATGAACGGGCCCGCCGCGCACACCGCCACGCCGCAGGCGCCGGACTGGGACGCGGTCCGCCGCGACTTTCCGCTGCTGATGCGGGAAGTGCACGGCAAGCCGCTGGTGTACTTCGACAACGCCAACACCGGGCAGAAGCCGCTGCAGGTGATCGCAGCGACCGACGCCTTCTACCGCCGCCACAACGCCAACGTCAGCCGCGCGGTGCACGCGCTCGGCAGCGAGGCCACCGAGGCCTACGAAGGTGCGCGAACCCGGCTCGCCCGCTTCCTCAACGTGCGCGCCGACGAACTGGTGCTGTGCAGCGGCGCCACTTTCGCGCTGAACCTGGTGGCGTACTCGTGGGCGCTGCCGCGACTGCGTGCCGGCGACACCATCCTGGTGTCGCGCATGGAGCACCACGCCAACATCGTGCCCTGGCAACTCGTCGCGGAGCGTACCGGTGCCAAGGTCAAGGTCGCCGAGATCACCGCCGATGGTGCGCTCGACCTGGACGCGCTGCGCGCGGCGATGACCCCCGACGTCAAGCTGCTGGCCCTTGCGCATGTCTCCAACGTGCTGGGCACGGTCAACCCGGTGCGCGAGATCTGCCGCGAAGCGCGCAAGCGCGACATCGTCAGCGTCATCGACGGCTCACAGGCCGCGCCGCATCGGCCACTGGACGTGGCCGCGATCGGCTGCGACTTCTACGCCATCACCGGCCACAAGATGTGTGGCCCGACCGGCACCGGCGCGCTGTGGGCGCGGCGCGAGCATCTGCAGGCGATGCCGCCGTTCCTGGCCGGCGGCGAGATGATCAAGGAAGTCAGCTTCGACGGCACCGTGTTCAACGACCCGCCGCACAAGTTCGAGGCCGGCACCCCCAACATCGCCGGCTTCGTCGGCCTCGGCGCGGCGGTGGACTATCTGCAGACACTCGGGCTGCAGCACGTGGAAGCGCGCGAGACCGAATTGCTCACGCATCTCACCGAGGAGTTGCAGCGGATCGATGGCCTGCGCCTGTTCGGCACCGCGCCGGGCAAGGCCGCGGTGGTCTCGTTCCTGATCGAGGGCGCCCACGCCCACGACCTGGCCACCCTGCTCGACCTGGAAGGCATGGCGGTGCGTTCCGGCCAGCACTGCGCACATCCGCTGCTGCAGTTCTACGGCGTCGCCGCCACCTGCCGCGCCTCGCTGGCGTTCTACAACACGCACGAGGAAATCGAGCGGTTCGTGGCGGCGCTACTGAAAGTGCGCAAGCTGTTGGGCTGAAGCGCCGGGATTGGGCATTCGGGATTGGGGATTGGTAAAAGCGCCGCTTTGACGAATCCCCACTCCCCACTCCCGAATCCCCGCCTCCGGCATAATCGCCCCATGCACACCCTCACCTTCCGCACAGCCACCGTCGACGATCTCGACGCCATCGCCGCCCTGGTCACCTCGGCCTATCGGGGCGACAGCAGCCGCGTCGGCTGGACCACCGAAGCCGACCTGCTCGACGGCAACCGCATCGATCGCGAGGTGCTGCGCGCCGACATCCTGCGCCCGCGCAGCCTGGTGCTGCTGGCCGAGCGCGACGGCGAGCTGATCGCCTGTGCGCACGTCGCCGACGACGACGGCGCCGGCTATTTCGGCATGTTCTCGGTGCAGCCGCAGGCGCAGGGCAGCGGCCTGGGCAAGACCGTGTTGGCCGAGGCCGAGCGCATCGCCTGGCAGGAATGGCGGTTGCCGCTGATGCGGATGACGGTGATCGACCTGCGCGAGGAACTCATCGCCTTCTACGAGCGCCGCGGCTACCGCCGCACCGGGATCAAGAAGCCGTTTCCCTACGGCGATGCGCGCTTCGGCCAGCCCCGCCGCGACGACCTGCGCTTCGAGGTCCTGGAAAAACCGCTGGGCGGTGCCGCATGAGCGAGACCTGGACCTTCGTCTGCGCCGATGGCGAACTGCTGCCGGGCGAAATGAAGACGGTGTGGGACGAAGTGACCGACACGCCGATCGTGGTGTTCAACTTCGATGGCCAGTTCTATGCGCTGGAAGACCGCTGCAGCCATGAGGACTACGAACTGTCGCCGGGCACCTTCGACCCCGCCGCCGGCAGCATCGAGTGCGTGCTGCATGGCGCCCGCTTCGACGTGCGCGATGGCCGCGCCCTGTGCGCGCCGGCCTACGGTCCGGTACCGAAGTTTCCGGTGAAGGCCGAACACGGCGGCCTGTGGACCCGCGACGACCGCGGCTGAGGTCGCGCGCTTTTTTACTGTCCGTCGTTAGCCGTCCCTTGCCGGATGATCGCGACACCTGCCGCGGTGCTCCCGTTCGCAATGGCCGGACCTGGTCGGCTGATCGGCCGCGCCCCGACCTCCGACGCCACTGCCGATGGCGGCACGAAGACGCACCGCTGCAACTATGCTGAGCGCCCCGGCGCAAGCCGTCGCTCACAAGGAATGCGCATGCGCCCGCTCGCCCTGGTCTTCGCCGCACTGGCCGCTGTCGTGGCACCGCACGCGTCGGCTGCCACCTGGCAACCGACGCCGGGGCACACCCAGGTACCGATCTGGCCAGGCGAGCCACCCGATGCAGTGGCGCTGTCCGGTCCCGAGACGACGACCACGCGGCCCGCGGTCGGCGGCCGCCCCTGGTTGTCCGTGGAGCGGGTCTCCCAGCAGACGATGACCGTGTATCCCCCCAGGGGGCACAACACCGGTGCGGCGGTGGTGGTGTTCCCCGGTGGCGGCTACTGGGTGCTGGCGATGGACCTCGAAGGGACCGAGGTGTGCGACTGGCTCACCGCGCGCGGCATCACCTGCGTGCTGTTGAAGTACCGCGTGCCGGGCGATCGGCAGCAGCCGCAATCGGGCCCCTATCCGAAATCGCCGATGGCGCTGCAGGACGCCCAGCGCACCGTCGGCCTGGTGCGGCAACACGCCGCGCAGTGGCAGATCGATCCGCACAAGATCGGTGTGCTGGGCTTCTCGGCGGGCGGCCACCTGGTGGCGGCGATCAGCACGCATTTCGAGCGACGGCTGTATCCCGCCGTCGACGCCGCGGATGCCCAGAGCTGCCGGCCGGATTTCGCCGTGGCGCTGTATCCGGGGCACCTGTGGATCGACGACGACAAGTTCGAACTCAATCCGGACGTGCCGGTCAGCAAGCACACCCCGCCGACCTTCCTGCTGCAGGCGCAGGACGATCACGTCGATGGCATCAACCAGGCGCTGGTCTACTACATCGCCCTGAAGGACGCCGGGGTGCCGGTGGAAATGCATCTGTATCCCGACGGCGGACACGCGTTCGGACTGCGCCCGACCAAGTTCGCGATCACCCGCTGGCCGGCGCTGGTGGACACCTGGCTGCACACGATCGGGATGACGCCCGACTGAGCGCGGCCGCCAGCAGCACGGCGCCGACACCTGGCGGCGTCGGAGCCGGCTGCGGCACACTGTGCGCCTCCCCCTTGCGAGCGCGCCCATGAAGATCGTCGAAGTCCGCCACCCGCTGGTACAGCACAAGATCGGCCTGTTGCGCGACGCGGCGCTGAGCACCAAGGGCTTCCGCGAGCTGGTCACCGAACTGGGCACCCTGCTCGGCTACGAGGCCACCGCCAATCTGGAGACCGAGACCCACACCATGGCCGGCTGGGCCGGCCCGACCCAGGTGCAGCGCATCGCCGGCGCCAAGATCACCCTGGTGCCGATCCTGCGCGCCGGGCTGGGCATGCTGCCCGGCGTGCTGGCGCTGATTCCCGCGGCGCGGGTCAGTGTGGTCGGCCTGCAGCGCGACGAGGAAACGCTGCAACCGGTGCCCTACTTCGAACGCCTCACCGGCCGCCTGGAGGAGCGCGATGCGCTGATCCTGGACCCGATGCTGGCCACCGGCGGCACCCTCATCGCCACCGTGGACATGCTCAAGCGCGCCGGCGCGCGGCGGATCAAGGGCATCTTCCTGGTCGCCGCGCCGGAAGGCCTGCAGGCGCTGGAAGCGGCGCATCCGGACGTGGAGGTGTACACCGCCGCCATCGACGACCATCTCAACGAGAAGGGCTACATCCTGCCGGGCCTGGGCGACGCCGGCGACCGCATCTTCGGCACCCGCCTGGGCTAGGGCGTGTCATCAATCCCCGAGCATGCCGCGCCGCGGTTGCGCGTGCCTGTGGCAAGGAAGAACGAGGAAGTGGACGTGCGTCCACGCCCGAGCGATGACGCAGCAGCGGGCGCGCGCAACCGCGGCCCTTCGGGTTGGGCCTGGCAGGCGCGCGGCATACTCGGGAATGGGTGACACGCCCTAAGCGGCGCCGCCATCGCGCCGCGGCCGCGGATCAGCGCTGCAGCACCTGCAGCGCGGCGCTCACGTATACCAGCGGCGCATTCCAGTTGATCGCCACTTCGTTGGTGGCGTAGCTGCACTCCTTGTCCAGGTAGGACAGCGCCGGCAATGTCGATGTGTAGGCGTGCTTGCACGCATCGGCGTCCTGCTGCCCCGGCTGCGGGCCGCCGACCAGCCATCCCGGCACCGGCGTGGCCACGCCGTCGGCGATGGAGATGCGATGGTGGATGTGCATCGGCGAGCGCACGCCGATGCCGGTGACGAAGGACATGCCCAGCGGGTTGCGGCCGAGCACGTAGTCCAGCTGCGACTGCGCGGCCTGCAGGTATTCGGGCTTGTGCTGCAGCTGGTAGGCCTGCAGCAGCATCATCGCCTGGTTCATCGCCGTGGCGTTGCTGCCCCAGTGGAAGTCGGCCTCGCGCATCGTCACCCGCCAGGCCGAGCCCTGCCACACCTGCACCAGATGATCGGCCAGGCCCTCGATCTCTTCGGCGATGCGCGCCTGGTCGGCGCGCGGGGTCAGCCGCGCGCGGTGCTGCGCCAGCGACATCCACGCCAGCCCGCCGACCTGACGCCAGTCGGGCACGCTGGCCGGCACCTTGCGCGCCATCGCCGCCTCGTAGAACGCGTCGTCGGCGGTGGCCAGGTACAGCTCGGTCGCGGCCCAGGCGAACTCGTCGTCGAACTGGGTGTCCTCGTAGGCGCCGGTATGCACGTCGGCCGGTTGCTTGTAGGCCACGTCCGGATGCGCCTGCGCCCAGGCCCAGGCGCGCCGCGAGGCTTCCAGCATGCGCGTGGAGATGCCGCCGAACTGCGCGTCGTACGGTGCGTAGATGCGGCTGGCCTGGGCCATCACCGCGGCGAAGTCGAGCGTGGCCGCGGTGCTCTTCTGCACCACGTAGCGCGGCGCGCGCGCCTGGTCCGGCATCTGCATGCCGGCGAAGTCCAGGTTGGTCAGCTTGTGGTACACGCCACCGTCGTGCGGGTCCTGCATCGCCAGCAGCCACTGCAGGTTCCAGTCGACCTCGCGCAGTATGTCCGGCACGTCGCCGCCGCTGTTCGGAATGCCTTCGGGATGCTTGGCGAAGTAGGCGGGGAACTGCTCGTAGGCGGCCAGCAGGGTGTAGACGGTGATGCCGGAACTGACCACGTACTTGTTGTAGTCGCCGGCGTCGTACCAGCCCTTGGGCGCGGCGATCACGGTGCCGGCCGGGCGCTCCGGCGACGCCGCCGAGGCATGCACCAGCACGTGGTCGTCGGGATGGCCGGCGGCGCGCGCGTGGCGGCCGGCGTAGTCGCCGTCCAGCGCGGTGCTGGCGCGGTTGTAGTAGTAGGCCTTGAGCGCGGCGCGCGACAGCGCGTTGTAGGCGTCCTCGCCGATGGCGAAGCTGTCCGACGGCGGCAGGCCGTCGACCTGCAGGCGATAGCGGCCCGGCGTGCGCAGCGCGGAGAAATCGGCGATGCGCACGGTCTGCTGCGCCGGCGGCCACGCCGCGGCGGCGCCGAGGGTGCCGCGCAGCACCACCTCGTCGCTGTCGGCGCGCGCGATCGAGAACGCGTCGCCGTGGCCGTCCGGCACCACCGCCAGCTTGCTCGCGGCAGGCAGGAAGCCGACCTGGTTCAGGCGGATCGGCGATGGCATGGCGGTGTCGGCATGCGAGGTGCAGCCGCCCAGCAGCAGGCAGGCGAGGAACAGGCAGGACAGGGCATGGGGCAGCTTCATGCGCCGATACTGGCGGGCCATGATGACGGCTGCAAGCGCCACGTTGCGGACGCGCCGGGGGCGGCCCAGGACGCGGCGCGGGACGGCCGCATGCGGCGTTCCTGACAGCGCCGTCAGCGAGGCGTCAGCGTGGGGTCGCCATGCGGCGCCTACGGTGAAGACCTGTTCCCGCTGCCGGCACCGACCCCGTGACCGCCCTGCCCCCACCGCCCGTTTCCCGCCGCCTGGCGCCGCTCGCACCGCTGCTGAGTGTGCTGCTGCTCGGCGGCTGCATGGCCGGCCCGGACTACGTGCGCCCGGCACCGCCGGCGGGCGCACAGCAGCCGTTCGCCGAGGCCGACGGCCACTGGGCGCCCGCCGCACCGGCTGCGGCCGACCCGGCGGTGGCGTGGTGGACCCGCTATGGCGATCCGCAGCTGAATGCCTTGGTCGAGCAGGCCGATCGCGCCAACCAGACCCTGCGCCAGGCCGAAGCACGCTATCGGCAGGCGCAGGCGCTGGTCGGCAGCGCGCGTGCGGCCGAAGCGCCGACGCTGGGCGTGCAGGCCGCGACCACGCGCGAACGCACGGCGACTCCCAAACCCGGCCTGCGCACCACCGATACGCTGGGACTGAGCGCCAGTTGGGAACCGGACTTCTGGGGCCGGATCCGACGCAGCGTCGAACAGGCCGGCGACAGCGCCCAGGCAAGCGCCGCCGACCTGGCGCAGGCGCGGCTGTCGCTCCAGGCCGCGGTCGTGGCGGATTACCTGCAGCTGCGCTTCGACGACCAGACCCTGGCGCTGTACCAGCGCACCCTGGCCGGCTATCGCGATGCGCTGCAGCTGACCCAGGCGCGGGTCCGCGCCGGGGTCGCCAGCGCCGCCGATGTGGCCGCGGCCGAGGCCACCCTGCACAGCGCCGAAGCCGCGTCGACCGATCTGGCGCTGTCGCGGCGGCAACTGGACCACGCGCTGGCCGTGCTGCTGGGCCATACCCCCGCCGAGTTCTCGCTGGCGGCCAGCGACGCGCCGCTGCCGGCGCTACCACCGACGCCGGACGCCCTGCCCTCGGTGCTGCTGCAACGGCGCCCGGACATCGCCGGCGCCGAACGGCGCATGGCCGCGGCCAACGCCGGCATCGGCATGGCCGTGGCGGCGTGGTTCCCGACCCTGTCGCTGAGCGCGAGTGGAGGCTACGACGGCACCGGGCTGGCCTCGCTGCTGAGCGTGCCGAACCGGGTCTGGGCGGTGGGCGCGGCGCTGGCCGGCACGCTGTTCGACGGCGGCGCCCGTCACGCGCAACGCGCGCAGGCGCAAGCCAGCTTCGATGCGGCCGCGGCCAGCTACCGGCAAACCGTGTTGAGCGCGTTCCAGGGCGTGGAGGACCAACTGGCCGCCACGCGCGAACTGGCGCGCGAGGCGCAGCAACAGCGCAGCGCTGCAGATGCCGCGCAGCAGGCCGAACGCGTGCTGATGGACCAGTACCGCGCCGGCACCACGCTGTACAGCGCGGTGATCACCGCCCAGGCCAACGCGCTGGACGCGCAACGCACCCTGCTGCAGGTGCAATCGCGCCAGTTCGGTGCCCAGGTCGCGCTGCTGGTCGCGCTGGGCGGCGACTGGGACAGCGCCCGTCTCCCCGCCGTGCGCGGCGCCTCGCCGGGCGCCACGCCGGCTCCTGTCGTCCCGGAGTAACCCATGTCCATCGCCGCTCCCACCCGCCCCGCTGATCCGCCAGCGCGCCATGCCGTGCCGCGGCGACGCTGGCCGTTCGTCGTCGCCGCGTTGCTGGTCGCGCTGCTGCTGGTGCTATGGCTGCGCCCCCGCCACGCGCCCGCCGCCGCCACGCCGCCGGTGCCG
Organism: Xanthomonas sp. F4; assembly: GCF_011761895.1. Classification (NCBI taxonomy): domain Bacteria; kingdom Pseudomonadati; phylum Pseudomonadota; class Gammaproteobacteria; order Lysobacterales; family Lysobacteraceae; genus Xanthomonas; species Xanthomonas sp. F4. The sequence continues at coordinate 1,243,668 of NZ_JAASQX010000001.1, read as the reverse complement.
GTGACCAGCGCGCCGGTGCTGCGCAAGGACGTGCCGATCCGCCAGACCGGGATCGGCACCGTGCTGCCGATCGCTTCCGTAACCGTGCACTCGCGCATCGACGGGCAGCTGATCGACGTGGGCTTCGGCGAGGGCCAGGACGTCAGGGCCGGGCAGGTGCTGGCGCGGCTGGATCCGCGCACCTACCAGGCGCAACTGGCCGCGGCCACCGCGCAACTGGCCAAGGACAAGGCGCAGTTGGGCAATGCGCAGGCCGACCTGCAGCGCTACACGCAACTGCTGCAGGACAACGCCACCACCCGCCAGACCCTGGACACGCAGAAGGCGCTGGTGACGCAACTGCGCGCCACCCTGCAGAGCGACCAGGCGGCGATCGACAGCGCGCGGGTGCAACTGGACTTCACCACCATCCGCGCGCCGATCGACGGCCGTGCCGGGGCGCGCCTGGTCGATCCAGGCAACATCGTCCACGCCAGCGACGCCGGCGGCCTGGTGGTGCTGAACCAGATCGACCCGATCGCGGTGCAGTTCACCCTGCCGGAAAGCGCGTTCCAGCAGATCAACCGCGCGCTGCATGCCGCGCCGGCCAGCGTGGGCGTGGACGCGGTCGACCACGGCAGCGGACAGGTGCTGGCGCACGGCACGCTGGCCCTGCTCAACAACCAGATCGACACCAGCACCGGCACCATCGCGATGAAGGCGCACTTCCCCAATCCCGGGCACACGCTGTGGCCGGGACAGACGGTGGATGCGCGCATCACCCTGGGCATGCGCGCCGGCGCGCTGGTGGTGCCGAGCGCGGCCGTGCAGCGCAGCCAGGACGGCGAGTTCGTGTACGTGGTCGGCAGCGACGGCAGCGTGCGCGACCAGCCGGTGCAGGTCGTGGACGATGCCAACGGCGAGACGGTGATCGGCCAGGGCATGCAGGCCGGCCAGCGGGTGGTGGTGGATGGGCAGTACCGGCTGCATCCGGGGGCGAAGGTGGTGGAAGCCAAGCCGGCCAAGCACGCCAGGCCCGCCGCGGCGGGAGCGCACGCGTGAGCGTCTCGGCCGCCTTCATCAAACGCCCCATCGGCACCTCGCTGCTGGCCATGGCGCTGCTGTTGCTGGGCCTGGTGGCCTGGCCGCTGCTGCCGGTGGCGCCGCTGCCGCAGGTCGATTTCCCCACCATCCAGGTCTCGGCCAGCCTGCCCGGCGCCAGCCCGCAGACCATGGCCTCGAACGTGGCGCAGCCGCTGGAGCGGCAGTTGTCGCTGATCCCGGGCCTGAGCCAGATGACCTCGACCAGCGCGCTCGGCTCGACCCAGGTGACGCTGCAGTTCGACCTGGACCGCAACATCGACGCCGCCGCGCTCGATGTGCAGACCGCGATCAACGCCGCGTCCGGGCAGTTGCCGAGTGCGCTGCCGAGCGCGCCGAGCTTCCGCAAGATCAATCCGGCCGAATCGCCGGCGCTGATCCTGGCGGTGCAGTCGCGGGTGCTGCCGCTGACCCAGGTCAACGACTACGCCGACAACGTGCTGGCGCAGCAGATCTCGCGCATCTCCGGCGTGGGCCTGGTCAACCTGTACGGCGCGCAGAAGCCGGCGGTCCGCGTGCAGGTGGATCCGGCCAAGCTGGCGGCGCTGGGGCTGAGCCTGGAGGACATCCGCGCGGTGATCGCCACCACCACGGTGAACGCGGCCACCGGCTCGATCGACGGCGCGCGCCAGGCCTTCACCGTCTCCACCAACGACCAGTTGCTGCAGAGCCAGGCCTGGAACGACGCCGTGCTGGCCTGGCGCAACGGCGCGCCGATCCGCGTGCGCGACGTCGGTACCGCGGTGGACGGGCCGGAAAACGCCAAGATCGCCGCCTGGGGCTTCGCCGGCGCCGCCGCGCCAGCCGACAGCGGCATCGTCAACGGCCGCGCGATCATGATCGCCATCACCAAGCAGCCCGGCGCCAACGTCATCGACACGGTGGAACAGGTCAAGGCGGCGCTGCCCAAGCTGATGGCGTCGATTCCGCCCAGCGTCAGCGTCAAGATCCTCGCCGACCGCACGCAGAACATCCGCGCCTCGGTCCGCGACGTGGAATTCACCCTGCTGCTGTCGATCGTGCTGGTGGTGGCGGTGATCTTCGTGTTCCTGCGCAGCGCGGTGGTCACCCTGATCCCGAGCCTGACCGTGCCGCTGGCGATCCTCGGCACCGCGGCGCTGATGTACGTGCTCGGCTACAGCCTGGACAACCTGTCACTGATGGGCCTGACCATCGCCGTCGGCTTCGTGGTCGACGACGCCATCGTGATGCTGGAGAACATCTACCGGCACATCGAGGACGGCATGGCGCCGCTGCAGGCGGCACTGCAGGGCGCGGCCGAGATCGGCTTCACCCTGGTCTCGATCTCGGTGTCGCTGGTGGCGGTGTTCATCCCGCTGCTGCTGATGGGCGGCATCGTCGGCCGCCTGTTCCGCGAGTTCGCGGTGACGGTGAGCCTGACCATCCTGGTGTCGCTGCTGGTGTCGCTGACCCTGACCCCGATGCTGTGCGCGCGCCTGCTCAAGCCGCACGCCGAGCAGGCGCAGGGGCGTCTGGCGCGCGCGTTCGAGCGCGGCTTCGAGGCGATGCTGGCGGCGTACCGGCGCGGCCTGGAGACGGTGCTGCGGCACCCGCGGCTGACCCTGGCCAGCTTTCTGCTGACCGTGGCCACCAGCGTGGCGCTGTTCGTGGTGATGCCCAAGGGGTTCTTCCCGCAGCAGGACACCGGCTTCATCTCCGGCACCGCCGATTCGGCACAGGATTCGTCCTCGGCGGCGATGCGCACGCGCATGCTGCAACTGGCCGACATCATCCGCCGCGATCCGGACGTGCTGTCCTTCGGCATGCAGAGCGGCGCCAGCACCTTCAACTCCGGCACCTTCTCGATCGCGCTCAAGCCCAAGGACGACGGCCGTACCGCCAGCGCCGACCAAGTGATCGCGCGGCTGCGCAAGCGCCTGGCGCACGTGCAGGGCGTCACCCTGTTCATGCAGGCCGGGCAGGACATCAACGTCGGCGGCCGCATGGCCCGCACCCAGTACCAGTACACCCTCACCGACGCCAACCTGGACGAACTCAACACCTGGGCGCCGAAGCTGCTGAAGGCGTTCCGGGCCTTGCCGCAACTGACCGACGTCGCCTCCGACCAGCAGAACGCCGCGCCGATCGCCAGCCTGACCATCGACCGCCAGCGCGCGGCCAGCTTCGGCATCACCCCGCAGCAGATCGACGCGACCATCAACGATGCCATCGGCCAGCGCCAGGTCGCGCAGTACTTCACCCAGCTCAACAGCTACCACGTGGTGCTGGAAGTGACGCCGGCGCTGCAGGGCGATCCGTCGCTGTTCCAGCGGCTGTACCTGACCTCGCCGTTGAACGGCAAGCAGGTGCCACTGTCCACCTTCGCCACGCTCGACACCGGCAAGACCGGCTACCTGTCGGTGAGCCACCAGGGCCAGTTCCCGGCGGTGACCATCTCCTTCAACCTGGCGCCGGGCGCGGCGCTGGGCGATGCGGTGGACGCGATCCAGCAGGCGCAGGCGCAGCTGCGGGTGCCGGCCACGCTCAGCGGCAGCTTCCAGGGCACGGCGCAGGCGTTCAGCGCCTCGCTGCGCACCCAGCCGTATTTGATCCTGGCGGCGCTGATCGCGGTCTACATCGTGCTCGGCCTGCTCTACGAGAGCTACATCCACCCGCTGACCATCCTCTCCACCCTGCCCTCGGCCGGCGTCGGCGCGCTGCTGATCCTGATGGCCGGCGGCTACGACTTGAGCGTGATCGCGATGATCGGCATCATCCTGCTGATCGGCATCGTCAAGAAGAACGGGATCATGATGGTGGACTTCGCCCTGCATGCCGAACGCGAACGCGGGCTGTCCTCGCGCGATGCGATCTACGAGGCGTGCCTGATGCGCTTCCGGCCGATCATGATGACCACCCTGTGCGCACTGCTCGGCGGCCTGCCGCTGATGCTCAGCCACGGTGCCGGTTCGGAACTGCGCCGGCCGCTGGGCTATGCGATGGTCGGCGGGCTGCTGCTGTCGCAGCTGCTGACCCTGTTCAGCACGCCGATCGTGTACCTGTACCTGGACCGCCTGCACGGCTGGTACATGCAGCGGCGCCAGGCACGCCGCGCACGCACCGCCGCGCCGGAGGCGCTGCAGCCATGAAGGTGCTGATCGTCGAGGACGAGCGCAAGACCGCCGACTACCTGCAGCAGGGGCTGAGCGAACAGGGCTGCACGGTCGACGTGGCCTACGACGGCATCGACGGCCAGCACCTGGCCCTGCACTACGACTTCGACGTGATCGTGCTCGACGCGATGCTGCCGGGCCTGGACGGCTTCGCCATCCTGCGCTCGCTGCGTTCGGTGAAGAGCACGCCGGTGATCATGCTCACCGCGCGCGACAGCGTGGAGGACCGGGTCAAGGGCCTGCGCGAGGGCGCCGACGACTACCTGATCAAGCCCTTCTCCTTCATCGAACTGCTGGCGCGGCTGCAGGTGCTGGCGCGCCGCGGCCGCGCCCAGGAAAGCACCCTGCTGCGCGTGGGCGACCTGCAGATCGACATGATCAGCCGCAAGGCCGTGCGCGGCCGGCAGCGGCTGGACCTGACCGCCAAGGAGTTCGCGCTGCTGGCGACGCTGGCCCGGCACCAGGGCGAGATCCTGTCCAAGACCGCGATTGCGGAAATGGTCTGGGACATGAACTTCGACAGCAACATCAACGTGGTGGAAGTGGCGATCAAGCGCCTGCGCGCCAAGATCGACGTGCCGTTCGACGCCCCGCTGCTGCACACCGTGCGCGGCATGGGCTACGTGCTGGAAGAACGCGAGGACGCGGCCGGGTGAGCGCGCCGGCGCGGCCCTCGATCGCGCTGCGCCTGGCCGGCCTGTTCGCGGCCACCGCGCTGCTCGGCTTCGCCCTGATCGGGCTGGTGTTGCACCAGGTGCTGGAACACGAGTTGCGTCGCCACCAGCGCGAGGAACTGCGCTCGCGCATGGACGCGGTGCAGTACATGCTGGTCAACAGCCGCTCGCCGGACCTGGCCGCGCATGCGCGCACGCGGCTGGCCAGCGTCTCCAGCGCACCGGACCTGCGCTTCTGGCTGTGGAGCGAGGACCCGGCGTTCCGCTACGGGCGTGGCGCCGAGGCCATGGCGGCGGCCACGCGCGGGCGCAGCGGCCTGGTGCGCATCGGCGATCCGCAGGCGCTGGGCATCGCCGATGCGCATCCGCAATCGTGGCAGGCCATCGGCCAGACGCTGCCGGCCACGCCGGTGCGCCCGCCGGTGCAACTGATCGCGGCGATGGACAGCGCGCCGTTCGCGCTGACCCGGCGCCGCTTCGACATCGCCCTGGCGCTGGTCACGCTGGCCGGCACCGCGCTGGTCGGCGCGTTGGGCTATTGGACCGCCAAGCTCGGCCTGCGCCCGGTGCAACGGCTGTCGGCCGATGCCCAGCGCATCGGTCCGCACGACCGGCGGCGCCTGGACCTGCCGCGGTTGCCGCGCGAACTGGAGGACCTGGGCGCGTCGTTGAACGCGGCGTTCGATCGACTCGACGCCGCCTACGCGCAGCAGGAAAGCTTCAATGCCGACGTCGCCCACGAACTGCGCACGCCGCTGGCCAGCCTGATCGGCCAGACCCAGGTGGCGCTGACCCGCCACCGCGATGCCGAGCAGTTGCGCCAGGTGTTGCAGTCGAACCTGGAGGAACTGGAGCGGCTGCGCGCGATCGTCGCCGACATGCTGTTCCTGGCGCGCGCCGAGCAGGGCCAGCGCGCGCGCCAGTGCGAGGACGCATCGCTGGCCGAGGAAGTCGGCAAGACCGTCGAGTTTTTCGACGTGCTGCTGGACGAGGCCGGCTTGCGCGTGGAGTTGCGCGGCGATGCGGTCGCCCAGGTCGAGAAGTCGCTGCTGCGGCGCGCGCTGTCCAACCTGCTGCACAACGCGATCCAGCATTCGGCGGGCACCGCGCCGATCGTGGTGGAGATCGTGCAGCGCGGCGGGCAGGCGTTGATCGCCTTCTCCAATCCCAGCGTGGCGCTGGCGCCGGAACATCTGGAGCGCCTGTTCGACCGCTTCTACCGCGGCGACGCTGCCCGCGCCAACAGCCGCGAAAGCCACGGCCTGGGCCTGGCGATCGTCAAGGCGGTGGCGACCATGCACGGCGGGCGCGTGTTCGCGCAGCACCGCGACGGCATCACCACCATCGGCTTTTCGGTGGCGCTGGACGGCGCCACTGCCGGCGCGCTCCCGCACGCCGACTTGCGCTGGTAGCGCCGGAACGCCGCGCTCAGGCGGCGAGCGCGCGCGCCTGCAGCGCCGGCACTTCGTGCGCGGTGACGAAGCGGCCCTTCGGATCGCGCTGCACCTGCGCCAGCGCGCAGTCCGGGTCGTGGGTGAAGAACAGGCGCACGTCGCGCGCCAGCGCGTCCTCCAGGAACGTACGCTTCTCGTCGATCAGCAGCTCGGCGTTGCGGTCGTAGCCCATGGTGATCGGCACGTGCACCCACGACCGGCCCGGGATCAGGTCGGCGCAGAACGCCACCCCGCCGTGCGCCTGGCCGTCCTCGCCGTAGTGGGGGCCGACGATCTCGGCCAGCATCAGCCCCGGCGTGTGGCCGTCGCTGAAACGGAATCGCACCGCCTCGCCGAGGGCGCGCGAATGCGAGCCCTCGACCAGTTCCAGGCGGCCGCTGGCCTCGAGCAGCCCGGGCAGTTCCGGGATGAAGCTCGCGCGGTCGCGCGGATGCGGGTGCAGCGCGCGCTGCCAGTGCGCCGCACCGACCAGGAACTGCGCGTTGGGGAACAGCAACTCCGGCGCGGCGCCTTCGCGGTACGGCGCCAGCAGGCCGCCGGCGTGATCGAAGTGCAGATGGCTCAGCACCACCACGTCGATGTCGGTGTGGGCGAAGCCGGCTTCCTGCAGCGAATCCAGCAGCACGTGCCGCGCCTCCTGCACGCCGTAGCGCTCGCGCAGCGTCGGCGGGAAGAACGCGCCGATGCCGGTCTCGAACAACACCGTCTTGCCGGCCAGCGGGCTGGCCAGCAAGGCGCGGCAGGCCAGCGCGATGCGGTTGCCGTCGTCGGGCGCGGCCCACTGTTGCCACATCGCCTTGGGCGCGTTGCCGAACATCGCGCCACCGTCGAGTTTCTGCGAGTTGCCTTGGATGGACCAGAGCTTCATGAGCGGGGATTCGGGATTGGGGAGTGGGGATTCGCAAAAGCGGGCGTCGCGCGGCTCAGCGCGCCGGCGCGGTCTGTAGCACTTCGGCGCTGCCGACCTCGTTGCGCGGGTCGCTGCCGCCGCTGAGCACGTTACGGCGCTTGTCCCATTCCACCGTCTGCAGGTTGCCCCAGACGTGGCTGGACCCGTGGCCGTCCTCGGCGCTGTCGCCGGGCAGCTTCAGCGCATGCCCCATCGCTTCCAGGCCCTTCGCCGTGGCCGCGTCGAAGGTGCCGGTCTCGGCCTCGATCACGTCCGGCAGCCACTGGTGGTGGTAGCGCGGCAACGCGGCGACCTGCTGCGCGCTGAGGCCGTCGTCGTAGCCGAGGATGCCGAGCAGCACCATGGTGATGATGCGGCTGCCGCCCGGGGTGCCGAGCACGATGGCCTTGTCCGCGTTCTCCATGAAGGTCGGCGACATCGAGCTGAGCGGGCGCTTGCCCGGCTTGGGCGCGTTGGCCGCGTAGCCCATCACGCCGAAGGCATTCGGCGTGCCCGGACGTAGTGCGAAATCGTCCATCTCGTTGTTGAGCAGCACGCCGGTGCCCTTGGGGATCAACCCGGAGCCGTACAGCAGGTTGACCGTCTGGGTCGCGCCGACGCGGTTGCCTTCGCCGTCGATGATGGAGAAATGCGTGGTCTCGTCGTCTTCCAGCGGGGTCGGCTGGCCCGACAGCAGGTCGCTGGGCGTGGCCTTGTCCGGGTTGATCGTCGAGCGCAGGCCCACGGCGTAGTCCTTGCTGAGCAGGATGCGCTGCGGCACATGGGTGAAATCCGGGTCGCCCAGGAAGAAGGTGCGGTCGCGGTAGGCGCGGCGCATCGCTTCCACGGTCAGGTGCACGCGGTGCACCGGGTCCATGGTCTTGAGGTCGTAGCCTTCCAGGATCTGCAGCATGCTGGCCAGGGCGATGCCGCCGGAGGACGGCGGCGGCGCGGTGGTGATCGTCCAGCCCTTGTAGTCGAAGCGGATCGGCGTGCGTTCCTTGACCGTGTAGCCGGCCAGTTCCTGCGCGGTCCAGCGGCCGCCGGCCTGCTTGACCCCGGCCAGCAGCTTCTTGGCGGTGGCGCCGCGGTAGAAGCCGTCGAAGCCCTTGTCGGCCAGCAACTCCAGCGTGTTGGCCAGTTCCGGCTGCTTGAACACGTCGCCCTCGGCGATCGGCCGGCCGTTGCGCAGGTAGACCTCGCGCGTGCCGGGATAGCGCTCCATCACCTTGCGCCGCGACTGGTAGCCCTCGGCCATGCGCGCGTACACCGGGAAGCCTTCGCGGGCGATGCGGATCGCCGGCGCCAGCGACTGCCGCAGCGGCAGCCGGCCGTGCTTGGTCGCAAGCTCCACCAGCGCCGCCGGCAGCCCGGGGATGCCGGCCGACCACGGACCGTTGATCGAGCGGTCGCGGTCCAGCTCGCCCTTGGCATCCAGGAACGCGGCCGGCGTCGCCGATTCCGGCGCGGTCTCGCGCGCGTCCAGCATCACGTCCTTGCCGGTCTTGGCGTCGTGCAGCAGGAAGAAGCCGCCGCCGCCCAGGCCCGAGCTGATCGGCTCGACCACCGACAGCGTCGAGGACACCGCCACTGCGGCGTCGAAGGCATTGCCGCCCTCACGCAGGATCTGCAGGCCGGCCTCGGTGGCCAGACGGTGGCCGCTGGCGATCGCGGCACCGGGCGGATGCGCGGCCGGGGCGGTGGCAGTCGCTTCGGCGACCGGTGCCTCGGCCCACGCCGACGGCGTCAGGACCAGGGCGAGCAGCAGGACACGGCGGACGAGGCTTCTCATGCGGCGGGGGGCTCCTGTGGGTACAACTCGGGGTGGTCGCGCTGCAGGCGCTGCAGCTTGGCCAGCAATTGCGCGTGCGTCTCCGGAATGGCCGGGTCCGGGTCGATGCATTCCACCGGGCACACCACCACGCACTGCGGCTCGTCGAAATGGCCGACGCATTCGGTACAGCGGGCCGGATCGATCACGTAGATCGTCTCGCCCATGGCGATGGCCTGGTTCGGGCAGGCCGGCTCGCAGACGTCACAGTTGACGCAGAGCTCGTTGATCTTGAGGGACATGGGGCGCACTTCGGCACTGACCCGGGCAGTTTACCGGATCGGGACGGGACGGCCCCGCGAAGGCGGCGCCATGGCGCGGAACGCTGTATCGCCATCGCCTCGTCGTGAAGGAGCGCGTCTGCCCCGCGATCGACGCCGGACACACGGCGCCTGGCATCGCTGCATCGAAAGATGGCACGCCTGGTCTCGAGGGCCAGGCCCTTCTCCGCTGTGGCGGAGAGACTGTGTTCGCGCCGTGCGGCGCGACATGGCGGGACCGGCGCGCATCGGCGCGCCGGCCCTGCGGGCTTACTTGGCTTCGACGAAGATGTAGTCGGCGCCCGTGGGCTTGACCACGGCTTCGACGCGGGCGCTGTCGGCCGGAGCGCCGATGTAGACCACGCGCACGCCCTTCATGGTGTTCGGCTCGACCTTGGCGAAGGCCGCGGTGATCAGGTCGGCCATCTTGGCCGAGGCCGAGGAGCCGAACGCCAGCATGTTGCCCGGCTGGATGCCGCGGCCGATGGCGGTGGTGGCGCTCTCGACCTGGCGGTCGTACTTGGCCTGGAACTCCGGATCCGATTCCGGCGGCAGGTAGTACAGGAACGGGCTGTTGGTGACGTTGCCCATGTTCTGGATCGCCACTTCCTGCAGGTACTTCTTCCAGCCAGCGTCGTCGTCCTTGGCGGGCGCGGTCAGCGCGGGCTGCGCGTCGGCGGCCGGCTTGGCGGCCTCTTCCTTCTTGCAGGCGGTGAAGCCCAGGGCCAGCGAAGCGATCAGCAACGCGCGTGCGGTGGTGTTCATGGAACGGCTCCCTCTGTGTCGTCAGTGAATGGTGGACGGCTCAGCGCTGCGCGGCGGCCTGGCGGGCCTGGACCAGCGCCTGCACCACCGACGGCGGCACGAAGCCGGAGACGTCCCCGCCCAGGCGCGCGATCTCGCGCACCAACGAGGACGAAATGAAGCTGTGTTGCTCGGCCGGGGTGAGGAACAGCGTCTCCACCTCCGGGATCAGATGCCGGTTCATGCTCGCCATCTGGAACTCGTATTCGAAATCGGACACCGCGCGCAGGCCGCGCAGCAGCACGCCGCCGCCGACCGAGCGCACGAAATGCGCCAGCAAGGTGTCAAAGCCCAGCACTTCCACATTGCGGTGCCCGGCCAGCGCCTCGCGGGCCAGCGACACGCGCAGGTCCAACGGCAGGGTCGGCCCCTTGGACGGGCTCTGCGCCACGCCCACGATCACCTGCTCGAACAGCGGCGCCGCACGGTTGACCAGGTCGATATGGCCGTTGGTGATCGGATCGAAGGTGCCGGGATAGACGGCGATGCGGCTATGGGCCACGGTCATGCGTCGGGTACCGCGTGAAGGTCGCCGGGAAGTGTAGCAGCGGTGCGCCGGTACAGGGCAGCACGCACCTCGCGGCTGCCGCCCTCGCGGTACAGCGCCCAGGGCGCGGGCGGCGCCGGTCCCTGTCCGGCCGGCGACTCCAGGTACAGCCAGGCGTCGGCCGCCAGCCGCGCCGGCAGGCGTTGCAACACCGCGTCCCACAGCCCGGCGGCAAACGGCGGGTCGACGAAGGCGATATCGGCCGGGGCATCGGCTGTAGCCTCGGCCAGCCAGCGCAACGCATCGCCCTGCACCACCTGCACCTGGTCCTGGGCCTGCAGCCGCGTGACCGTGGCGCGCAGCTGTACCACCTGGCCCGGGTCGCGTTCGACCAGCACTGCGCCGGCCGCGCCGCGCGACACCGCTTCCAGCCCCAGCGCGCCGCTGCCGGCGAACAGGTCCAGCACGCGCGCCCCGGGCAGCACCGGTTGCAGCCAGTTGAACAGGGTCTCGCGGACCCGGTCGGAGGTCGGGCGCAGCCCGGCCAGGTCCGGCACCGGCAGCCGCGTGTTGCGCCAGCGCCCGCCGATGATTCGCACCTGCCCGCCGCCGGGACGGCTCATCGGCGGCCCCGCAGGGGCCTGGACAGGCAGGACATGAAACGCAAGGACGGCATCGGCGACGGGCGGCGGAACGGGGTCCGGATCATAGACCAGCGCGCCGACCGGCGTCTGCGCGGCCCGGTGCTTGAAGCCGGCCGCGGCCGCCACCATGTCGGCCGGCAGAGCCGTGCCCTCCTCCGCGCGGCCGCCCATCCTTCATGGAGCACCTACCGATGAGCGTGGAAACCCAAAAAGAAACCCTGGGCTTTCAGACCGAGGTCAAGCAGCTGCTGCAGCTGATGATCCATTCGCTGTATTCCAACAAGGAGATCTTCCTGCGCGAGCTGATCTCCAATGCCTCCGACGCCGCCGACAAGCTGCGCTTCGAGGCGCTGGTCAAGCCGGAACTGCTGGACGGCGACGCGCAGTTGCGCATCCGCATCGGCTTCGACAAGGACGCCGGCACCGTCACCATCGACGACAACGGCATCGGCATGAGCCGCGAGGAGATCGTGGCGCACCTGGGCACCATCGCCAAGTCCGGCACCTCCGAGTTCCTCAAGCACCTGTCCGGCGACCAGAAGAAGGATTCGCACCTGATCGGCCAGTTCGGCGTGGGCTTCTACAGCGCCTTCATCGTCGCCGACCAGGTCGACGTGTACAGCCGCCGCGCCGGGCTGCCGGCCAGCGAAGGCGTGCACTGGTCCTCGCGCGGCGAAGGCGAGTTCGAGGTCGCCACGGTCGAGAAGGCCGAGCGCGGCACCCGCATCGTGCTGCACCTGAAGGACGACGAGAAGGACTTTGCCGACGGCTGGAAGCTGCGCGGCATCGTGCGCAAGTACTCCGACCACATCGCCCTGCCGATCGAACTGCCCAAGGAACACCACGGCGAGGACAAGGACAAGCCGGAAACACCCGAGTGGGAAACCGTCAACCGCGCCAGCGCGCTGTGGACGCGCCCGCGCAACGAGATCAAGGACGAGGAATACCAGGAGCTGTACAAGCACATCGCCCACGACCACGAGAACCCGGTGGCGTGGAGCCACAACAAGGTCGAAGGCAAGCTGGAGTACACCTCGCTGCTGTACGTGCCCGGCCGCGCCCCGTTCGACCTGTACCAGCGCGACGCCTCGCGCGGACTCAAGCTGTACGTGCAGCGCGTCTTCATCATGGACCAGGCCGAGCAGTTCCTGCCGCTGTACCTGCGCTTCATCAAGGGCATCGTCGATTCCAGCGACCTGCCGCTGAATGTCTCGCGCGAGATCCTGCAGTCCGGCCCGGTGATCGACTCGATGAAGTCGGCGCTGACCAAGCGCGCCCTGGACATGCTGGAGAAGCTGGCCAAGGACGACGCCGAGCGTTACCAGGGCGTGTGGAAGAACTTCGGCCAGGTGCTGAAGGAAGGCCCGGCCGAGGACTTCGGCAACCGCGAGAAGATCGCCGGCCTGCTGCGCTTCGCCTCCACCCACGGCAGCGACGGCACGCAAAACGTGTCGCTGGCCGACTACGTGGCGCGGATGCAGGAAGGCCAGGACAAGCTGTACTACCTGACCGGCGAGAGCTACGCGCAGATCAAGGACAGCCCGCACCTGGAGGTGTTCCGCAAGAAGGGCATCGAGGTGCTGCTGCTCACCGACCGCATCGACGAGTGGCTGATGAGCTACCTCACCGAGTTCGATGGCAAGTCCTTCGTCGACGTGGCGCGCGGCGACCTGGACCTGGGCAAGCTCGACAGCGAGGAGGAGAAGCAGGCCAAGGAAGAGGCCGCCAAGGCCAAGCAGGGCCTGGTCGAGCGCATCCAGAACGTGCTGAAGGACGAGGTCTCCGAAGTGCGCGTCTCGCACCGCCTGACCGACTCCCCGGCGATCCTGGCCATCGGCCAGGGCGACCTGGGCCTGCAGATGCGGCAGATCCTGGAAGCCAGCGGCCAGAAGTTGCCGGAGAGCAAGCCAGTGTTCGAGTTCAACCCGGCGCACCCGCTGATCGAGAAGCTGGACGCGGAGGCCGACGGCGAGCGCTTCGGCGATCTGGCGAAGGTACTGTTCGACCAGGCCGCCCTGGCGGCCGGCGACAGCCTCAAGGATCCGGCGGCGTATGTGCGGCGGCTCAACAAGCTGTTGTTGGAGTTGTCGGTGTAGGCCTTGCCAGGCCCAAACGGTGGCAAGAACGAAGCCGGCGACCTGCCGGCTTCGTTGTTTCTGGGCCCGCCGTCAGACATGCAACGGGCTGGGGGGTTTCCAGTTGCCGTGCTCTGGCCACGACGGATCTCACGTCAGGACAGCCGCCCAATGCGACCCGGCACCCAGAGGGTTCTCACGAAGCACGGCTCGGGCCAGAATCCAGAGCACTCCCCCGCCCGCCTTTCTCGATGAACACCAGCGACACGATCCCCCTGTCCCTGGACCAGGCCACCAACCTGATCGAGCGCATCCTCTCCCGTGCCGGCTTCAGCCCCGCGCATGTGCACGCCCTCACCCACACCATCGTTGCCGGCGAACGCGACGGCTGCGCCTCGCACGGGCTGTACCGGACGCTGGGCTGCGTGGCGACGCTGCGCAACGGCAAGGTGGTGGGCGACGCCGAGCCGGTCGTGCACGACCATGCGCCCGGCATCGTCCGGGTCGATGCGTGCGGCGGGTTCTCGTTGCTGGCGTTCGAGCGCGGCCTGCCGTTGTTGATCGAAAAGGCGCGCGGCAATGGCCTGGCGGCGCTGGCGATCAACCATTGCGTGCACTTCTCCGCGCTATGGCCGGAGGTGGAACGGCTCACAGAGGCCGGTCTGGTCACGCTGATCTGCAACCCCAGCCATGCCTGGGTCACGCCGGCCGGCGGTCGCACGCCGCTGCTGGGCACCAATCCGTTGGCGTTCGGCTGGCCGCGCGTGGACGCGCCGCCCTTCGTGTTCGATTTCGCCACCAGCGCGGTGGCACGCGGCGAGATCGAGCTGCGCCGCCGCGCCGGCCAGCCGATTCCCGAAGGCTGGGGCGTGGATGCGACAGGCGCGCCGACCACCGACCCGGCCGCGGTCGCCGACGGCGGCGCGATGCTGACCTTCGGCGGCCACAAGGGCTCGGCGCTGTCGGTAATGATCGAACTGATCGCCGGCCCCTTGATCGGCGACCTCACCAGCGCCGAATCGCTAGCCCACGACGCCGGTGCCGGCGCGGCGCCCTACCACGGCGAACTGATCCTGGCGCTGGATCCGGCGCGCTTCCTCGGCGCCGACCGCGCAACGCACTTGGCCCGCGCGGAAGCCTTCTTTGCCGCCTACGAGGCCACCGGGGCGCGCCTGCCGTCGCAACGCCGCTACCAGGCGCGGGCACGCAGCCGCAGCGAAGGCGTGCGGATTCCACAGGCCTTACATCAGGATCTGCTGGCCCTGCTCGATTGAGGAGCGCCGCTAATAGCCCGCTTTGCCGTAGCTCAGCGGGACATGGCGTCGTCGTGTAGGAGCGGCTTCAGCCGCGACGCGGCGTTACCGGTGATGCCTGTCGCGGCTGAAGCCGTTCCTACGAGTGGCCTTCCGTCATCGCCAGGTACGCGGCGCAATCGTGCGATGCGCCGCGCCAGATGCGGCAGCCAACCCGCAATCCGCACGCCGTGACGGCTCGACGCCACCGGTGCGGAAGCGCACCGGCCGATCGCACCGCGGCGGGCTGCACCCGCCACGGCACCGGCACCCTGCTCGCCTGTGCAAACAGCATTCGGCTCAGAACTTCACCGTCGCGCGCGCCCAGTAGTAGCGGCCAAGCAGATCGTAGGTGGCCACGTCGGTGTTGGCGTTGGTGACGTTGTTGGCGTAGTACAGCGGCGGCTGGCGGTCGGCCAGGTTGTCCACGCCCACTTCGAAGCGCGTGTTCCACGGCTTGACCTGATAGCCCACCTGTACGCTGTGGTAGACGTAGGCACCGATGTCGCGGACCACGGCCGGCTGATCGGCGTCGGCCGACAGGCTCTGCCGCGTGTCGGCGCTGCCGATCTCGGTGCGGCCGATGTAGCGGACGCGCCACGACGCGCTCCAGTCGCCCAGGTTCCAGTTCAGCGTGCCCAGCGCGCGCCAGCGCGGGAAGTTGCCGTAGGCGTAGGTGTACTTGCCGGCGTTGTGGATGGTGACGGTGCTGGGGTCGGTGGTGTCGGGGTTGATGTCGTAACGGATCACGTAGGTGCCGTTGAGGCCGGCGCTGAAGCTGCCCCAGGCGGTGTCGGGCAGGCGGTAGTTGAGGCTGAAGTCCGCGCCGCTGGCCCACAGCTTGCCCAGGTTCACGGTGGGCTCGGCGATGTAGTTGACGGTGCCGTTGTCGTTGCGGTGGATCAGCGCGCAGAACGCGCTGGCGTCGTTGGCATAGCACTGGTTGAGCACCGTCTGCGCCGAGACCTGGGTGATGGTGTCCTTGAGGTTGATCTTCCACAGGTCCGCGCTCATCGACAGGCCCTCGACCCAACCCGGGTCGTAGACCACGCCGAAGTCGTAGGACATGCCGGTCTCCGGCTTGAGCTGGTAGCCGGCCACGGCCGCGCCGGAGGCCTTGGCGCCGACCTGGTTGTCGGCCTGCTGGTAGCTGCCGTCGGTGGGCACGTTGGCGCAGGCCGCGGCATGGCCGCCGGTGTAGCCGTTGCACGGGTCGGTGACCGACGGCGAGTCGCCGGCCACGCCCGCATACAGTTCGTTGATGTTGGGCGCACGGAACACCTGCGAGGCGGTGCCGCGCAGCAACAGGTTCTCGATCGGGCGGTACTCCAGCGAGACCTTGCTGTTGGTCTTGCTGCCGACGGTGTCGTAGTCGGAGAAGCGGGTGCCCACGGTCAGGTTGAGCGAGTGCACGCCGGGCAGCCCCGCCAGCAGCGGGAACAGCGCTTCGGCATAGGCTTCCTTGACGCTGAAGCTGCCGCCGAGCACCGACGCGCAGTACTCCAGCACCCCACACATGCCGTTCTCGTCGCCGGTCCACAGCGGATCGGCGGCGGTGCTGGTGCTTTCCTTGCGGTAGGACACGCCGGCGGCCAGGCTGACGGTGCCGGCCGGCAGCGCGAACAGCTCGCCGTTGGCATTGGCCTCGAACTGCTTGACCGTGTAGACGTTGGTGACGATCGGGTTGACCACCAGCGCCTCAAGCGCGGCCTTGTTGCTGGCGGCGTTGAGGTTGAACACGTCGATCGGGGTGCAGCCGGCGATCACCGCGCCGGCGCTGCCGCACTTGACCGTGCCGTCGGCGGCGAGGAACGACGGCCCCACCGCGGCGTTGAAGCCGGCGTAGTCGAGGAAGCCCTGGTTGATCGACTTCTGCTTGACCTTGCCGTAGTTGAGGCTGGCATCCCACTGCCAGGAACTGTCGCCGAAGCTGCCGCGCAGGCCCGGATTGATCTGGAAATTGTAGGTGTCGTACTGGTATTGCCGGTTGCCGAGCACCGTGGCGCGCGTGTTGAAGTTGTTGTACGAGGTGCCGGTGCTGCGGTCGGTGCCGAAGTTGACCCCGAACGGGTTGTAGTAGCTTGCGGAGGAGACCAGGAAGTTGTCGCCGTTGGCGAAGATCGGGATCGGCGCGATGATCGAGGACGAGGTGGTCTTGCTGAAGTAGGTGTTGACGTAGCCTTCCAGGTGGTCGTTGAAACGGTAGCTGCCGAGCACGAAGGCGTTGGTGCGTTCCTGCGGAGTCTGCAGCAGGTTGTAGGGCTGGTAGTTGTAGGAATCGGTCGAGGCGACGTAGCAGTGGTACTGGCTGGCGTTGGTCGGGCTGCTGCTGCCGCCGTTGAAGGTGACCCGCGAACAGCCGTTGCTCGCCGCCAGCGCCTTGGCCGCGGCCGAGCCGTCGTTGAAGCTGATGCTGCCGGTCGGGGTGGCCGAGGAGCCCTGCTTCACCCCGACGCCGTCGATCAGCGACAGCGCATCCTTGGAATAGGCGCGCTCGCCGGCCGAGACCGGATCGATGTCGTGGTAGGACAGGCCGGCGACGATGCTGCCGCGCTCGCTGGTCTTGCCGGCGGTCAGCGAGAAGTTGCGGCGGTTGCCGTCGCTGCGCGAGCTGGTGCCGAAGTCGGCGCTGGCCTCGATGCCGTCGAAACCCTTGCGCAGGATGAAGTTGACCACGCCGCCGATCGCGTCCGAGCCGTACACCGCCGAGGCGCCGTCGCTGAGCACTTCCACCCGCTCGATCATGGTCGCCGGGATCGCGTTGACGTCGTTGCTGGCCAGGCGCGTGCCGTTGACCAGGACCAGGGTGCGCTTGTCGCCGAGGCCGCGCAGCGAGATCACCGAGGCGCCGGTGCCGCCGCCGTTGTTGGTGTTCGGATTGGTGGCGTTGCCGGCGATCGACGGCAGCTCCTGCACCAGATCGCCGAGCGTGGCCTTGCCGGTGGCCTCGATCTGCGCGCGGCTGATGGTCACGACCGGGTTGGCGGTCTCGGTGTCGACGCGGCGCAGGCGCGAGCCGGTGACCACGATGCTGTCCAGGGTCTGGGGAGCGCTGTCGGCGCTCGCCTCCTGCGCCTGCGCCGTCCCCGCGCTGCCCAGCGACAAGGCGGTGGCGACCGCCAGCGCCAGCGGCGTCGCGGCATGACGGAAGGAGGGGCGTGGCGGCGAAAACGACATGGGCGAGCTCCAGGAGTGATGACGAGACGGGACAGTGAGAAACGCAGGCCGAACGACGCCATGCCGGCGCCATGCCGACGGACGGACCTGCTGGACGGTGGCGCCTGCGCGGCGCCTGCGATGGCATGCCTGCGCCCGGCCTTGACGGCCTGGCGCACCGCGGGGATGGCGATGTCCTGCGCGCACGGCCGGTGCGCGGCTCCCCGCTACTGCGATGACGTCCGACGACGACGGCGGCGCTCCGGTGGCGCGCGCCGGCGCCACGGCCGGTACGACGATGCGATCAGAATTTCATCACGCGGTCACACTGTGCCGTGGATGCATGCCCGCGTCTTGTCGCGATTCGCGGTTTCACGTGCGGAATCATGCATGGTCGGGTGCGAGTCGGCGCCTGTGCGCGACGGCCATGCTGCGGCATGGCGCCGTGTCGCGCAGACGCCGCCACGACAGGCACACGCTGCAATCGGTCGCACGAGGCGATGCCGATGTTCGTGCCGGGCCGCATCACACCGGAATCAGCCAGCCGCCGAACAGCGGGCCGGCGGTGTCGCCGTGCTGCGGCTCGATGCGCACGGTCAGCGGCTGCGCGTCGCGGGTCAAGGCGGGCGGCAGCGGGTAGTCGCGGTCGACGAAATCGATCACCTGGCCGCGCTCCACCGCCACTTCCACGGCCAGCTTGCCATTGACCAGGATGTTGAAGCGGCCCTTGTCGCTGCCCCAGAAGCGCAGGCGCAGCGCCAGCGGCTGCGCGCTACCGCGCATGCGGAACTCGACGAAGCCCTTGCCGCGCACGTCGCGGCACTGCTGGCGGCGGTAGGCGCCGCCGAAGGACGTGTCGCTACGCAACTGGTGGGCCTGCTCGGAGGCTTCATCGCCGAACTGGATCATGTCCACCGCGGTCGCACGCAGGCTGTCCTGCTCGGCCTGGCGGCGCGCCCGTCGCTGCGCTTCCTGCGCCCACTGAGCCGGCCCCATGCGCTTGAAGTACAGCGCGCTGCGCCGCTCGTACTGCGCATAGAACGGCACGAAGGTCAGGCCAGTCGGCTGCGTGCTGCTGGCCAGGAAATGGCCGGGCTGCGGCAGCTCGGCGAAGCCGCGCAGTGGATCGGCCGCGGCCACCAGCGCCGGATCCGGCGCGTCGTAGGGCGTGCTCACCGGGCCCAGGTCGGCGGCCAGCGCCAGCGGCCCGCGCATCACCACCACCGTGTCCGCATCGCCGGCCGCGTGCTCCAGCCGCAGCGGTGTCGCCAGGTCCAGGTCGATGACGTCGCCGGCGCGCCAGTCGCGCTCCAGCGTCAGGTAGCCGTCGGCCAGCGCCGCGCGTGCGGGCTTGCCGTTGACGCGCAGGGCGTAGCAGCCCTGGCACCAGGCCGGCACCCGCAACAGCAGCCGCCGCGGCGCGCGTGCGCCGGCGCGCAGCACCTGCAGGCGCACCTTGCCGTTGTCGGGCACGCCGCTGTCCAGTTCCAGCGCCAGGTCGCGCTCGCTCCAGTCCAGCCGCGAGGGGATGTAGAGATTCACGTACAGCGACGTGGCGTCCTGCCAATAGATCGCATCGCCGAACTGCGCATGCGCTTCCATGCCGCTGCCGACGCAGCACCAGAACGAATCGAACTTGTCGGAGAAACCGCGTTCGCCGCCGCTGATCATCGGCGTCATGTAGGTGAACATGCCGGTGGCCGGATGCTGCGCGGCCATGGTGTGGTTGTGCAGCGTGCGCTCGTAGTAGTCGAAGTAGCGCGCCTGCGGCGTCCACTGGTACAGGTGCCGGGTCAGCTTGAGCATGTTGTAGCTGTTGCAATGCTCGCAGGTCTGCTCGGTGAGGAACGCGGCGATCGTGTCCGGCTCCTGGAAATACTCGCGGTCGGCGTTGCCGCCGATCACGTAGCTGTAGTGCGCGGTCACCGTCTCCCAGAAGAAGCGCGCCGCCGCGGCCGCATCGGCGTCGCCGGCGACCTCGAACTGGCGCGCCTCGCCGATGAACTTGGGCACCTGGGTGTTGGCGTGGATGTGCGGCAGCGCGTCGCGCCCGGCCGCGGCCGGGTCGATCACCTTCTCGTGGCGCAGGCGCTTGCCGATGGCGATCCAGCGCGCATCGCCGGTACGCGCGCCCAGCTCGATGTAGGACTCGTTGAGGCCGCCGAACTCGGTGTCCAGCAGGGTCTGCATCTGCGCATGGTCGAGCGCGTCGAACACGCCGCCCAGATAGCCGGCCAGCGGCAGCAGCACCTGTAGCGCTTGTGCGTTGCCGGCCAGTGCGTGCGCGTCGAGCAAGCCGGCGAACAGTTTGTGCACCGTGTACAGCGGCGACCAGCTGCCGTTGAGATTGAACTTGCTGCCCTTGATGACGCCGCGGCGCACTTCCTCGAACACCACCTTGCCGCTGTCGATGGCGCCTTTGTCGTTCTTGCGGGTGAGCCCGCCGACGTACCCGTCCGCGTCCTTGGCCTGCGCGCGCGCCAGTTCGGCGACGATGTAGTCGATGCGCTCGCGCAGCACGGGATTGCGCGTCTGCGCATGCATCTTCGCCAGCGCGCTGAGGTAGTGGCCCAGCGTGTGGCCGGCGATGGTGTCGCCCTCCCAGCCGCCGTAGACCGCGCCCTTCGGCGGCAGGCCGGCGTTCTGCAGGAAGTTGTGCAGCAGACGGTCCGGCTCCAGTTCCAGCAGGTAGCGACGGTTGGTCTGCAGCGAATCCAGGAACAGCGACGGCTTCAGCGTGACCTGCTGCAAGGGCAGCGCCTGCACCCGCCCGGGCGTGGACGCGGCGGCGTCGAGCGGGAACCGCAGCATCCCGGCCGCCACCGCCAGCGCGCTCCACTGCAGGAAGCGGCGCCGCGAGGGATCCAGTGCGGCGCCGGCCGCCTCCCCGGTGACATGCGCGCACGCGGCGCCATGCCGATGCATGCCCTGCCCGCTCATGGCCGGCTTCCCGCGTGCGACGCGGCATGCGGGAAAGAAACGCATCGAGGCATGGACTGCTCCTGTGTGAGATGTCGGGACGCCGACTCCGCAGGGCAACGACCAGCGGATCCATGGCCACTGTGTCATCCGGGTGACAGCGCGTCTTGTCCCCACTGATGCGTGCAGATGCGGATTTCTGCCGAATCGCCGCATCGGCCGGCCGCAGGCGACCAAGCACTGCGCACGCCGCAGGCGAACGCGGCCGACACACCAGTGCCCTGCGTCTCATGAGCCACCTACGCGACACGTCGCGTCATGCAGGCATCAGGAAACTGCGACGGTGTCGCGGCGAATGCACAGGCATCCGCCGCGACGCCGCCGGCCAGTCATTGCCGGTCGATCAGCGTGGCCGCGCCGTGACCTCTGGCACCGCGTCGGTCAGGTCGGCGCCATAGTCGGGATTGGTCACCGTGTCCGCATCCACGTAACCGTAGAACACGCCCTTGCTCGCCGACGCGCCGCGCTGCTCGACGTCGCCACGCATCTGTGCGGCGCCGGACAGCGTGAACCCACCGAATGCCCCTGCCGGCTTGAACACCGACTGCAGCTGGGCGCGATCCTTCACCGTCACCCCGTCCTGCAGCAGGCTCAAGCCGCCAACCACGGCACCGTCCTGCACCTGCCCGCCCAAGATCGTCGCGTGATCCTCGATCCGCGCATCGCCCAGCACCTTGCCGCCAAGCACCCGCGCCTGCGGGCCGACATAGGCCGTCGACGCGACATACGCATTCTGCGCGACCCAGCCACCGCCGTTGGGGTGGCGGCTGCCGACGCGCGTCGGCGTCGGCGCACCGGGCTGGTGGCCTGACGGATAGGCGTTCTCCAGGGTGACGCGCCACGGATAGCGGTAGACCGAATAGTAGGACTGATCCCACTTGATCTTCTGCATCTTGCTCGGCGTGCCCATGACCACCAGATACAGGTCGCTGTCATCGCTGCGCACCTGGAACGACAGCGCGGCATCGGCGCCACGCTGCAACGCGCTGTAGCGCGGCTTGCCGTTCGCATCGATCGCGACCAGACCCCAACGCCAATCCGAGTCCGGTGCGCCGAGCGTCTCCGGATCGTTCGCCAGGCCCGGCAACGTGTCGACCGCCGACGTCTGCTGCACGTTGCCATGGAACCTCACCACGACCGCATCCGCACCCTGGGCGGGAACCAGCCGGACCAGGTTGTACCCCCACCGCTGCGGCGCCCAGTCGAACGGTACCTGGTAGCCGCCGGCCTGGCCCTGCACCGGATCCAGTTGGGTCAGGCGCAATGCACGATCGCGATTGGTCTCGTCGGATGGGTTTTCCGGATCGAACGCGGTATTGCTGCCGTATTGCTGGCGCATCACGGCGCCATGGTCGCGACCATCGGGGTCGATGTAGTCCCACTGCACGTTGTGCATGGCCCAGTCGCCGAACACGTCGTTGAGCTGCGACTGGCTCCAGCCCATGTTGTCGCGGAGGATCGTGAACGGGTCGGCATCGGCCTGGCCAGCATCGCCGGCCTTGGGCGCCTTGCTCCACAGATCGTTGACGATCGCGTAGCCGAAGCGATCCTTGAGGTACTCCATGAACTGCCAGTTGCAGTAGCGGTCGCGCGTCGAGCCAAGGTAGAGATGCGGGTAGTTCACCAGCATTTCCGAGCATTGCACATCGTCGTGGAAATACTGATGCGCCATCCAGTTGGCATGGGATTCCCAGATCCAGCCCACGTAAGGCGAGTCACGCAAGCCGCCGGTACTGCCCTGCAACCCATGGGTGAGTTCATGCGCCAGGCCCCAGTGATACCCCAACTGATCCGGATTGATCCACATGCCCATGCCGCCGCTGGCGGAGGTACCGCCGTTCAGGGCGAAGTCGTGGTCCAGGTAGACGCTGACCTTGTACTTCTTTCCCGTATTGCAGTAAGGCTCGGGAAACCCGACGCGCCCCATGTAGTCATCCCAGATCAGCTCAAGTTCCTTGGCTGCCGAGGTCACGTCGTCCTGCGAAACGGTTTGTCCGTCCTTCCAGCGGAAAGCGAAGTGTTGGGTTTCGTAGCGGACCGCCGGCATGTCGGTGTCGTCGGGATTGGCGATCCATTGGCCGGCGGTGCAGACGGCCGCAGCCGCCGCATGCGCATGCTGCGCAGCCAGCACCAGAATGGCCGACAGGCACACCGTGGAGACCATACGCATGAATCGAGAAGCAGCAATTTTCACGGCTCTACACTCCTCTTGTCCGACGACATTGGATGGATAGGACGATCGACGCGCGATCCGCCGCAACAGCCCTGGTGGTGGATGCATGCCGCCACCCCGACGGCATGCCGGTACAAGAACGCTTCCGGCGGAACCCCGACAACATCCGGCGCGTCAGCCACGCGCGCATCGGCGACGCGTCGCCAGACTAGTCCAGTAAAACGCAATGCACCCGACGGTTCTCTTCATGGAAGCGGGATAATTCCGCACAGAGTCCGAAAATCAAACGATCGTCACGACAGGAACATGATGCGGCCGGCAACCGGCCGAGGTCAGCGGCAGGTGTTGCAACTGCAACGCGTGCGAAGCTCTGCGAGGTTGGCTCGGTCAGCATGCGCGCCTCGCCTCAATGTGCATCGCAATGCTGCGCATCGGCGGTGCCGGCCTGCGGCAGACGCTGCGGCTGCGGCGCCAGCATTTCCCACTCCTGCACAGCTAACGCGGCGTAGCGCTCGCCACCGCCGGAAGCATCCAGCACCGCGCGCACGCAGCGCGTGGTCACCGGCGCGAAGCGCAGTGTCTGCCAATGGCCGGCAACAGGCGTGTGCGTGCTCTGCGCCAGCGGCCACCAGCGCCCATCGCGGCGATATTCCAGCCGCCAGCGCGCCGGCGGCGCCACGCCGGTGTCCGCGCCCGGCGGATGATCGGCCCAGAACAGGATGCGGCTGCGCTGCAGCGTCACCGGTTGCGCCCAGCTGTATTGCAGCCACTGCTGCGGCGGGTTGTGCGCGGTCCAGCTACCCCATAGCTGCGGCGGCAAGGGATTGCGCTTGACCCGACCGTCGTTGAGCGCGGCGATCCAGTACTGGTGCGGGATGTCCGGGCCGTTGGACGCGCTGGCCTGCGCATAGCGGGCGACGTTGCGCTGCGGCGGCAACGGCGGCTGCGGCCGCCGCGTGGCCACCACCGGCAGGATCCGCGCCGGCTGCCGGGTGTCGTCCCACTGCAATCGGTCGATCGCCACGCTGCGGCGGAAATGCCCGCCGCCCTTCGCATCGGCGGTGTGGTAGACCAGATACCACCGACCCTTGAATTCGACGATGCCCGGGTGCGAGGTGGTCGAGGACACCGGCGGCAGGAGTACCCCGCGGTAGGTCCACGGGCCCAGCGGCGACGGCGCGCTGCCGTAGGCGATGCAGGCGTGGTACAGCGTCGGCGTGCAGTCCGAATCGGGCCCGGCGCGGTTGCCGGCGTAGGCCATGTAGTAGGTATCGCCGCGCTTGAACAGCCAGGGCGCCTCGAAATAGCCGTCCAGCGTGGTCACCGCCACCGCCTGACCCTTCGGCGTGACCATGTCGCGCTCCAGCTCGATGCCGAACAGCTTGCCGAAGGTGCCCCAGTACAGATACACGCGGCCGTCGTCGTCGACCAGCACGGTCGGGTCGATGTTCTGGATCGCATTGGGCACCGGCAGCGATTGCGACAGGATCGGCCCCTGCGGATGCGCGTCGCGCCACGGCCCCAGCGGGCTGTCGGCCACCGCCACGCCGATCGCGAACGGATCGGCATTGCGCGAGTGCGCCTCCTGCACCGGCGCATACAGGTAGTAGCGTTTATCCGGCCCTAGCACGATCTGCGCGGCATAGGCGTGGCCGGGCGCCGCCCAGGCGAACACCTGCTGCGGGCGCAGCAGCGTCGGGTAATGGGTCCAGTTGCCGCGGCCGACGTCGTCGGTGACCAGCAGTTGCCAGCGGTCGATCACGAAGTCGTTTTGCTCCGGCGCAGCATCGTCGCGGCCGGCGATGATGTAGAGCTTGCCGTCGGCGACCAGCGGCGCGGGATCGGCCGAATAGTCGCGGCCATCGGCCAGGATCGGATTGCCAGGCGCATGCACCTGCCGCGACCACGGCACCGCCGGCGCGGCGGCCGCGGCAAGGCCGATGCACGCGGCGCATGCCGCAAGCAGCCAAGCGACTGCAATGCGTACGGGCTGCCCGCTCATGGCGCTGCCTCCGCCTCGATCACCAGTTCCAACCGCACCGGCAGCGTTCCGGTGCCATCGCGGCCCTGCGCCTGCCCGACCACGCTCGTGCGACCGGGCGTCGCATAGGAAGCCGGCGCCAGCGGCGGCCAGCGCACCGGCACGCGCTCGCGCGAGCCGTCGTTGTACTGCACGGAAACCCGCTCCGGCAGCGCCGGCGCCTGCCCGACGTGCACGTGCAGCGGCGGCGGCGCCTGCACCGTGGTGAGCTGGCCCGGCGCGGTCGCGCGGACCCAGACGCTGGCGCTCACCGGCACGCCGCCATCGGCCAGGCCCTGCACCTGCACGCGGCCTTCCCCGGCCAGTGCGGCCGCATCCGGTGCCGACCAGCGCACCCCCAGCCAGGCCCAGCTGCCGTCGGCGAAGGTGCCGGCAATGCGATCCGGCAACGCCGGCACCTGCCCGGGCGCGATGCGCACGTCCACCGGTTCGGTCGCCACCGCGCGCTCGGCGAATACCTGCCATTCGTCCAGGCCGACCGCGTAGTGGCCTTCGCCCTGCGCCGCGGTCTGCAGCACCGCACGCAAGGCCGTGGTCACCACCGGCGCGAATGTCACCCGGCTCGGTGCGCCGTCGCCATGCACCGGATAGCCGCCGCGCACGGCGATGTCGTGCCACTGCGTACCATCGAGGTACTGCAAGGTCCACGCGCGCGGCAACGCCACCCCGCCCTGCGGTTGGTCGTCCCAGAAATACAGCGCCGCCGCGCTCAGCCGCTGCGCTTGCGGCCATTGGTACTGCACCCAGACCGAGGCAGGCTGCGCGCGGCCCCAGCTGCCCCAGCGGCGGTCGGCGGCCGGCACCTGGTCCGGCGCCGGCAGCAGCCCATCGTTGAGCGCCTGCAGACGGTGGTGGCCGGCCGTGAACTGCGCGCTCGGTGTGGCCTCGCCTTGCACCTGCAGCGTCTGCCCGGCCGGCGTCGGCGCAGCGACCACCGCGATCTCGGCGTGCCCCTGCAAGGCGCCATCGTCGGCCTGCAGTTGCAAGGTGTAGGCACCGGGCGCAGTGAAGCGCACCTCGGTCGTGGCCGCCTGCGGCTGCTCGAACAGCGCCGCGCCGCCCGGCGGCGCCTGCAGCGTACGCCAGTGCAGCGCCAGCGTGCCGTTCGGCAGCGCGTCGTCGCCGACCCGACCGACCAGGCGCACCACGCCGCCCGCGGCACTGCCGTCTTCCTGCCAGGCCTCGACCTGCGGCGCCTGGTTGCCGTGCGCGGCCGGCACCGCGGCACCGCTGGCATAGGCCTGGATCTCCTTGATCCCGGTGCGCAACGCGCCGGCATGCGTCACCTGCACCCGCCAGTGCTGCGCGCGCAGCGGCGGGAAGCGGATGCGGTTGCGGTTGCCCTGCGCGATCGGCGCATCGCGCACCTGGCCCGGCACGGTCTTCCAGACGTTGCCATCGCGATACTGCAGCACGTACAGCCACGGCGGCGCGTAGCCGGCGCGCGTGCCCGATGCAAAGCCGTGCTGTTCGCCCGGTGGCGACGAGCTGCGATAGAAGTACACGCGCACGTCGTCGAGGATCTGTGGCCGATGCAGATCCAGTTCCAGCCAGTCGCTGGCGGCGTGCGAACCGGCCGTGCCCCAGAATGGCTCGTTGGCGGTGCTGCCATCGACCGCCGCCGTGGCCGGAAACCCATCGGTCGTGTAGCTGGCGCTGACCGCCGCACCCTGCGCCAGGTTGCGCGCGCCGGGCGGCAGCGCGATGTCGAGCCCGGCGTCGGCGAGGACCGCCCCGATCCGCGCCTCGTCGGTAAAGCGCACCTGTTGCGGCGCCTGCAGCGCCAGCCGGTGCGCGGCCAGCACGCGCAGTGATGCTGCATCGGCATTGACCGCGTCCGGCAAGGCCTGTACACGGCCGCTGGCCGGGTCGTACAGCACGTGCGCCAGGCGATCGATGGTGAAGGCCAGGCGCCCATCCAGGTACAGCGAATAGCCCTTCGGCGCGGCGCCGCCGTAGCGGTGGCCGTCGCGGTCCCAGACGATGCTCAGGTCGCGGTTGCGATAGCGCAGGCGGTCGGCGGCGAAATGGTCCCAGCCGATGTCGATCGGATACAGCTCGATCAGGGCATCGCTGCGCGGCCGCAGGCCCATCGCATCCTCGATCACGGTGAAGTTGGTGGCGCCGAGCTGGGTATGGTGGATCCACGAGCGATAGCCGATGCGGCCGCCATCGGCGGCGCTGCCCTGCGCCCAGAATTCGTTCTGATCCGGGTAGCGGTTGTCGCCGTCGATGTAGTGCGCCCACGCGTTCCAGTACAGCAGCTTGCGGTAGCTGGACGCGTCCAGGTACGGGCTGGGGTAATCGCGCAACACGCTGCCGAGCAGACGGAACGCCACGGTGGAATTGATCACCGAGAAATTGTTGCTGCCGCCCTCGCCGCGCGCCTGCTGGTCGGCCTGGTTGGCGGTGTAGAACGGAAACAGCGGGAACTGCCGGGCGTCGGCGAACAGGCGCAGCGCGCGCACGTACTTGGGATCGTCGTCGGCATCGCCGTGCCTGGGCATCAGGCCGACGCTGAAGGGGTAGTAGTTGTTGGTTTCCTTCCAGTCCACCGGCAGCCGCGGTCCGTCGGCCTGGCGCTGCTTGAGCAGGTCGCCGTGCAGGCCCATGCCGTCGGCCTGCGCGCTGTGGTCCTGCCACAGCACCTCGAGCACGGCGCGACGGATCTTCGCCGCCAACGCCTGCATGCGCACCGCGGTGGCGGCGTCGCCGGCCAGCTGTGCGGCCTGCGCGGCGGCGAGCGCATTGGCGTACACGTACGCGCTCTCGCTGCGGTCCATGCGCGGCGCGCCATGGTGCTTGGCCCAGTCGAAGGAGACCGCGTCGGCGTCGTTGCCGGTCATCGCCGCCCAGTCGTACTCGATCAGGCCATTGCCGTTGCGGTCGTAGGCGCGCAGCAGCGCCTCCACGTCGTCGCTGGCGTAGCGCGCCAGTTGCCCGGCGATCGCCGGCGGCCCGCCATGCACCTGGTAGGCGCGCCAGGCCGCTGCACTGAGGTACTGCGCGTAGGAATTGGACCAGTTCTCCGGCGCGCCGGGGTTGTCCACGTACTTGCCGCCGCCGGCGGTCTCGCCGGCACCGAGCCAGGAGCCGTACGCGTAGAGCGGATCGCGCAGGTACTTGAGGTCGTCGATGAACATGCCGGTGGTGAGCACGATGGCGTTGTCGTAGCCGAGCACGCCCTCGATCGCCACCGGGAACTGGTAGTCGTTGCCGGGTACCGAGGCATCCACGAAATTGAAGCGCAGCAGCCACCAGCGGTAGAACAGGGTCTTGTCGAGATTGTCCTCGGGTGTGTCCAGGTACGGCAGGTTGTCGGCCCACCAGCGGTTGTAGGCGACGACGTGCTCGCGATAGGCCTGCTGCGGCGACTGCGCGGCGATGCGCCGGTACTCCTGCAGCGAGGCCGGCAGTTCGCGTGCGACCAGCCCCAGTTGCACCTTCAGGGTCGGCGCAGGCGCGCGTGCCGGCACCACCAGCGGCCGCACGATGCTCGCGCCATCGACGGCGAAACCATCGCCGGACAGGCGCGGAAACAGCGTGGTGATGGCGTTGTGGGTGACGAAGGCGCCGGTCAGTTCGGCGCCTTGCGCATGCGTGGCCATCGGCGAGACCGCGCGCAGGGTCAGCGTGTGCGCCACGCCGTCGGTACTGGACACGGTGGCCTCGGCCACCGCCACGTTCTGCTCGCTGATGAACTTGACCAGTTGCAGGCGCACGCCAGCGCCGGCATACACGCTGCTGAAATAGCTCGGCGTCTGCCGCCGCTGCGCACTGTCCTCGACCAGGGCGATCGGCACGCCGTCGCGCTCCAGTTGCAGACGGAACAGCGCGTCGTGTCCGGTCTTGTGCACATAGGCCACGTCGCCGACGAAGCCGGGCTCCTCCGGCCGGTGCGTGTACAGGTAGGCGGCGCGACCGCGGGTGAACAGCCAATTGTTGCTGTCGCCGAAACCGCCGCCGGTGCCCTGCCGCACCAGCAGGCGATCGATCCAGAAATCGCGACCGGGCGCGCTGCCGGCGCCCGCCGCCAGATCGGCGGCGAACACCCGCTGCAGCTGGCCCTGTCCCTGTCCCGGCGCGAACGCCACGCCACTGTCCGGCAACGGGTGCGCAGCGCCTTTGAAGCGCGGCATGCCGATCGCCGCGTTGCTCGGCTGCAGGCCTTCGCCGTCGCTGTCGAGCGGGTCGCCAGCGTCGGCCGCTGCCGACACCGCAGCGGCAACGAACAGCAGGCTGCCAAGCAGGGCGATGGCGCCACGCCGCACGCGCGACGCGGCGCCGCCGGGTGCAGGCGTACGAATCAAAACTCGGTCCTGATCCGCGCCCAGAAGTAACGCCCGAGCGTGTCGTAGGTATACGCATCGGTATTGGCCGCACTGGCGTAGCCGTAGTACTGCGGCGGCTTGCGGTTGCCGACGTTGTTGGCGCCGGCCGACAGCGTGGTGTGCAGGCTCTCGAACTTCCGGCTCAGCGAGACGTCGTGGTAGGTCACCGTGCCGACCTTGAAGTAGACGCAGCTGCCGTCGGCGGCGGTGTTGACGCAATAGTCCTCGTAGGCGCTGCCGACCGTGGTCGGGCCGATCAGGCGCGTGTTCCAGCTGGCATGCCATGGGCCGTTGTCCCAGCCCAAGTTGAGGTTGGCGCGCCAGCGCGGCATGTTGCCGTAGCTGGAGGTCTCGCCGACGTAGTTGTGGCTGTCGCCGCTGAACGTGTAGCTGGACAGGAACGTGGCGTCCACGCCGGCCTGGAAGTTGCCCCAGGCGGTATCGCGCAGCGCGTACTTGATGCCGATGTCGTCGCCGCGGATGTCGACCTTGCCGCTGTTGATCGCGAACGGCACGGTGACGCTGACCAGTTGCCCGGTGGGGCCGCGCTTGATCAGCGGGCAGTAGGCGCTCTGGCCGTCGTAGCAGTTCTGCAGCACCTGGTCCAGGCCGGTGCCGTTGATCATGTCGTCCAGGGAGACGCGCCAGCTGTCCAGGTTCAGCGACAGGCCCTCGGCCCAGCCCGGGTCGTACACCGCGCCGATGTTGTAGGAGCGCCCCTGCTCGGGCTTGATCGCGAAGCCGGCGTTGGCCGAGCCGGTGGTGAGCACGGTGAAGGAAGAGGTGTTGACGAAGCTGCCGTTGGTCGGCACGTTGGCGCAGGCCGCGGGATTGCCGCCGCCGGTGTAGCCGTTGCACGGATCGGTGTAGGTGCCGACGTCGTCGACCACGCCGTTGTACGGCGAGCCGTACAGGTCGCCGAGCGCCGGTGCGCGGAACACCTGCGAGCCGGTGGCGCGGATCAGCAGGTTGTCGATCGGCCGCCATTCCAGCGCGACCTTGCTGTTGGTGGTGCTGCCCCAGTAGTCGTAGCGCGAGTAGCGCGTGCCCAGGTTGAGGTTCAGCGCCTGCGCACCGGTCACACCCTTGAGCAGCGGCACCAGGACTTCGGCATACGCCTCCTTGATGGTCTCGTCGTGGCCCTGGTTCATGATGCAGCCGTCGTTGTAGTCGCAGTTGCCGTCCGCATCGGCGGCCGCCACCGGGTTGCTGGTGCCCTGCGAGAAGCCGTTCCTGCGGAACGACAGGCCGAACGCGGCCTGCACCGCGCCGGCCGGCATCGCGAACAGGTCGCCGTTGACGCTGGCCTCGGCGAATTTCATCGTGCTCTCGTCGATCAGGTCGACCGCGCTCTGGGTGGCCTTGATGCCGGCGATGGTGGCCGGATCGTCCGGATTGAACACGTTGATCGGGGTACAGCCGGCGATCACGTTGCCGGGCGTGCCGCATTTGATGGTGCCGTCGCTGTCGCGGAACGAGGCGCCCACCGCGTTGTTCAGTGCCGAGGTGATGGAGAAGCCGTTGCGCACCAGGGTGTCCTTGTAGTGCGCGTAGCCGGCCGCCGCATCCCACTGCCAGCTGCTGTCGCCGAACTTGCCGCGTAGCCCGGCGACAATGTTGGTCTGGTACATCGTCGAGGTGTAGACGCGGGTGTTGGCCGGCACCGAACGCAATAGGTAGCGGGTGAGCTGGCTACCGAAGGGGTTGTAGTAGTTCTGCGCGGCGTTGGGCAGCTCCAGGCCGTAGGCGGTGAGCTGCGAGGTGGTCTCGCTGCGGGTCCAGAACATGTCCAGGTAGCCCTGCACGTTCGGGGTGAAATCGAAACTGGCGTGCGCGGAGGCGTTGGTGCGCTGTACGGGGGTGACCAGGTACTGGCCGGTGTAGGCGTCGTAGCCTTCCACCGCCTGATTGTAGGTGTGGAAATCACCCGCATTCACCTGGCCCGGCGCCAGGTCGGCATTGGGCGTCAGCACGCTGCCATTGCTGAGGAAGGCGCGCGTGCCATTGCCGCGGCGCTCCACCACCTGGCCGTTGAGGTAGTTCTGCGCGGTGCGCGCGTAGTCGCGATCGCTGTCGTACAGCGCGTTCATCGAACTGCGGCTCACGCCGAGGATCAGCCCGCCGCGCTCCCAGGTCTTGCCCCACTCCAGGCCGAGCGAGCGCCGGTTGCCGTCGCCGTGGGTGCTCAGGCCGTAGTCGGCGGTGGCGGCGAAGCCGTCGTACTTGTCCTTGAGGATGATGTTGATGACGCCGGCGATGGCGTCGGAACCGTACACCGAGGAGGCGCCGTCGGTGAGCACCTCGATGCGCTCGACCATCGCCGCCGGAATCGCGTTGACGTCCACGCCGGGCGCGGCGGCGACGCTGCTGGCCGGCCCGGCCATGCGGTGGCCGTTGACCAGCACCAGGGTGCGCTCGGGCCCGAGGTTGCGCAGCGACACCAGCGCACGGCCGTGGCTG
Organism: Xanthomonas sp. F4; assembly: GCF_011761895.1. Classification (NCBI taxonomy): domain Bacteria; kingdom Pseudomonadati; phylum Pseudomonadota; class Gammaproteobacteria; order Lysobacterales; family Lysobacteraceae; genus Xanthomonas; species Xanthomonas sp. F4. The sequence continues at coordinate 1,211,904 of NZ_JAASQX010000001.1, read as the reverse complement.
AAGCCGGAGTTGAGCGCGACGTTGGGCATATTGCCCGCCATCGCCGGCAGCTGCTGCAGCAACTGGCCGAGCGTGTCCTGGCCGCTGTCCTCGATGCGCTGGCGGTCGATGGTGATGACCGGGCTGGCGGTCTCTGCATCGACGCGGCGCAGGTGGCTGCCGGTGACGCTGATCCGTTCCAGCGTGGTCGCCTGGGTGTTCTGGGTCGGCGCATCCTGCGCCTGCGCCGCCGGCGCGAGCAGGGCCAGCGCGGTACAGATCGCCGCGGCCAATGGACCGGGCTGCGGCGCGGCGCGCCAGGAACACGGGAGCAGCGGCGCAACGCGTTCGAGCAAAGACGGCATCGGAATCTCCTGAGCGGCAGCCTGGTGATCGCCGGAGCGCCGCCCTTCCCCAGGCGGCCGCTCCGTCACCAGCGCGTGTGGCGGATACGAAAACGGACGTGTCCACGCATGCGCCGCCGGACGGGACGATCCCGACGCCGCCTGCACGGCGACGCGCACGACTCATGCGCTGCGTCCCCGGTGGCGTGCAGGAATCTCCCCCTGGACATTCACTGCACGGCCACAATGTGCGCGTAGGCTGCGTGCGGCGTCTTGTCGTATTTATCGGGAAAACGTGCGGAATACCGCACTGCCCCGCCCGCGACCGGGACGTTTCCGACTTTTTCGCCACTCAGCCGTAGACGGCCGAAATCGCCACCGTCGCCGCGCTGCCGGCCGGGACCAGCACGCGCTCGTTGCGCGGCCCGGACAGCGCCGCCGGCTGCCCGTCCAGCCGCACCTCCTGCAGGCGGGTGCCGGCCGGCACCCGCAGGGTCAGCCAGGTGCGCGCCGGCCGCTGCGCCGGCAAGCGCACGCTGCCCTCGATGCGGCGCTGCGCCGGTTCGGCGCGCAGGCGCAGCGACACCGCACCCCAGCGGGTCGGCGCGGCGTCGATCGCGATCGTCTCGCCGCTGCCCAGCCAGTCGCGCGGTACCGCCCGCGCCAGGAACAGTTCTTCGCCGGCGCTGTCCTCGAACACCAGCATCCAGCGCAACAGCAGCGGGATGGTCATCTGCGCGGGGATGCAGAACAGCGGCATGCCGCCGGTGATGCCGGTGACCTCGCCCGCGGTCCAGCTGCCGCGGGTATGTACGTGGTAGCGGTGCGCGTACAGGAACAGCAGGTATTCCTCGATCCGGTCCAGGCGCAGCAACTGCTGTGCGTAGCCGTAGGAGATGAAACCGAGCAGGTCGCGCGCCTCCGGCGTCGGCGCGGTGATGTTGCCGACCACGCCGAGGCTGGTGCCGCCGTGGCCGCGCACGCAGTCGATGACCAGGTTCGCCAGGTCGTCGGGCAGCACGTCGGCCTGCAGCAGTTCGGCGTAGGCGCGATGCGGCCAGCCCTGCTCGCTGGGATGTTCCTGCTGCAAGGATTGGCGGAAGGTGAGCTTCGCCCCGGGCAGCGGGCCGATGTAGGGCGGCTGCAGGTCGCGGCGGACGTTGCCGCGCAGGGTGCGCAGCAGTTGCGCGGACAGTTGCTGCGCGCGGCGCTGCCACTGCGCCGCGGCGGCCTGCGCGCCGGGCCCGGCGATGCCGCTCCACACCGCGGCCAGGTCCTGCCAGCCGCGCACCGCCAGCGCGCTGTTGGCGTAGTACGGCTTCCACCACACCTGCGGATCGGGGAACAGGCAGGCATCGGATTCGTTCCAGCCGTGGATCAGGCCGTGCCCTGGCGCCGACGCCGGCAGGCGCAGGCTGGCGTCGTGCAGTTCGGCCAGCACCTGCGCGGTGGCGGCGATCTTGTCGCGGTGCTTGCGCAGCAGCGCAGCATCGCCGGTGTAGCGCAGATAGCGCGCCAGCAGCGACAGGGTCAGTCCGAACTGGCCGGTCTCCGCGCCGCGCATGTTGACCATGCCGTCGGCCTGCACGAAATCGCTGAAATAGCCGTCCAGCACCGCCGCCGCCTGGGCGAAGCGGCCCCACTCGAGGTTGGCGTACAGCGAACTGGTGAAGGTGTCCTGGAAGCCGTCGTACTCGTTGCCGTAGTAGTCGCGATCCACCGCGCCGTACTTGGGATAGGTGCCGCCCGGGCGCACCACCAGCTCGCGGGCGAAGGCGAAGCGCGCCATGTCGCGCCAGCTCGGGTCCGGGGTCTGCGCCTGCACGGTGTCGGCGAGTTGCGCCTGCCAGTAACCGGCGAAGGCGAGCAGGCCGCGGTAGAAGTCCTCGGCGCTGCGCGGGCCGCGCCGCGGCGGGTAGTCGGGATAGCTGTAGCCGTAAACCACCTTGCTGACCTTGCCGTGCTCGACCAGCGCGCTGCGGTGCCAGGTCTGCACCACGAAGCGGTCCTCGGCCAGCACGTCGGCGAACAGCAGGATGTCGTAGTAGCGGCCCTCGCCGGCCGGCACCACCTTGCGCACCGCCGGCATCCAGCCGCCGAGCAGGCCTTCGCTGCGGCGCCGCACCAGTTCGTCCTTGCCCAGCTCGGGGAACGACTGGATGGCGCGATAACAGCGGGTGCGCCCGTCCGGGTACACCGGCATGGTGTCGGCGCATTCGCGGGTGCCGACGAAGGTGGTCCACGGCAGGCGCCCGTTGTAGTCCTTGGGATCCAGTTGCGAGGCCGGCGGCGGCGCGACGTTGCGCACCTCATCGGCCCGCGGGTCGCCGTCGCGCAGCAGGCGATCGGCGAGCAGGTCGGCATCGGCCATCGCCACCTCGGCCAGGGCCATGCCGAAGTACGGCGCCTGCGCGGCCGGGAACACCGCTTCGGTGCGCTTGCCCAGCACCAGCGCCCCGCCCGGCCCGCGCAGGGTCAGATCGCCATCGGGCTGGCGCAGGTCTTCGTACACCTCCCAGGTCGCGCCGGCCTCGACGAAACGGCACTGCAAGGTATGCCCGGCGAGCGCATCGGCCGCCAATGGCTGCAGTTGCGGCGGCGCTGGCGCACGCGTGGTGCTGACCGCCGCCGGTGCCGCGGCGGCACGCCCGGCCAGTGCTTCCACGCCGGCGACCGCACCGACCGCCAGGCCCTGACGCAGGAAATCTCTCCGATCCATCTACCGTCCCCGATGCAATGCGATCGTTGCATCGTGCGCTGCGCACGCCGCAGCGTCTTGTGCGCTGTGCCGAGGATCGGTGCGGAAAATCGCATAGCCGCGTGGTCGCGGCGGTGCTGCGCTGCGGGAATGCGATGGACCGGTGCGGCTTAGGCGAGCACGTCGAGCAGGCTGCCGATAGTGTCGTCGGCCGCGCGCAAGACCCGCGCATTTGCCTGGAACGCGGTGCGCTCGGTCAGGGTGCCGACCATGTCGTCGACCAGATCGCTGCCCTGCCCGTCGGCCTGCTGCACCTGGCCTACAACGCCGCCACCGGCGGTGGCCTGGTTCACCGGCACGGAACGCTGGAAGCCATCGGTGGAGAGATTGGCGATGTTGTTGGCGCGCACCTGCAACCCGGACGTCGCGGCACGCATGCCGGACAGCGCGATCGAGGAACTGGGAGCGATGGCAGTCATGGCGGGCCAGGGTGCAGGGAGACGTGCCGGGATATCGGCTGGTTTGGCGAGGTCTTTAGTTTGGGGATTTGGGAGTGGGGATTCGGGATTCGCAAGAGCGGATGCATCGGCGCCGATAGCCAAAGCCCCTCTCCCCTCGGGGCGACGGGGCACGGCTTGCGCGCCACTGGCGCGCAAGCCCTGGAGCGCCCGCGCCGCAAGCGCGGGCCGGGGCGCGGAGCGGGGGTTGGGGTGAGGGTACGGGAGCACCGCGCCGCTTCCGGGCTCATTGCACCACCCGCACCCTCATCCGCCCCTGCGGGGCACCTTCTCCCACAGGGAGAAGGAATCATCGCGGGAGACCAAAGCCCCTCTCCCACCGGGAGAGGGGTTGGGGTGAGGGTCCGGGAGCACCGCGCCGCTTCCGGACTCGGTGCAGCACCCGCACCCTCATCCGCCCCTGCGGGGCACCTTCTCCCGGAGGGAGAAGGGAAAAGCCGAGCCCTGAAGGAGCAGGGATCCCACGCCTTTGCCAATCCCCAATCCCAACTCCCCAATCCCGCCCCCTACAGCCGATTCCACGCCGGCGTCGGCTCTCCAAGCAGATGCCGCACGAAGAAGTCGTACTGCCGCCGCTGGACGTAATCGATGGGACCGGTGGAGCGGCCGACGGTGTGCTCGCCGCCAGGCACGACCAACAGGTCGAAATCCTTGCCGGCCTTGATCAAGGCGTCCACCACCTGCGCGGTCGAGGCCGGGTCGACGTTGCTGTCCTGCTCGCCGACGATCAACAGCAGGTCGCCGCGCAACTTGGCCGCGTTGTCCACGCCGGAGGCGCGCGCATAGCTGGCGTCCACCGGCCAGCCCATCCATTGCTCGTTCCAGCTGATCTTGTCCATGCGGTTGTCGTAGCACCCGGCATAGGCCACGCCCACTTTGTAGAAGTCCGGGTGCCGCTCCAGCGCACCCAAGGTGCTTTGCCCGCCGGCCGACGCGCCGTAGATGCCGACACGGCCGATGTCGTAGGACGGATCCTGCGCGGCCAGCGCCTTGTGCCAGGCGATGCGATCGGGGAAGCCGGAATCGCCGAGATTCTTCCAGGCCACGTCGTGGAAGGCCTTGGAGCGGTTGGCGGTGCCCATGCCGTCGATCATCACCACGATGAAGCCCAGGTCGGCCTGCGCCTGCATACCGATCTGCTTGTCGCCGCCGGAGTGGTAGCCGAACGGCCAGAAGGTCTTGGGCACGAACGAATCGTGCGGGCCGGCGTAGATGTTCTCGATCACCGGGTATTTCTTGCGCGGATCGTAGTCGCGCGGCCGCACCACCATGCCCCAGATCTCGGTCTTGCCGTCGCGGCCCTTGGCCACGAAGGTCTGCGGCGCGCGCCAGCCGGCGGCCTGCAGCTTGCGGATGTCACCGCGCTCCACCACCTGCAGCAGCTTGCCGTCGATGGCATGCAGCTCCATCACCGGCGCCATGTCCGGACGCGAGTACACGTCCACGTAATGGCGGCCGTCGGCGGCGATGGCCACGTCGTGGTCGGCATCGGCCTCGGTCAGCCGGGTCAGGTGGCTGCCGTCGAAATCCACCGCGAACAATTGCCGATAATAGGGATCCTTGCCCGCATCCATGCCGCTGGCGGTGAACCAGATGCGCCGCTGCGCATCGTCCACGCGCAGCACGTCGCGCACGATCCACTCGCCCTTGGTGATCTGCGCCTTGATGCGGCCGTTGCTGCCGTCGAACAGGTACAGGTGGCGCCAGCCGTCGCGCTCGGAGATCCAAAGGATCTCCTTGCCCAGGCCATCGACATCGTGGTGGTAGCTGCGGTCGGCGTAGACGAAGGTCTTCGCGTCCTCGCCCACCGCCACGTGCGCCTTGCCCGTGGCCGCGTCCACCGCGATCGCGCGCATGCGCTGGAAACCGCGTTGCACGTAATCGAACACGAAACTGGCGCTGTCGCGGCGCCACTGGATCGGCGAGAGCTGGTAGGGGTTGGCGAACAAGGCATCGTCGATGGCCAGCCGCTTGGGCGCGCCGCCGTTTGCCAGCGCGCCGAGGTCGAACAGCACCGGCCGCTCGATGTCCACCGCGTCGCCGGGCTTGGGATACAGTTGGGTGCGCACTACCGGCTGGCCGCCGCTAGGCGGTGCCGCCTCCACCCGGGTGACGCGGCGGGCGAAGCCGGGCCGCACCCGGTACAGCGCCAGCCGCTGCGAATCCGGCGCCCAGGCGATGGTTTCCGGATCGTAGAAATCGTCGCTGCGGCCATCGTCGGCCAGGCGCAGCGTGTGCCCGTCGGCCACCGCGCGCAGCATCACCGCATTGCCGTCGACATAGGCCTCCCAACGTCCGTCCGGCGAGCGCCGCGGAGTGGCGTCGGCCGGCACGCTGAGGTCGCGCACCACGCCAAAGCCCCGCGGTCGCGGCTGCGGGCCGCTATCGGCGCGGGCGCAGACGTAGGTGGTGAGGGTGCATCGCCACGGCGCTTCGTCGAGCTCGAAGGCGATCGCCGCCTGCGGCTGGCCGCCCTCGGCGGCATAGGCGAAGCGTGCGAACGGCAGGCGTAGCGCCGAATAGGTGGTGCCGGTCGCCGCGCTCAGCGCGCGCGCCACTCGCTGCTGGTCGAACGCCGGCTGCTTGCGCTGGCTGGCCACGTCCTCGACCAGGAAGGCGAAGCCGCCCGGCACGGTCTTGCGGTAGTAGAACGCGCCGTCGTCGCGCCACTGCGCCGGCCAGGTCACGTTCTCGGTCAGGCCGATCCAGGCCTCGCGCAGGCCCAGCGAACGCTGGTAGTCGGCGACGCTGGGCGCGGCCTGTGCGGCGCCGGCGCAGCACGCCAGGGCGACGATGAGAGAGGCGACGAACTTGTTCATGCGGTTTCCGAGAGTTTCGATGGCACGCTTCTTTTTTTGTAGGAGCGGCTTCAGCCGCGACCCGGCGTTACCAGCAAAGCCTATCGCGGCTAATCCCACAAAAGGGGACAAGAGCCGCTCCTACGTACATCCACAACGGGCTATTCCCCGTCATCCTCTTCCAGCGCCAACTCCTCATGGCGCAGGCCGCTGCGGGCGCCCCAGTGATAGCAACCCAACGCGATCGCCGCCACGCACAGCGTGTCCCAGGGATGCGTGATCCAGCCGCTGCCGCCGAAGGTGCCCAGGCGCGACACCACCAGGACCAGGGCGAAGAACACGATCAGCCACAGCACGCCGCGCACCTGCCGCCACAGCCGCGCACGGCCGGCGGCGTTGGGTAACCGATACAGCACGTACAGCACGCACATCGCGATCTGCAGACCGAGCAACCACGACAGCGTGCTCCAGGTCGACCAGTACACGATCAGGCCCGCGACGATGAACGACAGTGGGCCGAGCAGCGCCATGCCGCGCAGCCGGAACGGCCGCGGCAACTCCGGCGCACTGCGCCGCAACGCGGCCACGGTCACCGGCGCCACCGCATAGCTGAGCACCAGCGCCGCCGACACCACCTGGATCAGGGTCTCCCACGACGGGAACGGCAGAGTCCAGAACACCGACAGGCCCAGGCTCAGCCACAGCGCCGGGCGCGGGATGCCGGAGGCGGCATCGACACGGGTCAGCACCGGCAGGAAGCCGCCGCTGCGCGCCCAGCCGTACACCACCCGCGGCGTGGCGTTCATGTAGATGTTGCCGGTGCCGCTGGGCGAGATCATCGCGTCGCAGATCACCAATGCCGCCAGCCAACCCATGCCCAGCGCCAGGGCGATGTCGTGGTATGGCAGCGAGAACGCCTTGTCGATGCCGCCCCAGCCGTTGGCCAGGTGCTGCGCCGGCACACCGCCGAGGAAGGCGAGCTGCAGCAGCACATAGATCACCGTGGACAACGCCACCGACAGGATCAGCGCGATCGGAATATTGCGCTGCGGATCGCGCACCTCGCTGGCCACCGACACGATCGGGGTCAGCCCGAGGTAGGCGAAGATGATGCCGCCGGCGGAGATCGCCGCCTCCACTCCGGCCGCGCCGAACGGCGCGAAGCCCTGCACGTGCAGGTTGCGCGCATCGAAGTGCGCCATCAGCAGCACGATCACCAGCACCGGCACCAGGAACTTGAACACGCTGACGATGTTGTTGGCGGTGGCGAAGGTCTTGACGCTGTAGTAGTTGAGCAGGAAGAACGCGACCAGCAGCGCCAGTTGCAGCATCCAGCCAGCGACGCTGGGATGGGTGCTGCCGGCCTGGTTGAGCCAGGGGAACCACGCCGCCGCGTATTGCCGCGCTGCTTCCACTTCGATCGCGATCAGGCTGGAGAAGGCGATCAGGGTGATGAAGCCCATCAGCCAGCCGAGCAGCACGCCATGCGAGTACTCCGGGTAGCGCACCACACCGCCGGCGCGCGGCAGCGCCGCGCCGAGTTCGCAGTACACCAGGCCCAGCAGCAGGACCGCCACGCCCCCGGCGATCCACGAGACGATGCCGGCCGGCCCCGCGATCGCCGAGACGTGACTGGCGGAGAACAGCCAACCGGAGCCGAAGATCGAGCCCAGACCGATGAAGGTCAGATCGGTCAGGCTCAAGCGCTTGTGGAACTTGCCTTGTGCGGCCATGGCGTCTCCCGCTGGATTGGTGTCACTGGCGAATCAACGATCTGCGATGCTTCCTACCCTCACCCCAACCTCTCTCCCGGGGGAGAGGGGCTCAAGCAAGCCAGCCGAAGCCGGCTCTTCCCTTCTCCCTTCGGGAGAAGGTGCCCCGAAGGGGCGGATGAGGGTGCGGGCGAAGCCTCGTGCAGTTGAAACACCGCATGCGCTTCGCGCCCGACCCTCACCCCAACCCCTCTCCCGGAGGGAGAGGGGCTATTGCTTCGCCGCCTCCCGCGCCCAAGGCGACTTCCCACCCTCGGCGATGAAGCGATCGATGCGCTGCTCCAGCACCGGCAGCGGCACCGAGCCGGTTTCCAGCACCGCATCGTGGAACGCGCGCAGGTCGAACTTCTCGCCCAGCGCCTGTTCCGCCTTGCGCCGCAGCTCCAGGATCTTCAGCTCGCCCAGGTAGTACGACAGCGCCTGTCCGGGCCAGGCGATGTAGCGGTCGACCTCGGTGGTCACCTCGTGCTCGCTGAGCGCGGTGTTGTCGCGCAGGAACGCCTGCGCCTGCTCGCGCGTCCAGCCCTTGTGGTGGATGCCGGTGTCGATCACCAGCCGGCACGCGCGCCACATCTGGTAGGTCAGGTAGCCGAAGCGGTCGTACGGGGTGTCGTACATCCCCATCTCCTGCCCCAGGTATTCCGAGTACACCGCCCAGCCCTCGCCATAGGCGGAGATGTAGCCATAGCGGCGGAAGTCCGGCAGACCTTGCTGCTCGGCCGCCAGCGGCATCTGCAGCGCATGGCCAGGCGAGGATTCGTGCAGGGTCAGCGCGGTGAGGTTATACAGCGGCCGCGACGGCAGGTCGTAGGTGTTGACCAGGTAGATACCCGGGCCGCCACGGCCGCCGGTGTAGAACGGCGCCAGGTCCGCCGGCACCGGCTCGATCGCAAAGCGCTGCCGCGGCAGCCGGCCGATGTAGTCGCCGATCTTGCCGTCCACGCGCTTGGCGATCCACGCCGCGTCCTTGAGCAGTTCCTCCGGGGTCTTGGCGTAGAACTTCGGATCGGTGCGCAGGTAGTGCAGGAACGCCGGGAACGTCTGCTGCCCCGGCGGGGTCTTGAAGCCGCTGTCGACGATCGCCTGGTCCATCTCCTTGCGCAGCCGCGCCACTTCCTTCAGGCCCACCGCGTGGATCTGCTCGGGGCTGAGATCGAGCGTGGTGTACTCGCGGATCTGCGCACGGTAGTACGCGGCGCCGTCGGGCAGCGATTCGGCGGCGAGCGCCGGGCGCGCCTTGGGCAGGTATTCCTCGCGCATGAAACGCAGCAGTTTGGCGTAGGCCGGCGCCACCTGCTGGGCGATCGCCGTGCGCGCCTGCGCGCGCAACTGCGCCTGCAGCGGCGCCGGGATCGTCGTCGGCATCTTCTTGAACGGGGTATAGAACAGATTGCTCTCGCCGGTCGCCTGCGCGACCTCGGCGATCGACTGGTCGCGGCCCTGCAGGGTCACCGCCGGCTGCGCGAAACCACGTGCCAGACCGGCGCGCATGTTGGCGATCTGCTCGTCGAAGTAGCGCGGGATGTCGGCAAGCTGCCCCAGGTAGCGCTGGTAGTCCTCGCGATTACGCAAGGTGGCGCGCGCGGTGAAGCCCAGGTCGGTCCAGAACGCGGTATCGCTGTTGAACGGCATTTCCCAGGCGCGGAACCGCTGCTGGTCGAGCAGCACCTGCAGTTGCTGGCGATAGACCTGATAGTTCACCTGGTCCTGCGCCGACAATTGCGCCGGGTCGATCGCGTCCAGGTCATGCAGGACCTGCTGCCAGTACGCGGTGCGCTGCGCCTGGGTGGCCGGATCGACCTTGGGCAGGTGATCGGCGGCCTGCCCTTGCGCATCTTCGTCGTCGGCACCGGCGAACTGCTCCTGGCGCCATTTCCACTCGCGCTGGTACAGCGCCTTGAAGCGCGTGCCGGCATCGCCGGCGGTTGCCGCGGCGGCCGGCGTGGAGGCCTGTGCCGGCGCGGCGCCGGCAGCGCCCTGCCAGGCCAGGGTGCAGACGATGGCCAGGGCCAGCGCCGTGCGCAATCGGGAACGGGACATCATCGTGGGGTCTCCGGAGTGGCGGGGGCGCCGGCCTGGACCTGGGCGATCCAGGCGTCGATGCGCGCGTCCAGCAGGTCCAGCGGCATCGCGCCGCCGCCGAGCACGGCATCGTGGAAGGCGCGGATGTCGAAGCGCTCGCCCAGCGCGCGCCTGGCCTTCTCGCGCAGCGCCAGGATGTCCAGTTCGCCGAGCTTGTAGCCCAGCGCCTGGCCCGGCCAGACGATGTAGCGGTCGGTCTCGGACTGGATGCTGGGTTCGTCGTCGGACGGATGCGCGTGGAAGAAGTCGATCATCTGCTGCCGGGTCCAGCGCTTGTAGTGCACGCCGGTGTCCAGTACCAACCGGTTGGCGCGCAGCAGTTCGCCGGCCAGGCGGCCGTAGTCGCTGTACGGGTCGCGGTAGAAGCCCACTTCCTTGCCCAGCCGCTCGGCGTACAGCGCCCAACCTTCCACGTAGGCGTTGTAGCTGGATTGCTGGCGGAACGGCGGCAACGGCAGGCTCTGGGCCAGCGAGATCTGCAGATGATGGCCGGGCACGCCCTCGTGATACGCGGTGGCCTCGATGTTGACCAGGGTGCGGTGCGCGTAGTCGCTGGTGTTGACCATCACCAGCCCGGGCTTGCTGCCCTGCGCATCGCTCTGCCAGTACTCGGCGCCGGGCGCGGTGGCGCGGAACGCGGGCATCGCGCGCACCTCCAGCGGCGTCTTCGGCAGCGTGCCGAACAACGTCGGCAGCTTCGGCTGCATCTGCGCGATGTCGTCGCGGTAGCGCTGCAGGATCTGCTCGGGCGAGCTGGCGAAGAAGCGACGCTGCTGCGCCACCGCCTGGCGCAACGCCGGCAGGTCGGCGTAGCCGAGCTGCTTGGCGATGACGCCCATCTCGCCTTCGATGCGCGCGACCTCGGCCAGGCCGGTCTGGTGGATCTGCTCGGGCGACTGGTCGGTGGTGGTCTGGGTATGGATCGCAAAGCGGTAGCGGTGCGCGCCATCGGGCAGCGACCAAAGGCCTTCGTGGGCGCGGCCCTGCGGCGCATATTCGTTGGCGACGAAATCGGCGAGCTTGCGATAGGCCGGGCGCACCTGCTGGTCGATCGCCGCGATCATCGCCGCGCGCAGGCGCGGCCGCTCCGCCTCCGGCACCGCCGCCGGGAACTGCTGCAGCGGCGCCGCGAACGGACTGTCGGCGCCGGCCGGCGCGGCGATCTCGCGCACCTGCGCGGGAATGCGTTCGAGCAGGTACTTCGGCTGCACCAGCCCATCCTTGGCGCCGGCGCGCGACAGCGCCACCACCTGGTCGAGCAGCGCCGGGATCGCCTGCAGGCGCTTGATGTAGTCCTCGTAGTCCTTGACGCTGGCGAACGGAAACGCCTGCGCGTAGCCCGGCAGCGCCACCTGGATGCCGCCGACCGGCTCCAGCGGCATCTCGTCGTTCTTCAGCGCGATCGCCTCGAGCCGGTCGCGCAACTGGCGCTGCATCATCTGCAGGCTCAACCGCTCCTGCGCCGACAGCGCCTTGGCATCGATCGCATCGAAGCGCGCCAGGAACCCGGCGGTGGCCTGGCGTTCGGCCTCCAGCGCGGCAAGCGAATAGTCGCTCCAGCGATCGTTGTAGCGGCTGTCGCCGATGATGCTGGCGAACTCGGGATGGTGGGCGAGCTGGTACTGCCATTGCGCATCGAGCAGCGCGGCGAAGGCCTGCGCTGGCGGCACCGCGGCCTTGGCCGGTGCCGCCGCGGCCGACGTGGAGGGCGTCGGCGCTGCGGACGGTTGGCAGCCCGCCAGCAGGCTCAGCAGCAGCACGCCGGCGGCGGGCAGAGGCATGCGTTTCATCGAGGAACTCCGCAGGGCGGCACGCGCCCGTGGCACGCCGCGGCGGCCGCCGCGCAAGGGTCGTGGGCGGCCGCCCTGCGCATCAGGCGAACGGCCGGTCGATCGCCGGCGACGGCGGGGTGAACCACTGCGCGCCGTCTTCGGTGACGTAGAAATGATCCTCCAGGCGCACGCCGAACTCGCCCGGCACCACGATCATCGGCTCGTTGCTGCAGCACATGCCCGGCGCCAGCGCCAGCGCATTGCCGCGCACCAGGTACGGCGCCTCGTGGATGCTCATGCCGCAGCCGTGGCCGGTGCGGTGCGGCAGCCCCGGCAGCTGGTAGTCCGGGCCGAGCCCGGCGCGCTGCAACACCTTGCGTGCGGCCTCGTCCACCACCGCGCAGGCCACGCCCGGCCGCACCGCGGCGAAGGCCGCCGCCTGCGCCTCGTGCTCCAGTTGCCAGATACGCCGTTGCTTCTCGCTGGGCTCGCCGAAGATGTAGGTGCGGGTGATGTCGGAGTGGTAGCCCTGCACGGTGCAGCCGGTGTCGATCAGCACCAGTTCGCCCGGGCGCAGCGCCTGTACGCCGGGAATGCCGTGCGGATACGCGGTGGCGTGGCCGAACTGCACGATGCAGAAGGTCGAGCCGTTGTCGGCGCCGAGCGCACGGTGCGCCTGGTCGATGAAACGGGTCAGTTCCGCGGTGGTGATGCCTTCGCGGATCAGCCCGGCGGCCAGCCGCTGCACGTGCAGGGTCATGTCGCAGGCCTGCTGCATCAGCGCCAGTTCCGCCGGCGACTTGCGCATGCGGCAGCCGTCGACGATGGCCGCGGCATCGCGGATCGCGATGCGGCCCAGCACCGCGGCCAAGCCGGTATGCACCGCGAAGGCCACGCCCGGGTCCAGCGCCAGGCTCTGCGCGTCCAGTTCCAGCAAGGCCTCGGCGACCAGCGCGTGCGGATCCTCGTGTTCCTGCCACAGGCGCTTGCGCACCGGCACCGACAGCACAGCGTCCAGCGAGCCTTCCTCGAACGCCGGGCAGATCAGCAGCGGATCGCCTTCGGCGGTGAGCAGCATCGCCACCAGGCGCTCGCTGGCGCCCCACGGCACGCCGGTGAAGTAGCGCAGCGAGGCACCGGCGCCGATCAGCAGCGCGTCGGCGCCGTGCGCGCGCATCAGCGCACGCGCGTTGGCCAGGCGTTGCCGGTACTCCGGCTCCTGGATCGCCGGCGCCCGCTGCGGCCACGGCGCCAGTTGCGCGTGCGCCTGCTCCAGGGTCAGCCCGCCGATCTGGGACTGCTCGCTCATGCGCTGCGCTCCACGTCGGCCGTGCTCCAGCAGCCGTCGATCAGCCGCTGCACGCCGCCAGGATTGCGGTCGCGCAGCAGCGCCGGCAACAGCGCGTCGGGCACGCCGTCGTAGCTGTGCAGCGCCGCGAAGCGACGGATCGCCGCGGGCATGCCGACCGCGGTGAAGCCCGGATGGCCGGTGCTGGGATAAGGGCCGCCATGGTTCATCGCCGGGCTCACCGCCACGCCGGTCGGCATCTTGTTGCAGATCAGCCGCCCCACCCGCGGACGCAGCGCCGCGGCCAGCACGGCGAAGGCCGGATCGTCGCTGCCATCGGCGGCGCGATAGAGGGTCCCGGTGAGATTGCCTTCGAAGCTGCGCGCCAGGGCGGTCAACTGCCCCACCCCACCGCCGCGGACGATCAGGCTGACCGGCCCGAACGCCTCGGTCTGCAGCGCCTCGGGCTGCTGCAGGAACGCCTCGGCCGACACCTCCAGCAGGGTCGGCGCATGCCGATAGCCGGGGCCGGCATCGGCCTCACCGCCGGCCAGCACCGTGGCGCCGGCATCGCGCAGCGTGCCCACGCTGCGCTGCAGATGCTCCAGCACGCCGCGCGAGAACAGCAGCGCCGGCGCGGCCGCGGCGAAATGCGCGGTGGCCGCGGCGACGAAGGCATCGCCGGCCTCGCCCTCGGGCACCACCACGATGCCCGGGTTGGTGCAGAACTGGCCGCTGCCCATGGTGCAGGAGGCGAAGAACTCCTGCGCCAGTGCCGCGCCGCGTTCGGCCAGCACGCCCGGCAGCAGGAACACCGGATTGACGCTGGACAGTTCGACGTAGGCCGGCACCCCGGCACGGTCGGCGGCGGCCTTCAGCGCCAGCCCGCCGGCGCGGCTGCCGGTGAAGCCGATCGCGCCCAGCCGCGGATCGCCGGCCAGTTCCAGGCCCAGCGTGTTGTCGAAGTGGTACAGCAACTGCACCGTCGCCGCCGGCAGGTCGTTGGCCAGCAGCGCCTGGTGCGCGAGCTGCGCCAGACGCTGGCTGGTGGCCGGATGCGAAGGGTGCGCCTTGGCGATGACCGGATTGCGCGCGACGATGGCCGAGGCGAAATCGCTGCCGGCCACCGCGTTGAACGCGAACGGGAAATTGTTCGGGCCGAACACCAGCACCGGCTTGTGCAGCGGTCCCAGCTGCGCGCGCAGGCCGGCCGCGGTGTCGATCACCGGCTGCGCCCAGCTGTGGCTGCGCGCCGCCTGCGCGGCCTGGCGCAACTGCCCGCTGGCGCGCGGCAGTTCCACCTTGGCCAGGCGCGGCTCCACCGGCAGGCCGGTTTCGGCATGCGCCAGCGCCACCAAGCGCTCGACGTCGGCGTCGATCGCGTCCGCATACGCATCCAGGAACGCGGCGATGCGTTCCGGCGCGGCCGCGGCCAGCGCGTCGGCGCTCAGCGCCGCCGCGCTCAGCGCCGCTTCCAGGTCGGCGGCGCCGCTAACCGGGAACGACGGACCGAACTCGCTTCCGTCGCGCGGGTCCTCGGCGCGGAAGCTGCCGCGCTCCTCCAGCGAGGCCTGCCAGTGGCCGGCCAGCAACAGCGGTTGCATGCTCATCTCAGTGCCCGGGATGGGTGGCGATGGCGTGGTCGATGACCTTCAGCGCAGCCTCGCGCTCGGCGCCTTCCAGCACCAGCCGCGGCGCGCGCACGCGCTCGCTGCCCAGGCCGACCTTCTCCTGCACCAGCTTGATCAGCTGCACGAACTTGGGCACGGTATCCAGGCGCAGCAGCGGCAGGAACCAGTCGTACAGCGCCTTGGCCGCCGGGTAGCCGCCGTCGCGGGCCAGTTCGAACAGCTTCACCGACTCCTTCGGATAGGCATTGACCAGGCCGGCGATCCAGCCCTTGGCGCCCATGCTCAGGCCTTCGACGATCGCATCGTCCATGCCCACCAGCAGCACCAGGCGGTCGCCGAGCAGTTCGCCCAGCGCGGCGAAGCGGCGCACGTCGCCGGAGGATTCCTTGACCGCCTGCAGGTTCGGGAATTCGGCAGCCAGCTCGGCGATCTGCGCCGGGCTGAAATCGGTCTTGTAGGCGATCGGGTTGTTGTACAGGATCGCCGGCAGGTCGGTGGCGGCGATCACCGCGCGCATGTGCGCACCCATCTCGCGCCAGTCGGTGGAATACACGTACGGCGGCAGCACCATGAGGCCACCGCAGCCGATCTGCTTGGCTGCCTGCGCCAGGCGCACGGCCTCGTCGGTGGACAGCGCGGCGATGCCCGGCACCACCGGGATGCGGCCATCGACCGCCTGCACCAGGGTCTTCAGGATCGCCAGCTTGTCGTCGAAGCTCAGCGTGGCCGCTTCGCCCAGCGAACCCAGCGGCACGATCGCGGTGCAGCCAGCCTCGATCATCAGCTGCGCATGCTTGGCCAGGAACGCATGGTCGATGCTGCCGTCGGCGTTGAACGGGGTGGTGATGGCCGGCAGCACGCCGTACCAGAAGGAAGCCTTGCTCATGGATGTACACCTTGTGGAGAGTTGCGAAGGGATGCCGCGCGCGACGGCGCGGCGCAAGCGGTGTCCGGACCGGGGCCCGGACAGGGATGGGCCAGCGCGTCCAGCCGCGCCGGGAACAGCGGCGGCCGGCGGCCGTCGTCGGAGAAATCGTCGGCGCGCGCGGCCAGGCCAAGTTCGGTCAGCGCACTGCCGCAGATGCGGCCCTGGCAGGCGCCCATGCCGCAGCGCGAGGCCAGCTTGGCGTCGCGCAGGTCGGTGTGGCCGCGCAGCGCGGCCAGCGGCACGTCCTCGCAGCGGCACACCAGCGTGTCCGGCGCGGCCAGCGCATGGATGCGCGGATCCAGCGCGAACTGCCGCTGCAGCAGCGTGGCGAAGGCGCGCGCGCGTCGCCGCTGCGGCTGCAGCGCCTGCGCATCGGCGTCCTGGCCGGCGGCCAGGTGGCCGGCGATGGCGCCTTCCACCCGCGCGCAATCGCGCCCGCCGATGCCCAGCGCCTCGCCGGCGGCGTACACGCCGTCGACGCTGGTACGCAGTTGCGCGTCCACCGCCACGCACGGATGCGCGCCACTGCGACCCAGGCGGCAGCCAAGCAGTTGCGCCAGTTCCACGTTCGGCACCAGGCCGTAGCCCACCGCCAGTTGATCGCAGGCGAGACGGCGGCGACCGTGCGGGCCGTCGATCTCCACCTCCTGCACGCGGCCCTCGCCATGTGCGGCCAGTACCACGCTGCCGGCGTGGTAACCGACCCCGGCCAGTTGCGTGCGCAGCGCCAGCGCCTGCAGCGCCTTGTCCGGCCAGCGCAACGGCAGTTGTGCGGCGAATGCGGCCAGCGCGCGCCACGGTGCCTGTTCGACGATGCCCAGCACCTGCGCGCCGTGGCGATGCAGGGTCGCCGCCGAGGCCAACAGCAGCGGCCCGCTGCCGGCGACCAGCACGCGCCGCCCGCGCAGCGGCCAGCCCTGCTTGGCCAGCGCCTGGGCGCCGCCGGCGCCGGTCACCCCGGGCAGGGTCCAGCCCGGGAACGGCAACAGCAATTCGCGCGCGCCGGTGGCCAGCACCAGCGCGTCGTAGCCCAGCCAGCGCGGACCATCCGGACCATCGGTGAGCAACTGCCGATCCTGCGCCAGCAGCACCTGGGTCTGCGGCAGGAAGGTCACCGCGCTGGCCGCCAGTTGCGCCAGCGCGCGCGCGGCCAGGCGTGGCGGCGCGTGGGCGACATCGTGGCGCCAGATCTGGCCGCCGGCACGCGCCTGCAGATCGACCAGGCCGACCCGGCGGCCATGCGCGGCCGCGGCCAGCGCCGCCGCCAACCCCGCCGGGCCGGCGCCGATCACCAGCACGTCGTAGTGGGCGCGCGGCTCAGCCATCGGTCCACACCTGCATGCCGTCGCGCGCCGGGGTGATGCAGGCGCGCAACTGACCGACGCGGTCGATGCGTACCCGGCACTCGGCGCACACGCCCATGCCGCACAGCGGCGCGCGCGGCTGACCACTGCGCGAGCGGCGGAAATGCGTGGCGACCTGCGCCACCGCCGCGGCGACACTGCTGCCGTCGAGCACTTCGACGTCGCGTCCGTCGACCTGCAGGCGCAGCATCCGCGCGCTCATGCCAGCGCCCGCGCCGGTGCGTACGGCGCCGGGTCGATGGCCGTGGGCCGCTGCAGCAATTGGTCCAGCAGCAGACGCGCACTGCCCAGCGCGGTGGTCACGCCCAGGCCCTCGTGGCCGGCCGCGACCCACACGTCGCGCCGCTCCGGCACTGCGCCCAGGTAAGGCCGCCCGTCCGGCGTGGCCGGACGCAGGCCGGTCCACACCCGGATCGCCTGCAGTTGCCGCAGGCCGGGCAGGAACGCGAAGGCGCGCTCCAGCATCCGCTGCAGCATCGGCATCGACACCGCGCGGTCGGTCGCATCGAATTCGCGCGAGGAGCCGATCAGGATCTGCCCGGTCGGACGCGGCTGCACGTTGAACGCCACGCTGCTGCCGTCGCTGCCATGCGCGCTGTCGGCGTAGCCCAATTCCAGCAATTGATGGGCGACGAAGCCCGGATAGCGGTCGGTGATCACCAGTTGCCCCTTGCGCGCGCGCATCGGCAGTTCCGGCAGCAGCTCCGGCACGGCGCAGCCGGTGGCGACCAGCACCGGGCCATGCAGCGCGCTGCCATCGTCCAGGCGCACGCCGGCATCGAGCAGCGCGGTGGCGCGGCGTCCGGCGTACAGCTGCGCGCCAGCGGCGCAGGCGCGCTCGACCAGATAGCGCGCCATCCGCGGCGGATACACCACCGCCTCGGCGGCCACGCGCATGCCGCCGGCCAGGCCCGGCACCAGGGCCGGCTCCAATTGATACAACCGCTGCGCATCGAGCGCTTCGGCCTGCACGCCGGCCACGGCCAGGCGCTGGATCTTGGCCGGAATCGCCTCCAGCTCGCGCGCCTCGCGCGCCACCCACAGCGTGCCGCAGCGGCTGAACTCCGCCTCCGGCAGCGGCGCGAATTCTTCCCACAGGCGCAGCGAATACGCCGACAACGCCAGTTCCGCCGGATCGTCGTCCATCGCCACCAGGTGGCCCATCGCCGCGGCAGTGGAACCGCCGCCGATGCTGCCCGACTCGACGATCGCCGCGCGCAGGCCGGCGGCCGCCGCCGCATCGGCGCAGGCCGCGCCGACGATGCCGGCGCCGACGACGATCAGGTCGAAACCGCTCATGCGGCGCCGATGCCCCAGGCGAACGGATCCTGCGGATCGATCAGCAATTGCGAACGCGCGGTGATGTAGGCCTGCCCGGTGATGCGCGGCAGCACCCCGCGGGTGCCGGCCGCATAGCTGCCCTCGAACACGCTGCCGAGGATGCCCTGCTGGCGCCACACCTGGCCCGCCGCCAGCTTGCCGTCGGCGGCCAGGCACGCCAGCTTGGCGCTGGTGCCGGTGCCGCACGGCGAACGGTCGTAGGCCAGGCCCGGGCACAGCACGAAGTTGCGCGCATCGGCGCTGGCGTCCGGCGCCGGCCCGTTGATCTCGATGTGGTCGATCTCGCCGCCGTCGGCGCCGCGGATGCCCGCCGCCTCCAGCGCCAGCCGCACCGCTTCGGTATAGGCGGTCAGCGCACGCTGGTGGCGCAGTTCCAGCGCGCACGGGGTCTGTTCGGTGATGAAGAACCAGTTGCCGCCCCAGGCCA
Organism: Xanthomonas sp. F4; assembly: GCF_011761895.1. Classification (NCBI taxonomy): domain Bacteria; kingdom Pseudomonadati; phylum Pseudomonadota; class Gammaproteobacteria; order Lysobacterales; family Lysobacteraceae; genus Xanthomonas; species Xanthomonas sp. F4. The sequence continues at coordinate 1,192,962 of NZ_JAASQX010000001.1, read as the reverse complement.
CGTCGCCGCGCACGCGCCCGTACTCGGGCACCTGCACGTCGACGCCGGTGGCATGGCGATAGCTCTCGACGTTGTCGACCGACACGCGGCCGTCGGCGTGCAGTTCCACGCCGACCGTGCCCACCGGCGTCTCGATCCGGTGCGTGCCCGGGCTCAGCCGGCCCAGCTCGGCCAGCGTGCGCACCAGGCCGATGGTGCCGTGGCCGCACATGCCCAGGTAACCGACGTTGTTGAAGAAGATCACCGCCGCGCAGGCGTCGGCGGCCACCGGCGGCAGCAGCAAGGCGCCGACCATGGTGTCCGAGCCGCGCGGCTCGCAGGCGATGGCGCTGCGCCAGCGGTCGAAGCGCGTGCGGAACAGCTCGCGGCGCTCGGCCAGGGAACCGGTTCCCAGATCGGGGAAGCCGGAGACGACGACACGGGTCGGTTCGCCGGCGCTGTGCGAGTCGATGACATCGAGTGTATGCATGGGGCCATGCTCACATTCGGCACCGCCGCCGGCTAGCAGCGTTTGCCTGTCGCCAATGCGGAAGTTCGCACAACCCGGCGACGCCCGACGGCGCCGACTTAGGCTAGCATCGGCATTCAGGGGGACGCGCGGCGGCGCGCCCGCACCGCCGCCCACTCCCGCAGGTGAACGCCATGGACACTCTGATTTCGGCACTGGAACTGCAGACGCTGTTCGACGCCTTGCCGGACGTGGTGTTCTTCGTGAAGGACCGCGACGGCCGCTACACCCACGTCAACCTGACCCTTGTTCGGCGGCTGGGCAAAAAGTACCGCGCCGACCTGATCGGCAAATCGGCCGCGGACGTGTTTCCGCTGCCGCTGGGCGGCAGCTACCTGATGCAGGACCGTCGGGTGCTGTGCGGCGAGGTGATCGAGAACCAGCTCGAAGTGCACCTGTTCCCGAACCGCACCCCGGGCTGGTGCCTGACCTTCAAGCGCCCGCTGTGCGAGGGCGAGGAGGTGATCGGCGTGGTCGGCATCTCCCGCGACCTGGGCCAGCCGGACAGCCGCCATTCCGCCTACGAGCGCATCAGCCGCGCCATGGAGCACATGCAGGCGCACTACGGCGACAACCTGCGCGTGCAGACCCTGGCCGACCTGGCCGAGCTGTCGGTGGCGCAACTGGAGCGGCATTTCCGTCGCGTGTTCCAGCTGACCCCGCAGCAACTGCTGACCAAGATGCGCATCGAAGCGGCGATGCGCCTGCTGCACGGCGACGACAGCATCGCCAGCATCGGCCAACTGTGCGGCTTCGCCGACCAGAGCGCCTTCGCCCGCCAGTTCAAGGCCACCGTCGGCATGACCCCGCGCGACTATCGGTCGATGAAGGGCAAGCTGTGAAGAGCCGGGATTGGGGATTCGGGAATGGGGATTCGTTTTTTGGCTGAATGCGGGCGTTGAGATCGCCGCGCTACGAATGCAGAGCCCCTCTCCCTCCGGGAGAGGGGTTGGGGTGAGGGTACGGCGGAGCCATTACGTCGAAAAACCATGCCAATTCCGCACCTGCACCCTGCGACTGTGCTTCAGTGGGAATCCGCCTGTCGCGGCTGATCCCACAAAGGGCCAGGAACCGCGCCTAGCGCGACACACGCATACGCAGTCGCGACGCCCGAAGTCCACCTTGCCGACCATCCCGGCTCGCCCCCGCTGCACAGGCCGCTCAGGTCGCAAGTGGTAGCATTCCGCGTTTCCGGTCCACGCGTCATCCATGGTCAGCCTATTCCGCCGCAACAAGCCCCAGGACAACGCCGGCGAGAGCCGCACGCAGCGCTACAGCATCGAGGAATTGGCCGCCGCCTTCCCCAAGCCGGCAAGCGCCGAACCCGCTGCGCCTGCGCCGTCGGCGCCGCCTGCCGCTGAGGCGGCGCCTGCCGCCCCAGCACCCGCTCCTACTCTGGAGCCAGCGCCCGCGCCGGTCGCCGAACACCCCGTCCAGGCGCCCGCCCCGGTCGCTGTCCCGCAGCCGCAACCGACGCCGCTGCCGGCTGCAGCGCCCACACCGCCGCCGCAGGCCTATGTGCCACCGCCAGCCGCCGCGCCGGCACCGAGCGTGCCGCACCCGACGCCCGCCCCCGCCCAGCAGCCCGCTGCGGTACCCGCGCCGACACCTAACGCCGCGTCCGTGCCCGCCGCCGACGCCGACCTGGTACGCAGCGACGCCCTGCCCGCCGCGCCGGCCGGCAAGCCCGGCTGGCGCGAGCGCCTGCGCAACAGCAGTTTCGCGCGCAGCGTCGGCAGCCTGTTCTCGCGCAATCCCAAGCTCGACGACGACCTGCTCGACGAGATCGAGACCGCGCTGATCACCGCCGACGTCGGCATCCCCGCCACCACCGCGCTGATCGAAAACCTGCGCAAGCGCATGAAGGCGCGCGAGTTCGTCGACGCCAGGGCGCTGCAACAGGCGCTGCGCGCCGACCTGCTGGCGATCCTGCAGCCGGTGGCCAAGCCGCTGCAGATCGATCGCAACGCCAAGCCCTTCGTGGTGCTGACCGTCGGCGTCAACGGCGTCGGCAAGACCACCACCATCGGCAAGCTGGCCAAGCGCTTCAAGGACGAAGGCCACAGCCTGATGCTGGCTGCCGGCGACACCTTCCGTGCCGCGGCGGTGGCGCAGTTGCAGGCCTGGGGCGAGCGCAACGGCGTGAGCGTGATCGCACAGGGCCAGAACGCCGACGCCGCTTCGGTGGCCTTCGACGCGCTGCAGGCCGGCAAGGCACGCGGCACCGAGGTGTTGATCGCCGACACCGCCGGCCGCCTGCACACCCAGACCGGGCTGATGAACGAACTGGGCAAGATCCGTCGCGTGCTCGGCAAGCTCGACGCCAGCGCGCCGCACGAGGTGCTGATGGTCATCGACGGCACCACCGGCCAGAACGCGCTATCGCAGCTGCGCCAGTTCCATGCAGCGGTCGGCGTCACCGGCCTGGTGGTGACCAAGCTCGACGGCACCGCCAAGGGCGGCGTGGTGTTTGCCCTGGCCCGCGAGTTCGGCATCCCGATCCGCTTCGCCGGCATCGGCGAACGCCCCGAAGACCTGCGCGTGTTCGACGCCGAAGCCTTCGTCGACGCGTTGCTGCCAGAAGCGCTCGGCGGCTGACCGCTGAAGCCCCTCTCCCTCCGGGAGAGGGGTTGGGGTGAGGGTGCGGCGGAGCCTGCCAAGCCAGCACTGGCACCACCCCAACCGCACCAGGCTTCGCCCGTACCCTCATCCGGCCCTTCGGGCCACCTTCTCCCGGAGGGAGAAGGCACGAGTTCCTGCCAGCATGCGCCAGCCTTCCGACACCTTCCCCGCCCGCCTGCTCGCCTGGTTCGATCGCCACGGGCGCCACGACCTGCCCTGGCAGCATCCGCGCAGTCCGTACCGGGTGTGGCTGTCGGAAATCATGCTGCAGCAGACCCAGGTGGCGGTGGTCATCCCCTACTTCCTGCGCTTCTTGCAGCACTTCCCGACCCTGCCGGCGCTGGCCGCCGCCGACAATGATGCGGTGATGGCGCAATGGGCGGGGCTCGGCTACTACGCCCGCGCGCGCAATCTACACGCCGCCGCCAAGTGCTGCGTGGAACTGCACGGAGGCGAACTGCCGCGCGATTTCGATGCCCTGCATGCGCTGCCCGGCATCGGCCGCAGCACCGCCGGCGCGATCCTCAGCCAGGCCTGGAACGACCGCTTCCCGATCCTCGACGGCAACGTCAAGCGCGTGCTGACCCGCTACCACGGCATCGCCGGCTACCCCGGCCTGCCGGCGGTGGAAAAGCCGCTGTGGGCGCTCGCGCAGTCGCATGTGGACGCGGTGCCCGACGGGCGCATGGCCGACTACACCCAGGCGCAGATGGATTTCGGCGCCACCCTGTGCACCCGCGCCAACCCGGCCTGCGTGCTGTGTCCGCTGCAGGACGACTGCGTGGCGCGTCGCGACGGCCTGGTCGAGGCGCTGCCCACGCCCAAGCCGGGCAAGACCCTGCCCGAGCGCGAAGCGCTGGCCCTGCTGCTGGAGAACGCCGCCGGCGAACTGCTGCTGCAGCGGCGTCCGCCGACCGGCATCTGGGCCTCGCTGTGGACGCTGCCGCAGGCCGACACCGACAGCGAACTGCGCGCCTGGTATGCGCGCTGGATGCGCGGGCGCGCCTACGACGACGCCGAAGCGCTGCCGCCGATCGTGCACACTTTCAGCCATTACCGCCTGCACCTGCAGCCACTACGCCTGCGCAAGGTCGCCATGGGCGATGCGCTGGGCGACAATGACGACCTGCGCTGGGTGGCGCGCGCCGACCTGTCGACGCTGGGCCTGCCCGCACCGATCCGCAAACTGCTCGACGGCCTCTGACGCACCAGCGCGGGGCCGTGCGCGCATCGCCAGGAATTGCCATGTCCCGCACCGTCTTCTGCCAGTACCAGCAACGCGACACCGAAGGGCTCGACTACGTGCCGTATCCCGGCGAGCTCGGCAAGCGCGTGTTCGCGCACATCGGCAAGGCCGGCTGGCAGGCGTGGCTGGCGCACCAGACCATGCTGATCAACGAGAACCGGCTGTCGCCGCGCGATCCCAAGCACCGCGCGTTTCTCGAAGCGGAGCTGGAAAAATTCCTGTTCCAGGGCGGCGCCGACAAGCCCGAAGGCTACGTGGCACCCGATCAGGCGTCCTGAGCGGCGCCGCGTCGTGGCGTCACGGCACGCACCACGCTAAGACTCCGCAAAGCGCCCGCTTTCGTCGCGCCTTACGCGATATCGTAAGAGCGGCTTCAGCCGCGACAAGGCCTTACCAGGAACGCCCTTCGCGGCTGAAGCCGCTCCTACGCGTGCGCCCTGCGGCTATTTGGCCTTGCCGCACACCGCAGTGCAGCCGCACCTAACGCGACAGGGCGCAACCTGTAACGCCAGGCAGTGGCGGTGCAACATCGCACTCGCCCCGCCGCCGCCTCGCGAATCCCAAATCCCAAATCCCAAATCCCAAATCCCGAATCCCCAATCCCCAATCCCCAATCCCGGCACTGCCTCAGCTCCCCGGCGCCTGCTGCGCCCGCTCCTGCACCTTGGCCTCGCGCAGTTCCTTCTCCGAGGTGCGCAGCGCCTTGACGTCCAGCGGCCGGATGCTGTCGATGCGGCACGGCAGGCGAATCGCGGCCGGACCGCCGCCGAGCACCAGCACGTCGTCGAACTTCGCCGAGACCTGGCTGCCGAAATGGGTGATGGCGATGCTGGGGGCGAAATCCAGATCCTGGCAGGTGCCGGCGAATTCCAGCAGATAGGCCTGGTTCGGACGCGTCCACACCGCCAGCGCGCTGTCGCCTAGCGCGGTCCAGCCGCTGAGCTGGTTGAAGTACTGGAAGTCGCGCACCGGCGCACCGGCGTGGGCGCGGTACAGGGTGAGACGCTCGTCGTCGCTGAGGCGGTTGGTCGCGCAGCCGGCCAGTACGGCCGTGGCGACGAGGGAGGACAGCAGCAGGCGTTTCATGGCAATGCTCCTGGTGGTGTGGAGCGCATCATGCGCCCGCCACCGTGCACGCTGCCGTGTATGCACGCAGAGTCGTTCAGCGACAAGGCAGCCAACGATCGCGGCGCGATGGCACCACTTACTGCGAGGGACTGCGCGCCGACTCGCAGAAGCGCTGCCGGTACTCCAGCGCCTTGGGCATCAGCGCCTGCAGGTTCTGGATGCGGGTACCCGGATTGGGATGGGTGGAGGCGAACTCCGGCGGCGCCTGGCCGCCGCTGCTGGCGCTCATCCGTTCCCACAACGGCACCGCCTCGCGCGGGTCGAAACAGGCCGCGGCGGCGAGCATCAGCCCGACTTCGTCGGCCTGGGTCTCGTGGCTGCGCGCGTACGGCAGCAGGTAGCCGTACCCCATCGCCGCCATCGCCATCTGCTGCTGTTGCGGATCCAGCCCGCCGGCGGCGCCGGCCATCTGCCCGATCTGGGTCAGCTTCTGCTGGGCCATGCGCTGCGCGCCATGCCGCAACAGCGCATGCGCGATCTCGTGGCCCATCACCACCGCCATCGCATCGGCGTTCTTGGCCACCGGCAGCAGCCCGGTGTAGACCGCCATCTTGCCGCCGGGCAGGCAGAACGCATTGGCCTGTTCGGACTCGATCACGTTGACGTCCCAGTCGAAGCCGCGCGCGTAATGCTTGGCCTGCATGCCGTGCTCGGCGGCCAGCGCGTCCTCGACCACATCGACCTTGGCGATCAACCGCTGCGCGATCGCACGCACCTGCTGCGCTACCTGCGACTGCGGATCGACCGGATGTTCCTGCGCCAGGATCTCCTGGTACGCCTGCAGACCCAGTGCCTTCTCGTCCTCCACGTTCAACGAGCGGTCGATCAGCACCTGCTCGCCGGTGTACGGGTCCTCGCTGCGGTTGGAGAACCAGTAGTACCCGGCATACACGGCAAAGCCCAGCAGCACCAGCCAGCGCACCCCGCCCAGCGGCCCACGGCGACCGCCCGGTTCGCCGCCCTGGCGGCCGAAGACTTGGTTCATCGGGTTCCCCTCGTTGACTGGTGAGGCAATCTAGCGCCGGCACCGGCGCGGCGGCGTCAAATGCCGCGCACCAGGCGGAAGCCGACGCGTGCGCTGGTGCTGTCCGAATCCTGCATCAGCCGCCAGGCCGCGCGCGTCTGCTCCGGCGCATTGGCCCAGTTGCCGCCGCGCACCACCCGCGAGCGGCAGCCCGGGTTGTACCAGGCCGCACCGTCGGCCGGGGCGCGGCGATAGCTGGCATGCCAGCAGTCGGCGACCCATTCGCTGAGGTTGCCGGCCATGTCGTGCAGGCCCCAGGCGTTGGCGGAGAAACTGGCCACCGGCGCGGGCCCCCAGAATCCGTCGGTGTAGCCGACGAAGGCGTTGCGCCAGTGCCGACCGCTGGGCGAGACGTCGCCGCCGCCGGTGAAGTTGCCGCTGCCGCGCGGCGGCGTGCCGGCGTTGCCCCAGGGATAGCGGCCGCGGCCGCCGGCGCGCAGCGCGTATTCGAACTCAGCCTCGCTGGGCAACCGGTAGTGCCGCCCGGTCTGCTGCGACAGCCAGGCCGCGTAGGCTTCGGCGTCACGCACGCTGACGTGCATCACCGGGCTGTTGGGCGCCGCGCGCGCGCCCTGGTAATCGGACTGCCAGTCCACGCCGTTGCGGCGCACGAAGTTGCCACTGCGCTCGTCGTAGACCGTGGAATGGCCGCGCCGGGTGGCGCGCGGACGCGCATTGGTCGCCTCCACGAAGCGGCGGAACTCGGCCACCGTGACCTCGGTGATCGACATGGCGAAACCGCGGTCGAAGCGCACGTAATGCTGCGGCATCTCCGCCGGCGAGGCGCCGGGTTCGGTCTCGGCCGCGCCCATGCGAAAGCCGCCGTGCGGCACCACGATCATCTGCGGGCCGCGCCCACCGTCGTGCATGCCGTCGGTGAACACCTGGCCGGGACGGAAACTGCCGTAATGGGTGGCCAGGTCGATGCGTTCGCGCAGCATCGCCGCCACCGGATCGCCGGGATCGGCGATGCGCAGCACGTCGCCCAGGCGCTCGCGCGCCGACTTCAACCCGGCCGGTGTGGCCAGATCGCGCAGGCCGGCATCGCGCAAGGCGGCGATGCGCGCCACCCGCACCTGCTCCACGCGCACGCGCGCATCGCGCACCGTGGGCGCGTCCTCGCGCACCCGCGCCGCACGCGCCAGCCAGCTGCCGGCAGCGGCGAAATCCGAGGCCGCCGCCGCCGTCTCGGCGCGGCGGATCAGCGCGCTCTCCACCGCCGCCACGCCCTGCCGCGCGCGCGCATCGTCCGCATCCAGCAGCAGCGCCTCGCGGAAATTGGCCAGGGCGCCGTTGCCGTCCTCGCCCAGGCGGCCACCACGCAGGTCGTCCTCGCCGGCGCGGTTGTAGGCCAGCACCCGCGAGGCGGTCTCCACCCGCTGCTGCAGGCGCCGCACCGCCGGATCGTCCGCATCCAGCCACAGCGCCACCATCGCGATGCGCGCAGCCTGCTCCAGCGTGCGCTCGGACCGCTCCGGATCGCCCAGCGCCTGCGCGCCCAGCTGCAGCAGGCGTCGCCGCGCCTTGCGCAGGCCGTCCTGGGCGACGCGATCGTTCGGCGCCAGGCTGCGGATCGCCAGGTACAGCGGAATCGCCGACTGCGCGTCCTCGAACAGGCGATCGGCGGCCAGCGCGCGCGCCGCCTCGCGCCGCGCCTGCGGCAGGCCGCCGCGGGTCAAGGTCGGCAACGGCGGCTGCCAGCGCGCCACGGTCTCGGCTGCGTCTTCGCCGCCGATGGTCACGCTGGGCGCCTGCACCGGCCTGGCCGGCGCCGACCGCGCCGGCACGGCGGCAGCGGCGGCCGCAGGCGCGGGATCGGCGGCCGGCGCCGGCGGCTGCCGCGCACAGCCGACCAGCACTGCCGCCAGCATGCTCCAGACCATCACAACGCCGCTGCTGCGCACCTTTCCTCCGAACCATGGCCCTGGGCCGTGTCACCAATTCCCGAGTATGCCGCGTTGGGCCCGCGCGCCTGTCAGACCCAACCCGAAGGGCCGCGATTGCTCGGGGATTGATGACACGCCCTTGCGACGCCGCCCCACCCGGCGCGCCGTGCGGCCGGCGGAGCGACGTTAGGCTATTCTCGCCTGCCTGAGCAAACCCTGCAGTCAACGGAAATCACGTGCCTTACTGGATCAAGCAACCCGCCGAACTGAGCGAACGGCTGGCGCAGCGGCCGGCCCGCATCGGCCTGGACACCGAATTCGTCCGCGAACGGACCTACTGGCCGCAACTGGCGCTGGTGCAGATGGCGGTGGGCGACGACATCCTGCTGATCGACCCACTGATCCCGGGCATGCCGCAGGCGCTGGCGCCGTGGCTGAGCGATCCGGGAATCCTCAAGATCATGCACAGCGCCAGCGAAGACCTGGTCGCCTTCAAGTGCGCCTGCGGCACCCTGCCGCGGCCGCTGTTCGACACCCAGATCGCCGCCGGCCTGGCGGGGCTCGGTGCCGGCATGGGCTACCAGAAGCTGGTGCTGGAGATCACCGGCGTGCACCTGGCCAAGGGCGAGACCCGCTCGGACTGGCTACGCCGCCCGCTGTCGCCGGCGCAGCTGGAATACGCCGCCGACGACGTGCGCCATCTGTTCGCGCTGCACGATCACCTGCAGGCGCGGTTGCAGACCCTGCAGCGCAGCGACTGGCTGCACGAGGACGGCGAACGCCTGCTCGGCACCGTCGAGCACGACGATGGCGAGCGCTGGCCGCACCTGAGCATGCGCTCGGCGCAATTCATGGACCGCCCCGCGCAACTGCGCTTGCTGCGCCTGTTGCGCTGGCGCGACGCCCAGGCCCGGCACAGCGACAAGCCGCGCAGCTGGATCCTGGACAACGAACTGGCCGCCACCCTGGCGCGGTTCCCGCCACAGGACCAGCCGGCCATGCTGGCGCTGTTCGACAAGCACCCCAAGGCGCCACGCAAGCTCAGCGATGCGCTGTGGCAGGCGCTGACCACGCCGCTGGCCGACGAAGCCGACGCGCCGCAGGCGCTGGCCGCCAGCGACGACAACAAGGCAGCGCTGAAGCGACTGCAGGACGCGGTGGCCGCACGCAGCGCCGAACTCGGCCTGCCCGACGGCCTGCTGGCCTCGCGCAAGCACCTGAAAGCCCTGCTGGAAAGTGCGCAATGGCCCACGCCGCTGGCCGGCTGGCGCCGACGCGAACTGGAGCCGCACCTGCAGCCGCTGCTCGCCAGCGCACGTTGAACGCATGCGGCCGCGCGGCCAGGCCGCGATCGCCCCGTCATGCACGCCCACGCCATCGGGCATAAAAAAGGCCAGGAAATCCTGGCCTTTTTCCGTCCGCTCAATACTTGACGAGCGGGAACTTCAGATCCGGATGGCGCGCCTTCCATTCGTTGTAGGCGGCGGTGCCTTCCCAGGCGGCGAACGCCTTCGGCGTGCGGCCGCGGCCGGACCAGGTTTCGCCGGTGTGCGGCAGTTGGTACTTCGGCTTGACCTCGCTGCGGCCACCGGCGGACTTGCTGCTGGCCGGCTTGGACGCCGCGCTGGTCACGTAGGCCGCGATCTCGTTGCGCTGCTTGGCGCTGAAGAACTCGGCGAACTGCTCCAGCAGCGACAGCACGTTGGCGTGCGCCGCATTGGTTTCGCCCTCGCGCGCCTGCCGCTCCTGCTCTTCCAGCTTGCGCATTTCTTCCTGCAGCTTGGCCTTGGCTTCGGCGATCTGTTGCAAGTTGCGAACTTCCGTCATGTGTAAAAGACCCGTCTTTAGTAAAAGGTATGAAGCGGACGGTTTATTTCGTCCGGAACGAAATCACCGCGGGAGATTTCGGCCGCCGAGTATATCGACTCCCTGCGCGCGCTGTAGACAGAATGCTGAGCGCGTTCCCGCTTCCCTTCGGCCGGCCCCCTGGCAGGGCGCCGGGGATGTTGCATTGCCCCCTTGGCACGCGGCCCCGTGCCCAGTTACACTACGCGTCTGATGTGGGGCGGTAGCTCAGCTGGGAGAGCGTCGCGTTCGCAATGCGAAGGTCGAGGGTTCGATCCCCTTCCGCTCCACCATCTTTCCGTCCTCGACGGTGCAACAAGGCCAGACAGCCACCAGGCTCTCTGGCCTTTTTGTTGGCCGCTCCTGAAGCTGAGCGCATCCGATCAGGACGGTCCGGTCATGCGATGCCCAGTGGCGATGGCGTGATCGGAGGTCCTCGGCTTCCGTACTGATGGGGCGGGAAGCGGTCGCAGTGCGCGCTCCCCACCGCATCATCGGTCAGTTGTTGTCGTCCTGCGCGGCCTCGTCCTGTCCGGAGCGCGGGCCGCGCTCGTGCGCCTCGCGCAGCTTCTGGTCTTCCAGGCCGGGCCGCTGCTTGGCGGTATCGTCCTGGGCACGGTCCTGCTGGCCCTCGTGGATGCCCTGCTGCTTGCCGGACTGGGTGGTCTCGTCTTTTGCCATGGTCTGCACCTCGCTGGGGCGGATGCCCGCTCGCCGCCACCCTAGCGAGGCCGCCGTGATGCACGGATCACGGCGTGCCAGGCATCACGCCGCCAGCGCGCGTGCGCCGGCCTCGGCGATGTCGTCGCTGCGCAGCAGCCGCGCGCGGTCGAGCAGGATCACCAGCCGATCCTCCAGCTTGCCCATGCCCTGCAGCAGGTCGCGGCGGATATCGCTGCCGAAGGCCGGCGGCGCCTCGATCTGCTGCGGCGGCAATTCCAGCACCTCGTTGACCGCGTCCACCAGCAGGCCGAAGGACTGCGCCGCGCCCCCCTCTTCGCTGGTGGCGGTGGCGATGACGATGCAACTGCGGCGGGTGACCTGGCTGGGCCCGCGGCCGAGCCGCGACTGCAGATCCACCACCGGCACCACCGCGCCGCGCAGGTTGATCACGCCGCACACGCAGGCCGGCATGGTCGGCACCGGCGTGGGTGGGCGGTACTCGATGATTTCGTGGATACCGGCGATGTTGAGCCCGAACAGTTCGCGATCCAGTTGAAAGGTCAGGAACTGCCAGGCGTTCTGCTGCGCGAGCCCGGTGACGGCATCGATGCGATCGTTGTGCATGGTCTTCCCCTTCAGAAGTTGACGAACTGGCCTTCGTCCGGCGCATCCGCCAGCGCGTAGGCCGGCACCTGGCGTGCACGCGGGCGCAAGGCCTTGCCGGCGTTGCGCAGCGGGCGCGTGGCCGCCGGCCTGGGCGCCACCGGCGCGGCGCGGCGTGGCGCGGCCAGGTCCTGCTCGCGGTTGAGGCGGAAGAAGCCCATCGCCTGCTGCAGCGATTCGGCCTGGGTGCTCATCTGTTCGGCGGTCGCCGCCAATTGCTCGGAGGCCGCCGCGTTCTGCTGCGTGGCCTGGCTGAGCTGGGCCACCGCCAGGTTGATCTGGGTGACGCCGGAGGACTGCTCCTGCGAGGCCGAGGCGATCTCCTGCACCAGATCCGAGGTCTTCTTGATGCTGGGCACGATGGTGCCGAGCAGGTTGCCGGCGCGATCGGCCAGGCCGACGCTGCTGGCGGCGACCTCGCCGATCTCCTGCGCGGCCACCTGGCTGCGCTCGGCCAGCTTGCGCACTTCCGCCGCGACCACGGCGAAACCCTTGCCGTGCTCGCCGGCGCGCGCGGCCTCGATCGCCGCGTTCAACGCCAGCAGGTTGGTCTGGTAGGCGATGTCGTCGATGATGCCGATCTTCTGCGCGATCTGCTTCATCGCATGGGTCGAGGCCAGCACCGCTTCGCCGCCCTCCACCGCTTCCTTGGCCGCCTGCGCCGACATGCCCTCGGTGACCTTGGCGTTGTCCGTGTTCTGCGCAATGGACGCGGTCATCTGTTCCAGCGAGGCGCTGGTCTCCTCCACGCCGGAGGCCTGCTCGGTGGCCGCCTGGCTCAGCGACTGCGCGGTGGCGCTGACTTCCTCGGACGAACCGGCCAGCGATTGCGCGCTGGCGTTGACCTCGCCCACGACATCCGCCAGACGCTCGACCATCGCCTGCAGCGCTACCATCGCGCTGGTGGTGTCGTTGGGGCGGGTCGGCACCTGCACGGTGAGATCGCCACGCGCGATCCGCGAGGCCACTTCCATCACCGTGCTCGGCTCGCCGCCGAGTTCGCTCATCAGCGAACGCGCGATCAGAAAACCGATAAACGACGCGCACAGCGCCGCGACCAGACTGCCGACGATCAGGGTGAGGTTGGTGCGCTGCTGCAGCTGCTCCGCCTCGGAGGCGCGCACAGCCAGCAGTTCGCTTTCTGCGCGGCGCACTTCGGCCATGCGATCACGCATCGTATCCATGTAGGCCTTGCCCTTGGAGGCACGCACCGCGGCGGCCAACGCCTCCATCGTCGCCTGGCCGTCGTTGACGTTCTTGCGCAGCGCGATCTGCGGATGCACTGCCTGGCTGAGCCATTGCGCCTGGGTCTGCTTCAGCGCGTTCAGGCGCTCCTGCTGCTTGGGATTGTCCGCGGTCAGTTCCTGCGCCGTGCGCAGGTGGCTGTCGAAGCTGGCGACACCGTCGCGATACGGCTGCAGGAAGGTGTCCTCGCCGGTCAGCGAGAAGCCGCGGGTGCCGGTCTCGATGTTGATCAGGCTGCTGAGCGCCGCATCGACTTCGGCGATCACCTTGTAGGTGTGGGTGTTCCAGTAGTTGGCCTGCGACAGCGCGGAGACGTTGAAGTAGGCAACGCCGGCGAGCGCCAGCAGGATGCACAGGACCACGGCGAAGCCGCCGTAGAGTTTGGTTGCGACTTTCAGATTCTTCAGCATGGCACTCTCCCGACAATGGGGCAGTTGTGACAACGACATCGACATGGAACTGGCGGCGCGACCTGCGCCGCCAGGGAATGGATCAGGCGCGGCCCAGCAGCGCTTCGTTGCGGTCGCGATTGCCTGCACCGGGACGGCGCGCGGCCGCGGAGGGCGCACGCGTCGCCCAGCGCGAGCCGGCCGCACGCAGCGACAGCGGCGCCTCGCCTTCGTCCGGCATATGCGTGGCACGCCGCGTGGCAGCGGACAACTGGAAGAACGCCATGCTGTCCTGCAACTGCACGGCCTGCGTGCTCATCGATTCGGCGGTGGCCGCCAGCTCTTCGGAGGCGGTGGCGTTCTGCTGGGTGATCTGGCTCAGTTGCACAACCGCCACATTGATCTGTGCGACGCCGGAGGACTGCTCCTGCGAGGCGGCGGTGATTTCCTGCACCAGATCCGAAGTCTTCTTGATGCTGGGCACGATGGTCTCCAGCAGCTGCCCGGCGCGTTCGGCCAGTTCCACGCTGGAGCCGGCCACCTCGCCGATCTCCTGCGCGGCCACCTGGCTACGCTCGGCCAGCTTGCGCACTTCCGCGGCGACCACGGCGAAGCCCTTGCCGTGCTCGCCGGCACGTGCGGCCTCGATCGCCGCGTTCAGTGCCAGCAGGTTGGTCTGGTAGGCGATGTCGTCGATGATGCCGATCTTGTGCGCGATCTGCTTCATCGCCGCCACCGTGGCCACCACCGCCTGGCCGCCTTCCAGCGTCTCGCGGGCGGCTTGCGCGGCCATGCCGTCGGTGACCTTGGCGTTGTCGGTGTTCTGCGCGATGGAAGCGGTCATCTGCTCCAGCGAGGCGCTGGTCTCCTCCACGCCGGCGGCCTGCTCGGTCGAGGCCTGGCTCAACGACTGCGCGGTGGCGCTGACTTCTTCCGAGGCGCCAGCCAGGCTCTGCGCACTGGCGTTGACCTCGCCGACCACCTGCTGCAGCTTCTCGACCATGCGCTGCATCGCCAGCAGCAGCTGCGCGGTCTCGTCGCGGCCGCGCACGTCGATCGACATGCTCAGGTCGCCCTCGGACAGCGCATTGGCCACGCTGACCGCCTTTTCGATCGGCCGGGTCACGCTGCGGCTGATGAACACGCCCAGGCCCACGCCGAGCAGCACGCCGCCGATCACGATGGCCAGCAGGGTGTGGGTGCTGCTGGCGTAGATCTCATCGGTGGCGTCGTTGGCCTTGGACGCATTCGCCTCCTTGATCTCGCTCAGTTCCGACATCAGCGCATCCAGTTCGTCGGAGCTGCTGCGCACGCCCTTGGACAGGTCCGCCAGCTGCGCATTGCCTTGCGGCAGCGGCTCGCGCATCACCGAGTCGACGAACTGGCCGCGCCGCTCCAGATAGGTCTTCCACACCTGGTCGAAGCGGGCCAGCTTGGCCAGCGTGTCCGGGTCGTCGAACGAGGCCCTGGCCTTGTCCATGTGCTCGACCACCTTGGCGGTGTACTTGTCGAGGCTGGCGACATGCTTGGCGCGATCTTCCTCCGTGCTGGCCAACTGCAGGTTGGCGCGCGAACGGCCGGCGTTGATCAGATTGATGTTGGCCTCTTTCAGGTGCGACAGGCCGAGCAACTCGCGCTCGTACAGCACCGTGGCGTAATCGTTGATGCGACCCGAGTTGCGGATGCCGATCCAGCCGATACAGGCGCCGATCGCCGCCACGATCAGGAATGCCGCCGTCAGCCTGACCCCGATTTTCATATTGCCCAACATGGTGTACCTCGATTCTTTGTCTGCGTCCGGTTGCGCCAGCAGCGCTCCGGCCGTCTTCCGCAGCGCCCCGCGGAGTGGACACACTCGCTCGTTCGTGAGCGAGGACGCTGCGCCGCAACGTCTGTGCGTGAGAGCTATCGGCGTCATTGATGGCGCCTTTAAAAGGCGTGAAAACTGCAGAATTCCGCATATCGGCCGCACGGCGGCGGCGCTGACTGAATGCGCAACAGGCGTTGCGCCGCAGCACTCGACGCATGTGAAGAAGCTCGCCGGGCGCCGACGGCGTGGATGCCGCAGTTTTTCTGCAATGGCAGATGACCCCTGTTTTGCACCAAGGGCGAAGTGGGATGCCAACCCCTTTAATTTGTAGACAGAATGTGAAAGCAGCGCCGATATGCCCGCCATCGCCGTGCGCGAGCGCGTCCATGGCCCAGCGCCTTCACACCATCGGCAGTGCCGCGACCGTTTGCCGTTGCGCCGCAGTGCCGCCACGCAACAGCCGCTGCGCGCGCGCGAGTTCCTCGGCCTCCATGTCCTGCAGCGGCTCGAAGCGCTCGCCGGCCCAGCTCGCCATCGGCACGCCGTCGCGGTACAGCACGCGCGCCCCCGCGACCCGCGGCACCCGCGTGCCGGACAGCACGCTGCCGAGCAGATTGGCCGGATCGGCGGCGGCCACGCACACCCAGGTGCCGTTGCCGGGCTCGCGGCGCAGTTGCCGCAGCAGGCCGATCGCCTCGGGCAGAGCGAACTGTTCGCCGGACAGGCCATCGATGAAGCGTCCGCCACGGATCTCGCCGCGCGCCTCCAGGCGCTGGTAGACCCGCAACACTTCGCGCCACGGCGGCAACCAGGCCGCCTCGCGCTCGAGCAGGCGCCAGCAGACCACGCCGTAGCGGCGCAGCAGGGTCCGTGCGACGTGCTCGACCGCCTCGCTGCGTGCGGCCGGGTCGTCGGCCTCGGGGCCGGCCCGCAACAGCGCCCAGCGCCCGGCGTCCTGGATGCCGCCGTACAGCGCCATGCGCGGCCGCCGCCGCGACAGCGCCGAGGGCCGCTTCGATGCCGGCACCAGCAAGGCGCGCAGGCCGGCGTAGCTGTCGCAATGGACCCGGCCGGCGGCGACCAGTTCGGCCAGCGCCGCCTCCAGTTCGGTGGACAGCAGGCGGGTGGCTTCGGCGATCTCGTCGAAGAAGGAGGCACCGTGCGCCTCGAGATGGTCGGCGACCTTGCGCGCGCGCGAGCCCAGCGCGCCGGCTTCCGGAGCGGGCGACAGCCGCGACCACTGCCCGGCGCTGCGCCGCGGCAGCAACAGGATCGGCGTGCTGCGCAGCGTCGGCGCGGCGCCGCCGGCGCCGGGGCGCAGCCGCGTCCACAGCGTGCGGCCGGCGCTGCAGGCCTCGTCCAGCCATGCCGGGCGGTAGTCGCGCACCCGCGCCGGCAACAGCTCCGCTTCCCACAGCGGCGCCGCGGCCTCCACGCCCTCCAGTTGCGCCAGCACCGCGGCCAGCGCCTCGGCGCCCTCCACCTGGCCCTGCGCATCCAGATGCTGCCAGCGGAACAGGAAGCGCGCGTAGTCGCGCGGCGCCACCGGCTCGATCTCGCGACGCAGGCGGCCGAGGGTGTAGCGGTGGATCCGCGCCAGCAGGTGACGCTCGCACCACTCCTCGGCATCGGCGTCGGCGCTGAACCGTCCGCCCAGCACATAGCCGTCCTGTTGCAGCGCCAGCAACCCGGCCTGCACCTCGCGCAGCGGCAGCTGCAGCGGCGCCGCCAACGCCTCGGCGGTGACCGGCCCCAGGCCGGCCAAGCGCCAGCGCAGCAACTCGCGCAACGCGGTGTCGCGGTCCCAGTCGGCGATCGCGTAGCCCTCGGGCACGGCGATGACCGGTTGCGCGCTGGCCCGCGGGTACAGCGGCGCCACCGCCGCCAGTGCTTCGGCCGCCACCCACAGCGCCGCGGCGGCGCCGTCGACGCCGTGCAGGCAGGTGGCACGCGCATCGGCGGCCAGTTCACCCAACCAGTGTCGCCACTGCGGCTGCGCGGCGGCCTCGTCCGCGCTCACCACGCCGAGCGTGAGCAGCGCCTCGTGCATCTCGTCGCGGCTGCGCGGCTGCGGCCAGGCCTCCTCGCGCACCGCGGCGATCGCCTGCGAGTCCAACTGGCCGAGATCGTCGGCGCTGTCCGGATCCTGATAGCGGCGGCTGTGCACCGCCTGGGTTCGCCGTTCTTCCAGCGGGGCGTCGTCGAGAAAGGCATAGGGCCGCGCATCCAGCGCCTCGGCCGCCAGCGGCGACGGCGCGGTCAGTTCGCGCGCCAGCACGCGCACCTCGCCGGCCTCGATGCCGCGCAGCAGCTGCAGCCAGCCGGCGCTGTCCATCGCCTCGTCCAGGCAGTCGCGCAGGGTCTGCGCCACCAGCGGGTGCTCGGGAATCTCGCGCTCGCCGACCAGGTTTTCCGCACAGGCCACCTGATCGGGGAACACCGTGGCCAGCAGATCCTCGGACTTCATCCGCTGCAGTTGCGGCGCGACCTTGCGCCCGCCGGTGAAGCGCGGCAGCGCCAGCGCGTTGGTGGCGTTCCAGCGCCAGCGCACGCCGAACAGCGGCGCATCCAGCAGCGCCTGCACCAGCACGTCCAGCGCCGATGCGGCACGCAGGTAACGCGCCACCTCGTCCAGGGCGAAGCTGTGCCGGGTCGACAGCGACAGCACGATCGCGTCCTCGGTCGCGGCCGCCTGCAATTCGAAATTGAAGGTGCGGCAAAAACGCTTGCGCAGGGCCAGGCCCCAGGCGCGGTTGATGCGGCTGCCGTAGACGCTGTGGATCACCAGTTGGGTGCCGCCGGTGGCGTCGAAGAAGCGCTCCAGCACGATGCACTGCTGGGTCGGCAAGGCGCCCAGCGCCGCATGCGCACGGCCCAGGTAGTCGACGATCTGCTGCGCGGCGGCGGCGTCCAGCGCCAGCGGACCGCACAGCCACTGCAGTGCCTGCGCCGTCCCGCCCTGCTCCAGCGCCTGCTCGACTTCGGCGCGCAGCCGCGACACGCCCAGCGACAGCGCGTCGCTGCGCCCGGGCGCTTCGCCGATCCAGAACGGGATGTTGGGCGGCGCGCCGCGCGCGTCCTCCACCCGCACCCGCCCCGCTTCCACGCGCAGGATGCGGTAGCTGGCGTTGCCGAGCTGGAACACGTCGCCGCCCAGGCTCTCCACCGCGAAATCCTCGTTGACCGTGCCGATGGTCTGCGCCTGCGGCTCCAGCACCACGCTGTAGTCGCCAGTCTCGGGAATGGTGCCGCCGGAGGTGAGTGCCGCCATCCGCGCACCGCGACGCTGGCGCACGCGGCGATGCACCGCATCGCGATGCAGGTAGCCGGCGCGCGGCCCCAGCCGCGTGCTGAAGCCTTCGCTGAGCATGCGCAGCACCGCGTCGAACTGCGCGCGCGGCAAGGCCGCATACGGCCAGGCGCCACGCACCAGCGCGTACAGCGCGTCTTCCTCCCACTCCTGGCAGGCCACCTCGGCGACGAGTTGCTGGGCGAGCACGTCCAGCGGCGCGTCGAGCATGCGCAGCGCATCCAGTTCGCCGCGGCGCACGCAGTCCAGCAGGGCCGCGCATTCGACCAGGTCGTCACGCGACTGCGGAAACAGCCGCGCCTTCGGCGTGCCGCCCACCGCATGCCCGGAGCGTCCCGCGCGCTGCAGGAACGCGGCGATCGAACGCGGCGAACCGAGCTGGCAGACCAGGTCGACGTCGCCGATGTCCAGGCCCAGCTCCAGCGACGCCGTGGCCACCAGCACCTGCAGCTCGCCAGCCTTGAGCCGGCGCTCGGCGAGCAGCCGGGTCTCGCGTGCCAGGCTGCCGTGATGCGCCGCCACCGCCTGCGTACCGAGCAGTTCACCCAGGTGCCGGGCGGTGCGCTCGGCCATGCGCCGGGTATTGACGAACACCAGGGTGGTGCGGTGCGCGCGCACCAGCTCGGCCAGGCGCGTATACGCCTGCTGCCACTGGTCGGCGGACATGGTCACGCTGAGCGGCGTCGGCGGCACCTCCAGCGCCAGGTCGCGGGCGCGCGCATAGCCGATGTCGACGATGGCGCAGTCCGCCTCGCCGTCGTGCACCGCCGCGCTGCCGACCAGGAAGCGCGCGACCGCATCGATCGGCTTCTGCGTCGCCGACAGGCCGATGCGCAGCGGCGGCACCTCGCAAAGCTGCTGCAGGCGCTGCAGCGACAGCGCCAGATGGCTGCCGCGCTTGTTCGCCGCCAGCGCATGGATCTCGTCGACGATCACCGTGCGCACATGGCGCAGCGTCTCGCGCCCGGACACCGACCCGAGCAGCACGTACAGCGACTCCGGCGTGGTCACCAGCACGTGCGGCGGACGCCGCCGCGCCTGCGCGCGCTCGCGCTGCGGCGTGTCGCCGGTGCGCACCGCGGTGCGAATGTGCACATCCGGCAAACCCAACGCCGCCAGTTCGGCGCGAATGCCCTGCAGCGGCGCCTCCAGATTGAGCTGGATGTCGTTTGAAAGCGCTTTCAGTGGCGAGACGTACAGCACCTGGGTGCGGTCCTGCAGGCCGCCTTCGCGCAGACCTTCGCGCACCAGCGCATCCAGCGCGGCAAGAAACGCGGTGAGGGTCTTGCCGGAACCGGTCGGCGCGGCGACCAGCGTGTGTCGTCCGGCCTGGATCGCCGGCCACGCCGCCGCCTGCGCCGGCGTGGGCGCAGCGAAACGCTGTTCGAACCAGCGGGAAACGGCAGGATGAAAGCGCGTTTGCGCCAAGGACATGCGATCTCCTATTGCGCCGGCGTGCGGCGCGCCGGCGATGCCACCCGTGCGCATTGTCCACGCGACTGTCTCGCGCCATCGCCTCGACAATGAAAATGGTGACGTTATCCAAGCGATCAAGCGCATTTGCACGCGAGCCCTTTTTTTAGGGGCTTTTCCATTAAGCGTTCATCGAACGACATAATGTCTACAACTCGCTCCGCGCAGCGCGGTTATGTTGTCGACGGCATCACGTATCTCGGCCTAGCGTTTGCGAAACACACGCGAGCTTCGCTTCTGGGAACGGAATGCGGCACGGCAACACCAGCGAAAAACGGCATCGCCCATCACGTGCGCGGGACGCTCCACGACCTGCGCACGCGACTGCGGCGGCGTGCGTTCGCGTCGCCTCCGCACCGTTCCCCTTCGATGTCGCACTGCCGTCGCCTTGTCGCGTACGGCAGCGGGTGGCGGCGGCATCTGCCATCGGGTCCTGCATTGCTGGGCTGCGTATGCGTTGTATCACTCCATCCGCCATCGCCAAGGAGCATCACCAATGGCACAGAGCAGACCGTACCTCACCACCAGTAACGACCCGAGCCAGCAGCGCAACCGCGACGCGCCACAATCGCTCGGCGTCGCGCCGGCCGTCTTCGAAGGCCACGACCCGGCCGCGATCGCACGTGCACTCAAGCAGTCGGCCGACCTGCATGCACGCCGCCGCACCGGTCCGTATCGCTCGGCCATGTCGATGCTGACCTTCTACATCAATCGGGCCGGCGATCAGCTGCCGGCGCAGCGCCGCCAGATCCTGGAGCAGGCCAAGGACGAGTTGCGCAGCCTGTATGGCAAACCACGCAAAGGTGACGCAAGCGACAGAACGTAGACGATTGTGCAGCGTGATGGAGCGATCAGTTCCGTACGCTGCCTACGCCACGCGCGCGCCGCCCGATTGCCGTCCTCCAACGCATTGCACATGATGCGGACATGGCCAAGGCATCCGACATTTCGGATCTCATCCAGCACACCGCCGCCGCGACGCAAGACGACGCGGCGCTGCTGTCGCGCATCATCCTGGCGCAGGGCGAGATCGCGGCGGCCGGCAGCGATCCGTTGCAGGTGGTGGATGTCGTCACCCACCGCGCGCAGGAGCTGACACGCTCCAACGGCGCCGTGGTGGAGATGTGCGACGGCAACGACATGCTGTACTGGTCGGCCAGCGGCGTCGCCGAGCGCCACCTCGGCCTGCGCCTGCCCAGCAATGGCAGCTTGTCCGGCCTGTGCATGCGCAGCGGCCAGGTATTGCGCTGCGACGATTCGGAAATCGATCCACGGGTGGATCGCGCAGCCTGTCGTCGCATCGGCCTGCGCTCGATGCTGGTGGTGCCGCTGCGCTACGGCGACCGCAGCATCGGCGTGCTCAAGGTACTGGCGCCACAACCCGACGCCTACAGTGCACAGGACGTGCGCACGCTGGAACTGCTGGCGACCCTGGTCGGGGCGACGCTGGCGCTGGCCATGGACCGCGCCGCGCTGCAGACCGACATCGCGCGCCGCCAGGACGTGGAGAAACACGCATTTCGCGAGAAGGCGGCGATCGCCACCCGCATCCGCGAAACCATCGCCGATGCGCGCCTGCAGATCGTGACCCAGCCGGTGCTGGCCCTGGCATCGCAGCACATCGTTGGCGTGGAAGCGCTATCGCGCTTTCCGGCCAATCCGGCGATGCCGCCGCTGCGCTGGTTCGACGACGCAAGCCGGGTCGGGCTGGGGCTGGAGCTGGAACTGGCCGCTGCGTGCAAGGCACTGGAACTGTTGGCGCAGTTGCCGGCGCCGCTGTACCTGGCGATCAACGTGTCCGCGCCCACGCTGCTGCATCCGCGACTGCAGGCGCTGCTGCACGGCCACGACCTGTCGCGGATCGTGCTGGAAATCACCGAGCAACTGCAGGCGCCGGACTATCCGCGCCTGTCCGAGCACATCGGCCTGCTGCAGCGGCAGGGCCTGCGCATCGCCCTGGACGACGCCGGCACCGGCTTCGCCAGCCTGCGCCACCTGCTGCATTTGGCGCCGGACATCATCAAGCTGGACCTGACCCTGACCCGCGGCATCGACGCCGAGCCGCGTCGGCAGCGGCTGGCGATGGCGATCCTGTCCTTCGCCGCGGAAACCAATGCAGACGTGGTCGTCGAAGGCATCGAGACCGAGAGCGAACTGGCGACGCTGCAGGCGCTGGGCGCGCGCTACGGCCAGGGCTACCAGCTCGCCCATCCCGGGCCGCTGTCGGCGCACCTGGCGCGCTATCCGGCGATCGGCGACGGCAGCGGCTGAGCCGCGCGCGATCGAGCGTTGCGTTCCGGCCACGCCCGCCACGGACATCCTGTGCAGGAGCGGCTTCAGCCGCGACCTGGCGTCACCGGTGGCGCGCTGTCGCGGCTGAAGCCGCTCAGACGATGCCCCGCCCCCACCCTGATCCACACGAACGTCGACCAACACGGCACGTTCGCAAGTTGCTGCGCCTGCGCAAACACCAGGCAAGAAAAAAGCGGGCCGAAGCCCGCTTTTTCCTGGAACGGCAGTGGACGCGCGCGGCTTATTCGGCCGACACGCCCTCGCCTTCCTCGACGGCCTTCATCGACAGGCGGATGCGGCCCTGCTTGTCGACTTCCAGCACCTTGACCTTGACCACGTCGCCTTCCTTCAGCTTGTCGCCGACCTTCTCCACGCGCTCGCTGGAGATCTGCGAGACGTGCACCAGGCCGTCCTTGCCCGGCAGGATGGTCACGAACGCGCCGAAGTCCATGATCTTGGCGACCTTGCCTTCGTAGATGCGGCCCGGCTCGACGTCCGAGGTGATCTGCTCGATGCGCGCCTTGGCGGCCTGCGCAGCGATCGCGTTGACCGAGGCGATGACGATGGTGCCATCGTCCTGGATGTCGATCTGGGTGCCGGTTTCCTTGGTGATCGCCTGGATGGTGGAACCACCCTTGCCGATCACTTCGCGGATCTTGTCCGGGTGGATCTTGATCGTCAGCAGGCGCGGCGCGTAGTCGCTCAGCTCCGCACGCGGGGTGGTCAGCGCGCTGGCCATCTCGCCGAGGATGTGCAGTCGGCCGGCCTTGGCCTGCGCCAGGGCCTGCTTCATGATCTCTTCGGTGATGCCTTCGATCTTGATGTCCATCTGCAGCGCGGACACGCCCTCGGCGGTACCGGCGACCTTGAAGTCCATGTCGCCCAGGTGATCTTCATCGCCCAGGATGTCCGACAGCACCACGAAGTCGTTGCCTTCCTTCACCAGGCCCATGGCGATACCGGCCACCGGCGCCTTCACCGGCACGCCGGCGTCCATCAGCGCCAGCGACGAACCGCAGACCGAGGCCATCGACGAGGAACCGTTGGATTCGGTGATTTCCGAGACCACGCGGATGGTGTACGGGAACTCTTCCATGGTCGGCATCACTGCCAGCACGCCGCGCTTGGCGAGGCGGCCGTGGCCGATCTCGCGACGCTTGGGCGCGCCGAAGCGGCCGCACTCGCCCACCGAGTACGGGGGGAAGTTGTAATGGAACAGGAAGTTTTCCTTGTACTCGCCGGAGACCGCGTCGATCACCTGGCCGTCGCGGGCGGTGCCCAGCGTGGTGACCACGATCGCCTGGGTCTCGCCGCGGGTGAACAGCGCCGAGCCGTGGGTACGCGGCAGCACGCCGGCCTTCACGCTGATCGGGCGCACGGTGTCCAGCGCACGGCCGTCGATGCGCACCTTGGTGCTCAGCACCGAACCGCGCATGGTCTGGTATTCCAGCTCGCCGAACTCCTTGGACAGGTCGGCAGCGACCCAGCCTTCGGCAGCGGCGCGCGGCGCCAGCTGCGCCATCACGTCCTTCTTGATCGCCGAGATCGCATCGCGGCGCTGCAGCTTGTCGCGCACCTGGAAGGCCGACGCCAGCTGATCGCCAACCGCTTCCTTCAGCGCGGCGATCATGGCCTCGTTCTTGGCCGGGGCGACCCAGTCGGACGGCTTGGTGCCGGCTTCGACGGTCAGCTCGTTGATGATGTTGATGACCTTCTGCATCTCGCGATGACCGAAGGTGACCGCGCCCAGCATCACTTCTTCCGACAGCAGCGCGGCTTCGGATTCGACCATCAGCACCGCGTTGGCGGTACCGGCGACGACCAGCTCCAGCTGCGAGTCCTTCAGCTCCGACACGGTCGGGTTGAGGATGTATTCGCCGTTCTTGTAACCGACCTTGGCGGCGCCAATCGGGCCGTTGAACGGGGTGCCGGCCAGCGACAGCGCGGCCGAGGCGCCGATCAGCGCGGCGATGTCGCCGTCGATGTCCGGGTTCATCGACATCACCGTGGCGATGATCTGCACTTCGTTCTTGTAATCCTCCGGGAACAGCGGACGGATCGGACGGTCGATCAGCCGCGAAATCAGCGTCTCCTTCTCGGTCGCACGGCCCTCGCGCTTGAAGAAGCCGCCGGGGATGCGGCCGCCGGCGTAGAACTTCTCCTGATAGTCGACCGTCAGCGGGAAGAAGTCCTGACCTTCGCGCGCGCTCTTGGCGGCGACGGCGGTGACCAGCAGTACGGTGTCGTCCATCTTGACGATGACGGCACCGCCGGCCTGGCGTGCGATCTCGCCGGTTTCGAGGGTGACGGTGTGCTTGCCGTACTGGAAGGTTTTGGTGATTTTTGCCACGGGGTTTCCTTGGATGATGCTGTCTGCAAATGGACCGCTGACGGCCCATGCCGCTGGCGGGTGGCCGGGAGGATCCGGCCGGTGGCGCGGAGCAATCTCCGGACCACGGTACTACCCAAAACAAAACCGCGGCGCATCACTGCGCCGCGGCGGGGTTCGTTTGCCTCAGCGACGCAGGCCGAGCTTCTCGATCAGCGCCTTGTAGCGCTCGCCATCCTTCTTCTTCAGATAGTCGAGCAGGCTGCGGCGGCGGTTGACCATCTGCAGCAGGCCGCGGCGGCTGTGGTGGTCCTTCTTGTGGGTCTTGAAGTGGCCGGTCAGCAGTTCGATGCGGGCGGTCAGCAGGGCGACCTGGACTTCCGGCGAACCGGTGTCGGCAGCGCCGCGCTTGTTTTCTTCGATGACTTTCTGGGTGTCGATGGACATGGGATGTTTTCTCTGAGATGCGGGGCCGGCAGGAACGTGCAGAGGACGCACCGCCTGGCTCGCCGATTGCGAAGGATTGCGCCGGAGCGCAGCGTGCCGGAAAGGCCGCGAAATTGTACCGGTCCCGGCCTGCAGGAACAAGGCGTTAAGACGGTGTCATGACTGAACGACGGTCAGGTAACGCCCGGCGCGACCGCTGCGCGGTCACGGATTGAACATGCGCTGCGGCGCCAGCAGCCCGCTCGCATCGACCTGGCCCAGGCCCAGCGGGACGCCCTCGGCGTCGAACACCGCAGCCAGGCCGGGCGCCCAGGCCGGATCGCGCAGCCGCTGGCCCATGCGGAAACGCTGCGCCGCAGCAGGCTCCAGGCGCACCGGCGGGAAATCGGCCAGGCCGGCGGCCAGCGGCAGCACCAGCGCCTCCAGTGCTGCCGGATCCTGCGCGGCCAACTGCTGCAGGTGCTCCAGGGTGACCATCTGCGGGTTGCGGAACGGCTCCACCCACAGCCGCCGCAGCGCGGCAATGTGCGCGCCGCAGCCCAGCGCCTCGCCCAGGTCGCGGGCCAGGCTGCGGATGTAGGTGCCAGACCCGCAGGCCACGTGCAGGCGCAGACGATCGCCGGCGTGGGCCAGTACGTCGATCGCATGCACCTCGACCTCGCGCTCCGGCGCCTCGATCGCCTCGCCGCGGCGCGCCTTGACGTACAGCGGCTCGCCGCCCTGCTTGAGCGCGGAATAGATCGGCGCGCGCTGGCGGATGCGCCCGCGCAGCGGTGCCAGCGCCGCCTCCAGGGCGGCCGCGTCCAGCGGCGGCACCGGCCGGGTCCGCAGCACCGCACCCTCGGCATCGTCGCTGTCGGTGGTGACGCCGAGCACGACCTCCGCTTCGTAGGCCTTGGCCGAGCCGAGCAGCAGCCCGGCCAGCTTGGTCGCCTCGCCGAAGCACAGCGGCAGCAGCCCGGTGGCGAGCGGGTCCAGGCTGCCGGTGTGGCCGCCCTTCTCGGCACGGAACAGCCGCCGCGCCGCCTGCAGCGCCGCGTTGGAACTCATGCCGATCGGCTTGTCGAGCAGCACGATGCCATCGAGGCGACGGAAGACGATACGGGGCAGACGCGGACCGAAGACAGGCATGGAGTGCAGGCGGGGAGTTGGGATTGGGGATTCGGGATGGGCGAATCCGGCATCTGCCGGGCGCGTGCGACCGACACAGGCAGATAGCGAAGGCACGCACAACAGCGGGCCGGTTGCGGATGAGGCAGCGCCGCGATCGCGGCCGAGACGAAACGTCCGCGTTCGACGTGTCCGTTCAAACAGTAGGCGCCGATGCCGGGGCATCGGCGGCGGACTCAGTCCTTGCGCGGCGATGCTTCGCCGTCGTCGGCGGCACGGCTGTCGTCGTCCTGATCTTGCTGCAGCTCCGGCATGTCGCGCAGCAGATTGTCGATGCGCTCGCCGCGATCGACCGAATCGTCGTAGTGGAAATGCAGCTCGGGCACGTGGCGCAGCTTCATCGCCCGGGCCAGCTCGCTGCGCAGCTGCGGCGCCAGCTCCTTCAGGCCCTTGACCGCCTCGGCCGAGCGCTCCTGCATCAGCGCGGTGACGAACACCTTGGCATGGGCCAGATCGCGGGTGACCTCGACGTCGGACACGCTGACCGACGGCAGGCCGTGATCGCGCACGGCCGCGTGCACGATCGTGCCGAGGTCGCGACGGATCTGCGCGGACACGCGATCGGTACGGTGAAAGGATTTGGTGGGCATATCGGAAATCTCGTTGTTCGGAACAAAGGAACCCGGAAGGAGCTGGGACGAGCGAAGCGCCTGCAGCGCCCCGCTCCTCCCATTCCCCAATCCCGATTCCCGAATCCCGGCTTCTTACAGCGTGCGCTGCACTTCGATGCGCTCGAAGCACTCGATCTGGTCGCCGGCCTTGACGTCGTTGTAGGCCTTCACGCCGATACCGCACTCGGTGCCGTTGCGCACTTCGTCGACGTTCTCCTTGAAGCGACGCAGCGACTCCAGCTCGCCCTCGAACACCACGGTGTTGTCGCGCAGCACGCGGATCGGCTTGTTGCGCTTGACCACGCCCTCCACGACCATACAGCCGGCGACGGCGCCGAACTTGGAGCTGCGGAACACGTCGCGCACCTGGGCGACACCGATGATCTCTTCGCGGATCTCCACGCCCAGCAGACCGGACGCCACCTGCTTCACCTGGTCGATCACGTCGTAGATGATCGAGAAGTAACGCAGGTCGATGCCGTTGGTCTCGATGATGCGCCGCGCCGAGGCGTCGGCACGCACGTTGAAGCCGATCACCGTGGCCTTGGACGCCAGCGCCGAATTCGCATCGGACTCGGTGATGCCGCCCACGCCGGAGTGGATCACGTTGATGCGGATCTGCTCGTTGGACAGCGCGGTCAGCGACTGCTTCAGCGCTTCCACCGAACCCTGCACGTCGGCCTTGATCACCAGGTTCAGCGACAGCTGGCCTTCGCCCTTGCCGAGCTGCGACATGATGTCTTCCATGCGGCTGCCCGCCGAGGACACCAGGCGCGACTCGCGGCGCTTGGTCTCGCGCTGCTGCGCCACGTCCTTGGCCAGGCGCTCGTCGTCGACGACCACGAAGTCGTCGCCGGCATCCGGCACGCCGGACAGGCCGAGCACCTGCACCGGGATCGACGGACCCGCGGAATCGGGCTGCTTGCCGGTCTCGTCGAACAGTGCACGCACGCGGCCGTACTGGATGCCGCACACCAGGTAGTCGCCCTTCTTCAGCGCGCCCTGCTGCACCAGCACCGTCGCCACCGGGCCGCGGCCCTTGTCCAGCGAGGACTCGATCACCACGCCGCTGGCGCGGCCTTCGGCCACCGCCCGCAGTTCCAGCACTTCGGCCTGCAGCGAGATCGCGTCCAGCAGCACATCGATGCCCTGGCCGGTCTTGGCCGAGAGTTCGACGAACTGGGTGTCGCCACCGAATTCTTCGGCGACCACGTCCTGCGCGAGCAGTTCGTTCTTGACCCGCAGCGGATCGGCACCGGACTTGTCGATCTTGTTGACCGCCACGATCAGCGGCACGCCGGCCGCCTTCGCATGCTTGACCGCCTCGACCGTCTGCGGCATCACGCCGTCGTCGGCCGCGACCACCAGCACCACGATGTCGGTGAGCTTGGCGCCGCGCGCGCGCATCGAGGTGAACGCGGCATGGCCCGGGGTATCCAGGAAGCTGATGACGCCGCGGTCGGTTTCGACGTGGTAGGCGCCGATGTGCTGGGTGATGCCGCCGGCTTCGCCCGAGGCGACCTTGGTGCGGCGGATGTAGTCCAGCAACGAGGTCTTGCCGTGGTCGACGTGGCCCATGATGGTGACCACCGGCGGCCGCGACAGCTTCTCGCCCTGCGCGTCCTCGGTGTGCGCCAGCAGCGCGTCCTCGGCGTCGGCGCTGCCTGCGCGCACCGGCTTGTGGCCGAGCTCTTCGGTGATCAGCGCCGCGGTGTCGTGGTCGATGGACTGGGTGATGGTGGCCATCACGCCCATCTTGAACAGCGCCTTGACCACGTCGCCGCCCTTCAGCGCGAGCTTCTGCGCCAGGTCGGCCACGGTGATGGTGTCGCCGATCGCCACTTCGCGCACCACCGGTGCGGTGGGACGCTCGAAACCGTGCGCGCCGCCGCCGCTGCGCAACGGTTCGGCCTGGCGACGGCCGCCGCTGTGGCTGCCGCCGCGCGGCTTGCCGCGCACGTTGGAACGGCGCGCGCGATCGGCCGCGGACAGGTGCAGCTGGCCGGCGAAGCGGCTAGTGCTGTCGTCGTCCTCGACCCCGGCGACCATCACGTGCGAGCCGCGGGTCTTGTGCTTGTTGTTGGCATTGTTGCGGTCGTCGCTGCGCGGCGCCGCCGGCTTGGCCGGATGCGCTGCACCCGCCGGACGCGGTGCCATCGGCGGACGCGGCGCGCGCGGCGCGGCAGCGGCGCTGCGGTCGGCGGCAGGCGCGGACGGTGCCGCCGCCGGCGGCGCCGACTCGGCGTTCAGCGCGGCCTGGGCCGCACGTTGCTCGGCCTCGGCGCGCTCGCGCGCGTCCTGCTCGGCCTTGCGCTTGCGCTCGATTTCCTCGGCGCGCGCACGGTCCTGCTCGGCCAGCTTCTGCTGTTCGGCCAGGTTGCGCTGCTTGGATTCCTCCAGCTTGCGCAGGATCTCGGCGCGCTCGTCATCCACCCGTCCGCCCGCGGACGGCGCCGCACGCTCGGCGGCCAGGTCCTCGGCCGACTTCACGTAGGTGCGCTTCTGCCGGACCTCGACGTTGACCGTGGTCTTGCTGCGCCCGGCGCTGACCGTCACTTCCTGCAGCTTGCGCCGGTTCAGGGTGATCTTCTTCGGCGCCGCCTGGGCCTCTTCCTCGACCGGCTTGTCGGTCTTGCCGTGGGTACGGCGCAGGAAGCCCAGCAGCTTCATCTTTTCGGTGCTGGTGACGACCTGGTCGGGACCGCTGAACTTCATCCCGGCGTCGGCCAGTTGAACCAGCAGTTTCTCGACCGGCGTGTTCACCAGTTCGGCCAGCTTGCGGATGGTGGTTTGCTGCGACATTCGGATCCTATGATCTGGTTGGCGCCCCCTCGCCGCGTGCGAAGGTAGCGCGGATTCTAAGCCCTGATCGGGTCAGGGCGGCATTCATCGCTGACTCATTCGCCGCGCTCCAGGCGGGCGATCTCCTCGGCGCGGGCGGCCAGGATCAGGGCCGCGGCGCGGTCCTTGTCCAGGTCCTCGATGCCGAACTCGAGGATTTCGTCGGCAGCCAGATCCGACAGGTCCTCGCTGGTACGCACACCATGGCCGGCCAGCGCGTAAGCGGTGGCTTCGTCCATGCCCGGCAGCGACAGCAGGTCCGCCGCCGGCACACCATCCTCGTCGCTCTCCTCGGCGGCCAGCGCCTCGTTGAGCAGCGCGTCGCGGGCACGAGCACGCAGTTCCTCGACGATGTCCTCGTCGAAACCTTCCACTGCCAGCAGCTCGCCGACCGGCACGTAGGCGATTTCCTCGACCGAGTTGAAGCCCTCGGCGACCAGGATCGCGGCGATTTCCTCGTCCACTTCCAGCTTGTCCATGAACAGCTGGCGGGCCACGGCCTGCTCGGCCTCGGACTTGGCCGCGACCTGCTCGGCGGTCATCACGTTGAGCTGCCAGCCGGTCAGGCGGCTGGCCAGGCGCACGTTCTGGCCGCCCTTGCCGATCGCCTGGGCCAGGCGATCTTCCGCCACCGCCAGGTCCATCGAGTGCTTTTCTTCATCGACGATGATCGACTGCACCTCGGCCGGCGCCATCGCATTGATGACGAAGTTGGCCGGGTTGTCGTTCCACAGCACGATGTCCACGCGCTCGCCGTTGAGCTCGTTGGACACCGCCTGCACGCGCGAACCACGCATGCCGATGCAGGCGCCGATCGGATCGGTGCGGGTGTCGTGCGCCAGCACCGCGATCTTGGCGCGGTCGCCCGGATCGCGCGCGCAGGCCTTGATCTCGACCAGGCCCTGGCCCACTTCCGGCACTTCCAGCTTGAACAGTTCGATCATGAATTCCGGCGCGGCGCGGCTGATGAACAGCTGCGGGCCACGCGGCTCCGAACGCACTTCGGCCAGATAGCCGCGCACGCGATCGCCGGCGCGCAGCACGTCGCGCGGAATGCCCTTGTCCTTGGGGATGAAGGCCTCGGCGTTGCCGCCCAGGTCCACGTAGATGTTGCCGCGCTCGGCGCGCTTGACCACGCCGGTGACCAGTTCGCCGACGCGATCCTTCCACGCGTCCACCACCTGCTGCCGCTCGGCCTCGCGTACGCGCTGCACGATCACCTGCTTGGCGGCCTGCGCGGCGATGCGGCCGAAGTCCGGATTCTCGATCTGCTCTTCGATGTAGTCGCCGACGTCCACGCCCTCGGCCTCGTCGACCGCGTCCATCAGGCGGATCTGCCGGTCGGGCGATTCCATCACCACGTCGTCGGCCACCACTTCCCAACGTCGGTAGGTTTCGTAATTGCCGTCCTTGTGGTCGATGGTGACGCGCGTCAGCACGTCCTGGTCGGGGTAGCGCTTCTTCGCCGCCGACGCCAATGCGGCCTCGATCGCGTCGAAGATCACTTCGCGCGGCACGCCCTTTTCGTTGGCCACCGCGTCGACTACCAGCAACAGTTCCTTGCTCATTCTTTCGCTCCGCGCGCAGCCTCGTCGGCCGCCGGTTCGTTGGATGGTTTCTTATTGGATTTTGCGTTCTTGCCGGCCGGCTTCGGGCCCTTGCCCGGCTTGGTCGGGGCCAGGCCCAACGCGGCCCAGTCGGGCATGATCCGCGCCTTGTCGATGTTGTCGAAGTCCACTGCCAGTTCGGCGCCGTCGACCTCGAAAGTGATCCGGCCGGCATCCGCGTCGGCCCGCACGATGCGCCCCTGCAGGCGCCGACGGCCCTGCTGCGGCAACTTCAACACCACCTTGGCCGATTCGCCCAGGTGGCGGGAAAACTGTTCGGCGCTGAACAGCGGCCGGTCCACGCCCGGCGAGGACACTTCCAGCGTGTAGTTGCCGCTGATCGGGTCTTCCACGTCCAGTTGCGCCGAGACCTCGCGGCTGACCCGCTCGCAATCGTCGATGTTGACGATGCGCTCGGGCTGCTCGGCCAGCGGCACGTCGATATACAGGCGCAGCGTGGCGCCGCCGGGGGCCGGCAGATATTCGGCGCCCAGCAGTTCCAAACCCAACGCGTCCACGGTCGGGCCCAGCAACGTCGCGATTTCGTTTGCCTTGTCGCTCACAGCCTGCCTTGCATCTGAAGGGTTGAAGAGTCGGTTGCGTGATATTTCCCGGACCCCGGAAACGACAAAGGGCCCTCTGGGCCCCTTGTCCGGTACGACTCCGGTCACGCTGGATTCCGGTTGCGACGACGGGAACATGCGTCATCGCGAAGCCCAAACTTCCCTGCCGCAGACAACCGATGGACTGGTTGCCGCTGCAGACAAATATGGTAGCGGGGGCAGGATTTGAACCTGCGACCTTCGGGTTATGAGCCCGACGAGCTGCCAGACTGCTCCACCCCGCAGCAGAAGCGGAATTATGAAGAATCAGTGCGTCAATTGCAAGCCCTGATTTTCATCTCGATGCGGTAGCGACGCTGCCGTTCGAAGGACGCCATGATAACCGCACGCGATGGAAAACGAAACACCAATCGCATCGCCGAATGCAAAAAAGCCAACGCCGCCTTGCGGCGGCGTTGGCGTAAAACAGCGGGAAAACCGCCCTTTCGAGATCAGGCCAGGTGCGCGAAGGCGCGCTGGCACCACGCCATCAGCGGGCTCCAGGCCAGGCCGAAGGCCAGCAGGCCGAGCGCATTGACGCCCAGCGCCACACTCAGCACGCGGTCGTCGTTGGCCGGCAACGGCGTGCCGACCGGCTCGTCGAAGTACATCACCTTGATCACGCGCAGGTAGTAGAAGGCGCCGATCACCGCGCACAGCACCGACAGCACGGCCAGGCCGGTCCACCACAGGTTCTGGTCGGGCACTGCAACCACCGCGCCCAGCACCGCCAGCTTGGCCCAGAAGCCCAGGAACGGCGGCACGCCGGCCAGCGAGGCCATGATGCACAGCACCAGCAACGCCATCCACGGGTTGCGCGCGTTCAGGCCCTTGAAGTCGTCGATGTTCTCGGCTTCGAAGCCCTTGCGCGACAGCGCGATGATCGCGCCGAACGACGCCGTGGACATCACCGCGTAGCAGATCGCGTAGAACAGCGCCGCCGCATAGCCGCGCTCGCCGCCACCGGCCACGCCCAGCAGCAGGAAGCCGATGTGCGAGACCGTGGAGTACGCCAGCATGCGCTTGAGGTTGCTCTGCGCCACCGCCATCAGGTTGCCGACCACCAGCGACAGCGCCGCCAGGCCGCCGATGACCCAGTGCCACTGCGCCGCCAGCGGGCCCACGCCCACTTCCAGCAGGCGGTAGGCCATGCCGAACGCGGCCAGCTTGGACGCCGAGCTGATGAACAGCGCGATCGGCGCCGGGGCGCCCTGGTAGACGTCCGGCAGCCACATGTGGAACGGCGCGGCGCCGAGCTTGAAGGCGACGCCGGCGATCATGAACACCGTGCCGGTGAGCAGCAGCATGTGCTCGCGGCCGTTGCCGATCGCTTCGTGGATGCCGCTCAGGCTCAGCGTGCCGGTGGCGCCGTAGATCAGCGACATGCCGTACAGCAGCAGGCCGGAGGCCAGCGAACCGAGCACGATGTACTTCATCGCCGCTTCGGTGGCCATGCCGTTGTCGCGGTTGGAGGCGACCAGCGCGTAGGAGCACAGCGCCAGCAGTTCCAGGCCCAGGTAGACCATCAGCAGGCTGCCGGCCGAGACCAGGATCATCATGCCGACCGTGGCGAACAGCACCAGCACCGGGATCTCGCCCTGGTACAGCTTGCGCTCGCGCAGGTAGCTCCAGCCATAGATCAGGGTCAGCGCGCTGAGGCCGACGATCACCGTCTTCATCACGTCGGCGGCGGCGTCGCGCACGAACATGCCGTTGAACACCTCGCCCTGCCCGCCCACGCCGGCCAGCAGCATCGCGAACACCGCGACCAGGATCGCCACCGAGACGATGTGGGTCCAGGCCTTGTTGCGCTCGCTGATGAACAGATCGAGCATCAGCAGGAAGAAGGCACCGGCCGTCAGCACTAGCTCGGGCAGCAGGGGCGGCAGGTCGACGGTGGTCAGAGGCAGCAGCGCAGGGGTGGTCATCATCAAATCTCTGGAATCAATACGCTCGACGGCCGCTTACAGCTTGCTGGTGGCGATCTGCGCCGCCAGCTTCGCGATCGAGGGCTCCATCAGGTCGGTCAAGGGCTTCGGATACAGGCCCAGGGCCAGCACGCCGAGCGCGAACACGCCCAGCACCAGCGCCTCACGGCCGTTGATGTCCTTCAGCTCGGCGACGTGCGCATTGGCGACTTCGCCGAAGAACACGCGCTTGTACAGCCACAGGGTGTAGGCGGCGGTGATCACCAGGGTGGTCGCCGCGCCGAAGGCCAGCAGCGGATGCGCCTGGAAGCTGGCCATGATGACCATGAACTCGCCGACGAAGCCGCTGGTGCCCGGCAGGCCCGCATTGGCCATGAAGAACAGCATCGCGAAGGTCGCGAACCACGGCATCACGTTGACCACGCCGCCGTAGTCGGCGATGCGGCGGGTGTGCATGCGGTCGTACAGCACGCCGACGCAGGAGAACATGGCGCCGGACACGAAGCCGTGCGAGATCATCTGCACCATCGCGCCCTGCAGGCCCAGCCGGGCCGCATCGGTGCTGCCGAAGCCGACCAGGGCGAAGGCGACGAAGGTGCCGAGGGTGACGAAGCCCATGTGCGCGATCGACGAATAGGCGATCAGCTTCTTCATGTCGTCCTGGACCAGCGCGACCAGGCCGACGTAGATCACCGCGATCAGCGACAGCGCGATCACCAGCCACGCCCACTCGTTGCTGGCGTCGGGCAGGATCGGCAGGTTGAAGCGCAGGAAACCGTAACCGCCGATCTTCAGCGCGATCGCCGCCAGGATCACCGAACCGGCGGTCGGCGCTTCCACGTGCGCGTCCGGCAGCCAGGTGTGCACCGGGAACATCGGCACCTTGACCGCGAAGGCGATCAGGAAGGCGAAGAACAGCCAGGTCTGTTCCTTGGAGGTCAGCGACAGCTGGTACAGGTCGGCGAGCTGGAAGCTGCCGCCCTTCAGGTACAGGTAGATCAACCCGACCAGCATCAGCACCGAGCCGAGGAAGGTGTACAGGAAGAACTTGACCGCGGCGTAGATGCGGCGCGGGCCGCCCCAGATGCCGATGATCAGGAACATCGGGATCAGCATCGCCTCGAAGAACACGTAGAACAGCATCGCGTCGGTGGCGGAGAAGATGCCGACGGTGACGCCTTCCAGGATCAGGAACGCGGCCACGTACTGGTTGACGCGCTTGTCGATCGAGGTCCACGCGCCGATCAGCGCCAGCACCGTGACCAGCGTGGTCAGCACGATCAGCGCCACCGCGATGCCGTCGGCGCCGAGGTTGTAGCCGATGTCGTACGCCGGGATCCAGGCGTGGGTCTCGACGAACTGCAGCGCGTCGCTGGCGTAGTCGAAACCGGTGAGCAGCGGCAGGCTGAGCGCGAAGGTCAGCAACGCCACCAGCAGCGACGCCCAGCGCGCCGCACGCGCATCACGCAGGGCGAGCACCAGGGCGCCGCCGATGATCGGCAGCCAGATCAGGATGGAGAGTAGAGGCCAGTTCGACACGTGTTCTTATTCCGTACAGGTCAACGCCAGAAATGCATCAGCACGCCCAGCAGGGCAATGAGACCGACGATCATCGCGAAGGCGTAGTGATAGAGGAAACCGGATTGCGTGCGACGCAGCAGGTTGGCCGCCAGGTCGATCACGCGTGCGGTGCCGTTGACCATGACGCCGTCCACGACATGCGTATCCACCGCGCGCGACACCTTGCCAAGGCGCACGCCGCCGCCGGCGAAACCGCCGATCCAGAGCTTGTCGAAACCGTACTTGTTCTCGAGGATCCACACCGGCAGCGAGAACGTCTTGCGCGCCTTCGCCGCCAGTTCCGGCTTCCACAGGTACAGGATCCAGGCCAGGGCGAAACCGGCCAGGGTGAGGAAGAACGGCGGTTGGGTCAGGCCGTGCAGGGCGAACGCGACCGGGCCGTGGAACTCCTCGGCCAGCGCGCCGACGGTGTCGCGTGCCGGATCGTAGAAATCGACGATGCCGGTGAAGAAGCTGACCGCCTGGCCCTTGATCGCCGCCGCGGCATGGTGCCCTGCCCAGTCGGTGCCGAACAGCATCGGGCCGATGGTGAAGAAGCCGATCGCGATCGACGGGATCGCCAGCAGGATCAGCGGCACCGTCACCACCCACGGCGACTCGTGCGGTTCGTGCGCGCCATGATGGCCGTGATGGTCGTCATGCGCATGCGCGTCGTGCGCATCGTGTGCGTAGGACTGCGCCTCTGCATCGGTGTGGGCGCTGTCGTGGTGGGCGTGCACGTCGTGCGCATGCGCATCGCGGAAGCGCTCCTGGCCGTGGAAGGTCAGGAACAGCAAGCGGAAGCTGTAGAAGCTGGTGATCAGCACGCCACCCAGCACCGCCCAGTAGCCGTAGCTGGCGATGCTCCAGAACGGCGCACCCTCGGCGTGGTGCTGGGCCGCCTCGATGATGGTGTCCTTGGAATAGAAGCCGGCGAAGAACGGGGTGCCGACCAGCGCCAGGGTGCCGATCACGCTGGTCCAGTAGGTGATCGGCATGTACTTGCGCAGGCCGCCCATCTTGCGCATGTCCTGCTCGTGGTGCATGCCGATGATCACCGAGCCGGCCGCCAGGAACAGCAGCGCCTTGAAGAAGGCGTGGGTCATCAGGTGGAACACCGCCGCCGAGTACGCCGACACGCCCAGCGCCACGGTCATGTAGCCCAGCTGCGACAGCGTCGAGTAGGCGACCACGCGCTTGATGTCGTTCTGCACGATGCCGATCAGGCCGGTGAAGAACGCGGTGGTGGCACCGATGAACAGCACGAAGTTCAGCGCGGTCTGCGACAACTCGAACAGCGGCGACATGCGCGCCACCATGAAGATGCCGGCGGTGACCATGGTCGCGGCATGGATCAGCGCCGAAATCGGGGTCGGGCCTTCCATCGAGTCCGGCAGCCACACATGCAGCGGCACCTGCGCCGACTTGCCCATGGCGCCGATGAACAGGCACACGCAGATGATCGTGGAGACGTTCCAGGCATGGCCCTGGAACAGCTGCACCTGGGCCAGGCCGCCGGCGGCGTCGCTGCCCAGCACCGCGGTGGCGTTGGCGAACACGCTGGCGTAGTCCAGCGTGCCGAACCACAGCAGCACGCCGGCGATGCCGAGGATGAAGCCGAAATCGCCGACGCGGTTGACCAGGAACGCCTTCATGTTGGCGAACACCGCGGTCGGGCGCTTGAACCAGAACCCGATCAGCAGGTACGACACCAGGCCCACCGCTTCCCAGCCGAAGAACAGCTGAAGGAAGTTGTTGCTCATCACCAGGCTCAGCATCGAGAAGGTGAACAGCGAGATGTAGCTGAAGAAGCGCTGGTAGCCCGGATCGTCGGCCATGTAGCCGATGGTGTAGATGTGCACCAGCAGCGACACGAAGGTCACCACCACCATCATCATCGCGGTCAGGCGGTCGACCATGAAGCCGACGTGGGCCGAATAGTGGCCGACCTCGAAGAAGGTGTAGAGGTTCTGGTTGAACGGCGACGCGCCCTGCCCGACCAACTGGTACAGGGTCCAGCACGACAGCGCGCAACTGACCGCCACGCCGAGGATGGTGGCGAACTGTGCGCCCTTGCGACCGACCTGACGGCCGAACAGGCCGGCGATGATGCTGCCGACCAGCGGGGCCAGCACCACCGCGATCAGCAGACTCTTGGAGAGCGTAATTTCCATCTGCAGGTCAGCCCTTCAGCGAATCGACTTCGGCCACGTTGATCGTGTGGCGGGTACGGAACAGTGTCACCAGGATCGCGAGGCCGATGGCGGCTTCGGCCGCGGCCACGGTCAGGATGAAGAACACGAACAACTGGCCGGCGGCGTCGCCGAGCTCGCGCGAGAAGGCGACGAAGTTGATGTTGACCGACAGCAGCATCAGCTCGATCGACATCAGCAGCACGATGACGTTCTTGCGGTTGAGGAAGATGCCGGCCAGGGCGATGCAGAACAGCACCGCGCCGAGCGCTAGCAGATGGCCTAGGGAGATCATGGCTGGCCCTCCTGCGATGCCGGCGGAGTGTGGAGCGTGGGCTTCTCGGCGTCCATCTTGACGATGCGCAGGCGGTCGCTGGCCTTGACCCGCGACTGCTCGCCCGGGTTCTGGGTCTTGATGCCGGTGCGCTTGCGCAGGGTCAGCATCACCGCAGCGACGACCGCCACGGTCAGGATGATCGCGGCGAATTCGAACGGCAGCAGGAACTGGGTGAACAGGGTCTTGGCCAGCCAGGTGATGTTGGAAGTGTCGGCAGCCTGGGCCGCGGCGTTGTCGGCCGGGAACGGCGCCGCACTGCGCGCCTTCACGCCGATCAGGGTGACCATCTGCACCAGCATCGCCACCGCGACCACCAGGCCGACCGGCAGGTAGCGCACCCAGCCCTCGCGCATGCGGGCGGTGTCGATGTCCAGCATCATCACCACGAACAGGAACAGCACCATCACCGCGCCGACGTAGACCAGCACCAGGGTCACGCCGAGGAATTCGGCGCCCACCAGCAGCCACACGCAGGCGATGGAGAAGAACGTCAGGATCAGGCACAGCACCGCGTACACGGGGTTGCGCACGCTGATCACCGCGCCGGCGGCGACCGCGGCGATGGTGGCGAAGATCCAGAAAGCGATATTGACCCAATCCATTTCGGAACCTCAGCGGAAGGGAGCGTCGGCAGCACGGCGCTCGGCGATCTCGGCCTCGAGCCGGTCTCCGATCGCCAGCAACTGCGGCTTGGTGACGATGTTCTCGCCGCGCTTCTCGAAGTGGTACTCCAGCACCTGGGTCTCCACGATCGAATCCACCGGGCAGCTTTCCTCGCAGAAGCCGCAGTAGATGCACTTGAACAGGTCGATGTCGTAGCGGGTGGTGCGGCGGGTGCCGTCCTCGCGCTTGGTCGAGTCGATGGTGATCGCCAGCGCCGGGCACACCGCTTCGCACAGCTTGCAGGCGATGCAGCGCTCTTCGCCGTTGGGATAGCGGCGCAGCGCGTGCAGGCCACGGAAGCGCGGCGACTGCGGGAACTTCTCCATCGGGTACAGCACGGTGTACTTGGGACGGAACGTGTACTTCAAGGTCAGCCACAGGCCGCCGAGCAGCTCGAGCAGCAACAGGCTCTTGAAGTAATGGGTGACTTTATTCATCGCTTACACACCCCTGTGGATCACACCGTAGAACACCATCAATGCCGTCACCGCGATCCACACGATCGTCAACGGAATGAACACCTTCCAGCCCAGGCGCATGATCTGGTCGTAGCGGTAGCGCGGGAAGCTGGCGCGGAACCAGATGTAGGCGCTCATGAAGAACACCACCTTGGCGAACAGCCACGGCCAGCCGCCGGTCCAGATCCAGTTGACCCACGGCGACACGTCCGCGGTGACCCAGCCCTGGATCGGGCTCAGCCAGCCGCCCAGGAAGAAGATCGAGACCAGGAAGCTGACCAGGATCATGTTGGCGTATTCGGCCAGGAAGAACAGCGCGAACGCACCGCCCGAATACTCGACCATGTGGCCGGCGACGATTTCAGACTCGCCTTCGACCACGTCGAACGGCGCGCGGTTGGTCTCGGCCACGCCGGACACCCAGTACACGATGAACAGTGGGAACAGCGGGATCAGGAACCAGCTGAAGAACCCGGAGCTGCCGGCCTGCGCCTGCACGATCGTGCTCAGGTTCAGGCTGCCGGCGGCGATCATCACGCCGACCAGGGCGAAGCCCATCGCGATCTCGTAGCTGACCACCTGCGCCGCCGAGCGCATCGCGCCGAGGAAGGCGTACTTGGAGTTGGACGCCCAGCCGGCCAGGATGATGCCGTACACGCCCAGCGAGGTCATCGCCAGCAGGTACAGCAGGCCGGCGTTGGCGTTGGACAGCACCAGCTTGGCGTCGAACGGCACCACCGCCCAGGCGGCGAAGGCCGGCGCCAGGGTGATCAGCGGCGCGATCACGAACATCGCCTTGTGCGAGCTGCTCGGCTGGATGATCTCCTTGAACAGCAGCTTGAAGACGTCGGCGAAGGCCTGGAAGATGCCCATGCCCACGTACATCGGCCCGTGGCGCACGTGCATCCAGCCGATCAGCTTGCGCTCCCAGACCACGTAGAACGCCACCGAGATGATCACCGGCATGGCGATCAGCAGGATCTTCAGCACGATCCAAAGGACCACGCCGAAGGCGCCCAGGCCGAGGAACCACTGGTGCAGCGGGTCGACCACGTTCAACAGCATCTCGTTCATGCAGCCACCACCGTCACCCGACCGGCGCCCAGCGGCGCGGTCGCGCCGTGGCCCGTTTCGATCCAGGCCGCGCCCGGCGCGACCCGCTTGTCCGTCGCCAGCGGCAACGTGGCGCTACCCGCCGCGGTGCCGACCTTGACCATCTGTCCGTCGCTCAAGCCCAAGCGCGCCGCCTCGTCCGGATGCAGCGCGATGCCCGGCGCGCGGTTCAGCGGATGCTGCTGCAGCGCCTGCGCGCGGCGCACCACCGCATCGGTGCGGTAGATCGCCGGACTGGCGGCCAGTTCCAGGCCCTCGTCCTGGCGCGCCGGCTGCGCCGAGCTTGCCGCGGCAACCTCGCGCGGCTGCAGGCCATCGCGCAGCCCGGCCAGGTCGATGAACTCGAAGCCCTGCAGGCCCAGCTCGCCGCCGAGCGCGCGCAGCACGCGCCAGCCCTCGCGGGCCTCGCCCGGCAGCTTGCCGCCGGCGCGGGTGCGCTGGTCGCTGCCGTTGAGGTTGGTCAACGTCGCCTCGATTTCCGGCAGCGCGCCGATCGGCAGGATCACGTCGGCCACGTCACGGGTGGAGGCGCAGGCGAAGTGGCTGAACGCCACCACCTTGGCACCGGCCAGCGCGCTGCGCGCGGCCGCGGCGTCGGCGAAGTCCAGCCCCGGCTCCAGGCCGTACAGCACATAGGCGCTGCGCGGTTCGGCCAGCATCGCCGCGGCGTTGCGGCCGCGCGGTAGCACACCGTAGCGCGACAGGCCGAGCGCGTTGGCGCCCTGCGGGATGCGGCACAGCGCCGCGCCGGTGGCGGCGGCGAAGTCGCGCGCGGCCGCACGCAGCGCAGCGGCCTGCGGATGGTTCTCGACCAGCGCGCCGACGATCAGCACCGCACGGCCGGCACCCTGCACCGCTTCGCGCAGCGCGCCATCGGCCAACGCTTCGGCGAACTTCGACGGCGCCACGATCTGGCGGCCGGCCTGGTCGAAGGCCACATCGAAATCGACCGGATTGATCGAATACACCTTGGTCTGGCGCTGCATCCGCGCCTTGCGCAGGCGTGCATGCAGCAGCGGCAGTTCATGGCGCAGGTTGCTGCCCAGGATCACCACCACGTCGGCCTGCTCGATCTCCGCCAGCGGCAGCGCGAACGGCTCGACCAGCGCGGCATCGGAGAAGTCGCGGTTGTACACGCGGTGATCGAGGTTGCCGCTGTCCAGGCCCTCGGCCAGGCGCGCCAGCAGCGCGCCCTCCTCGTTGGAGGTGGACGGATGCGCGAGCACGCCCAGCGCGTCGCCACGGTTGGCCTTGAGGATCTCGCTCGCGGCGGAAAGCCCTTCGGCCCACGACACCTCGCGCCACTGCCCGTCGACCTTGCGCATCGGCCGCAGGGCGCGGTCCTCGGCGTACAGGCCCTGGTGCGAGTAGCGGTCGCGGTCGGACAGCCAGCACTCGTTGACCGCTTCGTTGTCGCGCGGCACGGTGCGCAGCACTTCGCCGCGGCGCACGTGCAGGAACAGGTTGGAGCCCATCGCGTCGTGGTAGCCCAGCGACTCGCGCGCCACCAGTTCCCAGGGGCGCGCACGGAACTGGAACACCTTGTTGGTCAGCGCGCCCACCGGGCACACGTCGACCACGTTGCCGGACAGCTCGGTGGTCAGCGGCTTGCCGTCGTAGGTGCCGATCTGCAGGTTCTCGCCGCGGTACATGCCGCCCAGCTCGTAGGTGCCGGCGATGTCAGCGGTGAAGCGCACGCAGCGCGTGCACTGGATGCAGCGGGTCATCTCGGTGGCGACCAGCGGCCCGATGTCCTCGTCCGGCACCACGCGCTTGCGCTCGTTGAAGCGGCTGACCGAGCGGCCATAGCCCAGCGAGACGTCCTGCAGCTCGCACTCGCCGCCCTGATCGCAGATCGGGCAATCCAGCGGATGGTTGATCAGCAGGAATTCCATGACGCTGCGCTGGTACTTCAGCGCCTTGTCGCTGCGGGTCTGCACCTTCATGCCGTCCATGACCGGCGTGGCGCAGGCCGGCGACGGCTTGGGCGACTTCTCGACGTCGACTAGGCACATGCGGCAGTTGGCCGCGATCGGCAGCTTCTCGTGGTAGCAGAAGCGCGGGATCGGGATGCCCGCCTTGTCGGCGGCCTGGATGATCATCGAGCCCTTCGGCACGACCAGCGACTGGCCGTCGATCTCGACGGTCACATGGCCTTCCGGCACGACCGCGGGGGTCGCGCCGGGATTGTTGGGTTGCGCGCTCATGCGGCGGCTGCCTCCACCTTCTTGCCGTCAACCATCGAATGACCGTTGACGATGTAGTACTCGAATTCGTCCCAGAACTGGCGCAGGAAGCCCTGGATCGGCCAGGCCGCCGCCTCGCCGAAGGCGCAGATGGTGTGGCCCTCGATCTGCCCGGCGACGGTGCGCAGCTGGTGCAGGTCTTCCATCGTGGCCTTGCCGGCGACGATGCGCTCCAGCACGCGGTGCATCCAGCCGGTGCCTTCGCGGCACGGGGTGCACTGGCCGCAGGACTCCTTGTGGAAGAACTGCGAGATGCGGCAGGCGAACTTCACGCAGCACACGCTGTCGTCCAGCACCACGATCGCGCCCGAGCCCAGCCCGGTGCCCAGCGCGCGCAACGTGTCGTAGTCCATCTGCAGGCCCGTGAGCTGCTCGGCCTTCAGCACCGGCATCGACACGCCGCCCGGGATCGCGCCCTTGAGGGTGCGGCCCGGCTTCAGCCCGCCGGCCATCTCCAGCAGTTCGTCGAAGGTGGTGCCCAGCGGCACCTCGAAGTTGCCGCCCTTCTGCACGCAGCCGGAGACCGAGAAGATCTTCGGGCCGCCGTTCTTGGTCTTGCTCAGCCCCAGGAACCATTCCGGGCCGTTGCGGATGATCGCCGGCACCGAGGCGTAGGTCTCGGTGTTGTTGATCGTCGACGGCTTGCCGTACAGGCCGAAGTTGGCCGGGAACGGCGGCTTGTAGCGCGGCTGGCCCTTCTTGCCTTCCAGCGACTCCATCAGCGCGGTCTCTTCACCGCAGATGTAGGCGCCGGCGCCCAGCGCGCCGTAGATGTCGATGTCGATGCCGCTGCCGAGGATGTCCTTGCCCAGCCAGCCATTGGCGTAGGCATCGGCCAGGGCCTGCTCGAAGTTCTCGAACGGCTCGTGGTGGAACTCGCCGCGCAGGTAGTTGTAGCCCACGGTGGAGCCAGTGGCGTAGCAGGCGATGGCCATGCCCTCCACCACCGAATGCGGGTTGTAGCGCAGGATGTCGCGGTCCTTGCAGGTGCCGGGCTCGGACTCGTCCGAGTTGCACAGGATGTACTTCTGCGGCGCGCCCTTGGGCATGAACGACCACTTCAGGCCGGTCGGGAAACCTGCGCCGCCACGGCCACGCAGGTTCGACTGCTTGACCATCTCGATCACCTGCTCCGGCGGGATCTTCTCTTCGAGGATCTTGCGCAGCGCAGCGTAGCCACCGGTCTTCAGGTAGCTTTCGTAGGACCACGGGGTGTCGTAGTGCAGCGTGGTGTACACCACCTGGTGCGGCTGCGGCGCGGGACCGACCGGACCGGTGGGAGCGTGGGGATGCTGTGCCATTGCCGTTACTCCAACCCGTCCAGCAATTCGTCGACCTTGTCCTTGGTCAGATGCTCGTGGTAGTGGCCGTTGATGACCATCATCGGCGCGCCTGCGCAACCGGCCAGGCATTCTTCCTCGCGCTTGAGGTAGACGCGGCCGTCGGCGGTGGACTGGCCCAGCTTGCAGCCGAGCTTCTTCTCGGCGTGCGCGACCAGGTCCTCGGCACCGTTGAGCCAGCAACTGATGTTGGTGCAGAACGCGACGTTGTTGCGGCCGACCTTCTCGGTCTCGAACATCGAGTAGAAGCTGGCGACCTCGTAGGCCCACACCGGCGGCAGTTCCAGGTACTTGGCCACGCCGGCGATCAACTCGTCGGTCAGCCAGCCCTGGTTCTGTTCCTGCGCCGCGTGCAAGCCCTGCAGCACCGCCGAGCGCTTGCGGTCCGGCGGGAACTTGGCCAGCCAGTGATCGATGTGCGCGCGCGTCTTGTCGCTCAGCACCACCATCGGATCGACGTCGCGCGCCGCTTCGAAATTACCTGTCGCCTTCATCGGTCGACCTCACCAAACACCAGATCATAGGTACCAATCATCGCCACCACGTCGGCCAGCATGTGGCCGCGCACGATCGCGTCCATCGACGACAGATGGGCGAAGCCCGGCGCGCGCAGATGCACGCGGAACGGCTTGTTGGCGCCGTCGGACATCAGGTAGCAGCCGAACTCGCCCTTCGGCGCTTCGACCGCGCAGTAGGTCTCGCCGGCCGGCACGCAGTAGCCTTCGCTGAACAGCTTGAAGTGGTGGATCAGCGCTTCCATGTCGTCCTTCATGTCGGCGCGCTTGGGCGGCGCCACCTTGAAGTTCTCGACCATGACCGGGCCCGGGTTGGCCTTCAGCCACTGCACGCACTGCTTGATGATGCGGTTGGACTCGCGCATCTCGGCCACGCGCACCAGGTAGCGGTCGTAGCAGTCGCCGTTGGTGCCGAGCGGGATGTCGAAATCGACG
Source organism: Xanthomonas sp. F4 (assembly GCF_011761895.1). NCBI lineage: Bacteria > Pseudomonadati > Pseudomonadota > Gammaproteobacteria > Lysobacterales > Lysobacteraceae > Xanthomonas > Xanthomonas sp. F4. The sequence goes on along the minus strand of NZ_JAASQX010000001.1, from coordinate 1,148,464 downwards.
CTGTCGTACTTGGCGTAGGGCTGCTTCTTGCGCAGATCCCAGGCGATGCCCGAGCCACGCAGCATCACCCCGGTCATGCCCCAGCCATAGGCCTGCTCCGGCGTGACCACGCCGATGCCGACGGTGCGCTGCTTCCAGATGCGGTTGTCGGTGAGCAGGGTCTCGTACTCGTCGACGCGGCCCGGGAAGGTGTTGGTGAAGTCTTCCAGGAAGTCGAGCATCGAGCCTTCGCGCGCGGCATTGAGCCGCTTCAGCGCATTGCCCTTGTGCCAGCGCGACTCCTGGTACTTCGGCATGCGGTCCGGCAGGTCGCGGTAGACGCCGCCCGGACGGTAGTAGGTCGCGTGCATGCGCGCGCCCGACACCGCCTCGTACACGTCCATCAGCTCTTCGCGCTCGCGGAACGCGTACAGCATCACCGCCATCGCGCCCAGATCCAGGCCGTTGGAGCCGACCCACATCAGGTGGTTCAGGATGCGGGTGATCTCGTCGAACATGGTGCGGATGTACTGCGCACGCTCCGGCGCCTCGATCCCCATCAGGGTCTCGATCGCGCGCACATAGGCGTGCTCGTTGCACATCATCGACACGTAGTCCAGACGATCCATGTAGCCGATCGACTGGTTGAACGGCTTGGACTCGGCCAGCTTCTCGGTGCCACGGTGCAGCAGACCGATGTGCGGATCGGCGCGGACCACGGTCTCGCCATCCATCTCCAGGATCAGGCGCAGCACGCCGTGCGCGGCCGGATGCTGCGGGCCGAAGTTCATCGTGTAGTTGCGGATCTCCTGCTTGGCTTCTGCAGGATTGCTGGCGAACCCGTCGTGCGCCTGGTGGTACTCGCTCACTTGGCGGACTCCTTCTGTGCTTCGCCCGCCGCGGTCTGGTAGCGCGCATCGTCGCGGATCACGCGCGGCACGCCCACGCGCGGCTCCACCGAGGTCACCGGCTCGTAGATCACGCGCTGCTTCTCTTCGTCGTAGCGCACTTCGACGTTGCCGATCAGCGGGAAATCCTTGCGGAACGGATGACCGACGAAGCCGTAGTCGGTGAGGATGCGGCGCAGGTCCGGGTGACCGGAGAACACCACGCCGAACAGGTCGAACGCCTCGCGCTCGAACCAGTTCGCGCCCGGCCAGATGTCGGTGACCGAGGCCACCACCGGCAGGTCTTCGTTCGGCGCGTAGCAGCGCACGCGCAGGCGCTGGTTGTGGCGGTAGGAGATCAGCTGCGCCAGCACGGCGTAGCGCTGCTGCGGGACCGGCAACGGCTGCGCGCCGCCGGCGGCCTCGCCACTGGGAAACTCGCCCCAGGCGAAACGGCCCACGGCCTTGCCTTCGACGCCGCGGCTGAAGCCGTGCGAGGACACGTCCGAGGTATCCCACTCGTCGCTGCCGTAGCCCAGGTAGTCCACGCCGCACAGGTCGGACAGCTGTTCGAAACCGAACTCGTCGCGCAGCGCCAGGCAGGTGGCGTGCCAGGCGTTGGCCGGCACTTCCAGGGTGACTTCGCCGCGCGGAAGGGCCACGAAGACCTGGCTGCCGGGGAAACGGGCGCCGAGTCGGTCGCTAAAGGAAGATGCTTGCTCTGCCATGGGGGCTTGGCGTGCTCTCGAGGAAAGAGGAATCAGCGCGCGATGGTCTGGGTTCGCCAGATCTTCTTCTGCAACTGCAAGATGCCGTAGACCAGGGCCTCGGCGGTCGGCGGGCAACCGGGGACATAGACGTCCACCGGCACGATGCGGTCGCAACCGCGCACCACCGAATACGAGTAATGGTAGTAGCCGCCGCCGTTGGCGCAGCTGCCCATCGAGATGACCCACTTCGGGTCCGGCATCTGGTCGTAGACCTTGCGCAGCGCCGGGGCCATCTTGTTGACCAGGGTGCCGGCGACGATCATCACGTCGGACTGGCGCGGCGACGGGCGGAACACCACGCCGTAGCGGTCCAGGTCCAGGCGCGCGGCGCCGGCGTGCATCATCTCGACCGCGCAGCAGGCCAGGCCGAAGGTCATCGGCCACATCGAGCCGGTGCGCGCCCAGTTCAGCAGCGCGTCGACGCTGGTGGTGACATAGCCCTTTTCCAGCAGCGGGTTCTCGCCTTCGGGACGCAGGATGTCGTCCACCCGCCCTTCCGGGATCGGGTTGGTCATCAGGCGATCCAGGGTCTGAATCACTCCCATTCCAGCGCTCCCTTCTTCCACACGTAGACAAAACCGAGGAACAACATGCCGACGAACAGGCCCATGGTGACCAGGGAGCGAGCGCCCAGGTCCATGAACACCTGCGTCCACGGCACGATGAAGATGATTTCCAGATCGAAGACGATGAACTGGATGGCGATCAGGTAGTAGCGCACGTCGAACTTCATGCGCGCGTCCTCGAAGGCCTCGAAGCCGCACTCGTACGGCGAGAGCTTCTTCAGGTCGGGACGCCGGGGACCGAGGAAGCGCCCCACCAGCATCAGCGCGACGCCGATACCGGTGGCCACGATCAGAAACAGCAGGGTCGGCAAATATTCGGCCAGCACTCGCAATTCTCTCTTGCCTGTGCCCGCGCGCGTGCCGCGCAGGCATGGGATAGACGATTCTCCGGGCAGAGGCGTGACGCCCTTGCGCAGAAACCGTAGCCAAACAATGGTGCCCAAGAGGGGACTCGAACCCCTACGACCTAAGTCGCTACCACCTCAAGGTAGTGCGTCTACCAATTCCGCCACCTGGGCTTGCGTAAAACCTGCGCGGCAATCCCGCCGCGCAGCATATTGTAACCGTCTTCAGTCTTTCTGCGACGGGGCAGGCGACTTTTCTTGCGCTTTTTCCGGCGCCTGCTGGGCAGCCGGGGCGGCGGCGGGCGCCGCCGGAGCCGCAGCGGCGGCCGACGGCGCCTGCGGGACCGTCAGCTCGCCGGCCGGCGCGGCCGGGGCCGGGGAGGCGGACTGCGACATCACGCCCAGGTTGGCGTCGGCCGGACGCGCACTGTGGCCGGCGTACCAGGCCATGAACAGGCTGATGGCGAAGAACACCACCGCCAGCCACTTGGTCGACTTGGACAGGAAGTTGGACGCGCCGCGCGATCCGAACACCGTGCCGGACGCGCCGGCGCCGAACCCGGAACCCGCCGCCGCACCGGCGCCGCGCTGCATCAGGATCAGCGCGATCATCGCGATCGCCACCAGCACGTAGACCACATTGAGGATGACCATCAGCATTTCGAAATCCGTCCGGACAGTACGACTTGGGGGACGAACGGCCGCCACCGGCAGCCGTTCGCTCAACAGGCGGCCGCCGCTCGCACGATGGCCAGAAATTCCGCGGCGACCAGCGAGGCGCCGCCTACCAGCCCGCCATCGACATCCGGCTGTGCGAACAGCTCGGCCGCGTTGTCGGGCTTGACGCTGCCGCCATACAGGATCGGCAACGAATCGGCGATTCTAGCATCGCGGGCCGCCACTTCGCCACGGATGAACGCATGCACCGCCTGCGCCTGCGCCGGGCTGGCGGTGCGGCCGGTGCCGATCGCCCAGACCGGCTCGTAGGCCACCACGGCCCGGGCGAAGCCCTCGGCGCCGACCAGATCCAGCACCGGCGCCAGTTGCGCGGCGATGACCGCCTCGGTGCGCCCGGCCTCGCGCTGTTCCAGGGTCTCGCCCACGCACAGGATCGGGACCAGCCCGGCATGCAGGGCGGCGGCGAACTTGCGCGCGACCAGTTCGCTGCTCTCCTGATGGTACTGGCGCCGCTCGGAATGCCCGACCAGGCCGTAGTCGGCGCCCACGTCGACCAGCATCGCCGCCGACACCTCGCCGGTATAGGCGCCCTTCTCGTTGCTGCTGACGTCCTGCGCGCCGAAGCGCAGCAGCCGGTCCTCGAAATTCTCGATCAGGTCGCCCAGATACGGCAGCGGCGGCAAAATCACCACCTCCACCTCGTGCTCGGCCGCGTGCAGCCCGGCGACGATCTCCCGCACCAGGGCGGCGGCGAAGTGGCGGGTGCCATGCAATTTCCAGTTTCCGGCTACGATCTTGCGTCGCATCGGCGCATCTCCGGCGAAAAAGTGCCGAGAGGATAGCCGATGCGCCGCCAAGGGCCGGCATCGTCCCCGCCGCCCCGCCCTCCCCCGCCGCCTGCTCCATGCCAGAGACCGCCATGCCCCACCTCCCCGGCTATGCCCTGATCACCGGCGCCTCCAGCGGCATCGGCCGCGAGATCGCCCGCGAATACGCCCGCCGCGGCGTGCCGCTGATCCTGACCGCGCGCCGCGAGGCACAGTTGCAGGCGCTGGCCGCCGAACTGCGGCCGCAGGTGCCGGTGGAGGTACTGGTCGCCGACCTGGCCGATCCGGCCGCGCCGGCCGCACTGGTGGCCGAGATCGAACGGCGCGGGCTGGCGGTGCGGATCCTGGTCAACAACGCCGGCTACGGCGTGCCCGGCCGCTACATCGCCCAGGACTGGGCGGTGCACGCGGCGTTCCTGCAGGTGATGGTCGGCGCCGTGTGCGAACTGACCTGGCGGCTGCTGCCGGCGCTGCGCGCCAGCGGCCACGGCCGCATCCTCAATGTCGCCTCGTTCGCCGCCCTGGTCCCCGGCGCCGACGGCCACACCCTGTACGCGGCGGCGAAGAGCTTCATGCTGCGCTTCAGCGAATCGCTGGCCCTGGAGAACGCCGACCGCGGGGTCGGCGTCTGCGCGCTGTGCCCCGGCTTCACCTGGTCCGAGTTCCACGACGTCACCGGCAACCGCGAACAGATGAACGCGCTACCGCGCTGGATCTGGCTGCCGACCGCCGCGGTGGCCCGCGCCGGCATCGACGGCGCCGAACGCGGCAAGGTGCGGGTGGTCCCCGGCGCGGTCTACCGCGCCCTGCTCGGCCTGACCGCGCTACTGCCCAATGCCTTGCTGCTGCGGCTGATGGGCCGGGGCTCGGGACGGATCAGAAATGCTGGGATTGGGGATTAGGGATTGGGGATTCGTAAAAGCGGGGTTCTGCGCGGGGTGGTAGATCACGGTCACCCCGCCTTTTCCACTCTCGAATCCCCACTCCCGAATCCCCGCGGGGATGACAGATTGCGGGTGTGCCGCTTTTGCCAATCCCCAATCCCGACTCCCGAATCCCCGCCTCACTTCAGCTTGATTTCGCGCAACCGCTCTTCCAGATAGCCCTGCGCGGTGATCGGCTCGGGATAGCGGCTGGGGTTGTCGGTGCTGACGCAGGACGGCAGCACGTCGATCACGAAGTCCGGGTTCGGGTGCAGGAAGAACGGCACCGAGTAGCGCGGCTGGCGTGCCTGCTCGCCCGGCGGGTTGACCACGCGGTGGGTGGTCGAGGGATACACGTGGTTGGTCAGGCGCTGCAGCATGTCGCCGATGTTGACCACGATGGTGTCGGCGTCGGAGGTGAACGGCACCCACTCGCCCTGCTTGGACTTCACTTCCAGGCCGGCGGCGCTGGCGCCGACCAGCAGGGTGATCAGGTTGATGTCCTCATGGGCGCCGGCGCGCACGTTGGGGATGTCGTCGGCGGTGATCGGCGGGTAGTGGATCGGGCGCAGGATCGAGTTGCCCGAATCGGTCTTGTCGACGAAGTAGTGCTCGGGCAGGCCGATGTGCAGGGCCAGCGCCGACAGCACGCGCGCGCCGAGCTGGTCCAGCGCCTGGTACAGGCCGTAGCCGTGGGTGCGGAAACCGGGCACCTCGCTCGGCCACAGGTTCGGCGGCATCACCGCGCGGTACGGGGAGTCGTCGGCGATCTCGCGGCCGATGTGCCAGAACTCCTTCAGGTCGAAATGTTTGGAGTCCTTGGCGGTCTCCACGCCGAAGGCGGTGTAGCCGCGCGCGCCGCCGCTGCCGGGCAGGTGGTATTTGCGCTTGGTCTCTTCGGGCAGGGCGAAGAACGCCTTGAACACGTCGTAGGCCGCGTCGATCTGCGCCTGGGCGATACCGTGGTTGCGGATGCCGGCGAAGCCCCACTCGCGGTAGGCCGCGCCCAGTTCGGCGACGAAGGCGTCGCGGTCGCGCGCACTGGAAGGATCGCTGAAGCGGGTGATGTCGAGGGTGGGAATGCGCGCAGTCATGGCAGGAACCGTCGTCTCATAAGAAGGGGACAAACGCCGCGCTCAGCGCAGCAGGCGATACAGCAGGTAGAACGTGACCGCCTTGGCGACGATCACGAAGAGGGCAATGGCGATCGACTCACGCCGCGTCACGGACCGCCTCGGCCAGCGCATCCAGGGTCTGCCGCATCAACGCGGCATCGTCGGCCTCGACCGTGACCCGCACCACCGGCTCGGTGCCGGAGGCGCGCAGGAAGGCACGCCCGCGCCCCTGCACCGCGGCCTGCGCCGCGGCCAGCGCGGCCTTCACGGTGGCGGCCTCGAGCGGGCGCACGCCCGGCTGCAGGCGCACGTTGACGGTCTGCTGCGGCACCTTCTGCAGCCCGGCCAGCGCCTGGCGCAGGGTCTGCCGCGAGCGCTTGAGCACTTCCAGCACCTGCAGCGCGCTGACGATGGCGTCGCCGGTGGTGGCGCGATCCAGGCACAGCATGTGCCCGGAGGCCTCGCCGCCGAGCACCCCGCCCTGTTCGACCAGCGCCTGGTGCACGTAGCGGTCGCCGACCTTGGCGCGCAGGAACGGCACCTGCAACGCGGCCAGCGCCCGTTCCAGGCCGTAGTTGGTCATCAGCGTCCCGACCACCGGGCCGTGCAGGCGGCCGCTGGCCTGCCAGCCGCAGGCCAGCACGTACAGCAGGCCGTCGCCGTCGACCGGGTTGCCCTGGTCGTCGGCCATCAGCACCCGGTCGCCGTCGCCGTCGAAGGCGATGCCCAGGTGCGCGCCATGGTCGCGCACGTTGGCGGCAAGGTTGTCGATGTGCATCGAACCGACGCCGGCGTTGATGTTGAGTCCGTCCGGCGCCGCGCCGATCGCGATCACCTCCGCACCCAGTTCGCGGAACAGCAGCGGCGCGATGTGGTAGGTCGCGCCGTGCGCGCAGTCCAGCACCAGCTTCAGCCCGCGCAGGTCGAAGCCGCGCGGCACGCTGGCCTTGCAGAACTCGATGTAGCGGCCGATCGCCTCGCGCGCGCGCATCGCCTTGCCGAGGCGCTCGGACTCGACCGTGGCGAACGGCGCGTCCAAAGCCACCTCGATCGCCTGCTCGGTGGCGTCGTCGAGCTTCTCGCCGTGGGCGGAAAAGAACTTGATGCCGTTGTCGTAGTGCGGATTGTGCGAGGCGCTGATGACGATGCCGGCGTCGGCGCCGAGGGTGAGCGTGAGAAACGCCACCGCCGGGGTCGGCATCGGCCCGAGCAACTGCACGTTGGCACCAGCCGCGACCAACCCAGCCTCCAGCGCCGACTCGAACATGTAGCCGGAGATGCGCGTGTCCTTGCCGATCACCACTGTAGGGTGCTTGGCGCCGCTATGCGCCAGCACGCGGCCCAAGGCATTGCCAAGGCGCATCACGAAATCCGCGGAGATCACGCCCTGCCCAACCCGGCCGCGAATACCGTCCGTGCCAAAGTACTTACGAGCGCTCATACAGCAATCACCGGCGAAACAAGACCAACTTTGCGAGTTACAACGCAAAGATGCGTGAACGTGAAATGCTGCAGTCGCCAGTTGAGTCCAACAAGCAGCCGCACTCGCAAGCTGACAACGCTCATGCCACCTCCGTTTTCGCCGGGGTCGGCTGCCGCATCATCAGCGCCAGCAGTTCGGACAGGCGGTCGCGCAGTTCGCGGCGGTCGCAGATCTGGTCGATGGCGCCGTGCTCGAGCAGGAACTCCGAGCGCTGGAAGCCTTCCGGCAGGGTCTCGCGCACCGTCTGCTCGATCACCCGCGGGCCGGCGAAGCCGATCAGCGCGTACGGCTCGGCGATGTTGATGTCGCCGAGCATGGCGAAGCTGGCCGACACGCCACCGGTGGTGGGATGAGTCAGCACCGATACGTACGGCAGGCCGGCTTCGCGCAGGCGGCCGAGCGCGGCCGAGGTCTTGGCCATCTGCATCAGCGAGAACAGGCCTTCCTGCATGCGCGCGCCGCCGCTGGCGGAGAAGCACACGAACGGCGCGCCGATCTTCAGCGCGGTCTCCGCGGCCAGGGCGAAACGCTCGCCGACCACCGAGCCCATCGAACCGCCCATGAAGGCGAAATCGAACGAGGCCGCGACCAGCGGCTGGCCCTTGAGCAGGCCCTGCATCGCCACCAGCGCGTCGTATTCGCCGGTGCTCTTCTGCGAGGCCTTGATGCGCTCGCCGTACTTCTTCTGGTCCTTGAACTTGAGCGCGTCGGTCGGGCCCAGGCGCGCACCGATCTCGGTCGGCGCGGTGTCGGCGTCGAACAACGCAGCCAGGCGCGCGCGCGCGCGGATCGCCATGTGGTGGCCGCACTTCGGGCACACCTCTAGGTTCTCCTCCAGCTCCGGCCGGTACAGCACGGCGCTGCAGTTGGGGCACTTCTCCCACAAACCTTCAGGAACGCTGCGCTTCTTGCTGGGCGTGTTGTCGGTGCGAATGCCCGAAGGCATCAATTTGCTGAGCCAACTCATGCGATGTGACGATCCATTGGGCGGCCGCGAGAGCCGCAGAGGGGCGACAGTCTAACTCGGTCCCCCGCTGGCCTGCAGACGGTGGCGCATGGAGCGGCCAGGCCGGCAGGCATCGGCGCGGATCGCCAGCCGGGCGCCCTGTCGCGCCTCACCCACCGCGTGACCTGCGGCGTCGCCGCAGCCACCCTGGGCAGGCGACGACCGGACCGGACCAGCGGCCGTGTGCGCCATCCGAGCCGCCATGCGTGCGCCGCAGGATTCGCATGGACAGCGGGATGCGGCATCGCCGCAAACGCGAACGCCCGCGCAAGGCGGGCGTTCGCATACAGACCAGGCGTGGCTCAGCCCGCGTCCAGTGCCTGCCGCAGCGGCGTCAGGAACGCCAGGGCGGCGTCGCGCGCGGCCTGCGGACTGGTCGCCTCGGCCAGCGCCGCGACCAGCGCGCTGCCGACCACCACCCCGTCGGCGTCGACCGCCATGGCCTTGGCGCTGGCGGCGTCCTTGATGCCAAAGCCGGCCACAACCGGCACCGCGCAGCGCGCGCGCAGCTGGCGCAGGCGATCGCCGGCGGCGCGGGTATCCAGGCGGTCGGCGCCGGTCACGCCGGCGAAGCTGACGTAGTACAGATAACCACGCGCTGCATCGCACAACAGGTCGATGCGCGCATCGCTGGTGGTCGGCGAGGCCAGCACGATCAGGTCCAGCCCGGTCTCGGCGAAGATGGCCAGAGTTTCGGCCGATTCCTCCGGCGGCAGGTCGACCAGCAGCACGCCGTCCACGCCGGCAGCCACCGCTTCCTCGGCGAAGCGCGCCGTGCCGTGGATCTCCACCGGGTTGAGGTAGCCCATCAGCACCACCGGGGTGGTCGCGTCGTCGCGACGGAACGCGCTGACCGTCTCCAGCACGTAGCGCAGGCCGGCGCCGCGCGCCAGCGCGCGCTCGGAGCTGCGCTGGATGGTCGGGCCGTCGGCCATCGGGTCGGAGAACGGCACGCCCAGCTCGATCACGTCGGCACCGGCCTCGACCAGCGCGTGCATCGCCGGCACGGTCGCCTCCAGCGACGGATCGCCGGCGGTGAGGAAGGGGATCAGGGCCTTGCGGCGTTGGGAGTCAAGTCGGGCGAATGTATCGGCGATGCGGTTCATGTGGGACCTATGCGCCCCTCTCCCAGCGGGAGAGGGATTGGGGTGAGGGTAAGGGAACGTGAGTGCACGGGGCTGCGCCCGTACCCTCATCCGGCGCTTCGCGCCACCTTCTCCCGCAGGAGAAGGGCAAAGCGTTACAGCGTCAGCCCTTCGCGCGCGGCGATGGTGTGCACGTCCTTGTCGCCGCGGCCGGACAGGTTGCACAGCACCAGCGCGTCCCTGGGCAACTCGCGCGCCAGCTTGATCGACTGCGCCACGGCGTGGCTGGACTCCAGCGCGGCGAGAATGCCTTCGGTATGCGCCAGCAGGTGGAACGCGGCCAGCGCCTCGTCGTCGGTGATGCCCTGGTAGATGGCGCGGCCGCTGTCGGCCAGGAACGCGTGCTCCGGGCCCACGCCCGGGTAGTCCAGGCCGGCGGACACCGAATGGGTCTCGACGATCTGCCCGTCGTCGTCGCAGATCACGTAGGTGCGGTTGCCGTGCAGCACGCCGGGACGGCCAGCGGCGATCGAGGCGGCGTGGCGGCCGCTGCCGATGCCGTCGCCGGCGGCCTCGGCGCCGTAGATCTTCACCGAGGCATCGTTGAGGAAGGCATGGAACAGGCCGATGGCATTGCTGCCGCCACCCACGCAGGCGCTGATCGCGTCCGGCAGGCGGCCGTAGTCGCGCAGCATCTGTTCGCGCGCCTCGCGGCCGACGATGGCGTTGAAGTCGCGCACCATGCGCGGGTACGGATCGGGGCCGGCGACGGTGCCGATGATGTAGAAGGTGTCCTGCACGTTGGTCACCCAGTCGCGCATCGCCTCGTTGAGCGCGTCCTTGAGCGTGGCCGAGCCGGAATGCACCGGCACCACCGTGGCGCCGAGCAGCTTCATCCGGTAGACGTTGATCTTCTGCCGCTCGATGTCGGTGGCGCCCATGTACACCACGCATTCCAGGCCAAGCCGCGCGGCCACCGTGGCGCTGGCCACGCCGTGCTGGCCGGCGCCGGTCTCGGCGATGATGCGGGTCTTGCCCATGCGGCTGGCCAGCAGCGCCTGGCCGATGGTGTTGTTGATTTTGTGCGCGCCGGTGTGGTTCAGGTCCTCGCGCTTGAGCAGGATCTGCGCGCCGCCGACTTCGCGGCTGAGCCGCTCGGCGTGGTAGATCGGGCTGGGCCGGCCGACGTAGTGGGTCAGGTCCTTGTCGTAGGCGGCGATGAAGGCCGGATCCTGGCGCGCGGCGTCGTAGGCGGCGGCCAGTTCCTGCAGCGGGCCGATCAGGGTCTCGGCGACGAAACGACCGCCGTAGCGGCCGAAATGGCCGGCGGCGTCGGGATAGGCATGGAAGTCGCTGACGGGGACAGAGGACATGGCGCAACCGGGATCAACAAGACAGGCAAGCACTTTAGCGCACACGTTCTCGCAGAAAAACCGATAAAGTCTGCATGGATCCGTCAGGAAAACTCACATGACTAGCACGCGCCGCCTGCCCTCGCTCAACGCCATGCGCGCGTTCGAGGCCGCCGCGCGGCTGCGCAGCGTCGGCGCCGCGGCGGCGGAACTGCATGTCACCCATGGCGCGGTCAGCCGCCAGGTGCGGCTGCTGGAACAGGAACTGGGGTTGCCGCTGCTGCAGCGCGATGGCCGCGGCATCCGCCCGACCGCCGCCGGCACCCGCCTGTGCGAGGCCGCCGGCGCCGCGTTCGCGCAGCTGCACGAGGCGGTGGCGGAGCTACGCCGCCCGGCGCGCCCGGCCGCGCTGGTGCTGGGCTGCCCGGGCAGCATCCTGGCCCGCTGGATGATCCCGCGGCTGCAGGCGCTGCAGCGCGACCTGCCGACGCTGACCCTGCACCTGTCCGCGCACGAGGGCGACTTCGCCGCCGACCTGGACGGCCTGGACGCGGCGCTGCTGCTGGGCCAGGCGCCGTGGCCGGCGGACTGGCAGGTCCGCGTACTGGCGCCGGAGCGGATCGGCCCGGTGCTCAGCCCCGCCCTGCCGCAGGCGCCGGCACTGGCCACGGCCGCGCCGGCGGCGCTGCAGGAACTGCCACTGCTGCATACGGTGTCGCGGCCGCAGGCGTGGCCGGCCTGGGCCGAGGCGCAGGGACTGGCGCCGGCGCAATTGCGCTACGGCACCGGCTTCGAGCACCTGTACTACCTGCTGGAAGCGGCGCTGGCGGGGATCGGCGTGGCGATCGCGCCGCAACCGCTGGTCGCCGACGATCTGGCCAATGGCCGCCTACTGGCGCCTTGGGGCTTTGTCGAAACCGGCGGACAGTGGGCGCTGTGCACGCGCCGCGATGTCGAGGATCGGCGGGTCGACGCGCTGGCGCAGTGGCTGACGCAGGAACTGCAGCGCTGACGGCGCCGCAGCGCAGGCTGCACAACGACAGCCTGCCTTCAGCCGCGACGTGGCGCCGCGCTCAGCAGTTGGTGTTCAACTCGTGGCAGTCCGCACGGCGCACTTCCTCGACGAACTTGCGCATCTTGTGGCCGTCCTTGATCCCGGGCTGGCTTTCGATGCCGCTGGACACGTCCACGCCCCACGGCAGGGTGCCGATGATCGCGTCGAACACGTTGTCGCCAGTGATGCCGCCGGCAAGCAGGAACGGCCGGTGCAGGCCGGTCGGCAACCGCGACCAGTCGAAGGTCTTGCCCGAGCCGCCGCTCTCGCCGGGGGCGTGGCTGTCGAACAGGAAGCCGGCGGCATTGGGAAACTGCAGCTGCAGGGTGCGCGCGTTGATCTCGCCGCCGCCCATCGGTATCGCCTTCAGGTACGGCAGATTGAAGCTGCGGCAGAAGCCGTCGTCCTCGTCGCCGTGGAACTGCAGCAGGGTCGGACGCACCGTGCGCAGGACCTCGCGCACCTCGTCCTTGGGGTTGTCGCGGAACAGCGCCACCACGTCCACCATAGGCGCGGCGGCCTGGCGCATGGCCCGCGCCTCGGCCGGTGCCACCCGCCGCGGACTGCCATGGGCGAACACGAACCCGATCGAATCCACGCCCAACTCGCCTGCCAGGCGGATGTCGCCGGCGCGGGTCATGCCGCAGAACTTGATGCGGGTGCGATACAACGTGCGATTCATAGCGTGACCTCGTCCGGAAGCGTCCAGTGGGCGGGATAGAGGGGACCGACGAAGACCAGGCCCTGCGGCGGCGCCGTGGGACCGGCGACGCGGCGGTCGCGTCCCGCGAGCAACTCGCCAATCCAGGACGCCGGCTTTTCGCCCGTCCCCACCATGACAAGGGAACCAACGATATTGCGCACCATGTGATGAAGGAATGCATTGGCCTGGACCTGGATCTCGACCAGCTCGCCGCTGCGGCTCACCGCGATCGACTGCAGCTCGCGACGCGCATGCAGCGCCTGGCACTGCACGCTGCGGAAAGCGCTGAAGTCCTGCTCGCCCAGCAAGGCCTGCGCCGCCGCATGCATGGCCTCGGCCTGCAGCGGCCGCCGCTCCCAGCTCAGGGTCTGCCGGTACAGCGCCGGGCGTACCTGGCGGTTGAGCAGGCGGTAGCGGTAGCGGCGCGCGCGGGCGGAGAAGCGCGCGTGGAAGTCGTCGGCCACCGGCACGCACCAGCGCACGCACACCGAGGGCGGCAGCCGCGCGGTGGCGCCCAGCATCCAGCCGCGCGCCGGGCGCGGCGCGTCGCAATCGAAATGCACCACCTGACATTCGCCGTGCACGCCGGCATCGGTGCGACCGGCGCAGACCACGCTCACCGGGGCGTCGGCCACCGACGACAGCGCCGCCTGCAACGTCGCCTGCACACTGGGGCCGCCGCTCTCGCCGAGCTGCTGCCACCCCTGAAACTCGCTGCCGTCGTATTCCACGCCTAGTGCGTAGCGCATGGTGACCTCCACTGCAGTGCGCCATCGAGGTGGACGTACTGTGCGGTCGCCGCGCGAAAGGACGAGCGCAGCGTGCCTGTTAACAAGCAGACGCAGCGGAAGTACCCCTGCCAGGCCGGGAGCGCGCGCGCAACTGCGCTCGCCCGCCACTGACGGGCGCGTTGCCGCAAGGCCGTCCCGATCCAGGCCGGACGGCCGCGGCGAGCGCGCCGCGCGCCGCCTGCCGCCATCAATCCAGCCGTCCCAGCAATTGCAGCGCCTCGGCGCGCGCGGCCGGGTCGCCGCTGGCCGCGACCTCGGTCAGCAAGGTGCGTGCGGTCTCGTTGTCGCCCAGATCCATGTACGCCACCGCCAGCTCCAGCCGCTCGCGGCCCGCCGGCGGATACGGCGACGACGCTTCGGCCGCTGCGGGTGCTGCGGGTGCTGCGGGTGCTGCAGGTGCGGGCGCAGGTACGACGGGCTGGTGCCAGGTCGGCTCCTGCCGGCCGGCGCCGGCATCGGTGTCGGCATGGGCGTCGACGTTCGGCACCGCGGACAGCGGCGACGGCTGCGGCCAGGCCGCCTCGGCCGCGGACTCGGCGGCAGGTGCGGGCTCCGGACGGGCGTCGGCTGTGTCGATGGAATGGACCTCGTCGTTGCCCGCGGACAGCGGCGCATCGGCCGGCGCATGGCGCATCGACTGCTGCGCCAGCACGCGCTCGAAGGCGTCGTCGTCGAGCGCGACGTGGTGATCGGCGTGATCGTCGGCAGCGTGGTCGGCGTGGTCGGGGCGCTCCCACTCCGCCAATGCCTCCTCGTCGCGGGCGGCCGTGGCATCCTCGGCCAGCGGTTCGGCGGGTTCCAGCGGCGGCAGTTCCGGCGCATCGACGTCGCGGTGCGCGACCACCGGCACCGTGGCGCCCGCCGCCAGCGCGGCGTCGTCATCGCGCGGCAACGACGGCAGCGGCGAAGGCTTGCGCCGGCGCGACAGCAGCCAGGCGCCGATGCCCAGCACCAGCAGGCTCACCCCGCCCCACAGCCACAGCGGGAACCCCGCATTGGCCGGCGCCGGCGCGGCCGCGGCGGCCGGCGCCGCCTGCCCGGACTGGGCCAGGCGCTTCTGCGCCGCGGCCAGGTCGCTGTCCTTCAGCGCGATCAGTTGCTGCTGCTGGGACTTGAGCTTTTCGAGCTGTTCCACCCGCGAGCGCAGTTCCTGGACCTCGGCATCGCGTGCCGCGAGGTCTTCGCGCGCCTGCTGCAATTGTTGGGCTGCCACCATGTCTCCTTCGTCGCCGGCACCGGTGCCGGACTTGGTTCCCGCCTCGCGGCGCGTCGCCGGCACCGCCGGCGCGATCTCCAGCCGTGCGCCGGCCGCGGCCGCCGCCGGCGCTGCGGCGGCCGGCTTGGCTGCGGCCTGTGCTGTCGCCGTGTCCTGCTGCGCCTGTGCGGGTTGCGGCACCGGCGCGCGCGCCTGACGCCATTGCGCCGCCTGCTCGCGCACCACCGCCTCGGCGGCGGCGGCATCCAGGCTGGCCAGGTCCTCCTCGCGCGGGGTCCGCAACACCGCGCCCTGCTTGAGCAGGTTGAGGTTGCCACGGATGAAGGCATCGGGATTGGCGCGGAGCAGCGCGACCATGGTCTGGTCCAGCGAATGGCCGTTGCCGCGCGCGAGCTGCCCGGCGATCTGCGACAGGGTCTGCCCGGCGCGCACCGGCGCCAGCGCATCGCCGGGTGCGGCCGCGGGGGCCGGCGCCGGACGCGGCGCGGCGGCCGGCCTGGCGCTCGGCGTCGCCGACGTGGCGGCGCCCGCCGGAGTTGGCGCCGCGGTGGAGGCGTCGCGGGCGATGCGGTCGGACGGCTGCGCCGCGGCCGGTGCATCGATCGCCGGCGCGTCGATCGCCGCAGCGGTGTTGGGCGCATCGATCAGCGCGGAGTATTCGCGGATCAGCCGGCCCTGGCCCCAATCGACCTCGATCAGGAAGCTCAGCGACGGCACCTCGACCGGCATGCGGCTGCTGACCTGGATCACCGCGCGGCCCTTGCGGGTCTGGGTGAAGCGGAACTGCAGATCGCTGACCAGGCCCTGCGGGCGCTCCAGCCCGACCCGCGCGAAGGTCGCCGGCGAGGCCAGCGCCACCCGCGCCCGCTCCAGTTCGCCCGGCTCGTTGGAGATCACCGGGATCTCGGCCAGGAACGGCTCGCCCGGCTTGGACAGCACGCGGATATCGCCCAGGCCGAGCGCCAGCGCGGCCTGGCTGCAGGCCAGCAACAGCAGCGCGGCGGCCGCGCGACAGACGTGGCGCAACCCGCGCGCTGCGGGCACCGCATCGCCGCTGCGGCGACGGAACAAATGTGGTTGTAGGCGCATCCCGCCCCTGCCCCTTGGAGTCATGTACATCAATATATATGAAGCGGGGAGTGGGGATTTGGGATTGGGGATTCGTTGCGGGCACAGCATTGGCGGGGAATGCGCTTGCGCGGGGTACGCGAGCGCCCCCCTTTGCGGGATCAGGGACCGACAAGCACTGCAGTGCCGCTCGTCCTGTAGGAGCGGCTTCAGCCGCGATGGCTTTACCGGGAACGCTCCGTCGCGGCCGAAGCCGCTCCTACGAGGGCGCCCGTCATCATCGCGCCCACATGCGCTAGCGCAGCCCCTCTTTGCAGCACAACACGGACGCCAGACACGACAACGGCCAGGGCGTGCGCCACTGGCCGTTGCGTGTCTGCCGGGACATCGCGCACTACGCAGCCCTGGAACAGCCGGCGCTGCGCCGCGCTTTGCGAATCCCCAATCCCGACTCCCGAATCTCAGCCCTCCTGCGCGACCAGCTCGGCCAACTGCACCGCATTGAGCGCGGCGCCCTTGCGGATGTTGTCGGCCACCACCCACAGGTTGAGGCCGCGCGGGTGCGAGAAGTCCTCGCGGATGCGGCCGACGAACACCGGATCCTTGCCGGAGGCATGGGTCACCGGGGTCGGATAGCCGCCGGCCTTGTGCTCGTCGACCACTTCCACACCGGGCGCCTGACCCAGCAGCGCGCGCGCCTGCTCGACGGTGATCTTGCGCTTGGTCTCGATGTTGACCGCCTCCGAATGGCCGAAGAACACCGGCACGCGCACCGCGGTGGGGTTCACCAGGATGCTGCTGTCCTCGAGGATCTTCTGCGTCTCCCACACCAGCTTCATCTCTTCCTTGGTGTAACCGTTGGGCTGGAAGTCGTCGATGTGCGGGATCAGGTTGAAGGCGATCTGCGCCTGGAACTTCTGCGGCTCGATGTCCTGGAACGCCAGCAGCTGCGCGGTCTGCTTGCCCAGTTCCTCCATGCCCGAGCGGCCGGCGCCGGACACCGACTGGTAGGTGGCCACGTTGATGCGCTCGATGCCGTATTCCTTGTGGATCGGCGCCAGCACCGGCATCAGCTGCATGGTCGAGCAGTTGGGGTTGGCGACGATGCCGCGCGGACGGTTCTTCAACGCGTGCGGATTGACTTCCGACACCACCAGCGGCACGTCGTCGTCGTAGCGGAAGGTCGAGGAGTTGTCGATCACCACCGCGCCGGCCGCGGCGAACTTCGGCGCGTATTCCTTGGAAATGCCGCCGCCGGCGGAGAACAGCGCGATGTCCACGCCGGTCGGGTCGAAGGTCGCCAGGTCGAGCACGGTGACCTTGTGGCCGTTGAACTCGACCTGGCCGCCGGCCGAGCGCTCGGAGGCCAGCGGGTACAGCGTGGCGATGGGGAAGCCGCGCTCGGCGAGGATGCTCAGCATGGTTTCGCCGACGGCACCGGTGGCGCCGACGACGGCGACGTTGAAACGACGGGTTGCATTGCTCATGGAAGGATTCGATCCGCAGGAAGAAAAAAGGGGAGGAACAGCCGCACTGCCGCTTGGATTCGGGGAACCTGCCGTGCGCGCCGCGCACAGGGCCGCAGGCTCCCTATCGTTTTTTGTCCGCGATCGCCCGCGCGCCGCCCGCCGCGGCGATCGCGTCCAGGTTCAGCGCATTGGGCGGGCGCCCGGCATCGGCGCCGATGCCCAGCGCGGCCAGCAGGTTGTCTACCGCCAATGACACCATCGCGCGGCGCGTGGCCACGCTGGCGCTGCCGATGTGCGGGGTCAGCACCACGTTGCGCAGCGCCAGCAGTTCCGGACGGATCGCCGGCTCGCCTTCGAATACGTCCAGTCCGGCCGCGACCAGGCGGCCGTTGGCCAGCGCGTCGGCCAATGCGACCTCATCGACCAGGCCGCCACGGGCGATGTTCACCAGCGTCGCGGTCGGCTGCATCTTCGCCAGCGCGGCGGCATCGATGACATGGTGCGATTGCGTGCTGTACGGCAGCACCAGCAGCAGGTGGTCGGCGCGCGCCAGCAGCGCGTCGAAACCGACGTACTCGGCGCGATGCGCATGCTCAACGTCGGCCGGCAGGCGGCTGCGGTTGTGGTACAGCACGCGCATCGAGAAGCCGGCGGCGCGGCGCGCGATGGCCTGGCCGATGCGGCCCATGCCGAGGATGCCGAGGGTGCTGCCGTGGACATCGGCGCCGAGCATGGTCTGGAACGACCACTGCTGCCACTGCCCCGCGCGCAGCCAGCGCTCGGCCTCGCCGACGCGCCGCGCGGCGGCCATCAGCAAGGCGAAACCGAGATCGGCGGTGGTCTCGGTGAGCACGTCGGGGGTGTTGGTGGCGACGATGCCGGCCGCACTGAGCGCGTCCAGGTCCAGATTGTTGTAGCCGACCCCGACGTTGGCGATGGCGCGCAGCCGCGGCGCGCCGGCGATCTCGGCGGCGCCGATGCGTTCGTTGAGGGTGACCAGGGCGCCGTCCAGCGGCGCCAGCGCCTTCGCCAGGTCCTGCGGCGAATAGCGGGTCACGTCCGCGGTGGTGGTCAGCGCGCAATGCGCGCCCAGCCGTGCGACGACGTCGTCGAACAGCGGTTGGCTGACCCACACCCGCGGCCGCGACTCAGCCATCGCCACCGCCAGGGATGCGCGGCGTCACCGTGCCGACGTCGCCGCACTGCGCGCGGTGGCGCAGCGCCTGGTCCATCAGCACCAGCGCCATCATCGCCTCGGCGATCGGGGTGGCACGGATGCCGACGCAGGGGTCGTGGCGGCCGGTGGTGATCACGTCCACCGCCTGGCCGTCCACGTCCACCGTGGCGCCGGGCAGGCGCAGGCTGGAAGTGGGCTTGAACGCCACCGAGACGACGATGGGCTGGCCGGTGGCGATGCCGCCGAGCACGCCGCCGGCGTGGTTGGACTGGAAGCCGTCCGGCGCGATCAGGTCGCGGTGGTCGGTGCCCTTCTGGGTGACCGCGGCGAAGCCGTCGCCGATCTCCACGCCCTTGACCGCGTTGATGCTCATCATCGCCGCGGCCAGTTCGCCGTCGAGCTTGCCGTAGATGGGCTCGCCCCAGCCCGGCGGCACGCCATCGGCGACCACGGTGACCCGCGCGCCGATCGAATCGCCGGACTTGCGCAGCGCATCCATGTACGCCTCCAGCTCCGGCACCTGCGGCGCGTGCGGCCAGAAGAACGCGTTGTCCTCCACCGCCTCCCAGGCGAAGCCCTGCGGCAGCAGTGGCCCGAGCTGCGACAGGTAGCCGCGCACGCGCACGCCATAGCGCTGCGCCAGCCACTTCTTGGCGATCACGCCGGCGGCCACGCGCATGGTGGTCTCGCGCGCGGACGAGCGCCCGCCGCCGCGCGGATCGCGGATGCCGTACTTCTGCCAGTAACTGTAGTCGGCATGGCCCGGACGGAACTGCCGGGCGATGTCGGTATAGTCCTTGCTACGCTGGTCGGTGTTGCGGATCAGCAGGCCGATCGGGGTGCCGGTGGTGCGGCCCTCGTAGACCCCGGACAGGATCTCGATCTCATCGGCCTCGCGCCGCGCCGAGGTGTGCCGGCTCTTGCCGGTGGCGCGGCGCTGCAGGTCGTGGGCGAATTCGCTGGCGTCCAGTTCCAGCCCCGGCGGGCAGCCATCGACCACGCAGCCGATCGCCGGCCCGTGCGATTCGCCGAAGGTGGTGACGGTCAGCAGTGTGCCGAAACTGTTCGCGCTCATATCGCTTGCGTCACCGGTCCGCGGCCAGCGCGGCGATGCGCGCGTGGTGCTCCAGCAGTTCGCTGCGCTCCACCGCGAAGATGCCCATCTGCCCGACCTTGAACTCGACCCAGGCGAAGTCCACTTCCGGCAGCAGCTGCGCCAGCGCGCGCTCGGACTCGCCGACCTCGCAGATCAGCAGGCCGTCCTCGCTCAGGTGCGCCGGCGCGTCGCGCAGGATCTTCAGCGCCAGGTCCAGGCCGTCGTCGCCCGCGCGCAGGCCGAGCTCCGGCTCGTGCGCATACTCGGGCGGCAACGCGTCGGTCTCGGCATGGGTGACGTAGGGCGGATTGGTCACGATCAGTTCGTAGCGGCGTCCGCCCAGCCCGGCGAACAGGTCGGACTTCACCAGTTCGACGTTGTCGGCCAGCAGCCGCTCCTTGTTCTCCGCGGCCAGGCTCAGCGCGTCGTCGCTGATGTCGACCGCATCCACCCGCCAGTTCGGGTTGTAGTGGGCCATGGCGATGGCGATGCAGCCCGAACCGGTGCACAGGTCCAGCGCGCGCTCGACCGGGCGGCCAGCCAGCCACGGCTCGAAGCCGGCCTCGATCAGCTCGGCGATCGGCGAGCGCGGCACCAGCGCGCGCGCGTCGCTCTTGAAGCTGAGCCCGGCGAACCAGGCCTCGCCGGTGAGATAGGCGGCGGGGATGCGCTCGGCGATGCGGCGCTCGAACAGCGCCAGCACCTGCGCCTTCTCCGGCGTGGTGAGCCGCGCGCTGCCGTAGGCCGGGCCGAGGTCGTGCGGCAGGTGCAGCGCGTGCAGCACCAGTTGCGTGGCCTCGTCCAGGGCGTTGTCGTAGCTGTGGCCGAAGCTCAACCCGGCGGCGTTGAAACGGCTGGTGCCGTAGCGGATCAGGTCGATGATCGTGTGGAGTTCGGCGGCCGCGTCGGCAGTCATGGCAACAGGCAAGGCAATGTGGCCCCCGATTATAGAGGCCCGGCCGCTATGATGAGCGTTCGTTGCATGGGAAATCAGTATGTTCAACCGCACCTTCGGCATCGTCCTGGTGGTTGCCCTGGCCGCCGGCCTGGGGCTGCTGCTGGCCCAGAAGTACTTCGGCGGCAGCGCCGCCCCGGCCTGGCCGGAGACCCGCACGGTGCGCATGTACCCGCAGCCGCGGCCCCTGCCCGACTTCCACCTGCGCCAGACCGACGGCACGCCGCTGGTGCCGGGCGAGCTCAAGGGCCACTGGACCTTGGTGTTCCTGGGCTTCACCGCCTGCCCGGACGTGTGCCCGACCACCCTGGCCGACCTGGCGCGCGCGCAGAAGCAATGGCAGACGCTGCCGGACACGCTGCGCCCGCGCGTGCTGTTCGTCTCGGTCGACCCGCAGCGCGACACCCTGCCGCGGCTGGGCGAGTACGCCCACGCCTTCCACAAGGACACCATCGCCGCCACCGCCGACGTGCCCGAGCTGGAGCGCTTCGCCACCGCGCTGGGCTTCGTGTTCCAGAAGGTGCCGGGCAAGCACTACGCCGAGAACCCGAACGACTACAGCATGGACCACTCCGCCGCGATCGCGGTGCTCGACCCGCAGGGCCGCCAGGCCGGGCTGATCCGCCCGCCGTTCGATGCCGCCGCGATCGCCGCCGACCTGCAGGCGCTGACCAAGGCCACCGCCCCATGAGCCTGACCACCCGCCTGACATACGTGCTGCCGCACCGGCTGCTGTCCTCGCTGGCACGGCGCCTGGCGTACTCGTCGCGGCCCGGCCTGAAGCAGTGGCTGATCGACACGGTGGTGCGCCGCTTCGGCGTGGACCTGAGCGAAGCCGCGCAACCGGATGCGCGCGCCTACCCGACCTTCAATGCCTTCTTCACCCGTGCGCTGAAGCCCGGCGCACGCGTCGCCGATCCCGATCCGCAGGCGCTGCTGATGCCGGCCGATGGCCGTATCAGCCAGCTCGGCCGGATCGAGGACGGGCGCATCTTCCAGGCCAAGGGGCAGTCGTTCACCGCCGCCGAACTGCTCGGCGACGACACCGCAGCGGCGCCGTTCGCCAACGGCCTGTACGCCACGGTGTACCTGTCGCCGCGCGACTACCACCGCGTGCACATGCCCTGGACCGGCACCCTGCGCGAAACCGTGCACGTGCCCGGCCGGCTGTTCAGCGTCGGCACCGACGCGGTGCGCAACGTGCCGCGCCTATTCGCGCGCAACGAGCGCCTGGCCTGCCATTTCGACACCGACTTCGGCCCGATGGTCTCGGTGATGGTCGGTGCGCTGCTGGTGTCCGGCGTGGAAACGGTGTGGAGCGGCGTGGAGATCCCGCGCTACGCCGACCGCATCACCCGCAAGGATTGGCGCGGCAAGGGCATCACCCTGCAGCGGTTCGAGGAGATGGCGCGTTTCAACTACGGCTCGACGGTGATCGTGCTGCTGCCGCCCGGCGTGGCCGCGTTCGATCCGGCGCTGAAGGCGGAATCGCCGGTGCGGCTGGGCCAGGCGCTGGCGCGATTGGTGCGCTGAGACGTACAGGGCCGCGCTGCGGCCCCTTGTGGGGAGTGCGGTTGTGAGAGGGACTTCAGTCCCGACGCATGAACGGTGACGGGCCGCAGGCTCTCAATGGATGGCAGAAACGCCATCCGTCAGACACTGCGGCTGCCGCACCCTCATCCGGCGCTGCGCGCCACCTTCTCCCAGTGGGAGAAGGAATGGGATCGCGCCTGGGTCTTGCAGCCGGTGGTGAAGCACAGTCCCCCACTGTGGGGGGACTTCAGTCCCGACGCATTGATGGTGACGGGCCGCAGGCTCTCACTGGATAGCCGAAACGCCATCCATCCGATACTGCGGCCGCCGCACCCTCATCCGGCGCTGCGCGCCACCTTCCCCCGAAAAGGGGGCCATGGTCCCGGGGGAGAAGGAACCGGCCTACTTCTCGCAGCCCACCAGCTTCAGCGATTGTCCCGGCTTCAGCGCATAGCCCGGGGCGCGCAGGCCGTTGGCCTTGGCCAGTTCCTTCAGATCGCAGTCGTGACGGTCGGCGATCCGGCCCAGGGTGTCGCCCTTGGCCACGCGGTAGTTGCGCACTTGCTTCTGCTTGGGCTTGGCCGGCGCGGGACGGCCGGTGGCCACCGTGGTCGGCACGCCGGCGACCGGGCTGACGTCGCCCACCGCCACGTTGCCGGTGAGGTCGGCGGCCGGCGCCGGGCTGCTGCTGCGCACCGCGGCGGTGACGTCGGCGGTGATCAGCGCGCGCGCCAGGTCGGCGCGCGGGCCGCTGACGCAATAGCGGTTGTACAGGCCGACGATCTTGGTGTTGGCGTTGATGGTCACCCCGGCCGGGATCCAGCCGTCCGGCTCGTAGCGCGGGTTGAGGTTGCGCAGCGCGCGCATGTAGCCGTCGCGGGTGCCGTCGCTGCCCAGGCAGATGGTCAGTTCGTAGATGGTGGTGGACTTGGCCAGCCGCAGCGTGGCCGGCTGCGCATTGATCTTGGGGAAGGCCACGCCGTACTGCTGCGGGTGCAGGAAGATCCACGCCGCGGCGATCACCATCGGCACGTAGTCCTTGGTCTCGGCCGGGAACTGGTTGTACACCGACGCATCCCAGAAGCTGCGGCCCTGCATCTGGTTGAACACGCGCGCCGCGCGACCTTCGCCGCCGTTGTAGCCGGCCAGGGCCAGTTCCACGCTGCGGTTGAGTTCGGCCATGCGCTCGTTGATGTAGACGGCGCTGGCCTCAGCGGCGCTGCGCGCGTCGTAGCGGGTATCGAAGCCGGTGCCGTCCGGGCCCAGGCCGAAGCGGCGCCCGGTGGCCGGCATGAACTGCATCAGCCCGGCGGCGCCCACCCGCGAATTGGCGTGCACGCGGCCGTTGGATTCCTTGGCGATGATGCCGAACAGCAGCGCTTCCGGCAGGCCGCGCTTCTCCCACTCCGGCCACATGATCGCGCGCAGGTTCTGGTAGTTCTCGTAGCTGCTCATCAGCGACGGGCGCATGTCGGTGAGCCAGCGGCGGATGCCGGCCTGCACCGCCGGGTTGTACTCCACCATCGAATCGAAGGCGTGGCGCTTGTCGTTGAGCAGGCGCGCCGCGCGCGCCGCTTCCGGCACGTCGGCGGCGAGCGGGCTGATGTGGTCGGGGTCGGCCTGCAGCGGCGCGGAGTCGTCGTCGGTGGCATCGGCATCGCTGGCCTGGCCCTGCGCGTCGGCCTTGGCCTTCAGCAGGCGCTTGTACGCGCCCAGATAGGTACCGACCTCGCAGCCGCGCTGCTTGATGCAGGCCTGGATCACGTCCTCGATGTCCTCCAGCGCGGCGTCGCTTTCCTGGGTGCCCTTGGGGTCGCTGTTGCCGACCAGCACCAGGGCGTCGTTGTAGCGCTTCTCGGCGGCGGCCAGGCGCTGGTCGAGGACGGCGATGGCGGCCTGGTCGCGGGCGGACACGCGGGCTTGGGCGGCAGGAGCGGTGCAGGTCAGCGCCACGGCAGCCGCGACGGGCCACGCGTGGGAGAAGCGGAACGGAAGGGGCATGGTGGGACGCGGCGACGGAAAGGCCGCAGGGTAGCCCCCGCCGTCGCATCGCGGCAAGGTCGCCGCGGCTACGGCCGGGCCCGCGGCGGGCCAAGGTTCATCGCCGGCGGCCATCCCGCGCCGCAACATGGCGCCGCATACGCCAGCCGCTGCGACGCTGTTGCAGATGCACCGCGCCCAGGCGGCACCAGCGAACGACCAAACCATGCAAAGGCGACCTCGCAGTCGGCGCCGCCTCTGCAGGGCAGCGCGGCGCGCCCCGGAGCACCCTGCGCGCGTTCGGCCAGGCCGCAGACGCTCTAGAATCCCGGCATCTCATTGCGGACCCCGATATGGACCCGATCCTGCTAGGCAAAGGCGTGACCGACGACATCGCGGTGCTGCTGCAACCGCGCCTGGGCAATCGCCATGGCCTGGTCGCCGGCGCCACCGGTACCGGCAAGACCGTGACCCTGATGACCCTGGCCGAAGGCTTTTCGCGCATCGGCGTGCCGGTGTTCCTGGCCGACGTCAAGGGCGACGTGGCCGGCCTGGCGATGCCCGGCGACGGCAGCGAGAAGGTGCTGCAGCGCGCCCGGGAGATCGGCGTGGCCGACTACGCCCCGGCCGCCAATCCGGTGGTGTTCTGGGACCTGTACGGCCAGCTCGGCCACCCGGTGCGCACCACCGTCAGCGAGATGGGCCCCACCCTGCTGGCGCGCGTGCTGGAACTCAACGACACCCAGGCCGGCGTGCTCGACATCGTGTTCAAGCTGGCCGACGACCGCGGCCTGCTGCTGCTCGACCTGGACGACCTGCGCGCGCTGCTGGCGCTGGTGGTGGAAGAGCGCAAGGACATCTCCACCGAATACGGCCTGGTCAGCGCGCAGTCGGTGGCCGCGATCCAGCGCGCGCTGCTGCGCCTGGCGCAGGACGGCGGCGAGGGCTTCTTCGGCGAGCCGGCGCTGGATCTGGCCGAACTGATGCGGGTCGACCACGACGGCCGCGGCGTGATCGGCATCCTCGCCGCCGCGCAACTGGTGCTCAAGCCGCGGCTGTACTCGACCTTCCTGCTGTGGCTGCTGTCGGAACTGTTCGAACGGCTGCCGGAAGTGGGCGACCTGGACAAGCCCAAGCTGGTGTTCGTGTTCGACGAGGCGCACCTGCTGTTCGACGATGCGCCGCCGGCGCTGGTGCAGCGCATCGAGCAGGTGGTGCGGCTGATCCGCTCCAAGGGCGTGGGCGTGTACTTCTGCTCGCAGTTCCCGGACGACGTGCCCGACAGCATCCTCGGCCAGCTCGGCAATCGCGTGCAGCACGCGCTGCGCGCCTATACCCCACGCGACCAGAAGGCGGTGCGCACCGCCGCCGAAACCTTCGTGGCCAACCCCAAGCTTGACGTGGCCAAGGCCATCTCGCAACTCGGCACCGGCGAGGCACTGGTGTCCACGCTGCAGGACAAGGGCGTGCCGACACCGGTGCAGCAGACCCTGATCGCGCCGCCGCGCTGCCGCATGGGCGCGATCACCGAGGCCGAGCGCACGCAGGTGCGCGCCGGCAGCCCGGTCGGCACGCGCTACGACACCCCGGTCAATCGCGAATCGGCGGCGGAACTGCTGGCGCGCCGCGTCGAGCAGAGCGCCGACCGCAGCGCCGCGCCGCCGGCGCGCACCCGCGAACAGGACGAGGCGCAGGACAGCGGCTTCGGCCAGGCGGTCAAGGACGCGGTATTCGGCACCAAGCGCCGCCAGGGCATGCTGGAGGCGATGGCCAAGCAGACCTCGCGCACCATCGGCAACCGCATCGGCCAGCAGATCGTGCGCGGCATCTTCGGCAGCATCTTCGGCGGCAAGCGCTGAGCGCGGCGCGCGTGATATGCGCGCCGCGGCGTCCAGGTCACGGGCATCCCGTCAGAACGGCTTCAGCGCATCTGCAAAGCGCGCTTTGCCGCGGCCAGCGCGTATGTCATCGCACTCGTAGGAGCGGCTTTAGCCGCCACCGGGCTTTCCCGGTAATGCCGGTCGCGGCTGAAGCCGCTCCTACGGCATCCGCGTCATCCCGCAGCGCCAGCGCTATCCCAACAGCCCGTGCAACTTGGCGTACTGCAGCAGCATGATGGTCTTCGCGTCGGCGATCTCGCCGGTGTCGATCATTGCCAGCGCGGCATCGAGCGCCAGCTCCAGCACCTCGATTTCCTCGCCCTCGGCCGCCACGCCGCCGCCGGCACCGACCTTGTCGCGGTCGACGTACTCACCCACGAAGAAGTACAGCCGCTCGGTCACCGAGCCCGGACTCATGAACGCCTCGAACACCTTGCGCACGTTCTCGATCCGGTAGCCGGTCTCCTCTTCGGTCTCCTTGCGGATGCAGGTCTCCGGATCATGGCGATCGAGCAGGCCGGCGCAGGCTTCGATCAGCATGCCGTCGGGGTTGCCGTTGAGCAGGGTCGGCAAGCGGAACTGGCGGGTCAGCATCACCGTGCCCTTGGCGCGGCTGTACAGCAGGATGGTCGCGCCATTGCCGCGGTCGTAGGCCTCGCGCGTGAGCGCCTGCCAACTGCCGTCGTGGCGCTGGAAATCGAAACTGACCTTCCGCAACACGTACCAGTTGTCCGACAGCACTTCGATATTGGTGACGCGCACGCGCGGATTTTCGGAAACGAAAGAAGGGTCCAAGCGAAACTCCTGTAAGGGAAGGCAAGGCGGCAGGCACGATGCCCGACACGCGCACTCGCCGCGCGGCCATGCAGTGTAGCCAGCGCACGCGGCGGCGCTGCGACAGGGGTAGCGCTTTGCGCAGCAGGCCGCGCTCCACGTGCCACAACCCGCCATGGCGACCGCACAGCCGCCACGGCCAGCGCCCAATTGCACCCGTCGCGACAGACCCGCACAATCGTCGCACTTCGTAGACAGGGGGCGTCATGGAAGACCGTCGTCGCGCGGGCGCAAGCCGCGCACACCGCAGCACACCCGAACCGTTCTGGGCGCGCACCCGCGCCATCGCGCTGTATCCGCTGCGTGGCGGCGCCCTGTACGCGCTGATCGCACTGACCCTGTGCAGCCTGCTGGGAATGCTGCCCGGCATCGGCTGGATCCTGGGCATCGTCACCACCCTGGCGATCTACAAGTACGCCTTCGAGATCCTGCGGCACACCGCCGACGGCTATCTGGACGCACCGGAACGCGGTTTCGACGTCGGCGACGGCGTGGTCGTGCGGCTGCTGGCGCTGGTGATCTTGCTCGGCGTGGCGGTGTTCGCCGCGCTGCTGCTGACCGGGCCGGTCGGCGGCCTGCTGATGCTGCTGGCGGTGGTATTGCTGCAGCCGGGCTTCCTGATTTCCCTGGCGATGGACGGCAGCCTGCGCCGCGCGCTGAACCCGGCCGTGTCGATCGGCCTGGCGCTGCGCATCGGCTGGCCGTACCTGGCCGCGTTCGGCCTGCTGTTCGTGATCCAGGCCAGCGCGCTGGGCGCCGCCACCTGGCTGCAGCGCGCCCTGCCGCCGCTGGTCGCGGACCTGGCGGTCACCGTGGTGACGATCTGGGGCCTGTTCGCGGCCTTCCACCTGATGGGCTACCTGGTCTACCAGTATCACGCCGTGCTGGGCTACGAACCGGCCGCCGATGCGGCCACCGCCTTCGCCCGCCACGACCCGGACCAGCGCGTGCTCGACGAGGCCGAACACCTGGTGCGCGACGGCCACACCGAGGACGCGCTGCAGGTGCTGCGCAGCGAAGTGCGCACCCGCGCGGTGAGCCTGGGCGTGCACGAGCTGTACCAGCGCCTGCTGCGCGGCAGTGCGCGCCACGACGAGCGCCGCGAGCACACCCGCCAGTACATGCACCGGCTGCTGCAGGAAAAGCAGGAACGGCGTGCGCTGGCCCTGCAGCGCGAGGCGCTGGATGCCGACGCCGACTTCGTGCCGCTGCTGCCGGAACAGGCCACGCTGCTGGCCGAACGCGCGCAACTGGCGGGCCAGTTCCGACTCGCCGCCGACGGCCTGCAGGCCGCGCTGCGCGCCTGGCCGACCGCGCCGGAACGCAGCACTTGGTCGCTGCAGGCCGCCTTGCTGCTGGGCGAGCGCTTCGGCGAGGACGCGCAGGCGCGTCGTCTGCTGGAGGATGCCCTGACCCGTTGCGACGACGACGTGCAGCGCGGCAAGCTGCAGGCAGCGTTGCGCGCGGTGACGATCGCGCCGGTCTAGCGCGCGTCCCTGCGGGACGCGGCATGCGCCCCGCACGCGCCAGGCAGCGCACTCAGACGTTGGCGAGCAGGAATCGCGCCTTGTCCGCCTGCGGCAGGTCCGGATAGCGGACGATCAGCGCCTCAAGCACGCGCCGCCACTCCGTCGTGGCCTGGCGTTCTCCATGGCCCAGCGCGAGCCGGAACCAGGCCTGCGCCTGCTGCTCGCGCGGCGAGACCGCGTCCTGCGCCAGCAGCGTCTCGGCCTCGGCCAGCATCCCCAGCGCCATCCAGCGCACGAACAACGCCGCACGCGTCGGTGCATCCAGCTCACCGGCCGCCTGCAGCAGTCCGGCCTGCTGTCGCGCCTCCGGCACGGACGGCGCCGCCAGGCGCAACAGCGCCAGCGCCCGCAGCCGCGCCGTCGCGGCCTGGCCGGCGTTGGCCGCCACGCGGTAGCGCGCCAGCGCCACATCGAAGCGCTGCGGCGCTTCGGCGGCCAGCGCATCCAGCAGCGCGCCAGCCTGGACATGTTCCATCCGCCCCAGATGCGCCAGCGCACGCGCCCAGCGGTCGTCGGCCGCTGCGCCGCCATCGTCGCGCAGGAACGCCTCGCGGGTCTGTTCGGTCGCCACCAGCACCGCGCCGAGCAGCGCGCCGACCACCAGGCCGCCGGCATGCGCGTCGAAACCGATGCCGGCATCGCCGTTGAACAGCAGGTTGTACAGCTCCCAGCCCAGCCACAGCGGCAGCAGGGCGATGGCCGGCGCGCGCACGTAGTCGAACAGCACCGCCACCCAGTAGAAGAAGCGCACCGGGCGCCGTCCCCACACCACGCAGAACGCGCCCATCAACGCGGCGATGGCGCCGGAGGCGCCGAGGCCGGCTCCTGCCTCGCCCCAGCGCCACCACAGGCTCACCGCACTCGCGCCGAACGCACCGAGCAGATACACCGCCAGGAACCGCCAGCCGCCGATCGCGCCTTCCAGCAAGGTGCCCAGCGCCAGCAGGAACAGCATGTTGCCGATCAGGTGCAGGGCGTCGGCATGCAGGAAGGCCGCCGTGAGCATGCGTGCCGGCGCCCATTCGGAACTGCGCTGCACATGGCGCAGGGTGAACACGCGCTGCAGCAGCGCGTCGTAGCGCGCGCGCAGCGGCGCCCAGGCCTGTTGCGTGGCGGCATCCGCGAACGCCGTGCCACTGCGCAGGGCCTGCAGGAAGCGCACGTCGTGCAAGGTGGCGGCGCCGACGAAGGCCGGCCGCTCCGCCGCCGGCACCTGCTGCAGCCGTGCCAGCGCCTCGCGCTGGCCGCTGCGCTGCAGATAGCGCGCATAGGCTGGCGCTTCCAGCGCGCCGAGTCCGGAATCCAGATAATCGCGTTGCGCCTGCCGTAGCGGCGCACCGTCGTGGCGCTGCCAGCCGACGTAGACCACGACGTTGAGCAGGATCAGCAGCAGCGTGACCAGCGGAAAATTGTCCCGCGACAGCGGCTTGTGCAGCGGCAGGATCAACATCGAACGACGTCCATGTGCAAGGCCGCGCCAGCTTCGGCCATCGCCTGCGGGTGCGCAAGCCGCAGGCACGCGCTAGCATCGCCACCCCGCTCCACCGCAGTCGCACCGATGAGCCGCTGGCGTCCCCCTCCCGAGAAAAGCACCGCCCTGATCACCCCGGAAGGCCATGCCCGGCTCAAGGCCGAGCTGGAGGAGCTATGGCGGGTGCGCCGCCCCGAGGTGGTCAAGGCGCTGGCCGCGGCCGCGGCCGAGGGCGACCGCTCGGAGAACGCCGAGTACACCTACCGCAAGAAGCAACTCGGCGAGATCGACCGCCGCGTGCGCTACCTGAGCAAGCGCCTGGAAGCGCTGCGCGTGGTCGCCGAGGCGCCGTCCGACCCGCAGGCGGTATTCTTCGGTGCGCACATCGAACTGGAGGATGCCGACAGCGGCGAACTGCGCCGCTACCGCATCGTCGGCCCCGACGAGACCGACGCGGCGCGCGGCTGGATCAGCATCGATTCGCCGCTGGCGCGGGCGTTGCTGAAGAAGCGCGTCGACGACGAAGTGGAAGCGCAGTTGCCCGGCGGCCGCCACAGCTTCGTGGTGGTGGCGGTGGACTACGCTGCGCCGTAAGCGCGCGGCGCCGTGGCGCCACGCACGCCGCCTACGGCCTCAGAGCACCCGCAGGTCCAACGACGTTGCCGACGCCGCCGGTGCCGGCAACGCATCGCCGAACAGGTCGTGCTCGTCGCTGTCGGTGATCTCCACCTGCACCAGGTCGCCCGGCTTCAGCCCCAGCTCGCCGCCGTTCTGGATATGCACCAGGCCATCGATCTCCGGCGCATCGGCCTTGGAGCGCGCCACCGCGATGCCGTCCTCCAGCAGGTCGACCAGGCACTCCTGCACGCTGCCGATCTTGGCCTCCAGCCGCGCGGCGGAAATTGCCGCCTGCCGCTCCATGAAGCGCGCCAGCCGCTCCTGCTTGAGTGCTTCCGGCACCGGATCCGGCAACGCGTTGGCGCTGGCGCCTTCGACCGGCGAATAGGCGAAGGCACCGACGCGGTCGAGCTGCGCGGCGTCCAGGAACTCCAGCAACTGCTCGAACTCGGCGTCGGTCTCGCCGGGGAAGCCGACGATGAAAGTCGAGCGCAGGGTGATCTCCGGGCACAGCGCACGCCAGCGCTGCACGCGCTCCAGCGTGCGCTCGACCGCGCCGGGCCGCTTCATCAGCTTGAGGATGCGCGGGCTGGCATGCTGGAACGGGATGTCCAGGTACGGCAGCAGCTTGCCCTCGGCCATCAGCGGGATCACGTCGTCCACGTGCGGGTACGGATACACGTAGTGCAGACGCGCCCACGCCCCCAGTTCCGACAGGCCCTCGCACAGCGCCTTCATCCGCGTCTGGTAGGCGCGGCCACGCCACTCGCGCTCGGCGTACTTCAGGTCCACGCCGTAGGCCGAAGTGTCCTGCGACACCACCAGCAACTCGCGCACCCCGCCCTTGACCAGGCGTTCGGCCTCGCGCAGCACCTCGTCGACCGGGCGCGACACCAGGTCGCCGCGCATCGACGGGATGATGCAGAAGCTGCAGCGGTGATTGCAGCCTTCGGAGATCTTCAGATAGGCGTAATGCCGCGGCGTCAACTTGACGCCGATGTCGTCCTCGCTGCTGCCACGGCCACGCGGCAGCAAATCCACGAACGGATCGTGGCGCGGCGGCAGCGCCGCATGCACCGCTTCCATCACGCTCTGGTAGTCCTGCGGGCCGGACACCGCCAGCACGTCCGGATAGGCCGCACGGATCTGCTCCGAGCGCTTGCCCAGGCAACCGGTGACGATGACCTTGCCGTTCTCGGCCATGGCCTCGCCGATCGCCTCCATCGACTCGGCCACCGCCGAATCGATGAAACCGCAGGTATTGACCACCACCACGTCGGCCGCGTCGTAGCTGGGCACGATCGCATAGCCCTCCACGCGCAGCTGGGTGAGGATGCGTTCGGAATCGACAAGGGCCTTCGGGCAGCCGAGGCTGACGAAGCCGACTTTGGGGGGCGCGAGAGACATTGGGGCCGGGGTCCGGGGGCCTGGGAGAAAAACAGCGCACGAAGTATACCGGGCCGTGGCCGCCGGCGCGGCCGAGGCCCGGTGTGCGCCCGCTCACCCCGGCTTAGCCCGGGCGATGGATAATCGGCCGCTTCCCCCACCCCACAGGACGCCGCTCATGGGCCACTGGACCACACTCGACACCGCTCACGGCCAGGTTTCCGCCTGGCACGCCCTGCCCGAAGGCACGCCGCGCGGCGGCCTGGTCGTCATCCAGGAGATCTTCGGGGTGACCGACTACATCCGCGAGGTCGCCGACCGCTACGCCGCGCACGGCTACGAAGTGCTGGCGCCTGCGCTGTTCGATCCGGTCGAGAAGGACGCGCAACTGGCGTACGACCAGGACGGCGTGCGCAAGGGCCTGGAACTGGTCGGTGCGCTCGGCTTCGACCGCGCCCTGGACATCGTGCAGGCGGCCGCGCAGGCGCTGGCGCCGGCCGGCAAGGTCGGCACGCTGGGCTACTGCTGGGGCGGCAGCGTCGCGCTGCTGGCGGCGCTGCGCCTGGGCCTGCCCTCGGTGAGCTACTACGGCGGCCGCAACACCCAGTTCCTGGACGAGACGCCGAAGGCGCCGGTGCTGTTCCACTTCGGCGCGCAGGACGGCAGCATCCCGGCCGAATCGATCCAGCAGCACCGCGAGAAGCTGCCGCAGATGCAGACCTTCGTGTATCCGGCCGGGCACGGTTTCGACCGCCATGTGGACCCGAACCATTACGACGCCGACAGCGCCGAGCTCGCCCGCGAACGCAGCCTGGCGTTCCTCGCCGAGCACCTGGGCTGAGCCGCGGCATGGCCGAGTTCGTCCTGGACCCGCGGCTGCAGGCCGACAGCGCGTTCGTCGCCGACGGGCCGCTGTCGCAGGTGCGGCTGATGGACGATGCACGCTTCCCCTGGCTGCTGCTGGTGCCGCGGGTGGCCGCGGCCAGCGAGTGGATCGACCTGGACGGCAGCCAGCAGCGCCTGCTGCTGGCCGAGATCAACCAACTCTCGCAACTGCTGCGGCAGGAACCGGGCGTGCACAAGCTCAACATCGGCGCGCTGGGCAACGTGGTGCAGCAACTGCACGTGCACGTGCTGGGACGGCATCCCGGCGATGCCGCCTGGCCTGGCCCGGTGTGGGGCAGCGGCACGGCACAGCGGCTGCCGGCCGAGGAACTGCAGGCGCGTGTTGCGGCATGGCGCCAGCGGCTACGATAGGCGCCCTTTTTGCGGAAGCCGCGCCTCCATGAAATCCAATGTGATCGCCGCCATCGTGCTGATCGTGATCGGCCTGGTGTTCCTGGCCAACAACCTGGGCTGGACCAACCTGAGCCTTGGCCGGCTGATCGCCACCTGGTGGCCGGCGATCCTGGTCGCGGTCGGCGTCGGCATGTTGTTCGGCCGCGGCAAGTAGGTGGGGCCGGGATTGGGGATTTGGGAGTGGGGATTCGCTAGGGCGATTCCCCACTCCAGCCGCTGTGCCGCGCGCGGCTTTCGCGAGCGCCTCCGCTTGGCGCGAGGCGCGTTGTCGCGACCGCGGGCTCAGCGGCGGACGTTGACCACGCGGGTGCCGGCGATCAGGTCGTGCAGGCAGCGCTTGTCCTGGCGGAAGATGAACAGCGCGTCCACCAGCGCGTAGATGCCGCCCACGATCGGCACCAGCGAGATCGCCTGGGTCGGCAGATAGCGCAGCGCGATCAGGCGCCAGAACGGCGGCTGCCCACCCTCCAGGTCGGCGATGCGGATCCACAGCAGCTTCTTGCCCCAGGTCTGCCCGCTCTTGGCCAGTGGGTAGCCCTGCACCAGCAGGAAGATCAGCATGCCCAGCACGCCATAGCCGAGCGTGGTCAGGAACGACACCTGCACGCCGCTGCGCGCGGCCTCCATGACCTTGCCGAAGTAGCCGGTCAGCGCCGCCACCGGCAGGAACGTCGCCAGCGAGATCACGCCATCGATCAGCGCCGCGCCGAGGCGCTCGCCGCGGCCGGCGAGGACCTCGCCGTCGGCGGCGCCGGGCAGCGCAGGCGGCAACGCCGCGTCGGGGGCCTGGTAGGGATTGGGGTCGTTCATTGCGCGCTCCTTGTGCTGTCGGAAAACGGGGTTGGAAAGGTCAGGTCTTGGGCAGCGTCACGCCGGTCTGGCCCTGGTACTTGCCGCCGCGATCCTTGTAGCTGGTCTCGCAGACGTCGTCGGCATCGGACTGGAAGAACAGCATCTGCGCCACGCCTTCGTTGGCGTAGATGCGCGCCGGCAGCGGCGTGGTGTTGCTGAATTCCAGGGTCACGTGCCCTTCCCACTCCGGCTCCAGCGGGGTGACGTTGACGATGATGCCGCAGCGCGCATAGGTGCTCTTGCCCAGGCACACCACCAGGGTGTCGCGCGGGATGCGGAAGAATTCCACCGTACGCGCCAGCGCGAAGCTGTTGGGCGGGATGATGCACTCGTCGGCCTCGATGTCGACGAAGCTCTTGGGGTCGAAGTGCTTGGGGTCGACGATGGTCGAGTTGATGTTGGTGAACACCTTGAACTCGCGCGAGCAACGCACGTCGTAGCCGTAGCTGGAGGTGCCATAGCTGACGATACGCTGGCCGTCGACCTGCTTGACCTGGCCCGGTTCGTAGGGCGCGATCATGCCGTGCTGTTCGGACATGCGGCGGATCCAGCGGTCGCTCTTGATGCTCATGGGGCTTCCTGATGCGGTGGCGGCAGGCCGCAGCCTGGGCGCCGGGAACGCGGCCGGCGGATGCGGCCGGTCGCA
This sequence comes from Xanthomonas sp. F4, assembly GCF_011761895.1. NCBI lineage: Bacteria > Pseudomonadati > Pseudomonadota > Gammaproteobacteria > Lysobacterales > Lysobacteraceae > Xanthomonas > Xanthomonas sp. F4. Next base: position 1,113,892 of record NZ_JAASQX010000001.1, on the reverse strand, counting down.
ATGACCGGCGATTCTAGCCGGTCGCGGGGCGTTCGCGGCAGGCGCCACGCGCCGCTCAGCGCAATGCCGCGGAGATCGGGATGGCGGCGCGCGGGCGCTTGCGCAGTTCCTCGGTCAGGCGCTGCGCGGTGGCCAGGTAAGCCTGCGCCGCGGCCGACTCAGGCGCCGCGGCCACCACCGGGGTACCGGCGTCGCCCTGCTCGCGGATCGCGATCGCAAGCGGCAGCGACCCCAGCAGCGGCACGCCGTACTGCTGCGCCATGCGCTGGCCGCCGCCCTCGCCGAACAGATGCTCGACGTGGCCGCAGTGGCTGCAGGTGTGCACCGCCATGTTCTCGACGATGCCCAGCACCGGCACCTCGACTTTCTCGAACATCTTCAGCGCCTTCTTCGCATCCAGCGTGGCGATGTCCTGCGGGGTGGTGACGATCACCGCGCCGGCCACCGGAATCTTCTGCGCCAGGGTCAGCTGGATGTCGCCGGTGCCGGGCGGCAGGTCGATCAGCAGGTAGTCCAGGTCGTCCCACAGGGTGTCGGCGAACAGTTGGGTGAGCGCCGAGGTCGCCATCGGCCCGCGCCAGATCATCGGCGTGTCCTGGTCCACCAGCAGCCCGATCGACATCGCCTCGATGCCGAAGGCACGCATCGGCTCGATGCTCTTGTCGTCCGGGCTGTCCGGGCGCCCGCTCAGGCCGAGCATGGCCGGCACGCTGGGGCCGTAGACGTCGGCATCCAGCACGCCGACGCGCGCGCCCTGGCGCTGCAGGGCCAGCGCCAGGTTCACCGCGGTGGTGGACTTGCCCACCCCACCCTTGCCGGAACCGACGGCGATGACGTTGCGGATGCGGGGATGCGGGGCGAGCTTGGGCTGGACGGCATGGGCAGGGAGACGCGGGCGTTCGTTCATCGGAAACTCAATAGAGAAGCGTCGGCAGCGCACGCGAGGCGGGCGCGGGACGAAAAGGACACATGGACCGCGAACGGGGCCGCGAACCGCGGCAGCGTCGCGGGCCGCACAGACACATGACTATACAAGTGTGCCGGTGCAGGGTCCCGCACCGCGGGCGACGCGAGCGCTGGCGACTTTGCGCAAATCGCGCCCGGCGTCGGCGGCAACCTGCCTTTCTCCTCTCGGCGGCCCTCGCCATGGTCACCCGCGACATGGACGCCAGGATCGAGGCGCACCACGCCGCTGACGGGACAGCCCGCAGTCCCACGCCCCACGATGGAGAAACGTACTCACCGAAATGGTGCGCCGGCGCCTGTGCCGCGCCGGCGGGCGGTCGCTCCAGCCCAGTTGGCGTAAGCCTTCCAACGCCTGGCCACCGCCGACGCCACATCATTCAGAAACCTGTACCAGCAACGCCCCGTAATGGTGCAAAGCAGCGCGAAATTTGTCTACGCGGGCGCCAGGACCCGGCGTTTGCCGACGTTTCCTGCCCGATCGCCGCACTTTTCGCTTGTAGACGAAAAAAGTGACAGCCACGTACAAACTGCGTTAAGTCCGTGTTACGTTTGGGTTGGTCGCAGGATGCGACCCCACTTTCAAGGCACATGTCGCGGCACGAGGCCCCTCGCCTTATCGATTGATTTTCGGGGATAGAGAAAGATGACTGCTCGTCATACTCGTAGTTTCAAGCACAGCCACCTGAGTGCCGCGCTGGCCTCCGCCATGCTTGTTCCGGCCGCGTTCGCCGCCTTCGCGCAGGACGCCACGACCGATGACAAGACCGACAAGGCGACGAATCTCGACAAGATCACCGTCACCGGCTCGCTGATTCCGCAGACCGAGATCGAGACCGCCACCCCGGTCACCACGATCAACGCCGAAGAGATCAAGGCGCGCGGCTTCAGCACCGTCGCCGACGTGCTGCAGAAGAGCTCGTTCGCCACCGGTGGCGTGCAGGGCGGGCAGAGCTCGGGCACCTTCACCCAGGGCGCGAAGACGGTGAGCCTGTTCGGCCTGCCGCCGGGCTACGTGAAGTACCTGATCGACGGCCGTCCGATGTCGAACTATCCGGCGCTGTACAACGGCAGCGACACGTTCAACAACATCAGCGGCATTCCGATCGACCTGGTCGACCGCATCGAAATCCTGCCGGGCGGCCAGTCGTCGCTGTACGGCTCCGACGCGATCGCCGGCGTGATCAACGTCATCCTCAAGAAGAAGATGGACGGCGCGGTGTTCAGCATCCGCGGCGGCGGCTATTCCGAGGGCGGCGGCAGCAACTTCCGCACCACTTTCGCCGACGGCTGGACCTCGGCCGACGGCCGCACCAGCGTGCTGGGCGGCGTGCAGTACGAAGAGAAGGATCCGATCTGGGCCTACCAGCGCGACCTGACCAAGCAGTTCAACACCCAGGGCTACAACGCCCAGCTGCCGAGCCGCGACTTCCTGGTCTACAGCCCGTTCACCAGCTACAAGTTCCTCGACCCGAACAACTGCAACAACGTGTCCGGCCTGTTCGGCGGCACCATCGCCAAGCAGCAGCGTCCGGGCTTCGGCGACACCTACTACTGCGGCTCCAAGTACACCCCGGGCTACCGCACCCTGGACAGCGGCACCAAGTCGCTGCAGGCCTATATCCACGGCACCCATGACCTGAACGACAACGTGCAGCTGTACGGCGACGTGCTCTACAGCCACGACGAGGTCAAGTTCAACTCCGGCTCCAGCTACATCTGGTGGGGCACCGCCGCCGACTTCGGTTACTACTACGATCCGAAAGTCGGCGACCTGCTGAACCTGCAGCGCTCGTTCGCCCCGGAAGAAATGGGCGTCAACGGCATCAAGGACACGATGAGCCGCAACAAGAGCGACTCGGTGCGTGTGACCTTCGGCGCCCAGGGCCAGCTCGGCCAGTCGAGCTGGGACTACGATGCCGGCGTCACCTACACCCAGTACAAGCTGGAGGAGCGCCAGCTGGTCCGCTACAAGAACGCGATCGACCAGTTCTTCGTGAACCGCGTGCTGGGCCCGCAGCAGGGCCTGGATCCGCTGTACGGCGCCTATCCGGTGTATTCGCCGAACTATGCGGCGTTCTACTCGCCGATCAGCCAGGCGGACTTCGCCAGCTTCACCGGCCAGGCCACCAACAAGAGCAAGACCTCCGACGGCATGCTTCGCGTGCAGGCGACCAACGCCAAGCTGTTCAGCCTGCCCGGCGGCGACGCCGGCCTGGCCGTGGTCGGCGAGTACGGCAAGCAGAAGTGGGACTACGATCCGGATCCGGTGATCCTCAATGGCGAAGTCTGGGGCCTGACCTCGGTGGCCGGCGGCGGCCAGCGCGACCGCTACGCGCTGACCTCGGAACTGCGCATGCCGGTCTTCGATCCGCTGACCATCACCCTGGCCGGTCGCTACGATGCGTTCAAGGCCAGCGGCCGCACCATCGACAAGCCGACCTACAGCATCTCGCTGGAGTACCGTCCGTTCGAGACCCTGCTGCTGCGCGGCAAGTACGGCACCGCGTTCCGCGCGCCGACCCTGTCCGATCTGTACCAGGGCCAGAGCGGCTACTACAGCAGCGTCGTCGACTACTACCAGTGCGCGCAGCGCGGCTATCTGCCGGGCAATACCGATAACTGCCCGCAGGCGTACTCGAGCCGTCAGTTCCGCGGCACGCAGTCGGGCAGCCTGGACCTGAAGCCGATCAACGCCGATGTGTGGAGCGCGGGCTTCGTGTGGTCGCCGGTCGACCGCATGGCGCTGACCGTCGACTACCTCAACTGGGACATCAGCGATGAGGTCACCCAGCAGAGCGCCGACGGCCTGAGCCTGCAGGACTACCGCTGCCGTGCCGGCATCGACGATGCCGCCTCGGCACTGTGCCAGGCCACGTTCGCCCAGGTCACTCGCAATGCGGCCGGCCAGATCACCAACATCTACACGCCAAAGATCAACGTCTCCAACCAGAAGCTGGAAGCGGTCACCGCCTCGTTCCGCTATGGCTACGACTTCGGCCGCTGGGGCGACCTGAGCACCATCGCCAGCTACAGCGAGAACCTGCGCCACAAGTACGTGCGCTACACGGGCGACACGCCGGTCGACCTGCTGAACGATCCGTACTGGAGCACCGATCCGAAGCGCAAGGCCGACGCCTCGCTGACCTGGGACATCGGCAAGTTCTCGACCACCTGGTACGCGAGCTGGTTCGACAAGACCCCGAACTACGCGGCGACCGTCGCCCCGGCTGGCTATGCCTCTCCGCGCGCCGGCAAGCTGCCGTCGCACATCACCCACAACGCCAGCGTCACCTACAAGGCGTTCGAGGGCATGGAGCTGTCGCTGATGATGACCAACGTGTTCAACAAGATGCCGCCGCTGGACAAGTCCTACCCGGGCAGTGCGCAGTGGGCGTACAACGACTACAACTTCGATGCGTACGGCCGTGCCTACTACCTGGAAATGCGTTACTCGTTCGGCAAGTAAGCCGACGCGCAGGTAATCACAGAGCCCACCCGCAAGGGTGGGCTTTTTTTTGCCTCGCGTTCGCGGCCTGCGCAGCCGACCAGGCCAGTGCAGACGCCCCTCCATCTTGCGCGTTCGACAAGCTCCGCCAGGCTCGCGCGGTTTGCGCACGGCAGCGTTCCGATATCGTGTCAGCCAGCACCAATCGCCCATGATGTAATCGCGCCCAGCCGATCCATCGTCGCCGACGCGGGGCATCCGCGTCGGCATCCCCTGATGGCGCACTACGTTTCATGGAGCAGCCAATGCCACGTCGCGACTTCGATCCCGCCACCTTCATCGCGGATGGGCGGCCGGCCACGCAGGCACGGCTGTTCGACGCGGACACGCCGCCGCCGTGGCACGGCGTCGTCGCCGGCGCCGCGTTGGGCGGCGCGGTCACCGTGCTGACCTACGGCACGGATGCGATCGGCGATGGCCCGCCGCGCCATGTCCATCCGTACGACGAGACCTTCGTGGTCCTGGTCGGACGTGCGCGCTTCTTCGTCGGCGACAGCACGCTCGAGGCCGCGGCCGGAGAAGTGGTCTTCGGTCCCGCCGGCGTGCCGCACCGGTTCGAGAACCTGGGTCCGGGCCGACTGCAGACGATGGACATCCATCATTCGCCGACCTGGATCCAGACCGATCTGGACTAGGCGACACCCGCCACGCGCGTAGCGGCAGCGTCGCCGCGCTCAGGAACGCAACGCAAAACATGCCGCCCTTGCGTGCAGCGCGCGCAAGGGCGCGCGTCGGACGTGGACGCGATCGCGACCGGTGACGGAGCGGCAGGGACTGGCCGGGCGTACGGTCCGGCCGTTAGGGATAGAACGCCGACAACAGCGCCTTGAGCTCGTCCATATCCTCGCCATAGCGCTGCCAGCGGCCCATGTAGGAACGCGTCATCGACGTGCGCACCTGCACCACGCTGGCGGTGGCCACCGGCGCCTGGTTCTGCTCGAAGTGCAGGCAGGCCTCGTCCCAGGGCAGGCCGCAGAAGTCCAGCAGCCGCCGAGTGGTCGGCTCCTGCGCGGTCACCAGGTCCTCGTAGTCGACCTGCAGGATGCGCTGCGGCAGCATCTCGTTCCAGTGCGCCATCAGCCGGTCGAACATCAGGAAGTAGCGGCCGACGTCCATCAGGTCGAAGGAATAGTCGTAGTACGGCGACGACAGCGCGAACAGCTGGCGGAAGTTGCTCAGGCAGGTGTCCATCGGATCGCGCCGCAGGCACACGATCTTCGCCTTCGGCAAGGCGCGCGCGATGTGGCCGGTATAGAGGAAGTTGTGCGGCAGCTTGTCCACGAAGCGCGGCTTCAGTGCGGTGCCCGGGCGCGTGGATTCGACATAGCCGCGGCCGAGCGCACGCCAGTCCAGTCCCTGCACCTGGCTCAGCGTGGCTTCGTCGAGGATCTCCGGCGACGGCGTGCCGGTCAGGCGCTTGAGCACCACCGAAAAGTTCTGCAGCTCGCCCGCCGAATGCACCTGCGGATGGCTGGACAGGATCCGGTCCACCAGCGTGGTGCCGCTGCGCGGCATGCCGATCACGAAGATCGGTTCCTCGCTCTCGAAACCCGCCACCGGCGCGTCGTCGGCGCGGAAGGTCCGCTGCAGGGCGTCGAACAGGCGCGCGTCGCGCTCGGAGGTGTAGCCGCGCGCACGCTTGTGCACCGACTTTCCCTGCACATAGCCGCGGAACGCCGCGCGGTAATCGCCAAGGTCCTCGTGCTCTTTGGCCAGCGCCAGGTTCAGATGCAGCACCGCGTCCGGATCGTCGCCGGCCGACGCCAGCGCGGCGTCGAGCATCTCCAGATTGTTCTCTTCCGGCGTCCACTTGCGCAGTTGCGACAGCGACAGATACACCTTCCAGTAGCGCGGCTCCAGCGCGAGGCAGGCGCGGTATTCGGCCTCGGCCTCCTGCAGCCTGCCGGAGAACAGCAGCGAGGTCCCCAGGTTGTAACGGAAGCTGGCCTGCTGCGGCGCCGCCTGCACCGCGCGCGTGAACGCCTGCAGCGAGGCGGCGTGTTCGTTGACCTGGCTGTAGACCACGCCCAGCGTGTCCAGGGTATGCGCATCGGTGGGCTGCAGCGCCATCGCATGATCGGCGAACCGGTGCGCATCCTGCAGGAACCGGCCCATCGCCAGCACCCGCGCCAGTTGCGCCGCGTAGTCGGCGCGCTCGGGATTCAGCGTCGCCGCCTGGTGCAGATGCACGGCCGCGGCCTGCATCTGCTGCAGCTCCAGCGCCGCCACACCGGCGACGAAATGCACGCCCGGATGCTGCGGCAAGGCCTGCAGCAGCAACTGCGCGATCCGCAGCGCCTGCGGCCAGTCGCTGCGATTGAGCGCAGCGATGGCCTGGTTGTAGAGCTGAACCTGTTCGCTCATGGATGCGCCCGATCTCCCCTGGAAGGCTGGCCGCGGCGGCACGCAGGCGCGCGCGGCAGTCTCCGATTATGACCGCAGCGCAGCATTCGCGTGCATGTGCAGTGTCTTCCGCCCACGACTGACGCATGCGGCCGCAGGGGTGCGAAACGACACCTGCGCAGGTCCAGACACCTCACGACAAGGGGTTGCGCCACACGTCGCCAAAGCGAGCGACACGCCGAGGCTCCCCATACAGCAAGCCCGCTTCAGAAACATGTCATGTAACGCAAATTTTTCGTTACTTTTCCGATTCGTTCATGCTACGGTCAAGAAACGTGAAACGGACCTCACACTCTCTACACGTACCTGTCCAGGAAGGGACCCGGGTACTGCACATGCATCAAGGGGAAATTTGTCAATGTCAGTCAAAGCACCGACTCCCAAGCGGAGTCTTCTGGTCGTTGCTGTGTCCGCCATTCTGGCCCTGCCTGTCGCACCGGCGCTGGCGCAAAGCCAGAACCCGAGCCAGGAATCTGAAACGGAACAACTGACCGAGGCCACCGGCGCCAAGGCGCATACGCTGGACAAGGTGACCGTGACCGGCTCGCGCATCCAGCGCACCGAGGTCGAGGGTCCCTCGCCCGTCACCATCATTTCCGCCACACAGATCGAGCGCGAAGGCTTCAACACCGTCTTCGACGCGCTGAGCACGCTCACCCAGGCGTCCGGCTCCACCCAGAACGAGCTGTTCCAGGGCGGCTTCACCCCCAACGCCAGCGTGATCAACCTGCGCGGGCTCGGCCCCGGCCGCACCCTGCTGCTGATCAACGGCCGCCGCGCCGCGGACTACCCGCTGCCCTACAACGGCCAGAGCAACTTCGCCAACTTCGGCAACATCCCGGCCGCGGCGGTCGACCGCATCGAGATCCTCGCCGGCGGCGCCTCGGCCATCTACGGCTCCGACGCGGTCGCCGGCGTGGTCAACATCATCCTCAAGACCAACTACGAGGGCGACCTGGTCAAGCTGCGCGGCAGCACCCTGACCCGCGGCGGCGGCGACACCGGCGACTTCCAGTGGATCGGCGGCAAGACCGGCGACCGCTGGAGCCTGACCTACGCCTTCGAGTACACCGCTGGCGAGCCGCTGTACGGCTACCAGCGCGACTTCATGGATTCGACGCTGGACAATCCGTTGCCGCCGGACTTCGTCGGCATCCAGCCGACCGGCACCATGCGCGTGCGCCGCCGTACCGGCTCGACCACCAACTCCTACTTCGCGCCGCCGGCCGGCGCCTGCGAACAGCTGGGCGACGAGTGGGTGCGCTGGAACTACCGCAGCGCCAGCGCCGCCGGCGCCATCACCAACCTCGGCCAGGCCTGCGGCACCTTCAAGGATCCGGCCTACCAGACCATCCGCAACGAGAACAACGACCTGTCCGGCTACGCCTACGGCACCTTCGATTTCGACGGCGGCATGCAGGGCTGGGCCAGCCTGCAGGCCTGGTCGTCCGAGTCCAAGTACACCTCGGGCACCCAGTTCTGGTCCGGCCGCACCAGTGGCGCGCTGTGGTTCGATCCCGGCTTCAATGCGCTGGTCGACGCGCAGCGGGTGTTCGCCCCGCAGGAAGCCGGCGGCGTCGAGCACCTGATGGCGCGCAACAAGGAGAAGTCCTACGACTTCGCCGCCGGCCTGCGCGGCAAGTGGGGCGAGCGCTTCGACTGGGACCTGACCCTGTCGCGCGCCGAGTACAAGGTCAAGGTCGACCGGCCGCGCCTGGTGGCGTCGGCGGTCAACGATTACTTCCTCGGCCAGCAGCTGGGCACCCGCGTGGTCGGCGGCGTCTCCTATCCGGTGTATCGCCTGAACCAGCAGCGCTACTACAGCGCACTGACCCCGGACGAGTTCGCGGCGCTGAGCACCACGGTCAAGACCGACGCCAACTCGCACGTCAACCAGGGCAGCTTCGTCCTCTCCGGCGACCTGTTCGAGCTGCCGGCCGGCGCGCTGGGCTTCGCCGGCATCGTCGAAGCCTCGCAGCAGGAGTACAAGCTCAACGCCGACCCGCGCATCCTGCCCGACTACACCGGCGCCGACCGTCCGTACAACCTCACCGGTACCGGCGGCGGCGGCAAGCGCGACCGCTATGCGCTGGGCGTGGAGCTGTCGATTCCGATCCTCAGTTCGCTGAAGGCGCACCTGGCCGGACGTCTGGACAAGTACGACGACGTCACCGCGGTGGACGACGCCAAGACCTGGAACGCCGGCCTGGAATGGCGTCCGCTGGACAACCTGCTGTTCCGAGGCTCCTACTCCACCAGCTTCCGCGCGCCGGACCTGCATTACGTGTTCGCCGATCGCAGCGGCACGTTCTCCAGCATCTTCGACACCCGTCGCTGCCTGGAAAGCGGCCGCGCCGCGGCGCAGTGCCCGGCCTCGGACACCACGGTGAACTACACCGCCTATGGCGTGCGCCAGGGCACCACCGCCCTGTCCGAGGAAACCGGCACTTCGTGGACCGCCGGCTTCGTGTGGGACGTGATCGACGGCCTGTCGGTCACCGCCGACTACTACGACATTCGCCTGAAGAACGTGGTGGCCGACATCACCTCCACCTACATCCTCGACGGCGAAGCCGGCTGCGTGACCGGACTGACCCGCAACCGCAACCCGTTCACCCTGGGTGCGCCGGGCTCGGCGTTCTGCAACGACATGCTGTCGCGGGTCAGCCGCCTCAGCGCGCCGGGCACGCCGAACGACGGCCAGATCACCGAGATCCGTCGCGGTCCGATCAACCGCGCCTTCCTCGGCACCAAGGGCATCGATGCATCGCTGGACTACCGCCTCGACACCGACCGGTTGGGCGACTTCCGCTTCCAGGTGGGCTACTCGCACACCCTCGAGCAGAAGTCGGCCGAGTTCAAGGGCGACCCGGTGCTCGACTACCGCGACGACCTGGGCAACTTCGACTTCCGCAGCCGCATCCGCACCACCGCGACCTGGCAGAAGAACGACTGGCAGGCAGCGGTGTTCATGATCCGCTACGGCAGCCTACCGAACTGGCAGGAGAGCGGCCGCATCGCGCCGTACTTCATCTGGAACGCGAACGTGGGCAAGAAGCTGACCGACAAGCTGACGGTCAACTTCTACGTCAACAACGTGTTCGACAAGACCCACCCGAAGGACAGCGGCTACAACACGTATCCGTACTTCTGGCGCGCCTACAGCCCGTATGGCCGCGAAGTGGCGGCGGAGTTCCAGTACCGCTTCCGCTGAGCCGCGCCACCCGCAAGGAAGGTCAGCGAGAGCCCGGCATCCGGGCTCTCGCTGTGTGCAATCATGCAGAGGGATTCTCGTGAAACGACGCGTTGCTTTCTGTGCGTTGGGCCTGTGCCTGCTCGGCGGTATCGCCGCAGCCGCTCCTTCGCCCATTGCGGATTTCGTCAAGCGCCCCACCTACAGCGCGGTGAAGATTTCGCCTGACGGCCAATACCTGGCGCTGACCGTCGACCGCGGCGAGCAGGACGTGCTGACCGTGCTCGGCACGCGCGACCTCAAGCCGATCAAGGTCAACGTACTGCCGGACGGCAAGAGCGTGGGCGCGTTCTACTGGACCGGCCGCAAGCGGCTGCTGTTCACCGCGGTCAAGAAGGTCGGTTCGTTCGAGCGGCCGATGGGCACCGGCGAGTGGTTCGCGGTCGACGCCGACGGCGGCCAGCCGCGCACCCTGATCGAATACGGCACGCAGGGCGTCACCCAGCGCGGCAAGAGCGTGGGCCGCGAATCCTTCGCCCTGCTCGATACGCTGCGCGACGACGAGCAGAACGTGGTCATGCAGGTGCGCTACCCGCGCTCCTCGGAAGGCGCCGGTACCGAAGTGGTGATGATCGACACGCTCAGCGGGCGGCGCACATCATTGGGCCGCGCGCCGAAGGCGAACTGCTCCATCGCCCTGGACGCCGCCAAGCAGCCGGCCTTCGCCACCTGCCAGAGCGACAAGGACGCCGCCACCGGCTACGACAGCCACAGCGAGGTGTACGCGCTGAAGAACGGCACGTGGGAACTGATCAATGCCAGCAAGGCCGACGGCGCGCGCCTGGACATCGCCTGGTCCACCGCCAACGGCCGCGTCTACGCCACCCGCGACGACGGCAAGGCGCCCGGTGCGTTCGGCTACCTGGATCCACGCAGCGGCGGCTTCGTTTCCCTGTTCCAGGATCCCACCAGCGAGGTCGCGCGCACCATCAACGCCACCGACGGCTCGGACACCGCGCTGGCGGTGGTCACCGAGGCCGGCGCGCCGCAGGTCAAGCTGATCGACGAGGCGCATCCGGATGCGGCGCTGTACGCCAGCCTGGCCGCGGCCTTTCCCGGCCAGTACGTCGATTTCGCCAGCGCCACCCGCAACGGCGACACGATCGTGGTCAGCGTGCGCAGCGACCAGAATCCGGGCGAGCTGTACCTGTACGAACGCGCCACCGGCAAGGCCCGCTTCCTGATGAAGAGCCGGCCGTGGATCGACGCGGCGAAGATGGCCACGATCACGCCGATCCAGTTCACCGCCCGCGACGGGCTGCGCATCCACGGCTACCTCACCGTGCCGGCCGGCGCGCAGGCCAAGCAACTGCCGCTGATCGTCAACGTGCACGGCGGGCCGATGGGGCCGCGCGACACCTGGGGCTTCCATTCCGAGGCGCAACTGTTCGCCAGCCGCGGCTACGCCACCCTGCAACTCAACTACCGCGGCTCCGGCGGCTTCGGCAAGGCGTTCATGGACCGCGCCTACGGGCAGTGGGACGGCGGCATCCTCAACGACATCGTCGACGGCACCCAGTACGCGATCCAGCAGGGCCTGGCCGACAAATCGCGCATCTGCATCTACGGCGGCAGCTTCGGCGGCTACGCGGCGATGATGGCGCCCGTGCGCGCGCCGGGCCTGTTCCGCTGCGCGTTCGGCTACGTCGGCATGTACGACGCCAAGCTCCAGTTGCGGCTCAGCGACACCAGCAAGAGCGAGAGCGGCAGGCGCTACCTGCTGCGCGCGTTCGGCAGCAGCAGCGCCGAGCAGGAGCGGATGTCGCCGATCAACCACGTGCAGGCGCTGACGCTGCCGATCTACCTCGCCGCCGGCGCCCGCGACGATCGCTGCCCGCCGGAACACACCGAGGCACTGGCCAAGGCATTGCAGGACGCCGGGCATCCGCCCGAAGGCGTGATCGTGCAATCCGGCGAAGGCCACGGCTTCTACAAGGAAGACAACAACCTCAACCTCTACACCAGGATGCTGGCGTTCTTCGACGCGCATCTGAGCGGTTCCGCGGCACCATCCGACGCATCCGCACAGGCCGGCGCGCCCTGAACCGGAGCCCAGACAACGCCACGGCGCGCCGTCGTGGCCTGCGCGGCGCGCTGCACGCGCTGCGCCTTTCCCTCGCCCTGGTCGCCATGCCAGGGTTTTTTTTTGCCATGCCGCCGGGGGTGGGTCGCCGCTCAGCCGCGCAACAGCGCCATCGCTGCGTTGTGGCCGGGCGCGCCGGTCACGCCGCCGCCGGGATGGGTGCCGGAGCCGCACAGGAACAAGCCGGGAATCGCGCCGCGGTACGCCGCCTGGCCGAGCATCGGGCGCGCACTGAACAACTGGTTGAGGCTCAGCGCGCCATGGAAGATGTCGCCGCCGATCAGCCCGAAGGTGCGTTCCAGGTCCAGCGGACTCAGCACCTGCCGGCCCAGCACCGAGGCGGCGAAGCCCGGCGCGTAGCGTTCGACGGTGGCGATCATCAGGTCGGCGACCTCGTCGCGGTGCGTGTCCCAACTGCACCCGTCCGGCAACTGCGGCGCCACGTGCTGGCAGAACAGGCTGGCCACGTGCTGGCCAGGCGGTGCCAGGCTGTCGTCCAGCGTGCTGGGAATCAGCAGTTCGACGATCGGTTCGCGCGACCAGCCGTGCCGGCGCGCGTCGAGGTACGCGCGGTCCATGTAGTCCAGGCTCGGCGCCAGCACGATGCCGGCGGTGAGGTGGTCGCCCGGTCCCGGCAGCGCACTGAAGCTGGGCAACTGCGACAGCGCCACGTTCATGCGGAACGTGCCCGAACCGCAGCGCCAGTGCGCCATCCGCTCGCGGGTGGCGGCCGGCACGTGCGCCGGATCGAGCAGGCGTTCGTACAGCAGCTTGGGGTTGACGTTGGCGACCACGTGCCGCGCCAGCACCCGCTCGCCCTGCTCGGTGACCACGCCGACCGCGCGCCCGCCCTCGACCAGGATCTCGCGCACGCCGGCATCGGTGCGGATGCGTGCGCCGGCCGCGGTCGCGGCGCGGGCCATGGCCTGGGTGATCGCGCCCATGCCGCCCAGCGCATGGCCCCAGGCGCCCTTCACCCCATTGCTCTCGCCGAACACGTGGTGCAGCAGCACGTAGGCCGATCCCGGCGTGTACGGGCTGGCGTAGTTGCCGACGATGCCGTCGAAGCCGAACAGCGCCTGCGCCGCATCGCTCTCGAACCAGCGCTGCAGATACTCGGCGGCGGAGATGGTGAACAGGTCCAGCAGGTCCTGGCGCAGTTCCGCATCCAGCGCATGCAGGCGGCGGCCGAGGCGGCCGGCGCGCAGCAGTTCGGGCAGCGCCTGCAGCCAGCCGCCGTCGGTGACGTTGGGCGGCGGCTGCAGCGCCAGCGCGCGCAGCACGTCGGCGATGCCCTCCAGCCGCGCCTCGTAGGCCGGCAGGCGCGCGGCATCGCGCGCGGAGAACTTGGCCAGTTCGGCCTGGGTGTGGCCGGCGCCGGTCAATAGATAACGCCCGTCCGGCAGCGGCAGGAAGTTGTTGCGCCGGCGCGGCACGATGCGCAGGCCGTGCCCGGCCAGGTCGAGATCGGCGATCACCTTGGGCTGCAGCAACGACACCGTGTAGGACGCCACCGAGTTGCGGAAGCCGGGGTGGAACTCCTCGGTGACCGCGGCGCCGCCGACCACACCGCGCCGCTCCAGCACGGTCACCTTCCAGCCGGCCCGCGCCAGGTAGGCGGCGCAGACCAGGCCGTTGTGGCCTGCCCCCACGATCAGGGCATCGCATGGCGGTTCGCGGGTCATGGCCGCATGGTAAGCCAGTGCCGGCGGGCCTGCCGACCGGCAGGCGGGGATGCCCTCTCATGGTCCAATGCCGGGGCCGCCCATGACCTTCGACACCCCTGAAACCTCCCGCGGCGGCGTAGAGTCTCGCCACGGCCCGAGCGGGCCATCCTTTTATCCACGTTGGCCTGGAGCCTGCCTGTGACCCTTCGCAATCCCAAGATGCTGCTGTTGACCCTGGCCGTGAGCACCGCGCTGAGCGGCTGCGGCAAGCACGACGATGCCGCCCCCGCAGCCGATGCCGCCAAGCCCGCAACCGCCGCCCCGGCCGCCGCTGCGGCGCCGGCCGAGCTCAAGCTCGACACCAGCAAGCTGCCGGCCTACAACGCGTTCAGCGTCAACGACCTGGACGCCAGCAAGAACGCCTGCGACGACTTCAACGGCTACGTCAACGGCAAGTGGCTGGCCGCCAACGAAATTCCCAAGGACCGCAGCAGCTGGGGCGCGTTCTCGATCCTGGACGAGCGCTCGGTGGCCGTGCAGCACCAGCTGGCCGAACAGGCCGCCGCCGCGGCCAACCCGAAGGGCGTGGAAAAGATCGTCGGCGACTTCTGGTCCTCGGGCATGGACGAAGCCAAGATCAACGCCCAGGGCATCGAGCCGCTGAAGGCCGACCTGGCCGCGATCGACGGCCTCAAGGACGGCCCGGCGATCGCCGAGTACCTGCGCCAGAGCGCAGCCAAGGGCGAGAACGGCCTGTTCGGCTTCGGCGCCGAGGCCGACTTCAAGAACTCGACGATGAACATGGCCTACGCCATGCAGGGCGGCCTCGGCCTGCCCGACCGCAGCTACTACGTCGACGCCGACAAGCAGGACAAGCTCAAGGCCTACCAGGCGCACGTGGCCAAGGTGCTGGAACTGGCCGGCGTGCCGGCCGCCGACGCGGCCAAGCAGGCGCAGGACGTGGTGGCGCTGGAAACCCGCCTGGCCAAGGTGTCCAAGTCCAGCGAGCAGCTCTCGCGCGACGCCGAACTGGCCTACAACCCGGTCACCCCGGCCGATGCCGACAAGCTGACCCCGAACTTCCCCTGGACCAAGTTCTTCGAGTCGCAGGGCGTGGCCGTGCCGGAGAAGTTCTCGCTGGCGATCCCGGCCTTCCACCAGGAAGTGAGCAAGGCGCTGGGCGACACCGATCCGTCGGTGTGGCGCGCCTACCTGCGCTTCCACACCGTGGACAGCGCCTCGCCGTACCTGAGCGATGCCTTCGCGCAGGAAAACTTCGCCTTCTACGGCAAGGAACTCAATGGCCAGGCCGAGATGAAGCCGCGCTGGAAGCGCGTGCTCGGCAGCATCGAGAACGGCGCCGGCGAGGCGATGGGCCAGATGTACGTCAAGGTCGCCTTCTCGGCCGACGACAAGGCCAAGATGCAGCAACTGGTGCAGAACCTGAGCCAGGCGCTGAAGGCGCGCCTGGAGAAGCTGACCTGGATGAGCGACGAGACCAAGGCCAAGGCCCTGGAGAAGTGGAAGACCTTCACCCCGAAGATCGGCTACCCGGACAAGTGGCGCGACTACGCCAGCCTGAGCACCCAGCGCGACAGCTACCTGGACAACGTGCGCGCCGCCACCGCGTTCAACTACAAGTACAACCTGGGCAAGATCGGCAAGCCGGTGGACAAGACCGAGTGGGGCATGACCCCGCAGACGGTCAACGCCTACTACAACCCGCTGCAGAACGAGATCGTGTTCCCGGCGGCGATCCTGCAGCCGCCGTTCTTCGACCCCAAGGCCGACGACGCGTTCAACTACGGCGGCATCGGCGCAGTGATCGGCCACGAGATGACCCACGGCTACGACGACCAGGGCGCGCGCTTCGGGCCGACCGGCAACTTCGAGAACTGGTGGACCCCGGCCGACGCCAAGAAGTTCTCCGCGCTCACCGGCAAGCTGGTGCAGCAGTTCGACGGGTACGAGGTCGACGGCAAGCACGTCAACGGCAAGCTGACCCTGGGCGAGAACATCGCCGACCTGGGCGGCATCACCACCGCCTACGACGCCATGAAGAAGGCCACCGAGGGCAAGGACGACCCGAAGGTCGGCGGCATGACCCGCGACCAGAACTTCTTCATCAACTGGGCCACCGTGTGGCGCACCAAGTACACCCCGCAGAACGCGATGGTGCGCCTGACCACCGACCCGCACGCCCCGGCGCAGTTCCGCGCGATCGGCGCGCCGTCGAACCTGGAGGCCTTCGCCACTGCGTTCCAGTGCAAGCCGGGCACGCCGATGGTGCGCAGCGGCGACAAGCGCGTGGTGATCTGGTAAGCGACAGCGTCACCGTCGTCTCGCGAAAAGGCCCGGCATGTCCGGGCCTTTTCTTTGCGTGGCTGCCGGCCTGCGACAGCGGCCGCGCTGCCGCCCGCCCTACCGGGCCGCCGGCGCCCGTGGTTGCCGGCGTCTCTCGCTGAATCCGGTTGGGACCTGCACGCGCGTCATCGCCACAGTTGCACACCGCGGCTTGTTAAACTCCGCCGACTTTAATCCTGACCGGATGCGTTCCCGATGCCCAATGCCCGTCCGCTTGCCCTCGCCGTCGCCCTCGGCCTGATCGCCCTCGCCTCCGCCGCCGATGCCGCGCCCAAGAAGAAGCGCGCCGCCGCGCCCAAGGCCCCGCCGATCAGCGCCGCCTGCAGCGACTTCTACGACGATGCCAACGCCGACTGGCTGAAGCAGAACCCGGTGCCGCAGACCGGCGCGGTCACCGCGCTGGGCCAGCTCGCCGAGCGTGCGCAGCAACAGCAGCGCGACCTGCTCGACGCCTCCATGCAGTCGCCACAGAACGCGGTGCAGAAGGCGCTGGGCGACTTCTGGGCCAGCGGCCTGGACGAGGCCGCGGTGGAGAAGGACGGGTCCAACCCGATCGCGCCGCTGCTCGGCCGCATCGATGCGATCAAGAAGGCCAAGGACGTGCCGGCCTCGATCGCCGCGCTGCACCAGATCGGCATCCCGGTCGCGTTCAACTTCGGCGCCGACGTCGACCTGAAGGCGCTGGACCGCCACATCGGCTACTTCATGCAGGGCGGCATGGGCCTGCCCGACCCGGCCTTCTACACCCGCACCGACGCCGACACCATGGCGCTGATGGGCCGCTACCGCACCTACGTCAAGCAGATCCTGACCCTGACCGGCACCCCGGCCGACCGGCTCGAGGCCGACGCCCAGTCGGTGCTGCAGATCGAGACCGCGCTGGCGCGCAGCGCCAAGTCGCTGGCCGGCATCAACAACCCGTTCAACAACTACGCGCCAATCTCGACCAAGGAGTTGAACAAGCAGTACCGCAACCTGCAGCTCGACGCCTTCCTCAAGGCGCAGGGCGTCAACGACGACCTGGTGTCGATGGCCGACCCGGACATGTTCAAGCAGCTCGACGGCATGATCGTCAGCATCAAGCCCGAGCAGTGGAAGGCCTATCTGCGCTGGCGCGTGGGCGATGCGATGGCGCCGTACCTGTCCAAGAGCTTCCGCGACGCCAGCTTCGAGTTTCGCGGCCGCGTGCTGCAGGGCCAGGTCGCGCCGCCGCCGCGCTGGGCGCAGGTGCTGGACGCGATCAACGTCGCCGCCGGTCCGATGCTGGGCCGCGAGTACGTGGCGCGCTACCTGTCGGCCGACACCCGCCGCCAGGCCGAGACCATCGCCGGCCAGATCCGGGACGCGCAGATCGCCGCGGTCAAGCGCAGCACCTGGCTGAGCGAGCCGGCGCGCACCGAGGCACAGGCCAAGCTGGCCGCGCTGAAGATCGAGATCGGCGCACCGCGCCGCGACCTCGACTACACCCTGCAGCCGATGGGCCGCGGCAGCTTCGGCGGCAACATGCTGATCGCCTCCACCTGGCGCCACCGCGAGGAGATGAAGCGCATCGGCAAGGGCAACGCCGACCGCCGCTGGGACGTGCTGCCGCAGCAGCCGGCGCTGACCTACGACCTCGCGCAGAACCGTCTGATCGTCACCGCCGCGGTGCTGCAGCCGCCCGTGTATGCGGCCGGCAGCGACGGCGCGGCGCTGTACGGCGCCTACGGCGCGATGGTCGCGCACGAGCTGATCGGCGCCATCGACAGCAAGGGCAGCCTGGTCGACGCGCAGGGCCAGTTGCGCAACTGGTGGACCCCGGAAGACAAGAGCGCCTGGAACGCGCTGGCCGCCCGTACCGCCGCCCAGTACGGCGCCTACGACTTCCCCGGCGTGAAGGGCGCCAAGGTCAACGGCCCGCTGACCCAGGACGAGGACCTGACCGACATCGGCAGCGTCGAACTGGCCTGGCAGGCCTACAGCGCGGCGCAGCCGGCGGCCAGCGAGGCCGGCAAGCAGGCGTTCTACAAGGCCTGGGCCGGCCTGTGGGCGCAGCAGCTGTCGCCGACCGACGCCGTGCAGCGGGTCACCGCCGACGTGCACGCACCGGGCCGCTGGCGCACCAACGGCGCGCTGGCCAACCTGCCCGCCTTCGCCGCGACCTTCACCTGCAAGCCGGGCCAGCCGATGGTGCGCAGCGAGGCCGAACAGATCCACCTGTGGCCGTGAGCCGGCGCCGGCGCTAGCCGCCGGCCAGGCACACAGCACGACGGCGCGGGCAACCGCGCCGTCGTGCGTTCAGTGGTCGGGAAATGCATCGGCTGCTGTGCCGGCGATGCACAGCAGGCAGCAACGCCTTGCGGTAAAAAATGCGAGGCTCCGCCCGTACCCTCATCCGCCCCTGCGGGGCACCTTCTCCCAGTGGGAGAAGGAAAAAGCCATTGCACCTCGGGTACCGCACGCGCGTCGCGTGAAGTTGCGCTTGCGCGATGCGGTCGCTGCGCTCAGCGCACGATGCGCGGGCGCGGCGGCTTGCGCTTGCCGAACGGCGGCTGGCCGCGCCAATAGCGGATCATCAGCCAGCCGAACAGCATGCCGCCCAGATGCGCGAAATGCGCCACGCCCGGCTGCCAGCCGGTGAAGCCCAGCAGCAGTTCCAGCGCACCGAACACGATGACGAAGGTCCGTGCCTTCATCGGGATCGGCGGGAACAGCAGCACCACCCGCTGGTTCGGGAACAGCATGCCGAAGGCCAGCAGCAGGCCGAAGATGCCGCCGGAAGCGCCCAGGGTCGGATACGGCTCGCTGCCGTTGCTGAGCATCCACCAGCCGACCAGCAACTGGCACAGGCCGGCGCCGACCACGCAGACCAGGTAATAAGTCAGGAAGCGCTTGTTGCCCCAGGTCTGCTCCAGCGGCCCGCCGAACATGTACAGCGCCAGCATGTTGAACAGCAGGTGCGAGAAACTGCCATGCAGGAAGCCGTAGGTCAGCAACTGCCAGAGCTGGAAGTTCTCCCCCGGCGAGAACGCATCGAAGGCACCGATCGGCCACAGCATGAAGGGCGAGAACGTGTCCGTGCCGAGCAGCATCTGCAGCAGGAACACCACGACGTTGCCGATCAGCAGCGCTTGGGTGACGGGCGGAAGTCTGGGAAACATGGTCGGGTCCGTGGCAACTGTCCCCATCATAGCCGCTCGCCGGAGACTCCTTGCCGAAACATCGCCTGCGCTTCGCACCCCGACGCTCACCCCAACTCCTCGCCCGGAGGGAAAGGGGCTTGTACTCCCTTCTCCCGTCGGGACCATGGCCCCCTTTTGCGGGGGAAGGTGCCCCGAAGGGGCGGATGAGGGTACGGGCGAAGCCTCGTGGAGTTGAAACACCGCATGCGCTTCGCGCCCGACCCTCACCCCAACCCCTCGCCCGCAGGGAGAGGGGCTTGTATCCTCCCTTCTCCCGTCGGGAGAAGGTGCCCCGAAGGGGCGGATGAGGGTACGGGCGAAGCCTCGCGCAGCTGAAAAACCGCATGCGCTTCGCGCCCGACCCTCACCCCAACCCCTCTCCCGCAGGGAGAGGGGCTTGTACGTCCCTTCTCCCTCCGGGAGAAGGTGCCCCGAAGGGGCGGATGAGGGTACGGGCGCAGCCTCGTGCAGTTGAAACACCGCATGCGCTTCGCGCTCCGATCCTCACCCCAACCCCTCTCCCGCAGGGAGAGGGACTTAGTGCTTCCTTTTCCCTTGGAGGCCGGCCGCCGCAGTTCTCCTGGATGTCGCTACCGCGGCCCCCACACCTCGGCATCGAGATCGCGCACCGGCGCCGGCGCACGCTTCACCCGTCCGCCCTGCACCACCACGCCTTCGGCGCGCAGGCGCTGGCATTGTTCGCGGTAGCCAGGCGAGCCTTCCGGAAAGGCGATGCGGCCGTCGCTGCGCAGCACCCGGTGCCAGGGCAGCGTGGCGTCGGTGTTGCCACCGAGCAGGCGTGCGACCAGGCGCGCGCGTCCCGGCAAGCCGGCCAGCATCGCCACTTCGCCATAGCCGCGCACTTGCCCCGGAGGAATCGCCCGGATCGTCTCCAGGATCCGCGCATGCGCTTCGGCGGCCGCCATCGTCGCGACCGGCGCCGACGCATCCGCTGCAGGCAACCGCCGTGCACTCATGCCGGCTGCGCCCGCACGGGACGCGACACCAGCAGCACTCCGACCAACACCAGCACGGTGCCGGCGATCTGCCACGGCCCCATCGCCTCGCCCAGCAGTAACACGCTGAGCACGATGGTCGAGACCGGGCCGAGCATGCCGATCTGCGACGCCAGCGCCGAGCCGATGCGCTGCACCGCCAGCATCGTCGCCAGCACCGGCACCGCCGTGCACAGCGTGCCGTTGAGCAGCGACAGCGCATAGACCGGCGCCGGCAAGGCCAGCGCGTGCAGCGGCCGCAGCAGCAGGAACTGGGCGATGCACAGCGCGCAGGCAACCAGGCTGGCGTAGGCGGTCAGCCGCACCGCGCCGACCCGCGCCACCAGTTGGCCACTGCCGACCAGATACGCCGCATAGGCCAGTGCGCTGCCGAACACCAGCAGGCTGCCCCAGGCGGTGCGCGCGCCGCCGATGCGCAGGTCGTGACCGAACGCCAGCAGCACGCCCAGATAGCTCAGCGCCAGCGCCCACAACTGGCGCCGCTGCGGCCGTCGCCGCCACAGCAGCACGCCGATCAGCAGGACCAGGGTCGGAGTGAGGTACAGGATCAGCCGCTCCAGGGTCGCGGTGATGTAGGCCAGGCCCAGGAAGTCCAGGAAACTGGCCAGGTAATAGCCGAGCACGCCCAGCGCGACGATCCGCCAGCGATCACCCGCCTGCAGCGGTGGCGCACGCCGCGCCGCCCACAGCGCCATCGCCGCGAAGCACGGCAGCGCCACCAGCATGCGCAAGGCCAACAGGGTTACCGCATCGACGCCGTAGCGGTAGCCGAGCTTGACGATGATGGCCTTGCCGGAAAACGCGATCGCGCCGCCGGCGGCGAGCAATACGCCACCCAGGCTGGCCTGCGTGGCGGCGGGGGCGATGGCAGTGGGCGCGCCGGGAGCGCTCATCGCGCAGCACCGCGGCAAGGAGAAGAGGACACGTGCATGCCGCCATTCTACGGCGCTACGGTCGGCCAGCCGTCGGATCGCCGCCGCCTCAGCGCCTCACCTCCTCAGCGCATCAGCACCACTTCCTCGGCCGAGGTCGGATGGATCGCCACGGTGTCTTCCAGTTGCTGCTTGGTCACGCCCAGCTTCAACGCCACCGCGAAGCCCTGCAGGATCTCGTCGGCGCCATCGCCAAGCAGGTGGATGCCGACCACGCGCTCCTCCGCGCCAACGCACACCAGCTTGAACAGGCTGCGCTGCGGCGAGTCGGCCAGCGCCTGCAGCATCGGCCGGAAGTTGCTGCGGTACACGGTCACCGCGTCGGCGCCATAGCGCTCGCGCGCCTGCTCCTCGCCCAGCCCCACCTGGCCGAGCGGCGGGTGCGAGAACACCACGCTGGGCACGTTCTCGTAATCCAGCCGCGCCTGCGGCCGGTCGCCGAACACGCGGTCCATCAGCTTGCGCCCGGCGGCGATCGCCACCGGAGTCAGGCCGACCTTGCCGGCCACGTCGCCGATCGCGTACAGCCCCGGCACGTCGGTGTTCTGGTACGCGTCCACCACGATCTCGTGCTTGTCGCCCAGGCGCACGCCCAGCGCTTCCAGGCCGAGGTCGCGCGTGTTGGGACGGCGCCCGATCGCGAAGAACACCCGGTCGACGGTCTCGCCAGCCTGTCCCTGCGCATCGACCACGCACAGGTCCTCGCCGTTGCGACGCAGGGCGCTGGCGCGGTAGCCGAAATGCAGGCGCACGCCCTGGTGGCGCAGATTGTCGGCGAGCTGCCGCGCCAGTTCCGCGTCGAACCGCTCCAGCAGACGCTCGCCCTGCACGTACAACTCCACCCGACTGCCCAGCGCCTGCAGCAGGCCGGCCAGTTCCACCGCAATGTAGCCACCACCGACGATGGCCACGCGCGGTGGTGCCTCGCACAGATTGAAGAAATCGTCGGAGATCAGGCCCAGTTCGGCGCCTTCGATGTTCGGCCGCGCCGCATGCGCGCCCGTGGCGATCACCACGTGATTGGCGCTGACCCGCACGCCATCGTCGCATTCGACGGTGTGCGCATCGATCAGTCGCCCGCGCCGCGGGATCAGCACCACGCCATCGGCATCCAGGCGCCGCCGGTAGCTGGCGTGGATGTCGCCGATGTAGCCCTGGCGATGCGCCACCAGTTCCGCCCACGACAGCGTGGCCTCGGGAATGGCGAACCCGACCGCGCGCGCCAGGTCGATGCGTTCGACCAGGTCCGCTGCCAGCCACATCGCCTTCTTCGGCACGCAGCCGACGTTGACGCAGGTGCCGCCGAGCGCACTCGGCTCCAGGATCGCCACCCGCGCGCCATGGCTGGCGGCGCGGAACGCGGTGGCCAGGCCGCCGGAACCGCCGCCCAGCACCAGCAGGTCGTAATCGCGGATCGGCGCGCTCACGGCGCACGCTCGGCGCGCGGCGGGGTGGCATCGCTGGCGGGCATGCGTCCGCCTCTGACATCGTCCATCGGTGGTCCTGTCGCATCACATCGGTCGCCGCGGAGCATGCCATGGCCAGCCGCGCGGCAGATGTGAGGACGCCGCCGCGCCTGCGCTCAGACCGCGTGGCGGCGCATGGGCTGCCAGCGCAAATAGCTGGCCGAACGCCACAGCCACTCCACCGGACCGAAGCGGAACCGCTGCAGCCACCAGTGCGACAGCGCCACCTGCAGTGCGAACAGCACGACCGCGAACGGGATCTGCCAGGCACGCGGCAATTGCTCGAAATAGCCGAAGCCATAGCCGTAGAACAGCGTCGTGCACACCAGCGACTGCAGCAGATAGTTGCTCAGCGCCATGCGCCCGGCCGGCGCCAGCCACTGCAGCGCGTGCGCGGCGCGCACCAGCCAGGCCGCATAGCCCAGCGCCATCAGGCCGCCGGCGACACTGGCCAGGGCATAAGCGCAGGTCAGGCGCAGATCCAGCCGCGCCGGGTCCATCCACGGCTCCAGCCGGAAGCTCAGCAGCATCAGCGCCAGGCCCAGCGGCAGCACGCCCCAGCGCAGCACGGCGAGCAACCGCGGGAAGCGCTGCGGCTGCGCAGCCAGGCCGCTGCGCACGCACCAGGCGCCGAGCAGGAACATGCCGAAGATGGTCGGCGCATTGAACAGCAATGCACTCAGCGATTCGACCAGGTCGCGCGCGCGCTGCGCGGTGGCCTGGACATAGCTGCCGTGGCCGAACACCTCACGCTGCTGCGCCAGCGCCGCAGCGCTGTGCTGCGCCTGCTCGGCCATGTCGCGGTGCCACTGCGCCGCACCGTGCGGGTCGACCTGCGCGGCCGTGGCGGCCGCGCCGATCAACAGCCACAGCGCCGGCGCGAACAGGTAGACCACCAGCGCCATGCCGGGCAGCCAGCGCGTGGGCGCCTCGCGGAACGCCAGCAGCATGAACGCCAGCAGCGCGTAGCTGACCAGGATGTCGCCGGACCACAGCAGCAGTGCATGCAGCAGGCCGATCAGCAACAGCCCCGCACTGCGGCGCAGGAAGAAACCGCCGAACGGCCGCCGCGCGGTCTCGGCGCGCTGCGCCATCACCGCGAAGCCCATGCCGAACAGCAGCGAGAACAAGGTGTAGAACTTGCCCTGCACCAGGATGTAGACCAGCGCGTCGGCGATGCGGTCGGCGCCGCGCAGCGCCGGATCCAGGCCGGTCATCGCCGCGTCCAGCGGACCGACGAAGCCCTCGATGTTCATCAGCAGGATGCCCAGCAGGGCGAAGCCGCGCAGCACGTCCAGGGTGGCGATGCGCTCGGCGGGCGCGACGGGCTGCAACACGGGGGCGGAAGTGGCCAAGGCGGCACCGGACGGAAGGCCGGCGATGTCCCTCGCCGCGATCAAGAGGGCCGCCGGCGTCCGCGGCGGCGCGACGGCACCGCTGCGCGCGGCGCCAGGGCCGACGGCACCGGCGCGACCGGTGCCGCGGCCAGGACCATCAGTGCTGGTGGCCGCCGTCGCCGTGCACGTGGCCGTGCTCGATCTCTTCGGCGCTGGCCTCGCGCACGTCGACGATCTCCACGTCGAAGTGCAGGTCCTTGCCGGCCATCGGATGGTTGAGGTCGACGTCGACCACGCTCATGCCGACCTTCTGCACGGTCACCGCGCGCGGGCCGAAGTTGGTCTGCAGCACCACCTGGCTCCCCGGCTGCAGCTTGGCCGCGCCGAAATGCTTCTTCGGCACGCGCTGGCTCAGGCCCTCGCGGTATTCGCCGTAGGCGTCCTTGGCGGCCACGTCGACGCCGAAGCTGTCGCCGGCCGCCTTGTCCATCATCGCGTTCTCCAGGCCCGGGATGATGTTGCCGTGGCCGACCAGGATCACCAGCGGATCGCGGTCCTTGGAGCTTTCGATCGGTTCTTGACCGACTTCCGAAACGGTGTAGTGGAAACGGACGACGCGGTCTTTTTCGATCTTCATGTGCACTCTGCGCTGTGGCTGCCGGGGGCAGACGGGATGGGCGGCTTGTCGGCCGCCGGGAGCGCCGCCATGATGGCGGCCTTCTGAGGTCGCGCATTATCCCGGCTCCATGCACAACACGCCAGTTTCGCCGCGCGGCCGCCGCGCGTTTCCGTGGTGGCTTCCGCTGCTGTGCGCGGCCGCGCTGGCGGCCTGTGGACGCCACGAGGTCCGCCACACCCGGCCGGCGCCGGTGGCGGTGCGCGAGTGGCCGCAGGTGCAACCGGCCGACCCGGGCGCGGCAAACGCGGTGCTGATGCGCGCGCTGGGCCTGGTCGGCACCCCCTATCGCTACGGCGGTAATACCCCCGAGTCCGGATTCGACTGCAGCGGCCTGGTCGCCTACGTCTATCGCGACATGCTCGACCTGCGGCTGCCGCGCACCTCGCGCGAGCTGGCCGCGGTACAGGGGCCGAAGATCGACCCGCAGCGCCTGAGCACCGGCGACCTGGTGTTCTTCGGCAGCGCAGGGAATGTGACGCACGTCGGAATTTATGTCGGCGAAGGCCGTTTCGTTCACGCCCCCAGCACGGGCGGGACGGTGCGCCTGGATTCCCTGGATGGCGCCTACTGGCGGGACCATTACACCGGCGCAAAGCGGGTTTTGCGCTGATGTGTGATTTCGCCCACATTCATAATTACGAAAATTTAACCTTATTTGAACTTCCTATTTCTGTCTACAAGGCATGATCCCCCATCGTTTTATTTTGTGATCCAAGCGTGACGACCGAAGCCCAGACCTCTCCAGGCAAGACCGCCGTTCCCCGCCGGACCGCTTTCCGCCTCTTTTGCACCGCCTCGCTCTGTTTCACGGCCCTCCCGGCCCTGGCCCAGTCCGCTCCCGCCGACACCGTCGTCCCGGAAGCGATCGCGACCGTCGCCCCCGCTCCCGCTCCCGCACAGGTGAGCACCGTGGCGAACACCGCTGCAGCGAGCACGCCGACCGCCACCGCCTCGGCCAAGCCGGCCGCCGCACAGGCGCCCGCGCCGTCGCGCAGCAAGGCCGACGCCGCCGCCACCGCCACGCTGGCCGCCCTGCTGCCGCACCTGGCCGCCAACGACACCATTCCGCTGATGGACCGCTCGGCCATGTTCGCCGGCGACATCAGCCGCCTGCTGGCCAACTACGACGTGTCCCAGCCGGTCCCGCGCGAAGGCGTGGTGCCGGGCGGCGACAAGGTCCAGTCCGTGCTCAAGCGCGCCATGGCGCTGCTGGGCACCCCGTACCGCTGGGGCGGCGAGGACACCGAGGGCTTCGACTGCAGCGGCCTGGTCGGCTACGTGTTCCGCACCGCGCTGGGCATCGAGCTGCCGCGCGTGTCGCGCGAGATGGCCCGCGAGGCCAACGCCCAGTTGATCAAGGACCGCGACGCGCTGGCGCCGGGCGATCTGGTGTTCTTCGGCCGCAAGGGCCGCGTCGACCACGTCGGCCTGTACGTCGGCGAGGGCCGCTTCCTGCACGCCCCCAGCCGCGGCAAGGACGTGCGCGTGGACACGCTGACCTCCGGCTACTGGGGCGAGAAGTTCGTGCAGGCGCGCCGCGTGGCGATGTAAGTCACTTCGATTGCAGACACCAAGAAAGGCCGCTGGCGACAGCGGCCTTTTTTATTGCGTGCGGCCGGGTGTTGCCGCTGCGGTTCGCGCCGCCCGCCTGGAGATTCATCGCGACCGTCCGCAGTGCCCGCCGGCACGCTACGCTGGTCCGCCTCGATCGCGTCACCGGGACCTCGATGACACCACGCCCCTCGCTTGCCCCGCGGTCCTGCCGTGTCGATGAGCACCGCGGCCGGGCCGCGTCCTGGCCGCGCCGACAGGTGCTGCGCTGATGCCGCCCGCGCCCACCCTGCCCACGCCCGCCCAGGCGCTGGCGATCGCGCACTCGCTGCTGTCCACGCGCTACGCCGACGCCGCCTTCGGCTTCGCCGCCGGCTCGATCCTGCGCGGCGAAGGTACGCATCTGTCCGACATCGATCTGGTGGTGGTCTACGACAGCCTGCCGGCCGCACGCCGCGAGTCGTTCATGGCCGAGGGCGTGCCGGTCGAAGCCTTCGTGCACGATCCGGGCACGCTGGCCTGGTTCGTCGATGACGACGCGGCCCGCGGTCGCCCCAGCCTGCTGCACATGATCGCCGAGGGCACCCTCGTCGGCACCGCGACCGAGTCCGCACGCACCCTGCAAGGCCAGATCGCCGCGCGGCTGCAGGCCGGGCCGCCGCCGCTGACGCAGGCGCAACGGGACGCGCTGCGCTACGAGATCACCGACCTGGTCGACGACCTGTGCGGCGAGCGCAGCGCCGCCGAGATCGTCGCGATCGGCGCCCTGCTGCATCCGCGCCTGGCGGAACTGGCGCTGCGCGGACGCGGCCACTGGTACGGCAGCGGCAAGTGGGTCCCGCGCCTGCTGGCACGCATGGACCCTGCCCTGGGCGGGCGCTTCGACCAGGCCTTCGCCGCACTGTTCGCCAGCGCCGACTGCGCGCCGGTGCTGGCGCTGGCACAACAGGAACTGGCCGTGCACGGCGGCCGCCTGTTCGACGGCGATTGCCGCACCGCGCCTGCGGACTGGCGCGCCTGAGCCAGCGCGCGGGCGCGCGCTCAGCCCTGGTAGTGGGCGATGGTGTCCTCGATGCCCTTGCTCAGTTCCATCACCTTCTGCGCGTACTCGGCCAGGCGATGGTCTTCCGGCGTGTCCGGATGCCAGGCCGGTACCGCGGTGGGGCGGCCTTCGACGCCGTCCAGGGCCACGAACACGATGATGCAATGCGTGCACAGGCGCGGCTCGCCGCCCATCGGATCGCGTGCGCGCACCTCGATGGCGAAATGCATGCTGCTGGTGCCGGTGTGGACCAGCTTGGCGCTGACCGTGACCATGTCGCTGATGCGGATCGGCGAGACGAAGCGAATGCCGCCCACCGCCACGGTCACGCTGTAGTGGCCGCTCCAGCCCACCGCAGCGGCGTAGCCGACCTGGTCGATCCACTTCATCACCACGCCGCCGTGGACCTTGCCGCCGTAGTTGACGTCGATCGGCTCGGCCAGGAAGCGGAAGGTCAGTTCGCGTTGGGTGCCGCTCATCGGGAGTCCATGCAGGGGAAGGAGGCGGCAGTCTGCCATGCGCCGACGCCGCCAATCGCAACGGCGCCGCAATGACCTGTCGGCGCGGCCGCACTGGCGGCACGCGTGGGTCGGCTACGTCGCGGTCAGCGCCAGGTTGTCGCGCTTGCGGATGCACAGCCACGGGAAATGCGGCTGGCGCCAGCGCAGCGCGCGCAGGCAGCGCGCGGACAGGCGGCGCGGGTCGAACAGCCGGCGCAGCACGATGCCGTACAGCGCCGCGTCGGTGTGCTGGTGGTATTGCTGCGCCAGCTCGGCGCAACCCAGGTCGCTGAAGTAACGCAGGCTGCGCGCGGCGCTGGCCCGGGCCCGGGCGGCGTCGGCGTAGAACGGGCTGTCGAGGATGTGCAGTTCGCCATCGTGCTGCAGCAACTCCAGCAGACGCGCGATCAGCGCACGCGGATCGGCGAAGTACTGGAGGCAGGCCGGCACCACCACCACATCGAACCGCTGCGCCGGCAGCGGCAGGCGCAGGATATCGCCGGCGACGAAGCTCAGCCGCGGCGCGTCGGCGAACACCCGCGCCGCCTGCGCCAGTTCGGTGCGGTTGACGTCCACGCCGCAGACCTCGCGCTGCAGGCCGCTGGCCAATCGATGCGACAGCCAACCGTTGCCGCAGCCCAGCTCCAGCAGCGGACCGTCGCCACCGCGCGCGCGCAGATGGCGCAACAGGCGCTGGCAGGATTCGGCGCGCACCCGCCATTCGTGGCTGGCGCCCAGCGCACCCGGCGGCTGCGGCAGCGTGCGCACCTGCGCGTCGCTGTAGAGCCGGTCTTCGCGGCGGCGCACGTCCAGGTAGCGCTGCTCGAACGGGTCGTCCGGCAACGCGTCGTGCACCAGCACGCCCTCGTGGAGCGTCAGCCCGGGCAACCGCAACAACTGCGCACGCAGGCTATCGGCAGGCGCGCTCACGGGAGCATCAACGCACCTGGCCGGAACTATCGACCGGCGGATCTTCCAGGCCGACATTGCTCGGCGCCGCCTCGTACACGCTGCGGTCGAGCAGGCCGGTTTCCTTGGCCACCAGCACCGGCACCAGCATCTGCCCGGTTACGTTGGTCATGGTCCGCATCATGTCCAGCACGCGGTCGATGGCGTACAGGTAGCCGATCACCTCCAGCGGCAGGTTGGCCGCGCTCAGCACCACCGTGGCCATCACCACCGCGGTGCCGGGCACGCCGGCGGTACCGAAACTGCCCAGCACCGAGGCGATCAACACCACGAAGTACTGGTTGGCGGTCAGCGGCACGCCGGTGTATTGGGCGATGAACACCGCGCACAGCGCCGGGAAGATCGCGCCGCAGCCGTCCATCTTGATGCTGGCGCCCAGCGGCACCGCGAACGCGGCGTAGTCCTTGTTGACGCCGAGGTTGTGGGTGATCGAGCGCAGCGCCACCGGCATCGCGGCGAAGCTGGAGGAACTGACGAAGGCCACCTGCATGCCCGGCGCGGCGCCGCGGAAGAACTTCCACGGGTTCAGCCCGTGCACCAGCAACAGGCCGCTGTAGACCACCACGATGTGGATCGCGCAGGCCAGGTACAGCGCCAGCACGAAATTGCCGAACGGCAGCAGCTTGCCGAAGCCGTAGCCGCCGACCAGCGCGGCGATCAGGCCGAAGGTGCCGAGCGGGGTCATCTCCAGCACGAAGCGGGTGACCTGGATCATGATCTCGCTCATCTGCGTGGTGAGCTTGCGCGCCTCGGCCACGCGCTCGCCGAGCTTGACCATGGCAAAGCCCAGCAGCGCGGCGAAGAAGATCACCGGCAGGATCGAACCGCGCCCGGCCGCCAGCACGGTCTCGCCGGCGGCATTGGTCTTGGTGCCGATGCCGGTGAGCGCATAGAACGGGTTGGACGGCACCACGTCCAGCAGTACCTGCACCGGGCTGGGCACATCGCCCGGTTTCCAGGCGCTGTCCACCCGCAGGCCCAGATGACCGGCGCCCGGCTGCAGCACGGTGCCCACGGCCAGGCCGACGCCGACCGCCAGCGCCGCGGTGACCACGAACCACAGGAACGTGCGCCCGCCCAGCTTGGCCACCGACTGTTGCCCGTGCAGCGACGAGATCGCGTTGATGACGGCGAAGAACACCAGCGGCACCGCGATCATCTTGATCAGGGTGACGTACAGGTCGCCCAGCGGCTTGAACCAGGTTTCCGCGGTCGGCCCCAGCGCCCAGCCGGCCAGCGCGCCCAGCACGAAGCCGGCGACCACGCGCTGCCAGAACGGAATGCGTAACCAGGCCGTCACCAGTTTCATCGACGCTGTCCAGAAATCTCGGGGGTTTCGCACGATAGCGCACCCCGGCGGCAACGACGACGCCATGGCTGGAAAGGCACGGTGTCATGGGCGTGCCTTGTCGTAGCCGGCATAATGCGGGGGACTTCGTTGTTCAGGACCCGTTCCGCATATGCGCCTTCCCGTTTCCGCTCTCGCCGCCGCCTCCACCCTGCTGCTGGGTGCCTGCGCCAGCACGCCGCACGCGCCGGCCGCCAGCGCCAACGTCGCGCCGATCGTCGTTCCCGCCGTGGCCCACCCGGCCGGCGAGACCCCGGACTGGTGGTACCGCAGCGGCGCCGCCAAGGCCGCCAACAACGGTGCCATGCGCGGCAAGGCCAAGAACGTCATCCTGTTCCTGGGCGACGGCATGAGCCTGACCACGGTCGCCGCCGCGCGCATCCTCGATGGCCAGCGCAAGGGCGCCTCAGGCGAGGAGAACCAGCTGTCCTGGGAGGCGTTCCCGGCCACCGCGCTGAGCAAGACCTACAACACCGATTCGCAAACGCCGGACTCGGCCGGCACCATGACCTCGATCACCACCGGGGTGAAGACCCACATGGGCGCGATCGGCGTGTCCGCCGGCAAGCGCGACGCCTGCGCCGACAGCCTCGGCAAGCAGTTGCTGAGCTGGCTGGAACTGGCCGACAGCGCCGGCATGGGCACCGGCATCGTCACCACCACCCGGCTGACCCACGCCACCCCGGCCGCGACCTATGCGCACGTGCCGGAGCGCAACTGGGAGAGCGATGCCGACCTGCCGGAGAAGGCGGTGGCCGAGGGCTGCCGCGACATCGCCCAGCAGATGGTCGGCGCGCGCTTCGGGCGCGGCCCGCAGGTGATGCTGGCCGGCGGCCGCGGCCAGTTCACCACCGTCGAGCAGCGCGACCCCGAATACGACGACAAGGTCGGCCTGCGCCTGGACGGCCGCGACCTGGTCGGCGAATGGCGCCAGCGCCATCCGCAGGGCGCCTACGTGTGGACCCGCGGGCAACTGGAAGCGGCGCAGAACGCACCGGCGCTGCTGGGCCTGTTCGAGCCGGACCACATGCAGTTCGATCACGACCGCGACCGCAGCGCCAACGGCGACCCGAGCCTGGCCGAGATGACCCGCGCCGCGATCCGCACCCTGTCGCAGGACAAGAACGGCTACGTGCTGATGGTCGAAGGCGGACGCATCGACCACGCGCACCACGCGGGCAACGCCTACCGCGCGCTGGACGAGACCATCGCCCTGTCGCAGGCGGTGCAGGCCGCGGCGGACGCGACCTCGGCCGAGGACACGCTGATCATCGTCACCGCCGACCACTCGCACACGCTGAACTTCGTCGGCTACCCGCAGCGCGGCAACCCGATCCTGGGCAAGGTGCGCGGCACCAGCGGCGAGGACGCCAACACCGGCGACCTGGCGCTGGACGGCAACGGCCAGCCCTACGCCACGCTCAGCTACGCCAACGGCCCCGGCTACACCGGCGCCAGCAACCAGCAGCCGGCGGGGGTCAAGACCTTCCCGCATGCGCCGAGCAACTTCGAGCCGGCCAACGGCCGTCCGGACCTGACCCACATCGACACCGAAAGCCCGGACTTCATGCAGGAAGCGCTGGTGCCGACCAAGGCCGAGACCCATGGCGGCGACGACGTCGGCATCTGGGCGCGCGGCCCCGGCAGCAACGCCTTCCGCGGCAGCCTGGAAGAGAACGTGATCTACCACGTGATCGTGCAGGCCACGCCGACGCTGCGTGCGCGGCTGTGCCAGGCCGGTACCTGCAACGGCGACGGCGTGCCGGTGGAGCTGCCCAAGCCGGCGGCGTTCATGACCAGCGCCGCCACCGCGCAATGAGGCGGCTTCGGCCGCACGGCGGCCGCCTGCGCGCGGCCGTTGCACTATTCGCTGCGCTGGCCGCGCTCGGTACCGTGCCAGCGATCGCGGCGCAACCGACCGCCGACGCCTGCCGGCTGGGCGACCCGAACAGCGATCGGCCGGTGGTGCCGGGCTGCCGGCTCGGTGCCGACGAACGCCTGGTCCTGACGCCGCAGGCGCTGCGCCGCCTGCACTTCGATCGCGACGGCCTGGCGCTGCTGAGCGTCGGCGCACGGTTCTACTACGTGCGCGCCGATGGCCGCAGCCTGCCGGTGATCACCTGGGACAACGGCGCGGATGGTTTCACTGAAGGCCTGACCCGCGGCATCGTGCACGGCCGCATCGGCTTCTACGACCGGCAGCTGCGCGAGGTGATCGCGCCGGTCCACGACTTCGCCTGGCCGTTCGAGCACGGCGTCGCCGAGGTCTGCGACGGCTGCAGCGCGGGTACGCCCGATGGCGACGGGCACACGCCGATGCAGGGCGGCCGCTGGTACTCCATCGATCGCCACAACCGCGAAGTGCCGGCGCCGAAGCGCTGAGCAGGTGACCGTATGCGGCATGGCGGCGTTGTCACGGAGAACGCCGCCGAGGCCGCTCTTCTGCAACGCATTTCTTGCCGCAACGCCCGCGATGTCGAGGGAAGCGCATCGTCCACGAGGTGAGAATCCCCGCGTCGGGACTGAAGTCCCTCCCACAGGGGGGCTAACCAACGTTTGCGCTGCCTAAGGCGCCGTAGCGCGCTGGCCGCAGGCCGGGCTTGGCGTGCTGGCGGCCGACACCGAGCAGACGCCCTGCTGAGCAGGCCATCGGAATAGTCCCAAGTGCCGAGAACTGCTCTTGTAGGAGGGACTTCAGTCCCGACGCATTGAACTGAAAGGCATGGGGACTGAAGTCCCTCGCACAGAGGGCTCACTCACGTTGCGCGGCTTCAAGCGCCATCGCGCGCTGGCCGGGGGTCGCGTGCTGGCGGTCGACAGCGAGCGGGCACCGGGCTCAACAAGCAACCTGGATAGTCCCGAGTGCCGACAATTGCTCTTGTGGGAGGGACTTCAGTCCCGACGCATTGAACTGAAAGGTGTCGGAACTGCAGTCCTCCCACAACGCTGTTCGGACTCAAAGACGTCGCCATGCCACGCTTCGCGCTGACGTGCGCTTGCGTCTACAGTGACGCGATGCCGCCGCATGCCTCTCCGTCCCCGTTGTCCGCACTCGCCGTCGCACTGCCCGATCCGGCGCCGGCGCCGCTGTTGCTCGGCCTCAGCGGCGGCCTGGACTCGACCGTGCTGCTGCACCTGCTGGCGCAGCAGGCGTCGTACCGTCGCGCCGGCCTGCGTGCGCTGCACGTGCACCACGGCCTGCATCCCGACGCCAACGCCTGGGCCGCGCAGTGCGCGCAGCTGTGCGCGGCGCTGGCAGTGCCGCTGCAGGTGGTGCGTGTCCACGTACCGCGCGACAGCGGCGATGGCCTGGAAGCAGCGGCGCGGCAGGCGCGGCGCCACGCCTTTGCGCAGGCGCTGCAGCCCGGCGAATGGCTGGCGCTGGCCCAACACCGTGACGACCAGGCCGAGACCTTCCTGCTACGTGCGTTGCGCGCGTCCGGCCCGGATGGCCTGGCGGCGATGCAGGCGCTGTCCGACTTCGCCGGCAGCCGCCTGTGGCGGCCGCTGCTGGCGCAACCACGCAGCGTGCTGCACGCCTATGCGCAACAGCACGGCCTGCAGTGGATCGACGACCCCAGCAATGCCGATCCCGGCTTCGATCGCAATTTCCTGCGCCTGCAGGTGCTGCCGCTGCTGCGCCAGCGCTGGCCGCATGCCGACGCCGCCCTCGCCCGCAGCGCGCAACTGTGCGCCGACGCCGGCGCACTGCTGGACGCGGACGACCGCACGGCGCTCGACGCGCTGCAGGACGCCCCAGGCGCCCCGCTTCCGCTCGCCCCGCTCCGCGCCCTGCCCGCAGCGCGGCGCGCGCGCGTGCTGCGGCGCTGGGTCGCGCAGGCCGGGCTGCCGCCATTGCCGGCGGCCGGCCTGGCCGCGATCGAACGCGATCTACTGAACGCGCGTGCCGATGCCGCGGCGCAGTTCGCATGGCATGGCGCCTGCGTGCGCAGTTGGCGCGACAGGCTCCATGCCGAGCGCGACCTCGCGCCATGGCCTGCGGACTGGCAGGCGCAGTGGGACGGCCGCGCACCGCTGACGCTGCCCGATGGCCGCCGATTGCACCTGCTCGCCGAGACCACACTGGCGTTCGACACGCCGCTGCTGGTGCGCGCACGCCGCGGCGGCGAACGCCTGCGCCTGCCAGGGCGGACGCAGTCGCAGGCACTGAAGCACCTGCTGCAGACGCAGGCGCTGCCGCCCTGGCAGCGCGCACGGCTTCCACTGCTGTTCGACGCCACGCAGCTACTGGCCGCCGGGCCGGTCCTGCTGGCCGCGCCATTGCACAGCTGGCTGCAGGCGCACGCCGCATGCCTGGCGCTGGATCCGCTGCCAGCGCCGGCACTCGCGTCGCATTGACCCTGCTGCCGCCGCCGCGCACACTTTCGCCATGCCCAAGAAGTCCCAAGACGATACCTCCCCGGTCGCCCGCTTCGAGCAATCGCTCGAGGAGCTGGAAGTACTGGTGGAGAAGATGGAAGCCGGCGACCTGAGCCTGGAACAGTCGCTGAGCGCCTACGAGCGCGGCGTGGGCCTGTACCGGCAATGCCAGCAGGCGCTGGAGCAGGCCGAACTGCGCGTGCGCCTGCTCAGCGATCCCGAGCAGCCCGACAGCGCCGAACCCTTCGATCCCGTACCGCCCCATGGCGGCTGACGCGGCGTTCGCGCACTGGCGCGAACGGGTGGAAGCCGGCCTGCAGGCGCAGTTGCCGGCGGCGACGCTGGCGCCGCAACGCCTGCACGCGGCGATGCGCCACGCCACCCTCGGCGGCGGCAAGCGCATGCGCCCGCTGCTGGTGTACGCCAGCGGCGTGCTGTTCGGCGCCGACGATGCGCAGCTGGATGCACCGGCGCTGGCGGTGGAACTGATCCATGCGTATTCGCTGGTCCACGACGACCTGCCGGCGATGGACGACGACGCCCTGCGCCGCGGCCAGCCGACCGTGCACATCGCCTTCGACGAAGCCACCGCGATCCTCGCCGGCGACGCGCTGCAGAGCCTGGCGTTCGCGCTGCTGGCCAATGCCGAGGCGGCGGCGACGCTGCGCGTGCAGTGGCTGCAGACCCTGGCCGAAGCCGCCGGCGCGGCCGGCATGTGCGGCGGCCAGGCATTGGACATCGACGCCACCGGCCGCGAACAGGCGCTGCCCGACCTGCAACGCATGCATGCGCTCAAGACCGGTGCGCTGATCCGCGCCAGCGTGCGTCTGGGCGCGCTCGGCGGCGGCGCCGACGCCGACGCGCTCGCGCAGCTGGACACCTTCGCCACCGCGCTGGGCCTGGCCTTCCAGGTGCGCGACGACATCCTCGACGTGGAAGCCAGCTCCGAACAGCTCGGCAAGACCGCCGGCAAGGACGTGGCGCAGGCCAAATCCACCTACCCTGCCCTGCTGGGCATGGACGGCGCCAAGGCCAAGCTGGCCGAACTGGCGCAGGCGATGCAGGACAGCCTGCACGGCTACGGCACCGCCGCCGATGCGCTGGCGGCGCTGGCACGGCTCGCGGTCGATCGCGCGCACTGATCGCAGCGCTCGACGCATGCGATTGCCGCGGCCGGGCCGCACGCGTCATTGCCGCGCAGGCGATGCGCCGCATTCGCGAAACCAGAGATTGATGATGCCGCTGGCAGCATGCAGCCCTTGATGACCAGAAGCGCTGTCGTAGGAGCGGCTTCAGCCGCGACACACGTCATCGGTAGCGCCTGTCGCGGCTGAAGCCGCTCCTACAGGGGCTTGAGGTGAGGTGTCTGGGGGCAATGTGGGAGGGACTTCAGTCCCGACTGCTTTCACTGTCCGATCGTCCGCTACTCCGGTCGTCGCGGATGCATGACAGGTGGCTTCCACACCAGGCAACCAGGCACGTCTCGCGCCACGGCAAACCCGCGTTGTCGCAAAAGCCCGAAGCCGCTCGCACCGCTGCAGATCGCGCTGACGCCAGCGGCAGCGAAGGAAGATCCCTGACCCTCATCGCCTTCGGCAAACTCGCCACCAGCGCGATCTCCGCGCCCTGCACACATAGCGCGCAGCGCGAGCGTCATTGCCGCATGGCCAATCGCAGCGCCGCCCTCGATCGAGCGCATACGACTGCAGCGATGCCGCTGCAGCGCGCCAGTCACGCGCCGTGATGTGCGATCGCAGTGCCCATACTGAGACCTGGCGCGCGCTTCGCTGGACGAAATCGGAGACAAACGCACCGGCGCCGCGCACACGCGCATCACCGGGCTAGTTTGCTTCGGCCCCTGTCCATGGGGCGCCCACTTTCGACGGAGAGAGACTGCATGAAACACGCATCCCGGATCTCGGCAGCGATCGGCTTCAGCCTGGTCGGCATCATCTCGGCGGCTACCGCGCAATCGCAACTCACGCGCGCACCTGCGTCACTGCAGGTCGAACTGACGCCGGTCGCCGACGCCGACGGCCAGCAGCGCGGCCAGATGGCGGTGACCGTCCGCAACACCGGCGAGCAGGTCGCGCGCGTGCCCAAGTGGGAACTGCCGCTGGGCGATCTCGACAACGCGCTGTTCCAGGTCCAGCGCGACGGCAAGCCGGTCGATTACGTCGGACGCCTGGTCAAGCGCGCCGCGCCGCGCGCCGAGGACATGGTGGTGCTGCAGCCGGGCGAAGTGAAGCAGGCGCAGATCGACTTGAGCCGCGCCTACGACCTGACCCGCAGCGGCAACTACAGCATCCGCCTCGACGCACCGCTGCAGGGCGCCGCGTTCGCCGATGGCGCGCGCATGTTGCGCGCCGACGGCGCGCCGCAGACCTTGTCCAGCGCGCCGCTGACGGTGTGGCTGGACGGCGGCCGCGGCCATGCGGTGCGCAACGATCTGCTGGTCGGCCCGCAGGCGGTGGTCAACGGCGTCAACTACGCCTCGTGCAGCACCAGCCAGATCAGCACCATCGGCAGCGCGGTGAACGCAGCGCGCACCTACTCGCAGAACGCCAAGACCTATCTCAACGGCGGCAGCACCGGCGCGCGCTACACCACCTGGTTCGGCGCCTACAACGCCAGCCGCTACAGCACGGCCAACTCCAACTTCGTCAACATCGATTCGGCGATCGACCAGAACAACGGGCAGATCACCATCAACTGCGGCTGCAGCGACAGTTCCTACGCCTACGTGTATCCGAATCAGCCGTACCAGATCTACGTCTGCAATGCGTTCTGGAGCGCGCCGCTGACCGGCACCGACTCCAAGGCCGGCACCCTGATCCACGAAATGAGCCACTTCAGCGTGGTCGCCGGCACCCAGGACACCGCCTACGGGCAGAGCGCGGCCAAGAGCCTGGCCCAGAGCGATCCGGCGCGCGCGGTGAAGAACGCCGACAGCCACGAGTACTTCGCCGAGAACAATCCGTCGCAGAACTGAGTCCGGCACGCCGGTGATGTCCCGGGCGCCGACCTACCGTCGGCGCCCGGTTCGCGTGCGGCCCATGCCGCACGCGTTGTGACCACGTGGTGTCCTAGGCCACCAATCCCTCCAACCTGGACAGCCCCGCACTGCCGGGAAACACCTGGGTGTCCAGCGCGCGCTCGGACACGCCCAGATGCGCGCCGAGCACATGCCGGAACAGGCTGCGCAGGTCGCTGGTGGCGCGCAGGTCGCGGCCCTCGTTCAAGGCACGCGGCGACAGGCCGGGCCAGTCCCCGGCAATGCGCCCGCCGCGCACCGCGCCGCCGGCCAGGAAGGCCACGCCGCCGGTGCCATGGTCGGTGCCGCCGGTGCCGTTCACCGCCGCGGTACGGCCGAACTCGGTCACCACCGCGACCACGCTGCGCGACCAGCAGGCCTGCGCACCATCGTGGAACGCGCGCAGCCCCGCATCCAGTTCGCCCAGCTTGCGCTGCAGCACCGCGGCCTGGTTGCCGTGGGTATCCCAGCCGGCATCCTCGACGAACCCGATCCGCGGCCCGTCGGGCTTGGCCATGAAGCTGGCCGCCGCGCTCATCGCCTGCGGCAGTTGCCCGCCCTTGACGCTGTCCACCTGCATGCCCTGCTCGCGCAACGCGCGCGCGAAGCCGCCGGCCAGTTGCGGATCGGCGGCGTACAGCGGCTGCAGGCGCTGCAGCAGGATCGGGTTGACCGCGCTCGGCAGAGGCGGCGACCAGCTGTTCACCGCGCCCGGGCCGCGCATGATCAGCGGCGTCACCACGCTCACCGACACCGCCTCGGCGCCATGCAGGGCCAGCGCGCAGCGGTTGAGCCAGCCGCTGGAGGCGCCGCTGGGCCGCGCGGTGCCGTTCTCCAGGCAATCCTGCGCCTCGAAGTGCGAGCGCTGGCGGTACGGCGGCGCCACCGCCACCACCGGCAACCATTGCTTGCGCGCATACAGTTCGTGCGCGAACGCCAGCGCCGGATGCAACGCGAAGCCGCCATCCAGGGCCAGGGTCTGCGGCGGCGCCAGCGCGCCGCGCAGGCGCGCGTAGTCGGGGTCGGCGGTCGGCACCAGCGCGTGCAGTCCATCCAGCGCACCGCGCAGCAGCACCACCAGCAGGCGTGTGTCGGCACCCGGCGCAGCCAGGCCGCTGCCGGACCACAGGCTCAACACGGTGGCAGCACCGCTGGCGGCGAGGAAACGGCGGCGAGTCAGTTGCATCGGAGGTTCTCCCATTGCGGATCGGACCGCGCGCCGCTCAGACGCGCCATTGGAAGGCCGGACTGGCCAACAGCACCGCCACGCCTTCGCGCGGCGACTCGGCGCGGCGCACCGCGGTCAGCGTGTCCGCATCCGGCCCGTCGCCGAACGCGGACGCGGCCAGCGCCAGCGGATCGCCCGGTGCCAGCCCGGCCAGCGCCTCGGCGGCCTGCACGCGCTTCCACAGCGCGTCGGCGCCGTTCCATTCCGCCGCCATGTCGGCGTAGCCGGCCGGCGAGCGCGGAGTGAACGGCGGCTGCCCCATCCGCGCCAGCAGGGTCAGCACCGTCTTCTGCGACTGCGGCGCCGCCGGCCAGTCGCCGCCGGCGCGCAGCGCCGACACCACGAAATCCTGCGGCGGCTTGAACTTGCGCGCCTGCGCGTCCCACGCCTCCGGGCTGTCGATCAGGGCGCCATAGACGTGGCGCAAGTCGCCATCGCTGCGTCGCCAGGCCTCGGCCATGCGCTGCACCAGCGCCGGCGGCGGATCGTCGCGGACGAAATGCCGGGCCAGCTTCAGAGAGACGTGCTGCGCCGTGGCCGGGTGCCGCGCCAGCGCCGCCAGGATCGCCTCGCCCTGCGCCATGCCGTCCTCGGCATAGCGCCGGCCCAGCACCAGCCGGCTGCCGGCGGCGTGTGCCGGCGCGCGGAACACGAAGGCACGGTCGGGCGCGCCCTGCTCGAAATCGCGCGGCGCCGGCACGCCCCAGCCGGTGATGGCGCGCGCCAGTTCGGTGACGTCGGCCTGGGTGTAGCCGCCGTCCACACCCAGCGTGTGCAGTTCCAGGATTTCGCGCGCCAGATTCTCGTTGAGACCCAGGCGGCGCGCAGGACGGTCGGGATCCATGCGCATGGCCCGGCGCTGCGCGCGTTGCGCCAGCAGCGAATCGGGGCCGACCGAATTGGCGTTGTCCAGGTAGCGCAGCATCGCCGGGTGCCGCTCCACCGCCAGCAGCAGGTCGGCGAAGCGGCCCATGCAGTGCGGACGGATCGCCTCGCGCTCCATCGGCGCCGCGTACAGCGCGGCGGCGCGCTTGTCGACCGAGACCGCGAAATGATTGGACCAGAACTGCACCAGGCGCTCGGCGAACCCGGCCAGGCTGGCGACCGCGACTCGGTAGCGCGCCGCCAGCTCCTGCGCCTGTGCCTGCCGGTACAGCCCGCGCACGGCCTGCTGCGCCTGCTGGGCGGCCTGCTGCGGATCGCCGGCCGCCTGCCGCCGCGCCTGGCGGCGTTCGCGCTGGTAATCGGCCTCGCGACGCAGGTAGGCCAGGCTGTCGGGCAGGCCCTGCAGCTCCGGCGCCAGCGGCGGCGACTGCAATTGCGCGGCCAGCCAGGCGCGCGGCTCGCCCATGGCGGCCAGGTCGCCAGGACGGGCGCCCAGGCCGAAACGGTTGGCGGCGCTCAAGCTCTCGCGGCGGATCATGCGGCGCTCCGATGGTGGCGACAGCCTTGCAAACGCGCCGGTCGGGCCGCGGTTGACCGGCAAATGCCGGCGTCGCGCTTGGCCGTCATGCGGTCCCCCGCCGGCGCAGCGCGCGGGCACAAAAAAGGCCCGGCGCAGCGGCCGGGCCTTCGGGGATGCGTCGCAGGTGCGCTTACTTGATCAGACGCAGCGCGAACGGGTAGCGGTAGGCGACGCCTTCGTTGGCCTTGATGCCGGCCAGGATGCAGAACACCAGGTTCACCACCCATACCAGCGGCGCCAGCAAGCCGCCGATGATGATCACGGTGAGCACCGCGCAGATCAGGTAGGCAATGGCGATGGTGATCTGGAAATTCAGCGCTTCCTTGGCCTGGTCGTTGAGGAAGGACTTGGCCGGGTTGTCCTTGTTCACCAGCCAGATGATCAGCGGCACGATGAAACCCAGCAAGATCCCCGACAGATGGGTGATCAGCGCGACCGTGCGGTCTTCCTGCGGCCCTGCCGAGGCCGGCGGCGGCGGCGGGGCGGTGACGTTGTCGAATTCGCTCATCGGTATTCCGTTCCTTTGGTGGTGAGGGGACAAGACGTTTGGCGCGT
The DNA here is from genome assembly GCF_011761895.1 of Xanthomonas sp. F4. Lineage (NCBI taxonomy): Bacteria > Pseudomonadati > Pseudomonadota > Gammaproteobacteria > Lysobacterales > Lysobacteraceae > Xanthomonas > Xanthomonas sp. F4. Next base: position 1,072,988 of record NZ_JAASQX010000001.1, on the reverse strand, counting down.
CACTCTCGGCGGCCGGCGCAGCGCTGTCAAGCGAGGCCGGCAAGACGGGAAGACGCCTCGACGGGCTCAAGGATCGCCCCCAGGCAACCGCGGCGCCAATCCGTCGCCCCATACGGCAGCGGATCGCGCTAGCGGCGACCGAGCATGGCCTTGGCCGCCGCGTGCAGGCTGACGCCCATCGCCACAAGCAGCATCAGGATCAGCAGCCACCCGAACACGAGCACGGCACCGAAGATCAGCACGGCCGGCGCCAGCAAGACCGCACTCAGCAGCGACAGGCCGAAGCCCATCCGCATGGCCTGGCGCGCGTGTTCGGCGGCAAACGGCTGCCTGCCCCGCATCGCCCACCATTGCGCGCCCGGCAACAGCCACAGCAACAGCAGCCACCACAGTGCGTAGCCCAGGTGCACATTGCAGGCGGCGAACAAGCCGATCCACATCGACAGATGCGCAAATGCCGCCAGCACGCGCTCCCACGCGGGGGCGGGGCCGTCGGTGATCGTGTTCTCGGTGTCGGTTACCTGCATGCCTGTGCGTCCTTGCGCGCTGCCTGCGTTGCGGCACTCAGTCGTTGCCCGCCACCGTCATCCGGCCGATCAGCACCGCGCCGATGTGCACGTGCGAGCGCACGTCGATGTCGGCGCCGACCGCCTCGATGTCCTGGAACATCTGCCGCAGGTTGCCGGCGATGGTGATCTCGTCCACCGGATAGGCGATTTCGCCGTTCTCGATCCAGAACCCGCCGGCGCCGCGCGAGTAGTCGCCGGTGACTGGATTGACGCCGTTGCCCATCAGGTCGGTGACCAGCAGGCCGCGCGGCATGCCCTTGAGGATGGCCTGCAGATCCTCTGCGTTGGCCGCCACCTGCAGGTTGTGCACCCCGCCAGCATTGGCGGTGGTCTGCAGGCCCAGCTTGCGCGCCGAGTAGCTGCCCAGCACGTAACGCTGCAACACGCCGTCGCGCACCAGCGGCGCGTCGCGGGTGGCCACGCCCTCGCCGTCGAAGGCGGCCGAGCGCAGGCCGCGGCGCAGATGCGGCAATTCGTCGATCGCGAACCAGTCGGGGAACAGGCGGGTGCCGGCGCTGTCGAGCAGGAAGCTGGTGCGGCGGTACAACGCGCCGCCGGACACCGCGCCGAGCAGATGCCCGACCAACGAGCGCGCCACCTCCGGCGCGAACAGCACCGGCACCTCGCCGGTCGGCAGCGAGCGCGGCTGCAGCCGCGCCACGGTGCGCTCGGCGGCGCGGCGGCCGATCGCCGACGCACGCTCCAGGTCCTCGCGCGCCAGCGCGCTGCTGTACCAGCCGTCGCGCTGCATGCCGTCGCCCTGCCCGGCGATCAGCGTGCAGGCGATCGAATGGTGGGTGCTGCGCTCGCAGCCGACGAAGCCGTGCGAATTGGCGTAGACCGACAGGCTCTCGCTGCTGCCGGCCGAGGCGCCGTCGGAATTGCTGATCCGCGCATCGGCGTCGCGACCGGCGGCTTCGCAGGCCAGCGCCAAGTCGATCGCCTCCTCTGCCTGCAGCGGCCACGGATGCCAACGGTCGTAATCCGGCTGCTCGCGTGCCATCAGCGCCGCCTCGGCCAAGCCGGCGGCCACATCGTCCTCGGTGTAGCGGGCGATGGCGCAGGCCTGGGCCACGGTGGCCTCCAGGCTGGACTCGTGCAGGTCGGCGGTGCTGGCGCTGCCCTTGCGCTGGCCGAAGTAGACGGTGACGCCGATGCCGCGGTCGCGGGTGGACTCCACGGTCTCCACCGCGCCCAGGCGCACGTTGACGTCCAGCCCGCGGTCTTCGCTGCAGCTGACCTCGGCCTGGCTGGCGCCGAGCGCGCGGGCGCGCGCCAGCAGCCGCTCGGCGATGTCGGACAGGCGCTCCAGGCGCTGCTGGCTGTCGTCGCGGTGCAAATCGGGGGTGATCGCGTTCAATGCTTTATCCTTGTTGTGCGAATCCCTTCGCCCCTGTCCGGCCGTCCTGGCCGGATGTGTTGATTTGATTTCCAGCCCGATCGAGTAGTACGAGCATGCGCGGACGCGACGAAGACACCGGTGAATTCCGCGGCGAAAGCCGCAGCCAGCAACGCCGCGAGGCGCTGGAAGTGCTGAGCCTGGGCGAGAAGCTGGTGGCGCTGACCCCGGCGCAGCTGGCCAAGCTGCCGGTGCCCGAGTCGCTGATCCCGCACATCGAGGAAGCCAAGCGCATCACCGCGCACATCGCGCACAAGCGGCAACTGGCATTCCTGGCCAAGCAGATGCGGCGCGAGGACGAGGCGGTGCTGGAGGCGATCCGCGAGGCGATGGACGTCAACAGCGACAGCGCGCGCCGCGAAGTGGCGGCCATGCACCGGGTCGAGGACTGGCGCGAGCGGCTGCTTGCCGATGGCGACAGCGCGCTGACCGAACTGCTGAACGACCACCCCGACGCCGACCGCCAGCGCCTGCGCCAACTGATCCGCAACGCGAAGGAAGAACGGCTCAAGAACAAGCCGCCGCATGCCTATCGCGAGTTGTTCCGGGAACTGCGCGAGCTGATCCTGGGTGCCGCGTCGGCAATGGGAAATGGAGAATCGGGAATCGAACAAGCCGACGACGACGAGGCGCTCGACGACACGCGCGACTGAGGCGCGGCAACGTCGGCTGCCGCGCACGGCCGCCGACACATTCCCGGCCCCGTAGCGGGTGCGGCGCGCGATGAGCCCATCCGCCAGACCGGCAACGCCACAGCGCACCGCGGCGCCCGCTTTACCGAATCCCGATTCCCGAATCCCCACTCCGGGCTCCTAGGCCGTCCCGCCCACGGTCAGCCCGTCGATCAGCAGCGACGGCTGGCCCACGCCCACCGGCACGCTCTGCCCGTCCTTGCCGCAGACGCCGACGCCTTCATCCAGCGCCAGGTCGTGGCCGATCATGCGCACCTTCTGCATGGTCTCCGGGCCGTTGCCGATCAGGGTGGCGCCCTTCACCGGCGCGGTGACCTTGCCATCCTCGATCAGGTAGGCCTCGGTGGCCGAGAACACGTACTTGCCGCTGGTGATGTCGACCTGACCGCCGCCGAAGTTGACCGCGTACAGGCCCTTCTTCACCGAGCGGATCATCTCCTGCGGGTCGTGCTGGCCGGCGCGCATGTAGGTGTTGGTCATGCGCGGCATCGGCAGGTGCGCGAACGATTCGCGGCGGCCGTTGCCGGTCGGCGCCACGCCCATCAGCCGCGCGTTGAGCGTGTCCTGCATGTAGCCGACCAGCACACCGTCCTCGATCAGGGTGGTGCAATTGGTCGCGGTCCCCTCGTCGTCAACGTTGAGCGAACCGCGGCGGCCGTCCAGGGTGCCGTCGTCGACGATGGTGACGCCGGGCGAGGCCACGCGCTGGCCGATGCGGCCGGCGTAGACGCTGGTGCCCTTGCGGTTGAAGTCGCCCTCTAGGCCATGGCCGACCGCCTCGTGCAGCAGCACGCCGGGCCAGCCCGGGCCGAGCACCACCTGCATCACCCCGGCCGGTGCCGGCACCGCCTCCAGGTTCACCAGCGCCTGGCGCAGCGCCTCGCGGGCGAAGGCTTCCGGGCGGCCGTCGGCGAACAGCGTGTCGTAGTCGTAGCGACCACCGCCGCCGGCATAGCCGGACTCGCGGCGGCCCTGCTGTTCGACGATCACCTGCACGTTCAAGCGCACCAGCGGGCGCACGTCGGCGGCGAGCACGCCGTCGCTGCGCGCCACCAGCACGGTGTCCACCGCGCCGGACAGGCTCACCATCACCTGCTGCACGCGCGGATCGGCGGCGCGCAGGTACTGGTCCAGCCGCCGCAACAGCTCCACCTTGTGCGCGTTGTCCATCGCGTCCACCGGATCCAGCGCCGGGTACAGCGCACGGCCGCCGCCGCGCTGCAGCGCCTGCGCCGGCTGCGCGCCGCCGTCGCGGGAGATGGCCCGCGCCGACTGCGCGGCGGCCAGCAGCGCATCGCGGTGGATGTCATCGGAATAGGCGAAGCCGGTCTTTTCGCCGGAGATCGCGCGTACCCCCACGCCCTGCTCGATGGAGTGGGCGCCGTCCTTGACGATGCCGTCCTCCACGCTCCAGCTCTCGCGCCGGGAATGCTGGAAATACAGGTCGCCGAAGTCGATGCCGGGGCCGAGCAGCGTGCCGAAGGCGCGCTCCAGGCTGGGGGCATCAAGGCCGGCGGGAAGCAACAGGCGGGTTTCGGCAAGGCTCAGGGCGTGATCGTTCATGGGCTCAACATGGGGGACGAAGACGCGCAGCGCAAGCGGCAGACTCCGCAGCACGCGCGACCGCCACCAATCCCCAATTCCGGGCTTTCAACAGCCGCAGGCTGGTCATCCCCGATCCCCGCCCGCTCAGGGCGTACCGGCCGGCGCCGGCTGGCGCGCGGATTCGCGCTCGATCACGTCCACCTTGGGATCCTTCCACGGTCCGGTGACCCGGTAGGTGCGCGCGCCGATGTTGCCCAGCGGCTTGCCCAGCACTGCGTTGGCGGCCGCGCCGACCGCCGCACCGACCGGCCCGCCGGCCACCGCGCCGACCACGGTCAGCAGGTTGCCGGACTTGGGATTGACGTCGATGGTCTGGTCGAACTGCTGGGCGCGCAGGTCGGCCTCGCCACGCACCTTGATCTCCGCGGCCGGGCCATCGATGACCATGCCCTCGCTGCGCGCCACGCCATCGCCGAAGCGGATCTGGCCGTCGATGCGGTTGAAGGCGAAGCCCTTGGAGAAGAAATCGCGGAAATCGAACATCAGCCGCCGCGGCAACTGCGCCACGCTGAGCAGGCCGAGCACGCGCCCGGCCCCCGGATTCAGTTCCAGCAGCTGGCCGTTGCGCGCGGCGACGTCGAGCTGGCCCTGCACCGTGGCCAGTTGCAGGCCGGACGGCGTGCCCGGCCAGGCCGCGCTGAGCGTCAGCTGACCTTCGCCGCCACGCACCTGCCCGCCGAAGTCCAGGTTCTGCATCAGCTCGCCCAGGTCGCGGCTGTCGACGCTGGCGTTGAGTTGGGTACGGGCGGTGGCGCCCTTGCCGCGCCAGTCGCCGCTGATGTCGATCTTCTGCTTGTCCGAGCGCAGGTGCAGTTGGTCCACCTGCATGCCGTCGGCGAGCTTGCGCGTGCGCAGCGAGGCCGCACCGAGGGTCATCGCACCGAAGCGCAGGTCGTCCACGTCCAGCGCCAGCGCCGGGATCGCCGCCGGGTCCAGGCTGTCGGCGAACGGGCCGGCCGGGACCGGGCCGGCGCTGCCGGCGACCCCGCTGTCGGCAGGCGTGGCGACCACCGCCGTCGGCGTGCCGTCCGCCGCCGGCAACGTGGCCGTGGCAGAGCGCCAGTGCACCCGCGCCAGGCGCCCGCCGAGCACGCCGCCGTCCTTGGTCGGCACGCTGAGGTCGCCGGCCAGGGCCGGGCCGTCCAGGTGCACGTCGATACTGTCGGCCTGCGGCAGCAGGCGCAGGCGGGTGTTGTCGAACACCCCGCCGAGCAACAGCAGATGGTCGGCGAGGATCTCGATGCGACGCAGCGGCATCGGGTCTTCGCCGCCATTGGCCGCGGCGGCGTTCGGATCCGGGCGGCTGACCACGCCGATCCAGTCGATGGCGTTCAACGCGGCGGTGCGCCCGCTCACCACCAGGCCGCTGGCGGGCGGTTCGTCGGCAACGTGGTCGCTGCCCATCACCACGCGCACGCCGGTCTTGCCGTCCTGGCTGCGCGCGGCCAGCGCCATCAACTTGCCGAAGGCCACCTCGATGCGGCCGCTGCCGACCGGCAGCGGCACGTTGACCGAAGTCGCCAGCGGTGTCGCCGGCGCCTTGTCCATCGGCGCCGGCATCAACAGCTCGGTGCCGACCAGGTCAGAGCGCAGTTGCAGCCGGGTCGGCGGCTGCGCGCCACCGTCGGGAGTCTTGGGCAGGCCGACGCCGATGTTCCAGCGCGAGCGGCCCTGCACGTAGGGCTTGAGCCAGGCCATTTCCGGCACCCGGTCGAGCAGTTCGTTCGCATCCAGCGCCGCGCTCAGCGCGGCCTCGAATGCCTGTTGCGGATCCTGCACACCGTCGCCGGCCCGCAATGCCAGTTCGCCCTGGTGGCCCTGGTAGGACACGCTCAGCTTCTGCGCGGCGAATCCGGTGTCGCTGTAGTTGGCGCTGCCGCGCATGTCGTCGAAGGCCAGGTCCCAGCGCTTGTCGGCGATGTGCGCGCCGAGCAGGTCGACCGTGCCGCGCAGGTGGTGGGTGCCGATGTCGGCACGCAGCGGCTGCAGCAGGTCGAAGGTGACGTCGGCCGGGCCCGAGGCGCTGAGCGCATCCAGGGTGTCGCCGTAACGGGCGCGCAGCGGGCTCTGCCGCAGCATCGCCAGCAGCTTGCCGGTCTCGGCGCGGGTGCTGGCCAGCACGCTGAGCTGGCCTTCCTTGTAGTCGGGCAGCGCCGCGGACAGTTGCTCCACCGGTACGCCTCCCATGCTGCCGCGGCCGTTCACCTCGAAGCCGTTGCCGATGAAGGCGACGCTGGCGTCCACGTTCTCCACCGCCGGCCAGTCGTGCTGGAAGCGCACCTTGGCGTCCTCCAGCCGCGCGGTCGCCTCGAAGCGCCCGTTGTGGTCGGCGAACGGCCAGTCGTCCAGATCGCCGGACACCAGCGCATGGCCGTCGCGCAGGCGCCCGCCCTGCAGCGCGGCGTCGAGCCAGTCGGTGGCGGCCTTGCTCATCTTGGAATGGACCCAGAACGTCTTCGCCGCCACCACCGGCGCGTCCTGCAGATCGGCGGCCAGGTCGATCCACGGCCGCGAGCCATCGCCCTGGAAGCGCAGCCCGCCGCGCACGTCGGCGCCGTAGTCGCTGCCCTGCACGCGCAGCCCCGGGGTCGCCACGCGCAGGCCGTCGCCGTCGCGGAACGCCACGATGCGCCCGGCCAGTTGCACCTGGTGAACCACGCCGAAGCCGCTGGGCCAGTCGACGCGCACCGGACTGCCGGCCTCCAGCGCCAGTTCGCCGGCCTGGCCATCGCCGTCGAAGCGGCCGCGCAGCCCACTCACCCCGGGCGCGCCCCCGGCCGGCGCGAACGCCAGGTCGGCCAGCCGGCCCTGGCCGTACAGCGGACCGCCGGGCACCCCGCTCACCGCCACCTGGGTCAGCTGCAGGCGCGGCCGCGCCACGGACAACCAACTGCGCAAGCTTGGTGAGAGGCGGTCGCTGAGCCCGGCCACGGCGATCAGCGGCGCCACGTCGAGGTGATCGCCGTACAGGGCGAAGCGGCGTCCGCCGGCCACGGTCAGCCCGTCCAGGCGTTGCAGCGGCTGTCCGGCCTGGCCGAACTGCAGCTGCGGCGCATCCAGCCGCCAGCCGCCGTCGATCTGGCGCCAGCGCGCCTTCGCGCGGAAAGTGGTGAAGGCCAGTTGCGGCCGGGTACGGCCGTCGGCCAGCGGCGCGCCGCGCAGGCGCAGCTCGCGCAGCGTGGCATCCACGGTCACTCCGGCGACGCGGCGCTGCTGCAGGTCCAACCAGGCCTGGACTTCGCCGACACCGCCCTCCAGTTCGATGCCGGCCGCATGCAGCAGGCCGGCCCAGCCGGCCAGCTCCGCCGGGCGCACCGCCAGGTAGGCCTGGCCGTCGCCGCGGTGGCGGTCCAGGTCCAGCACCGCCGTCAGCGGCGCCTGTTGCAGATCGCTCCAGCCCTGCACGCCCACCTGCAGGCGCTCGCCGTTCACGCGCATCCGCAGGTCGATCTTCGGTACCTGCGCCTCCAGGCCCAGCGACGGGGCATGTACACGCAGGCGGCCATCGATGACCTGCAGTTCGCCCAACCCTTCCAGCGCATCCAGCGGATCGCCGCCCTGCCCCGAGGTCGGCAGGCCCTGCACGCTCCAGTTGCCGTCGTCGGCGCGCAGCAGGGTCAGCGCCAGGCCGCGCAGGCGCAACTCGGTGAACGAGCGCCCCGGCAAAAGTCCCGCATACATCGACACCAGCACTTCGGCCTGGCCGATGCGCACACCGTCGCCGGCACCGATGCGCAGGCCGTCCAGGCGCAGCAGCGGGCCGCGCCGGGTCCAGGAGGTCTCCAGCCGATCGAAGCGGATCGGCCGCCCGGCGCGCTCGCTCAGCCACGCCGCCACCTGCTGCGGATGCTGCTCGACGAACGGCAGCGCCTGGCTCAACGCGCCCACCGCCAGCGCCACGCACACCAGCCCGATCGCCACCGCGTAGAACGCGAAACGGCGAGCCAGGCGCAGGCGGCGGCGCAGGGGGGGATGCATCAGGCGTGGGGAGTGGGAAATCGGGAATGGGGAATCGCAAAAGCAGCACGCGAACCGCTCATTGCCACGTGAAATTCGGCAAAAGAATCCAGGCAGGCATCAGCGCCGACAGCGCGCTTTCCCCCCATTCCCCATTCCCGATTCCCCACTCCCGGCCTCACAACAACACCACGTCGAACTGCTCCTGCAGGTATTGTTCGTCGGCCTGGAAGCGGATGGTCTTGCCGAGGAACTCCTCCAGTTCGGCCACCGCTGCCGATTCCTCGTCGGTGATGCGCGCCACCACCTTGGTCGAGGCGATCACCAGCAGCCGCGCCGCGTCGAACTGGCGCACCGCGCGGGTGATCTCGCGGAAGATCTCGTAGGTCACGGTCTCGGCGGTCTTGATCGAACCGCGCCCGCTGCATTCCGGGCACGGCTCGGACAACTGCCGCTCGAGGCTCTCCACGGTGCGCTTGCGGGTCATCTCCACCAGGCCCAGCGGCGAGAACTCGTACACCGTGGTCTTGGCATGGTCGCGCGAGAGCGCCTTCTCCAACGTGCGCAGCACCTGGCGGCGATGCTCGGCATCGTCCATGTCGATGAAATCGATGATGATGATGCCGCCGAGGTTGCGCAGCCGCAGTTGCCGCGCCACCGCCTGCGCCGCCTCCAGGTTGGTGCGGAACACCGTCTCCTCGAGGTTGCGCTGGCCCAGGAACGAGCCGGTGTTGACGTCGATGGTGGTCATCGCCTCGGTCTGATCGATGACCAGGTAGCCGCCGGACTTCAGCGGCACCTGCTTGTCCAGCGCGCGCGCGATCTCGTCCTCGACCCCGTACAGGTCGAAGATCGGGCGGTCGCCGGTGTACAGCTCCAGGCGCTCGGCCAGCACCGGCATGTACTTGGCGACGAAGGCCTGCAGCCGCTCGAAGGTCTCGTGCGAATCGACCTTGACCTTTTCCACGTCCTTGCGGATCAGGTCGCGCACCGCGCGCAGCGGCAGGCTCAGGTCCTCGTAGATGATGCTGGCCGGGGCGCCGTCGCGGCCGCGCCGCTCGACCACGTTCCAGACCCGCGACAGGTAGGCGATGTCCTCGGCCAGGGCCTCGGCCGGCTGGCCCTCGGCATTGGTGCGGATGATGTAGCCGAAGCCGCCGTGGCTGGCGGCCAAGTCGGCGACCAGGGTCTTCAGGCGCAGCCGTTCGGCCTCGTCCTCGATCCGCGCCGAGACCCCGATCACCCGCGACTGCGGCAGCAGCACCAGGTAGCGCGAGGGAATGCTGATCTGCGTGGTCAGCCGCGCGCCCTTGCTGCCGATCGGGTCCTTGACCACCTGCACCACGATGTCCTGGCCGTCGCGCAGCAGCTCCACGATCGGCACCGCGGCCGACACCGGCAGCGGCGTCGCTTCCTCGGTGTCGCCGTTGCCGACCGGCGCCGGCCGCACCACGTCGTTGGCGTGCAGGAACGCGGCGCGCTCCAGCCCGACCTCGACGAAGGCCGCCTGCATGCCGGGCATCACCCGCTGCACCCGGCCCTTGTAGATGTTGCCGACCACCCCGCGGCGCCAGCCGCGCTCGATGTGCAGCTCCTGCAGCATGCCGTTCTCGATGACCGCAACCCGGGTCTCGCGTGGTGTGACGTTGACCAGGATCTCTTGCGACATCACAGCACTCCGAAGGTGCGCAGCAGGTGGTGGGTCTGGTGCAGGGGCAGGCCCATCACCCCGGAATAACTGCCGTCGAGACGGCTGACGAAGCGCTCGGCCCCGCCCTGGATCGCATAGGCGCCGGCCCGCCCCATCGGCTCGCCGCTGGCCACGTAGTCGGCGATGTCGCGCGCGGACAGGTCGGCGAAGGTCACCGCCGTCGGCACCAGCACCAGCTCCTCGCGGGCGGCGGCGACCAGCGCCACCGCGGTTATCGCCTGGTGGGTGCGCCCGGACAAGGCCGCCAGCATCGCTGCGGCGTCCTCGGCGTCGGTCGGCTTGCCGAACACGCGGTCGTCCAGCACCACTTCGGTGTCGGCGCCTAGCACCACCGCGTCGGCGGCGTCGGCCAGTTGCGCCAAGCCGGCGCGGGCCTTGTCCAGCGCAACGCGGCGCACATAGGCCTGCGCCGACTCATCCGCCGCGCGCACTTCCGGCACCTCGAGATCGAGGATCCGGAATTGCACGCCGAGGCGGGTCAGCAGTTCGTTTCTGCGAGGGGAACGGGACGCGAGATACAGCATGGCCGAAGGATAACCCGAGCGGACTGACTGAACGATCGCCAATGACGGGACGATCGCGTCGACCCCGAAGAAGATCACGACGCGTTCATCGTCGCGGCAACACCCTCGCCCAATCTTCACAAGGAGAACATCGATGCGCGCATTGTCCGTCCGCCCGCTGCTGCTGGCCCTGTCCCTCGCCCTAGGAGGCACGATGACCGCCCACGCCCAATCCGCCGCGCCCGGCTACGCCGTGCCCGCCGACGGCACCCTGCTCAACATCGCCGCGCAGGCCGAGGCCAAGCGCGCGCCCGACGTCGCCGCCATCTCGGCCGGCGTGGTCACCCAGGCCACCGACAGCGCCGCGGCGATGCGCCAGAACGCCGAGCAGATGACCAAGGTGCTGGCCGCGATCCGCGCCGCCGGCATCGCCGACAAGGACGTGCAGACCAGCGGCGTCAGCCTCAACCCGCAGTACAAGTATGTCGAGAACCAGGCGCCGCAGATCACCGGCTACCAGGCCAACAACTCGGTGAACCTCAAGGTGCGCGACATCGCCAAGCTCGGCAAGGTGCTCGATGCGCTGGCCGCGCAGGGCGCCAACCAGATCAACGGCCCGACCTTCGAGATCGACGATCCGGAACCGCTGTACGACCAGGCCCGCGTCGATGCGCTGAAGAAGGCGCAGGCGCGCGCGCAGAGCTACGCCAAGGCGCTGGGCCTGCGTGTGCGGCGCATCGTCAGCATTTCCGAGGGCGGCGGCGGCGGGGTGCGTCCGCCCATGCCGATGATGCGCGCGATGGCGATGAAGGCCGAGGCCGACACGCCGGTCGCCCCGGGCGAGAGCAGCGTCTCGGTCAACCTGGACGTGGTATTCGAACTGGGCAAGTAAGCGACTGCCCGGACCACGCCTCACGACGGCGCCTGCGGGCGCCGTCGTCGTCTCCGGATTCGGCAGCGCCGCGGCCCTCATTGCCGCACCCAGCGCCAGTCGCGGCCACCCTCTTGCCAAAGCGCCCACGACCGGCGCACTGTCGAAACGCGAACGGGCGCGATGACCCCATCCGCCGCGCCCGTGCGTTCAGAGTGGCGAACAAACCGTCGCGAGCGACCGCCAGGCGGTTGCCGTCCGCGCCCGCCTGGCGGTTGCGCAGCAGGTTGGTTCGCCGCTCTTAGCCGTACCGCAGTCCACGACACTCCTATCGCAGAGGTGGATCCATGGTTCGCACGCAACTCCCCGCCCCGTCCTTCCGCATCGACCTGTCCCGGGTCCTGGCCTACAGCACCGCGCTCGCCTTGCACCTGCTGGCCGCCCTGTTGCTGCTGCTTCCGCTCTCGCACGTGACCGCGCCACCGGAACCGGCGCAGGTGCAGCCGCGCTGGCAGCAACCCGTGGTGGTCCCGGTCACTCCGCCGCCGACCATGCCGGTGACCGAGAAACAGACGCCGCCGCAACCGCGCACCCCGACCGCGGTGCCCGTGCCCGTGCCGGTGCCGACCCCGACGCCGGTCGACAGCAGCCCGGTTGCCCTGGACACCGCGCCCAGCGTCGACCCCGCACCCAGCATCGCCGCGCCGAGCCTGCCGCCGGCCAGCGTGAGCGCGCCGGTGGAGGGCATGCAGTTGCAGTACCTGCGTGCACCGGCCCCGCCGTATCCACGCGACGGGCTGCGCGACCGCCTGCAGGGCAGCGTGCTGCTGCGGGTGCTGGTCGGCACGGACGGGCAACCGCTGCAGGTCAGCGTCGAGAAGAGCAGCGGCCACCCGGTGCTGGACCAGGCGGCGCGCGATCAGGTGCTCAAGCGCTGGGCGTTCAAGCCGGCGCTGCAGAACGGCACGCCGGTGCAGGCGTATGGGTTGGTGCCGATCGATTTTTCGCTCGATCGCTGAGGCGCTGTGACACGACCGGCCGCCATCGCCGGCCGGTCGTGTTAATCCAAAATTCACGCATTATTCACGATAGATACACCTAGATGAGAGACAGCCGGCCACCAAGACGTCGGCACTTTCGTCAGAAAGTCACAACCTGCGTTTCCAGTTAGGAGAGAAACTGTGAACACCCCGACCCAACGGCGTGCAACCCGCCGTACCCTGCTGTGTGCCTCCGTCGCCGGCGTTCTCGCCACCCTCGCAGGCCCTGCCGCCTTCGCCCAGGAAGCGGCCACCAATCTCGACCGCATCACCGTCACCGGTTCCAACATCCCGCGCACCAATACCGAGACCCCGGCACCGGTGCAGGTGGTGAGCCGCCAGGAAATCGACCGCAGCGGCAAGACCTCGCTGGGCGAGTACCTGCAGACCCTGACCGCCAATGGCGCTGGTGCGGTTCCGAAGAGCTTCGGCCAAGGTTTCGCCGGCGGCGGCTCCGGCATTTCGCTGCGCGGCCTGGGTGCCGGTTCCACCCTGGTACTGCTGAACGGCCGACGCATGGCCACGTACGGCCTGGCCGACGACGGACAGAAGGTCTTCACCGACCTGAGCACGATCCCGCTGGACGCGGTCGAGCGGGTCGAAGTGCTGAAGGACGGCGCCTCGGCGATCTACGGCTCCGACGCCATCGCCGGTGTGGTCAACATCATCCTGCGCAGCGACTTCCAGGGCGCGATCCTGCGCGGCTCCTACGGCATCTCCGGCGATGGCGACGGCGATGCGCGCAAGGCGACCCTGACCGCCGGTACCGGCGACCTGTCCCGCGACGGCTGGAACGCATTCTTCAGCCTGGACGTGGGCAAGACCGACGCGATCAAGATCGGCGACCGCAAGGATCGCAAGTGGATCGGCACCGGCGACATCCGCCGCTGGGGCTACGCGGCGCAGGACGCGCAGTTTCTCGGCGGCGCCTACCGCAGCGGCGGCACCAACATCGGCAGCCTGAACGGCCCGAACGGCTCGGTGTTCGACACCAGCGGGCAACTGGTCGCGCTGCCCGGCTGCGCCGGCCTGACCACCATCCCGGGGCAGAACGAGGCTACCTCGCAGGCGCAGGGTTGCCTGTGGGATCCGGTGCAGCAGTTCCGCGACCTGTCACCCGAAGAGAAGTACGTCAACGTGTTCGGCCGCGCCAGCTTCGCCTTCGGCGAGGGCGGCGAGATCTACACCGAGATCGGCTACTCGAAGAAGAACACGGTCTTTTCCAATACCCCCTCCAACGTGTCCGGCGGCTGGGGCTACCCGGGCGGCCCGGTCAACGCCAACAGCGGCCCCGGTGCCACCGTGCTCTACGCCGGCCATCCGGACAACCCGCTGCCCTACGACGCGCGCGTGCGCTACAGCGCCTGGGACGTGGGTCCGCGCGTCACCGACAACACAAACGAGTTCAACCGCTTCCTGGTCGGCGTGAAGGGCAACTGGGGCGACTGGAGCTACGACACCGGCTATTTGCACTCCGGCACCGTCCTGACCAGCACGCGCACCGGCTTCCTGCGCTATAGCGCGGTGCGTTGCGTGCTGGGCAATCCGGCCTGCCCGGCCGGCACCTGGCGCATCGGCGACAACGCCAACCTGAACTCGCAGGCGCTCTACGACTACATCTCGCCGACCATCAACGCGCGTGCCAAGTCTGGCCTGGACATGTTCAACTTCACCGTCTCGCGCAGCCTGGCCGACCTCAAGGGCGGACCGCTGGGCCTGGCGCTGGGCGCGGAATGGCGCAAGACCAGCAACAGCCTGACCCCGCAGACCTACACCGACATCGGCGACATCATCGGCCTGGGCTATTCGGCCTACGACGGCACCCAGAACGTCTATGCCGGCTACGTCGAATTGTCCGCACCGGTGCTGGAACAACTGGAACTGTCGGCGGCACTGCGCTACGACAAGTACGACGGCGGCGACGGCAAGGCCACGCCGAAGCTTGGCGTGAAGTGGACCCCGGCCGAGTGGATCGCGCTGCGCGCCAGCTATGCGGAAGGCTTCCGGGCGCCGAACCCGGCAGAAAACGGCAACGGCGGCCTGGCCGCGTTTTCCAATGCGGCCGATCCGGTGCGCTGCGCGATCAGTGCCAGCGAGTGCGGGACGCGTTCGGTGGCGATCATCACCCGCCCGAACCCGGCGCTGAAGCCCGAGGAATCCAAGAGCTACTCGGTAGGCTTCGTGCTGCAGCCGACATCGACGACCTCGCTGACCGTGGACGGCTGGGAGATCAAACGCACCAACGAGATCGCCCCGAGCAGCACCCGCGATGCGATCCTTGCCGGCAACGTGCTGCGCGACAGCAACAACATCGGCGGCGTCCCCAACAGCGGCACCATCCTGGCAGTCAACACCGGTTACGTGAACGCGAACTCCTCGCGCGTGCGCGGCATCGACACCGACATCCGCCAGACCTTCGCGATCGGCCCGGGCCAGTTGGAGCTGGACGCGCAGTGGAGCCACCTGCTCAAGTTCGAGCGCACCGAAGGCGGCAGCACCGTCGACTACGTGGGCACGCACGGCAACTGCGACGTGACCAACTGCATCGGCACGCCGCAGGACCGCATCAACTTCGGCACCACCTGGAAGCAGGGCAGCTGGAGCGTGAGCGGCGTGGTGAACTACATCGACAGCATCGAGAACAAGGACAGCCGCGGCGGCGAGTACCAGGCGTTCTACGCCGACGGCACGCCGGTCAAGAAGATCGCCTCGTTCACCACCTTCGATCTGTCGGGCCGCTGGAACATCACCGAGGCGTTCGAACTGAGCGCGTCGGTGGAGAACGTGTTCGACCGGATCGCGCCGCTGGATCCGACCACCTACGGTGCGGTCAACTACAACCCGCTGCACGTCAGCGGTGCGATCGGCCGCTACTTCACGGTGGGCGCGAAGTACACGTTCAACTGATGGCCAAGGTCGCACTGCAGTAACGAAAAGCCCGGGCGAAAGCCCGGGCTTTTTTTCTGCATGAGCGGCTCACACGCATCGGCATTCACGCGCACTGTGCCGCCGCGCGAGCGCTCGCAGTCCGCGACCAGCGACCAATGATCAGCGATCAGGCGCGGTGGTAGGGATGATTGGCCAGCATCGCCGCAGCGCGGTACAGCTGCTCGGCCACCACCAGCCGCACCAGCATGTGCGGCAGGGTCAGCGGCCCCAGCGACCAGGATTCGCTGGCAACCGCCAGCACTTCCGGCGAATGGCCCTCGGGCCCGCCGATCAGGAAGGCCAGATCGCGCCCCTGCCCACGCCAGTGCTCCATGCGTTGCGCCAGTTGCTCGGAACTGTGCTGCTTGCCCGGCACGTCCAGCGCCACCACCAACGCGTTCTTCGGCAGCGCGGCCAGGACCCGACGGCCCTCGTCCTCGATGGCGCGTTGCGCATCGCGGCCCTTGCCACGCAGGCCGGGCTCGATCTCGACCAGATCCAGCGGCAGCCAGTGCGAGAGCCGCTTGCGATACTCGGCGAAGCCCTGCGCCACCCAGGCCGGAGCACGCTCGCCGGTGGCGATGAGGCGCGCCTTCATCGCCGCGCGCGCCGACGGCGCATCACCAGCGCTGGTCCAGAAGCATGGCGTCGTACATCGCGTCGTCCAGTTCCTGCTCGGCCAGCCGCGCTCGCTCGCGCTCACGCTTCAACCATTGCTTGAGCGTATCGGCACTCCGCACGGCGACGCGATCATCGGCACAGGAGCGGTTCTCCTCCTGCACTTGCCGCTTGATCTGCGCCAACAGCGCATCCAGACGCTGCGGTTGCGGGGCGCGACCGCCGTAAAGACCGTAACGCCCCATGAAGTCATCGACCAGCCCGGCCAATGTCTGCTCGACCTGCTGCAGTTGCGTGGCGAACAGGCTGTTGTAATCGCGGATGCGCTCCTCCGCCATCGCCGCGATGCCGGCCTGATCCAACTGACCGATCTCCAGTTGCAGTTCCAGCAACGCCAGCAGATCGTCGTCCTGATAGGCCTGGTTGAGGCGCTGCATCAAGGCGGTCTTGCGCGCGCGCTGCTGCGGATCGGGTTCGCGGTCCGGATGCAGCGCAGCCACCAGGTTGCGATACAGCGCGCGCCGTGCCTGTTGCGGGTCGGCAGCGACCTGCGTGGCCTTGCCGGCACCGGCACGGCGGCGCCTGTCGCGCTGCTGGGCGCGCCCGGCCGCATGCGCCTGCTGTGCGTGCAGACGCTCCTGGACCTGCGCATACAACGCCTCGGGGGACTGGATGTGCGCCAGTTCTTCTTCGGTCAGCCCGAACTCCTCGCCGACCACCGACTTCAACAGCGCCTCGGATTCGGCCTGTCCCTGCTCGAAGCCGATCGGGCTATGGCGATCGTAGATGTCCTTCAGCGCGTCGTTGTCGCCGTCCTCGATCAACAGCGCGGCCAGTTCGCAGATGCGCTCGGACAGATCGGCGCGATCGCGCTTGCTCAACTTGTAGGCCGCATGCGCCGCATCCAGTTCCCGCAGCAACTGCCCCTGCGCAGCGTCGCGCTCTCGCAGCAAGGGATCGACCTGCTCGTGAAAACGCTGCTCCCACCGCGGCAATGCGTCCTGCCATGCATGCAACTGGGCGCGGGTGCGCTCCAGACCCTTGACCAGGGAATCGAACCGCTTGCGCGCCGGCGTCGCGCGTGTCGATGCGGCGGCGCCGACGCGGCCACGGACCGGCAACGCATCGCCGGCCGTGGTGCACGAGGGGTCCTGCCGCTTAGGCATCGCGTGCCGTGTCGTCGCCGTCGTCGTCGCCCGGCGGCTGGTCGCCGACCGTCCACAGCCGCTCCAGCGCATAGAACTCGCGCACCCGCGGCAGCATCACGTGCACCACCACGTCGCCGAGATCGACGAGCACCCACTCGGCCTCGCGCTCGCCTTCCACGCCCAGCGGCATCACGTCCAGGCGCTTGGCGAACTTGATCACTTCGTCGGCGATCGACTTGACGTGGCGGGTGGAGGTACCGGACACGATGACCAGGTAATCGGTGACGCTGGACTTGCCGCGCACGTCGATTTCCGCGATGTCCTTGGCCTTGAGTTCCTCGACCGCCTCGCGGACGTGGGCGAGCAGGACCGGCAGCGGCGGCGGCGGATTGGGGACTTGGGTCTTGATGACGTGGGCTTGACTGGACAAAGCGGCGAACTCGATGGAATGGGGCGAATTATAGGCGACCCCGGCAGGGCACGTATTCAGCCAGCGGGGGCGGCGCCGGGCGCATACAGGCCATGGTCGCGGATGTAGGCGGCCACCGGCGCCGGCAGCAAGGCCGCCCAGTCCTCGCCGGCGGCGATGCGCGCGCGCACCAGGCTGGCCGATTCGCTGCGCAGCGGTTGCCGCAGGCACCACAGCCGCCCGCCCGGCGCGCGGGTCAGCGCCTGCGGCGTGTCGGCCCAGCGCCCGGCCACCGCCTGCGCCAGTTCCGCCGGCACCGCCCGCTCCCAGCCACTGCCGGCGCGGTCGGCGACGATCAGATGCGCGGCCTCGAGCAGCGCCCGCCATTCGCGCCAGCCGCTGAAGCCGACGAAGCTGTCGCTGCCGATCAGCAGCGCCAGCGGCGCGTCGGCACCGAGCTCGGCCCGCAGTTCGCGCACCGTGTCGATGCTGTAGGACGCCACGCCGGGCCGGGCCTGCGCGCGGCGCAGCTCGTGCAGGTCCAGCAGCAGCCCGGGCGTGTCGGCGATCGCCAGCGCCAGCATCGCGCAGCGCTGCTGCGCATCGGCGCCGGGCGCCGGGCGGTGCGGCGGATCGGCCGCCGGCATCAGCCGCACCGGCACCCCGAACGCATCCCGCGCCGCCCGCGCGATCGCCAGGTGGCCGTTGTGGATGGGATCGAAGGTGCCGCCGTAGACGAGGGTGAGAGGCCGGGATTCGGGATTCGGGATTCGGGATGAACCAGCCGCCTGCGCGGGATCGCCGCTGTTGCCAATCCCCAATCCCGACTCCCCAATCCCAGCCGTCATACCACCAACAACCGCACCGCCCGCGCCTCGGCGATCGCCAGCAGCAGGCGCTCCAGGGCGATCCAGGCGTCGCCGTCGGCGCGGCCCTTGGCGATGCGGTCGATGCGACCGGCCTCGGCGGCGAAGCGTTCCCAGCGGCGCGGTTCGGCGTGCCGCTGCAGGGCGCGCTTGAACGGCGCCTGCCGCGATTCCCAGATGCCCTGCCCTTTCATCTCCGCCGCCAGGTTGCCCCCGGCGGCCTGCACCTTGGCCAGGGCGGCGGTGCGCAGCAGTTCCTTGATCAGGATCGGCAGCAGCGCGGCCACTGCCTCGCCCTCGGCGCGCAGGCCGGCAAGCATGCGCCGCACCGCCGGCGCCTGGCCGCCGAGGGTGGCCTCGGCCAGGCGGAACACGTCGTAGCGCGCGGCATCGGCGACCAGCGACTCCATCGCCGCCACGTCCAGGCCCTGGCCGTCGGCCAGCAGCGCCAGCTTGTCGATCTCCTGCGCCGCCGCCAGCAGGTTGCCTTCCACCCGCTCGGCCAGGCGTTGCACCGCGCCGGCATCGGCGCGCAGGCCCTTGCTGCGCAGGCGCCGCTCGATCCAGTCGCCCAGTTCGTGCGGCTTGATCGCCCAGGCCACGGCGATGGTGCCGATGCGCCCGACGGCGTCGGCCCACTTGCCCTGGTGCGCCTTGCTCCACTCGTTGCAGGTGATCAGCAGCACCACGTCCGGCGGCGGGTCGGCGCAGAACGCAGCGATGACCTCGCCGCCCTCCTTGCCGGGCTTGCCGCTGGGCAGGCGAAGCTCGATCAGGCGTTGCGCGCTGAACAGGCTGGGCGCATTGAAACTGGAATACAGCTGGCCCCAGTCGAAATCGCGGCCGTCGGCATCGAACACCTCGCGCTCACTGATGCCGGCGGCGCGCGCGCGCGCGCGCACCGCGTCGGCCGCCTCGAGCACGCGCAGGGTTTCCGGTCCGGCGATCAGGTAGACCGGCTGCAGCGGCTGCGATGCCGGCTGGGTGGCGAGTTGTTCGGGACGCAGTTCCATGGCGACAGCCTACGCTGCGGCGGCCGCATGCGGCGAGCGCCGCGCGCCCGCGCGGGGCGGCGGCGATGGCAGCGGACGGACGCTCAAGGCTGCGGCGTGGTCGCCGGCTTGCCGTCGACCGGCTTCCCTTCGACCGGCGTGCCGTCGGTGGACGGCGGCGCGGCGTTGACGTCCTTGCCGTCGCGCACCTGCGCCCGCACCACGCTGTCGATCCGGCGCAGCATCGACGCCGACATCTCGCGGCGCAGTTCGTCGGCGAGGATCTCGCGCTCGGTGGAGGTACCGGTGGCGTCGGTCGGCGGCGACACGTAGTCGCGCGACAGTTCGATCACCTGCTGCGGCACCAGCACGCTGCCGTCGGCGCGCAGGAACACGAAGATCGCCGCGTAGCGCAGGCTGTATTCCTGGGCACGGCCCTCGGCGTCGAGCGCGATCGGCAGGTCGCCCCAGCGCTCGGACAGCACTTCCAGGCGGGCCACGCCGGTATTGACGTCCTTGGGTGCGATCTCGGCGCCGGCGGCGCGCAGGCCGCGCTCGAGCAGCTTGGCCAGCTCGCTGTACGGTGCCGAGGACACCACCTTCACCGACGGCGTGTCGGCCGGCAGGGTCAGCTTGTTGCGCAGGTGGAAACCGCAGGCGGTCAGGGACGCCGCGAGGACGAAAGCGAGCAGGAGTCGGGTCATGGACACAGTCTGGAGGAGCCGGCTGGGCGCGGCAACAGGCGGCTAGCCTGCCGCACGCTGCGTGAACGCGGGTTGAGACCTGCCGCGCCGCGCGGCCGCGGCGCGACCGGAGCGGCGCGCCGGCTCACGCCGCCACCAGGTTCACGATCTTGCCGGGCACGATGATGATCTTGCGGATGCTCAGCCCTTCCAGGAACTTGGCCGCATTCGGCTCGGCCTGGGCCAGCGCCTCGATCTGCTCGCGCGGGGTGTCGGCACCGACCTCGATGGTGCCGCGCAGCTTGCCATTGACCTGCACCGCCAGGGTCACCGCATCGCGCACCAGCGCGGCCGGGTCCGGCTGCGGGAACGGCACGTCCTCCAGCAGCGTCGGCGCATGGCCCAGCGCCTGCCACAGCGCGTGGCTGGCGTGCGGGGTGATCGGGTTGAGCAGCAGCACCGCCGCTTCCAGCGCTTCCTGGCGCACCGCGCGGCCCTGCGCGCTGGTGTCGTCGAACTTGGCCAGCGCATTGGTCAGCTCCATCACTGCGGCGATGGCGGTGTTGAAGCTGTGGCGGCGGCCGTAGTCGTCGGCGACCTTGCCGATGGTCTCGTGGGTCTTGCGCCGCAGCGCCTTGTGCTCGGCGTCCAGCGGGTTGGACAAAACGACTTGCTTGGTTAATTCATCGACGACGCCGTCGGCGACGTGCTTGTGCACCTGCGCCCACAACCGGCGCAGGAACCGCGCCATGCCGTCCACGCCGGCCTCGTTCCACTCCAGCGACTGCTCCGGCGGCGCGGCGAACATCGAGAACAGGCGCACCGTGTCGGCACCGTACTTGCCGACCATCGCCTGCGGATCGACGCCGTTGTTCTTGGACTTGGACATCTTCTCGGTGCCGCCGATCAGCACCGGCTGGCCGTCGCCCCTGTGCACCGCGCCGATCACCCGCGCCTTGTCGTCGCGCTGCACGTCCACGTCGGCCGGGTTGATCCAGTCCTTGGAGCCGTCCGGGTTCTGCCGGTAGAAGGTCTCGGCGATCACCATACCCTGGGTCAACAGGTTGGTGGCCGGCTCGTCGCTGTCCACCAGGCGCGCGTCGCGCAGCAACTTGTGGAAGAAGCGGAAGTACATCAGGTGCAGGATCGCGTGCTCGATGCCGCCGATGTACTGGTCCACCGGCAGCCAGTAGTTGCCGCGCTTGTCGACCATGTCCTTGGCGCCGGGCGAGGTATAGCGCGCGTAGTACCAGCTCGACTCCATGAAGGTGTCGAAGGTGTCGGTCTCGCGCTCGGCCGCCGCGCCGCACTGCGGGCAGGTGGTCTTGCGCCACTCCGGGTCGGTCTTCAGCGGCGAACCGGTGCCGCTCAGGGCCACGTTCTCCGGCAGCAGCACCGGCAACTGGTCTTCCGGCACCGGCACCGCGCCACAGCGTTGGCAGTAGATCACCGGGATCGGGCAGCCCCAGTAGCGCTGGCGGCTGACGCCCCAGTCGCGCAGGCGATAGTTGACCCGGCGCTGGCCCTGGCCCTTGCGCTCGAAGCGCTCGGCCAGCGCCTCGAACGCGCCCTGGAAGTCCAGCCCGTCGAACTCGGCGGAATTGACCAGCTCCAGCTCGCGGGTCTTGTCGCCGTACCAGTCCTGCCAGCGGGTCGGGTCGTAGCTGCGCTCGTCGTCGTTCTTCGGCGCCTTCAGCGCGATCACCTGGCGGATCGGCAGGGCGTACTTGCTGGCGAATTCGAAATCGCGCTGGTCGTGGCCGGGCACCGCCATCACCGCGCCGGTGCCGTAGCCCATCAGCACGAAGTTGGCGACCCACACCGGCACCTGCTCGCCGCTGATCGGGTGCACCGCGGTCAGGCCGGTGGCCATGCCGCGCTTTTCCTGGGTTTCCAGCTCGGCCTCGGAGACGCCGCCCTGCTTCAGCTCGGCCAGCAGCGCGGCCAGCGCAGGATTGGACTTGGCCGCATGCAGCGCCAGCGGATGCTCGCTGGCGATGGACACGAAGGTCACGCCCATCAGCGTGTCCGGGCGCGTGGTGAACACGCGCAGCGGGTCCAGCGCGCTGCCGTCGGCGTCGCGCACGTCGAACTGGATCTCCAGGCCCTCGGAGCGGCCGATCCAGTTGCGCTGCATGGTCTTGACCGACTCCGGCCAGCCCGGCAACTGGTCCAGGCCGTCCAGCAGTTCCTGCGCGTAGTCGGTGATGCGCAGGAACCACTGCGGGATCTCGCGCTTTTCCACCAGCGCGCCGGAGCGCCAGCCGCGGCCGTCGATGACCTGCTCGTTGGCCAGCACGGTCTGGTCGATCGGGTCCCAGTTCACCACCGCGTTGCGGCGGTAGGCCAGGCCCTTGCGCATCAGCCGGGTGAACATGCGCTGCTCGTGCACGTAGTACTCGGGCCGGCAGGTGGCGAACTCGCGCGACCAGTCGATGGCGTAGCCCAGCGACTTGAGCTGGCTGCGCATGTGGTCGATGTTGGCGTAGGTCCACTTCGCCGGCGCGGTCTTGTTCTTGATCGCGGCGTTCTCGGCCGGCAGGCCGAACGCGTCCCAGCCCATCGGCTGCAGCACGTTCTTGCCGATCATGCGCTGGTAGCGGCTGATCACGTCGCCGATGGTGTAGTTGCGCACGTGGCCCATGTGCAGCGCCCCGGACGGGTACGGCAGCATCGACAGGCAGTAGAACTTGGGCTTGTCGGAGGTCTCGTCGACCTCGAAGGCGCGGGTGGCGTCCCAGAACTGCTGGGCGGACGATTCGACCTGCTGCGGGTCGTAGGCGGTGGGCTCGACGGCGGACATGGAAACGGGCAAGGGCCAGGCGGCAACAAAGCGGGCAAGGGTACCGCAGCGCAGCAGGCGGCTCCAATCGTGGCGACGGACGGCAGCGGCGCGCAGCCCCGTGGCGCCCCCGGGCAGGCGCGGGAACCGCGGCTGCAGCGCCATCGGCGCCATGGACGGACGCAGCGGATCTCAGCTGCGCCGCAGCCCGCCGCGCCGGCCGACTGCGCAAGCCCGGCAGGGTCAACCGCGCTGCGGCACCGCCTGCGGCCCCGGCCAGCAGGCCAGCAACGCCAGCCAGCCCCACCACAGCAGGAACACCAGCCGCTGCGCCAGCGCCGGCGACAGCAACCGGTCCAGCGCGAACGCGCCCAGCGCCACCAGCAGCGCCATCGCCAACGCCAACGCGGCCCAGCCGCGCGCGGCGGGATCGCGGCGCGCGCCCAGCCCCAGCAGGGCCGCGGCCGCCACCAGCGCCACCACCCACAGCAACCAGGCGCTGGCATGCAACTGGGTCGCGCGCGCCTCCAGGTCGGTCGGGTCCAGCGACAGCAGGCCCATGCCGGCGAAGGCCAGGCCGGCCAACAGCAGCAGTTGCCCGCCGACCCGCAGCGACCAGGGCGCGTGGCGGCCGGCACGACGCAGCAGCCGCAGCGCCAGCCCCATCGCCAGGCACCCCGGCAGCACGAACGCCAGCAGGTTGAACGCCCAGGCATGCGGGATGCCGCGCGCGCCGAGCAAGGCCAGCGGATGCGACCACGGCAGATACCCAGGGAGGACCGCGCCAAAGCCCAGCATCGCCGCCACCGCGGCTATCGCCAGCAGCGGCCCGATCCAGCGCACCACTCGTTCGCTCACGTCGCCCATCCGCTACCGTCCTTTCGCGCCGCGATGGCGCCTACAGCCGGGCATTGTCGCCGCTGCGGCCGCCGCCGGCACGCATGGCACGGTGCCGCCACCCTTGCATCGGCGCCGCGGCGCCTCCATACAGAGCGTCCTCTCGCCTGCGATGACGCCGCCCATGTCCGATACGCCCCACGTTTTCGACGCCAAGACCGAGACCTTCGAAGCCGAGGTGCTGCAGCGCTCGCTGCAGACCCCGGTGCTGGTGGACTTCTGGGCGCCCTGGTGCGGCCCGTGCAAGACCCTGAGCCCGATCCTGGAAAAGCTGGCGGCCGAGTACAACGGCGGCTTCGTGCTGGCCAAGGTCGACGTGGACCAGGAGCAGCAGATCGCCGCGGCGTTCCAGATCCGCTCGGTGCCGACGGTGTTCCTGGTCCAGGGTGGGCAACTGGTCGACGGGTTCCCCGGCGCCCTGCCCGAGGGCCAGTTGCGCGAGTTCCTGACCCAGCACGGGATCACCCCGCTGGCGGCGCAGGAACCGGCCGAAGACGTGCCGGCGGCGCCGCTGGACCCGCACGCCGAGGTGCAGCGCCTGCGCGAAGCAGTGGCGGCCGAGCCGGACAAGGACGAGCTGAAGCTCGACCTGGCCCTGGCCCTGGTCAAGGTCGGCGACGCCGCCGAGGCCGAGACCCTGATCGACGCGCTGCCGGCCAACCTGGCCACCGACGAGCGCGCGGTGCGCGCCCGGGCGCGACTAGGCTTCGTCGGCGCGCTGCAGGCCGCGCCGCCGCTGGAAACGCTGCAGGCCACGCTGGCGCAGGATCCGAGCGACCTGAAGGCACGCTACCTGCTGGGCGTGCGCCACCTGGTCGGCGGCGACGACGCGGCCGCGCTGGAGCAGTTCCTGGAGATGCTGCGCCAGGACCGCACGTTCGAGGATGGCCTGCCGAAGAAGGCGTTGATCGACGCGTTCCGCGTCATCGAGGACGAGGACCTGGTGGGGCAGTACCGCCGCAAGATGTCCGCCCTGCTGTTCTGAGATTACAATCTCAGGTCCAGCGGCTGACTACGGCGTCTCCAGCCACTGCGACGGACGGACGCGCCCCGGCCTGACCCCAGGATGCCGCGATCAGGGACGAACGCTGCCTGCCGCCCCGCAGGAGCGCCGGCCTGATCTTTTGCCGGATGTATGCCGTGAACCAGTTCGATCGCCGTATGGCCTCGCCCACCCGCACATCGTGGTCAGGCGCGCGCAGGCTGGGCGGCCTGCTGTGCTGGGTCGGCCTGCTGTTCGCCCCCAACGCGCTGGCGCAGGACTGGCACTACCGGGTGCGCCCCGGCGACACGCTCTGGGATCTCGGCAGGCTGTACCTGCGTCCGGGCATGGACTGGGCGCGGTTGGGCCAGCACAACCAGGTCGCCGATCCGCAGCGGCTGGTGCCGGGATCGCGCCTGCGTTTTCCGGTCGCCTGGCTACGCATGCAACCGGCGCCGGCGCGGCTGGTCGCCCTGCGTGGACAGATCAGCGTGCAGACCGCCGACCAGGCGACGCTATCGGCGCAGCAAGGCATGCCGCTGCCGATCGGCAGCGCCCTGCAGACCGGCGCCGATGCCAGCGCGACCGTGCAGTTCGCCGACGGCTCGCGCATGCAGGTGCGTGAGAACAGCCTGGTGCGCTTCGACCAGCTCGTCCGCTACGGCGCCACCGGCATGGTCGATACCCGGGTGCGGCTGGAGAAGGGCCGCACCAGCAACGACGTCATCCCCGCCACCGGCCCCGCCTCGCGCTACATCATCCAGACCCCGAGCAGCACCAGCAGCGTTCGCGGCACCCGCTTCCGGGTCGGCGCCGGCAGCGGCAGCGCGTTCGCCAGCACCGAGGTGCTGCAGGGCGCGGTGCGCGTCGCCGGCCACGGCGGCCAGCGCCTGCTGCAGCCAGGCGAGGCGGCGCGGGTCGCCACTGGGTCGGCGCCGCGGCAGGAAGCGCTGCTGCCGGCGCCGATCCTGGACCTGGCGCACAGCCGCCTGCAACGCCCGCCCTATCTGCTGGCCTGGGCGCCGCTGGCCGGCGCCAGCCGCTACCGCCTCGAGGCAGTGGACGCGCAGCAACGCGAGGTGCTGCGCCTCGCCCAGGAAACCGAGGCCACGGCACTGGCGCTGGACACGCTGCCGGCCGGCGACCTGCGACTGCTGCTGCGCGGCATCACCGCCACCGGCGTGGAAGGCTATGACGCCGAGCAGCCGCTACAGGTCTCGGCCACGCCGCTGCCGCCGCTGACCGTGCAGCCGCTGCACGAGCAGCAACTGCGCACCGCGCGGCCGCGCTTCGCCTGGACCCGCAACCCGGAGGCGCTCAGCAGTGTGCTGCAACTGGCGCGCGATGCGCAGTTCCAGGACCTGCTGCTGGAGCAGGAGACCGACGCCACGCATCTGCGCGCGCCGCAGCCACTGCCACCCGGCACCTACTTCTGGCGCCTCGCCTCGCGCGATGCGCAAGGCCGGCAAGGCCCGTTCGGGCAGGCGCTGACGCTGCATCTGAGCGATACGCCGGTCGATCCCGGCCTGGCGCCGGCGCAGGCCGAGCGCGGCACGCTGACCCTGCGCTGGCAGCCGGATCCGGACGCGCGCCATTACCGGGTGCAGTTGGCGCGCGATCCCGCGTTCCGCCGCGGCCTGCTCGAACGCACCGTGACGCAGCCACAGGTCGCGCTGCCGCGGCCGCGCCGCGGCACCTGGTACGTGCGCATCCAGACCCTGGACGCGGAGGGCGAGGCCGCGCCGTTCTCGACGCCGCAGACGCTGGACCTGCCCTGCCGCTACTGCAAGCTCGGCACGGCCGGCGGCGCGCTGCTGCTATGGCTGGCGTTGTGAACGCCGGGCCGCTGCGGGGCGTGCTGGTGGCGCTCGCCGCAGCCGCACTGGCCGCGGCACTGAGCCTGGGCGACGTCACCGGACGACTGGACAACGCGTTGTACGACGCGGCGATCGCGCAGGCGCCGCGTCCGGCCGATCCGCGCCTGCTGCTGATCGCGATCGACGACCGCAGCCTGCAGATGCTGGGCCAGTGGCCATGGCGGCGCGACCTGCACGCGCGCCTGCTCGACCGGCTCAGCGCAGCGGGCACCGAGCGGGTGGCGCTGGACCTGCTGTTCAGCGAACCCGACCAGCAACACCCGGACGACGATGCGCGCCTGGCCGCGGCACTGCGGCGCACCGGCCGCACCGTGCTGCCGGTGATCGGCAGCGCCAGCGACGCGGACATGCCGCAGGAGCTGCTGCCGATCCCCGCCATCGCCACCGCCGCGGCGGCGCTGGCGCACACCGACATCGCGATCGATGCCGACGGCGTCGCGCGCGGCGTCTACCTGCGCGCCGGGCTCGGCGGTGCGCACTGGCCGGCATTGGCCGCGGCCCTCACCGGCCGCGCGCTGCCGCCGGCGCCGGCCACCACCGACGCACCCTATGCCTGGCATCGCGCCGACTACGTCGGCCTGCGTTTCGCCGTGCCGTCGGCACCGTTCGCGCAGGTGTCCTATGTCGACGTCGTACAGGGCCGGATTCCGCCCCAGTCCCTGGGCGGACGCCTGGCGATCGTCGGCGTCACCGCCACCGGCCTGGGGCAGCGGGTGATGACGCCGATGTCCGATGCGCGCTGGATGAGCGCGCCCGAGTACCAGGCCAACGTCGCGGCGATGCTGTTGCGCGGCGACCCGATCCTGCCATCTTCGCGCACTGGCCAGGTGGCCGGGTCCGCGCTGCTGGTGCTGCTGACCTGCCTGGGCACGCACTGCGCGGGCTGGCACCGACGGCGCTGGCTGGCACCGCTGGCGAGCATGGCGGTGGTCGCCGGCGGCAGCCTGCTGTGGCTGCTGCTCAGCAACCGCTGGTTCGCGCCAGGGGCGGCCCTGCTCGCCCTGGCCATCGTCGCGGCCGGCCAGTTGTGCCTGCACGCGGCGCACTGGCGCCGCCAGGCCCATCGCGATGCCCTGACAGGGCTGGTCAACCGCCACGGCTTCGAACAGGCCTTCGCCCAGGCGCTGGACGAGGCGCGGCGCAGCGGGCGGCCGCTGACGCTGATCATCGTCGATGTGGATCATTTCAAGCGCTACAACGACACCCTGGGCCATCGCACCGGCGACCGCGCGCTGAAGCTGGTGGCCGCCGCGGTGGCGCGGCATGCACAACATCCGCGCGAGGTCGCCGCGCGCTTCGGCGGCGACGAGTTCGCCATGATCCTTCCCGCCACTGACACCACCGATGCCGGCCGCATCGCCACGGCGCTGGTCGAGGAGATCCGCGGGCTGTCGCTACGCGCACCCAACGGCAGCGTCGCCATCACCGCCAGCCTCGGCGTGCACAGCGCCAGCGTCGCCGCGGACACCCGCGAGCGCGACTTCTTCGAACTGGCCGACACCGCGCTGTACCGCGCCAAGCGCGGCGGACGCGACGGTTATGCGCTGAGCGACGACCCGGCAGAACACCATACGCATGCGTCTGGTAACCTGCCGCCCACCGATCCGTCCACCGCCGCGCAATGAAGCCATCGCTGTTCCGCCTGGGCCTGAACCTGTGGCCGCCGTTCCTGTTCGCCGGCATCCATGTGACCGAGCTGAGTGCGGACTACCGTCACGCCCGGGTCGAACTGCGCATGCGCCCGTGGAACCGCAATTACGTCGGCACCCATTTCGGCGGCAGCCTGTTCGCCATGACCGACCCGTTCTGGATGCTGCTGACCATGCAGAACCTGGGGCGCGACTACTACGTCTGGGACAAGGCTGGCAGCATCGAGTTCGTGCGCCCAGGCCGCGGCACGGTCAGCGCGCAGTTCGACCTGGACCAGGCACTGCTGGACGACCTGCGCGCGGCCACCGCCGGCGGCGACAAGCACCTGCGTTGGTTCGAGACCGACGTCGTCGATGCGCAGGGCGAGGTGGTGGCGAGGACGCGCAAGCAGCTGTACGTCAAGCGCAAGCCGGCGCGGTAGCGCGCCCTGCAGCAAGCGGGGCTCGCCGAGGCCGGACCTGCATCTGCGCAGACGGACACCCACCGTGTGCCAATGCGAGCACGCCATCAGCGTGCGCGGCGCGACGACTCGGGCAGCGTGCGCACACCCCGGCCCAATCGCAGCTGCATGGCCGCGCCGCGAGACCATGCGGCGCTGCACCAACAGTCATCGCCCTCCACTACACTACGCGGATGTCGCCCGATCTCCCCGCTCCCGCTCCGCGCCCGTCCCTGCAACGGCTGTTCTTCACCGGCCTGCTGACCCTGCTGCCGATCTGGCTGACCTGGGTCGTGGTCAAGTTCGTGTTCGTGTTGCTCTCGGGCATCAGCAGCCCCTGGGTGGTACCGCTGTCGGTCCGCATCGCCGCCTCGTTCCCGCGCGAACTGGGCTGGGCCACCGCACAATGGGTGCAGAACACCATCGCCCTGATCGCCACCCTGGCGGTGATCCTGCTGGTCGGCATCCTCAGCCGACGCATGATCGGCCAGCGCCTGTTGCGCTGGTTCGAGGCGGTGATGCGCCGCATCCCGCTGGCCAGCGTGGTCTACGACAGCGTGCGCAAGCTGGTGGACATCCTGCAGACCCAGCCCGGCAGCACCCAGCGCGTGGTGCTGATCGACTTCCCGCACCGGGACATGAAGTCGGTGGGCCTGGTGACGCGGGTGATCAAGGAACAGGGCACCGGCCGCGAACTGGCCGCGGTGTACGTGCCGACCACGCCCAACCCGACCTCCGGCTATCTGGAGATCGTGCCGGTGGAGCTGCTCACGCCCACCGACTGGAGCGTGGACCAGGCCATGAGCTTCATCATCTCCGGCGGTGCGGTGGCGCCGGAGAGCGTGCCCTTCACCCGGACCATGGACCGCTGACGCCCATGCGCCGCGGCACGCTCGACGATCGCGCCGTCCGCCTGTTCATCGCCCTGGCGGCGTTCTTCTGCGTCAATGCCGCGCTGGCCGAGTTCATCGGGGTCAAGATCTTCGCCTTCGAAGACACCCTGGGCATCGCGCCGCTGAACTGGAACCTGTTCGGGCAGACCGGCTCGATGAACTTCACCGCCGGCACCCTGCTGTGGCCGCTGGTGTTCATCCTCACCGACACCATCAACGAGTTCTTCGGCCGCCGCGGCGTGCGCTTCATCTCCTGGCTGGCGGTGGCGCTGATCGGCTATGGCTTTCTGTTCGCGTTCGCCGCGATCGCGCTGGCCCCGGCCGGCTTCTGGGTCACCGCCGCGCAGAACCAGGGCGTGCCCGACTACCAGGCCGCGTTCGCCGCGGTGTTCGGCCAGGGCATGTGGACCATCGCCGGCTCGCTGGTTGCGTTCATGGCCGGCCAGCTGATCGACGTGGCGGTGTTCCACCGCATCCGCAGCGTGACCGGCGAAAAACACGTGTGGCTGCGCGCCACCGGCTCCACCGCGGTGTCGCAGCTGATCGACAGCTTCGTGGTGATCTACATCGCCTTCGTGCTCGGCCCGCAGCACTGGTCGATGCAGCTGTTCCTGGCGGTGAGCACGCTGAACTACATCTGCAAGATGCTGCTGGCCGTACTGCTGATCCCGCTGCTGTACCTGATGCGGCGGCTGATCACCGACTACCTGACCCCCGAGCGCGCCGAGCAATTGCGCGAGGAAGCCGCCGCCGACTGAACGCCGGCACACGCGCGAGCGCGCAGCACGGCGTTCGCGTCGGCGTCGTGCAATGCCGCAGAGGCCGGCACTGCCTGGCCCTCCCCTCCACGGCACAGGCTGGCGGCAGGGGCAGCAGGAGCCCGCCGGGACCGGCCACGGGTGGCCTCCGCGGTGCGGATCGGGCAAGCTCCCCGCTCGCTTGTCGTTGGAGCCCGCAATGCCGCCCCGCTTTTCCCGCCTGCTGTCCCTCGCCATCGCTACCGCCCTGAGCCTGTCGCTGGCGGCCCCGGCGGACGCGGCCAAGAAGAAGACCACCAAGCAGACCACCGCGCAGACCCGCGCCAAGGCGAGCAAGGCGCGCAAGGCGCGGCCGGCGCCGGCCCCGGTGGTGCTGACCAAGGCGCAGCAACTGAACCGGCTGTACGACGATTACTGGGAAGCCTCGCTCAAGCTCAATCCGCTGCAGGCCACCTTCCAGGGCGACAGCCGCTACAACGACCAGTTGCCGAACTTCCTCTCGGCCGCGTTCCGCCAGCAGTCGCACGACTTCACCGTGGAGTGGCTGGGCAAGGCCGAGGCGATCGGCAAGGACGGTCTCAGCGGCCAGGACCTGCTCAGCTACGAGATCTTCGTCGGCGACGCGCGCAATGCGCTGGAGGCGGAGAAGTACCCGAGCTGGATGCAGCCGGTGAACCAGTTCTACAACGTCGGCAGCATCATGGTGATGCTCGGCTCGGGCACCGGCGCGCAGCCGTTCCGCACGGTCAAGGACTACGACAACTGGTCGCGGCGCGCGCTCGGCATCCCGGCACTGTTCGACCAGGCCATCGCCAACATGCGCGAAGGCATGAAGGCCGGCGTGGTGCAGCCGCGCGCGCTGATGGAGAAGGTGCTGCCGCAGCTGGATGCGATCATCAAGCCGACCGCCGAGGAGAGCCTGTTCTGGGGTCCGGTGCGCAACCTGCCGGCGGACATCCCCGAGGCCGAGAAGCAGCGCATCACCGCCGAGTACAAGCGCCTGATCGAATACCGGATCATGCCCGCCTACCGCTCCCTGCGCGGCTTCATCGCCACCGAGTACCTGCCGGCCACGCGCACCACCGCCGGTGTCGGCGCCCTGCCCGGCGGCGATGCCTGGTACGCCTGGAACGTGCGCCAAAGCACCACCACCGACCTGACCCCCGCGCAGATCCACCAGATCGGCCTGGACGAGGTGGCGCGCATCCAGGGCCAGATCCAGGCGGTGATGAAGCAGGTGCGCTTCCGCGGCTCGATGCAGAAGTTCTTCAAGTTCATGCAGACCGACAAGCGCTTCGCCTTCAAGAGCGAAGACGAGCTGCTGACCTATTATCGCGGCCTGGAAGGCCGGGTCGACGCGGCGGTGCCGCGCATGTTCTCGCTCAAGCCCAAGGCCGCGTTCGAGATCCGCCCGGTCGAACCGTACCGCGCGCAGTCGGCCGCCAGCGGCTCGTACATGCGCTCCAGCGAGGACGGCCGCCCCGGCATCTTCTACGTCAACACCTACGACCTGCCCAGCCGCAAGACCTGGGATGCGGAAGACCTGTACCTGCACGAGGCCATTCCCGGCCACCACTTCCAGCTCGGCCTGCAGCAGGAGCTGACCAACCTGCCCAAGTTCCGCCGCTTCGGCGGCGAGACCGCCTTCATCGAAGGCTGGGGCCTGTATGCCGAATCGCTGGGCAAGGACCTGGGCCTGTACCAGGATCCGTACAACTATTTCGGCTACCTGCAGAACGAGCTGTGGCGCGCGATCCGCCTGGTGGTGGACACCGGCGTACACAGCAAGGGCTGGACCCGCGAGCAGGTGATCGATTACATGCTGCAGAACTCGGCCACCAGCCGCACCGATGCCGAAGCCGAGGCCGAGCGCTACATGGCCATCCCCGGCCAGGCGCTGTCCTACAAGATCGGCGAGATGAAGATCATGCAGCTGCGCGACTACGCCCGCGCGCAACTCGGCGCCAAGTTCGACATCCGCGAATTCCATGCCGAAGTGCTGAAGGACGGCTCGGTGCCGCTGAACGTCCTGCAGGAAAAGATCGAGCGCTGGGTGGCGAGCAAGAAGGGGTGAGCGGGAGGCCGCTCCTCCCGCGGAACATGCGACCTGAAACGTCGCGGGATTTTTGTAGGAGCGGCTTCAGCCGCGACCGGGCACGCGGTCATGCCTGGTCGCGGTTGACCCACACAACACGCCAATTTCATCACACCGGCGACGGTGCATACCCCATTGTGGGAGGGGCTTCAGCCCCGGCGACGTTGAGTACCACGCGTCGGGACTGAAGTCCCTTCCACAGTGCAATCCCCGGCATGCCGAGCCGCTGAAATCGCACCGCGACAGCGGCAGGAACTGCAACGACGTTCGTTTAGTGCTATCGCCCTCCCGTTGCTCCCATCCCACTCGGTGCGGACAGCACGCCAGTTCCATCAGGGCATTGGGCGCGCATGAACCCACTTGTGGGAGGGACTTCAGTCCCGACGCCTTTCACTGCAACGCGTCAGTACTGAAGTCCCTCCTACAAAAGCCGGAGGCGACTGACCAGCCCCGACATCCGCTGAACCACCAGCGAAGACGTCGTGCGGTCAAGTACGAGATAACCGGCCTCATCGCTACACCGATGCCAAACCCCGCGCCAGCTGCGCGATGTCCTGCGGCGTAGTGCGACAACAACCACCGATCAGGCGAGCGCCAGCCACACGCCAGTCGGAGAGGTGGTCGGCCAGGGTGCCGGCATCGGCACTGTCGGCCTGCCAGCATTTACGCTCGGCGTCGTAGTGTTCGCCCGCGTTCGGATACACCACCAGCGGCAACCGCGCCAGCGTCCCCAGCTGGCGCAACGCTGCGGTGGCGAGCGATGGCGCGACGCAATTGACGCCGAGCGCGACCACCTGCGGGTGCCCGTCGAGCAACGCCACCGCCTCGCGCAAGGGCGTGCCATCGCTGAGATGCGCAGCATCGCGCAAGGTGCCGGCGAACCAGGCGACAATCTGTGGAAATTCTTCCAGCACCTGCAGCAACGCTGCCATTTCCGCCAGCGACGGTTGCGTTTCGCAGGCCAGCAGATCCACGCCGGCCGCAACCAGGGCGGCGATGCGCGGGCGGTGGAACTCACGCATCCGCGCCGGCGCCAGCACGTAGTCGCCGCGATACTCCGCGCCGTTGGCCAGGAAGGCGCCGTACGGACCGACCGAGCCGGCGATCAGCAAGGTGCCCGCCTGCGGATGCCGCGCGAGATGCGCCTGCCGCGCCTGCTGTGCCAGTTCCACGCTGCGCGCGATCAGGCGCTGCGATTGCGCGAGGTCGATCCCGCGCGCGGCGAAGCCCTGCGGCGTGGCCTGGTAGCTGGCGGTGATCGCGCACTGCGCGCCGGCGGCGAAATAGTCCTGATGCACCTGGCGGATCAGGTCCGGCTGTTCCAATAGGATCTTCGCCGACCACAGCGGATCGCGCAGATCGCAGCCGCGCCGTTCCAGTTCGGTGGCCAACGCGCCATCGAGCACCAGGCACCGGTCCTCGGCCAGCAGCGCGGCGAGCGGGTTGTGCGGCATGGCGCGGCCTCGCAGCGACGGAATGCGCAGTGTCGCAGACGACAGCGATGCGGTCGCGACGCTGCGCTATCCTCCGCAGATGGATCGCTCGATTTCGCTCGCACCGGCTCAAGCCATGACCTTCACTGCACTGACCCCGATGTTGCGCTGCGCCGACCTGGCTACGGCGCTGGCGTTCTATACCGATACGCTGGCGTTTCGCCGCGACGGTGGCGCGGTGGCGACGGGCTGGGTGTCGCTGCGGCACGGCCCGCTGGCACTGATGCTGGCCGCGCAACACACCGAGGCCGACACCACCGCTGCCAGCACTGCCTCCTCGCTGTACTTCCGCACCGACGAGGTCGATGCCTGGTGGCAGCGGCTGCAGCCACATGGGCGCATCGTCTATCCGCTGCAAGACTTCGCCTACGGCATGCGCGAGTTCGCGCTCCGCGATCCGGACGGCCATCTGCTGCAGTTCGGCCAGGCGCTGTGCCGATGAGCCTGACCCTGGACGGCCTGCACCACGTGGCGATCATCGCCTCCGACTACGCGCGCTCCAAGGACTTCTATAGCCGCATCCTGGGCCTGCCGGTGATCGCCGAGGTCTACCGCGACGCGCGCGACTCCTGGAAGCTGGACCTGGCCCTGCCCGATGGCAGCCAACTCGAACTGTTCTCCTTCCCTGCGCCACCACCGCGACCCAGCCGTCCGGAGGCCTGCGGGCTGCGCCACCTGGCGCTGCGCGTGCGCGACCTGGATGCGGCCGTCGCGCACCTGCACACACACGGCGTGGAGGTCGAACCGATCCGCATGGACGCGTACACCGGCCGCCGCTTCACCTTCTTCGCCGACCCCGACGACCTGCCACTGGAACTGTACGAGCGCGGCTGAACGCCTGCCGCCGGCCACGCTGAACCGCATGCCGCAGTGCGGATTCCCAGCACCATACGCTTGGGTATACAGTCGGATCAGGCTGGCTATCGCGCCGGCCGCACCGAACATCCCTCGGGAGGGGAACATGCGCACGACCTTCAAGACCCTGATGCTGGCCCTGCCGCTGAGCGCGGCGGCATTCATGGCGCACGCCGCCGACACCTCGCCGGTCGGCCGCTGGCAGACCATCGACGACGAAACCGGCAAGCCCAAGTCGATCGTGCAGATCGAACAGGCCGCCAACGGCACGCTGAGCGGCAAGGTGGTCGAGATCCTGCAGTCCAACCACGGCCCGAACCCGATGTGCGACAAGTGCGACGGCGAGCGCAAGGGCAAGCCGATCAAGGGCATGACCATCCTGTGGGGCCTCAAGCCCGACGGCACGGCGGTGTGGGACGGCGGCTCGGTGCTGGACCCGGCCAAGGGCAAGACCTACAAGGCCAAGGTCACCCTCACCGACGGCGGCAAGAAGCTGCAGATGCGCGGCTACATCGGCATCGAAGCGCTGGGCCGGACGCAGACCTGGATCAGGGAGTGACAGAAGCCGGGATTCGGAAGTCGGGATTGGGGATTCGCAGAAGGGGTGCCGCTGCCTGATTTCCGTTCTGCAAGCACTCTATTGAAGGCGCCTGCACAGGCGCCTTTTTAATGGGCGCGCGGATTTGCAGGCGCCGACCAAGCGCTTGACCAATCCCGACTCCCCAATCCCCAATCCCGGCTCCATGCAATAATCCCCGGCCCCCAGCATCGCCGGCCGCCATGACCACCGCTCTCGTCACCACCGCCCTGCCCTATGCCAACGGACCGCTGCATCTGGGGCATCTGGTCGGCTACATCCAGGCCGATATCTGGGTGCGCGCGCGGCGGCTGCGCGGCGACCGTACCTGGTTCGTGTGCGCCGACGACACGCACGGCACGCCGATCATGCTGGCCGCGGAGAAGGCCGGGGTCACCCCGGAAAGCTTCATCGCCGCCATCCAGGCCAGCCACGAGCGCGACTTCGCCGCGTTCGGCGTGGCCTTCGACCACTACGACTCGACCAACTCGGCCGCCAACCGCGCCCTGACCGAGGCGTTCTACGCCAAGCTCGAGGCCGGCGGCCACATCGCGCGGCGCTCGGTGGCGCAGTTCTACGACCCGGCCAAGGGCATGTTCCTGCCCGACCGCTACATCAAGGGCATCTGCCCGAACTGCGGCAGCGCCGACCAGTACGGCGACAACTGCGAGGTCTGCGGCGCCACCTATTCCCCGACCGAACTGAAGGAACCGAAGTCGGTGATCTCGGGCGCCACGCCGGAGCTGCGCGATTCGGAGCACTTCTTCTTCGAGGTCGGCCGCTTCGACGGCTTCCTGCGGCAGTGGCTGGCCGGCGACGTCGCCCTGCCCGGGGTCAAGGCCAAGTTGATGGAATGGCTGGACAGCGAAGGCGGCCTGCGCGCCTGGGACATCTCCCGCGATGCGCCGTACTTCGGCTTCCAGATTCCCGGCCAGCCGGGCAAGTATTTCTACGTGTGGCTGGACGCGCCGATCGGCTACCTGAGCAGCTTCCAGACCCTGTGCGCGAGCCTGGGCGAAGCGTTCGAGCCGCACCTGGCCGCCGGCACCGCCACCGAGCTGCACCACTTCATCGGCAAGGACATCGTCAACTTCCACGGCCTGTTCTGGCCGGCGGTGCTGCACGGCACCGGCCACCGCGCGCCGACCCGGCTGCACGTCAACGGCTACCTGACCGTCGACGGCGCCAAGATGTCCAAGTCGCGCGGCACCTTCGTCATGGCCCGCACCTACCTGGACGTGGGCCTGGAGCCGGAAGCGCTGCGCTATTACTTCGCGGCCAAGTCCTCCGGCGGCGTCGACGATCTCGACCTGAACCTGGGCGACTTCGTGGCGCGGGTCAACGCGGACCTGGTCGGCAAGTTCGTCAACCTGGCCAGCCGCTGCGCCGGCTTCATCGACAAGCGCTTCGCCGGCAAGCTCGCCGACGCGCTGCCGGACCCGGCGCAGTACACGCGCTTCGTCGCCGCGCTGGCGCCGATCCGCGACGCCTACGAGCGCAACGACCCGGCCAGCGCGATCCGCCAGACAATGGCCCTGGCCGACGAGGCCAACAAGTACATCGACGAACACAAACCCTGGGTGCTGGCCAAGCAGGACGGCGCCGGGGCGCACCTGCAGGCGGTGTGCACGCAGGGGCTGAACCTGTTCCGGGTACTGGCCGCCGCGCTCAAGCCAGTGCTGCCGCGCACCTGCGCCGAAGCCGAAGCGTTCCTGTCGGCCCCGCTCGGCGCCTGGGACGACCTGCAGGCGCCGCTGCTGGCGCATGTGATCCAGCCCTACACCCCCTTGTTCACCCGTATCGACCCGAAACTGCTCGACGCCATGACCGACGCCTCCAAGGACACCCTCGCCCCCGCCTCGGCCGCCGCGGCCGCTGCCGCCAAACAGGAAGCGAAGGCCACCACCAATCCCCAATCCCCACTCCCGAATCCCGGCGTCATCGGCATCGACGACTTCGCCAAGCTCGACCTGCGCATCGGCAAGGTGCTGGTCTGCGAGTTCGTCGAAGGCTCGGACAAGCTGCTGCGCTTCGAACTGGACGCCGGCGAACTGGGCAAGCGGCAGATTTTCTCCGGCATCCGTGGCAGCTACGGTGAGCCGGACAAGCTGGTCGGCCGCAACGTGGTGTTCATCGCCAACCTGGCCCCGCGCAAGATGCGCTTCGGCCTCAGCGAGGGCATGATCCTGTCGGCGGGCTTCGACGGCGGTTCCCTGGCCCTGCTCGACGCCGACAGCGGCGCGCAACCGGGCATGCCGGTGCGGTGACAGCCGGGATTCGGGAGTCGGGATTGGGGATTGGTTGAGCGCACACCCTCGGCCCAGTCGAGCCCATGAACTGCTGTTGCGAATCCCTAATCCCAAATGCCGAATCCCAGCGCCCTCGCGCTCTTCGACTTCGACCACACGGTCACCACCGCCGATACCTATTCGGGGTTCCTGCGCCGTGTGGCCACGCCGGCGCAGCAGGCGCGGGCGCGCTGGACGGTCGGGCCCTGGCTGGCCGGCTATCGGCTGGGCCTGGTGTCGGCGGCGGCGCTGCGCACGCGGGTGACCCGGCTGGTGTTCGCCGGACGCGACGCGGACGACATCGCCCGCGAGGCCGAGCACTATGCGCAGGAGGCGCTGCCGTCGCTGTTGCGACCGGAGATGATGCAGCGGATCGCCTGGCACCAGGACCAGGGGCACGCCGTGGCGCTGGTCTCGGGTTCGCTGGATCTGTATCTGCAGCCCTGGTGCAAGCAGCATGGGCTGCACCTGATCTGCAATCGCCTGGAAGTGCAGGACGGGCGCCTGACCGGCCGCTATCGCCACGGCGACTGCGGGCCGCGCAAGGCCGCGCTGATCCGCGTGCAATACGACCTGAGCACCTATCGGCGCATCTACGCGTATGGCGACAGCCGCGAGGATCGGCCCATGCTGGCACTGGCGCACGAGCGCTGGTACCGCGGGCGCCGGATCGCCTGAGCCGATGACGCTGCGCCAGACACCGCCGCCCCTGCCGCCCGCGACGCAGCGCGTGGCCGCCTCCGCGGCACGCAGCGACGCCGAGGCGACGCCACCGCGCGACCGCAGCGCGGTCGTCGCCTTGTCGATCGTGGCGCTGGCGATCCCGCTCGGCATCGCATTCGCCGTCAGCATGTGGGGCTGGCGCATCCACCCCGCGGCGCGCAGCGACGACGCCTGGGTGGCGATGCCGGCGCCGCGCCCCGGTGGCGCCATGCCCGGCGCGCCGGCCGCCGTCTCCACGCGTGCGCCCACGAACGACCCGACCGTAGTGATCGCCCGGTTCCGCGAGGACGTGCTGCCGGCGATCCGGGTCGGCCAGGCCGCGCAGGTGCGCCTGGCCGACGCTGCCGACATCGCCTGGATTGGCCACGTGCAGGCGATCGGTGCCGGCGCGGACGCGGACACGGCGATCGACACGGCCGCGCAGGCCGGCAACCATGTCCAGCGCGTGCGGCGGCAGCCGGTGCGAATCGTGCTGGACCGTGCGCAGGCCGCGCCCGCCACGTTGGAACCGGGCACGGCGGTCCAGGTCGTGATCAACACCAGCAGCGCGCGCTAGGGTCGGGCCGCGACGAGGCCGCGCTACACTGTGCCGGCCAGCCACGCCGGCGTTTCCGCTTCTTCGCCCCTGCTCCACGCCGTGCGCTGCCGCGCCGCCTCCGTCATGACGCCCGCCCACGACACCCTGCTCGAACGCCTCGATCGCCTGCTGCCGCAGACCCAATGCGGCCAGTGCGGGTTCGACGGCTGCCGTCCCTACGCCGAGGCGATGGCAGCCGGCACGGCGCAGGTGGACCGCTGCCCGCCCGGCGGCGATGCCGGCGCGCGCGCCCTGGCGCGGGTGCTCGGGGTCCCCGCCCTGCCCTATGACCGCAGCCGCGGCACGCACGCGCCGCCGCAGGTGGCGTGGGTGGTCGAGGCCGACTGCATCGGCTGCACCAAGTGCATCCAGGCTTGCCCGGTCGACGCCATCGTTGGCGGCGCCAAGCACATGCACACGGTACTGGCGCCCTTGTGCACCGGTTGCGCGCTGTGCCTGCCGGCCTGCCCGGTGGACTGCATCGTCCTGCGCTGAGACTGCCGCTGCAGCGCGGCCGCCACGGCGGGCGCATCCGGATCGGCACCGGCCGCGTATGTCCTGGTGTCATCCCACCGGAGCGCCGTGCATGCCGACGTCGACCGCCGCCTTCCCGTTCACCCGACCGTCCCTGCCGCTGGCCCTGGCTCTGGGCAGCGCCGCCCTGGTCGCCGCCACGCCGGCGCGGGCGATGCTGCACTACGAGGGCATCGCCTATGCCGCAGACGGCAAACAGGTGCTGTACCGCGAAAGCCACTGGGTGCGCGAGGATGGCGCGCGCCTGGTGCTGTACCAGTGCGCGGACGGCGCCGCGTTCGCGCGCAAGCGCGTGGACGACGGCAGCGCCGCGCCGGACTTCGAACTGGTCGATGCGCGCAGCGGCTACCGCGAGGGCGTGCGCCGCAGCGGCAGCGGGCGCGAGATGTTCAGCCAGGCCAAGGGCCAGGCCGAACGCCGCGCGCCGCTGCCGAAGAGCGCCCAGGCGCAGGTGATCGACGCCGGCTTCGACGCCTACCTGCGCCAGCGCTGGGACAGCCTGGGCAGCGGCGCGCCGCAGCGCATCGCCTTCGTGCTGCCCAGCGAACTGCGCACGCTCGACTTCCGCATCACCCCCGGCCCGGCCGATGCCGAGGTGCAGCGCTACACGCTGAGCCTGGCCGCCTGGTACGGCACGCTGCTGCCCGACCTCAGCGTCGCCTACACGCGCAAGGACCGGCGCCTGCTGGAGTTCCGCGGCGTCGGCAACATCCGCGACGCACGCGGCCGCTACCCGAGCGTGCGCATCGAGTTTCCCGAACGCCTGCGCGGCCAGGCCGACGCCGGCGCGTGGGAGCAGGCGCTGCAGCAACCCCTGGTCGCGCAATGCAGCGCGCGCTGAGCCGCGCCACCAGCGCATTCACGCCGGCCCCTGCCGCACCCGCTACAACCATGCCTGCGCATCGCTCGCGCATCGACGAGGACACCTCATGGCCAAGGCCTACCTGTGGTTCAACGCTGCGCTGTACGCGCTGCTGGCAGTCTGGTGCACGCTGCTGCCGGCGCAAACCGCCGCGGCGGTGGGCTATGTCGGCCTGGACCGCTCCGGCCAGTCCGAATACCTGGTCATCTACGGCGGCCTGCAACTGGGCATGGCCTTCCTGTTCGGCTACTTCGCCCGCACCGGGCAACTGCGCACCGGCTTGCTCCTGGCGCTGGCCTTCTACGTCCCCATCGTGCTCTACCGCAGTGCCAGCCTGTTGCGGCTGTGGCCGGTGGGCCCGACCACGACCGGGCTGGCCGCGTTCGAGATCGTCCTGCTGCTCGCCGCAGTCGTCCTGTGGCGACGCCAGCGCGCCTGAGCGACGCCCGCGGCGAAAGCCTGTAGCATCGCGCCGACCTTCGCCACCGTCTCCAGGCATGACCGAGTCGCCCGATCACGACGAAGCAGGACAATTGCTGGTCGCCACCGCCACCGGCGACAGCGCTGCGTTCGAACGCCTGTACCGCACCACCTCCTCGCGCCTGTTCGGCGTGTGCCTGCGCATCGTGCCGCAGCGCGGCGAAGCCGAGGACGTGTTGCAGGAGGTGTTCTCCGCGGTCTGGCGCAAGGCCGCGCAATTCGATCCGCAGCGCGCACGCGGCCTCACCTGGCTGACCATGATCGCCCGCAACAAGGCCATCGATTATCTGCGCGCACGCGCGCCTGCGCGGCAGTCGGTGGCGCTGGACGACGCCGGCGAGCTGCAGGACGAAGGCCGCGATCCGCTCGCCGACACCGAGTGGCGGGTGGCCGGCCGACGCCTGGACGTGTGCATGGGCGAACTGGAGCCGCCGCGCGGCGAGCTGATCCGCACCGCGTTCTTCGAAGGCATCACCTATGAGGAACTGGCCCAGCGCAGCGGCACGCCGCTGGGCACGGTCAAGAGCTGGATCCGCCGCGGCCTGGCCAAACTGAAAGCGTGCCTGGAACGATGAACGCCTCCGTGCCCGATCCGCAGGAAACCCCGCCGCCGCGCGACGTGCTGGCCGGCGAGTACGTGCTCGGCGTGCTCGACGCGCAGGAGCGCCGTGCCGCCGAGGCGCGCATCGACAGCGACCACGCATTCGCCGCGGCGGTGCTGCAGTGGCAACAGCACCTGATGCCACTGGCCGACGAGATCGCCCCGGTGGAGGTACCCGAACGTGTGTGGGTGCGCATCCGCGCCTCGCTGGGCCTGGATGCGCCGGCGCCGCGCGCGCGCCCTGCCGCACCCGGGTTCTGGGACAGCGTGCGGACCTGGCGCTGGCTCAGCGCCGGCGGCTTCGCCACCGCCACCGCCTGCCTGCTGGCGCTGCTGCTGGCGCGCGCGCCGGTGCCGCCGCCGGCCACGCAGCCGCCGCCGGTCGCCACCACCACGCCCAAGCCCAGCGGCATCGCGATGACCTCCACGCTGATGCAGGACGACGGCAAGCCCGGCTATGTGGCGCTGATGGACGCCGACAAGCGCAGCATCACCCTCACCCCACTGGGCGGCAACCGCGACAACGCCCGCGTGCCCGAGCTGTGGCTGATCCCGGCCGACGGCAAGGCGCGCTCGATGGGCGTGTTCGACGAGGCCAAGGCGCGCGTGGCACGCATTCCCGATGCGTTGATGCCCTTGCTCAGCGACGGCGCCGTGCTGGCAGTGACCATGGAACCGCCCGGCGGCGCGCCCGGCGGTGTGGCCACCGGCCCGGTCGTGGCCAAGGGCGGCATCAGCACGCTGCAGCTGGCACCGTAGACAATTTCCCTTCTCCCCTCGGGAGAAGGTGCCCCGAAGGGGCGGATGAGGGTACGGGCGAAGCCTCGTGGACCTGATTCCGCGAGCGCTTCGCTCCGTACCCTCACCCCAACCCCTCTCCCGATGGGAGAGGGGCGCTAGCGCCTCGGCGCTTTCGGCGCCTTGCACGCACCGCGCACAGGCCGTGCCACCCGCAGG
This sequence comes from Xanthomonas sp. F4, assembly GCF_011761895.1. NCBI lineage: Bacteria > Pseudomonadati > Pseudomonadota > Gammaproteobacteria > Lysobacterales > Lysobacteraceae > Xanthomonas > Xanthomonas sp. F4. Next base: position 1,030,677 of record NZ_JAASQX010000001.1, on the reverse strand, counting down.
CTGTGCCGCGCTCCTCCAGGAAAACACGGCGCGCATTCACCCGCCCACCACTCGTCTGCCGTCAGCATCGACGCCGCCATCGCGCATCCGCACGACAGCCAAGATCTTCCGATTCGCGCAACGCCTGCGCTGCGCTGTCGTGGCCGCAATGCCTCGCAAGCAGCTGTGCAGGGGAAATCCGACGCGGGTGCATCCGTCTTCCGGTTTCGCTCGTATCGCTCCCCAAGTCCCCCAATGAGACGCGCTTGTGCCGAGTCCCGTTCCGGAACCCCGCCCTGCCTCACCCCCGCCTGCGCCGCCTGGCCGCATCCTGCGCACCTTGCGGCGCTGGTTCGACACCAGCGCCGAGATCGAGCTGGATCCGGCACGCGCCGACCGCATCGACTGGCTGCGCGCCGCGCCCTACATCGGCCTGCACCTGGCGTGCCTGGGCGTGTTCTGGGTCGGCGTATCGTGGTTCGCCGTCGGCATGGCCGTGGCGATGTACGCGGTGCGCATGTTCGCGCTCACCGGCTTCTACCACCGCTACTTCGCCCACCGCGCGTTCAAGACTTCGCGCCCGGTGCAGTTCCTGTTCGCCGCGATCGGCGCCACCTGCGTGCAACGCGGGCCGCTGTGGTGGGCCGCGCACCACCGCAACCACCATCGCCACACCGATACGCCGGCCGATCCGCATTCGCCGCGCCAGCACGGCTTCTGGTGGAGCCATAGCGGCTGGTTCCTGACCCCGCGCGGTTTCCGCACCGATTGGGAAGCGATCCCGGACCTGCGCCGCTTCCCCGAACTGCGCTTCCTCGACCGCTTCGACCTGCTGCTGCCGGTGCTGCTGGCGCTGGCGCTGTTCCTGCTCGGCGGGTGGCTGCAACAGCACGTGCCGCAGCTCGGCACCGATGGTCCGCAGTTGCTGGTGTGGGGCTTCTTCGTCTCCACCGTGGCGCTGTTCCATGCCACCTTCACCATCAATTCGCTGGCGCACCGCTTCGGCAGCCGCCGCTTCGACACCCGCGACGACAGCCGCAACAACCTGTGGCTGGCGCTGCTGACCTTCGGCGAAGGCTGGCACAACAACCATCATTTCTTCCCGGGCGCCGCGCGCCAGGGCTTCCGCTGGTGGGAACTGGACCTGACCTGGTATGGACTGAAGGCGCTGTCGTGGACCCGCGTGATCCGCGAGCTCAAGCCGGTGCCGGCCGGGCTGGTGCGCGCGCAGGCGCGTGCCCGATGAGCCGGATCGCGGTGGTGGGCTCGGGGATCGCCGGCCTCGGCGCGGCGTGGCTGCTGTCGCAGCGTCACGAGGTGACGCTGTACGAAGCGGCCGATTATCTCGGCGGCCATACCCATACCCATGCGATCGAACTGGACGGCGTGGAATACGCGGTGGACAGCGGCTTCATCGTGTTCAATCCGCAGCACTACCCGCTGCTGAGCGCGTTGTTCGCGCGGCTCGGGGTGGCGTCGCAGCCGACCACGATGAGTTTCTCGGTGCACGAGGAGCGCACCGGACTGGAGTACAACGCCGGCACGCTTGGCGGGCTGTTCTGCCAGCGCCGCAATCTGCTGTCGCCGCGCTTCTGGCGCATGCTGCGCGATCTGCGGCGGTTCTACCGGGAAGCGCCGCAGGCGCTGCACGACGTCACCCTGGCGCAACTGACCCTCGGCGAGTTCCTGCAGCGCCACGGCTACTCCGAGGTATTCCGCGACGCACACCTGGTGCCGATGGCCTCGGCGCTGTGGTCCTCGCCCTCGCGGCAGATCCTCGACTTCCCGATGCGCCAGCTAATCGGCTTCATGGCCAACCACCACATGCTGCAGGTCAGCGGCCGTCCGCAGTGGCAGGTGGTGCGCGGCGGCTCCAACAGCTATGTGCGTGCGCTGCGCAGCCGCTGGCGGGTGCGCGAGCGGCTGGGCACGCCGGTGCGCGCGCTGCAGCGGACCGCGCACGGCAGCGTCGCGATCGCCTGCGATGCCGACACCCAGCAATACGATCATGCGGTGTTGGCCTGCCACGCCGACGACGCGCTGCGCCTGCTCACCGATCCCAGCGAGGCCGAAACCGAGATCCTCGGCGCGATCGGCTACCAGGACAACGAGACCGTGCTGCACACCGACGCGCGCGTGCTGCCGCGCGACCGCCGCGCCTGGGCCGCGTGGAACGCGCACGTGCCGGCCGATCCGGACGCGCCATGCACGGTCAGCTACTGGATGAACGCCCTGCAGTCGCTGCAGGCGCCGCAGCCGTTCATCGTCAGCCTCAACCGCAGCGACGCGATCGATCCGGCCAAGGTGCTGCGGCGCATGCGCTACCGGCATCCGCTGCAGACCCAGGCATCGGTGGCGGCGCAGGCGCGCAAGGGCGAGATCCAGGGCCAGCGCAACACCTGGTTCGCCGGTGCCGGCTGGGGCTTCGGTTTCCACGAAGACGGCCTGCGCAGCGCGGTCGACGTGGCCGCGGCACTGGGGGTACCCTGGTCATGACGCTGATGCGCCGTGCTGCCGTGCCCGCCCCGCCGGCTGGCGCCGTCTCGACAACGTCGGCGGCGGCGGGCACGACCTTGCATGGCCTGCACAGCGCGGTGTACACCGGCTGGGTGCGGCATCGCCGCTATGCGCCCAAGGCGCTGGCGTTCCGTTATCCGCTGTTCCTGCTGTACTTGGACCTGGACGAACTGGAGCAGGTGTTCGCGCGGCGCTGGCTGTGGTCAGTGAACCGGCGCAACGTGGCCGAGTTCCGCCGCAGCGACTATCTGGGCGACCCCGCGCAGCCGCTGGACGAGGCGGTGCGCGACCGTGTGCAGCAGCACACCGGCGAGCGCCCGCTCGGCCCGGTGCGCATGCTCACCCACCTGCGCTACTTCGGCCACTGCTTCAATCCGGTCACGTTCTACTACTGCCACGACGCGCAGCAGCAGCTGCACAGCATCGTCGCCGAGATCACCAACACGCCGTGGCGACAACGCCACGCCTACGTGCTGCCGATGGCCGAGGCGCGCAGTCACGGCGCCACGCACGCCTGGCGCTTCGCCAAGCGCTTCCACGTCTCGCCGTTCATGGCGATGGCGCACACCTACGCCTGGCGCTTCAGCGAACCCGGCGCGCACCTGCGCGTGCACATGGACGTGCTCGATCCCACGCCGGCGACGACGCGGCGGCGCTTCGACGCCACCCTGGTGCTCGAGCGCCGTGCCCTCGACGGCGCCAGCCTGGCGCAGGCGCTGCTGCGCTATCCGGCGATGACCCTGCAGGTCATGGCCAAGATCCACTGGCAGGCGCTGCGGCTGTGGCTGCGCGGCAACCCGGTGCACGACCATCCCGACCATTCCCTTCCGCGAGAACGCCGATGAACGCTCCGCATGCGCCCTCTTCCGCCGCCGCGCTGACCCCGGCCGCCGCCCCGATGCGCGGTCTCGATCGCCTGCTGCGGCAACGCCTGCTCGCCACGCTGGACGGCCTGCGCGAGGGCCAGTTGCGCATCGAGGAGGCCGGCACGCTGACCACGCTGGGCGATGCCAGCGCCGGCGCCGACGCGCTGCAGGCGCACCTGCGCATCCACGACCCGCGCTTCTACCGCCAGGCCGCGCTCAACGGCAGCGTCGGCGTCGGCGAGGCGTACATGGACGGACTGTGGGACTGCGACGACCTGGTTGCGCTGGTGCGCCTGCTGGTGCGCAACCGCGACCGCCTGGACGCGATGGAAACCGGTCTGGCCCGGCTCGGCGGCCTGGCGATGCGTGGCCTGCACGCGTTCGCGCGCAACACCCGCGCCGGCAGCCGCCGCAACATCGCCGCGCACTACGACCTGGGCAACCAGTTGTTCGAACTGTTCCTGGATCGCAACCTGATGTACTCCTCGGCGATCTTTCGCGACGCCGACGCCGCCTTGGGCGAGGCTGCGCTGGAGCGCGCGGCCGAACGCAAGCTGCAGCGCATCTGCGCCAAGCTCGACCTGCAGCCGCACCACCACCTGGTCGAGATCGGCACCGGTTGGGGTGGCTTCGCGCTATATGCCGCCAAGCACCACGGCTGCCGCGTCACCACCACCACCATCTCGCGCGAGCAGTACGAACTGGCCCGACAGCGCATCGCCGTCGCCGGGCTGTCGGACCGGGTCGAGGTGCTGCTGCGCGACTACCGCGATCTCGACGGCCGCTACGACCGCCTGGTCTCGATCGAGATGATCGAGGCGATCGGCCACCAGTACCTGGACACCTACTTCGGCAAGGTCGGCAGCCTGCTCAAGGACGACGGCCAGGCGCTGATCCAGGCCATCACCATCGAGGATCATCGCTACGCGCAGGCGCTCAAGTCGGTGGACTTCATCAAGCGCCACATCTTCCCGGGCAGCTTCATTCCCTCGGTGGCGGCGATGACCGGCGCGATCGGCCGCGCCAGCGACCTGCGCCTGTTCAACCTGGAAGACATCGGCCCCAGCTACGCGCTGACCCTGCGCGCCTGGCGCGAGCGCTTCATGGCCAAGTTGCCGCAGGTGCGCGCGCTCGGCTACGACGAACGTTTCATCCGCATGTGGGAGTTCTACCTGGCCTACTGCGAAGGCGGCTTCCTGGAGCGCTCGATCGGCGACGTGCACCTGTGGCTGAGCAAGCCGCGGGCGCGGCCGGCGCAGTTCGCGCCGGCGCTGGCGGGCGACGCATGAGCAACCTGATCAACTACCTCGCCCTGCAAGGGCTGTGGCTGGCCGCGGTGGTCGGCGCCGCGCACGGGCTGGCCTGGGCCGGCCCGGCGGCGCTGGCGCTGTTCGCGCTGCACCAGTTGTGGCCGCACCGCCGTGCCCGCGGCGACGCCGCGCTGATCGCACTGGCGCTGCCGCTGGGCGCCGGTGTCGATGCCGCCATGCGCGCCGGCGACTGGGTGCGCTACGCCGCCGCGCCGCCATCGCCGTGGCCGCCGCTGTGGATCCTGGCGCTGTGGGCCGGCTTCGCGCTGACCTTCCAGCATTCGCTGGCCTGGGTGATGCGCCATCCCTGGCGCGCAGCGCTGTTCGGCGCCACTGCCGGCCCGTTGGGCTATGTGCTGGCCGCACGCGGCTGGCAAGCGGTGACGCTGGTGCAGCCATTGCCGCAGGCGCTGCTGGCGCTGGCCCTCGGCTGGGCCGCGGCACTGACCCTGCTGAGCCTGGCCACGCGGCGCCTGAGCGCCGCAACGCCGGCGCTGTCGGCAACCGGAGCGACGCGATGAACGCCTGGCCGCTGTTGCATGTGGGCGTGTTCACCGTGCTGGTCATGCTCGCCGGCTGGGCCTGGCAGCGGCAGACCCGCAACGCCGGCGTGGTCGACGTGCTGTGGTCGGCGTGCATGGCGCTGACCGCGGTGTACTGCGCCTGGCGTGCCGACGGCGCGCTGCTGCCGCGCGTGCTGACCGCGGTGCTGGGTGGACTATGGGGCGCGCGCCTGGCCTGGCACCTGGGCGTGCGCGTGTTCGGCGATGCCCACGAGGATGGCCGCTATCGCGCCCTGCGCGAGCACTGGCGCGGCGACCAGCGCAAGTTCCTGGCGTTCTTCCTCGGCCAGGCGCTGGTAGTGCTTGCGTTCGCGGTGCCGCTGTCGGTGGCCGCGCACAATCCGCAGCCGCAGTGGAGCGTGTGGACCACCCTGGCGGTGGCGACCTGGCTGATCGCGGTGGGCGGGGAAAGCCTGGCCGACCGGCAACTGGCCGCGTTCCGCGCCGACCCGGCGAACAAGGGCAAGACCTGTCGCCAAGGCCTGTGGCGCTATTCGCGGCATCCGAACTACTTCTTCGAATTCGTGCACTGGTTCGCCTATGTGTTCCTGGCGGTGGGCAGCGGCGCGCTGTGGGTCGGCGTGGCCGCGCTGGGGCCGGCGCTGATGTTCGCCTTCCTGTACCGGGTCACCGGCATTCCCTACACCGAACAGCAGGCCCTGCGCTCGCGCGGCCGCGACTACGCCGACTACCAGCGCAGCACCAGCGCCTTCTTCCCCATGCCGCCGCGGCACTGAGCCGCGCCAGGAGATCCGCCGATGTCCAGCACCTTCGCCACCTCTTCCCCGCCCGCCGCGCCGGCCGAGCCGCTGGCCACGCGCCTGGCCGAATCCGGCCTGCTGCCCGACGCCGTGCTGCGCGCGGCGATGCGCCGGCTGTGCACGCAGCGCCTGCGCGACGAGCGCGACGGCGGCGCCGACGCGGCCTGGGAACGCCAGCGCCTGCTGATCGAATCGCTGCGCGAGAGCGCCATCGCCATCGAGACCGACGCGGCCAACCGCCAGCACTACGAAGTGCCGCCACGCTTCTTCGAGCTATGCCTGGGCAAGCGCCTGAAGTACAGCAGTTGCTACTGGGATGCGAGCACGCCGGACCTGGACGCGGCGGAAGAGCGCATGCTGCAGCTGTACGCCGAACGCGCGCAGCTGCGCGACCGCCAGCGCATCCTCGAACTGGGCTGTGGCTGGGGCTCGCTGACGTTGTGGATGGCCGAGCATTTCCCCGGCGCGCGCATCACCGCGGTGTCCAACTCGCGGCCGCAACGCGAACACATCGAAGCGCAGTGCCGCGCACGTGGACTGAGCAACGTCAAGGTCATCACCCACGACGCCAACACCCTGACCCTGCCCACCGAGAGCTACGACCGCGTGGTCTCGATCGAGATGTTCGAGCACATGCGCAACTACCGCGAACTGCTCAAGCGGGTCAGCCACTGGCTGGTGCCGGGCGGACGGCTGTTCGTGCACATCTTCTGCCATCGCGACCTGGCCTACCCGTTCGAGGTGCAGGGCGAGGACAACTGGATGGGCCGGCACTTCTTCACCGGCGGCTTGATGCCGGCGGCCGACACCCTGCTGCAGTTCCAGGACGACCTGGCGATCGAACGCCGCTGGCTCCTGTCCGGCCAGCACTACGAGAAGACCGCCAACGCCTGGCTGCACAACCAGGACCGCCATCGCGATGCGCTGATGCCGGTGCTGCAGGCCACCTACGGCGCCGACGCCAAGATCTGGTGGCAACGCTGGCGCATGTTCTGGATGGCCTGCGCGGAACTGTTCGGCTACGAACAGGGCCAGCAGTGGGGCGTGGCGCATTACCGGTTTGTGAGGCGCTGAGGCGCCGGGATTGGGGAGTGGGGATTGGGGATTGGCAAGGCGGCTTGCTGCCGCCTGATCGTCTACGCGTAGGAGCGGCTTCAGCCGCGAGGGGCGTTACCGGTGATGCCTGTCGCGGCTGAAGCCGCTCCTACCAAGATCAAGGGATACGCGAGCGACGTCGTGGCGGCAAGACGAATCCCCAATCCCCAATCACCACTCCCGGCCGCTCAAGCGGCCGCCGTAACGACGATCTCGATCTTCCAGGCCGGGTCGGCCAGCTTGGCCTGCACGGTGGCGCGGGCCGGGGTGTTGCCCGGGCTGACCCATTCTTCCCAGACCTTGTTCATTTCGGCGAACTCGGCCAGGTCGGTCATGTAGATCTCGGCGCGCAGAATCCGGCTCTTGTCGGTGGCGGCGAGCGCCAGCAGCCGATCAATCGCCGCCAGCACCTCGCGGGTCTGGCCGGCGATGTCGGCGCTGGTGTCCTCGGCGATTTGCCCGGCCAGGTAGGCCACGCCGTTGTGCACGGTCATTTCCGACATCCGCGGGCCGGTATCGAAACGCTGGATCATGATGCGCTGTCCTGTAGTGGGAAGACCGCGCCATTGTCGCGCGATTGCGCCGCGGCTGCAGGCGCCGGCCGCCACAGGCGATACGCCACCGGCAGCAGCCAGGCCAGGATCAGCACGATCGCCAGCTTCTGGGTCAGGCCGCGCGGCGGCGCGCGCCACAGCACATGCACCCACAAGGCCACGAACGCCAGCACCGCCAGCAACAACAACGGCCCGGCGCGGCGCTGCCACGCCTGCTGCCGGCGCAGCCAGACACTTTGCAACAGCATCGCCGTGGTCACGCACAGGAACGCGGTCTGCGCGGATAGCCCGTGCACCAGCGGCGCCAGCAGCGGCGCGCGCTGCGGCAGGTAGCTGTCGCCGAATGCGACCCCGCATAACCCCAGCGCCGCACAGCCGAACAGCAGCACGGGCGCGCCGCTGCGCGCGCGTGGCGGCGCCTGCGCATACAAGCCGGCTGCCAACGCCATCACGCCGGCGGCCAGCAAAACGTAGACAGTGCGCAGCACCAAGCCGCCAGGGCCATGCAGGTACTGGCTGAGCGTGGCCTGCTGCCAATGCAGATCGGCGCGCACGACCTGCGACGCCATCGCCACACCGAGGAACAGCAGCGCCAGCAGCAGCGCCGCGGCACCGGCCAGGCGCGTCCAGCGCGGCGGCGCGGGAAAGGGAGATGCGGACAACGGCATGACAGGCTCCGGAACCCAACACAGACCATCGCCGCAAGCGCCGGCCATGGCCCCTGCCGCGGCCCCGACGCCGTGGCGACGTACGATTCCACTATCATGCGCGTCGCCGGCGTGGCCGGTATAGCCTAGAGCGCGTGATGCACGGTGAGAGGAGCGGCATGGTGATGGAGGGATCGGTATGCGCTGCGACACGCGGCCAGGGATGGCACCAAGCCAACCCGCGCAGGGCCGGCTTCGCGCCGCTGATCGCTCCACTGTCGGGACGTGGCACGTTGCGTGCATCGAGGGGTTGCGCGACAGGCCGGGGCAACCCGCCTTGCTCCGGCACCTCACACACCGCGTCGTAACCACCTGTCCATAGCCTTCTCCATGTTCCTTACACGCTCTCACCCAACCGGTATCGCGATGGCCTCTCTTCGTTCCGCTCTTCGTTCCGCCTGCAGTTCCGCTCCGACTCCGTCGCGCACCGCGCGCCGCGCGTCGTGGTGCCTGGCCGCCCGTCTGCAATGACCGACGCCACGCCCTCCGCTCCCGCGTCCACTCCCGGCTGGCGCCGTGCGCTGCCGGTGCTGGCCAGCCTGGCGATCCTGGCCCTGGCGCTGCATGCGCTGGCCACGGAGTTCAGTACCCACGGCTACAGTGCGATCCGTCACGCCTTCAACCAGCTGAGCCTCAGCCAGATCGTACTGACCCTGCTGCTGGGCCTGAGCAGCTACGCCTGCCTGATCGGCTTCGATGCCGTCGGCCTGCGCCGCAGCGGGCGCAAGCTGCACCCGATGCGGATCAGCATCACCGCGTTCCTGGCGCATGCGGTCGGGCAGACCCTGGGCTTCGCCGCGCTGACCGGCGGCGCGGTGCGCCTGCGCGGCTACGGCCGGGTCGGGCTGAGCCTGGCCGAGATCGGCCAGGTGGTGCTGATGAGCACGCTCGGCTTCGTGTTCGGCGCCTGGCTGCTGCTGGCGCTGGCCCTGACCCTGGAGCCGGCCGCGGCGGCGCTGGCGCTGCCGGTCGGTGCCACCGCGGTGCGCGCGATCGGCATCGCGCTGCTGGTCGGCTTCGCCACGATGCTGCTGCTGGCCGGCCGCGACGGCCGCACCCTGCGTTGGCGCAACCATGAGTTGTGGCTGCCGGACCGGCGCACCACCCTGGGCGTGACCGCGCTGAGCGTGGTCGAGCTGGGCCTGGCCAGCGCCGCGTTCTACGTGCTGCTGCCCAACGAATCGGGGATCGAGTACATCGGCTTCGTCGGCCTGTACCTGGTCGCGGTGGTGGCGGGCCTGGTTTCGACCGTGCCGGCCGGCCTGGGCGTGTTCGAATGGAGCCTGCTCAAGCTGCTGCCCGGCGTGGCGCCGGCGGCGGTGCTGGCGGCGGCGCTCATCTACCGCATCACCTACTACGTGGTGCCGCTGCTGCTGTCGGTGCTGATGGCCTCGCTGTCCGGCCTGCGCCGGCCGCTGGTCGCCGGGGCCGGCGGGGTGCGCGTGGCCTGGCGCACGCTGCGCCCGTGGCTGCCGCAGATCATCGCCCTGGCGGTGTTCGCGGTCGGCGCGGCGCTGGTCATCGACGGCACCCTGCCCACCCCCAAGCGCCGCCAGGACATGGCGCCCCTGTCGATCATGGAGACCTCGCACCTGCTGGCCAGCCTCGGCGGCGTGGTGCTGCTGCTGATCGGCCAGGGCCTGCAGCGGCGCAGCCATGCGGCCTGGGTGCTGGCGATCGGCATCTGCGTGCTGCTGCCGTTGCCGGCCTGGCTGCGCGGCGGCCACGTCTCGGTGGCGCTGTCTTCGCTGGTGGTGGCGGTCGGCCTGTGGGGCGCGCGCCGCGAGTTCTATCGCGAAGGCGCGCTGCTCGACGAGGCCTGGTCGTGGCCGTGGCTGCGCAACCTCGGCCTGGTGCTGATCGCCACGATCTGGCTGCTGTTCTTCGTCTACAGCCACGTCGAATACCAGAACGAGCTGTGGTGGGAGTTCGCCACCTCGGCCAATGCGCCGCGCGCGCTGCGCGCGGTGCTGCTGGTCAGCGTGGCGGTGGTGGTGTTCGGGCTGGCGCGGTTGCTGCACAGCACCCGCTCGCCGTTGCCGCCGGCCGATGGCGCGCAGTTGGACGCGCTGGCGCCGGTGCTGGCCGAGGCCACCGACACCCAGGCCTGCCTGGTGCTGACCGGCGACAAGGCCCTGCTGCAGGCCGAGGACGGCCCCGGTTTCGTGATGATGCAGCGCTACGGCGGCTCGCTGGTGGCGATGGGCGATCCGGTCGGCGCGCCGGAGGTGGCACGCGCGCTGATCTGGCGCTTCCGCGAGGAAGCCGACCGCATGGGCCTGCGCCCGGTGTTCTACCAAGTCGGCGAGCAGCACTGGCAGACCTACCTGGACCTGGGCCTGACCCTGGTCAAGCTCGGCGAGGAAGCGATGGTGTCGCTGGAGGGCTTCCACCTGGAGGGCCGCGACCGCGCCGACCTGCGCCAGGCCTGGAACCGCGGCAAGCGCAGTGGGCTGAGCTTCCGCATCGTCGAAACCGAGGCGGTGGACGCGCTGATGCCGGTGCTGGCCGAAGTCTCGCAGCAGTGGCTTGAGGACAAGGCCGGCGCCGAGAAGGGCTTCTCGCTGGGCAGCTTCGACCCGGCCTACCTGCGCCGCTTCCCGATCGCGGTGGTGGAGTTCGAGGGCAAGGTCGTGGCCTTCGCCAACCTGTGGCAGGCCCCGGCCGGCCACGAGCTGTCGGTGGACCTGATGCGGCACATCGCCGACGCGCCGAAGGGCACCATGGATTTCCTGTTCATCGAGCTGTTCCTGTGGGGCCGCGACCAGGGCTACAAGCGCTTCTCGCTGGGCATGGCGCCGCTGTCGGGCCTGGCCCAGCACCGCCTGGCCGGCCGCTGGAACCGCTTCGGCAACCTGATCGTGCGCCACGGCGAACGCTTCTACGGCTTCACCGGCCTGCGCCGCTTCAAGTCCAAGTTCGCCCCCAGCTGGCGCACCCGCTACCTCGCCGCCCCCGGCGGCATGCACCTGCCCGCCGCCCTGCTGGATGTGACCCGGTTGATCTCGCTGGATCCGCGCAAGCCGGAGTGAGGCGGGGATTGGGGAGTCGGGATTGGGGATTGGCGCGGCGCCCCCGTTTGCCGGGGCATTGCGAGGCTGCGCGCCGCACCCTCATCCGCCCCTGCGGGGCACCTTCTCCCACAGGGAGAAGGAAGAGCAAAGCCCCTCTCCCATCGGGAGAGGGGTTGGCGTGAGGGTACGGCCGCCATGGAGCGCCCGGCGGCGGCCAGCCACGCTCGCCGCCTTGCAGGACCGATGTTTCAGTGGTCCGCGTCGCGGCTGAAGCCGCTCCTACGACGACGCGAGCAGGCAAGTCCGCACCGGCGAACCAGCCCACCAATCCCCAATCCCGACTCCCCAATCCCGGCGTCTACTGAATGCGCTGCAGGATCTGCTTGGCCAGCGTCGCGTAATCGCCCTGGAAATGATGGTCGCCGGGCAGCTTGACCAGTTGCGGCCCGCCCTTGGGCAGGTCCGGGCACAGCGCGTCGTCGTCGTCCTCGCCGTAGATGCACAGGGTCTGCGCCGGCGGCATCTTCGCCACTTCCGGGGCGATCGGCAGGCCGTCGTCGCCGGAACTGATCCAGTTGGACACGTGGAACTCGTAGTCGGCGGTCTTGCCGACCGACAGCAAGGCGGTGAGCTGCACTTGGTCGCGCATCGCTTCCGGCAATTGGTTGTAGGCCGCCGGCAGCACGTCGGCGCCCTGCGAGAAGCCGATCAGCACCACGCGCCCGCGCTGCCACAGGTGGCTGTAGTGGCGGTAGATGCGGTCCAGGTCGGTAGCGAAGCCCTGCGGCGTGCGCTCGCTCCAGAAGTAGCGCAGCGAATCCACGCCCACCACCGGGATGCCGGCCTTGGCCAGGGCGCCGGCGACCTGCTGGTCGAGCCCGGCCCAGCCGCCGTCGCCGGAGACGAAGATCGCGAACACGTTGCCATTGTCGGCATCGCCCGCACCCGCGGCGGCCGGCACGTCGACCACCGGCAGCCCGGCCAGGTCGGCCGGCGTCGGCGGCAGGCTGACGCCGGGCCGATCGCCCAGCGAACGCACCGCCGCGCGCAGCCCAGGCAGCGCATCGCCGCTGGCGCTGCGGCGGAACTGCCGCGCCTGCGCCACCTTCTGCACGAACGCGTCGCTCTGCTGGGTGCAGCGGTCGCGGCGGCTCTTGGCGTCGAGCGCCGCCAGCCACGGAACCGGCAGCGCGGTCGGCTTCAACGCACGCGCCGGCGCGGTGATGCCGGCGCCGCAGATCTGGTCGTCTAGCACCTGCACCGGGCAGAAATCCTCGGTCAGCAGGCCCGCCAGCAGATGTTTGGGCGCCTGCGCGGCAACCGCGTAGGCCAGCGCGGCGCCATCGCCATCGCCGACCAGCAACGGCAGGTGGTAGGTCGGCACGTGGAAATAGGCCTGCACGTAGCGCGAGAAGTTCTCCACGTCGCCCGCGGAGAAGCCGCAGGTGCCGTCGATCTTGGCCAGTACCGCCTGCAGGTGCGCGCTGTCGATCACCGCGACCATCGCGCCATCGTCCCGCAGCGCCTCGATCTGGCGCGTGCGCTCGGCGTCGGCGTGCTTGCCACCGGCGAACCACAGCACCACGCGCTGTGCGTTGCCCTTGGGCAACAGCACCGGCACCTGCTCGAAGCGGCCGTGGCTGAGCTTTTCCGGCGCCGCGGCCGGTGCGCCGGCACGCGGTGCGGCAGCGGCCGCAGCGCCAGGCGCTGCGGCGGCGACGCCGGCCGCGAGCAGTCCGCCCAATGCACATCCCCACATCCAACCGCCACGCTTCTGCATCATCCAGCCATCCTGAAAAGGCGCGTTAAAGATAATCCCGAACGGCGGCGACGCGAAGCGCGGCGCGCCCTGCGGTTCATGCCAGGTACGCCGGACCTGGGCCATCGCCCTGCATCGGCGGGCCGTCAGGCGTCCGCGTCGGCACCGGGATGGCGCAGCCGCCAGGCCGCCAGTGCCTGCCGATAGCGCTCCAGTTCCTCGTGGTAGAGGTCGTAGACGCACAACGGGCAGCCGCTATCGCAGCAGTCGCTGGGGCCGGGCGGCAGCGGCGCCTGCGGGCGGGGATCGGCGTTGGCGGCAGGGTCGGACATGAGGCTCCGTGGCAGCGGCCGGGGCGGACCGGCGCGGCAGTGTAGAAGAAGGCGGTGCTGGCCGCGGTCACTACTCCGTCAGCCGACGGCCTGGCGCAGGTTGGCGCGCGCGGCCGCGTCGTAGCGCGTGTGGAACCGCTTGCTGAGGAAGATGCGCGGCTGCGCCAGCACGGTGCGCAGGAAGGCGCGGCGCTTGCGCCGGTACAACCAGCCCGGCACTACCCCGCGGTACTCCTCGGCAATGGCGCGGTCGTAGGCGGCAAAGGCCTCGGGCGTAGCGCCGAGGATCGCCATGTCGCAATCCAGGAACAGCGCCGCGTCCGCATCCACCGATGCCGTGGTCAATTGCCCATGACGCGCGGTGAGTTCGATCAGCGCAGCCACCCGCGCCACATCCACGCCAACGTCCGGCAGCCACTGCGCGATCGCCGCCTCGGCCAGGCGCGCGGACTGCGCTTCGTTGTCGCCGCGGCCAGCGCGGTACACCGCATCGTGATAGAGCACGGCCAGGTAGACCTCGCGCGGCTGCTGCCAGCCGCTGTCGACAGCGACCTCGGCGTAATGCGCCAGCACTGCCTCGACGTGGCCGAAATGGTGATACGCCCGCGGCGGCTCGGCGTAGGCGGCCCGCAGTTGCGTCCATTGCGCATCGGGCAGCGCGAGCGGCGCCGCGTTCATGCGTTGCGCTGCGCAGGGTCGGCGCGCAAAGGCCAGTGGGCTTCGTGCAGATAGCGTCCCTGGCCCTGCACGCTGCGGATCAGACGCAGCGACCCCGCCTGCCAGGGCAACGCCGACACGCGCTGCGGCGCCAGCGTCTGGTCGACATAGGCCAGGGTCATGTGCGGCAGATAGGCGCCGTCGGCGCGCGGCGCCACACCGTGTCGAACCAACAGCTGTTGCAGCGCTTGGCGCAGGGCCAGCAGCGGCGCGGGCTCGCCGTCACCGCGCAGCACCAGCGGTCGGCTGCGCGCGCGGCTATCGAAGGTCAACGCCTGATCGAACGCCATTGCGAATGGTGCGGCCGCAAGCGCCTGTCCCGCAGCGCAGGCCTGCTCTAGCAAGCGTGGCGGGATCCCGGCGTACTCGCCGAGATAGTGCAAGGTCACATGCAGCCGCTCCGGCGGCAGCGCGCGTCCCTGCAATCCGTGCTCGTGGAAAAGCTGCCGACCAAGGCGATGCACCGCCTGCGCCGTCTGCGCGTCCGGCAACAAGGCAAAGAACAGGCTTTCGCGCGCGGCGGGCGCGTCGAAACCGAGCGAGAACTGGGCGCCGGCAGGCGCGGCATCGGGATACATGGCGGAAGCGGCAAACGCCGCAATCGGGTCGGGCAGCGGTCGAGCGTGCATGGTAGCAAGCACGCCCTACCGCTGCAGACCATCGGCACGCCGACCCGGCCAGCGCCGCGATGGCGGCGCTCCGGGTCGGCGGCAGGCGGCGATTACGCCGCGTTCTTCATCGCGTGCTTGCGGGTGCGCATCACGTCGTGGCAGGCGCGCACTTCCGGCAGCAGGCGGGTGGCGGCGTCGCGCGCGGCGACCGGGGTGTCGGCATCGGCGATGGTCTCGTTGAAGGCCTTCAGCAGGCGATCCTCGGACTCTTCCAGCTCGGCGACGTAGCCGTACTTGGTGTCGCCCAGCGCGGCACGGACCTTACCGTACATCTGCTGCATGCTGCCGACCATGGTGCCGTGGTCTTCCGGCTTGCCGCCGACCGACTGCACCACCGCACTCAGGCTGCTGACGATGTCCGCCTTGACGCCGGCGATGCGCAGGAACAGCGCGGAGAGCTCGGCGTCGCCCACCTTCTTCGCGGCTTCTTCGTAGAAGTCCTTGCCGTCGCGGGAAATGGCGATGAGGTCGTTGAGGCTGTGGGTGGTCTTGCTCTGAATGCTCATGGGGAACTCCTGTGGCGAGGCCAGCGATATCGCGCAACGGGCACACGGGGGTGAACCTGGATATCGCACGGCGCGTTCGAAAGGATTGCCGCGTTGCGTAGTGGTAGCGATGCTGGGCACAGGCGCATAAAGCGCACGTGAGCCATCGGCATTCGCTCGTCACGCCGCATTGCCGGTGGTGAACACGCGTTCATTGGCCGCACTGCGCAGTCAGGCATGTGCTGAAGTTTTCACCATCCTGTCTTCGCGCATTGCAGCGCTTGGTATGCCGCGACTTATCCACACGGTTGCCCCACGGTCGTCCACAGCGATTGTGGATGACGGCCGCCGCCGATCGCGTCGGCCCGCGACCGCTCGTCGGCGCCGCCGCGGCGTCCCCCGCGCCCCGCCAGCAAGCGCCTATAGTGCAGGCGAGCCCTCGCCACTGCAGGGCACCGCGAGGTGCGTCATGTTCGCCTGGACCGCGTTCGCCCTGCTCGCCGCTGCTGCGGCCACCACGTCGCCGCACGCGTTGCCAGTGCCGCCAGCGCACCCGGCAGCGGCGATGCAGGCAGACGCGACACCGCCAACCCCTGCGACGTCCCCCGCGCCGACGCCGACGCCTGAGCAGATCATGCAGCTACCGCCGGCGCTGCACGCGCTGCTGCAGCAACGCATCGATGCCCATGCCGACCCCGAGCACCGCCTGCAGCAACTGGTAGCGCTGGCCTTCGATGCCAAGGGGCTGAACCTGCAGTACGACCCCAAGGCCACCCACAGCGTCGCCGAGAGCTACGCCACTCGCCACGTCAATTGCCTGTCCTTCACCCTGCTGTTCGTGGCGATGGCGCGCGACGTCGGGCTGCAGGCGCAGGTCCAGGAAGTGCGCCGCGTGCTGACTTGGTACGAAGACGGCGATGCGCTGTACAACGTCGGCCACGTCAACGCCGGCGTGCGCGTGGACAGCGGGCGCGGCAGCATCGACCTGGACCGCAGCGTGCTGATGGACCGGCGCGGGCCGCAACCCATCTCCGACCGCCGCGCCCTCGCCCACTACTACAACAACCGCGGCGCCGAGCTGATGGTCGACGGCGACCTGGACGGCGCCCGCGCGCATCTGGCGATGGCGCTGCAGATGGACCCGCGCTTCGCCGGGGCCTGGAACAACCAGGGCGTGCTGGCGGTGCGCGATGGCGACAGCGGCGCCGCCGCACGCGACTACGCCAAGGCGCTGGAGATCGATCCGGAGCATCTGCCGGCGCTGTCCAACGCCGTCGGCCTGGCCCGGCGCCTGGGCGACAGCGCGCGCGCGACCGCACTGCAGCGGCAGATGGAACACGTGCGCCAGCGCGATCCGTTCCAGCAATATCTGCTCGGCACCGAGGCCGAGCGGCGCCAGGACTACACCGCGGCGATCGCCTACTACCGGCATGCGCTGCACCTGTACGACGGCGCCCACCTGCTGTACTTCGCCCTGGCCCGCGCCTACCTGCACAGCGGCGACACCCGCCGCGCCACCGTGGCGCTGCGTGAGGCCATGGCGCACGCCGATCCGGCCACCCAACCGCGCTACCAGGGCAAGCTGGACGCGCTGCGGCGGCTGTCCTCGACCGCGCGACCGCTGCGCTAACGCGCGCTAGCCTGCCGCGTGCGCGCAGGCGCCGCGCCGTGCCGCCTGGCGCGCCCACAGGTAGATCAGCAGGCCGCCCAACGCCATCGCCGCACCGACATAGCCGGTGGAGGTCCAGCCCAGGCCGGCACCGATCGCGATCCCGCCCAGCCACGGCCCCAGCGCGTTGGCCAGGTTGAATGCCGCGTGGTTGGACGCCGCGGCCAGGGTCTGCGCGTCGCTGGCCACATCCATCAAGCGGGTCTGCAGCACCGGCGCCAGCGCGCCCATGCTGCCCACCGCGACCACCGCCGGCAGCACCGTCCACGGCGAGGTCGCCGCCAGCGGGAACACCAGCAGCACCGCCAGCGACCACAGCAGCACCAGCGGCACCGCGCGGAACTGCATGCGGTCGAACAGCCAGCCGCCGGCCAGATTGCCGAGCAATCCGCCCAGCCCGAAGGCGGCCATCGCCACCGGGATCCAGTGTTCGGACACGCCGGTGACCTCCATCAGGGTCGGCGCCAGATAGCTGAAGACGCAGAACATGCCGGCGAAGCCGATCGCGCCGATGCCCAGCGCCAGCCACACCTGCGTGCGGTTGAAGGCGCGCAGTTCGCGCAGCGGCGAGGGCCGCGCCTCCTGCGGATCGGCCGGCAGCAGACGCCACACCAGCACCACGGTCAACACCGCGATCGCCGCGACCAGGGCGTAGGCGTAGCGCCATTCCGCCACCTGGCCGAGCCAGGTCGCCAGCGGGTTGCCGACCAGCACCGCCAGGTTCAGGCCCAGCAGCACCCGGCTGACCGCCGCGCCACGCTGGTCGGGCGGGCCGATGGACGCGGCCACCAGGGTCGCCACACCGAAATAGGCGCCATGCGGCAGGCCGGCGACGAAGCGCGCCAGCAGCATGCTGTGATAGTCCGGCGCCAGCGCGCTGGCGAGATTGCCGAACGCATAGAAGCCCATCAGCGCCAGCAGCAGATGCCGGCGCGACCAGCGCGCGCCAAGGATCGCCAGCAGCGGCGCGCCCACCACCACCCCCAGCGCATAGGCGCTGATCAGATGCCCGACCTGCGGCGCATCGATGTCCAGGCCACGGCCGATGTACGGCATCAGGCCCATGGTGGAGAACTCGCTGGTGCCGATCGCGAAACCGCCCATCGCCAGCGCGAACAGGATCAGCACGTAGCCGCGCCGCGACAGCGGCGCCGTGGCGGATGAGGTCATGCGCACATCCCACAAGAGGAAGGGCTGCCCATTGTTGTGCATTGCAGCAAATATTGCAGCCCCACGCGCGCAACGCCGCGTTGCGGTACGCCGGTCGCGGCGTCTCAGGCGGCGACACCCTCCTGAAGAAGATGCCGCGGCAGCAACGCACTGTCCCATCGCACCGCCGCGAAACCGCCGGGTGCGTCCCCATGTCTTGCACGCATGCTTCCGTGCAGCGCCGCGCTGCAGGGTTGCCCGCCCCACCCCACACCGAGAGATCCACCGATGACCGATACCGCTTCCCCGCTGTTCACGCCGCTGCGCCTGGGTGCGATCGCACTGGCCAACCGCATCGTGATGGCACCCCTGACCCGCAACCGCGCAGAAGGCGAAGGCCGCATCCCCTCGCCGCTGGCCGCCGAGTACTACGGCCAGCGCGCCAGCGCCGGCCTGCTCATCGCCGAGGCGACCCAGATCAGCCCGATGGGCCAGGGCTACAAGGACACCCCGGGGATCTACAGCGACGCGCAGGTCGCGGCCTGGAAGACAGTCACCGACGAAGTGCATCGACGCGGCGGCAAGATCGTGCTGCAGCTGTGGCACGTCGGCCGCATCTCGCACGTCAGCCTGCTGCCGGACGGCGCCGCGCCGGTGGCGCCCAGCGCGCTGCGCGCCGACGCCAAGACCTTCACCGCCGAGGGCTTCACCGATGTCTCCGCGCCGCGCGCGCTGCGCCTGGACGAAATCCCCGGGCTGATCGAGGACTTCCGCCGCGCCGCCCGCAACGCCATCGCCGCCGGCTTCGACGGCGTGGAAGTGCACGCCGCCAACGGCTACCTGATCGACCAGTTCCTGCGCAACGGCAGCAACCACCGCGACGACGCCTACGGCGGCAGCATCGAGAACCGCACCCGCCTGCTGTTCGAGGTGGTGGAAGCGGTGGCGCAGGAAATCGGCGCCGACCGCACCGGCGTGCGCCTGTCGCCGGTGACCCCGGCCAACGATGCCCGCGACAGCGACCCGCAGCCGCTGTTCGAGCGCGCGGTGGAACGCCTGGATCCGCTGGGCCTGGCCTTCGTGCACGTGATCGAAGGCGCCACCGGCGGCCCGCGCGACAACATCGCCTTCGACTACGCGGCGCTGCGCGCCAAGTTCCATGGCCCGTGGCTGGTCAACAACGGCTACGACAAGGCGCTGGCCGAAGAGGCCGTGGCCTCCGGCCGCGCCGACGCGGTGGCCTTCGGCCGCCCGTTCATCGCCAACCCGGACCTGGTGGAACGGCTGCGCCGCGACGCGCCCTTGAACCAGGTGGACGCCGACACGCTGTACGGCGGCGGTGCCAAGGGCTACACCGACTACCCGACGCTGGACTGATTGCCCCGGGCTGGCGGCACCGCGCAGTGCCGCCAGCCTCGCGTCCAGGCAGCGCCGTCTTCTGCGGCGGGCGCTCGGGCGCGATGCGCATCGAGGCACGGGCCGCGTCGCATCCGGCGCAGAGAGCTCGCTCTAGAACGTCAACCGCTCGCCGAGGAAATCAACGAACACGCGCAGCTTCGGCAGCATGTGCCGGCTCGACGGCCACAACAGATGGAAGGTGCCGGTGGAGTCGACATAGTCGTCGAGCAGCGTGCGCAGCGTGCCGGCCGCCAGTTCCGCGCGTACCGAGTGCTCCGGCAGGAACGCGATGCCACAGCCGCGCAGGGCGAAGCTGAGCCGCGTCTCGATGTTGTTGCACACCATCGACACCGGCAACGGCAGGCCAGCCGCCGCCGCACCCAGCGGCCAGGCTTCCAGGCGCCCGCTGCTGCGGAAACGGTAGTGCAGACACTGATGGGCCAGCAGGTCCTGCGGCTGGAGCGGCGTGCCGCAGCGCTGCAGGTAGTCGGGCGAGGCCACCAGGCAGCGGCGGAAACTGCCCAGGCGGCGCGAGGCCAGCCGCGAATCGTCCGGCTCGGCCACGCGCAACACGGCATCGAAACCTTCTTCGATCACGTCCACCAGGCGATCGTCGAAATCCAGGTCCAGCTGGACCTGCGGATAGGCGCGCATGAAGTCGCCCAGCACCGGCAACAGCACGTTGTTGTTCATCGGCAGGCTGATCCGCAGCCGCCCCTTCGGCGTCGCCGCCAGGCTACCCAGCTCGCCGCGCGCCGCTTCGACCTCGGCCAGGATGCGCCGGCAGCGCGGCAGGAACAGCTGGCCTTCGGCGGTCAGGGTCAGGCTGCGGGTGCTGCGATGGAACAAACGCACGCCCAGCGATTGCTCCAGCCGCGCCACGCTCTTGGCCATCGCCGAGGCGGACAGGCCCAGCACCCGCCCGGCCTCGGCGAAGCCGCCGCTCTCCATCACCTGCACGAAGCCACGCAGGCTCCCCAGACTGTCCATCGCAGCGTCACCGATTGCGGACATTTCCGTCCTCGCAGCGAGGAACTTTACCCGTCTTTTTCCGCAATCGGCAGGCGTCCACGCTGCACCTCCCTCCTCCATGCACAGCGCCGATGCCCATGCCCACCTCCATCCCCGATCCTGCACCGATGCTCTCGCCGCGCCAGGCTGCTCCGCTCGATGCCGCGATCGACCGCGCGCTGCACGAACGCCGGCTCGTCGGCGCAGTGGTGCTGGTCGCCCATCGCGGCGCCTGTATCTATCGCCGCGCCGCCGGCTGGGCCGACCGCGAAGCGCAACGGCCGATGCGCCAGGAGACGACGTTCCGCCTGGCCTCGGTCAGCAAACCGATCGTGGCGACCGCGGCGCTGGCGCTGGTCGCGCAGGGCCGCCTGGCGCTGGATGCGCCGATCGCCGGCTGGCTGCCGTGGTTCAGGCCGGCCCTGCCCGACGGACGCGTGCCGGACATCAGCCTGCGCCAGTTGCTCAGCCATAGCGCCGGGCTCGGCTACCGCTTCCTCGAACCCGAAGACGGTGCGCATGCGCGCGCCGGCGTCTCCGACGGCATGGACAACAGCGACCTGAGCCTGGAGCAGAACCTGCGCCGCCTGGCCCAAGTGCCGTTGCAGTACGCGCCGGGCACCGGCTGGGGCTACTCGCTGGCGATCGACGTCGCCGGCGCGGTGCTGGAGGCCGCCAGCGGGCAGCCGCTGCCGCAGTTGGTCCACGATCTGGTCACCGCGCCGCTGGGGATGCAGGCCACCGCCTTCCATGCCGAGGACGCCGCCAACCTGGCAGTGCCCTACGTCGGCGACGTGCCGATGCCGCACCGGCTGGGCGAAGGCGAGGTGGTCGCGCCGTTCGCCGACGGCGCCGGCATCGTCTTCCATCCCTCGCGCGCGCTGGATCGCACCGCGTTTCCCTCGGCCGGCGCCGGCATGGTCGGCAGCGCCGGCGACGTGCTACGCCTGCTGGAGACGCTGCGCAGCGGCGGCGCGCCGCTGTTGCCGGCCGATCTGGTCGCCGAGATGGGGCGCGCGCAGACCGGCGACTTCGGCCCACCGGACGGACCGGGCTGGAGCTACGGCCTGGGCTTTGCGGTGCTGCGCGACCCGGCGCCGACCGCGACGCCGGAGGCGCCCGGCACCTGGCGCTGGGGTGGCGCGTACGGGCACAGCTGGTTCGTCGATCCGGCGCACCAACTGAGCGTGGTGGCGCTGACCAACACGCTGTACGAAGGCATGTCCGGCGCGTTCGTGGTCGAGCTGCGCGACGCGGTCTACGCCAGCCTGCGCGAATGGGCGGCATGAGCGGCCAGGGCCTGGAGTGCGGCGCGCCGTCGCGCCCGCCCGAGGCGCGACGCCTGCCCTGGAGCGGATTGCTGGCACTGGCCTGCGCCGGCTTCGTCACCATCCTCACCGAGACGCTGCCGGCCGGGCTGCTGCCGGCAATGGCGGACCGGCTGGGCGTCGGCGAGGCGTGGATCGGCCAGTTGGTCAGCGTGTACGCGTTGGGCTCGCTGCTGGCGGCCATCCCGCTCACCGCCGCCACCCGGCGCCAGCGCCGGCGCCGGTTGCTGCTGCTCGCCATCGCCGGCTTCGCCGTCGCCAACACGGTCACCGCGGTGTCCAGCCGCTATGCGCCGATCCTGGTCGCGCGCCTGCTCGCCGGGGTCAGCGCCGGGTTGCTGTGGGCGCTGCTGGCCGGCTACGCGAGCCGGATGGTGGCGCCGGCCCAGCAGGGCCCCGCCATCGCGGTGGCCATGGTCGGCACGCCGTTGGCGCTGGCGCTGGGCGTGCCGGCGGGTACCTGGCTCGGGCAGCAGGTGGGCTGGCGCTGGAGCTTCGGCGCGATGTCCTTGCTGAGCCTCGGCCTGCTCGGCTGGGCCCGCGCCGCACTGCCGGATTTCGCCGGCCAGGCGGCGCATGCGGCGCTGCCGCTGCGCAGGGTGCTGCGCCTGCCCGGCATCGCCCGGGTGCTGGCGGTGATGCTGCTGTTCGTGCTCGCGCACAACCTGCTCTACACCTACGTCGCGCCGCTGCTGGCGCGGTCCGGCGCCGCGGTGGCGGTGGATCGCTCTCTGCTGCTGTTCGGCGTGGCCGCGCTGCTGGGCATCGTCGTGGTCGGGACGTGGATCGATCGCTGGCTGCGGCCCCTGCTGCTGGCCAGCATCGCCTTGTTCGCGCTGGCGGCGCTGACGCTGGCGCTGTGGCCGCGCTCGCCGACGCTGCTGGCGGTGGCCCTGGCGCTGTGGGGATTGGCGTTCGGCGGCTGCGCGACGCTGTTCCAGACCGCGATCGCCCGCCGTGCCGGCGACGCCGCCGATCTGGCGCAGTCGCTGGTGGTCACGGGCTGGAACCTGGCCATCGCCAGCGCCGGCCTGCTCGGCGGCGCACTGCTGCAACGGCATGGCGCCGCCGCGCTGCCCTGGACCGCGCTGGCGCTGCTGTTGCCGGCATGGGCCTGCGCGCATCGCCGCTAGAACGTCGAAGTCTGCGCGGCGTCGGCGCTCGCACGACCGCAGCCTGCCGCCGGCCCCGCGGCGCGGCTCAGGCCTTGCGCAGGAAGCAGGTCTTCAGCACCAGGCCCTTGATCTTGTCCGAGTTGCCTTCGATGTGTTCGGCATCGTCCTCGACCAGGCGGATGCCGCGGATCACCGTGCCCTGCTTCAGCGGGATCGACGAACCCTTGACCTTCAGGTCCTTGATCACGACCACCGTGTCGCCGGCCTGCAGCACGTTGCCGTTGCTGTCGCGCACCACCGTCGCCGCATCGTTGGCGGCCTCGGCGGCGGCCGGCCACTCGTGGCCGCAGTCCGCGCACACCCAGTTGGCGCCGTCGACGTAGGTGTTTTCCAGGGTGCATTGCGGGCAGGCGGGTGCGGCGGGCATGGGAGTCCTTGATACGGCGACGACGGCGAGCCGCCTATTGTAGCTGCCCACCCCGTGCCGCCGTGCGGCCACGCCAGCCGCAGGAATTCTATGTCCGCTTCGTCCGGGTCCTGCCTCGCGATCTACGCCGCGCTCGCCGGCAATCTGGCCATCGCCATCGCCAAGTTCGTCGCCGCGGCGATCTCCGGCAGTTCGGCGATGCTCAGCGAAGGCGTGCACTCGCTGGTGGACACGGTCAACGAGCTGTTGTTGCTGTACGGCCTGCGCCGCGCCGCGCGCCCGGCCGATGCCACCCATCCGTTCGGCCACGGGCGCGAGCTGTACTTCTGGAGCTTCATCGTCGCCTTGCTGGTGTTCGCGCTCGGCGCCGGGGTATCGCTGTACGAGGGCATCGCCCATATCCGCCATCCGCAGCCGGCCAGCGACCACACCCTCAACTACATCGTGCTGGGGCTGTCGCTGTTGTTCGAAGGCGGCTCGTGGTGGATCTCGCTGCGCGAGTTCCGCGCGCGCAAGGGCCGCCTGAGCTACGTGCAGGCGTTTCGCGAGAGCAAGGATCCGAGCCTGTTCACCGTGCTGGTGGAAGACAGCGCGGCGTTGATCGGCCTGTTGATCGCACTCACCGGGCTGCTCGCTGCGCAATGGCTGGACATGCCGGAACTGGATGGCGTCGCCTCCATCGGCATCGCCGCGGTGCTGGCCTGCTCGGCGTTCGTGCTGGCGCGCGAGACCAAGGGCCTGCTGATCGGCGAGCCGGCGGCGCGCCCGCTCGGCGACGCGCTGCGGCGCATCGCCGCCGCCGATCCGGACGTGCGCGCGGTCAACGGCGTGCTCAGCATGCAGATGGGGCCGGACCAGGTGGTCGCCGCGCTCAGCGCCGAGTTCGAGGACCAGCGCAGCACCGCGCAGATCGAAGCGTGCATCGAGCGCATCGAGGCCACCGCACGCGCCGAGCATCCGGAACTGCAGGCGCTGTTCGTCAAACCGCAGACCCCGGAGACCTGGCTGGCCCGGCGCACCGCGCTGCGCCAGCCGCAGGCGCCCTGAATGGCAGTACGCCGGCGCGACTTGCGGCCCTGCGCCGCTTTTCGTTAGGGTAGCCGGGTAGCACCCTCTCATCGCGCTGTGACTGTGCCGGCGTATCCCCCTTACTCACTGAACGAGGTTTCCCATGGAGATCGCCAACGGGCTTGTCGCCACCATCCACTACACCCTCACCGACGATGCCGGTGAAGTGATCGACCAGTCCTCGCCGGACAATCCGCTGAGCTACCTGCACGGCGCCGGCAACATCGTGCCGGGCCTGGAAAAGGCGTTGACCGGCAAGCGCACCGGCGAATCGGTCAAGGCCGACGTGATCCCGGCCGAAGGCTACGGCCCGCGCCACGAGCAGCTGGTGCAGCAGGTGCCGCGCGGTTCGTTCCCGGATGCCGGGTCGCTGGCGCCGGGCATGCAGTTCCAGGCGCAGACCGACCAGGGTCCGCTGCTGGTCACGGTCACCGACGTCGGCGACGAGCTGGTGACCATCGACGGCAACCATCCGCTGGCCGGGCAGGTGCTGCATTTCGCGGTGGAAGTGGCCGGCGTGCGCGAGGCCACCGAGCAGGAAAAGAACCAGGGCCACGCCGGCGCCGCCCTGTAAGCAGCCCAGTTTCGCGTCCCCCACGAGGCCCGCCGATGCGGGCCTCGTGCGTTTGCGGCCGCGCTTGCGTCGCGCTTCGGCTTGCCCCACAGTGCGCGGCCCTCCCGCCCCCGGCACCGTCATGCGCCTCGGTATCGACTTCGGCACCAGCAACTCCGCCGCCGCCGCGGTGATCGACGGCCGCGTGGTGCCGATCGACTTCGGCGCGCAGCAGCAGTTCCGCACCACGGTGTACTTCCCCGAGGTGATGCGCGACCCGGCCGAGTTCGATCTGACCCCGGCGCTGGAACGGCAGGTGGACGAGCTGATCGACTCCGGCCGCCGCGATGCGCTCGCCGCCGGGCGCGAACGCAGCCACGAGGCGCTGCGCCGCGACGCGATCCGGGTGGTGCGCCGGCAATGGATGGAAACGCAGATGCGCGAGCCGCGCAGTTCCGCGGCGCTGCTGCAGAACGCCGTGTACGGCGATGCCGCGCTGGACGCCTACTTCGTCGAGGGCGAAGGCAACCTGGTGCAGAGCCCCAAGTCGATGCTGGGCTACAACCTGCATCCGCGCGCACGCCAGACCATTACCGGCATCGCCGCGCACATTCTCGAACACATCCGCCTGACCGCCTCGCAGCAACTGGGCGTGCAGGTACGCCGCGCCCTGCTCGGGCGCCCGGTGCAGTTCCGCAGCTCGATCGGCGAGGCCGGCAACGCGCAGGCGCTGGAGATCCTGCACAGCGCCGCGATCACCGCCGGCTTCGACGACGTCGCGTTCCTGGAGGAACCGGCCGCCGCGGCGATGCATTACCACGCGGTCAGCCGCGAGCGCCATGCCGCGGTGGTGGTGGACATCGGCGGCGGCACCACCGACATCGCCCATGCCAGCGTCGGTGGCGACGCCGCGCCGCAGGTGCACCGCGCCTGGGGCATCCCGCGCGGCGGCACCGACATCGACCTGGCGCTGAGCCTGGCCGGCTTCATGCCGCAGTTCGGCCGCGGCATCACCCGCGTGCCCTCGCATCACTACGTCGAGGCGGCGATGGTGCAGGACACCACCCGCCAGCGCGATTTCCGCCAGCACCGCTACGACGCGGTGCCGGCGCCGTACGAGGCGCGTCTGCAAGCGCTGCAGGAACCCGGCAACACCGCGCGCCTGTACCGCGCGGTCGAGCGCAGCAAGATCCGCCTCAGCGACGCCGAGCGGCACGAAGAAACGCTGGACTACATCGAGGCCGGGCTGCAGGTGCAGGTGCAGGCCGAGGAACTGGTGCAGGCCGCACGCAGCTATTTGGAGGCCCTGCAGGAACTGCTGGCGCAGGTGCGCCAGGACATCGGCGGCGATCCGGCCGCAGTGTTCCTGACCGGCGGCATGTCGCGCGCCGGCTACCTGCAGCGTCTGGTCGCTGCCGCCTTCCCGCAAGCGCGCCTGGTCCATGGCGACCCCTCGTTCGGCGTGGTGCAGGGCCTGGCGCTGGCCGCCGCGCAGGACTAGCACGGCACAGGCAGTACAGGCGTCGGTGGCCTCCGCCGACTGGCGGCGTCCTGCCGAGGCGCTGCCTTCGGCCTGCGTTGTTCATACTGTGAAGGCGCGACTCGCGTAGCATAGGTGCACGCTTCAGCGTCACGTCTCTACGCGCGTCTCGTCCGACCGTTCCTGTCGCCCGACGCGCTCCCTTCTCGCCCCACCCTCCGTCCCGCTTCGGGCCGGACCCACCGGGAGCGCCATGTCCCCCGCCCCTGCCACGCTCCAGGCCGAGCGCCTGGCGTCGCCGCTCCATCCTCCGTACCGACCGACAGGTCGCGATCGCGGCGGCGACGCATGAGCGAGACCGCGAGGGAAGCCGCCGACTCCGGCATCGCCTGCGACCGCTGCGACGCGATCTGCTGCCGCCTGACCGTGCTGGTGATGCCGGACGACAACGTCCCCGAACATCTCACCGAGTACACCCGCGAGGGGCTGCACGTGATGGCGCGCGACGAGGACGGCTGGTGCGTGGCGGTGGACGGCGCGCGCATGTGCTGCTCGATCTATACGCAGCGCCCGGCGATCTGCCGCAAGTTCGCGATGGCCGGCCCGTACTGCCGCGAGATCCGCCGTACCCACCACGAGCAACTGACCCGTGGCATTCCCCTGACGATGTACTGACTGCAGGAGTTCCAGCATGGCACGACCCACCAGCAACACCGCTTCGCCCAGCGCCAGGAACGCACGTGGCGCCAGCGCCGCCGACAAGGCGCAAAAGGGCCTCAGCCGCGAGCGCATCGAGGCCGACCTGGCCGCCTTCCACCAGGCCGGCGGCCGCGTCGAGGTGCTCGGCACCACCCGCGTGCTGAAGAAGGTCGACGTCGCCGACGCGGGCTGACGCCCGCCCTGCCCGCGCCGCCATCGCGCGTGCCTGCGGCAGGCAAGACGCGAGGACGTGGACGCCCGTCCACGCCCGCGCAATGACTCGGCGCCCGGTAAGCGACGACGGCGCCTCGGGTTGAGATCGGCCGCCGCACCGACCGGGGGGCGCCATCGCCAACCGCAGGCACGGCAACCCGCAGGCACGGCGCCGTCTTCACGCCGGAAGCGCATACTGCGATCTCTTCCACGGTCTCGCTTCGGCATGCTCCTGCGCTCCCTGTCCGCCGAACTCGGCCAGCCCGCCTGCGGCAACTGTCGCGATGGCGAGCCGCTGGATTTCGCCGTGCGCATGGCATTCCAGCCGATCGTCGATGCGGCTAGCCGCTCGATCTACGCCTACGAGGCACTGGTGCGCGGCGAGGACGGCAGCGGCGCGGCAGCGGTGCTGGCGCGGGTGCGCCCGGAGCAGATGTATCGCTTCGACCAGACCTGCCGGGTGCAGGCGATCGCCACCGCGGCGCGCCTGGGCCTGCGTACGCGGCTGTCGATCAACTTCATTCCCAATGCGGTCTACGAGCCGGCGACCTGCATCCGCCTGACCCTGAAGGCGGCCGAGCACTTCGGCGTGCCCACCGGCGACCTGATCTTCGAGCTGAGCGAGTCCGAACGCATCGCCGACCTGCCCAAGGTCGTGCGCATCCTGCGCGACTACGCGCAGCGCGGCTTCCTCACCGCGATCGACGACTTCGGCGCCGGCCACTCCGGCCTGAACCTGCTCGCCGATTTCCAGCCGCACCTGATCAAGCTGGACATGGCGCTGATCCGCGATATCGACGGTAGCGCCGCGCGCCGCCATATCGTCGGCGGCATCGTCGCGATGGCCGCGCCGCTGGGCTGCCGCATCCTCGCCGAGGGCGTGGAGACGCCCGCCGAGTACCGCGCACTGCGCGCGTTGGGCATCGATCTCTACCAGGGCTATCTGTTCGCCAAGCCGGCGCTGGAGGCGCTGCCGGAGATCAACGAGGCACAGTGGGACGCGCTGGAACGCGCCGACTGAATCCCACGCTGCGGCCCCGCGCGCGGCCCGCTTCCGCACTTGCCCGCAGCGGCCACGCTTGCGACCATCGCCTTTCCCCTGCGTTTTCCGATGTGCAATGCCCTCGCTCCATACCCTGCTGCCGCCGTGGACGCACCGCTGGCTCGACGTGATCGTGCCCGGTGCGCAGATCGTGCTGATCGTGCTTGGCGCGTGGGTGCTGCGGACCTTGCTGCGGCGGCTGATCCGGCGCCTGGGCGAGCACCATGCGCTGCCGCCGGAACTGGTGCTGATGGCGCGTCGCGGCAGCGGCTTCGTGATCTACGCCGCGGCGCTGCTGCTGATCCTCGACCGCTTCGGCGTGTCCGGCACCGTGCTGTGGACCGCCTTCACCGGATTCGCCGCGGTCGCGGCGGTGGCGTTCTTCGCCGCCTGGAGCGTGCTGTCCAACATCTTCTGCACGCTGCTGATCTTCACCACGCGCCCGTTCCGCCTGCACGACCACATCGAGTTGCTGGAGAACGGCGAGAAGCCGGGCCTGAAGGGCCAGGTGATCGACATCAACCTGATCTACACCACCCTGCGCGAGGAACGCGAAGGCGACGGCGAGAGCGTGCTGCAGATCCCCAACAGCCTGTTCTTCCAACGCAGCACGCGTCGCTGGCGCGGCCACCCGGTTCCGCCCGGGCTGGGTTGAGCGGCGACGGCCGACGCTGACGCCATGCACATGGCGCAGTCGCTATGGTCGACGCCAGCCGCCTCGTGCGGCGCTCCTCTCTTCCCGACCAGGTACTGCATGGAACCCGTCATCCCCCCGTTCGCCGACCTTTTCGCCCAGCTCGGCCTGCCCAACAGCGAAAGCGAAATCCGCCAGTTCATCGCCCAGCACGCGCCGCTGCCCGATGACATGCGCCTGGAAGAAGCATCGTTCTGGACACCGGCGCAGGCGCAGCTGCTGCGCGAGGAACGCCTGGAAGACGCCGACTGGGCGATCGTGGTCGATCAGCTCAACATCGCGCTGCACGCGAAGCCCGTGCTGGATGCCGATCGCGCCGGCTGAGCCTCAACGCAGCTGACTGTCCTTGCTGCCGCGGCGGTTGTAGCCGCTGTGCTCGTGCTGCGCGCGGT
Organism: Xanthomonas sp. F4; assembly: GCF_011761895.1. Taxonomy (NCBI): domain Bacteria; kingdom Pseudomonadati; phylum Pseudomonadota; class Gammaproteobacteria; order Lysobacterales; family Lysobacteraceae; genus Xanthomonas; species Xanthomonas sp. F4. Next base: position 1,001,109 of record NZ_JAASQX010000001.1, on the reverse strand, counting down.
CCTGCGCCTCCTGGCAGGCCACGCACAGGCGCACGCCCGGCACCGCCTTGCGCCGCGCTTCTGGGATCGGCGCGTCGCAGTCCTCGCAGTGGCTCAACCCCGAGCCCTGCGGCAATTGGCTGCGCGCCCGCTTGATCGCATCCTCGACGGTCGCATCGATCTGGTCCTGCACCGCGCCGTCGCCTGCCCACCCAGTGGCCATGGTCGTCTCCGCACTGTTGCCTTGCCTGGATGATGCGGCCGGCACCGGCGAATGCAATGCACGCCGGCTTCACCTTCCCGCGATGTTCATGGGCCCTGCGCGGCGCCGACCGTCACCAGATCAGATCGTCCGGCACCTGGAACTGGCTGTAGTAGGGATCGTCCTCGCCGCTGGCCGGCGCTGCCGCCAGCGCATCGAACGCGATGGTCTCCGGGTCCCGGGCGACGATCCTTTCCACGACCGCGCGCGGCACCGGCACATAGCCGGCATCCAGCCGCGCGATCACCACACTGCCGGCGATCAGTTGCGCGCGCAAGGCCGCATCCACCCGCAGCCGCTGGATCTTGCCGGCATCGGTGAAGTGGTAGTCGATCTCGCCGTCGGCCTTGAGCTTGTGGCTCTCGACCAGTTGCCGCGCCTGTGCGCGCAGCTCCTGCGCACGGGCCTGGGCGTTGCGCTCGGCGGACAGCGCGCGGTCGCGCTCCACCCGCTCCTGCCGCAGCCGCTCGCTCTCGCGCTGCTCGGCGCTGGGCGGCGGCGGGGTCTTGCCCTGGCGCGCCTTGGCCTGCTCGCGCGCGACCTGCGCCACCTGGCTCTTCTTCACCAGGCCGGCCTTGAGCAGTTGCTCCTGCAGGGGATTGCGCATCGGAAGCGTCCACGGACTCGGAATCGGGAGGCGCATGATACCCGCAGCATCGGCGCACGCCCGCGAAGGCCGCCCACGGCGGATGTCCCGCCGCGCGCGGCACGCTAAGGTAGCGGGATGGACACCCTGCGCTATCTCGTCGGCTACCCGCCCCAGGTCCTGGACCAGGTGCGCGAACTGATCGCGCGCGAACGCCTGGGCGACTGGTTGCGCAGCCGCTACCCCGAGGCCAACGCGGTGCGCACCGATCGCCAGTTGTACGACTACACGCAGGCGCTGAAGGACCGCTGCATGCGCAGCGCCGAGCCGCTGCACAAGGTGATCTACGACAACCGCCTGCAGGCGGTGAAGCATGCGCTGGGCACCCACACCACGGTGTCGCGCGTGCAGGGCGGCAAGCTCAAGGCCAGCCGCGAGATCCGCATCGCCGGCGTGTTCCGCGATGCGCCGGCGGCGTTCCTGCCGATGATCGTCGCCCACGAACTGGCGCACCTGAAGGAAAGCGCGCACAACAAGGCGTTCTACCAGCTGTGCGCGCACATGGCGCCGGACTACCACCGCCTGGAGTTCGACCTTCGCCTGTACCTGACCCAGTTGGAACTGGCCGGCGGCGCCGATCGCTGAGCGGCGCCGCGCGTGGCAGCGCGGCGGCGGCAGCACGTACACTGCGCTGCCCTGATCGCGAGCGTTTCGATGTCCGTCCCCACCCGCCTCGACAAATACGTGGCCGCCATGCTGCCGTGCTCGCGCAGCGAAGCGCAGCAATACATCGAGGGCGGCTGGGTCAGCGTGGACGGCGTGGTGGTCGAGGAGCCGCAGGCCGCGGTGACGACGCAGCAGGTGACCCTGGCCGCCGACGCGCAACTGGGCGCGGTCGAACCGGCCACCCTGCTGCTGCACAAGCCGGCCGGCCTGGATCTCGACGCGGCGCTGGCGCTGGTCGGGCCGGACACGCGCAGCGCGCTGGACACGAGCGAGGTGCGCGTCCTGAAACGCCACTTCCTGCGTCTGAACGCGCCGCTGCCGTTGGAGCCGGCGGCCAGCGGCCTGCTGGTGCTGAGCCAGGATGGACGCGTGCTGCGCCGCTTGACCGAGGACGCGAGTGCGATCGAACAGGAATTCGTGGTCGAAGTGCGCGGCGAACTGCGGCCCTACGGCATGCTGCGGCTGGCGCATGGCCTGGTCTACCAGCAGCGCAGCCTGCCGCCGTGCAAGGTCAGCTGGCAGAACGAGGACCGCCTGCGCTTTGCGATCAAGCACGTGCAGCCCGGCCAGTTGCAGGCCATGTGCGCCGAGGTGGGACTGGAGGCGATCAGCCTGCGCCGCCTGCGCATCGGTCGGATCCCGCTGGGCAAGCTGGCGCCGGGCGAGTGGCGTTACCTGCCGAGCGGCGAGCGCTTCTGAGCGGTTGCGCCGCTGCGGCGATGATCGTTGCTGCCAGCGCGCCGTACCCTCACCCCAACCCCTCTCCCGGGGGGAGAGGGGCTATGCGCGCGGCGGCTCAGGGCTTTGCGAGCGCGCGCTGGATCGCCTGCTCGGCCAGCGGCGCCATCACCGCATAGCCGGCGTTGTTGGGGTGCACGCCATCGATGGCCACGGTCTTGTCCATGCCGCCGTCGCGGTTGCTCAGCTTGCCGTAGTAGTCCAGGTACACCGCGCCCTGCTGCTGCGCGTATTGCTGCATCCACGCATTGAGCGCGCGCACCTTCGGCGCCGGCTTCAGGCCCGGCCGCCACGGATAGTCGGCGACCGGCAGCACCGAGGCCAGCACCACCTTGATGTGGTGCGCCTGGGCCAGTTCGGTCATCGAACGCAGGTTGTCCTCGATCATCTCCGGCGTGGACAGCCCGGTGTTGCCGGCCAGATCGTTGGTGCCGGCCAGGATCACCACCACCGCCGGCTTCAGGTCGATCACGTCCTGGCGGAAGCGCACCAGCATCTGCGCGGTGGTCTGCCCGGAAATGCCGCGGTTGACGTAGGCGGACTTGCCGGGGAAGAAGGTGGTGCCTTCGCGGCGGCCCCAGGCGTCGGTGATGGAGTCGCCGTAGAACACCACGCGCGGCGCGTCCGCGGCCGGCGCCGGCAGCGCGGCATTGTCGGCGCGATAGCGCTGCAATTGCGCCCAGTCCAGCAGACGCTGCTGCATCGCCTTCACTTCGTCGGGCTTGAGCGTGTCCGGCGCCCGCGTGTACAGCGCATCGACCTTGCCCTCCAGCGCCGCGGTGGACGCGGGCGTTGCCGCCTGCACGGCGCCGGCGGCAGTGGCGCACAGCGCGATGGCGATGGACAACAACGAGGGGCATTTCATCGAGGCATTCCTTGTGCGGACAACGGTGATCGCACAGTGTAACCAACCGGTCGCAGCGCCCATGCGGCATCGCCGCAGCGGCGCTGCAGGCACGTCGGACGACACCGCGATTCAGCCCGCGCTCACGCTGCGAATCCGGCGGTGAAGATCGACAGAGCATATCGCCACGCCCCCGGCTGTGTGCGTTGCCGCGCCGTGTCGCCCCCCGGCAACACGCGGCCGCGACGGCCATCGCAGCCTGTACCGGCATGCGTCACGCGCGTGCCGGCACGATGACAGGGCGATGCCGCCGCCATCGTTTTTCGCTATCGCGGCAACCTTTTACGAACGCCCTAACTTTTTCGTAAGTACATGACACGCAAGGATTTTCACTTCTAGGATGGCCGCGGACGTGACGGGGGGATCCTCACCCAAGCCCGAAGGACATCCATGAAAACGCGTGATGCACACCAGAACCACTCCCGCCTGCGGCTGGCGTTGATTCCCGGCTTGATGTTCAGCGCAATGGCGATGGCGCAGTCCGCAGGCACCGCAGCGGCGGCGACCGACACCAGCGCCGCCAGCGCGCAATGGCGCAGCACCTTCTCCGGCGGCACGCCGTTCGCCACGCACAGCCTCTGGGACAGCGCTGGCGGCGGCTTCCTTAACACCCGCTTCGCGCCTGGCGAATGGCAGATCACCCCGTTCAACGCGGCGCGCCTGAAGACCGCATGGACCTTCACCACGCAAGGCGACGTCTCGGCCACCCCGACCGTGCAGGGCACGGCGCTGTACGTGCCGGACTGGGGCGGCCAGCTGTATCGCATCGACACCGATCTGGGCAAGGCGGTGTGGCAGGTGAAGCTGGCCGACTACACCGGCATCGCCGGCTCGCTGTCGCGCAACAGCCCGGCGATCGCGCGCGACAGCATCCTGGTCGGCGACCAGGCCAGCGGCACCGTACTGGCGATCGACAAGAACACCGGCAAGCTGTTGTGGAAGACCCTGGTCGAGTCCAACCCGCAGGCGCGCATCACCGCCTCGCCGGTGATCTACGGCGACCGCGTGTACGTCGGCGTGTCCTCCGGCGACTGGGGTGGCCTGACGCCGGGCTACAAATATTCCTTCCGCGGCAGCGTCGCCGCGCTGGACCTGAAGACCGGCAAGCTGCTGTGGAGCTTCCGCACCACGCCCGAGGGCTACACGGGTGCGTCGGTGTGGGGCACGCTGGCGATCGATCCGCTGCGCCAGCGCGTCTACGCCACCACCGGCAACAACTACTCGGTGCCGGTCGACGTGGCCACCTGCGTCAAGAACGCCAACGGCGACAAGACCGCGCAACTGGCCTGCATGGCCCCGGACAACTATGTCGATTCGGTGCTGGCGCTGGACATGCGCAGCGGCAAGCCGGTGTGGACGCGTCGCCTGCAGGGCGCCGATGCCTGGTCGCTGTCGTGCCTGGTCGCGCCGACCAATGGCCTGTGCCAGGACCCGCAGGGACCCGACTACGACTTCAGCGGCGGCGGCGCCAACCTGTTCACGGTGATCCGCAACGGCAAGCCGCAGGCGCTGGTCGGTGCCGGCCAGAAGAGCGGCGTCTACTGGGCATTCGATGCCGACACCGGGCAGACCGTGTGGTCGACCCAGGTCGGCCCGGGCGGCACCGCCGGCGGCATCGAATGGGGCTCGTCGGTGGATCCGTTCGCCGCGCGCGTGTACGTGGCCATCAACAACAACGAGCACACGCCGTACACGCTGGCGCCGGGCAACACCGAGACCTGGAACGCCGGCTCCTGGGCCGCGTTGGATGCGACCAGCGGCAAGATCCTCTGGCAGGTCAAGGTGCCGGGCACCGACCCGGTGCAGACCGCATTCGGCGCCGGCGGCCGCGGCCCGCTCGCGTCGTCGCCGGGCCTGGTCTATGCCGGCTCGATGTCCGGCGCGATGACCGTGCTCGATGCCAAAACCGGCGCCACGCTGTGGAGCTTCGACGCCGGCGGCTCGGTGTCCAGCGCACCGGCGATCGTCGATGGTGCGGTGTACTGGGGCGCGGGCTACAGCCGCTTCAACTTCGGCACCGGGGTCAACAAGCTGTACAAGTTCGTGCCGTCGAACCGGCGCCGCTGAGCGCAGCTGAAGACCACACTCTTCGGTCGTAATGCCTCTCCTGCGCAAGCGGGAGAGGCTGTTGCGCGGTGCTCGAGCGCATCGCATCGCGAAGCGCCAGGCACCAGACGAGAACGACCTGGCGTCCGTACGCGTCGCACGGTGCGCACTGCGACGAGAGAGGGCACGACGCAACGCCAGGCCCATGAAAAATCCGGCGGGCTCCGCTTCCCGCGGCGCCCGCCGATCTCTCGGCTGACCGCTCAGTTGAACGTGTAGTCCAGCGTCAGGAACATTTCCCGGCCGTTGTACTCGCTCGCGGTCTGCCCGGTGGGGACGAACTCGAAGCCGCCGGCGTAGTACGGAATCGCGCCGACCTTGTCGAAGATGTTCGACACCGCGAGCTTTGCGTGCAGATCCGGCGTGATCTGCAGGCCGACCGAGCCGTTCCAGGTGATCCACGCCGGCACGTGGCCCCGGTAGGTCGTGTCGGGCACGGTGACCTGATTGCCGTCCTGGGTGACCTGGCAGACGCCGGTGGAGACGGACTCGCCGCCATTAGGCACCGTGACCATGCCGGGCTGGATGCCGTTGGGCAGCACGTCGCAGCCGGCGTAGTTGGGGGCGCGCATGCGGCCGTTGCGCACGCCGGAGATCGACACGTTCCAGCGGCCCTTGGTCCAGTCGGCGATCCAGGTCATGCGACTGGCCACGTTCTGGTAGCGGGTGTTCTGCAGCGGATCCGAGGCCAGCACGCGCTGCTTGTACGCCAGGTTGTTGGTGTAGTTGATGCCCGCGCGGAAGTCGCCGTAGCCGTCGGTGTGGAACTTGTAGTCCAGCGACGCGTCGACACCGGCCACGTACAGCGAGGCTTCGTTGATCGGGCCCGATTGCACCGAGACGATCTGGCCGTTGGCGTCGCGCTTCACCATCTGCGTGACCATCTGGCAGTACTCCGATCCGGCCACGTGCGCCGTGTACGGCGACAGGCCCGAGGTCCCGTTCGGCTTCACGCCGGTCAGGCAACCCGCTTCGTCGGCCAGCACGGTGTCCTGGCCGAGGTACTGGATGGCGTTGTCCACGCCCATGTTCCAGTAATCGGCCGACACCGACAGCCCCTGCACGCCCGGCACCTGCCAGACGAAGCCGTAGGTCCAGGAGTGTCCGGTCTGCGGCAGCAACAGGCGGCTGCCGTTGGTGTAGAGCGTGTAGTACTGCGACCCGGGACGCTGCACGCTGTTGCACCAGGTGTTGTTGTTCTGACCGGCCTTGATCGCGTTCACGCACTGCAGCGGGTCGGCGTAGAAGCCCACCGGCGAGGTCGAACCGGTCAGGTAGATGGCCTGCATGTCCGGCGCCTTGAAGTTGGTGCCGTAGCTGCCGCGCAGCAGCAGACCGTCGTACGGCCGCCACTCCAGGCCCGAGCCCCAGGTGCGGGCGATGTCGGCGCGGCTGGCGTCGTTGTACTTGTCCAGGCGACCGGAGAGCGTCCAGGTCACCGACTCCAGCACCGGCACGCGGAACTCCGTGCCCAGCGAGAAGCGCTGCCGAGTGCCGGCACCGGTGAGATAGGCACCGAACGGGTTCTGGAACGTGGATGGATCCGCCGCGCGCGGGTCCGGCGACAGCTTGAAGCCGTTGTGCGCGGCTTCGAGCACCGCGGCCCAGCCCACCGACCGATCGGCCCACGGCAACTTGAACAGGTCGCCGTTGACGCGCAGCTGCGCCTGGTCGAGCCAGGACGAAGCGGTGTTCACGCCGGTCACCGCGAACTGGTCGTACTGCTGCGGCGTGATCGGGTTCCAGAACTGCTGCCAGTTGAACGCGTAGATCGGCAGGCCGTCCGCGGTGGTGCCCTGCTGCTGGCCGAGGAAGAAGGTGTTGGTGGCCTGGGCGTTGTAGCCGGTGAATTCCTCGCGGACGATGTACTTCTGGGTGTTGAGGTTGAGGTCCCAGTTGAAACGGCCGTCGAACACGGTGCCGCGCAGGCCCGCCTGCAGGTTCCAGTTGAGCTCGCGATCGTAGGTGTTGGCGCTGACGCCAATCTCGTTCTGGGTCAACTGGCGGATGACCTGTTTGACCGTCTGCCCGGTGGTCTGGTCGTAGAACGGACCGGCGCTGAACACGTTGAGCTGCGTGTTGGAGATGCCCACGGTCTGGTACAGGGCGGCCGAGCCGTAGAACTGCAGGCCGTTCTGGAAGTCGTATTCGCCCGACAGATAACCGTTGTTGCTGCGGCTGCCCGGGGTCAGCACCCAGTTCTGGAACAGCGCCGGCTGCGCGCAATAGAAGCCGTTGTCGGTGACGCCGGTGATCTGGGCGCCATTGGTGGTCACCGAGTGCGACTGGGCCAGGCGCGAATTGGTGAACTTGTCGCAGGTGCCGGAGGGCGGCGTGATGTAGTGGCCGTTGGCGTCGGTGGCCGACAGCGCGATCGCGCCGGCGGCATCGTACTGGTAGCCGAACATGCGCGAGGCCGGGCCCCATGCGCCGTAGCCCGCATCGGCCACGGAATCCTGGTAGGGCCGATCCATGCCCCACAGCGCGCTGCGGTTGGAGTGCTCCAGGTTGTAGGTCACGTGCCAGTTGCTGCCGGCACGGCCGCCGAAGTAGTTGATGTCGCCGTACTCGCGGCCGCCACGCGTCGCGCCGCCCGCGGTGACCTGCAGTTGGTTGCCCTCGTAGTTCTTCTTGAGGATCACGTTGACCACGCCGGCAACCGCGTCCGAGCCGTAGATCGACGACGCGCCGGAGGCAAGCACTTCGATGTGATCGATCATCCCGGTGGGGATGTTGTTGAAGTTCTGGAAGTTGCTCTGCTTGTTGAGCGGCTGCGGATAGTCGACCACGCGATGGCCGTCGATCATCAGCAGGCTGAAACCGGGGCCGAGCCCGCGCAGGTTCACCGACCGCGCATTGACCGAACTGGAGCCCCACGAGGCCGGATCGGACACCTGCTGGCCCACCTGCGGCAGCGAATCGAGGAATTCCCACAGCGTGGTGTAGCCCTGCTTCTTGATCTCTTCGCCGGTGATGGTGACCACCGGCGCGGGACCTTCGACCTCCACGCGCGGGATCATCGACCCGGTGACCGTCACCGCCTTGAGCTCGACCGGCTTGTCGGCCTTGCCGGGGCCGGTTGGCGGCGGCGGGCTGTCGGGCGCGGATTGCGCCATGAGAGAAGGCGCCCACAGCGCGAGCGCAACGGAACTGGCGATGAGTCCACGCCGGAAAGCGGTTCTGTTCATTGGTCTCCCCCCTCAGGAGCGATCGATGTTCGAAGTGATGCAAAGCCCCCCGATTCCCCTGGCCTTGCGCGGGCTATCCGCAAGGCGGTGCATACAAGAACGAGAAGTTCATATATGTAACGCCAGCGTTATAGGCCGAATTTGAATCGATGCAAGCTGCGCTGCAGCACCCCAGGTTCGATTTAAGTAATTGAATCTACTGAAATTTGTCGGAAAGCCTGCAGAAAGGTAGCCACGCTTCGAAACCGTCTTGGGCAGGCACATCCGGGCCTGTTTCATACGGCTTGGCAGGACGTGTCAGCGGCGGGTGACCGGACCGAAACAACATCGCCGGGCAGCGGTGTCGACGCGTCGATCAGGCTGCCCACGCACCCTGCGTTGATGTCGACGCCTAGCCGATGTGCAGCGCCGTGCGCCCGCTCTGCAGCGCCCATGAGCCATGCCGATGCAGCACGGCGACCCCGTAGTTCTCTCGCGCCATCACACGCAATGTGAGCAGCTGTCTACGAAACCGGCCGCCCGAGCGTGACGTCTGGCACGCAATCATCGTGGCGTCGCCCGTAGCCTCGGCAGGCACCCTGAACTCGGGTGCAATGAATCGCATCCGGTCCCCTGCCGGATGGTCTCGTCCCTCTTCGCAGAAGGAAGATCGATGAATCGCAAGCACGCGTTGTATGTGGCGTTGCTCGCCGGCATTGCCGGCATGTCCCCCGTCGCCATGGCTGCCACTCCCCCAGCAGCCGAGATGGACTCCGCCCCGGTCGAAGCACGCCCGGATGCCGCCGCGCTCGGTGGCGCGGAACTGCGCAGCCTTCCCCCGGGCAGCGCGCACGCACCGCGCCTGATCGAACTGGCCGCGCCCGACAGCAGCAAGGCCGCGGCGATGAAGCAGGCGCGCGGACAGCAGGTCAAGAACGGCCAGCCGCTGCAGATCGGCTTTTCCCGCGACGTCGCCAAGCCCGACATCAACCTGCGCCGGCTGAAGTGGCAGACCCTTCCCAACGGCGCGCAGGTCACCAGTTTCGAAATCGCCTCGACCGATGCGCAGGCGCTGCGCGCGGCGCTGCAACTCAGCGGCAGCGGCGCCCAGCCCGGCGATCCGCGCAAGGCGACGCTGCGCTTCGCCGGCGAGGACGGCCGCGTGTTCCAGCAGAGCGGCGCCGATTTCGCCGGCAGCCAGCCCGGCTGGTCGGCGGTGATCGCCGGCGCGCGCATGGTGGTGGAGATCGAACTGCCGGCGGGCCAGTATCCGCAGGGCTTCGCGCTGAAGATCCCGCAGCTGTCGCACCTGGACATCAGCCCGGTCGCCAGCGACACGATGATGCGGCCGATGATCGGCGAGAGCGATTCGTGCGAGCGCGACATCGTCTGCCGCGCCAATCCGAGCTCGGGCTTCACCTCGGCGGCCAAGTCGGTGGCGCGCATGACCTTCACCAGTGGCGGTAGCACCTACCTGTGCACCGGCACTTTGCTCAACAACAGCAACTCGCCGAAGAAAGCGATGTTCTGGACCGCGGCGCACTGCATCAGCACCCAGACCGTGGCCAACACGCTGCAGACCTACTGGTTCTACGACGCCACCACCTGCGGCGGCTCCACGGTCAATTCCAACTACACCACGCTCGGCGGCGGTGCCTACCTGCGCTACGCCAACACCACCCGCGACACCTCGCTGCTTGAGCTCAAGAGCGCCCCGCCCAGCGGCGCCTTCTATGCGGGCTGGAGCAGCTCGGCGATCGGCTCGACCGGCACCGCGATCGAAGGCATCCACCACCCGGCCGGCGACGTCAAGAAGTACTCGCTGGGCAAGGTCACCGCCCTGTCCACCTCCACGGACGGCAAGTCGCCGCTGTACCGCGTGCAGTGGAGCACCGGCGTCACCGAGGGCGGCTCGTCCGGCTCCGGCCTGTTCACCGTCAGCAGCAACGGCACCTACCAGTTGCGCGGTGGCCTGTATGGCGGCACCTCGTACTGCAGCGCGCCGAGCGATCCCGACTACTACTCGCGCTTCGCCGACGTGTATTCGTCGATCCAGCAATATCTGAGCCCGTAAGCCAAGGTCCGGGAGGGCCGTACTCCCGCACCTGCGCCTAGGACAGGCCGTCTCACACGGGCGGCCTGTCCGTTTCGCACGCCGATGGCGCACACCGGCTACACTCGACGCATTCCCCTCACCGGCAGATGCGCATTGGCCAAGCCCAACTACTCCTTCGAGAAACGTCAGCGCGAGCTGGCCAAGAAGAAACAGCAGGAAGAAAAGGAAGCACGCAAGCGCGAAGCGCGTGCCGCGGCGGCCAAGCCCGCCTCCGACGACGACACCGCTGCTCCGAACGCGACAGACACCGCCAGCGACGCCTAGGCCTAAAGCGGCGCAGCAGGCCCCTGCTGACCGCCGGAACACCGACGTCTACCGGCACCCTGTCTCGCGACGCACCCGCCTCGACGCGACATGCCCGGTGCTGCGCTCAGCTGACCTTCTTGGCCAGCATGGTGCCCAGCACGAACAGCACCAGGGCGATGGCGATGCCGGCCCAGAACAGGAACTTGGCGACGCCCATCGCCGCGCCCGCCACGCCGCTGAAGCCGAGCGCGCCGGCGATGAGTCCGATGATGGCGATGATGATGGCCCACTTGATCATGATGCGGTCTTCCCGAAACGAGGACAGGCGCACGCCATGACGACGTGCGATGACGCCGGCACAGGGCCGACGCTCGTCCGGGAGACTAGCCAGCGCGACATGCGCAGGCGGTGAAACGCGGATACACGCGCCGTGCACGCATGGCGCGGCGCGGGACCGACGCTCAGGCGGTGCCGGTCTGCGCCGGCGCCGCCCCATCCGCCGGCAGATTCGCCGGGAACCATTCCGCGCGGCGCAGCCAGCCGGCGAGGAACTTGGCGTCGACCGGACGCTCTGCCACCACGCGCTGGTAGTAGTCGATGCGCTGCTGCCGATACTGCGCATACACCTGCGCCGTGTCCACGCTGGCCAGGGCCGCTAGGGTGGTCGGCCCCATCTCCCCGTCGATCACCAAGTCCGTCGCGCCCAGTTGCTGCAGGATGCGCTGCAACAGCTTGATCGCCACGTCGCCGGCGTTGACGTAGAAATCGAACACGAGTTCGGCCAGGGGTTGCGAGGCGATCTGGTCGGCGCCGATCCTGTCCCAGTATTCGTGCTGGTAGATCGTCGCGGCCTGCTCGACGGTCAGCGCGCGCAACGCCTGCAGGGTCGGCGCCTCGCCCAGCAGTGTCTGCGCGCAGCGCTGGAACGTGGCCAGGGTGATGCCGTAATTGGTGGCACCGCCCGGATCGTCAGGATCGTCGACGAAGCCGCCTTCGAACCGCAGCAGCTGCGGGAGATACAGGTCGAACGAGGCCATGGCCAACTCCTTGCGATCGATGGGCGTTCCCGGCGGCGTGGCACACCCGACGGCGCCATGCAGTGCGCTGAGGTACGCGGGGCGCGCCGCCAGGCGGCGCAGACGCTCATGGCGTGGCTGCCTGTGGCGTCGGCGCGCCGTCCGGAAAGCCCAGCGCCTGCTCGGCCGCACGCGCGGTCAGCGCCATGTCCGCCCAGGCCGGATGCGGCGTGGTGGGCGGGATCTGGCTGCGCATCAGCCGCTGCGGATCGGTCTGGTCGGCAAAGGTGCCGCTCCAGGCCTGCGGCGTCTGCCACAGCGCATGCTGCAACACGACCTGCATGTTGGCGATGGAGTGCCGTGGCAACAGATGCGGGAACCAGGCGCCGTTGACGTCGTAGGCGGTCCGGAACGCCTGCCCCACCGGCGCATAGCCGAACGTGGACGGCGGCAGCGACGGCACGTAGTCCCAGTAGTTGTAGCAGCGCGTGCTGTCGGCTGCAGGAATATGCGCGGCATAGACCTGCTCCCAGCTCGCGTCGCCGACCATCGGGCTGCAGAAATTGATGTTGCGACTGGGCAGCGCCGGCCGGCTCAGCGCCAGGTCCAGCGAGAACAACTGGCTCAACGCGCCGCCCAGGCTGTGCCCGGTGACGTAGACCTGGGTCGGCGCGAAGTGCTCCAGCAGGGCGAACAACTGCTCGCGCATCGAGGCGCGCATGGCGCCGCCCCTGGCGTTGTAGATGCCGTAGAACCCGGCCGACACCTGCGGCGCCGGCGTGGCCGTGCCAGCGGCGGGGACGAAGGCGGTGGTGGAGAAGTCCAGGTCCTCGTAGATGTCCAGGTCCGAATCGGTGCCGCGGAACGCGAACAGATAGGTGCCGGCGGCGACCGTGGAGCGAAACAACAGGCCGAACAGCTCCTCGCTACCGCCCAGCGGATCGCCGTCCCAGCCGGACCAGCGGGCGACCAGGCGGTAGTCGGACGGCGCCGACACCGGCTTGCCTTCGTAGGCCGCGTAGGCGGCGATGCTGGCGGCGGCCATCGCCAGGGTCAGTTGCGGCGGCAACAGCGGTTGCGTCGCGGGAATCGCACTCATCGGCAAACATCCTGTCGGGCGGCGCGGCGTGCGCCGCGGAAGCCGGCACACGCTTTCCCTGCGGAACCGTGGTCCGTCCGCCACGCGGCGGCGGCCATCGGGCGATGACCGCACGGGCGGAGCGTGCGGTTTGATAGCACTGCCGATCACCATGATGCTTGGATGCGCATCGCAGCGCACATCGCCACCGCTGTATTTGTCTACAGTGCTCCGCATGCGGGCGCGCAGGCACCGCCTGTGCACACCGCTTGCACCGTTCCGTCACGGACCGCGCGCGCGCCTCCCGGCACAGTGCAGGCGGGCACTGTCGCCCGCTCGGAGATCCGCATGGCCAGCCCGCAGGAACTGGAAGAGAAATTCTGGAAGGCATTGAAGTCCGACCGCACCGTGATGCTGGGCCTGGACGGCGTCGAGGATGGCCACGCCCGCCCGATGACCGCACAGTTCGAGGGCGACAGCGGCGGCCCGATCTGGTTCTTCACCTCCAAGGACAACGCGCTGGTGCAGAAGCTGGCGCAGAGCCAGCGGGTGATCGCCGCGTTCAGCGCCAAGGGCCACGATCTGTTCGCCAGCATCAGCGGCACGCTCAGTGTCGACAACGACCAGGCCGTGATCGAGCGCCTGTGGAACGGCTATGTCGCAGCGTGGTACGAAGAGGGCAAGGAAGATCCCAAGCTGGCATTGCTGCGCCTGGATCCGGATCACGCGCAGATCTGGCTCAACGGCTCCAGCCTGATGGCCGGCATCAAGGTGTTGTTCGGCATCGACCCCAAGCGCGACTACCAGGACAAGGTCGCCGACGTACCGCTGCGCTGAGCGGCCGGCCGGCACTGCGCGCCAGCCGGCCGCATGCCGGCTGGCCATGCACAATCAGGGACGCGAGGTCAGCGGCAGCCGCTGACGGATCGCCTCGCGCAGCACGCGTTCGCATTGCCGGGTGGCGGCATCCACGTCGTTCTCGGCCAATGCCTCCGCGCGCGCCAATGCCGACAACGCGGCGCCCGTGTCGCCACGCTGCGCCGCCATCAGCGCCTGGCAGCGCGGACGCAACGCCGGACTCGTCCAATCGATCTCCGCATTCAGTGACGCATCCAGGGGATCGGCCTGGTCGGCGCCGGCCATGGCACGCGAGAACGCGAGTTCGCAGCGCAATAGCGCGACCAGGGTGTGCCAGGCTTCGGCGACCGGCAAAGGCAGCATCGCGACCTGCTCTTCGAAAACCGGCTGCAGGGCAGCGATCTGCGCCCACTCGCCACGGATCTGCATGGCTTTCAGCGTGAACCAGACATAGAAAAACCAGCCGTCGCCGTCCGCGAGCAGAGCCAGGCGGTGTGCCGGCAGCTTGTCCGCGGTGACGCCGCGCAGCGAGAGGCCATTGAGTTCGGCCAGCACCTCGGCCAGGGCGTCCGGATCGCGCCGCCGTGCATGCTTCAGCAACTTCAGGCCGTCGCTGCCGCCGAGCGCGCTCTGCAACGGCACCAGATTGCCCAACCCGACTGCCAGATTGAACACGGCTGCGCCGATGCAGAACGCGCCACTGCTGCTGCCCAGCCCCAGGCGCCATGCCAGGAATCCGCATCCGGCCGCCACCAGCAGGTTGGCCAGCGGACCTCCGGCGATCAGCACCAGATACTGCCGGCGCACTGCCGCATACGGGTTCGGCACCGCCAGCACGACGCCCGTGTTGTCGCCTTGCCGCGTGCGTTGCCAGCGGACCCGCCAGCCGCGGCGCCGCGCAAGCAGGTGCAGTGGGCCGACCCGCACCATGGACACGGTCATGCCGACCGCGCGCGCCGCCAACGCGTGTCCGCCTTCGTGGATCGCAATCGTGGCGAACACCGCCAGCGGGAAGATCAGCAGCATCGCCAGAAAGGGCGCCAGCGCCGACGTGACCACGTGCGCCAGGGCCATGCAGCCGGCGACCATCGCCAGGTTGCCGACAATGATCAGGACAAGGCGCACACCTTTGAGCACGGCGTCGAGCCAGGGCGGTGCGGCCCATGCGGTGCGCGTTTGGTCGATAGCGCTCATCCGCGTCCACCCCGTTGGAGCGCACCTCGCCCCGCCTCGCGCAGCACCCCACTGCGATCGCGCCCTGCCCCGCACTGCTGCTGTCGCGATCTGCCAAGTGCTTGCACGGTTCGCCGGCGCCGCCCGATCGCCCACGCGCCGCGACTAGCGGCGATAGCGCACCGCCAACTGCGCGGCCGCCGCGGCGCGCTGCCGGCGCAGGGCAAGGCCGAGCGGACTCATGGTCGCCACATCGGCATCGCCCGCCTGCTCTTCCAAGGCCCGCTGCACCCGCGGCGACAGCCCCCAGTCCGCAGAGATGGCCTTGGCGCAGTGCGCCGACCAGGCTTCCAGCATCTCGGTCATCGCCGCCGGCGTGGGCGTTGCCTCGGCGTGGCGCGCGTGGACATCGCGCAGCACCTGCACCACCGAGACCGCGCCCAGCCCGCACAGCAGCGCCAGCAACTGCGCGGCGTTCGCATCGTCGCGATCGGGCACCTGGGAGGCGGCATGCGCCGACAGCAGGGTGTGTTCCCACAGCACCGCCGCACAGCGGCCGAAGACGCTGCCGTCGTCGACGATCACCGGCTGCAGCAGCGCCGCCAGCACGATCTGGCGCAGGCCCTCGGTGCCGAGCAGAGCCACCGCCCGCTCCAGGTTCTCGATCGGCTCGGGATGGCGGCGGTAGACGACGCTGTTGGCGATGCGCAGCAGGTTGCCGGCCAGCGCCGGGTCCTGGCCCAGGATCGTGGCGATGGAATGCGCGCCGGCGGCCGGATCGTTGATCGCACGGGTGAGCTGCGGCAGCAGGTGCGGACGCCGTGGCGTGTAGCGCGGATGCGCGTCGATGCGCGCCAGCACCACGGCGGCATCGGCCATGACCGCCGGCGCGGCCGCCGCCGCTGCGTGCACCGGCCGGCCAGCGAACGCCAGCTCGCACAGGCTCGCCAGGATCGCGGCGTCCGGCACTGGATCCAGGCCGATCAGCGCCGGGTCGGCGAAGGGGTCGAGGCCCGGTTCCGCTGCGGCATCAGGCGCGGCCGGCGCGGCGCGTGCAAACGCTGCCGGCGCCTCGGGCAGATCGGCATCCTCGGCGACGGCACGCGCCTGCGGCGCCTCCGCCGCATCGCCACGGCCACGGCGCCACCACCACCAGAGTCCCGCCCCCAGCACCAGCGCAGCCGCGCTGATGGCAATCCACATGATCGGCACGATCGTCGTCATCCGCAAAACATCGCCAGGTCCCCGCGCCCAGCCACCGGTGCGCACCCACGTGGCACGCAACGCCATTCAAGCATGCCGCGCCGATTCGTGCGCGGCGGTACCGACCTGCGGCCGCAGGCACCCGCTGTGCGGGTGTCCTGCGCCGATCCGCGCGCGCGCATCGACACGCCGCGTCGCGGCGCCCATGTCACCCATCGCACCATGCAAGCGCCATGCCGGCAGCGCCCGACGCCGCGACGGCTACATGTTGCGCCGATACTCGCCGCCGACCTCGTACAGCGCGTGGCTGATCTGACCCAGGCTATGGGTCTTCACCGCCTCCATCAGCGCCGCGAACACGTTGCGGCGCTCGCGCGCGGCGCGTTGCAGCGCGCCCAGGCCGGCGCCTTCCGCGGCCAGCGCCAGCGCGTTGCGGCGCTGCTGCCAGTCGCGCACGTTGCCGATCTGCTGGTCCTTTTCCTGTTCGGTGGAGCGGATCAGCTCGATCTCGGTCGCGGTCTCGCCGGCGTGCTCCTTGGGCAGGAACGTGTTGACCCCGACCAACGGCAGGCTGCCGTCGTGCTTCTTGTGTTCGTAGTACAGGCTCTCTTCCTGGATCTTGCCGCGCTGGTACATGGTGTCCATCGCGCCGAGCACGCCGCCACGTTCGCTGATCGCCTCGAACTCCTTGTACACCGCCTCCTCGACCAGATCGGTGAGCTGCTCGACGATGAAGCTGCCCTGCCAGGGGTTCTCGCAGAAGTTCAGCCCCAGCTCCTTGTTGATGATCATCTGGATCGCCACCGCGCGGCGCACGCTCTCCTCGGTCGGCGTGGTGATCGCCTCGTCGTAGGCGTTGGTGTGCAGGCTGTTGCAATTGTCGAACAGCGCGTACAGCGCCTGCAGCGTGGTGCGGATGTCGTTGAACTGGATCTCCTGCGCGTGCAGCGAGCGGCCCGAGGTCTGGATGTGGTACTTCATCATCTGGCTGCGCTCGTTGCCGCCGTAGCGCTCGCGCATCGCCCGCGCCCAGATCCGCCGTGCCACCCGGCCGATCACCGTGTATTCCGGGTCCATGCCGTTGCTGAAGAAGAAGCTCAGGTTCGGCGCGAAATCGTCGATGTGCATGCCGCGCGCCAGGTAGTACTCGACGATGGTGAAGCCATTGCTGAGGGTGAAGGCGAGCTGGCTGATCGGGTTCGCCCCGGCCTCGGCGATGTGATAGCCGGAGATCGACACCGAGTAGAAATTACGCACCTTCTGCTCGACGAAATACTGCTGGATGTCGCCCATCATGCGCAGTGCGAATTCGGTGCTGAAGATGCAGGTGTTCTGCGCCTGGTCCTCCTTGAGGATGTCGGCCTGCACCGTGCCGCGCACGCTGGACAGGGTCTGCGCCTTGATCTGCGTATAGGTCCGCGCATCCACCAACTGCTCGCCGCTGACCCCGAGCAGGGCCAGGCCGAGGCCGTCGTTGCCCGGCGGCAGCTCTCCGTGATAGCGCGGGCGTTCGCGGCCTTCGAACAGCCGCGCCAGGGTCTGCTCGGCCTGCGCCCAGCGCTGCGCGTCGGCCTTGAGGTACTTCTCCACCTGCTGGTCGATGGCGGTGTTCATGAACATCGCCAGGATCATCGGCGCCGGGCCGTTGATGGTCATCGACACGCTGGTGGTCGGCGCGCACAGGTCGAAGCCGGAGTACAGCTTCTTCATGTCGTCCAGTGTCGGGATATTGACCCCGGAGTTGCCGATCTTGCCGTAGATGTCCGGACGCGGCGCCGGGTCCTCGCCGTACAGGGTGACGCTGTCAAAAGCGGTGGACAGGCGCGCGGCCGGCTGACCGACGCTCAGATAGTGGAAGCGCCGGTTGGTGCGCTCGGGCGTGCCCTCGCCGGCGAACATGCGGATCGGATCCTCGCCGGTGCGACGGTACGGGTACACGCCGCCGGTGTACGGATAGCTGCCGGGCAGGTTCTCCTTGCCGAGGAAGGTCAGCAGTTCGCCCCAGCTCTTGTAGCGCGGCGCGGCGATCTTCGGAATGGACTGATGGCTCAGCGACTGCCGGTAGTTCTCCACCCGGATCGGCTTGCCGCGCACCGCGTACTCGGTGACCGGATCGGTGATCGACTTCAGCCGTTGCGGCCACTCGCGCAGCAGCTTCAGCGACTCGTTGGACAGCGACTGCAAGGCATCGTTGTAGCGCTGGCGCAGCAACAGCAGGCTGGCGTCGACGGCGGCAGCGGAGGCCTCGGCGGACGTGCGCGGCGCCGGCAGCAGGTCCTGCGCCGCGTACAGTTCCAGTTGCGCCGGCAACTGCGGATCCTGCAGTTCGTGCAACGCCTGCCAGAACGCCTGCGCACGGTCGGCCGCTTCGGCCTGGCGCAGCACGCCGGCATTGAGGGCGCGACCCTGCTCGGCGATCTCGGCCAGGTAGCGCACGCGCGCGCCGGGAATCAGCACGGTGGCGCGCGGCTCCTTCAGCGTGGTGTCGAGCTGCGGGCGGAAATCGCAGTGCGCCTGCGCACCGGGCGAGCCTGCAGCGGCCTCGGTCTGCGCATCGAGCTTCTCGCGCAACAGGCGGCACAGATTGACGAACATCCAGCTCACGCCCGGATCGTTGAACTGGCTGGCGATGGTGGGATACACCGGGACAGCCTCGTCCTCCAGCTGGAATGCCGCGCGGTTGCGCCGCCACTGCTTGCGCACGTCGCGCAACGCATCCTCGGCGCCGCGCCGGTCGTACTTGTTCAGCACCACCAGTTCGGCGAAGTCGAGCATGTCGATCTTCTCCAGCTGGCTCGGCGCGCCATAGTCGCTGGTCATCACGTACACCGGGAAATCGACCAGATCGACGATCTCCGAATCGCTCTGGCCGATGCCGGCGGTCTCCACGATCACCAGGTCGTAGCCGATGCCCTTCAGCAGCGCGATGCAGTCCTTCAGCACGCGATTGGTGGCGGCGTGCTGGCGCCGCGTGGCCATCGAGCGCATGTACACGCGCGGGCTGCGCAGCGCGTTCATGCGGATGCGGTCGCCGAGCAGCGCGCCGCCGGTGCGGCGTCGGCTCGGGTCCACCGACACCACCGCGATGCGCATCTGCGGGAAGCTGGCCAGGAAGCGGTTGAGCAGTTCGTCGGTGACCGAGGACTTGCCGGCGCCGCCGGTGCCGGTCAGGCCGAGTACGGGCGCTGCGCGCCCGCTGCGGGACCCGGGACCCGGGACCCGGGACTCGGAAGGGCGAGGCAGGCCGGCTTGCCACTGCTTGCGCAGCAGGGCCAGTTCGGCCTCGGAGAACACGCCGTCTTCAATGGCCGACAGCATCCGGCCGATGCCGATCTCGTCGTCGATGCTGGGAATCGAGGTGCCGGCTTGTTCCGGGTCCCGGGTCCCGGGTCCCGCGTCCCGTGCGCGCCCGGCGCGCGCCACCACGTCTTCGATCATCTCCACCAGGCCCATCTTCATGCCGTCGTTGGGGTGGTAGATGCGCTCCACGCCGTAGGCCTGCAGCTCGGCGATCTCCTCGGGGGTGATGGTGCCGCCACCGCCGCCGAACACCCGCACATGGCCGGCGCCGCGCTCGCGCAGCATGTCCACCATGTACTTGAAGTACTCCACGTGGCCGCCCTGGTAGGACGACAGCGCGATCGCATCGGCATCCTCGTGCAGCGCCGCGCGCACCACGTCCTCGACGCTGCGGTTGTGGCCGAGATGGATCACCTCGGCGCCCTGCGCCTGGATCAGGCGGCGCATGATGTTGATCGCCGCATCGTGGCCGTCGAACAGGCTGGCGGCGGTGACGAAACGCAAGGGACTGGCGTCCGTCTGCGGCAACGGAACGCGGGACGCGGGAAGGCTCATCGTGCGCACATCGAAAAGAGAATGCCGCGATTCTAGGCGCGCAGCGCGACACGGGCAGGTTGCGCTGCAGCATGCGCGTCCACGCCGCGTGCCGCCGCGCCCGCCTATCCGGCGGATGAATAGGCTCTCCCGAGCGCGTCAACACCTCCCCGGGCCGCGGCGTTTCCTCCGGCGTCGGCACCCCGCCGATGCCTTCGGAGAAATCGCATGTTCGCTCGTCCCTTGTTGCTGGCCTCCCTGCTCGGCGGCGCGCTCGCCGGCGGCATGGCCGTCGCGCCCGCGCAGGCGCGCGAGGTGGTGGAACTGTCGGTCCGCGCCGCGCCGCCGCCGCCGCGGGTGGAACGGGTGGTGGTGCGTCCCGGCTATGTCTGGATGCCCGGCTACTGGCAGTGGAACGGGTACCACCACGTCTGGGTCGCCGGCCGCTATGTGGTGGAACGGCCGGGCTACGTCTACGTCGGCCCGCGCTGGGAGCACTACGGCCCCGCCTATCGCTTCCACGCCGGGTACTGGGTCCGCCGCTGATGCATCGCCCCACAGCGCCGCGCGTGACCGCCATGCTGGCGGCGCGCGCGGCTGCGTGCCCACCGATGCATGGCCGCCGGCCCGCATGGCGTACCGCGACACACGCGGTGCCGGCGTTCGGCCGCTGCCCGCTGCGCAGCTGCGAAGAGACTTCAGCCCCGGCGCCGACTGTCAGACGTCGGGGCTGAAGCCCCTCCCACAATGCAATCGCATTGTCGGCGGCCGCCACGGGACTGACCGCCGCCGCTCGCCCGCTCTTCCCCGTCCGCCGGGCACCGCCTCCACCGAGAGCCGCCCTGGTCCGCGATCTCAGCATCGGCCCGGGCAAACGGGCACGCTGCCGTCCCTTGCGTCGCACAGCACGGCGAGATGCCCGCACCGCGGGGCCATGGCGTCATCGCGCGGGCAGCCGGCAATTGCTTTAAAATGCCGGCATCGCGACGCTCAGGGCCTGTTCCGGAACCGTCGCGTTTTTGTTTTGCGCCACCCACCAGGCACGTTCCTGGACCATGGTGCCTGACACCTGCAACGCCAGCGGAGCCCCCATGCTTTTCGAAACGCTAGCCAACACCGGCCACGAACAGGTCGTCTTCTGCCACAACCGCGACGTGGGACTGCAGGCGATCATCGCCATCCACAACACCGTGCTCGGCCCCGCGCTGGGCGGCGTGCGCATGCGCCCCTACGCCAACACCGAGTCCGCCCTGCAGGACGCGCTGCGGCTCAGCCGCACCATGACCTACAAGAACGCGCTGGCCGGGCTCAACATCGGCGGCGGCAAGGCGGTAATCATCGGCGATCCGAAGAGCGACAAGTCCGAAGCGCTGTTCCGCGCCTTCGGTCGCTACGTCGATTCGCTGGGCGGCCGCTACATCACCGCCGAGGACGTCGGCACCGACGTCAACGACATGGAGCAGATCTACCTGGAAACCGAGTACGTCACCGGCGTGCACCAGGTACACGGCGGCTCCGGCGACCCGGCCCCGTTCACCGCCTACGGCGCGCTGCAGGCGCTGATGGCCTCGCTGCAACGCAAGTTCGGCCACGAGGAGATCGGCAAAACCAGCATCGCCGTGCAGGGCCTGGGCCACATCGGCATGGAGCTGGTGAAGCTGCTCAAGGAACGCGGCGCCAAGCTGTACGTAACCGACCTGGACCCGGCGCTGGTCGCGCGCGCCGTGGCCGAATACGGCGCCGAATCGGTCGACCCGGACGACATCTACGACGTCGCCGCCGACGTGCTGGCGCCGTGCGCCATGGAGAGCGCGCTCGACGAGGCCAAGCTGCCGCGGCTCAAGGTCAAGATCGTCTGCGGCACCGCCAACAACCAGTTGGCCAATCCCGCCGTCGGCGAGGAACTGCACCGCCGCGGCATCCTCTACGCGCCCGACTACGCGGTCAACGCCGGCGGGGTGATGAACGTGTCGCTGGAGATCGACGGCTACAACCGCGAACGCGCGATGCGATTGATCCGCAGCATGTACCACAACCTCGGCAAGATCTTCGACCTGTCCGAGCGCGAGAACATTCCGCCGCAACAGGCCGCCGACCGCATCGCCGAGGCGCGCATGCAGGCGATCGGCAAGCTCAAGCTGCCGCTGGGCCGCACCGCACCGCGCTCGATGGGCCATCTGCGCGGCGAGTGACGCCGCGCGCCGCCTGCGCCGCAGGCGGAAGAGCCACAGATCGCAGGGCCGGGACACCCCGGCCCTGCCTGACTGATCGACCCCGAGCCGGCGCAGCACGCGCCGGACGGATACGGGACTCAGAAGCCCAGGCGATAGTTCAGCGACACCGCGCGGTCGTCGCCGCGCGGCCCGAAGCGCTGGTCGTAGCCCAGGCCCAGCAGCGCGCCGTTCCAGCGCGTCTGCAGGCTGGCGCCGAACAGCCCGCCCGAGCGCGCCGGCTGCAGGTCCACCAGCGGCGCCCACGCGTTCACGCCGACGAAGCTGGCCTGCCGCTCCAAGCCCTGCGTGGCCAGCGTCTGCTGCCACTCGGCATAGCCCTGCAGCGACCAGCCGCGCCCGCCGAATCCGCCCCGCAGGCCGGCCAGCGCCTGGCTGCGCGAGGAACTGGCCGCGCCGGCCATCAGCCCGAAGCCATCGCCGCCCTGTTCGCGGAAGCCATCGCTGTCGATGCGGCTGTAGTCAGCGCCGGCATACGGGGTCAGCCACGCCGGGCCGCGCCCGAACCGATAGCCGACCTCGACGCTGGAGGACAGGAAGCGCCCGGCATAGCGGCTGGAGGCGTCGGCGACGGTGTCGCCAAGCAGCAGGCTGCGGTCGAGCTGGCGCTGGTACTGGCCGCTGCCCAGTTGCGCCAGCGCGTAGGCATTGCCGGCCATCGCACCGAGATAGGCCTGGCCCTGCACCTGGCGGTTGCGGCTGCGGTCCAGGCTGCCGGCATCGCTGGCGCGGCTCTCGCCGAAGGCGACGCCGGCGACGAGATGGTCGTTCAGGCGCAGGTCCTGGCCCATCAGCCAGCCATCGAGTTGGAACTCGCTGCCGGCGAAGCTGCCCTGCCCGGTCTCGCCCAGGCGCTGGCTCCAGGCGCCGACCGCGCGCGGTCGTTCGACCAGCGTATCGAAGCGGCTGGACAGCGCGCGCCGCTGCAGGTCCATGGTGTCGAAGGTCATCGCGGTGGCCGCGGCATGCGCCTCGCCGGACAGGCTGCGCAGCGTCGCCGACGCCGCCGCCACGCTCGGCGACTGCTGCACTGCGCCGGCCGCCTTGAGCAGGGCGCCGTCGACCGTGGCCGGGTCGTGGCTCAGCTGCGTGTTGAGCTGCGCGAACGCCGCATCCACGCGCGTCGCCGACGCCAGAGTCGCCGCAGTGATGTTGCCGAAACTGGCCGCGGCGGCGGTGACGCTCAGCGCCTGCACGGTGATCGAGGCGCTGGTGGCGTCGTAGGACAGGAACGAGGTCAGGAACACGTTCGACGGCGTGGTCACCGAGGCGAACGTGCCGGTGAGCCCGCCGTTGGCCTCCAGCACCCTGTACGCGGTGTTGTTGACCACGTAGTCGCGCTTGCCCAGCACGTACAGCGAACCGCCCTGCAGGACGGCGCTGCCGCCGACCGAGAGCTTGTCGCCGACCAGCAGGGCCAGCCGGCCGTTGCTGCTCTGCACGTAGTTGCCGCTCAGGCTCAGGGTGGCCGCGCCGACCTGGAAGGTGCCGGCATTGGCGACGCTGCCGCCGAGCGCGCCGGTGCCGACGAAGGTGGCGCCATTGCTGATCGCCACGTTCGAGCTGCCCAGGCTGGCCGCGCTGAGTGTGCCGCCCTGCACCTGGGTGTCGCCGCTATAGGTGTTCTGGGTGCCGCTCAGGGTCAGCGTGCCGCTGCCCTGCTTGATCAGGCCGCCGCTGCCGGCGATGTCGTTGGCCCAGGTCGAGCTGCCGGTGAAGCCCACGGTCACGTCGCCCCAGTCGAAGCGGCCAGGTCCCTGCACCGCCTTGCCGACGTTGAGCAGGCCGTAGCCGAAGGTCGCGTCCACGCCCGGCGTGCCCAGGTCGGTGGCGGTGCCGAGCAGGGTCTGCCGGACCAGGTCGTTGGTGAAATACGGGAAGGCCTGCCAGACCAGCGCCGCCGCACCGGACACCAGCGGCGCCGCGAACGAGGTGCCGCTGCCGTAGTAGTAGTCGGGGTTGCTGGCGGAGGTGGCCTTGGGATCGACGAACACCTCGGTGCCGGGCGCGACTAGGCAGTAGCGCATCGCCGCGCCACAGGCGTTGGAATACGAGGCCAGCTGCGTGCCGGTGCTCGAATCCGTCGCCGCCACCACCAGCCAGCCGCGCTCCAGGTCCGCCGCCGGCAGGGTACCGTTGGGGCCGGACTTGCTGGGCAGCGAAGCGATGTCCGAGGGTGTGGACTTGGATTCGTTGCCGGCGGCGAACACCACCAGGCCACCGTTGCCGATCACGAACGGGCGGTACTCGGCGGCGATGGCGTTGGTCGAGTTCAGGTCGGTCCAGTAGATGCCGCCCCAGGAGTTGTTCATCACCTTGACGCCGGCATTGATCAGGTCCTGGTGGACCTGGGTCAGGCCCAGCCCGCCACTGACCTGGTTGCCGCTGCCGCTGCCGTCGTCCTTGGGCGGGGTATCGGCAATGATGCGTGCGGACACGATCTGCGCGCCCGGCGCGATGCCGCCCGGCCACTGCCCGACCGACTTGCCCGCCGCCAGCTGCGCCACGGTGGTGCCGTGGCCGTCGACGTCGTCGACCTTGGTGTTGTTCTGGCTCGGATCGACGTAGATCAGGTTCGACACCACCCGCCCGGCCAGCGCCGGATGGTTGCGGTTGACGCCGGTGTCGACCACGCCGATGCGGTAGCCGCTGCCGTCGTAGCCGGCGCTGTGCGCGGCCAGCGTATTGGTCAGGGTCAGATGCGCGTCGAACGCCGGCTGCGGCGGAGGTGGCGAGGTCGGCGGCGGTGACGTCGGCGGCGGAGGGGGCGGCGGCGGCGGTGGGGGCGGAGGCGGCGAGGTCGGCGGCGGACTGCCATGGACCAGATTGCCGCCACCGCCACCGCCGCCACCGCACGAGGTCAGCGCAACCGCCACCGCGGCCGCCAGCAGCGACCGTGCCATCAATGCCCGCATGTTCTTCCCCTCTACCTTGATCTGCCGCACCGACCGGTGCCATTCCATTCATCGGACGTCGGCGACGGCGATGACCCACGCCAATCTACACCGAAACAGCGTTCGCGGAACGGCCACCCCGGGCACCTGCGATTGGCAGAACCCGCGCCGCGGCCGATAATCGGAAAACCACTTTCGTAAGGGTTTGCCATGACCGAGATCGTCATCGCCGCGGCCAAGCGCACCGCCATCGGCGCGTTCCTGGGCCAGTTCAACGGCGTACCCACGCCGACGCTGGGCGCCGCGGCCATCCGCGCCGCGCTGGAGCAGTCCGGCATCCCCGCCGCGGATGTCTCCGAAGTCATCATGGGCTGCGTGCTGCCGGCCAATCTCGGCCAAGCTCCCGCCCGCCAGGCCGCGCGCGCGGCCGGCGTGCCCGACGGCACCGGCGCCACCACCATCAACAAGGTCTGCGGCTCGGGCATGAAGGCGGTGATGCTCGGCCACGACCTGATCAAGGCCGGTTCGGCCAGCATCGTCGTCGCCGGCGGCATGGAGTCGATGAGCAACGCGCCGCACATGCTGCCGAACTCGCGCACCGGCAACCGCTACGGCAACTTCCAGGCGGTCGACCACATGGCCTGGGACGGCCTGACCAATCCCGACGACGGCCAGGCGATGGGCGTGTTCGGCGAGGCCACCGCGGAGAAGTTCGGCTTCAGCCGCCAGGACCAGGACGCGTTCGCGATCGAATCGGTGAACCGCGCGCAGGCCGCGCAGCGCGATGGCGCCTTCGCTGCGGAAATCGTCCCCGTGACCGTCGCCACCCGCAAGGGCGAGGTGCAGGTCGACAGCGACGAGCAGCCGGGCAAGTCCGACGTGACCAAGATCCCGGCGCTGAAGCCGGCGTTCAAGAAGGACGGCACGGTCACCGCGGCCAGTTCCTCGAGCATCTCCGACGGCGCCGCCGCGCTGGTGCTGCTGGGTGCCGACGAGGCCGCGCGCCGCGGCGTCGCGCCGCTGGCGCGGATCGTCGGCCACGCGACCTTCTCGCAGGCGCCGGAATGGTTCACCACCGCACCGGTCGGCGCGATCCGCAAGCTGCTCGATCAGGTGGGCTGGAGCCTGGACCAGGTCGACCTGTTCGAGATCAACGAAGCCTTCGCCGTGGTGGCCATGGTGCCGATCAAGGAACTGGGCCTGGACCATGCCAAGATCAACGTCCACGGCGGTGCCTGTGCGCTCGGCCATCCGATCGGCGCCTCCGGTGCGCGCCTGCTGGTGACATTGCTAAATGCGTTGCGCAGCCGTGGCGGTCGCCGCGGAATCGCGACCCTGTGCATCGGGGGTGGCGAAGCGACAGCGGTCGCCATCGAATTGATTTGACTGGAATTAACCCCTGAAACACAAAAATGAATGCGCGTGCGCTTGACAGCCGACTTTGGCTTGTCATCATGTTGAGGGCGCGCATTCGCGCGTTGCCTAACTAAACGACGAGGATAGACACAATGAGCATCAACAAGCTGCTGATCGCAATGGCCCTGGGCCTGGCCCTGGCCGCGTGCTCGAAGCAGGAGCAGGCCCAGGACGCCGCGCAGTCGGCTAACGAAGCCGCCACCGACGCCCAGGCTGCTGCCGACCAGTCGGCTGCCGCCGGCGCCCCGACCGCCGACGCCTCTCAGGCTGCTGCCGACACCGCCGCGACCGCCGCCAACACCGCTGCCGACGCTTCGGCCGCTGCCGCCGCTGCCCCGACCGATGCCGCTGCCGACAAGGCTGCCGACACCGCCAAGGCTGCGGAAGACACCGCCGACAAGGCCAAGGACGCTGCTCAGGAAGCCAAGAAGTAATCACTTCTTGCTTTTTGCAGTCCTGAAAGAGCCGCTGGTCCGCCAGCGGCTTTTTCTTTGCCTGGCGATTGGCGGGTGCGACGACGAAAGGGTGCGATCGGCACCGCACCGCGCTGCTGCCTCCGGGCGATCGCAATGGCGGCGCTATCACGCCGCGACGCGCGCAGACGCCGCAGCGCTGCGCGCCCGGTGTCGTCGCACACGCTCCCCGCGGCACATGCCGCGCACGCACCCACGCCAACGTGAGGTTGCCGCTCCGCCGCGATGCAGGCGCCCACGCACGCACTGCGCGACACGCGGCAAATCTCCCCGCAAGCTGGGGCATGGCGGGCCCGGCTCGCCGACACTGCCATCGGGAATCGCGTACCGCCTTCGCGCCGGCGCACCAAGTACCGCGAATCGGCCGATGAAGATTTCGACCACTCCGTCCACCCGTGAACGCATGGCGCGCGCATGACAGGACGCGCTGGGCCGTCCCACGCCACACGTCCCTCCCTGCGCCGCCATCCTGAACACTTGCCCGCGCGCCTTGACGCAGGCTGCATGCGCGCCCGCCTAGGCTGCGCCGCGTCACCCACCCGTGGACGGAGAAGCCGCATGAACAAGACCCCGATCGTGGCCCTGCTGGGCGCCCTTGCACTGGCCGGCTGCCAGGGTCCCGAATCGCAGCAGGCGCAACGCGACGCCAAGGTCG
This sequence comes from Xanthomonas sp. F4, assembly GCF_011761895.1. NCBI lineage: Bacteria > Pseudomonadati > Pseudomonadota > Gammaproteobacteria > Lysobacterales > Lysobacteraceae > Xanthomonas > Xanthomonas sp. F4. Next base: position 973,448 of record NZ_JAASQX010000001.1, on the reverse strand, counting down.
CCGCCGAGCAGACCGGCGAAGCCGCCAAGGAAGCCGCGGGCCAGGTCGCGCAGACTGGGCGCGAGGTCGCCGCCGACGCGCGCGACGCCGCGCACCGTGCCGCCAATTCCGAGGCCGTGCAGGACGCCTCGGCCGCGGCCAAGGAAATGGCGGCCGATGCCAGCGAAGCCACCGCGAATGCGGCGCAGAAGGTCGCCGACAAGGCACGCGAGAACGCCAACGAAGACCCGCACAACGGCGACCGCGAGCGCCATTGAGTCACCTGCCGCTCCCGCACGTGCGGGAGCGGCAGCCGCCGTGCAGCGCGTGCCGTGCGCTGCTGCGTTTCGGCACGCTTTTTTGTGACGCCGGTCCAAGGCTGTTGCGGCGTCACAGTAGAATTTTCCGATGCCGATCCTTCTTCGCGTGCGGGCCAGAACGCGCCTCGCCCTGCTCTTCTCCGCCGCGGTCTTTGTGCTGATCGGCTTTGGCGTGTTCTCCGGGGCGCAACGCGCGATTTCCGACGCCGCGCGCGTCGCCCACACCCACGAAGTGCTGCGCAACATCGACGAGGTGCAATCCACCTTGCTGATGACCGAATCGGCGGTGCGCGGCTACGAGTTGACCGGCAACCAGGCCTATCTCACCACCTATCACGACAGCGCCGAGCGGGTGCCGCGACATCTGGCGCAACTGCGCAAGCTGGTCGCCGACAACCCCGTGCAGATCGCCAACGTGCAGGTGCTGCAGCAACTGGTGAATACGCGCCTCACGCAGATGCAACGGATGCTCGTCGTGTACCAACGCGACGGCCTGGAAGCGCTGCAGCGGGCGATGGCGCCGAACGTCTACCAGAGTTCCACCGCGGTCCGCGACCAGGTGCAGCAGATGACCGACGCGGAACTGCAGTTGTTGCAGAGCCGCGATCGCTCCAGTCAGCGCAGCGCGGACATGCTGCTGGGCCTGGCGCTGGCCGGCATCCCGTTCGGCCTGGGCAGCGTCGGCGTGGTCTATGCGTTGCTGTTCCGCGAACTGCGCAACCGCGCCAACGCCGAGCAGGCCGCCTCGATCGCCAACGAGAAGATGGAAGCGGGCATCCGCGAACTGGAGCGCACCAGTGCCGACCTCAACGCGCTCAGCCGCTACACCGGCCTGCTGCAGAGCTGCGCGGAACCGGCCGAGGCGCTGACGGTGACCGCGCGCCTGCTCGCCGCGCTGATGCCCGACACCGGCGGCAGCGTCTACCTGCTGCGCGCCTCGCGCGACCGCGCCGAGCAGATCGTCAGCTGGGGCCAGCCGCCGGTCGGCAGCGAGCCGGCCGTGGCACCGCAGGATTGCTGGGCCTTGCGCCGCGACAAGAGCCACTTCGTGCACGCACAAGGCCACGACTCGGCCTGTGCGCATCTGCGCGAGGATCCGTACGCCGCCGGCGCCAGCACCGCCTGCATCCCCTTGTCGGCGCAGGGCACGCAGCTGGGCTTCGTGTTCCTGGCCGGGCGCGGCGCTGGCCCACTGCCGCGCGTCGCCATCGCCGAGGCCGCCGCCGAGCAGTTGTCGCTGGCGCTGAGCAACCTGCGCCTGCGCGAGTCGCTGCGCCTGCAGTCGATCCGCGACCCGCTCACCGGCCTGTTCAACCGGCGCTACCTGGAAGAATCGCTCAACCACGAACTGGCCCGCTGCGGGCGCCGGCAGATGCCGCTGTCGCTGCTGATGCTGGACGTGGACCACTTCAAGCAGTTCAACGACCTGCACGGCCATGGCGGCGGCGACAGCCTGCTGGCCGCGGTCGGGCAGATGCTGTCGGCACGGCTGCGCGGCGAAGACATCGCCTGCCGCTACGGCGGCGAAGAGTTCACGGTGATCCTGCCGGAGACCGACACGGAACAGGCGCAGGCCATCGCCGAACAGATCCGCAGCGCCGCCCAGCAACTGAGCGCCAGCGTGGACGGCAAGGCGCTGCCGGCGGTGACCATGTCGCTCGGCGTGGCCAGCTATCCGCGCGACGGCGTGGTCGCCACCACCCTGCTGCGCAAGGCCGACGCGGCGCTGTACCGGGCCAAGCGCTGCGGCCGCAACCAGGTGCAGGCCTACGACGCGTCGCTGGACGGCATGGGCTGAACCGGCGGCGGCGACACGCCCAGCGGCCGTTTTGAAGAAAGCGTCACAAAACCGACGCGATAGAGCGGCGATAGTCGCGCTTCCCCCGACTGGAGACGACAGCCCATGTCCATCTGGAAAGACCAGGGTCCCGCGCGCAAGGATGGCCTGCCGCCCGTTCCCGGCAACGGCGCATTGCCGCCGGAGCCGCGCCCGCCGGGCGACACCGCCCCCGGCGAACCGCTCGCCGCGGTCGCCGCCGCCGCGCCTGCGGCCCGCGCACCCGCGCCCGCCCCGGCGGCGAAGGAATCGCTGATCGCCGCCGACATCAGCATCGAAGGCAAGATCGAGGGCACCGGCCACATCCGCATCGCCGGCAAGTTCAAGGGCGACGTCAACGTGCAGGGCGATCTCACCATCGAGACCGGCGCCAAGCTCAGTGGCGGCGTGCGCGCCGACAAGGTGGTCATCGCCGGCGAGCTGGAGGGCAACATCGAATCGGCCTCGCGGGTGGAGCTGCTCGCTTCCGGCGCACTGATCGGCGACGTCAAGGCCGGCTCGCTGACCGTGGCCGCCGGCTCGCGCATGCGCGGCCAGGCCGACTTCGGCTGGGACGACGACAAGCACGCCCGCAAGGGCGGCAAGCCCGCGGAGTCCGACGCCGGCGCATGAGCAGCCCGCGTCCCGGCAGTCCGGGGGCGACCCGGACCTGCCCGCACTGCAAGGCCACCATCCTCGAAAGCGCCAGCGTCTGCCCGGCGTGCAAGCACCACCTGCGCTTCGATTCGGCGGTGCTGCAGCAGTCGGCGCCGTCGGCGCTGGTGCCGCTGCGGGTGGAGGGCAGCATCCGCCATCCGGACGACGGCAGCGCCTGGGAATACACCGTGCTGGTCAGCATCCGCAACGGCCGCGGCGAGGAGATCAAGCGCCAACTGGTCGGCGTCGGCGCCATGCTCGACGGCGAGGAGCGCAGCTTCACCCTGTCGGTCGAGGCAACGCCGGTGCGGGGCGGGAAACGCGGGAGGCATTAGCGCCTTTGGCGCTGGGATTGGGGATTGGGGATTGGGGATTCGCGGGAGCCTAGCCCCTCTCCCACCGGGAGAGGGGTTGGGGTGAGGGTACGGCTGCGCGCCGCCTGTGGTGCTGCACTTACTGTGCGGTTGCGCTGGCCGTCGTACCCTCATCCGCCCCTTCGGGGCACCTTCTCCCGGAGGGAGAAGGAGTTGCCGGCCCGTTTCCTTCCAGCGGATGAGGCCGCCATGGGCTGCCATGCCGCGCATCTAAAGCACCGTAGAAGCCTAGCCCCTCTCCCGCCGGGAGAGGGGTTGGGGTGAGGGTACGGCTGCGCAGCGCCTGTGGTCGCTGCACTTGCTGTGCGGTTGCGCTGGCCGTCGTACCCTCATCCGCCCCTTCGGGGCACCTTCTCCCGAGGGGAGAAGGGAGCGCCAGCCAGTCGATTCCGAGTTGGCGAGGGCGCGATGGGCGACATGCCGCACGCCCATGGCATTGCAGACGCTTAGCCCCTCTCCCGTCGGGAGAGGGGTTGGGGTGAGGGTACGGGCGCAGCCACGTACAGTCAGAACGACATGGCGCACGGTCGCCCCCTCATCCGCCCCTTCGGGGCACCTTCTCCCGGAGGGAGAAGGAGTTGCCGGCCCGTTTCCTTCCAGCGGATGAGGGCGCCATGGGCCGCCATGCCGCGCATCTAAAGCACCGTAGAAGCCTAGCCCCTCTCCCGCCGGGAGAGGGGTTGGGGTGAGGGTACGGCTGCGCAGCGCCTGTGATCGCTGCACTTGCTGCCTGGCAACGCTGGCTGCCGCCCCCTCATCCGCCGCTTCCGTGCACCTTCCCCCAAAAAGGGAGCCGTGGTCCCGGAGGGAGAAGGAAGCGCCGGCCGTCCGTGCCCACAGGGCGAGGGCGCGATGTCGCACGCCTACGGCAAGGCGCGCGCCAGCAGTTCCTCGACCGGCACACCCGCCTCCAGCGTGCCGAAGGCCAGGCCGTGCGCGCCGGCAAGGCGGCTGCGTACGAAGCTCGCGGCTGCCGGGCTGGCGCTGCGCAGCAGCACCGCCGCCTGCAGGGCCAGCGTCAGGCGTTCGGCCAACTGGCGCGCGGTGTACTCGTCGGTGGACGCGGCGCCGCTCAATGGCGGGCGCAATGCGTTCACCGCTGCGTCGTAGGCCGGGTCGGTGCCGGCCGCCGTCTCCAGCTCCGCCAGCACCGCAGCCGCGCTGGCGGGTTCGCGCGCCAGCGCGCGCAGCACGTCCAGGCACTGGATGTTACCGCTGCCCTCCCAGATCGAATTCAGCGGTGCCTGCCGGTACAGCCGCGGCAGGATCGACTCCTCGACGTAGCCGGCGCCGCCCAGGCATTCCTGCGCCTCGTTGACGAAGGCCGGCGCGCGCTTGCACAGCCAGTACTTGCCCAGCGCGGTGGCGATGCGCGCGAACGCCGCTTCCGACGCGTCGGTGTCGGCCGCGTCCACCGCGCGCGCCACGCGCAGCGCGAACGCGGTGGCGGCTTCGGATTCGAGCGCCAGATCGGCCAGCACGTTGCGCATCAGCGGCTGCTCGATCAGGCGCTTGCCGAACGCGATGCGATGCCGCGTGTGGTGCAGCGCCTGCGCCAGGGCCATGCGCATCTGCGCGGCGGCGGCGAGCATGCAGTCGAGGCGGGTCAGCATCACCATGCCGATGATGCGCGCCACCCCGCGTCCCTCCTCGCCGACGCGCTGCGCCCAGGCACCGGCGAATTCCACTTCGCTGGACGCGTTGGACCAGTCGCCCAGTTTGTCCTTCAACCGCATCAGCCGCAGCGCGTTGAGGCTGCCGTCGGGCAGGCGCCGCGGCAGCAGGAAGCAGGTCAGGCCACCCGGCGCCTGCGCCAGCACAAGGAAGCCGTCGGACATCGGCGCGGAGAAGAACCACTTGTGTCCGACCAGGCTGTACGCGCCGGCGTCGTCCAGCGGCGTGGCGACGGTGGCGTTGCTGCGCACGTCCGAGCCGCCCTGCTTCTCGGTCATGCCCATGCCCAGGGTGATGCCGGCCTTGTCGGCGATCGGCACATCGCGTGGGTCGTAATGCGGCGCGGCGGCCTTGTCGGCCCATTCGCGCAAGGCCGGGTCCTGGCGCAGCACCGCGACCGCGGCGTGGGTCATGGTCAGCGGGCAACTGGTGCCAGCTTCGGCCTGGTGGTGCAGGTAGCTCAGCGCCGCGCGCGCCACGTGTGCGCCCGGCTGCGGGGCATGCCAGGACAGCCCCGCCACGCCATGGCGCTTGGCCGCGTCCAGCAGCTGGTGATAGGCCGGATGGAACTCGACCGTGTCGATGCGGTGGCCGTAGCGGTCGTGCGTGCGCAGCCGCGGACGGTCGCGATTGGCGTCGAAGCCGAGCCGGTACAGCGTGTCGCCGGCGAGCGCACCGTAATGCGCCAGCGCCGCGGCGAAGGCGTCGGCGCCTTCGCGTGCGCTGGCGGCGCGCAGCACCGCGTCATCGGCCCACAGATCGCGCGGTTCGAACGGCGGCGGCTGGTTGTCGACCGTATGCGTGGCGAACGCCGGCAGGTCCGTGTGCATGCATCTCCCTCCCAGAAGCGCTTGGCGCATTGTGGCCGATCCGTCGCGCCGCCGCGAACGCGCATGGCGGATTCTCATCTCCTGCACACCGGCTTGGACACAGTGACGGCCATGCCGAATGCCGCTTCCCAGGACCTGGTGGTGCTGCGCCCGGAAGGGCTGTACTGCCCCGCCGGCGACTTCCATATCGATCCCTGGCGGCCGGTGCCGCGTGCGGTCATCACCCACGGCCATGGCGACCATGCGCGCTCGGGCATGGGCGAGTACCACTGCGCCGCCGCCGGCCTGCCGATCCTGCGCTGGCGACTGGGCGAGCAGGCCTATCGCGCCTACGACTACGGCACCCGCTTCACGCTGGGCCGGGCGCAGGTCTCGCTGCATCCGGCCGGGCATGTGCTCGGCTCGGCGCAGGTGCGCATCGAGGTGGATGGCGAGGTCTGGGTGGCCTCGGGCGACTACAAGCGCCAGCCCGATCCGACCTGCGCACCGTTCGAGGTGGTGCGTTGCGATACCTTCATCACCGAGGCCACGTTCGCCCTGCCGGTGTACCGCTGGCCGGACACCAGCGATGTCGCGCGCGAGATCGTCGCCTGGCGCCGCGAGTGCGGCGCGCGCGGCGAGGCCGCCGTGCTGTTCTGCTACGCGCTGGGCAAGGCACAGCGCGTGCTCGCCGAACTGCAGCCGTGGGACGACCAGCCGGCGCTGCTGCACGGCGCGGTGGCGGCCGGCGTGGCGGTGTACCGCGAGGCTGGCGTGGCGATGCTGGACACGCGCACGGTGTCCGAACTGGACAAGCGCGCCGACTACGCCGGGCAATTGGTGCTGGCGCCGCCGTCGGCCGCCGGCAGCCCGTGGCTGCGCCGTTTCCGCCACGCGCAACTCGGCTTCGCCTCGGGCTGGATGCGACTGCGCGGCAACCGCCGCCGCCGCAACTACGACCGCGGCTTCGTCGTGTCCGATCATGCCGACTGGCCCGATCTGCTGCGCACCATCGATGAAACCGGCGCACGCCGGGTGATCGCCACCCACGGCAACACCGACGCGATCATCCGCGCACTCAACGAACGCGGCGTTGCCGCCGAGGCGTTCCGCACCGACTACGGTGGCGAGGAATGAAGCGCTTCGCCGCGCTGTATCGGCAACTGGACCAGAGCACCGCGACGCTGGACAAGCGCGCCGCGCTGGTCGCGTATTTCGAGCAGGCGCCGCCGGCCGATGCGGCCTGGGCGATCTGGCTGCTCAGCGGCGGCAAGCTGCGACGCATTGCCAACACCCGCGAACTGCGCGAGTGGATCGCGCAGGAAAGCGGCCTGCCCGGCTGGCTGGTGGACGACAGCTACGACCACGTCGGCGATCTCGCCGAGACCCTGACCCTGCTGCTCGACGATCCGGCGGAAACGCCGGACCCGGCGCCGCTGCGCGACTGGATCGAAGACCGTCTGCTGCCGGTGGCCGCGCAGGACGACGCCGCACGCCGCGCCGCGGTCGTGGCCGGCTGGCGCAGCCTGGCCTTCGACGAACGCCTGCTGTTCAACAAGCTGCTGACCGGCGCGCTGCGCGTGGGCGTGTCGCAGCGGCTGGTGCAGCAGGCGCTGGCGGCGATGTCCGGGATCGACATCGCGCGCATCGCCCAGCGCATGCTCGGCGCGTGGTCGCCGACGCCGCAGGCGTTGGAACAGTTGCTGTCCGACGAGGTGCTGCCCAGCGACCGCCAGCAGCCCTACCCGTTCTTCCTCGCCTCGCCGCTGGAAGCCGAGGCCACCACGCTCGGCGCGCTCGACGATTGGCTGCTGGAATGGAAGTGGGACGGCATCCGCCTGCAACTGATCCGCCGCGACGGCGAGGTGGCGCTGTGGTCGCGCGGCGAGGAGCGCCTGGACGGGCGCTTCCCGGAGATCGAAGCGGCCGCGGCGACGCTGTCGCGCGATGCGGTGATCGATGGCGAACTGCTGGTCTGGCGCGACGGCGACACCGCGCCGCTGCCGTTCACCGCGCTGCAGACCCGTATCCAGCGCCGCAAGCCCGGCGCCAAGACCCTGGCCGACACGCCAGCGCGGGTGCTCGCCTACGATCTATTGGAACTGGATGGCCAGGATCTGCGCGAGCAGCCGCTGCAGCAGCGCCGCGCGCAGCTGCAGGCATTGCTGGAGGCGCATGCCGATCCGCGCCTGACCCTGTCGCCGCAGGTGCAGGCCGCGACATGGGAACAGGCAGCGACGCTGCGCGAGGATTCCCGCGTGCGCGGCGTGGAAGGATTGATGCTCAAGCGCGCCACCTCGCCCTACCAGTCCGGTCGCCGCCGTGGCGACTGGTGGAAATGGAAGGTCGCGCCGCTGACCATCGACGCGGTGCTGCTGTACGCGCAGGCCGGCCACGGCCGGCGCAGCACGCTGTACACCGACTACACCTTCGGCCTGTGGGACGGCGAGCAACTGGTGCCGGTGGCCAAGGCGTACTCCGGGCTGGACGACAGCGAGATCCTGGCGCTGGACCGCTGGATCCGCGCGCACACCACCGAGCGCTTCGGCCCGGTGCGCGCGGTGACGCCGTATCAAGTGTTCGAGCTCGGCTTCGAGGCGGTGAATCGCAGCAGCCGGCACAAGTCCGGGATCGCCGTGCGCTTCCCGCGCATCCTGCGCTGGCGCCACGACAAGCCGTTCGCCGAGGCCGACCGCTTGACCACGCTGCAGGCGCTGGCGCGATGAGCGCAGCGGCGGCGCGCCGGCGCCCGGCCGATGCGCCGCTGTACGCCTGGTTCGCGCAGCAGGGCTGGCAACCGTTGCCGTTCCAGCGCGCGCTATGGCGGCATTACCTGGACGGTGGCTCCGGGCTGCTGCACACGCCCACCGGCAGCGGCAAGACCCTGGCCGCGTTCGGCGGCCCCTTGCTGGAGGGCCTGCGTGCGCAGGCCGCGGCAGCCACCAGGAAGCCCGCACGCGGCGGCAGTAACGCCAGCGCCGCGGCCAAGGCCGCCAAAACCGCCACGTCGCCGCGCGCGCGCCGGCAGGCGCAGCGCGATCTGAAAGTGCTATGGATCACCCCCTTGCGCGCGCTCGCCGCCGACACCGTGCGCGCGCTGCGCGAACCGGCGCAAGCGCTGGGCCTGGACTGGCAGATCGGCCTGCGCACCGGCGATGCCAGCGCGCGCGACAAGCGCCTGGCACGCAGTGGCAAGCTCGATGTGCTGGTGACCACGCCCGAATCGCTGGCGCTGCTGCTGTCCTATCCCGACACCGCACCGCAACTGGCGACGCTGCGCTGCGTGATCGTCGACGAGTGGCACGAACTGCTCGGCAACAAGCGCGGCGTGCTGCTGCAACTGTGTCTGGCGCGGCTGCGCGGCTGGGCACCGGCGCTGCGCACCTGGGGCCTGTCGGCCACACTCGGCAACCTGGACGAGGCGCGCGACGTGCTGCTGCCGCACTTGCCGCAGGCGCCGATCGTAGCCGGAGTCAAGCCGCGCACGCTGACCCTGGAAACGCTGGCGCCGGCGGTCGGCGAGCGCTTCCCCTGGGCCGGTCACCTGGGTCTGGCGCAGTTGCCGCGGGTACTGGAAAAACTCTTCGCGGTGCGCACCAGCCTGCTGTTCACCAATACCCGCGCGCAAGCCGAGCTGTGGCACCAGGCGCTGACCTCGGTGTGGCCGGAAGAGGCGCACACCCTGGCCCTGCACCACGGCTCGCTGGACCCGGCGCTGCGCAGCGCTGCGGAACAAGGCCTGCGCGATGGCAGCCTGCGCTGCGTGGTGGCGACCTCGAGCCTGGACCTGGGCGTGGACTTCCCGGCCGTCGACCAAGTGCTGCAAGTCGGCAGCCCCAAGGGCGTGGCGCGGCTGCTGCAGCGCGCCGGCCGCGCCAAGCATCGCCCCGGCGAGGCCGGCCACGTGCTGTGCGTGCCTTCGCACGCGCTGGAACTGGTCGAGTACGCCGCCGCGCGCCGCGCCATCGCCCACGGCCGCATCGAATCGCGGCCCTCGCCGCGGCTGTCGCTGGACGTGCTGGCCCAGCACTGCATCACCTGCGCGCTGGGCGGCGGCTTCGCTGCCGATGCGCTGTACGCCGAATTGCGCGGCACCGCCGCCTTCGCCATGCTGGATGCACCGACCTGGCAGGCGGTGCTGGAGTTCGTCGTGCAGGGCGGACGCGCGCTGGCGCAGTACCCCGACTACCGCAAGGTGGTGCTGGACGCGGACGGCCTGTACCGCGTGCACGACCGCCGCATCGCCCTGCGCCACCGCCTGTCGATCGGCACCATCACCAGCGACGGCAGCGTCGCGGTGCGCTTCCTGCGCGGCGGCCGCCTCGGCGCGGTGGAGGAGCAGTTCGTCGGCCGCCTGCGCCGCGGCGACCGCTTCCAGTTCGCCGGGCGCCTGCTGGAACTGGTGCGGCTGGAGGACATGACCGCCTACGTGCGCCTGGCCAAGGGCGGCGACGGCAGCGTGCCGAAATGGATGGGCGGGCGCATGCCGCTGTCCTCGGAACTGGGCCGCGAGGTGGAGGCGGTGTTCGCCGATCCGCGCGGCGAGGCCGAACTGCGCGCGCTTGCCCCGCTGCTCGGCCTGCAGCGCGCGCTGTCGGACCTGCCGGCGCCGCAGCGGCTGCTGGCCGAGCGCGTGCGCGCCCGCGACGGCCAGCACCTGTTCGTGTACCCGTTCGCCGGACGCCAGGTGCACGAAGGCCTGGCCGCGCTGCTGGCGCTGCGCTGGGGCCGACGGCAGCGCAATACCTTCAGCTTCGCCGCCAACGACTATGGCTTCGTGCTGTCGCCGGCGGAGGACGCGCCGATCGACGCGGCGCTATTGCGTGAGTTGCTGAGTCCGGCGCAGTTGTTCGAGGATCTGCGCGAGAGCCTCAACCTGGGCGAACTGGCGCGACGCCAGTTCCGCGAAATCGCCCGCGTCGCCGGCTTGTTGCCGCCCAGCCTACCCGGCCGCCTGCCGCGCAGCCTGCGCCAGCTGCAAGCCTCCAGCGGCCTGCTGTACGACGTGCTGAGCCGCTTCGATCCCGAGCATCTGCTGCTCGCGCAGGCCGAGCGCGAGGTGCTGCAGGGCCAGATGGAACTGACCCGGCTGGCCGCCACCCTGGACGATTGCGCCGCGCGCGAGCTGGCGCTGCACAGCCCACGCAGCCTCACGCCATTGGCGTTCCCGCTGTGGGCCGAGAGCATCCGCGGCCAGCTCAGCACCGAGGACTGGAAGGCGCGGGTGATGCGTGCGGCGGCGCAACTGGAGCAGCGCCATGCGCGCTGAACTGGACTGGCTGCTGGCCGGCGAACCGATGCGCCTGCTCGGCGACCGCGGCCTGTACTGGCCGGCGCGGCGGCGCCTGCTGATCGCCGATCTGCACCTGGGCAAGGCCGACGTCTTCCGCCGCGCCGGCATCGGCCTGCCCAGCGGCGGCACCGCGCTCGACCTGGCGCGGCTGTCGGCCTTGCTGCAGGCGCAGGACGCGGCGGAACTGTGGATCCTCGGCGACGTGCTGCACGGCGCCGCGCCCGATGCCGACTGGCAACGCCAATGGCATGCGTGGCGCGCGCAGCATCCGCAGTTGCGGGTGGCGGCGATCGCCGGCAACCACGACCGCGCCCTGGCCGGCGCCGGGCTGAACATTGCCCTGCTCGGCACCGAGGTGGAGGACGGCCCGTTCGTGCTACGCCACGATCCGGCCACGGATACGCAGCGCCACGTGCTGTGCGGTCACCTGCATCCGCTGGTCAAGCTGCCCGGCCTGCGGCCGCGCTGGCCGGCGTTCTGGCTGCGCGACGGCATGACGGTGCTGCCGGCGTTCTCGCACTTCACTGCCGGTGTCGCCCCGGTGCTGGCGCCGGGCGAGCGCCTGGTCGCCTGCGTCGAAGGCGCGGCGTTGGTGTTGCCTGTGGCGACGTAGGTCGGGTGCGGCTTCGCCTGGCCGATCGGCGATAGACACCTTGAGGACGTATCACTTGTGGGAGGGACTTTAGTCCCGACGCTTCCGCCATCACGGCGTCGGGGCTGAAGCCCCTCCCACAGTGCAATCGCAATGCGTTGCGTGAGTGCATGCGTGCGTGCGTGCGTGCGTGCGTGGCCACGCTGCCACGGGAAGCTTCGGTATCGCGCCGCGCAATGCATGAGCGCGGCCGAAACAGCAAGTGCACTGCCTTTTGTGGGAGGGACTTCAGTCCCGACGCGACCAGCTGACCGGCGTCGTGGCCCGCTACACTGCGATAGCGCGTCGCTGCATGCGAGGAATGCCTTCGGCTGGATCGGCGCTACCGTTTCCGCTACGAAGGCGCAGCGTCGGTCTGCACCGACGCGGTCCGTGCTGCCAGCTCCTGCAGCGTTTCCAGAAACTCCGGCGCCAGCGGCAGCGTGCCGAACCAGCCGTGCTGGGTGCCGCTGAGCACGCGCAGCATGTGCCCGCGGCCGCCAGGCATGCGGCCGGCCGGACGCATGCCGACGTCGCGCAACCGCGCCGCCAGGTCGCGCTCGGACTGGAACAGCGGGGTCAGCCAGCGGCTCCAGAACTGGTACACCGCCACGTGCGCCTGGCGCTGCGCCTGGTAGCGCGCCAGCGCCGTGTCGATGTCCGCGGCGGTGCGCAGGCTCTCGCTCAACGCCCAGGCATCCATCAGCGCCATGTTGACGCCCTGCCCCAACTGCGGGCTCATCGCGTGCGCCGCATCGCCGGCCAGGACCAGGCGGCCGCGGTACCAGTGCCGCTGCACCGCATCGCGGTAGCTGGCGCGGGCCAGCTGCGCGGGTGCGTCGATCTGCGCCAGGCGTTCGCGCGCCTGCGGCCACAGCTGCGCGATCTCCTCCAGCCACGGCTGCATGCCGCGCGCCTGCCAGGCATCGAAATCGGCGGTCGGCAGGCTCCAGAAGAAACTCACCCGCGGCTCGGCATCGCCGGGGCGGGTGCCCACCGGCAGCAGGCCGATCATCTTGCGCGCGGCCACGTAGCGCTGGCGCAGTTCGTCGGCGAAGGCCCAGTCGCCGCGCGGCAACAGGCACCACAGCGCGCCCCACGGATACATCCGGTCCAGCCGCGTCGCCTGCACCTGCGCGCGCAGCGCCGAGGCCGAGCCGTCGCAGGCGATCACCAGGTCGAATGGCCCGTGCCAGCGGCCATGCTGGTCCTGCACCCGGCGCAGCGTGTCGTCGATGGCGACGATACGCGTATCGCGCTGCAGCGTGGCGTAGCCGTCCCAGGCCTGCGCCAGCAGGGCGAACAGGGCGCCGCGCTGCAGGCCCAGCCCGAACAGGCGCGCGTCCAGGTCGCGGTAGCGCATGTCCATCACCGCGCGTCCGCACGGGGTCTCGCCATAGAGGCGGTGCACCGGCGCACCATAGGCCAACGCCTGCTCCAGCAGGCCGATCCGCCACAGCACCTGCAGGCCGGTCGGCTGCAGCAGGAAGCCGGCACCCACCGGCCCGGGCTGCGCCGCACGCTCGAATACCTGCACGCGGTGCCCGTCGCGCGCCAGCAGCAGCGCCAGCGTCTGGCCCGCCGTGCCGTAACCGACGATCCCGATCTGCAGTCCTTGCTTCATTGCGTCCACCGCCTGCCGACGCCGACACCACGGCGTCTCCCATAAAAAACCCCGCCGAAGCGGGGTTCAAGGCACAACCGAGTCAACGCGAGCGCTTACTCGACCGGCGTGATATTCGAGGCCTGCGCGCCCTTCGGACCCTGGGTCACGTCGTAGCTGACACGCTGTCCTTCCTGCAGGCTGCGGAAGCCCTTGGAGTTGATCGCGGAGAAGTGCGCGAACACATCGGCGCTACCGTCTTCCGGAGAAATAAAACCAAATCCCTTGGCGTCGTTGAACCACTTGACGGTACCGTTCGGCATGGTGATGCGAGACCTTTTGCAGTGAATGGGTGGTGGTTGTGCGGCAGCCGCACCGGCGGAGTATGCAAAGCTTGCGCAGCGAAGACAATCACCCGCGCGCCAGTTCCCCCACCAGCTCCGGCAGCCCGACCGAGGCCGCCTCGACATTGGCCAGCACCTCGGCCAGGGTGATCTCCTCGGCGTCGCCGCAGCCGGCCGCCCAGTTGGCCACGATCGCCAGGCAGGCGTAGTCCAGGCCCAGCTCGCGCGCCAGCCCGGCTTCGGGCATGCCGGTCATGCCGACCAGGTCGCAACCGTCGCGGCGCAGCCGCGCGATCTCGGCGATGGTTTCCAGGCGCGGCCCCTGCGTGGCGGCATAGCAGCCGCCGTCGACCAGGGCGGTGCCGGTGACACGCGCGGCGGCGAGGATCTTGCTGCGCAGCAGCGGCGAATACGGATGGCCGAAATCCACGTGCAGCACCTCGCTGCCCGGCTCTTCGCACAGGGTGGAGATGCGCCCCCAGGTGTAGTCGATCAGCTGGTCCGGGCAGGCCAGCACGCGCGGGCCGAAGCGTTCGGTGATGCCGCCGACGGTGTTGAGCGCCAGCACCCGCGTGGCGCCGATCTGCTGCAACGCAGCAAGGTTGGCGCGGTAGTTGATCTTGTGCGGCGGCAGCGAATGGCCTTCGCCATGGCGGGCCAGGAAGGCGACGCGGTGGCCGAGCAGCGTGCCGACCCGCACCGGGCCGGAGGGCGCGCCGTAGCGCGTTTCGACCTCGTGGGTCTGCACGTCGTCGAGCTGCGCGAGCTTGTAGACGCCGGTGCCGCCGATGACGGCCAATGCGATGTTGTCCATGCGGATCCTCGAACGAAAGGGACGCGTGCGCCGGCGATGCGCGCCGGCAATGGGCAGCGGAGCGGCGAGACTGGCTCGCTTACCCGCTTACTCCTTCATCGCGTAGATCGCCGGCAGGTTGCGCAGGGCCTCGTTGACGTCCATGCCGAAGCCGAACACGTAGCGGTCCGGCACCTCGACGCCGATGTAGTCGGCGCTCACCCCGGGCACGCAGCGGTCGTGGCGCTTGACCGTCAGCGCAGCGATGCGCACGTCGGTGGCGCCCTGCTCCAGGCACCACTCGCGCACCGCCTTCAGGGTCAGGCCTTCGTCGAGGATGTCGTCGAGCAGCAGCACGCGGCGGCCGTACAGCGCGGTGGCCGGGCGGTGCTTCCACACCAGCTCGCCGCCGACGGTCTCACCGCGGTAGCGGGTGGCGTGCAGGTAGTCCAGCTGCAGGTCCTGGCCGCGGCTGCCCAGTTCCAGCGCCAGCTGGCCGGCGAACGGCAGCGCGCCGTGCATGATGGTCAGGTAGACCGGGATTTCGCCGCGGTAGTCGGCGGCGATGGCGTCGGCCATGTGGGCGATGGCCTGGTCGATGCGGGTGCGATCGACCAGCAGGTCGGCCTGGGCCAGGGCCTGGGCGATGGTGAGAGTGGACATCAGGCGGTTTTTCCGAAGGTGGAGAGCAGATGGGATTGGGTGTGGCCGTAGCGGGCGTCGGCCAGCAGGCCGTCCCAGCCGAGGCCGCCACGGCCGATCAGGCCGAGCAGCGCGGCGCTGTTGAGCGGGCGGTCGCGCACGGCCTGCAGCGATTCGTCGACCAGTTCCGGATGGCAGACCAGGACCACGTCGCAGCCGGCGTCCAGGTGCGCGGTGACCCGCGCGGCGACACCGCCGGCGGCGAACGAGGCGGCCATGCCGATGTCGTCGGAGAACACCACGCCGCGGAAGCCCAGGTCCTGGCGCAGGATCTGCTGGATCCAGCGCGGCGAGTAGCCGGCCGACTCCGGCGCCACCTGCGGATAGACCACGTGCGCCATCATCACCGCGTCGGCGCCGGCGGCGATGCCGGCGGCGAACGGCACCAGGTCTTCCCGGCGCAGGGTCTCCAGCGGCCGCGGGTCCTCGGCGTTGTCGACGTGGGTGTCCTCGAGCACGGTGCCGTGGCCGGGGAAATGCTTTAGGGTGGCGCCCATGCTGACGCTGTGCATGCCGCGCACGTAGGCCGCGGCGAAGGCGGCGACCACCTGCGGGTCGTCGCTGAAGGCGCGGTCGCCGATGGCGCGGTTGCCGCGGGCCAGGTCCAGCACCGGGGCGAAGCTCAGGTCGACGCCGCTGGCGCGGATCTCGCTGGCCATCAGCCACGCGTGCTGCTCGGCCAGCGCCAGCGCCGCGGCCGGGTCGCGCGCATACAGCGCGCCGAAGTCCTGCAGCGGCGGTAGCGCGCTGTAGCCCTCGCGGAAGCGCTGCACGCGCCCGCCTTCCTGATCCACGCAGATCAGCAGCGGTCGCGGCGTAGCGGCGCGGATCGCCGCGCTCAGTTCGGTCACCTGCGCGCGCGAGGCGAAATTGCGTTTGAACAGGACCACGCCGGCCACCGCATCGTGCTGCAGCCAGTCGCGCTCCTGCGCGGTGAGTTCGGTACCGGCAACGCCGATCGCGAGCATGCGGGGGATTCTCCTGCCGGCGCGGTTCAGGCGCCTGTGGGCCGGCATTGTCGCAGATGCCGGCGCTGGCGGCAGGCCGCGCCCCTGCCAGCTGACACGTCTCGGTAATGAACGCACTGAAGATCGGCACGCGTAGCGCTGCGCCGTGCAATCCGGGCCGGGCCGCGCGGCAGTTCGCCCGGTCCCCGAGCCCAGGCGGCCTTGCGGCCATGGCTGGCGTGGCCCGTGCGGGTGCAGAATGCGGGAGAGGCCCTGGCGGGCCGGCATCGGTGCCGGCGGGACGCCCGCGCAACACCGCGGGCCGCCCCTTCGCCACTGATACTTCGCTGTCTAGCGCGCCGCACGCGGCGAGTGGGTCCCGCTGTGCCGCATACGCGCGCCTAGACCGCGCATCCGTCCGGGCCGCAGTCCTGGCCCGCCTGGGCGTCGGCGAGCAGACCGCGCACGGTCGCCGCGATCACCTCCGGCGGCTGCGCGCCCTGCAGCGCCTGGCGTCCATCGATGACGTAGGTGGGCACCGCACGGATGCCCATGGCCTGCGCCTGCTGCAGTTCCGCCTCGATCTCGTCCAGCCCTTCGTCACCCTGCAGCAGCGCCTGCACCCGTGCCGCCGGCAATCCGCCCGCAGCGCCGGCATCGCACAGCGTCTGCGGGTCGGCCAGATTACGGCCCTCGGCGAAGTGCGCATGGAACAGCGCTTCGGCCACCGCGTCGACATTGCCCTCGCGCGCGGCCAGCCACAGCAGCCGGTGCGCCGGCAGCGTGGTCACCCGCACCTGGCCGCGGCCGAAGTCGAACGGCAGGCCTTCGGCACGCGCGGTGGCCTGGGTCTGCGCCAGGATCTGCTCGGTGCGCGCCGCCCCACCGAACTTGGCCGCATAGGCCTCGCGCAACGGCACCGGCTCGGTGCCGGCGTCAGGATCCAGCTGATACGGATGCCAGTGGATCTCCAGCGCCGGCGCATCCGCGCCGAGCGATGCAAGACCTTGCTGCAACCGGCGCTTGCCGATCCAGCACCAGGGGCAGACCACGTCGGACCAGATATCGATGCGCATGAGCGGGGATTGGGGATTGGTGATTAGGGATTCGCAAAAGCATAAGCCCGATTGCTGCGAGAAGCGGGGATTCGGGATTGGGGAGTGGGGATTCGCAAAAGCGGGCCGCGTGCGGCGTTTGGCTTTACGCTTTTACCAATCCCTAATCCCTAATCCCCACTCCCCGCCACTCGCAGAATGGACAGCTTGCCAGCGCCACGTTGTAGTACCGCGGGTCGTCGGTGACTTCGGCGCCGAGCCAGTCCGGCTTGACGAACGCTTCGTCGGCGCTGTCCAGTTCGATCTCGGCGACGACCAGCCCGGCGTTGTCGCCGAGGAACTCGTCGACTTCCCACAGGTGGCCCTGGTGCTGCACGAGATGCCGGCGCTTGTCGATCAGTCCGCCCACGCACAGCGCCAGCAGCGCGCGCGCATCGGCCAGCGGAATCGGATACTCGAACTCCTGGCGGGTGTGCCCGAGCTCGCGCGACTTGAGGTTGAGGAACGCCGCCTCGCCCTGCACCCGCACCCGCACCGACGCCTTCTGCGCCCCGCTGGCCAGCGCCGCCTGGTCGTTGAGATAGCCCTGCGCCATCGGAATCACGGCATGCGCCGCCGCGCGCCAGCCGTCGCCGGTGACGAGGAATTTGCGTTCGATCTCGATGGCCATGGGAATCGGGAATGGGGAAAGGAGAATGGAAAAATCTTAAACCGCGCGCAGCCGCCGTGACGAATCCCTAATCCCGATTCCCCATTCCCGGCTTTTCAAACACCGCAATGCTCTCCACATGCGCGGTATGCGGGAACATGTCCATCGCGCCGGCGGCCTGGAGCACGAAGCCTTGTTCGTTGACCAGATAGCCGGCGTCGCGCGCCAGCGAGCCGGGATGGCAACTGACGTAGACGATGCGCTGGAACTGTTTCAGCGGCAGTTGCTGCAGCACCTCCAGCGCGCCGGAGCGCGGCGGGTCGAGCAGCAGCTTGTCGAAGCCCTGGCGCATCCACGGCGCCTGGCGCTGGTCCTGGGTCAGGTCCGCGGCGAAGAACTGGGCGTTGTTCAGGCCGTTGCGCTGTGCATTCTCCCGCGCACGCGCCACCAGCCCGGCGTCGCCTTCCACGCCGACCACCTCGCGCACGGTGCGCGCCAGCGGCAGGGTGAAGTTGCCCAAGCCACAGAACAGGTCCAGCACCCGGTCGCCGGGTTGCGCGTCGAGCAGCGCCAGCGCGTGCGCGATCATCTTCTCGTTGAGCGCGGCATTGACCTGGATGAAGTCCAGCGGCCGGAACGCCAGCTCCACGTCCCACTGCGGCAGCCGGAACGACAGCGGCACCTCCTGCGGATACAGCGGATGCACGCTGTCCACGCCGCCGGGCTGCAGGAAGATGGCGAAGTCGTGTTCCTGGGCGAAGGCGATCAGCGCGGCCTGGTCGCGCGCGCTCAGCGGCTGCATGTGACGAAAGGTCAGCGCCACCGCGGCGTCGCCGGCGATGAACTCGATCTGCGGGATGTCGCGCTTGCCGTCCAGACTTTCGACCAGGTCGGCCAGCGCGGTCACCTTGAAGCCGATCTGCGGGATCACCGTGTGGCACACCGAAAGGTCGGCGACGAAGCGCGGGTCCTGCTCGCGGAAGCCGACCAGGGTCTTGTCCTTCTTTTCCACCCGCCGCACCGAGAAGCGGCCCTTGCGCCGGTAGCCCCAGGGCGCGCCGGTCAGCGCCGGCAGCACCGCCTGCGGGGTCACGTGGCCGATGCGCTCCAGGTTCTCGGTCAGCACCCGCTGCTTGGCGACGATCTGCTGGTCCTCGGCCAGGTGCTGCAGCACGCAGCCGGCGCAGACCCCGAAATGCGGACAGCGCGGCGTCACCCGCTGCGGCGAGGCCTGCAGCACCTGCACGGTGCGCGCCTCGTCGAAGTGGCGGTTGCGTGCGGTGGGTTCGGCGAGGACGGTCTCGCCGGGCAACGCGCCGGCGACGAAGGCGACCTTGTCGCCCTCGCGGCGGGCGACGCCGCGGCCGTCGTGGCTGAGGTCGGCGATGTCGGTCTGGAAGGGCGTGCGGTCGAGACGGTTTCTGGATCGGGCCACGTGGCAACAGGCTGCGGGCGGAAAAGGGCCGCCATTGTCGCAGATGGACCGGGCCGGGACCGGCTTGCGATTGCCGCGCCGGCGAGGCAAAGTGGCGCGACGCACGCGCGCCGCCGCGCGGGATGCGAACACGCCGCATGGAGGCATAGCATGGCATCGATCCAGGACCCGGTAACGCGACTGCTGCTCGTCGAAGACGACCCGATCAGCCGCGCCTTCTTCGACGCGACACTGCAGTCGCTGCCGGCCCAGGTGGACCTGGCCGACTCGGTCGCCAGCGCCCTCGCCCGCGCGCAGACGCAGGCGCACGACCTCTGGCTGATCGACGCCAACCTGCCCGACGGCAGCGGCAGCGAGCTGCTGCACAAGTTGCAGCGGCAACGCCCCGGCACCCTCGGCCTGGCGCATACCGCCGACGCCAGCGCCACGGTCCGCGCGCAGTTGCTCGACGCCGGCTTCGCCGACGTGCTGCTCAAGCCGCTCAGCACCGAACGGCTACTGCAATCGGTGCGCCGGCTGCTCGCCCGCGGCCGCCTCGGCGGCACGCCCGGGAGTGCCGAGCCGACCCTGGACTGGGACGAGACCACCGCGCTGGCCGCACTCAACGGCGAGCGCGCGCATCTGATCGCCCTGCGCGAGCTGTTCCTGGCCGAACTGCCGGTCACCCGCGACGCGGTCGCCTCGGCCCTGCAGCTCAGCGACGAGCAGGCCGTGCGCACCCACCTGCACCGGTTGCAGGCCAGCTGCGGCTTCGTCGGCGCCGCCCGCCTGGCGCGTGCCGTGCGCCAGCTGCACGGCGACCCGGCCTCCTCGCAGGCACGCCACCAGTTCAGCGAGGCGGTGGCGGCGTTGTTGCACTGAACGCTGGGATTGGGGATTTGGGATTGGGGATGACGCCCGGTCTTCTGTGGCAATGGGTGTGGGAACGCTTCAGCCGCGACCCGCGCGCACCCGGATATGCCAAAGGCGGCCCCACCGCAGCCCCCTCGCCCCATCTGGCCTCCCGTCCCAGAGCAGGGATTGGGGAGTAGGGATGGATCCCCGTCTTCTGCACGAGTCGGCGTAGAGCGGCTTGAGGCGCGACCCGCGCACGCTCCCAGACGTGGCCATGGCGGCCTTCAGCCGGCCGCCCTCGCATCCCCCATTGATCCCGCGGTACGACGACGCTAACGGCGACGGCGGCACAATGGCGCTGGCGATGTCACCACCGAGGTCATTCCTACGGGGCAAGCTGCATTCGGTCGAGGCGTGACGAACGCGGCCCACGTGCCGACTCGCGCCGCCGATCCGCCCCGATCACGACTCCGCTGAGGACGGCGACCACGGCGCTTCCGGCGTGGACGCCGACGTCGAATCGAGTTGCGCATCCAGCTCGGCGTCCGGCTCCGGCATCGCCGCGGGCGCTGCCGACTCCGACTCCGACGCCGCGGCGGCGGCGCTGCGCTGGCGCGCCAGGTCCTCGACCATTTCCCAGGACTTCAGGCCGCGGCCGCCGAGGTGGTGCAGCAGCACCACGCGCATGCCGCGGCGCAGGCCGGGCAGATCCTCGGCGACCGGTTCGGTATCGTCGGCCAGGGCCAACAAGGCGCGGCCGGTGGCCATGCCGCTGCGCTGGTCGTGGCCGCGGTCGCTCAACAGCCGCCGCGGCCCGTGTTCGGCGTCCAGCACGTAGCGCGCGGCCGGATCGATCGGGTCGCCGTCGCCATCATGACGCAGGTCGAAGCCCACGCCCAGCGCCTCCAGCAGGTCGCGCTCGAAGCAGCGCAGCGACCAGGCCAGCGGCGCCTCGGCGGCCAGCCGCGCGCGCACCCGCGCGTAGGCCAGGTACAGGTCCGGTGCCGGATCGTCGCGCGGCGCCAGGCGCAGGGTCAGTTCGTTGATGTAGAACCCGGCCAGCATCGCTTCGCCGCTGAGCCGCGGCGCCGTGTCCACGGCCTCGGCCGCGCGCAACTGCGCCAGCTCGCCGCGCCGCTGCGCACTGAAGTGGATCGACTGCAGCGGCTGCAGCGCCGCGCGCAGGGCCTGCTTCTTCGGCCCCTGCACGCCGCGCGCCAGCACGCCGAGCCGGCCGTGGTGCACGCTCAGCACCTCCACCAGCAGGCTGGTCTCGCGCCAGGGCCGCGCATGCAGGACGAAACCGGGTTCGTGCTCGATCAAGGCGGGGATTCGGGAGTGGGGATTCGGGATTCGCAGGAGCGGCGGTCAGGGGGCGGAACGGGTGCGCGAGAAGCGGAAAACGGGAGACGACTCTGTATCGAATTGAATCGGTGTCGAGCAAGGCTGGGCCTTTTGTAGGTGCGCCTCTTGTCCCCTCTTGTGGGATTAGCCGCGACCGCGGTTACCGGTGACGCCCGTCGCGGCTAAAGCCGCTCCTACAAAAAACGCCATCCTTGCCTTGATCTAGCAGAGCTTCCGAATCCCGGCTTCCAACAGCCGAAGGCTGGTCATCCCCAATCCCGAATCCCCAATCCCGGCTTCCCGGCTTTACTCCCCGTAGCCGAACGCCTTCAGCGCGGCCTCGTCGTCGGACCAGCCCTCGCGCACGCGCACCCAGGTCTCCAGGAAGACCTTGGCGCCGAACAGGCGCTCCATCTGCTGGCGGGCCTTGGCGCCGATGTCCTTCAGGCGGGTGCCGCCCTTGCCGATCACGATCGCCTTCTGGCCTTCGCGCTCGACCCAGATCACCGCGCCGATGCGCAGCAGCGCGCCGTCCTCGGCGAAGCGCTCGATCTCCACGGTGGTCGCGTACGGCAGTTCCTCGCCGAGCTGCCGCATCAACTGCTCGCGCACCAGTTCGCCGGCCAGGAAGCGCTGGCTGCGGTCGGTGATCTCGTCCTCGCCGAACATCGGCGGCGCTTCCGGCACCAGCGCCAGCAGGTCGCGCACCAGCGCCTCCAGGCCCTTGCGCTTGAGCGCGGAGATCGGATGCACGGCGGCGAAGCTGCGGTCCTCGCTGACCTGCTGCAGGAACGGCAGCAGCGCGGTCTTGTCCTTGAGCCGGTCGACCTTGTTGACCACCAACACCACCGGGATGCCGGCGTCGCTGAGCACGTTGAACGCCAGCGTGTCCTCGTCGTCCCAGCGCCCGGCCTCGATCACCAGCAGGCCGGCGTCCACGCCTTCCAGCGAGCCGCGCGCGGCGCGATTCATCACCCGGTTCATCGCGCGCTTCTGCTCGCGGTGCAGGCCGGGGGTGTCGACCAGCAGCAGCTGACCAGCCGGGAAGCTGGCGATGCCGAGCAGCCGGTGCCGGGTGGTCTGCGGCCGGTTGGAGACGATGCTGACCTTGGCGCCCACCAGGGCGTTGGTCAGGGTGGACTTGCCCACATTGGGGCGACCGATCACGGCCACGCTGCCGCTGCGGTAAGGGGGGGGGGCTTGTTCGTTCACTTGCTCGAATCCAGTTGCTCGATGGCGGCGGCGGCGGCCTGCTGCTCGGCCAGGCGCCGCGAGGTGCCCTCGCCCTCGGTGACCAGGGCGGGCTCGGCGAGTACGCAGCGTACCCGGAATACTTTGGCGTGGTCGTCGCCGGTCTCGCTGATCAGTTCATAGGCCGGCAGGCTCCGCTGCCGGGCCTGCAGCCATTCCTGCAGGCGGGTCTTGGCGTCCTTCTCCACCTTGCCGACCGGCAGCGCCGCCAGCGCGGCCTCGAACCAGGGCAGGATCGTGGCGCGACAGGCCTCGAAGCCGGCGTCCAGGTAGATCGCCGCGACCACGGCCTCCACCGCATCGGCCAGGATCGAGTCGCGGCGATGGCCGCCGGACTTCATCTCGCCCGGCCCCAGGGTCAGGCGTTCGCCCAGCTCCAGTTGCCGACCGATCGCGGCCAGCGAGGCCTCGCGCACCAGTTCGGCACGGGCGCGGGTCAGCGCGCCTTCGTCGGCCTTGGGCCAGCGCTGGTACAGCGCCTCGGCGATCAGCAGGTTGACGATGCCGTCGCCGAGGAATTCCAGGCGTTCGTTGTGCGGCGCACCGGCGCTGCGATGGGTCAGCGCCTGCGCCAGCAGCTGCGGTTCGGCGAAGCGGTGACCGATGCGGTCGCCGCGCAGGATGGTCTTACTGGCCACCACGCGTCGTCAGGTCCTGGGTGGCGTCGAACTTGCCGACCACGTCCAGATTGGCGATCAGCGGGCGGCGCACTTCGTAGGCCACGTGCATCTTCACGCCGGTATCGGTGCGCTCGAAGGTGACGTCACTCGGCTTGACGTTGTCCGAATTGTTGATGTCCAGGCGCCGGAACAGCGAGGCCTTGACCTGCGACGGGTCAATCTCGGCGCTTCCGGTTTCGGTCGCCAGGCCCTTCATCGCCGAGCGCACCGCGTAGAACTCCATGTACATCGGGAACAGCTTCATGCCGATGTAGACGAAGAACCCGACCACCGCCAGCACGATCACGAACGAGGTCAAGGTCATGCCACTTTGCTTGTGCTTCATCGCGCTTCCCCTCACGCCAGTCACTGGATGGCCGTTCCGATCCGCGACGGATCGAAACTGCCGCTGCAGAACCACCCTTCGCAATTGAGCCAGATCAGGAACGCCTTGCCGCGCAGGTTCTCTTCGGGCAGGAAGTGGGTCTGGGTCCAGAACCGGCTGTCCTCGCTGTTGTCGCGATTATCGCCCATCACGAAATACTTGCCCGGCGGCACCACCCAGTCGCCCTGGCCGGCCGGGTTGTTGCGGTCGATCCATTCCAGTTCGGTGTGGGTACGGCCCGGCAGGTACTCGGTAAGCAGCGTGGCGCCGGTCATTTCCGCGCCCTTGCCCTTGCCGACGTACTCGCCCATCACCTTGTACTTCATCGGCGTGCCGTTGATGTACAGGGTGTCGCCGTGGAAGCCGATGCGGTCGCCCGGCAGGCCGATCACGCGCTTGATCCAGTTCTCGTCCGGCTTGTGCGGCGGCTTGAACACCACCACGTCGCCGCGCTTGGGCTCGCCCACCGGAATGATCTTCTGGTTGGTGATCGGCAGGCGGAAACCGTAGGAGAACTTGTTGACCAGGATGAAATCGCCGACCAGCAGGTTCGGCATCATCGAGCTGGACGGGATCTTGTACGGCTCGGCGATGAAGCTGCGCAGGATCAGCACCACCGCCAGCACCGGGAAGAACGCCCGCGAGTAGTCCACCAGCACCGGCTCGGCGTCCAGCAACCCGGCCCGCGCGGCGCGGCGCTTGGCGAAGAACAGCTTGTCCAGCAGGGTGATGATGCCGGTGGCGAAAGTCAGCACCACCAGCGCGATTTCAAACCATTTCATTCTTATTCCTTCGGAATGGGAATCGGGAATGGAGAATGGGAAATCGGGAAGACAAGAGCATGCGCTCTTTCCATTCCCCATTCCCTATTGACGATTCCCAGCTATTTGTCCATCTGCAGCACCGCCAGGAAGGCTTCCTGCGGGATTTCCACGCGGCCGACCTGCTTCATGCGCTTCTTGCCTTCCTTCTGCTTTTCCAGAAGCTTCTTCTTGCGCGAGACGTCGCCACCATAGCACTTGGCCAGCACGTTCTTGCGCATCGCCTTGACCGTGGTGCGGGCGATGATCTGCGAGCCGATCGCGGCCTGGATCGCCACGTCGAACATCTGCCGCGGGATCAGATCCTTCATCTTCTCGCACAGCTCGCGGCCGCGGCGGTCGGCGTGGCTGCGGTGCGCGATCAGCGACAGCGCATCGACCTTGTCGCCGTTGATCAGCACGTCCACGCGCACGAACGGACCGGCATCGAAACGCACGAAGTGGTAGTCCAGCGAGGCGTAGCCGCGGCTGACCGACTTGAGCTTGTCGAAGAAGTCCAGCACCACCTCGGCCATCGGCAGCTCGTAGCTGATCTGCACCTGGCTGCCCAGGTAGTTGATGCCGATCTGGCTGCCGCGCTTTTCCTCGCACAGCTTGATGATGTTGCCGATGTATTCCTCGGGGGTGAGGATGTTGGCGCGGATGATCGGCTCGCGGATCTCCTCGACCATGTTCAACTGCGGCAGCTTGGCCGGGTTGTCCATGCTGATGATCGAACCGTCGGTCTTCAGCACTTCGTAGACCACGGTCGGTGCGGTGCTGATCAGGTCCAGGTTGTACTCGCGCTCCAGGCGCTCCTGCACGATCTCCATGTGCAGCATGCCGAGGAAGCCGCAGCGGAAGCCGAAGCCCATCGCCTCGGAGCTTTCCGGCTCGAAGCGCAGCGCCGCATCGTTCAGGCGCAGCTTGTCCAGCGCCTCGCGCAGGTTGGTGTAGTCCTCGGCATCCACCGGGAACAGGCCGGCGAACACGCGCGGCTGCATTTCCTGGAAGCCCGGCAACGGCTTGCTGGCCGGGTCGCCGGCCAGGGTCAGGGTGTCGCCGACCGGCGCGCCATGCACGTCCTTGATGCTGGCGGTGACCCAGCCCACCTCGCCCGCGCGCAGCGCCGGCAGCACCTTGCGCTTGGGCGTGAACACGCCGACGCTGTCGACCTGGTGGGTGCGGCCGGTGGACATCACCAGCAGCTTGTCGCCGGCCTTGATCTCGCCCTGCATCACCCGTACCAGCGAGACCACGCCCAGGTAGTTGTCGAACCAGGAATCGATGATCAGCGCCTGCAGCTTGTCGGTATCGCGCGGCACCGGCGGCGGGATCCGCAGCACGATCGCCTCCAGCACGTCGCGCACGTTCAGCCCGGTCTTGGCGCTGACCGCGACCGCGTCGGTGGCGTCGATGCCGATCACCGCCTCGATCTCGGCCTTGGCGCGGTCGATGTCGGCGGTGGGCAGGTCGATCTTGTTCAGCACCGGCACCACTTCCAGGCCCTGCTCCACCGCGGTGTAGCAGTTGGCCACCGACTGCGCTTCCACGCCCTGCGCCGCATCCACCACCAGCAGCGCGCCCTCGCAGGCGGCCAGCGAGCGGCTGACCTCGTAGGAGAAGTCGACGTGGCCAGGGGTGTCGATGAAGTTCAGGTGGTAGACCTGCCCGTCCTGCGCGGTGTACGGCAGCGACACGGACTGGGCCTTGATGGTGATGCCGCGCTCGCGCTCGATCGGGTTGGAATCGAGCACCTGCGCTTCCATCTCGCGCGCCTGCAGGCCGCCACAGAGTTGGATGATGCGATCGGCCAGGGTCGATTTGCCGTGGTCGACGTGGGCGATGATGGAGAAATTGCGGATGTTCCGCATCGAATCAGAGGACATGAGGTGGGCGGCGGCCAGGACCGTCGTCAGGATAACGGGCCATTATCGCATGGCCGGCGGCCGCTGGTGACGGCCGCCGGATTCGCCCCCGTCCCGGGGCGCCGACCGCTCTGGATCGGCGCCCGGGACGGTGCCCGGCCTCGGCCGGGCGCGCGGATCAGCCGCCGGCGCGCACCGCGACGAAGCTGGTGGTGTCGCGGACGCGGATCAGCAGCATCACCACGTCGCCCTTCTTGTAGGCGCTCAACTGCTGGTTCAGGGCCGCCACGCTGCCGACCGGGGTACGCCCGACCTGCAGGATCACCATGCCCGGCACCAGCTGCGCCTCGCGCGCGGCGCGGCCGGTCACCGCGGTGATGCGCACGCCCTTGCCCGGCTCCAGGCCCAGCTGCTGGCGGGTGGCCGCATCCAGATCGGCCACGTCGATGCCGAGCAGCGCGTTGGCGCCGGTGGCCGGGGCGGCGTTGTCGCCGACCACCGGACCGGCATTGGCCTGGGCGTCGTCGGCCAGCGCGGTCAGTTGCACGGTCAGCTCGCGCGGCTTGCCGTCGCGCAGGATGCCCAGGCGCACCTTGGCACCCGGCTGCATCGCGCCGATCATCGGCGGCAGGTCGCTGGAGGCGCCGATCTCGGTGCCGTTGACGGTGCGGATCACGTCGCCCACTTCCAGGCCGGCCTTGGCCGCCGGGCTGCCCTGGACGAGCTGGTTGACCAGGGCGCCGCGGGTATCCGGCAGGCCCAGGCCCTGCGCCTTCAGCGAATCGATGGCGCCGACCATGACCCCGAGCTGCGCGCGGGTGACCTTGCCGGTCTTCTTGATCTGCTCGACCGCGCTCATCGCCAGGTCGATCGGGATCGCGAAGCTGATGCCCATGTAGCCGCCGGAGGCGGAGAAGATCTGCGAATTGATGCCGACCACCTCGCCACGGGTGTTGAGCAGCGGGCCGCCGGAGTTGCCCTGATTGATCGCCACGTCGGTCTGGATGAACGGCACGTAGCGCTGGTCGGCGTAGGGATTGCTGCGGCCGGTGGCGCTGACGATGCCGGCGGTGACCGAGTGGTCCAGGCCGAACGGCGAGCCGATCGCCACCACCCACTGGCCGGGCTTGAGCAGGTTGGAGTCGCCGATGCGCACCGTCGGCAGGTTCTTGCCGTCGATCTTCAACAAGGCCACGTCGTACTGCTGGTCGCTGCCGACCACCTTGGCGGTGAACTCGCGGCGGTCGGTGAGCTTGACCTTGACCTCGCTGGCGCCGTCGACCACGTGGTGGTTGGTCAGCACGTAGCCGTCGGGCGAGATGATGAAGCCCGAGCCCATCGAGCGCCCGGCGGGGCCGCCATCGTCATCCGGCGCGCCGCCGCGCGGCTGCCCGGGCATGCCCGGCATGCCGTCCGGACCGAAGAAGCGGCGGAAGAACTCGGGGATCTGGTCGTCGTCGGGCATGCCGCCGCCGGAGCGCGCGGCCGCGGCGCGGCGGCTGATGGTGGTCTCGACATTGACCACGCCCGGACCGACCTGTTCGACCAGGCGGGTGAAGTCGGGAAGATTGCCGACCAGCTGCGGCGCGGGCGCGGACTGCGCGGCCGGCGGCGTGGTGCTGGCGGCACTGGGACTGGGCTGCTGCGCGCAGGCGGCCAGCGGCACGGTCAGCGCCAGCAGGCCCAACAGATGGTGGCGGATACGGTGAGTCATCGGACGCGAGCCTCCGGTTCGGAAAGGGGAAGAACGAGGGACGAAGCAACGGGGACCACGCGCCGGGACGCAGCACGGACGCCTGCCGGCGCGCGGGGTCAGGGCTGCGGATGCGGCGGCGGGTTGGCCGCGGCGTCGGCAGGCAATCGGGGTTCGAACGGATAGAACGCCGCCGGGTCCGCGCCGCTGTGCGGGAAGCTGGCGGTGAACTCGCTGCCAGCGTCGGCGGCCGGCAGGGTCGAGCGCGGCCACGGCCGGGCCTGCAGCGGCGTTGCCGGATGCCCGAACGGATCGCTGGCGTGTTGCGCGACCATCGTCGGGGGCGCGACCGGCGCCACGAACGGCGTCTGCGCCGGCGCCTTGGCGTGCGGCTTGGCGGGCGCCGCCGCCGCATAGGCGCGCTCGGCGGGGACGCTGCGGGTGCGCGCGGCCTGTTCGCTGCGCGTGGCCTCGCGTCGCGCCGCGGCGTCCTGGCGGCGGTTGGCGGCGATCGCCATCGCCGGCGCCGCAGCAACGGCTGCGGCGAGATCGCCCTGCGGATCGGCCGGCGAAGGTGCAGGCGTCGGGACCTGCGGCGTGGTCGCCGCCGGAGTCGGCGCACGCGCGGTGGCATCGGCGACCTGCGCCGGCGGCAGCGCCTCGGGGGTCTGCGGCAGGCGCTGGGTCACGAACAGGGCCAGCACGGCGACCGATGCGGCCAGCGCCGCACTGCCGCCCCAGCGCCAGGTGCGGCGCTTGCCGGCCGCGCTGGCCGCCTCGGCGCGCGCGGCGTGCTGCGCTTCGGCGGCCACCGCCTGGCGCACGCGGGCACTGAAATCGCTGGGCGCCGGCACGCTGACGCGGCCGCGCAGGATGTCGCCGCACAACTGCCAGCGCTCGTGGCAGCCGGACAGTTCCTCGTCGTGCTGCAGCCGGCGCAGCACGAAACGCGCTTCGTCGGCCGGCAGTTCGCCGTCGATCAGGGCGGACAGTTGCTGCCGGTAGTGCAACTCGAACTTGTCCGGCGCGGCGCTGTCGGGCGCCGGCACTGGCTTGGGAAAGGGCGTGCTCTCAGTCATACGCGGTGTCGCTCACGGGTGGCGCTGTCGGTATCCAGCAGGGGACGGAGTTCGGCGTCGATGGCCTCACGGGCGCGGAAGATCCGCGACCGCACGGTGCCGATCGGGCAGCCCATCTTCTGCGCGATGTCCTCGTAGCTCATGCCCTCCACCTCGCGCAGGGTGATGGCGGTACGCAATTCTTCCGGCAACGCGTTCACCGCCTTCATCACCGTCTGCTCCAGCTCCTGGCGCATCAACTCGCGCTCGGGCGTGTCGGTGTCGCGCAGGCGGGTGCCGCTGTCGAACTGCTCGGCATCGAGCACGTCGACATCGTCGGTGGGCGGCCTGCGGTTGTGCGCGACCAGGTAGTTCTTGGCGGTATTCACGGCGATCCGGTGCAACCATGTGGAGAACTGGGCGTCGCCGCGGAAGCTCCCCATCGCGCGGTAGGCGCGGATGAAGGTGTCCTGGGCCACGTCCTGACATTCGCTCCAGTCGGCGATGTAGCGCCCGATCAGGCCGACGATCCGGTGTTGGTACTTGCGCACCAGCACATCGAACGCCGCGCTTTCGCCGCGCTGCACACGCCGGACCAGTTCCAGGTCCAGCTCCTGGGGTGTTTCGACATCGGCCATAGCGGGCCGCACTCCTGTCAGCCCAACCTACGTCGGACCCTCTGACCGCCAATTCGGAAAAAAGTTCAGCGCCCCTCAGCGGATCGCCGCCCCACGACGTTAACCGGCGTTCCGTTAGGCTGGCGCAAGGCCAGCGGTCGCGGGACGCGCGTCAATTCCTTGGATTGGGATTTGACGCGACGGAAACAACCTCTGGATGATAACGATCTTCTCCATACATAAGCGGATGGTCCTCCCCATGCTTTCAGGCTTCGACGGGCTCCGATTCAGTCATTGGCAGGCGGACTTTCGCGGCGACGGCGTGATCGTGCTCAGCCTCGATCGCCAGGACGCGCCCGTCAACGCGCTGTCGCAGGACGTGCTGCTGGAGCTGGGCGACCTGCTCGAGCGCATCGCCATCGATCCGCCCAAGGGCGTGGTGATCCGCTCGGCCAAGGACAACGGCTTCATCGCCGGCGCCGACCTCAAGGAATTCCAGGAATTCGACCGCCGCGGCACCGTCAACGACGCCATCCGCCGCGGCCAAGCCACCTTCCAGAAGCTGGCGGAACTGCCCTGCCCCACGGTCGCGGCGATCCACGGCTTCTGCATGGGCGGCGGCACCGAGATCGCCCTGGCCTGCCGCTACCGCGTGGCCTCCAGCGATGCGGCCACCCGCATCGGCCTGCCCGAGACCAAGCTCGGCATCTTCCCCGGCTGGGGCGGCAGCGCGCGCCTGCCGCGGCTGATCGGTGCGCCTGCGGCGATGGACCTGATGCTCACCGGACGCACCGTGTCGGCTTCGGCGGCGCGGGCGATGGGCCTGGTCGACAAGGTCGCCGCACCGGCGGTGCTGACCGATACCGCGGTGGCGCTGGCGCTGTCCGGCAGCGCCCGTCCCTTCAAGCAGCGCGCCACCGCCTGGGCCACCAACACTTGGCCGGCGCGCAAGCTGCTGGCGTCGCAGATGCGCAAGCAGGTGGCGCGCAAAGCGCGCAAGGAACACTACCCGGCGCCGTACGCACTGATCGGGGTGTGGGAACGCAGCGGCGGCAGCGGCATCCAGGCGCGCCTGGATGCCGAGCGCAAGGCGGTGGTCAAGCTGGCCAGCACGCCGACCGCGCGCAATCTGATCCGCATCTTCTTCCTCACCGAGCGGCTCAAGGCGCTGGGCGGCAAGGATCACGGCATCCGCCACGTGCACGTGGTCGGCGCCGGGGTGATGGGCGGCGACATCGCCGCCTGGTCGGCCTACAAGGGCTTCGAGGTGACCCTGCAGGACCGCGAGCAGCGCTTCATCGACGGTGCGCTGAGCCGCGCCGGCGAGCTGTTCGCCAAGCGGGTGAAGGACGACAGCAAGCGCCCGGCGGTGGCGGCGCGCCTGAAGGGCGACCTGGCCGGCGACGGCGTGCCGACCGCCGACCTAGTGATCGAGGCGATCATCGAGAACCCGCAGGCCAAGCGCGAGCTGTACCAATCGCTGGAGCCGCGCATGCAGCCGAACGCGCTGCTGAGCACCAACACCTCCTCGATTCCGCTGACCGAACTGCGCGAGCACATCCAGCGCCCGGCGCAGTTCGGCGGCCTGCACTACTTCAACCCGGTGGCGCAGATGCCGCTGGTGGAGATCGTCTGCCACGACGGCCTGGCGCCGGAGAACCAGAAGCGGCTGGCCGCCTTCTGCAAGGCGATCGACAAGCTGCCGGTGCCGGTCGCCGGCACGCCCGGCTTCCTGGTCAATCGCGTGCTGTTCCCGTACATGCTGGAAGCGGCCACCGCCTACGCCGAAGGCATTCCCGGCCCGGCGATCGACAAGGCCGCGGTCAAGTTCGGCATGCCGATGGGCCCGATCGAACTGATCGACACGGTGGGCCTGGACGTGGCCGCCGGCGTCGGCGCCGAACTGGCGCCGTTCCTGGGCCTGCCGATCCCGGCGGCGCTGCAGACGGTGGAGCCGGGCAAGCGCGGCAAGAAGGACGGCCAGGGCCTGTACGCGTGGGAGAACGGCCGCGCCAAGAAGCCCGAACTGCCCAAGGACTATCACGCGCCGGACGATCTGGAGGACCGCCTGATCCTGCCGCTGCTCAACGAGGCGGTCGCCTGCCTGCACGAAGGCGTGGTTGCCGATGCCGACCTGCTCGATGCCGGCGTGATCTTCGGCACCGGCTTCGCCCCGTTCCGCGGCGGCCCGATCCAGCATATCCGTGCCGCCGGCGCCGACGTACTGCTCGCCCGCCTGCGCGCCCTGCAGGCGCGCTACGGCGAGCGCTTCGCGCCGCGCCCGGGCTGGGAGTCGCCGGCGTTGCGCGAGCCGGTGGCCTGAGGCGCGCAGGCGCTCACATGTAGGCACGGTTTCAACCGCGATAGGCGCTATTGGGAAAGCGCGTCGCGGCTGAAGCCGCTCCTACGAAAGCGCCTCGCGGCGCTGGGTGAAGCGCATGCAGCTGATTCGGCATCTAGGCAGCCGTCGAGGCGGACGCCCTTGTAGGATTCGTAGGAGCGGCTTCAGCCGCGACCGGCATTGCCGATAACCGCGGGTAGCCAATTCCGAACCGAAGACACGCGCTGCGCCTGCACGAACATCATCACGCAGCAGTGTTGCCTACGAGTGCGAATGCCCATGCATGTGGCCGTGCCCATGTGTGGGATGAGCATGACCATGATCGTGGTCCTCGTGACCATGCCCATGATGACCGTGACCACCGCCCTCACCCGCCGCGGCCGGCGCGCCGCACGGGGTGGCACCGCAATGGCCGGCTTCCATCTGCAGGGTGATGTGGTCGATGTCGAACTGCGCATGCAGGCCATCGCACAGCGCAGCGCGCAGCGCATCGGCGTCGCCGCCCTCGTCCACCACCACGTGCGCGGTCAGCGCCGGCGTGCTGGAGGCCAGTGCCCACACGTGCAGGTCGTGCACGCTGGCCACGCCGGGCGCCGACTGCAGGTAGCCGCGCACCGCGTCCAGATCCACGCCCTTGGGCACGCCTTCCAACAGCACGTTGACCGCTTCGCGCAGCAGCACCCAAGTCCGTGGCAATACCCACAGACCGATCAGCACCGCCAGGATCGGATCGATCAGCTTCCACCCGGTGACACGGATCGCCAGCGCGCCGACGATCACCGCGACCGAGCCGAGCATGTCGCTCCACACTTCCAGGTAGGCGCCCTTCATGTTGAGGCTCTCGCCGCTGCCGGCCTTGAGCAGGCGCATCGAGATCAGGTTGATCAGCAGGCCGAACGCGGCGATGCCGAGCATGCCGACGGTGGCGATCTCCTGCGGCTGGCGGAAACGCTGTACCGCCTCCCACAGGATGTAGCCGGCCACCACGAACAGCAGTGCGCCATTGACCAGCGCGCCCAGCGCCTCCAGCCGCGCATAGCCATAGCTGCGCTTGGCATCGGGCGGGCGCCGGCTCAGCCGCACCGCCACCAAGGCGATCATCAGCGCCAGCGTGTCGGTGGCCATGTGCGCGGCGTCGGACAACAGCGCCAGGCTGTTGGTGACGAAGGCGCCGGCCACTTCCACCACCAGGAACAGCGCGGTGAGGCCGAGCGCCCACCACAGGGGCTGCTCGTGACGGATTTCGGTGGGGGCGTGGCTGTGATCGTGTCCCATAGGGCGACCGATGGCGATGCGGAGGAAGATAGCCGCTACCTTAGGCCGCCGCCTGCGCGGAGACTATTACACCGCCGGTGCGACGGCCCTGGACCGCAACGAAACGCCGCGCTCGCGGTGCGGGTCGCGGCGGCTCGGCCGCGACCCGCAGCATGGCTCAGCGGCTGGAACCGGCCGGCGTGGCGCCAGCGCTCTGCAGCTGCTGCGCCTTGGCCAGGTGCTCGGCCACATGCGTGCGCGTGGTGCGCAGATGCGCGGCCACTTC
This sequence comes from Xanthomonas sp. F4, assembly GCF_011761895.1. Classification (NCBI taxonomy): domain Bacteria; kingdom Pseudomonadati; phylum Pseudomonadota; class Gammaproteobacteria; order Lysobacterales; family Lysobacteraceae; genus Xanthomonas; species Xanthomonas sp. F4. The sequence continues at coordinate 939,977 of NZ_JAASQX010000001.1, read as the reverse complement.
CGGGGTCTTGGCCGCAGGGATCAGCGTGCTGTCGAGCATCTGCAGGGCGGCCTGGTGATCCTTGACCATCGCCGCCACGTAGGCCTGCTCGAAGCGATCGCCGTCCAATGCCTGCAGCTTGCCGGCTTCCGCCTTGGCCTTCTGCATCTGCTGCTGCGCAGGCGCGGCCTTGGTGTCGGGACCCCAAGACGCGATCTTGGCGTTGTTGTCGGAATGCTCCTTCACCATCTGCATGGCGTAGTCGCGCACCGGGCCCTTGACCTGCTTCTGCAGGGCCAGATTGGCGGCGTTGACCTCGCTGGTGTTGATCGCCGACAGCACGCCGAGCGCCTGCTTTTCGGTGAGCGCAGCCGTCCGCGCGCCTTGCATGCTGGTCGACGCCGGCGAGGCAGTCGTCGACGGGGCGTTCTGCTGCATCGCGCCGGGATCGCGCATGCCGGCCTGGCCGGAGGTATCGGTCTGTGCGTGGGCCAGGCCGATGCCGAAGACCGACACCAGCGCCAGGGAGAGAACGGAACGGGAAGGACGCATGACGATTTCCTTTGCATGACAGGTGCAGCCATGCTCTGCCGCCTCTCGTGAGCGCCTGGTTGAACGTGGGTGCACACGATGCGAAATGCTGCAGCCGCAAAAGGGACCAATGCTCACCCAGCATCGCTTGCAGAGATTTATGTAATGCCCGCGACGATTGACGCCACCGCGATCCGTACCTCACACCCCCCAACGCGCCGCGGCCCAGGCTGGGGCTATCCCACTCCGGAGCACAGCACATGGCACAGCGACATCTTCCGCTCGCGCAACAGGTGATCGTGATCACCGGCGCCTCCAGCGGCATCGGCCTGTGTACCGCACTCCTGGCCGCCGAACGCGGTGCCCGCCTGGTGCTGGTGGCGCGCAGCCAGGGCGTTCTCGACGCGACCGTGCAGACCATCCGCGATGGCGGCGGCGACGCGCTCGCCGTCGTCGCCGATGTCGCCGAGCGCACGCAGCTGGACGAAGCCGCGGCGGTGGCGATCCGGCACTTCGGGCGCGTCGACACCTGGGTGAACAACGCCGGCGTGGCGATCTACGGCAAGCTTGCCGATGTGGACGATGGCGACAGCAGGCGCCTGTTCGACGTGAACTTCTGGGGCGTGGTGCATGGATCGATGGCGGCGCTGCCGCATCTGCTCGCCTCGCGCGGCACCCTGATCAATCTGGGCAGTGAGGCCTCCGAGGCGGCCCTTCCGCTACAGGGCATGTATGCGGCGTCCAAGCACGCGGTAAAGGGCTTTACCGACACCTTGCGGATCGAACTGGACCAGCTGGACGGCGCACCGATATCGGTGGTGCTGATCCAGCCGACCGCGGTGAACACGCCGTATCCGCAGCATGCGCGCAACTATCTGCGCGAGGAACCGACGCTGCCCAAACCGATGATCGCACCGCTGCGGGTCGCCGAGGCGATCCTGCATGCGGCCGAACACGGCGGTCGCGATGTCAAGGTCGGCATGCTGGCCAGCGCCAACGTGGCGATGACCCACTTGCTGCCGCGCCTGGCCGACCGGCTCTCGGCGCTGCGCAGCGAACAGCAGCGGCAGGCGCAGCCGGCGCGCGACCCACAAGGCACGCTGTACCTCGCTGGCGAGAGCGGCCGCATCCACGGCGACTGACCACGAACGCGCCGCGTCGTACCGCGCTTACGGCAACCAGCGCAGCAGCAGCACGCTGAGGCTGGCCAGCGCCAGCAGCGATAGCGTGCCGGCGGCGAGCACGCGGCCACCGGAGGCGAGCACGCTGCGCAGATTCACCGACAGGCCCAGTGCCGCCATCGCCACCAGGGTGAACAGCAGCGACAGCGTTTGCGCCGCCTCGATCACTGGGGCCGGCAGCACGCCCAGCGCGCGCAGGCCCATCATGCCGACGAAACCGAACACGAACCACGGCACCAGCGCATGCAGTGGGCGCCGCTGCGCCGGCGATCCGCCGCGGATCAAGCCCAGCAGCAGCATCACCGGCCCCAGCATCAACACCCGCATCAGCTTCACCAACGCGCCCACCTGCGCGCTGACCGCCCCCACCGGCACGGTTGCCGCCAGCACCTGCGGCACGGCGTAGACGGTCATGCCGGCGAGGATGCCGTAGTGGCGCTGGTCCAGCCCCAGCAACGGCACCGCCAGCGGCAGCAGCAGCACCACCAGCACGCCCAGGGCGGCGGTGAACGCGATCGAGGCGGCGACGTCGTCGGAGTCGGCATCGATCACCGGCGCGGCGGCGACGATCGCCGAATTGCCGCAGATCGCGTTGCCGCAGGCGACCAGCGTGGCCAGCCGCGACGGCAACCCCAGCGCGCGGCCGATGCCGTAGCCGAGCGCGATCGCCAGCAGCACCACCGCGGCGATGGCGCCCAGCAACAGACCGCCGGCGGCGCCGATGGCGCCGATGCCGACCGAGGCGCCGAGCAGCACGATCGCCAGTTCCAGCGGCAGCTTGGCGGCGAAGGCGATGCCGGCGTGGCTGGACGGCGGCAGCCGCCAGGCGGTGCGCAGCAGCGTGCCGAGCACGATCGCGAACACCAACGCGTCGATCCAGCGCCGACCCAGCCACTGCAGTTGCGCGCGCTCGGCCAGCCAGGCCAGCGCCGCCACCGCGATGGCCAGGGCCAGCCCGGGCAGCAAGGTCGAAGGTCTGTGCAAGTGCGTACGCATGGGAGCGGTCCGGATCGAAGTGGCGGCAGATTGCGCCCGTTGACCATTTCGATCCATCGCATAATGACGCACACTTCATTCGATCCATCCGAACGGTCCTCGCATGACCCTGGAACAACTCGCGCTGTTCGTGGCGGTGGCCGAGCGCCAGCACCTGACCCTGGGCGCACAGGCCGCGCATCGCACGCCCTCGGCCGCCAGCGCCGCGATCAAGGCGCTGGAGCATCGGTACGGGGTGGCGCTGTTCGACCGGGTCGGCCGCGGCCTAGTGCTGACCGCGGCCGGGGCGGCGTTCTGCGAGGACGCCAAGGCGATCCTGGCGCGCAGCCGCGCCGCCGAGCTGGCGCTGAGCGAATGGCGCGGCGTGCTGCGCGGCACGCTCGACCTGCACGCCAGTCAGACCGTGGCCAGCTACTGGTTGCCGACGCGGCTGATGGCGTTCCATGCGCGCTATCCGCAGATCGAGATCCGCCTGAGCGTGGGCAACACCGACAGCGTGGCGCGTGCGGTACGCGAGGGGCGCGCCGAATTGGGCTTCGTCGAGGGGCGCGTGCAGGCCGCAGAACTGCGGAGTTCGCCGCTGGACCACGATCGGCTGAGCGTGGTGGCCGCGCCGGACCACCCGCTGGCCGGGCGCCGCCGCCCCGGGCTGGCACGGCTGGTCGCGGACAGCACCTGGATCATGCGCGAACCCGGCTCGGGCACCCGTTCGGCGTTCGAGGCGGCGCTGCGCACCGCCGGCATCGCCCCGGACCGCCTGCGCGTGGCGCTGTCCCTGCCCTCCAACGAAGCGGTGCTGTCGGCGGTGCAGGCCGGGCACAGCCTGGCGGCGATCTCGGAGCTGGCCGCGGCGCCTTGGCTGGAGAGCGGCCGCCTGCAGCGCCTCGCCGTGACGCTGAGCGAACGCACCTTCCATGCGCTGCACCACCGCGAACGCAGCCTGGGCGCGGCGGCGGCGGCCCTGCTCGGCTTGCAGACCCCATCCGCCACGGCCTGAGCACAGCGCAGACCGGGTGACGCGCCGCGGCGCGCGACATCCATTCCAAAACGAGATAGCCCTCGGCAAATGCTTCATTGGAATGGAATGCCTTGCGCTTCTATCCTCGCTCCCGGTCTCTCGCGCGCCAAGGCAGCGGAACGGGGATGTCCCCGGCGCCGCCGCAGGACATGCCACGCCCGCCCTGCCGCGCCGACAGACACGCCATCGAGGACAACGACCAGGACAGCCTGCAGTCACGCACGCCGTCCTGTCGATGCCCCCAGGACCGGACCCTTCCGGCCCATGCCAACTTGCTCGGTCACTTTTTGTCCTGGGAGGGAACAAAAATGCCTTTGGAACAGCTCCGTCGCCCGCTCGGCCGGCGCGCGCATCGTCCTGCCGCCCGCACCCTGCTGGGCGCGGCCATCGTCCTGGTCCTGTCCGGCAACTTCGCCGCGCACGCGCAGAGCGCCACCGCCGATCCGGCGGCCGCGGCCACGCCGCCCTCCACGCCCGACGCCAAGAACGGCCAGCAACCGGTCACCCTGGACAACGTGATGGTGGTCGGCCAGCGCGCCAGCCTGGAGCAGGCGGTGCAGGCCAAGCAGCTCGACGACCACGTGGTCGAGGTGATCTCCGCCGACAACATGGGGCAGATGCCCAACGTCACCGTGGCCGAGGCGCTGGTGCGCCTGCCCGGCGTCAACGGCACTCGCGACCGCGGCAACGAAAGTCTGGCCACGGTGCGCGGCCTGGGCCCGCGCATGACCATGGGCACGGTCAACGGCCGCGAGATCGCCTCCTCCGAACCCAACCGCGCGGTGCGCTGGGAGGTGTTCCCCACCGAGATCGTCTCCACCGTCAAGGTCTACAAGACCCCTTCGGCGGACCTGATCGCCGGCGGCATCGCCGCCACCGTGGACATCTCCACCATCAACCCGCTCGATCACACCGGCCCGACCTTCGTCGCCACCGCCGGCCCGGTCTACTACGACGAGGCCAAGGACGCACGCGACTACTCGCCGTGGGGCCAGCGTCTGGGCGCGAGCTGGATCCACCGCATCAACGACAACCTGGCGGTCGCGTTCGGCGCCACCTACCAGAAGCAGAAGAACGCCGGCGTCTCGATCGGCACCTGGGGTTACACCGACGCCAGCAGCGCGCGCGACGTCGATGGCGACGGCAAGGTCGACTACACGCCCTGGGGCGCGGCCGACCAGCTCAAGCTGACCGAGCAGACCCGCACCGGCGCGATGGGCACCGTGCAGTGGCGCTCGGGCAACCTGGAACTCAAGCTCGACGGGCTGTACTCGCGCATCCGCATCGACGAGGACCAGCGCCAGAACTGGTTCAACAACCTCGGCTACAGCATCTATTCGACCAGCAACCCGTACACCACGCCCGGCTCGTCCTACACCATCGTCGACGGCGACGTGGTCGCCGGCACCCTGGCCAATTCCAGGCTGCAGGTGGACCACGTCATCGCCAACTACAACGAGGTCAAGACGCTGGCGGCCGGCGGCCTCAACGCCAAGTGGCGCGGCGACGTGTGGACGCTGGGCAGCGACCTGTCGTTCTCGCAGGCCAAGCGCGACAACGACTGGCGCGCGGTGCGCTTCGGCAGCAACCCGGACACGGTGTCGTTCGACTTCCGCCATGGCGTCACCCCCACCATCAGCACCAGCTCCGATGCGCCGGAATGGGGCATCAGCGGCCAGACCGAACCGCAGGCGCTGCGCGACCGCATCGCCGCGCTGGCACTGAGCGCCAGCCGCGCGATCGAGGATTCGCCGATCACCGCGCTGGAGTTCGGCGCGCGCGCCGCACGCCGCGAGAAGCAGAACCGCCATTTCACCAGCTTCCAGTCCGGCTACGACCAGCCGATCTCCGCCTACCAGAACCTGATCTACCCGGTAACGATGCCGGATCTGAACGTGCCGACGCTGACCGGCGGCGACCTGGACGCGATCGCCAAGCTCGGCTTCGGCGGCTTCGATCCCGGCCTGGCCGCCGAACAGCGCCTGGACCACTGGAACGTCGAGGAGAACGTGCGCGAGGCCTTCGCCAAGGCGGTGTTCAGTGCGCAGTGGTTCGGCGTGGACGTCACCGGCAACGCCGGCGTACGCGTGGTCCACACCGACACCGACAGCCATGGCTACGACACCGTCGGCGGCGTGGTGCAGCCGAGCAGCGCCGGCAAGACCTACACCGACGTACTGCCCAGCGCCACGGTCAACTTCCTGATCGACCCCGAGCGCATCCTGCGCGTGTCGGTGGCCAAGGTGATGGCGCGGCCGCCGTTGGACGAACTGCGCACCGGGCGCGCGCTCGACGATCCCAACACCACCGTCGGCCAGCTCACCGGCAGCGGCGGCAACCCGCAACTCAACCCGTTCCGCGCCACCCAGCTCGACCTGTCCTACGAGTGGTATTTCCACAAGGAAGCGCTGGCGGCGCTGGCGCTGTACCGCAAATGGGTGGATTCGAGCATCGGCTACAAGACCCAGCACGAGACCATCGACGGCCGCGACTACCTGATCAGCGGGCCGTTCAACGGTGGCGGCGGCTACATCAACGGCGCCGAGCTGACCTTCCAGACCCCGTTCTTCTTCATCCCGCACATGGAGAACTTCGGCATCTACTCGAACTACTCGTACGTGGAGTCCAACCTGCACGAGTTCTCGCCGGCGGACAATCCGCTGCCGCTCAGCGGCCTGGCGCGCAACACCGGCACGCTGGACCTCTGGTACAACAACGGCAGTTTCGAAGCGCGGATCGGCTACAAGTACCACAGCCCCTACACCGTGGTGTACGGCTGGAACGCGGCGCGGCTGGCGCGACTGGAGAGCGAAGGCACGGTGGACCTGAGCCTGGCCTGGCGCTACAGCGAGCACCTGGGCTTCAAGTTCCAGGTCGGCAACCTGACCAACGAACCACTGCGCGCCTACAGCGACAACAAGCGCAACCGGCTCGCCAACCAGGACGATGGCGGCTACCAGTTGTTCGGGCGCCGCTTCGCCCTGGAAGCGACCTACACGTTCTGAGCCGGTGGAGACCCGCATGCGATCCAAACGCACCTGGCTACCGGCGCTCGCGCTGGCCCTCGCCGCTGCCCTCGCCGCGCCCATGGCCGGCGCCGGCCCGCTGTACCTGGGCGCCGACCTGTCCTACGTCAACGAGATGGAAGATTGCGGCGTGCAGTACCGCGAGCACGGTACGGTGCGCGACCCGTTCGAGCTGTTCCACGCGCACGGCGCCAACCTGGTGCGCGTGCGCCTGTGGAACGATGCGCGCTGGACCCGCTACAGCGACCTGAGCGACGTCAAGAAGACCATCCGTCGCGCGCGTGCGCAGGGCATGCAGGTGCTGCTGGACTTCCACTACTCCGACGACTGGGCCGACGGCGACAAGCAATTGATCCCCAAGGCCTGGGCCTCGATCACCGACCAGGACGAACTGGCGCGCACGCTGTACGGCTTCACCTATGACACGCTGAGCGCGCTGGACCGTGCCGGGCTGATGCCGGAACTGGTGCAGGTGGGCAACGAGAGCAATTCCGACCTGATGGACAGCCAGCCCTGGGACAAGCGCCGGCCGATCGACTGGACCCGCAACGCCAAGCTGTTCAACGCCGGCATCCAGGCAGTGCGCGACGCCGGCGCGCGCTCGACGATCAAACCGAAGGTGATGCTGCATATCGCCCAGCCGGAGAACGTGGAGCCGTGGTTCGCCGACGCCGCCAAGGCCGGCGTGCGCGACTTCGACTTCATCGGCATCAGCTACTACCGCAAGTGGTCGCGCGAGACCATGGACCAGCTCGGCGCCACCATCAAGCGCCTGCGCCAGCGCTATCCGGCCGAGGTGATGGTGGTGGAGACCGCCTACCCGTGGACGCTGGAGAGCGGCGATTCCTCGCCCAACCTGCTCGGCGCCGACTCGCTGATTCCGGGCTACCCGGCCACGCCGCAGGGCCAGCTGAAGTACCTGGTCGACCTCACCCAGCTGGTGGTCGACAACGATGGCAGCGGCGTCGTGTACTGGGAGCCGGCCTGGACCAGCAACCAGTGCAAGACCCGCTGGGGCGTCGGTTCCTCGTGGGAGAACGCCAGCTTCTTCGATTTCCGCCACGGCAACGAACTGCTGCCTGGCATCGGCTTCATGCAGCATGCCTACCGGCCGGCCGCGGCCACGGCAGCGAGCAAGGCCGACGCGCCGGCGCAGGACGCGCGGCCATGATCGAACTGAGCCGCCGCGACCTCCTGCGCTCGCTGGTCGCCGGCGGCGTGCAGGTGGCAGTGCCCGGTGCGGCCGCGGCGCTGGCGCCTGCCGCGCTGGCCGCCACGCCCGCCAGCGGTAGCGCCGCGTCACCGCTGTCGCTGGACCTGGACGACGACGCGCCGCGCCGGCGCCTGCTGTGCGATACCGGCTGGCGCTTCCATCTCGGCCACGCCGACGATCCGGCGCGCGACTTCAACTTCGGCACCTTCCAGCGCACCTACGCCAAGGCCGGCAAGGACACCGCCGACGCCGCCCTGCTCGGCTTCGACGACAGCGACTGGGAGCGCATCGACCTGCCGCACGACTGGGCAGTCACGCTGCCGCCACGGAAGGACCCGACCTCCACCCTGGTCAACGGCGAAGACCCGGCCGCCGCGCATGGCTACACGCCGCTGGGCCGCACCGATCCGCAGACCAGCATCGGCTGGTACCGGCGCGTGCTGGAGATTCCGGCCGAGGACCTGGGCAAGCGGATCAGCCTGGAATTCGACGGCGTGTTCCGCGACTGCATCGTGTTCTGCAACGGCCACATCGTCGGCCGCAACGGCAGCGGCTACTGCGGCTTCGAGGTCGACCTCAGCGACGTGCTCGACTGCGGCGCCAGGAACATCATCGCCGTACGCGTGGACGCCACCCTCGGCGAAGGCTGGTTCTACGAAGGCGCCGGCATCTACCGCCACGTCTGGCTGCGCACCACCGACGCGCTGCACGTGCCGATGGATGGCGTCTTCGTGCGCAGCGCCTGGGACGGCGGCGACGCACAAGCAATGGTGGAAACCGAACTCGGCAACAACGGCGCGACGCCGCGCCAGTGCAGCGTGGTGTCGGTGATCCGCGCCCCCGACGGGCGCATCGTCGCCCAGGCCAGCTCGGCGCCGATCACGGTCGAACCGGGCGTGGTGCAGCGCGTGCAGCAGACCCTGGACCTGGGCACACCCGCGCCGTGGTCGCCGGAAACCCCGCAGCGCTACACCCTGTCCACGCGCCTGCTCGGCGATGGCCGCACCTGCGACGCGACCACCACGCACTTCGGCGTGCGCCGCCTGCAGTTCGATCCGCAGCGCGGCCTGCTGCTCAACGGCGCCGTCTACAAGCTGCACGGCACCAACAACCACCAGGACCATGCCGGCGTCGGCACCGCCATTCCCGACCGCCTGCACGAATGGCGCCTGCGCCAGCTCAAGTCGATGGGCTGCAACGCCTACCGCAGCGCGCACAACCCGGCCTCGCCCGCCGTGCTGGAACTGTGCGACCGGCTGGGCCTGTTGCTGATCGACGAGACCCGGCGCATGTCCTCCGACGACGAGGCCATGGCCGAACTGACGTCGATGGTGCGGCGCGGCCGCAACCATCCCTGCGTGATGCTGTGGTCGCTGGGCAACGAAGAGCCGCAGATGGTCACCGCGCGCGGCGCGCGCATCGTCGCGCGCATGCAGCGTCTGGTCCGCCGCCTGGACCCGACCCGGCCCACCACCTTCGCCATGGACAAGGGCTTCGACGACGGCGTCGGCCAGGTCGTGGACGTGGTCGGCTTCAACTACCGCACCACGCAGATGGACGCCTTCCATGCGCGCCATCCGCAGATCCCGGTCTACGGCAGCGAAACCGGCAGCACCGTCGGCGTGCGCGGCAACTACCGCACCGACGACGTGCGCGGCTACGCCCGCGCCTACGACCTCGACTACCCCTGGTGGGCCAGCAGCGCCGAAGCCTGGTGGAGCTATGTCGCGCAGCGCCCGTACATCGCCGGCGGCTTCGTCTGGACCGGCTTCGACTACCGCGGCGAACCGACCCCGTACAACCGCTGGCCGAACGTGGCCTCGCAGTTCGGCATCCTCGACAGCTGCGGCTTTCCCAAGGACAACTACTGGTACTACCGCGCGCAGTGGACCGCCGAGCCGGTGCTGCACCTGTTCCCGCACTGGAACTGGGACGGCCTGCTGGACGAGCGCGACAACGGCATGGTCGACGTGTGGTGCCACAGCAACCTGGACGCGGTGGAACTGCTGGTCAACGGCGTCAGCCAGGGCCTGCAACAGGTGCCGGCCTACGGTCACGTCGAGTGGCACGTGCGCTACGCCCCCGGTCGCATCGAAGCGCGCGGCTACCGCGGCGGCAAGCAGGTGCTGACGCAGCTGCGCGAGACCGTCGGCGCCCCGACCGCAGTGCGCCTGCGTTGCGAGCGCGCCACCCTGCTGGCCGACGCCGAAGATGTCGCCGTGGTCGCGGTGGAAATCGTCGACGCGAAGGGCCGCGTCGTACCCACCGCCAGCGACGCCGTGCGCTTCGCCGTCCGCGGCCCTGGCCGCCTGATCGGCGTGGGCAACGGCGACCCGTCCAGCCACGAGAGCGACAAGGCCGACCATCGCCACGCCTTCAACGGCCTGTGCATGGCCTTGCTGCAGACCACGCGCACGGCGGGCACGCTGACGTTGGAAGCTACGGCACCTGGGTTGGCACCGGCTCGGTTGGCGTTGCCTGTGGAACGCGCGCGATCGCGTCCGTTCGTGGCGTAAGCACTGGGCGCCTTCGCTGCTGCGAGGGTGCGGCGATGGACACAGGGCAGCTGCACTTCGGCGGCGGCATCATTGCCGGCCTCCTGCGCCCCAACCTTGATCATTGCCAGTCGAGGCACGTGCGGCTTCCGGCCGGATGGCGTCAATGCGCCCAGCATCACGCCCGCGCTTGTCCATGGCGCGATGGCCACCGCGTCGTCACCGCAATGCGTGGGATGCGCAGGCGCGTCCCGCGACATCTCACCGTCATACCTTCAGCATCGTCGCGTCACCAACTCTGAAACAACGCTGCGGGCGTCTCGTCAAGTAGACACTTTGAGACAAGTGTCGCAGATCAATTGACGCACTTTGCGCCGACGCCTATATCTCGCATCACACGGCGGGCATGCGGGGGCATGCCGACACCACCGACTCGCATCGTAGCCACTTTTCGCGCGACACCGCTTCGCGCACCCAGCATCCGTATCGACTCAACGCCTCACCCGCACCACCACGTGGAACACGCAGGTGCAGTTGCTCGCGCCTGCTCATCACCCAGCCCAACGCCAGGCCCACCACGGAGAAGGTTTCATGAGCGCATCGCAAGCCCCTGCCATCCGCGGCATCATCCCCAAGCAGCCGATTCAGATCACCGGACAGCCACTGAGCGAACTGGCCGCCGACACCGCCGCGCTGAAGGCTCTGGTGCAGGCCGCGGTCAACGTGGAGCTGTTCACCATCCCGCTGTACATGTGCACGATGAAGTCGATCCAGGGCACGCACGCGATCAACGCCAGCGGCATTTCCTACTACAAGGGCCGCGTCTGGCCGGGCATGGCGACCGGCGTCGTGGTGCCTGCCGACGACACCTCGCCCGCGACTGCACCACAGCGCGCCTACAACCTGCTGTTCTCGGTCTTCATCGACGAGATGCTGCACCTGCAGATGGCGGCCAACATCTGCAACGCCGTTGGCGTGCAGCCCAATTTCAACAGCCCGCTGCTGCAGGACGCCAACTACAACTGGATCTGCTACGGCCCCACGCAGACCGTCATTCCGCACGTGATCGATCTGCGCGACCTGAAAGATCCCTCGGTCGGCAGCAACCTGACCGTGCAGCTATCCGAACTGAGTGAAGACCAGGTCACCTTGTTCACCCTCATCGAAGAAGACCACGCGGCCGCGCTTGCCAGGATCAAGTCCGACCCAGGTAATGCGTATTTCCCCCAGGTCCCGTTCGCGGACTGGACGGCACAAAGCAAGGAAACCGACCTGCCGCTGTTCGGGACGATCGGATGGATGTACTACAGCCTTTACCGGTACATGACCATCAAGTACGAGGACGGACAGCTGCTGTGGGAGAAACTGTTCGTCGGACCCGTCAGGCAGTGGGACCTGTTCAACAGCACGGCCAAGTCTGCGGAAAGGGAGTATCCGCTGATGCCGACGCAGATCACCGCCAAGGCCGCGGTGACCGCCGGTATGCAGGCGATCACCATGATGGCCGCCATCTGCGACCAGGGCGAAGGCGGCATCGACGCATCGACCACCCGCGAGTTCCTGAACATGCTGCACGCGCGTGCGCTGGAGATTGGCATGTCCCTGGCCGAGATCAACAGCGTGGTTCCGACGTTCCAGCCGGACAAGGAGGCGATGGCCAACAACCACCCCTCCTATACCGACACCGGCGCATCGGCCACCTCCACGGATGCCGACGCACGCGCGACCAATGGCGCCCTGGACCACCACCAGCGTTTCGAGAACCTGCTGGGACTGGTCGGACAGGTGCAGACCTGGAGCCAATGGCATGCGATTTCGAGCAACGTCTGGACGGGCGCGATGCTGACCACCTCCGATTTCGATCCCACCACCGCGCCAAGCAACATCCCCAAGCCCGACGACGTGGCCACCGCACTCAACAAGCTGAAAAAGGTCGATCCCACCGCGCTGGACAACGTCGCGCAAGGCGCGCTCGCCGGCATCACCACGGTGTTGAGCACGTCGTGGGGCGCCACCGATGTCCAGTTCCCGTATCCGTCGATGGTCGGCTCCGGCGATCGCCTGGGCCTGTACTGGGCGATCTACGGCAGCGCGCCCACCTTGCAGAAGGTGACCAGCAGCACGCAGGCGACAAGCACACTGCTGCACGCCTGCCAGGGACTCGCCCTCGATGGATCCGGCGGCGACTGCGCGGCGCCGGCGATCTATCACAGCTGCAAGGGTTCCAACCACTGCGCCACCCAGGGCGGCTGCGGATTCGTGCAATCGGTGGACGGCGGCGGCAATTGCTCGCAGGCCATCGGCGGCGGTTGCGGTCAGCGCGTCGCGGCGGCGGCACAGGCGGCGGCCAAGGCCGCAGCGGGCGAACAGGTCGGCGGAACCTGCGGCGCGCCCACGCTGTACAGCGCGCCAGCCAACAACAAGTGCGGCGGCTTCGGCGGTTGTGCCGTGCCGATCTCGGCATCGCAACTCTATCCGGCTGCCGGCACCATGCAGGTCTTCGACTTCACCGCCCCGGACAACACCCCGACGCCCTTGACGACGCAGGCGTTCGCCGTCGGCGATGCGGTCTACGACATCGCGTGGGAGGCATACAAGAAGGTGATGACCGAGCGCAAACTGCCGGTGGGCGACCAGCCAAAGCCCACCGACCTGCGCGTCGCCCTGCCGCCCTCGACCTGAGGAGGCAAGGCGATGGCGGACATTGCAGACCCGACGCGCGCGCGGCCGCAGCAGGCAGCGCCAAATGCCGCACCACCGCGTCTGGGCCTGCCGAACCTGGGCTTCGGCGTCGGCCTGCGCCCGCAGCATCTCCCGGCCATTCTGGCCGGGGGAGCGCGTGTGGACTGGTTCGAGATCATCTCCGAAAACTACATCGAGGACGCCGGCTACCAGCGCGCGATGTTGAACGCGCTCGCCAAGCAGACGCCCATCGTCATGCATGGGGTCTGTCTTTCGATCGGATCGGACGCACCGCTGGATCACGACTATCTCGGCAAGCTCAAGCGCCTGGCGCGCGACGTCGACGCGGCATGGATCTCGGACCATCTGTGCTGGACCGGACTCGGCTCGCACAATGCGCACGATCTGCTGCCGTTGCCGTTCAATGCGGAATCCTTCGCGCATGTGCGCGATCGCGTGCTGCAGGTCCAGGACATCCTGGGCAGGCCGCTGGTGCTGGAGAACCCCTCCAGCTACGTGCAGTTCCAGACCTCGACCATGCCCGAATGGGAGTTCCTCGGCGGCCTGGCCGATGCCACCGACTGCGGCATTCTGCTCGACGTCAACAACGTCTACGTGAGCGCGCACAACCATCGCTTCGATCCCGAGCGCTACCTGCGCGCCCTGCCCGCCGATCACGTGGTGCAACTGCACCTGGCCGGCCCCACCCGCCACGGCGATTGCCTGATCGACACCCACGACCAACCGGTGCCTGGCCGCGTCTGGGAACTGTATGCGCTCGCGCAGCAACTCACCGGCGGCGTGTCCACCCTGCTGGAATGGGACGCCAGGCTGCCGGACTACGACGGCCTGCTGGAAGAACTGGACAAGGCACGCGCCGTCATGGCCGGCACGATGCCGGCCATGGCCGATCCCGTCTGCGCCGAGCACGCCGTGTCCACGCCGTTGCACTACGCACCAAGGGAACCTGCCGATGCCTGACGCCGCCGTCATCGGAACGGCGCCGGCAGCGCTCGCCCACGTGCAGCGCTGGATGCTGAGCGCCACCACGCATCCTGGCGGACTCGCGGCTGGCCTCCGCTACGCCGGCGACCTGCACGGATTGGATGCCGCCAGGCTGCTGACGTTGCCGGAGGGGGCCGATCCGCAGGCGCGACTGGCGATCTACGCCAACGGCTATTGGCAACGCCTGATCGAGGCGCTGCGTGCCGAATTCCCGGCACTGTGCCGCCTGCTCGGCGACGACCTGTTCGGCTTCTTCGCCCGCGCCTACCTCAGCGCGCACCCGCCGCGTGCGCCATCGCTGCATACGCTGGGTGCGGGATTTCCCGCCTTCCTGCGCGCTTCCCAGCGCCGCCAGGGCCAGGCGCGTGATCGCTTCCCCGTGCAACTGGCGTGGCTGGAGCGCACCCTGGCCGAGGCCAGCCGTGCCGAGGGCCTGGAAGCCGAAGCGCACGCGCCAGCCGTCGACGCCTCTGCGCTCGCGCTCGGCTGGCCTTGCCGCATCGGCGTGCCGGCGACCACCCGCTTGGCCATGCTGTCCTATCCATGCGCCGCGTTTCGCGATTGGCTGTCCGGCACCGCGACCTCGGTGCCGGAACCCGCGCAACCCAGCTTCCTGTGCATTGGCCGCCATCGGTTCCGCACCACCATCGCAGCGCTGAGCGATTGGCAGTTCTTCGCGTTGCGCCATGCCGCGCGCGGACGACGTCCACTGCAGGCCTGCGCCCAGGCGGCCGCGCGGCGCACCGGCCGCGATACGGGCGAGGTGTTGGCCCTGCTCGCGCTATGGCTGCCCGATGCGCAGGCATCGAGCCTGGTGACGCTGACACCGCTCAACACGCCCGCACCGCCGGCTTTGCACCTCCCCAGCGCTTTCATCCACCGCGACAAGGACACCGCACATGACTGACATGAACGAAAGTGCGCTCGACACGCATTACCGGAACAGCTTCGGCTGGCTCGCCGGCTACTTGCCGGAAGATCGCAGCGGCCTGCGGCACTGGCATGCCGCGTTTCGCGAACGCGCCCTGCGACACCGCGACGGCACGGCACCAGGTTATGCGCACGATGCCGTGCAACGCCTGGCCGACCTGATCGCGACCGACCCGATCGTGCGGATGTACGTGACCGAGGCCATCGCCCAGATCGTCCAGCAGCCGCCGAACATCACCTCCATCGACGACATGCTGGCGCAACTGGACCTGATCTGCACCACCGCGCCCGAGTACAACGCCAACCCGAACAAGCGCGTGCTGTTTCCCATGTCGGCGTTGTTCGTCGACATGATGGCGACCCCGGCCGGCAAGGCGCTGTTCCGTCTCGACGCCTTCAACGAAGGCCTCCGCGCCATCCTCGAGACCTGGGCCGCCTATCTCGACAGCCCGGCGAGTTGCTCGGTACTGAATCCGGACCCAGTGACCGGTTGGCTCGGCACGGCCGCCATCGCTGAATTCAAGCTCGCCGACTTCGTGATCGACTGGGACGCCGAGTACGGCGGCTTCGGCTCCTACAACGCGTTCTTCCATCGCGAGATCCAGTCCAAGGTTCGCCCCATCGCCGGCGTCGGCAACCCCGGCATCGTCACCTCGCCGAACGATGGGACGGTCTACCGCATCGCCACCGGCGTGCAGCAGACCGCGGTGTTCTGGATCAAGGAGAAGGCCTACTCCTTGCAGGACATGCTGGCCAACCCCGACCCGGCGACGCTGCAGCGCTTTGTCGGCGGCACCGTCGTGCAAATCTTCCTGAGCGGTGCCGACTACCACCGCTGGCACGCACCGGTCGACGGCGTAGTGGCGTACCGCAACGTGGACGGACTGCTGTTCAGCGAAAACGAGGACAGCACGTTCGATAAAGATGCCGGCGTGGCCTCGCAGGTGTACGGCGCAGCCGTCAACAACCGCGGCATCGTCGCCATCACCGCCGACGACGCGCGGATCGGCACGGTGTTCGTCATGCCGATCGGCATCACCGAGATTTCCTCGCTGACCCAGACCGTGGCCGATGGCCAGCACGTCAGCAAGGGCGAGGAGCTGGGCTATTTCAGCTACGGCGGGTCGACGCTGTGCGTGGTGTTCGAGAAGAAGGTGTCGCTGAACTTCGGCGCTCTCAAGCAGGGCGCGACCCTCCAGGTCAACGCGCAACTGGCGACGGTGAACCTCCCGGTCTGAGCTGTCGCCCGCGCTGCGAACGCGCCAGACGCCGCCGCGGACTTGCGGCTGCGTCCGGTCTCGCCTCCACGCGTCCGCCAGTCCATCGTTGCCACGATCACCAGCCATACCGGCGGCCAGTCGAGCGTCATGCGTCGCCACCTTTCTCCTGGTGGCGCACGGCCAAGAAGAGCGCCTACGACGACGAAGCACACGCCGGCAAGCAGGTGCCGCTGCCGGCGCTACGCAGGTGCTGCGCCTCAGGCCTCCTGCAAGCCGGGCTTGCCGTGGGCGATGGCGTAGCGCCGCCAGCTCTGCAGCGTTCCGTTCGGCCGCATCACCTGATCCAGCGTCTTCATGTCGCCGATCCACGCGTCGCGGCGCACGTCGCACAGCAGATAGCCGCGCTTGTCGGTACTGGCCTTCAGGTGCGGACTGTGTCGCAGCATGTTTTCGGCCACCGCATCCTCGCCGAGGCCATCGGAGCCGGAGGTGATCGAGGTGGCCAGCAGCTCACTGGACACGATGCCGGAATCGGCCTCGTCCTGCACCAGGTCGCTGGCGAAATGGCGGTGCGCGTCGCCGCAGGTGGTGACCACGTTACCGAAGCCGACCCGCTGGATGTGGTCGAGCAGGCGCCGGCGGCTGGCCAGATAGCCCGACCATTGGTCGTCGGAATACACCACCTCGCCGTTCTTCTCGATCGCGTAGTTGCCCAGCGCGACCTGATGGGCAATGGTGTGCCAGCGCGGCGCCTTGTCGGCCAGGCCGTCGAACAGCCACTGCTCCTGCGCCTCGCCCATGATGCTGCGCGCCGGCGACTGCACCTGGTCGCGCTGCGTCATGTCGACCTGCTTGCTGCGGTACTGGCGGGTATCGAGCAGATGCAGGTCCATCAAGGTGCCGTAGCGGGCGCGCCGGTACAACTGCATGTGGCCGTCGCGCGGAAACGCGGTGCGGCGCAACGGCATGTTCTCGTAATACGCCTGGAACGCCTGCGCGCGCCGCAACAGGAACACCTCGCTGGGGGTGTCGTCCTGGTCTTCGGCGCCGGCCCAGTTGTTGTCCACTTCGTGGTCGTCGAAGGTCACGAACCACGGCGCGGCGGCATGCGCCGCCTGCAGGTCGGCATCGGACTTGTACTGCGCATAGCGGCGTCGGTAGTCGTCCAGCGTGTAGATCTCCGGACCGACATGATTGCGCAGGTTGGTGAACGGACGGCCGTTCATCGTGCGCGGGCCGGGCCGCGCGGCGCCTTCGTAGATGTAGTCGCCGTAGTGGAAGACGAAATCCAGCGGCTCCTCGGCAATGCACCGCCATGCGGTGTAGTGGCCTTCCTCGTAGTGCTGGCAGCCGGCAACGGCGAAACGCACCCGCTCCACCTTGGCGGTGGCCGCCGGCAGCGTGCAGGTGCGGCCGACCGGGCTGGCGTGATCGCCGATCCTGAAGCGATACCAGTACGGCCGGCCCGGCGACAGGCCGTCCAGTTCGACGTGCAGCGCATGGCCCAGTTCCGGATGCGCCAGCGACGATCCGCGTCGCACCAGCGTGGCGAATCCCTCGTCGGCCGCCACCTCCCAGTCGACCACCATCGGCCGCGTCGGCATCCCGCCGCCGTACACCAACGGCTCGGTCGCCAGCCGCGTCCACAGCACCACGCCCTCCGGCGAGGGGTCGCCGGAGGCCACGCCCAGGGTGAACGGCGTGGTCGCGAACCGCGGCGAGGCAAGCAGGTTGCGGGGGAGCAAGGTCTTGGCATCGGTCTGCGTGGCCAGCGCGGAGGCGGTCTGCATCCAGGCGCCGAACGCGGAAAGGCCGGACAGGGCGAGAAAACGCCTGCGATTGAAGGTACTCATGGCGATCGCCTCAGTTGTAGATCACATGGAAGTAGAAGAAACGGCCGTAGTCGTCGATCTCGGTGCGGAAGCGTCCGTTCGGGCCGGTGCTGTAGGTCGGCTGCGTGTTGAACAGGTTCTTGGCCTCGTACTTGAGCGTCACGTGCTTGCCGATCCTGTGGCTGAAGGCCAGGTTGAAGGTCATGTACGGGTCGTAGTACGAATCCAGCCACTGCGTATCGCCGAAGTCGACTAGCATGCGGCTGCGGTAGGTGCCGGAAAAGCGCAGTTGCGCGCTGTGCCAGGGCATGCGCCAGATCAGCGAGCCGTTCAACGACCAGTCCGGCTGGTACAGCAGGCGGTCCAGGCGGCGCTGGCTGCCGTCGGTGATGGTGTAGTTGGTCCGCCCTTGCAGGCGGGTAGCGTTGAAATACATGTCCAGGTGCTGATTGCCCCAGCGCAGGTTGCGGTTGGCGACGGACAACTCGATGCCGCGCAGGGTGGACTGGTCGGTATTCATCGGCTGGGTCACCCGATAGCGGACGTCGCCGATGGTCTCGTAGGTGGTCAGGGTATAGATGTCGTCCTGGATGACCTTGTCGAACAGCGCCACCGACACCAGGCCGTTGTTGCCGTTGAAGTACAGATCCCAGGCCAGGTCGAGGTTGGTGGCGCGGCGCGGCTTGAGGCCGGCGTTGCCCTGCTGGATGGTGCAGAAGTTCCCGCCCTGCCCATCGTCGCCGCAGTTGGTCTGGGTCGCCTGGGCGATGTTGCTCGGCGTCGGCCGGCCCAGCGTGCGGCTGGCCGACGCGCGCAGGCGCTGGTCGTCGCTGAGCTTGAAGGTGGCGTTCAGCGATGGCAGCACATTGGCGTAGCCGCCCGTGTTCTTGCGCAGATCGGCGCTGTAGGTGGCGCCGCCGTCGGCGCTGAAGGGGCTATACGCGTCGAAGCGCGTGTGGTCGTAGCGCAGGCCGCCGATCAGCAGCAGCCGCTCCCACGCATAATGCGCCGAGACGTAGGCATTGCCGATGTCCTCGACGTACCGATAGTCGCTGGTGAGGTTGGCGTTCGGGTAGGCGGCGTTGTTGTTGCCCAGCGTCGGCAGCAGCTGCTCGGTCCACAGGCGGTTGTCGATCAGCGGAAAGCCCGGCACGCTGCCGACCAGGGTCGCGCCGGGATACAGATAGCGATTGAGCGTGGCGCTGGTCTTGTAGTAGGTGAAGTCGATGTTCTGCCAGATGTCCAGGCGGCGGTACTCGGCGCCGGTGGCCAGGCCGAAGCCACGCGCGTCGGCGTCGATGTTGTGGGTGAAATCCACGCGCACATCGTCGATGCTTTCCTGCGCGTCGCGCGGAGAGATGTAGGCCTGCGCCGGATTGAGCTTGAACGCCGAGGTGGTCAGCAGGCTCGGATCGGACACGCCGACCGCGTTCGGAAAACCGTTGCCGTCGTTGGCGTAGTCGACGAACAGCCTGCTCGGATATGCGCGCACGCCCCAGTACACCTGGGTGTTGTCGAACGTCTCTTCGGTATGACCGGCGCGCAGGCTGAGCCGCGAGCGCTCGCCCACGTCCCAGTCGAACACGGCGATGGCGCCGCGGTTGCTGCGATCCCAGCGGTCGTGCCGGTTCTTGATGTAGATGCTGTTGATCTGGGTGGTGCCGCCGTCCTCGCTGGCGTTGCGGATCGGGAACTTCGGATTGGAGTACAGGTCGGTCTTGTTCATCGTGGAGTTCTCGTAGAACCGGTACGAGTACAGCAGCAACGAGGCGTAGAACGGATCCTGCGACGGCTTCCACTCCAGCTTGGCCGACCCACCGAAGTTGGTGATGTAATTGGTATAGGTGCCGGTGCTGAAATTGCCCGGCGCGCGCAGGCCGTTCCAGCCGGCAGCCGCCTCGGGATCGATGGTGCCGTCGGTCAGGTACTTGCCTGCGGCGTCGAAGTAATAGTTCGATTCCACCCAGCGCTTGATGCTGTTGCGCGAGCGTTGCTCGTAGCGCGCCACCGCTACGACCCCGAATTCCTGATCGGCCCCGAACTGGTTGGAGAACACCGCCTTGGCGCTCTTGCCGAAGTGTCCCAGCGTCTTGTGGTCGCCGCCGGCGCTGCGGCCGACGTCGGTTTCGGCGGTGGAGTAGATGCCGGCGAGATCGGCGAAGACGTAGCGGCCCGAGCGATCGAAGGCGCTGCGGCTGACGATGTCGATCACCCCGCCGATGGCATCCGGCGCCTGCTCCGCACTGAAGCTCTTGTAGATGTCGGTGCGGGTGCCGATGTCGCTGGGAATGAGTTGCAGGTTGTTCATGCGCTCGCCCGAGCCGCTGCCGCCCACGCTGGCGATCGCGATCCCGTCGATGGTGGTGTAGTTGAGGTTGGGCTGCACGCCGCGCACGGTCACGTAGCGCGGCTCGCCCGCGTCCTCCACCGCGCTCACCCCCGGCGCGGCCATCAGGCTCTCGGCCAGCGTCTCGTCGCCGTAGCTGTCCATCTCGTCGTAGATCACCGAGTCTTTGATGCCCGGAGATTGCTTCTTCTGCTCGATCACCTCGTGCGCGGCGATCACGTTCACCGCATCCAGCGTCGGTGCGGCGCTTCCCTGCTCCGCGCCCGGTAGCGGCGCGGCCGGCGGCACGTCGCGTGGCGGCGCGGAATCGATCGCGATGACGTTGCCGTCCACCACCGAATAGCGCAGGCCGGTGCCTGCCAGCAGTTCCTCCAGCGCCTGCTTGACCGTCGACCCCGCCGCCACCGCGCCGCCGGTGCGCGGGGAGCCGTTGGGCGAGTACAGGAACTGCACGCCTGACTCACGCGACAGCTGCTGCAGCGCGCGGCTCAGCGGTTGCGCGGCGATCGGCGTGGTGATCTTCGCGGCCAGCGCATCCGGCGTCGCGGTCTGGGCCTGGCCGAGGAAGGCATGGGAGAGGACGATGGCCAGGGCGATCGACAGGGAGAGCGGCTTCCGCATCACGGTTCCTTGAGGGAGAGAGGATGTCGACGCCGCGTCGCGGAACGACAGCGGCTTCTCCTTAAGAAAGAGCGGGCAAGCGCCGGAATGGAGAACGCGGATTCGATGAATTTTTTCTGACAACGTCCGCGGCATGCTCAGCGGCTGGAGACGCGCACCGTGTCGCCATCGCGCTGCACCACCAAGCGCGGGTCGCGCTGCAGGAAGGCTTGCAGCGCCGAGACCCGGTGCGCGTCCAGGCTGCCGGACAGGCGCGCCGATGCAGCCGCCTGGTCCGCGATCACCACCTGTACCGTGTTGTGGCGATTGAACGCCTGCGCGACCTCGTCCAGGCGTTCGTCGAGAAAGGAAATCTTGCGCTGCTGCCAGTCCAGCAGCATCGAGGCCGGCATGCTCAGCGGCCGCACCACGCGGCTGCCGTGATCAATCGCGGCCACCCGACCGGCATCCAGCCGCGCCAGGCAACGCGCATTCGCGCCATTGCTGCAGACCTCCACTGCACCGGACACCACCCCGATCCGGGTGTCCTGCAACCGGCGCGCGACGTCGAACACGGTGCCGATGTCGCGGATGTGCAGCCCGTCGACCTGCACCTGGAAGGGGCGCCGGTCCGCTGCGATGTCGAAGCTGGCCTCCCCGCGCAGCAATTCGGCGCGCCGGGCCAGCCATCCCAGCCGGACGCGCACCACGCTGTCCGCGTTGAGCCGCACCCGGCTGCCATCGGCCAGGGTGAACGCGCGCAGCTGTCCGTGCCCGGCCTGCAACAGCAGTTCCGGCGATTGCAGATGCGCCAGCAGGGCGCCCAGGGCGATCGCCACGCAGGCCGCAGCCGCAATCGCCACCTGCCAGCGTCGGCGCGGACGCCGGACGGCCGGTACGGCATCACGCGGTCCCGTGCCGGAGAACAGCGGCACGACCTTGGCGCGGGGCGGATGCGCGGCGACGGCGGCTTGGCCGGCCGCCGCATCCTGCTGCCGCCGCGGGCTCATGGCCTCGCCCACTTCGCGATGCAGGCGCGAGGCGCGCAGGTATTCGCGCACATGTTCGGGCGAACGCTGCATCCACTCCAGGAACGCCAGACGCTCGGGCTCGCCCAATGGCGCCTCGCGATGACGCAGGAACCAGGCCGCCGCCTGCTCGGCCACGGTGCCGTCCATGGTGGGTGGCGGTTGGTTCATGCCTCACCCCGGATGCGCAACCTCGCCCTGCACGCCTGCAGTCCCCTGCCGATGTGCTTGCGCACCATGTGCACGGACACGTCCATCCGCGCGCTGATCTGCTGGCACTCCAGTCCGTCGCGATAGTGCAGTTCCATCATCTGGCGGGTGGCCGGCGGCAGTTGCGCGATGGTGTTGCGGATGTCGCTCCAACGCTGCCGGCGTTCGAACTCGCCCTCCACGTCCTCTTCGCTTTCGAGCACTTCGGCCAGCAGCTCGACATCCTCCAGCGGCGGCAGCGCAGCGCGCGAGCGCGCATGTTCGCGCGCCAGGTTGGCCGCCACGGTATAGAGATAGGCTTCCGGGTTGGCGACGGCTTCGGCGTTCTCGCCGGTGCTGCGCAACAGGCGCAGATAGACCTCCTGCGCAAGATCCTCGACGTCCTCGGCATGCGAGCCGCGGCGCAGGAAGAAGCCACGCAGCAGGCGCCCCCGCAGCGCATAGCTCTTTTCCCATACCCTCGCGCCACTCACGACCGCTCCAACCGCGTCCAGAGATGGAAACAGGTGATCTTCCGGGGAGAAGATGACGCCACGATTTCATCGCCAGGCCGGGCCCCGTATGACCTGGAATCCGTATGCGATGCAAGCCTCTGCCATCGCTCGGGGTTCGACGAGGCGGCGTTCGCTGTTTGTCAGGGTCCGGCGGTAGCTGGGGTGCGGCAACTGGCGTTGAGTCGCGCAACGAGTTGCATACGCGCGTCGCCGACCGCGGCGCCCAGAATCCCCATTGCATCGGACGTGGATGAGTTCCAGTTGACTCTGGCCGACTGCCCGCGCACGACGAACGCCGAGGCGCCGTGGGGCCGAATCTCGAATGCCGCCACCCCGGTGACGGTTGCGGGCAAGGCGCTCAGATAGAGCTTCTGAATGCTGATCGTCACCGATGACGCGTCCGCATCGCGCGACCAGCCTACCGATCCCAGCGCCTCACGGACGCTGGCAGCGATGTCAGGGAAGGCATACGTGCGCTTACCAAGCATTCCCACCTCCGTGGTCGATCGCGCATCGACGATCTGACCCAGCCGGTAGGGGCAGCGCAGACCGGAATCGACCGTCGTCGGCAGATGCAGCACCTCCGCGCGCTCCATGCGGGCTGCGCATGCGCATAGCGACAGCAGCAGGCTGAGCGAAGCGGCGATGCGGATCATCAGGGATGGGCCGCTTGGCCTTGAGGAATCGGTTGATCCTTCGGCCTGTATGTTTCCCAGAAGGTCTTGCGCTTGCCCGGCTCCGTGGATACGGACGTCTCTGCAGGCGCCTGCACTGGGTGGGCAGGTGTGTCGACGGCGGCAGACGCGCCCACGCTCGGAACCGGTTCGCTGTGCGACGCGGCGGCGACCTGCACGATGGACGTGTCAGCGCCCGACGGAGTCGGCGCGACTGCCTGGGATGCGGCTGCTTCGACAGCAACCGCCTGGTTCGGCACGGCCACCGGCAGCGTTGCCGGCTGATAGTCGGAACGCAACCACTGGTACCCGGTGATGGCCTGAAAGCGCGTGTTGCCAGCACGCACCCACACCACGTCCCCTTCGCGCCGCTCGATGCGGCCGGACACGCTACGTCCGGCAATGTCCGATTCCCCCTTGATCTTCTGGTCCCATTGCTGGCGACCTTCTGCAGAAAAGTCGTAGACCATCATGGCAACGGCCTGGTCGATCGATTGATCGATCAGCCCGCCCATCCGCGCTGCTCCCAGATCGAGCCAAGGCCTGCTTTCGCCTGGGGCGGGCAACTGGAAACTGGAGCGAACAGCATAAGGACGCGAGAACAGGAACCTGGTCTTGACCGTTCCGTTCTTTATCTGGCGATCTTCGATCGTCACATTGAGCAGAACATAGGCCGTGCCCATCGCATCGCCCATGGCGTACCGCGGCCTGATGACCAAGACATGCTTCGGCATGCCATCCAGATCCTGCCGTGCCTCCCAAGGCGCATGAACGACCGTGATCACAGGGCGATCGGCGATTCCCGAGCCAGGCAGCCGGCGTTGCAGGGACCGCATCAACGGCGTTTCGAAATCGTAGCCGACCATCATGTTGCGCAACGGCAGCACGGTAGCTTCGGCATTCTTGTTCTTCGCGTTCTGCACGGCAGTTCCGATCAGGGCACCGACCAGCCCGAACTGCATCCCCATCTCCATCGCGGTTGACGAGACATCGATCGCCAGTTCCTGCTGGGTGAGTTGCACCTCGACCGGCATGTCGGACGCCAATGGCAACGGCAACGCATTGTCGCGGGCCATCGAAGACGCACAGAAAACGCTCAGCCCTAAGGCCAAGCACAGTCGCTTGAACATCATTATCCCCCTGAGTCGGCACCGGCCAGCCGGCGGCGTGCCCGCCAGCCTCCCCGATTCGGCAGTCTAGCCACGCCACCTGGGTTGAGTAAAGGCGAGCGATCGCGCACCTCGATGCCCAGCATCCCGTGACAGGCAATGGCGGCGACGGTCGGCGCATGGGTGCGATCAAGTCATGGGCGCTATCAAGAACAGGCGCGACGCGCCGACAACATACGAATGGACCGACCGCTGGCGCATTCCACAATAATGTCGACGTCTGCCTCGTAACGATCGCGACACCATTACTATTTCAGCACTTTAGCAACGGGTCGCCGGCATGGCCGCGGTACGCTCAACCCCGGACGGAACGATGGGCATGCTGGGCCGGTATCTCTTCTATTTTTTCGCCTGCGCGCTGATCAACTATCTCGCGCTGCTGGAACAGAGCGCAGTTGGCCTGATCTTCTTCTGGCCCGGCAATGCCCTGGGCGCGCTGCTCGCGCTGCATTGGCGCAGCCGCGACCGCCGCGGGGCTCCCTTGCGGCATGGCGCATTCTTGCTGCTGTTCTTTGCCGGCCATTATGCGACCTCGCTGCTGGTGCCGCAGCCGATGACGCCGCAGCAGCAATTCTGGGCATGTCTGTTCGATACGCTGCATGTCGCCTCCTACGGTATTGCGATGCGGCTCGTGGTGCGGCACCGGCACTGGTTCGCGCCCTACCGTCGCACCGCCCTGCTGATCGCGCCGGTGCTTCTGTCGGTCCTTGCCTCGGGAGCGTGCGTCGGGCTGCTTCTCAACCGCCTGGTTCCCCTCGGCACGACCGGTTTCGTCGTCATCGACTGGATCAGCGAACAGTTCCTCACCTGCCTGGTGGTCACCCTGATCTTCCATGGCGGCGTGCGGAGCAACTGGAGCGCCGAACGGCGGCGCCACGACCGCCCCGCGGTCCTGCTGATCGCCGCGCTGGTGCTGGCGCAACTCATGCTGACCTTCAGCCCCTGGCTGACGATCACCTCGATCGCCGCCATTCCTGCCCTCGTCGCACTGGCACGGTTCGACTTCAAGGGCACCGTGCTGGTGACCGGACTGTGCATGACCCTGCCGACGCTGTCGCGCGTGCACTTCTACGTGGTCACCAACAACTACCAGAAGAGCGCCAACTTCTACCAGGAGATTTTCGCGCACCGGATCGAATTCGCCATCGTGGCGATCCTGGTGGTGTTCATGGCGGAACTGCTGGGTCAGAAGCACCGCCTGCTGGTGAAGACCACCTACCAGGCCGAGACCGATCGCCTGACCCGCCTGTACAACCGCGCCTTCATGGTCAAGGCCATCGATCGACTGCCGCCGGGGAGCAGGCTCGGACTCGCGGTCCTGGATATCGACGATTTCAAGAAGATCAACGACACCTACGGCCATGCCGTCGGCGATCGCATCCTGCTGATGGTATCGGCGGTCCTGCAACGCAGCGCGCACGCCACCGGCATCGCGGCGCGCTGGGGCGGCGAGGAGTTCCTGATCGCGCTACCCGACATCTCGATGGACGACTTCCTCATCGCCTGCGACCGCCTGGTCGCCGATGTCCGCAGCCAGCCGGACGAGCGCAGCAGCGGCCTCCCGCAAGTGACCATCAGCCTCGGCGGTGTCCACATCGAGCGCTTCGAGCGCGCCGCCTTCGAACACGCGTTCTCCGCCGCCGATGCACAGCTGTACCAGGCCAAGCGCGAGGGCAAGGACCGCGCCCGCTTGCTGCGCATGCAGCAGGTGCCTGCTCTCGGCGGCTGAACCGGCAGCACGCACGGCACGACCCGTCGCCCGTCCTGCTCTACGCGCGGTCGCCGCGCATGCAGCGGCTCACATGGGCCGCCAATCGGCGCGACGGCTCCATCGCCCATGCCCACGGCGCCCCGATCGCACGGCGCCGGCGCTCCGGCCTCGCGACCCACCCGACCAGCCGCAACCCCAATCCACTAAACTTGCCTCCCCCACGGGCGGCCCGCCGCCCCATGCCCTGTCGCACCGGCGGCGCGCGCCATGCGCCCGCCGCCCCGCACGTCCGCACGAAGGCGCCATGACCTCCGAGAAAGTCCCCGAACACACCCCGCTCATGAAGCAGTTCTTCGCCGCCAAGTCCGAGTACCCGGACCTGCTGCTGTTTTTCCGCATGGGCGATTTCTACGAACTGTTCTACGACGACGCGCGCAAGGCCGCGCGGCTGCTGGACATCACCCTGACCCAGCGCGGCAGTTCCGGCGGCGCGCCGATTCCGATGGCCGGGGTGCCGGTGCATGCCTACGAGGGCTATCTGGCGCGGCTGGTGGCGCTGGGCGAGTCGGTGGCGATCTGCGAGCAGATCGGCGATCCGGCGCTGGCCAAGGGCCTGGTCGAGCGCAAGGTGGTGCGCATCGTCACCCCGGGCACGGTGACCGACGAGGCCTTGCTGGACGAGCGCCGCGATACCTTGCTGATGGCCATCGCGCGCACCAAGCAGGGCTACGGCCTGGCCTGGGCCGACCTGGCCGGCGGCCGGTTCCTGGTCAACGAGGTGGACAGCGAGGACGCGCTGGAAGCCGAACTGGCGCGACTGGAGCCGGCCGAGCTGCTGGTGCCCGACGAGGACCAATGGCCGGAATTCCTGCGCGAGCGCCGCGGCGTGCGCCGCCGTCCGCCTTGGCTGTTCGACGCCGACAGCGGCCGCCGGCAGTTGCTGGCGTTCTTCCAGCTGCACGATCTGAGCGGCTTCGGCATCGACGACAAGCCGCGCGCCACCGCCGCCGCTGGCGCCCTGCTCGGCTACGTGGAGGAAACCCAGAAGCAACGCCTGCCGCACCTGACCGCGATCGCGATGGAGACCGCCAGCGAGGCGATCGCGATGAACGCGGCCACGCGCCGTCATCTTGAATTGGACACGCGCGTCGACGGCGACACCCGCAACACCCTGCTCGGCGTGCTCGACAGCACGGTCACGCCGATGGGCGGGCGCCTGCTGCGGCGCTGGCTGCACCGTCCGCTGCGCCTGCGCGAGGTGCTGGTGCAGCGTCACCACGCGGTCGGCACGTTGATCGACCGCGGCGCCGATGCCGACCTGCGCGAGGCGTTCCGCGCGCTCGGCGACGTCGAGCGCATCCTCACCCGCGTCGCCCTGCGCTCGGCGCGTCCGCGCGACTTCTCCACCCTGCGCGACGGCCTGGGCCTGCTGCCGAAGGTGCGCGCGATCCTGGCGCCGCTGGATTCGCCGCGGCTGGCGGCACTGGCGGCGGAGCTGGGCCAGCACGACGAGATCGCGCACCTGCTGGCGTCGGCGATCGCCGAACAGCCGCCGCTCAAGCTCAGCGACGGCGGCGTCATCGCCGCCGACTACGACGCCGAGCTGGACGAACTGCGCCGGCTCAGCACCAACGCCGACCAGTTCCTGATCGATCTGGAAGCGCGCGAGCGCGCCAGCAGCGGCATCGCCACGCTGAAGGTCGGCTACAACCGCGTGCACGGCTACTACATCGAGATCAGCAAGGGCCAGGCCGACAAGGCGCCGGTGCACTACAGCCGGCGCCAGACCCTGACCAACGCCGAGCGCTACATCACCGAGGAACTGAAGAACTTCGAGGACAAGGTGCTGTCGGCGCGCGAGCGTGCGCTGTCGCGCGAGAAGCTGCTCTACGAAGGCCTGCTCGACACGCTGGGCGAGCGCCTGGAGCCGCTCAAGCGTGCCGCCGCCGCGCTCAGCGAACTGGACGTGCTGGCCGGCTTCGCCGAACGCGCGCAGGCGCTGGACTGGACCCAGCCGGAGCTGGACAGCGGTGCCTGCCTGCGCATCGAACGCGGCCGCCACCCGGTGGTGGAAGCGGTGCGCGAGCAACCGTTCGAACCGAACGATCTGGATCTGCACCCCGACCGACGCATGCTGGTGATCACCGGCCCGAACATGGGCGGTAAATCGACCTACATGCGCCAGAACGCGTTGATCGTGCTGCTCGCGCACATCGGCAGCTATGTGCCGGCGCGGCGCGCGGTGATCGGCCCGATCGACCGCATCCTCACCCGCATCGGCGCCGGCGACGACCTGGCCCGCGGCCAGTCCACCTTCATGGTCGAAATGGCCGAGACCAGCTACATCCTGCACCACGCCACCGCGCAGTCGCTGGTGCTGATGGACGAGATCGGCCGCGGCACTTCCACCTACGACGGCCTGGCCCTGGCCGATGCGGTGGCGCGCCATCTCGCCCACCACAACCGCTGCTACACGCTGTTCGCCACGCACTATTTCGAGCTGACCGCATTGGCCGACGAATCGGTCGAAGGCGGCCCCAGCGGCATCGCCAACGTGCACCTGGACGCGGTCGAGCACGGCGACCGCCTGGTGTTCATGCACGCGGTCAAGGACGGTCCGGCCAACCGCAGCTTCGGCCTGCAGGTCGCGGCGCTGGCCGGCCTGCCCAAGACCACGGTGGCGCAGGCGCGGCGGCGCCTGGCGGAGCTGGAGCAACGCGGCGGCGAGAGCCATGCCTCGCAGATGGCGCCGCAGGCCCTGGACGCGCCGCAGCAGTTCGGCCTGTTCGCGGCCACGCCCTCCGCGGCACAGGAAGCGCTGGCCGCGCTGGATCCGGACGAACTCACGCCCAAGCAGGCGCTGGAAGCGCTGTACCGGCTCAAGTCGCTGCTGTAGGGCGGCGTACGATTTAGCCCCTCTCCCATCGGGAGAGGGGTTGGGGTGAGGGTACGGGGCGCGCAGCGCCTGCACTGATCTGGCAATGCGAGGCTGCGCCCCGCACCCTCATCCGCCCCTGCGGGGCACCTTCTCCCGGAGGGAGAAGGAAAGCGCCGAGCCCCTCTCCCACCGGGAGAGGGGTTGCCGCACGGCACCCCCAACCGCGGTGGTCCACCTTCCGCTAGGCGGTCGCCGGCACAGCGCTCGGGCGCCGCATGAACGGGTTCGGATGCGCGGCCACCAACGCATCGTCGATGGCCGCAGCACGCTGCGCCGCCGGCCGTGCCATGTGCCGCTGCACGAAGGCGACGAACGCCGGCCGCGCCTGCAGCACGCCGATGCGCGTGTAGAAGCCGAGGAACGCGGCGGCATACAGGTCGGCCGCACTGAAGCGGTCGCCGGCCAGGTGCTCGCGACCGGCGACGCCCTGCTCCAGCATGTCCAGCAGATCCTCGCCATGGCCGTAGCCCGCACTGTGCGCCGGCGCCAGGGTGCCGTGCTGCCTGGCGGTGAGAAACGCCTCGGCCGGCCCGGCCAGCAGGAACAGCCAGCGGTAGTACTCGCCCCGCGCCGGCGATCCCAGCGGCGGCGCCAGTTGCCGCTCCGGCACCAGGTCGGCCAGGTAGGCGCAGATCGCCGCGTTCTCGGTGACGGTGGTGGTGCCGTGGACCAGCGCCGGCACCTTGCCCATCGGGTTGATCGCCAGATAGTCGGGCGACTTCATGCCGGTGCCGTAGTCGAGGATCTGCGCGCGGTACGCCAGGCCGGTTTCTTCGAGCATCCAGCGCGCGATGCGACCGCGCGACATGGGGTGGGTGTAGAGCACAAGATCGTGGGACATGGTCGGACTCCGTGGTGGACGCCACGCAGTCTGCGCGCGCCCTGCTGACACCTGCTGTCAGGAGCCGACGCCGTGTCCGGTGGCGGCGCGCCAGCGCCGGATCAGCAGATGCCGCCGCGTCGGGTAGCGTTCGCCGTCGTCGTGCAGCGCCAGCACCCGGTCGGCGCGGAAATGACGGAAGTCGCCGCGCAGTTCGCACCACGCCGCAATCATGCCGAAGCCGCCCAGGAAGGCCATCGCGAACGGCCAGATGCGCCGTTGCGAGGCGACGCCGCCGGCATCGGCGTAGTCCATGTGCAGCACGTGCTCCAGGCGGATGCCGCGGCGCAGGACCGGCAGCCACGGCGCCGCCGGCTGCGCGGGCGGGGCCGCGGGCACCAGCAACCCGCTGGTCTCCAGCGCCAGCCGCAACGGCGCCGGCAATGACGCCCCGATCCGGGTGATGGCGCGCTGCGCCGCCTGCGCCAGTTCCGGATCGGCCTGGCTCGCCACCCAGCGCGCGCCCAGGGTCAACGCCTCCAGCTCGTCCTCGCTGAAGTTCAGCTCCGGCAGCAGGAAGCCCGGGCGCAGCACGTAGCCCACGCCCGGGTCGCCGAGGATGTCGGCGCCCTGCCCGCGCAGGCTGGCGATGTCGCGGTACAGCGTGCGCAGGCTCACCCCCAGGTCGGCGGCGAGCTGCGCCCCGGCCACGGGCCGGCGGCGCCCGCGCAGGGCGTCGAGCAGGCGCAGCAGACGGGTGGCGCGTTGGGTCATCGCGACAGGATAACGAGCGCAGCCGGCGGCCGGCATGGCGCGCACTGGTCGGGCCCAGTGCTACACACCCGATATTTCCGCGACCACGCATCGCCATCGAATGGAACGATAGTCAATAACTATCGATTGATTAGAAGAATTCGAATTCTATATATCGCCGCTTACGCCTATCGTGTCTCCAGTTTCACCGTATCGCCGCCGTATGATCGCGGCGCCGAGCCACCCCATCTCGTCCACCAAGAGCCAAGGCAGCCTCCCATGACCAGCGAATCGAAATGCCCGTTCCACCAGGCTGCCAGCGGCAGCGGCACCAGCAATCGCGACTGGTGGCCCAAGCAGTTGCGCGTGGACCTGCTCAACCAGCATTCGGCCCGCTCCAACCCGCTGGACCCGCAGTTCGATTACGCCAAGGCGTTCCAGCAACTCGATCTGGAAGCGCTCAAGCGCGACCTGCACGCGCTGATGACCGACTCGCAGGACTGGTGGCCGGCCGATTTCGGCCACTACGGCCCGCTGTTCGTGCGCATGGCCTGGCATAGCGCCGGCACCTACCGCACCGGCGACGGCCGCGGCGGCGGCGGCCGCGGGCAGCAGCGCTTCGCCCCGCTCAACAGCTGGCCGGACAACGTCAGCCTGGACAAGGCGCGGCGCCTGCTGTGGCCGATCAAGCAGAAGTACGGCCAGGCCATCTCCTGGGCCGACCTGCTGATCCTTACCGGCAACGTCGCGCTGGAATCGATGGGCTTCAAGACCTTCGGCTTCGCCGGCGGCCGCGCTGATACCTGGGAGCCGGATCAGGACGTGTACTGGGGCCGCGAGACCAAATGGCTCGGCGGCGACGACCGCTATGCGCACGGCTCGCCGGGCGTGGACGAAGCGCACGGCGTGCTGGTGAAGGACGACGACAGCGAAGTGCGCCACACCCGCGACCTGGAGAACCCGCTGGCCGCAGTGCAGATGGGCCTGATCTACGTCAATCCGGAAGGTCCCGACGGCAATCCCGACCCGCTGCTGGCAGCCAAGGACATTCGCGACACCTTCGGCCGCATGGCCATGAACGACGAAGAGACCGTGGCGCTGATCGCCGGCGGCCACACCTTCGGCAAGACCCACGGCGCCGGCCCGGCCGACCACGTCGGTGCCGAGCCGGAAGCGGCCGACCTGGAAAGCCAGGGCCTGGGCTGGTCCAACAGCTTCGGCAGCGGCAAGGGCGGCGACACCATCACCAGCGGCCTGGAAGTCACCTGGACCACCAAGCCGGCACAGTGGACCAACGAGTTCTTCGAGCACCTGTTCAAGTTCGACTGGGAACTGAGCAAGAGCCCGGCCGGCGCCCACCAATGGGTGGCCAAGAACGCCGAGGCGGTGATTCCGGACGCGCACGATCCATCGAAGAAGCACCTGCCGACCATGCTCACCACCGACTTGGCGCTGCGCTTCGACCCGGCCTACGAGAAGATCTCGCGCCGCTTCCTGGAGAACCCGCAGCAGTTCGCCGACGCCTTCGCCCGCGCCTGGTTCAAGCTAACCCACCGCGACATGGGCCCGCGCGCGCGCTATCTCGGCCCGGACGTGCCGGCCGAAGAACTGCTGTGGCAGGATCCGATCCCGGCCGTGGACCATCCGCTGGTCGACGCGCAGGACGTCGCCGCGCTCAAGAAGACCTTGCTCGACTCCGGGCTGAGCGTGGCGCAACTGGTGTCCACCGCCTGGGCGTCGGCGTCCACCTTCCGCGGTTCGGACATGCGCGGCGGCGCCAATGGCGCGCGTATCCGCCTGGCCCCGCAGAAGGATTGGGAGGTCAACCAGCCGGCGCAACTGGCACAGGTGCTGGCCACGCTGGAGCGCATCCAGGCGCAGTTCAACGGCGCGCAGAGCGGCGGCAAGAAGATCTCGCTGGCCGACCTGATCGTGCTCGGCGGCGCCGCCGCGGTGGAACAGGCGGCCAAGCTGGCCGGGCAGACCGTCGAGGTGCCGTTCGTGCCGGGTCGCATGGATGCCTCGCAGGAACAGACCGACGTGGAATCGTTCGCGGTGCTGGAACCGATCGCCGACGGCTTCCGCAACTATGCCAAGCGCCGTTACGCGCTGTCGGCCGAAGCGCTGCTGATCGACAAGGCACAGTTGCTGACCCTGACCGCGCCGGAGATGGCCGTGCTGGTCGGCGGCCTGCGCGTGCTCGGCGCCACCAGTGGTCAGTCCGCGCATGGCGTGTTCACCGATCGCCCGGGCGTGCTCAGCAACGACTTCTTCGCCAACCTGCTGGACATGGGCACCGAGTGGAAGGCGACCTCGGAGATGAAGGACGTCTACGAAGGCCGCGACCGCAAGAACGGCGCCGTGAAGTGGACCGGCACCCGCGCCGATCTGGTGTTCGGTTCCAACTCGGTGCTGCGCGCGGTGGCCGAGGTCTACGCCAGCGCCGACGCGCAGAAAAAGTTCGTGCGCGACTTCGTGGCCGCCTGGACGAAGGTGATGCAGCTGGACCGCTTCGACCTGGCTGCCTGAAGACCGTAGCGCACGCCACGACAACGCCCCGCTCGCCGGGGCGTTGTCGTGCGTGTGGATGGCAACCGCCATGCGCCGAACGTGTGGCAGAGACGACAGGATGGTCGCGCGACGTCTCAGCGCGACGCGGCTGAAGCCGCTCCGACAGCCAAGCCGACCAGGCCGAGCGCAACCTCTCGGTGTGGCAGGGACTTCGGTCCCGACTGCTGGACGGGCCAGGCAATCTCCCGCCTTCGGTCGTCGCCACTGAAGTCGCTCGCACAGGACGCGCCGACCGCCGTAGGAGCGGCGTCAGCCGCCACTAGCAGCACCGAACGCGTGGCCGCATCCATCGACGCGAGCAGCCTGCAGGTCCACAGCCCGTCCGCTGGCCGCGATCGATACCGCGCCGTCGTGCCAATCGCGCGACGACGCACCGCGCTCGGCTACAGCGCGTCCAGATCCCCCAGCGCGCGGATCAGCCGCCGCGCACGCTTGTCCGGCTTGCCCTCCGGCGCCTGGTAGCCGTTGCGCTCGGCACTGCGTTGCGCGCGCAACTGCGCACGGCGTTCGCGCGAGGCCTCGCTCTCCTGGTACAGCGTCTGCGCCACGCTGGCCGGGCCGCGCGTATCGCTCAGCCCCAGCACCTGGATCTCGAACACCTCGTCGCCGCGCTGCACGCGCACCTGCTCGCCCACGCGCACCGCGCGCGAAGATTTCGGCCGCTGCCCGGCCACGTCCACCTTGCCGGTTTCCACCGCCTGCTTGGCCAGGCTGCGGGTCTTGAAGAAGCGCGCGGCCCACAGCCAGACATCCAGGCGCACCGCGGCAGCTTGCACGACAGATTCATTCATTGCGTTGCTCGACATCCACTTGCGTTGGAGGTTGCAGGCAGCCAAAGGCGATGCCGGAACGGAAACACCGCGCCGGCCGGAAACATGGGCCGGCGCGCATGTCTCCCCGCACAAATGGCGATGCCATCGCTTCAATACAAGCACCGCGCCCGCCAGGACCCGCCCCTCCAGGATGAATGGGTTGGCAGGGAAGAATGGGGCGATGGGTAGCAACCGGCCACGATGCGGACGCGCCCGGGCGCGGCTTGCCCAGGTCGTTCGTCACGGGCCGGTACGCGCATCGATCCACGCCCACACCAAGGCGCGCATGATGCGATCTGTGCCGAACGCGCGCCCATCCTCGCCGCAGGCACGCGACCGCGCGACTCGGGTAGGACAGCCCGCCGCACGCGACGGCACAGGCCGCACGCCGCGCGGCAGCGCAGGCCCGCACCATGCACGACTATCACGCGAACGCGCCAGACCACGACGCCCAACCGCCCATCGCCCCCACCGCCATCCGTCGGTGCTAGTGTGGCCGGCTCACGCTCGATCCCGACCCGCGATGCCCAAGCCCGCCGTGCTCACCGAAGGCCCGATCGGCCGCCAGTTGCTGCTGTTCTCGCTGCCGATCATGGCCGGCAACATCGCGCAATCGCTCAACGGCTCGGTCAATGCCGTGTGGATCGGCCGCTATCTCGGCGAAGCCGCGCTCACCGCCGCGGCCAACGCCAACAGCATCATGTTCTTCCTGATCGGCTCGGTGTTCGGCATCGGCATGGCCTCCACCATCCTGATCGGCCAGGCGATGGGCCGCAGCGACGTGGCCCAGGCGCGGCGGGTGATGGGCACCAGCGCCACCTTCTTCATCGGCATCTCGGTGCTGATCGCCGCCAGCGGCTGGTGGCTGGCGCGGCACCTGCTGGCGGCGATGGGCACGCCGGCGGCGTCGCTGCCGCTGGCCGAGGCCTACCTGCGGGTGATCTTCCTGGCGATGCCGCTGCTGTACACGTTCGCGTTCCTGTCGGCGGCGCTGCGCGGCACCGGCGATTCGCGCACGCCGTTCCGCTTCCTGCTGCTGTCGGTGGTGCTGGACATCGGTTTCAATCCGCTGCTGCTGTTCGGGCTGGGGCCGTTCCCCAAGTTGGGCATCGCCGGTGCGGCCTGGGCCACGCTGATCGCGCAGGCGGTGGCGCTGACCGGCTTGCTGCTGTACCTGCGCCACAAGCGCCACGTGCTGTGGCTGGGCCGCCGCGACGCGCGGCTGTTCCGGCTCGACCTGCCGATCCTGCGTGCGCTGATCGTCAAGGGCGTGCCGATGGGCCTGCAGATGGTGCTGATCTCCCTGGCGATGATCGTGATGATCGCGCTGGTCAACGGCTACGGTACCGCCACCTCCGCGGCCTACGGCGCGGCGCTGCAACTATGGGCCTATCTGCAGATGCCGGCGATGGCGATCGGCGCGGCCTGCTCGTCGATGGCCGCGCAGAACGTCGGCGCGCAGCGCTGGGACCGGGTGGCGGCGACCGCGCGCAAGGGCGTGCTGTTCAACTTCCTGCTGACCGGCGCGCTGATCGCGCCGCTGATCCTGTTCGATCGCTGGACCCTGGCGCTGTTCCTGCCGCCGCACAGCGCGGCGCTGGAGATCGCGCGCCATCTCAACCACATCGCGGTGTGGTCGTTCCTGTTCTTCGGCGTCACTTTCGTGATTTCCGGCGTGGTCCGCGCCACCGGCGCGGTGATCCCGCCGTTGCTGATCCTGGCGCTGTCGCTGTGGGGCATCCGCGTGCCGTTCGCGCAGTTGCTACAGCCGCAACTGGGCGTGGATGCGGTGTGGTGGAGTTTCCCGACCAGCGCCACCTGCGCGATGCTGCTGTCGCTGGCGTATTACCGCTGGGGCAACTGGCGCAAGGCGCGCATGCTGGCGCCCTCGCCGCCGGAGACGGTGGCGCATCCGGCGGAAGTGCCGGCGCAGCCGCCGGCACCGGTCGCCGACGTGGCGGTCGCCCAGGACCCGGCGCGCTGAGTGCCTGGCGGCGGCAATGCCTTGCGGCCGAATCCTCCGCCACTTGTAGGAGCGGCTTCAGCCGCGACCAGCCCGCCGACC
Source organism: Xanthomonas sp. F4 (assembly GCF_011761895.1). Lineage (NCBI taxonomy): Bacteria > Pseudomonadati > Pseudomonadota > Gammaproteobacteria > Lysobacterales > Lysobacteraceae > Xanthomonas > Xanthomonas sp. F4. The sequence continues at coordinate 903,677 of NZ_JAASQX010000001.1, read as the reverse complement.
ATCATCGAGACGCAGGCAGGCGCTCGGCGGCGAGCGATTCTGGGAATGCCCGGTCGCGGCTGAAGCCGCTCCTACGAGGGCGTCCCGCGCGTGCGTCGGTTAAACAACAGCGTCGCGAATCATCGCACCGCAGGCCACGTCGCACACCCAGCCCATTCCACAAACGCAAACGGCCGCCCGAAGGCGGCCGTTGCGGCAGCGACCAAAGGTCGCCGGGGATTACTCGGCCTTGGCGGCGGCAGCAGCGGCCTGGCGCGCGACCTTGGCCTGCGCAGCGGCGGCCAGGTCTTCCTTGATGCGGGCAGCCTTGCCTTCCAGACCACGCAGGTAGTACAGCTTGCCGGCGCGGACCTTACCGCGGCGCTTCACTTCGACCGAGTCGATGGTGGCGCTGTGGGTCTGGAACACGCGCTCGACGCCGTAGCCGTGCGAGATCTTGCGCACAGTGAACGAGGAGTTCAGGCCGGCGTTCTTGGTGCCGATCACCACGCCTTCGTAGGCCTGCACGCGCTCGCGGTTGCCTTCCTTCACCTTGACGTTGACGACGACGGTGTCGCCCTGGTTGAACTCCGGCAGCTTGCGCTGGATCTGGGCGGCTTCGAAGTCGGCCAGGATGGTCTTGTTGAGCTTGCTCATGGTGGGCACCGCTTGTGTCTGGTGAGGTGGTCCGGCAGTCGCCGCACGGCGATTGCACGATATCGGATGGGCCAAGCACGGAACGCACTGGCCGGAAAGCCGGGCATTTTAACCCAGCCCGGCGGCCATGGCTAGGGCCTGGGTGGATTTTCCTGTTCGGCGGCCACGGCCGCTTCCCGTTCCTGGCGAAATTCCTGCAGCAGCCGCCGGTCGGCCACGCTCAGCGCTGCCTCGTCCAGCAGCTCCGGGCGCCGCAGCCAGGTGCGTCCCAGCGCCTGCATGCGCCGCCAGCGGGCGATCGCGGCGTGGTTGCCGGAACGCAGCACCGCCGGCACCTCGCCCAGCGCGTGCTCGCGCGGGTGCGTGTAGTGCGGGCAGTCGAGCAGACCGTCCGGGCCTTCGAAACTGTCCTGGGCCGCGGACTCGGCATCGTTCAGCGCCCCCTCCTGCAGCCGGGTCACCGCATCCACCAGCACCGCGGCGGCCAGTTCGCCGCCGGACAGCACGTAGTCGCCGATCGAGATTTCCTCGTCCACCGCGGCGGCGACGAAGCGCTCGTCCACGCCCTCGTAGCGCCCGCACAGCAGCAGCAGCCGCGGCAGCGCGGCCAATTCGCGGGCCTTGGCCTGGGTCAGCGGCCGCCCCTGCGGGCTCAGGTAGATCAGCGGCGCCGGCTGCGGATCGGCGTCGCGCACCGCCCGCAGGCAGGCCTGCAGTGGCTCGATCATCATCACCATGCCCGGACCGCCGCCGAACGGGCGGTCGTCGACCTTGCGGTAGCCGCCCGTGGCGTAGTCGCGCGGGTTCCAACCATGCAGGTCCAGCAGCGCGCGCTCCTGCGCGCGCCCGACCACGCCGAACCCGGCGCACTGGGCGACGAACTCGGGGAACAGGCTGATGACGTCGATGCGCATGGGGCGGGGATTGGGGAGTCGGGATTGGGGATTCGGCAAAGCGACAGCGGGGCCGGCGTGCGGCCGGCATCGCTCAGAACTCGGGGTCCCAGTCGACCACGACCAGGTTGGCCTCGAAATCCACCGACTTGACGTAGTCCGGTTGCACGAACGGCACCAGCCGTTCGCGGTCGCCACGCACCACCATCACGTCATTGGCACCGGTGGAAAACAGGTGCGATACCTGCCCCAGCGCCACGCCGTCGACGGTGCGCACGTCCAGACCTTCCAGGTCCACCCAGTAGTACTCGTCCGGGCGCGGCGGCGGCAGGCTGCTGCGCGCCACGTAGATCTCGGTCCCGCGCAGCGCCTCGACCGCGTCACGGTCGGTGACCTCGGGCAGTGTGGCGATCAGGTACTTGCCGGACTCGCGGCCGCGCACGCCGTTGAGGCTGCTTTCGCTGCCGTCGGGCTTGCGCACGATCCAGGGCTGATAACGGAAAATGGCGAGGCGCGGCTCGGTCCAGGACTCGAGCTTCGCCTCGCCACGAATGCCGAACGCGCCGAGGACCCGACCAAGCAGGATGCGGCGCTGGCTGTCTTTCATCGGAGCAAACGCAAGGGCCGCGCGCGGGGCGCGGCCCGCAGGATCAGGCCGCGACGGCCTGGGCCTTGGTGGCTTCCTTGTACAGGTTGCGCACCTTGTCGGTCAGCTGCGCGCCATTGGACACCCAATGGTCGACGCGGGCCAGGTCCAGCACCACGCGCGGCTCGGCGCCCTGGGCAACCGGGTTGTAGTAACCCAGGCGCTCGATGTTGCGGCCGTCGCGCGCGCTGCGCACGTCGGACACGATGATGTGATAGAAGGGGCGCTTCTTGGCGCCGCCACGGGTAAGGCGGATCTTGACCATGGTGAGTTTCCGGTGTTGCCCAGTCGCCAGGATGGCGCGGTGAACCGACGATTATAGCCACCGTCCCCGCCGCTGCCAAGTCGTTGCCGCTGATGCGGCAAGGGAATTGGGGATTTGGGATTGGGGATTCGCCAAAGCGGCGCCGCTCAGATTGCCTGCCAGGGCTGGGGGCTTAGCGCTTGTTCCAGTAACGCCAGCAGTTCCTCGGCCGGGCGCAGCGTGCGCCCGTCCACCGCCGCGACCGCCTGTTGCCCGCGGGCATTGCAGGTGAAGGCGGCCACGTCCGCGCCGAGTTCGTGGAGCGACAGCGGCCGCACGGCCTGCGCCACGCCCAGCGCGGCGAGCCCGGCCTGCAGCAACCGCTCCTGGGTGCCGCGCAGTGCCGGCGCCTGCGGCCAGTGCAGGCAGGCCCCGTCCCACAGTCCCAGGTTCCAGGTCGGCCCCTCGGCCACCTGCCCCTGCGAGTCCACGAAAAGCGCATCGTCGCTGCCCGCCTGCAGCGCCAGGCGGCGCTGGTGGAATGCGCCGAAGGTGCCGACATGCTTGAACTGCGGCGCCTCGCGCGCGAACACGACGCTGCGCAGGCGCAGCGGCGCCAGATCGGCCTGCGCAGGCGCCGCCAGCGACACGAGCAGTTCCACCGCGCAGTCGGCATCGGCCCGGCGCAGCGAGAAACCCGGCGCGAACACGGTGACGCGCAGCGAGGCGTCGCCACTGCCGAACGTGACCAGCGCCGCACGCAGCGCGTCGCGCACGCGCGCAGCCGGCAAGTCGCTGCCGAACAGCGCCGCGTTGGCCTGCTGCAGCCGCTGCAGATGCAGATCGAACCCGCGCACGGCGCCGTCGCGGACCTGCATGGTGCTGAAATGCCCGTAGTTCACCAGCGCGGCCGCGGCCAGCAGTTCTGCGCCCGCAGGCTGCCCGTGGTGGAAGACCTGCGCGCTCACGGCAGGTCCTGCGCCTGCGCCCACCAGCGTGCCAGCAGGTCCGCGGCAGGCGCGGCCGGCGCCATCCATGCCGACTGCCCCGCCCAGGCCTGCATCGTCGCCAGGTGGTCGTCGCGCTGCGCGGCCTGGCGCATCGGCGCGGTCAGCCCGCGCTGCACCGGGTACGGCCGCGGCGGCGGCGCCTCCGGCGCGGCGGCCGCGCGCACGTAGTCGGTGACCAGCGCCCGGCCGAGGCGGCCCGAGAAGGCGCGGGTCAGCGCGGTCTGCTCGGGTTCGGCCTGGGCCAGCGCGGCCGCCCAGGCCGGCGCCAGTGCTGCCTCGGGGCTGCGCAGCAAGGCGGTGCCGATCTGTACCGCACTCGCACCCAGGGCCAGCGCGGCGGCGATGCCGCGCCCGTCGCCGATGCCGCCTGCGGCGATCACCGGGATCTGCAGATGATCGACCAGCCGCGGCAGCAGGGCGAACAGCCCGGTCGCCTGCCGCTCGGCGCTGCCGGCCTCGAACGCACCGCGATGGCCGCCAGCCTCGGCGCCCTGCGCGACCACCGCATCGGCGCCGGCGGCCTGCGCGGCCAGCGCCTCGTCCAGGGTCGTGGCGCAGGCGAACCAGGCGATTCCGGCCTGCTGCAGGCGCTGCACCTGGTCCGGCCGGAACAGGCCCATGATCGACGAGGCCACCGCCGGCCGCGCCGCCAGCAGGGCCTCGAACTGGGCGTCGAAATCGGCCGGCGCCGCATCGCCGGCGGCCGCCTCGACCGGCGGCCCCCAGGCGCCGAGAAAAGCACGCACCTCGGCCTCGGCGGCGGCATCGCGCGCGGGCGGCGGATCCGGCACCCACAGATTGATCTGCGCCGGCCCGCCGCCAGCGGCGCGGAATGCGTCCATCCACGTCACGATGTCCTGCGGCGCGGACAGCACCGCGCCCATCGCGCCCATGCCCCCGGCCGCGGCGACCGCGGCCGACAGCGGCACGGGGCAGGCACCGGCCATCGGGCTGAGCAGGATCGGCAGGCGCAGGCCGAAGCGCTGCCGGAAGGCCTCCACACGTGCCAAGCGCTGCATCATGAGTTCTCCGCGAATCCGGGAACCGCCATGGTAGCCGCGCCGCATCCAGGCCACCGTGCAGCGGACAGGGCTGCGCTCACGGGCAGCGGCAGCGGTCGTCGCAAGGCGCCCCCTTCAAACAACGCGAAAATCCAATCCCTTAGCTTGCGGTCAGCGCTTTAGCGACCATTCGCCGCAGCGCCACGCAGCATGCATCTGCAGCCGATCCAAGCGGAAAATCACTGGGCGACGAACGCAACCAGATTGTCGAGCGCCGCATTGTTACCGGCTTCGATTCCTTCGATCATCGCATCACCGCAGAAGGATGTCGCCTGAACCGTCATACGAATCCTCGTTCCATCGCCTTGCTCTTCAAGCAATACCGTAATCAGAAGCGCTGCCAGGGGCTGGCCACCGGATTCCACGATTTCGCTCCATACGATCCGGGAGTCCGGCACGATGGAAACATAGGTGACGACGCCAGTGTATTGCGGATCGTCCTTGTCCCCGCATCGGAAAACATCCCGTCCGCCTTCACGAAAATCGGCCGCTTCGTATATGAATGCCGCGCTCTCGGACGGGGCGCTCCAGATCGCGCGCTGCGTGGAATCGGAAAAAGCGCCGAAGACGCGCGCGCTGCCAGCCCTACATGAGCGTTCGAAGACGAGCGTGCTGTGCTTGATCTGCCGGTTCATACCCTTCCCATGCGATCGAACTGACACTGCAAAAAAGAACGGACGGCGACCGCACGATCAAGAAGGAAAACCGCGCGTGGCCAGATTCAGCGGAACGGCAACCCGCCGCGGCCTCCCATGCCACCCATCATGCCCTTCATGCCGCGCATCAGGCCCTTCATGCCGCCGCCGGCCATCTTGCTCATCATCTTCTCCATCTGCTGATACTGCTTCATCAGCTTGTTGACGTCGGCCGGCTGGGTGCCGGAGCCGCGGGCGATGCGCGCGCGGCGCGAGCCGTTGAGCAGGCCCGGGTTGCGCCGCTCCTTCTTGGTCATCGAGCCGATGATGGCGATCATCCGCGGCACGTCCTTGTTGCCGGCGACCTGCTGCTTGAGGTGCTCGGGGATCTGACCCATGCCCGGCAGCTTGTCCATCAGCCCGGACAGGCCGCCCATGTTCTGCATCTGCTCGAGCTGGTCGCGCATGTCGTTGAGGTCGAACTTCTTGCCCTTGGCGACCTTCTCGGCCAGCTTCTGCGCCTTGTCCTTGTCGACCTGGTGCTCGACCTGCTCGACCAGCGACAGCACGTCGCCCATGTCGAGGATGCGGCTGGCCAGGCGGTCGGGATGGAACACATCCAGGCCGTCGGGCTTCTCGCCGACGCCGATGAACTTGATCGGCTTGCCGGTGATGTAGCGCACGCTCAGCGCCGCACCGCCGCGGGCGTCGCCGTCGGTCTTGGTCAGCACCACGCCGGTCAGCGGCAGCGCCTCGCTGAACGCCTTGGCGGTATTGGCCGCGTCCTGGCCGGTCATCGCGTCGACCACGAACAGCGTCTCGGCCGGGTCGATCGCCGCGTGCAGCGCCTTGATCTCCTCCATCATCGCCGCGTCGATGGCCAGGCGGCCGGCGGTATCCACCAGCAGCACGTCGACGAAGGACTTGCGCGCGTCGGCGATGGCGGCGCGGACGATGTCCACCGGCTTCTGCGAGGCCTCGGACGGGAAGAACAGCACCCCGACCTGCTCGGCCAGGGTCTTGAGCTGCTCGATCGCGGCCGGGCGGTAGACGTCGGCCGACACCACCATCACCTTCTTCTTGCGCTTTTCCTTCAGGTGCTTGGCCAGCTTGCCGACCGTGGTGGTCTTGCCCGCGCCCTGCAGGCCGGCCATCAGCACGATCGCCGGCGCCGGCACGTTGAGGTTGAGGTCGCTGGCGGCCGAGCCCATCACTGCGGTCAGCTCGTCGCGCACGACCTTGATCAGCGCCTGGCCCGGGGTCAGGCTCTTGAGCACTTCCTGGCCGACCGCGCGCACCTTGATGCGCTCGATCAGCGCCTGCACCACCGGCAGGGCGACGTCGGCCTCGAGCAGCGCGATGCGCACTTCGCGGGTGGCTTCGCGGATGTTCTCCTCGGTCAGGCGACCGCGGCCGCGCAGGCGCTGCATGGTACCGGAGAGGCGTTGGGTGAGGGATTCGAACATGCGGGCAGGTCGCGGACGGGAAACGGCCGTCGATTATAGCCGGGCGCGCCGGCGATCCCCCGGCGGCGCCGTCACGGCCGCCGGCGCGATATGCGAAACTGACCCGATGCTCATCACCGTCCTCGCCACCCTGCTGTACCTGGCCGCCAGCGGCCTGCTGATCGCCGCGGTGGTGCGCGACCGGGTGGACCGCAGCCGGGCCTGGCTGTGGCCGGCGCTGCCAGCGGTGGCCCTGCATGCGGGCTATCACGTGCAGGTCGCCCTGCACACCGCCGGCGGCCCGGACATGCACTTCTTCGCCGCGCTGTCGCTGGTCAGCCTGGGCATGGCGCTAATGACCGCGCTGGTCGGCGCCAGTGGGCGCATGGCCGCGCTGGGCGTGGTGGTATTCCCGCTGTCGGCGGCGCTGCTGCTGGCCTACCACGGCTACGGCCACGAGCCGGCGCCGGTGCTGGACTGGCGGCTGCAGTTGCATGCCTGGCTGGCGCTGCTGGCCTACGCCACGCTGGGCATCGCCGCCCTGCTGGCGGTGATGCTGTGGCTGCAGGAGCGCGCGCTGCGGCGCCGCGACTTCCATCCCTGGCTGCGTGCGCTGCCGCCGCTGACTGCACTGGAGACGCTGCTGTTCCGCACCATCGTGGTCGGCTTCATCCTGCTGACCCTGACCCTGTTGACCGGCGTGCTGTTCGTGCAGGATTTCCTGGCGCAGCGGCTGGTGCACAAGACCGTGCTCAGCGTGCTGTCGTGGATCGTGTTCGGCGCGCTGCTGTTCGGCCGCTGGCGCTACGGCTGGCGCGGGGTCAAGGCGGTGCACTGGACCCTGGCGGCGATGGTGTTGCTGCTGCTGTCGTTCTTCGGCAGCAAGTTCGTGATCGAGCTGGTGCTGGGGCACGCGCAGTAGTCCGCAGTCCGCCCAGCCTGGCGCAGCGCATTTTTTGTAGGAGCGGCTTCAGCCGCGACCGGGCATTTCTGGGAATACCCGGTCGCGGCTGAAGCCGCTCCTACGATGTCCCCCGCATCAACCGCCGCCCTGCTCCGCCAACGCCGCCTCCACCGCCGCCCAATCGGCGCCGACGCCGACCTCGGCGAAGCGGTATTCGATGCGGTGCCGATAGACCTGGCCCGGACGCAGGATGCTGTCGGGGAAACCAGGCTGGTTCGGGGCGTCCGGATAGCCCTGCGGCTCCAGGCAGATACCGCGGCCCAGCGCCGGATGCTGCCGGTCCAGGCCCTGGCCTTCATAGAGTTGCACGGCCGGCATCGGGCTGACGATGCGCATGGCCACGCCACTGTGCGGCGAATACAGCATGGCGGTGCAGTCGTGGCCGTCGGCCAGCACCAGGCAGTGGTCGTAGCCGGCGCTGATCGACAGTTGCGGATCGGCGGCGATGTCCTTGTCAGCGATGGCGCGCGCGTGGCGGAAATCGAACGGCGTACCGGCCACGCTGGCGACCTCGCCGCGCGGCAGCAGCGCGGCGTCGCCGACTGGCAGATAACGATCGGCCGGCACGCGCAGCCACTGCGCCGCGGCGGGCACCGCGGCATCGCCGGCCAGGTTGAAATAGGGATGATGGGTGAGATTGAGCGGGGTCGGCGCATCGGTCTGGGCGACGAACTCCACGCTCAGGCAGCGGCCTTCGACGCGGTAGGTCGCCTCCACCGAGACGTTGCCCGGGTAGCCCTCCTCGCCGGCCGGCGAGTCGTAGCGCAACTGCAGCATGCGCTCGGTCTGTGCCAGCACCGTCCACACCCGGCGACCGAAGCCCAGCGCCCCGCCATGCAGATGATTGGCGCCCTCGTTGGCGGTGACCGCGTAATGCCGGCCATCGAGGGTGAAGGCCGAGCCGGCGATGCGGTTGCCGAAGCGCCCGACCAGCACGCCCAGGTAGGCCGGATCCTGCAGGTAGTCCTGCAGCGTCGGCAGCCCCAGCACCAGCTCGGTCTCGCCGTGCGCACCACGCAGGCGCAGGCTGCGCAACAGGCCGCCGTAGGTCAGCAGTTCGGCGCGCAGGCCGTCGCCGCTGTCCAGGACCATGCACTGGATGGCGGTACCGTCGGGAAGATGACCGAAGAGCGAGGACATGCAGGAGCCTGGGCGGTGCGCGCATGCGCGGGGTCCGCAGCATAACCAGCGATGGCGCGACGCGGCCATCGCTGCACGGGCATCGGCGTTGCGCTGTGCGATACCGCGCACGTTCTGGGCGCGGACAAGGTGGGATGCCGTACGCGCATTGCAATTCCGGTATAGCGGCGTCGCATTTGCGCATTGGTCCACCCTGCGCGTGTCTTCTATGCTCGGGCCAGGGGACAGACAGCGGTAACCGGGGGCAGCGCACCGAGGCGGCGCCGACGCGATCGCGTCGAGGTTGCCTCCCAGCAGGCGACATCCCCTTGGCGCCACGCCAATGCGACGCGCCGGCCGTCACTCACACGCAGCGCTGGCGACGGCGCCGCCCTACCCGACAAGGAGTTCCCGATGCGTTCGCCCCGTTTCCTGAAGCAGCGTGCGGTGTGTTGGCGGCGGTTGCCGCTGATCGCCGCGACGATCGGCCTGGCATTGACCGCCACGCTGGCGCAGGCCGCCGACGTCGAGGTACGTGGCACCCTGCATGCCGACCGTCCAGGCGCCGCGGTGTCGCGCCACCTGTTCGGGCAGTTCGCCGAGCACCTGGGCAACGGCATCTATGGCGGGGTCTGGGTCGGCCCGGACTCGAAGATCCCCAATACCCGCGGCTACCGCAACGACGTGGTCGCCGCACTGAAAGCGCTGGACGTGCCCGACATCCGCTGGCCCGGCGGCTGCTTCGCCGACGAGTACCACTGGCGCGACGGCGTCGGTCCGCGCAGCCAGCGTCCGACCAGCGTCAACACCCACTGGGGCGGCGTGGAGGAACCCAACAGCTTCGGCACCCACGAGTTCATGGACTTCACCGAACTGCTCGGCACGCAGGCCTATGTGGCCGGCAATGTCGGCGATGCCGCACCGGACGAGATGGCGCAGTGGGTGGAGTACATGACCGCGCCCACGCGCTCGACCCTGGCCGAGCAGCGCCGCCGCAACGGCCGCCAGGACCCGTGGAAGGTGCCGTTCTTCGGCGTCGGCAACGAACTGTGGGGCTGCGGCGGCAACATGCGCGCCGAGTACGCCGCCGACGTGTTCCGCCGCTACCAGACCTTCGTCAAGGCGCCGGCCGACCAGAAGATCATGAAGATCGCCCCCGGCCCCAGCGATGCCGACTACCACTGGACCGAGGTGATGATGCGCGAGGCCGCCAAGTTCATGGACGGCCTCAGCCTGCACTACTACACCATCCCCGGCGGCTGGCCGCCGCGCGCCTCGTCCACCGCGTTCGACGAGGCGGCCTGGATCGAGACGCTGTCGCGCACACTGCTGATGGACGAACTGATCACCAAGCACAGCGCGATCATGGACAAGTACGACCCGGACAAGAAGGTCGCGCTGGTGGTCGACGAATGGGGCACCTGGTACAAGGGCCTGCCCGACGTGAACCCGGGATTCCTGCGCCAGCAGAACACCTTGCGCGACGCACTGGTGGCCTCGCTCAACCTGGACATCTTCGTCCAGCACGCCGACCGCGTGCGCATGGCCAACATCGCGCAGATGGTCAACGTGCTGCAGGCGATGATCCTCACCGACGGCGACAAGATGCTGCTCACGCCGACCTATCACGTCTTCATGCTGTACAAGCCCTACCAGGACGCGACCGCGCTGCCGCTGCAGATCAGCACGCCGGACTACCGGCATGCCGGCTATACGGTGCCGGCGGTGCACGGCTCGGCGGTCCGGGCCAAGGACGGGCACGTGTATGTGGCGCTGACCAATCTGGACCCCAACCGCAGCGCCGACGTCGCGGTCCAGGTCGACGGCGTGCAGGCGCGCGGCGTGGGCGGGCAGATCCTGACCGCGCCGACCATCGACGTGCTCAACACCTTCGCGCAGCCGCAGGCGGTGCGCCCGGCCGCGTTCCAGGGCGCGCGCCTGCAGGGCGGCACGCTGCAGGTGACGTTGCCGGCCAAGGCGATCGTGATGCTGAAGCTGCAGTAGTCCCAGACCACTGCCGCGCTGCTAGCCCCTCTCCCGCCGGGAGAGGGGTTGGGGTGAGGGTCTGTGCGCGCAGCACATCCATTCATCCCCAATCGCCGGCCGCCGGCCGCCGATCGATAGCGTATGCGCGGAGCAGACCCAACTGCCAGCGCATCCATTGTCTCCCGCCCAGCGAGGGCGGCATGCGGCAATGCGCACGGCGCACCAGCCCTCTCGCAGCAGAAGGATCTGGATTCCTGGGCGACATGCCGCGCTGCGCGCCTAGCCCTCCGGGTCGGTCAGCAGTGCGAACAGCGACTGCCCATCCGGCGCGATCAGGTCGCTGACCGCCCAGCAGCCGTTGCCGCGACGCTGCAGTTCGATCTTGACCGAGCGCGCCCGCGCGGCGCGGCCGCCGAGCGCGAGCCGGTAGTCCATCCGCACCTCCACCACGGTGGCCTGCGACCCGCCCGAGACCAGGGTGAAGGTCGGCGCGCCCTGAATATCGCCGTCCTGCGCGCTGGTCCACGGATCGAAGTCCAGGCGGCACACGCCCTCGCGCGCGGCGCAACGCTGGTCGGCCTGCAGCGCGTGCGCGAAGGACGGCGTCAGCAAGCCGTCCAGGTTCTGCGGCTGCCAGTAGAAATCGCGCGCCTTGTACAGGCGCTCGGCCATCTGCAGCGGCGTCGCGCATGCCGGCGGCTGCGCCGCGGCGAGTGCCGGCGACAGGGCAAGCAGGGTCAGGAGGGCAAGACGGCGATGCATGGGCGGCTCCGGCGATCGGGGCCGGCTATGAAGCCCGGTTCGCGGCGTCGACGCAAGCGGTGCGCATCAGCATGGCGAACAAAATGTCGCGTGCCGTTGCCAGGATTGCGAGCGCCATCCACGCCCGCTTGGCGGCTGCATCACGGCGTTGCTTGCCGCAAAAAAAGAGGAGCCGGCGAACCGGCTCCTCGTCCTCCTGCCGCATTGCCAGATGGCAATCCGGCTCACGCGGCCTTGACCGGCGCATAGCCGTCGAAGGTCATGCTCGCCGAGGCGCGTCCCTGGGTCAGCGAGCGCAACGCGGTGGCGTAGGCCTGCAGTTGCGCCAGCGGCGCCTGCGCGACCACCTCGGCACGGGCGCCGCGCTCTTCGATCGCCACGACGCGTCCCTCGCGCCGCTGCAGATCGCCGAGCACGTCGCCGACGCTGTGCGCCGGCGTCTCGATCGCCAAGGCCATCACCGGCTCCAGCAGCAGCGTGCCGGCCTGCGCCAGCGCCGCCTTCACCGCTTCCGAGGCCGCGCGCTGGAACGCCAGGTCCGACGAATCCACCGCATGCGCCTGACCATCGACCAGCACCACCTCCACGCCGACCACCGGGTAGCCACGCGGACCTTGCGCCAGCGCCGCGCGCACGCCCTTCTCGGTGGCGGCGACGAAGGCCTTCGGCACCACGCCGCCGCGGCTGCGGTCGACGAAGGTCACCGCACCGTCCGCACGCGGCAACACATCCAGCACCACCTGCGCGAACTGGCCCTGGCCGCCGTTCTGCTTGGACAGCCGTGCCGCCACGCCCAGCGCGGCCGCACGCGGCGTTTCCTGGTAGGCCACGCGCGGCGCACCGGTGCGCACGTCCACGTGCCACTCGCTGCGCAGGCGCTCGACCATCACCTCCAGGTGCAGCTCGCCCATGCCCCAGATCACCGCTTCGCCGGTCTCCGGATCGCTGTCGACGCGGAACGAGGGATCCTCCTGCGCCAGCCGCGCCAGGCCCTGTCCCAGCCGCACCAGCTCGGCCGCGTTGGCCGCGCCGAGCCGCCACGCCAGCACCGGCGGTTGCATGCGGATGCGCTCCAGCACCCACCGCGCCTGCACGCCGCTGAGCGTCTCGCCGCTGACCGCATCCTTCCAGCCGAGCACGGCGACGATCTCGCCGGCCTGGGCCTGGTCCACGTCGTGGGTCCGCTGCGCCTGCACCACCGCCAGCCGACCGACCCGGCGAGGCCGCCGCGCATGCGAGGTCCACACCGTGTCGCCGACGCGCAAGGTGCCCGAATACACGCGCACGAAGGCCAACGGCCCCTGCGCGGTATGCGCGAACTTGAACACCAGCGCCGCCAGCGGACCGGACGGATCCGGCGCCAGCAACGTGTCGTGTCCGTCCTCGGCGTCGGCGTCGGGGCGGGCGGCGACCGGCGGGCGGTCCAACGGCGACGGCAACCAGTCGACGATCGCGTCCAGCAACAGCTCGATGCCTTTGCGCTTGAACGCCGATCCGGCCAGCACCGGCACACCGGCGCCGGCCAGGGTGGCCCGGCGCAAGGCGGCGCGCAGCAGCTCGGCGTCGATCGCGCGTTCCTCGAGATAGGCCTGCGCCAGCGCCTCGTCGTGTTCGGCCACGGCGGCGATCAACTGCTCGCGCGCGTCCGCGAACGCGGCTGCCTCGGCGGCATGCCAGGCGCGCGTGTGCAATTGCCCCTCGTCGTCCCAGGTCAGCAGGCGGCCGCCGACCAGGTCGCTCCAGCCGTCGAAACCAGAGTCGCCCGGCATCGGCACGCCGACCGCCCAGACCGTCGCGTCGAGCTTGCTGCGCAACTGCGCCAGCACACCGTCGAACGAGGCGCCGGCACGGTCCATCTTGTTGACGAACGCGAGCATCGGCACGCCGTGGCGACGCGCCTGCCGCCACACGGTTTCCGACTGCGGCTGCACGCCGTCGACCGCGGAGAACACCGCGACCGCGCCGTCGAGCACGCGCAGCGAGCGTTCCACCTCGATCGCGAAATCGATGTGTCCGGGCGTGTCGATCAGGGTCAGGCGATGCGTCGGCTGCCCGGCCGGCGCCCACTGCACCTGCACAGCGGCCGCACCGATGCTGATGCCGCGCGCGCGCTCGATATCCGAGAAGTCGGTGGTGGCGGCACCGTCGTGGACTTCGCCGAGACGATGGATCGCACCGGCGGCCCACAGCAGGCGTTCGGTGAGGGTGGTCTTGCCGGCGTCGATGTGGGCGATGATGCCGAGATTGCGCCAGCGGGAAAGGGTATTCGTGTTCATGAGAGAGGTTCCGCATTGCCAACACTGGGGAAGCCGCATGCCCCGGTTGGCGAGGCGGGCATGCGGCTAGGTTTCGGGTTCGGCGGCGTAGTGCATGGCACGTTCTCCTTGGCGTGTCGGAACGGTGGAACAGCAAAAAACAGGCAATAAAAAAGCACCCATCGGGTGCTTGTCTGCGTCGGATCGGCGATGGCCGGCGTTAGCGCACGGCGTCGACCACTCCTTCAGGCAGGCGCACCCGGCCTGCGCTGACGCGCAGGGCGTTGGGCAATATCAGCAGCGGTGCGTGGGCCATGGCGGCGTGGAGGTTCGGGTGGAAATGTGGTCGCAAGTCTGAACCTGTGCCGGGATATGGTCAATGCGGGCGCTGCAACGCCGCTGGAACGGTGTGAGATGCTGCGTGCAACGTTAGACCTATCGCGGCGTTATGCCAGGCCCATTGCGCACTGCGCACTGCGCAGCGTCACACGCTCCAGATTTCGCCGAAGACCCGCTCGAAGTTCAGGCCCAGCACCTTTTCGGCGACGCGGGCGCCGTAGCCCTGGCGCAGCAACGCGTCGGCGACGCGTTCGAGTTTGCGCGGAGTGTTGGCGTCGGGCAGGTAGGGCAGACGGTTCTCGCCCGGGGCGCCGATGCCATCGCGGCGCCGCTGCACCAGGTCCGCGGCGAAGGCGCGCCGGTCCTCGTCGGTGATCGGGAAAAACAGCGAGTCGGTGCCGATACCGACATGATCCTCGCCGCAGACGTCGAGAGCGTGCTGCAGGTGACGCATGTAGTCGGCCAGCTGCGGCTGGCGGCGATCCTCGGTCAGGAACGGCAGCATGTAGACGCCCATCACTCCGCCCTTGTCGGCCAGCGCGCGCAACTCGGCGTCCTGCTTGTTGCGCGGATGCGCGAACACCGCGGCGCATCCGGCATGGGTGATGACCGGCGGGCGCTGCGACAGGGCAATGCCATCGCGCGTGGTCTGCAGGTTGCAATGGCTGAGATCCAGCGCCACCCCGAGCCGGTTCATGCGCGCGATCGCGTCGCGGCCGAGCGCGGTGACGCCGCCCGCGTCGCCGTCCAGGCAGCCCACGCCGAACGGCGTGGTGCGGTTGTAGGTCAGTTGCATGACCCGCACCCCGAGCTGGCGGAACAGGTCGATGCGCGCGGGCTTGTCCTCCAGCATCGCCGCCGACTCGAAGGAGAAGATCAACGCGACGCGCCCCTCGCGCTTGGCGCGACGCAGGTCGGCTGGCTGCAGCACCTTGAGGAAGTGCTGCGGCTCGCGTTCGACCAGCGCCTGCGCGGCGGCGATGTCCTGCACGGCGGTCTCGAAGTCGCCCGCCGCACCGCCCAGCGTGGTCTTCAGCACCGATACGCCGGAGTCGCGCAGTTGCTGCAGCAGTTGCGGCGCATCCGCGCCAGCGAACACCTCCCCGATCGACGCCAAGGCATTGGCATCCAGCACCAATGCGCGCCGGTACAGCGCATCGGCGCCGCTCGCATCGGCAGTGGCGGCGCCCGCGATGGCGGCCCCGGGCCGCAGGCCGGCCACGGCGCCTGCGGCAGCGGCGCCCAGGCATTGCCGCCGCGTCCATCCCTTGCTCATCGCTTCGTTCCCCGGTGCGTCCTGCGGTGTCGGCGCGCGTGCGTGCCGTCATGCGCGATGCGGCGCGCGCGAGGCACCATACCGCAAACGCGCCCCGCTCCACCACGTGGCGCGGCGGCCGCATGGATTTCGCGGCGCCGGCCTCCTATCATCCGCCGACACTTCCAGGACGGCCGCCCATGACCACCCCGCAGATGTCGGTGTATTTCTTTCTGCAGGCAGCGGCGATCCTGCTGGCGTGCCGCCTGGTCGGCCTGCTGGCCAAGCGCCTGGGACAGCCGCAGGTGGTCGGCGAGATGATCGCCGGCGTCGCGCTGGGGCCGTCGCTGTTCGGCGCGCTGCTGCCGGACCTGCAGCACGCGCTGTTTCCCAAGCCGACCCTGGACATGCTGTACGTGGCCGCGCAGTTCGGCGTGGGCCTGTACATGTTCCTGGTCGGTACCGATTTCCGTGGCGAGCACTTCCGCACGCGCTACCGCAGCGCGATGGGCGTGTCGCTGGCCGGCATCGCGGTGCCGTTCGTGCTGGCCTTCGTGCTGGCGCCGTGGCTGCTGCACGTGCCGGGGCTGTTCTCGGTCAAGGCCAAGCTGCTGGAGGCCTCGCTGTTCCTGGGCGCGGCCATCGCCATCACCGCGTTCCCGATGCTGGCGCGGATCATCCACGAGCGCGGCCTCACCGGCAGCCCGCTGGGCACGCTGGCGCTGACCGCCGGCGCGGTCGACGACGCCGCGGCCTGGTGCATCCTCGCGGTGGTGTTGGCCAGCTTCGGCGGCAGTTGGGGCAGCGCCTATCTGGCGATCGGCGGCGGCGTGGGCTACGCGCTGTTCATGATGCTGGTCGGCCGCCATTGGCTGCGCCGCCTGGCCGACCACGTGCGCCCCGACCAGCCGCTGAGCGCAGGCGTGCTCGCGGTGGTGCTGATGCTGTTCTGCGTCAGCGCCTGGGCGATGGACGCCATTGGCATCCACGCGGTGTTCGGCGGTTTCCTGCTCGGTGCCTGCCTGCCCAAGGGCGCGCTGACCGAGAAGCTGCGCGAGCAATTGCAGCCGTTCGTGGTGGTGTTCCTGCTGCCGATGTTCTTCACCTTCTCCGGGCTCAAGACCGAACTGAGCGTGCTGCTGGACCCGCAAATCCTGCTGGCCGCCGGCGTGGTGCTGCTGGCCTCGTTCCTGGGCAAGGGCATCGCCTGCTGGGCCGCGGCGCGGATCAGCGGCGAGAACAACCACAATGCGATGGCGATCGGCGCACTGATGAACGCGCGCGGCCTGATGGAGCTGATCATCATCAACATCGGCCTGCAGGCCGGGGTGATCGAACAGGGCCTGTTCTCGATCCTGGTGCTGATGGCCATCACCTCCACGCTGATGGCCACCCCGCTGTTCAATTGGGTGATGCGCCGCGCAGCTGGCGACGCGGTGCCGGCGGTGGCCGGCGGGAGACCCTGAGGCGCACAGGCGCCGACGAGGGCATCGTCGCAACGCCGCATCCGGAGCAGACCAGGCTCACTGAGCAAAACAGCCGTACGCAGCGCAGGCGCGGCGAGCAGTTCATCAGGCCCTGCTCGCCACACCCGGATCTCAGAAGAAACGCGCCGTCAGAGCGGCGTCAGCCGCCACAACCCGTAGGGATTGGCGAACAGGTCGCCGGGCTGGAACTGGCTGCTGGCCTCGGCCTGGATACGGTAGCGCGGCGCATCCGCCGCGACCGAGAACGTATGACCCTCACGCACGTCGGGCGCTTCGTTGAACAGATAGGAGGTGAAGGTGTGCAGCAGGCCGACCGGCTCGGTCGCCGCCTGCGCCGCGACGATCGCGTCCTTCATGCCGAACTGGTGCATGCCGCAGGAATGCACCTGCTCGCCGGTGATGTTCAGCACGTAGGCGCGATGGGCGCTGCCAAGCGCCAGGTCCGCGCACAGTTGGCGCCAGTCGGCCGGGCTGTGGGCGACGCCACTACTTTCCACCTTCACCCCCAGGCCGCCGGCGTCCAGCAACGCCGCGGCCGCACGCATCATCGTCTCGGCGCGTACCCGCGAGCCGCCGGCGCCGATCAGGTACACGACCGACGCATGGGTGCCGATGCGTGCCATGTCCGTGGAGCCACGCCAGTGCGGTCCGGCGGCGGCGAACGCGTCGGCCATGCGCTCATCGTGCGGCTCGTGCTGCAATTCGCACGCCGCACCGCTGTCGATGTGCATCAGCACGTGCCCGGCGAACAGGTAACCGCCACTGTCCTGGACGATGCGCGCCAGCAGGTCGGCGCGATCCGGCCATGACCCGGGAATGCAGAGAACGATCTTGGGAGGTTCGATCATCGGTCGCGGCTCCTTGCCGTCAGTGGGATCGCAAATGCGCGCACGTCACAGACATGTGGCCGCGACGACGCGCCGGCCGTGCACGATGCCACTCAGGTCAGCGCCGTCATCACGCCCTTGCGGTAGGCCGGGCGCTGCTGCAGGCGTTGGTACCAGGCGTGCAGGTGCGGAAGCGCCGGGCGCTCGATCGGCATCTCGAACCAGGCATAGACGAAGCTGCCCAGCGGGATGTCGCCCATCGCGAAGTGATCGCCCGACAGCCACGGCTGCTGCGCCAGCGTGGCATCGGCGGTGCGCAACAGCTCGGCCGATTGTTCCAGCGCGGTGGCGATCCTGGCGGCGTCGCGCTGTTCCGGCGCGGTGCGCAGCACGCCCCAGAACAGGTCGCGGAAGGCGCCGGCGAAGCGCGAGGTGGTCCAGTCCATCCACTTGTCGCCCTGCGCCCGCAACACCGGATCCTGCGGGTACAGCGTGCCCGGGGCGTAGCGCGCGGCCAGGTAGCGCACGATGGCGTTGGATTCCCACAACGCCAGGCCGTCGTCCTCGATCGCCGGCACCAGGCCGTTCGGATTGAGCGCGCGATAGGCCGGTGCGTCGTTGCCGCCGAACGCGCCACCAACCTCGATCGATCGGTACGCCACGCCGGCTTCCTCGGCGCACCACAGCACCTTGCGCACGTTACTCGAGTTGTGGCGACCCCAGATGGTCAGCATGTCGGCGCTCCGGTTGCGTTCGCTGGATTCTACGCCGCAGCGCCGTGCAAGCGCGCACCGCCCGCCGCCGTCGGGAAGGCGGCCACAGCAGGAAGCACTGCAGCAGACTGCCGATCAGGATGCGCGTCCACCACGCAACCACCCGCGACAGCGCGATCCGTCGCGAGCGGCGACACCTCATCCCAATTCGGATATCGCAGCGCCGATTTACGCGATTGTTCGATGGTGGCTGGCGGCCCTATCCTGCCGCCAAGACCCGGCGGGCGATGGTGTCACCACGCGCCGGCCGCATCGTGCCATTGCCGACATCCCGCCCATGCTCGCATCTGTTCGTTTCCCCGTCCCGCGGCTGCTGGCCCTCTGCCTCGCCACCTGGGCCGGCACCGCGACCGCGGCCGATCGCCTCACCGTCGACCTGGGCCATGACACCGGCCCGTTCCACGGCGGCGCGTCCGGCAGTCTCTACGGTCTGTACGACGCGCGCCTGCCGTCACCCAACCTGGTCGAGGGCATGGGCCTGCGCAGCGTGGCAACCAAGGCACAGGACGGGCTGCAACATCCCGGCGCCGATGCGCTCGAGGTGATTCGCTCGATCGCCACCGGCTCCGGCGGCGATACCTACATCTACATGACCGACATCCACCGCGGCTTCCCGTACCGTTGGACCCAGGGCGACTGCGCGCAGTCCGTGGCGCACTACCTGGACGAGATCGCGCGCCAGGTCGAGCAGGTCAAGGCGCTGCCCGCGCAATACCGCCGGCACGTGGTGTTCGTGCCGTTCAACGAGCCCGAAGGCAATATGTTCGCCAAGGCCGCCGCGCCGGGACAGGCGGGTCCGGACAGTTGCAACGGCGTGGATTGGCGCAGCGACCCGAGCGCCTATTTCGACGCCTGGGACCGCGCATGGCGGCGCATCCGCGCCATCCTTCCGGACGCGCGCATCGCCGGCCCCAACACCAGCATTCTGTTCGACCAGGACAAGGGCTTCCTGCAGCATGCGCTGAGCGCGGGCACCCTGCCCGACGTGGTCACCTGGCACGAACTGACCAACCCCGCCTCGCTGTCGCGCAGCGTGGCCCGCTTCCGCCGCTGGGAACAGGAACTCTTCGCCGGCACCGCGCTGGCCGGCCGGCACCTGCCGATCAACATCGACGAGTACGCGTTCAACTACCACACCTCGGTGCCGGGGCAGATCGTGCAGTGGGCGGCGGCGATCGAAGCGGCCAAGGTCGATGCCGACCTGGCGTACTGGAACATCGACGGCAACCTGAGCGACTCGGCGGTCCAGGCCAATCGCGGCAACGGCCAGTGGTGGCTGCTGAACGCCTATGCGGCGATGCGTGGCATGCGCACCGTGGCGGTAACGCCACCGCATCCCGGGCAGGACGACAGCCTGCAGGCGGTGGCCGCCCTCGACCCGCGACAGACGCAGGCGCGCGTCCTGTTCGGCGGCAGTAGCGGGCCCGCCACGCTGGCGTTGACCCACATTCCGAGCGCCTCGTTCGGCAAGCGAGTGCGCGTGGTCGTGCGCGAAATCCCCTGGACCGGACAGCTCGGCGACGCCGCCGCGCCGCGCCTGCTCGCGGACGTGCAGGTGCCGGTGGTCGCGGACCGCATCGATCTGCAGTTCGGCCACGGCGCATTGCCGGCGCTGAGCGCCGAATCGGCCTACAGCCTGGTGGTCATGCCGGGCATGCACGGCGGCCCTGCACAACCGCCGGCACTGCGCTGGCAGCAGCGGTACGAAGCAGAGGACGCCGCGCATCAGGGCAGCGGCTACGAACGGCGCGGCCCGGAAGGCTCGCCGCAGGCGCTCGATCGTTTCTTCACCTCCGGCCGTTACGCCGTGGGCGGATTCGCCATCGACCGCGATGTGCGCCTGGACTTCGCCGTCGCGGTGCCGCAGGACGGCCTCTACGATCTGCGCATCCTCGCCAACAGTTTCAACCAGGATCCGCTGATCGCTGCGCTGGGGCCGACCAATGTCTTCGTGCGCATCGACGGAGATCCGGCCAGCGAACGCGAGGTAATGCTCCCGCTCGGCTACAAGCCGGTGGTGTGGGACCACGCCGACCTGCGCCTCCGCCTGAGCGCGGGCCGCCACGTGCTCGGCATCGCCAGCGCAAGCGCGGATGGGCGGCGGCACACACGCGGCAATGCGCTGATCGACCGCATCACCCTGTCGTTGCCCGATCCCGCCAGCGAGACGCAGGTCTACGAGGCCGAACTCGCCACGCTGGCGGGCGGCGCGCAGGCGCGCTACGACCGCGACGACGTCTCCGGCGCCGGCGCGGTGGCGCTGCCGGCCGGCGCCACCGCCACCTTCTGGGTGTATGCGCCGCAGGAAGGAATGACGCCGCTGTCGATGGATCTGGCCACGCCCGGCCCGCTGTCGCTCGCCGTCAACGGCCGCCCGCTGCAGACGCCCACGCAGGCGGTGTTCCTGCTGGGCGGGATCAACAAGATCGTGGTCGGCGGCAGCGCCGAGCGCCCTGTGCTGGATCGCCTGCGGGTGGGTCCCGGCGCCATGCTCGGCCCGCACTACGAAGCCGAACAGGCGACCATCGTCGGCAGCGCGCATCGCACCCAGGCCACCCTCGCCAGCGGCGGCGCAGCGGTGACCGGCATCGGCGGCGAACCCGGCAACGGCAATACGCTCACCTTCGCCTCGGTCATGGTCGAGCGCGCCGGCCCGTACATGCTGACCCTGCGTTACGCCAACGACGAACAGTCGAAGGCAAGCCATTACAACCCGGATCCGCTGGCCCGCATCGGGCGCATCCGCGTCAACGGGGCACTGCCAATGCTGGCGACCTTTCCGCACAGCTTCCACCGCAACAACTGGTGGGAACTGAGTGTGCCGGTCGAACTGCACGCCGGGCGCAATCGCATCCAGCTTTCCGGCGAAGAGATGCCCGACGCCGACGGCGTCCACTACATCTCGCAGCGTGCTCCCGACATCCTGCTGCGCTCGCGGTACGCTCCGGACATCGACTGGATCGCGGTCACGCCGCTGCAGGACGATGCGGCGATGTCGGCGCCCCGCTAGCGGGTGCGCCCGGCACGCTGCTCGCCACCGCGCGTTGCCCTTCGTCAGGCAATGGCATCCCCAGCCGGCAGGCGCCGGGTCAGCAGCCGTTGCAACAGGCAGAACAGCAGCAGCAAACCGCCGATCACGATGCGCGTCCACCACGAGCTGAGCGTGCCGTCGAACACGATCAAGGTCTGGATCACGCCCAGGATCAGCACGCCGAACAAAGTGCCGATCACGTAGCCGCTGCCGCCGGCGAGCAGGGTGCCGCCGATCACCACCGCGGCGATGGCGTCCAGCTCCAGGCCCTGCGCATGCAGGCTGTAGCCGGACAGCATGTAGAACGTGCACACCACCCCGGCCAGCGCCGAGCAGAAGCCGCTGAAGGCGTAGACGCGCACCTGCGTCGCCTCCACCGGCAGGCCCATCAGCCGCGCCGAGGCCTCGCTGCCGCCGAGCGCGTACACGCAGCGGCCGAAGCGGGTGCACTGGGTCAGCCACATGCCCAGCGCCACCATGGCCAGCGCGATCAGCGCGCCGACCGACAGCGACGCGCCGCCGCCCAGCGGCAGCCGCGCCTGCGCGATCGCGGTGTACAGCGGGTCGGTGATCGAAATCGAGTCGACGCTGATCAGGGTGCTGGCGCCGCGCGCCAGGAACATGCCGGCCAGGGTCACCACGAACGGCTGCAGGCGGTAGCGCTGGATCAGCAGGCCCATGGTGGCGCCGAAGACGCTGCCGAGCAGCAACACCAGCGGGATCGCCGCCAGCGGCGACCAGCCGTGGCGTTCGACCAGCGACGCCGACAGCACCGTGGCGAAGGCCAGCACCGCGCCCACCGACAGGTCGATCCCACCGCTGAGGATCACCAGGCTCATGCCGACCGCGGCGATGCAGAGGAAGGCGTTGTCGATCAGCAGATTGGCCAGCACCTGCGGCGCCAGGAAGCCGTCGTAGAGCACGCCGCCGGCCACGAGCATGGCCACGAACAGCGCCACGGTGATCGCCAGCGGCAGGCGTGCGCCCTGCAGCGTGCCCGCCGCCTTGCGCAGGCCGGACACGGTCGCGCGCGGCGCCGCCGCGCTCATGGCCGCACCTGCGGCGGCGAACGCCTGATCCAGTTGCGCAGGTTGGCGCGGAACACCGGCGATTGCAGCAGCATCACCGCGAACACCAGCAGCGCCTTGATCAGCATGGTGACCTGCGCCGGCACGCCGAAGGCGTAGATGGTCGCGGTCAGGGTCTGGATGATCAGCGCACCGATCACGCTGCCGGCCAGGCTGAAGCGGCCGCCATCGAGCAGCGTGCCGCCGAGGGTGACCGCCAGGATCGCGTCCAGCTCCATCAGCTGCCCGGCGTTGTTGGCGTCGGCGCTCTTGACGTTGGAGCTGATCAGCAATCCCGCAAGGCCGGCGCTGAACGCGCAGAACACGTACAGCAGCACCGCGATCAACCGCGCACGCACGCCCGCCACCCGCGCCGCCCGCGGGTTGTGGCCGATGGCGCGCACGAACAGCCCCAGCGCAGTGCGCCCCAGCAACAGCTGCAACACCACGAACACCGCAGCGACCACGAACAAGGCGAACGGCAGGCCGAGCAGGAAGCCGTTGCCGAGATAGAAGTACGGCGGGTAGTAGATGGTCAGGATCTGTCCGTCGCCGAGCAGTTGCGCGATACCGCGCCCGGCCACCATCAGGATCAGCGTGGCGATGATCGGCTGCATGCCGACCTTGACCACCAGCAGCCCGTTCCACAGCCCGCACAGCGCCGCCACCAGCAGCGGCGCCAGCAGCACCGCCCACAGCGGGAAGCGGCTGTGTTCGCCGCCACCGATCATCCAGGCCGCCACCGTCGCGGCGATCGCCACCACCGCGCCCACCGAGATGTCCAGGCCGCGCACCGCGATCACCAGGGTCATGCCCATCGCCACCAGCGCCAGCGGCGCGGCGCGGTTGCCGATGTCGACCAGGCTGCCGTACAGATGGCCGTCGCGCCATTGCAGGCTCAGGAAGCCGGGATCGAACACGCCGTTGCCGAGCAGCAGCACGGCCAGCGTCGCCAGCGGCCAGAACAGCGGGTGCGCGCGCAGCCGCGACGGCCAGCGCGGCACGGTGGCGTCGGGCGTGGCGGCGGCGCTCATGCCGCGCTCCCGGCGATCAGGTCGAAGATCGCACGCTCGCCGCAGCCGCCGGGCAGTTCGCCGACCAGACGGCGTTCGCGCAGCACCGCGATGCGGTCGGCGATGCGCGCGATCTCGGCGACTTCGGCGGAAATGAACAGCACCGCCATGCCCTCGCGGGCCAAGGCCAGGATCCGGGTCATGATGTCCTGCTTGGCGGCGATGTCGATGCCGCGGGTGGGTTCGTCGAGGATCAGCAACCGCGGCCGCGTCGCCAGCCAGCGCGCCAGCACCACCTTCTGCTGGTTGCCGCCGGACAACAGCCCCACCGGCGTGTCCAGGCTGGCGGCCTTGATGCCCAGCACGTCCACATAGCCCTGCGCGATGCGCACCTGCTCGGCCGGCGCCAGGAACCGGCGCAGGCCCATGCGCGCCTGCAAGGCCAGCACGATGTTCTCGCGCACCGACAGCTCGGCGACGATGCCCTCGGTCTTGCGTTCTTCCGGGCACAGCGCCAGGCCGTGGGCGATCGCGTCGGGCGGGCCGCGCAGGGCCACGTCGCGGCCGTCGATCGACACGCGGCCGCGATCGGCGCGGTCCAGCCCGAACAGCAGCCGCGCCAGTTCGGTGCGGCCAGCGCCGAGCAGGCCGGCCAGGCCCAGCACCTCGCCGCGGCGCAGTTGCAGATCGGTCGGGTGCAGCTGGCCGCGCCGGCCGAGGCCCTGCGCCTGCAGCAGCGGCGCCGCGTCCTCGGGCGCGGCGGCGCGCACCGCGGCGGCTGCGGCGCTGGCCGGGTCGAGCGCGCGCCCGACCATCGCCGCGACCAGTTGCGGTGCGGGTAGCGCGTCGGGCGTGTCCTCGCCGACCAGGCGGCCGTTGCGCAGCACGCTGATGCGGTCGGCCACCGCATACACCTGGTCCAGGAAATGAGTGACGAACAGGATCGCCATGCCGGCCTCGCGCAGCGCGCGCATCACCCGGAACAACTCGGCCACCTCGCCCTCGTCGAGACTGGAAGTCGGTTCGTCGAGGATCAGCACTCGCGCAGAGACGCTAACCGCACGCGCGATCGCCACCATCTGCTGCACCGCCACCGGATAGGTGCCCAGCGCGCGACGCACGTCGATGGCGATGCCCAGGCGCTGCAGCGCGGCCTCGGCATCGCGCTCGACCCGGCGCCAGTCGATGCGCCGCGGCCAGCCGCGCAGCGGATAGCGACCGGCGAACAGGTTCTCGGCCACCGACAGGTTCGGGCACAGGTTCACTTCCTGGTACACGGTGCTGATGCCGAGCCGTTGCGCCTGCTGCGGCGACGCCGGCGCGACGACAGCGCCTTCCAGCACAATGCGCCCGGCGTCGGCGGCCGTCACCCCTGTCAGCAACTTGATCAGGGTCGACTTGCCGGCGCCGTTCTGGCCCATCAGCGCGTGGATCTCGCCGCCGCGCAGGCGCAGCGCCACGTCCTCCAGCGCGGCCACGCCGGCGTAGGCCTTGCTCAGTCCCTGCGCCTCCAGCACCAGCGGATGCATGCGCGCGCCCTCAGTACTTGCGCTTGGGCAGTTCGGCCGCGGCCTGGTCCTGGGTGTACACCGACTCCTCCACCACGATGCGCTTGGGCAGGGTCTTGCCGGCCTTGAGGTCGCGGATGGCCTGCACCAGTTGCGGGCCGAGCAGCGGATTGCATTCGACGGTGACGTTGAGCTTGCCCGCCTGCATCGCCTCGAACGCGCCCTTCACCCCGTCCACCGAGATCACCAGGATGTCCTTGCCGGGCTTCAGCCCGGCTTCCTCGATCGCCTGGATCGCGCCGATCGCCATGTCGTCGTTGTGCGCATAGAGCACGTCGATGTTGCGCCCTTCCGCCTTCAGGAACGCCTCCATCACTTCCTTGCCCTTGGCACGGGTGAAGTCGCCGCTCTGCGAGCGCACGATCTGGAAGCGCGGATGCGCCGCCAGGATTTCCTTGAAGCCCTTCATGCGATCGATCGCCGGCGCCGAGCCGACGGTGCCTTGCAGCTCGACGATGCGCACCGGCTTGTCGCCGTCCTTCAACGGCGACTGCTCGACCAGCCAGCGCGCCGCCTTGCGCCCTTCCTCGACGAAATCCGAGCCGATCAGGGTGACGTACAGGCTGTCGTCGGACACCTTCACCGCGCGGTCGGTGAGCACCACCGGGATCTGCGCGGCCTTGGCCTCGCGCAGCACGGTCTCCCAGCCCGATTCCACCACCGGCGAAAACGCGATCACGTCCACGCGCTGGGCGATGAACGAACGCAGCGCCTTGATCTGGTTCTCCTGCTTCTGCTGCGCGTCGGAGAACTTCAGCTTCATGCCGGCATCGGCGACGGCCTGCTTGATCGAAGCGGTGTTGGCGGTACGCCACTCGCTCTCGGCGCCGACCTGGCTGAAACCGACGGTCAGTTGTCCGGGCGCCTTGCCCGCGTCCTTGCCGCCGCCGGAACAGGCGGCCAGCGCCATGCCCAGCAGCGCCACGATTCCCAGCGCACGCATTCCCGACTTGTGCTTCTGCATAGCCCCTCCTCGTTGATGGCACGCTGGCGGCGGACGGGCCCTGAGGCCGCGACGCACCGCCCACCCTCCCAGGCCGGCGTGCGCTGGTTCGATCAATTCATGGTGCGGATGTATAGGCGGTCTTGACCGTGGTGTAGAACTCCACCGCATACCGGCCCTGCTCGCGCGGGCCGTAGCTGGACGCCTTGCGCCCGCCGAACGGCACGTGCGGGTCGACGCCAGCGGTGGGCAGGTTGACCATCACCATGCCCGCCTGCGCGTGCCGCTTGAAATGCGTGGCGTGCTTCAGCGAGCGCGTGGCGATGCCGGCGCACAAGCCGAACTCGGTGTCGTTGGCCAGGGCCAGCGCGTGCTCGTAGTCGTCGGCCACCAGCACCGCCGCGACCGGGCCGAACACTTCCTCGCGGGCGATGCGGTGCTGCGGCTGCGCGGCGACCAGTGCCGGGCGCAGGTAGTAGCCGCGGTGCGCGCATTCCAGCGCCTCGCCGCCATACAGCAGTTCGGCGCCTTCTTCGCGGGCGATACGCAGGTAGTCGCGGTCCTGTTCGAACTGGCTGGCGCTGGCGACCGGGCCGATGTCCACGCCCGGCTCCAGCGCATGGCCGATCTTCAGCGCGGCCAGGCGCGTACGCACACGCGCGACGAATTCATCGTGCACCGCGCGTTCGACGATCAACCGGCTCGAGGCGGTGCAGCGCTGGCCGGTGGAGAAGTACGCGCCGTTGACCGCGATCTCCACCGCCAGGTCCAGGTCGGCATCGGCCAGCACCACCAGCGGATTCTTGCCGCCCATCTCCAACTGGATCTTCAGCCCGCGCTCGGCGGCCTGGCGCAGCAGCCGGTTGCCGGTGGGCACCGAGCCGGTGAAGCTCAGCGCATCGATGCCGCGCTCGGCGACCAGCGCCTGGCCGACCGTGCTGCCGCTGCCGAGCACCAGGTTGAACGCGCCGTTGGGCAGGCCCGCGCGGCTGAGGATCTCGGCCAGCGCCCAGGCGCAACCGGGCACGATCTCCGCCGGCTTGAACACGACGGTGTTGCCGTAGGCCAGCGCCGGCGCGATCTTCCACGCCGGGATCGCCAGCGGGAAATTCCACGGCGCGATGATGCCGACCGTACCGACTGGCTCGCGGGTGATTTCGACGTTGACCCCGGGCCGGGTGGAGGCCAGCGTCTCGCCGGGAATGCGCAAGGCCTCGCCGGCGAAGAACTTGAAGATCTGCCCGGCGCGCGCCGCCTCGCCGATGCTCTCCGGCAGGGTCTTGCCCTCTTCCGATGCCAGCAGCGCGCCCAGTTCCTGCTTGCGCGCCAGGATCTCGCTGCCGACCGCATCCAGCGCGTCGGCGCGCTGCTGCGGCGTAGTCGCGGCCCAGGCCGACTGCGCTGCGTTGGCCGCGGCGATCGCCTCGCGCACCGTGGCCGCATCGACATTGCCGGCCTCGCCGACCGGTGCCGACAGGTCGGACGGATTCTCGTCGGGGGCGATCGCATCGCCGGCCACCCAGCGGCCGTCGATGTAGCTCTGGAAACGTCGGGTCATGTCTACCTCCGTGCGGTTCTACAGCGCGCGCACGCCGCCCAGGGCGAATCCGCTCTCGACGCGCTGCAAGGGATTGACCAGCGCCGCGCCGAACTCGGGCAGTTCGATCTCGAAGCGGTCGCCGGGCTGTGCCTGCACGCCGTCGGCGAAGCTCAGCGTGGCGGTGCCGAAGAAATGCAGGTGCACGTCGCCGGGCACGCGGTGCGCGGCGTACTTGAAATGGTGGTATTCGAGATTGGCCAGCGAGTGGCACATGTTGGCCTCGCCGGTGACGAAGGGCTTTTCCCAGATCACCGCATCGCCGCGGCGGATGCGGCTGTGGCCGCGCAGGTCGCGCGGCAGGTCGCCGCTGCGCAGTTCCGGGCCGACCGCGCAGGCGCGCAGCTTGGAATGGGCCAGGTACAGGTAGTTCTGGCGCTCGGTGACGTGGTCGGAGAATTCGTTGCCTAGCGCAAAGCCGAGCCGGTACGGCACGCCGTCGGCGCCGATCACGTACAGCCCGACCAACTCCGGTTCCTCGCCGCCGTCCAGGGCGAAGTCCGGGGACGGCAGCGGCGCGCCCGGCGCGACCAGATTGCTGCCGTCGCCCTTGTAGAACCATTCCGGCTGCGCGCCGGGCTGGCCGTCGCGCGGGATGCCACCTTCCACGCCAAGCTGGAAGATCTTCATCGAATCGGTGAGCGTGCCCTGCTCGGCCTGCTGCTGCAGGTTCTGGTGCATGGCATCGCGGGTCGCGGCGCTGCCCAGGTGGGTCAGGCCGGTGCCGGTGACGCGGCAATGCGCCGGGTCCGGATGGGTCAGCGGCGGCAGCACCCGGCCGGCGGCCAGCAGCGCGGCATAGTCGAGCACACGCTCGCCGCGCAGGAGCTGCGCCTGCGCGTCCAGGCGGTTGCCGGCGGCCAGCGCCACGTTGGCCAGCGCGTAGGTCGAATCCACCTCGCGCAACAGCCGCACCTGGCGGCCGTCGTCCTCCACCACGCCGACGCCGGGGGTCCCTGCGTCATCGAGCAACTGGATCAATCGCATGAATCGGTCGCCTGTCGGAATGCGGGCGCGCAGCGAGCGGCGCGGGACACGCGCGACGCGATGCACCGGTCCTATTCTGGCCGGACGACCTATATGCAACAAATATCGGTTTTGGCTTAACGTATACGAACATTCGTATCTTTGTGAGCGCCATGCCCGCCGCCCCGCCCTGGTTCGTCCGCGCCCGCCTGAAGACCCGGCAATTGATGCTGCTGCTGGCAATCGAGGAGGAAGGCAACATCCACCGCGCCGCCGAGACCTTGAACATGTCGCAGCCGGCCGCCTCCAAGCTGCTCAAGGACCTGGAGGACATGCTGGCGGTGCCGCTGTTCGAGCGCCTGCCGCGCGGCATGCGTGCGACCTGGTACGGCGAGGCGATGATCCGCCACGCGCGCATCGCCCTGGCCAGCCTCGGCGAGGCCGGCGCCGAGATCGAGGCGCTGAAGGCCGGCTATGCCGGCAGCGTCGCCGTCGGCGCGATCGCCGGCCCGGCGATGAGCCTGCTGCCGTCGGCCCTGGCCCAGGTCGGCGCGCAGCATCCGCTGCTGCGGGTGAGCCTGCGCGTGGACGGCAGCGACGTGCTGCTGGAGCAACTGGCGCAAAACAAGCTCGACATCGTGGTGGCGCGGCTGTTCGCGCGGCACGACAAGCGCCACCTGCACTACCAGGCGCTGGCCGAGGAAAAGGTCTGCGCCATCGCCCGCCCCGGCCATCCGCTGCTGGCGGCGCCGGCGCCGACACTGGCCGTGCTGGCCGAGGCACCGTGGATCGTGCCGCCGGACGGCAGCGTGCTGCGCCACCGCTTCGAACTGATGTTCCAGAACGCCGGGCTGGAGGCGCCCAAGCGGGTGATCGAGACCTCGGCGCTGGTGGTGCTGCCGCAGCTGCTGCGGCATGGCGACGCGCTCGCAGTGGTCCCGGAGGACGTGGCCCGGCATTTCGCCGACCACGGCAGCGTGGCGATCGTGCCGGTGGCGCTGTCCTGCCGCATGGACGCCTTCGGCCTGATCACCCGCCGCGACTGGCTGCTGTCGCCCGGCGCGCGGATCGTGCTGCAGGCGCTGCAGGAGGCGGCCGCCACGGTCTACGGCGTCGCCGTGGCAGCGACCGCGCCGTCGCTGACTGCGGACAGCTGATCGCGTCGGGACTGAAGTCCCTCCCACAACGCGCCTCCCAGCAGCAGCGCCAGGCTGTTTGTGGGAGGGGCTTCAGCCCCGACGCGCGAAGCGGGACACCTCCTCCGCTATGGCCCTGTCCGAGCCGACGCCACCCCGCAGGGCATCCCTACACCGCCCGCCGCCGGACCTGGCTCAGGTCCAGCCGCCATCCACCACGAACTCCTGCGCGGTGATCGCGCGCGCCTCGTCCGAGGCCAGGAACAGCGCCATGCGCGCGATGTCCTCCGGCATCACCTTGTCCGGCAGGCACTGGTTGCGCGCCAGTTCGCGCTCGCCGGCCTCGTCCAGCCACAGGGTGACCTGGCGCTCGGTCATCACCCAGCCCGGGGTCAGCACGTTGATGCGGATCCGCGCCGCGCCCAGGTCGCGGGCCAGGCCGCGGGTCAGGCCGTTCACCGAGGACTTGGCGGTGGCATAGACCGGATAGCCGCCGGTCTTGCTCTGCCAGCCGGTGGAGCCCAGGTTGACGATGGAACCGCCCCCCAGCCGCTGCATGCCCGGCACCACCGCCTGGATCGCGAAGAACGCCGCACGCTGGTTGATCGACACGCAGCGCTCCCAGTACTCCGGCGTCACCGCCTCCAGCGCATGGCGGTCGTCGCTGCCGACGTTGTTGAGCAGCACGTGGAAGTCGCCCAGTTCGGCCGCCGCCGCGCCGATCGCCGCCTGCAGCGCGGCCACGTCGGTGACGTCGCAGCGGCGCCACCAGGGCGCGGTCAGGCCCGCCGCGGCTAGCCGCTCAGCCAGCGCGGCGCTGGCCTCGGCCGCGACGTCGACGAAGGCCACCTGTGCACCCTGCGCGGCGAAGGCCTCGACCAGCGCGGCGCCGATGCCGGAGCCGCCGCCGGTGATGAAGACGCGGCGGCCGCGCAGGCTACCGTAGGTTGCGTTGCCGAGGGAGGAAGGCGCCGCGCTTGCCGAGTTGTCCATGCCGTTTCGCTCTAGGTGGATAGGATTTCGATATATGAAAACAAATATCCATTCGAAGATATTTGCTATTTTTCACGTATCAATATGCCCGCTAGCATCGCCGACGTAAAGCATCCGGGGGCGGCTTGCGCGCAGGCGGATCCCGGCGTCCTGGACACGAGGAATCCGCCGACATGGGCTCACCCAGCAAACCGCCGCGCCGCAGCCAGGCGTGGTTCGGGCGCGAAGGCAAGCAGGGCTTCTACTACCGCAGCTGGCTCAAGAGCGCCGGGCATCCGCACGACATGTTCGATGGCCGCCCGGTGATCGGCATCTGCAACACCTGGTCGGAACTGACCCCGTGCAATGGCCATCTGCGCGAACTGGCCGAGCACGTCAAAAAAGGCGTGTACGAGGCCGGCGGGTTCCCGCTGGAGTTCCCGGTGATGTCGCTGGGCGAAACGCAGATGCGCCCCACCGCGATGCTGTTCCGCAACCTGGCCAGCATGGACGTGGAAGAATCGATTCGCGCCAATCCGCTGGATGGCGTGGTGCTGCTGATGGGCTGCGACAAGACCACCCCGTCCTTGCTGATGGGCGCGGCCAGCGTGGACCTGCCGACCATCGGCGTGTCCGGCGGGCCGTCGCTGTCGGGCAACTGGCGCGGGCAACCGCTCGGCTCGGGCACCGGCGTGATCGAGATGTCGGAGATGGTTCGCGCCGGCACCCTGAGCCAGGACGACTTCGTCGAGGCCGAGGCCTGCATGCAGCGCTCCAAGGGCAGCTGCATGACCATGGGTACCGCGTCGACCATGGCCAGCATGGTCGAGGCGCTGGGCATGTCGCTGCCGGAGAACGCGGCGATCCCGGCCGTGGACGCGCGTCGCGCGCGGCTGGCGCGGCTCAGCGGGCGACGCATCGTGCAGATGGTGGAAGAGGACCTGCGCATGTCGCAGGTGCTGACCGCCGACGCCTTCGCCAACGCGATCAAGGTCAATGCGGCGATCGGCGGCTCCACCAATGCGGTACTGCACCTGCTCGCCCTGGCCGGCCGCGTGGGCGTGCCGCTGCAGCTGGACGACTGGGACCGGCTCGGCTCGCGGCTGCCGTGCCTGGTGAACCTCAAACCGTCCGGCCAGTACCTGATGGAAGACTTCTACTATGCCGGCGGACTGCCGGCGGTGATGCGCGAGCTCGGCAGCGAACTGGCGCTGGACGCACGCACCGTCAACGGCCGCACCGTGGGCGAGAACGTGGCGCAGGCGCCGTGCTGGAACCGCGAGGTGATCCATCCGCTGGACGCACCGGTCCGCGCAGAGGCCGGCATCGCCGTGCTGCGCGGCAACCTGGCGCCTGACGGCGCGGTGATCAAGCCCTCGGCCGCGTCCCCGCACCTGCTGCGGCACCGCGGGCGCGCGGTGGTGTTCGAGAGCATCGAGGATTTCAAGGCGCGCATCGACGACGAGGCGCTGGACATCGACGCCGACTGCATCATGGTGCTCAAGCATTGCGGCCCGCGCGGCTACCCGGGCATGGCCGAAGTCGGCAACATGCCGCTGCCGCCGAAGCTGCTGCGCGCCGGCATCACCGACATGGTGCGCATCTCCGACGCACGCATGAGTGGCACTGCCTACGGCACCGTAGTGCTGCACGCCTCGCCCGAAGCCGCCGCCGGCGGCACCCTGGCGCTGGTGCGCGACGGCGACATCATCGAACTCGACGTCCCCGGCCGCGCGCTGCACCTTGAAGTCAGCGACGAGGAACTGCTGCGCCGGCGCAGCGAATGGACGCCGCCGCCGGCGCCGACGCGCGGCTGGAGCAAGCTCTACGTGGAGCACGTGCAGCAGGCGCACCTGGGCGCGGACCTGGACTTCCTGGTCGGTAGCAGCGGCGATGCGGTGGCGCGCGATTCGCATTAGCGCCCGCAGCGAGATGCTTCCACGACTTTCGTAGGAGCGGCTTCAGCCGCGACAGGCGTTCCCGATAGCCCACGTCGCGACTGCAGGCCACTTCCAACCGTCGCATTCGCCACGCATCACCGTGATGTCGTAGGAGCGGCTTCAGCCGCGACAGGCGCCACCGGTAACGCGTGGTCGCGGCTGAAGCCGCTCCTACAGATGCCGCTTTTCTGAAGATTGGAAGCCGCGCGACGTCACCCGCACGCGTCGCGAAGCAGGCCGCCTTCTTCCACGCGCATCGCACCCCACGTCACCGAACCGTCATCAGCAGCTTCTAGCCTGCGCCGCACCCAAGGAACAAGGCAGGCTCGGTGGCGGCTCACCCCAAACGCGCATGGGCGCGCATGTTCGCCGAACACGGCCCGGTGCTGCGCGGCTTCTTCGTGCGCCGTGGCGCGCGCGAAGACGCCGAGGACATGGTGCAGGAGACCTATCTGCGGCTGCTGCGCGCGCATCGGCAGCAGGGCGAGGCCATCGCCAATCCCGAAGCCTATCTGTACACCGTCGCGCAGAACCTGGCGCGCGAACAGGCCGCGCGCCGCCGCCAGGCGCCGCTGCGCATCGACGAGATGGAGCAGTTCTCGCAATTGCTGGCAGCGGGAGACGACGTGGAAGACAGCGCACATCAGCGGCAGCGCCAGCAGCACCTGCAGGCCCTGCTCGCCGACCTGCCCGCGCGCACCCGTGCGGTGCTGGTGATGCAGTACCGCGACGGGCTGAGCTACAAGCAGATCGCCGAACGCATGGGCGTGTCGCCGCACATGGTCAAGAAGCACGTGGTGCGCGGCCTGTCGGCCTGCCGCCGCGCGCTGGCCGACAGCGGAGACCGCTGGTGAACGACAGCGCCTTCTCGTCGCGCAGCGCCATCGCCGAGGCCGCGCACTGGCATGCGGTGCAGCGCATGCAGCCGCTGGATGCGAAACAGGAACAGCAGTTGCTGGACTGGTTGACCGCCTCGCCGCAGCACCTGCGCGAGTATCTGGCGATGCAGCGCGTGGCCGGCGAACTCGGCGAGGCGCTGCGCGGCATGGACCTGGACGTGGACGCCTTGCTCGCCAGCGACGACGCCGCCGCCGCAACCGGCAACGTGATCGCCCTGCCGTTGCCGCGGCGCGCGACAGCGGCAACGCCGGCGCGCGCCGCGCGCACGAACGCGGCGCCACGCTGGCGCTTGGCCGCAGCCGCCGCGGTGTGCGCGGTCGCGGTGCTGGTCGGCTGGAACTGGCCGACCGCCCAGACCTACCGCACCGCGCTCGGCGAACAACGCAGCGTGCAACTGGCCGACGGCAGCACGGTGCGGCTCAACGCGCAGACCCAGGTACGCGCCACGCTGACGCCCTGGAGCCGGACGCTGCAGTTGCTGCAGGGCCAGGCCAGTTTCGTGGTCGCCCCCGACCGGCGCCCGCTGCAGGTGCAGGCCGGCGGCCTGCGCGTGGAAGACATCGGCACCACCTTCGACATCGCCCTGCACCAGGATCAGGCACGCATCGAGGTCTCGGCCGGCCGCGTGCACGTGTGGCGCCAGGACCAGCCGCAGCAGCCGATGCTGGCCGATCTCGGCGCCGGCCAGAGCGCGCGCATCGACACCGCCGATGGCCGGGTCGAACTGGGCAACGAGGACGTCGCGGCCATGCATGCCTGGTGGCAACGCCGCATCGTGTTCCGCGACGAACCGCTGGCCAACGTCGCCGAGGACTTCAACCGGCTCAACCGCACCCGCCTGCTGATCGACGACGCCGACGCCGGGGCGATGCGGCTGACCGGCAATCTGCGTGGCGACGACGTCGCCGCATTGCGCGCGTTCCTGGATGCGCAGCCGACCTTGCAGGTGCGCACCAGCGCCAACGGTATCCACGTGCGCAGCCGCCCCCAAACGCAAGCACGCCTGCAGTAGCGCGGCAGGTGCGTGGCGCGCACTGCGCAGCGCACGCATCGTCCAGACCAGACGGCCGGCGCGCAGTCGCGTGCCATCAACGCGTCACACGCAGCGTGCACGCACGCGTTCGTGCGCGCACGCGACGCCAGCACTCCCCGCACGTGTCACAGAAAATTCATCGAAAAACGGTGCCCGATCTTCGCCGTCGTACCTCGTAGTCCAGGGACAGCGCAGGCAACCGCCCACTGGCGATGCCGCGCGCACCACCACCCCGCTCTCTCAGGACCCGACGATGCGCCGCACCCTGTTCCTTTCCATCGCCCTCGCCCTGCATGCCGGCGCCGCCGGCGCGCAGACCGCACCCGTCGCGGTCGATGCGATTCCCGCGCAACCGCTGGCGCGTGCGCTCAATGTCCTGTCGCGGCAGACCGGCCTGCAGTTCGTCTATGCCGCCGGCAGCACCGGCAACCCGCAGACCCATGGCAGCAGCGCCGGCGTGGCGCCGGAGCAGGCGCTGCAGCAACTGCTCGACGGCACCGGCCTGCGCTACCGCTTCCTGACGCCGACCACGGTGACGATCGAGGCAGCGAGCGCGCCGGCCGAAACCGCCGCTACCGTACCGGCGACGATGACCGCCGTCCCAGCGCCGGCACCGACAACGCCTGCGGATGCACCGGTCAAGCAACTGGACGGCATCCAGGTGCTCGGCAGCTACGCCGGCAGCCTCAGCGCCGCGCTGCGCGAGAAGCGCTACGCCGACAGCGTGGTCGACGTGATCGCCGCCGAGGACATCGGCAAGCTGCCGGCGCAGAACGTGGCCGAAGCGCTGCAGCGCGTGCCCGGCGTGTCGATCGTGCGCGACCGCGGCGAAGGCGTGTACGTGCGCGTGCGCGGCCTCGGCCCCAACTTCCAGGTGACCACGCTCAACGGCCAGACCATGGCGGTCAACGAAAACGTGCGCACCTCCGGCCAGACCGGACGCCAGTTCCGCTACGACACCCTGCCGGCGGAACTGGTCGCCGGCCTGGAGGTGATCAAGAGCCCCACCGCCGACCTGGACGAAGGCGCGATCGGCGGCATCGTCAACGTGCGCACTTTTCGCCCGCTGGAACTGGGCAAACCCCTGACCAACGTGTCGCTGGAATCGAGTCAGGCGCAGCGCACCCACGCCAACGATCCGCGCGTATCCGGACTGTTCAACTGGGTCAATGCCGACGGCACCTTCGGCCTGCTGCTTTCCGGCGCCTACGCGCAGCGCAGCCTGCGCCAGGACCGGGTCAACGAAGTGAGCTGGGACTACTACCGCGACGGCGTGCCGGGCGTGCCCGGCGCCAACTATGTGGCCACCGGCCTGCGTCCGACGCTGGAACTGGAGCAGCGCGAGCGCACCGGCATCGCCGCCTCGCTGCAATGGAAGCCGAGCGCGGCCTGGGAAACCAACCTGGACCTGCTCTACGCCAAGCAGACCGTGCACTACGACGAATACAGCCTGGGCGTGGGCTTCGACAGCTTGGCCAAGCTCAGCAACCTGCGCGTGGCGCACGGCGGCGTCGCCGGCTTCGACTACCGCAACGGCCAGGTGCAGATCTCGCGCGAGACCTCCGGCATCACCGACGACAACCGCAGCGCGCGCCTGTCCAGCACCTGGAGCGGCGATGCGTGGACGCTGGGTGCGGTGGCGTTCCACTCGCAAGCGCATAGTTACGACTCCGATCCGATCCGGCGCACGCGCCTGCGCAGCGGCACCAACCTGTCGATGCGCGTGGACATGCCGCAGGCCGATGGTGATGACGTACCCGATTGGCGCTTCACCAACGGCTTCGATCCGACCAACCCGGCCAGCGTGGCCGGCCGACGCCTGGAATGGCGCGAGATCGACGCGCGCGACAAGGAGGACGCGCTGCAGTTCGACGCCAAGCGCGCGCTCGGCGACGGCTTCTTCCGCGAGCTCAAGTTCGGCGCCAAGTACCGGCAGCGCTCGCGCACCTACGATCGCGCCGACCTGCTGCTGACCAGCATCGCCGGCGTGCGCTTCCCGGCCGGCAACTTCACCGCGCTGCCGGTGGACGACATGCTCGCCGACGCCAACGGCAACCTGCCGCGGCACTGGCTGGCGCCGATCGAATCGACCTTCTTCGGCACCTGGCCGACCGCCGCGGATCTGGTCAACACGCCCAACAGCGCCGACCTGCAGAACTCCTACGAGGTGAAGGAAAAGATCGGCTCGGCCTACGCGATGGCCGACTTCGGCAGCCAACTGGCCGGACGCGAACTGCGCGGCAACCTCGGCGTGCGCCTGGTGCGCACCGAGCAGACCACCGACGGCCACGCCGACGTCGACGGCAGCGCGCAACCGGTGCACTTCGCGCGAAGCTACAGCAACGCGCTGCCCTCGTTCAATGCCGCCTGGGACGTGCGCGACGACATGGTGCTGCGCAGCTCCGCGGCCAAGGTCATCACCCGCCCGGACCTCACCGACCTGTCGTCCAAGCTCACCTTCAACTCCAGCGGCGAAATCCTCACCGCCAGCGGCGGCAATCCGTCGTTGTGCCCGTTCGAGGCCTGGCAGTACGACCTGACCTTCGAGTGGTACATCGACGGCACCTCGGCGCTGACCGGCGGCGTGTTCTACAAGGACATCTCGCGCTTCATCCAGACCCAGCTGTCGAACCTGCAGTACCAGGGCCAGACCTACCTGCTCTCGTCCAAGACCAACGGCAGCCAGGCCAGCGTCAAGGGCGTGGAAGTGGCCTACCAGCAGGTCTTCGCCGGCCTGCCGGCGCCGCTGGACGGGCTGGGCATGCAGCTCAACTACACCTGGACCGACAGCGAGGCCACCTACCGCGACGGCAGCCGCAGCTTCACCGACAGCCTCGAAGGCGTGGCCAAGAACACCTACAACGCGGTGCTGTTCTACGAGAAGGGGCCGCTGATGGCGCGGGTGAGCTACGGCTGGAGCGACGACATCGTCAATGCGGTCGGCACCGCCAACGTCGCCACGCTCAACAGCGACAGGTTCGGCAGCCTCGATGCGAACGTGGCCTGGAAGGTCAACGACACCCTGTCGGTGTTCGTCAACGCGATCAATCTCACCGGCGCCGTGCAGCGCCAGTACGTCGGCGACCGCCTGTTCGGCGGCTACACCGATTACGGCCGCACCTGGTCGGTCGGCCTGCGCGCACGTTTCTGATCCGTCGCGCTGCCGCCCACGCGCGGCAGCCAGCCGGCGCCCGCTGCCTGCATGGCCGCGGGCGCGGCCACCG
This sequence comes from Xanthomonas sp. F4, assembly GCF_011761895.1. Lineage (NCBI taxonomy): Bacteria > Pseudomonadati > Pseudomonadota > Gammaproteobacteria > Lysobacterales > Lysobacteraceae > Xanthomonas > Xanthomonas sp. F4. The sequence goes on along the minus strand of NZ_JAASQX010000001.1, from coordinate 865,950 downwards.
CCGCGCACCGCCGCGCGACGCACCGCCTCTGCCTGGAGCTTGCCGATGCCATCGCTGTCGCACCTCGCCGCCCTCGCGCTGTTCTTGCTCGCGCCGCTGGCCTGCGCCGCGGCACCCACGCAACCGACCGCGACAGAGACGCTGGAAAAAGTCGTCATCCTCAAGCGCCACGGCGTGCGCGCGGCGATGTCCAGCGCGGAACAACTGGAGCGCTACTCGGCGCGCCCGTGGCCGCGCTTCGACGTCCCCGCCGGGCATCTCACCGCGAACGGCGCGGCACTGGAACGGCTGTTCGGCACCTACTACCGCGCGCATTACGCATCGCTGGGGCTGTTCGCCGGCGACGGCTGCGCGGCCGCTTACTACTGGGCCAACCGCACCCAGCGTACGCTCGCCTCGGCACAGGCACTGGCCAGCACGCTGACACCGGGCTGCGCCAACCCGGTGCACAGCGTCGCCGACGGCGCCTCCGATCCGCTGTTCGACGGCGCGCCCGCGCTGCACGGTCCTGCCGCGGTGGCGCAGATGCGCGCGGCCATCGCCGGCCGCATCGGCGGCGATGCGCAGGCCTGGAACGCGGCCCAGGCCGACGCCATCGACAGCCTGCAACAACTGCTGCTGCAGTGCACGCAACGGCCCTGCCCGGCCGACGCCGGCAACGGCAAGCAGCGCCTGGACGCGGTACCGGCGCGGCTGGCCGACGCCGGCGAATCCATCCCCGGCATCGAAGGCCCGGCCGCGGCCGCCTCCGGCCTCAGCGAAAGCCTGCTGATGGCCTGGGCCGACGGCCAGGACTTCGCCGCGCTGGGCTGGCGCGGCGTCGACGCCGCCAGCCTGTTGCGCGCCTTCGCTCCGCACCAGGCCGAGTTCGCCCTGCGCCTGCGCGCGCCGGCGGTGGCGCGCATGGCGGCCTCACCGCTGGCGGCGCGGCTGCTGGCCACGTTGCTGGAAGGCAGCGGCCAGGCCACGCACGCCGCACCGATCGGCGGCGCGGCGCGGCTGGTGGTGCTGTCCGGCCACGACGGCACCCTGACCCTGCTGGCCGGCATGCTCGACCTGCACTGGCAGCTGCCCGGCTACCAGCCCGACCAGACCGTGCCCGGCGGCGCGCTGGTGTTCGAGCGCTGGCGCCGCGCCGACGGCGAGCGAGTGATCCGCCTGCGCTACACCGCGCAGAGCCTGGCGCAACTGCGCGAACGCCGCGCGCTGACCGTGCAGGCGCCGCCGTTGGCATCGGCGGTGTTCATCCCGCAGTGCAGCCGCGTCGATGCCACGTACGACTGCCCGCTGCCGGCCTTCGCCGCCGCGGTCGAGGCCGCACTCGATCCGCAGTTCCTGACCCCATGACGCCACGTGCGCCGGCCCCGGCCGGTCGCGCGGCGGCATCGGTGCCTTCCGGCACCGCCCCTGGCGCTCGCGCCACCCGCTGTTCCTCCCAACCCGCAAGAGGCGATTCATGATCCAGCATCTACGCACCCTCGTGAGCTACGGCATCGGATTGAGCCTGGCCTGCGCCGGCGTGGTCCACGCGCAATCGGACGTCGGCGTGCTCGACGTGCTCACCTACAACGTCGCCGGCCTGCCGCAGGGCATTTCCAGCAGCAACCCGGCCGCCAACACCGCCCAGATCGCACCGAAGCTGGCGCCCTACGGCCTGATCAACGTGCAGGAAGATTTCAACTACCACGCCACGTTGTACGCCGGCGACAAGCACCCCTACCGCACGCCCACCAGCGGCGGCGCGGCGATCGGCGACGGCCTCAACACGCTGAGCAACTATCCCTTCGACGACTTCACCCGCGTCAAGTGGGACAAGTGCAACGGCACCGACTGCCTGACTCCCAAGGGCTTCAGCTACATGCGGGTGCGCCTGGACGACGGCGTGCTGCTGGACGTGTACAACGCCCATCCCAACGCCGGCACCGAGAGCGGCGACCTGGCCGCGCGGCGCGCCAACATCAGCCAGCTCTCGCAGTTCATCCAGACCTGGTCGGCCGGCAACGCGGTGCTGGTGATGATGGACTCCAACACCCGCTACACCCGCGCCGACGACAACATCCGCACGCTGATCGCCGGCAACGGCCTGACCGATACGTGGGTGGAACTGGTCAAGGGCAGCGCGCCGGCCGCCGGCGCCGCGCCGCTGCTGTGCGGCACTCCGCCGACCAATGACTGCGAAGTGGTGGACAAGATCCTGTACCGCGACGCGCCGCAGCTGACCCTGGTCGCCAACCGCTACAAGCTCGACGACGGCCACTTCTACGACAGCGACGGCAAGCCGCTGTCCGACCACTACCCGCTGGCCGCGCAGTTCGGCTGGGCGGTCGGTGCCACCGTGCGCACCAGCGACCAGTACGGCGGCCCGCACGGCACCCCGTTCAACGACATCGCCAAGGGCGCCGAGCAACGCACCATCGCCAGCGTGACCCTGCGTGGCGCCGAGCGCCTGGACGGGATCGCACTTGGCCTGGACAACGGCAGCACCCTGGCCCACGGCGGCAGCGGCGGCGACGCGGTCACGCTGCGCCTGGCTGCCAACGAGCGGCTGACCTCCGCCACGTTGAGCGTGGGCCAGTACAACGGCCACACCCGGCTGTTCTCGCTGAGCCTGCGCACCAACCAGGGCCGCAGCCTGAGCGCCGGCACGCCGACCAGCGAGACCTACACGCTCACCGCGCCCAGCGGCTGGCACATCGCCGGCTTCACCGGCCGCGACGGCGACGAGATCGACAAGCTCGGCGTGGTGTACCGGAAGGACTGACGCATCACGCCGGACGCTCGCGCCTGCGTTCGCGCATAAACGAGAACGGCGCTCGCAAAAGCGAGCGCCGTTTCAGCGACGCGGAGTGTCGGTGCGCTCGACCTGCGGCAAGCATGCCGGCGAACGCCGCTGCGTCGTCGCGCACATCCTCCAATCACGATTCCCCGGATCCGCGTGCCGCGGTTTCAACGCCGAGGCGACCCTCGCCGTAAACGGCGCTGCACGCCACGACATCGGCAGCAGCCGCGTCGCGGACCCGACGCGGCGGATCCAACCGCAGATCAGGCCTGCTTCGGATCCGGACCGTAGGCGTTGGCGCCCTTGACCCCTTCCAGGAACATGAAGACCAGGATCACGAAGCCGCCCACCCAGGGAATCAGACCCAGCAGCACGTACCAGCCGGACTTGCCCTGATCGTGGAACCGGCGCACCTGCACCGCGATCGACGGCACCACCACGGCCAGCGAGTACAGGCCCAGCAGCACCACCGCCACCAGCGACAGCATGCTGGTGCCATTCTGGCCGCCGACGCCGCCACCGATTCCCATCAACACCATCAGCACCGTGATCACGACGATGTTCAACAGCGTGAACATCCAGTACTCCTTGCGCCGCGAACGCCCGGAAAAATCCGCGTAACGCTTGAGCGGCATCAACATCCATTCCATTGTATTTTCCTTTTTTTCGAACCGCTGCCTCACTGCAGCGGGCGGCATGGTGGCATAAACGCCGCCAAGGGGAAACGCTGGCAACTACTCGCTCGCCGCCTCCAACGCTTGCGCCAGGCGCTCCACCGCGATCACCTCCATGCCCTTGACCGTGCCGGTCTTGGGCGCATTGGCCTTGGGCACGATGGCGCGCTTGAAGCCGTGCGTGGCCGCCTCGCGCAGCCGGTCCTCGCCGTTGGGCACCGGGCGGATCTCGCCGGACAGGCCGACCTCGCCGAAGGCGATGGTCTTCTCCGCCAGCGGCCGGTCGCGCAGCGACGACAGCACCGCCAGCAGCACCGGCAGGTCGGCCGCGGTCTCCTGCACACGGATGCCGCCGACCACGTTGACGAACACGTCCTGGTCGCCGACCACGATGCCGCCGTGGCGGTGCAGCACCGCCAGCAGCATCGCCAGCCGGTTCTGCTCCAGTCCCACCGCCACGCGCCGCGGATTGGACAGCGGCGACGCATCAACCAGCGCCTGCACCTCCACCATCAGCGGCCGCGTGCCCTCGCGGGTGACCATCACGCAACTGCCTGGCTGGTGCGCGCTGCCGCCGGAGAGGAAGATCGCCGACGGGTTGGAGACTTCCTTCAGCCCCTTCTCGCCCATCGCGAACACGCCCAGTTCGTTGACCGCGCCGAAGCGGTTCTTGAACGCGCGCAGCAGGCGGAAGCGGCTGCCGCTCTCGCCTTCGAAATACAGCACCGCATCGACCATGTGCTCGAGTACGCGCGGGCCGGCGATGCCGCCTTCCTTGGTGACGTGGCCGACCAGGAACACCGCGGTGCCGGTCTCCTTGGCATAACGCACCAGCCGTGCCGCGCTCTCGCGCACCTGACTCACCGAGCCGGGCGCGGCGGTCAGCGCCTCGGTCCACAGGGTCTGCACCGAGTCAGCGACGATCAGCTTGGGCCGCGCCGCGCTGGCATGCTGCAGGATGTGCTCGATGCCGGTCTCGGCCAGCGCGTTGAGGCCGTCCAGCGGCAGGTCCAGGCGCACCGCGCGCCCGGCGACCTGGCCCAGCGATTCCTCGCCAGTCACGTACAGCACCGGCAGGGTACCGGCCATCTTCGCCAGCGCCTGCAGCAGCAGGGTCGACTTGCCGATGCCCGGATCGCCACCGATCAGGACCACCGCGCCCTCGACCAGGCCGCCACCGAGCACCCGGTCGAACTCGCCGATGCCGGTGGACACGCGCGCCTGGTCGCGATGCTCCACGTCCTTGAGCGCGGTGATCTTCGGCGCCTCGGCCTTGCCGGCCCAGCCGCTGCGCCGCGCCGCGGCCGGCGCCTTGGCCGTGGCCGCGCTCTCCAGCACGATCTCGCTCAGCGTGTTCCAGGCGCCGCATTCGACGCACTGGCCCTGCCACTTGCTGTACTCGGCGCCGCACTCGCCGCAGACATAGGCCGTTTTCGCTTTCGCCATCTGGTGTTGGTCCGCTCAGACAATGCATCAGCATAGTGGCTGGCGGTCTCAAGGTCCGCGACGCGGTGCCTGCGGCGCATCGCACTCGCTCCCCTACCGGGTGAAGCGGTGCCGGGAAAGCATCGCGCACTCGCCAGCGGCGGCGATGCGCGGCGGCGCGCTGCTGCGTTTCGCCCCGACTGGTGGCCCAAGCCGCCGCGCACGGCCGCCGGGAGCCGGGAGCCGGGAGCCGGGAGCCGGAGGCATCGTGTGGGAGGGAAGTCAGGTCCGACGGATGCCGCCCAGGAAGATGTCCTCTTTGCTTGTCGCGACGGGGATGGTCGTCAGCGCGCCTTCAAGGCAACAAGGAGGTGTTGCACCTGATCACGTCGCGTAATGCGCACAAAGCGAATATGCGCGTACTGCGGGTTGTCCAGATCGGCCTCGTAGCGCGCGCGGTTGCTGCGCCAGGTCTTGAGCATCCAGACGATGATAGACTCCCGACTAAGGAATGTGCGGCGAAAACTCTCGCGATTTCCCGTCCCTGGCCACAATTCCTGTTTGTGCCAGGCCCGTTTGAACGCTCTGGCGACAGCCTGGCATAGCGTGCGGGCAAACCCATAGTCCACCCACACCACCAGGTCCACATCGCGCCATTTCACGGGCCGCGTCCGGTCGTAGTTGCCATCCAGCACCCAGTCCGCAGAAGCAGCTAATGCACGCTCCAGTTTTTCCAGGAATGCATCGTCCGGTGTCCCCTGCCAGTCCGCGCGCCAGTAGAGCCTGTCCATTTCGACATAGGGAATCGCAAGCTCCTTGGCGATCCGCCTGGCGAGCGTGCTTTTCCCGCTTGCGCTGGTGCCGACGACATTGATTTTCACCGCCTAAACCTCGTCCTCGCGGAAGAAGATCAGCCACCTCGGCCGCTCCCGCACCGCGCTGTGCTCGCTGTAGGAACGGCTTCGCGTGGCCTGCGCCATCGGTGGAAACCAAGCAGCGAACACAAACCACCCGGCGTCTCAATCGCCCTCCAGCGACGCGCGCCAGCGCGATGACGCCATCGCCGCGCACCGGCACCGCCCGGCGCACCGAAGCACGGGCGGGCGATCGTGCTCGCCGCTCTCAACGCGCCTTGTACAACTCGCTCAGGCGATCCGGCGTGCCGGCGATACGCTCCAGGTGCGGATACTGCAGGCCGCCGTAGTAGGCGATGCGCAAGGTGTCGTAGCGGTCGCCGCGCTTGACCAGCAGCTCGAGCGGAGTGCTGCCGCCCTTGGCCGCGGTGACCGCGTCCTTGAGCGCCTCGGCGCTGTACTCGCGGCCGCCGACCGCGACCACGCGGTTGCCGGCGATAAGGCCGGCATTGAACGCCGGGCTGTCCCACAGCACGGCCTGCACCTGGCCCTGTTGGTCCAGGCTCAGGCCCAGCGAATAGCTCAGGTCCAGGCTCTTGCTACGCGACTCGGACGTCTTGCTGGCCGCGTTCGGCTGATCGGTATAGACCAGCCTCCAGCCGCTGGCCTCGATCCCGCCGACCAGCGAACCATGCGCGTCGAGGCGGCTGCGCAGCAGGGTCGCCCAGTCGTACTTGGCGATCCCATTGAGCGTGGCGACGATGTCGTCGAAGGTGTAGGGGTTCACGTCCCAGGCGCCGTCGTGCATGCCGAAGAACGCCTTGGCGAAATCGTCCAGCGAGCGCTTGCCGCCGCTGAGCTCGCGCAGCTTGGCGTTGACCTCCAGCCACAGCATCTGCCCGCCGGAGTAGTAGTCCTCGCTCAGTTGGTAGCTGCGGTAGGCGCGCGGCCGGCGCATCGACATGGTCGGGTCGTTGGTGGTGTCCTGCAGCGCGCGCCAGGCCAGGCCGGGACGGCCGCGCTGGTAGACCGCGGCGACGTTGGCCAGCATGTCGCGGGCCTGATCCTGCGTCCACAGCCCCGCGCGCGCGGCGATCACCTCGCCCCAGAACTGGGTCTGACCCTCATACAGCCACAGCAGGCTGTCGCCCATCGGCACGTTGAAGTTGGGCGTGGCCAGGTCGGCGCCGCGGCGGTACTTGCCGTTCCAGGAGTGGTTGAACTCGTGCGCGAGCAGGTCGCGCATCTCCCAGCTCTTGTCCCACTCGGTGAAGTAGTCGAGCGGCCCGCTGTTCTCGCTGGAGCGGTGGTGCTCCAGGCCGATGCCGCCGAGCTTGTCGGTCAGCGCCAGCAGGAACTCGTAGTGGTCGAAGTGGCGCGCGCCGTACAGCTTGTCCATCTGCTGCACCAGGGCCACGTGCGCCTTCACCTGCTCGGGCTTGGCCTCCAGCGACTTGGGCTTGTCGGCGAACACGTTCAGCGCCACCGGCGCCTTGTCCTTGCTGTCCAGCACGATGCGCTTGTAGTACTTGCCGGCGAACATCGGCGAATCGACCAGGTCGTCGAAATCGATCGGCTTGAACGTCACCGTGTCGCCGGTCCGCCCGGCGGTCTCCAGAGCGGTGGCGTAGCTCCAGCCGGCCGGCAGGGTCACGCTGGCCTGCGCCTTGATGTTGCGCGCGTACACCCCGGCCGGATACAGCGCGGTGGTGTTCCACTGCAGGTTGAGCATCTCCGGGGTCATCATCACCCGGCCCTGGCCGTCGCCCTGCGAGGACAGGAACTGGTACTCGGCGACGATCTCGCTGACGCCGGCGGGCACGTCGATCTTGAACGCATAGACGTCGTACTGGTCGCGCGTCCACGGCAGCACCTTGCCGTTGGCCTTGATCACCAGCCCGGCCACCTTGTCGATCGGGCCGGTCGGGGAATGGTTGCCGGGGATCCACTGCGGATACAGCAGGGTCATCGGCCCCGGCGTGGCCGGAATGGTGCTGCGCACGCGGAAAATGCGGTGCGCCAGATCGGTGGCGTCGACATCGATCTTCAACGTGCCGGCGAACGGCACGTCGCGCGGCGGTGCGGTCTGCGCCGAGGCCTGGAACGCGACAGTGGCGGCCAGCAGCAACGGCGCCATCCAGGCGGTGGACTTGTTCATGGGATCTCCAGGCAGGAACGGCGGCGAACAGGCAAACCCCCATGCTATGCCTGCGGCGCCGCGACGTGCCATGCCATAGGTCATGCCCGCGGCACAGCGCGACGCACGGAAGCTGCGTGCGCGAGGCAGGCCTGAAGGCCTGGTCGCAACGGCGCATGCCACGCCTCAATACGTGCGCACCGGAAAACGCCCGGAAAAACCGTCGAACAAGGCGCGGTCGACGGCCAGACGCTGCCGAAGCTCCGCCGAGTCGGTCATCCCGAAGCCGAGTTCATCGGCCTGCCCTGCCTCGAGCCCGGCGAAGATCGCGTCGCAGAACACCTCCAGGTCCGCGCCATGCGCCACGCCCGTGCCCGCCAGGCCGGTGCGGACGGCGGGCGGGATGATTTCCACGACGCGAACCGGCGTCGCCGACAGCGCGAACCTGAGGTTGGCGGTGTAGCTACGGATCGCGGCCTTGCAGGCGCTGTAGACCGGCGCGAATGGTTGCGGGATCAAGGCACCGCCGGACGATACATTGGCGATAAGGCAGGGCTCTCTCTGCTTGAGCAACAGCGGGATCAGCAGATGATTCAGATGCACGACGGCAGAAAACAGGATCTCTATTTCGCGCTGGCGCTCCACCCAAGGCGCCTGGTCGTCGGCGAGCGACACCCGTCTTTGGATACCTGCGTTGTTGACCACCACGCGCAACCCCGGGCACTGCGCCTGCAGATACTGCGCGAGTCGCTCGCGCTCCTCGGCCACCCCGATGTCGTTGACCAGCGTGTGCAGGCCGGGCGCCGCCGACGCGGCACGTTCGAGCTTGCCTGAGTCGCGACCGGTGACCAGCACCCGGCTGCCTGCCGCCAGGAAGCGCCGGGCAAGGCCGAAGCCGATGCCATCGCTTCCACCAGTGATCACCACATCCACGCCTTCGAACGTCGTTGCTGTCATCGCGGTCGCCTTCGGAAGATCGGGACTGAGTCGCGGGCTCGTAAAGCGCCGCAACCGTCAGATCCTGGTTGTCATGTCAACCAAAAGTACGCCCGCGTGGTTGCTACGTCAACCGCATCCGCCTAAGGTGCCGCGATGAACCAAGCACGCCTTTCCACCCGCGAACTAGCGATCTGGCACGCCTTCAAGCAGATGGGCCAGGCGGTGATGGCGGCGGTCGAAAAGGAGCTGACCGACCACACGGGCCTGACCGGCAGCGACTTCGGCGTGCTGTCGCGACTGATGGATTTGGGCAAGGGCGAACTGCGCCAACAGGCGCTCGCCGATTCCATGGGATGGCACAAGAGTCGGCTATCGCACCAGCTCACGCGCATGCAGGCACGCGGCCTCGTTCGCCGCAGCGACGCCGAACCGCGCGTGGTGACCGTCGCCATCACCGCCTTGGGCCAGGAGAAGATCGCCGCGGCGCGGCCGATCCATGCGGCCGCGGTCAGAACCTGGCTGCTGGATCGCCTCAGCGCCGAGGAGGCGGACGTGCTGCTGCAGCTTTCCGGCAGGCTCGGCCGGAGCTGACAACGGTCACGCGCCGCAGTGCGCTTCCGCGAGTCGCACTGCGAGCGGCGTTGGAGCGCACGCGTGGTGCGCCGATCAGGGTGCGGCAAGACGCTGGGACGAGCGCGCCGCTTTCGCGTCCACCGGCCGCCTGCCCATCCAGAAAGGCCGCACCCGCCTATGCCCCGCAACGCAAAAGGCCGCCCGGAGGCGGCCTTCGCGACGCAACTGCGGTGCGCGCTCAGTGCATCATGTTGACGTTGAGATTGTGCATGACCCACAGCGAGCCGACCACCACGATGCCGATGATCAGCAGCGAGAACAGGCCCACGTGCACGTTGGAGCGCTGTTCGGCCGAACGGTCCATGTGCAGGAAGTAGATCAGGTGCACCAGCATCTGCACCGCGGCCAGCACCGCGATGACGATGACGGTGACGCCGCGCGGGAACGCCCCGCTCATCACCATGCCGAACGGGATCACGGTCAGGATCACCGCCAGCACGAAGCCGACCAGGTAGGACTTCAGGCCGCCGCCATGGCCGTGCTCGGCGTGCGCGTCGGAGGAAGAGTGGTGGTTGGCCATTACAGCGCTCCCAGCAGGTAGACGATGGTGAACACGCCGATCCAGATCACGTCCAGGAAGTGCCAGAACAGGCTCAGGCACGCCAGGCGGGTCATATTGCGCGGGGTCAGGCCGTTCTTGGCGATCTGGATCACCAGCACGGTCATCCACAGCAGGCCCGAGGCCACGTGCAGACCGTGGGTGCCGACCAGGGTGAAGAAGGCCGACAGGAACGCGCTACGGCCGGGGCCGGCGCCCTCTTCGATCAGGTGGTGGAACTCGTAGATTTCCATGCCCAGGAAGCCCAGGCCCAGCGCCGCGGTGACCGCCAGCCAGCCGTACAGGCCGCCCATGCTGCGCTTGTTCGCCGAGATCATCGCCAGGCCGAAGCCCAGGCTGCTGAACAGCAGCAGGAAGGTTTCCACCAGCACGAACTTCAGGTCGAACAGTTCCTTGGCGGTCGGGCCGTCCACCGTCGCGCCGGCCAGCACCGCATAGGTGGCGAACAGGCCGGCGAAGATGAGGCAGTCGCTCATCAGGTAGACCCAGAACCCGAAGACGGTGTTGCCGCCCGCGTCGTGATGTTCGTGGTCGTGGTCGTGGCCGCCCGCGTGGGCGGCGTGGGGATCGAGCGTCGTGGAAGCCATGGTTCAGACCGCCTTTGCGGCGTTGGCCGCGTGTTGCTGTTCCAGCAGGGCGAAACGCGCGTTCTCGATGCGTTCCACTTCCTCCGCCGGGACCCAGTAATCGATGTCGTCATCGAAGGTGCGCGCGATGAAGCTGCCGATCATACCGACCAGGCCGATCACCGCCATCCACCAGATGTGCCAGGTCAGACCGAAGCCCATGACGATGCTGAAGGCGCCGATCCAGAAACCCGCCGCCGTGTTGCGCGGCATGTGGATCGGTTCGTACTTGGCCGGACGCGGCCAGCCCTTGCCCTTGAGCTTGTCTTCCCAGAACTGGTCGCGGTCGTCGATGTGCGGCAGCACCGCGAAGTTGTAGAACGGCGGCGGCGAGGAGGTCGCCCACTCCAGGGTCCGGCCGTCCCACGGGTCGCCGGTCAGGTCCAGGTTCTCCTTGCGCTTCCAGATGCTGTAGCCGATCTGCACCAAGTTCAGGAAGATGCCGATGCCGATGATCGCCGCACCCGCCGCGGCCACCATCAGCCACGGCGCCCACTCCGGGTGGTTGTAGCTGTTCATGCGCCGGGTCATGCCCATGAAGCCGAGCACGTACAGCGGCATGAAGGCGACGAAGAAGCCGATGATCCAGCACCAGAACGAAGCCTTGCCCAGCTTTTCGTTGAGCTTGAAGCCGAAGGCCTTCGGGAACCAGTAGGTCAGGCCGGCCAGGTAGCCGAACACCACGCCGCCGATGATCACGTTATGGAAGTGCGCGATCAGGAACAGGCTGTTGTGCAGCACGAAGTCCACCGCCGGGATCGCCAGCATCACGCCGGTCATGCCACCGATGGTGAAGGTGATCATGAAGCCGATGGTCCACAGCACCGGTGCGGTCATGTGCACGCGGCCGCGGAACATGGTGAACAGCCAGTTGAAGATCTTCACGCCGGTGGGGATCGAGATGATCATCGTCGTGATGCCGAAGAAGGCATTGACGTTGGCGCCCGAGCCCATGGTGAAGAAGTGGTGCAGCCACACGATGAACGACAGCACGCCGATGCACGAGGTCGCGTACACCATCGAGGTGTAGCCGAACAGGCGCTTGCGGCTGAAGGTGGCGATCAGCTCGGAGAAGATGCCGAACGCCGGCAGGATCAGGATGTAGACCTCCGGGTGGCCCCAGATCCAGATCAGGTTGACGTACATCATGGCGTTGCCGCCACCGTCATTGGTGAAGAAGTGCGTGCCCAGGTAGCGGTCCGCACCCAGCAGCGCCAGCGCGACGGTCAGGATCGGGAACGCGGCGATGATCAGGATGTTGGTGATCAGCGCGGTCCAGGTGAAGATCGGCATGCGCATCAGGGTCATGCCCGGCGCGCGCATGCGCATGATCGTCACGAAGAAGTTGATGCCGGTGAGCAATGTGCCCAGGCCCGAGATCTGCAACGCCCAGATGTAGTAGTCGACACCGACGCCTGGACTGTATTCCAGCCCGGACAGCGGCGGGTAGGCCAGCCAGCCGGTCTGCGCGAACTCGCCCACGCCCAGGGAGATGTTGACCAGCGCCGCGCCGGCCACGAACAGCCAGAAGCTCAGCGAGTTCAGGAACGGGAACGCCACGTCGCGCGCGCCGATCTGCAGCGGCACGATCAGGTTCAACAGGCCGGTCATGAACGGCATGGCCATGAAGAAGATCATGATCACGCCGTGCGCGGTGAAGATCTGATCGTAGTGGTGCGGCGGGAAGATGCCCTCGTTACCGCCGTGCGCGATCGCCTGCTGGGTGCGCATCATCGCCGCGTCGGCGAAGCCGCGCAGCAGCATGACCAGCGCCACCACGATGTACATGACGCCGATGCGCTTGTGGTCGACCGAGGTGAACCACTCCTTCCAGAGATAGCCCCACAGCTTGTACTTGGTGACGGCCGCCACCACCAGCAGGCCGAGCAGGCCGGCGCCGCCGAGCGCCGCCATGATGATCGGCTCGTGGTACGGAACCGCCTCGAGCGTGAGTTTGCCTAGCATCACTTGTCTCCAGAAGTGCACATGGCGACCGGCTCAGCAGCCGATGCCGGATGAGCGTCGTGGCCTTCCATCTTGTGGCCCTTGCCCATCATGTATTTGTCGATCAACGACTTGAACAAACCGTCCTGCACCGAGGCGTAGTAGGTCACCGGGTAGGCGGCCTTGTCGTTGCGGTTGGCCGCCAGCACCTGGAACTCGGCCTGGTCCAGGGTCTTCTGCGACGCCTTGACCTTGGCCACCCACGCGTCGAAGCCGGCGCGGTCGGTGGCATGCGCGGCGAAGCCCATCTTCGAGAAGCCGTGGCCGCTGTAGTTCGCCGACAGGCCGAACATCTCGCCCGGCTCGTTGGCGATCAGGTGCAGCTTGGTCTCCATGCCGGCCATCGCGTAGATCTGCGTGCCCAGGTGCGGGATGAAGAACGAGTTCATCACCGTGTCGGAGGTGATCTTGAAGTTCAGCGGCGTATCGACCGGGAACGCGATCTCGTTGACCGTGGCGATGCCCTGCTCCGGGTAGATGAACATCCACTTCCAGTCCAGCGCCACCGCCTCGATGGTGATCGGCTTGACCTTGGAATCCAGCGGCTTGTACGGATCCAGCGCATGCGAGGAGCGCCAGGTCAGCACCGCCAGGACCAGGATGATCATGCACGGGATCGACCACACCACCACCTCGATCGCGGTGGAGTGCGACCAGTTCGGCTCGTAGCGGGCCTTGGTGTTGGACGCGCGGTAGCGCCAGGCGAAGGCCAGGGTCATCACGATGACCGGGATCACCACCAGCAGCATCAGCACCACCGAGGTGATCAGCAGCGTCTTCTCGTCGTGGCCGATCTGACCCTTGGGGTTGAGGATGGCCGAGTTGCAACCGGCCAGCAGCAGCGCGGCCAGCAGCAACAGACCGGAGCGCAGCGAGCGCCGGAGTTGTTTCAACGGAATCATCGAACGATCCAATTGCGTAGGGGATGCGAACCGCGCGGGAGCGGGAAACGGGGCGCCGTAGAAGGGGCTGTCCCGCATCCGCCGCGGCATCCAGGCCGGCATGCGCGATCAACGACGCATTTTATGCTGCCGTGCCGCAACTCCGGAAGTCATTGACAAGCCCAGGCGGGCGCCAGGCCGCGTTTTTATGTGCGACACATTGCCGCACCCGGCTGCGACACGACGTCGCAGGCGGTCGCGCGCACGGACCTGCGTCGCAGAAACAGCCATCGCAGAAACCAGGAAGGCAGCCTCGCGGCTGCCTTCTGGGTGCAACTGGTGCCGGAAACAGGAGTCGAACCTGCGACCTACGCATTACGAATGCGCCGCTCTACCGACTGAGCTATTCCGGCGGAACTGGCAATTCTAGGCGTCGGCCCGGGCCGGGGTCAATCGCTGCCCGGGCCTTCGCGCGAGCGCAGCGACCGATGGGTTACCCTCCCGCCCCCGTCGTACGCATCCACCACTCATCGTGAAGTTGTTCGCCTGGTTCTGGCTCGCATTTCTGCTGTTCTTCGCCATCCCCTTCCCCTGCATCCTCTACTTCGCCAGCGACTGGCCACGCGTGCTGGCCCAGCCCAGTTCGCCCGCGTGGGCGCTGACCCTGCTGGCGCTGTCGCTGAGCCTGTGGCTGCACCTGCTCTACGCCTACCTGGACACGCTGCTGCTACTGCCCGGACGTGCACTGCAACGCGTGCGCCACATCCTCACCCACGGCGTGCGCCGCGAGGCGCTGATCGAACGCGCCGCACCGACGGGCGTCGAGGTCAAGGGATGGCCGCAGCTGTCGCTGACCCTGGCCTTCGACAACCTGTCCGGCACCCCCATCCAAGACACCCAGGTGATCGTGGACCGCAAGCCGGCACAACGCCGCTTCGAGACCGGGCGGACGGTGCCGCTGCGGCTGAGCACGACGCCGGGCGCCACTCCGAACCTCGTACTGGAGGACGCCGAGCCGGCCCTGGACCGCGCCAGCCTGTGGCGACGCGCGGCCGGTGCCGTGCTGCTGGTGGCCCTGGTCGGCGCGGCCTACGTCGTGGCCTGGCGCCTGCAGAACCGCGGGCTGGGCTGGACCTTCCTGTCCTTCAACCATCCGCTGCTGATGAGTGCGCTGGTGCTCAACGGCTACGTGCTGGCGCTGCGCGTGATCCTGCGCGTGATCCGCAGCAACGCCACCGACGAGACCCTGAAGTACCGCGGCCTGCGCGCCCGTGCGCGGGTGCTGGACGTGCGCCAGACCGGCACCACCCTCAACGAGCAGCCACAGGTGGAGTTCCGCGTGGCGTTCGAGGACGCGTCGGGCAACAAGCACGAGGCGACGCTGCGGCGGTTCGTGTCGCTGATCGACGTCGGACAGCTGCCGCGCAACACCGTGTCGGTGCTGTACGACCCGCAACACCCCGCCCGCGCCGACCTGGAGCTGCCATGAAGACGCCGTCCACCCCAGTGGTCCTCGCCGGCGTGGTGCTGCTGCTCGGCGGCATTGCCTTCGCCGGCGGCGCCTGGGACACCATCCGCGCCACCCTGCAGGCGGGACCGCGCCTGCAGGCGACCGCCATGCAGACCACCTCGAAGCCACAGTCGCTCGCGGTGACCCCGGCCGCCCCTGCCGATGCGCCCCCCGAACCGGAGCCGCCGCCGGCACCGCGCGGCAACCTGCTGTTCGATCCGGAGCGGCTACGCGCGGCGCGGCAGGCGCTGGCGGACCTGCCCGAGCTGCAGGGCCGCGACCTGCGCGTGTTCCATGCGGTGCATTTCTACGACAACCGCATCGGGCTCGAGCTGCTGGACCCCACGCAGCCGAGCCACGTGGACGAATACAGCTTCGACAACGAGCGCTGGCACAAGGAAGAACCGGTCAATCCCGGCATGTTCGGACCGTTCCTCAAGCCGGCCACCGACAACGCCGCCCTGCAGGACATCGATTTCGAGGGTGCGTATCGGGTGGCCACCGCCCTGAAGGAACAAGGCGAGGCGCTGCAGGCCAAGCCGGAGAAAGTGGATCACGTCTACGTGCTGATCGGCCGGCGCGGGCGCCTGCGCTGGATGCCGGATGGCGTGCAAGGCGATCGCGTCACCATGGGCATCCTCTTCGATGCGCAGGGGCGGCCGCACGGCATGCAGCGCCAGTGAGCCGCGGCGGCTGCGGCGCAGCCAAGCGCTGGGCGCAGCATGTGCGATACCGGCATCGCCGCCAGGATGCCTTGGGCCCACGTGTCGAGGCGGCTTCAGGGCACCCCAGCACGCTGTGGTTGCTGCGCATTGCACTGTCGTAAGAGCGGCTTCAGCCGCGACAGGCTTTACCGGAAATGCCCGTCGCGGCTGAAGCCGCGCTTACGATCACAACGAAGCCCCAGCAAACCATTGCAAGAACGCGTAACTAGACGCGCCCGCTAGACTAGACGCGCCCGCTAATCGACCAGACGCAGCCGCAGTTCCTTGGGCAGGGCGAACACCATCGATTCCGGTTCGCCGGCCAGTTCGGACACGCCGTCGGCGCCGAGTTCGCGCAGCCGCGCGATCACCCCGTCCACCAGCACCTGCGGCGCCGAGGCGCCGGCGGTCAGGCCGACGCGGCGCTTGCCGGCGATCCAGGCCGGATCGATCTCGTCGGCACCGTCGATCAGGTAGGACTCCACCCCGTCGCGCCGCGCCAGCTCGCTGAGTCGGTTGGAATTGGAGCTGTTCGGCGAGCCGACCACCAGCACCAGGTCGCACTCCCTGGCCAGGTCGCGCACCGCGTCCTGGCGGTTCTGGGTGGCGTAGCAGATGTCGTCGTTCTTCGGCCCCTGCATCGCCGGGTAGCGCGCGCGCAGCGCCTCGATGATGCCGCGGGTGTCGTCCACCGACAGCGTGGTCTGGGTGGTGTAGGCCAGGTTCTCCGGCTGCTGCACGTCCAGCGTGGCGACCTGCTCGATGTCCTCGACCAGATAGATGCGGCCGGTGCCGCATTCGCGGTCCCACTGCCCCATCGTGCCTTCCACCTCCGGATGGCCGGCATGGCCGATCAGCACCACGTCGCGGCCGGCGCGGCAGTGCCGTGCCACCTCGAAATGCACCTTGGTGACCAGCGGGCAGGTCGCGTCGAACACCTTCAACCCGCGCCGCTCGGCTTCCTGGCGCACCGCCTGGGCCACGCCGTGGGCGCTGAAGATCACCGTGTTGCCGTCGGGCACCTCGTCCAGTTCCTCGACGAAGATCGCGCCGCGCTGCTTGAGGTCGTCGACCACGAAGCGGTTGTGCACCACCTCGTGGCGCACGTAGATCGGCGCGCCCAGGGTTTCGATGGCCCGTTTGACGATTTCGATCGCGCGGTCGACGCCGGCGCAGAAGCCGCGGGGGTTGGCGAGCAGGACATCCATAGCTAGATCCGCCGGCCGCAGGGGGCCAGGCGCTTCGACAGGGAGAGTGGCACCGATTATCCCGCTTTTCGCTTCGCCTTGCCGTCGAACACGCCGAACAGGGCGATGCCGATGGCGCCGGCGACGATCGCCGAGTCGGCGATGTTGAACGAGGGCCAGTAGTGCTCGCCCACGTACCACTGGATGAAATCGACCACGTGGCCGTGCATCAACCGGTCGATCACGTTGCCGATCGCCCCGCCGATCACCAGCGCGTACGGCAGCGCGCTGCGCCACTCGCCGCGCGGAGTGCGCGCCAGCCACCAGGCCAGCAGGGCGCTGATGCCCACCGCCAGCGCGGTGAAGAACCAGAGCTGCCAGCCGCCGGCCTGGCTCAGGAAACTGAACGCCGCACCGGTGTTGTAGGTCCGATACCAGTTCCAGAAGCCGGGAATCACCGGCACCGCGGTGAACTCGGGCAGGCTGGACAGCACCCAGGCCTTGCTCCACTGGTCCAGGCCGATCACCACGGCCGACAGCAGCAGCCAGATCAGGGCAGAGGGGTTGGGTCGTGCGGTCATGCGGCAAGTCCGCCTTGGGCGAATGAGGAAAGGAAGGACGGCCGGCGCCGCAACGGCGCCGCCGCTGACCCCGGCAGCGCGCAAGACGCGTGGCCGGGGACGGGACTCAGAACCAGTGGCGCTCCTCGCCCGGCCCTTCGATGTTGCTGACGCAGCGGCCGCACAGTTCCGGGTGCGCCGGGTCGGCGCCGACGTCGGCGCGGTAGTGCCAGCAGCGCACGCACTTGGGCTTTTCGGTGGCCTGGGCGCTGACGAAGATCTCGTCGGTGGTGGCCTCGCGTACCACCACGTCGCCGCTGATGAACAGGAAGCGCAGTTCCTCCTGCAGCGGCTGCAGCTTCGCCGCGGTGGCGGCGTCGGCGGCGACGGTGATCTCCGCCTCCAGCGCCGCGCCGATCACGCCGTTGCCGCGCATCGGCTCCAGCACCTTGGCCACCTGCTCGCGCAGCGCCAGCAGCTGCTCGAAGTCGGCCGCGCTCAGCGCCGCGTCCTCCGGCAATGGCGCAAGGCCTTCGTACCAGGTCGCGAACAGCACATTGCCCAGGTGCGCGCCCGGCAGGTAGCCCCACAGCTCATCGGCGGTGAAGCTCAGGATCGGCGCGATCCAGCGCACGAAGGCCTCGGCCACATGGAACATCGCGGTCTGCGCCGAACGCCGGCCGAGCGAGTCCTCGGCCATCGTGTACAGCCGGTCCTTGGTCACGTCCAGGTACAGCGAGCCCAGGTCCACGCTGCAGAAGTTCAGCAGCGCCTGCACGATGGCGGCGAAGTCGTAGCGCGCGTAGGCCGCCTTGATCTGCTCCTGCACCTCGTTGGCGCGGTGCACGATCCAGCGGTCCAGCGCCACCAGTTCCGGCAGCGGCCGCAGGTGCACGGCGGGATTGAAGCCATGCAGGTTGCCGAGCAGGAAGCGCGCGGTGTTGCGCAGGCGCCGGTAGGCATCGGCGTTGCGCTTGAGGATCTCCTGCGACAGCGACATCTCGTTGCTGTAGTCGGCCGAGGCGATCCACAGGCGCAGGATGTCCGCGCCCAGGGTCTTCATGATGTCCTGCGGCTCGATGCCGTTGCCCAGCGACTTGGACATCTTGCGGCCATGCTCGTCCACGGTGAAGCCGTGGGTCAGGCACTGCCGGTACGGCGCCGCGTGGTCCAGCGCCACGCCGGTCAGCAGCGAGGACTGGAACCAGCCGCGGTGCTGGTCGGACCCTTCCAGATACAGGTCGGCCGGCTTGGGCAGGCCGCGCTCGGTCAGCACCGCCTCGTGGGTGACGCCGGAGTCGAACCAGACGTCGAGGATGTCGGTGATCTTGTCGTAGTCGGCGGCCTCCTCGCCCAGCAGGTCGGCGGCGTCGAGCGTGTACCACACGTCCACCCCGCCCTCCTCGACCCGGTCGGCGACCTGGCGCATCAGTTCGGTGCTGCGCGGATGCGGCTCGCCGGTCTCGCGATGCACGAACAGCGCGATCGGCACGCCCCAGGTGCGCTGGCGCGAGATCGTCCAGTCCGGGCGCCCGGCGACCATGCCGGCGATGCGCGCCTGGCCCCAGGTCGGGTACCAGTGCACGCCCTCGATCGCCTTGAGCGCGTCGGCGCGCAGGTTGGCCTGCTCCATCGAGATGAACCACTGCGGCGTGGCGCGGAACGCGATCGGGGTCTTGTGCCGCCAGCAATGCGGATAGCTGTGGACCATGCTGGCGCGCGCCAGCAGCAGCCCGCGCGCGGCCAGCAGGTCGGCGATGACGTCGCTGGCCTTCCAGATGTGCAGCCCGGCCAGTTCCGTCCCATCGGCCGCGGGGGTCGACGGGAGGTACACGCCGCGTGCGTCCACCGGGTTGATCTGCGCGGCGCCGTAGCGCTCCAGCAGCCCGTATGGCTTGACCGCCGCGTAGTCCTCCTGGCCGTGACCGGGCGCGGTGTGCACCGCGCCGGTACCGTCGGTGTCGGACACGTGGGTACCGAGGATCACCGGCACATCGCGCTCGTCGTAGAACGGATGCGCCAGCACCTGGTGCTCCAGCGCCGCGCCGGCGACGCGGCCGTGCACCACCACCTCATCCACCCCGTAGCGCTGCAGCGCGCGCTCGGCCAGCGCATCGGCCAGCACCAGCCAGCGGCGGCGACCGTCGCGGGCCGGGCCTTCGACCAGCGCATAGACCAGCTCCGGCCCCAGCGACACCGCCAGCGAGGCCGGCAGCGTCCACGGCGTGGTGGTCCAGATCGGCACCGCGACCTCGGCGCCTTCCGGCAGGGTCGCGCCGAACGCGGCGGCCAGCGCCGCGCCGTCGCGGGCCGGATAGGCCACGTCCACCGTCGGCGACTGCTTGTCGGCGTACTCGATCTCGGCCTCGGCCAGCGCCGAGCCGCAGTCGAAGCACCAGTGCACCGGCTTCACGCCGCGGGTCAGGTGGCCGTTCTCGACGATCCGGGCCAGCGCGCGGATCTCGTTGGCCTCGAAATGGAAGTCCAGCGTGCGGTAGGGGTTGTCCCAGTCGCCGATCACGCCCAGGCGCTTGAAGTCGCGGCGCTGCAGGTCGATCTGCTCGTTGGCGTATTCGCGGCACTTCTGCCGGAACTCCACCGCATCCAGCTTGACCCCGACCTTGCCGAACTTCTTCTCGATCGCAATCTCGATCGGCAGGCCGTGGCAGTCCCAGCCCGGGATGTACGGCGCATCGAAGCCGGACAGGTACTTGGACTTGACGATGATGTCCTTGAGGATCTTGTTGACCGCATGCCCGAGGTGGATCGCGCCGTTGGCGTACGGCGGGCCGTCGTGCAGCACGAACAGCGGCCGGCCCTGGGCGTTGTCGCGCAGCCGCGTGTACAGGCCCTCGCTCTCCCAGCGCGCCAGGATGTCCGGCTCGCGCTTGGGCAGGTCGCCGCGCATCGGGAACTCGGTCGCCGGCAGGTGGAGGGTGGCTTTGTAGTCCTGGGTCACGGGCAGTTACCGGTCGGTGGTCTTCAGGGGGAGGTCCGCGCGCGGGGCGGCGGACACGGGCGGCAGGCCCGTGGCGGCCGGCGCGGCGAGCAGTTGCCGCGCCAGCGCGGCGTCGCGGTGCATCTGCGCGGTCAGCGCCGGCAGATCGGCGAAGGTTTCCTCGTCGCGCAGCTTGGCGACGAACTCCACCTCGATGTGGCGACCGTACAGGTCGCCCTGGAAATCGAACAGGTGCGCTTCCAGCAGCGGCTCCACGCCCTGCACGGTCGGGCGGGTGCCGAAGCTGGACACCGACGGCCACGGCTGCGCCGCCACCCCGTGCACCCAGGTGGCGTAGATGCCGGACAGCGCCGGGGTGCGGGCGAAGCGCAGGTTGGCGGTGGGATAGCCGAGCGTGCGCCCGAGCTGCTTGCCGCGCACCACGCGGCCGCCGATCGCATACGGGCGACCGAGCAACTCGGCGGCATGGGCGAACTCGCCAGCCACCAGCAACTCGCGGATGCGGGTGCTGGAGATGCGCTCCTCGCGCAGGTGCACCGGCGCGATCTCGTCGGCGGCGAAGCCGTGCTGGGCGCCCAGCGCGCGCAGCAGCGCGATGTCGCCGCCGCGCTTGTGGCCGAAGCGGAACGCCGGGCCGATCCAGACCTCGCGCGCGCGCAGGCGCTCGACCAGCACGCGCTGCACGAAGTCCTCGGCGCTCATCGACGCCATGCGCCGGTCGAAGCGCAGCAGGCCGACGCTGTCGATGCCGAGCCGGTGCAGGCCCTGCACCTTGGCCCGGGCCAGGGTCAGCCGCGGCGGCGGCGCGGCCGGGGCGAAGAACTCCCGCGGCAGCGGCTCGAAGCTCAGCGCCACCGCCGGTACGTCCGCCGCGCGCGCGCGCGCGATCGCCTGCCGCACCAGCGCGCGGTGGCCCAGGTGCAGGCCATCGAAGGCGCCGATGCAGACCACGCTTCCCTGCGGGAACAGGGTCCCGCCCTCGACGTCTCTAAACAGCCTGCTCATTCCTCGGTCCGAAGCGCCGGCGCAGGAGGCGCCGGTCGATGATGCGTAACCGTCGAGTATAGCGGCTGGGGCCACAGCCCGGGACTCGGGTTCGGCCCCCGGCCCGCTCCCGCCCTCGGGACCCGGGACCCGGGACCCTGGACCCTGGACCCTGGACCCGGGACGGCAGCATCGACGCCCAGAGCCAAACCAATGCCAAGCGATCCGGAAAAAAACAGAGTGATCGTTTGTGGGAGGGGCCTCAGCCCGGCGGGCCTTCCCGGGAAAGCCCGTCGGGACTGAAGTCCCTCCCCACAGTGCAATCGCAAGCGCTTAGCACTCGCGGAGACTTCCGGGTCCCGGGTCCCTCCCGAGTCCCGGGCCCCGGCTTCAATGCTCCCGCAAATCCCGCGGCCGGAATCCCAGCGCCAACAAGGCAACCAGATACACCGCGCCACCGCCGCCCACCAGCAGCAGCAGGCTGCCGATGCGATGCCATTTTTCCATGGTGGTGAACGCCGGCAGCCAGTGCAGGCCGAACACCAGCACCGCGACCATCGCTGCGCAGGCCAGGCCCAGCCGCAGCAGATAGCCGCTCCAGCCCGGCTTGGGCTGGTAGACCTGGTCGCGACGCAGCCAGCGCCACAGCAGCGACAGGTTGAGGTAGCTGGCCACCGCACTGGCCAAGCCCAGTGCCAGGTGCAGGCCCGGCACCGCCTCCAGCGCCGCGCGTACGCCCTGCGCGCGCAGTTCCGCCGGCACCCACAGCTGGTACAGGATCGCCAGGAACAACAGGTTCAGCACCATGTTGGCGACCAGCGCGGCGACGCCGGCGCGCACCGGCGTGCGCGTGTCCTGGCGCGAGTAGAACGCCGGCAGCAACACCTTGAGCAGGGCGAACGCCGGCAGGCCGAAGCTCAGGCCGAACACCGACATCGCCGCCATGCGCGTGTCGAAGGCGGTGAACTTGCCGTACTGGAACAGGGTCGCCACCAGTGGCTGGCTCAGCAACATCAAGCCCAGCATCGCCGGCACCGCGATCAGCAAGGTGGTGCGCAAGCCCCAGTCCAGCGCGCTGGAGAACCCGGCGCGGTCGGTCTTGACGTGGTGCCGCGACAGCGCCGGCAGGATCACCGTGCCCAGGGCCACGCCGAACACGCCCAGCGGCAGCTCCAGGAAGCGGTCGGCCTGCGACAGCCAGCTCTGCGAGCCGGCGTACAGGAACGAGGCGATCACCGTGTCCAGCAGCAAGTTGATCTGCGCGATCGAGGAGCCGAACAGGGTCGGCACCATCAGGGTCAGTACCCGGCGCACGTCCGGGTGCTGCCAGCCCCAGCGCGGCAGGGTCAGCAGGTCGATGCCGCGCAAGGCCGGCAACTGGAACAGCAACTGCAGCACGCCGGCCACCAGCACCGCCCAGCCCATCGCCAGGATCGGCACCTGCAGCCGCGGCGCCAGCCACAGCGCGCCGGCGATCATGCACAGGTTGAGGATCACCGGGGTCAGCGCCGGCAGGCCGAAGCGGTGGAAACTGTTGAGCGCACCGCCGGCCAGCGCGGTCAGCGACACGAACAGCAGGAACGGAAAGGTCAGCCGCAGCAGGTCGACGATCAGCCCGAACTTGGCCGGGTCGTCGCTGGCGCCGGGGTTGAACAGCATCGCCACCTGCGGGGTGAAGATCAGCCCCAGCGCGGTGACCAGCAGCAACACGCCGCCCAGGGTGCCGGACACCCGCGACATCAGCGCGCGCAGGTCGGCGTGCGGGCGAGTTTCCTTCACTTCGGTGAACACCGGCACGAAGGCCGTGGCGAACGAGCCTTCGGCGAACAGCCGGCGCAGGAAGTTGGGAATGCGGAACGCCACCCAGAACGCGTCGGTGGTGGCGTTGGCGCCGAAGGAAATGGTGATGGCCTGGTCGCGCACCAGCCCCAGCACGCGCGAGACCATGGTCATGCTGCTGAAGGAGAGCAGCCCGCGAAACATGCGCGGCGTGCTCATGCGGCGGCCCTCTTGACAATTGACTTGACGCGAATATTCGGACGCTTCATACTCTCCCGCTTGTTTTTATCCACCACACAGCTTTCCAGGAAACCACCACCGTGGCCAATATCAAGTCCGCCAAGAAGCGCGCCAAGCAGACCGTCGTGCGCAACGCGCGCAACACGGCTCAGCGTTCGATGCTGCGCACCGCCGTCAAGAAGGTCATCAAGGCCCTGGACGCCAACGACGCAGCCGGCGCCGAAGCCGCTTTCGCCATCGCCCAGCCGATTCTCGACCGTTTCAGCTCGCGTGGCCTGATCCACAAGAACAAGGCTGCCCGCCACAAGAGCCGCCTGAGCGCCCGCATCAAGGCGATCAAGACCGCCGCCTGATCGGCTGCAGTCGACGCCGGAAGCGCCCGCGCTTCCGGCAGCACCACGAAAAAGCCCGGCCTTGGCCGGGTTTTTCGTGTGCGCGCCACCCCGCCCTGTGCGCCGCCGCACGGTGCGGCGCTCAGGAGGCATTGGCGGCCGCCTCCAGCGCCTCCTCGCGCTGGCGGTCGAAGAACGCCATCACGTCCTTCATGATCGGCCAGGTGCCTTCGCGGCCCAGCGCCGATACCAGGTACCAGGGCTGGGTCCAGCCCAGTTCGGCAACGACCTGTTCGGCCAGCGCACGCGCCTCGTCCTCGAACATCAGGTCGGCCTTGTTCAGCACCAGCCAGCGCGGCTTGGCCAGCAGCTCCGGATCGTGCTTCTGCAGCTCGCGCTCGATCGCCCGCACCTGCTCGGTCGGCGACACGCCGTCCACGCCGCCCTCCATGGGCGCCAGATCCACCAGGTGCAGCAGCAGGCGGGTGCGCTGCAGGTGGCGCAGGAACTGCGCGCCGAGGCCGGCGCCATCGGCGGCACCCTCGATCAGTCCGGGAATGTCGGCGATCACAAAGCTGCGGTAGGCCTCGACGCTGACCACACCCAGGTTCGGGTACAGCGTGGTGAACGGATAGTCGGCGACCTTCGGCGTGGCCGCGGAGACCGCACGGATGAAGGTGCTCTTGCCGGCATTGGGGAAGCCCAGCAGACCGACGTCGGCCAGCAGCTTCAGCTCCAGCTTGAGCGTGCGCTCCTCGCCCTCCTCGCCCGGCGTGGCCTTGCGCGGCGCGCGGGTCACCGAGCTCTTGAAGTGCATGTTGCCCAGGCCGCCCTTGCCGCCCTGCGCGACCAGCAGGCGGTCGCCGTGCGCGACCAGGTCGCCGATGACCTCGTCGGTCTCGACGTTGATCACCACGGTACCGACCGGCACGGTGATGGTCAGGTCCTCGCCGGCCTTGCCGTACATCTGCCGGCCCATGCCGTTCTCGCCGCGCTGCGCACGGAACGCGCGCTGGTGGCGGAAGTCGACCAGGGTATTGAGGTTCTCGTCGGCGACCAGCCACACGCTGCCGCCGTTGCCGCCATCGCCGCCGTCAGGCCCACCCAGCGGGATGAACTTCTCGCGGCGAAAGCCGATGCAGCCATTGCCGCCATTGCCGGCCGTGACCTGGATTTCCGCTTCGTCTACCAACTTCATGGGATTCGGGATTCGCGATTCGGGATTGGAAAAACCACCGGACGCCGCAGTTTAGCGGCCCCGGCAAAGGAACGGAGTAAGGGATCGAAGGAGCCAATGGAATCCGCCGTTGCGAATCCCCAATCCCCAATCCCGACATCCCCGCCACCAACGAAAAACCCCGCCGAAGCGGGGCTTTCGTCAGCAAGCCTGCGCCATGGGCGCAGGCCCTGGACACCGGCGACTTACGCCTCGGTGACCACGCTCACGGTGCGGCGCTTCTTGGCGCCCTTCACCGAGAACTCGACCTTGCCGTCGACCAGCGCGAACAGGGTGTGGTCGCGGCCCAGGCCGACGCCGGCGCCCGGGTGGAACTGGGTGCCGCGCTGACGCACGATGATGTTGCCGGCTTCGATGGCCTGGCCGCCGAACATCTTCACGCCCAGGTACTTCGGGTTGGAGTCGCGGCCGTTGCGCGAGGAACCTACGCCTTTTTTGTGTGCCATGACTGCTGCTCCTTACTTCTTGTCGCCACCGGCGATGCCGGTGATCTCGATTTCGGTGTAGTGCTGCCGATGACCCTGACGCTTCATGTGGTGCTTGCGGCGGCGGAACTTGATGATGCGCACCTTGTCGGCGCGGCCGTGGGCCACGACCTTGGCGGTGACGGCGGCGCCCTTCAGCGCGTCGCCGATCTTGATGCCGTCGCTGTCGCCCAGCATCAGGATGTTGTCGAACGTGATCTCGTTGCCGGCTTCGACTTCGAGCTTTTCCACGCGGAGCGTTTCGCCCTGCGCGACGCGGTATTGCTTACCGCCGGTGACCAGTACTGCGTACATGACCAGACTTCCTCTGTAGTTATTGTGGTCGTTCCCATCGTGCCGTTTCGGGCAGACAGGAGCGGAATTGTAATCCGCCGCGCGCGACAGGGTCAAGCCCACCCAGGCCCGGACTGTCAAGCCCCGCGGGCCGGCACGGCTGCCTGAACCAGCCAGCCGCCGGCGCCCGGCCACGCTGGGATCCGCGGCAATTGCCCCCACCTGACAAGCTGGGTACGCTGATCGATTGCCGTCCCCTTTCCGCCCCCACACTGGCCAGTGGCACCACCGCGGCCGGCACACTCCGGAATCTCTTCATGGCGATGGATTACATCCGCATCCGCGGCGCGCGGACGCACAACCTCAAGAATCTCGACCTCGACCTGCCGCGCGACAAGCTGATCGTGATCACCGGCCTGTCCGGGTCCGGCAAGTCCTCGTTGGCGTTCGACACCATCTACGCTGAAGGTCAGCGCCGCTACGTGGAGTCGCTGTCGGCGTACGCGCGGCAGTTCCTCAGCGTGATGGAGAAGCCCGACATCGATCACATCGAGGGCCTGTCGCCGGCGATCGCAATCGAGCAGAAGTCGACCTCGCACAACCCGCGCTCCACCGTCGGCACCATCACCGAGATCTACGACTACCTGCGCCTGCTGTACGCACGCGTCGGCCAGCCGCGCTGCCCCGATCACGGCTATCCGCTGGAGGCGCAGACGGTCAGCCAGATGGTCGACCACGTGCTGACCCTGGACCCGGAGCAGCGTTACATGCTGCTGGCGCCGGTGATCCGCGAGCGCAAGGGCGAGCATGCGCAGGTGTTCGAGCAGTTGCGCGCGCAGGGCTTCGTGCGCGTGCGCGTGGACGGCGAGCTGTACGAGATCGACGCGGTGCCGGCGCTGGCGCTGCGCCAGAAGCACACCATCGAGGCGGTGATCGACCGCTTCCGTCCGCGCGAGGACATCAAGCAGCGTCTGGCCGAGAGCTTCGAGACCGCGCTGAAGCTGGCCGACGGCATGGTCTCGGTGCAGTCGCTGGACGACACCGCGGCTGCGCCGCACCTGTTCTCCTCCAAGTACAGCTGCCCGGTCTGCGACTACTCGCTGCCGGAGCTGGAACCGCGCCTGTTCTCGTTCAACGCGCCGATGGGCGCCTGCCCGAGCTGCGATGGCCTGGGCGTGGCCGAGTTCTTCGATCCCGATCGGGTGGTGGTGCATCCGGAGTTGTCGCTATCGGCCGGCGCGGTGCGCGGCTGGGACCGGCGCAACGCCTACTACTTCCAGCTGATCGCCTCGCTGGCCAAGCACTACAAGTTCGACGTCGACGCGCCCTGGCAGTCGCTGCCGGCGAGCGTGCGCCAGGCGGTGCTGTACGGCAGCGGCGATGAGACCATCACCTTCACCTACTTCACCGACGCCGGCGGCCGCACCCAGCGCAAGCATCGCTTCGAAGGCATCATCCCCAACCTGGAACGCCGCTACCGCGAGACCGAATCGCCGGCGGTGCGCGAGGAACTGGCCAAGTACATCAGCGAACGGCCGTGCCCGGACTGCAAGGGCGCGCGCCTGAACAAGGCCGCGCGCAACGTGTTCGTCGCCGACCGTCCGCTGCCGGACCTGGTGGTGCTGCCGATCGACGACGCGCTGACCTTCTTCCGCCAGCTCGACCTGCCCGGCTGGCGCGGCGAGATCGCCAGCAAGATCGTCAAGGAAATCGCCGAGCGGCTGGGCTTCCTGGTCGACGTCGGCCTGGATTACCTGACCCTCGAGCGCAAGGCCGACACCCTGTCCGGCGGCGAGGCGCAGCGCATCCGCCTGGCCAGCCAGATCGGCGCCGGCCTGGTCGGCGTGATGTACGTGCTCGACGAACCGTCGATCGGCCTGCACCAGCGCGACAACGAACGCCTGCTCGGCACCCTCACCCGCCTGCGCGACCTCGGCAACACGGTGATCGTGGTCGAGCACGACGAGGACGCGATCCGCCTGGCCGACTACGTGCTGGACATCGGCCCCGGCGCCGGCGTGCACGGCGGCGAGGTGGTCGGCCACGGCAGCGTGCAGGACCTGCTCAAGGCGCCACGCTCGCTGACCGGGCAATACCTGTCGGGCAAGCGCCGCATCGATATCCCGGCCAAGCGCCACAAGGCCAACCCGAAGATGACCCTGCACCTGCGCGGGGCCACCGGCAACAACCTCAAGAACGTCGACCTGGATATCCCCGCCGGCCTGCTGACCTGCATCACCGGCGTGTCCGGCTCGGGCAAGTCGACGCTGATCAACGACACCCTGTTCACCCTGGCGGCGAACGAGATCAACGGCGCCTCGCACAGCGTGGCGCCGTACCGCGAGATCGAGCACCTGGACCTGTTCGACAAGGTCGTGGACATCGACCAGTCGCCGATCGGGCGCACCCCGCGCTCCAACCCGGCGACCTACACCGGCCTGTTCACGCCGCTGCGCGAACTGTTCGCGCAGGTGCCGGAAGCGCGCTCGCGCGGCTACTCGCCGGGCCGCTTCAGCTTCAACGTGCGCGGCGGCCGCTGCGAGGCCTGCCAGGGCGACGGCCTGATCAAGGTGGAGATGCACTTCCTGCCGGACGTGTACGTACCCTGCGACGTCTGCCACGGCAAGCGCTACAACCGAGAGACTCTGGAGATCCTGTACAAGGGCTTCAACATCAACGACGTGCTGGAAATGACCGTCGAGGATGCGCTGAAGCTGTTCGAGCCGGTGCCGTCGATCGCGCGCAAGCTGGAGACCCTGGTCGACGTGGGCCTGAGCTACATCAAGCTCGGACAGAGCGCGACCACCCTGTCCGGCGGCGAGGCGCAGCGCGTGAAGCTGTCCAAGGAACTGTCGCGGCGCGACACCGGCCGCACCCTGTACATCCTCGACGAGCCGACCACCGGCCTGCACTTCCACGACATCGAGGCGCTGCTGGGCGTGCTGCACAAGCTGCGCGACGAAGGCAACACGGTGGTGGTGATCGAACACAACCTGGACGTGATCAAGACCGCGGACTGGATCGTCGACCTCGGCCCGGAAGGCGGCCACCGCGGCGGCACCATCCTGGTCACCGGCACGCCGGAAGACGTGGCGGCCTGCCCGCAGTCGTACACCGGCCAGTTCCTGGCGCGGATGCTGCCGTCCACCAGCGCGCGTCCGGAGCAACCGGCGGCGATGGCCAACAAGCCCGATGCGCGCCCGCCGCGCAAGGTCAAGCCGGAAAAGCCGGCGAAGAAGGCCGTGGCCGCCAAGAGCGACAAGGCCAGCAAGAGCACCACCAGTACCGGCACCAAGAAGAAGAAGGACGTTTGATGAGCAGCGAACACAAGATCCTGGCGCGCATTCCGATCAGCGTGCGCTGGCGCGACATGGACAGCATGGGCCACGTCAACAACGCCAAGTACATCTCCTACCTGGAAGAAGCGCGCGTGCGCTGGATGCTGGGCGTGGAAGGCGTGTCCATGAGCGACCGCATCGCCCCGGTGGTGGCGGCGACCAACGTCAACTACCGCGCGCCGATCGTATGGCCCAACGACATCCTGGTCGAGCTGTTCGTCGAACGCCTGGGCACCAGCAGCGTGACCATCGGCCACCGGATCGTCGACCAGCAGGACGAGAGCCGGCTGTACTCCGACGGCAACGTGGTAGTGGTGTGGATGGACACCCAGACCGGCAAGAGCGCACCACTCCCGGACGCCGTACGCAAGGCGACGAGCTGACGCCTGCGCTTGCGCCGGGCACGGCCCGGCACAAGGCAAACCATCGCAATACCGGCGGCGTTCGCGCTTGGGCATCAATTCGCCGGCGCAGCGCGCGACCGCCCGGCGGCACGTACCTAGTCAAGCGCCTGCGCGCGATGCACGCACGCATTACAGGCAACTCCAATCGCCCGCTTTTTGCAGCGCCCCAGCTCTTGTAGGAGCGGCTTCAGCCGCGACACGCGTTGCAGTGAATGCCTGTCGCGGCTAAAGCCGCTCCTTCGAAGTACCAAGGAAACTGCTTCTTACATCGCCTGCTTGCGCACCGTCAGCGTCGCATCGGCCTTGCCGCCATCTTCCAATTGCAGTTGCAGCGGCACGGCCTGGCCTTCGCTCAGCGCGCCCTTGCCCTGCATCAGCATCAGGTGCATGCCGCCGGGCTTGAGTTCGACCCGCGCGCCGGGCGCCAGCGGCACCCGCTCGACCGCGCGCATCCGGCTGACGCCGGCGACGACCGTGGTCTCGTGCAGCGACACATCGCCGAAGCTCGAACTGCTGGCGCCGGTGACCGTGACCGGCTTGCCGCAGCCGTTGTGGAGCACGCCGTAGCCGGCGGTCATCGGCATCGCCGGATTCGGCGGCAACCGCACCCAGCCCTGCTCCAGGGTGAGGCAGGCCGGTTCCGCGGCCGACGCCGAGGCGGCGGCCACGCACAGCACGAACAATACGCCAGCGAATGGTTTGGTTATCATCGCCGAGGTTCCTTCTTCGAAAGCAGACCGCAGCATGACGACGCTCATCGACGTGATCAACCACGGCCCCATCCGCGAACTGCGCCTGGCGCGGCCGCCGGTCAATGCGCTGGACACCGAGCTGTGCCGGCACCTGATCCAGGCGATCGAGCAGGCCGGTGCCGACGGCGCGCACGGCATCGTGCTGTCGGGCAACGAACGCCTGTTCTCCGCCGGCATGGACGTGCCGCACCTGCTCAGCCACGGCGACGACCGCGCCAAGCTGCTCGGCAGCTGGCAGCAGTTCTTCGGCGCGGCGCGTGCCTTGGCCGCCAGCCCGATCCCGGTGGTGGCGGCGCTGACCGGCCACGCCCCCGCCGGCGGCTGCGTACTGGCGCTGTGCTGCGACTACCGGGTGATGGCGCGCAGCCCCGATGCGGCGCATCCGCTGCAGATCGGCCTGAATGAGACTCAGGTCGGCCTGGTCGCCCCCGAAGGCATCCAGCGCCTGCTGCGGCGGGTGGTCGGCGCGCATCGCGCCGAGCGCCTGATTGTGGGCGGCGACCTGGTCAGTGCCGAGCGCGCGCTGGAGATCGGCCTGGTCGACGAACTGGTCGACGCCGACCTGGTGGTGGCACGTGCGCTGGCCTGGCTGCTGGAATTGCTGAAGCGGCCGCGGCAGCCGATGCTGCAGACCCGTGCCATCGCCCGCGCCGACCTGCGCGTGGCGCTGGCCGACGAGCACATCGGGCTGGAGCGGCTGATCGACGACTGGCAGGCGCCGGACACCCAGGCCGCGCTGCGCGCACTGGCGGCGCGGCTGGGCAAGGGCTGAGCGGCGCCGGCGCGCGGGCGGGCGCGGACGGCCCGCTATAATCGGCGCACGTCCGCCGCCAGGCCCCGCCTCTTGTCCGCCAAGCCCGCCCCCGTCGTCTCCGAACTGATCGAGCTGCTGTCGCTGGAGCGGCTGGAGGACAACCTGTTCCGTGGCCAGAGCCGCGACATCGGCACCAAGTACGTGTTCGGCGGCCAGGTGCTGGGCCAGGCGCTGTCGGCGGCGCAGGCCACGGTGGAGAACGCGCGCCGCGTGCATTCGCTGCACGCCTACTTCCTGCGCGCCGGCGACATCGAGCACCCCATCGTCTACGACGTGGATCGCACCCGCGACGGCGGCAGCTTCTCGGTGCGCCGGGTCACCGCGATCCAGCACGGCAAGGTGATCTTCTTCTGCGCGGCCTCGTTCCAGGAACAGGAGGACGGCGCCACGCACCAGTTGAAGATGCCGGAAGTGCCGCAGCCGGAAGACATCGAACCGACCCCGGCGGCGCGCCCGGAAGTGCTGGCGACGCTGCCGACTAAGGTGCAGCGCTGGCTCTCGCGCGGCGGCCCGTTCGAGTTCCGCCACGTGTATCCGCGCGACGAACTGAATCCGCCCAAACGTCCGCCGTTCCAGCAGATGTGGCTGCGCCTGAGCGAGCCGGTCGGCGATGCGCCGGAGCTGCACCAGGCGCTGCTCGCCTACGCCTCCGACTTCCACCTGCTCGGCACCGCCACGTTCCCGCACGGCATCAGCTACTACACGCCGAACGTGCAGATGGCCTCGCTCGACCACGCGCTGTGGTTCCACCGCCCGTTCCGCGCCGACGACTGGCTGCTGTATTCGCTGGACAGCCCCAGCGCGCAGGGTGCGCGCGGCCTGGCGCGCGGGCAGTTCTTCACCCGCGACGGCATCCTGGTGGCCAGCACCGCGCAGGAAGGCCTGATCCGCGTGGTCCCCGACGCCGACGCCGCGGCGCAAGTGCCGGCAAAGCGCTGAGGACACGAACATGCGTCAGATCTTCAGCAGCCAACGCGTGGAAACCGCAGAAGGCGTCGCCGCCCTGCTGCGCGACGCCGGCATCGACGTGCGCCTGAGCAACGGCCGCTCCTACCGGACTCGCCGCAGCGGCCAGTTCAGCTATCTGGATCCGGTGGCGGCGCAGGCCCAGCCCACGGTGTGGGTAGTGCATGCCAACGACCAGCCGCGCGCACGCGAACTGCTGCGCGACGCCGGCCTGCTCGACAGTACCCGCCGCGACCCGGAACAGGGCCGTGCGCCCTATCTGAGCGAGTTCCGCTCGCAGGTGGACGCGGACACCGGCAAGCGCTGGGCCTGGCGTATCCGCATCGCCTTGCTGCTGGCGATCGGTGCAGTGGCCCTGATCACGGTGCTGCGCCATCGCGACAACCGCGCGCCGACCGCCGCGCCGGCGCAGGCCCCCGCAACGCAGCCGGCCACGCCCCCGGCACAGGACATCGGCAGCGACGAAGTACGCGTGCGCGTGCAGCCGGCACCGCGCGGCAACTGAGCCTGGCGGAGCGGAGCGACCGCGCATCCGGCGGACATCGTCCGCAGCGATGACGTCCTGCCGACGATCGTCCTTGCGCGACGGTGCGGCACCACACGCTGCGACGGCAATCCGATCGGCACCGTGCCCATCGGTACCGCGATCGCAGCCTGCACGCGGTGCTCGCCGTAGCGGATGCCGGACATCGCAACCGGCCGCGACCAGGTCGACGAGCGCCGCACGACCACGCACGTCCCGCGCTGTACCTGCCGCCGCACCGCCCAGCACACCACAGCAGGTTTCGTCCTCATAGAAAACAAAAAACGCCCCTGCGCGAAAGGCGCAGGGGCGCTGTCGATCGGCGCCTTGGTGCAATGACGCCGCGGCCACGGCCGCGGCGAATGACTCAGTTGCTGTCCGGCGTCGGCATCGGCGCCGGCGCGTCGCCACCGCGCTGCCCACCCGGGCGATGCGCCCAGCGCTTGGCCTGCGCCGCATCGAACTCGGCGCGGCTGAGCATGCCGTCCTTGTTGGTATCGGCCGCGGTGAACCAGGCATCGCGATGCTGCTTGGCGCGCAGCTCGAAGTCGGCCCGGTCGATGTAGCCGTCCTTGTTCACGTCCATCTTGTCGAAGCGCGCGGCGAGCTTCGGATCGGCTTGCGCCTCGGCGCGGCTGATGCGGCCGTCCTTGTTGGTGTCCAGCTTGGCCATCATCGCGCCGGGCACGCCGTGTCCACCCGGGCCGCCATGGCGGCCGTGCCGCGGCCACTCGTCGCGGCTGAGCTTGCCGTCGTGGTTCTTGTCCATCGCGTCGAAATGTTCGGCCAGGCGCGGATCGGCGGCGGCCTCGCTGCGGTCGATGACGCCGTCGCCGTTCTTGTCGAGCGCGGCGATGCCGCCGGCATCGGCGGGCGCAGCAGGATCGGCCGGCGGCGGCGGAACGGCGTAGGCAGCACCGGACAGAACGGCCAGCACGGCCAGGGCGAGCAGCGGGTTGCGAGACTTCATGGGTCACTCCCTGAGGATGATGAGGCACCTGCCGGGACGGCAGGCGTCCGGCGCCGCAAGCGGCCCGCAGCACGGGCCGGCACCGCGGTGCCTTCCCTGCTGACAACGCCCCGTCGCCGCCGCGGTTGACCCGCCGCCGGGCGTATTCATGGACGGGACAGTCGCGGCCCCTGCGATGGCGAAGCGCTATGCTCGACGCATGGCCATCCATTCCGACGCCAGCGACGACCTGCGGCTGTTCCAGACCGGCCAGCACGCGTGCGGTTACTGGCCCGAGCGGCAGGCCCGCGACCTGGTGCTGGATCCGCACGATCCGCGTCTGGGCGCGCTGTATCCGCTGGCGTTGAGCTGGGGCTTCCGCCGCTCCGGCGATCTGGTCTATCGCCCACACTGCGATCACTGCCGCGCTTGCGTGGCGGTGCGCATCCCGATCCAGGACTTCGTGCCCGATCGCAGCCAGCGCCGCTGCCTGGCGCGCAATGCCGATGTCGAGGTGCGCATCGTCGCTGCCGAGCGCAGCGAGGAACAGCTAGCGCTGTATCAACGCTACCTGCGCCATCGCCATCCCGGCGGCGGCATGGACGATCATGGCGCGCACGAGTTCGACCAGTTCCTGATCGGCCACTGGTCGCATGGGCGCTTCCTGGAGCTGCGGCAACGCATGCCCGATGGGCGGCGCGGGCCGCTGCTGGCGGTGGCGGTCACCGACATCGCCGCGCAGGCACTGTCGGCGGTCTACACCTTCTACGACCCGGACGCCGGCGCGCGCGGCCTGGGCACGCTGGCGATCCTGCAGCAGATCGCCTGGGCGCGACGCGAAGGCCTGGGCCATCTGTACCTGGGCTACTGGATCCGCGGCCACCAGAAAATGGACTACAAGCGCCGCTTCCGGCCGCTGCAGGCCTACGACGGTCGCCACTGGCGCGACTTCGACGACTACCTGCGCCAGCTCGGCGGCTGACCGGAGCGGCTGGCATCGCGTTGCCGAAGCGTGCCGCCGCGCGTCGTCGCGCCATCGTGCGGACATGCAGCGCATGCGAAACTTGGCGCATGACATCACGCCTCCTCCTGCTCGCCCTGATCCTGCTGTGCGGCGCCTGCGCGCACACCGCGCCCACTTCCACCCCGATGACCGACGCCGCCACGCCTGCCGCCAAAACGCTGCGGTTGGCCACCTACAACACCTCGCTCAATGCCGACGAAGCCGGCGGGCTGATCGCCGCACTGCAGGGCGACAGCGCGCAGGCACGCAAGATCGCCGCGGTGCTGCAGCAGGTGCGCCCGGACGTTGTGCTGCTCAACGAGTTCGACTACGACGACGCGCATCGCGCCGCCGACCTGTTCGAGCAGCGCTACCTGGCGGTGCCGCAGCCGCACGGCGGCGCGGCGCTGCGCTATCCCTACCGCTACCTGGCGCCGGTCAATACCGGCGTGCCCAGCGGCCTGGACCTGGACAACGACGGCCACGTCGGCGGCCAAGGGCGTGCGTTCGGCAACGATGCCTGGGGCTACGGCCTGCATCCCGGCCAGTACGGCATGCTGCTGCTGTCCCGATACCCGATCGACAGCAAGGCGGTGCGCAGCTTCCGCCTGCTGAAGTGGAGCGCGATGCCCGACGCGCTGCGCCCGGTCGATCCGGCCACCGGCCGCTTCTTCCATAGCGACGCGGTGTGGGCGCAGCTGCGGCTGTCGTCGAAGTCGCATTGGGACGTGCCGGTGCGCACCCCGCTGGGCGTGCTGCATGCGCTGGTGTCGCATCCGACCCCGCCGGTGTTCGACGGCGCCGAGAAGCGCAACGCCGCACGCAACCACGACGAACTGCGGCTGTGGCGCGAGTACCTGGACGATGCCGGCAGCGGCAAGGCGCGCTGGCTGTGCGACGACGCCGGCCGCTGCGGCGGACTGGCCGCCGACGCGCAGTTCGTGATGCTCGGCGACCTCAACAACGACGTGATCGACGGCGACGGCCGCCACGACGCGATCGGCGCCCTGGTGACGCATCCGCGCGTGCTGCAGTATCCCACCCCGCACAGCGCCGGCGGCGAGGAGACCACGCGCGCGTATGCGGCCGCCGGCATCGCCCACCGTGGCCCGCCGCAGCAAGTCACCGGCGATTTCGGCCCCAAGGCTGGCACCATGCGCCTGGATTACGTGCTGCCGTCGCGCAACTTCCGCTACCTGGACAGCGGCGTGTTCTGGCCGGCATCCAATGATCCCTCCGCGGCCATCGCCGACGGCAGCGACCACCATCTGGTCTGGGTCGACGTCGCCGCAGGACCGTAAGCGCGGAAGAACACAGCGCAGGTCGCGACGCGGCCCGTGCAGCACACCACCGGCGGCTCCATGGGCCGCCGCGTTTTTCTGGCAGACCATTGCCCGCGTTGCGCGTGGATCGCCGGCCGCGCAGCACGCGACAGTCGTCGCAGCGGCCAGCACCGTTGTGGGAGGGGCTTCAGCCCGCCACGCGTGCCTCCACCGCCTTCGGCAGCGACGCCTTTCCACGGCCAGCCCGCGTCGTTCACCCGACTGCCGCGCCGAGCACCGCCATCGGCCTTGATCCAGATCAAGGGCAACATCGCGCCGACGCGGTCCAATGCCTCCCGCACCCGGTCGGGATGCGCAAGCGGAAGGCGAGCATGCGAACGCAACAGTTGCAACAGACGCTGGAGGGGCTCAACGGCGCCACCGCCGATATCGAGGCCTCGGCGCTGATCTCCCTGGACGGGCTGATGATCGCCTCGGCGATGCCGCAGGGCATGGACGAGGACCGCGTCGGCGCGATGTCCGCGGCGCTGCTCGCGCTGGGCGAGCGCAGCGCGCGCGAACTGGCGCGCGGCGCGCTGGAGCGGGTGCTGATCCAGGGCGAGTCGGGCTACGTGATCATGAGTGCGGCCGGCCGCGAAGCGGTGCTCACCGTGCTGGCCAAGCCCAGTGCCCGGCTGGGCCTGGTGTTCCTGGACATCAAGCGCGCCGCACAGGCGCTGCAGCAGATCCTGTAGGGGGCCGCCATGCCGCTGCCGCCGATGCAAGCGCCGCACGAACCGCACCGCAGCGCCGAGCTGCGCTACCACGACGGCAGCCGCCGTACGGTGTACTGGAGCGAACGCGAGGTGGCCTATCCGGACGGGCGCCTGATCGTCTCGCGCACCGACCTGGACGGCGTCATCACTCACGCCAACGATGCCTTCGTCGAACTCAGCGGCTGGCCGCGCGAGGTGCTGATCGGTGCGCCGCACTGCATCCTGCGCCACCCGGAGATGCCGCGTCGCGCGTTCCGCGCGTTGTGGGACACCGTGCTGGCCGGCGAGAAGTGGCACGGCTACGTCAAGAACCTGCGCCGCGACGGCGCCTGCTACTGGGTCTACGCCACCGCACTGCCGAACGTGCGCGACGGCCGCGTGGTCGGCTTCACCTCGGTGCGGCGCAAGCCTTCGCGGCGGCGCATCGACGCGCTGCAACCGCTGTACGCGCAATGGCTGCAGGACGAACGCGCGCAGGCCCCGGCATGAGCTGCACGTTCCTGGTCGCGCCGGACTTCGCGCCCGAATACTTCGGCGGCTGGTACCTGCTCAGCACGGTACTGCAACGCCGTGCCGGCATCGGCCTGCGCCTGCTGATGCCGGCCGACGCCGCCGAACAGCGGCAGTTGCTGGACGACAGCGTCGTCGACCTGGTGTACGCCAGCCCCTTCGACGCCAGCGCCTTGATCCGCGAACGCGGCTACCTGCCGCTGGCGCGGCCGCGCGGCCACGCCGACGAGGTGGTGATCGCGACCGCGGCCGAAGCGCCCGCGCGGTGTGTGGAAGACCTGCCCTACGGCTGCCGTATCGCGCTGACCGCCAACCACGACGTGCGCCTGATCGGCCTGCGCCTGCTGGAACCGGCCGACCTGGAGCCGGAGCGCATCGCCTGGCGCCCGGCCAGCAGCTATGCCGCGGTGGCACGACTGCTGCTGGAGGGCGAAGCCGATGCCGGCCTGTTCCTGGCCACCGCCTACCACGGCCTGTCGCGGCTGACCCGCGCGCGACTGCGTCCGCTGGTGGAAAGCGCGCTGTGCGACATCGGCCACGTGCTGCTGGCGCATCCGCGCCTGGGCCAGCAACTACCGGTGCTGCGCGATGCCCTGCTCGCGCTGGGCGATGCCGCGCACCGCGACGACCAGGCGGTGCTGGACGCGCTGGGCCTGGAGCGCGGCTTCGAGGCGATGGCTGCGGAGGACGCGGAATTCATGATTGACCTGATCGACACCTTGCTGGACTGAGGCGCCCATGCCCACGCCTTCCGCCCGCGATCCCGCACGCCTGGTGATGCGCACCCACGCCCGCGCCCTGCTGCGCGACCCGCGCGATGCCGCCGCGCACCTGGCGCGGCTGCACGCCGCGCTGCAACTGCACGACAACGAACCGACCCAGGGCGTGCTCGCCGACCTGTTCGTCGCCATGCCGCGGCACGACGTCGCCCTGCGCCAGCTGGCGCTGCAGATGGCCGCGGCGCATCTGGCACCGCACGTGGCCGAGGCATTCCAGCGCCATAGCCAGGGCCACGCGCTGCTGCCGATCAACGCCCTGGCCACGCGCTGGAGCGTGCTGGCGCGGCCGTCCGCCGACGTGCCGGCGCGGGTGCGCCGGGCCAGCCCGGACCATTCGCGGCGGATGGTGCGCGAGGTGGTGGACGCGCTGTGCGATGGCGCACCGATCGCCGCGGCGCGCTGCGAACGCGAGTTTCTGGACTACTGCATCAGTTGCCAGGACAAGCTCGCCTTCATGCTCGCCACCCGCGAACTGCGCCGCCACGCGCTGGCCCTGGGCGACCGCTGGGACAGCACCGCGCGCTGGCTGCAACAGCGCGAACCGCTGGGCGGCCGCAGCGTCGACGCCCTGTCCTTTTCCAGCGCGAGTGCGCCGCGATGACCACCCCCGAACCGACCAGCCTCGAACCGACCTGGCTGATGCCGACTCCGTCCGGCGTGCTGCACGGCTTCGCCAGCGCCACGCCCGACCGCATGCAGCGCGCGCTGCAACTGCTGCTCGGCGCGCACGGCGCGCTGTCGCTGCAGGAATGGCGCCAGCGCGTAGGCGGCGACGCGCAGCGCCTGCTGCAGGACGCGCGCGAACAGCAGTGGGTGCAGTTGCTGCGACGCGCGGTACCCGGCCCGGAAATCCGCCTGGACGATTTCGCCCAGCACGTGATCGCCCCGCTATCGGCCGAACGCCGCGCGGTACTGGCCTCCGACAGCGGCTTCTGCCTCGGCCATGCCGGGCTGGACCAGGAACAGGCCGAGACACTGAGCGCGGCCGCGGCAGACTTCGCAAGCTTCGCCCAGCGCCAACGCGCGCGCGGCTGGCACGGCGCGCACCGCTACGTGGCGTTCTACAGCGAGCCGCAGTTGTTGCTGCCGGATTGGTCGTTCGTGCCGTTCTGGGTCGACGGCGCCGGCTACTGGCTGGTGCTGGGCGGCGAGGCGCTGCTCAACAACCTGGCGATGGTGGAACTGGTCTGGAGCATCCGCCTGGCGGCGGCACGGTTTGCGCCGCCGGCTTGAGGGGCCGGGATTGGGGATTCGGGAGTGGGGATGAAAGCGGGCTCGCCTTGCGGCCCGCTTTCCTGTGCCCGAATCTTCAGGCGTCGAGATCGATGGTGAGGGCGGCGGCGGCGTCGCGGGCGGTCTGGCGCGCCTGCTCGATATCGGCGCCGCGGGCCAGGGTCACGCCGACGCGGCGGTGGCCATGCACGCTGGGCTTGCCGAACAGGCGCAGGGCGGTGTCGGGCGCCTGCAGCGCGGCGCCGACGTTGCCGAAGCGCGGCACGCCCTCGCCGTGCGCCAGCAGCGCGCACGAGGCCGACGGGCCACTCTGGCGGATCGCCGGGATCGGCAGGCCGAGGATCGCGCGCGCATGCAGGGCGAACTCGCTCAGTTCCTGCGACACCAGGGTGACCAGGCCGGTGTCGTGCGGCCGCGGCGACACCTCGCTGAACCAGACCTCGTCGCCCTTGACGAACAGCTCCACGCCGAACAGGCCCCAGCCGCCGAGATCGTCGGTGACCGCGCGGGCGATGTCCTGCGCGCGCTGCAGGGCCAGCGCCGACATCGGCTGCGGCTGCCAGCTCTCGCGGTAGTCGCCGTCCTTCTGCCAGTGCCCGATCGGATCGCAGAACGCGGTGCCGCCGGCATGACGCACGGTCAGCAGGGTGATCTCGTAGTCGAAGTCGATGAAGCCTTCGACGATGCAGCGGCCGGCGCCGGCGCGGCCGCCGGTCTGCGCGTATTCCCAGGCCGCATCGATGTCGGCGGCGCTGCGCAGCGTGCTCTGGCCCTTGCCGGAGGACGACATCACCGGCTTGACCACGCACGGCAGCCCGACCGCGGCGATCGCCTCGCGGTACTGCTCGGGCGTGTCGACGAAACGGTACGGCGAGGTCGGCAGGCCCAGGGTCTCGGCGGCCAGGCGGCGGATGCCTTCGCGGTCCATGGTCAGCCGTGCCGCACGCGCGGTCGGAATCACCCGCTGGCCGAGGTCGCGCTCCAGCGCCACCAGCGTTTCGGTATGGATCGCCTCGATCTCCGGCACGACCAGGTGCGGCTGCTCGCGCGCGATCAACTCCCGCAACGCCATCGCATCGAGCATGTCGACCACGTGACTGCGGTGCGCGACCTGCATCGCCGGCGCGTCGGCATAGCGGTCCACCGCGATCACCTCCACGCCGAAGCGCTGCAGTTCGATCGCCACTTCCTTGCCCAGTTCGCCGGAGCCGAGCAGCAGCACACGGGTGGCGGAAGCGGACAGCGGGGTTCCCAGAGTGACCATGGCGGCGGCGCCTGCGCGAAGAGGGGGTGGCTATTCTAAAGCCGCCCGTCCGCCGCCTGCACCGCATCGGCGATGGCCTCGGCGACCCGCTGCACGCGCGGCGCGCGGCGCACGTCCGGATGCACGACCAGCCAGATCTCGCGCTCGACGTCGCAGCGTGGCGCCTCGGGCAGTTCGACCAGCGCCCCGCCGGCGCTCGCCGCGGTCGCCTCCAGCAGGAATCGCGGCAGCAGCGCCACGCCGGCCCCGGCCGCGCAGGCATGCAGTTGCGCGGCCAGATCGTTGGCGACGAAAGCGAACCGGCGCCCGCCCGCGAAGCGCTGCAGCCATTGCTGCTGCGGGGTGTGCGCAAGCGCATCGTCATAGCCGACAAATGACCAACTGGCAGGCGCCGCGCGGGCCCACTCCGGGCTCGCGCACAACGCGAAGCGCATGCTGCCGATGCGCCGCGCAACCAGTCCCGGCGCCTGCGGCCGCGACAGCCGCACCGCCAGATCGGCATCGCGCGCGTACAGGTTGGCCGCCTGCGCCTCGCCCAGCAGATCGATGCGCAGCGCCGGCCAGGCACGCTGGGCGCGGGCCAGGCGCGGCGCCAGGAAGTGGCTGGCGAACACCGGCGAGGCCGAGACCCGCACGACGCCTTCCAACGTCGTGGCGCCCTGCGCGGCACGGCCGAAGGCATGCGCCTCCGCTTCCAGACGCCTGCCGTGCTCGGCCAACTGCAGCGCTTCGGCGGTCGGCAGCCAGCCGCGCGGCAGGCGGTCGAACAGGCGCAGGCCCAGTGTCGCCTCCAGCGCGTCGATGCGCCGCGCCACCGTCGAGTGCTGGACCCGCAAGGTCCGCGCCGCCGAGGACAGGCTGCCGTCGCGCAGGACGGCCAGGAAGTAGCGGACATCGTCCCAGCTCATCGCGGGAGATGCGGCCGGGAGCGGGCTGGTGTCGGTCGAATTTTGCACAGCGCCTGGGCGAAAGAAGGGAATTCCGCCGAATTATGCACAGCCGGATGATGGTGCCCTCCTCCCCACCCCGAGAAACCGCCATGTCCCCTTCCCGTACTGCCCTGCGCATCGGCATCGACCACTATGGCGATGCCGACGTGCTGCGCCGACTCGATGCGCCGGTCGCCGCGCCCGGCCCTGGCGAGGTCCGCATCCGCCAGACCGCCATCGGCGTGAACTTCGTCGACATCTATTTCCGCAGCGGCGCGCATGCCTTGCCGCACCTGCCGGAAGCGCTCGGCATCGAGGCGGCCGGAGTGGTCGACGCGGTGGGTCCCGACGTGCGCACGCTGACGCCCGGCCAACGGGTCGCCTATGCGGGCCTGCCCAATGGCAGCTACGCCAGCCTGCGCACGCTGCCGGCCGCGCGCGTGCTGCCCCTCCCCGACGCGCTGAGCGACGAGGTGGCCGCTGCCGGGCTATTGAAAGGCATCACCGTGCACATGCTGCTGCATCGCGTTCGCCAGGTCGCGGCCGGCGACACATTACTGGTGCACGCCGCGGCCGGCGGGCTCGGCCTGCTGGCGACGCAGTGGGCGCGCGCACTCGGCGCACGCGTGATCGGCACGGTCGGCTCTGCCGCCAAGGCCGAGCTGGCCCGCCGCCATGGCGCCGAGGCGGTGGTGGAGTACCGGCAGGAGGATTTCGTCGCCGCCGCGCGCGCGTTCGGCGGTGGCGACGGCGTCGACTACGCCATCGACGGCATCGGCGGCGAGGTCCTGACCAGCACGCTCGGCGCCGTGCGCCCGTTCGGCCTGGTCGCGAGCATCGGCCAGGTCGCCGCGGTCGGCGCACGGCATTGCGTGGACCTCGACGATCTCGGCCCGGCGCGCTCGATCGCGCTGGCACGGCCGAGCGTGCTGGGCTTCATCGCCCGCGACCTGGATGGCTATCGCGCAGCGGCGCAGGCCACGCTGCAACGGCTGGCGGACGGGCTGCGGGTCGAGATCGGCGCGCGGCTGCCGCTGGAACGCGCGGCCGATGCGCACCGATTGCTGGAATCGCGCACGAGCACGGGTGCCATCGTATTGCTGCCGTAGCAGCGGCTGTATCGGCAATTCTGCAATGCCCCTAGCACTGGCGCGGAGGCGCCTGCGCGCAGCGAGGTGCTATCTTCTGCAGCGTCACTGGGGATGTCGCCATGCACGCACGCAGCGCCGGAAACCGCCACGGCACGCTCTGCCGCACCGCCGGGGAGCGCCCATGCAGTCGCTGATGCCGGCCGAGGCCTACATCGACGAGGCCTGGTTCGCCCGCGAGCGCACCCGGCTGATGCTGCCGCTGTGGCAGTTCGTGGCGCCGCGCATGCTGCTGGACAAGCCCAACGCCTTCGTGCGCCGCTCGATCTGCGGCGTGG
Source organism: Xanthomonas sp. F4 (assembly GCF_011761895.1). Classification (NCBI taxonomy): domain Bacteria; kingdom Pseudomonadati; phylum Pseudomonadota; class Gammaproteobacteria; order Lysobacterales; family Lysobacteraceae; genus Xanthomonas; species Xanthomonas sp. F4. Next base: position 823,261 of record NZ_JAASQX010000001.1, on the reverse strand, counting down.
ACGTGGTGGTGCAGAACATCGACGGCGAACTGCGTGCCTTCGACAACCTGTGCCTGCACCGGCAGAACCCGCTACAGCAGCAACCGCAAGGCGTGCGCCCGCTGGTCTGCAGCTACCACGGCTGGCGCTACGGCGCCGACGGCAGCGTGGAGAACATTCCCTTCCAGGACGATGCCTACCGCCTGGCTCCGGAGGCACGCGCCTGCCTGCGGCTGCGCCGCTTCGCCGTGGCCTGCATCGGCAAGCTGGTGTTCGTGAACCTGTCGGCCGAGCCGATGCCGCTGGAGACGCAGTTCTCGCTGGAAGCGTTGGAGATGCTGCGCGCCGCCTCCGAGCAGTTCGACGACGAAGTGCTGGTGGCGACCTTCGAGGCCGACTTCAACTGGAAGCTGGCCTACGAGAACCTGCGCGATGCGCTGCACCCGCGTTTCGTGCATGCACGCACCCTGGCGCAGCAGGTGAAGTTCCAGGTGCAGATGGACGACGCCGGCATTGCCGAGGCACGCCGTTATCACGCCGAGGGCAGCGCGTCGCGCGAGGCGCATCTGGCGCGCCTGCGCGCGTTCAGCAGCGGTGGCCTCAACGAGCCGTTGGTGGCGATGGCGCACTACCCCTGGCACGCCCACGTCGACCGCTTCGGCAACGACGACTGGTATCTGAACTGGCTGCTGTACCCGAACCTGCACATCGCCTCGGGCTCGGGCGGCTATTCCTTCATCATCGAGCACCACCAGCCGGTGTCGGCGCAGCGCACCGACCTGCTGGTCTACTACGTCACCGCGCGCAAGAAGCATCGCTATCCGGGTTCGGACGCGGTGCTGCTGGGGCACCTGCATGGCGCCGAGAAGGTGCTGCGCGAGGACATCGAGATCATGGAACAGGTGCAGTCGGGACTGCGCGCCGGCGCCCCGCGCGCGGTGCTGGGCGATTACGAGCACGCCAACATGCAGATCGAACGCTGGTACATGGACGTCATGGAGGGCCGCCATGTCCTCTGACAAGTACGTGATCGGCAGCGGTGCACGGCTGCGCTGGGCGATCGCCGCCTGGGCCGAGGCGGCGCCGGACTGCGTGCTGCACCCGGTGGACGTGGCACAGGGCAAGGACTACCGCTTCGACCTGGATGCGCTGCAGGCGCTGGCCGACACCGGCGCCACTGCCTTCGTCGCCTGGGACGCGCAGTTCCTCAACTTCCGCCGCCAGGAGCTGATGGGCGAACTCAAGGCGCGCGGCTTCAAGATGCCGCCGCTGCTCTGCCGCGGCGCGCAGGTCGCCGCCAGCGCGCGCGTCGGCGAGAACTGCGCGATCGGCGTCGGCGCCATCGTCGATGCGCACTGCGACATCGGCTTCAACACCTGGATCGGCGCGGCGGCGGTGCTGGAATCGGCGGTCAAGGTCGGCGCCTCGGCGTGGATCGAGGCCGGCGTGACGATCGGCGCGGAAGCGCAGGTCGGCGCCCAGGCCACGCTCGGCCGGCAGGTGGACATCGGCCCGGGCGTGCGCATCGGCAAACGCTGCCAGGTCGAAGTCCCCGGCCGCTACCGCAGCGACATCGCCACCGGCACTCACCATCTCAGCGGGTTCCGCAGCCCGGTGCTGATCCTCAACGGTTGAGTGGCTGCCTGCGACGACGGCCGGGATGGGGAGGCGGGAGTCGCGGAGAGGCCGGGATTCGGGAATCGGGATTGGGGATTCGCCGAAAGGCCGGGATTCGGCAGTGGGGATTGGGGATTCGCAAGAGCGGATCGCAGTCAGTCTGACGCCGTGCCGGCGACCCTCGGCCGGCTGGGGACAAGTGCTTCCAGCATGCACTCGGCGAATGCGGCCAGGGCGCGCCTGCTCGCTGTCGCAGCGCCGTTCCATTGAAACCGCCAGATCGGCGATCCGGCTGGATGCGCACAGGCGTCCCCCTCGGTCCGTCCGCATGCTCGCTTTTACCAATCCCCACTCCCGAATCCCGAATCCCGGCCTCTCAACCATTCCCCATTCCCGAATCCCCAATCCCGGCCCCTTGCAAACTGATATCAATTTGATATCGTTTCGCCCAACCACCCAAGGACGCGCCACCATGAAAGAGCAGCCCCGTTCCTCCCTGCCCGGCATTCCGATGATCGTGGGCCTGGTCCTGGTGTTCGTGGCGGGCGCCGGGGCGATCATCGCCACCGGCGCGCTGCAGCCGTCGTCGATGCCGTGGACCCTGCTGGTCGCGATCCCGGTGCTGGCCGTCGCGCTGTTCCTGGTGGTCGGCCTGTACTCGCTGGAACCCAACCAGGCGGCGGTACTGAGCCTGTTCGGCCGCTATGTGGGCACGGTCAAGGATCCGGGCCTGCGCTGGAACAACCCCTTCTTCAGCAAGCGCAAGGTCAGCCAGCGCGTGCGCAACTTCGAGAGCGGCCGGCTCAAGGTCAACGAACTGGACGGCAGCCCGATCGAGATCGCCGCGGTGATCGTGTGGCAGGTGATGGATGCGTCCGAGGCGGTCTACAACGTCGACGACTACGAGAGCTTCGTGCACATCCAGTCCGAGGCGGCGCTGCGTGCGATGGCCACCAGCTATCCCTACGACCAGCACGAGGACGGGCAGATCTCGCTGCGCAGCCATCCCAACGAGATCAGCGAACAGCTCAAGCGTCACCTCGACGAACGCCTGACCCAGGCCGGCGTGGACGTGATCGAGGCGCGCATCAGCCACCTCGCCTACGCCCCGGAAATCGCCCAGGCGATGCTGCAGCGGCAGCAGGCCAACGCGGTGATCGCCGCGCGCACGCGCATCGTCGCCGGCGCGGTGGGCATGGTCGAGATGGCCCTGGCCGAACTGCAGAAGAACGGCGTGGTCGAGCTGGACGAGGAGCGCAAGGCGCACATGGTCAGCAACCTGCTGACCGTGCTGTGCTCGGACCGCGGCACCCAGCCGATCGTCAACGCCGGCTCGCTGTACTGAGGTGTCGATGTTGATGCACGCCGCCATCGCGCCGCTGGCGCTCGCCCTCTCCGGCCTGCCGGCCCTGGTCATCGCCGCCTGGGTCGGCGGCAAGGACGACGACCGCGCGCGCGGGCTGGGCCTGCGCTGGGCGCTGATCGGCCTGGCGATCCTGCTCGGCGCAGCGGCGCTGTACTGGACCGGCGGCCAGCGCGCCGGCGTCTATGCGGTGGCGATCGTGCTGCTGCTGACAGTGAACGCGCTGATCGTGTCGATGCTGCTGCACCTGCGGCGCAGCGACGCCGCGCGGCGGGAGCGGTCATGAGCGAGAAGAAGGCCTATCCGCTGCGCATCAACGCCGACGTGCTGGCGGCGGCGCAGCGCTGGGCCGACGACGAGCTGCGCAGTCTCAACGCGCAGATCGAATACGTGCTGCGCGACGCGCTGCGCAAGGCGGGCCGGCTGCCCAAGCCCGGCGACGACAAGGAACGCGGATCATGAGCAAGCGCTGGGAATACCTCACCGTCGAGGCCAAGACCAACCTGATGCTGGGCCTGAAACTGGACGAGCTGCAGGCCGACCTGAACAAGCACGGCAAGCTCGGCTGGGAACTGGTCAGCGTGCTCACGCTGCCAGGCACCAAGCCGCTGCTGATGTTCAAGCGGGAGGCCTGACATGCGCCGGCCTCGGCTCCTCGCGCCTGCACTGGCGGCGCTGCTGGCGCCGCTCACGACGCTGGCGGCGCCGCCGCAACAGACCGCCAGCGCCCTGCTGGATCGCCTGCAGGCCGGCGACCTGGCCGCGGTCGAAGCCGAGTTCACCCCGGCGATGGCCAAGGCGGTGCCACCCGACAAGCTGGCCCAGGCCTGGCGCACGCTGTCCACACAACTGGGTGCGCTGCAGCAGCGCGGCCCGGCCAGCGAACGCGAGCAGCACGGGCTGCGCGTGATCGAACAGCGCCTGCAGTTCGAGCGCGGCGCACTGCTGGCGCATGTGTCGATCGACGCGGACGGCAAGATCGCCGGCCTGCTGTTCACGCCCGCACCGCCGCCGGCGCCTCCGCCGCCCGCAGCCGACGCCGGCTTCAGCGAACAGGCGTTTGCGGTCGGTCCACTGCCGGGCACGCTTGCGCTGCCGGCGGGCAAGGGCCCGTTCCCGGCAGTGGTCTTGGTGCACGGCTCGGGCCCGCAGGACCGCGACGAGACCATCGGCCCGAACCGTCCGTTCCTCGACGTCGCCCGCGGGCTCGCCGCGCAGGGCATCGCGGTGTTGCGCTACGACAAGCGGACCTTCGCCTTGCCGGAGAGCTTTGCCGGGCGCATCAACGCGGGGTTCACCATGGACGACGAGACCACCGACGACGCCGTCGCCGCGGTGGCGGCGCTGGCGCGCACGCCCGGCATCGACCCTGCGCGGATCGTGGTGATGGGCCACAGCCAGGGCGGCATGCTCGCCGCCCGCATCGCACACCGCTCCGGCAAGACCGCCGGCATCGTGCTGTGGGCGGCGCCGGCGCGGCCGTTGCTGGACCTGCTGATCGAGCAGAACCGCTACCTGTTGAGCCAGGAACATCCGCCGTCGCCGCAGCGGCAGGCGGCGCTGGCCGAGATCGAGCGCCGCGTGGCCAAGGTCCGCGGCAGTGGCGAGGTCGCGCGCAGCGATTCGCCGTTGGACGTACCCGCCCCCTACTGGCGTGCGTTCGACCAGGTCGACCCGGTCGCCGACGTCCGCGCGCTCGGGCAGCCGGTGCTGTGGCTGCAGGGCGAGCGCGATTTCCAGGTCACCGCGCCGGACTGGCAGCGGTGGCAACAGGCGCTGGCCGACGACCCGCGCGCGACCATGCACCGCTACGCGCAACTCAATCACCTGGGCATCGCCGGCACCGGCGCGCCCGGGCCGGGCGAGTACGCGACGCCAGGCCACGTCGACCCGGCCTTGATCGCCGATGTCGCCGCCTGGGTGCGCGCCCTGCCCGCCAGCCACGGCGCCGCGCCATGAGCCGGCTGCGATCCACCTCGCCCTCGCCGGCACGGCAGTATCCGGTGGCGCCGGCGCATCGGCTGGGTCTGGCGTTGTGGCTGTGGTTGCCGTTGCTGCTGGTGGCCGCGGTGATCGGCGGCTTCGCGCTGCACGCGGCGCAGCCCGGCGCGCTTTGGTGGCATTTCGGGCTGCTGGCGCTGATCGGCGTGGCCGGTACCGCCACCTTCGCGCGACAGCGTGTGCTGCTGCACGACGGTCTGGTGGAAATACGCGCGACCTTCCTGACCAAGCGCGTGCCGCTGACCACGCTGCGCCTGCAGGCCGCGCGCGTGGTCGCGCTGTCCGAGCACACCGGTTTCAAGCCGGCATTGAAGCTGTTCGGTTTCGGCTACCCCGGTTTCCACGCCGGCCACTTCCGGACCCGCGACGGGCACAAGGCGTTCTGCCTGATCACCAGCGACCGCGTGCTGGCCGTTCCCCTGCACGATGGCGGCTGGCTGCTGCTCAGCGTCGAACACCCCAGGCAGGTGCTGCAGGAGTGGCAGACGCTCGCGACGCAGGCTCCCGGCGGCGAAGAGACACGCCGCGCGGCCCGCCGCCTGGCCTGAGTCCGACACGCGTCGCCACGTCGGGCGCTGCCGCGACCGACCGCACAGGGCAACGACGTGCTGCACGCGGTGCGGCACGTTCTCGCGGTTCGCACGCGTCCAATACGTCGAGGACGCAAAGTCGGGCGTTCTGGCGTATGCGAGGCGATATGCTGGAACACCAGCCACGCTCGTCCTCGTCGCCAGCCGCGTGCGTAACGACGACGGCGACGGCTTCGCCCTCCACATGACGCCTCCAGGATCGGCCCGATGGACGACTTAGCGCCACACGAGATTCCCGCCACCGCACCGGCGCTGCCGCCGACGCTGTCCGCGCGGCTGCATGGCCTGCACTGGCACCGCAATCTCGTCGGCGAAGCCGGCGCCCAGGTCTATCGGCTCGCTGGCGCCGGCACGCCGGACCTGTACCTCAAGCGCGGCATCGGCGAGGCGCACGACGAGGTGGTGGACGAGTTCGCCCGCCTGCACTGGCTGCGCGCAATGGGCTGCGTGCCGCGCGTGCTGCATTTCGAGGCCGACGCCGCCGGCGCCTGGCTGCTGAGCGAAGCCCTGCCGGGCAAGACCGCCTACCAGTGGCTGCTGGAAGCACCCGCACAGGCCCAGCGTATCGTGCAGGCGCTGGCCGAGTTCCTGCGCGGCTTTCACGCCACGCCGATCGCCACCTGTCCGTTCGACACCAGCCACCTGCTGCGCCTGGCCATCGCGCAGCGCCGGCTGCAGGCGGGTCTGGTCGACACCGAAGACTTCGACGAGGCGCGTGCCGGCTGGTCGGCGGACGCGGTGTGGCAGGCGATGACCGCGCTGCTGCCGCTGGCCAGCGAGCGCGTGCTGTGCCACGGCGACTATTCGCTGGACAACATCCTGCTCGACGCGCCGGACCACGTCGTCGGCGTGATCGATCTCGGCCGCGCCGGGGTCGCCGATCCGTACCAGGATTTGGCGATCCTGGCCAACCGCCTGGACGAATTCGGCCCGGAGCTCGCCGGCCGCTTCTTCGCCGCGTACGGCATCGCCACGCCGGACCTCACGCGGCTGCAGTTCCACCAGTTGCTCGACGAGTTCTTCTGAACATCCTCGCCGCGCCGCGCAGTGTGCGGCGCGGCCACACGGGCGCGGCTGGACTCCCCGGCGACTGGCCGCCCGCGGTGCTTGGCTCTACCCTGTGCCGATGCGCACCGTTCCCAGCCTGCTGCTCAACACCGAGACCATCGAACTGCTGCCGGCCACGCGATTGCGCGCCCGCAGCAACGCCGACGCGCGGCAGCTCGCGCAGGCGACCTGGCTGCTGCGGCGCAAGCACGACGGGCGCTACCTGGCGACCGCGAACGCACACGGGCTGCACGCGCTGGTGCCGCGGCTGATGCACGAACCCGGCATCGAGGCGGCACTGGATCGACTCGACGCGCTGCCCGCACGCGGCGCGATAACCGCGGACGAGGCCTGGTTGCCGCTGCACGCGCTGCAGGAGCGGCTGGACCAGTTGGGCCTGGCCGCCGATGCCTACGCGCAGCGCACCGGCCTGCCGCTGCAGCCGGAACCGGCCACCCTGCACGCGGCCGGCGACGACCGCTACCGACGCCCGTTGTGGCTGAGCGCAGGTGCCGCACGCGCCTGGCACGCGCTGCGCCATGCCGCTGCACGCGATGGCGTGGTACTGGAGGCGGTCTCCGGCTATCGCAGCCACGCCTATCAACTGGGCATCTTCGCGCGCAAGTTCGCCCGCGGGCAGACCCTGGAGCAGATCCTCGCGGTCAACGCCGCGCCGGGCTTCAGCGAGCACCACAGCGGGCACGCGCTGGACATCGGCACGCCCGACGAGCCGCCGGCCGAGGAAAGCTTCGAGCGCACGCCGGCCTTCGCCTGGCTGCGCGAACATGCCGGCGCCTTCGGCTACCGGATGAGCTATCCGCGGGACAACCCGCATGGCATCGTCTACGAACCCTGGCACTGGTGCTGGCAGGAGGCCGCTTGCGCATGACCCGTTCCGACACACGCCGGCCGCGCGCCGGCACCGCCGCCTGGCGGGCATTGGCCCTCCTGGCCCTGGCGCTGCCCACCTGCGCCGCCGCGCAATGGCACGACCGGCAGGGCCAGGCCTTGCCCGACAGCGCCGAGCGCGGGCACGACAAGGCCTTCGCCGCCGCGCTGCAGATCGCCGACGACGCCGACTTCGCCGCGTTCGCACAGGAGTGGGGGCAGACCGACGCCACGCACGCGCCGCAGTTGCGTACGATCGCGCGCGTGCAGCGCGGCCAGTTGCTGCGCGTGGCGCTGCTGTACTCCGGCTGCGCGCCCAGCCCCAACAACGACGGCGCCTGCGATGCGCAGATGAGCCTGCGCGTGCTCGGCCCCGACGGCAGCACGACCCTGCAGGATCCGATGCGGCCACTGGGCATGGGTGGCCCACCGGCCGCCGCCGGCCTGCTGGAACTGGCGCCGCTGTCGGTGCAACTGCGCTTCGAGGACAGCGACCCGCTCGGCACCTACACCGTGCAGGTCACGGTCAACGACCCCAGCCAGGACGCGTGGGTGCGGTTGAAGACGCAGGTGGAACTGGTCGGCGACCGCTGAGCGCGGCGCGCGGCCCAACCCACGAGCCGACCAGCGCGGACAAGACGGCTAGCGCGCGTGTAGCGCCCACACCCTGAGTCGCCGCGGCGACGGCATCGCGCCGCACCGCTGCAGCTTCGCTCCTGCACGGTTTTCAAGCACGCCTTTGCGCACTTACCGCTGCTGCGCTTGGCATGCTTCGCCCCTGTGCCGAAGTGACTCCGGCTCAGCGCCGCAGCGCATCCACCGCCCACAGCAGCCAGCCCAGCATCAGCGTGGTGCCGCCGATCGGCGCCAGCCGGGTCGGCCACTGCGCCAGCGCGTTGCCGGCCAGGCTGCCGGAGAACAGCACGGTGCCGAGCAGCAGCAGGCACAGCGCACTGCGGGCGAGCAGGCGTTCGCTGCGGCGGCCCAGCGCCGCCAGCGCCACGCCGTGGCCGAAGGCATACAGCGCCGCGGTCTGCAGGTGCGATTGCGCCAGGGGCTCGGCAACGCCGTGCGAGGCATAGGCGGACAGGCCGATGGCCACGGCCGCAAGCAGCGCGCCGGCGCTGCACAGCCAGAACGGCCCGCGCGTACGGCGATCGAACGTCAGCATGTGCGTTCCCTCCGGGAGCGCGGCAGCGTTTGCCGCCCCCCATAAACAGAACGCGCCGCAAGATGCGGCGCGTTCCGGTTCACTCGTCCACCAGGGCAGGACTTACTTGATCGCCCAGTAGATGTCGTAGGTGCCTTCCGGCGTGAACGCCTTGTCCACTCCGCCCTTCCAGGCTTCGTACGGACGGTCGGTCACGTCGTAGCCGCTGGTCGCGGCCCAGGCACGCAGCGCATTGCGCGCCGCATCCAGGCCCGCCATGTGGCCGGTGTAGCTGGCGAAGGCGGAACGGTGCGCTTCGGTGCGCAGGTAGGTCACCGGGGCGCCCTGCGGGATGGTCACCTTCAGCGGCTCGCCAGAGGCGGCAACCGGGGTGGCATCGACCGGCGCGGCAGCCGCGTCGTCCTTCTTGTCGTCCTTCTTCTCATCCTTCTTGGCGTCGTCCTTCGGCGCGCCACCGGCACGCTTGCGCACCGGCTGGGCGACGTCGAACGCGTACTTGTCCGAACCGAAGTCGGTGGTGACGATGCGCACCGGACCGGCCGCTTCCAGGCCGTTGGCGTCCATCACCCGCTTGATCCACTCCTGGTTGTCCTTGATGGACTTCTTGATGGAGTCGTTGTCGCGGTCGATGTTGCCGGCGTTGACCACCAGCAGGTCCTCGGCCGGGACGTCGACGACCTTCAGGTCCTTCAACGGGGTGTCGTCGGAGCGGTAGTCCACGTTCGGCACGGTGGCCAGCACGTTGCTCAGGCGCGACAGGCCCAGCTTGATGTCGTCGCCGACATGGCGGCTGACGTACAGGCCGGCGTAACGACCCAGCAGGTCCCAACCGTACTTGACGGTGTAGTCCTGGGTGATCTTCACGTTGCGGCCGTTCTTGCCGGTCGGCTCGAGCTTGAAGCTGGTGGTCTTGTCCTTGCCCTTGGTCTCGTCCTCGATGGCGATGACCACGTCCTTGTTCTTCTCGGTCGAGGTGATGGTCCAGCTACCCTTGCCGATGTAGCCCTCCTTGGAGCTGTAGTCCAGGCGCGCGCCGACGCCGGATTCCGGGCCGGAGAGCTTCAGCTCGATGCGCGGGTCGCGCAGCACCAGAGGATTCCAGTCCTTGAACCGACGCAGGCTGTTGACCGTGTCATAGACGATGGTCATGCGCCGATTGGTCTCGACGCTTTCGGACATGTGACGCTCCGAGGGCAGCACCACGCCGACAATGACGAACAGGCCAGCCACGATCCCCAGGGCGATCAGGAACTCGATAATACGGGTCATTCAGGAGGTCTCCGGGGCCGATCCCACGGCCGGGTTGATGAAGCGAAGCGCCCATCCTAGCAGGCTTCGCTGTCCGTGGTCAGCACATCACGGAATGCCGCTTCGCCCTGCGCGGCAACGGCCTCGCACGGCTGCGTGCGCGACCTCGAGGGCGACCAGACCATTGTCCTGGCAGTGGCATCGGACAGACATGCGTGCCCGGCCATGGACTGCATCGAAGCGAGCAACGGCGGCGCCCCAAGGCCTGCAGGCGTGACGCATGCAGGCCGGACTCGGGCCAGACCACTGCCCCGAGCGGCACAGGCGCGACCGCCACGTACCGGCACGCTTCCCCAGCGCCCGGTCACGCTGGACCGGCCCGGCGTGCGCGATATCCGCCTTCGCGGGCCGCCCTCCTGTCGCGTTCAGACCGACTGCAGCGCGCGGCCGAACCAAACGCGACGCCAGGCTGGGCCGCCCCGCCCCGTCAGACCAGTTGCAGCTCGAACGCCTTCAACACCGCCCGCGTGCGGTCGCGCACGCCGAGCTTGGACAGGATGTTGGAGACGTGGTTCTTGATCGTGCCCTCGGCCACGCCCAGCGAATTGGCGATCTCCTTGTTGGAGAAGCCGCTGGCCATCAGCCGCAGGATCTCGGTCTCGCGGTCGGTCAGCGGGTCGGGCCGGTCCAGGCTGACGAAGTCGTTGCGCATGTGCTCCAGGCCCGACAGCAGGCGCTGGGTCACCGCCGGCTGCACCAGCGAGCCGCCGGCGGCCACGGTGCGGATCGCGCCGACCAGTTGCTCCAGCGACACGTCCTTGAGCAGATAGCCCTTGGCCCCCGCCTTGAGCCCGGCCAGCACCAGTTGGTCGTCGTCGAAGGTGGTCAGGATGATGGTCGGCGGCAGCGCCGCGGCGCGCGACAGCGTCTGCAGCGCCTCCAGCCCGGACATCGACGGCATGCGCATGTCCATCAGCACCACGTCGGGGAGCACCTGCGGGATCAGCTCCACCGCCTGGCGGCCATCGTTGGCCTCGGCCACCACCTCGATGCCGCCGTCCAGCGCCAGCAGCGAGCGGATGCCCTGCCGCACCAGGGTTTGATCGTCGACCAGGCAGACACGGATCATCACAACACTCCTTGGGGAACGGCGGGCGGCAGCAGGGTGGCGGCGCCGGGAACGACGGCGCGCAGGCGGAAGCCGGCGCCGGGGGCGGCGGCCACGTCCAGGCTGCCGCCATACTGACTCAGGCGCTCGCGCATGCCGCGCAGGCCGTTGCCGGGGGCCAGGGTCTCGCAACCGCGGCCGTCGTCGCGCGCCTGGATCACCACCTGCGGACCGTCGCGGCGCACCTCGATCCACAGATTGTCGGCCTGGGCGTGGCGCACCGCGTTGGTGATGATCTCCTGGGTGCAGCGCAGCAACACGTGCGCACGCTCGGGATCCTCCACGGTCAGCGGCTCCTCCACCTGCAGGTGGATCTGCAGCGACGGCACCCGCTCGGCCAACGGCCGCAGCGCCGCCGCCAGGTCGATCGCACCGCTGTCGCGCAGTTGGCTCACCGCCTCGCGCACGTCGGTCAGCAGCAGTTTGGCCAGGGTATGCGCCTGCTGCACGTGCTCCTGGGCGCGACCCTCGGTGATGTGGCCGGCCACTTCCAGGTTCAGGCTCAGCGCGGTCAGGTGGTGGCCGAGCAGGTCGTGCAGTTCGCGCGAGATGCGGGTGCGCTCGTTGACCCGGGCGCTCTCGGCCAGCAGCGCGCGGGTGGCGCGCAGCTCGGCGTTGAGCTGGCGCTGCTCCTCCCGCGCCTGGGTCTGCTGCCGCGCGACCAGGCTGGTGACGAAGATGAACATGGAGAAGCCGCCGTACAGCAACGACTGCATCAGCGCCTCGAACGGCGGGAAGCCGATGGTCAGGTACACCGGCAGCACCGCCAACTGGCTCAGCAGCAGCCAGGCCACGCCGGCGCGCACCGGCAGCAGCCAGGGGATCACCCCGGCCGCCACCATCATCAGGATGCTGCCCAGGCCGGAGCGGTGCAGGTAGCCGACCGCCAGCGCGCAGATGGTCAGCAGCACCAGCATGCCGCGGTCGTACCAGCGCACGCCGTCGCCGCTGTGCAGGCGCCGGGTCAGCAGGAAATAGACCACGCCGAAGCCCAGGTAGCTGGTCAGCAGCAGCCACACCTCGCCGCTGGGCATCCGTCCCGATTCCTCGACCGGTTCCCAGTACAGGTACAGCAACGGCATGCAGATGACCGCCCAGGTGAACAGGCCGGCATAGCGCAGAACGCGGGTGTGGCTGAGATATCCCAACATGCAGCCATCTTAGGATGAACGGCGCGCATTGCACTCCCACGGAAGTCATGCCGCCGCGGCTCGCCGGCCCGGGTCGCGCGTGCGATAATCCGGCCCGGCGGCCCGCACGGGGCCGCGCGCGCATCAGCAATGGAGTCTCAATGTCGATCGTCATCCGCGACGTGCGCGAGCACGAGCTCGATTCGGTCCTGGCCCTGAACAACAACGCCGGACTGGCGATCCTGCCGCTGGATTCGGCCAAGCTGCACCGCTTCTACGAAACCGCAGAGTACTTCCGCGTCGCCGAGCGCGACGGCAACCTGGCCGGCTTCCTGGTCGGGTTCGGTAGCGACAGCGCCCACGACAGCAGCAATTTCGCCTGGTTTCGCGAGCGCTACCCGCAGTTTTTCTATATCGACCGCATCGTGGTGGCCAGCCGCCGCCGCGGTGGTGGCGTCGGCCGGGCGTTCTATGCCGACGTGCAGAGCTACGCCGAGTTGCGCTACCCGCAACTGGCGTGCGAGGTTTTTCTGGATCACGGTGCCGATGCGGCGCTGCTGTTCCATGGCAGCTTCGGCTTCCGCGAAGTGGGCCAGAACACGATGAACGAAGTGGAGGTGCGTGCGAGCATGCTGTTGAAGGATCTGTGCAGTTACGCGTGGGTGCGCGAAACCTACGGCGACACCCTGCCCGACCTGCCCTGGGCCGGCCACGCCCATCGTCTGCAGCGGGCGCAGCGCCCGACCGGGACCTGAGCGTGTCGTCGGTGAATCTGGATTTCGAGCAGGCCGGCGAACTGAAGATCGGTCAGGTCGGCATCGCCAACCTGCGCGTGCGCACGCTGGACGTGGCGCGGCTGAGCCAGGAGATGCGCGAGCGGGTACAACGTGCGCCCAAGCTGTTCGGCCGTGCCGCGGTGATCATCGATTTCGGCGGCCTGGCGCAGACCCCGGACACGGCCACCGCGCAGGCGCTGCTGGACGGCCTGCGCGACGCCGGTGTACTGCCGGTGGCGCTGGCCTACGGCACCCGCGAGATCGAGGAGCTGTCGGTGGCGCTGGGCCTGCCGCTGCTGGCCAAGTTCCGCGCGCAGTACGAGCGGTTCGATGGCGGCGCGCCCGCTGCGGCGCCGGCTCCGGTCTCGCCGCCGCCCCCGCCTCCGCCGCCACCCGCTCCCACGGCACGGCCGCAACCCGGGCGCATGCAGAAGAGTGCGGTGCGCTCCGGGCAACAGCTGTATGCGGAGAATTGCGACCTGACCGTGGTGGCCACCGTCGGCGCCGGCGCCGAGGTGATCTCCGACGGCAGCATCCACATCTACGGCAGCCTGCGCGGCCGCGCTCTGGCCGGCGCGCAGGGCAACACCGAGGCGCGGATCTTCTGCCGCGACTTCCACGCCGAACTGGTCGCCATTGCCGGCCACTACAAGGTGCTGGACGATATTCCCAAGGAACTGCGTGGCAAGGCCGTCCAGGTCTGGCTGGAGCAGGACCAGATCATGATCGCCGCGCAAGACTGACGCGGCCCAACCACGAACGTATCAGGAGATAGTCCTTTGGCTGAAATTATCGTTGTCACCTCCGGCAAGGGCGGCGTCGGCAAGACCACCACCAGCGCGAGCCTGGCCTGCGGGTTGGCGCGACGCGGCAAGAAGGTCGCGGTGATCGACTTCGACGTGGGCCTGCGCAACCTCGACCTGATCATGGGCTGCGAGCGCCGCGTGGTGTACGACTTCGTCAACGTGGTGCACAACGAAGCCACGCTGAAGCAGGCGCTGATCAAGGACAAGCGCTTCGACAACCTGTTCGTGCTGGCCGCCTCGCAGACCCGCGACAAGGACGCGCTGACCCAGGAAGGCGTGGAGAAGGTGCTCAAGGACCTGGCCGCCGACGGCTTCGACTACATCGTCTGCGATTCGCCGGCCGGCATCGAGAAGGGCGCGTTCCTGGCGATGTACTTCGCCGACCGCGCGGTGGTGGTGGTCAATCCGGAAGTGTCCTCGGTGCGCGACTCCGACCGCATCCTCGGCCTGCTCGACTCCAAGACCCACAAGGCCGAGAACGGCAAGAGCCTGCCCGCGTTCCTGCTGCTGACCCGCTACAGCCCGGCGCGCGTGGAAACCGGCGAGATGCTCAGCATCACCGACGTGGAGGAGGTGCTCGGCCTGAAGGCGATCGGCGTGATCCCCGAATCCGGCGACGTGCTCAACGCCTCCAACAAGGGCGAGCCGGTGATCCTGGACGGCGAATCCCCGGCCGGCCAGGCCTACGATGACGCCGTGGCGCGCATTCTCGGCGAGGAACGTCCGATGCGTTTCATCTCCGTGGAGAAGAAGGGCTTCTTCACCAAGTTGTTCGGAGGGTGAGCATGGGACTATTCGATTTCCTCAAGACCAAGAAGAACACCGCCGAAACCGCGAAGAACCGCCTGCAGATCATCATCGCGCAGGAGCGCAACCACCGCGGCGGCCCGGACTACCTGCCGCTGCTGCAGCGCGAGCTGCTGGAAGTGATCAAGAAGTACGTCAACATCGACGCCGACGCGGTCAAGGTGGACCTGGTCAAGGACGGCGAGCACGACGTGCTCGACATCTCCGTGGCCCTGCCGGAAGGCCCGACGCCCTGAGGCCGTGCGTCGGCCGCGGCAGGCGCCGCGGCTGACGCACCGGTCGCGCCGGCGCGGTGCCCGCCGTGATCGGGCGCGCCCGCCGCGCCCTTTCCGTCCCAACGAAGTTCACCCGATGCAGACCGATACCGCCCCTGCCGCTGACGCCGCCCAGGTGCTGACCGTGGGCGCGATCGGCCTGGACGCGCCGCGCGCGCTGCTGGCCGGCTACGGGCTGGCCCTGCACCGCGTCGCCGACGGCGCCGCCATTCCCGGCAGCTACTGGGGCGAGCCGGAAGCCGGGGTGATCGCCAGCGACGTCTACGTGCGCGACGACACGCCGGTGCATTCGCTGCTGCACGAGGCCTGCCACCTGATCGTGCTGCCGCCGCAGCGGCGCGCGCAGGTGCATACCGACGCCACCGACTCGGTGGAAGAGGAAGACGCCACCTGCTACCTGCAGATCGTGCTGGCCGACGCCCTGCCCGGCGTGGGCCGCGCGCGGCTGATGGCGGACATGGACGCCTGGGGCTACACCTACCGGCTCGGCTCCACCCGCGCCTGGTTCGAACAGGACGCCGACGACGCGCGCGCCTGGCTGGCGCAACGCGGGCTGCTGCCGGCGCAGGCTTAGTCACCATTCCGGGCAGGCCGCGTTGGCCCTCCAAGGCCGTCAGGTTTGCGTCGCGTGGCGCGACGATGATGGCCTTGCCGCGCCAACCCAAAAGGCCGCCCCTTTGCGCACGCTTGGGATTTGGTGACAGGCGCTAGCCCGTCACTCCGGCGCAGACGACGGCGGCGACATCCCGGAGCGCTTCAGCGCGCTGCTCAAATCCAGGGTCGCGCGGGTGCCGCTGCCGGCCGGCGAATCCAGGTGCAGCGCCCAGCCCAGGTGCTCGCACAGCCGCGCGATCAGGTCCAGGCCGATGCCGCTGCCCTCGCGGCTGCCGCCGCCGCGCGCCATGCGCATGTAGATCGCGCTGATCTCTTCCGGGCTCATGCCGTGGCCGGGGTCGTCGATGCAGACCACGCCCGGCGCCGGCATGGTGATCTCGATCCGGCCCTTGTCGCTGTTCTCGATGGCGTTGCGCAGCAGGTTGCCGATCGCCACCTGCACGATCGCCAGCGGGGTGAGCACCTCGCACGGCGGCAGCGGTGCCAGCACCAGTTCCAGGCGCTTGTCCGCGCACAGGTGACGATGGTCCTCGACGATCTCCGGCAGCAGCTGGTCCAGCCGCACCAGATCGTTGCCGCGCGCCAGCCGCGCCGGGTCCTTGGCCAGCACCAGCAGCAGCGAGATCAACTGGCCGACGCCGCTGGCGGTGCGGCGGATGCGCAGCAACTGGTTGCGCACGCTGGGCGGCACGTCGTGCTGCTCCAGCGCCAACTCGGCGGCGCCGCCGATCACCGCCACCGGCGTGCGCAGTTCGTGGCTGGTGCTGTCGATGAAGGCGCGCTCGCGCTCCACGAACAGGTCGTTGCGCGCCAGGTAATCGTTCAACGCCTCGGCGATCACCACCTGCTCGGCGCTGGCGCGCGGATGCACCTCGATGCGCTGCCCAGGCCGGTCCGGGCGCAGGCTGCCGATGCGCTGGGCCATGTCGGTCAGCGGCTGCACCACCCGGCCCATGCCCCAGGCCACCAGCGCGCCGAGCAGCAGCACCGCCACCGCGTTGGACACCAACATCCACAGCGCCAGGTTGTCCTCGTGGTCGTGCAGTTCGGTGATGTCCAGCGTCAGCGCCAGGCGGCGGCCGCGCACGTCCTGCACCAGCACCACCTTCTCGCTGCCTTCCAGCTGTACTTCGTCGTGCAGGCCGGGGCCCAGCGCCGCCACTGCCGGCGGCAACGGCGCCCCGCCCTCGTCGCCGTACAGGCTCACGGTGCGGGTGTCGATCCAGCGGTAGTCCGGATCGGCCGCGCTGCGCGCCAGGAAGTGGTCCAGTTCGGAGGTCAGCAGCGAACGCCAGGTGAGCTGCTCGGCCTGGTCGTTGACGATGTAGCCATGCACGAACACCGCCAGCGACAGCAGCGCCGCGTAGCCCACCAGCCACAGGGTCAGCCGCTGCCGCAGGCCGGCCCTAGTCGGCATGCTCGCCCTCGTGGGGGCCGACCACCGCCAGGCGGTAGCCGATGCGTGGCAGGGTGTGGATCAGCTTGGCCGCGAACGGACCGTCGACGCTGCGGCGCAGGTCGTAGATGTGCGAACGCAGCATGTCGCCGTCCGGCGGCTCGTCGCCCCACAGCGCCTGCTCCAGGCGGTCGCGGGTGACCGCGGCCGGGCTGGCCTGCATCAGCACCTCCAGCAGCTTGCGGCAGGCCGGGTACAGATGCAGGGCGCGCCCGCCACGGGTCACTTCCAGCGTGGACAGGTCCATCTGCAGGTCGCCCACGCGCAGCAGCTTGCTGCGGCCGCGGCCGCTGGCGCGCACCAGCAGCGCCTCCAGCCGCACTTCCAGCTCCGGCAGCGCGAATGGCTTGGTCAGGTAATCGTCGGCGCCGGCGCGGAAGCCGGCGATCTTGTCCGGCAGTTCGTCGCGCGCGGTCAGCATGATCACCGGCACGTCGGCATGGTGCTCCTCGCGCAGCGCGCGCAGCACCTGCTGCCCGTCCAGCCGCGGCAGCATCCAGTCCAGGATCAGCGCGTCGTAGCGCTGGGTGGTGGCCAGGTGCAGCCCGGTGACGCCGTCCGGCGCCGCGTCCAGCGTGTGGCCGCGCACCTCGAAATAGTCGAACAGGTTGGCGACCAGGTTCCGGTTGTCTTCTATGACCAGCAGCCGCATGGGCGCGCTCGAATTCGGGGGACGGACCCGCCCATGCTAGCGGAAGCATGTCGGAACGCCGTCAGAACGGCGGCGTGTCTTGATCGAATCTCAATAAAACCTGGAAAGGATCCCAACACGGCGACGTCAGGCTGCCCTCCCCGCACACCGCCGCCGAGGCCCGACCGCGCCGTTTCCCCGCCACGTTCCCATGTCGCCGAGGCCGATGGCCCGGCGCTTGCATGACGGCGACGGTGCGCAAGCTTTGCTGAAGCCTGGGCCCTCTCATCCCGCAGTTCCGACAGCTATCCGACACCTGCAACCCGACCATGCCCCCACTTTCCCGCCGTCCCTGGCCGCCTTCGTCGACCATGCTCAGTACGCCCCTGCGATTGTCCGCTGCGGCGGCGCCCTACAGCGGCGCGCGCCGGCACTTCTATCTCTCCCATCTGTGGGTGCCATTGGCCCTGGTGCTGCTGGCCAGCACGGTATTGATGGGTATGGGCGGCGATTTCTGGATCGCCGACCTGCTGTACCGCTGGGAAGGTGGGCAGTGGGCACTGAAGGATGCGGCGCTGACCCGTGGCCTGATCCACCACGATGGCAAGCTACTGAGCGCCGCGGCCTGGGCGGTGACCGCGGGCCTGGCGGTGTGGGCCTGGCGCCGTCCCGACGGCCGCCGCTACCGGCAGCCGCTGTTGTACCTGCTGCTGGCGGTGGCGCTGAGCACCGGTGTGGTGTCGCTGCTGAAGTCGGTGACCGACATGGACTGCCCCTGGGACCTGCTCCGCTACGGCGGCAATCGGATCTTCGTGGGCCTGTTCGAGATCCGCCCGGTGGGCATGCCGCGCGGGGTATGCTTCCCCGCCGGTCATTCCAGTGCCGGCTATGCCTGGGTGGGGCTGTACTTCGTCGCGCTGGCGCTCAAGCCGGCCTGGCGCTGGCCAGCGCTGGCGATCGGCCTCGGGGGAGGCCTGCTGTTCGGTCTCGGCCAACAGCTGCGCGGCGCGCATTTCATGTCGCACGACCTGTGGACGCTGGCCCTGTGCTGGGGCGTGGCACTGGGCCTGTACCGGGCGATGCTGTGGCCGGGCGCGATGCCGCAGGCCGACCGACGCCTTTCCACCACCAACGATGCCGCCGCATGAGCCGTTCCGTCGCCCCGCCCTCGCCGTCCACCCTGTCCCGCGCCCGCTGGTGGGCCTGGCGCCCGCAGTTGAGCAACGAGATGCTGGCGCTGGCGGCCAGCGCGTTCTTCGCCCTGGCCTGCAACGGCATGTTCTGGCGCAGCGCGATGAGCGGCCATGCCGACGACATCAAGCTGGCGCTGTCGCTGTTCCTGCTGCTGCTGTCGGTGCACGGCCTGTTGCTCGGCCTGTTGCTGTGGCGCGGCATCGCCAAGCCGGTGCTGACGGTGCTGCTGATCACCACCGCGTTCGCCGCGCACTACATGAACAGCTACAGCGTCTACCTGGACGCGGACATGCTGCGCAACGTGCTGGCCACCGACCACAAGGAATCGCGCGAACTGATGACCACGGCGCTGATCGCGCCACTGCTGTTCTACGCGGTGCTGCCGATCCTGGTGCTGTGGCGGGTGCGGCTGATCCGGCGTTCGCCGCTGAAGGCGCTGGCGATCCGCCTTGGCTTCCTGGTCGGCATGCTGGCGCTGGGCGGTATCGCCGCGATGCTGTCGTTCCAGGATCTGTCGGCGATGATGCGCAACCATCGCGAGATCCGCTACCTGGCCACGCCGATCAACTACCTGGTCGCGCTGCGACAGAACTTCAAGTCCGACAGCCCCACGCGCAAGGCGCCGAAGCTGCCGCTGGAGCACGACGCCAAGGCCACCGCGCGCGCGCCGGGCAGCAAGCCGCGGCTGCTGGTGGTGGTGCTGGGCGAGACCGCCCGCGCGCAGAACTGGGGCCTCAACGGCTACGCGCGGCAAACCACGCCGGAGCTGGCCAAGCGCGACGTGATCAACTTCCCCGACATGCACTCCTGCGGCACCAGCACCGAGGTCTCGGTACCGTGCATGTTCTCGCCGTTCGGCCGCCACGACTACAACGAGAGCAACATCCGCAAGCACCAGTCGCTGCTGCACGTGCTCGAGCACGCCGGCATCGCCACGCTGTGGCGCGACAACCAGTCCGGCTGCAAGGGCGTGTGCGACGGCCTGCAGATCCAGCACCTGGACGATGCCAAGGATCCGCAGCTGTGCAAGGACGGGCGCTGCATGGACGAGATCCTGCTGCAGGACCTAGCCGCGCAGGTGCGCGCCAAGCCCGGCGACCGCGTGGTGGTGCTGCACCAGCTCGGCAGCCACGGGCCCAGCTATTTCGAGCGCTACCCGGCCGGGTTCCGCCGCTTCACCCCGACCTGCGACACCGCCGACCTGGGCAACTGCAGCCGCGAGCTGATCACCAACGCCTACGACAACTCGCTGCTGTACACCGACCACCTGCTGGCGCGCACCATCGACACGCTGCAAGCGATGCCCGACTACGACACGGCGATGATCTACCTCTCCGACCACGGCGAGTCGCTGGGCGAGAAGGGCCTGTACCTGCACGGCGTGCCCTACGCGATCGCGCCGCAGGAGCAGACCCACGTGCCGATGGTGATGTGGTTCTCGCCGGGCTTCGCCAGCGCGCGCGGCCTGGACCTGGCCTGCCTGCAGGCGCGCTCGCGCAAGTACGCCGACCAGGACAACCTGTTCCCGTCGGTGCTGGGCCTGATGCAGGTCAAGACCGGCGTCTACGACCACGCGCGCGACCTGTTCGCGCAATGCGCCAAGCCGCAGTGACCGCGCGCCCACGCGCGGTCCTGGCGTGAGGGAACGCGGCGGCGCGGCCACGAGCGCGCCGCCCGAACTTGCGGCGTTGCGGGCGGGCCACTAGCCTTCCGGGCAATCGCCCTGCAAGGATTCGCCGTGAACCACCGCTCTCCGCTGCTCGCGCTGTGTCTCGGCGCGAGCCTGCTGATGCTGTCCGCCTGCCGCAAGGAACCCGCGGCCGAGACCGCCGCCCCCGCCACGACCCAGGCCGAGGGCGAGAGCGCCGACCAGTTCGTCGCCCGCATCAACGAGGAATACCGCGCGTTGCTGCCGGAACTCACCGCAGCGCAGTGGCTGTCGGCCACCTACATCAACGGCGACAGCGAGCGGCTGGCGGCCAAGGCCAACGCGCGCTGGCTGACCACGCTCAACGGCTGGATCGCGCAGGCACGGCGCTACGACGGCAAGCCGATGTCGGCCGACAGCGCCCGCGCACTGCGCCTGCTGCAGCAGATGACCGCGATGCCGGCGCCGCGCGATCCGGCGCGGCTGGCCGAGCTGGCCGCGCTGGCGACGAAGATGGAAGGCGCTTACGGTGCCGCCTCCTACTGCAGCGGCGAGGGCGATGCGCGCCGCTGCCGGCAGTTGGGCGAACTGGAAGACGTGCTGCGTCGCAGCCGCGACTACGACCAGCAACTGGATGCCTGGCAAGGCTGGCACGCCGCCGTGCAACCGATGCGCAAGGACTACCAGCGCTTCGTCGAGCTGGTCAACGAAGGCGCGCGCGACATGGGCTACGCCGACACCGGCGCGCTGTGGCGCAGCGGCTACGACATGCCGCCGGCTCAGCTCGCCGCCGAGACCGACCGGCTCTGGACCCAGGTCAAGCCGCTGTACGAACAGCTGCACTGCTACGCGCGCGGCAAGCTCGACGCCGAATACGGCAAGGACAAGGGCGAACTCGCCGGCGGCCTGCTGCCGGCGCACCTGCTCGGCAACATGTGGCAGCAGGACTGGAGCAACCTGTGGGACCTGCTGCAGCCCTACCCCGGCGCCGGCAGCCTGGACATCACCGACGCGCTGGAACGGCAGTACCAGGGCAATTTGAGCGCGGCACTGGCGCGGCGCAACGGCGACACCTCGGCGGAGGCGCGATTCATGGCCCAGCGCGAGGCGCAGTTGCTCAGCGCGCGGCAGATGACCGAGCGCGCGCAGGATTTCTACACCTCGCTGGCGATGCCCAAGCTGCCCGACAGCTACTGGACGCGCAGCCAGTTCATCAAGCCGCTGGACCGCGACGTGGTCTGCCATGCCAGCGCCTGGGACATGGACATGGCCGGCGACGTGCGCACCAAGATGTGCGTCAAGCCGAACGAAGAGGACTTCACCACCATCTACCACGAACTCGGCCACCTCTATTACGACCTGGCCTACAACCCGCTGCCGCCGCTGTTCCAGGGCGGCGCCAACGACGGCTTCCACGAAGCCATCGGCGACACCGTGGTGCTGGCGATGACCCCGCAGTACCTGCATTCGATCGGCCTGGTCGACGCGCCGCAGGTCGGCCGCGAAGCGCTGATCAACGCACAGATGCGCATGGCCCTGAGCAAGGTCGCGTTCCTGCCGTTCGGGCTGATGATCGACCGCTGGCGCTGGGGCGTGTTCGACGGCTCGATCGCCCCGGACCGCTACAACCAGGCCTGGTGGGAGCTGAAGGCCAAGTACCAGGGCGTGGCGCCGGCGACACCGCGCGGCGAGGACTTCTTCGACCCTGGCGCCAAGTACCACGTGCCGGCCAACACGCCGTACACGCGTTACTTCCTCTCGCACATCCTGCAGTTCCAGTTCTACAAGAGCCTGTGCGACGCCGCCGGCTACAAGGGCCCGCTGTACGAGTGCACCTTCTACGGCAACAAGGAAGCCGGGCAGAAGTTCTGGTCGATGCTGCAGCGTGGCGGCAGCCAGCCATGGCAGGCCACGCTCAAGGAACTGACCGGCAGCGAGCGCATCGACGCCGGCCCACTGCTGGAGTACTTCGCGCCGATGCAGGAGTGGCTCAAGCAACAGAACCAGGGCCGCATGTGCGGCTGGGAAGCGTCGGCGCAGAGGCCGGCACAAACCACCGCCCCCGCTTCTCCCACGCCCGCCCTGGCGACGCCAGCGCCCCGGCGCTGAGCACTGCCAGCGCAGGCGCCGCCATCAGCTCAGTCGTCGGCCAGCCGCGCCCAGCGCTCGTGGTCGCGCCATATCCCGCCGATGCGCAGGTAGCGCGGCGAATAGCCCTCGTGGCGGAAGCCGGCGCGCTTGGCCAGGGCCAGCGAGCGGGCATTGTCCGGCTGGATGTTGGCCTCCACGCGGTGCAGCCCCAGCTCGCCGAACGCGTAGGCCACGCACAGGCGCAGCGCATGCGTCATCAGTCCGCGGCCTTCGCAGCCGGCCATGGCGTGGTAGCCGAGATAGGCGCTCTGGAAGCAGCCGCCCATCACCTGGCTGAAGGTGAACAGGCCGGCGAGCGCGCCGCTGCTGCGTTCGCGCGCCAGCAGCGCGATGTTGCTGCCGTCCAGGGTCTGCGCGTACCAGGCCTCGAAGCCGGGCACGTCGGTGAACGGATAGCTCCACGGGTGATGCAGGGCGACGCTGGCGCGGTGCGCCTGGACCAGCGCGATGCCGTCGCGGCGCCGCACCCGCGCCAGCGACACGGCCTCCTGCGCAGCCTGGCCGGCACTCTGGCCCATGGGCTCAGGCCGGGGCCGCCGCGCCGCCGTCGTCGCGGCCCATGACCTGGGCATGCCGCGACTTGAACTCGTCGAAACTCAGGCCCTGCGCCTGCGCATCGGCCTGCGCGGCGTCCTTCAGCGCGTCCGAGTACATCAGCCGCACCGGCGTGCCGGCACGCTCGTGCAATTCTGCCGCCTGCATGATCAGCGACAGCACCTGCGCGGCGCTCTCGCTCTGCCCGGCGATGCGCCCGTCCATGCCCAGCACCCACTCGCCGTCGCGGCGCACGATGCCGGCCAGCAGCGTGCGCTGCTGGTCGCGCAGCTCCGCGTGCGGTTCGATGGGCGCGGCCGGCGCGGCGCCCTCGGCGCGGTGGCGCAGGCGCTCGGCCAGCTTCTTGCGCAGATCGCGGCGCTGCTTGGACTCGATGGACATGCGGTTTCCTCAGCGATGACCCGACGACGATAGCCCAACTGCGGCCATGCTCACAGCGGGTCGGCCGGTTCGAGGCGCGGTACCTGCGCATCCGGCCGCGGCAGGCGCTTGCCGCTGCGCCGCTCCCAGCGCCAGAAGCCCCAGCCGAGCAGGAAGAACGCGCCCGAGCCCAGCGCCAGGTGCAGGGCGTGGCCGCTGAGCAGCGGCGACAGCACGCCGGCCACCAGCACGGTCACCATCAACTGGGTGAAGGCCTGCAGCGACGAGGCCAGCCCGCGCTGGCGCGGATACATGTCCAGCACCGCCAGCGCCAGGATCGGGAAGATCAGCGCGGTGCCCAGGCCCGCGAAGAAGATCGGCAGCACCGCCCACGGCAGCGCGATGGCCGGCGCCAGCGCGGTGTAGGCGATGTTGCCGACCATCGACACGCCGCAGCAGACGAAGCCGAAGCGCACCTGGCGCATCGGCCCCAGCCGCCCGGCCATGCGCCCGGACAGGAACGCGCCCAGGGTCATGCCGCCGATGGTGGGGATGAACAGCCAGGCGAAATCGCGCTCGGTCTTGCCCAGCAGCTCGATCATGAACACCGGCGCCGAAGCGATGTACAGGAACACCCCGCCGAAATTGAACGCACCGGCCGCGGCCAGGCGCTGGAAGCGCGGATTCAGCGCGATGCCGATGTAGTCGCGCAGCAGGGTGCGCGGCGCCAGCGGCGTGCGCGCCTGCGGCGGATGCGTCTCCGGCATCCAGCGCAGGGTGGCGACCAGCAGCAGCGAGGAGAAGCCGACCAGGAACCAGAAGATCGTCGGCCAGCCGCGGCCGCTGCCCAGGATCCAGCCGCCGATGATCGGCGCGATCGCCGGGGCGATGCCGAAGATC
Source organism: Xanthomonas sp. F4 (assembly GCF_011761895.1). Classification (NCBI taxonomy): domain Bacteria; kingdom Pseudomonadati; phylum Pseudomonadota; class Gammaproteobacteria; order Lysobacterales; family Lysobacteraceae; genus Xanthomonas; species Xanthomonas sp. F4. Next base: position 798,885 of record NZ_JAASQX010000001.1, on the reverse strand, counting down.
ATCGACACCTGGCTCATCAGCCGCTGCGCGTCGTCGCCATGGAACAGATCGCGGATCACCGCGCGGCCAACGATCATGCCGACGCCGGCCGAGACGCCCTGCAGCGCGCGGAACGTCAGCAGCGTCGGCAGGTCGCGCGACAGCGCGCAGCCGGCCGAGGCGAGGATGAACACGATCAGGCCGGCGACGATCACCCGCCGCCGCCCCAACGCGTCGGACAACGGCCCGTGCGCCAGGCCCATCACCGCGTAGGCGAACAGGTACACGCTCACCGTCTGCTGGATCGCCACCGGATCGGCGTGCAGGCGCTGCGCCAGCTGCGGGAACGCCGGGAAGATGGTGTCGATGGAGAACGGGCCGAACATCGCCAGCCCGGCCAGCAACAGGGCCATGCGGCGCGTGGACACGGACGGGAGCGTCATGGGGACATCATCCTGAGAGCCGGCCGCGGCGGCCACAGGGCGGGCGCACACGCGACAGCGCCGTCCGGCATGGACGGGCGCGAGAAAAGGGAGTGCGGCCATGATACGCGCTGCGGCCGCATGCGCGCATCCGCCGCGGCGTGCCCATTCAGGCTGGTGTGGGCGCGCGCGGCCCGTCGTGGGGGGCGCCGGCCACGCTATAATCGCCGCGCAGCATGGTGGGAGAAGCGGGGCGACCCGCTGCCGAAGGCGCAAACGCCCGTAATCGCTCAGGCCCGATACCACCCGCACCAAGACTCTGGAGAGACCGGTCAAACCCGGCGCCGAAGGGGCACGAAGCGCAGCGCCAGCCGCCGCTTCCAAACTCTCAGGCAAAAGGACAGAGGGGCATTGGGAGGACGCGCGCTTCCCGTCGGTCGTGCCCGCCACAGCGGCCCGACGACGGCCTTGCGCGCGTCCCCGCCTCCTCGTGCCTTCCTCAGCCGGACGACTGCCATGTCTCACACCTCTTCGCTGCGCGACCTCGAACACCACTCGGCTTTCATCGAGCGCCACATCGGCCCGAACGACGCCGAGATCGCGCACATGCTGCGCACCGTCGGCCACGACTCGCTGGAGGCGATGACCGACGCCATCGTGCCGGGCAACATCAAGTCGGCGGCCGCGCTGGCGCTGCCCGACGCCATCACCGAGGAGGAGGCGCTGGCCAAGATCCGCGCCATCGCCGACAAGAACACGGTGCTGCGCAGCTTCATCGGCCAGGGCTACTACGGCACCCACACGCCGAAGGTGATCCTGCGCAACATCCTCGAGAACCCGGCCTGGTACACCGCCTACACCCCGTACCAGGCGGAGATCTCGCAGGGCCGCATGGAAGCGCTGATCAACTTCCAGACCATGTGTGCCGACCTCACCGGCATGGAGATCGCCAACGCCTCGCTGCTGGACGAAGCCACCGCCGCGGCCGAGGCGATGACCCTGGCCAAGCGCTCGGCCAAGTCCAAGTCCGACACCTTCTTCGTGCACGACGCGGTGCATCCGCAGACCATGGAACTGTTGCGCACCCGCGCCGAGCCGCTGGGCATCGTGCTGCGCGTGGGCACGCCGGAGGAAGCGCTGCAGGCCGAATGCTTCGGCGTGCTGCTGCAGTATCCGGACAGCTTCGGCCACATCGGTGACCACAAGGCCTTGGCCGACGCCGCGCATGCGCAAGGCGGCCTGGTCGCGGTCGCCACCGACCTGCTCGCGCTGACCCTGATCGCCGCGCCCGGCGAATGGGGCGCGGACATCGTCGTCGGCAACTCGCAGCGCTTCGGCGTGCCGTTCGGCTTCGGCGGCCCGCACGCCGCGTTCATGGCCTGCCGCGACGCCTACAAGCGCTCGATGCCGGGCCGCCTGATCGGCGTGTCGATCGACGCCGCCGGCAACCCCGCCTACCGCCTCACCCTGCAGACCCGCGAGCAGCACATCCGCCGCGAGAAGGCCACTTCCAACATCTGCACCGCGCAGGTGCTGCTGGCGGTGATGGCCTCGATGTACGCGGTGTACCACGGCCCCGAGGGCCTGGTGCGCATCGCCCGCCGTACCCACCGCCTGGCCGCGATCCTGGCCGCGGCGCTGCGCGGCGCCGGCGTCGCCGTCGGCGAGCGCTTCTTCGACACCCTGCACGTCACCGGCGTCGACGCCGAGGCCATCCACGCCAAGGCGCGTGCGGCCGGCATCAACCTGCGCGCGATCGACAGCACCGCGCTGGGCATCAGCCTGGACGAGACCGCCACCCGCGCCGACGTGGTCGCGCTGGCGCAGCTGTTCGGCGCGCAGGCCGACGTGGACGCGCTCGATGCCGCCACCGCCGACGCGCTGCCGCCGCAGCTGCTGCGCCACAGCGCGTTCCTGGAGCACCCGGTGTTCAACACCCACCACAGCGAGCACGAACTGCTGCGCTACATGCGCGCGCTGGCCGACAAGGACCTGGCGATGGATCGCACCATGATCCCGCTGGGCAGCTGCACCATGAAGCTCAACGCCACCGCCGAGATGATCCCGGTGACCTGGCCGCAGTTCGGCGCGATCCATCCGCTGGCCCCGGCCGAGCAGAGCGTGGGCTACAAGCAGCTGATCGACGAATTGGAAGCGATGCTGGTGGAGTGCACCGGCTACGACGCGGTCAGCCTGCAGCCGAACTCCGGCGCGCAGGGCGAGTACGCCGGCCTGCTGGCGATCCGCGCCTACCACCGCGCACGCGGCGAAGGCCATCGCGACATCTGCCTGATCCCCGAATCGGCGCACGGTACCAACCCGGCCTCGGCGCAGATGTGCGGCATGACCGTGGTGGTGACCAAGTGCGACGGCAACGGCAACGTCGACGTCGCCGACATCCGCGCCAAGGCCGAGAAGTATTCCGAGCGCCTGGCCGCGCTGATGATCACCTACCCGTCCACCCACGGCGTGTTCGAGGAAGACGTGGTGGCGATCTGCGAAGTGGTGCATGCGCACGGCGGCCAGGTCTACACCGACGGCGCCAACATGAACGCCCTGGTCGGCCTGGCCAAGCCCGGCAAGTGGGGCTCGGACGTGTCGCATCTGAACCTGCACAAGACCTTCTGCATCCCGCACGGCGGCGGCGGCCCCGGCGTCGGCCCGTGCGCGGTGAAGGCGCATCTGGCGCCGTACCTGCCGCGCACGCTCGGCGGCGACGGCGACGTCGGCATGGTCTCGGCGGCCAGCTTCGGCTCGGCTTCGATCCTGCCGATCAGCTGGATGTACATCACCATGATGGGCAACAGCGGGCTGCGCAAGGCCACCCAGGTCGCGCTGCTCAACGCCAACTACATTGCGAAGCGCCTGGCGCCGTACTACAAGACGCTCTACACCGGCCGCAACGGCCTGGTCGCGCACGAATGCATCCTCGACGTGCGCCCGCTGGAGAAGACCAGCGGCATCGGCGCCGAGGACATCGCCAAGCGCCTGATCGACTTCGGCTTCCACGCGCCGACGCTGAGTTTCCCGGTCGCCGGCACGCTGATGGTGGAGCCGACCGAGAGCGAATCGCAGCATGAGCTGGATCGCTTCATCGACGCGATGATCCAGATCCGCGAGGAAATCGCCGCGATCGAGGACGGCCGCCTGGACCGCGAGGACAATCCGCTCAAGCACGCCCCACACACCGCTGCGCAGGTGACCGCCAGCGAGTGGACCCACGCCTACCCGCGCGAACTGGCCGCGTTCCCGCTGCCGACGCTGAAGCAGCAGAAGTACTGGCCGCCGGTGGCGCGCGTGGACAACGTGTACGGCGACAAGAACGTGATGTGTGCGTGCATCCCGGTGGATGCGTACAAGGAAGACGCGGTGGTCTGAGCCGCGTCGTCGTTCGACGCTGCATTCGAAACCCGGCCTCGCGCGAGGCTGGGTTTTTTTGTGTGTGCGCATCGCGCGCGCTGCAGTAGACAAGTGCGTGCCGATGCGGTGCGTTGCACGGCTCGTTCACGCCGCGCCGCCCAGGATCGGGACTTCCGCCGCGCCCGTATCTTCACGCACCGGGCACACCACTGCGACGCCTCTTCCGCCACGCACCGGAGCACCCCCCATGGCCAGCCGCAAACGCACGCCCAGCGATCCCGCATCGTCCACCGCCCTCGCCTCCACCGCCGCGCCCGCCGACCAGCGCGGCCATGGCGACGAACTGCACCAGCAAGCCGGCGGCACGCATCCGCGGCTGACCACCAACCAGGGCATTCCGGTCGCCGACAACCAGAACTCGTTGCGCGCCACCCCACGCGGGCCGACGCTGCTGGAAGACTTCATCCTGCGCGAGAAGATCACCCACTTCGACCACGAGCGCATTCCCGAGCGCATCGTGCACGCGCGCGGCAGCGCCGCGCACGGCTATTTCGAACTGACCAAATCGCTGGCCAAGTACACCACCGCCGCGCTGCTCACCGAGGTCGGAGTGAAGACGCCGGTGTTCACCCGCTTCTCCACCGTCGCCGGCGGTTCCGGCTCGGTGGACACGCCGCGCGACGTGCGCGGTTTCGCGGTCAAGTTCTACACCAAGGAAGGCAACTGGGATCTGGTGGGCAACAACATCCCGGTGTTCTTCATCCAGGATGCGCTGAAGTTCCCCGACCTGATCCATGCGGTGAAGATGGAACCGGACCGCGGCTTCCCGCAGGCCGCCAGCGCGCACGACACGTTCTGGGACTTCGTCTCGCTGATGCCCGAATCGCTGCACATGATCATGTGGGCGATGAGCGACCGCACCATCCCGCGTTCGCTGCGCATGATGGAAGGCTTCGGCATCCACAGCTTCCGCCTGCTCGATGCGGAAGGCCGCAGCACCTTCGTCAAGTTCCACTGGCGGCCCAAGCTCGGCCTGCAGTCCACGATCTGGGACGAGGCGGTGAAGCTGGCCGGCGCCGATTCGGACTTCCACCGCCGCGACCTGTTCGAGGCGATCCAGCGCGGCGACTTCCCGGAATGGGAACTGGGCGTACAGCTGTTCACCCAGGAACAGGCCGACGGTTTCCCGTTCGACCACCTGGACGCCACCAAGCTGATCCCGGAGGAACTGGTGCCGTTGCAGATCGTCGGGCGCATGGTGCTGGACCGCTGGCCGGACAACTTCTTCGCCGAGACCGAGCAGGTGGCGTACTGCCCGGCCAACATCGTGCCCGGCATCGACTTCTCCAACGACCCGCTGCTGCAGGGCCGCCTGTTTTCTTACCTGGACACCCAGCTCAGCCGCCTGGGCGGACCGAACTTCCACCAGTTGCCGATCAACGCGCCGAAGTGTCCGTTCGCCAACATGCAGCGCGACGGCCACATGCAGATGGGCGTGCCCAAGGGCCGCGTCGCCTACGAACCGAGCTCGCTGCAGGCCGACAGCCCGCGCGAGACGGCGCGCGGCTTCGTCAGCCATCGCACGCCGGCCGAGGACGCCGCCAAGGGCCGCATTCGCGCCGAGAGCTTCGCCGATCACTACAGCCAGGCACGGATGTTCTACCGCAGCCAGACGCCGCCGGAGCAGGCGCACGTGGCCTCGGCACTGGTGTTCGAGCTGTCCAAGGTCGACACCGCGCACGTGCGTGCGGCGGTGGTCGGGCATCTGCGCCATGTCGATCCCAAGCTGGCGCAGCGCGTGGCCGACGGCCTGGGCATGGATGGGTTGCCGCCGGCACCGCCGGCCGCGGTCGCGCCGCAGGACCTGCCGCTGTCGCCGGCGCTGCAGTTGATCGGGCGAATGAAGCCCACCCTGCAGGGTCGCGCGATCGGCATCCTGATCGACGAGGGATCCGATGCGAAGGCCGTGCACGAGTTGCGCAAGGCCGCCACCGACGCCGGTGCGGCGGTCAAGATCGTCGCGCCCAAGCTGGGCGGCGCCGTGCTCAGCGACGGCAAGCGCCTGACCGCCGACGGCCAGCTCGCCGGCACGCCCTCGTTCGTGTTCGACGCGGTGGCGGTGGTGCTGTCGGCCGAGGCTGGCAAGCGGCTGAGCAAGGAATCGGCGGCCATCGACTTCGTCAGCAATGCCTTCGCACACCTCAAGGCGATCGCCGCCGACGCTGGCGCGCAGCCGCTGCTGAAGGCCGGCAATGTGCAGAAGGATGCCGGGTTGGTCGAGGCCAGCGACAGCAAGGGCTTCATCAACGCCGCCAAGACCCGGCAGTGGAGCCGCGAGCCGAAGCTGCGCCTGCTGGCCTGAGCGACGCGGCGGTTTCCGCCATGGCGCCGCACGGCGCGGCGCCATGGCGATATCGGTGAGCCAGCCGGAGTCACGGCCCCACTTGCCAGCCCGTGATCCAGTGCGCTGGGATGGCCGCGGTCGACCTGGGGGCACGCGTTCCGGCTAACCACCCGCCTCGGCTACGCGTGCCATGCCGCACAGGCGACTGGCACGGCGACGACAAAGATCCTGCACTTAGAGTCGCGTCACTGCACCCGATCAGGTTCCCCGATGCACCCAACGAGGGTCCGAAACCGGCCCCCGGGTCGGCTCAACGGCCGCCCGAACATCGCCTGGTCAATTTTTCGCCACCCCTCTTGACAGTGTTGTGTCACGGGCCGGCATCGGCCTTATCCACAACCTTATGCAGAAGTCATCCACACCCCCTGTGGACAAGAGGCCGATGGCGCCCTCACCCCACCAGAACAACTAAGTTATTGATTTATTGTCAAAAAGCCTGTCGCAGACTTGACAAGAAGCTGGCAAACCACTCCAGCACAGCCTGCCGGCGCCAGGCCCGAAGAAAACTTATCCCGAACCTCGAGGCGACGTGTCTACAAAGACACAAGGTGAAGGAGACGTGAAAACTTCACCCGTTCGCGACGGACGGTTGGCGCCGCCGGCGAGAGCCCTCTGTGACCGTGCCTGGCGCGGCTTTCCGACCGGCAGCATCGGGCTGTGCATGCTGCACTGCACCATGCTCAGGCAGCGGGTCGGCCCCTGCCGAGCTGGAGTCGCCGGGGCCTTTGCAAGCGCTCAGATGGCACAGGCGCCCGACGCGGCGTTCCAACGCTCAGGCTAGGGCGTCGCCGTCGACCACGGGCAGCAAGGACGCGGCCAAACGGCGCTCCATCTGTTTGAGGTAGTCGCTGAAGCCGCCGCATGCGCGCGCCACGCGGCGCGCGCTGGTGGTCACCACCGGTTGCGCGCGCCGCGCGATCCGCGCCTGCACGCGCACCATCGCCTCCACCAATGCCACGTCCTCGTGCGCCGCCAGCGGCAGGAAGCCACCGCATCGCCGATACAGCTCGGCGCTGAGGCCGAGGTTGGCGCCATGCACGTGCGGATGGTCGTCGTGACGGCATTCGCCGGCCAGGTAGGCATCGCGCAAGCGCGTGCCGTAGTCGTCCCAGTCGATGACCGTGACGATGCCGCAGAACGCGTCGCTGGCGCACTCCAACTGCGCCGACAGCCAGTTCGCCGGCACCACGGAGTCGGCGTCGGTGCAGGCCAGCCAGCGCGCGCCAGCGGCCAGCGCCGCCTGCGCCGCCGCCGCGCGGGCGCTGCCGACGTTGCCGGTCTGCAGCGCAATGGCGTGCGCACCATGCGCGGCGACGATCTCGGCGGTGCCATCGCTGCAGCGGTCCAGAGCGACGAACACCTGCACCGCCTCGCCGCGCAGACCCGCGCATTGCGCCGCGAGCGCCACCGAGCGCAGGCACGCCCCGATCAACAGTTCCTCGTCGTGGGCCGGAATCAGCACCGCGATCATCGCAACTGCTCCGCCGCGGCCACCGAATACGGCGTGGCACTCCAGGCCTCGAGCAGCACGTCGTCGTCCTCGTAGCGCAACAGCCGCGGCAGCCCGAGCGTCTGCGCCAGGCAGGCATGCACGGCGCGGCCATCCATGCAGGCCTGGGCGAACGGATGCAGCCAGTGGCAGGCGACCAGCACGCCCTGCTCGCTCAGCGAAGCGGCCAAGCGCTGGGCGCACTCCTGCAACAGCGGCAACGGCAGGTAGTAACCGACCTCGCTGAACACGATCAGATCGAAACGGCCCGCTGGCCAACTGCGCGGATGTTCGGCCTGGCGCACCTGCACATGCGCCGCGCCGGCGTTGCGCTGGCTGGCCAGGGCCACCGCGCGCTCGGACAGGTCGGTGGCCAGCAGCGCGTCGCAGCGCGGCGCCAGCGCCGCGGTCAACTCGCCGTTGGAGCACCCCAGTTCCCAGGCACGCGCGAAGCGCGCGCGCGGCAGGCTGGCCAGCAACAGGGCGCGCTTGCGCGCTTCGTACCAGCGCTCGCGATAGCCGAACGGATCCTCGTCGCGGTAGAGGGCGCCGAAATATTCCTGGACCGGGACCGAGCTCATGCGACAAACACCTCGAAGCGGCGAGCGAAACGTTGCAGGACCTGCGGCGGCAGGATCGGCGCCGGCACCGGCGGGTGTGCGGTGCCCAGTTGCGAGGCGAAGCAGTGCAGCGCCCGTTGCTTGGCCTGCCAGTCGGCATCGCTCAGGGTGTAGCGGAGCGCACCGCGCAAGGCCTGCGGCACAGCAGCGTCGGCCTGCAGCCAGTGCCAGGCCCACACCGGGAACTCGACCGTGCGCGCCGCGCTGGCGGCGACCGCATGCCGCACAGCGCGCGCGCTGGCCTCGTGGTCGGGATGGCCATCGTGGCGCCAGGTGGTCAGCACCAGATCGTCCGCCTGCAGGTGCGCCTGCAGGCGTTCGCTCAATACCGCCTCACCCTGGCCGACCTCGCCGTCGGCCAGGCCCAGATGGTGGATCGCGGCGGGATCGACGCCCAGGCAATGCGCGGCCGCGGCCAGCTCGGCGCGGCGCACCGTGCGCAGGCGCTGCGGCGTCCAGTAGGGGTGGTGCGGATAGCAGGCCTCGCCGTCGGTCACCGCCACCAGGTGCACTGGCATCCCCATGCGGCGCGCGCAGGCGATCGCGCCGCCGCAGCCCAGCGCTTCGTCGTCCGGATGCGGCGACACCACCACCAGCCGCGCGGCGCCCGCGATCAGCGCTTCGATCGGACGCTGCGGCAACGCAGCCAGCCAGGGCGAGCGCTGCCACGCCGATTCCGGCGTGCCATCGCCATGGATCTGCGGCCGTGCGGCGCTCACAGCCGCCATGGCTGCACCTGCTCGCCCAATGCCTGGCCCAGTGCGGCCCAGTCGTGCTCGGCATGGCTCTGCCGCACGAACACCGCAAGGTCGGCGCAGCGCATCGCATGTTCACGGTCGCTGCACAGCGGACCCGGGCCGAGCGCGCGGCCGACGCGATCGAGCACCTCGGTGGCGGCACGCTCCACGAACGAACGCAGCCGGACCACCGCATGCCGATGCGCCTGGTCGGGCGCGGCGTCGATGGCGGCAGCCAGTTCGCGCAACAGCGCGCGCGCCGCGCCGAGGTGCTGGTCGATCACGCCCAGGTGCATCGCCGCATGCGCATCGCGCTGCAGTTTGGGATGCGCGCGCAGGCGCTCGGCTACCGCGCACGCGGCGCCGTACCAGCAGGCGGCGATGCCGGCACCGCCATGCCAGAACCCGGGACGCTGCAGGTACTGACCTGGCGCGCCGACCGCGACCGCCGGCACCGCATCAAACGTCACCGGGCCGCTGACCACACGGGCCATGCCGACGGCAGCCCAGGCCTGCGTGTCGATGGCGATGCCGGGCTGGCGCAACTGCACCTGCACCAACTGCTGCCGTTCTGCGTCATGCGCGGTGAGCAACGCCTGATCGACGATGCCGGCACCGGAGCACCACGCCTTGCGGCCAAGGACCTCGCCGCGTCGCGCGTCGCCGCGGTACGCCAGACGCGCGTCCGGCGCTTCCGCGGCCCACACGGCAAACAATTGTCCGGACGGCGGCGCCGGCGCGCCGAGTTCGGCCAGGATCGCGAGCGCGTCGTAATGCGCTTCCAGCACCTTGGCCAGGCACACGTCGGCCGCGGCGATCTCGGCGAGGATGCGCCAGCGGTCCAAGGTGTCGCCCGCGCCAGGCAGTGGCAAGTGTGGATGGCGCGCGAGGACATGCAAGGCAGCGCCGCGCAGGTCGTCGGCGTCACCGAGGGCAGTGGGGGAAAGCAGTTCGGTCAAGCGAATCCTCTGTACGAAAGCGCCACGCAACGTCGGCGGTGGCCGCAGCGCAAAGCGCCCGAGATGAAGCCGCGTGCAATCACAGCAGACCGCCTGCGCAGCCAGCGTGTGTTCACCGCGCGGCGGCGTGCACACGCATGAAGCGTTCACCACAGCACGGTGCCATCGCCCCCAGCGATGCGCGGAGGCGATGGCGCTGCGCGGGCCTACGGCGTCAGGATCACCTTGCGGCAGTCCTGCTCCTTCTTGTCGAAGATGGAATAGCCCTGCGCCGCCTCGGCCAGGCTGAGGCGATGGGTGATGATCTCGTTCGGGCGCAGCCGGCCTTCGCCGATGTGCTCCAGCAGTTCCGGCATGAAGCGCTGCACGTGGGTCTGGCCCATCTTGAAGCTCAGCCCCTTGTCGAAGGCGTCGCCGAACAGGAAGCCGTGGATGAAGCCGGCGTACACGCCGGGCACGCTGACGGTGCCGCCCCGGCGGGTAGCGGCGATGCATTGGCGCAGCGCGGTGCCGCTGCTGCCTTCCAGCTTCAGCGTGGCCATCACCGTCTCCACCGTGCTGCCCTTGGCCTCGAAGCCCACCGCGTCGATGCTGGCATCCACGCCGCGGCCGTCGGTCTGGCCGACGATGATGTCGGCCGGATCGTCCACTTCCTCGAAGTTCAGCGGGATCACGCCGTAGGTGCGCTGGGCGAAGTCCAGACGGTACGGATAGCGATCGACCATGAAGATGCGCTCGGCGCCGAGCATGCGGCAGCAGGCCGCGGTCATCAGCCCGACCGGGCCGGCGCCGAAGATCGCCACCGTGCTGCCCTGGCGCACGCCCGCATTGACCGCGGCCTGGTAGCCGGTGGGCAGGATGTCGGAGAGAAACAGCACCTGTTCGTCGTGCAGCACGTCCGGCACCACCAGCGGGCCGACATTGGCCTTGGGCACGCGCACGTACTCGGCCTGGCCGCCGGCCACGCCGCCGTACAGGTGGCTGTAGCCGAACAGCGCCGCCGGCGGCCGGATGCCTTTCTGGTTCAGCGCCGCGCCCTTGCCGGTGTTGGTCGTCTCGCAAGCGGCGTACTCGGTGAGCCGGCAATGGAAGCACTCGCCGCAGGCGATCACGAACGGGATCACCACGCGGTCCCCCTTCTTCACCCGCTGCACGTCCGGGCCGACCTCCTCCACCACGCCCATGAACTCGTGCCCGAGCACGTCACCGGTGTGCAGGTCGGGGATCTTGCCGCGGTACAGATGCAGGTCCGAGCCGCAGATCGCGGTGGCGGTGACGCGCAAAATGATGTCGTCGGTCTCCACCAGCACCGGGTCGGGAACGGTTTCCACGCGCACATCCCGGGTGCCGTGATAGGTCAGAGCTTGCATGGGCATTTCCTTTCGTCTGCGAACACGTCCCGCAGTGTCGCTGCCGAGGCCGTGCATCGTCGGTGACCATGCCGTGAGTCCGACGTCGCGACCGCCGCGCATGCATGTACGGCGGCTGCTTTACCATGCGCCATCCCCACTGCGAGCCGATGCCATGCCCGACAGCCTCCACGACCTGCAGGCCGCCCAGCGCGCCTTCGCCGACGCCCGCGACTGGGGTCAGTTCCACAGTCCGCGCAATCTCGCCGCGGCGCTGTCGGTGGAAGCGGCGGAATTGCTGGAACATTTCCAATGGCTGGACGATGCGCAGAGCAAGCAACTGTCTGCAGAAAAAAAGCAGCAGGTCGGCAGCGAGATCGCCGACGTGCTGCTGTACCTGGTGCAGTTGTGCGACAAGCTGGACATCGACCCGATCGAGGCCGCGCAGCGCAAGATGCTGGTCAACGCCGCTAAGTATCCGGTGGAGCGCGCCAAGGGCCGCATCACCAAGTACACAGAGCTGTAGGACACCTGGCTAGCCGCGCGGGTCGCGGAGGCGCCAGACGTGCGGCGGCGGCATGCGCCGCCGCGTCATGGGACTGCTAGCTGCCCGAGCGCGAACTGCGCTTGCGCGCCGGCGACGTCTTGCTTGCGCGCTTGCTCGTCGTGCGCTTGCTGGCGGCGCTCTTTTTCGCTGGCGTCTTGCTGGCGGCCGACGTTCTGGCCGTCGACTTTTTCGACGCTGTCTTCCTGGATGCCGTCTTCTTCGTCGCAGCCTTCTTTGCCGAAGCAGTCTTGCTCGCCGCCTTCTTGCTCGCGGCCTTCTTGGCCGTCGTCTTCCTGGCCGTCGTCTTCCTGGCCGAGGCGGTCTTCGCCGTACCCTTCTTCGTGGCGGAGGTGTGCGTACCGGCTTGTTTGGCCCGGGTTTGCGCGGCCTTCTTGGCGGCGGTCTTGCGCACCGTCGCGCCCTTGGTCTGCGCCGCCTTCTTCGCGGCGGCCGAGCGGCTGCTGGCACTGCGCTTCTTCGCCGCGCGCTTGGTCTGCGTCGACAGCGCCTCGCTGCCTACGGTCTTGCGCGCGGTCGTGCCCTTGCTGGCGGTCTTGAGCGCCTTCTTGGCACCGCGCGAGCGCGTCGGCGAGGGCTTGCCCTGCTTGCTGCCCTTGGCCTCTTCCTGTGCCACTTTCTTCTTGGCGTCTTTCGACGCGGTCTTAGACGCGCCGGTCTTGACCCCGGCACGGCGCGCCTTGGACAGGCCGATGGCGATCGCCTGCTTGGTCGACTTCACCTGGGTCTTGCCGGCGCGCACGCGATCGATTTCCTCGCGCACGAATTCCCCGGCCTGGGTGGTGCCCGCCTTGCCTTCGCGCTTGGCGCGACGCGCGCGGGTGGTGGTGGATTGCTCCGGCATCGAGACGTCTCCTGAACGCGGCCACGGCGGCCATCGGCTTCGGGTGTAGCAACGCACAGGTAAAGAGCAGGCATACGACAGGCGAAGCGCGCGTGCATGTACGTGCACGCGGACGCACGTGCGATCAGCCGTCGCGACCGCACAGCGCCGGCGAATAGGCCTGGATGGCGTGCTGGATCGGCGCGTGGCGTCCGTACATCAGCACGCCGATCAGGGCGACAGACAAGATCGCATACATGCGCAGGCGAGCAGGCAACTGCGGCGCGCCGCGCCACTGCAGGTAGCAGGCCGTCGTCGTGGCACCGACGACCACGCCGGCCGCGACCTCGGACAGGCTATGCGCCCGTGCGTAGACGCGGGCAATGGCGATCACGCTGGCGATGGCGAATCCGCAGGCCACCGCCAGGCGCGGCCGCGGGCGGGCGCGCAGGCACAGCATGCAGGCCATCGGCCACACGCAGGCGGCGAGCATGGTGTGCCCACTGATCACCCGGAACTGCAGCGCGCGCAGCTCCACGCCGCAGCCGGCATAGAGAATCTTGGTCGCCCCCACCAGGGCCGCGGCGGTCGCCACCAGGCCCAGCCAGGTGCCGGCGGCGCGCCAACCGCCGCTGCCCAGCGCCAGCCACAGGGCGCAGACGAGCGCCAGCGGCAGCGTCATCGCTGCGTCGCCGAAATTGCTGATGGCAGACCACATACTGGGGGAAAACGTCCTTCGGCGTACGCGTCGTGGGGGCCACCGACGCAGCGCGCCGTGGCCGCCATGATACGGGCGATCGCTGGAACCGGAGGATCGTGGTGCGCAGCGCACGACGGAGGCACAAGCGCGGCCACTGATCCAGCCGCCGCCCTGCGCGTGCCGGCAGTCCCTGAGCCCCGCGTAGGAGCGGCTTCAGCCGCGACGGGCTTTACCGGGAACGCCCATCGCGGCTGAAGCCGCTCCTACAGAACACGTCCCGCCATCATCAGAGGCGCCCTGTCGCCGCTGCTGCACGGCACCCTGGATCCGTTAGCGTGCGGCGCAAGCCACCCGCCGCACGCGCCCCTCAGCTCGCGTGTGCGGCGCGCCGCTCCGCGACATCGTGCGGCGCCGGCTCCCAGCCGAACACGCTGCGCCCACCGTAGGCGTGCGATTGCGCACGCTCCTCGGCGATGTAGTCCTCCACCGACGGACCACGCGCGGTCGGCTCGAGCAGGCGGGCCTGCACGTCCAGGCGGCGGATCGCCTCCAGCTTCTCCTCGCGCCCCAGCTTGGCCTGCGCCACCGCGGTCTTGAGCACGCCGATGGTGTGGTCGTAGACCCGCGTGGACACCGGGAACGGATGCCGGTCCTTGCCGCCATGGGCCAGTGAGAACCGCGCCGGATCGCTGAAGCGGCACGGCGTGCCGTGCAGCACCTCGGCCACCAGAGCCAGCGCGCGCACCGTGCGTGCGCCCACGCCCGGCACCTGCAGCAGATCGGCGAAATCGCGCGGCCCGCATTCGGCGGCAGCGGCCAGCGCGCCATGCAGCCGCCGCACCACGACGTCGCTGCCGCGCACATCGTGTTGGTCGGGCAGCGACAGATGCGGCAGGTCGGCCGGCCGGCGTTCCGGCGCCACCGCGGGCGCAGGCGCAGGCGCGAACAGGTCGCCGGTCTCGGCGAACAGCGCATCGGCCGGCAGCGCAGTGTCGGACCGCCGCTGCGCGGCGCGCGCCGGCGCTGCGGCAACTGGCGCCGACGGCTGCGCCGCCTCCAGCGCGGCGTATTCGCGGGCGATGCGCTCCGGAGCAAGCGTCTGCAGCAGGTCCACCTGCGCCGCACGCGCGGCGGCGGCGCGATGATCGGCGAGATTGACGATCCGGCCCTGGCGCGGGCCATCGATCGCCGCATGCGGCGCATCGACGAAGCTGCTCAGGCCTTCCGACAGCCAGTGATAGCGGCGCGCCTGCTTGCGCGCGCCGTGCATGCCCTGCTGCACCACCACCCAGCGCCCGTCGTCGCTGACGATGAAGCCATGCAGGTACAGGTCGAAGCCGTCCTGCACCGCGGCGCTGTCGACCTTGGCCACCAGGCGGCTGACGCGCGCCAGTTCCGCGCCGTCCAGACCGGTCCGCTCGCCCACCACCTGCAGTTCGTCCGGCGTGGCCCGCGAATGCCGCCCACGGCCGCCGCACACATGGATGCCCAGTTCGCCGGACAGCGGCGCCAGGCCGCGCTTGAGCGCGCCGAGCACACTGGTGGTGATGCCGGAGGAATGCCAGTCCATGCCCATCACCGCGCCCAGCGACTGGAACCAGAACGGATGCGCCAGGCGCCGCAGCAATTCGTCGCGGCCATAGCTGTGAACGATGGCCTGGCACATCACCGCGCCGAGCCGGGTCATGCGCGCGCCCAGCCAGTGCGGCACGCGGCCGCCGTGCAGGGGCAGATCGGCGCTGCCGGAACGTCGGCTCATGGGGGCTCCGGGGAGAGGGACGCACCAGGGTAGCCAGTGCCGGTCTCACCGCGCGAGCCTGGAGGCGAGCGCAGGCTGAGTGGTTCAGTGCACGCACGCGCGAACGCAGCCAACCGACACGGGGGAGACGCGGCAGCAGATCGACGACGGTGTTGCGACGACGTAGACTGCGCACGGATGCATTCCGTTCCCTACGCTGCCTTGCAGCCCACTTGGCCCCGCCAGGGCCGTCACATCCTGGCGCGCTTCGACGCCGACGCGATCGATGTCTATCAGGCCTACCGCCCCGCAATCGCGCAGTTCGCGGTGGCCCATCAACGCTTCGGCGGCGAGTTCAACTACGAGCGGATGAGCTGGATCAAGCCGAACTTCCTGTGGATGATGTATCGCGCCGGTTGGGCGCAGAAGCAAGGGCAGGAGCGGATCCTGGCGATCCGGCTGCCGCGCGTCTTCTTCGACGACCTGCTGCGGGCCGCGGTCCCGTCGACGTTCGATCCGGTGCGCTTCGCCAGTCATGCTGCATGGAAGGACGCGGTCCAGCAGTCCGACGTGCGCCTGCAGTGGGACCCGGACCACGCGCCCGACGGCAGCGCGCTGCCGCGTCGCGCACTGCAACTGGGGCTGCGCGGCCAGGCGCTGCGCCAGTACGGCGAACGGCAGGCCATCTCGATCACCGACATCACCGATTTCGTGCACGCGCAGGCGGCGAACCTGCGGCACGGCGAGCCGGCGCTACAGGTCCCACACGAGCGGGTCTACGTCCCGCCGGCCAGCGCGGCGCGGAACGTCGGGCTGGACGACCAGTAGCCGCCGTCGGCCGCAGCGCCGCACGCGAGCAGGCTCTCCCGGCGCGTCGTCACACACACGGCGCGCGACACGCACCGGGCATACTGCGCCTCAGGTCGACTGCCCAAACACGCCCGATGTCCTACGCCGCCCTCCACACGCTGCTCGCCCCCTGGGGCGAACTGCGTCCGCAACCTGCATCCGACTGGCAGGGCACGTTGCCGCTGCCGCAGGCGCTCGCCGACTTCTATGCGCGGGTGGGGCCATGGGGCGACACCCGCGACGCCGCGGTCGGCCCGACCGGCCTGTCGCTGCAACTCGGCGGCAATCCGCTCGACATTCCGCCGTTGTGCAAGCTGTGGGCACTGCAGGCCGGCTATCGCTGGAACGCGATCGACGGCAAGCCCATTGCTGCTTGGCGCGATCACTGGCTGGTGATCGCGGACCAGGGCGCGGATCCGTTCATCCTGGACACCGCCAGCGGCGACGTCCTGTTCGCGTTCCACGGTGCCGGCGCGTGGCGACCCCATCGGCTGGCGGCCACGCTGGAAACTGCGTTCGGCGGCCTGGCGACCATGGCCAACACCATGGCCGAACTCGGCGACGATGCGTTCGACGACAGCGACGAACTGCTCGGCACGGCACGCACCGCGGTCGCCACGTCCCTGGCGGCGTACCTGGGCAGTGCGGCCGAGGCCGCGCACTTCCTGGATGCGCTGGAGTGGTACCAGGCCTGAGCCAAATCGGCTTGGCCTAGCGACGCGACCGCGGGCGACGCGGGCCACTTCGAGCAGTGGCCACAGCGCTTGCGCGCCGTCCGTGCGACCGCGGAAGCCAGGCCTGAGGCGCGCATCGCGCTTCCTGCGGCGCTTGCAGGAGCAGCTTCAGGGCACGTCTAACAACCTCGATTGCAAACATCGCACACCAAGCAGATCAATTGCCTACGAAGGCTTGGATCAAAATTTTGGGGGCTAATTCGAGGTGCCCTTCAGCCGCGACAGGCACCATCGGTACGCCTGTCGCGGCTGAAGCCACTCCTGCAGGGCCAAGACGACCCGCTACCCTGGCAGCACTTCCGCCAGAAACGGCGCAGTGCGACTGCCCGCATGCCGCGCCACCGCCTCCGGCACGCCCGCGGCGACCACCGCCCCGCCTTCGTCGCCGGCACCCGGCCCCATGTCGATGATCCAGTCGCTGGCCGCGGCCACGCGCATGTCGTGCTCCACCGCCACCACGGTGTTGCCCGCCTCCACCAGCCCGTGCAACTGCCGCAGCAGCGTGTCCACGTCGGCCGGGTGCAATCCGGTGGTCGGCTCGTCCAGCACGTACACGGTGCCGCGGCGCTGCGCACGCTGCAGCTCGCTGGCGAGCTTGATGCGCTGCGCCTCGCCGCCGGACAGTTCGGTCGCCGGCTGGCCCAGCCGCAGATAGCCCAGGCCCACGTCCACCAGCACCTGCAGCGGCCGCGCGATCGCCGTATCGTCGGCGAAGAACGCCAGCGCCTGCGCCACGGTCATGCGCAGCACCTGCGCGATGGTGTGGCCGCGCAGTTCGATCTCCAGCGTCTTGGCGTTGTAGCGCGCGCCATGGCAGGTCGGGCACGGCGCATACACGCTGGGCATGAACAGCAGTTCCACGCTCACCGCGCCCTCGCCTTCGCACGTCTCGCAGCGGCCCTTGGCCACGTTGAACGAAAAACGCCCGGCATCGTACTTGCGCTTGCGCGCCGCCGGCGTGGCCGCGAAGCGCTTGCGCACATGGTCGAACAGGCCGGTGTAGGTGGCCAGATTGGAACGCGGCGTGCGCCCGATCGGCGCCTGATCCACCTGCACCAGCCGCCGCACGTGCTGCAGGCCGTCGGCGATGTAGCCGTCGGTGGCAACGCGCGTACCCCGCTCCAGCGGATCCAGTTCCTCCTCCGCCTCGGCCGGTGCCTGCCCCAGTTGCGTGCCCAGCAATTCCACCAGCGCCTGGCTGACCAGCGAGGACTTGCCCGAACCGGACACGCCGGTGACCGTGGTGAACACGCCCAGCGGGATGTCCACGTCCAGCGCGACCACGTTGTTGCGGCTGACCTCGCGCAACTGCAGCCAGCCCTCCGGCGTGCGCGGCGCGTGCGCGGCGGCCTGCGGCTCGGCGAACAGGTAGCGACGGGTGGACGAGGCCTGCACCTGCGCCAGTCCCGCCGGCGGACCGCTGTACAGCACCTGCCCGCCGTGCTCGCCGGCGCCCGGGCCGACATCGACGATCCAGTCGGCATGGCGGATCACGTCGATCTCGTGCTCGACCACGAACAGCGAATTGCCCGCGCCCTTGAGCTGATCCAGCGCGCCCAGCAGCGCCTGCGTGTCGGCCGGATGCAGGCCCGCCGACGGTTCGTCCATCACGTAGACCACGCCGAACAGTTGCGAGCGGATCTGCGTGGCCAGGCGCAGCCGCTGCAGTTCGCCGGGCGACAGCGTCGGCGTGCTGCGTTCCAGGGTCAGATAGCCCAGGCCCAAGGCCTCCACCACCTGGATCCGCGCCAGCAGATCCTGGGCGATGCGCTGCGCGGCCAGGGCCTGCTCCGGATGCCGCGAACGGCCCTGCATGCGACCTTCCGCCGCAGGCCGCAACAGGTCGGCCACCTCGCCGAGCGGGCGCTGCGACAGTTCGCCGATATCCAGCCCGGCGAAAGTCACCGACAGCGCCTCGCGGCGCAGCCGCTTGCCGTCGCAACTGGGGCACGCCGTGCTGATCAGGTATTGCGCGACGCGCTTCTTGATGAAAGCACTCTGCGTGCTGGCGAAGGTGTGCAGCACGTAACGGCGCGCGCTGCTGAAGGTGCCCATGTACGCCGGCTCCTGCTTGCGCTTGAGCGCGCGCTGGGTCTCGGCCAGGGTGAAGCCGGGATATACCGGCACGGTCGGCTGCTCGTCGGTGTACAGGATCCAGTCGCGGGTCTTCTTCGGCAGCTTCGCCCACGGCACGTCGACGTCGTGGCCGAGCGTGGTGAGGATGTCGCGCAGGTTCTGCCCGTGCCAGGCCGGCGGCCACGCCGCCACCGCGCGTTCGCGGATGCTCAGCGAACGGTCCGGCACCATCGACGCCTCGGTGGCGTCGTAGATGCGCCCCAGGCCGTGGCAGGTGGGGCAGGCGCCGGCCGGCGTGTTCGGCGAGAAGCCGTCGGCGTGGATGATGCCCTGGCCCGGCGGGTAGGTGCCGGCGCGCGAATACAGCATGCGCAACGAGTTGGAGATGGTGGTGACGCTGCCCACCGACGAGCGCGTGCTCGGCGCGCCGCGGTGCTGCTGCAGCGCCACTGCCGGCGGCAGGCCGTCGATGGCGTCCACGTCGGCGACGCCGGCCTGATCGATCAGCCGCCGCGCATACGGCGAGATCGAATCCAGGTAGCGCCGCTGCGCCTCGGCGAACAGCGTGCCGAACGCCAGCGACGACTTGCCCGAGCCGGACACGCCGGTGAACACCACCAGCGCGTCGCGCGGCAGCTCCACGTCCACGTCCTTGAGGTTGTGCTCGCGCGCACCACGGACGCGCACGAAGCCGGAAGCGGCGAAAGCGGAAGGCGTGGACATGGGCGGGACCGGCAACGCGAAGGAGCGCGCAAGCTTAGCCGCTCGGCCGCCATGGGCGTGTCGTGGCGACTGTGCTGCGACGCGCCCGGTCTCTCATCGGCGCAGAACGGGCACGCAGTCGCCGGTGACGCAGGTCTCAACCCAACGCGGGCGCCGCCAGCGTGTCGGCGTCCGCGTCGCGCGCGGCCAACGCCTGCATCCGCGTCACCGCACTGGCGAAAGCGCGCAACACCGCCACGCCGCGCTCGGCGTAGATCGCATGCAGCGCCTGGTAGTACCACAGCGTGCCCTCACGGCCGGCGGTGAAGCGCTCGAACACTGTCGTGCCGACCTCCGGGTCTTCCAGGTCGGCGACGATGCTGCGCGCGTTGTAGAGCTTGTCGCAGGCCGACACCAGCAGCACCGCGTCCGGGGCATCGGCCAGATGCGCCAGATACGCCTGCTTGCGGACGCGCCAGTCGCGGCGCTTGGCCGGCACGTCCGCGGGCGCGGCCTTGCGCTCTGCGGTGGCGTCGGTGCAGGCCATCACCATGTCGGCCACCGCCTCGCCGAACTGTGCGCGGATCACCGCCTCGTGGCCGGCGCCGCAATCCTCGACCACGTCGTGCAGCAGCGCCGCGATCGCCTGGTCCTCGTCGCCGCCGGCCTCCAGCACCAGCGTCGACACACCCAGCACGTGACTCAGATACGGCACCGTGCCGCCCTTGCGGAACTGGCCGGCGTGGGCGATGCGCGCGTAGTCCACGGCGCGCGCGTAACGTTCGGTGAGAGCGGTCATGCGGCGATCCTGACGGAACAGGCCGGCATTATCGCCAAACTTGCCAGCGTAGGCGCGTGCAGGCGAGCGCGGGCACGGCGGCCGTTCAAGCTGCCCTGCCCCGGCGCTGCATCGCAGACCGCTCGATCGCCACGCCCCGGTTGACGTGCCCGACTTGGCACTGAAAGGCGACCTGTACGCACAACACAGCTGCAGCGCACGCAAGAAGCCCTCGCCGTAGGCAACCGGTTGCTGGTAAGAGATACCAGGCAGGGTCCCTGCGTCCCGCAGCGCCTGCACATTACTTTTCCCCCGCACCGCGTTAACGTGGCGCTTGGAAAGATAGGATGGTCTTGCCTAACCTACCGCCCACTCGATACACACGCATGAACGCAGCGCCGAGGATGCAATCCACCATGATCACCGACACCGCCCACGCCGTGGACGACACCGCCACCGACACCGCCCCGACCCCGCCGGCGCGCCGCGCCGCCGTCTCCGGCCGCGCCGCCGCGCACAGCGTGTACCGCTCGCCGTTGTCCGCCGATGACGCCGGCAATGACGCGCTGCGCCTGCGCGAACAACGCGCCAAGCGCGCGGCGCAGGTTGCCGCGGTCGGCACCGTCGCCGCCCTGGCCGCCGTGGCCCTGATCGCCTGGCGGCGCGCAAGGCGCTGACCGCGCAACAGCATCAGGCGCATTCGACATCATGCGCCGAGCAGGAAGCTCGCACGCCCACGCAAGGAACGTCCCCATGACGCCATGGCACCGCATCGCCCAGTTCGCCGGCCTGGCACTCGTCGCCAGCGCCTGCAGCATGCCCGCCGCCGCCCGCAAGACGCCGATGGCCTCGGCGGTGCTGAACGTCCCGGCCGACCTGCCCAACCAGCGCCTGTTCGATTGCGCCGAATCCAGCATCGCCACCCTGTCCGAGACCAGCAGCTCGTGGCCCAAGGTCACCCGCGAAGACCCGACCAAGGGCATCCTGGAATCGGGCGATTTCCCCGAGACGAACCGCAGCGGCTTTCGCCTGCGCCTGGAGCGGCCGCCGGGCGCCAACCAGGCCAGGCTCGCCCTCAAGGGGGCCGGCGCTTATTTCGTCGACCTGGGCGTGGACCAGGCTATGCACGACCTCAAGACCGCACTGGACCGCTGCGTCGCC
This sequence comes from Xanthomonas sp. F4, assembly GCF_011761895.1. Classification (NCBI taxonomy): domain Bacteria; kingdom Pseudomonadati; phylum Pseudomonadota; class Gammaproteobacteria; order Lysobacterales; family Lysobacteraceae; genus Xanthomonas; species Xanthomonas sp. F4. The sequence goes on along the minus strand of NZ_JAASQX010000001.1, from coordinate 777,440 downwards.
ACGCAACTCCATTGAGCCGACGAACGGAACACGGCAGTTCTGATCGCCGCTGCATTCACATCGACCAAGGAAGGACACGACCATGCCCAATTACGCCATCGAAGCCCGCTCGCTCGGCGTGATCGGTATCGCCGGCCACGCCTTCTGGGTGCTGCGCGACGAGCACGGCAAGGCCGTGGCGGAACTGCATGGCCTGGCCACCGACCGCCAGACCGGCCAGGCCATCCCCATCGGCACCGACGACACCCGGCACTCGCTGCGCGCCTGGCATTACCCGCACGATCCCGCGTACGCTCGCTCCATCGGCGAGAAGATCGACAGCACCACCTACATCCGCGACGACCAACCGTCACGCACGGTCGCCACCGGCGACAAGAACGAAATCATGGGGCGCTGGAATACGGCCGTGCGCGCCGTACCAGAACTCAACGCGCAGGATCGCGACTACCCGAACTACGGCTTCAAGGTCTTCGGCGAAACCATCAACAGCAACTCCGCCTACCGCACCTTCGGCGAGCTGATGGATGTGCCCGTGCAGAAGTTTCATGGACGCCTCGAACCGGGCGTTGACAACCGTATGCTGTCGCCGGAACGCACCGAGGCACTGCGTTACCACGCACCGGACAAACAGGAGCGGCAGAGCGCACCCGCCTCCACTGCCGCCCCGGCGCGTGCCGACCATCCCGATCACACGATGCTGCAGCGGATCCGCAGCATCGGCTACAACGCCCTGAACAGAAGTTAGCTCGAGCGACATCCTTGGTCTACGACATCGACTCGGTAGCCCAGTACCCTATAAAAATTGGCAAGCCAACGAGCTGTTAACGCTTATGCAAAGCAAGTGGTGGATGCCTATGTGCCTTGCTCAGACCAAAAAGAAGGCATCCACTAGGCGCCCAGACGCAAACGCTTGAAGTCGGCGGCGTTGCTCGGCGCAGGAAAGACCAGCGTCGCGGCCAGCACAAAAGGAGCATGCAACGTGAGAGCAACCTCAACGATTCCATTGGCCTTAGCAATCATCTTTCTATCAACATCCTGCGCAACCACCGGCTTGGCAGCCAACGAGCGAAAAGCAGGAAACATGAAGGAGCACACCGAAATGACACCAGGCGAATTGGGCCATCGCTTCCTAACGATGATAGGGACTGTCGACAAGTTCGATGACCTGTCCGCCGAGTCCGTGCAACGGCTCATGGACGTCCCCTTCACCAAGGATGAAGCGAAGAATTCCGGATTCTACGTACTGAAGTCCCAAGACAACTGGGAATACAACCTCACTTACAGCTTCAATGAAAAATTTCCAAGATATTCGAATGTAAATCTGGAGATAGCCGCAACAGGAAGCACAAGTGAAGCAAATTCACCACCATGCGACCTGATATTGAAAAACTACGATGAATTCCTGAAGAAGCACGGATTCAAGCCCGAGCCAACGTTCTACAACGAGTTCGGCTGGGCGCTTTCCTTCTATTATTCGCGCAACGATCTCTATCTCCAGATCATCCCCCAGAACAAAGCACTGAAATCTCCAGACGCGCCTGGTGGGACATGCATCGAAGCGATCAGTCTCCACAAGCTAGAAGGATGACGACGATGCCAGCAGCAAACGCACAGTTGCAGGAGGCCTTGTCGCGATTCGCCAGCCAACCGGGAGTCACCGCCGACCAGGTGGCGCAGTTGCGCTCAACCATTGCTGCAGATCAGGACCTTACGCAGCGCCTCAATCAAGAGGCTGCCAACGGTCATTTGAGCGGCTTCGCAGTGAGCCCGAGCGGCTCCCAATCGTTGATCGGGTCTTACGACAAGTCGTCCGGGGTTGTCACCCTTCCCACACTTCAACCCGGCTCCGCCGCCGCAGCAGATTTGCGCGACGCTCTGCGTCTGCAGGAGATGAGCATACGTTTCGCTCACAGCACCTATGTGGACGCTCACCAGCAAAGCCAGGCGGTGACCCAAGACATGGTCACCAATCTGCAAGCAACGATCAACAGCTCGCCCACCCTGGCAACTGAAATGAAACGGGCGGTCACCACGCTCGACAACAACACCAGCAATAGCAGGCAACAGCACATGTTGCTTGAGAATTTTGCACCTCTTAGCGGAACTGTCGCAGGCGGCACTTTCAATTCTGCGAACAAGACGATGAGCATCCTGCCTACCACGCTGGGACAATCGCCAAGCCGATTCAATCAGAATGGCGCTACTGATCTGACATTCGTACTGGGTCACGAGACCCAACACGCCTTCAATCAAGTGTCCATGGTCGATGCGTATCGTCAATTCGACTCCGCTGTGAAGGCGATCGCCAAAGACAACAACCCGATCAACGACTACACGGTTCCTATCGAAAACCTGGTTGCGAAAAACCGCGAGGACGAGGCCAAGGCACAAATTTCCGGCTGGAACGCATTGATCGATCGGGAACGACAGATCAACCCTCAGGTCGATCTGACCGCCATGAAAGGCATTCCGAACAGCCGCATCAAGGACTTCGTCGAAGCCGACCCAGCCAATCGCGCTCAAGCCAGAGCCCGACCAGGCCTGAACTTCAATGCGGACGGTTCACTCCCGATGACCCCGGAGAACATTGCCGCACAAGGGCATTATTACTTCGACAAGCTCCCCAAAGGCACTCCTGGCCTGTCAGTGGACCAGACAACCGGCATTGGCTACCACGGCGACTCGGACTACCCCAATTACTACGGCGCCCTGGCGCTGAGCCGCGCGATCAAGCTCGACAGAGAAAACGCGCATTCAGTCCACGGCGTCGCGCCGCAAATGCATCTGAACATGCAACGCCTGCACTTCAACGAGACCTTGCTGGAGCGCAACGGCATCACCTTGCCGCAAGACAGCGCTACCACCCCTCAGGCGTTCTGGGATACCAGCACCACCCCGCCAACACCCGGCCTGCTGCAGCATACCCAGGACTCCCACCAGCACATCAGTCCAACCCCCGAGCTCGACTCTCCGCAGGCAGGACACGTCCAGCCGGGCGACCCTGGGCATCCCGACACACCATTGTTCGAGAAGATCCGCGATGGCGTGCGCGGACTGGATCAACAAGCCGGCAAGCCATGGGATGAGAACAGCGAGCGGCTGAGCGCGAGCCTGTTGCTGTTGGCTAGCGAAAAGGGGTTCACGGCAAAGGACGACCTGAAGATCGCCGCCAACACGTCCACCGCCACCTTGGGCAGCGGCGAGGTGGTGCACCTGTGGCGCATCGGCCATCCATCGCCCGACCCCGCCGCGCACCGAGCGCACATGCCCATGCAGGAGGCGCTCGCGGTACCGGCGGAACAGCGCTTCGCGCAACTGGAGGCGGCGCAGCAGCAAGTCAGGTCAGATGAACTGCAGCGCAGCCAACAGCACGACACTGTGCAGACGCAAGCGACGCCGGCCCGTTCGATGTAGACGCCGCAAGCCCTCCCGCCGTGCGCCATTACTGGCACGGCGTAGGCACGACCGTGGTGGTCCCACTGGCCACTCGCGAAGGTTGCACAGCAAAGGAGTCGCCTTCAATCAAAGACCCAACGCATGGGGCGAATGGCGACGTGTCTACGGTAGACGATACCCGGGCGGCCCGCTCTCGGCGTCATGGCCGGGCGTCTGATATGGAGACTGACGCTGCGCCGGCCACGACACCTCGCGGAGCACCATGTCCAGCTGCTCCGCGAGCAATTCCATGCACACCGCCAGTTCGCCCGCACGCACCTTCGGGGCTGCCTCGCGTTCCTCGGCCACGCTGCGTGGCTCTGCCAGTCTTGCGAGGAACCTGATGAACTCACCCAGCCGCACCAGCCGGAACTGGCTCTCTTCGGGCAGAAAATAACCCGCCACTTCAAGATCGTCCGTTCTGTACTCCGACATCGTCGCCTCTCCTTCCATGAAGTGGCCGTCCGCCGCAATGGCGGACGGGAAGTCGGGAGGCTAGAAACCGCAGACAGCCGGCGGGCTTATTTCCCTTGCGGGTCTTGTATTCACCGCCCTCCCGACGCAGAGGTCGCGTCGGTTGCACCTGCAAAGCACGCAGGCACAAAAAACCCACCGGTTTGTCGGAGGTGGGTACCGCTGTCTGCGGAGTTTCTAGGCTCCGTTTAGTAATTTTGCTACCGCCGATGTGACGCGTCAAGTTGCCTCATCCACGGATGATGGCATGCGGCAAACATCAAGCGACATACGCTGTCGCCGCGCGTCAGATCCCTTCGACATCAATGCCGTTTTCCGCCAACCAAGCCTTGCGTTGCAAATAATCCGGCATGGCGCGCTCCACATGCAGCCAGAATGAAGGCGTGTGGTGCGCCTCGTGCAAATGCGCCATCTCGTGCACCAACACATACTCGGCGATGCGAGCCGGCAGCAGAATGGTCTTCCAATGGAAGTACAGCCAATCTCCCTTGCCGCACGAACCCCAGCGGTAGCCAAGGTCCTGAACCTTTACCCCGACCGGAGCGACGTCCATACGCAGCGCGTGTTCAAGCATGCGACTCGACAGCCAGCGCTTGGCACGTTCGCCATACCAGCGAATGAATTGTTCTCTGGCAGCGGGCAATGCATGGGATGCCAGGCAGAAGCGCCCGGCGGACAGCTTCAACGGTACTTCCTGGTCGGCCACCATCTTCAACCGATAGCTTCGCCCCAGGTAAAGGAAGCCCTCGCCGCCCACAAACTCCTTGCGAGGCGCATGGCGTTGCAGGCGATCCTTCTCCGCCAACCGGGTGTAGATCCAGAAGCGCTTTTCCTGCACGAAGGCACGCAACCTGGACTCTGCCACGTCCGGTGGTGCAGAAAGCACAAGCGCACCATCACGCTCGACGGTGATCTCCATCGTCCGTCGGCGCGCACTGTGCCGCACGGTGAACAGCAGATCGTCCACCTGCAGACTGGGGGCAATCATGGCAGCTCGCATGGCATCACACCTGCATCAGCCGCTCATGGCTGGCACGCGCCTGTTCCATCAGCTTGTCGGTGAGCAGCCCCGCCGCAGCTTCGTCCATCAGTGGAGGGCGCAGCCGCATCAGACGGTCGAACAGCAAACCGTTGAGCTGCTCTTGTGCCGCGCGCTTGTGCGGACTCCAGATATTGCGGTTGCTCTGCAGCTCCTGCACCAGCAGCTCGACCAGTTCCACGGTCACGTCCATCAACCGAAGCAGCTCCGCCGGAGTCGGCTCGCGCCCTGCGCAGACCACGTCCATCACCGTGCGAAGAAAAGGCGCGCAATGCTCCGGCACACCCGCCGGCGTATCGGCGGCACCGACGCTGCCGTTGCGCACGTCGTCGACCAGTGCCTGCAGTTGGGCAACCAACTCACTCCATTGTTGGCCCAACGCCCGCAAGATCTCGTTCAATCGCTCCGAAAGCTTGCGGTACAGCACTGGGTCCTCGTCGGCGTGCTTGCGGATATGCGAGCGCACCGCGTGTTCCATTTCCGAAGCCTTGGCGCGATCATTCGCGGCCCGGCCCACATGGGCATCGAACTGGGCATCCGTGAGTTGAATCGGCGCAATCTTCGGGTCGATGCCCAGAGAGATCACATGATCGTCGATCAGCTTGCGCACCTTGGCACCCACGTCCTTCCCAAGCACCGGCGTGTCCTTGTAACGATTACGGGCGCGCGCATGGATATACGCCAGGCGCTTGGCATCCGCAGAAAACGGCAGGCCTTCCGGGCGCGGCAACACCGTGTCCAGCGATCCAAGAAACGCCTTGAGCTTGACCACGAACTCCGCTCTGAGCTTCTCGTTACCTAGTGCATCCACACAGGCCTCGGTGTCCGCCAGTGATTCGATGCCCCGTTCGCGGAACAGGTCAACCACCCGCGCATGCCGATCACGCAGCACCGGCACTTCGTCCTTCAAACTCGCCAATGCGCCAACTACATCTTCGTCGGCGTAGGCGGCCAGCGCTTCCTTCAGATGCTGGGCCACACCGTAATAGTCCACTACGATGCCGCGGCGCTTGCCAAAGCCAGTGCGATTGACGCGCGCAATGGCCTGCAGCAACTCCGCCTCGCGAATCGGTCGATCCAGGTACATCACGCCGGCAATCGGCGCATCGAATCCCGTCAGCAACATCGACTTGACCACCAGGAACGCCAGCGGATCCGCTTTGGTCGCATCCGGATGCATCAGCGGCTTCTTGAAGCGCTTGATCAACGACTCATGGGTGGAACTGTCGGTCCAGTGCTTCCAGCCGGGATCATCGTTGTTGCTGCCGGAGATGATCGGCGCGAATTCGATCCGCGCCAGCACCTCGCGATAGCGCCACGCCTGTACTACCGCCCGCACCTTCGGCGGCCGCAGGCACAGGGCTTCATCATCCATCGCCTGGTCCTGCGGGCTCAGCGCATCGGCCTCCTGCAGCAGCTCGTCGCGAGCAGCTTTCAAGGCGGCGAAATAGCGGGTGGCGGCCAGCCGGCTATAAGCCACCACCTGGGCTTTGTAGCCATTGGGCAGGATGTTGGCGACGTAATGGCGAAGGATGTCGCGCGCCTTGTCGGCTATCAGCGCTGGCGCATCGAAAATATGCCCCTTGGTGGCGTATTTTTGCTTGATCGCTTCCAGCTCTTCCGATGTGTGCTGGCGAAACAGATCCTCGAATAGTTCGTCCAGGTTAGCGCCGTCCTTGATGGCGCCATTGGCGGTACGTCCTTCGTAAAGCACCGGCACCGTCGCCCCATCGGCCTCGGCCTCCTTGATGGTGTAGCGATCGATGAACTCGCCGAAGATCTCGTGAGTCCGCTTCTTCTCGCCCATGATGATCGGCGTGCCGGTAAAACCGATCCGCGCGCAGCTGGGCAATCCGGCCAGCAGGTTGGCATGCAGGTCGCCGGCCTGGGTGCGATGCGCCTCGTCCACCAGCACCAGGATGGCGTCGTCATCGTTGAGCACCTCGAATTGCTCCGCAGCCACTTCGGCCTTGCCATACACAGCACGCGCCTCCTTGACCGCTTGTCCAGCAAACGGGAGATCTTCGGCCTTCAGCGGGGCATCATTGGCCGTGTCGCCATCGCGGTACTTCTGGATGGTGACGAACACCAACCCCGGCCCCTTGCGACGCGCCAGGCCTTTCAGGCCTGACGTACTGTCGGCCACCTCCACTGGTTCGCCTGTGAGTGTTGCGGTCACGGACAGCTGGCCTTGCAGGTCCTTGCGGTCGGTGACCACCACCACCTTGAAGCGTCGCAGCGTCGGCTCGGCGCGCATCTTGCGCACCAGGAACACCATAGTCAGCGACTTTCCCGAGCCCTGGGTATGCCAGATGATGCCGCCACGCTGATCGCTTTCGCCATGCTGCAGCCGGGTCTGGCCGCGTTTGAGCTTTGCGATCGCACGGTTCACCGCACGGTACTGCTGATAGCGGCACATGGATTTGATGGTCTGCCCGCCCACCTGCATGAACAGCAGGAAGTGCTTCACCACATCCAGCAGGTTCGCTGGCGCCAGCAGGCCGGCAACCAAGCGCTCCTGGGCGTTGAGCGTCTGCTTGCCGAAGCGTTGCGCCGCCTCCGCCTCCGATCCTGCACCGTCCGGCCCCACCACGGTCTTCCACTGCGCGAAGTGCTCGAAGCCCGCACCGATGCTTGCAACCCGCGCCTCGTCCACGCAACTGGCCACCAGCAGCTGATTGGTGGCGAACAGCGCCTCGTTGCCTTCGTTCTCGTCCACTTCCAGCGCGGCCTTGCGCTGGTTGCTGTAGCGGCGCAACTGGTCCACGGCCTCGCTCAACGGCTCGGGAATGGACGGACTCTTGCACTCCACCACCACCAGCGGGATGCCATTCACCAGCAACACCAGGTCCGGCACGATGAACGCCTTGGCGCTGTTGAAGCCGGGCGGGCAGTCCACGCGGTACTGGCTGACCACGGTGAAACGGTTGTTGGCCGGCGTGTCCCAATCGATATAACGGATCGTCTGCCCGCGCCCGCCCTCCCAACCGGGCAGCCCGTCGACCGTCAGGCCCTTGATCAGCAGCTCGGTTGCCTGCTGATTGGCCTCCATCAACTTGTGTGCGCCCAGGCGCGTGATGGCCGCCACCGCTTCAGCCAGGCGGGCATGATCCAGCCACGGCTGGCCCTCCGGCCCCGGATTCAGCGCCAGCAGGCGCTCGCGCAGCCGGGTTTCCTGAACGACCTCGGCGAAGCCGCTGCGTTCCGTGACGGCGGGGTCGTCCAGGCTACCGGCCAGATGCGTCCAGCCGACCGCCTGCAGTTGCGTCACGAAAGGCTTCTCGACGTCTTCCAACTCCCAACCCATCAGCATCTCCCTGGCTGGATGCAGGCATCCATGGACATCCCAACATTCTCATGGACCTCCAAAGAACCCCAAAGACATCCAAAGATGTCCAAAGACCTCCAAAGAGTCCCAAAGACCTCCAAAGGATCCCGTCCGCCTGGCGACACCCTTTCAGTCGTCAGGTTCAAGGGTGTAGTAGGCCACCCGGCGTGTCCCATGTTGGGACAGCCGCCCTTGCTCTTTTAGCCGCCCCAACAGCGCCTTGGCCTGCAAGGCACCCAATCGACACAGCTCCATCACCTCGGCACGGCGGATCTGCCCGTGCTGCTGCACGTAGTTCAGCACCAACTGCTCGTTCTGCAGGCTGGTGAAGCCGGCTTGCCGGGTATAGGCGGCCTTCTCACCCTGGCGCTGATACACGGCCGCCGACAAGGTGTAGCTGCGCCCACGGGTCTGCCCGTGCGCCTCGATCAGGCCGGCCTCGGTCAGCGCCTCCAGCGTGCGCTTGGCGCTGGCCGGGTCGCGCTGGATGCGCGCGGCCAACTCGTCGGCGGTGACACGCTTGAGCTCGCGCAACGCGGCCAGTGCGATCAGGCTGTCGATCGGCAGTTCGCCATTGCTGCGCCGCTCCTGCTCCACCACCATGCGGCCGAAGTCGAGATCAGCCGCACCGGTATCCAGCCGCACCACCACACTGTGGCTATCCGTGCGGGAATAGTCCGGGGCTGGCCGGCCGAAGCGCAGCAGGCCCCGATAGATCGTGTCGACCCCGCGCCCCGAGCGTTCCACCACCCCGATGCGCTTCATCGCATCGGCAAGCGCGCGATTGCGTGGGCGCGGCTCGGTGGTCAGCAGGTTGTCCAGCGTCACCCCATCGACCAGACCGCCAGGGTTGCTGACCACCAGCGCCTCGTTCTCCAGTCGCACATGCACCGCGCCCAGGCGGTGGTAATCGCGGTGGATCAGCGCGTTGGCCACCGCCTCGCGGTAGGCACCCAGATCGACCTTGGGTACCGGCACGCGGAACAGCCCGACCTGCAGTTCCTCTTCCGGGTTGTACGGCCGGAAGTTGGTCTCCAACCAGTCGATGGCCTGCAGCAGCGGCACGCGACGGAACTCGTTGAAGCGCACCGCCTGTTCGGCCAGCACCTGGAACGCGAACTCATGCGTGGCCACATGCTGGCGCAGCGCCTCGACCCGGCCGATCACCAACAGGCCACACAGTGTCGGCACGCGGCGGCCGTCGGGCTGGCGCGTAGTGAAGCCCAGCGCACCATCCAGCGCCTCATCGTCAAGCTCCAGCAACACGCGGTCGCCACCGTACTGCTGCACTGCCTGGCGCAGGCGCTCGCGTTCCAGCGGATCGAAATCCGATAGCTGCGCGCCGGCCACCGGCTGCGCCGAGGCATCGACCAGCCCCAGCTGGCCGAGCCGGCTGTCGCGCTCATGCGGCAGCATCGGCACGCACTCAGGCATGCCGTCATGCTTCAGCCGGCGGCGCAGGTAGACGCCACCGGCGGTGGCCACCACCGTGGCGGCCTTGGGCACCACGATCCGCGCGACAGGCACACCATCGATCTCGACCGCCTCCACCTGCACCGCAATGGCCGGCGACGTGCGCGCCGCGACCAGGCCGGGCAAGCCGGCCAACCGCCGGTGATCGGCATGCAGACCGGTCGCGGTGCCATCGTCTTCTACGCCCAGCCACAGCTCGCCACCGTCCGCGTTGGCAAGACACACCACGGCCTCGGCCAGCTCAGTGTCGGACAGCTTCCTGCGGTCGCTCTTGAACTCGACCGTCAGCGATTCGGCAGGTGGCAGGGCGTGGGTCATGCGGTGGTGGCATCAAGCAACGGGGTGACGCGGACGCGGCCGGTGAGGAGGTCGTTCATGAGACCGAATTTTTGCGCTCGACGCTTAGCCAGTATCTCGCACTCAAACATGATGCTTCTATCGATCGCATTAAGGCGACGCCCTATTTCAATCTGCTCCTCTAGCTCAAGTGGCGCAGCCAATGGAATCCTTCTCAAGGCATTGAGCGTGATCTCCGCGAATGTCGTACCTTTGACTTCGAGATTGATCGCCTTTAGCGCACGCGTGTGCCTCAATGCCCAGAGCAAAAATACTCCATCGGCATCAATACTTGGCGATATACGAGCAGTACCTTGCGTGAGATTGGCGCCATCTAAGTCGTCCGGTACAGGCAGAACCCTTCCTACTGTCGCACGGATAGCCATTACCACTTCACCAGCCCGGACCTTGGATCTCATATAACTGTTAGCGATGCGACGAGAGGTGCAGAGCATCGTCTCCCGGATCAAAGAATCACCTGACATGTCTCCGGTCCGAATGTATGGTACGCCTCCAGGAATATGAGGGCCGGCCTGGACGATTCCGTATGTAATTTCGGATGCGGTGTAGCGAGACAACGGCTCAACATTCCACGCATTCGGAATCAAGCCCAGCGGTGAAGGCTTGTAGAGATGTGGCGCTTCCGACTGCGGCGGGCGCAGTTCGCCGTTGGCGTCGATGCCTCGCGTCAGCAGGTCGTGCAGCAGGCCCTGCTTGACGGCCTTGAGCTTGGCGATCAGCGCCTCGGTTTCGTGGATGGCGGTATCGAGGGTGTCGACAACTGAGCCAATCATCTCCTGCTCGTTCAAACTGGGCGTCGGAAATTGGCTAAGACGCAGAGGGGTCCGGCTTAGCTCAAGCTGATTCGTTGACCCTACGTAGCAGAATCTTTCGAGATGACGCTGCGCATGTGGCGTTTGCAGGACGGAGTTCAGCCAGCGACCGTCTGCAGAATCTCTAAGCGGACGCAGCACCGTCACGTGCCCATCGACAATAAACTTCCCTGGCGAATCGAAGACAGCAGACCTCCCAATCGTTCCGGTGCCGGTTGAGTTTAAGAGTACATCTCCACTCTCTGGACGCAGCACACCGCTGATCGCGCCTTCTGAGTGGGGTCGAGCGTGCTCCGCAATGAAGCCTTTTGCAGAAACGCATCGCTGTCCAATGGCCCTGACCTCGCTTTTCTCAACATAAATAGGGGCCGTACCACGCGATATCACGCTGCACAAGCTATCAGCTGACTTCAGCGGCCAAAGAGCGGCATTGGGAATATCAACCACTAAATTAAAGTCAGACATATCCCAACCCTTTCAAGAACCCTTGCAGCGCCCGCGCCGCCTTATCGCGCTTGCCTTCGATATCCGCCAGCGTCACCCGATACTTGTCCCACCAGGTCTCGAACGCGGCGACTACTTCCTTGCGCTGCGCAGCGACGTAGCGCTCGACGATGGCGCGCATGTCGTCGTGCAGGATGGTCAGCAGCAGCGCCGCGGCCGCCGGCTCGTCCAGGGCAGCGACCTTGCGATCGAGTTCGTCGGTGAAGCTGGCTTGCTGCGCCTTGAGCTGCTTCTTCACCGCAGCCAGGTCCTTCTTCCAGCCCCTGAGCTGGTCCTCATCCACGGCCTCCTCCTCCTCATTCGCATCGGCCGGTTCGGCATCCCCGTCCTCGCCATCGGCGTCTTTCGCTGCCTTAGGGTCGGCCGCCTTGATCTGGCTGTCCAGCTCGGCCTTCTTCGCCTCCAGTTCGGCGATGGCTTCGACGAACTCGGCCAGCAGGAAGCGCACCAGCTTGTGGTCCAGCGGATTGTCCTTGCTGGCCTTGTCCTCCAGTGCGGTGACGATGCTGGTGCGCCAGGCGTCGATGACGCCGCGGGCGCCACGCGCCATCAGGGTCTGGAATTCGTAGCGGGTCTGCACCCAAAAGCCGGCGATGATGCCGCGCACCTGGAACGGATCGAGCAGGCCAACGGCTTCCAGCGCCTCGCTGAAGCTAGCCAGCAGCTCATGGCGCAGCGCGACCAGTGCGGCGGCATCGTTCTGGCGCCCGGCCAGCGCGGTGATGCGGGTGCCGTGCGCCTGCCACCAGCCCTCGAACGCGTCGCGCAGTGCGGCCTCCTTCGCCTGCAGGCCGGGATTGCCTTCGACGGCAGGCTTTAGCTCGGCGCGAGCGGTCAGCATCGGCGCAAAATCGAAATACGCCGCGTCACGCACGACGAACAGCTCCTGCGGATCCAAGCCATGCGCGGCGAACAGCGTGGCCTTGGCCTGCACCTCGGCTTTCGGCACGCCGCCGACCAGATGCGCGCGCACGTCGTGCGGTTCCGGCGCCGGGGCGTTGTCGGCATAACGGCGGATGTTGAGGTTGCAGCCGTTCTCCAGCAGCGTGGCGTTGTCGACGATCGCGGAAAAGCCGTCGATGGCGCGGAACTCGTCGAACGTCGTGACGATCTTCTCGATGTGTTCGGGCAGCAGGTAGTTCTGCGCGCGTCCCTCCAAATACTCGCGGTCGGCGTTGATGAAGAGCACCTTGCCCTGGCGCTGCGCCGGCTTGCCGCTGACGCGGTTGCCTCCGTGCTGCACCTGCTGCCGCAACACCAGGATGCAGGCGGGGATGCCGGTGCCGTAGAACAGGTTGGGCGCCACGCCGATCACCGCTTCCAGCAGGTCGTCGGAAATCAGCCCGGCGCGGATGCGCGCCTCGTCGCCGCCACGGAACAGCACGCCATGCGGCATAACCGTGGCGATCATGCCGCCGTCGCGGGTCACGGCCACCATGTGCTGCAGGAACATCAGGTCGGCCTTCTTCGCGCCCGGCGGCACCTGGCCGTAGCGGAAGCGCTCGGGGAACTTCGGTGCCCAGGCGGGGCTTCCGTCGGTGTTCTTGTCGGCGGTGCCCCAGTTGATCGAGAACGGCGGATTGGTCAGCACGCGGTCGAACCGCTGCAGCTCGCCACCGGCGGCATGCTGCGGCTCGGCCAGCGTGTCCTCGTTACGCAGGTCGGCGGTGCTGATGCCATGCAGCAGCATGTTCATCTTGGAGATCGACCAGACCGTGCCGTTGAACTCCTGCCCGAACAGGTTGGCCTTGCGGCCGTCGCCGCCGTGTTCGTCGATGTAGTCCTTGGACAGGATCAACATACCGCCCGACCCGCTGCAGGGATCGTAGATGTCGTGATGTTGCTCAGGCTTGAGCAGCTGCACCATCATCCGTACCACCGAGCGCGGCGTGTAGAACTCGCCGCCTTTCTTGCCGGCGGAATCGGCGAATTCGCCGATCAGGTATTCGTAGGCCGCACCCAGCAGATCGGGGAACTCGAAATCCTCATTGCGCAGGCGGTGCAGGCCGAAGTGGGTGATCAACTGGCGCAGCTTGATGTCGGGGATCTTGCTCTGGCCGACCTTGCGGGTAAAGTCGATGTGCTCCAGCACGCCGTCGAGGCTGTTGTTGGTGTCCTCGATCCCCGACAGCGCCTTGTTCAGCGCGTTGCCCACGTTCTGGTGGGCATCGTTGAGCAGCGTCTGGTAGCGCGAGTTCGGCGGCACCCAGACCACATCCTCCACCTTGTACCAGCGCGGATTTTCGGCGGACACCTTGGCCTGCGCGTCGCTTTCGCCCGCATCCTTGCGCTCGGCAATGACCTGCTCGCGGCGCTGCTCGAACACATCGGAGCAACGCTTGAGGAACAACATCCCGAAGATGTATTCCTTGAATTCTGACGCATCCATCTTGCCGCGCAGGATGTCGGCGGCCTTGAACAGATGGCGTTCCAGTTGGGGAAGAGTCAATGGCATGAATCAAATGTCTCGCAATGAATACATGGCTACCCGAACGCGACAGGCGGCGGGAGGCGATAGCGCCTTATCCACGCCAGTGGCGAGACAAGGCAAGTAGGTCATGAAGTGGCGCGAGGACGCGCGCGCGACGGGTTTTCGGCAGCAATCACCCCTCACTCGCCCCCAGCAAGAAACCATACCGGCTTGAGCGGCAGACGCGCGCGGGCGATGTCATCGAGCTGGGCATAGTGCGCCGTCCATAAGCTCAGCAGCTTGCGCGCATCGATCAGATTGATCCGCCGATGCGACTGCCGCGCTTCGTAGTCGGCATCCTTGGTGAAACCGGACAAGGCCACGAACAGGCCCACGTCGCCCTCGCCGAGGACGGCCATGAAGCTGCGCAGGCCCATCACGTCGATGCGCGGGGAGTTGGCGTTGCGCTTAACCTGCACCTTGATGCGTGGCGGGCGGGTGCCGAGCGGGTCGTTGTAGGCGATGATGTCGGTGCCGCCGTCCTTGCCGGGCGGGGCGATCCAGGCCACGTGGTAGCTCATCGCCTTCAGCAGCGAGCCGACAAGTTCCTGGAAATCGTACGGCGGCATCGCCGCCAGGTACGCCTCGATCTCGGTCCACGCCATCTCCTCGGCTTCTTCCAGGGTGATGGTGGCCGAGCCCTCGCCGAGTTCTTCCTCGCCCTCGTCGTCCTCGACGGGGTCCGGCTGGGCGCTCTTCCATTTGCGGTAGAGCTGGCCGACCGCGCGGGTGAACTGTTCGGGGTCGGGGTAGGCCTGCAAGGCAGCTTCGCCGTCGGGCGTCAGCGTCCAGATCCCCTTGTCCTTGACCATCCAACCGGCCTTCACCGGCGCCACGGTGCTGAAGCGCACGATCTTCTCGAAACGGCGGCCGCCGGTCTGGTAGTCCCCCGCCTCGTACTCGGTCATCGTGACCTGCTTCGCCAGCATCTCCAGCGCGTCGCTGGCCCGCATCCCCTCCGGCTGCGCCTTGAGGATCTGGAACAGCATGCGGATCAGCTCGCCTTTGCGGCGCTTGGTGATGTTGGCCATCGGCTTTCCATGTCTCCGGTGTGTTGGCGCGGGGCGCGGGTCATGATAGCCGCCTTCACGCCTTGCGAAATTCCGGCCACGCTTCGCCGGACACATGCCCTGTCGAAGTGAAGGCATCTGCGGCCACCCAACTCCGCATCCGCGGGCTCATATCTTTGGTTCCCGGAGTCTTCAATATGTAGCAGGGCGGGAACGTTGTAGCCCACCTGCTTTGATTCAGTGATAGTCGTCTTCGCGCTGATGCCGAACCGCCAGCACGGTGACGCATTGGCTGTCCTCGACCTCGAACAGCAGCACATAGCCGCTGGCGCCAAAGCCGATCACCAACTCGCGCAGAAAAGGATCACCCAGGCCTGCCTTGCGGCAGCTCAACGGCGCAAGTTCAAGCACAGTGATGCCGTCTCGGATAGCCTGCAGCGCACGCTCGGCCACGGTGAAATCGCCCTCAGCGCGTTGCAGCAGCCAGTCGTAGAGGCGCGAGAGGTCTTCGCGCGCTTCCTCCGTGAAGCGGACGGTGAATCCCACGCTGGCTTAGCCCTTCCGGGCCGTATCCAGCCGGGACTGCAGCCCAGCCAGCACGTCTTTCGCATCGATGTAGCGGCCCGACTGCCGGGCGCTATCGCGTGATGCCAGGCCGCGCGCGATAAACGCGTCCTGCTGCTGTCGCAGCTGAACTTGGGCACGCACGGACTGCTCGACGAAGCTGGACAGGGTTTCGCCCTTTTGCAGAACCGCCTCGGCGGCCTCGCGCAGCGCAGGATCGACCCGGAGCGAAGGTAGGGATGCTGATTTCATGAGACACCTCATGCGTTGCAATTGCAACGCATGATGGCAGGCGGACGCGATGCCTTCAACTAAGAGTTCGACCAGCTTGTGTGGGCGCCACTCGAATCGCTAAGCCACTCCCTCACATCACCCCCTGCCCCGCCACAAACACCACCCCATCGCCACACCCCCCCCCGCTCTGCCGCAGCCGCCCCTCCGCCTCCAGCGCCTCCAGCGACACATCGGGGCCGAGATCCGTCGCCACACCTTCCAGCGTCAACCCCACCCAACGGTCGCGGCCGGCGTGCTTGGCGCGGTACAGGGCGGCGTCGGCGATGCGCAGGCTCAGTGGCCAGTCGCCGCCGGGGTGGGCGGGGAACAGGCTCACGCCCATCGACACGGTGAGGGCGATGCGCCCGGCCGGGCGCATCAGGGGGTCGGCCTGCAGGCGTTCGCGTAGGCGGCGGAACAGGCGCGGGGCGTCGGCCAGGGTGCCGCCGGGGCAGATCCACAGGAACTCTTCGCCGCCCCACCGAGCGATGACGTCGGAGTTGCGCGCGCAGTCGCGCAGCAGGTCGCCGAGATGCATCAGGGCGTGGTCGCCGCCTTCGTGGCCGTGCAGGTCGTTGACGCGCTTGAAGTGGTCGATGTCCAGCAGGGCGATCAGCAGCGGTTCCTGGGTGCGCTCTGGCGTCGCCGCGGCCTCGCGTGCCTGCAGCCAGGCGGTGACGTAGCGGCGGTTGCGCAGGCCGGTGAGGGCGTCCTCCTCGCTCTGCCGGCGGATGGTGGCGGTGAGCTGTTCCAGTTCGCGGTGCTGGGTGTGGATCTCGTCGTTCTTGCGCGCCAGCTCGGCGTTGACGCGCCGGCGTATGCGGCCTTCGCGCACCTTCAGCAGGAAGAAGCCTGCCAGCGCCAGCAGTGCGGCCAGCAAGCCATACAGCACGCTGCGCTGGCGCTGTTCGCGCGCCTGCAGTTGCGCGTAGGCGGCCTGTTCGGCGGCGCGGGTGCGGCCGAGCGCGGCCAACTCGCTCTTCTTGCGTGCCAGGTCCACTGCCGATTCGAGCTGCGCGATGCGGGTCTTGGATTCGACGTTCACCGCCTCGTCGTTGACCGTTTTGTATTCGCGCATCAGCGCCAGCGCCTCGCGGTCGCGGCCGAGCGCGTCGAGGTTGTCGATCATGGGCGGATACAGCTCAAGCCGCCGCGTCACATTGTCCGATTCCGCGAACAACTGCCGCGAGTGCGCGAACGCCGCAGCCGCGGCATCGCGCTGGCTGAGATCCACCAGGGTGGTACCGAGGTTGGAATAGATGATGGCCGCTGCACCGTGATCGCCGTGATCGCCGCTCTGCGCGGCGTTATCCATGATCGCGGCCGCCTCTTGCAACAAAGGCAACGCCTCCTGCGGGCGATGCAGGCGACGCAGGACATCGGCGAGGTTGTTCAGCGGGGAGATCAGCGATGCCGTGTCGTCGGCGCGCGCCGCTGCCAATGCCTGCCGGTAGATGGCCTCGGCGCGCTGCAGTTCGCCAGCTCCGTCGTAGGCCGACCCCACATTGTCGAGCACGGCCGCGCGTGACAGTTCCTTGGGCGGCTTGGCGTCGTAGGCGGCCAAGGCGCGTTGGCCATAGGCGATCGCCTTTTCCCATTCGCGGGCATAACAGAACAAGCCGGTGGCGTTGTTCAGCAGCATGGCGTCGTCCGGCTTGCCCAACGCCTTGCCTACCCGCTCCGCCTCGAGCAATGCAGCGATTGCGTCTGGCATGCGCCCTTGCTGCGAAGAGACGATGAACACGATCTGGTTGGCGTTGTATTCCACCAGATCGGGATGCTTACGCACTCTGGACAACGCGATACGGGCGACCCGCAAGGCGTCTTTCTGTGCGCCGATCTGGTAATAGCAAGCGGCCAGTTGCCGCCACAAGTCGGCGATGAGCGGCTCGTCCGGCAGGTCCTTCTCCAGTCGCCGCATCTCGGCTTCGAGTTCGGCAATGCGCGCGGCATCGCGCGGCTGCCAGATGGCGCCGTTGAGCTTTTTGAACAGACGCACCCGCTGCTGCGGCGACAACGACTGCGTGCGCAGGGCCGAGCCGAGGGCGACCACGGTCTCCGGCTTGCCGGCGGCGGACGCCGCGTCCACCAGTTCCAGACCGAGGGGAATCAGGCCCTGCTTATCGGCCGCAGCGTCCCAGGCCGGCATGCCCATGCGCAGCGCAGCAGCCGGATCTTCGGCGCGCACGGCCGCCACACAGGCCGGCAACGCCTGCGCTGGCGCACACGCGGGCGTTACCGCCGCCTGTGCTACCGCGCACGGCGCGAGCACACCCCACCACAGCAGCGCTCCGAGCGACTGCCAAACCAAGCGACTGCGCACTGCATTCTCCCCCAAGATGCCACGGCCCACGCCGGAGTCCTGGGCGCGGCGGCTGCCGGCGCAATCTGGTTCCCCGCGTGTCGCTGCCGATGTGCAGCGACGCCGATCCGTGCGCTGCTATCGGCTGCACTGGCGATTTCTTGAGCCCCGCTCGTCCACCCTCACCCGCCGAACATCGGCGGCGGCCTGCCTTCCCACATGTGCTACGCATGCGGCGAGAACGCGCTATGTCCAATTGCGCATGTCCGCTCTAGCATCCGTCGCGACAACGCCGACGCGAAGACGAAGACCCGCGCCTTGTACCTAAACCGGGGGCAATTGCCGCAGTTGCTCGGCGCTGGGGAAGCTGCGCACGCGATAGCGCGGCGGATACAGGGTCGGCTGACGCTCCATCAGCGCACCGAGCAGGGCGAACGCCGGCTCCCACTCCGCGACGGTCACATCCGCTTCGCCGTCCTCGCGCGGGACGACGAAGGCGATGTGGTCGGTCCTGGGCAGCAAGGTGTCCACGCCCTCGGTCCAGGTGCCGACCGACACCTGCCGCGTGCTGTCGTTGCGGTCCTGGTAGACGTTGAACGAGGCCACGAACACATCCACGTCGTTGGCCTCGTGCAGCTTGTCGAGCAGCGCTTTCTGGCCGGCGTAGGCGGGTGTATCCAGCATCCGCCGCAGGTCGGCCTGGCGCTGCCGGTGCTCGGGCGCAGTCAGCGCGAACGGCACGATGCGGCGCGCGTCGTCGTAGGTGAAGGCCAGCCAGGAGATGCAGCGGCCATGCTCGGCCGCTTGCAGGCTCAGTTCCAGCATGAGGGCCATGGCCACGTTGTCGCGCTCGCCGACCACCAGCAGGCAATCGCGCGTGGGCAGCATGAACACCGGGCACCCCGCCACCGGCGCGCGATGCAGCACGTCCGGCAGCAAGGCGCGGCTGGTGTCGTAGGCGTCGTACCAGGCGCCGCGGAACACGCCGGGAGCGACTTCGGCGAAACGGTCCTCGGTGGCGTCGCGCAGGTTGTCGCGGGCAATGGCCAGGCTCTCGTCCAGGGAGATGCCCCACTCCGGCCGCGGCCCGGCGATCAGGGTGGAAGTCGAATCGGGCAGGTCCAGCGCCAGCAGCTCGACGCAATCCTCGCCGATGTCGCGGCAGGCATAGGGAAACGGCACGTCCATGCCCTTCTCGCAGCGCTGCTCCAGGCGCAGGTCCTCGAACATGCCGCGGTTGCGGATCACCGGCATCAGCGTGGCGCGCAGTTCCTCGAAGCTACGCTGCTGGCGGCTCTCCTCCTGCTCGTTGAGGAAGGCGGCGACATAGCTGTGCAGCGCCTCGTCGCGCCGACGCCGATCGGCGTGGGTATAGGCGTGGTAGGCGTTATGCAGGTGGATGGTGCGGCCGTTCTGGCCGACCAGGCGGAACGCATCCGGCTGGTACGTCAGGGGTTCGGCATAGCCGCGCGCCTGCAGCGTCTCCAGGAACAAGCGCGCGAACGCATCCGGGCCAGGCGGCTTGCGGTTGAACAGCGTGTCGAACAGGCCCTTGAACATCGGCGGTCTTCCTTGGAATCGGGTGCGCGCAATGCGCCGTCGCATGCGTCTCGCGGGGGCGGCTGCGAGCCCGCCATCCTCTCGCAAAAAAGCCCCGCCGAGGCGGGGCTTTCGTGAACGCCGCAGCGCGCGCCAGGATCAGGCGAACGGATCCTGCAGCACCATGGTGTGGTCGCGGTCCGGGCCGGTGGAGACGATGGAGATCGGGCAGCCGGCCAGCTCTTCCAGCGCGCGCAGGTAGGCGCGGGCGGCGGCGGGCAGCTTGTCCCACTCGGTGATGCCGTGGGTGTTCTCGCTCCAGCCCGGGAACTCCAGGTACACCGGGGTGCACTCTTCCCAGCCTTGCGCATCCAGCGGCGCGTACTCGGTGCGCTTGCCGCGGTATTCGTAGGCGATGCACACCTTCAGCTTCTCCATGCCGTCGAGCACGTCGAGCTTGGTGATGCACAGGCCGGAGATGCCGTTGATCGCCACCGCCCGCTTGAGCGCGACGATGTCCATCCAGCCGCAGCGGCGCGGACGGCCGGTGGAGGCGCCGTACTCGGCGCCGCGGTCGCGGATGCCCTGGCCGATCGCGTCGTCCAGTTCGGTCGGGAACGGGCCGCCGCCGACGCGCGTGGCGTAGGCCTTGGCGATGCCCAGCACGTAGTCGATGTCCTGCGCGCCCACGCCGGTGCCGGCCAGCGCGCCACCAACGGTGGTGTTGGAGCTGGTGACGTAGGGATAGGTGCCGTGGTCGATGTCCAGCAGCGCACCCTGCGCGCCTTCGAACAGCACGCGCTTGCCCTGCTTGCGCAGGTCGTGAAGGATGCCGGCGACGTCGAACTTCATCGGCTGCACGTACTCGCCGAAGGCCAGCGCTTCGTCGAAGGTCTTCTGGAAGTCGACCGCTTCCACGCCCAGGTACTTGGTCAGCACGAAGTTGTGGTAGTCCAGCGCGGTGCGCAGCAGCTCTTCCAGCTGCGGCGGGTAATGCAGGTCGGCGACGCGGATGCCGCGGCGCGCCACCTTGTCTTCGTAGGCCGGGCCGATGCCGCGGCCGGTGGTGCCGATGGCCTTGCCGCCAGCAGCCTTCTCGCGGGCCTGATCCAGGGCGATGTGGTACGGCATGATCAGCGGCGCGGCCGGCGAGATCTTCAGGCGCGAACGCACTTCCACGCCGGAGGTCTCCAGCTCCTCGATCTCCTTGCGCAGCGCGGCCGGGGAGATCACCACGCCGTTGCCGATCAGGCACAGCGCGTCGTCGCGCAGGATGCCGGACGGGATCAGGTGCAGGACGGTCTTCTTGCCGTTGATGACGAGGGTGTGGCCGGCATTGTGGCCGCCCTGGAAACGCACGACGGCACCGATTTCCTCGGTGAGCAGATCGACGATCTTGCCTTTGCCTTCATCGCCCCACTGGGCGCCGAGCACGACAACTGACTGACCCATGGCTGGGTAACTCCTGGTTTGCTGCGCGACCGTCGGGGCCACGCGGATGTGGTGGCCGTGCGGGGACCGACCGGCACCAGTGCGGTTGCTCCATCGGGGAGCGTCCAGGCGGCGGCAAGACCCATACACGGAAAAAGCCGGTCGAGACGCTCGCGTGGAGCGGGCCCGGCCGGCTTTTGTGCATTATCCGGGTTTTGGGTGGCGGTCACCACCCCTTCCGCTGCCGCGTTCAGCGACCTGCCCGACGGCAGCACTCGGGATGCGGGGTCAGCCGCGAACCCACAGCAAGGCGATCAATCCCACCGCCAGGGCCACCCCGCCAGCGATCCGCAATTGTGTGGTCGGCATGGCCAACATCTGCTGCACCATCCGCTTCCAGGCCTCCGGCGCCACCAGCAGGATCAGGCCTTCGAAGACGACGACCAGGCACACCGCGGCGATCAGATCGTGCATGGGGTCTCACAGGCAGAAGGAGATGGCGTGTGCGCGTCAGCTGGAGAGCCCGCATCCTGTAGGAGCGGCTTCAGCCGCAACAGGGTCTCCCAGAAAAGTCCGGACGCGGCAGGCGTTCCGCGAACCCTGTCGCGGCTGAAGCCGCTCCTAACAAAGGAAGGCGGCTGCGGCCAACCGATAACGGGACCGGGAACCCGCTCTTACGAATCCCCAATCCCAACTCCCCAATCCCCGCCCCTCAGCGATCGCTCTTGAGGTACTGCAGGAACGGATCGTTCTTGTCGAGCACGATCACGCCGTTGCCGTCGGCCATGGCGCCGCGGTAGGCCTCCAGGCTGCGGTAGAAGGCGTAGAACGACGGGTCGGCGGAGCCGGCCTTGCCGTAGACGCTGGCCGCCTCGGCATCGCCTTCGCCGCGCAGCTTCTGCGCGTCGCGCTCGGCCTCGGCGACCAGCACCGTGCTCTCGCGGTCGGCCTGGGCACGGATGGTCAGCGCCTGCTCCTCGCCCTCGGCGCGGAGCTTGGCCGCTTCCTGCTTGCGCTGCGCGCGCATGCGCTCGTACACGTCGGTGATCACCTGGCTGTCGGTCGGCAGGTCGATCTGCTTGATGCGCAGGTCGACGATCTGCATGCCCAGGGTCTTGCTCGCCGCGTTGATCGCCACCAGCTGCTTGGCGATCAGTTCGCTGCGGTCGCCGGACACCAGCTGCTGCAGGGTGCGCGAGTTGATCTGGTTGCGCAGCGAATCAGTGATGATCGGCGCCAGCAGGCTGTTGGCCACCTTCTCGTCGCCGCCCTGGGTGGCGCGGTAGAAGGCGCGCACGTCGGAGATGTAGCCGATGGCGAAGAAGCTGACGCTGACGTCCTTCTGCTCGGCGGTGAAGTAGCGCGCCGGGGTGGTGTCGATCACCTGGAAGCGGCGGTCGAACATGCGCACCGACTCCACCAGCGGCACCTTGAAGTGCAGGCCCGGCTTGAGGTCGGCACGCACCACGCGGCCCAGGTTCAGCACCATCGCCGCCTTGTCCTCGGGCACCACGAATACCGAGCTGAGCAGCGCGAACAGCGCGACGACGGCAATGCCCGCCCACAATGACAGTTTCATCGCTGGATCTCCTCACGGCCGGTCGGGCGCGGCGTGCGCTCCGGGTTGCGGACACTCTCGGCCGAACTGCTGTTCAAGGACGGCATCAACACCTCCTGCGGCAGCGTCGGCACCGTCGGCAGCGATCCGCCGGTGGTCGGCGAGGTCGGCGGGGTCGACGTGGCGGGCGCCTTGCCCTCGGCCGGCATCGGCACGTAGATCAGCTGGCGGCCGTCGCCGCCGATGACCTTGCGGTTCTGCGCCAGCACCTGCTGGATCGTCTCCAGCCACAGCCGCTTGCGGGTGACCTCCGGCGCGTTCTGGTACTGCTGCTGCAGCAGGGTGAAGCGCTCGGCGTCGCCCTGCGCACGGGCGATCGCCGCTTCCTTGTAGCCTTCGGCGACGGTGCGGGTGCGTGCCGCCTGGCCGCGCGCCTCCGGCACCACCTTGGCGGCGTAGGCCTGGGCCTCGTTGATCAGCCGCTCCTTGACCTGCTGGGCGCCATTGACCTCGTCGAAGGCCGACTTCACTTCTTCCGGCGGACGCGCGTCGGGCAGGGTCAGGCCGGTCACGATCAGACCGGTGTGATAGGCCTTCAGCGCGGCCTGCAGGCGCTCGCGCGCGGCCACCGCCATCGGCCCGCGGTTGTTGAGCACCGTGTTGAGATCCGAGCGGCCGATCTGTTCGCGCACCGCGCTCTGCGCGGCCTGCTCCAGCACCAGGTCGGCGTTGCGCGCGCCGAACACGTAGGTGCGCGGGTCTTCGACCCGGTACTGCACGTTGAGCGAAACGTTGACGATGTTCTCGTCGCCGGTCAGCACCGGCAACTGGCTGTCGAAGGTCTTGATGCGGGTGGCGTCGACCTTGCGCACGGTCTCGATCGGCCACGGCAGCTTGAAGTTCGGGCCCGGCTGCAGGATCCGCGAGAACTGGCCGAAGCGCAGCACCACGCCGCGCTGCTGCTCGCCGATCAACTGGAAGCTGCTGAACAGCAGCACCAGCACCACCGCGCCCAAGATCCAGCGGCCGATGCCGCCGCCGTCGCCGAACAGGTCCTTCAACGGACCGGGCAACCCGCCCCATTTTCCTCCCCCATTGCCGCCACGAGGCGCCCAGGGACCGCGCCCGTGATTGTCGGGGCCGTCTCCGCCCTTGCCGCCAGGTGTATTCCAGGCCATGCATGCTCCAAGAAGGAAGGTGGCGACGCGTCGGTCACGCGCCGCTCACCGGATAATGAGTCGCCGATTCTACTAGATGGGGCAGACCCGCCGTTTCGAAAGGGTATCTTGGTGCATTCCTGCGTGCCGACCAAGGTGTTCCATGTCCGTTCCCGCCCAGTTCTCCGCCTTCCGCATCCACCAGGACGCCAGCGGCTACCACGCCGGCCTCGTCCCGCTGTCCCTGGACCAGCTCAACGACGGCGAGGTGGTGATCCGGGCGGCCTGGTCGTCGGTGAACTTCAAGGACGCGCTGGCCGGGACCGGCCAGGGCAAGATCCTGCGCCGCTTCCCGCTGGTCGGCGGCATCGACGTGGCCGGGCACGTGGTCGCCTCCAGCGACCCGGCGTTCAAGGAAGGCGATACGGTGCTGGTCACCGGCTGCGGCCTCAGCGAGACCCGCGACGGCGGCTACAGCGAGTACGTGCGCCTGGAGTCCAAGTGGGTGGTGTCGCTGCCGGCCGGGCTGAGCCTGCGCGAGAGCATGGTGCTGGGCACCGCCGGTTTCACCGCGGCGCTGGCGTTGCTGCGCCTGCTCGACAACCGCCAGACTCCGGCGCACGGTCCACTGTGCGTGACCGGCGCCACCGGCGGGGTCGGCTCGCTGGCGATCGACATCTTCAGCCGCGCCGGCTTCGAGGTGCATGCGGTCAGCGGCAAGGCCGACCGCGCCGAGCAGCTCAAGGCCTGGGGCGCCACCCAGGTGCTCGGCCGCGAGGCATTGCAGACCAAGCGGCCGCTGGAGTCCGTGCGCTTCGGCGGCGGCCTGGACAACGTGGGCGGGGCGATGCTGACCAGCCTGCTGGCGCAGACGGCACCGTACGGCAGCGTCGCCAGTGCCGGCCTGGCCGCAACCGCGGAGCTGGACATGACGGTGATGCCCTTCATCCTGCGCGGGGTGTCGCTGCTGGGCATCGGCTCGGCCGGCACCGCCCGCGACCTGCGCGACCGCATCTGGCAGCACCTGGGCAGCGACTGGAAGCCGCGCCATCTGGACACGATCTGCACCCGCGAAGTCGACCTTGCCGGCCTGCCGGAGGTGTTCGCGACAATGCTGGCCGGGCAGTCGTTCGGGCGCACCGTGGTGCGGCTGGATCCGGGCGCGTAGCCACGCCGACGCTTTGTGACACGCAACGCTTTCCGCCCTCGCGCCGCTGCCACTACACTCGGAGCTTCCTAGGGGGAAGCACATGGCACGCATTCTGATCGTCGACGATTCGCCGTCGCAGTTGCTGGGCATCCAGCGCATCGTGGAAAAACTGGGGCACGAAACGATCACCGCCACCGACGGCGCCGCCGGCGTGGAAGCGGCCAAGGCGGCCTTGCCGGACCTGGTGCTGATGGACGTGGTGATGCCCAACCTCAACGGCTTCCAGGCCACCCGCACCCTGCGCCGCGAGCCGACCACGCAGAACATCCCGGTGATCCTGGTCACCACCAAGGACCAGGACACCGACCGCATGTGGGGCATGCGCCAGGGCGCCCGCGCCTACATCACCAAGCCGTTCTCCGAGGACGAGCTGTACGAGGTGATCGAGCGCGTGTTCAGCGGCGAGGATGCGCCGTAGAAGCCGGGAATCGGGATTGGGGATTGGGGATTCGTAAGGGCGGGTTCCGGACGGCGTTTGAGCGCGCAGCGTAAGGCCGCATTGCAATCGGCGCCCCTTGTAGGAGCGGCTTCAGCCGCGACAGGCGCTACCGGTAACGCCTGTCGCGGCTGAAACCGCTCCTACGCAGGCCATGCGGTTTCGCTGGCGCCGCGCCGCATTGCGCAGATACGTGTGCAGGGCCGCCTCGCGCAAGCCGCGATGGCCGGTTTATCGGGACCGCATCGCGGCTGAAGCCGCTCCTACGACGCCACAGAGCGAGGGGAGCCCGCTTTTGCGAATCCCCACTCCCGACTCCCCAATCCCGGCACCACTCACACGGCTTCGCCAAAGGCCTTGGCCAACCCGCGATACGCCTTGCGCTGCGCTTCGGTTTCCGGCGCCGGCGCCAGTACTTCCAGTTCGACGATCTGGTCGCCCGGCGGGGTGCCGGGCAGGCCGCGGCCGCGCAGGCGCAGCTTGCGGCCGGCGTCGGACTCCGGCGGGATTTTCAGTTCCACCGCCCCGCCCAGGGTCGGCACGCTGATGCTGGTGCCCAGTGCCGCTTGCCACGGCGTCACCTGCAGGGTGTAGAGGATGTTGCGGCCGTCCACCTCGAACTGCGGATGCGCGGCGTACTCGATCTCCAGCAGCAGGTTGCTGCCGCCGTTGCCCTGCCCGCTCAGCCGGATCACCTGGCCGGGGCGCACGCCCTTGGGCACGCGCACGTCCAGCTGTTTGCCGTTGATGGTGATGCGCACGCTGTCGCCGGCGTACACCGCCTCCAGCGGCACCGCCAGCTTGGCGCGGGTATCGCCGCGCGGTGCACCGGGTCCCGGACCGGGGCCGGCGCCGCCCTGGCGGGCGCGCTGCTGGCGGGCGAACAGGCTCTCGAAGAAATCGCTGAAGCCGCCGCCGGCGCCACCGTTGCCGAACACTTCCTCGAAGTCGAAGCCCTGCGCACCGCCGTAGTTCGGCGGCGCGTGGAACTCCTCGCCCGGGCGGTAACCCTGCGCGCGCAACTGGTCGTAGGCGGCGCGCTTGGGCGGGTCGCGCAAGGCCTCGTAGGCCTCGTTGATCGCCTTGAACTTCTCTTCGGCCCCAGGCTCCTTGCTGACGTCGGGATGGTACTTGCGCGCCAGCCGCCGGTACGCGGTCTTGATCTCGGCATCGCCGGCGCTGGGTTCCACGCCCAGGGTCGCGTAGTAATCCTTGAATTCCATCCATCACCTCAAAAAGAGTCGGCCCGCCGCCTTGCGGCAACGGGCCGGTTGCATGCATTGCGCCATCGCCCGGCCATTCTACGGCCGGCCGCGAAGGCGCGGCGTCGCGATGGCGACGCCGCTGCGAGCGGGCGCTTACTGCACGATCGTGGCCCCGGTATCGACCTGGATGCGGCGCGGCGTGCTCGCCGGTCGCTTGGGGATGCGCACTTCCAGCACGCCATGGTAGCCGGTGGCGGAAATGCCGTCCGGGTCGGCGCTGTCGGGCAGCGCGAAGCGGCGATGGAAGCTGCCGTAGCGGCGCTCGATGCGCGAGAAGCGCTCGGTGTCGGCGGCCGATTCGCTCTTGCGCTCGCCCTTGATCGAGAGGATGCCCTTGTCCATCGACACCTCGATCTCCGACGGATCGATGCCCGGCAGGTCGGCGTACAGCACGAAGCGCTCCGGCTCCTCCTTGATGTCCACGCGCGGCACCCACTGCGCGGTGACGACGGCCGATTCGTCGGTGCCGCCGTTGGGGTCGAAGAAGCGGTCGAACACCTGCTTGATCTCGTTCTGGAATGCGGCCTGGGCCGGCCACTGGCGATAACGGACGATGCTCATCGTGGTCTCCTGAAACGTGAATGAGGTACACCCCGGAGGGGACGGTTCGCGGCGGCGGGACCGGCCCGCCGTCCATGCCCGTCAGATAGGCCTGCCGCCGCGCTTTTCAAGGCGTTGACGCCACCTTCCCATTTCCGTTTCTAGACTCGGTTCATCCAAGGAGCCCGACATGCCCATCCAGATCGGCGAACGTATTCCCGAAGTGGTGCTGCAGCACATCCGCGACGGCGTGGAAGCCGTGGACACGCGCACCCTGTTCGACGGCCGCCGCGTGCTCTTGTTCGCGGTGCCCGGCGCCTTCACCCCGACCTGTTCGGAGAAGCACCTGCCCGGCTATGTGGAGCACTTCGAGGAGTTCCGCAAGCGCGGCATCGAGGTGTACTGCATGGCAGTCAACGACCCGTTCGTGATGCAGGCCTGGGGCAAGAGCCAACTCGTGCCGGACGGCCTGCAGATGCTGTCCGACGGCAATGGCGACTTCGCCAAGGCACTGGGTCTGGAACTCGACGCCAGCAGCTACGGCATGGGCGTGCGGGCGCGCCGCTTCGCGCTATACGCCGACGACGGCGTGGTACGTGCGTTGTTCGTCGAGGCGCCGGGCGAATTCAAGGTCTCCGCCGCCGACTACGTGCTGCAGCATCTTCCCGACTGATCCCCTCACCCACCACAGGAAACGGCCAGCCATGTCCAACAAGCCAGCCACCCCGAACACCGACGCCAAGCCGCTGCAGCACACCGCCGGCCTCACCGACACCGCCACCCTGCGCGCCAACGCCCGCCAGAGCATCGAGGACGGTGCGATCACCAAGAGCTACAGCGCCGACCGCGAGGCGGTGATCAAGATGCTCAACGACGCGCTCGCCACCGAGTACGTGTGCGTGCTGCGCTATTACCGTCACTACTTCATGGCCGCCGGCATGCTCGCCGACGCGGTCAAGTCCGAGTTCCTGGAGCACGCGCAGCAGGAACAGGCGCACGCGCACAAGCTCGCAGAGCGCATCGTGCAGCTGGGCGGCGAGCCGGACCTCAACCCGGACACGCTGACCGCGCGCTCGCACGCCGAGTACAAGGAAGGCGAGGACCTGCGCGACATGGTCAAGGAAAACCTGATCGCCGAGCGCATCGCCATCGACAGCTACCGCGAGATGATCAACTTCGTCGGCGACAAGGACACCACCACCAAGCGCATCCTGGAAGAGATCCTGGCCCAGGAAGAAGAGCACGCCGACGAGTTCTCGGACATGCTGGAAGGCTGGATCGGCAAGTAAGCCGGATAGGCTTTTACGCCCTCTCGTAGGAGCGGCTTCAGCCGCGACAGGCCTTCCCGATGGATTCTGTTGCGGCTGCAGCCGCTCCTACGTTTTTTCTCTTCGCGCGATACACAAATCTCAAGCGAAAGCAAAGGCTTTCGCCCTTACGGGCGAGTTACTTTGATCAGCCTGCGGCTGCTGAGAAGCGCTTCTTTGCTCGCGCAAAGAAAAGGTAACCAAAAGAAAGCGCGCCCTGCCTTCGCGCCCTCCGCGCTGACGCGCTCCGGGTCCGCGTCCATCCCGGGGATCCGCGGAAGGGGCTTGGCTGCTTCGCAGCCAAGTCCGGGGCAGTCGCCTCACGGCGCCAGCCCGCCCGCCGGGGCGAAGCAGTGCTTCGCCTTTTCCGGCGAGCCCTGCCCTGCCGCGGACGGCGCACATCCATGTGCGCCGCCCTTCGGGTGTTTCCCCGCGATGGCCGCCGCTTCGGAAGGGAACCCGGCAAGTCAAAAGCAAGAGCGACAGCAGCAGCCAAAGCCAAAGCCAAGCGACCGCCCCCACAGGGACTCGCGGTTATCGGTGTCCGGGAGCGATGTGGGAGGGACTTCAGTCCCTAGTGCTTCCGAGGTTAGATCGTCCGCCTACTCTGGTCGTCGTAGTTGCTTGACAGTTGGCTTCTACGAGGGTGCGCGCGCCACCGCTGCTCAGCGCAACACCCGGAACCGCACCTGGGTCCAGGCGCCATTGCTGGCCAGCGCGGTCAGGGTGTGGTCGCCGGCATCGGCGAAGTCGCGCTGGAAGGTGCGTGCGCCCTCGGTGCGGGCGATCCAGCGGCCGTCCAGCAGCCAGTCCACCGGCATGCTCGTGCCCAGCGCCCGGACCTGCAGGCGCACGCTGGCGCTGCCCGGCGCACGCGCCAGGGTGGCGCGGTCGTTGAGGCCTTCGATGCGCAGCACGTCGCTGCGGCCGCGGCCGTCGTCGCGGCAGTCCGGCGCCAGCGCCGGCAGTTGCCCGGCCTGGCGCTCGCTGGCGTGCAGCCACGGGGTCAGCAGCGCCGGCCAGTGCGCCAGGTCGCGGGTGACCGTCTCGTGCGGTTGCGCGCAGTCCGGCGACAGGCGCAGGCCGCTGTGCGCGTCCACCTGCACGGTCTCGCGGCCGGCGCTCCACAGCCGTGCGTCGCGCTCGGCGAAGGTCGGCGGCACCGCGCCATCCAGCGCATAGGCGGAGAAACGGCGCTGGCACAGCGCCGGCGGCGTCTGCTCGGCGGCGACGCCCAGCGGCCAGCACACGTCCACCTGCTGCACGTTGGCGGGCATCGGCCGCGGTGCGTTGTCGCCACGCAGGCGTGGCAGGCTGTCGATGGTCTCGAACATCAGCGGCAAGGCGGTCACCGCGCCGTACTGGCCAGGCAGCGGTGTGCCGTCGGGGCGGCCCACCCACACGCCGACGGTGTAGCGGCGGGTACTGCCGATCGCCCAGGCGTCGCGGTAGCCGTAGCTGGTGCCGGTCTTCCAGGCTACGCGCGGGCGCGTGCCGACGTCGAAGGTGCCGATGCCGTAGCCGGGACGCGGATTGGCCTCGAGCATCTCGCGTACGATCCAGGCCGCGCCGGGCGACATCAGCCGCCGCTCGATGCGCTTGTCGGACGCGCTGTAGCGCACGTGGCCGGCGATGCCGTCGCGGTTGAGCGCGGCGAAGGCGCCGACCAGTTCCTCCAGTTTCGCACCGGTGCCGCCGAGGATCAGCGCCAGGTTGGGCGTGCTGCCGCGTGGGAACTTCAGGCCGATGCCGGAGTTGCTCAGGCGCGCGGCGAAGCGCGCCGGCCCGACCCGGTCGAGCAGGTCCACTGCCGGCACGTTCAGCGACAGGCGCAGGGCGCTGGCGGCGCCAATCGGGCCGTTGAAGGCTTCGTCGAAATTGCCAGGGCGGTAGTCGCCGAAACTCTGCGGCGCGTCGACCAGCAGGCTTTCGGAGTGGATCAGGCCGTCGTCCAGGGCCATGCCGTACAGGAACGGCTTGAGCGTGGAGCCGGGCGAGCGCCACGCCTGCACCATGTCCACGTCGCCGAGCCGGCGGCGATCGCCGAACTGCACCGAGCCGATGTAGGCGCGCGCCTGCAGGTCTTGGTTGTCCACCACCAGCAAGGCGGCGGAGGTGCGCTCGGGCAGTTGCGAGAAGTAGGCGCTGACCCGGTCTTCGAGGGTGCGCTGCAGGTCGGCGTCGAGGGTGGAGACGATGTGCGCGGCGCGCGGGTGTTGCTGGCGCAGGCGCTCGGCCAGCAGCGCGGCGTGCAGCGGCGTCTGCAGCGAGCGCGCCACCACCGGTTCGATGCGCGCATCGTCGACCTGCGCGCGCGGCCACACGCGCAGCGCGACCATGCGTTCGAGCACCTTGTCGCGCGCCACGCGCGCCGCTTCCGGATGCCGGTCCGGACGCAGCCGGCTCGGCGCCTGCGGCAGCACCGCCAACAGCGCTGCCTCGGCCTGCGACAGGCGCGCGGCCGGTTTGCCCAGGTAGGCCCAGCTCGCCGCGTCCACGCCTTCGA
This sequence comes from Xanthomonas sp. F4, assembly GCF_011761895.1. Lineage (NCBI taxonomy): Bacteria > Pseudomonadati > Pseudomonadota > Gammaproteobacteria > Lysobacterales > Lysobacteraceae > Xanthomonas > Xanthomonas sp. F4. The sequence goes on along the minus strand of NZ_JAASQX010000001.1, from coordinate 746,450 downwards.
TCGTGCCACCGTAGGGCGCGCGCTCCAGGTACAGCTGCAGGATCTGCCGCTTGCTCAGGTGCGCTTCCAACTGCAGCGCACGCAGCGTCTGCTGCGCCTTGCCCCAGGGCGTGCGCGTGCTGACCTCGGGCGGCATCAGGATGCGCGCCACCTGCATGGTCAGGGTGGAGCCGCCGGAGACGATGTGACGCGAGAACAGCCACTGCTTGGCCGCACGCAGCAGCGCCCAGGGATTGATCCCGGGGTGGACCCAGAACCAGCGGTCTTCGTAGTTCAGCAGCGCCTGCAGGTACAGCGGCGAGACGCTGTCCGGCGTGGCCGGATAGCGCCAGACGCCATTGCCATCGGCGAAGGCGCGCAGCGGGGTGCCGTCGGCCGCCACCACCAGGGTCGAGGTGTCGCGCGACTTCGGCAGCGGCAGCGGGAACGCGAGATCCAGCAACAGCAAGGTCGACAGCAGCGCCACCGTTCCCCAGCGCAGCCACGGCAGCAGGCGCGTCCAGCGCCAGGGGCGCCGCGCGGCGTGCGGAGCGGCGGTGTCGTCCAGTGGCATGCGTGCTCCCGATGGAAGCGGCCATTTTGCCTGTTGCGGCGGCGAGGCGGGAGTGGGAATGCTCCTGCGCGTGCGACGTCGTCGGCGATGCGCGGCTCGGAACACCGCCAACAGTTCGCGGTTGCCGCGACGCGATTGGACGCGCTGGTATTTTGTAGGAGCGGCTTCAGCCGCGACGGGCATTCCCGATAACGCCCGTCGCGGCTGAAGCCGCTCCTACAACGGCATTGAGGCTCCCGGAGACACGCAATGCCGGCACGTAGTGCACGGGCTAGCCCCCGCCGAACGCCCCCCCACCCTACGCCAGCGGCAACCGCAGCGTCGCCACGCTGCCTGGCGCATCCGTGCGCGCCTCCAGGCTCAGGCTGCCGCCCTGCGCCTCCACGATCTGCCGCGACAGCACCAGGCCGATCCCCGAGCCGCCGCGCTTGGTGGTGAAGAACGGCACGAACAGGTTGTCGCTGGTCGGCAAGCCGGCGCCGCCGTCGAGCACCTCGATCAGCACACTGGCGCCGTCGCCGCGCGCGCGCAGCGTCACCGGCGCGCTGCCGCCGGCTTCCAGCGCGTTGCGCAGCAGGTTGATCAGCACCTGCTCGAGCTGGTCGGCGTCGGCGCACGCGTGCAGCATCGGTGCGATCGCGAGCTGCACCCGGGCGTCGTCCAGCAGTCGCTGCACGCGCGCGCACAGCGGCGCCAGCGCTACCGGCGCCGGGACCGGCGCGGGCAGCCTGGCCAGCCGGGCGTAGCCGCCCAGGAAACGCTGCAGGGCGGCGCTGCGCTGTTCGATCACGCCCAGGCCGTTGTGCAGATCGGCCTGCAATTCGGCGTCGAGCGCCTGAGGCGCGGCCGCCAGCAGCCGCGCGAGGGTGTCGGCGATCGAGGCGATCGGCGCCAGCGAATTGTTGATCTCGTGGCTGAGCACGCGCAGCAGGCGGCGGAAGGCTTGCGCCTCCTCCTCGCGCAGCGCGCGCTCCATCGGCTGCACCAGCAACAGGCGCCCGGCCTGGCTGCGGCTGCGCAAGGCGGCGTGGCCGATCTGCCAGCGCCCCTGCTGCCGAGGAAACGCATGCGCCTGGATGCTGCCCGACGGCACGTCGAACAGGCCGGCCAGCCCCAGTGCCTGCGCGGATTGCCCGATCGCCTGCTGGGCGGCGACACCCAGCAAACGCTCGCCGGCCGGGTTGAGCAGGCGCAAGCGCTGATCCTGTTCGAAGGCAAACACCGCCCCGTCCAGTGCCGCTAGGGTCTTGCTCAGCAGTTGCAGGCTTTCGTGCGAATCGCGCTGTTCGTCCTGCAGGCGTTGCGCCAATGCATTGAATCGCGCCAGCAGGCCGTCGGCATCGTGCGCGTCCTGCGCCGCACGCACGCTGTAGTCGCCCTCGCGCAGCGCGTCCAGCAGGCCGCCGAGGGTACGCAGGCGCTGCCCGACATCGCGCTGCTGCCGGCGCCAGAGCGCCGCGGTCAGCAGCAGCACGCACAGCAGCAAGAGCACCGCCTCGGGCAGCCGCGGCGCGCCAGCGGCAAGCACGAGGAGCAAGGCCAGCAAGGCCGGCGCCGCCAGCCACAGCGGCTGCCAGCGCTGCCGCTCAGCCGCCGTCATCGCTGCGCAGCCCGTGCTTGCCCAGGCGCCGGTACAGGCTCTGCCGGGTGATGCCAAGCTGGTCGGCGGTGCGCTGCAGGTTGCCCTGCTGCTGCGCCAGCGCCTGCTTCAGCAGCAGCGCCTCGGCTTCTTCCAGGGTCAGCTGTGTCGACAGCGCGGGCGCGACGCTCGCCGCCGGCTGCAGGCGCAGGTCGTCGCTGCCCAGGATGCTGCCGTCGGCCAGCAGCGCCGCACGCTCCATCGCGTGCGCCAGCTCGCGCACGTTGCCGGGCCAGGCGTAGCCCAGCAGCGCGCGCTCGGCATCGCGCGCCAGCGTCGGCAGCGGCCGCCGATACCGCGTGCAGGCGGCAGCCAGGTAATGCCGCGCCAGCGGCAGGATGTCGGCGCCGCGTTCACGCAGCGGTGGCACCCGCACCTGGAAGGTGTTGAGCCGGTACAGCAGATCCTGGCGGAAGCGGCCGGCCGCCACTTCCGCCTCCAGGTCGGCATTGGTCGCGGCGACGATGCGCACGTCGACCCGCTGCGTGCGCGAGGAGCCGAGCCGCTCGAACTCGCCATCCTCGATCGCGCGCAGCAGCTTGGGTTGCTGCTGCAGCGGCAGGTTGCCGATCTCGTCCAGGAACAGGGTGCCGCCATCGGCCAGTTCGAAGCGGCCGGCACGGTCCTGGCGCGCGTCGGTGTAGGCGCCGCGCACGTGGCCGAACAGTTCGGCCTCGAACAGGGTCGGCGCCAGCCCGCCGATGTTGACCTTGACGAAGGCCTGCGCGCGACGCGGCGACCACTGGTGCAGCAACTGCGCCAGCAGGCTCTTGCCGGTGCCGTTCTCGCCCAGCAATAACACGTTGGCGCCGCTGCCGGCGATGCGCAGCAGATCCCCGACCAGCCGCTGCATCGGTGCCGATTCGGCGACGAAATCGGCCGCGCCCTCCTGCAGCAACAGCGCCTGCGCCTCGCCGAGCCGCTGCGCGGTGCGCCGGCTACGATCCAGCGCGATGCGGCTGTCCAGCACCGCCAGCACCCGTGCGTTCTGCCAGGGCTTCTCGATGAAATCGACGGCACCCTCGCGCATCGCCGCCACCGCCACTTCGATGCTGGCCCAGGCGGTCATCGCGATCACCGGCAGCCCCGGCCATTGCGCGGCGATCTGCGCGATCAAGGCAAGGCCTTCGGCGCCGGAAGTGGTGTCGCGGGCGTAGTTCATGTCCACCAGCACCGCGGCGAATTCGTCGCCACGCAGGCAGGCCAGCGCCAGTTCCGGCGATTCGGCGCCGACCATACCGTAGCCGGCGCTCTTGAGCAGCATGCGCAAGGCTTCGCGCACGTCGGCCTGGTCGTCGACGACGAGGATGCGCGGCAAGGGCGATGTGCGGGCGTCGTTCATGGCGCAGAGTCTAGCGGCCGGGCGCAGTGGGCAGGCGCCACGGCCGCCGCCGTGGCGTACCCGCATCGAGAGGCGCAGCGGATCATTCGGCGCGCAAGGCCTGCATCGGCGGCACCCGCGCCGCCCGCTGCGCCGGCGCCAGCGCGGCGAGCAGGCCGGCCGCGGCCAGCACCAGCAGCACCGCGCCGATCGCCAACGGGTCGGCCACGCGCACCTCGAACAGGAAGCGCTGCAGCAGCCGCGACACCGCCATCGCCACGCCCAGGCCCAGCAGCAGGCCCACTCCTATCTGCACGCCCGCCTCGCCCAGCACCTGCCGCCGCAGCCGTGCCGGCGGCGCGCCGAGCGCGGCGCGCACGCCGAACTCGTGCTGGCGTGCGGCCACCGCCACCGCCATGACCGCGTACAGGCCGACCGCCGCCAGCAGCAATGCCAGCGCGGCGAACAGGCCGACCAGCAGCAGGTTGAGCTTCTGCTCGCTGGTGGTGGTGGCGACCAGCGCCTGCATCGGCCGCAGGTCGGCGATCGGCTGCTGCGGCGCCACTTCGTCGATCGCCGCACGCAGCGCGCGCTCGTCGGCGCCCAGCGCGCCGGCGCGCAGATGCACCGCATAGGTCAGCGCGCCGAAACCGCGAATGATCTGCCACATCGGCTCGCTCATCTGCGCCAGCGGCTGGTACACCGTCGGCTCCGGCGGCTCGGCCGGGCTGGTATGGCGCACGTCGCCGACCACGCCGACCACGCGCATCGCCAAGCGCTGGTTGCCGCCGTCGTCGGGCACGGTGATGCTCTTGCCCAACGCCTGCCCGTGCAGGTAGCGCGCGGCGAAGCTGGCGCTCACCACGCAGACCCGCTCGGCCCCAGCCACGTCGCTGTCGGCGATCCCGCGCCCGGCCAGCAAGGGGATGCGGAACACGTCGAGGAATTGCGGCGTGGCCAGCCGGTACTGGGCATCGACGGACGGCGCACCGTTGATCTCCACGCTCCAGCTCAGCCGCGTCGCCGTCGGCGGATTGGTCGACACCCCCACGCGGTCGATGCCTGGCACCTGCTGCAGCCGCGCGACGATGCGCCGTGTCTGCTCCACCGCATCGGCCGCGGTGACGTAGCGCTCCTTCACCGGCGCCAGGGAGAACACCACCGCCGACCGGCTCTCGAAACCCATCGGCACCTCCGCCAGTTTCTGCAAGGTGCGGGTGAACAAGGCAGCGCCGATCAGCAGCACCACGGCGATGGCCACCTGTGCGATCACCAGGACGCGACCGAGGCGACCGGCCTGCAGACTCCAGCCGCCACGCCCACCGCCAGCCAGTTCGGCGACCAGGTTGCGGCGGCGGCCGCGCACGATGCCCAACACGGCGGCCAGCAGCGCGGTGGCACCGCCGGCGAGCAGCGCGAACAGCGCGCTGGCGCCGGTCAGGTGCGCCGCTTCGCCGCGCATCCACATCAGCGGTACCCAGTCGCCGAGCAGGCGCAGCCCAAGCCAGGCCAGCGCCAGCCCGGCCAGGCTGCCGAGTACGCCGATCAGCACGCCTTCGGCCAGCGCCGGCAGGCTCAGCCGCAGCCACGATGCGCCCAGCGCGGCACGCACCGCGCTGTCGTGGCTGCGTCCGAGCGCGCGCAGCAGCATCAGGCTGGTCAGGTTGATCGCGGCGATCAACAGCACGCAGGCGGCCGCGGCGAAGAACAGCCACAGCGTATTGCCGCTATTGGCGGCGTACAGGCTGTCCTGCAACGGCAGCGCATTGGGCGGCCGCCGCTGCAACGAGCCCCACCACGATGCGTCCATGTGCGGGCTGTTGCGCAAAAAGGCCTTGAGCGTGGCCGCGGTCTGCGCGGAGGCCGCGGCCACGCTGACTCCGGGGCGCAACCGCGCCACCACGATCTCGTTGGTGGACAGGTTGGTCTCGGCCAGGTCCGGCTGCATGTTGCGGATCAGGTCGAAAGGGTCGGCCCAGGGAAAGTCCGCCGGCAACACGCCGACGATCTGCACCGGCTTGCCTTCGACCTGCAGGGTGCGCCCCACCGCCGCCGGATCGCTGCCGAAATAGCGCTGCCAGAAGCGATGGCTGAGAATCACCGCCTGCGGCCCGCCGGGCCGGCTTTCCTCGTCGCTGAAGTTGCGCCCCGCCGCCATCGGCAGGCCGAGCGTGCGCAGGACGCCGGCATCGGCGCTGATCGAGGCGACCACCTCGCTGGCATCGCCACGGGCGATGTTGGCCGGCACCGGGAAGCCGCGCAGGATGCCGATCGACTGCAGGCTCGGCATGCGCCGCAACACCGGGTAATAGCCTGGCGCGGCGACATTGCGGCCGGGATCGCTGGACAGGCCGAGCGTGACCAGCCGCTCCGGCTGCGGGAACGGCAATGGCTTGAGCAAGGCCTGGTCGAGCAGCGCGAACACTGTTGTGGTGGTGGCCACGCCCAGCGCCAGGGTCAACACCGCCAGCAGCAGATAGCCGGGCTTGCGCGCCAGCGCGCGCCAGGATTGCCGCATCTCCGCCCAATGCAGGGCGGCGCTCATCGCGCCTGCTCCGCGGCGCGCACCGGCAACGCCACATCCTGCTCGTGGCGCAGCCGCTCGAAGGTGTCCTCGTCGACGATGCGGCCGTCGAGCATGTGCACGATGCGCTGCGCGCGCCGCGCGAACGCCGGGTCATGGGTGACCATGCACAAGGTGGTGCCGTTGTCGTGCAGTTGTTCCAGCAACTGCATCACCGCCTCGCCGTTGCGGCTGTCCAGATTGCCGGTGGGCTCGTCGGCAAGCAGGATCGCCGGGTTGCCCGCCAGCGCGCGCGCCACCGCCACGCGCTGCTGCTGGCCGCCGGACAACTGCCCCGGATAGTGCTTGTGGCGATGGTGCATCCCGACCAGTTCCAGCACCTCGCGCACGCGCTGGCGGATCTGGCTGCGCTGGGCGCCGGCGCGGTAGGTCAGCGGCAGCGCCACGTTCTCTTCCACGGTGAGGTCGGCGATCAGGTTGAAGGCCTGGAAGATGAAGCCGATCTCGGCATTGCGGATGCGCGCGCGGCCGACCGTGTCCAGTTCGGCGACGTTGCGGCCGTTGAGCCGGTAGGTGCCGCCGCTGGGCGCATCCAGCAGGCCCAGGATCGACAGCAGGGTCGACTTGCCGCAGCCGGACGGTCCGGTGATGGCGACGAAATCGCCGGGCGCCACCTCCAGTGCGATCTCGGCCAGGGCGTGCGTCTCCACTTCCTCGGTGTGGAACACCTTGCTGAGCCCGTCCAGGTGGATCAACGGCGCGGCGGATGGTGCGGGAATTGCGGTCATGCGGGGTCTCTCCTGGTCTGGCTAGCGTAAGCGCAAGGTGGCGTCGGCATTCCATTGGCTGGTGTCAGACAGCACGACGCGGTCGCCGGCGCGCAGGCCGGCACGGACTTGGATACGGTCGCTGGAAGCGGCGCCGAAACGCACGCGAATGCGCTGCGCGGTCTGGCCGCCGTCGCGCAGCACGAACAAGCTACCGGCGGCGTTGGGCACGGCCAGTGCCGGGCGCGGGATGCTGACCACGTCGCGCAGCGTGCCGAGCACGATGCGCCCGTCCACCGACAGGTCCGGGCGCACGCCGGGCGGCAGCGGCGGCGTCAGCCGCACGTCGACCACCACGCTGCCGCTGCGCACCGCCGGATCGATCCGCGCCACCTGCCCGCTGACGACGCCGTTGTGCGTGTCCACCACCACCGGCAGGCCTTCGATCACGTCCTTGGCCAGGACCTCGGGCACCTGCAGCCGCGCCAGCAGGTCGTCCGGGCGCGCGACCCGCGCCAGCTTGGCGCCGGCCTCGACACGCTGGCCGGGCTCCACGTCCACCTGCTGCAGGATGCCGTCGCTGCCGGCGCGCACCTGCAGCGCGTCGGCTTGTTGCGCGGCGATGGCCAGGGTGCTGGCGGCCTGCGCGCGCCGCGCCTGTGCCGCGCGCAACTGCGCGGCCATGTTCTGCCGGAACGCGGCCACGCGCTTGGTCTCGATGTCGGCGCGGCCGCGCTGCTGCGCCTCGACGATCTGGCTCTGGGTCAGGTCGATGTCCGAGATCGCCCCGCCATCGTGGCCGCGCCGGTAGGCCTTGGCCTTGATCTGCGCGATCTGCAACTCGGACTCGGCCTGCGCCTGCAGCGCCTGCTGGTCCAGCAATTGCGATGCCAATGCGGCGTGCAGTGCGGCCAGGTCGGCGTCTGCGCCGGCCAACGCGGCGCGCGCGCGATCCAGGCCGGCGTCCAGTTCCGGATTGACCAGTTGCAGGATCGGTGTGTCGGCCTGCACGCGCGCGCCGGGCTCGACCGGTTGCTGTTGCACGGTGGCGGGGGCCCCGGCGGTGATCCAGCGGATCTGCCGCGGCACCAGCACGCCGCTGGCGCGGACCTCGCGGCGCATCTCGCCGCGCGTGGCCGCATCGATCCACAACTCGCTGCGCGTCACGCGCGGTGCCGCGCGGCCGCTGCCGAGCAGTGCCACGCCAAGCAATACCGCAACGGCAGCGGCCACCACCAGCCAGCGGCGGCGGTGGCGCCAGAACGAACGGTTCGGTGATTTCGCGATATCCATGCCTGCTGTGCAGCAGGCTGCGTGCCAATCGGCGAACCGCACTAACCCATTGAATCGTTTGCACTACGACCGCGACACGCGCGGTCGCCGCGTCCGCAAGCGGTCGTGCACCGACCGATTACGGACAGTGGCGCGAGCAGGTGCGGGTCAGGGCTTTTCCAGCGACGCGCGATAGCGCAGCAGCGCTTCCGGTTCGTCGGTCTGGAAGGCGCCGATGCCGGCGCGATACAGCCGCCCCCACACCGCTTCCGGATCGCGCACCGCATCGGCATCGCCGCCGACGTCGGCGACGAAGCCGTCCCACAGCGTGTTGACCAGCAGCCGCACGTGCCGCTGCTTGGCCAGGGCCGCCACCGCCGGCAACTGGGCCAGGCGCATCCGCGGCAGTTCGATCGCCACCGGCCGCACCTTGCCTTCCGTCTGGGTGCGCACGGTCTGCACCAGGTCGTCGGTGCCCGGCGGATTCAGCAGCACCGGGGTGAAGTTGACCTGGTCGAACGGCGGCATCGACGCCAGGTCCTGGCTGGCGACGCCGACCTCGGTCTTGACCACCACCTGCCGCTCCATGCCGGCGCGGCGCACCGCATCGACCACCTCGGCGTAGATCGGCGCCTTGACGTCCAGGTTGAGCATGATCCGGCCCTTGGCCGCGGCCAACATCTGCGCCAGGGTCACTGGATGCTGGTCGGTAAGCGCCGCGTCGGGACCGCCCTCGTCGTCGCGCAGGCGCAGCCGCGCCAGTTGCGGCCAGGTGAGTTCGGCGACCTTGCCGGTGCCGTCGGTGGTGCGGTCGACGGTGGCGTCGTGGAACATCACCAGGGTGCCGTCGCCGGCGCGGCGGATGTCGGTTTCGAGCATGTCCACGCCCAGCGTCACGCAGCGCTCCAGGCCCAGCAGCGAGTTCTCCGGCGCGTGCCCGGCGAAGCCGTGCGCGGGCGCGGGGTTGTGGCAGCCGCGATGGGCGACGACGAAGATGCCGCCGTCCGGTGCGGCCAGGCGCGCCTGGATCGGGGCGATGGCGGCGACGGCCGGAGCCGTCGCGGTCAGCAGTGCGGCAATGACCGCGCCGCGCGAGAAAAGCAGGTTCATGGTTGGTCTCCGGCAACGGTCACAGCGACGGGGTGAAGCGCAGGCCGAGCCAGTAGGTGGTCGGCATCGAATAACTGTCCTTCAGCAGGTTCTCGCCGGGGCCGGTCAGGCTGGTGAGGCGGCTGTGGGTGACATTGCTGATCTGGCCGACCACGCTGAGCTGCTTGCTCACCGCCCAGGTCGCCGACAGATCCAGCTGCGAGCGCGGCGCCCAGTACAGGTCCTGCCAGGCGATGTTGCTGACGATGGCGCGCAGCGCCTTGCCCTGGCGGTTGTAGGCCGCACGCAGTTCGACGCCGCCGACGGTGTAGAACAGCGAGGCGTTGGCGGTGTAGTCGGGCTGCCCGACAAGGCGATCGACAGTGCGCTGGCTCTGCACCACGTTGGGCGCGCTGCCGCTGGTGAACGGCACGTCCATGCCGCCGTCGAGCAGGGCCAGGTTGGCGCTGGCGCCCAGGCCGGACAGCGCCGGCACGCCCGGGAACAAGGTGTTGAACACCGCGCTCAGTTCCAGGCCGCGCACGTGCGCCTTGGCGGCGTTGGCCGGGGTGCTGATCAGCACGTTGGAATAGGTGGTGCCGTTGAAGCCGAACTGGTCGGTGCGCGAGAGGGTGAAGATCTCGTCCTGGATGCGCTTGTCGAACAGCGCCGCGGCGAGCATGCCGTCGAAGTCGTCGGGCAGGCGCCATTCCAGCGACAGGTCCAGGTTGGTGGACACGCGCGGCTTGATGTCGGGATTGCCGATGGTGACGGTCACGCCCTGCGCATTGGGATTGCCCATGTCGCTGCTGTTGACGAAGCTGATCGAGGTGCGCGCGGCATAGGCGTCGTAGGGCGGACGGCCAAGCGTGCGGCTGGCGCCGGCGCGCAGGTCCAGGCGATCGTTGACGTGGTAGGTCATCACCGCCGAGGGCAGCACCTTGGCGTAGCGCGAATCGGTGGGCGCATCGACGTAGACGTAGTTGCCGCTGGCCGCGTCCAGTTGCCGCTGGCGGCCGACCGTGGATTGGTCGGTATGGTCGTAGTGCAGGCCGGCTACCACGTCGACATCGTCGCTGCGGTAGCCGAGCAGGCCGTAGGCGCCGAAGATCTCCTCGCGGTGGCTGAAGTTGTCCTGGTTGCTGAAGGCGCTCTGGTCGGTGCGGTTGAACGCGCTCAGCGGCGTCGCTTCCAGCACCTGGTTGGCCTTGTTCGGATCGATCGCGATCAGGTTCAGGCCCAGGTAGCGCATCGGCGCGTTGGACGGCGCCAGCACGTCGCCGATCTTCAGCGGCGGCGCGCTGCGGTTGGGCTGGTACTCCACGCGGTAGATGTCGAAACCGGGCTCGTCGCGGGTGTAGCTCAGGCCGCTGCCGAAGCCGAAGCCGCGGTCCATCTCGCCGCGGTTGAAGGCGTAGTCCAGGCGTCCGGTGAGCACCTTGTCGCGCGCATTGCGCTGGTAGTCCGGGCGCCAGTACAGCAGGCTGTAGTTGTCGTAGTCGTAGTACGCCTGCGCCGACATCGGGAAACGCTGATTGAGCGCGGAGGTGTCGTAGTTGAAGCCATAGGCCGCCGTCGGCACCACGGTGACGCCGGGGCCGGTCTGTCCGGTAGGCACCGCCGCCGGGCGCTGCGCGCCGGTGACGTACTTGATCATCTTGATCGGTTCGGCATAGGTGGCATCGGACCAGGACGCGCGTGCCGACAGCACCTGCCGGTCGTCCGGGCGCCATTCGAAGCCGGTCTGGCCGAGCTTGGTGCGGGTGGTGGTGATCTGGTTGGAATAGCCCACTTCCACGTCGCCGACCGGGTAGCTGCCGCTGGTCGCGGTCTGGTTGTAGACGCGATTGCGGTTGCGCGGATCGAGGATGATCTCGTTGCGCTCCATGTTGTCGCGGAAGTAGTAGTAGCCGGCCGTGGCGTAGGCCTGCAGCGACTCGCTCAGCCGCGCCTCGAACTTGCCGGTGAGGCCGTAGCGGTCGCGCTTGTCCATCACGTACCAGTACTTGTCCTGCTGCGGCACGGCCCAGCCGTTGCCCAGGTTGGTGCCACTCTGCAGCGTGCCGGTGCTGTCGTAGAACCCGTAGTGCACCGTGTCGGTGGTCATGTGGGTTTCGGTGTAGCTGCTCAGCGTCTGGTAGTTGCCGGACAGGGTCAGGCCGTACTGGCCTTCGCTGCCGAAGGTACGGCTGCCGGTGGCAAGCACGCGGTAGCCCGGGTCGTCCTGGTCGCGCGGCTTGCCGACGTCGTTGGCATGGCCCAGCGACGCCTCGGCGGTGAAGAACGGCTTGCCGCCGTTCTCGAACGCGCTGCGGGTCTTGAGGTTGATCGCGCCGCCGGTGGCGTTCGGATCCAGGTCGGGGGTGAAGGTCTTGATGACCTGCAGTTCGCTGACCATCGAGGCCGGCAGGATGTCCAGGCGCACGCCGCGGGTGATCGAGCCGAGCGTGCCGTTGGGCGTGCCCGGCGAGGCCACGGTCAGGCCGTCGATGGTGACGTTGTTGTAGGACGGGCCGAGGCCGCGCAGCACCGGGGTGGCGGCTTCGTCGCGCGGATGCTCGTTGTCGGTGGCCGGCAGGACGGACAGGCCCGGAATGCGGCGCAGCGCCTCGACGATGGTGGTGTCCGGCAGCGCGCGCACGTCGGTGGAGCTGACCACGTCGGTGATGTTGGTGGCCGCGCGCTTGCTCTCGATCGCCGCGGCATTGGCCTTGCGCACGCCGGTGACCTGCACGCTGGACAGCGTGGTGGTGCCGTCGCCGTTGGAGGCATCGTTGGGCGGGGTGTCGGGCGTGGGGTTGGCCGCGGTAGCGGCAGCGACGGCCCTTGCGTCGGCGGCGACCGCCGCCGTGGTGGACGCGGCGTCCTGCGCCAGCGCGGCCTGGCAGCTGGCGGCGAGCGCGCAGACGATCAGCGCCCGGCGCCGATGGGTGAGTGATTGCATTGCGATGTCCCCTGGTTGACTGAATTAAGTAACTTAAAGTTTGTTATTTAATCCCAGGGATATGACGAAACGATGGCGCTGTGTGGAAGGCGTGAAGACACAGCCGTCTCTGCCCGCCGGCGCGGCCGGCGGCCGCCTTCAATGCGGTGCGATGCGGCAGGCACGATTGGCGGGCGATCGGCATCTGCCGTTCCCGCAGCGGTTGCCCGAAACGCAGAAGCCGCCGGATGACGGCCGGGCCCGGCCCGGCCCGGCCCAGACCGTGGCCGCGGCCGCAGCGCGGTGCACTTGCGCCGCCTGCGTGGCGAAGGCAGCGAGCAGGCCGGCCGGCGCGTCGTGCTCGACCACCAGGTAGAACCGGCATCGATCAGCTGGCGCCGCCCGGGCTGGACCAGCGCCAGCGCGACCGCGGCCAGCGCCAGCGCGCGCTTGCGCTCGGCATGCTCGGCCTGGCGCTGCGGCAGCGGCGCGGACGCCGGCGTTGGCGGCAGCGCCCCACCGTAGACCCGCCGGCACAGCCCTGCGCGGCGAGTTCGCGCAGGTCGCGGCGGATCGACTCCTCGGCCACGGCGAAGCGCTCCGTCAGTTCCGCCGCCACCACTCGGCCGTGCTCGCGCAGGCGCTGCAGGATCGCCTGCAACCGCTCCTGCGGCAGCGTATCGCGCTCGCCGCTCAGGGCGCCGCGGCGCCGGCGCGCGGCGGCAGCAGGCCCAGCGCGACCAGCTCCTCGCGCAACGCCGCGGCATCGCGAAACTGCAGCGCCTGCATGCCGGTGGCAGCCGCGGCCTGGACATTGCGCGGCGCATCGTCGATGAACACCGCCCGCGCCGGGTCGATCGCGAAGCGTTCGCACAGCAGCGCGAAGATCGCCGGATCCGGCTTGAGCAGGCGTTCTTCGCCCGACACCAGCACGCCCTCGAACCACTGCAGGAACGGATAGCGTTCGCGCGCGATCGGGAAGGTCTCGTGCGACCAGTTGGTCAACGCGTACAGGCGCAGGCCCTGCCCGCGCAGTTCGTCCAGCACCGCCACGGTGGCGTCCAGCGCGCCGCCCAGCATCTCTGGCCAGCGCGCGTGGTAGGCCGCGATCAGCGGCGCATGCGCCGGATGCTGCGCGCTCAGTTCGGCCACCGCCTCGTGCCACGGTCGCCCGGCATCCTGGCGCTCGTTCCACTGCGGGCTGCACACCTCGCGCAGGAAGGTTTCCATCGCGGTTTCGTCGTCGAACAGGCGGCGGTACAGATGGCGCGGGTTCCAGTCGATCAGGACGCCGCCGAGATCGAACACCACCGTGTCGAGGTGGGGCGCGGCGGACGGGGGGGACGCGGGCATGACGGGCTCCAGGGAACGGAAGGGGAACGCAGCGGCGGAGCAGGCGCGCATTGGCGGCGGCCGGCAGCAGCGCCGCCACCGCGGCCACTGCTGGCGGCAGGCCGATGGCGACGGCGGCTGCAGCGCGATCGGTGCGGCGCTCATGGTAGCCGTCCCTTCCGGCTGACATCTCTGGCCGGCGTACCCTCACCCCCAGCCCCTCTCCCGGGGGGAGAGGGGAGTTTGGTGCGGCGTCGCTGTTGGGCATCCTGGCGGTCGTACCCTCACCCCCAGCCCATCTCCCGCAGGGAGAGAGGAGTTTGGTGCGGCGTCGCTGTTGGGCGTCCTGGCGGTCGTACCCTCACCCCCGGCCCCTCTCCCGCAGGGAGAGGGGCGTTGGATCAAGGCTGCACGACGTTGATCGTGCCGGGGTTGCTGCGCCCCACGCCGCGCAGGTCGGGACGGTACATGTCCTCGACCAGCGATGGCGGCACCGTGTAGGTGCCCGGGGTCACCGCGCGCACCAGGTAGAACACCTGCGCCTTGCTGCCCGCCGACAGGCTCAGCGCGGCCACGTAGCGGTCGTCGCGGAACTCCTCGTGCTTGACGTCGGCGGCGTTGGAACGGTCGCTGATCTCGATGCCGTCCACCACCACGTCGGCCCACTGCTTGGCGTCGCCCAGGTTGAAGTTCTCGATCTCCAGGCCGGCCGGTAGTAGATCGGTCAGCAGCGCGTCGGGCATGCTGGTGTCGGAGGTGATGGTGACCCGCACGATCAGCGCCTCGCCCTCCTTCAGCGGCTGCGGCGTCCACGGCTTGCCGTCGGTGCCGTAGAAGCTGCGCTCCACCTTCAGCGTGCTGTCGTCGGCCGCCGGCGGCGTGCGCGGCACGCCGGCGATTTCCAGGCTGGCGTACAGCGGCGGCTGGCCCTGCGGCACGAAGTGCACGCCGCGCGCCAGCTCGGCCTCGTCGAACTGACGGCCGAAGGCCTTGGCCGGGGCGATCGTTTCGCTGCTGTCGCCGACATTCAACTGCCCGGAGACCTGCGCCGTCTGGCTGTTGAGCAAGGCCTTGCCCATGCGCGCCAGCGCCACCTGCTCCTGCGTGCTCAGCCACAGCCAGCCGCCACGGCGGCGCGCGTCGATCTCGCGCCCCAGCGCCATCACCCGCGCGTCGTACTCGGGCTTGGCCAGGCCACGCTCGTGCAGCAGCGCGATCATCAGCGCATCGTCGCGGACCACGCTGCCGTAGTCGCCGAAGTAGCGCGGCCGGTCGGCGCTGTCCTTGGCGAAACCGGCGGCGATCGCCGCCTCGCCGCGCTTCTTGTCGCCCTGCAGCGACAGCGCCACGCCCAGGTGCACCAGCGACAGACCGGTCAGCGCCTTGCTGCGGTCGTTGTCGTACAGCGCGCGCAGCGTGCCCAGCGGCGCACGGTTGACCCGCGCCAGCACGTAGCCGGACCAGGCCTGGTTGGCGAACTTCAGGTTCTCGCGGCGGTCCTGGCCGTAGAAGTTGTTGCCGCCGGACAGCAGGTCCTCGCTGAGCCGGTTCAACGCCTTCTGCAGCACGTTGTCGGGCACCGCGAAGCCGGCGTCCTTGGCGTCGAGCAGGAACTCGGCGATGTACGGGGTCAGCCCCGGATTGACGTAGCCGTCGTCGCCCCACATCGAGAAGTGACCGCTGGAGACCTGCATCGAGGCCAGCCGTCCGAACGCGCCTTCCATGCGCGCGCGGCGCGTGGCCGCATCCAGGCCCTTGACCCCGAGCAGGCGCGCGGTGGCGTCGTCGAGCAGCAGCGCGGCGTAGCCCTTGCTGGTGGTCTGCTCGGCGCAGCCGTAGGGGTACTGCAGCGCGCCCTGCAGGGCACTGGCGAACGGGATCGGCGGCAAGGCGCTGACCAGCATGCGCGCGTTGACCGAGCCGGCCATCAGGCCTTCGGCATCGCTGGCGCCCAGGGTCACCGGCGCCAACGGGTCGAGCACGCGGGTCTGCGTGCGCAGCACCGACGGCCACGCCGCACGCACCGGCAGGTCGTAGCGGCGGTCGGCGGCAAAACCATTGCCTTCCACGCGCACCCGCACCTTGGCCACCGTATAGCCCTCCTGCGCCACCAGCGGGAAGCTCAGGGTGGCCTTGCCGTCCTTGCCCAGCTTGGCGCTGCGCGCGTTGTCGGCGATCGCCAGCGGACCTTCGCCATCCACCCGCACCTTGAACTCGCCCGGCTGGCCGGTGAAGTTCTGCACGTCCAGGGTCACCGTGCTGCGGTCGCCCGGCGCCATCACCCGCGGCATGCTGGCCTCGGCCACGATCGGCGCGCGCACCAGCGTCTCCACGTCGCGGTTGCCGTAGCGCTCGTCCGAATAGACCAACGCCGACACGCGCAGGGTGCCGTTGAAGTCCGGTACCGGCAGCTGCACGCGGGCGTTGCCCTTGGCGTCGAGCTGCACCGGGCCGGAGAACAGGTCCACGGTCTGCACCCGCGCGGTCGGGCGCTTGGCCTGCGGCAACGCCGCCAGCGCCATGTCGCCGCCGAAGCGCAGCTTGCCGGTGCCGCCCTCGAAGCTCTCGATGACCCGGCCATAGATGTCGTAGGCATCCACGCCCAGGCGCCGCTGCGCGAAGAACTGCGCGTTGGCGTCCGGCACCGGGAAGCGGGTGATGTTGAGGATGCCCACGTCCACCGCGGAGATGGTCACGTGCGCCTGCTTGCCGGCCAGTTCCGGCACGCTCACCGTCACCGGCAGCGGCTGCTCCGGGCGCATCTGCTTGGGTGCGACCAAGCCCACCGCCACGCGCCGGGCCTTGCGGTCCATCGGCACGTAGGCTACGCCGACCGCGCGCGCCGGGGTGATCTTGCTCGGCGCCGAGCCGCCGCGGAACACCAGTGCGGTGACGTAGACGTCGTGGCGCTCCCAGTCCTTGGTCACCGGGATCTCGAAACTGCTGCCCGGCTTCACGTCGATGTCCTGCACGTACAGCATGCGGTCGCTCTCGACCATCAACACGCCGGGGCCGGCGTGCGGCGGGGTCAGGGTGACCTTGAGCGTGTCGCCCGCCTTGTAGCCGGTCTTGTCCAGCGCCAGCTTGACCTTGTCCGGACGCGCATCGAGGCCGCGGTTGTCGTCGTTCCAACTCCAGCCGGCATGGAACGGATAGCGCGTGGTCAGGCCGGTGGCCGGGTCGAACACGTCCACCCGGTACTCGCCCCACTCCACCGGGAAATCGAACTTGGCGGCGCTGGCACCGGCATCGACGGTGAGCGTCTGCTTGTTCTCGAAGCGGCGGGTGAAATCGTAGTCCCAGCGGTTGTCGGTGAACGCCCAGTGGTAGTCGCGCAGCTCGCGCACCAGGGTCACCTTCAGGCCCTTGGCCGGCTGCGGCTTGCCCTGCGCATCCACCCGCATCAGTTCGAAGCGCGCGTTGGCGTTGGCGTCGGCGCCGTCCTTGTCGTCGAACAGCGGGCGTACGCCGACCAGCGCCGGTGCCGGCCACAGCACGCGCTTGAGCGTGCGGGTGACGGTGCGGCCGCCGGTCTCGTACACGCTGGCCGAGACCAGCGCGGCGATGGTGCTGGTCGGCTTGGCCTCGTCGGGCAGCGCCAGGTCCTCGCTGAGCTTGCCGTCGGCGCCGAACTCGGTATCGACCACGTCCTTGGCCTCGCGCGGCAACTGCAGGGTCGGGTCGCCGAAGAAATAGCCCGGCAGCGCTTCCACCGGATGCTGCTCGACCGCCACCGCCAACTTGGCGGTGAAGCGGTTGCCCGCGGCCGGTGCACCGTACAGGTAGGCGGCGGTGGCCTGCAGCTTGAACGGCTCGCCCGGCTTGAGCGTCTTCTGCGCGCTGTCCAGGTCCAGCTTCATGCGCTCGGGCAGGAATTCCTCGATGCGCAGGGTCATGCCCTGCACCGCTTCCTTGCTGGTCGGGTCGGTGCGGAATTCCACCTGCCAGCGCCCGGTCGGGGCGTCGGCGGGGATCAGTTGCTCGAAGCTGAAATAGCCCTGGTCGCCCGGCTGCAGCCGGGTCTCGCGGAAGATCTTGCCGTCGGGCTGCTTCAGCCGCAGGAACACCGGCTGCGCGCCCTTGCCGGTGGTCGGCACCGGCTTGCCGTCGTTGTCGCGCAGCAGCGCCGACACCCGCACGGTCTCGCCGGGGCGGTACAGGTCGCGGCCGGACCAGGCGAACACGTCGAACCAGGCGTTCTCGCGCCCGGCCACCGCGAACTCGCTCAGGTCCAACGCCGGCTGGTTGAACGGCAGCATCGACAGGTCGGTGCCGCTGCGCGCCACCAGCACCTGGCCGGCGTCGAGCGTGTAGTTCAACAGCGCGTTGCCGTTGTCGTCGGTCTGGCCCTTCAGGAACAGCTCGCCGTCGGCGTTGAGCACGCGCAACTCCACCTTCTTCAACGGCTCGCCGCTCTGCAGCGAGGCGGTGTGGACGAACAGCTTGTCCTTGTAGGCGCGCGCATGCAGGCCGATGTCGCTGACCGTGAAGAAGGCGGTGTCGTACTCGTTGTCGAACTTGCCGGGGCGGCGCAGCACCGCGAAGTACAGGCCCGGCGCCTGCAGTTCCTTGATCTCCTGGATCGGCAGGTAGGTCAGCGCGCGCTCGTTCTTGTCGCCGCCGAGCACGAAGCGGTTGGTATAGACCGAATCGGCCAGTTGCGAGATCGGGGTGTGGTCGCCGTAGTCGCTGTCCAGCTCCCAGGTGCCGCGGCGGCCGCCGCGCTGGTACTGGGCGAAGAACGCCGGCAGCGCGCTGTCCTTGACCCGCATGAACTCCACGTCCACTTCCGGCACGTTGAGCGAGACCACCGGCAGGCCGCGGCTCTCGCGCGCCGGCAGCACGCTGCCCTGCGAGGCGAAGCCGACGGCCGGCGTCAACTCGCCGGTATAGACCTTCTGCTTGAGCGGCTTGCCCAGGCGGCTGCCGTCGGCCGCCAGCAGGTCGGCCGAGATCACCACCGTGTAATCCTTGGCCGCCTCCACGTAGGGGTAGCGCAGGGTCTTGCCGTCGTCGGACAGCGACCAGGCGCTCTCGTCGGTGCCGACCTTCTCCTCGAAGCGCAGCAGCTTGTCGAAATCCTGGGTGCCGACCAGCGGCCGCGAGAACTCCAGCGCCAGCGACAGCCCGTCGCCCTTCTGGTCAGGATAGGCGCGGACCAGGCCGAAGCCCTTCATCGCTTCCTTCTGCCCCTTCACCGGCTCGCCGCTGGCCTCGGGCAACTGCCCGGATTCGTTGCGCTTGCAGCCGCCCAGCGCAAGCGCCAGACCCAGCAACAAGAAAGTCCCCATCAACCCTGCGCGCAGGCCCGCCCAGCGCCGCTTCGAATCCGTGTGCATGCGTTCGCTCCGTGAATGTGGCGCGAGTATAAAGCGCCGGCGCGACGGCTGGAGGGGCGAAGGTGCACCATCCATCGGCGTGTGCGCGGCAAGCTACCGTCGGCGCGGAAACACGCCCGGCAACCATGCCGACGATCCCCGTAGAGCCCCCGTAGGAGCGGCTTCAGCCGCGACAGGCATTCCCGGGAAAGCCCGTCGCGGCTGAAGCCGCTCCTACCCCCTGAATGAGTACCCGTGCGCCCTCGCCTCGAGGTCATGTGGGAGGGACGTCGGTCCCGACGCGACGGCAATGGATGGGCCGATGGCTCCACTCGTCGGGACTGAAGTCCCTCCCACAAGGGAGCCAATGCGGTGGCCCTGCCGACAGCGAGCCTCATGTGGGAGGGACTTCAGTCCCGACTGCAGAGCAACGAATGGCCAATGGCTCCGCCCGTCGCGACCCAACGTCGCTCCAACCATGGCCTCATGGCAAAGCAATCCTTACACCGCCAGGTGTCGGCGCCCTAACCTCAGCGCAGCAGCCGCTGCATGTACAGCGCGATCAGCCGCGGCCGATCCAGCGCCAGGCACACCTGGGCATTGGCCGCAGCGCCCGGCGCGCCCGCCGCCGGCGCTTCGCGGGTGTAGCCCTTGTCGTCGACCACGATGCGCAGCGGCACGGTGGGGCACAGGCCGGGGTCGAGCAACTGCGCCACCGGCACCACGTCGAACAGGGTCGGGGTGGCGCTGGCCCAGGGCTGGTCGGTGTCGCGCCACTGATAGTAGAGCTGTGCCAGCGCGTCGGTCAGCGGCTCGCCATGGGCGAACAGCGCCACCCGTTCCGGCTCCTCCAAGGTCACTTGGGTGGCATCCAGCGGCAGCATCACGATCGGCACGCCGGCGGCGAACACGCGCTGCGCGGCGGCGATGTCGGCCGCGATGTTGTACTCGGCCGCCGGCGGATTGGGCGGGCGGTAGCGCGACTTGCCGTAGCCCACACGCACCGAGCCGCCCATCAGCACCACCTGCTTGAGCTGGGCGAAGCCGGCCGGGTCGCGCTGCTGCGCGCGCGCCGCGTCGGTCAGCGGGCCGAGCACCAGCAGGGTGACCTCGCCGGGATGGCGCCGCGCCTGCGCCAGGATGAAAGCGGCCGCGTCCGGCGCCGCCGCAGGCAGGCGGCCCTTCGCCGCCCAGCGCGCCTGGCTGAAGGGAATGCTGCTGGTGGTGCGCTGGCCGATCGCCAGCGGGATGTCGCTGCGGCCGGCCTGCTGCAGCAGCCGTTGCAGCAATTGCGCGCGCAGGCCGGTGTCGCCCCAGGCCGAGGCGATGCCCAGCACCTGCAGCTCCGGGCTGCGCAACAGCAGCGCCAGCGCGAACGCATCGTCGATGTCGTCGCCGATGTCGGTGGAGACGATCACTTTCTGCACGGGCGTAGCGGATGCGCCCGCGTCCTGCGGCGGCGCGACGGCCGCGGGGCGCACCGCCCCTGCGGCAGCCGCGGACGCGGTGGCCAGCAGCGCCAATGCCCCCCATCGGATCAGATTGCGCATGCACCTCTCCCAAAAAAGAACCGCCGGCATGATAGCCGGCGGTCGGTCTTGCAACGGCGAGGCCGCGGATCAGAAGTTGGCGCGGAACTGCGCGCCGACGATGCGCGGATCGTTGATGAAGCCGGTGAGGTTGTTGAAATCGATCGCACCGGTGGCGCGGATCTGGTTGGTGCAGTTGCGGCAGAACACCGAGACCTCGTACGCACCGGCGCCCCAGTTGTAGCCGATCTTGGCACCGCCCTCGAGCAGCGGCTGGCCGACGAACTCGCGCGAGTCGTACAGGAAGAAGTTGATCTCGCTGCGGTAGGACCAGTCGGTGAAGAAGAAGAACTCGGCGTCGTCGCCGACCGGGATGCCGTAACGCAGGGTCGCGTTGCCCATCCACTTGGCCGCCTGCGGCAGCACGTTGCCGTCGATCAGCGCGCGGCCGGAGGCATTGATCGGATCGGTCACGGTGCAGGTGCGGCACACGCCCACCGACAGGGTCGGGTCCTCGATGCGGGTCCAGTTGTAGGCACCGCCCAGGGTCACGCGCAGGTTCTGGGTCAGCAGCGCTTCGAAGTCGAACTCGGCACCGCGCGCCTTGGAGGTGTCGGCATTGAGCAGGCGCACGTCGTTGGAAGCGCCGCCGACCGCGGTCAGCTGCTGGTTCTTCACCCGGAAGTCGTAGACGTCGAAGCTCAACCGCGCGCGCTTGTCGAACAGGTCGGACTTGATGCCGACCTCGAACGAGTCCACGGTCTCCGGTGCGGCCACGGTCAGCGGTGCGGTGGCCGACGGCACGCCGAAGCTGGCGCCGCGGAAGCCGCGGGCGGCGCGCGCATAGACGTTGACGTTGTCGTTGATCGTGTAGGTGGCGCTGAGGTCGCCGGTGACCTTGGAGTTGTCGGTGCTGCCGCTGGAGGGCTGCTGCAGGGTCACGCGGTCCAGTTGGAGGACGTCGAAGATCTTCTTGTCGTAGGTGTAGCGGATGCCGGCGCGCAGGTTCAGGCGCTCGGTGGCCGCGTAGTTCAGCGAGCCGAACGCCGCCCACGAGGTGTTGCGCTGGCGGGTCAGCTGGTAGCTGGACAGGGTGCCGCCGGCCAGGGTGTTGTAGGTGTAGTTTTCGCCCTCCACCGAATCGTGGAAGTAGTACAGACCGGCCTGCCAGTTCAGCGGACCGGCGTACTGCGACTCGGCGCGCAGCTCCTGCGAATACTGGTCCAGGTTCTTGATGCCGCCGGCGGTCTCCACCGGGAACGGGATCACCCCGGGGCCGGACGGCGGGGCGAACACCGCGCCGTAGCCGCCGTCGATGTCGCCGCGGCTGTAGTACTTGCCGATGCCCTCGTAGCCGGTGATCGAGTGCAGCACGATGTCGCCCAGGTCCCAGGTCAGGTTGGCGCTGCCGCCGTAGGTCTGCAGTTCCTGGGTGTTCTTGCCGTCGATGGACACCTTGTCCGGGTCGAAGCCGGCGACCAGCTGGTTGGTGCCCGGCTGGAAGATGTTGGCGCGGAACAGCCGCGCGGTGCCGTCGAGGTGGCGCGCGTGCGCATTGAACAGTGCGCTGAAGTCCTCGCCCGGCTGGAACAGCACCTGCAGCCGCACTGCCGAGTCCATGTAGCCTTCGAAGGAGCGGTTGTCGACGGTGTTGTCGACCCAGTCGCCGCGGCGCTGGCCCAGCGCCGACAGGCGCGCCGCCCACTTATCGCCCATGGCCACGCTCAGGCCGGTTTCCATGGTCATGGTGCCGTAGGTGCCGTAGGACAGGCTGGCGTAGCCGTCGTTGGCGCCGATGGTCGGCTTGACCGAGTTGAACTTGACCACGCCGGCGGGGGTGTTGCGGCCGAACAGCGTGCCCTGCGGACCGCGCAGCACTTCCAGGCTCTGCAGATCGAAGATCGGGAAGCCCTTCAGGAATGCGTTCTCGGCGACCACGTCGTCATAGATCAGCGACACCGGCTGCGAGGCGTAGGTGTTGAAGTCGGTGTTGCCGTAGCCGCGGATGTAGAAGCGCGGGAACACCCGGCCATTGGACGATTCGACGTTGAGGCTGGGCGCCTTGCCCGCAAGCACGCGTACGTCCGAGCCGCTGGTGGCGATGGCGTCCAGGTATTCCGGGCGCAGCACGCTGGCCGACACCGGCACGTCCTTGGAGTCCTCGGCGCGGCGCTCGGCGGTGACCTTGATCGTGTCCAGACGGGCGACCCCGTCGGTGCTGTCCGCCTGCTGGGCGGCGGCGGGGAACGAAAGCGCGGAAACGACGGCAACGGCAAGCGCACTGGCGCGCAGCGACCAACTGGCAGACATGGGAACTCCGGGATGGGTGGGCGTAATCGGGAGCGCGCCGAGTCCTTGCCGCGCCGCAGCATAATTAACACAAAATATACAACCTGCGGCGGCCGGCGTCACCTGGTGGGGCCGGGATTTGGGATTGGGGAGTTGGGATTGGCAACAGCGGGGCTGGCGCTGGGGCTGGGCCTGAGGGCCTGGGCCGACCTCCCCGGATTGCGATAGCCGCCTTTCGTCGCGTCGGGACTGAAGTCCCTCCCACAGTGGCTTGCCTGCACGCGACGCGTCCGCTGGCCGGATGCCCACCTGTAGGAGCGGCTTCAGCCGCGACGAGCGAAGCGGCAACTTCTCCGGCCTCCGAGACGCTCGGGGCCGCACTCGCTGCCACCGGCTCAGCCGGCCGGCGCCTCAACCAGCCGCTGTCGCCGGCACCCGCACCCAGCCTTCCATCAGCACGCGCGCGCTGCGGCTCATCAAGGCCTTGGTGACAGCCCACTGGCCGTCCACCTGGCGCGCTTCGGCGCCGACCCGCAAGGTGCCCGAGGGGTGGCCGAAGCGCACCGCCGTGCGTTCGCCGCCGCCGGCGGCGCGGTTGACCAGGGTGCCGGGGATCGCCGCGGCGGTGCCGATCGCCACCGCCGCGGTGCCCATCATCGCGTGGTGCAGCTTGCCCATCGACATCGCCCGCACCAGCAGGTCGATGTCGGCGGCCGCCACCGGCTTGCCGCTGGAGGCGATGTAGTCGGCCGGCGGCGCGACGAAGGCGACCTTGGGCGTGTGCTGGCGGGTTACCGCGTCGTCCAGCGTGGCGATCAGGCCCATGCGCAGCGCGCCGTACGCGCGGATGGTTTCGAAGCGCTGCAGCGCCTGCGCATCGCCGTTGATCGCGTCCTGCAACTCGGTGCCGCGATAGCCCAGCGCCTGCGCCTCGAGGAAGATGGTGGGGATGCCGGCATTGATCAGGGTCGCCTGGAAGTTGCCGACGCCCGGCACCTCCAGCGTGTCGACCAGGTTGCCGGTGGGGAACATGGCGCCGCCGGCGCCGTCCTCGTCGGCGGCCGGGTCGAGGAATTCCAGTGCGATCTCCGCCGCCGGGAAGGTCACCCCGTCCAGCTCGAAGTCGCCGGTCTCCTGCACCGCGCCGTCGGTCATCGGCACCTGCGCGACGATGGTCTTGCCGATGTTGGCCTGCCAGATCCGCACCGTGGCGACGCCGTCGCGCGGAATCCGCGCCGGATCCACCAGCCCGGCGGCGATCGCGAACGGCCCAACGGCGGCCGACAGATTGCCGCAGTTGCCGCTCCAGTCCACGAATGCGCGCTCGATCGCGACCTGGCCGAACAGGTAGTCCACGTCGTGGCCGGGACGCGTGCTCGGTGCCACGATCACGGTCTTGCTGGTGCTGGAGGTGGCCCCGCCCATGCCGTCGATCTGCTTGGCGTAGGGATCGGGACTGCCGATCACCCGCTGCAGCAGCGCATCGCGCGCCGGGCTCGGCGTCTGCGCCGCCGCGGGCAGGTCCTGCAGGCGGAAGAACACGCCCTTGGAGGTGCCGCCGCGCATGTAGGTGGCGGGGATGCGGAGTTGCGGAGCGTGGGCCATGGCGGTTCCGGGTGTGCGGACGAAAGAATGGGACGGATCAGGGCGAATCGGGAATCTCGGGCTCGACCAGCTGCGTCAGCAGGCTCAGCGACTCCTGCCAGCCGAGGTGGCAGAACTCCACCGGGATCTGCGGCGGGATGCCCTCCTGCAGTATCTCCAGCGCGGTGCCGCAGGCCACCGGCCGCAGCCGCACGGTCACGATCATCTCGCCGGGCAGGTCCGGGTTGTCGAAGCGGTCGGTATGGCGGATCAATTGGCCGGGCACCAATTCCAGGTAGGTGCCGCCGAAGGCGCTGCTGGTGCCGGTACCGAGGTTGGTGAAACTCATCCGGTAGCTGCCGCCCACGCGCGCGTCCAGCGCATGCACGGTGGCGACGAAGCCGTGCGGCGGCAGCCATTTGACCAGCGCCGCCGGTTCCAGGAAGGCGCGGTAGATGCGCTCGGCCGGCGCGCGCAACACGCGATGCAAGTGGACGGTACCGGTGGTGGCAGCGGACGTGCTCATGGCGGTCTCCTTGGCGGTGGCGGGCGCAGCCAGCATGGCACGCGCCCCATGACAGCGGCAGTCGGCTCAGGCGCTGCGGGCGTCCTCCAGGAAGTCCTGGGCGAAGCGCTGCAGCACGCCGCCGGCCTCGTAGATGGACACCTCCTCGTTGCTGTCCAGGCGGCACAGCACCGGCACGTCCGCGACGTCGCCGTTGCGGCGCACGATGCGCAGCGTCAGCGTGGCGGCCGGGGTGCGCGTGCCGACCACGTCGAAGGTCTCGCTGCCGTCGATGCCCAGGGTCGTGCGCGTGGTGCCGGGCAGGAACTGCAGCGGCAGCACGCCCATGCCGATCAGGTTGGTGCGGTGGATGCGCTCGAAGCCCTCGGCGACGATGGCCTCGACCCCGGCCAGGCGCACGCCCTTGGCCGCCCAGTCGCGCGAGGACCCCTGGCCGTAGTCGGCGCCGGCGATCACGATCAGCGGCTGCTTGCGCGCCATGTAGGTCTCGATCGCCTCCCACATGCGCAGCACCTGCCCGTCCGGCTCCAGCCGTGTCAGCGAGCCCTGCTGCACCTTGCCGTCGACCACCGCCATTTCGTTGATGAGCTTCGGGTTGGCGAAGGTGGCGCGCTGCGCGGTGAGGTGGTCGCCGCGATGGGTGGCGTAGGAATTGAAGTCCTCCTCCGGCACGCCCATGTGCGCCAGGTATTCGCCGGCGGCGCTGTCGGCCAGGATCGCGTTGGACGGCGACAGGTGGTCGGTGGTGATGTTGTCGCCAAGCACCGCCAGCGCGCGCATGCCGCGCAGCGTGCGCTCGCCGGCCAGCGCGCCTTCCCAGTACGGCGGGCGGCGGATGTAGGTGCTGCGCGGGCGCCAGTCGTACAGCGGTGCCACCGGCGCGCCCTGCTCCACGCGCACGTTGAACATCGGTGCGTACACCTGACGGAACTGCTCCGGCTTCACCGCCGCCCGCACCGCCGCATCGATCTCGGCGTCGCTGGGCCAGATGTCCTTCAGCCGCACCTCGCGCCCGTCGGCATCGGTACCCAGCACGTCCTTCTCGATGTCGAAGCGCACCGTGCCGGCGATGGCGTAGGCGATCACCAGCGGCGGCGAGGCCAGGAACGCCTGCTTGGCGTAGGGATGGATGCGGCCGTCGAAGTTGCGGTTGCCCGACAGCACCGCGGTGGCGTACAGGTCGCGCTCCACGATCTCCTGCTGGATGCGCGGATCCAGCGCGCCGCTCATGCCGTTGCAGGTGGTGCAGGCGAAGGCGACGATGCCGAAACCCAGCGCCTCCAGGTCCGGCAGCAGGCCGGCCTCTTCCAGGTACAGCTGCACCGCCTTGGATCCGGGCGCCAGCGAAGTCTTCACCCATGGCTTGCGGGACAAGCCGCGCGCACGTGCATTGCGCGCCAGCAGGCCGGCGGCGATCACGTTGCGCGGGTTGGAGGTGTTGGTGCAACTGGTGATGGCGGCGATGATCACCGCACCGTCGGGCATGCGCCCCTGTGCCTGCTCGGCCTGGCCGGAGGCGAGCTTGGCGGCGTCGGCGATGCCGCGCGCGGCCAGCTCGGTGGTCGCCACGCGCTTGTGCGGGTTGCTGGGACCGGCCATGTTGCGCACCACCTGCGACAGGTCGAAGCGCAGCACGCGCTCGTACTGCGCGGTGGCCAGCGCATCGGCCCACAGCCCGGTGGTGCGCGCGTACTGCTCCACCAGCGCCACCTGCGCTTCCTCGCGCCCGGTCAGGCGCAGATAGTCGAGGGTCTGCTGGTCGATGTAGAACATCGCCGCAGTGGCGCCGTATTCCGGGCACATGTTGGAGATGGTGGCGCGGTCGCCGATGGTCAGCGCGGCGGCGCCTTCGCCGAAGAATTCCAGATACGCGCCGACCACGCGCTCCTGGCGCAGGAACTCGGTCAGCGCCAGCACCACGTCGGTGGCGGTGATGCCCGGTTGCGGCCGGCCGCTCAGTTCGACGCCGACGATGTCCGGCAGGCGCATCCACGAGGCGCGGCCGAGCATCACGCTCTCCGCTTCCAGCCCGCCCACGCCGATCGCGATCACGCCCAGCGCGTCCACGTGCGGGGTATGGCTGTCGGTGCCCACGCAGGTATCGGGGAAGGCGACGCCGTCGTGCACGTAGATCACCGGCGACATCTTCTCCAGATTGATCTGGTGCATGATGCCGTTGCCCGGCGGGATCACGTCCACGTTGCGGAACGCGCGCTTGCTCCAGTCGATGAAGTGGAAGCGGTCCTCGTTGCGGCGATCCTCGATCGCGCGGTTCTTGGCGAAGGCCTGCGGATCGTCGCCGCCGCACTCCACCGCCAGCGAGTGGTCGACGATCAGTTGCACCGGCACCACCGGATTGACCTTGGCCGGGTCGCCGCCCTGCTCGGCGATGGCATCGCGCAGCCCGGCCAGGTCCACCAGCGCGGTCTGGCCGAGGATGTCGTGGCACACCACCCGCGCCGGAAACCACGGGAAATCCAGGTCGCGACGGCGCTCGATCAGCTGCAGCAGGGCGTCGTGCAGCAGGTCCGGATCGCAGCGACGCACCAGGTTCTCGGCGAACACCCGCGAGACGTAGGGCAGGCCGGCATAGGCGCCTGGACTGATCGCATCGACTGCGGCCTGCGCGTCGAAGTAGTCCAGCGAGGTACCCGGAAGGGATTTACGGTAGTGGCTGTTCATGGCTGGCTACAGTAGAAAAAAAGCGAAGACAGGACTCCTTCTCCCACCGGGAGAAGGTGCCCCGAAGGGGCGGATGAGGGTACGGGCGAAGCCTAGTGCAATCCGATTTCTCATGAGGGGCGGATGAGGGTACGGGCGAAGCCTGGTGCAATCCGATTTCTCATGAGGGCGGATGAGGGTGCAAACGAAGCCCTGTGCAACCGAACACCACGAGGCTGCGCCCGCACCCTCACCCCCAACCCCTCTCCCGACGGGAGAGGGGAGAGTTACTTGCGCTGATCGATCGGCACGAACGCCTGATCCTCCGGCCCCACGTAGTTCGCGCTGGGGCGGATGATCTTGCCGTCGATGCGCTGCTCGATGATGTGCGCGCTCCAGCCGGCGGTGCGGGCGATCACGAACAGCGGGGTGAACATCGCCGTCGGCACGCCCATCATGTGGTAGCTGACCGCGCTGAACCAATCCAGGTTCGGGAACATCTTCTTGATGTCCCACATCACCGTCTCCAGGCGCTCGGCGATGTCGTACATCTTGCGGCTGCCCTGCGCCTCGGACAGTTCGCGCGCCACGTCCTTGATGACCTGGTTGCGCGGATCGGACACCGTGTACACCGGGTGGCCGAAGCCGATGATGACTTCCTTGCGCTCGACCCGCGCGCGGATGTCGGCCTCGGCCTCGTCCGGGGTGTCGTAGCGCTTCTGCACCTCGAAGGCGACCTCGTTGGCACCGCCATGCTTGGGTCCGCGCAGCGCGCCGATGCCGCCGGCGATGGCGCTGTACATGTCGCTGCCGGTGCCGGCGATGACCCGGCAGGCGAAGGTGGAGGCGTTGAACTCGTGCTCGGCGTACAGGATCAGGCTGGTGTGCATCGCCTGCACCCATTCCTCGTGCGGCTTGAAGCCGTGCAGCAGGCGCAGGAAGTGTCCGCCGATCGAATCGTCGTCGGTCTCCACCTCGATGCGCCGGCCGTTGTGGCTGTAGTGGTACCAGTACAGCAGCATCGAGCCGAGGCTGGCCATCAGCTTGTCGGCGATGTCGCGCGCGCCGGGATGATTGTGGTCGTCCTTCTCCGGCTGCACGCAGCCCAGCACCGACACGCCGGTGCGCATCACGTCCATCGGATGCGCCGACGGCGGCAACTGCTCCAGCGCGGCCTTGACCGCGGCCGGGATGCCGCGCAGCGAGCGCAGCTTGGCCTTGTAGCCGCGCAGCTCGCTGTTGCTGGGCAGCTTGCCGTGCACCAGCAGGTAGGCGATCTCCTCGAACTGGCTGCTGCGCGCCAGGTCCAGGATGTCGTAGCCGCGGTAGTGCAGGTCGTTGCCGCTGCGGCCCACCGTGCACAGCGCGGTGTTGCCGGCGGCGGTGCCGGACAGGGCCACCGATTTCTTCGGCTTGAAGCCGGGGGCGGTCTGCGGAGCGGTGCTGTCGTTCATGGCGAATCTCCCGGGTGTTGCGGTCGGATGGGTGCAGTGGATCAGGACGCCTGCGGCGGCGGCGAGATCCCGCCGCGCTCGAGCAGTTGCTGCAGCATGAGGATCTGGCGGTTCTGCAGTTCCACCAGCGTCGCCCAGTCCTGCTCGCGCAGTTGGTTGAGCTTCTCGTGCACCTGCAGGATTTCCAGCTCGGCCTTGATGTTCACTTCGTAGTCGTTCTGCGCGTGCAGGCGGTCCACCGCCGCCTGGCGGTTCTGGCTCATCATGATCACCGGCGCCTGGATCGCGGCCAGGCACGACAGGCACAGGTTGAGCAGGATGTAGGGATACGGATCGAAGGCGTGCGCCAGCAGCAGGCTGTTGAGCGCGATCCAGCCCAGCAGCACCAGGCCGAAGGCGATGATGAAGCTCCAGCTGCCGCCGATCGCGGCGACGCGGTCGGCGATGCGCTCGCCCAGCGAGCGATCGCTGTCGGCCTGCTTGACGATGTCGCGGGCCACATGGCGCTTGGCGATGAAGCGCTCCACCACCTCGCGCTCGGCCTCGGACAGCTTGTCCAGTTCGGTCTGCAGCAGGTGCCGCGCGGTCTGGCGGCGATCGATGCGGCTGCGCAGGAACGATGCAGCGCTGGCTTGGGTATTCATGGACGGACTCGGGCAGGAAAATCGCCGCCGATCATGCGCCCTTGCCGGCGAACAGCGCATCCAGGCGCTGCTCGAAGGCGTGGTAGCCGATGCGCTCGTACAGTTCCTCGCGGGTCTGCATGCGCTCGAGCACCGCCTGCTGGTGACCGTCGCGGCGGATCGCGGTGTACACGTCCTCGGCGGCCTTGTTGGCGGCGCGGAACGCCGACAGCGGGAACAACTGGATCGCCACGCCGGCCGAAGCCAGTTCGTCGCGGGTGAACAGCGGGGTCTTGCCGAACTCGGTGATGTTGGCCAGCACCGGCACCTTCACCGCGTCGACGAAACGGCGATAGGTGTCCAGGTCGTAGGCGGCCTCGGCGAAGATGCCGTCGGCGCCCGCCTCCACGCAGGCGATGGCGCGTTCGATCGCCGCGTCCACGCCCTCGGCCTGGATCGCGTCGGTGCGCGCGATCAGGAAGAAGTCCGGATCGGTCTTGGCGTCGGCCGCGGCCTTGACCCGATCGACCATCTCGCCCTGGCTGACGATCTCCTTGCCCGGGCGATGGCCGCAACGCTTGGCGCCGACCTGGTCCTCGATGTGGCAGGCGGCCGCGCCGGCCTTGATCAGCGCCTTGATGGTGCGCTCGATATTGAACGCGCTCGGCCCGAAGCCGGTGTCGATGTCCACCAGCAGCGGCAGCGGGCACACGTCGGTGATGCGGCGCACGTCGATCAGCACGTCGTCCAGGGTGTTGATGCCCAGGTCCGGCAGGCCCAGCGAGCCGGCGGCGACGCCGCCGCCGGACAGGTAGATCGCCTTGTAGCCGGCGCGCTGCGCCAGCAGCGCATGGTTGGCGTTGATCGCGCCGATCACCTGCAACGGCGCTTCGGCGGCCAGGGCGGCGCGGAAACCGGCGCCAGGGGAAACGAGGGACATGGGCGACTCCTGAGAAGAGACGGCGGCGCCCCACCGGGCGTTCCGCGATGGGCGCCAATCTGGCACTCTCGCAGGCACGGATCAATCTTGATTCAATGAATCAACCTATCGTCCCTTCATGTCCGACGCCACCGACCGCAACCTGATCTCCGCCGCCCAGGCCTGCGCCCTGCTCGGCATCAGCAGCGCCACCCTGTACGCCTACGTCAGCCGCGGCCTGCTCAGTTCGCGCGCCGGCGCCGACCACCGCAGCCGCGCCTACCTGCGCGCCGAAGTGGAGCGGCTGGCGCAGCGCAAGCGCGCCGGCCGCGGCGCCGCACGTGGCGCCGCGCAGAGCCTGGACCGCGGCCTCCCAGTGCTGGAGACGCGGATCTCGCTGATCCGCCCTGACGGCCCCTACTACCGCGGACGCTCGGCGGTGGCCATGGTGCGTGCCGGCGCCAGCCTGGAGGACGTCGCGCGGCTGCTGTGGGACTGCCCCGACGGCGAAGACCCGTTCGCCAGCGCCCCGGTCGCGCCGTGGCCGGCGGTGGTGGCGCCGCTGGCCGGACATGCCGCGCTGCCGCCGCTGGAACGCGCCATGGCCTGCATCCCGCTGCTGGCCCTGGACCTGCGCCAGTCGCTCAACGCCGCTCCCGGCGTGCGCCGCGAGAGCGCCGCCACCCTGCTGCGGCAGAACGCCGCGCTGCTGGTCGGCACCGTGCCGGACGCGCGCCCGCTGCATCGCCTGATCGCCGACCATTGGCGCCCCGGCGACATCGACTTCGCCGAGCTGGTGCGCGCCGCGCTGCTGCTGTGCGCCGACCACGAACTCAACGTCTCCGCCTTCGCCGCCCGCGTGGTCGCCTCCACCGGCGCGCCGCTGCACGCCACCGTCAGCGCCGGCCTGGCCGCGCTGTCCGGCCCGCGCCACGGCGGCGCCACCGCCCGCGCCCACGCCCTGCTGCGCGACGCCCAGGATGCGCCCAGCGCCGCCGCCCTGATCGCCGAACGCTGGCAGCGCGGCGACGACCTGCCCGGCTTCCACCACGCCCTGTATCCCGACGGCGATCCGCGCGCGGCCGAAGTGCTGCGCCAACTGCGCGAACGCAGCGGCGGCAGCGCGCGCATGCAGCACGTGGAAGCGGTGATCGCCGCCGCCCAGGACTGCAGCGGCCAGCGCCCGAACATCGACTGCCTGCTGGCCGCGCTCTGCTTCGTCCACGACCTGCCCGCGGCGCACGCCCTGGTGCTGTTCGCCGCCGCCCGCCAGGCCGGCTGGCTGGCGCACGCCCTGGAGCAGCAGGCTCTGAGCAAGCTGATCCGGCCCCGCGCCCGCTACGCCGGGGCGATGCCGGAGGAGGGCGCCGCGCCGGGCTGAGAGGGCGGCGACCGCACCTTGCGTGTGCACCAAGATTGGTACACCATGCCGCCATGGAGACCACACTGGACGTGCGCTTCTACCGTGCCGCATCGGGCGTCGAGCCGGTGCGGGTCTGGCTCAAGGAAGACGTGTCCGCCGATGCCAGGCGCGCCATCGGCGACGACATCAAGACGGTGCAGTTGGGATGGCCGCTCGGCATGCCCTTGGTGCGCAAGCTGGACCAGCACCTGTGGGAAGTGCGCAGTGCGATTCCCGAAGGCATTGCGCGGATTTTTTCACCACCGTCGGATCGGACATGGTGTTGCTGCATGGCATCGTCAAGAAATCGGGCAAGACCCCGAGCGCCGATCTCGCCACCGCCAAACGCCGCAGAGACGAGGTGATGCGATGAGCCGCAATGTCCATATCGGATCCAGCTTCGACAGCTTCCTGGCCGAGGAAGGCATCCTCGAAGACACCGCCGCGCTCGCCGCCAAGCGCGTGATCGCCTGGCAGGTCGCCGAAGCGATGAAGTCCGCCAAGCTCACCAAGAGCGCGCTGGCCCGGCGCATGAACACCAGCCGGTCGCAACTGGACCGCGTGCTGGACGCCACCGACACCAGCCTCACCCTGGACACGCTGAGCCGCGCCGCCACGGCGCTGGGCTACCGAATCCAGATCGACCTGGTCGCCGCGCAATCGGGCAGGCCCGTCGGCAAACCGCCAACGGCGAAGACCAAGACCTCGGCCGGCATCGGCAGCTGAGCGCGGTCAACGCCCTTCCAATACCACGGCTGGACGAGCCAGCCTGACCGGCGGATGGCGCCAGCGCATCGGAACGGGCGTGCCTCCGAACGCGTTCAGCACCCCCATCTCGCCAAGGCGGCGCCCTCGGTGTACAAATGTACACCATGACCACCCTATCCCCGCAGCGCGCCGCCATCCTCGCCTACGTCCATGCCTGCATCGAGCAGGCCGGACGTCCGCCGAGCCTGGCCGAGATCGCCGAACGCTTCGGTTTCGCCTCGCGCAATGCCGCGCGCAAGCACGTGCAGGCACTGGTCGAGGCCGGGCTGCTGGCGCAGGTGCCGCAGCAGGCACGCAGCCTGCGCCCGGCGCAGGCCGGCAGCCGCAGCGAACTGCTGCAGTTGCCGGTGCTGGGCCGGGTCGCC
This sequence comes from Xanthomonas sp. F4, assembly GCF_011761895.1. Classification (NCBI taxonomy): domain Bacteria; kingdom Pseudomonadati; phylum Pseudomonadota; class Gammaproteobacteria; order Lysobacterales; family Lysobacteraceae; genus Xanthomonas; species Xanthomonas sp. F4. Next base: position 713,592 of record NZ_JAASQX010000001.1, on the reverse strand, counting down.
GCCGGTGCGCCGATCGGTGCCGACATCGGCCTGGACCAGCAGTTGCGCCTGGACCGCGCGGTGTTCGCGCTGCGCCCGGACTACCTGCTGCGGGTGCAGGGCGACTCGATGATCGACGACGGCATCCTCGACGGCGACCTGGTCGGGGTGCGCCGCGCCGCCGACGCGCGCAACGGCCAGATCGTGGTGGCGCGGCTGGATGGCGAACTCACCATCAAGCGCTATCGCGCCGATGGCGCCGGCATCGCGCTACTGCCACGCAATCCCGCCTATGCGCCGATCGTGGTCAGCCTCGGGCAGGACTTCGCCATCGAAGGGCATTACTGCGGCCTGATCCGGCCCGGCTGATGGCCGCCGTCGTCGCCCTCGACCGCCTGCTGGCCGAGCGCCGGGTCTGGCGCGGCCAGCCGACGGCGCTACCGCCCAGCGCGCAGCCCACCGGGCACGCCGCGCTGGACGCGGTGCTGCCCGCGCGCGGCTGGCCGGAGATGGCGCTGACCGAGTTGCTGCACGCCGCCGACGGCATCGGCGAGCTGCAGCTGCTGTGGCCGACGCTGGCGCGGCTGTCCCAGGGCGGCGGCCGCATCGTGCTGGTCGATCCGCCGTACCTGCCCTACCCCGCCGCCTGGGCGCAGGCCGGCGTGGCGTTGACGCAGCTGCAGATCGTCCGCGCCGGCGCCGACGCGGCCTGGGCTGCCGAACAATGCCTGCGTTCGGGCAGTTGCGCGGCGGTGCTGTGCTGGCCGGGGCTGGCCGGCGACAAGACCCTGCGCCGGCTGCAGGTGGCCGCCGAGACCGGGCGCACCCTGGGCTTCGCCTACCGGCCGCTGAAGGCGGCCGCCAATCCATCGCCGGCCGCGCTGCGCATCGCCATCGACGCCGCGCCGGCACAACTGCGCGTGCTCAAGTGCCGCGGCGGCCTGCCACCAGCGCAGCCGATCGCCCTGTCCGCTCTGGCGACCGGGTGAGGCCGCAGGCATGCGCTGGGCTTGCATCCTGTTGCCGCAACTGGCGCTGGACACCGTCCTGCGCCGCTGGCCGTCGCCGGACGAACCGCTGGCCTTGCTCGACGGCCCGCCGCAGCGGCGCACGCTGAAAGCGGTCAACGCCGCCGCGCGCGCCCGCGGCCTGCGCCCCGGGCAATCGCTGGTCACCGCGCAGGCACTGTGCGACCGCTTCGCCACCGCCCTGCACGATGCCGAAGAAAGCCGCCGCAGCCAGCAGTTCCTGGCCGCCTGGGCGTATCGCTTCAGTTCGCTGGTCAGCACCGACTATCCCGGCGCGCTGCTGCTGGAGATCGAGGCCAGTCTCGGTCTGTTCGGGCCCTGGCCACGCTTCGAGGCACGGCTGCGCGAGGAACTGACCGCGCTGGGCTTCCGCCACCGCATCGTGGTCGCACCGCATCCGCTGGCCGCACGCGCGTTGGTCAATGCGCACGACGGCATCGCCCTGCTCGACAACGCCGCGCTGCAGCGCGCGCTGGGGCAGCTGCCGATCGCCCGCGCCGGGCTGTCGCCGGCCCTGGCCGACGGCTTCGCGCGGATGGGCCTGCGCCGCCTGCAGCAGCTGTTCGCGCTACCGCGCACCGCGCTGGCACGACGCTATCCGCCGGCCCTGCTGCAACACCTGGACGCGTTGCGCGGGCAGGCGCCGCTGCCGCTGCAGTACTACCTGCCGCCGGACCGCTTCGATGCGCGCCTGGAACTGGGCTATGCCACCGAATCCAACCAGGCGCTGCTGTTCCCGCTGCGTCGCCTGACCCAGGACCTGGCCGCGTTCCTGGCCGGACGCGACGGCGGCGTGCAGCGCTTCCGCCTGCTGCTTGAACACGAGGACCTGGAGCCCAGCGTGGTGCCGGTGGGCCTGCTCGCCGCCGAGCGCGATGCGGCGATGCTGTTCGAACTGGCGCGCGGGCGCCTGCAGCAGGCCAGCGTGCCGGCGCCGGTGCAGGCGCTGCGCCTGTGCGCCGACGAACTGCCGCCGTTCGTGCCGGCCGCGCGCGAACTGTTCGACGAGCGCGCGCAACAGGCGCTGCCGTGGGAGCAACTGCGCGAACGCCTGCGCGCGCGCCTGGGCGACGACGCCGTGCACGGCCTGCGCGCGCACGCCGACCATCGCCCGGAACTGGCCTGGCGCGCCGAGTCCGCCGCCGCCCGCGGCACGGCGGCGCCCGCCACCGCACCGCCACGCCCCGGCTGGCTGCTGCCGCGACCGGTGCCGCTGCGCGAACGCGCGCCCGACCGCCTGGCCGGGCCGGAACGCATCGAGAGCGGCTGGTGGGACGACGGCGACGTACGCCGCGACTACTACATCGTGCGTACCCGCCAGGGCCAGCGCGCCTGGGCCTTCGCCCCGGCCGATGCGCCGGATGTGCTGATGCTGCACGGCTGGTTCGCATGAGCCACACCCCGCCGCACCCCCGCATGCCGCCGCGCCTGCGGCTGCTGCCGACGCCAACGTCTGCGCCGGCCAGCGCACCCGCCGCCAACGTGCCGCGCGCGCCAGCGGACCCCACGCTGCCCGACTACGCCGAACTGCATTGCCTGTCCAACTTCAGCTTCCAGCGTGGCGCCTCGCACCCCTGGGAACTGTGCGAACGCGCGCTGCACCACGGCTACCGCGCCCTGGCGATCACCGACGAATGCAGCCTGGCCGGCATCGTGCGTGCGTGGCAGGCGGCCCGGGACATGGCTCTGCACCTCATCGTCGGCAGCGAGATCCAGTTCGAGCACGGGCCCAAGCTGGTGCTGCTGGCCGAGACCCTGCACGGCTACCAGCGGCTGTGCCGGCTGATCACCCTGGCGCGGCGCCGCGCCGACAAGGGCACCTATCGTGCGTTGCGCGAGGATCTTGCCAGCGCGGACGACGGCTCAGGCCTGCTGTGCCTGTGGCTGCCACGCGGTGACGGCGACGACGCAAAGGACGGCGCTTGGCTGCAGGCGCGCTTCCCCCAGCGGCTGTGGCTGGCCGTGGAATTGCTACGCGGCCCCGACGATGCCGCACTACTGCAGGCGCGACTGGACCTGGCGCAGCGCCTGCGGCTGCCCGCCGTCGCCAGCAGCGACGTGCACATGCATGCGCGCGGCCGCCGCGCGCTGCAGGACACACTGACCGCGATCCGCCAGCGCCTGCCGCTGCACGAAGCCGGCGCCCACCTGTATCCCAATGGCGAACGCCACTTGCGCCCGCGCGCCACGCTGGCGACGCTGTATCCGCCGGCACTGCTGGCCGAAACGGTGCGCATCGCGCGGCGCTGCAGTTTCAATCTCGAGCAACTGCAGTATGAGTACCCGCACGAACTGGTGCCGCCCGGGCACACGCCCACGCAATGGCTGCGCATCCTCACCGAACGCGGCGCGGCCGAGCGCTGGCCGCACGGCGTGCCGGACAAGGCGCGGCGCCTGATCGAACACGAACTCGGCGTGATCGAGCGGCTGAAGTACGAGTCCTACTTCCTCACTGTCTACGACCTGGTGCGCTTCGCGCGCTCGAAGGACATCCTGTGCCAGGGCCGCGGCTCGGCGGCGAACTCGGCGGTGTGTTACGCGCTCGGCATCACCGCAATCGATCCGGACCGCATCGGCATGCTGTTCGAACGCTTTATCTCCGAGGAGCGCAAGGAGCGGCCGGACATCGACATCGATTTCGAGCACGACCGCCGCGAGGAAGTGATCCAGTACATCTTCAACCACTACGGGCGCGAGCGCGCCGCACTGGCGGCGGTGGCGATCAGCTACCACACGCGCAGCGCGGTACGCGACGTGGCACGCGCGCTGGGCCTGCCCAGCGACACCGTCGATGCGCTGTCCTCCGCGCTGGGCCAGCGCGACCCGGTGGAGTCGGCGCAGGAACTGCTGCGCGAGCGCGGCTTCGAACCGGACACGCCGGTGATGCGCCGGCTGCTGGTGCTCGCCGGCCAACTCATCGGCTTCCCGCGGCATCTGTCGCAGCACCCCGGCGGTTTCGTCATCTCCGAGCATGCGCTGCACACCCTGGTGCCGGTGGAGAACGCGACCATGGCCAATCGCACGGTGATCCAGTGGGACAAGGACGACCTGGAACTGGTCGGGCTGATGAAGGTCGACGTGCTCGCGCTGGGCATGCTCAGTGCGCTGCGGCGCACCCTGGACCTGCTGCGCGCGCACCGCGGCCGCGACTACACCCTCGCCACCATTCCTGCCGAAGACCCGCAGACCTACGCGATGATCCAGCGCGCCGATACCATCGGCGTGTTCCAGATCGAATCGCGCGCGCAGATGGCGATGCTGCCGCGGCTGCTGCCGGAACGGTTCTACGACTTGGTCATCCAGGTGGCGATCGTGCGCCCCGGGCCGATCCAGGGCGGCATGGTGCACCCGTATCTGCGCCGGCGCAGTGGCGAGGAGGAGCCCGACGACTTGCCCGAGGAACTGCGCGAGGTGTTCAAGCGCACTCTCGGCGTCCCCTTGTTCCAGGAACAGGTGATGCAACTTGCGGTCAACGCTGCTGGCTACACGCCGGGCCAGGCCGACCAATTGCGCCGCTCGATGGCGGCCTGGAAACGCCACGGCGGGCTGGAACCGCATCGCGACAAGCTGCTGGAAGGCATGCTCGAGAGAGGCTACACCGCCGAATTCGCCGGACGCATCTTCGAGCAGATCAAGGGCTTCGGCAGCTACGGCTTCCCCGAAAGCCACGCCGCCAGTTTCGCCCTGCTCACCTACGCCAGTTGCTGGCTCAAGTGCCACGAACCGGCGGCGTTCACCTGCGCGCTGATCAACAGCTGGCCGATGGGGTTCTACAGCCCCGACCAGTTGCTGCAGGACGCGCGCCGCCACGGCCTGCAGGTGCGGCCGGTGGACGTGCGCTACAGCGACTGGGACTGCAGCCTGGAAGCGTACAGCCCCGATCCCGACGTGCAACCGGCGATCCGCCTGGGCCTGCGCCTGGTCCGCGGCCTGGCCGAGGACGCCGCCCTGCGCCTGCAACAGGCGCGCGCGCAGGCGCCGTTCCACGACCTCGCCGACCTGTGCCACCGCGCCGCCTTCGACGACAAGGCCCGCGCCGCGCTCGCCGACGCCGGCGCGCTGAAAGCGCTGGCCGGTCATCGCCACCGCGCACGCTGGGCCGTGGCCGGCGTCGAAGCCCAGCGCCCCCTGTTCGAAACGCTCGCGGCCATACCCGAGCAGCAGGTCGCGCTGCCACTGCCCAGCCAGGGCGAGGACATCCGCGCCGACTACGCGACGATCGGCACCACCCTGGGCAAGCACCCGCTGACCCTGCTGCGCGCGCAGCTACGTGCGCGCCGCTACCGCCATTCCGGCGAACTGCGCACGCTGCCGCATGCCAGCGCCGTCGCCATCGCCGGCCTGGTGACCATGCGCCAGCGCCCGCAGACCGCCAGCGGCGTCACCTTCGTCACCCTCGAAGACGAGCACGGTCTGGTCAACGTGGTGGTGTGGCGGCGCCTGGCCGAATGCCAGCGCCAGGCCCTGATCGAATCGCGGCTGCTGCTGGTGCGCGGTCGCGTCGAGACCGAAGGCAAGGTCCGTCACCTGATCGCCGCCCATCTCGAAGACCTGACCCCGCTGCTGCTGGGGCTGGACATCCGCAGCCGCGACTTCCACTGACGCAAGCGCAGCGTGGTACGCCTTGCGCAGCGAACGGGCAGGCCGCCGTTAGTGCGGCGGCGCCTCCGCTGCATCGCCGCACGCCTGCATCGCCCGTTGCACCGCCTCCGCTTCGCTGAGGCGTTCACGATAGATGGTAGCGGCCAATTCGCGCCTGGCCTTGCTCGATCCGATCGCACCATGGCTGGCGATATCCGACAACGGCCCACCCAACTGACGATATCTGGCCACGAGCCTGGCCGTCGCGGCCATGCTGTCGCACTCCACCGGTGCCGCCTGCAGCGGTGCGCACACCATCAGCAAATACGAAAAACCAAGCGCTGCGAGTCCGTTGTTCATCACTGCTCCCAAGCGGAGACGGAGAACCGCCATCCCCATGCGGCCGTGCAGAGCGGAAGCGCTGCAGGACGTCGCCGCACGGCACGGCGGCGCGCGTCCGGCATCGCCACGCGCACCACCGCCAACAACGGCAAACAGGCCACAGCGGCATCCGGCCGCACGTATCGCCATCCACCCATTGCGGACAGCGCCGAGGCAAGATAGCCAGCGCAAACGCCGGCGCCAGGAGGATTGCGACGAAACCCGGCGACGGCGGATCGAACGCCGGATCGGCGGATCCAAGTCAGGCGGCAATGCTGCCGACGGCCGCTCCTCGCGCAGCCACGCAAGGCCACCGCGCCATACCTTCCGGCGCAAGCCCGCGATCGTCGTTGTCATGCCGTGTCCGGGCCGCCGAGGCCGGCCCCTGTCCCGAAGGCTATCTGCCCAGCGCAGCCAGCAAGGTCTGCACGCCTTTCCAGCCCCAATACACGCGATGGCAGGCGATCAATCCCGCGGCGTCCAGGTCCATCACTTCCACCAGATCGACCTGATCGCCCTGCGGCGTTTCGCGCGGGTACTCCCAGACCAATTGCCGCCCCACGACATGGCAGTGGCCGCTGCGATACCAGCGTCCCAGGCCGTTCTCGGGCTGGGCGAAGGACGCGGCAAAGAACGCCGCGATGGCCTCGCGGCCCTGCAGCCGCCCGTCCTGACGCGTCGCCGACGCCACATAGGCCAACGGCGACTCCAATTGTGCGTCCGGCGCATACAGCGCCATCAACGCCGACAGATCGCGCGCGACCACATGCCGATGCCAGCGTTCGAACACCAGGTGCGCATCGCGCTCGGCGGAGTTCGACGGCATTTCGTTGGTCTGCATCGGCAGGCTCCGGTTGAAGTGCGCGCAGTCTAGGAATCCGCCGGCGACATCGTTTCGATGCGCATCGAAACGTCGCGGCGCGACCGGCCCTATGATGGCCGCGTCCATCGGGAGCGCGGCGATGCATCTGGAACGACCCAAGCTGGCGGCGACCGCGTTCCTGATCGCGGACCCGGCCCGCGCCGCCATGCTGATGGCCCTGATCGACGGGCGCGCACTGCCGGCCGGCGAACTGGCCTTCGCCGGCGGCGTCACCCCGCAGACCGCCAGCGCGCACCTGGCAAAGCTGCTGGAGGGTGGCCTGCTGGCGGTCGAGATCCAGGGCCGCCACCGCTACTATCGCCTGGCCAGCACGCACGTCGCCGCCGTGCTCGAGACCCTGGCCACCCTCGCGCCGCAGCAGGCGTCGCGCTGTCGCCGCCCGCATCGCGACACGCAGACGCTGCGCCTGGCGCGCTGCTGCTACGACCACCTCGCCGGGCGTCTCGGCGTGGCGGTCGCCGAGGCACTGGAACAGCGTGCCTGGCTGACCACCCACGACGACGCCACCCGCTACGCCGTCTCCAGCGAAGGCGGGGCATGGTTCGCGCGTATGGGCCTGGACCTGCCGCACCTCGCTCAAGGCCGCCGCGCCATGGCCCGACGTTGCCTGGACTGGACCGAACGCCGCCACCACCTCGCCGGCTCCCTGGGCGCCGCCCTGCTCGATCAGTTCTGCGCCAGACACTGGCTACGCCGTGCAGACGGTTCCCGCGCGTTGGTGGTCACCGATCTCGGCTGGGCCGGCCTGCTCACCGAACTGGGCATTCGGCGGTTCGAAGACGGGGCCGTGGCGCTGCCCTCCTGACGAAGGGCGATCAGCGCGCGTGGTAGACGGCGACGCCCCATTGCCCTGACTGACGCATGCGCGCCGGCCACCGGCAACGACTACGCGGTCTCAGCCACCGCATCCAAAGCGGACACTGCAGCCAAGGTACATGCCTCTTTAGCTGCCAACACGATCAGCACTTTGCTGACGGCAGCGGGATTACTTGAACATATCAGTCTGCAACCCATCATCCAGCGCATACCGCCGCTGGCAATGCTCGCAGAAGAACGCGCGCCGCTGCGCCTTGCCGAGTTGCTTGCGATAGGTGAGCAGATGCCCGTCGCGCGGACAGACCGTCTTGGTGTGCACTTGGTAGTGCTTCTTCAGTTCGTAGGCTTTCTTCCAGCGATAGAAATCGAAACTGTACTCGCGCGCCTGCGTCACCAGTTCGCCTAACTTGCGCGGGGATAGCGCGCCGATCTCGCTCTCGGGATGCACGCGAATCCGGTGCAGCACCTCGTTCTTGATGATGTTGCCGACCCCGGCGAACACGTCCTGGTCGAGCAAAGCATCGGCGGCGAGCGTATGCGGGCGCAGCCGCAGCTTGCGCCGCGCCTGCGCCGCATCCCAGTCGGGATTCATCACGTCCGCCGTCCAGTCGTAGGCCGCATCCAGCGGACCGTCGATGAACTTGATCGAACACGCGTAGAAGTTCAGTTCCTCGCCCTTGGCGAAACCCAGGCTCAAGCGGGCCGACGCGTCCTTGCGCGCATTGATCCGGTAGCTACCGAACAGCAGAAAGTGGATGCGCACACTGAACGCATCGAACTCGATCAGGAAATGCTTGCCCCAACTGCGCAGCGACAGGATCTTGCGGTTGCGCATCCGCTCCAGGTCCAGCTTGCTGTTGCCGGACACTCGCAACACCTTGCGCCCGGCGAAGGCGGCAGCTTCTTCTTTCAGGATGACGATAGAAGGACCTTCAGGCATGGCCAAAGTATCGATAGCGGCCGTGAGCGATTCGTGAGCCGAACGGGAGCCAGTGCTGGTCAGTCGGCGCTGGGATATGGGTTGGAATCGGATGATCGATGCCAACGACCCGGGGCCGCCCGCTCCAGTTCAGCCGCGTACTCGGCCTGCAGCGAGCGGGACCGAACATGCTGATGACAGCCACGCCGCGCAGTGGCAGGCATGAGCCGCATCGAGCTGCTGCTGGATGCCCACCAGCTCGCGCCCGAAACGTTCTTCACCGACAACCAGACCGAACACCAGATCCGCCAAAGGGGGATCCAGGCCTTCATGGATCCGGATGCGTGCGGTCCGCGTGATGTCAGCAGCCCCCGCATTTCATATGCACGTGGCAACAGGCGATAGCCGTCGATCGAAAGCGTATCAATATCCGCACGCATGGGAATCAACGCATCTTTTCAAGAAATTTCGACCGCATCATCTTCGTAGATATCACGAACAGAGGCGGCTCGGGCCGCGCGAACAGTCATCGCACACACTATTTTGGACCGACCGCGGCCTCGCCTATCCGCAAAACGAATTCGTCCAGGTCGGTGTTGGCGGTATTGGCGAGAATGACGATGGTCAGGTCGCGGTCGAGGAAACGATACAGCTGCGCCTGCGCGCCCATGATCCGACCTGGACGTTTGGCGACACGGTGCTTGGCGGCGCCTATCCGCGTCTCGTAAACCCACAGGCCATAACCGTAGTCGTCGAGCCCTGGCGTGGTCAGCCGGGCGATGCTTTCCTTGCGCAACAGGCCTGACCCGAACAGCGCGTCCGAGAACCTGAGCACATCTTCGGCCGTGGAGTACATCGCGCCAGCGGAGTACCAGTTCTCCGGATAGACCGGGAAGTCGTTGGACAGGGACTTGAGATCTTCGCGATACGAGTAGGTGGAGGCCAAGCCTTCGACGATGCTTTCATGGCGCAGCATGCCGGTATGGTGCAGCCCCAGCGGCTTTAGAATCCGTTCCTTCAGCACCTGCTCGTAGGTTTTGCCCGTGACGCGTTCGATGACCTTGCCCAGGATCAGGTAATCGCCGTTGTTGTAGTCGAAAGTCGTGCCTGGGGCATGCAGTAGCGGTCCGCTGCAGAATTTTCTTATCAACTGATCGCTGGTATAGGGCGACTGGTAGGTCGGCAAGCCCCTGGTCAATGCCTGCTCCAAGCTTTTCACCTGGTCGAAGTTCCGCAGTCCGGACGTGTGGTTGAGAAGCTGATGCAAGGTGATACGGTCGGCACCGGCGATGGCGTAATCGGGCAGGTAGCTGGCCACGTTCGCCTGCAGGTCCAATTTTCCTTCTTCATGCAGTTGCAGCACCAGGGTGGCGGTGAACAGTTTGGTGATGGAAGCGATCCAGTACCGGGTCTGGTCGCCGTTGGCGACGCCGTACTGGACACTGGAAAGGCCGAAACTGCGCTGGTATCGCCGCTTTCCGTCCTGCTGGACCAAGACAGTACCGCTGAAGCCGTGTTGCGCGGCATAGGTAGCGATGAAGTCTTCGAGTGGCGTCGCCTGCGACTGCGCCCGCAGCGGCATCGCCGCGCAGAGAAAGACAAGCACACCGACAAGCAAGCGATAAGTAACGGAACTGAAGAGGTTTCGCACGATGTACCCCGGCATGATGGAACGGCCGCGAGTATGGAGCCGGACCAATACCTGGGCGGGTGCCTTCGGACAAAACGAGGATAAGGCCGACGAAATGGCCGACGCGCGCTGCGAACAGGTGGGCTGGCCCGGCAGGGTGACCTGGCCTGGCGCTCGCGCCCGTGCTGGCCGTTGCTTCCGTCTTGTTCCGGCCACGCTTACAACTGTGTCAAATACCACTCGCCATCGAGCTCAAAGCCCATCAGACGTCCCTGCGCATCGCGCAGAAAACGCAAAGGCCCGCTGGATCCAGTCGCAGCGCATTCGCACCGAACAGATCCGGCGATACGGATTCCAACCACCACTGCAGGGCGCCTACTTGCAAGCGCAATCCCGTTAGCCGTCGCAGTCAGCTCCGCGGTCCTCGAACTTGGACACGGCAGCCTGTGAAACGTTTAACGCTTCAGCAATCTACGTTTGCGTCTTCTTCGCGACAGCTCCTCGGGCCGCCAACGGCAGCGTGTTCCGAATTCGACGAGGCCTGCTCAAGGCCCGCGGGACGAACGGCCAGTGGCCCGCGTCCGGCATGGCGAGGATCGCCATCAGGTCGGCGTGGCGGTATCAGGATTCCGACACGGCTGCATCATTCAACACGCACGTCGATACCGTCATTCCGCACTCGCAATCGCTGTTAACGTGCAGATACGAAAAAGCCGGCACTAGGCCGGCTTCTCGTAATTCTTGATTTCGTGGTGGGCGGTGCAGGGTTCGAACCTGCGACCCTTGCCGTGTGAAGGCAATGCTCTACCGCTGAGCTAACCGCCCGTGTCGCGAGCCGCACATTATAGGGCTGTGGCGCGTGGCGTCAATGGGTCCTGTCGAGGCCCGCGGCGCGGTGTCGCCACGCGGCCGCTACATGGTCTGGGTGGGCTTGTCGGCGTTGAGGGTGCCGGCCAGCTGGGTCTCGATCTTGGTGCGGATGGTCTCGCCTTCGCTGTTGTCCGGCAGCTGCACGCCGATGCCGGCGGCGCGGTTGCCCTGGGCGCCGACCGGGGTCACCCAGATCACCTTGCCGGCCACCGGCAGGCGCTCGCTGGAATCGGGCAGGGTCAGCAGCAGGAACACTTCGTCGCCGAGGAAGTAGCGCTTGGGGGTGGGCACGAAGATGCCGCCGTTCTTCACGAACGGCATGTAGGCGTTGTACAGCGCCGCCTTGTCCTTCACCGCCAGCGACAGGATGCCCTGGCGTCCGCTCATCGCGCTCATCGTTGTGCCCCTCTCCGGGCCGGGCGATCGCCATCGCGCCAGGCCAGCAACAGTTCCGCGATCGCCAGGTCGGCGCGCACGGTGGTCCGCAGCAGGTCGCGGGTGCGATTGGCGGCGTCGAACCACGCGGCCAGCTTGTGCAATCGCGCCGGGTCGGTCAAGCCGGCCTGCGACGCCTGCGCCAGCGCCAGGTCGGCGGCATGGCCCAGGCGCTGCTCGGCCAGCGCGTCGCCGCTCCAGCGCTGCGCGGCCTCCAGCGTGCCGAGCTTGCCGGCGGCGACCTGCTCCAGGTCCGCGGCCACCTGCCGGCGCAGCTTCAAACCGTCTTCGCGCAGCCACTGCGCGGCCAGGCCGGGATGGCCGCGCGCGGCATCCAGCGCTTCGCGTGCGGTCTTCTCGGGAAAGTCCTGCGCCAGCAACCAGGCGATCGCTTCGTCGGCCGGCGGCAGCTTGAATTCCAGGCGCTGGCAGCGGCTGCGAATGGTCGCCGGCAGGCGCGCCGGCTGCGCGCTGATCAGCCACAGGTAGCGGCCGGGCTGCGGCTCTTCCAAGGTCTTCAGCAAGGCGTTGCAGGCGGCGCGGTTGATCGCGTCGGCCGGATCCACCACCACCACCTGGGCCACGCCGTATTGCGGGGTCAGCGACAGCTTCTGCGAGATCTCGCGCACCTGTTCGATGACGATCTCGGTGCGCAGCTTGTCGCCGGTGCGGTTGGGGATGAACGAGATCAGTTGCAGGTCCGGATGGGTACCGGCGGCGATCAACTGCGCGCTGCGCAGGTTGGCGGCCGGTTCGCCCTGGCCCAGCACGTGCGCGGCCAGTTTCAGCGCCACCGCGCGCTTGCCCAGGCCTTCCGGCCCGCAGATCAGCAGGCCATGGCCGAGGCGGCCGGCATCGAGCGCGGCCACGGTCTGGTCGTAGGCACGCTGCTGCCACGGCGAAAACGGCAGATCGCTCATGGCATCGGCTCCTGTTGCTCGCGCACCCACGCCGCCAGCGCGGCGGTGACCGCCTGCGCCACCGCCTGCGGCGGCTGGCTGGCGTCGATGACGCGGAAGCGTTGCGGGTCCTGCGCGGCGCGCTGGCGGAAGCCGGCACGCACGCGCTGGAAGAAATCGTCCTGCTCGCTCTCGATCCGGTCCGGCCACAGGTCGCGGCCGCTGGTGCGGGCGCGGCCGATCTGCACGTCCAGGTCCAGCAGCAGGGTCAGCCCCGGCTGCAGGCCGACCGCACGGCGTTCCAGGTCGGCGATCCAGGCGCGGTCCAGGCCGCGGCCCTCGCCCTGGTAGGCGTAGCTGGAATCGGTGAAGCGGTCGCTGACCACGTAGGCGCCGCGCTGCAATGCCGGGCGGATCACCTCGCGCACGTGCTGGGCGCGCGCGGCGAACACCAGCAGCAGTTCGGTCTCGGCGGCCAACGGTTCGGCGACCTCGCCCGGCGTCTTGTCCAGCAACAACGCGCGGATGCGTTCGGCCAGCGGCGTGCCGCCCGGTTCGCGGGTCAGCACCACCTCGTGGCCCTGTGCCTGCAGCCCGTCGCGGATCGCGTTGATCGCGGTGGTCTTGCCGGCGCCCTCGCCGCCTTCCAGGCTGACGAAGCGATGGTGGCGCAGCACGGCCTCGCTCATGGCGTCACCGCCGCGCCGTTGCGCGCCTGGCGCAGGCGCTGCAGGTAGCGCGCCACCGCCGCGTTGTGCTCGGCATAGCTGGACGAGAACGCATGCGCGCCGCTGCCGTCGCCGATGGCCACGAAGTACAGGCTGTCGCCCGGCGCCGGATTGGTGGCGGCACGCAGCGCCTCGCGCCCGGGCATGGCGATCGGGGTCGGGGTCAGGCCGGTGCGGGTGTAGGTGTTGTACGGCGTATCGGTCTCCAGGTCGCGCTTGCGGATGTTGCCGTCGTAGGCGCTGCCGATGCCGTAGATCACGGTCGGGTCGGTCTGCAGCTTCATGCCCAGCTGCAGGCGGCGCACGAACACGCCGGCGATCTGCGGGCGCTCGGCGGCCAGGCCGGTTTCCTTCTCCACGATCGAGGCCAGGATCAGCGCCTGCTCCGGCGACTGCAACGACAGGTCCTTGGCGCGCGCGTCCCAGGCCGCGGCCAGGGCCTTGTCCATCGCCGCATGCGCGCGGCGCAGCAGTTGCAGGTCGGTGTCGCCGCGCTGGTACAGGTAGGTCTCGGGCAGGAAGCGGCCTTCCGGGTGCTGGCCGGGCTGGCCGAGCTTGGCCATCAGTTCGCTGTCGCTGAGGTCGGTGGTGGTGTGCACCAGCGGCGTGGCCGCGTTCAAGGCGGTGCGCAGCTGGCGCACGTTCCAGCCTTCGACGATGGTGAAGCGATACTGGATCACCTGGCCCTTGCGCATGCGCAGCAGCAGCTCGCGCGGGCTCAGCGCCGGCTGCAGCGCGTACTCGCCGAACCGGAGCTTGCCGGCCACGCCCAGCTCGCGCGCCAGCAGTTGCCATTGCAGGTCGCTGCCCTGGGTCACGCCGGCAGCGCGCAGGTTGCGCAGCACGCCATTGAGCGAGGCGCCGCGCGCCACCTCCACGCTGGGCTGGGTCGCCCGCAGCGGCTGCTCGGCGAAGGCGCGATAACCGTGCCACCACCACGCGCCGGCCGCGGCCAACAGCAGTGCCAGCACCAGCAATGTCCCCAGCAGGGTCAGACACCCGCGTTTAGCCCAAGCCACGGCCACCTCGAAACGACGTCAATGACGTGCAGGATACCGCGCGGCCGGCGCTGCCCGGTATCGCGTCGCCCCGCTCACGGCTCCAGCGCGCGCAGCAGGCCGCGCGCCTTGGCCCGGGTCTCGTCGAGTTCGCGCTCCGGGTCGGAATCGAACACGATGCCGGCGCCGGTGCGGAACTGCACCTGCGCGCCGTCCACCTCGGCGGTGCGGATGAGGATGTTCAGGTCCATGTCGCCGTCGCGGTTGAGCCAGCCGAACGCGCCGGTGTAGGCGCCGCGCGGGGTCTGCTCCAGCTCGGCGATGATCTGCATGCAGCGCACCTTGGGGCAGCCGGTGATGGTGCCGCCGGGGAAGGTGGCGCGGATCGTCTCGCCCGGCGTGGTGCCCGCGCGCAGCCGGCCGCGCACGTTGCTGACGATGTGGTGCACGTGGGCGTAGCTCTCCACGCTCATCAGTTCGTCGACCTCGACGCTGCCCGGCGCGCAGATTCGCCCCAGGTCGTTGCGCTCCAGGTCGATCAGCATCACATGCTCGGCGCGCTCCTTGGGATGGCCCACCAGTTCGCGGATGCGCGCGGCCTCGTCGTCGCCCGGCGCGCGCGCGCGGGTGCCGGCGATCGGCCGGGTCTCGACCACGTCGCCGCGCACCGACACCAACCGCTCCGGCGAGGAACTGACCACGGCGCGGCCGTGGCCGACGAACAGGCCGGCGAACGGCGCCGGGTTGGCGCGGCGCAGTTGCGCGTACAGCGCCGCCGGCGCCAGCGGCGCGGCGAAGCGCGCCGACCAGCGCCGCGACAGGTTGACCTGGAACACGTCGCCGGCGCGCAGGTAGTCGAGGATGCGGCGCACGCCGTCGACGAAGCGCTGCGGCGGATCTTCCTCGATCGCCAGCGGCGCCTGCCAGGCCGGCGCCGGCGCCGCCGCGGGCAGCGACTGCAGATCGGCGAGCACGGCCTCCAGCAATGCCGCATGCGTGGGTTCGGCCAGCACCACGCAGTCGCCGCTCACGTGGTCGCGCAGCAGCGCGGCGGGGCAGCGCAAGGCCAGCGCCGCAGGCGTGATCGCGGCGGACTGCGGCAGTTGCAGCACCGGCTCCACCTGCGCGGCCAGTTCGTAATCCAGCAGCAGCGCCCAGCCGCCGCGGAACGGCCAGCGCGGTTCGTCGCGTTCGCAGCGTTCGGCCTGCCAGCGCGCGTCCAGCGCGCTCAGGAAATCGCCGGCGACCGCCGCACCATCCAGCTCGCGGGTGACGCCATCGCGATCCAGGCGCAGGCCCTGCCCGTCGGCGACCAGCAACATGTCCCAGCGCCCCTGCGCTGTCCCCGACGCCGCCGATTCCAGCAGCACCGGATACCGCTGCGGCGCCAGGCGATGCAGCGCCAGCAGATCGACGTCGGCCGGCAAGGGAACGGTACGCAGCATCGAAGATCCGCTAGAAGAATGAAAACGTGAGGCGGTGCAGGCGCCGCCGGGCAATGCGACGCCGGAGAATCTCGGCGCGGACATGCCGCGCCCCCGTGTCAGGCGGACCAGCGCGGCACCATGACGGCGCCGGCTTCTCCCAATCCCGAATCCCTACTCCCGAATCCCGAGGGGGCTACGCCCCCTTACACCCGCTTGAACAGCAGCGTGCCATTGGTCCCGCCGAAGCCGAACCCATTGGACATGGCCACGTCGATCTTCTTCTCGCGCGCCACGTTCGGCACGTAGTCCAGATCGCAGCCTTCGCCCGGCTCGTGCAGGTTGATGGTCGGCGGGATGATGCCGGCGTGGATCGCCATCACCGAGAAGATCGCCTCGGCACCGCCGGCGGCGCCGAGCAGGTGGCCGGTCATCGACTTGGTCGAGCTGACCATGGTCTTGTAGGCATGATCGCCCAGCGCGCGCTTCATCGCCAGGGTCTCGGCCAGGTCGCCCAGCGGCGTGGAGGTGCCGTGCGCGTTGAGGTAGTCGACCTGGTCCGGGTTGAGCTTGGCGTCCTTCATCGCCGCCACCATGCTGCGCGCGGCGCCTTCGCCGTCCTCGCTCGGGGCGGTCATGTGGAAGGCGTCGGAGCTGGCGCCGAAACCGACCAGCTCGGCGTAGATGCGCGCACCGCGCGCCTTGGCGTGTTCGTACTCTTCCAGCACCAGCACACCGGCGCCGTCGCCCAGCACGAAGCCGTCGCGCTCCTTGTCCCACGGCCGCGAGGCGGCGGCGGGATCGTCGTTGCGGGTGGACATCGCCTTCATCGAGCAGAAGCCGCCCACCGAGGTCGGCGAGGAGCCGCGCTCGGCGCCGCCGGCCAGCATCACGTCGGCGTCGCCATGCTGGATCATGCGCATCGCGGTGCCGATGGAATGGTTGGAGGTGGCGCAGGCCGAGACCGCGGAGAAGGTCGGCCCCTTCAGCCCTTTGATCAGGCTCACCTGGCCCGGCAGCATGTTGATGATGGTGCTGGGGACGTAGAACGGCGAGATCTTGCGCGCGCCGCCCTCGTGGAATTTGACGGTCTGTTCCTCGATGCCGAGCAGCCCACCGATGCCGGAGCCGAGGATCGCGCCGATGCGTTCGGCATTGGCCTCGGTGATCTCCAGGCCGGAATCGTCCAGCGCCATGAACGAGGCACCGACGCCGTAATGGATGAACGAATCCATCTTGCGCGCGTCCTTGGACGAGATGAACTTGGTCGGATCGAAATCCTTGATCTCGCCGGCGATCTTGGTGGTGAATTGAGACGCATCGATCTGGGTGATCGGGCCGATGCCGGAGCGTCCGTTGACGATCCCTTCCCAACTGCTGGCCAGGTCATTGCCCAACGGCGACACCAGGCCCATGCCGGTTACGACGACACGACGGCTCATTGCGAAATCTCCTCACCGCGATGCGCGCGGCCTTGACCCTGTAAAAACACAGGGCCGCATGCGCGGCCCCATGGGATTGTCACGCGCATCGGGCCCACGCAGGCGCCGATGGCGATCGAGAACGCCGCATCAGCTCTTGACGTGCGACTTCACGTAATCGATGGCCTGCTGCACCGAGGTGATCTTCTCGGCTTCTTCGTCCGGAATCTCGCACTCGAACTCTTCTTCCAGGGCCATCACCAGCTCGACGGTGTCCAGCGAGTCGGCACCCAGGTCATCGACGAACGATGCGTTGTTGGTGACTTCTTCTTCCTTGACGCCGAGCTGTTCGACGACGATTTTCTTGACGCGTTCTTCGATGGTGCTCATTGGGATATCGCTCCAGATGGAGTAGTGGTGGTTCGAGTTTAGGACCCCCGCACACGGATGTGCGGTGCTCCTGTGAGGGACTCACAAAACGCCATCGGGCTGCGATGGCCGCGTTGGATAGTGTAGTGGAAACCGGCTGGCCCTTGCATCGCTGCACAATTGCCGGCCGATCAGCCACTTAGGCGCGTCCGCTGCGCCGCAGGCTTACGGCATGTACATCCCGCCGTTCACGTGCAGGGTTTCGCCGGTGATGTAGCCGGCATTGGGGCCGACCAGGAACGCCACCGCGTTGGCGATGTCCGACGGCTGCCCGAGCTGACCGAGCGCGATCTGCTCCAGCAGCGCGGTGCGTTGCGCCTCCGGCAGCGCCTTGGTCATGTCGGTGTCGATGAAGCCCGGCGCGACCACGTTGACGGTGATGCCGCGCGAGCCGATTTCCTTGGCCATCGACTTGGAGAAGGCGATGATGCCGGCCTTGGCCGCCGCGTAGTTGGCCTGGCCCGGATTGCCGGTCACGCCGACCACCGAGGCGATGTTGACGATGCGGCCCTTGCGCGCCTTCATCATGCCGCGCAGCACCGCCTTGGAGGTGCGGAACACGCTGGTCAGGTTGGTGTCGATGATCGCCTGCCAGTCGTCGTCCTTCATCCGCATCAGCAGGTTGTCGCGGGTGATGCCGGCGTTGTTGACCAGGATCGAGACCGGGCCGAATTCCTTGGCGATCGCCTCGATCAGCGCATCGACCGCGGCACCGTCGGTGACGTCCAGCGCACGGCCATGGCCGCCGTGGGCGGCCAGCCGCGCGCCGATCGCCTGTGCGCCGGAATCGGAGGTCGCGGTGCCGACGACGGTAGCGCCCTGCGCGGCCAGGGTGTCGGCGATGGCCGCGCCGATGCCGCGGCTGGCGCCGGTGACCAGGGCGATCTCGCCCTGCAATGGCTTGCTCATCTGCGTTTCCTTGAAGACGGACGGCGCATGGCGCCGTAGGGAAGGAAGGAGGCCGGCGCGGGCAAGACACGCCCCGCGCGGCGGCCGGCGATCAGGAGGCCCAGGCCTCGCGCGCACCGGCGAAATCGGCAGGCGTACCCAGCGCACGCCCATCGAGCGACTTGTCGATGCGCTTGACCAAGCCGGTCAGCACCTTGCCCGGGCCGCACTCGGCCAGGCGGGTGGCGCCGCCGGCGGCCAGCGCCTGCACGCAGCCGGTCCAGCGCACCGGCAGGTACAACTGCTCGACCAGCGCCTGGCGGATCGCCTCGACGCCCTCGTGCACCTGCGCATCGGCGTTCTGCACCACCGGCAGCTGCGGCGCCTGCCAGGCCAGCCCGCGCATCGCCTCGGCCAGGCGGTTGGCCGCCTCGCGCATCAGCGGGGTGTGCGAGGGCACGCTGACCGCCAGCTTCACCGCCTTGCGCACGCCGCGCTCGGCCAGCAACGCCAGCGCGCGGTCGACCGCGGCGGCATCGCCGCCGATCACCACCTGCCCCGGCGAGTTGTAGTTGGCCGGCACCACCACCTGGCTGCCCGCGGCCTGCGCGCAGACCTCCTCGACCAGCGCGTCCTCGGCGCCGAGCACGGCGGCCATCGCGCCCACGCCGGCCGGCGCGGCGTCCTGCATCAGCTGCCCGCGCAGCCGCACCAGGTGCGCGCCGTCGTGCAGCGACAAGGCGCCAGCAGCGACCAGTGCGCTGTACTCGCCCAGGCTGTGCCCGGCCAGCTGCGCCGGACGCGCCCCGCCCTCGGCCAGCCACAGCCGCCACAGCGCCACGCTCGCGGCCAGCAACGCCGGCTGGGTGTACTCGGTGCGGTTGAGCATCTCTTCCGGGCCGCCCTGGCTCAGCGCCCACAGATCCACGCCGGCGCCATCGGAGGCTTCGGCGAAACTGTCGCGCAGCTGCGGATGCAATTCGGCCAGTTCGGCCAGCATGCCCAGCGATTGCGAACCCTGGCCGGGGAAGACGAAGGCGAGTGTGGAATCGGTCACGCGGTTGGCCCTGCGAAAATCGAGCGGCGATGATACGGGCGAAACCGGCCGGACGTCTGTACTCGGGCGTATGTGAGTGGTGGCCGGCCCACCGCGTGGCGCCAGCGGCGCGACGCTCCGCCGTGCCGGGCGTCGTGCCGACAGCGCGCGTGGCGGGCGCGACGCATGGGGGCGGAAACCGTTGCGACCGGGCGCGTCAGGCAAGGAAACGGCAGCGCATGCCGACAGCAGTAAGGCGCGATGGGCATGGGTCGAATCGGGCATGGCTGGACGGCCAAGCGATGGCGCGATGGGCGCGCACGCCCTGGCGGCCGCTCGGGTCGAACCGCACCTCGACCGCCCGGATGCAGGGCGCCGCAACACCGCGCGCTGCCGTCGCTCAGCAGGGACGCCTCGTCACCTGCGTACGAGCGGCTTCCGCTGCGACGGGCTTGACCGGGAATGCGTGTCGCGGCTGAAGCCGCTCCTGCAGGAGCTTCGGTAAGGCGCCGACGCAATGCAGCAGCGGACAGCGCTCAGACGCCCATCGCGCCTCCGGGCGCGGCGACTGTGCACGGCGCGCCTGACGCACTGGCGTCGATGAGAGATGGTTCGGCCAGCATATCGCCGTGTGTCGTGGAGACGACGCACCGCGTTCGGCATCGCCGCTGGCGCACCGCGGCGCCGATGGCGCCGGGCACGGGGCAGGCTCAGTAGCGCAGCAGCGCCGAGCCCCAGGTGAAACCGCCGCCGAAGGCTTCCAGCAGCAGCAGTTGGCCGCGCTGCACGCGGCCCGAGCGCACCGCCACGTCCAGCGCCATCGGCACCGAGGCGGACGAGGTGTTGCCGTGGATGTCCACGGTCACCACCACCTGCTCCATCGGCAGGTCGAGGCGCTTGGCGGTGGCTTCGATGATGCGCAAGTTGGCCTGGTGCGGGATCAGCCAGTCCAGGTCGTGCTTGTCCAGGCCGTTGGCGCCCAGGGTCTCGTCGACCACGGCGTCCAGCGCCTTGACCGCGTACTTGAACACCTCGCTGCCCTTCATCTGGATGCCGCCAGCGGCCGGATCGCCGGTGCCGTCGCCCAGCCCGGTGGCGATGCCGACCGGATTCCACAGCAGTTCCTTCTTGCTGCCGTCGGCATGCAGATGGGTGCTGAGGATGCCCGTGTCGTTATCGGCGCGCAGGACCACCGCGCCGGCGCCGTCGCCGAACAACACGCAGGTGGTGCGCTCGGTCCAGTCGACGATGCGGCTGAGGGTTTCGGTGCCGATCACCAGCACGGTCTTGGCGTCGCCGCTGCGGATGAACTTGTCGGCCACGCTGAGCGCGTAGACGAAGCCCGAACAGGCGGCATTGACGTCCAGCGCCGGGCAGCCGACCACGCCGAGGCGGGCCTGGATCAGGCAGGCGGTGGACGGGAAGATCAGGTCCGGGGTGGTGGTGCCGACCACGATCATGTCGAGTTCGGCGACATCGATGCCGGCGGCTTCGATCGCCTTCAGCGCGGCCTCGTAGCCCAGGTCGCCGGCGGTCTGGCCGGGGGCGGCGATGTGCCGCTCGCGGATGCCGGTACGGCTGCGGATCCATTCGTCGCTGGTGTCGACCATCTGCGACAGATCGTCGTTGGTCAACACTTTTTCAGGCAAATAGCTGCCGGTGCCCGCGATCCTGGAATAGATCCGCTTGCTCATGCTGGTTCCTGTTGCCTGTTACGCAGGCCGCACCGGTGCGGCGCGGCCTGTGAAGATGGGTGACTCCGTCCGCCGCAGCGCGGTGGACGGGCACGGATCAATCTTCTTCGACCTGCGCGGTCTTGGTGGCGATCACCTTCTTGCCACGGTAGTAACCGTCGGCGGTGACGTGGTGGCGCAGGTGGATCTCGCCGCTGGTCGGATCGGTCGACAGCTGCTTGGCGCTGAGGGCGTCGTGCGAACGGCGCTGGCCGCGGCGGGACGGGGTGACACGGGATTTCTGCACAGCCATGGGATTGCTCCAAACTCGGTTCGTTTACATCTGTCGTCATTACGTCGCGCAGGACGCGCGCGTCCGGCAACAACCTCAGGCAGCGGCAGGCGGACCGACCGCTACTGTTTCTTCAGCGCCGCCAACGCCGCGAACGGGTTGACCTTGCTCGTTTCTTCCTCGGTCGCCGGCCAGTCGCGATCGACCGCCTCGCTTCCGGGCGCCACCGGCACCAGCGGTACCGCCAGCACCAACTCGTCCTCGACCAGATCGGCCGGCCGCAGCATGCCGTCTTCCGGCACCAGCAAGGCCTCGTGATCCGGCGGCAGCGCGGCTTCTTCTTCCTCGCTGCGGATCAGCCCCAGCCGCTGTACGCTCGACACCGGCAGCAGGAAGCGCTGCAGGCTGCGCTGACAGATCAGCGGCAGCTCGGTTTCGATCTTCAGTTCGACATAGGACACTTGCAGTACAGCGTCGCGGCCGAATTCCAGCGTGTAGCGGCATTCGCCTTCGGTGTCGGCCAGGCTGCCTTGCAGACGGGTCATCGCCGAGAGCGGCAGGCGGTCTTCGAAGACCCTGCGCGCTGCGACCATCCGCCAGGCATCCAACAGTTCGGGCACGTTCGCGGACATAAGCCGCAGAATGTTAAGGACTGCCGGGGCCGCTGTCAAACCGTCCCCGGCCCGTCCCTGCATCGCCTTGCCGGTCCGCGGCGGCCGCCGCAGACTGCCGGCCCCGGCCCACCGCTGCCCTCCTATCCCTCTGCCGATGCCGCCGCTGATCCTGGCTTCCACCTCCGCCTACCGCCGCGAACTGCTGCAGCGGCTGCGCCTGCCCTTCGACTGCGCCCGCCCACAGGTCGACGAGACCCCGCTGCCCGGCGAGACGCCGCTGGCGCTGGCGCAGCGGCTGGCGGCGGCCAAGGCCGCGGCGGTCGCGGCCACCGCCGGGGAGGCCTGGGTGATCGGCTCGGACCAGGTCGCCGAACTGGACGGCCAACCGCTGGGCAAGCCCGGCGACGTGGCCGCGGCGCACGCACAGCTGGCGGCCATGTCCGGGCGCAGCGTGCGCTTCCACACCGCCGTGTGCCTGCAGCGCGGCGCGCGCACGCTGCAGGCCTGCGACCTCACTGAAGTGCAGTTCCGCGACCTGCAGGCCGAGGCCATCGCCCGCTACGTCGCCGCCGAACGGCCGCTGGACTGCGCCGGCAGCTTCAAGTGCGAAGGCCTGGGCATCAGCCTGTTCCGCGCGATCCACAACCAGGACCCGACCGCGCTGATCGGCCTGCCGTTGATCGCGCTGTCCGAGCTGCTGCGCGAGGCCGGTTACACCCTGCCCTAGCTCACTGCAACCGGCACCACTGATACGGGAAGCGCGCCTGCCCGACCCAGGACGGGTAGATCCGGCAGGACCCCGGCTGCAGCGCCAGGCCGTAGCGCGCCAGTTGCTGCGCGGCCAGCGCCTGGGTCTGCCGGTCCGCGGCGGCGACATCCACGGCCCGTTCCGGCAGCAGCACCCAGCGGCAGCGGCCGGCGTCCACGGCCACGCCGGCGCGCACCGGGCGGTGCGCCAGGCGCCGCATCAGCGCGCAGTCGGGGCCGCGATCCAGGCCCAGGCCCGCGGCCACGGCATTGAGCCGCCGCAGGCGCTCGACATTGCGATCCACCTCGGCCGGCAAGAGCGCATAGCCCTGCCCGCGCGCCGCCAGCATCGCCCGTACCCGCGCGGTGTAGGCCGGCGTTTCCGGAAAATTGGAGGCGACCGAGGCATACGCCGCCTGCTCCGGCAGGAACGGAATGCGCCAGGACTCCGGCGCATCGCCGACCAGCAGCACCAGGCTGCGCTCGGGCTGCGGCATGGGCGGCGCCTGCACCCGGAACGCCTGCCGCGCCCAGCGCTCGTGGCCCCACTCGCCCCAGCCATACAGCGCAAAGGCCGCACAGGCGATCAGGGTCCAGCGTGCCGCCGGGGCGGCGATGCGCGCCGGCAGCAACCGCCGCAGCCCCACCCACAGCAGCAGCGGCGCCAGCAGCTCCGGCACCACCAAATAGCGCTGGATGCTGAAGGCCGCCTGCCAGGCGAGGAAGGCCACCACAACGAACACCAGCACCGCACGCCAGGCCGGCGCGACCACCTCCGCCGGCGCGGAGGCGCGCGGACGCCTCAGCGCCCAGCGCAGCAACGCGACCAGGCCCAGCAGATACAGCAGCGGCCACACCAGTTGCCGCAGGCGCACCTCGCTGACCCGGTTCGGCACCAGCGAGAACTGCAGCGGCCAGGTCAGCCATTCCCACAGCGTCTTCGGCAACCAGCGCGTGTCGCTGATCGCCACCGGCTGCGCCAGCGGCGCCAGGAAGTGGCTGTTGAACTGCGGGAACAGCGGATTGCCGAAGGTCTGCCAGACCCGCAGCAGCCAGGGCCCGGCCAGCAGCGCGAAGCTGAGCAGCGTCACCGCGGTCAGCACCGCGGCACCACCGATGCGCTGCCGCAGGCGCCCGCCGGCGACCAGCGCGGCCACGCCCAGGGCCAGCGCGAACAGGGCATTGGTCAGTTTGCAGGCCATCGCCAGCCCGAGCAGGGCGCCGGCCAGCGTCCACCAGCCCAGCGCCACGCCCTGCCCCGCGGCCTGCTGGCGGCGTTGCGCGTGCAGTGCGGCGAGCAGCGCGCCCAGCACCGGCAGGGCGCTGGTGTTGTCGGCCATGGTGCCGGCGAACTCGGACAGGAACGCGGCGCTGCACAGGCCGGCCAACGCCAGCCACGGCACCAGCCGCGCGCGATCCAGCCGCGGGTCCAGCACCTGCCAGACGATGCCGGCCAGCAGCAGGAACGCCAGCGCATGCAGCACGCCCATCGCGAACCCGGCCAGCGGCGCAGGCAGGCCGACGAACAGCGCGTAATGCAGCACGTCCAGCAGCGGATTGAAGTAGCTCTGCATCTGCGCCGGAGCCAGGTCGATGCCGAGGCGGCCGTGCAGTGCAGCGTAGCCGTTGTACAGGTGGTAGTTGCGCAGGTCCCAGTTGGCGTCCTGGCCCAGCCACAGCGACAACAGCCCGCCGAGCAGCGCCACCGCCACGCCCGCCGCGATCACGTTGCCGCGGCTGTGGAAGGCGAAGCGGCGATCCAGCGCGGCCAGCAGGCGCTGGCGGCGCGTCGGGCGCGGCACTTCCGCCGCAGCAGCCATGCCCACACTCATGCGCCGTCACCCCGCTGCGTACCCTGCACGTCTGCCGCCGGCCAGGCCGGGATCGCCAGGTAGGCCAGGCGCTTGGCCTCGATGCGGCCGCGCGTGACCGTGTCCAGGATCAGCCCGCAGGCCAGCAGCAGCACGCCGAGCAACACCAGCGCCGAGCACAGGATCGCGGTGGGGAAGCGCGGCACCAGGCCGGTCTGCCAATAGGTCTGCAGCAACGGCACCGCCAGCGCCAGCGCCAGCAGCACGCAGGCACCGAAGCCCAGTGAGAAGAACAACAGCGGCCGCTCGGCCTTGAACAGGCGCAGGATGGTCAACAGGATGCGGGTACCGTCGTGCCAGGTGCGCAGCTTGCTCTGCGATCCTTCCGGACGCGCGCCATAGGCGGTGTCCACTTCCGCCACCGGCATGCGCAGCTGCAGTGCGTGCACCGCCAGTTCGGTCTCGGTCTCGAAGCCGGCGGCGTGCGCGGGGAACGACTTCACGTAGCGCCGCGAGAACACCCGGTAGCCGGACAGCATGTCGTCGAAGCTGCGGCCGAACAGGAAGCCCACGCAGCGGGTCAGCAGCACGTTGCCGGTGCGATGGCCGGCGCGGTAGGCCGCCGCCGCGTCGCTGCGGCGCGCCCCGACCACCATGTCCAGCCCGTCGCGCAGCAAGCGCTCGACCAGCGCCGGCGCCATCGCCGCATCGTAGGTCGCATCGCCGTCGACCAGCACGTAGACGTCGGCCTCGATGTCGGCGAACAGGCGCCGCACCACGTTGCCCTTGCCCTGCAGCGCGACCTCGCGCACCACCGCGCCGGCCGCACGCGCCCGGGCGATGGTGGCGTCGCTGGAGTTGTTGTCGAACACGTGGATGCGCGCGCCGGGCAGGTGCGTGGCGAAATCGGCCACGACCTGGCCGATGGTGGCCGCTTCGTTGTGGCACGGCACCAGCACCGCGATCCGCGGCGCGGCCGCGGGGCGGTCGGAGGGGGAACTGGACATGGGCGGCGTGCGGTCCTGCGCGACGGCGTGGAAAGGCGCGTCATTCTAGGGCGGATCACTACTCCCCGAGCACGTCGCGCCGCGGTTGCGCCTGCCTATGGCGAGACGCAGGAGGACGTAGACGTCAGCCCAGGGCCGAACGATGGCGCGGCCACGGGCGCGCAACCCCGGCATTCGGGTTTGGCATGGCAGGCGCGCCGCCAAACCAAGCACGGCATCCTCGGGGGCGACGAGACGCCCCAGCTCAGCGCGGGCGCAGCACGATCGGTTGTTCCCACCAGTCCTCGACGCTGCCGTCGCGGCCGTGCAGGCGCAGGCCCAACCAGTGCGTGCCCGGCGCCAGGCCGCTGGCATCGACGGTGGCGCTGAAGCCGATGTTCGGATGACCGGGATCGGTGGAGATCTTCCAGAACTTGGTGACGTCGTAGAACGCGCCGTAGTGCGCCTGCGCCGCGACCTTGCCGTCGAGCAGCACCTCGATCCGGTCGAGCCCCACTCCGTCCTTGAACGCCCAGCCGGAGACGTCGAAGCGGCGGCCGACCGTGGCGTCCACGTCGGGGGTGTTGAACCAGGCCATCGCCGGCGTGGTGCAGGGACCGGTCGCGCGCTGCGCCGGCAACGCGAAGAGCAGGAAGCGCTGGCTGCCGTGGTCGCTGGACACCACGCGCGGCGGCGGCAGCGGACCGACCAGGTCGCAGACCGCGTGGTAGCGCTGCAGCAGCAGCCGGTACTTCATGTCGCTGGGCGAGAGCACCAGCAGGCGCGGACCGTCGCGGTGGCCGTCGCTGAGCAGCCCCCACTGCTGCAGTTGCGCGCTGCGCCCGTGCTTGTCGTTCAACGGATGCGGCAGCACCTGGATGTTCGGGTCGCGCAGCTCGAAGCCGAGTTCGGCGCCGACCTTGAAGTTGTCCGCCAGCACCTGGGTGCCGGGCGGCATGGTCGCCAGTTCGCGACGCACCGCGCTGGCCAGCGGTCGCCAGCCGGCGAAGTTGCGCGGGTAGTACTTGTCGCCGGCGGCGTGCTCGCGCACCGCCGGCGTCGACACCGCCAGGTAGTAGCCGAACGCGCCGACCAGGCCCAGCCCGGCCAGCAGCCAGGTGGCGCGGCGCAGCGGCTTGCTCCAGCCGTTGAGGATCACCGGCGTGGCGATCAGCAGCGCCAGATAGCCCGGCAGCGGCCAGTGGAAGCTGACCCGTTCGGCATCGGTGAAGAAGCCAAGCAGGAAGATGCCCAGCGTGGACACGCCACCGAGCAGGCCGAAATAGCGCCACTGCACGCGCGTGCCGCTGCTGCCGCCGCGCGTTGCCATCAGCGCCACCTTGGTCATCGCCACCGCCAGTAATGGCGTGACCAGCAGCAACTGGATCAGCAGGAAGGCGATGCCGGCCGGCTGGAAACTCCAGGGATGGCGATCGACCAACTGGAACTTGAGACCGGCCTCGCCGTTATCCGCATTCCAGGCCAGCAGCGGCAGCCAGGCGACCATGCCCAGCGCCAACGCCACCCACACCTGCGGATCGCGCAACATGCGCCGGCCCTGCGGGATCAGCAGCAGCGCGATCGCGCCGACGCCGATCACGCCGACGAAGCGGTAATGGCTCAGCGCGCCGATGCTCAGGCCCAGCGCCAGCTCCACCGCGCTCATCGCCTCGGACTGGCGCAGCAGCCGCGCCGTGGCGTCGAGGCACAGGATCGTCGCCAGCGCCATCGGCACGTCCGGCAGCGCCAGGATGCCCAGGGTGCCGGACAGCGGCATCAGCAAGGCCAGGCTGCCGGCGCGCCAGCCCGCCACCGCGCCGAACCAGCGCGTGGCGATGCGCGCGATCAGCCATGGCAGGGCCGCGCCCAGCAGCAGGAACGGCGCGCGCAGCGCCAGCAGGTGATCGCCGCCGAGCGCCACGCCCAGCCGCGCCAACCACGCGGTCAGCCCGGGCAGATCCGAATAGGCCAGCGCCAGATGCTGGCCTTCCTGCCAGTAGAACGCCTCGTCGACGAACAACGGCAGGCGCGCGGCGACCAGCAGTTTGACGGCGGTGACGAGCGTCCACAGCACGATGAAGACGCTGCGTGCACGTTGTTCCCCTTGCATTGCCCGTACACTCCCTGAAACCGTTGCGAGACTGCGATGCCTACTCCGCTCCGCTTGCCGGAAATGCTAACCGATACGTTGCGCGAGGCGCTCACACGCGCCCAGCAGCAGGTCAATTCGCTGGTCCTGGGCAAGCCGCAGCAGGTGCGCATGGCCTTTGTCGCCCTGCTGTCCGGCGGACATCTGCTGATCGAGGACCTGCCCGGCCTGGGCAAGACCACGCTGGCGCATGCGCTGGCGGCGAGCCTGGGGCTGGGCTTCCAGCGCGTGCAATTCACCTCCGATCTGTTGCCGGCCGATGTGCTCGGCGTGTCGGTGTACGACGCGCAGTCGCGCCAGTTCCAGTTCCACCCGGGGCCGGTGTTCACCCACGTGCTGCTCGCCGACGAGATCAATCGCGCGCCGCCGCGCACCCAGAGCGCGCTGCTGGAAGCGATGGCCGAACAGCAGGTCACCCTCGACGGCACCACCCATCCGCTGCCGTCGCCGTTCTTCGTCATCGCCACGCAGAACCCGGTGGACCTGTCCGGCACCTTCCCTCTGCCCGACTCGCAACTGGACCGTTTCCTGCTGCGCCTGGCGCTGGGCTATCCCAACGCCGAGGCCGAACGCGCGCTGCTCAGCGGCAGCGACCGCCGCGACCTGATCGCGCAGGCGCAGCCGCTGCTCGGCGAGGCCGACATGGCCACCCTGCGCCAGGGCGTGGAGCAGATCCATGCCAGCGAGGCGCTGGTCGGCTACGTGCAGGCGCTGCTGGCGCGCAGCCGCCAGCACCCCGGCGTGCGTGTGGGCCTGTCGCCGCGCGCCGGCATCGCCCTGCTGCGCGCGGCCAAGGCACATGCGTTGCTGCTCGGGCGCGGCCACGTGCTGCCCGACGACGTGCAGGCACTGTTCGTCGCGGTCGCCGAACACCGCTTGGTCGCCGAGCAGGAATCGGCCTCCGGCCAGGCGTTGGCCAAGGCGATCCTGCACAGCGTCGCGGTGGACTGACGCCGATGCCGGGCGGGCGGCGCGACTGGCGGCAGCGACTGGCGCAGTTGGCCGCGCCGCGCGCGCCGGAAGCCCTGCCGATGCAGTTGGACCGGCGCCGCATCTACATCCTGCCGACGCCGTTCGGCGGCTTCATGGCGCTGCTGCTGGCGGCGATGTTGCTCGGCGCGCTGAACTACAACAACAACCCGGCGCTGCTGCTGGCGATGCTGCTCGGCGCAGCGGCGATGGCCAGCGCCATCGTCGCCCACCTGCAGTTGTCCGGGCTGCGCCTGGAGGCGCTGTCGGCCGAGCCGGTCGCCGCCGGTCAGCCGCTGCGCCTGCGGCTGGCGCTGGCCACCGCCGACGGCCGCCGCCGGCGCGGCCTGCGCGTGCGCCACGGTGCTGCCCACACGTATCTGGACCTGCTCGGCGACGACCACAACGCCGCCGACCTGGAGGTGCCCACCGAGCGCCGCGGCTGGCTCGACCTGCAGCGCATCCAGGTCTCCACCACCCAACCGCTGGGCCTGCTGCGCGCCTGGGCCTGGTTCTGGCCGGACACCCCGCTGCTGGTCTACCCGCAACCGGAAGCCGATGGCCCGCCGCTGCCGGCCGGCGCCGGCACCCCGACCCAGACCCGCCTGCACGCGCTCGGCGAGGAATTGCACCAGTTGCGTCCCTACCGCGCCGGCGACGCGCCGCGGGCGATCGCCTGGAAGCACTCGGCGCGTCGCGACACCCTGCTGGTGCGCGAGTACGAACGTCCGATAGGGGTGGACGTGGTGCTGGACTGGCGCACATTGCCGACCTTGCCGCACGAACGCCGCATCGCGCGGCTGGCACGCTGGGTCGAGGACGCCGAACGCGACGGCCGCCGCTACCGCCTGTTGTTGCCGGGGCAGCCGGCGCTGGGGCCGGGCCGCGGGCCGCAGCATCGGCATCTGTGCCTGCGCGCGCTGGCGCTGCTGCCGCATGGCTGAGCCGCGCTCGCCCGCGCTGCACGCCGCCAGCCGCGCCTGGGCACTGGGCGCGGCGCTGCTGGCCTTGCTGCCGCTGCTGCTGCAGTTGCCGGGGACGCTGGCCTGGATGATCGCGCTGTCGGCGCTGCTGATCGGCGCCAGTTCGGCGTGGCGGCCGATGCCGGCACTGCTGCGCCTGGCCCTGGTCGCGGTGATGCTCGCAGCGTTGTACTGGCAGGTCGGCCTGCGCTTCGGCCGCGATACCGGCTGCGCGCTGCTGGCGGCGATGCTGGCGATCAAGCCCTCGGAACTGAAGAGCCTGCGCGATGCGCGCAGCCTGCTCGGCTTCGCCCTGTTCGCGCCGTTCGCCGCCTTCCTGCTCGACCAGGGCCCGGTGACGATGGCGCTGGGGCTGGCCGCGGTGATCGCGGCGCTGCTGTGCATGCAGCGCCTGGCCGATCAGGAAGGACACAGCGCACGCCGCCCGCTGCGCGGACAACTGCGCGGCGTCGGCCGCCTGCTGGCGCTGGGCCTGCCGCTGGCGCTGGCCGCGTTCTGGCTGTTCCCGCGGCTGGGCTCGCCACTGTGGGGCGTACCGGAGCGCGCCATGGGCCGTCCCGGCCTGTCGGACACGATGAGCCCGGGGCAATGGCTGGACCTGATGGCCGACGACACCCCGGCGCTGCGCGTGCAGTTCTTCGGCCCGGTGCCGGCACCGGCGCAGCGCTACTGGCGCGGCCCGGTGCTGTGGGATTTCGACGGCCGCACCTGGCGCGCGCAACGCGGCAACGCCTGGGCGCCGGCACCGGCGGTGCAGTTCGCGCCGGGCGGCTGGGACTACCAACTCGAAGTGGAGCCGACCGACCGCCGGCAACTGGTCGCGCTGGACCTGCCGCTGCAGGCGCCGGCCGGTACCCGGCTCAGCGCCGACGCGGTACTGCAGACCGAGCGCCCGCTCAGTGCGCTGACCCGCTGGCGGCTGCGCTCGGCGCCGCCGCAGCGGGTCGAGGCCGATCTGGATCCGGCGCAGCGGCAACGCGCACTGGCGCTGCCGCCGGGCTACAACCCGCGCACCCTGGCGCTGGCCCGGCAATGGCGGCAGCAGGCCGGCGCCGACGACGCGGCGATCGTCGCCCGCGCCCTGCAATGGATCCGCCGCGACTTCGCCTACACCTTGCAGACGCCGCTGCCCGGCCGCGACGGCGTGGACGAGTTTTTGTTCCGGCAGAAGGCCGGGTTCTGCGAACACTTCAGCTCGGCCTTCGTGGTGCTGATGCGCGGCGCCGGCATTCCCGCGCGCGTGGTCACCGGCTATGCCGGCGGCACCCGCAACCCATTCGGCGACTACTGGGTGGTGCGACGCATGGACGCGCACGCCTGGGCAGAGGTGTGGCTGCCGCAACGCGGCTGGGTGCGCGTGGACCCGACCGCGGCAGTGGCGCCGGAACGCATCTACGACACCCTGGAGGACCGGCTGGGCAACGGCGCCGGCGCCCAGGGCGGCAACGCCGACTGGCGCTTGCGCGACCTCGCCGACTGGGCGCGGCGCGGCTGGAACGACCTGGTGCTGTCCTTCGACGCCAACCGCCAGCAGCGCCTGCTCAGCCAGTTCGGCGTGGCGAAGTTGGAGCCCGGCCAACTGGTGGCGCTGTTCGCCGGGTTGGCGGCCCTGCTGCTGGGTGCGATGGCCTGGTGGCTGGCCCGCGGCGAGCGCGAGCGCGATCCCTTGCTGCGTGCCTGGCGCGGCCTGAGCCGGCGCTACGCCAAGCGCGGCCAGGGCCGCGCGCCGCACGAACCGGCAATGGCGTGGGCCGCGCGCGTACAGCAGGAAACCGGCGATGCGACGCTGATTCCGCTCAGCCGGCGTTTCGCCGATGCGCGATACGCTGGCGCTGATTCGGACAGCGCTTCATTGTTGCGCGACCTGCGCAGGCACCGTCCGCCCACTGGAGCATCCCGATGAAGATTCGCCTGCTGTTCCCCGTGATCGCTGCGTTGGCGCTCGGCGCCTGCGCCACCGCTCCCAAGCCACTGCAAGGCCAGTTCGCGCCGGTCAGCCCGCGCGATTCGGTCGCCGGCCAGCAGGCCGGCGCGCCGGTGCGATGGGGCGGCAAGATCATCAAGACCACGCCCGGCCAGGGCCAGACCTGCTTCCAGATGCTGTCGCGCCCGCTCAATGCCAGCGGCCGTCCGGACAGCAGTTCGGCCGACGCCAGCGATGGCCGCTTCATCGCCTGCCGTGCCGGCTTCTACGACCCGGCGGTGTTCGAGCCCGGCCGCGAAGTGACCTTCATCGGCCATGTGTCCGGCTACGACAACACCCGCATCGGCGAGTACGACTACCGCTTGCCGAAGATGGACGCGGACGTGGTCTACCTGTGGCCGGTGGTGCGCCAGGTCGAAGTGGTGCCCGCCTACCCGTACGGCCCGTGGGGCCCGGGCTGGGGCCCGTGGGGTCCGCGCTGGGGCTGGTGGTAAGCCTGCCGCATTCACCGCAACGAAGAACGCCGCTGATCCAGCGGCGTTTTTTTTATGCCTGCCGGTTGGCGCCAGCCGCGCGACTCAGGGCGTGCCGAAGCGCCCCAACGGCGCGCCGGCGAGCAAATGCAGGTGCAGATGGAATACGGTCTGCCCGGCGTGCTCGCGGCAGTTGATCACCACCCGGTAGCCGTCCTGGGCCAGGCCCTGCTCGCGCGCATAGCTGGCCGCGGCCAGCACCAGCCGGCCGACCAGGGTCGCCTGCTCCGGCGCCAGGTCGTCCAGGGTCGGAATCTCCACCTGCTTGGGGATGAAGAGCACATGCACCGGCGCCTGCGGCGCGATGTCCTTGAAGCCGAGCACGGCGTCGTCCTCGTAGACGATGCTGGCGGGAATTTCGCGACGGATGATCTTGCCGAAGATGGTGTCCATGGAGCGCGCCCGGAACGAAAGAAGGGGCCGTCGTTATAGCCCAATTCGGCGTTGCGCCGCAGCCGCGTGCGGCGGTTACTCGCCGGCGCCGGCGCGCGGCACTTCGCTGCGGCTGCCGAAGGCATGCGACAGCGTGCCGCGATCCACGTACTCCAGCTCCCCGCCCAGCGGCAGGCCCTGCGCCAGGCGGCTCGGCCGCACGCCGTGCTGGCGCGCCAGTTGCGCCAGGTAATGCGCGGTGGCCTCGCCTTCGACCGTGGAGTTGGTGGCGATGATCAGTTCGGCGACCTCGCCCTGCGCCAGCCGCGCGGCCAGCCGATCCAGGCCCAGCTCGCGCGGCCCGATGCCATCCAGCGGCGACAGCCTGCCCTGCAGGATGAAGTACAGGCCGCGGTAGCCGGTGGCGTGCTCGATCGCCAGCCGGTCGGCCGGCGATTCCACCGCGCACAGTTGCTGGCGGTCGCGGGCGGGACTGGCGCAGATCGCACAGAGTTCGGTCTCGCTGAAATCGCGGCACTGCGCGCAATGGCCGATGCGTTCAATCGCCTCGTGCAACCGCTCGGCCAGGCGCTGCCCGCCTTCACGCTCGCGCTCGAGCACGTGATAGGCCATGCGCTGCGCGGTCTTCTGGCCGACGCCAGGCAGCACGCGGAACGCATCGATCAGTTGTTCGAGCAGTGGCGAGCTCATTGCGGTTGGGGATTCGGGATTGGGGATTCGGATGGCAACGGACGGTCGGCAACCAAATCGTTGTCACGCGATCCGACGGAAACGTGGAGATTTCCGTAGGAGCGGCTTCAGCCGCGACAGGCGTTCCTGGAAAGCCCGTCGCGGCTGAAGCCGCTCCTAACGAAGGCAATTCACCGAAGCGGGAGGGGCAGCGCGCTCGCGAGAAACCACGAATCCCGAATCCCCACTCCCGAATCCCGGGCCCTCAGAAAGGCAGCTTCATGCCCGGCGGGATCGGCATGCCGGCGGTGGCCGCGCCCATGCGCGCCTTGGATTCGGCATCGATCTTGTTGGAGGCGTCGTTGAAGGCGGCGGCGATCAGGTCCTCGGCCATTTCCTGGTCGGCCAGGATGCTCGGATCGATCCGCACCTTGCGGCACTCCTTGGCGCCGGTCAGGGTCACGGTGACCATGCCGCCGCCGGCGCTGCCGGTGACTTCCAGCTGGGCCAGTTCTTCCTGGGCGCGCTGCAGGTTTTCCTGCATCTTCTGCGCCTGTTGCATCAGTTGGGCGATATTGCCGCGCATCGTGGTTCACTCATCGTAGGGACGGATGGAATCGGGAACGACCCGCGCGCCTTGCTGCTGGATCAGCGCCTGCACCGCCGGGTCGTTCATGAACGCGGTTTCGGCCGCGTTCTGGCGCTCGCCGCGTTGCCGGTGCGAGCGCTCGTGCAGGGTTTCGGCATCGACCGCGATGCCGCTTTCGATGACGATCTTCGGCCGCTGCCCCAGCGCATCGGCCAGGGCCGCCGCCAGTTCGCCGAGCGAACGCTCCGACTGCAGGTACTCGAAGCCCGGCGACAGCGACAGCCGCAGCACGCCCTCGGCATGGCTGACGAAGGCGGCATTGGCGGCGAGCTGGCGCGACGGACCATTCAGGCCGCAATCGGCGACCAGTTCCAGCCAGTCCTCGGCGCTGTGCAGCGCGCGCGGCGTGTCGGACACGGCGGCGTGGGTGCGCGGCGTCTGCGCCAGCGGCGGCACCATTGCCATCTCCGGTTCGGCGGCCGCGGCCGGGGCGACCGCTGGCGCCGGTACCGTGACTGGCGCGGACGGCGCAGGGCGTGCCACCGGCGGCGCCGGCGGATCCCACGGCGGATCCAGCGGAGTCGCCGCCGCACTGGGCGCAGCCGCCGCGGGCGCAGCGGGGACCGGTGCCGACACGGCGCCGACGGGCGCCGACGGGGCAGCGGCAGCCACCGCTGCAGGTGCCACCATCGCTGCAGCAGGCGCACTGGCCGCGGCCGCCGACGCATTGCCGTGCCCTTGCGCAGCCGCACTGGTCGCGCTGCCGGCCGGCAGCGCCGCGGCGCCCATCGGACGGAACGCCAGCATGCGCAGCAACGCCATCTCGAAGCCGGCGCGCGGACTCGGCGCCAGATACAGGTCGCGGCGCCCGTTCAGCGCCATCTGGTACCACAGCTGCACGATCTCCGGCCGCAGGCGCTCGGCCAACGGGGCCGGATCCAGGCCGTCCAGCGCGGGCGTGGCGGCGCCCGGCACCAGTTGCCGCACCTGGATGCGGTGCAAGGCCTCGGCCAGCGCCTCCAGCACCCCAGCCCAGTCGGGCGAGAACTCGGCCAGGCCGGCCACCACCTGCAGCAGTCGCTGCCCATCGGCATCGGCCAGCGCGTCCAGCATCGCCCCGACCTGGGTGCGGTCGACCGTGCCCAGCATCGTCCGCACGACATCGTCGCGCAGCGCACCGCCGGCGTAGGCGATGGCCTGATCGAGCAGCGACAGGCCGTCGCGCAGGCTGCCGTCGGCGGCCTTGGCCAGTTGCACGATCGCCGAGGCATCCACCTCGATCTGCTCGGCGGCCAGGATCTTGGTCATCTGCCCCTGGATCTGCTCCTCGTCCAGGCGCTTGAGGTTGAACTGCAGGCAGCGCGACAGCACCGTCACCGGCAGCTTCTGCGGGTCGGTGGTGGCGAGCAGGAACTTCACGTGCTCCGGCGGCTCTTCCAGGGTCTTCAGCAGCGCGTTGAACGCCGCCTTGGAGAGCATGTGCACTTCGTCGATCAGGTAGACCTTGAACTTGCCGCGCGAGGGCATGTACTGCGCGTTCTCGATCACCTCGCGCACGTCGTCCACGCCGGTGTTGGACGCGGCGTCGATCTCCAGCAGGTCGATGTAGCGGCCGGCATCGATGTCCAGGCAGGCCGCGCACTGGCCGCACGGGTCGGCGCTGGTGCCCTGCTCGCAGTTCAGCGACTTGGCGAAGATGCGCGCGATGGTGGTCTTGCCGACGCCGCGGGTGCCGGTGAACAGGAACGCGTGGTGCACCCGGCCGCTGTCCAGCGCGTTGGTGAGCGCGCGGACCACATGCTCCTGCCCCACCAGCTCGGCGAAACGCTTGGGGCGCCACTTGCGGGCGAGAACGAGATAGGACATCAGGCGACCGTCTTCATCTGAACCACCATTGTGCCACGCCGGGCCACCACGATCGTTCAGTCGCCCGGTCAGCCGCCGTCACGCGCGCGCCGGCCTTCGGCGCAGGCTGCCTGCGACGATGAACAGGGCGAAGATGAGCGCAGTTCACGCAACGGCGGTGGTTCGCCTTGTGAACGGCGGCCATGACGGCTAGAATTCCCGCCCTTGCCCGGACCGCATGGCCCGCGCAAGACCCGGAGAGGTGTCCGAGTGGTTGAAGGAGCACGCCTGGAAAGTGTGTAAGCGTCTAAACCGCGCTTCGGGGGTTCGAATCCCCCTCTCTCCGCCAGATTCGAATGCGCTTCCCTCGCAGGGTTTCTTCGCCGCCGGCGACGAGAACCAAAGGGAAAGACCGCGCCACTGGCGCGGTTTCGTCTCTATGGTGGCCCCGTCGGCCCCTCGCGACGCTAGGTCGAAAACCCCGCCAGGGCCGGAAGGCAGCAACGGTATCGATCGACGCGGGCGCCGAGGTCAGCCGGCGGGGTTACCACCCCTCCCTACGAAGACAGCGATCAACGCGTGATCGTGCGCCGCTATTCGCGTTGCGGCGCCTGCGTCTCCGGATGCAACCAGCCAGCATCGCCGTCGCGATAACGTTCGCGCTTCCAGATCGGCACGCGTGCCTTGACCTCGTCGATGACGTAGCGGCAGGCATCGAACGCAGCACCGCGGTGCGCGGCGACCACGCCGACCCACACCGCCAGATCGCCGATCGCCAGTTCGCCGATGCGGTGCACGCAGCGCAGATCGAGGACGGCGAAGCGGGCCAGCGCCTCGTCGACGATGCGCTGACCCTCGGCCTCGGCCAGCGCGGCGTAGGCCTCGTAGTGCAGGCCGTCGACCGCGCGGCCGTCGTTGTGATCGCGCACCCAGCCTTCGAAGCTGGCGTAGGCGCCGGCCTGGGCGTGCGCCAGCGGGGCGCGCAGCATGGCGATGTCGAGCGGCTGGTCGGCCAGCCGGAAACGCGGTTCGGTGGCCATGGCTCAGCCTCCCGAGACCGGCGGGATGAACACCACTTCGCTGCCGTCGCGCACCGCTTCGTCCCAGCCGACGAAGGCGCCGTCCACCGCCACCCGCAACCGATCCAGCGGCCAGCGCAAGCCATGCCGGGCATCGAGTTCGGCGTACAGCGCGCGCAGGTCGGGCGCATCGGTGCGCACCTGTTCGCGCTCCAGGCCCGCGGCTTCGCGCAAGCTGGCGAAGTACAGCACGGTCACCGAGGCGCTCATGCCACGCTCCCGACGTCGCGCTTGCCGCCACGCTTGCCGACCAGCCGCACCGGACCGATGGTCATCGCGTGGGTCAGCGCCTTGCACATGTCGTAGACAGTCAGCGCGGCGACGCTGGCGCCGGTCAGCGCCTCCATCTCCACGCCGGTGCGGTGCACGGTGCGCACCGTGCACTCGATGCCCAGCACCTGCGGCGAGCGCCAGTCGATGGCGAAGCGGCAGCCGTCGATCGGCAGCGGATGGCAGAACGGAATCAGTTCGTGGGTGCGCTTGACCGCCATCGTGCCGGCGATCACCGCGGTGTCGACGATGCCGCCCTTGGCGCTGCGCAACGCATCGGCGCGCAACTGTGCGGCCACGGCAGCGGGAAAGCGCACCTGCGCCTCGGCCACGGCGACGCGCGCGGTGACGGCCTTGGTGGAGACATCGACCATGGTCGGCAGCCCCTGCGGATCCAGGTGGGTCAGTGCCGGCGCGGCGGCGCGCGCGGACGTGGCGGTGGTCTTCTTGGTCATGGACTGCGCTGCCGCTCCCACGGCGCGATCTTCAGGCACCGCCGGGAATCGGCGTGCCTTGGTGGAACAGCATGCGCCATCGGCCGTCACGGCGCTGCCACAGCGAACTGCGCAGCGCCTGCCGCGGCGGCTCGCCGCCGCTGCGCTCGCTGCGGTAACGCACTTGCGCAAGATCCGGCGCCAGCGACTGCACCTCGATGTCGAAGGCGCGGTAGCGGACGTCGCCCGATTCGGCCGACAGCGTGTGCAGCACCGCCGGCTTGTCGAAGCAACGGCCGGAGGCGCCGAACTCGACGAAGGCCTCGTCGAGCAGTTCGGCCACGCGCGCTGCCGAGGCCCGTACCGCCGGCTCCAGCAACTCCAGTTCCAGCGCGACCAGCGCGCGTTGCACTGCGGCGTCCATCGCTCAACCGCCGATCAGGAACATTTCGACGTGCTTGCCGCGCCTGACCTGCGCGGCACCGCGCAGTTCGCTGTAGCGATCCTCGCGGCGCTCCCACAGCGCGCGCACGCGCTCGGCCAGCGCCTCCTCGCCGCCGGCCAGCGCCGGCCGCAGGTCGGTCCCTTCGCCCGCGAACAGGCAGGTGTAGAGATGGCCATCGGCGGACACGCGGGCGCGGTGGCAATCGCCGCAGAACGGCGTGCTGACCGAGGTCACGAAGCCGATCTCGCCGCCGCCGTCGGCGAAGCCATAGCGCGCGGCGACCTCGCCGGGATAATGCGGCGCCAGCGCCTGCAGCGGCCAGCGCGCGGCGATGCGGTCGCGCAGTTCGGCGGCCGGCACCACCCGCTCGCGGCGCCAGGCGTTGCAGGTGCCCACGTCCATGTATTCGATGAAGCGCAGCACGTGGCCGCTGCCGCGGAAATGCGCCAGCAAGGGCAGCACCTGATCGTCGTTGATGCCGCGCTGGACCACGCAGTTGAGCTTGACCGGCCCGAACCCGGCCGCGACCGCCGCATCGATGCCCTCCAGCACCTGCGCGATCTCGCCGCGGTCGCCGGACATCTTCCGGAACACCGCCGGCTCGATCGCGTCCAGGCTGACCGTGACCCGGCGCAGACCGGCCTCGCGCAAGGCCTGCGCGTGCCGCGCCAGCAGCGCGCCGTTGGTGGTCATGGCCAGATCGTCCACACCGGGAATGCGCGCCAGCCGCCGCACCAGTTCGGGCAGATCGCGGCGCAGCAGCGGCTCGCCGCCGGTCAGGCGCAGCTTGTTGACACCGTTGCGCACGAAGGCGCGGGCCAGGGTCTCGAGTTGCGCGAACGACAGCCGCGATGCGGCGTCGAACCCGTAATCGTCCGGCACCTTGTCGGCCGGCATGCAGTAGCCACAGCGGAAGTTGCACGCCTCGATCACCGACAGCCGCAGGTCGCGCAACGGTCGCCCGCGCCGGTCCGCCGGCGTCGCCGACGCGAGCGGCAAGCGCGGCAGCGCGTTCATCCCACCGCTACCTGCGGCACCTGCGCGGCGCGCGGCGCGGGCAGCGCCACGCATTCGCCCGGGCGCGCCACGCGGTGCCCGCGCCTGCGCAGGGCTTCGGCATCCTCAGTGCTGGCGTAGTGGTACAGCATGGTCCGTTGCAGCAGCTCGACGGGATACTCCCGCTCCAGATCGTCCACGCCAGTATGCGACGGGTTGCCGTGAAGACCACAGTCGTGGGCCACCAGTTCGCCGTCGTTGGCATACCGGTTCAGCATTTCCGGGATCGGCCGGGTATCCCCGCTCCACACCAGCGCACCCTGCAGGCGCAGGCCGTAGGCGGTCTCCGGCCAGTGGTGGCGCACCGGGAACACCTCCAGGCGCATGCCCTCGTGCCAGAACGCATCGCCCACCGCGATCAGCTGGAACGCATCCCAGAAGTTGGCGCCGCCCTCGGCCAGCACGTTCGGATAGTCGGCCACCCGGCGGTGCAGCAGCGGCACCACCGTCGCCGGCACGTACAACCGCACCTTGCCACGGCGCTCGGAGAAATAGCTGTCCACGAACAACCGCTCGAAGCCAGCGACGTGGTCCAGATGCACATGGGTGACGAACAGCGCCTGCGGCATCGCGCCGTAGTGCGCCTGGTAGGCGGTCAACCCCTCACCGCCGCAATCGATGGTCAGCCACGGCCGGCCATCGCGCTCGATGGTGGCCATCGGCGAGCCAAGCGACACCGCCGACGCGTTGCCCACGCCCTGGAAACGCAGCGCCCAGTCGGTCATCAGCAACCGCGCTCCCAGGCCAGGTCGTAGGCGCGGCGCAGGCGCGCGTAGTCCTTCTCCACCGCATCGACGCTGCGTTCGCCGCGCAGCTTCAATAGCGAACGACGCAGCCGCTTGAGGTTGCGCTCGCGCCAGCGGGTGCTGGGAATGCGCAGCACGCCGCGATCGAAATCGATCAGCCAGCCGCGGTTGTTGCCGTCGAACAGGATGTTCTGGGCATTGAGGTCGGCGTGATCGAGGCCGGCGCGATGGAAGCGTGCGATCAGCCGCCCCGCCTCCTCCCACGGCGCGCCGCGGCCGGCGATGCGCGCACAGTCGGCCAGCGAGCGCACGCCCTCCAACCGCTCCATCAGGATCGCCGCGCGGTAGCGCAGCCCCTGGCGCAGATAGCAAGCCGCCAGCGGTCGCGGCACCGGCAGCTTGCGCGCGATCAGCGCGCGCATCAGCCGGAACTCGGCGAAGCTGCGGGTGCGGTCGGCGCCGGTCCACAGGTAGCGGTCGCGGACCAGCTTGGCGACCAGCCCACCGCGGCGGTACTGGCGCAGCACACAACTGCCGAACGGGGCATCGACGAACCAGGCGCCGCCACGGCCGCCGGCATCCACCGGGCGCGCGCGTTCGGCCCAGGCGGCGGCGGAGAACAGCGCCGGTTCGGCTTGCCGCAGCCGCTCGCGGTCGAACAGAATGGCCCCGTAACCGCGGCCCTCGCGGTACGGCGTCAGCGCTTCGGTGGCGTCGAATGCAACCATCCAGCGAGTCTAACAACACCATGCCGGCAACGCTCCCTTCGTTGTGCCTGTTGCGCCTGTCGGCGCTGGGGGACGTGACCCACGTGGTGCCGCTGGTGCGGACCTTGCAGCGTGCCTGGCCGCAGGCGCCGGCACTGCATTGGATCATCGACAAGGCCGGGCACAAGCTGCTGGACGGTTTGCCGGGCGTGGTGTTCCACACCTACGACAAGCGCAGCGGCGTGGCCGGCATGCGCGCCTTGCGCCGTGACCTGCCCGCGCAGGGCTTCGACGCGCTGCTGCAGATGCAGGTCGCATTGCGCGCCAACGTGCTGTCGGCGTTCGTGCCGGCGCGCCGGCGCATCGGCTACGACCGCAGCCGCTCCAAGGACCTGCATGGCCTGTTCGTCAACGAACGCATTCCGGACCGCCCCGGCATCCACGTGCTGGATGCGATCGGCAGCTTCTGCGAGCCGCTGGGGCTGCGCCAGACCGAGGTGCGCTGGGACCTGCCGGTGCCCGAGGACGCCCATGCCTGGGCGCGCGCGCAGTGGCCCGACGACGGCCGCCCGGCACTGCTGATCTCGCCCTGCTCCAGCCACCAACGCCGCAACTGGTATGCCGAGCGCTATGCCGCGGTGGCCGACCATGCGGCCACACAGGGCTGGCGCGTGGTGTTGTGCGGCGGCCGCAGCGATCTGGAACGCAGCACCGCCGACGCCATCGTCGCCGCAGCGCGCACGCCGGTGCTCGACCTGGTCGGCCGCGACACGCTCAAGCAACTGCCGGCGCTGCTGCAGCGCGCGGCGCTGGTACTGACCCCCGACTCCGGCCCCATGCACATCGCCAACGCGATGGGTGCCAAGGTGCTGGGCCTGCACGCGGCCAGCAACCCGCGCCGCAGCGGCCCGTATTCGGACCTGCGCTACTGCGTGGACAGGTACGACGCGGCCGCGCGCAAGTACCTGGGCAAGCCGGCCGAGCGCCTGAAGTGGGGCAGCAAGATCGAGTTCGACGGGGTGATGGCACTGATCGAGGTGGACGACGCCATCGCCGCGTTCGAGCGCTACCGCGCCGACCACGGCCGCTGAGTCCTATTGCGGCGCGCGCGGCGCCGCCCTACCATCGCCGCGCGTCCTGCCGCCGACCCGGCCCGCAGGAGCCGCCGTAAGCGTTTACGTCAATCAACGCGCCAACTGCGCCGGATCCGTCCGGGGCTGTTTCCCGCCCAGGCCTGGCAGGCCGTTGGCG
The DNA here is from genome assembly GCF_011761895.1 of Xanthomonas sp. F4. NCBI lineage: Bacteria > Pseudomonadati > Pseudomonadota > Gammaproteobacteria > Lysobacterales > Lysobacteraceae > Xanthomonas > Xanthomonas sp. F4. The sequence continues at coordinate 672,082 of NZ_JAASQX010000001.1, read as the reverse complement.
GGTGGCGCCTTCGATCGACCGGCTTACGGAGAGTCCGCAATGTCACGTTCCCCGCTGTTTTCCCGCAAACTGCCCCCGCGCCATGCCGCCTGGGTGACCCCACTGCTGCTGTCGGTGCTGATGACCTGCATCGTCTCAATGATCAGCACCCTGCGCAGCGTCGGGCTGGCGCCCGGCGTCGGCACGCTCTGGCTCGGCGCCTGGGCGCTGTCCTGGCTGGTCGCCTTCCCCACCTTGCTGCTGGTGCTGCCGCTGGTGCGGCGCCTGACCGGCCTGGTGGTGGCGCGCGGCTGACGGTGGTCCGGCATCCGGGAGACGGCAACGCCTCCCGGGCGCCGCCCTCAGGCCGAGGGGTTGCGGTAGTCCTGGTAGGACTTCTCTTCCACGTAGCTGGAGCCCAGGGCCAGATTGATTTCCTTCTTGAGGCGCGCGCGTTCGTCGTTTTCGTAGTACACGCTGCGCGCCAGCTTGATGAACTCCTCGTCGAAGGCCTGCGCCTTCTCCTTGATCCGGATCTCGTCCTCGATGACCCACAGGCGCTCGTTGACCGCCTTCAACTCCGCACGCAACCGCGCCACGTCGCCACCGGCCGCCGGATGCGCCATCCAGGTCTTTTCCAGCGCCGACAACTCGGCGCGCACGTTGGCCAGCTTTTCGGCATCGCCAATGCGCTCGGACTTGATCTGCAGGATGGCGATCTTGTCGAGCAATTCGCCAAAGGATACGGGCACCAGGATTTCGGACATGGCAGACACCACAAACAGAAGTCGCGCAAGTGTAACGGCTCTGCCTTAAGACGGCGTCGGCGCTGCGCCGCGGCTGCGCACCAACCTAGTGGAACGGCGCACGGACGTCAGCGCGCCGCAGCGACGCCCGCAGGTACGTTCTCCTGGACCAGATCGATCGCATCGTACGAAACGCCCGGACTGAGGAAACCCTGCCCGTGCTGACCGCTGGCGACGCTCAACGTCAGCTCATTGCTCCCGACCTTCAAAGCGGACAACGGGATGACGAAGCGATAAACGGTGTTGTTGCCGCGATAGGTGCCGACCGTCAACGTGCGCGAGGTCGGTTGCTGCGACGCCGTGGGAACCGCCACCTGCCAACCGCCGATCGCGGGCACGGGGCGCCCATGAAAGGCGGCAGTGGTGATGCCGATCCGCAGCGTCGGCGGCGCGGCCGGCATGCGCGCGAGGACGAAGCGCACGTGCAGTGCGTTGTTCACGTCCTGCCATTGATACGCGGGAAAGTCCTGCGCCGCTGACGACGCCCCGACCGTGAACGGCGCGGTCCGCCAGCTCGCCATGCGCACGTCCGACGGGTGCATGGTCGTCACCTTGTCGCCGTTCAAGAACTCGCGCGGCGAGCCGTCCCAGCGCCCGATCCGCCACAACGCTGGCACGGCGTCCGGATCGTCGGCGCGCAGCGTCCCGGCGGCCACGGTACGGCCTGCCGCCACGGTGGCCTCGCCCTGCGCGACGGCCAGTTCGTTCTTGTAGAGCGTCACCCGGTAGACGCCCGGCAGCATGCCGCTGCGTTCGAAGCGCCCGTCCGCGCCGACGCCGGTCCAGTACTGCGCCTGGGCCGAGGCGAAACCCACCGTGTAGGCAAAGGCAGGATCAAGGCCGCGCGCCGTACCGGCCACCCCGCCGCGTGCCGCCGGCGGGACGTAACCGTCCAGGCCCGCACCGGCGAACCACGCGGTATCGACCGGCCCGGGCGGCGCGCCATCGGTGAAGACCAGCGTGTAGGCATCGAGGATGCCGGTCCGGAACGGCTCGGTCTGGCCTTCGCCGTAATTGACGATGTAGGTCAGCTCCTGGTCGACGGTGCCCTGGTCCAGCAGGCTGCGGTAGAACGGGCCGCCGGAGCCGCCTTCGTTGTCATCGCGCACCATCCACATCCCGACATGCGCACCGGTCGCGCCGAAGAAGCGCCAGTCGAGCAGCCGCATGTTGGAATAGTGTTTCGAGCGGGTCTGCCCGTCCGGACGGGCAAACACGTCATGCGCCTCGATGGTGCGATCGGTACCGTGCAGGTCCGCCGGTTCGGGGCCATGCGGGAGCAGCGCCCAGGGCACGCGCACGACGAAGCGCAGCAGCCCGGGCTTCGGTTCGCTGCTGAAGCGGTCGGCCATGTAGATGCGCGGCTCGCCGCGCCGGGCCAGGTAGTAATGGACCAGATCACCCGAGCGCACCGTGACCCGGATCGTGTCGGCATCGAGCTGTCGCGCCTCGACGGCGACCGGCCCGGCGTCCGCGTAGAGGCCGGCGAAACCCGAGTTGACGTGGCTGTCCTTGGCCGGATCCTGGTACTCGACGCCATGCCAGCGCAGCGAGGACAGACCGCCCGCGCTTTGCAACCCATTGTGGCCGGCGATGCGCCGCACGGCGAAGGTCAACCCCGCACCGGTGTCGACGACATAGGCATCCGCGCGTTCGCTGAGTCCGAACCGCGCCGCGCGCGCGGATTCCGGCGCGTCCGGCATCGGCGCCGCAACGCCTCGCTGGGCCGTGGCGCCGACCGCGACAAACAGCAGGATGCACATCACGATGGAGGAGAAGCACCGACGCGATCCTGGGTGCCCACCTGCGTTCGTCGTTTTCACCGCCTGCGCGCGCGGCGCCACCCTGGTGACGCCGAGACACGCATCGGCACATCGATCCACTCGCTCCAAGCCAACCCGACTGTCCATTGCGCCAATGCCGAAACTAGGGGGCGACAGCATGCGAACACGACCGCTGGACGATGGATGAACCGGGAGAACGATCTTGTCCAACGCATGGCAGGAACGCCTGCGACGCGCCGGATGCAGGCGCGACGCCTCGGGATGCGGGCGTCCACCTGCGCAGGCAGACCTGGCGGCCGGTCTCACCCGCGGTGAGGCGGGATCAGGCCCAACCGGAGGTGGAGTGCGGGTCCACGCCACGCGCAAGACCTGTTGCGATCGAACCTGCACGAACGGGGCGATCCATCGATGGCCACATGTGGTCGACCGCCCGCCCGAGGACCCTGGACGGCTCGGTCGCGGCGCGGGGATGCGATGGGGTAACGGCACAGCGCCTGCAGCGCGGCTGGAATCGCCAGCGACGTTTGCCGGTCCGGCACGGGGCATGTCTATGCCCCCTGGAGACGCAACCTCGCGGGAGCGCGAGACGCGAGAACTGGCGGGAAGGGGGGGATTCGAACCCCCGAGGCGCTATAAACGCCTGCCTGATTTCGAGTCAGGTACATTCAACCACTCTGCCACCTTCCCGGGTGGTCCCCGGCGGACCGGGGGCGTGCATCATACGGTTCCCGCCGCGCGCGGACAAGCGGCCCGGCGCCGATGCCCCGCAAGCGCCCCCGTGGCGCGGGGCGATGAATCCCGCCTGCGTGGCGCCGCGCCCGGCGATTGCCTGATCCGCGCGCGACCGCGATGATGCCCTTCGACCCCAGAAAACACCGGCCGGCCGCAGGCGCGCAATGATCGAATTCGGACACCTCACCCACGTCGGCCTGCGCCGCGACCTCAACGAGGACACCTATTACGGCGACCACGAACTGGGGCTGTGGCTGGTGGCCGACGGCATGGGCGGCCACGCCTGCGGCGAAGTCGCCAGCGCCCTGGCGCGCGAGGCCATCGTGCGCGAGGTTCGCGGGGGCACCGCGCTGGCGCAGGCCATCCGCATCGCCGACGAGGAGATCATCCGCGCCTCGCAGCGCCGCAACGACACCCTGCCGATGGGCACCACGGTGGTGGCCGCGCGGGTGCAGGGCAACCGCTTCGAGGTGGCCTGGGTCGGCGACAGCCGCGCCTACCTGTGGCGCGACGGCAAGCTGGCCCAGCTCAGCCAGGACCACAGCTACGTGCAGGAGCTGATCGCGCAGGGCGCACTCACCGCCGAGCAGGCCCGCGCGCACCCCCACCGCAACGTCGTCACCCAGGCGCTGGGCGTCACCGATCCGCAGCACTTGAACGTGGCCACGATGACCGGCGAATTGCGCCCGGGCATGCGCCTGCTGCTGTGCAGCGACGGGCTGACCGAGGAAGTGGACGATGCCGGACTGGCCAGCGCGCTGGGCCACGACGACTGCAGCGCGCAGGAATGCGTGGACATGCTGGTCGCCGCCGCGCTCGACGAAGGCGGTTCGGACAACATCACCGCGATCCTGGTGCGCTGCCACTAAGACGCGCCATCTGTCCCGGGCACGACGTCCTGCCGCGCACGCCTTCTAAAATCGAAGCGCGAAGAAGTAACCGCCCGCCTGTCCACGCCTGAGCGATGACACGCTTGGCGCGCAGCCAGCCAGATCCTCAGGATCGGCGTGGCAGACGCGCCACCCGCGCAAGGCGGCCTCAGCCGGCCACTGCCTCCGCCGCGACCGGCTCGGCGTCGTCCCACAGCGCGCGGCCGGCCTTCTTGCGCAGCTTCTCCAGCCGCGCCTGGTGCGCCTCAAGCTCCGAGGCCGTCGGCAGCACCCGCGGGCGCGGCAGCAGCATCGACATGTCGAAGACCGGCCCCTGCGCTGCCGTACGCGCGGCGCCGTCCTCGGCCAGGGCGAAGCCGATCTCCTCCTGGCCGGAGGTCAGCGCGATGTACACGTCGCTGAGGATCTGCGCATCGAGCAGCGCGCCGTGCAGTTGCCGGTGCGAGTTGTCCACGCCCAGCCGCTTGCACAGCGCGTCCAGCGAATTGCGCTGGCCGGGGAAGCGCTCGCGCGCCAGCAGCAGGGTGTCGATCACCGTGGCGCGGTCGAGGATGCGGCCGTAGGACTCGCCCAGCCGCGACAGTTCGTAGTCCAGAAAGCCCAGGTCGAACGAGGCGTTGTGGATGATCAGCTCGGCGCCGTCGATGAACTCCAGGAATTCGTCGACCACCTCGTGGAATTCCGGCTTGTCGGCGAGGAAGTCCAGGGTCAGGCCGGTGACTTCCTGCGCGCCGGGCTCGAAATCGCAGTCCGGGCGCAGATAACGATGGAAGTTGCGCCCGCTGGGGCGGCGTTCGAGCAGTTCCACCGCGCCGATTTCGACGACGCGGTTGCCCTTCTTCCATTCCAGGCCGGTGGTTTCGGTATCGAGGATGATCTGGCGCATGGGACTCGCAGCGGAAAAGGAAGACACGATCAGGTCGCAACCGCGGCGCCGCCGGCGCGCACGTGCAGGGCCTGGTTGCGCGCCAACTGGTCGACCCGCTCGTTGTCCGGATCGCCGTTGTGGCCCTTGACCCAGCGCCAGTCGATCGTATGCCGCTGCGCCGCGGCGTGCAGCCGTTCCCACAGGTCGCGGTTCTTGACCGGATCGCCGCCGGCAGTCTTCCACTGCCGCCGCACCCAGCCCGGCATCCATTCGGTGATGCCCTGGCGCACGTACTGGGAATCGGTGTGCAGCACGATCTGGCACGGCTCGTTGAGCGTCTCCAGGGCCATGATCGCGGCCATCAGCTCCATGCGGTTGTTGGTGGTGTGCGCCTCGGCGCCGGCCACCTCGCGCTCCAGTCCCTTGTAGCGCAGCAGCGCGGCCCAGCCGCCGGGGCCGGGATTGCCGAGGCACGCGCCATCGGTATGGATGTCGACAGTCTTCATGAAACTCCGTGTTCAGATGGAAGCGACCGAGCCGCGCCAGCGGACCGGCGCGCGCAACGGGATGGGGCCGATGCCGGCGGCGGTGCGTTTCTCCGCCTGCAACAGGCAGACCGCGCGCAGCGGTGCGGTGGATGTGGCCGGGCCGACACCACCGCGAGTCGGCCACACCGGCCCGAGATAGCGCAACTGCTCCACGCACGGCAGGCCGACCTGTTCGAGCAGGCCGCGCCAGCTGCCCGGCGGGCGTGCCACCAGACCCTGGCGGCGCCAGCGCAGCCGGTACGGACTCATCGCGTTGAGCGCGAACAGCCACAACCGACCGCCCGGCATCAGGATGCGCTCGCATTCCTCCAGCAGCGCCGCCGCATCGGCGCCGAGCACGTGTTGCAGGACGATCGCGTTGACGCTCTCCGACGGCAGCGGCAGCGGCAGCGTGCACACCAGGTCGCCGGCATAGCCGCGCGCGCTGCGGTGCAGGCGCACGCCCCTGCCCGGAACCTCGCGCGATGGCGGCGGCAGCGGTACCGGCGCCAGCCACAGCCAAGGCTGCGCGGGGCGCTTGAGCAAGGCGTCGAGGATCAGCGGCTGCTCGGCCTGGAGCAGCGCCTGCGCCCCGGCTGTATCAAACCAGGATGAGACGTTGGCTTGACGAGGAAGCGACACGGCAGGCATGGTGCCAATTCTATGCGACTGATCGCCCTGCCCGCATTCCAGGATAACTACATCTGGGCGATCGCCACGGACGACGGGCGTGCATTGCTGGTCGATCCCGGCCAGAGCGAGCCGGTGCTGGAAGCCGCGGCGCAAGGGCTGCAGCCCGCTGCCATCCTGCTCACCCACCACCACGACGACCACATCGGCGGCGTCGCCGCCTTGCGCGAGCGCTGGCCGGACATCCCGGTGTACGCGCCGGACGACCCGCGGATCACCGGTTTCGCGTGCCAGCGGGTCGGCGACGGCGATGTCGTGAAGGTGCTGGACTGGCAGTTCGATACCCTGGCCGTCCCCGGCCATACCCGCTCGCACCTGGCCTATGTCGGCCAGGGCCACCTGTTCAGCGGCGATACGCTGTTCAGCCTGGGCTGTGGGCGCATGTTCGAAGGTACGCCCTCCCAGATGTTGGGTTCGCTGCAGCGCCTGTCCGCCCTTCCGGGCCAGACGCTGGTCTGCTGCGGACACGAATACACCTTGGCCAATGCGGCATTCGCCGTCACGGTCGATCCCACCAACGCTGCTCTGCGGCAGCGCCATCAGGAAGCCCAGGCCATGCGTCACGCTGCCCGCCCCACCGTTCCCGTCACCCTCGCCAGCGAACTGGCGACCAATCCGTTCCTGCGCACCGCCTCGGCGGCGATCCAGCAGGCAATCGGCGCCCGGCTCGGCCGGGGGGTGTCCGACGAGGTGGACGTCTTCGCCGAATTGAGGCGCTGGAAAGACGATTTCCGCGCATGAGGGCGCTGGCGTTGACGGCGGCGCTGACGCTGGCGATGGCGTCGGCGACGCCCCCCGCGGCGGCCTCGACCCCGCTTGCGGCGGCACTCGAACAGACCGTGGCCGGCCTGAACGGCCTGCCCACGGACGCGGCGGCGCTGCCACCACCGACCACCCGTAACGGGCACGACATCCTCGCCCGCTTCCGCGATGGCCTGGCCGACGCGCGCTGCGACGCCGGCGCCACCGATGCGCGCTGGCAGCAGCAATTCTCGCGCGCGCCGTCGCGTCTGGCCGACGAGGACGAGGACGTGCTGCCGCTGTTCGGCTACGTGGTCGACGAACTGCGCGCGGCCAACCTGCCGACCGAGTTCGCGCTGATCCCGTTCGTGGAGAGCGGCTACCGCCCAGGCGCCCGCAACAGCGGCGGCCCCGCCGGCCTGTGGCAGTTCATCCCCGGCACCGCGCGCAACCACGATGTCCCGGTGGAGAGCGGCTACGACGGCCGCCTGTCCGCGGTGGACTCCACCCGCGCCGCGGTGCGCTACCTGAAGACCCTGCACGGCATGTTCGGCGGCGACTGGCGCCTGGCGATCATGGCCTACAACGCCGGCGAGTACCGCGTGCTGCAGTCGATGCGCCGCGCCGGCATGAACGCGCAGAACGCGCAGCCGGACAAGCTGCCCGGGCTGTCCTCGGTCACCTACGCCTATGTCGAGAAGCTGCACGCGCTGGCCTGCGTGCTGGAACAGGCGCAGACCCGCGACGAATGGATGGCCTCGCTGGACCGCGACGTGCCGATCCTGCAGGCACAGACCCTGCCCGCCGGCATGGCGCTGGACGAATGGGCACGGCGCCAGGCGCTGCAGGGCAACCAACTCGCACGGCTGAACCCGGCGCTGGGCAGTGGCCGCAGCACCAAGCGTGCGCTGCCGGTACTGGCGCCGCGCAGCCTCGGCGGCCCCGTGCTGGCCCAGGACACCGCGCCGCCGGTGCAGGACGACGCGCCGGTCGTCGCCACCGTGGCCAGCACCGACGACAGCCCCGCGCCGAAACGCGCCACGCGCGCCGGCGCACGCTCGCGCCACACCCACACCGTGCGCGATGGCGACACCGCCTGGAACATCGCCAAGCGCTACGGCATCACCGTGCAGGCGCTGCTGATGAAGAACGGTCTGTCCGCGCGCAGCGTGCTGCGTCCCGGCATGGTGCTGAGCTACGAGGACTGACGCGCTCCCGCCGCGGCGGGACGACGTCCACGACGTGCCGCAGCGCCGACGGCCGTGCAGCCACGCCGCGGGATGACCTGATCACTCGTTCCCAACCCGAATGAGCACCTGCGACCAACGTAAGCGCCTGCAAGACAGGCGTATCACCGCGTCCAGGGCCTGCGGCAACCGCGCACTGCCCACGGCCAGCATGTCTGCCTCGATCGCCCCAGCGCGCTCAGCATGCGCACGAGGCGAAGGTAGCGACGTACCGCGCTTGCCGCCCAGTCGTGCCACTGCCAAGCCTGCCGGCGATCGGCAGGCGCACGCGATGCACTTGCGCGCCAAGGCTGCGCACCTCTCCCGCGGCGACACGCACACCTCGATGACGCCTGAAACGCAACAGGCCCGGCATTGCCGGGCCTGTTGCTTGACATCGTGCTTCGACGGCGCGCAGCCGTTACAGCTGCGACTCCTGCACGCTGATCTTGAAGTGCTTGCGCATCGCGTCGACGTAGGCCTTGGCATCGGCCTCGCCTTCGATCCGCGCCAGCTGCTGCTGGAACATGGTCCGCTGCTCGGCCGGCACCTTGCTCAGGTCGCCCGGCGTCACCTTGGTCACCGCGAACAGCGCATAGCGCTTGCCCACGGTGCCCGGCGCCGCAGGCAGTTCCACCTTGCCCACCGACGGCTTGCCGTCGGCCGGCTGCGGCGCGCTGAAGATCGCCTGGCTGGCCTGCGCGCTCGGCATCGGCACGTTGCGCGGCAGCCCCGGCATCGGGTTGATCTGCAGCTTTTCCGGGCCGGCCAGCGCCTGCAGGGTCTCGCCCTTGCGCAAGCGCGCCAGCAGCGCGTCGGCCTTGGCCGCGGCGGCCTTGGCGGTGCGGTCGGCATGCACCGCGGCCACCACCTGCTCGTGCACCTTGGCCAGCGGCTGGATCTGCTCCGGCTGGTGCTGGGTCACGCGGATCAGCACGCTGTGGTTCGGCCCCAGGTTGATCGGGTCGCTGACCGTGCCGTCCTGCACCAGGGTGTCGGAGAACGCGGCGCGCAGCACCGCCGGCTGTGCGGCGATGCCGCTGGCGCTGGCGCGCGAGAACGGCCCCAGCGTCTGCACAGGCAGGCCCACTTCCTTCGCCGCCGAGGCCAGCGCAGTCGGGTTCTTGTAGACCAGGTCCACCAGCTTGCCGCTCAGTTCGCTGAAGGCCTTCTCGCTGTCGGCCTTCAGTTGCTCGCTGGCAAGCTGATCGCGGACCTGCTCGAACGACTTGCCGCCGCCGCCCTTGACCTGGCGCAGCTGGATCACGTGATAGCCGAATTCGCTCTTCACCGGACCGACGATCTCGCCGGGCTTCATCGCGAACAGCGCATCCTCGAACGGCTTGACCATCACGCCCTTCTCCACCCAGCCCAGATCGCCGCCGGCGTTCTTGGAACCGGGGTCGTCGGAGTTGGCGCGGGCCAGCGCGGCGAAATCGGCGCCGGGCTGCTTGGCTTCGGCCGCCAGCTTGGCCGCCTTGGCCTCGGCCGCCTTCTGCGAGGCCGCGTCCTTGCCGGCGCTGATCAGGATGTGCGAGGCCAGCCGCTGGTCGGGCTCGACGAAGCGCGCCTTCTCGTCGTCGTAGCGCTTGCGCAGCGTCGCCTCGTCGGCCGGCTTGACCGGCGGCAGGTTGGCCGCATTGAGGTCGACGTACTCGATCGTCACGGTTTCCGGCTGCTTGAAGTCGGACTTGTGCGAGTCATACCACTGCTGCACCTGCGCGTCGCTGACCGGTGCGGTGTCGGCCGGCATTTCCGGCAACAGCGCCATCTCCACGTCGCGCGTTTCGCCCAGCATCTTCAGCAGGCGCTCGGTCTCCTGCTTGGTGGCGAACGCCGATTCCGCGATGCCGGAAGGAATCACCGACTGCTGCAGCGCGTCGCGCACCAGCTGCTGGAACATGGTCGGCGTGCGCGGCGGCGTGCCCGAGGCCAGGGTCAGGCGGTAGCGCTCCGGATCGAACTTGCCGTCGTTCTGGAAGGCAGGCATGGAGCTGATGTAATCGCGCACCGCGGTATCGCCGATGACCACGCCGGCGCGTTCGGCCGACAGCTTCGCCACCTGCTCGTCGATCAGCTGATCGAGCAGCTTGCGCTTGTTGTCGATGCTTTCGAACGCACGCGGATCGAAATCCTCACCCTGCTGTTCGCGCGCCTGGATGCGCGCCTGCTCGAAGCGGGTACGGAACTGTTCCGTGCTCACTTCGTGGTGCTGCCACAGCAGCGACACCGGCCACCATGTCGGCGCCGACGACCACCACGCCGGCGGCGCCTGCACCTTGGCGACATTGTTGGCACCGACGCCACCGAGGTAGCTGTTGTCGATGACGAACAGGAACGGAATCATCAACAAGCCGATGATCGCGGTGGCGATCCAGCCCGAGGTCTTTTCGCGAAGTTTCTGCAGCATTGGGAACCGACGGCCTATTGGCGAGCCGCGCAGTTTAACCCGCTTCACGCCTTGCGGCAGAACCGGCGGCCCGCCAGCCCGCGCCGCTCATGCGCCGCGGCGGCGAATCCGGGCGAAACCAGCGCACTGCGGAAAAAAAGAAACCCCCGATCGCTCGGGGGTTTCGCGTGCAAATGGCGGAGTGGACGGGACTCGAACCCGCGACCTCCGGCGTGACAGGCCAGCATTCTAACCGACTGAACTACCACTCCGCGTTTGAACGGAGGCGGGCGCGAGGCCCGCTTTCCCGGAGCGGCCGGGCCGACGCTGGCGCGTGGCGGCGACTGCGAGAAACGAAACCCCCGATCGCTCGGGGGCTTCGGTACAACTGGCGGAGTGGACGGGACTCGAACCCGCGACCTCCGGCGTGACAGGCCAGCATTCTAACCGACTGAACTACCACTCCGCTTTTGAAACTTGTCGCTTGGTGCTCTGGTGGGTGCTGAGGGTTTCGAACCCCCGACCCTCTCCGTGTAAAGGAGACGCTCTACCGCTGAGCTAAGCACCCTAGCGAGTCGATTAGTTTACGGCATCCTTCAGCGCTTTACCAGCCTTGAACGTCGGATTCTTCGACGCCGCGATCTTGATGGAGTCGCCGGTCTTCGGGTTGCGGCCGGTGCGCTCGGCACGGTCGCGCACCTGGAAGGTGCCGAAGCCCACGAGCGTGACGCTGTCGCCCTTCTTCAGCGCCTTGGTCACTTCCGACACGAAGGCGTCGATGGCACGACCGGCTTCGGCCTTGGAGATATCGGCGGCAGCGGCGATCGCGTCGTTCAGTTCGGCTTTATTCATTTCTTGATGACTCCATGTGCGGCAGAAGACCGCGGAATTGAGGATCGGGTGTCGGCGTGGCCTGTCTCGCGTTGGCGAGACCCCGATCGATGATTTGCACTACCAAGCACGCCCGTTCGCGGTGCTCGCAAGCGCTGCATTTATACCAGCGGGCCCATACCCGCGCAAGCCGAAAAGCCAGCAACGGCGCGGGTTTGGGCCATGTGCGCAGGGACGGTTCAGCGCGCGTCAGTGCTTGACGCGCGGGTTCGAGGATGCTTTCTGCTTGCGCCGCGACGGCGCCTGCTCGGCATCGGCGGCGGGCTTGGGCGCAAGCGGACGCTCCAGGGCCAGATCCAGCACTTCGTCGATCCACTTCACCGGCACGATCTTCAGATCGCGGGTGACGTTCTCCGGAATGTCTGCCAGATCCTTGCGGTTCTCCTCAGGGATCAGCACGGTGCGGATACCGCCGCGCAGCGCCGCCAGCAACTTTTCCTTGAGTCCGCCGATCGCCGAGACGCGGCCACGCAAGGTGATCTCACCGGTCATCGCCACCTCCGACCGGACCGGCACCTTGGTCAGCATCGACACCAGCGAGGTCACCATCGCGATGCCGGCGCTGGGGCCGTCCTTGGGCGTGGCGCCATCGGGCACGTGCAGATGCACGTCGTGCTTCTGCAGGAAGTCCGCCTCGATGCCGAGCCGCTCGGCGCGCGAGCGCACCACCGACAACGCCGCCGACGCCGATTCCTTCATCACGTCGCCGAGCTGGCCGGTCAGGATCACCGCGCCCTTGCCCGGGACCAGGGTCGATTCGATCTGCAACAGATCGCCACCGACCTCGGTCCAGGCCAGGCCGGTCACCAGGCCGATCTCGTTCTGCTCCTCGGCGCGACCGAAGTCGTAGCGGCGCACGCCCAGGTACTTGTCCAGGTTCTTCGAACCGACGCTGACGCGCGCCTTGTCCTTGCGCGCGACACCCTTCTTCGCCGCAGCCTTCTTCGCCGGCACCACCGTCTGCGGACCGGCCAGCGCGATCTCCTTGACCACCTTGCGGCAGATCTTGGCCACTTCGCGCTCGAGGTTACGCACGCCGGATTCGCGCGTGTAGTAGCGCACGATGTCGCGGATCGCGTCGGCACCGATCTCCAGTTCGTCCTGCTTCAGGCCATTGGCCTTGAGCTGCTTGGGTACCAGGTAGCGGGCGGCGATGTTGAGCTTCTCGTCCTCGGTATAGCCGGGGATGCGGATCACTTCCATGCGGTCCAGCAACGGGCCGGGGATGTTCAGCGAATTGGAGGTCGCCACGAACATCACTTCGGACAGGTCCAGATCCACTTCCAGGTAGTGGTCGTTGAAGGCATTGTTCTGCTCGGGGTCGAGCACTTCCAGCAGCGCCGAGGACGGATCGCCACGGAAGTCCATCGACATCTTGTCGATCTCGTCCAGCACGAACAGCGGATTCTTGCTGCCGACCTTGTTGAGGTTCTGCACGATGCGGCCCGGCATCGAACCGACATAGGTGCGGCGATGCCCACGGATCTCCGCCTCGTCGCGCACGCCGCCCAGCGACATGCGCACGAACTTGCGGTTGGTGGCCTTGGCGATGGACTGGCCCAGCGAGGTCTTGCCCACGCCCGGCGGTCCGACCAGGCACAGGATCGGTCCCTTCATCTGCTTCACCCGCGACTGCACCGCGAGATACTCGAGGATGCGGTCCTTGACCTTCTCCAGGCCATAGTGATCGGCGTCGAGGGTTTCCTGCGCGACCTTGAGGTCCTTGCGCACCTTGCTGCGCTTCTTCCACGGCACGCCCAGCAGCCAATCGAGGTAGTTGCGCACCACCGCGGCTTCGGCGGACATCGGCGACATCTGCTTGAGCTTGTTGAGTTCGGCCTTGGCCTTGGTCTCCACCGGCTTGGGCATGCCGGCCTCGGCGATCTTGCGCGCCAGTTCCTCCAGTTCGCCCGGCGCATCGTCGAGGTCGCCCAGTTCCTTCTGGATCGCCTTCATCTGCTCGTTGAGGTAGTACTCGCGCTGGCTCTTCTCCATCTGCGACTTGACCCGGCCGCGGATGCGCTTCTCCAGCTGCTGCACATCGATCTCGCCGTCGACCAGGCCGACCAGCATCTCTAGGCGCTCGCCCACTTCCAGCGTTTCCAGCAGGCGCTGCTTGTCGGCCAGGCGCACGCCGATGTGCGCGGCGATGGTGTCGGCCAGGCGGCCGGGCTCGTCGATGCCGGACAACGTCTGCAGCAACTCCGGCGGCAGCTTGCGGTTGGTCTTGACGTACTGCTCGAACAGCGACATCAGCGAGCGCGCGATCGCCTCGACCTCGCGCTCCTCGCGCGATTCGGCGGCGTCGATCTCGCGGCCTTCGCCCTGCAGCGCGCCGTCGCGCTCGGCGACCTTGTCGACGCTGACCCGCGACAGGCCTTCGACCAGGACCTTGATGGTGCCGTCGGGCAGCTTCAGCAGTTGCAGCACCTGCGCCAGCGTGCCGACGTTGTACAGGTCGGCCGCCGCCGGATCGTCGGTCTCGGCGGATTTCTGCGCGACCAGCAGGATGCGCTTGTCGGCCTCCATCGCGTGCTCGAGCGCGCGCATGGATTTGTCGCGACCGACGAACAGCGGGATGACCATGTGCGGGAAGACCACGACGTCGCGCAACGGCAGGACCGGCAGGTCGAGGACTTCGGATTGGGACTGGGCCATGAGGATTCCGATTTGGGAGGCGGGAACGCGGTGCGGGCGGCCATAAAAACGCCGATGGCCCCGTTATGGGGCCATCGGCTGGACGATGCAAGGGGAGCAAGAAACCCCTTTTACTTTCAGTAACTTACCGAGACACAGGGAGGCCGCGACGAGTTCGCCGCGCCCACCCCGCCCGGGGTCACTCCGCGGAGGCGACCTTGGGCGGCGCCGGCGGGGTCTGGTAGATCAGGTACGGCTCGGACTTGTGCTCGATCACCGACTCGTCCACCACCACCTTGCTGACGTTTTCCTGCGACGGCAGCTCGTACATCGTGTCCAGCAGCACCGACTCGACGATGGTGCGCAGGCCGCGTGCGCCGGTCTTGCGCTTGAGCGCCTTCTTGGCGATGGCCAGCAGCGCGTCCTGGCGGAACTCCAGCTCCACGCCTTCCATCTCGAACAGCTTCTTGAACTGCTTGGTGATGGCGTTCTTCGGCTCGGTGAGGATCTTGATCAGCGCCGGCTCGTCCAGTTCCTCGAGCGTGGCGACCACCGGCAGGCGGCCGACGAACTCGGGGATCAGGCCGAACTTGATCAGGTCTTCCGGCTCGACCTCGGCCAGGATCTTGCCGACCTCGCGCTTGCGCTCGGAGCTCTTGACCTTGGCGCCGAAGCCGATGCCGCCGGCGTCGTTGGAGCGCTGCTGGATCACCTTGTCCAGGCCTGCGAACGCGCCGCCGCAGATGAACAGGATGTTCTTGGTGTCCACCTGCAGGAATTCCTGCTGCGGATGCTTGCGCCCGCCCTGCGGCGGCACCGAGGCGACCGTGCCTTCGATCAGCTTCAGCAGCGCCTGCTGCACGCCTTCGCCGGACACGTCGCGGGTGATCGACGGGTTCTCGCTCTTGCGCGAGATCTTGTCGATCTCGTCGATGTAGACGATGCCCTGCTGCGCCTTGTCGACGTCGTAGTCGCACTTCTGCAGCAGCTTCTGGATGATGTTCTCCACGTCCTCGCCGACATAGCCGGCTTCGGTCAGCGTGGTCGCATCGGCGATGGTGAACGGCACGTTGAGCAGGCGCGCCAGCGTCTCGGCCAGCAGCGTCTTGCCCGAACCGGTCGGACCGACCAGCAGGATGTTCGACTTGGCCAGTTCGACCTCGTCGTTCTTCTGCCGGCTCTCGATGCGCTTGTAGTGGTTGTACACGGCCACGGCGAGCGTGCGCTTGGCGCGCTGCTGGCCGATCACGTACTGGTCGAGCACTTCCAGGATCTCGCGCGGCTTGGGCAGGCTGCTGCGTGCCGACTGCGCCTTCTCCTCGAGCTCCTCGCGGATGATGTCGTTGCACAACTCGACGCATTCGTCGCAGATGAACACGCTGGGCCCGGCGATCAGCTTACGGACCTCGTGTTGACTCTTGCCGCAGAACGAGCAGTACAGGATCTTGTTGCTGTCGCCGGAACGGCCTTGCCGGTCTTCGCTCATTGCTTCGCTTACCCAGTTACCCCACCCGATGAACGGTGGTTCGATTTCGAGAATAGCACAGGGCCGGGAGGACGCTAGCCCGACCCCGGCCCTGCGGAATACGCTGCGTTTAGCAGTACATGCAAGCCTTATGCCGGCTGGATGGACTCATCCGGGCGACGCTCCAGAACCTGGTCGACGAGGCCGTAGGCCTGCGCGTCGACGGCGCTCTTGAAGTTGTCGCGCTCGGTGTCGCGGGCGATGGTTTCCAGCGACTGGCCGGTGTGCTTGGCCAGGATTTCGTTCAGCCGCGCGCGCAGGGTCAGGATCTCGCGCGCGTGGATGTCGATGTCGGTGGCCTGGCCCTGGAAGCCGCCCAGCGGCTGGTGGATCATCACCCGCGAGTTCGGCAGCGCATAGCGCTTGCCGGCCGCGCCCGAGGCCAGCAGCAGCGCGCCCATCGAGGCGGCCTGGCCGACGCAGATGGTGCTCACGTCCGGCTTGATGTACTGCATGGTGTCGTAGATCGCCATGCCGGCGGTGACCACGCCGCCCGGCGAGTTGATGTAGATGCTGATGTCCTTCTCCGGATTGTCCGCTTCCAGGAACAGCAGCTGCGCCACGATCACATTGGCCATGTGATCGTCGATCGGGCCGACCAGGAAGATCAGACGCTCCTTCAACAGGCGCGAATAGATGTCGTAGGCGCGCTCGCCGCGGCTGGTCTGCTCGACCACCATCGGAACCAGATTCAAGGCCTTGGTCACATTGTCCACGCGGTGATCTCCTGCTGCTCGGGGTCGGTCCCTGCACGGGGGTGTACAGGGCTTCGCATCGTGTTGCGCCCCGCCGCCGCGGGGAGTGAAACGGGATTCGGCGCGCGCATGCCGGGATGCGCGCGGCGGCGACGCGTCGTCTTATTGACGGATCGCGTCCTGGAACGACATCGCCTGCTCGGTGTGCTGGGCGCGCTCGGCGATCCAGTCGATCACCTGCTCTTCCATCACGCGGCTCTGCAGTCCTCCCATCAATTGGGGGTCGTTGCGGTACATCTCAATGACCTGTTCCGGCTCTTCGTAGGTCGAGGCGATCAGGCGCAGCGTCTCCGAGACCCGCTTCGGGTCCAGGCGCAGCTCGTTGCGACGGGCGACCTCGCCGACCAGCAGGCCGACCAGCACGCGCTTGCGCGCGGCGTCCATGAAGCCCTGGTGGGCATCGTCAGGCACCTGGCCCGGGTCGCGGCCGGAACGGCGCAGTTGCTCGACCTGCTGCGCCAGCATGGCGCGCGCTTCGTTCTCGACCAGGCGCGGCGGCATTTCGACCGAGGCGTAGGCGGCGATCAGCTGCTCGCCGACTTCGCGGCGCAGGCGGTTCATCAGCGCGCCCTTGAGCTCGCGCTCCAGGTTGATGCGGATGTCCTTGCGGAACTGCTCGGCATCGCCGCTCTTCACGCCGAAGCTCTTGATGAACTCCTTGTCCACGTCCGGCAGCACCGGCGCGGCCACGTCGACCGCCTTCACGTGGACCTGGACCTGCTTGCCGGCAAACTGCGGCACACGCCAGTCGGCCGGGAAGTCGACGGTCAGGGTCTTCTCTTCGTCCTTGGACAGGCCGACCAGGCCCTGCTCGATCGCCGGGAACATGACGCCCGAGCCGATCACGCTGCTGCCCTTCTCCACGCCCTCGGCCGGCAGGCGCTCGTCGCCGACCTGCGACCAGGTCTCCAGGGTCACCAGGTCGCCGTCCTGCGCCGGACGCGCGGCCGGCTGCCAGGTGCGGCGCTGCAGGCGCAGGTTCTCGATCATCTGCTCGATGTCGGCGTCGGTGACCTCGGCGGTGTGGCGGATCACCTGCAGCGTGGACACGTCGATGTCGCCGAAGTCCGGCACCACTTCGAAGGTGGCCACGAACTGCAGCTCGTTGTCGCCGGCGCGGTCGATGCGCGGATTGCCGGCCAGGCGCAGCGCGTGCTCGCGCACGGCCGAGTCGAAGGTCTCGCGCAGCAGGCCGTCCAGCGCCTCGGCGCGGATCTGCGGCCCGAAGCGCTGCTCGATCACCTTGGCCGGAATCTTGCCCGGACGGAAGCCCTTGATCCGCGCGGTACGCGCGACTTCGCGCAGGCGGCCGCCGACATGGGTTTCCAGGCGATCCTCCGGCAGGGTGAAGGTCAGACGCCGTTCCAGGGTACCGGTGGTTTCGATCGAAGCTTGCATGTGGACTCCTGCCACCGGGAGCCCACGGCTCTCGGCACGATGTAGAAAAGTACGGGTTGGCGCGGGCACAGGACAGCCGCCGCAGCCGGATAGTTTCGCCTATTCCCGCGGCGCCTGCCAGCGCAGGGCCGGTAGGCCCGAAGCGGCGACGCCGGACGTGGCCGCGCGAGCATGGTCCACGGGCATCGGGATGGTGCGAAAGAGGGGACTCGAACCCCTACGCCTTGCGGCACTGGTACCTAAAACCAGGGCGTCTACCAATTCCGCCACTTTCGCGCTGCGGCGCCGGAAGGCGCCTGCCGGCACATTGTTGCAGGCCGGCCGGCAAAGAAAAAGGCACCTGCCGGAGCAGGTGCCTTTCTGTTTTGGTGGGCCGTCAAGGATTCGAACCTTGGACCTATTGATTAAGAGTCAACTGCTCTACCAACTGAGCTAACGGCCCTGAAACTGAGTCGCACATTCTATGTGCTTTTTTGCTTCGTTGCAACACCCGCGAAGCGTCGGGTCACACGATCAATGGGGTGGCTGAGGGGACTCGAACCCCCGACATCTGGAATCACAATCCAGTACTCTAACCAACTGAGCTACAGCCACCATTGAAACCTTGCATCTCCTGCCCGGCGCCGGTGTGGCGCGCCCGACAGGAATCGAACCTGTAACCGCCGGCTTAGAAGGCCGGTGCTCTATCCAGTTGAGCTACGGGCGCCCTGGCTGGATTGTCGCATTCCTTTCCGCCGTTGGACATCGGATTGGTCGGGGTAGAGGGATTCGAACCCCCGACATCCTGCTCCCAAAGCAGGCGCGCTACCAGACTGCGCTATACCCCGGCGGAACATCCCTCGCGGCCAAGGCCGGAAAGGTCGGCTATTGTGGGAAGCCTGAGGCCCGCTGTCAACGTCGCATGTACGCAACATCGGCTGCGCTATGCTCACCCCTTGCCATCGGCACCGGCCGAGCGCCACTTTTTGAAGGAGAAAACAGCATGCTTCGCAGCGGTAATCCCGCCCTGAAGGAATCCACTTTCCTCGATCTGCACAGCGGCAATGTGGTCTCGCCCGGCAGCGGCACGGTCGTCGCGCGCGACAGCGGCGCGATGACCCTGAACGGCACCGCCAACAAGACCGGCGTGTTGTTGATGCTGACCGTGCTCACCGCCGTGTTCGCCTGGAGCCAGTCGCTCTCGGTCGACGCCGCGGGCAACGAGATGATCGCCCCGGGCGTGGCCGGCTACGCGCTGGGCGGCGCCATCGGTGGCTTCATCCTGGCCCTGATCACGATCTTCAAGAAGGAATGGTCGCCGATCACCGCGCCGCTGTACGCGCTGGTGGAAGGTTTCTTCCTGGGCTCGATCTCGGCGGTCTACGAGCACCGCTTCAACGGCATCGTGCTGCAGGCGGTGCTGCTGACCTTCGGCACCCTGTTCGCGCTGCTGTTCGCCTACCGCAGTGGCATGATCAAGGCCACCGAGAACTTCAAGCTGGGCGTGGTCGCAGCCACCGGCGGCATTGCCCTGGTGTACCTGGCGACCATGGTGCTGGGCTTCTTCAATATCCAGATTCCCTACATCCACGCCTCCGGCACGGTCGGCATCCTGTTCAGCCTGTTCGTGGTGGTGGTGGCGGCGCTGAACCTGGTGCTGGACTTCGACTTCATCGAGAGCGGCGTCGAACAGGGCGCGCCCAAGTACATGGAGTGGTACGGCGCGTTCGGCCTGATGGTCACGCTGGTGTGGCTGTACGTGGAGTTCCTGCGCTTGCTGTCGAAGTTGCAGTCGCGGAATTGAAGCCGGGAGTCGAGAATCAGGATTGGGGAATCGTAAGAGCGACTCCCCTTGACCGATCTGCAGATGTGGTTTCGGACAACTTCCGAGCAAAAGAAAGGGCGCCCTGGGGCGCCCTTTCTTGTTTGCGATCTTCCGGCGCGCTCAGAGGCGGCTGGCGATGGCCTTGGCGAAGCCCATGGTATTGCCGCTGCCGCCCAGGTCCGGGGTCAGCCCGTCCTTGGCTTCCAGCGTGGCGACGATGGCGTTGCGCAGGCGCTCGGCGTTCTGCGGCTGGCCGACATGGTCCAGCAGCTGTGCCGCACCCAGCAGCAGCGCGCACGGGTTGGCCTTGCCCTGCCCGGCGATGTCCGGAGCCGAGCCGTGCACGGCTTCGAAGATCGCTGCGTCCACGCCGATGTTGGCGCCCGGGGCTAGGCCCAGGCCGCCGACCAGGCCGGCGCACAGGTCCGACAGGATGTCGCCGAACAGGTTGGTGGTGACGATGATGTCGAACTGCTCCGGGCGCATCACCAGTTGCATGCACGCGTTGTCGACGATCATTTCCTGGAATTCGATCTCCGGGTAGTTCGCCGCCACTTCGCGCGCCACCTTCAGGAACAGACCCGAGGTGGACTTGATGATGTTGGCCTTGTGCACCGCGGTGACCTTCTTGCGGCCGGTCGAACGGGCCAGGTCGAAGGCGTAGCGCACGATGCGCTCGGAACCCTTGCGGGTCACCTTGGCCATGGACAGCGCGGTCTCGCCGTCGGCCGACACTTCCTGGCCTTCGCTCAGGTAGGCGCCTTCGGTGTTCTCGCGCACGGTGATCAGGTCAACGCCGGCGCCGAAGCGCGACTTGGTGTTCGGGAACGACTTGGCCGGACGCACGTTGGCGTACAGGTCGAACTGGCGGCGCATGGCCACGTTGATCGAACTGAAGCCCTCGCCCACCGGCGTGGTCAGCGGGCTCTTCAGCGCCACCTTGTTCTTGCGGATCGACTCCAGCGTGGCGGCCGGCAGCAGGTCGCCGTGCTTCTCCAATGCCACCAGGCCCGCGTCGGCGTATTCGTAGGTGAGGCCGGCGTTCAGCGCGTCGAGCACGAACAGCGTGGCGTCCATGATCTCCGGGCCGATGCCATCGCCACGGATGACCGTGATTGTCTGCGTCATAGGGTTGCGGTTTCCGTACAAGAGGGGGGAGCGCCGCCCGGGAACCGGGGCTGCAGGCGCAAGGAGGTTTCAGCGGTAATTATGCCCGAAGCCGGTGAAGGCGCCCAAAACCGGGCGGCCTCCGGCGCGGGCGCCGGCGGCCTTGGGGGCAGCCCGAGGCGGGCTCAGTCGTGGGCGTGCTGCGCCGGCGCGGCGGCGCCGGCCTCCAGCGTGTCGAGGAAGTCCACTGCGCGGCGCAGGTGCGGGATCACGATCGACCCGCCGACCACCAGGCCGACCGAAAAGGTTTCGAAGAACTCCTCGCGGCTGACCCCAGCCTCCTTGCACTGGGCCACGTGGTAGCTGATGCAGTCGTCGCAGCGCAGCACCAGCGAGGCGACCAGGCCGAGCAGTTCCTTGGTCTTCACGTCCAGCGCGCCAGCCTGGTAGGTCTGGGTGTCCAGCGCGAAGAAGCGCCGCACCACCTGGTTCGGCTCGGCCAGAATGCGCTGGTTCATGCGCTGGCGGAACTCGGTGAACTCGCGTACCCGGTCCTCCCCTGCCGCGGCGCCCTCGCCCGTCGCGGCGCCGCTCATGCCTGCGCCTCGGGGGCGCGGCCGTCGAGCAGCGGCTCCAGCTTGCCGGCGCGGTGCAGCGCCATCATGTCGTCGTAGCCGCCGACGTGGACGTCGCCGACGAAGATCTGCGGCACGCTGGTGCGCCGCGCCAGCGCGACCATCTTCTCGCGCTCGGCCGGATCCAGGTCGATCCGTACCTCGTTCCAGGTGCGGCCCTTGCTCTTGAGGAAGTTCTTGGCCGCCACGCAGTACGGGCAGATCGCGGTGGAATAGAGGGTGATCGGCGCGCCGCCGGCCTGGCCGGTGTCGGCAGTTGGGTTGTCCACGGGAAACTCCGGGCGGTGTAGAAGGTCCAAGTCACTATGGTAGCGGCCGGGTGGATTTTCGAGGCCGCTGCCGCAACACTGCGAATCATCCCGGATTCACCGTCGTCCCGGGCGCCCCCCCGGCGTCCGCCTACCCTCTTGGAGCCCGTCTTGCGCCTGCTGCCGCTCGCCTTCGCGATCACCCTGGCCACCGCCTGCGCCGTGGCGCCGGCCCAGGAGAACAAGCTGCCGGACATCGGCTCCTCGGCCGGCGAGCTGCTGACCCCGGCGCGCCAGGCCGAGTACGGCAAGATGATGCTGGCCGAGCTGCGCAGCTACGGCTACGTGCTCGAGGACCCGCTGATCGACGACTGGCTGCAGACCATGGGCACCCGGCTCGGCGCCAACAGCGACCAGCCGCAGCAGAAGTTCACCTTCTTCATGCTGCGCGACCGCCAGATCAACGCCTTCGCCACCCTCGGCGGCTACGTGGCGGTCAACGCCGGCCTGGTGCTGACCGCCGAGCGCGAGGACGAAGTGGCCGCGGTGCTGTCGCACGAGATCGCCCACGTCACCCAGCAGCACGTGCTGCGCGGGGTGGAGCGGGCGCAGCGCGACCAGATCCCGATCCTGCTCGGCATGCTCGCCGCGGTGGTCGCGGCGCAGCAGGCCGGCGGGCGCTCCAGCGGCGACGCCACCCAGGCGGCGATCGCCAGCGGCCTGGGCCTGATGCAGCAGCGGCAGATCGACTACACCCGCTCCAACGAATCGGAGGCCGACCGCCTGGGCATCCGCACCCTGGCGCGCAGCGGCTACGACGTCGATGCGATGGCCGGCTTCTTCGAGCGCATGTCGCTGGCGATGCGCGGTAACCAGGGCGGCTACAGCACGCCGGACTTCCTGATGACCCACCCGGTCACCACCACCCGCATCAGCGAGGCGCGTGAGCGCGCCGAGCAGATGAAGAAAAATACCCTGACCCTGACCACCAGCGTGCCCGGCGGCACCCTGAAGGAGCGGGTCGATCCGAACGACGTGTCGCTGAGCCAGCCGCTGGGCGCGCCCAGCAACCCGTTGCTGCCGGGCGGCCTGCAGTTGCCGTTCGCCAACTACGCGCGCGGCCCCAGCGGCCAGTTCGAGTGGGCGCGCGAGCGGCTGCGGGTGTTCAGCGCCAACACCCCGGCCGATGCGATCCGCGAGTACGAAGGCCTGCGCCAGGGCAGCAAGCAGGGCCTGAGCGACGCCCAGCGCTACGGCCTGGCGCTGGCGCGGCTGCGCAGCGGCGGCAGCGCGCAGGACGTGGTGCAGACGCTGGAAAGCCTGCTGCAGGCGCACCCGGACAACTGGTGGCTGACCGTGGCGGTGGCCGAGGCCGAGGCCAAGGCCGGCCGCAACCAGGCCGCCGACCAGCGCTTCGAGGCGCTGGTCAAACGCATGCCCAGCAACCGCGCGGTGGCCCTGAGCTATGCGACCGCCCTCAACGAACAGGGCGGCCGCCAGGCCGGCCAGCGCGCCCAGGCCGTGCTGCGGCCATTGCTGGGGGCGGCCGCGGAGGATCCGGTGTTCCAGCGCACCTTCGCCCGCGCCTGCGAACTGGCCGGCGACGACACCCGCGCCGGCGAGGCCTACGCCGAGGCCGCCTATCTGAACGGGCACCCGGAGCAGGCCCTGATCCAGCTCAGCAACCTGAAAAAGCGCAGCGACCTGGACTACGTGGCGCGCGCGCGTATCGACGCCCGCATCGCTGCGATCACCCCGACGGTGCTGGAACTGCGCCGCCAGGGCGTGCAGGACCCGGACATGCAACGGCGCTGAAACGCGCCCGTGTCAGGCGTCACTCAACCGTAATAAAACCGTAGTCTACTGGCGACCTTCCTCCCCAGTTCCACGGTGCCGTTGTGCAGAAACGCATCCTGATCGTCGACGACGAACCGGCCATCCGCGACATGGTCGCGTTCGCCCTGCGCAAGGGCGACTTCGAGCCGGTGCATGCCGGCGATGCCCGCGAGGCGCAGACCTCGATCGCCGACCGGGTCCCGGACCTGATCCTGCTGGACTGGATGCTGCCCGGCACCAGCGGCCTGGAACTGGCCCGGCGCTGGCGCAAGGATGCGATGACCCGCGAAGTGCCGATCATCATGCTCACCGCCCGCGGCGAGGAGAACGACCGCGTCGGCGGCCTGGAGGCCGGCGTCGACGACTACGTGGTCAAGCCGTTCTCCGCGCGCGAGCTGCTGGCGCGGATCCGCGCGGTGATGCGCCGCACCCGCGAGGACGACGAGGACGGCAGCGTCTCGGTCGGCAGCCTGCGCATCGACGGCGCGGCGCACCGGGTGTTCGCCGGCGAGGCGCCGGTGCCGATCGGCCCGACCGAGTACCGCCTGCTGCACTTCTTCATGACCCATCCCGAGCGCGTGTACAGCCGCGCGCAGCTGCTCGACCACGTCTGGGGCGGCAGCGTCTACGTGGAAGAGCGCACCATCGACGTGCACATCCGCCGCCTGCGCAAGACGCTGGAACCGTTCGCGGTGGAAAACATGGTGCAGACCGTCCGCGGTTCCGGCTATCGCTTCTCTGCGTCCATCTGACCGCCGGCTTCGCCTGCTATAACGGCGGACGGATCACGATCCTTTGCGACAGAGTGCGTTCCCGATGCCCCGCCACATCCGCTCCGCCTGGTTGAAGACCCTCGGCACGCTCGCCGGCATGTTGTTGCTGGCGTTGCTGGTCGGCTGGATCGGCGGCCATGTGTGGATGGCGCTGACCCTGATGTCGCTGGGGGTGATGGGCTGGCACTACTGGCGGCTGCGGCGGGTGCTGCGGCGACTGACCGCGCGCCAGCGCTGGGAGCCGCCGGCCGGCACCGGCGTATGGAACGAGCTGGACCGGCTGCTGTACCGCAGCCAGGCGGAAATGCGCGTGCGCAAGCGGCGCCTGCTGGACATGCTGCGCGCCTACCGCGCCGCCGCCGCGGCACTGCCCGACGCGGTGGTGGTGGTGGACCGCAACAGCCAGCGCATCCAGTGGTTCAACGAGGCGGCGGGCACCCTGCTCGGCCTGCGCCACCCTGGCGACCTCGGCGCGCCGGTGGTGGAGCGCTTGCAGCCGATGCCGCTGGCGCACTGGCTCAGCGGCGGCCGCAACGCCGAACCGATGCTGGACATGCCCTCGCCGGTCGACGACCGCCTGCGCCTGAACCTGCGCCTGATCCCCTATTCCGACGACCACTGGCTGCTGGTCGCGCGCGACGTCAGCAAGCTGCTGCAGTTGGAGCAGGTGCGCCGCGATTTCGTCGCCAATGTCTCGCACGAGCTGCGCACGCCGCTGACCGTGGTTCATGGCTACCTGGACATGCTCGATCCGGAGGACTTCCCGGACTCGGGGCCGATGATCGCCGAGATGCGCAAGCAGTCGCAGCGCATGACCCAGCTGGTCGAGGACCTGCTGACCCTGTCGCGGCTGGAATCGCAGGAGCACGCCAACGAGGAGTCGATCGCGATGGCGCCGATGCTGGCCACGCTGCGCCGCGAGGCCGAGGCGCACAGCCAGGGCCGGCACCGCATCGAGGTCCACGACGAGGCCGATTGCGACCTGGTCGGCTCCAACAAGGAACTGCACAGCGCCTTCTCCAACCTGGTCACCAACGCGGTGCGCTACACCGCGGCCGGCGGCACCATCCGCATCCGCTTCGCCCGCGAAGGCGACGGCGCGGTGCTGTCGGTGCGCGACAGCGGCTACGGCATTCCCGCGCATCATCTGCCGCGGATCACCGAGCGCTTCTACCGCGTCTCCAGCAGCCGTTCGCGCGAGAGCGGCGGCACCGGCCTGGGCCTGTCGATCGTCAAGCACGTGCTCGGTCTGCATCAGGCGCGACTGGAGATCGAGAGCGAAGTCGGCAAGGGCAGCACCTTCTCCTGCCACTTCGGCGCCGGGCGCGTGCATCCACGGCACGACCATGCCACCCTGACCTCCGTCTAACGAGTATCGCCATGCCCCGCCGCGCCCCTGCCCTGCCGCCCACGCCGCCACCGGACATTCCCAGCGACCCACTGCGCGATCCCGCGCTGTACATCAACCGCGAACTGTCGCAACTGGACTTCAATTTCCGGGTACTGGCGCAGGCGCAGGACCCGCAGGTGCCGTTGCTGGAGCGGCTGCGCTTCCTGTGCATCTCCTGCACCAACCTCGACGAATTCTTCGAGATCCGCGCCGCCACCGTGCGCCACGCGCAGGAGTTCGGGCTGCCGCCGGCACCGGACGGGATGAGCCCCAGCGCCATCCTCACCTCCATCCACGACCGCGCCGCGCAACTGGTCGACCAGCAGTACCGCTGCTGGAACGAGGTGCTGCGCCCGGCACTGAAGGACGCCGGCATCGGCGTGCTCGGCCGCCATTCCTGGAATGCGCGGCAGAAGCGCTGGCTGCGCGCCTACTTCCGCAACGAGATCATGCCGGTGCTGTCGCCGCTGGGCCTGGACCCGGCGCATCCGTTCCCGAAGATCCTCAACAAGTCGCTGAACATCGTGGTGGTGCTCAAGGGCACCGACGCGTTCGGCCGCGTCGGCCACCTGGCGATCGTGCGCGCGCCGCGCTCGCTGCCGCGCATCATCCAGTTGCCGGAAAGCCTGTCCGAGGGCGGGCAGAGTTTCGTGTTCCTGTCCTCGGTGCTGTCCACCTTCGTCGACGAACTGTTCCCGGGCATGGAGGTGATGGGCTCCTACCAGTTCCGCGTCACCCGCAACTCCGAACTGGTGGTGGACGAGGAGGAAGTGGAGAACCTGGCGCTGGCGCTGCGCGACGAACTGGTCAACCGCGGCTACCGGCCGGCGGTGCGGCTGGAGATCGCCGAGGACTGCCCGAAGTCGATCGTGCGCACCCTGCTGCAGAACTTCGAATTGCCGGAGAACGCGGTCTACCGCATCAACGGCCCGGTCAACCTGAGCCGGGTCAACCAGGTCTACGACCTGGTGCAGCGCCCGGACCTGAAGTATCCGGCGATGAACCCGCGCACCCTGCGCGACAGCGAAGGCATCTTCGAGATCGCCGCCGCCGGCGACGTGCTGCTGCACCACCCGTTCGACGCCTTCACCGCGGTGCTGGACCTGATCAAGCAGGCCGCGATCGACCCCAACGTGCTGGCGATCAAGCAGACCCTGTACCGCACCGGCAAGGACTCGGCGATCGTCGATGCGCTGGTGCTGGCCGCGCGCAACGGCAAGGACGTCACCGTGGTGGTGGAACTGCGCGCGCGCTTCGACGAAGAGGCCAACCTGGGCCTGGCCGACCGCCTGCAGGAAGCCGGCGTGCAGGTGGTGTACGGCGTGGTCGGCTACAAGACCCACGCCAAGATGCTGCTGATCGTGCGCCGCGAGGGCCGAAAGCTGCGCCGCTACGTGCACCTGGGCACCGGCAACTATCACAGCGGCACCGCGCGCGCCTACACCGACCTGAGCCTGATCACCTCCGACGTGGATATCGGCAACGACGTGCACCTGCTGTTCCAGCAGTTGTCCGGCCTGGCGCCGAAGATCCGCCTCAAGCGCCTGCTGCAATCGCCCTTCACCCTGCACCCGGGCGTGCTGCACCGGATCGAACGCGAGACCAAGCTGGCGCATGCCGGCCGCCCGGGCCGCATCATCGCCAAGATGAACGCGCTCAACGAGCCGCAGGTGATCCGCGCGCTGTACGCCGCCTCGCAGGCCGGGGTCAAGATCGACCTGATCGTGCGCGGCGCCTGCACCCTGCGCCCCGGCGTGCCGGGCGTGTCCGACAACATCCGGGTGCGCTCGATCGTCGGCCGCTTCCTCGAGCACAGCCGGGTCTACTGGTTCGGCAACGACGGCGCGCCGGAACTGTTCTGCGCCAGCGCCGACTGGCTGGAACGCAACCTGCTGCGACGCGTGGAGACCGGCTTCCCGATCCTCGATCCGGACCTGGTCAAGCGCATCCACCGCGAGGTGCTGCAGAACTACCTGGCCGACAATCTCAACGCCTGGGAACTGGACGCCGACGGCAACTACCGCAAGCTGGCCCCGGGCCAGGACCAGCCGCCGCACTCGGCGCAGCTGGCCCTGCTCGACGGGCTCTGAGCGCAGCGCGGCGTCGCGCCAACGGCGCACGCCGCGCATCGGCTACCATTCCGCCATGCCTGCCACCTCCCCCACTCATCCGCCGCTGCGCGACGACGACCTGCTGGCCGCCATCGACCTGGGTTCCAACAGTTTCCACATGGTCATCGCCCGCTATCAGCTCGGGCAGCTGCGGGTGGTGGATCGCCTGCGCGAGACCGTGCGCATGGCCGACGGCCTGGACAACAAGGGCGGGCTGTCCGCCGACGCGCGGCAGCGCGCGCTGGAGTGCCTGGCGCGCTTCGGCCAGCGCATCCGCGACCTGCCTTCGCTGCGCGTGCGCGCGCTGGCCACCAACACCGTGCGCCAGCTGCGCTCGCCGCAGACCTTCCTGATTCCCGGCGAAACCGCGCTCGGCCATCCGATCGAAGTGGTCAGCGGCCGCGAGGAAGCGCGCCTGATCTACCTGGGCGTGGCCCACGCGCAGCCGCCCAAGCCGGACGAACGCCGCCTGGTCATCGACATCGGCGGCGGCTCCACCGAGTTCATCATCGGCAGCGGCTTCCAGACCCTGGAACGCGAGAGCCTGCAGGCCGGCTGCATCGCCAGCACGCGACGCTTCTTCCCGGGCGGCAAGCTGTCCAGGAAGAAGTGGAAGGACGCGCTGACCGAGATCGGCGCCGAGTTCCAGCAGTTCGCGGGGCAGTACCGCGCGCTGGGCTGGCATGAGGCGCTGGGCTCGTCGGGCACGCACAAGGCCATCGGCGAGATCTGCGCGGCGATGAAGCTGACCAAGGGCGCGATCACCGCCGAGGCGCTGCCGCAACTGCGCGACCGCCTGCTGTTGGCCAAGCGCATCGAGGACATCGACCTGCCGGGCCTGTCCGCCGACCGCCGGCCGATCATCGCCGGCGGCGTGCTGGTGCTGGAGGCGGCGTTCCAGGCGCTGGGCCTGCAACGGCTGATGGTGAGCAAGGCGGCCATGCGCGAAGGCATTCTCTACGACATGCTCGGCCGCGGCGGCGAGAACGATCCGCGCGAAACCGCAATCGCCGCGCTCACCCAGCGCTACGGCATCGACGAGGCGCAGGCCGCGCGCGTGGAGCACACCGCGATGGCGCTGTTCGAGCAGGTTGCCGGCGACTGGGCGCTGGATGCCGACGACGCGCGCATGCTCGGCTGGGCCGCGCGCCTGCACGAACTCGGCCAGGCCATCGCGCACAGCCAGTACCACGTGCACGGTGCCTACGTGCTGGAGCACTCGGACATCGCCGGCTTCTCGCGGCAGGAGCAGCAGGTGCTGGCCACGCTGGTGCGCACGCACCGCCGCAACGTCTCCAAGACCGCGTTCGACGCGCTGCCCGACCGCCTGCTGCTCAGCGCCAAGCGCAAGGCCGCGCTGCTGCGCCTGGCGGTGCTGCTGCACCGCGCGCACGAGGCCGACCCGATCCCGGCGCTGGAACTGAAGGCCGACGGCGCCAACCTGCACCTGATCCTGTCGCAGCCGTGGATCGAATCGCGACCGCTGCAGCGCGCCGACCTGATCGGCGAAGTCGAGGGCATGGCGGGGTTGGGGATCAATTTCCGGCCGTTTGTGGCTTGAGGGCCGGGATTCGGGATTCGGGATTCGGGATTCGGGATTCGGGATTCGGGATTCGGGATTCGGGATTCGGGATTCGGGATTCGGGATTCGGGATTCGGGATTCGGGA